>DDFF01000010.1 GCA_002337045.1 Bacteroidetes bacterium UBA1935 | reverse complement strand
ATGGTACATGGAAAGGTGTACCACAAGAGATAGGCAACTATCAGTACGTAATACGAGTAGCATATCCTGATGGCTATGTAGAAACTTACAAAGGCGATGTGACATTGGTGAGATAAAAGAATACATAGTTAAAAAAGCCCGGAATTANNTAATTCCGGGCTTTTTTAACTATGTGTAATATTTATGTACTTACCCAACATTATACCTTTTACAACAGTCTATATAGTATAATAGCCACAAATAATATAAATTGTGTACAGTATTTCTGTATGAACATACATAAATACACAAAACACCTCTTGAAATCGTATGAAATTGAGACAACTAGTACTGGGCCTAATTCTGATGGTATTGGCATTTATGTCTAATCCTAACACGGCAAAAGCAGACCACTGTGCAGGTGGCGAACTTGTTTACGAATGGATTACCGACTCTACCTATCGTTTTATCCTTAAATTCTACAGGGATTGTAATGGTATTGATGCTTATGCTACACAGAACTTGTGTATGTTTGACTCATGCACTAATTACTCCGCATCAGTTGTCATGCAAAAATGGTCTGGAACGTTACCAGATGGCAGACCTAATGGTTCGCCAGTAGCTGCAGGTTGTTCTGGCTATCCTACAAAGTGTGAATCCTCATCGTCTGCAATACCTGGTTATAGAGAATGGTGGTACACCTGTATTGTGCAATTACCAACAAGATGTCGGTATTGGAAGTTTGCTATTTGGATAAGTGCACGAAACTTTAGTCTAAACATACCGGGAGGTAATCTATATCTGGAAACTATGTTTGATAACGTTATTGCACAGGGAAATTCATCACCTTATTTCTCTATCAAACCTGTCCCCTATGCTTGTATTAATCAACCCACAACCTATAATAATGGTGCTATAGACCCTGATGGGGACTCTTTGTCTACCGAAATACTAAATCCGTTAACTGGCTCTAGTTGTACAAGCCCACCAACCAATCTAACACTTACGGCATCACAAGTACCACCACTCAGTATTCCGTCCAATCCGTTTCAGGTGAATAATACATTTGCGACCAATGCTGTGACAGGTAACCTATCTTTTACCCCATCGGTTATTGGTCCGGGTACTATTACAGTAAGAACAAGAGAATACCGAAATGGGCTGCAGATTGGCTCTATAATGCGCGACGTGCAGGTACAGGTACTTGCATGTAGTGCAGTAGTACCAACTGTAACACCAATAACAAGTTCTATCATTGGTGGCGACTATTCATCAAACAGAATAAACGGATGTGCCGGACAAAAGATAAGTTTTTGTTATGAAGTGAAATCTACAGATACTGCTGCAATATTAATAGCGGACGACAATCATAATTATTCTATACCAAATGCTACAATAACTTATACTAATCAGGCAAGCGACTCTATAAAAGGTTGTTTTGACTGGACACCTGCAGTAGCAGACTCTGGCCTAAGAAATCTGATATTAACCATTAAAGACTCTACTTGTCGTCCACCAGGTATATTATTATATCAGACATTTACGTTGCCTATTTACATCTGGCCTGTTACGAAAGCATTAGCCGACACTACCGTTTGTAAAAACCAAACTGCATATCTTGGTGCTACTGGCGGTGGTAATTTCCAATGGTCGGTGCTTCCCGGAGGTTCTCCAATTACCAGTCTGAATAATCCTAATATTCAATATCCGATAGCTACCCCTGGTCTTAGTACTACCTATGTAGTAACATCTACTGTCAATCCTTATTGTAATAGGAATAAAGATACAATGGTCGTTAACATCATTAATGGCCCCGGATATGTGCAGCTAAAAGATACATTAACTTGTCCTTGGAATCCGGTAAAACTGAATCTGAATGTTACTAAAACACCAGGTGTAACATATAAATATAAATGGTCTCCTGCTACCTTCTTAAGCAGCGATACTGTGGAAGCACCAATTTGTACAGCGAACAATGATGTTTCATATACAGTGCGCATCAGCTCTTCTCAGAACAATTGTCAGTCATTCGACACAGTTAGTATAGATGTACTTGATGGTTTCTTATTACAGAATATTGATACAGCAATTTGTAACGGAGCTACTATACAAACAAGAATATCAGGCGACAGCAGGTATACATATTCTTGGTCTGCAAGTTCTGGTATACCAGGTCTGTTTGATAATCCAAATAAAATGGATCCTATTGTTTCGCCATCACCAATTGGGAAGGCTACATATACTGTAAAAGCTACGCACCCTAATTGTCCTAATAAAGATAGTGTTGCTGAATTTGATGTTGAAGTGCAACCAGTACCAGATGTTAAACTTGGAAACGATGCATCAATGTGCGAAGGCGATACAATGAAATTAAATGCTGATATTATACCTGCTGGATATCCATTTAGTTTGAATTGGACACCAGGCGCATCATTAGACAATTCAACAATAGTAAATCCTATTTTCAAAGCACAGCAAACTACTCAACTAATTCTTACAGCCTCTACTACAGCTGGTTGTAATGATGCTGATACAATAATACTAACTGTATTCCCTGCTAAATTCGTAAAAGCTACAGGTGATACAAGCATATGCCCGGGAGAAAAAACTGAAATACACGTTACAGGCAATGGCATTAAAACATTCAGGTGGTATCCCGACTATAGAATAAGTAGTCCAACCTCTGCAAATCCTGTAGTAAATCCTACAACTACACAAACATATTATGTGTATGCTGTTGATACAAATGCGTGTTACGATACTGCTAAAGTGAAAGTTAATGTTTTCCCGGGTGCTACATTGTTCTTACCAGATAGCGTAAGCATATACCCTGGCGAGTCATATGAAATGAATCCATCTGGTAACTGTTCATATTTCACTTGGTTCCCTCAGGTTGGCCTATCTAACGCCAATGTATCTAATCCGGTAGCTAAGCCTGATGTAAACACTAAGTATGTTGTTACCGCAACTACAGAGTCTGGTTGTACAGTTTCTGATTCGATTAATATATTTGTTTCTTCAGAAAGCATATTGAATGTTTCCAATGCCTTCATACCAGGCAATGGTAGTAACAATACATTCAAAATATTGAAACGAGGAGATGCTACTTTGAAAAAGTTTGAAATCTTCAATCGTTGGGGTCAGAAAGTATTCAGTACAACCAATATTGAAGAAGGATGGGATGGCAAATACAATGGTGAGCCACAAGCTATGGGTGTATATGTATACTCAATAGAAGCCATCACAAAGAATGGCACACGCTTTACTAAGCAAGGAAATGTAACCCTTGTAAGGTAAAACAAGCTTTATCCATACCAATAAAAAAGGTGTTGCGTTGCAACACCTTTTTTATTGGCAATAACCCAGAGTTTTAAAAAAAAAATTGGCTAAAACCCAACACATACAAAGATATTCATGTCTTTTATTATAGCAATTTAATAATATTTAGTTGTTTTATTATTATTAATGATTTGCTAATAATACTTAAGATTTTATTTACTGCAAATGAATATCTATGAAAAATCAAAAACGTTTCCTACGATTGCTGGCATTGATACTGTTGCTTATTCCCAATATTTCAAAAGCCAACCACGCAGCAGGTGGTGAAATCATTTATGAATACCTTAGCGGCACAAAGTATCGAGTATACTTCAAATTTTACAGAGATTGTACAGGTCCAGCCGCACCTGCTACACAACCATTGTGTATTACAGAATCATGTACAAATACTACATCAACAGTAAATCTGAAAAAATGGCCAAATACTGGCAAACCTGTTTCTCCGGGGTGTTCTCAATATCCAACTACTTGCCAATCTCCAAATGCTACTTTGCCAGGTTATGAAGAACATTGGTATTATGAAGATATTGATTTGCCATTTCAATGTGACTCTTGGAAGTTCTATACTTATATTGGCAACAGAAATACCAGTAAAAACATTACCGGTTCATCGGGCTTATACTTTTATGTAGAAACAACATTTAACAACACCGGAACTTTTGAAGGTAATTCATCTCCGTACTTCTCTATAAAACCTATCCCCTATGTTTGTATTAATCAGCCATACACATACAATAATGGTGCAGTGGATGGAAATGGAGATTCTCTTGTTACAGAAATTGTCATGCCTTTAACAGGTGTTACAATTTGTGGTGGCACACCAGTTGCTACAACGTTTGCTCCTGCAACCGGTGGTTTCCCGATATATAATCTGGCAACAAACCCTATACAAACAAGCAATACATTTACAATTAACCCTGCCACTGGTCAAATCGGCTTTACACCTACAGACGCAGGTGCATATATAATTACCTTCAGAACTAAAGAATACAGGGATGGGAAATTGATTGGCTATATAATGCGAGATGTACAAGTACAGGTGTTGGCATGTAATAATGTTGCACCTAAGATGGATATAAAGTTAAACACTATAAAAAACGGAAATTATACCGCAGGCACTATATTTGGGTGTACTGATCAGGAACTAAGTTTCTGCTTTGATATTATTTCCAGCGATACTGAGTCTGTTTACTCAATAGAAGATAATCATTTAGCATCTATTCCAAGCTCTACTTTAACGTATACCAATCAGTATAATGATTCTGTACGTGGATGTTTTTCATGGACACCACAAGTATCTGACGGTGGAAAATTGAAAAATCTGATAGTTACTGCAAAAGATTCTACTTGCAAACCTCCGGGTATCATGATATATTATTCTTACACTATTCCAATAAAAATTTGGGGACCTGTAAAAACTGTTGACGATACTACAATATGCCCCGGAGAAATTGCGTATCTAAATGCTTCAGGCGGAGGAAACTACCAGTGGTCTGTACTACCAGGTGGCGACCCTATTACATCTTTAACAAGTGCTACAATTGCAGATCCTAAAGCTACACCACGCAAAAAAACTACCTATGTAGTTACTTCTACTATCAATGCTTATTGCAACAATAATAGAGATACTATAACAGTGGATGTACTGCCCGGGCTTAATTTCCAGGCACTAAAAGATACCATAACTTGTCCAGATAATCCGATAGTACTTGATTTGAACGCAACGCCCCCAAGTGGTAGTAAATATTCGGTGAAGTGGCATCCTTCAACTTATCTTAACAACGATACATTGCTAACGCCTACTGTTAAGACAAAACAATCTATTACCTATACTGCAATAATAACATCAAGCGGCAGCCTTTGTAAAGGATATGATACCGTATTGGTTGATATACTAAAAGGAATGACACTTATGAATGTTGACACACAAGTATGTGAAGGGAAAACTGTGCAGGTAAATATTAAAGGTGACGACAGATACTCATATAACTGGTCTACAACGGGAGATCCGGGAGTATTCTCTAATGCAAACATAATAGACCCTCTAATTACGCCATCTCCATTAGGTAAATCGACGTATAAAATAACAGCTACATTCCCCGGTTGTATCAAAGATTCTACTGCAGAATTTGATATCGAGGTGCAACCTAACCCAATTGTAAAACTTGATGATGATACTAAAAAGTGTTTCGGAGATACACTGAAATTAAAATCATCTATACTACCGGTCAATTATCCATTTACATTGAAGTGGACACCTGGCGCATCATTAAATAATGACAATATAAGCAGCCCTATCTTTAAAGCAACAGAGACCACTACGCTGACGCTTACGGCTTCTACATCTGCCGGCTGCATAAGCAGCGATGACATAAAAATCACTGTATTCCCGGCAGACTTTGTAAAAACGACAGGAGATACTGCAATATGCCCGGGAACTAAAACACAGATACATGTAGAAGGCGGAAGTATAAAATCATTCCGTTGGTACCCGGATCTTGCTATCAGTAATAAAGAATCCGCAAACCCATATGTTAACCCTAACTCTACACAGGTGTACGCAGTGTATGCTGTAGATACCAACTCTTGCTATGATACTTCATTTGTAAAAGTAATTGTGCACCCTAAGGCGACAATACAATTACCGGACTCTATAGTACTCTATCCGGGTCAGCAAACTCAATTATCTCCTGATGGCAACTGTACATACTTCTCATGGTTCCCATCTGTAGGGCTTAGCAAAGCGGACATTGCAAACCCTGTTACAAAACCAGAAGTGAATACCAAATACAGTGTGACAGGCACAACTGAAAGTGGATGTAGCGTAACAGATGAAATAAACGTGATAATTGCACCTGAAAGTATCATTGCAGTACCAAATGCATTCCGCCCTGGCCATGGCTCTAACAGTACTTTAAAAGTGATAAATCTGGGTGATGCAACACTCAAAAATTTCAGCATCTACAACAGATGGGGTATGAAGGTGTTTGAAACAAAAGACATCAACCAAGGTTGGGATGGTACATACAATGGAGAACCACAACCACTAGGCGTTTATGTATACATGGCTGAAGGCGTAACGGCTACAGGCAAAACATTCAGGAAACAAGGCAATATAACGCTCATGCGTTAAGACAATAATAACCCTATACATTTAAATAAAAACAGGCTTCACAATATGTGAAGCCTGTTTTCTTTATAGTGATATTTAAGTATAAACACGAAACATACACAAATAATAAAGCCCCTGAAAATTCAGGGGCTTTATTCTATCTAAAAGTACATGCAATATTAGTCAGCATTTACTTTACCTTTTGCTTTAGCAACTACTTCCTCTTCGATATTGCGAGGAGCAGGTGAATAGTGGCTGAACTCCATTACTGATGTTGCACGGCCAGAAGACAGTGAACGCAGTTGAGTTACATAACCAAACATTTCGCTCAGTGGTACTTTAGCTTTAATAACCTGCAGGTTGTTACGGCTATCCATACCTTCCAGCATTGCGCGACGACGATTCAAGTCACCTGTTACGTCACCCATGTATTGGTCTGGAGTTGTTACCTCTACTTTCATGATTGGTTCCAGCAGAACTGGTTTTGCTTTACGACCAGCTTCACGGAAGCCAGACTTAGCACACAGTTCAAAAGACATCGCATCAGAGTCAACCTGGTGGAATGAACCATCAAATATACGAACCCTCATACTCTCTACAGGGAAACCTGCCAGAGAACCATTAGTCATACAAGATTCGAAACCTTTCTGAATAGCAGGAATAAATTCACGAGGAATAGAACCACCGAAGATATCGTTGATGAACTGGAACTGACTTTTACCTTCTTTGAGGTATTCTTCATCAGCAGGTCCGATTTCAAACTGAATATCAGCGAATTTACCACGACCACCTGTTTGTTTTTTGAACACTTCACGGTGTTCTATCTTCATTGTGAATGCTTCTTTGTAAGCAACCTGAGGAGCACCTTGGTTGATTTCTACTTTGAACTCGCGACGCATACGGTCTACGATGATTTCAAGGTGAAGCTCACCCATACCGCTAAGGATAGTTTGGCCAGTGTCTTCGTCAGTTTTAACACGCAGCGTAGGATCTTCCTCTACCAGTTTAGCGATAGCCATACCCATTTTATCAACGTCTGCTTGTGTTTTAGGTTCTACTGCGATAGAGATAACCGGTTCCGGTATAAACATGTTTTCCAGAACAATCGGGTGTTTCTCATCACACAGTGTGTCACCTGTTTTGATGTCTTTAAAACCTACTGCAGCACCGATATCACCAGCTTCGATGAAATCAATCGGGTTTTGCTTGTTAGCGTGCATCTGCATGATACGGCTGATACGCTCGTTTTTACCTGAACGTACGTTCAGTACATAGCTACCTGCATCCAAGTGGCCAGAGTATGCACGGAAGAACGCCAGACGACCAACGAATGGATCGGTCATGATTTTGAAAGCCAATGCAGCGAATGGTTCTTTTGCATCTGGCCTGCGGATTAGTTCTTCACCAGTATCAGGGTCTGTACCTTTAATGGCTTCAATATCTACAGGAGCAGGCAGATAACGGATAACCGCATCCAGCGCTGTTTGTACACCTTTGTTTTTGTAAGCGCTACCGCAAAGCATAGGGATAATGCTCAGATCGATAGTTGCTTTACGGATAGCTTCGTGGATTTCAGCTTCAGAGATGCTGTTAGGATCTTCGAAGAATTTCTCCATCAGTTGATCATCATATTCAGCAACAGCTTCTACCAGTTGAGCCCTCCAGTGGTTAGCATCTTCAACCATATCAGCAGGGATGTCACCTTCAGTATATGTCATACCTTGTGTAGCATCGTCCCATACGATTGATTTCATACGAATCAGGTCAACCACGCCTTTGAAGTTATCTTCTGCACCGATAGGCAACTGCAGCGGTACAGATTTTGCACCCAGCATGTCGCGCACCTGCTGAACAACCATCAGGAAGTCAGCACCGATACGGTCCATTTTGTTTACGAAGCCGATACGTGGTACACGGTAACGGTTTGCCTGGCGCCATACTGTTTCAGACTGTGGTTCAACACCGTCTACCGCAGAGAACAAAGCAACCAGACCATCCAGTACACGCATAGAACGCTCTACCTCTACAGTAAAGTCAACGTGGCCTGGAGTATCGATGATGTTGAATTTGTATTTCTTAGCATCTGCTGTAGGCTTACCCTGTACAGTAGGGAACTGCCAAAAGCAGGTAGTAGCAGCAGAAGTGATCGTGATACCACGCTCTTGTTCTTGTGCCATCCAGTCCATGGTAGCTGCACCTTCGTGTACTTCACCTATTTTGTGGTTAACGCCGGTGTAATAAAGGATACGTTCTGTCGTAGTGGTTTTACCCGCATCGATGTGCGCAGCAATACCAAAGTTGCGCTGATAGCGTAAGTCTGCCATTGTTAAGAATTATGAATTTGTATTATTTTTCTAAATTGAGGTGCAAATGTAGGGAATTTATACGAAAAATATACTTTTTATTACCCCTCCTCTATTCACTTCATCAAAAGAAAATATTGCTATCAGTTTGGGCAATACGGTTATAACACATTATTAAGACAACATATACGCTTTTAACAGTTTTATAATAATCTCTGTTTATAAATTTGATGCATTGAACGAAACATAAAACAGTAGAAGATTATATGAAAACAAGACTTTTCCCAGTTATAGCAACAGCTGCAATTACCTCTCTGGCAACGCTTTATGCAGCCAGCAAGCTTTACGAACCCAAACCTTATTTCGGAGTTAGAGAACAGACGACAGAAAACACAGGTGCTAAATTCGCATCTTACGAAAGCGGAAGCATGCGTACAGGGGCTGTTGCAGATTTTCAGCCGGCTGCAGAAAGCTCTGTAAAAGCTGTAGTCCACATCAAAACAGAGACAAAAGCAAGAACTGTGCAGGCAGATGACGTTTTCGGGCGCATGTTCGGTCAGCAATATTATATACCACCACAGCAAGGTTCAGGCTCGGGAGTTGTAATTTCTCCAGATGGATATATTGTAACAAACAACCATGTTGTTGCTAACACAGATCAGGTAACAGTGACCTTCAACGATAGATTTACAACTAAAGCAAAAGTAGTATCAACCGATGCAGCAACAGACTTGGCAGTATTGAAAGTTGAAGAAAAGAACCTGCCATTTATGGAGTTTGGCAATTCAGACAATGTGAAGCTAGGTCAATGGGTACTCGCGGTTGGTTATCCACTCACACTAGATGCTACTGTTACTGCAGGTATTGTTAGTGCCAAAAGCAGGTCAATAGGAATAAACAGAAGTCAGGCAAATCAGCCGGTAGAATCATTTATACAAACAGATGCTGCGGTAAATCCAGGTAATAGTGGCGGTGCTTTGGTAAATACAGACGGTCTTTTAATAGGTATCAATTCGGCTATAGCCTCTCCTACAGGCTCTTATGCCGGCTATTCCTATGCAATACCTTCCAATATTGTACGTAAGGTTGTGAATGATATGGTACAATTTGGCTCTGTACAAAGGGGCTATATGGGTATTACATATATAGACAGCAAAAATGCCACACCTGAGGAGATAAGCTCATTAGCACTTGACAAAACAAATGGTGTATATATTACCGGTATTATGGACGGTAGTGGTGCAGAAAACTCAGGGCTGCAAAAAGGTGATTTTATCACTGCCATCAATGGGGTTCCGGTTCGCACATCTCCTGAGCTGCAAGAGCAGATTGCCAGATATCATCCTGGAGATAAACTAAGTGTAACATATCTGCGCAACGGGGCAACCAAAACTACAAGTGTTGAACTGAAAAAAGAAGTAGGTACACCCAAACTGTTTGGTGCAGACCTGCGCCCTATGACAAATGAAGAAAAAAGAAAATATGGCATAAACGGTGGTGTTGTGGTGACAAATACCGGCAAAAGCGTGCTTGCACAAGCAAGAATAAAGAATGGCTTTATTATTACATCTGTAGATGATATAGCAGTGACGGATGTAGAAAGCCTTAAAAAGGCACTTGCAAATACACAAGCAGTACAAATTGCAGGTTTCTATCCCGGATACAGAGGTATGTATTACTATAATATAAATGGTATGAGCCAGCCAAATCAGGAATAGAATTAATTCTACTGAATATTATGCAAAGGGTAGCTATCGCGCTACCCTTTCGTTTTAAACCCTCATTTTTTTACACACTGCTTAGTAAAGCAGGATATTATGACTATTTTTGCATCCCAAATTGAAAGAAAGTTCGTGAGACCCGTTTATATTACAAGGCTATCTAAGTTTTTACCCAACGATCCTGTTAGTAATGACGAAATGGAAAAAGTACTAGGATTGGTTAATGGAAAACCATCCAAGGCTCGTTCTATTGTGCTGCGTAATAACGGTATCAAAACACGCTACTATGCTTTTCGCGATGGCAAAAGCACGCATAGCAATGTAGAACTTTGCGCTAATGCAATCCGTGGTCTTTTTGACGAAGCACTTCCACTTGAATCTATTGATATACTGGCAGTTGGAACAAGCTCTCCTGAACAAGTAATACCATCTCACGGCTCTATGGTGCATGGTGCTTTGGGCATTAATAAGGGTGTAGAGCTTATCTCTGCAATGGGCACTTGTTGTAGTAGCGTACAGGCACTGAAATATGCCCAAATGGCTATTGCAAGTGGTATGGCAGAGTCTGCTGCTGGCTGTGGCTCTGAAAAAATGAGCACTTGGATGCATGCTTCGCGCTTTGAACCTGAAGTAGAAAACCTGACCAAACTGGAAGAGAACGGCTATATAGCTTTCGAAAAAGACTTCCTGAGGTGGATGCTGAGTGATGGCGCTGCTGCGGTGTTGCTGCAATCCAAACCAAACGAAAACGGTAATTCTTATAAAATAGAATGGCTTGAAACCATTTCTTATGCTAATGAATTAGAAACCTGCATGTACGCAGGTGCCATTAAAAATGAAGATGGTTCATTAACCGGCTGGAACGACCTTTCTATAGAAGACTGGACTAAAAAAAGCGTATTCTCTGTAAAGCAAGACACAAAGATGCTGGCAGAGCATATTGTTAAAAAAGGTGGTGAGTTTCTGAAAGGGCTGATGGAGAAATACAACCTCACATCAGACAAGGTAGACTATTTCCTGCCACACATGTCCAGCGAGTTTTTCAAAAAGCCTATCAAGGAAAACCTTGCGAGCATAGGGCTTGAGATAAATGACGAAAAATGGTTCTACAATCTGCCACGTGTTGGCAACGTAGGTAGCGCATCTGCATATATGATGCTGGAAGAGCTCATGAATACCAACAAGGTTAAAAAAGGCGACAGTATTCTGGTAATGGTACCTGAAAGTGCACGTTTCTCCTACGCATATCTGTATCTTACAGTCGTATGATGAAACCCCGAGTCCTCGTATTATACTACTCTCAGACAGGGCAAATGCTTGATATTGTGAATAATATCCTGTCTGATGTTAAAGATAAAGTAACAATTGACTATGCTCTGATAGAGCCTGTAAAGCCATATAAGCTACCATGGAAGCCTAATGAGTTTTTTGATGTGATGCCCGAAACAGTGCAATTGATACCGGTTGAGCTGAAACCACTGCCACAAGAAATAAAACAACAAGAATACGACCTCGTAATATTCGGATACACATCCTGGTTTGTAAATCCTTCTCTACCTATCAGTTCTTTTCTGCAGAGCAAAGACGCCGAAATACTAAGCGGTAAAAATGTAATAACTGTTATAGGTTGCCGCAATATGTGGCTGCATGGGCAGGAAGTGGTAAAGCGTTACTTCAAAGACCTGAAAGCTAATCTTGTAGGGAATATTGTTTTAACCGACAGCAACCCAAATCTTATTTCAGTACTTACGGTCATCCGTTGGATGTTTAAAGGCAAGAAAGAAGCATCGGGTATGTTACCTGCAGCAGGTATTCAGGAACAGGATATGAAACGTGCATCGCGATTCGGCATGCCGATATACAGACACCTGACTGAAAACAAACTGGCTCTACTACACAAAGAATTACTGATGCTTGGTGCAATACACCTGAAATCGGGCCTGATAGTGCTGGAACGCAGGGCAATAACGAATTTCAGAAAGTGGTCAAAATTCATTCGTGATAAAGGCGGCCCCGGAGCTCCTGAAAGATTAGGACGTGTTGTCCTCTTCAAAAGGCTGCTGATAGTTGCCATATTCATTCTGTCTCCTATTTCATCGTTCACTGCATTCATACAGATGCAATTGCAAAAACGTAAGCTACTGAGCGACAGAGAATATTTTAAGAGCCTTGACTATGAAGCAAATAGGTTATAGATATTCAATCTATTAATTTTATTTTTTCAATATTAGTTAGACTGCTACCGTCATAGTAAACTATATCAACGGATGTAACCTTACCATTAATTTCAACAGTGGAATTATTGACCCTATCCACCAACTGCTTTATTAAAAGCTTATCCTGTGAATCTGCTAAACTTATGTGAGGTATATATTCAATATCCTTGCGGTGATGTTGAATAAACTTATCGCTATAAAGCTTGTCATGTAGTTTTATTAAATTATTCAATCCTTCATCAGGCACAAGAAAGGCGTAGTATTTTTCACTGAAAGCGTCTTTGTTTACTGTACAACATTTAAAACAAAAAGTAATACTCCTGGCTCCCGCCAATTGCCTTTTTACTTCGACAATAAAGTCTTCCTTAACGAATTCAGATATTCCAAATACTAACGTTAAATGAGGTGCAATAACATTATATAAACTATCATTTTGCCTACGTATTTCCTGTAACCACTGCCAGTCATTATCAGTAAGTTCAGGATACGCAACAGCAAAATATGCCATGATAGTATACTATTTTATTGTCCGTAATATGCTATTTCCTCTCGCCCTTCGCTGTTTCGCATGCCGCGATACATACCGGCAGAGTTCATACAGAATTCGTGATTACCGTATTTATCTACACCTATCAGGCCACCTTCACCACCCATTTTCACCAACTTATCTTTTACTACAATATTGCATGCCTCGTGCAGTGAAAGTCCTTTATACTCCATCAGGCAAGAAACATCGTGTGCTACAACAGCACGCAAAAAGAACTCGCCATGGCCTGTACACGATATAGCACAGGTATTATTGTTGGCATAAGTACCGCTACCCACAACCGGGCTGTCACCAATACGGCCAAACCTTTTGTTGGTCATACCACCGGTAGATGTACCTGCTGCCAGGTTACCTTCAGCATCGAAAGCAACCGCGCCCACTGTACCAAACTTATAATCGGTATTAGGTGCAGTACCACCTTTAAGGTTATCACCTTCGTGGTCCAGTTGGGTAAAATCACTATCACGGATTTTCACCCACTGTTCGTATCGTTGTTTATTAAAGAAATAATCGTCTTTTGCTTGTTCTATACCACGAGATAATGCAAACTCACCTGCACCACTGCCACTCAAAAACACATGCCCGGAATGTAGCATTACTTCACGCGCCAGTTTAATGGGATTCTTTATATTCCTGACACCTGATACTGCACCTGCAGAAAGGTCTTTACCATTCATTATCATAGCATCCATTTCATGCAATCCCTTCTTGGTAAATACAGAACCGCGACCTGCATTAAAAATCGGATTATTCTCCAATTCAACAATGGCAGCTACAACAGCATCGGTAGATGTACCACCGCCTTTCAATATATCATAACCGGCATCTAATGCATCTTTCAATCCTGCATCATATTCCGCTTCCATTTCTTTGGTCATCATGGCAGAAGTAATATTGCCTGCGCCGCCGTGTATAACGAGTGTAATCATTCTTTGTAGTAATAATTGATATAAGATTATGACAAATAGGCACCAGTAATTTCGCCATCTGTTGCCTCTACCTCTATATGCTCCTGCAATGTGGTAGACACAGTATGGCCAACTATATCAGGCGATAAAGGATATGCTTTATGCTTGCGTTCCACCAATACTGCAACCAGTATTTTCGAAGTATTGTAATCCAGCACAGGGCGCAATGCATAGAGCAATGTTTTACCGGAATTAGATACATCATCAACCAACACAACAGATTTATTGGTAAGGTCTGCTTCTATTGTAATGTTGTCAGCAAGCGGATTGCGTTTATTCATTTTTACAGACAAAACATCTACCTGCAGCGGGCTGATTTTTCTGATACGGTTTGCAAGGCTTTGCGCAACCGTCATACCCGTAGTCTCAACACCTATTAGTGTAACTGCTGTTTCATTACTGTTATGTTCCCATATTTCGTAAGCCATTCTCTGCAGCTTACTGTCTATTTGTTCTTTATCAAGTATGAGTACTTTATTCTTGTCCATTATGCTGTTAATTTGAACGTATAGCTACAACTGGATTTAACCTGGATGCAGCACGCGCCGGAATATACCCTGCAAGTATACCAACCAATGCGGATATTCCTATGCCTAAAGAAAAGTTTTTGAGCGAAAGTGTTACAGGGAAATCTGCACCGTAAGTGAGCGCAAGACTTAGTAATAACACGATAAAAATACCAATCAATCCACCTGCTATACAAAGCGTGATGGCTTCCATCAGAAACTCTGTAAGTATGCTGCGCGAACGTGCACCGATTGCTTTCTTCAAGCCTATTTGTTTGGTGCGTTCTTTTACTGTTACAAACATAATATTGGCTATACCAAATGCACCAACGACTAAAGAGAAAGCACCTATGATAGCACCAATCATATTGATACTGTCAAATATCATATCCAATCTTGCAGATACTTCGCTTAGTTGGTTCATGGCAAAATCGTTCTTCTGTCCGGGTTTTATCTTTCGCTCTCTGCGCAATGCCCCTTCTACTTCATACTTCACGTCTTCAGGGCTCCTGCCTTCAGCAACTTTAATAATCAAATTCGGGTCATTGTTTAGCGAGCGGGTATCTAACAGGGATGATGCGGCATAGTAAGAGAATATAACCCCCTTATCAAAATTGAAGCCTGCCATATCCTGCCCAACTTTTTTCATTACCCCGACTACCAGAAACTGCCTGCCGAGATAAGAAACTGTTTTACCTATTGCATTGGTGTTTCCAAATAGTTCGTGATATACCTCATCACCTATTACAGCTACATTGCTGCCACCCAATAGCTCCGAGCCACTCATATAACGGCCTTGTGCTATCTCTATATTCTGTACTTTATCAAAATAGTCAGTAACAGCATATCCTGATATACCTTCCAGTTCCTGATCCTGATGCTTAACTACTAAACCTCGCTTAGTAAAACATAATGTCGCGTACTGCGCACCAGAAACATTTCCCTGTACTGCCCTCAACTCTTTTGGAGACATGCTAGGACGGCGCCAGAATTCCCACCATTTATACTCTCCACCTTCATCCATCCACGGCCAGCGACCTACATATATAATATCACTACCTAGTGCAGACATCTCTTTACTGATATTATTCTTCATGCTATCCAGCACGGTTAGCACAGCTATAATACAAAAGATACCTATGGTTACTCCTAACAATGAAAGGAATGTACGCAGCCTGTTTGCACGAAGTTCGTGTAGAGCCTGTTTAATACTGGTGCCTATTATCTGCGCGGTTTGAGCCATGAATAAGCAAATTTAACTGAATTATCTGCATCTCAATTATGCTATATGCTAAATTTGTTGCTCCATCATGCGTCCATACATATCTTTCTTAGTCAAGAATAAAACATTAAACTATCCCATATTCAGAAACTATCTGGTGATGCGCCTTGCCATCATTATGGCCTTGAATATGCAAATAACCATCATAAGTTACTTTGTGTATAGAATCACCAAAGACCAGTTATCGCTTGGCATTATAGGATTGGCAGAGGTAATACCTGCTATAATATTCTCGCTCTTTTCAGGGCATTTTGTAGACCAAAGGGAGAAGAAAACAACACTGCTGCAAGTAGTGATAGCATATCTGGCATTGTCTGCATTCTTCATTATGCTGGCAACCAATAGCTTTCAGACAATGGCAGGAAAGGACGTAACGGTATGGCTGATATATGCAGGTGTGTTTGTAAGTGGTATTATTCGTGCTTTTTTGAGCCCTGCAACATTTGCTTTGCTTGGTTTGACAATACCTAAAAAGCACTATGCTAATGCAAGTATATGGAGTAGCTCTGCATGGCATATGGGTGCAGTTGTTGGACCGTTATTGGGTGGTTTCATAATTGCCTTAAGCGGTTTCAGTACAAGTCTGATAATTGTGTTTTTGCTAATTCTGATATCCTTCATAGCACTGCTTAGAATACCGAAACAAGCCATACACAGCAACGGCAAAGAACCTATTATGAAAAGCCTTGGTGAAGGGTTGCGATTTGTATTCAGTACACAAGCGGTGTTAGCTGCACTTTCGTTAGATATGTTTGCAGTTCTATTTGGTGGTGCCACGGCACTTTTACCTGTTTATGCAGATGACATTCTGAAAGTGGGCGAAATAGGCTTTGGCTGGTTGAGGGCAGCACCTGCAATCGGTGCCATCATAATGTCTGCATTCCTGGCATTCATACCACTGAAAACCAAGGCAGGACCTAAATTGCTTTGGAGCATAGCTGGGTTTGGTATTACCACCATCATATTCGGTATTTCAACAAATTTCTGGGTAGCGTTTTTAGCGCTACTACTTGGCGGTGCGTTCGACCAGATTAGTGTCATTATTCGTGGTACTATCCTGCAACTTTATACGCCTGATAATATGCGTGGACGCGTTGCTGCGGTAAATACCATGTTCATCAGCTCATCGAACGAGTTGGGCGCAATGGAAAGCGGCCTTACCGCCAAATGGTTTGGTACTGTACCAGCCGTAGTTTTTGGTGGTATCATGACGATGGTAGTAGTTGGGGTAACCTACTTCAGTGCACCTGTTCTTAAAAAGCTCAAGTTAGACCCTAACGAGAAGGATAAAACATAAAATATACTGCACCAATTATCAGTGCAAATGACACCGCATAGTTCCATTTAAATGGCTCTTTGAGAAAGAAAATGGCGAATGCACAGAACACTGCAAGCGAAATAACTTCTTGTATAGTCTTTAGCTGAAATGCTGAATAACCTTCCTGCAATGCGTATTTATTGTTTGCCGGAACCATAAAAAGGTACTCGAAGAATGCTATACCCCAACTGATAAATATGAGTTTTATCAAAGGTACTTCCCCAGCTTTTTTAAGATGCCCGTACCAGGCATAAGTCATAAAACAATTTGAAACCAACAAAGCTAATATAGTGCGCATTGTTCTTATTTATTTTCGTAAATATAGCGCAAAAGAAAGGCACCTGTAAACACAGATGCCCATTAAAACCAACCAAATCACAAAACCACTATTACGCGTCGTTTCTCATAACCACAATACCATCAAACACATCTATCATCACCGGTTTTGTTTTATCTATCTCACCACCTATTATCTTTTTACTCAACAGGTTCACTATGTCTTTTTGTATCACCCTTTTCAGAGGCCTTGCGCCATATTGCGGGTCGAAGCCTCGCTGCACCAGATAATCGAGCGCATAGTCTGAAAACTGCAGGTTGATGCCTTGTTGTAACAACTGCTTTTGCAGGTTTTCCAACTGTATGCGGATGATGCCTTTTATCTCTTTGCGCATCAGCGGGTGGAACATCACGATATCGTCTACGCGATTCAGGAATTCCGGCCTTAACGTTTGACGCAGTAATTCCATCACCTGCTCTTTGGTAGCTTCTACTACCATATCTACATCTTTGCCTTCTATCTCTGCAAAATTCTCTTGAATTATATGGCTACCCATATTGCTGGTCATGATGATGATAGTATTCTTGAAGTTTACTACCCTGCCTTTGTTATCTGTCAGACGGCCATCATCAAGCACTTGCAACAATACGTTGAATGTATCAGGATGCGCTTTTTCTATTTCATCCAGTAGTATCACAGAATATGGTTTGCGACGTACTGCTTCTGTCAACTGGCCACCTTCATCATAACCCACATATCCCGGAGGAGCACCCACCAAACGGCTTACGCTGTGTTTTTCCTGATACTCACTCATATCTATGCGGGTCATCATATTATCGTCATCAAACAATACCTCTGCCAGTGCTTTTGCCAATTCCGTTTTACCAACACCTGTAGTACCAAGAAATATGAATGAACCAATTGGCTTACGCGGGTCTTGCAAGCCTGCACGTCCACGACGGATGGCATCTGCGACAACTTGTATTGCCTCTTCCTGCCCAACAATACGTTTATGCAATTCTTCTTCCAAATGCAACAGTTTTTCACGCTCACTTTGCAGCATCCGTTGCACGGGTATACCTGTTGCTTTGGCTACATTCTCCGCAATATCTTCGGCATCAACTTCCTCTTTCAGCAAGCGCTTGTGCTGAGTGTCCATTTCATCAAGCTGCGCGCTGAATTGCTGTACCTTTTCTTCTTCTTCTTTTATCTTACCGTAACGTATCTCTGCTACTTTACCATAGTCACCATCACGTTCAGCTTTCTCGGCTTCCAGCTTCAGCACTTCTATGCTTGCTTTAGCCTTATTTATCTTATCTACTATTTCTTTCTCATCCTGCCATTTAGCCTTTAGTGTATCTCGTTGTACTATCAGCATAGAGATGTCTCTACCCAATTCTTTCAGCTTGTCTTCATCATTCTCACGCTTGATGGCTTCACGCTCAATTTCCAGTTGACGGATTTTACGTTCCAGTTCGTCCAGTTCTTCAGGCATAGAGTTCATCTCCAGCTTCAGCTTGGCTGCACTTTCATCTATCAAGTCTATCGCCTTATCGGGCAGAAACCTATCGGTAATATATCTGTGAGACAGCTCTACCGCTGCAATAATTGCTTCGTCTTTGATGCGCACTTTATGGTGGCCTTCGTACCTGTCCTTCAAACCACGCAGAATGGAAATCGCATCTTCAGGTGTGGGCTCATCTACCAACACTCTCTGAAAACGGCGCTCAAGCGCTTTATCCTTTTCAAAGTACTTCTGATATTCGTTGAGTGTTGTTGCGCCGATTGCTCTCAACTCGCCTCTTGCCAATGCAGGCTTCAAAATGTTGGCAGCATCCATAGCGCCTTCCATAGCACCTGCACCTATCAGTGTGTGTATCTCATCTATAAACAGTATCAATTCGCCATTGCTTTCTGTTACTTCTTTCACTACGGCTTTCAAACGCTCCTCAAACTCACCTCTGTATTTAGCACCAGCCATCAATGCCCCCATGTCAAGTGCATAGATGATTTTAGATTTAAGGTTATCAGGCACGTCACCATTGATGATACGGTGTGCCAGACCTTCTACTATAGCTGTTTTACCAACACCTGGCTCACCAACCAATATCGGGTTGTTCTTGCTACGGCGAGAAAGTATGTGCAGCGTGCGGCGTATCTCTTCATCACGGCCAATTACAGGGTCCAGCTTGCCGTTGCGTGCTGCCTCGTTCAGGTTCTTTGCATAGCGTTGCAGCGAGTTGTATTGCTGCTCTGCAGTTTGCGAACCTACAGTACTGCCCTTGCGTAAATCTTTAATGGCAGCCAAAAGCCCTTTTTCTGTAAGGCCTGCATCTTTCAACAGTTTAGCAGTATCATCATTTACCTGCAATAAACCTATTAACAGGTGTTCCTGTGTTACAAATTCGTCTTTAAACTCCTTTAAAGCATTACCTGCACTCAGAATCACATTATTCGTTTCGCGACTTATTGTTTGTGCAGGTTCGCCACCTTGTACTTTAGGCAGTTTATTTATTTGCTCTGCCAACTTGCCCTCTATAAAATTGAGGTTTACATTGTTCTTTTTGAGCAAGTGAGAAACCGGGCCCTCTTCGTCATCAATCAATGCTTTCAGAAGATGCGCAGTTTCAATGTTAGGGTTTTGATTATTAAATGCCAGTTGCTGCGCATGTTGCAGCATTTCCTGAGCCTTGATGGTGAAATTATTCAAATTCATACGCTACGTTGTTTCTATAATTCTATTCTGTAAAAACTGTTCCAAAAACATTTTCAAGCCTTATTGACAGCTTGTTACGCAATGTACAGGACAGGTTGTCTTTATACATCAAACACACCTGAAAATATAGCAGTTTTGCCTTATGTAATCTGTATTTATGGCGGTATTGTCACGAATAAAGAGGAGTTATTTACATTTACAACATGGCAACGGAAAAAAACAGGCGAGTACTCAGAAGAATGAAAGTGAAACCAACAATAGTGTTGGACAGAAGCAGTCTTGATAAGGCTGTGATAGACCTTGTATTGAAAAGCCTATACAATAATGCCGACAAAGAAGCACTGCATATTGATAAAGACATTTACGAACCTAACGGTGTTAAGTTGCCATTGAAGGAAATTGAACGTATATGGGATGTGATGGTTGCCAGTGGATGGATTAGTCCTGTTATAGGATTTGGTAATGCAGGGAAAATTGAACTGACAAGAGAAGGTACGCAACTTATGGCCCAATTTGGCGGATACAAGGAATATCTGGATGCCATGAGCCAAAGCAGTAACCAACAGCAAACAGTAATACTGCCAATACAGATAGACGAAAGCAAGGACCCGCAGATAACACCTTGTGAGGACCAAAAGAAGCAAAAACCTAAAAAAGACAAAAAATAGAAGCGTTAAAAATCGCTATTGGATATGTGCGGCTTATGTATTTGCGCTATTTTTGTTGTATGCGCCGCATTTTAACGCTCTGCTTACTTATCACAACTGTTTCAGCAAAAGCTCAATCTGAAGACGTATGGTCGTTGCAGAAAACCATCAATTACGCTTTAGATCATAATATCTCTATTCAGCAAAATGAACTGAATCAGCGATTGGCTAAGCTTACCAATCTTCAGAATAAACTATCGCAATTACCAAATGTAAATAGCTCTGCAGCACTCGGCCGCAGCTTTGGCCGTTCGGTAGACCCAACGACCAACCAGTTTGTACAAGGTAACAGTTACGACTTCCTGAGCCTTAGCGGCAATGCAGATGTTTTGCTTTTTGGTTGGTTTCAGAAAAGAAACCAAATCAGCTCCAGCAAATACAACTATCTGGCTGCTACAGCAGATTTAGACCAGCTTCGTAACGATGTTTCGCTGAATGTTGCAACAGGCTATTTAAGAGCCTTACTAGCGAAAGAGCAAATGAAAGTAAGCAGCAAACAGGTGGAACTTTCAGCTGCGCAGTTGGCACAAACCAGAAAATTTGCTGAAAATGGCCGCCTGCCTGAATTGAATGTAGCACAATTGGAAGCACAGCTAGCAAGCGACAGCGCTAATCTGATTACTGCAATATCAGACTATACTTCTTCCATTCTTGATATTAAAGCATTATTGAACCTTGATTTTCAGGTTCCCTTCAGTGTAGACGTACCTGATGCTAATATCGGTGCAATGAGTATGGATATGAGCCTGACTCCAGAAGATATTTATATACAAGCAGCTAAAAGCTTTGGCACCATACGTAGTACTGAGTATAAACTGAAAGCAACACAAAAAAGCTTTTGGGCTGCCAAAGGTGCTCTGTTGCCGCAATTGGGAATGGGCGCACAGTTGGGTAGCAACTGGTCGAGCACGGTGAAAGAATATACGGGCTTCAATATTACGGGCATTAAGCCTACAGGCGATATTGTACCTGTGTTAGATACAGTTCTGAATGTATACCGATACGATGGTACCTATACGACCAAAGATGTTCCATTAAGCAAACAATTGGATAACAACTTCCGTCAAACGGTTTCCTTAAGCCTGAATATTCCATTATTCAATGGCTGGCAGGCACAGTATTCTGTCAAGCAGGCTAAAATCAATATGCTTTCGCAAGAATTGAATAAATATCAGGCAGAGTTGAAGCTGAAGCAAGATGTTTATAAGGCATACAACGATGCAAAGAATGCTATCCAGAAATACAATGCTGCTGACAGGGCTGCCAACGCCGCACAACGCGCATTCGACTTTGCACAAAAGCGTTACGATCTGGGTTTGACCAATACAGTTGAATACCTGACTACACAAAACAATCTGTATACAGCATCAGCTAATCTGGCTAAGGCTAAATACGATTTGATATTTAAACTTAAGGTAATAGATTATTATCTTGGTAAAGAATTGAAGCTCTGACATGACAGCATTAAAAGAGGTACTATTTGAGGCTACAAGAGAGGCCGGTAAGATAATTTCAGACTACTTTCAGGGTAGCTTTACCGTTGATAACAAAGAAGGCATCAACAATCTGGTAACAGAGGTAGACAAACATTCTGAAAAGAGAATCATTGAAATCATCCGTAAACATTACCCTACCCACAGCATCATTAGCGAAGAAGTAGGTGAAATGATACAGGACTCTCCCTATCAGTGGATAATAGACCCGATAGATGGCACAGTAAACTTTGCACATGGTATACCATTATGCTGTGTTAGCATAGGGCTTAAACACAACGAAGACCTGATATTAGGTGCTGTTTATAACCCTATGATGAATGAGCTTTTCTTTGCTGAAAAAGGCAAGGGTGCATTCCTGAACGATAAACCAATATCTGTATCTACTAAATCAGATTTCCGCAAAGCATGCCTGGTAACAGGTTTCCCATACAAATGGCCAGATTCTAAAGAACATCCGATAAGAGTATTTGAAAGGTTTATTATGGAAGGACTGCCTGTAAGGCGTCTGGGCTCTGCAGCTATAGACCTTTGCTGGGTAGCCTGTGGCAGGTTTGATGGCTTCTGGGAATATAACCTGAGCAGTTGGGATGTAGCAGCAGGTTACTTGATAGTGCAGGAAGCCGGTGGCAGAATTACCAATTTCGAAGGTGACGCTTACAGTGTTTTTGATAAAGAAACACTGGCTACAAATGGCCAAATACATGAAGAAATGCTGCGATTGATAAGAAAGAAACAATCTTAATAAATGAGTGAAGAACGTACAGATATAGCGTCTTTAGGAGAATTCGGACTGATAGACCACCTAACTAAAAACAACGAAACCAAACAAGCAGGCACTCTACTTAGTGTTGGCGACGATGCCGCTGTTATAGACCATTTCGGCAGGCAGACAGTTATTACTACCGATATGCTGCTTGAAGGTATACATTTCGACCTGATGTATACCCCACTTAAACATCTGGGCTATAAAGCAATTGCAGTAAACCTTTCAGACCTATACGCAATGTGTGCCACACCAACACATGTTACGGTTAGTATAGGTATTTCCAACAGGTTTTCTGTAGAGGCTCTTGACGAACTATACGAAGGCATTTATGCCGCTTGCGATAAATTCAATGTAGATCTGATTGGCGGAGATACCTGCAGTTCTCAAAAAGGATTGGTAATAAGTATTACTGCAATAGGAGAAGTGGCTCCTGATAAATACGTAACACGTTCGGGTGCACAAAAAGGCGATTTGCTATGTGTGTCAGGAGACTTAGGCGCTGCTTACATAGGTTTGCAACTGCTTGAAAGGGAAAAGAGGATATATCTTGAAAACCCGGGAGTGCAACCTGACCTACAGAATAAAGCCTATACAGTAGGCCGAATTCTGAAACCGGAACCCAGAGCAGATATTATCAGTTGGTTGGAAAAGCATGATATTAAGCCTACATCTATGATAGATGTAAGCGACGGGCTGAGCTCTGAAATACTACATTTATGCAAGAACAGCGATAAAGGCTGCATCTTATATGAAGAAAAGATACCTATACATGATGAAACCAAAGAAACAGCACTAGAATTCAATCTGGATCCTACAACCTGTGCATTGAGTGGCGGAGAAGACTACGAGCTTCTGTTCACAATCAAACAGGAAGACTATGAGAAAATAACCCTCAGTGAGCAGATAAGCGTAATTGGCTATATGACAGAAGCTTCAGAAGGTGCTAATCTGCTGACCAAAGGTGGGAACAAACATAAACTGATAGCACAGGGCTGGAATGCTTTTAGCACAGAAAAAAACAGCTAATCGTTATAAAACGTGAAATAATTTTGTATTTTGGCATAAATAAAACGATTCTTTTAGCATGAAGCTTTGGAAACATACCCTTGTATCGGCAGTTGCATTTTTAGGCATATCCAGCACCGTATTATATACATCCTGCAATGATGACTCTTGCCTGAAGCTGAATTGCCGTAACGGTGGTACTTGCGCTGATAACCTTTGCAAATGTCCATCTGGATATGAAGGTGCACAATGCGAAAACAAAATTGCTGACAGATATATTGGTGGTTATTTCGGTATTACGAATGTGAATGAAGAACCGCCAATGACAGATTCTGCTCGTATATTTTTAGTAAAATACCCTGCAACAGTAGGATTCTATAGGGTTAAACGCTATCAGGATACAATCATTGCGACAATCAATCCAAATAACGTTATTATCTATAACGATTCAAAATATGGTGGTCGTAATATAACAATCAGTTATGATGATGCTACCAGAAAATTGACGTTCCAATCAGTTGAAAAAGAAAATGGCTTAGTACGTTCTTACAACTTCACTGGTACTAAGCAATAAGACTTGTATTGTTTTTATAAAATATGAAAAAAGCCGGGTAATCATTACCCGGCTTTTCTTTTATGCTTTTAAGAATTATGTAAATTGCATCCATGTCAATAGTAGTTAGTGCTGTTTCTAAAATATACGGTAGTCAAAGAGCGGTAGATAATATCAGTTTTGAACTAAAAAAGGGAGAGATTGTAGGTTTCTTAGGACCAAATGGTGCAGGTAAATCTACCACTATGAAGATGATATGTGGGTATCTGCCTCCCACTTCAGGCAAAATTAAAGTTTGCAATCACGATATATACACTCAACCAATGCAGGTACGCCAATCTATCGGATACCTACCGGAATCGAATCCCCTGTATTATGACATGTATGTACGCGAGTATCTTGAAATGAGTGCAGGCATTCATAAACTTGGCAGTAAATCGAAAGCTCGTATTGAAGAAATGATAGAGCTGACAGGCCTTAACAAGGAAGCACACAAGAAAATCGGTATGCTTTCTAAGGGTTATAAACAACGTGTAGGTCTTGCACAAGCAATGCTGCACAATCCGCAAGTATTGATACTTGACGAACCTACTACTGGCCTGGACCCTAATCAGATTGTTGAAATCAGAGAGTTGATAACACGTATAGGCAAAGAAAAAACTGTCTTACTTTCTACACACATCATGCAGGAAGTACAAGCTATGTGTAGCAGAGTTATTATCATTAACAATGGTATCATTGCGGCAGACGACAGTATTGATAAAATACAGCAAACCAATACCAAACAGGATATAGTATTAGTTAGTTTCGAGTCTGCGGTAGAACATACTGCTCTTAGCAGCTTGAAATACGTACAAAAAGTTGAATCTGCTGGAAACAATCGTTGGAAACTGTTTACTGATAAACCGGATGAACTGCGCAAAGAGGTGATGCAAATGGCATTAAATAACAATCTGAACATCAGCGCTATTGCCACTGAAACTGTATCGCTTGAAGATGTATTCAGAACATTAACTGTTAAAAACTAATACCTCACTGCATGCAACGCATCAAAATGCTCCTGCAAAAAATCAATGAAATTGCTCATAAAGGAGACAAGGCAACATTGATAGAAATAGACCTGATGATGGACTATACAAGAGTATTGTATGCGGACATGGCAGAGATAAAAAGCAAACTTGCTTTCAGAACGGATGTGCCGGATGTTGCATTTAATACTACACCAATAAAGGCTGAAGAACCAATACAAGAAATTACTACTCTACCTGTTCAGCAACAACCTGTTATTCCTACTACACCTATTGTTAAGATTCCTGAGCCGATAACAAAGGCTCACAAAACAGCTATAGAACAGTTAATTGGTATTAATGATAAATACCAGTTTATCAGTGAACTGTTCAATAGCAATACTGAATTATACGATACTACGATAAAGGAAGTTGGTGATTTTGATAATAATCAACAAGCTATAGATTGGTTGAATACCAACTTTAAATGGGATGCAGACAATGATACTGTACAATCATTTTTGAGTATCATCAACAGACATTACAACGCGTAAGCCTATTCAAAAAATATCTCTTCAGATTTTCTTTTGAATATCGGAATATACCAACCACCACGTATACCAAAGAAAATATCTAGACGTGACTTGTCATCAGTCCGTTGCACGTCATACAAGTAATCTCTCCTGCCCTTGGTAAAGCCTGCTGTTATATCCAAACCAATATTAAAGTTAATCAGACCATTATTAGCAAAATATGCATAACCAATATACTCTTCTATAAAAGCACCATTAGTAAGTCTGTCATAGCCCTTTTTATAGGTTTTACTTAGCTGTGGTGTAGATTGTGTGCGGTCATAAATGTTTATTTTATGTTGCATAAAACCAACTGTGGTCAAAAACAGGATGCCATTATCTCCATTCCTTTTCCCCAGATTAATAATCTTACCAGCATTTACACCAATCATGTACCCTCTCTCAAAACTACCTACGCCAATGCGCTGTCCATCCTGCGCAATTACAGAACCTGTGCCATCTTTAAGGTTTATCAGTAAAGAATCCTCTTTGATATTACTTCCGAAGATGAAATCTATTCCTGCACCAAAGAGCCAGTTTTTTGTAGTCTTGTATGAAATATTACCTCCAATTCTGAAGCTATTACCAAAACGCTTCGCCATATCCCCTGCAGGTATATCATAATTGCCATTCACACCAATTATCAGCCCCTTTCTTGCTGGTAACTTTGTACTACCAAACAAGTCGTCCTGAGCAAATGAAACTATAGGGGTACAAATAAGAAGTAATGAAGCAATGGCTTTATTCATACAAAAACAGCTATAAACGCCGTGAAGATACAAGAAAAACGACGGAAAAATCTGTTAGAAAAAAGGTAAAACAGTCTTTTGACAATAACATTATACTTTGATGAATGAAGGCTAAGGTGTAGGTTTGCAGTCCGAAAAGCGATATATGTTCAATTTACAAATGGTTGACCTTAAGCGTCAATACGAAAAGATAAAACCAGAAATAGATGCTGCCATCCAGAATGTGATAAACACAACTGCATTTATAGGCGGTCCCGATGTACAGGAGTTTGGTAAAGAAATAGCTCAATATCTGGGTGTAAAACATGCTATTCCTTGTGCCAATGGCACAGATGCATTACAGATAGCCCTGATGGCACTGGATGTAAAACCCGGAGATGAGGTTATCACTACTTCTTTTACATATATCGCTACGGTTGAGGTAATGGCTTTGCTGCGCCTGAAACCAATATTTGTAGATGTTGATGCAGATACATTTACAATGAACATTGATGCGCTGAAAAAAGCCATCACTCCGAATACAAAAGCAATCGTTCCTGTTCATCTGTATGGGCAAAGTGCAAACATGGAAGCTGTGTTGGCTATTGCAAATGAACATAAAATACCTGTAATAGAAGACAATGCACAGGCCATTGGAGGCAGCTATACCTTCAGCGACGGAAGAACTGTGAAAAATGGCTCTATGGGATTGATTAGCTGTACTTCTTTCTTCCCGTCAAAAAACCTTGGTTGCTATGGTGACGGTGGCGCCATGTTTACCAACGACGATGCACTGGCAGAAAAACTGAAAATGATTGCTAACCACGGGCAAAAGGTTCGTTACTATCACGAGATGGTAGGTTGCAACAGCCGCCTTGATAGTATACAGGCTGCAGTATTGCGCATTAAACTGAAGCACCTGGATGAATACTGCGATGCACGACGTGCAGTTGCAGATTATTATGACAATGCTTTTAAAGACAATGCGCATATCATTACGCCATTCCGTGCACCATACAGCAAACACGTATTTCATCAATACACACTACAACTGAAGGGCGTGAACCGCGATCAGATGCAGACGCTGCTTGCTGAGCGCAAAATACCAAGCATGATTTATTACCCTGTACCATGCCACAAACAAAATATGCTGAAAGAATTTGGCGGTGCAGACTTTGTTTTGCCAACAACGGATATGCTGCAAGATTGTGTAATTTCTCTGCCTATACATACAGAGTTTACAACCGAAGAGCTGAATTTTATTACAACAAACTTCCTGGAAGTAATAGCACAACTGGCTAAATAATGAACGTGATTAAAACGCCTATTGAAGGCTTGCTGATACTGGAACCTCGCGTTTTTAACGACGACCGCGGTTATTTTTTTGAAAGCTACAATGCCAAAACACTGGAAGCTGTAATTGGCTGCCATATACCATTTGTACAAGACAATCAAGCACGTTCTACTATCAATGTGTTACGTGGGTTGCATTATCAGAACAACCCAAGTGCACAAACAAAACTGATACGTGCATTGGAAGGCACTATCTGGGATGTTGTAGTGGATCTGCGTAAAGACAGTGCAACATTCGGGCAATGGTTTGGGGTAGAACTATCTGCAGAAAACAAACGTCAGTTTCTGATACCACGCGGTTTTGCACATGGCTATTCTGTGCTATCTGAAACTGCTGAAGTATTTTATAAATGCGACAATTTCTATGATAAATCTGCAGAAGGCGGAGTGAACTATGCAGATGCTTCATTGAATATAGACTGGAAGATAGACCTTAAAGATGCCTTAGTTTCAGAAAAAGATTTGGTGCAACCACTGTTTAAAGATGCTATCCACAATTTCTAAAATAATAAAGCCCCGAATATCGGGGCTTTCTCTTTTCTTATGATTTCATATTTACAAACTGCAACGGAATATCAAGACTAGAAGAACGGCACAACTGAATTACCTCTTGCAAGTCATCTATTTTTTTACCCGTTACACGAATGATATCGTCCATAATAGCAGGCTGAACTTTTGAGCCATTATCTTTAATCAGCTTGACAATTTTCTTTGCCATTTCCCTATCTATACCATTCTTTACAGGAATTGTCTTTTTGATGTATTTACCAGATGCTCCCGGTTCTTTACTAAGATCAAAAGAATTGGCTTCCAATCCCTGTCGCATTGATTTTGTGATTAGAATATCTTCTACCTGTTTCAACTGCATATCGCTCTCTACTTCCACATTTACAATCATATCTTTCTTATTCAGCTCTATAGAAACATGAGAGCCTTTGAAATCGTAACGATTATCTATTTCCTTTTTAGCAATGTTTATTGCATTATCAAGTGTTTGCAGGTCTACCTTACTGGTAATATCAAATGATGGCATATACTAGTTTTAAAAATTCTTACTATAAAGATAATTATATACAAAAGCGAATACAATACCCTGTTATGAACCAATCTTTTCTTCAAGTTCTAATACCAGCTCAAAAACGCGGTCGTATTCTTTCGTCAGCGCATCAATCTGTGATGTTTGTTGCTTGTATTTTGTATCCAGTTCGGCAAACTTGTTTTTATCCGAATAAACATCAGGATTGGATAATTGTGCTTCAATTTCAGCCTTTTCTGTATTCAACTTATTCAGTTGCTCTTCAAGCTTCTGAAACTGCTTTTGTTGTTTTTGGTGTTCTTTACGTAGTTCTCTTACTTCGTTATCGTTCTTTACCGGTTTGGGTTGCTCTACCGGCTTTACCTCTTTTTTTTCAGCAGTTGGTGCTGCTGCCTGTTTAAATCGTTTTTCACGGTCTGCCATAAATACGCCCCATTCATCGTAACTACCTACAAACTCCTTAATCTGTCCTTCTTCTATCCACCATATTTTATTAGCTGTTTCTTTGATGAAATAACGATCGTGCGATACAAGTATGAGTGTACCTTCATACTTATTCAATGCATCAATCAGCATTTCTACAGATTGCATATCCAAGTGGTTGGTAGGTTCATCGAGCATCAGGAAGTTGCCCTTCATGGCAATAGTCTTAGCCAATGCTACCCTGGCCTTTTCACCACCCGACAGTACTTTTATCTTCTTGAAAACATCATCCCCACTGAAAAGGAAGCAGCCCAGCAGTTGACGCAATTCCAATTCTGTTTTACCTGTACCTGCCTGCTTCAGTTCATCCAATATTTCATTTTCTACATTCAGCGATTCTAACTGATGCTGCGCATAAAAACTCTCTTCAACATTATGTCCGCCTTTGCGTTCACCTTCAACAGGTTCTACACCAGCTATAATACGCAATAAAGTAGATTTACCTTTACCATTGGCACCAATCAGGGCAATCTTATCACCTCGCAATATCTCGCCACCTGCATTCTCAAGTATCGTCAGCTTTCCGAAACGTTTTGTAACGTCTTTCAACGTACAGATGATTTTACCCGGTTGTACAGCCACGTCAAAATTGATATTCATTACCGGCGTAGAGCCATCCGGGGCTTCAATACGGTCCAGTCTGTCGAGCTTTTTCATGGCACTTTGTGCCTGTGCAGCTTTTGATGCTTTTGCCTTAAAGCGCTCAATAAAACGTTCTTGCTGGCGGATATAGTCTTGCTGATTTTCAAAAGCACGTTGTTGCAGTTCCATACGTTCAGCCTTCTCTTGCTGATAGAAGGTATAGTTGCCACTGTACTGATGCAAATCCTGTTGCCATACCTCCACAATCTTCGTCACCATCCTATCCAGGAAGTACCTATCGTGCGATACAATTACAACACTGCCGGGATAGCCTATCAAATACCTTTCCAACCATTCTATAGATGGAAGATCCAAGTGGTTGGTAGGTTCATCGAGCAGTAGTAAGTCTGGTGCTTGTAGCATCATTTTAGCTAACAATACACGCATACGCCATCCACCACTAAACTGGTTGTACGGACGTTGTAAATCTTCTGTAGAAAAACCTAATCCCTCCAAAACTTCCGCACTACGATGTTCCATCTCATAACCTCCCGCTACCTCAAAATCATGCAGGGCATGGCTATAATCATCCAATAACTTAGCGTCATCAGGTTTTGTTTCCAACTCCTGTATCAATCGTTGCATTTCTTTTTCAATCTCATGCGCACGCTCAAAAGCTGTCATGGCTACTGAAAGGATAGAATTATCTGTAGAGAAACTAAGCAAATCCTGATTAAAGAACCCTATCGTTACATCTTTGGGTTTATTAATAGTACCTGCATCAGGTGTATATTCTCTTGTTATTAGCCTCAATAAGGTAGATTTCCCTACACCATTGCTACCAACCAAACCAATGCGTTCGCCCGTTCCTATCTGCCAACTGGCATCTTCCAGAATTGTTCTTGAGCCGAAATGAAATGAAATATTTTGTAATGCGATTAACATAAGCCAACAAATTTACGACAGATACGTTTAGCATTAAAGCATACCTTAATTTTACATGCATTTTTGAACGGAATTCAACAAAATAAATAGCTCAACACCATCATTTTATATGCATAGCAGAAAGATAATTGCATCATTCATTACCCTGATAGCCATATTCAGTATCATACCACAATCAATATTAGCACAGAAAAGAGTAACCATTAGTGGCTATGTAAAAGACAAAGAGAGCGGTGAGGCCATTATTGGTGCTATTATATTTGTAAAAGAAGCAGGACAAGGAACAGAAACCAACAATTATGGCTTCTACTCCCTTACTGTACCTGCAGGCACATGTACAATTACGTATTCATATGCAGGTTTTGCCAGCAAAACTGAGGCAGTAACACTTACTGAAAGTAAAAAGATAGATGCCGAGCTACAAAACAAAACAAAATTGCAGGATGTAGTAATTTCTGATACTCGCCGAGACGAAAACGTAAAAGGCACACAGATGGGGACTATTAGCCTGTCTGCAGATAAAATAAAGACACTACCTGTAATATTCGGCGAAACAGACATCCTGAAAGCATTGCAACTAATGCCGGGTGTACAGTCTGCAGGTGAAGGTAATTCAGGCTTCTACGTGCGTGGTGGTGGGCCAGACCAAAATCTGATATTGCTGGATGATGCTGTAGTTTACAATACAGGCCACTTGTTTGGTTTCTTCTCTGTGTTCAATACAGATGCTATCAAAAATGTAACACTGATAAAAGGTGGTATGCCTGCTAATTATGGTGGTCGCTTATCTTCTGTAGTAGATGTATCTATGAAAGAAGGTAATATGAAAGAATACCATGGGGAAGGCGGTATTGGCCTTATTGCATCTCGCCTTACGCTTGAGGGTCCGATAAAGAAAGATAAAGGCTCATTCATTTTATCTGGCAGGCGAACATATATTGATGTGCTTGTTAAACCATTTGTAACAGGCGCATTTTCAGGTTCCGGTTATCACTTCTATGATGCGAACTTGAAAGCTAACTACAAAATAACAGAAAAAGACAGGATATACCTTAGTAGTTATTTCGGTCAGGATAAATTCAAATTTGCAAGCGGTAGCGGGTCTTTCAACGCCGATATACCTTGGGGTAACAGTACTGCCACATTGCGTTGGAATCACCTGTTTAATAACAAACTATTCCTGAATGCAACGGCTGTATATAACGACTATAAGTTTGCATTCTCAGCAAAACAAAATGAATTCCAATTCAAACTGGCATCAGGTGTGCGCGACTGGAATGGCAAAGTCGATTTAGACTATTACACATCCTTCAACCATAAAATAAAAACAGGTGTAGCTTATACCTACCACAAGTTTATACCAAATCAAATATCAGGACAGGCAGGTGCTGTTGAGTTAAAGCCAAACAATGCTTTAATCAAATATGCACATGAAGGTGCAGCGTATATATCAGATGATTTTGAACCTACTAAATGGTTGCGTATAACAGCTGGCTTACGTTATTCATTCTTCGGACAAACAGGCCCATACATATCATACAAAACAGACTTTAACGGAAAGCGAGTAGATAGTACTGTTTATTCAAACGGAGAAATTGTAAAAACCTATGGTGGCCTAGAACCACGCCTGAATATGCGTTTTGATATCACAAACAGCTCATCCATCAAAGCAAGCGTAAGTAAAGCATATCAATACATTCACTTGGTATCAAACAATGGTAGTACACTGCCTACCGACCTTTGGGTACCAAGTACACTGATTGTACAACCACAGCAATCATGGCAGTATTCAGTAGGATATTTCAAAAACTGGTTAGACAACAAGCTGGAAACATCTGTTGAGGTTTACTACAAAGACATGAGAAATCAGGTAGAATACCGAGAGGGTTATATACCATCTACCATTCAGGATCCTGAACTTGATTTCGTATTCGGCAAGGGCGAAGCGTATGGTGCTGAGTTTTTCATAAACAAAACAAAAGGTAAATTCACGGGTTGGATAGGTTATACACTCGCATGGACATACAGAACATTCAATGACCTTAACAACGGTAAAAGATACCCTGCCAAGTATGACCGCAGGCACGACGTATCGTTGGTTGCTACTTATGAGCTTTCTAAAAAATGGACTGTATCAGGCGTATTCATTTATGGTTCAGGTAATGCTATAACCTTGCCAACCAACTACTATTTCATACAAACACAAGTTGTACCACAATACAGCGATCTGAATGCTTATAGACTGTTCCCATACCATCGTCTTGATTTATCTGCTATTTATACTCCCAAACGTAAAAAACAACGCAAGTGGCAAGGTAGCTGGGCATTCTCTATATACAACGTATACAGCAGGCAAAATCCATACTTCCTGTATGTAGATACACAAGGCGATGTAAACCAGGGTGTGAAAGCGACTGTTAAACAAGTATCGATATTCCCGATACTGCCAAGTATTACGTATAACTTCAAGTTTTAGGGTACGTAGTTATACGGATTATCGGAATTAAAGCATTACTAATCTTGCTAATCTATTGATTTTGATATATTTTTATGCTCCTAATCACCATAAATTGGTGATACTCAAAACGTTCTCTCTTATCCTCTATATGTAACAGAAGCCTCGTTTTCCACGAGGCTTATTTTTTTCGGTACAATAATTGCCAAACTTATCTTTGGAAACCCATTATGAAATTAAAGACCGACCAGAACGACTATAAATTACTTACCGACACTATTAATAAGTGGGTAGAAAACGGCAACATCGACAAACCGAAGGGTGATGAGCTGTTAGATACTTTAGAGCAACCTAAAAGCACTACACAGCAAATTGCACAATACTTCTTTTTCATTGCCTTATCCTGCATACTATTGGCATTTGCGGCCATTTTTATAGACGACAAATTTCTGGAAAAGCTGAAGCAGCATTTTTCGCTTACTAACTTTTTTATTGCCATACTCTTTACAGTATTCTCTGTACTCTGGTTCTATTTTCTTAAAAAGAAGAAAAGCACCATTAATGCAGCGCCTTTTGAAATATATGCCGTGATAGGCGGTTTGCTTACAGTTACCGCACTGACGTATTACAGTAAAGAAACTGGAGAAGGCCCCAACTATTCGGGCTTGTTGTTGGGCATAGCTGTTGTGCTATTTGCACTTGCAGGTTTCGTCAGGTCTTACGCACTTTGGATGGCAGGCATACTTGCTACTATGGGATGGTTTGGTGCTTTCAGTACTTGGTTAAGCCATGAAGACTTGTTTCTTGGCATGAATTATCCTGTAAGATTCAGCGTATTCGGGATGTTGATAATACTGGCTTCATTAACACAAAAGAAGTTTGGCACGGTATCATTCAGCAAGCGAATAAACTATCTGGCAGGGCTTATCATGTTTTTTACGGGCTTATGGGGCGTTTCGATATTTGGCAATTATAACAGCCTTGCAAAATGGGCTGAAGTAAGACAAACGCAGGTTATCATTTATGCAATCGTTTTTGCAATTGCTGGGGTAGCCAGTTTTTTACTGGGCATCAAATACAAAGAAAACGCTGCCAGAGATATTGGCATTATAGCATTGCTTGCCAACCTGTACACCAGATATTTTGAATACTTCTGGGATAGTACAAACAAGGGCATATTCTTCCTGATACTGGCTTTATCATTTTGGTTTATTGGTAAAAGGCTTGAGAAATTCAAAAACCGAAATGCGGTTTCGTCCTGATGTAGAATTTCTTCTGCGAGTATTACTCTCAGTAAATAATTCTACAAGTGCAGACTATGCTTAGGCATAGCTTTGCTAAGCATTCATGAATCTTGCTATGTGTTCTGTATCCAAATAAGATATTAGCGTAGATTTACCATATTACCCTATCACCATTAATTTCCCCTCTAAAAGAGCTAATATTGCGCTTTGAAACGTACTGCATGGCTCGATACTTTCTGGAAGTAATGTATGATGGCACTGCCTTTCACGGCTCTCAACTGCAAGGTGATATACCTACGGTTCAGCTTGCTGTAAATCAGGCATTATCTACCCTGCTTCGCGAGTCTGTTATATCTTTTGGTGCCAGCCGTACAGATGAAGGCGTACATGCTTTATCAAGCTTCTACCATTTTGATACTGAAAAAGAACTGCACCCTGCATTCCTTTATAAAATGAATGCTATACTGCACGAAAAAGTAGCCGCAAAAGCTTTGTTTATTGCAGAAAACCCTGAGTTGAATGCCCGATTTGATGCTATCAGCAGGCAATACAGGTACAGGATTTACAGTAAAAAAAATCCATTCCTGCAGGAAAAAGCACTGTATTTTCCTTACCATCTGAACACAGACATACTAAACCAGACAGCAGAGATACTGAAAGAGTATACCGATTTTGAAAGCTTCTCTAAACGCAATACACAAACCAGAACTTTCAAGTGCACTATTATGCAGTCGTATTGGCTGCAGCAAAACGGAGAGTTGCAATACATTGTAGAAGCAAACCGTTTTCTGCGAGGTATGGTACGAGGCTTGGTTGCTACACAACTGCAAGTAGCACGCGGCAATTTCACAATTGAAGAGTTTAGAAAAATTATTGAAGCAAGGGACTGTACAAAAGCATACTTCAATGTTACAGGCCATGGCCTGTATCTTGAAAAAATAGCCTATCCAGAAAACTGTCTTACCGAAATTAAAGACAGACGTTAGTCGAATAGCTTAGCAATCATATAAGCAGCAGCGGCTGCAGCAGAACCAATTGATGCAACATAAACAGCACCTTTCAGTTTATTCTGTCCTGTTACTTTTGCCTTGAAATAGCCGAAGATAAACAGGCAAACTACAGTTATAGCAGCCGATATTTTCAGTCCATCTTCGGGGTTGGTTACAAAGAAATATGGAGATAGCGGTACTAAACCACCTACTATATAAGAAAGCCCTATATTGAATGCACTGTTTCTGGCCCGCTTTGGCTCAGGTTTATCCAAACCCAATTCGTACTTCATCATGAAGTCTACCCACTTTTGTTTATCCTTTACCAGTTCGTCTGCTATGTGGTTCTGCACTTCCGTACTCAACCCCATTTCGGCAAATACATCTCTCACTTCCTGCTTCTCTTTTTCAGGTACCTGCTCTACCTCTTCCCACTCTCTTTTAAGCTCTGCGTTGTAATGGTCTACTTCTGTTTTACCTGCAAGAAAACCACCCAAACCCATTGCAATAGAACCTGCAGCAACCTCTGCCAGCCCTGCTGTTATGATGATGCCTGTACTATCTACAGCACCACTAAGCCCCGCAGCCAAAGCAAAAGGCACAGTGAGCCCGTCAGACATACCGATAACGATATCAGTTATCAAATCAGAACTCTTAAAGTGCTTTTCTTCGTGCAGATGCATTTATGATATTGATTCTAAACTATGCTTAATGATACCCACACACTCGTCAATCTGTTCTTTGGTAATAACAAGCGGTGGTGCAAAACGTATTTTATCGCCATGGGTTGGTTTTGCCAACAAGCCATTGTCCTTCATTGTCATGCACAAATCCCATGCTGCTTCTTTATTAGAGTGGTTGATAACTATTGCATTCAGCAAACCTTTACCACGTACCAAACCAATATTTGGATGGTTGAGTGCAGTTAGCTGATTGCGCAGGTATTCGCCCTGAATAGCTGCATTTTCAACCATTTTTTCGTCTTTCAATACTTGCAGTGCTACCATGGCTACTTTACATGCCAGAGGGTTTCCTCCATAAGTAGAACCATGCTCTCCCGGCTTGATAGTTAACATGATTTCATCATCTGCAAGAACGGCAGATACAGGCATTGTACCACCAGACAAGGCTTTACCAAGTATCAGAATATCAGGATGTACATTTTCGTAATCGCAAGCAAGCATTTTGCCTGTACGTGCAAGGCCTGTTTGTATCTCATCTGCAATGAAAAGAACATTGGCTTCTTTACACATCGCCGCAACTTTTGCCAAATAGCCCTCATCAGGCACTACCACACCTGCTTCGCCTTGTATAGGCTCAACCATAAAGGCTACTACATTCTTATTTTGCAATGCCTCTTGTAGCGCAGGTATGCTGTTATATTCAACAACCTGATACCCTGGCATATACGGACCGAAATTGGCCTTAGAAGACGGGTCTGTACTGAAAGAGATAACATTCAATGTACGTCCGTGGAAGTTTTCGCTACATACCAATATCACCGCTTTGTCCTGCTCAACACCCTTTACCTCATAGCCCCAACGGCGTGCCAGTTTTAATGCTGTTTCCACAGCTTCCACACCGGTATTCATTGGCAATACTTTATCGTAGCCAAAGTACTTTGTGATATATTCTGCATATTCTCCAAGCAGGTCGCTATGGAATGCACGAGAAGTAAGTGTCAGTTTTTGAGCTTGCTCTATGAAAGCAGCAATTATTTTAGGATGGCAATGCCCCTGATTAACTGCTGAATACCCTGAAAGGAAATCGTAATAACGGTTATCATCAACATCCCATACATATACACCTTCGCCACGGGTTAGCATTACCGGCAGCGGATGATAATTGTGAGCGCTGAATTTTTCTTCTCTTTCTAAAAGCTGTTGTGTTAGTGACGACAAAGACATAGATGCAATCATATTGCAAATCTACGCATTAACGCTTGAAATAACCATTTCGGGAAGCTCTGCTCTTTCATGATCACTGATTTTTGACAAATCCAGGATAGTCGTGCTGTTATCTTCAGATCGGTGGAACATTGGTATGTACTTGGCGCCAAATACCATTTCCTTGAATGTATATGATGTTCTTTGTTGAACAATATTGCTGAAATGATCGTCAAATGCTTTGATGAAATATAAAAGCTCTACCTCTGCCTTACCTATTTCCTCTTCACTCATCATGTATAATGGGCTCTCTTCATCTATAAGGTGAACAATAGTCCAGTTTATAGCCAGTGAATTGATTTTAGATATCTCTAATGGCAATGCATAAAACCGTCTTACACGCTGGCTATTTTCTTCCACATGCATGGCTATTGTAACCTGAGCCTCTACATCTGTCAGATGATTATTTTTGAAAGTTGCTAACCTTGCCATCAGCGCTCGTTTTCCCTTATGTGGAGCTACAATCACATTTTCACTAAATAGCAGATACGCTCTTGGTCTTGTAAAGCGTCCATATAATAACCCTGTAACCAAAGCGAATGATAAAATACCCATGAAAGACTCTAAAGAAGCCACAATATTGGTTGCTAACCCAACAGGACTTATATGCCCATAACCAACCGTAGTGAGTGTTTGCGAACTAAAGAAAAAAGCCTGTTGAAAATTGGTCATCAAATCATTGCCCGGGATAATGCCTTGTAAATGTTGAACCCCAACCATCATGTAAATGGTTGCGAAGATTATATTCATCGTTGTATAGAACGAAAAAACAATCAACAGGAACTTTGCCCTCGACATGCGAAGCAAGCTGTGGTACATGCTGATACGCTCCCAGAATGGCATACCAACTTTTCGCAAGTTGATGCTACCGTCTTTATTGGTAAGACGCCCACCTTCAGTACGTGTATTATTAGTACTGAACCCCGTATTAGTTATTGCTTCAAACTTTCGCTTGCGGATGGCCATAGATACGTTTCACTGCTTTTAATTCTATCAGAAATGCTATCAGCATCGCTAACAAAGTGAACACTATGCCCGAAATTAATATAATTTCCTTTTTATATCCTGCTGGCAACAGATAACGAAAACCTATAAAGACAATGCCAAAAACTATGAATTTTATAGCCCAATTGACAATTGGCATCAGTTTAATCACTGAAACATTCAACACTTTGGCTGTATGATACAAATAATACCCGCTCTGTATGTACGTACTAATAACAAAGCTTAACGCAATACCTGAAAGTCCCATTTTGAGATATAACGGATATGCCAACCCGCAAGCAATTGCAATATCTAAAACAGCACCGATGTTAATGATGCGCCCCATATGCTTGTGCTGCAAAATGGTAGTAAACTTGTAAGCCCTTAATGGTAATACCAGAATAGACATCAGGAAGATAGGCACAGCTTCCAGATACTGCACAGAGAATGTAAGCTCTATAAACTCGTACCTGAAAAGATAGAAAAAGAAGAATGCCGGGAATACAATACAGGATAGTATACGTCCTGTTTTGTTTTGTATCTGCAAAGGTGCTTCTTCTCTGTTATCGTAGGAAAGCTGCATAAGTCCTGAGCTACCAACCGCACCTAATAACAATGGCAAAAACGGTATATCTACAGAGCCGTTAAAGTAAACAGCAAACAAGCCTGCACTTAATACCAACCCCAGTACAAACTTATCTATCCAACGGAAAACCATTTGCGATACATCGTAAAAAGCCATGTGTGCCCACAGGTTCCTGATTCTGTTTACATTTGCCACTTTCGATATAGGCTGTTTCTTCATATCGAAATAGTATGCTATAGAATATACTGCCAACTTAGCCGATGCAAGCATCAACAGGTACATGAATAAAGTATCCATAGCCCCTGTTTCTTGTTGCACAAAAAGATAGTGAACCCAACCAAAAGCAATGCTGTACACAACATTTACCCATATCAACACTACCCTGTTCTTAAATACCATCAGTACCGATTCTACCACTATGCTCAGTACATAAACAATAAAAAAGCAAAATGGTAACCACAACAAAGCAAACTGATAACGATAAGCACTGAAAGCATCAGAAAAAGAAGGCTGATGTATCATTGCCAGGTTTTGCAAAAACGTAAACACTAATCCCAACAAACACACCCAACCAAAATAGTAGAGTTTATGTTTGCGTGTAAGCGTCTTAATTAAAGATGCAACAACCGAAGGAGAATAGGTAACAAGAAAGTTCTGAATACCTAATGCTGCTACTGTACTTACCAGATATAGCCTTACCCAAAAGTTGTTATAGTCTCCGTATAAATCAAAAGACAGATAGTGAGAAAAGTATATCATCACCAGCAACGTAGCTAGTGTTGGGAAAAAGCGTGTAAGAAACAAGAAGATACTGTTCCCGATGAAAGTATAATTCCGCTTAATACTGCCTTCCGTGTTCATTTTTTACTAATCTTAAACCTGTCTTTTCTAATTAAATAGTCTTACTATACTATTGCATTCGCTTCTTCGTTTCTGCTCTTCATCAATTTGAAAATTGAGAACACAGCAATAGCAAACAACAGAATTGATGCGAACAGTGCTATCCGATCTCCGGTATAGAAACTATCCGGATGGAATTTGAACTCAACTTTATGTGTTCCCGCAGGTATCTTAACAGCCCTGAGTACGTAGTTTACCCTGACAATCGGAGTTTCCGTACCATCTACGTAAGCCTTCCAGCCATACGGATAATAGATATCAGAGAATACAGCCAAACCATTTTGACTGTTAGTTGCCTGGAATTCCAGTTCATTCAAACCATATTTAGTAAGCTGAATTTTAGCAACACTGTCTTTGCCGAATGTGTAACCATCCAAATCTTTCTTAAATGTATTTCTTATTACAGCTGTTTGCTTAGGCTCAAAAGCATTTGGCACTACAACTGTATCACCTAACTTACCTGCATCAAGTGATTTAATTTCATCATCAGCAGTATTAACCCACTTTAATTCATTTACAAACCACGCATTACCGCAAGCACCTGGATTCACTGTTACCTGCGGTGATTGAGGGTTGAATATGATGTACTTGGTATTCAGCATATTCAATACTGCAGTATTAAATGCGCCACTCATATGTACATCAATCAAATCTTGGTAAATCTCCATTTTAGCAGGGCTGTAACCGCCTATTACTTTATGATGATATGCCTGTATTGCATCATTATAAGTGTCTTTCGATAAGTCCAACACCCTATAATAAGGATCTTTATCTTCTTTGATTTGACGGTCTACCATTCTTGGCTCGAAAGCAGCGTTATAATCTGTTCCCTCAACATAGCTGTCATTATTAAGATAGTGTCCATAAACACTCATCATATCTATTGCAACCAAAGCCACAATACCCACCACTACCATCGTTACATTCTTTATCTTATCTGTAAGATATGCCCAAATAAGCCCCGCAGCTAAAAGTATATAAACAGCACTTGTTATTGCACTCTTTGTAGCAATAGCCGCCCTGTCTTCTTTTAATGCAGGCAACAATTGTGCACGCACGTTCTCAGGTATTTTAGCATCTACTAAGCTTGAATAATCAAAGAACATACTGCCGCCAACAGCAATCAATACACAGATGCCAGCTGTAACGCCTGCAGCTATTTTCAGTTTTTTCAGCAATTCTTTCTTGTCTATGTTGCCTGATACTATATCATTTACAGCCCAGATGGCCAGCAATGGGAACATCAACTGAGCCAATACCATCCACATAGACGGCACCCTGAACTTATTAAGCATTGGCAGGGTATCGAAAAGGAAATAGTTAAGCGCAGGGAAATTCTTACCCCAAGATAATACGATAGAAACGACAGCAACACCAACTATCCACCATTTGTGAGGGCTACGCACTACCATAATACCCAATACAAACAAAAAGCAGATGATAGCACCAAAATACGCAGGGCCTAATAAGAATGGCTGAGGACCCCAGTACATCAATTGTCCTGCCTGATCTCCGATTAATTCAGATGTTTTTTCCGCTACTTCTGCCGGTTCTGAAGAAGAACCACCATATAAATAAGGTATCATGAAACCAAAAGTTTCACCTATACCATTGCTCCAGCGGAAAGCATATTCTTTATCAAGTCCACCTGTTTTCTTATCCTGGTCGTGTTGTGTAAAGGTCAATTCACTCTGGCCACCACGCATGGTGGTCTTATTGTATTCCATTGTACTAAGAATACCACCCATCGTAGGGCCTGTAGATACTACTGCAATAACAGCTGCTACAACCGAAGACAAGGCAAACTCTTTTAATTTCCCTGCTTTTACTGCCATTACTAAGAAACCTACCACAGCAATGCCAATCATAAACATAACGTAGTATATAACCTGATAGTGGCCTGTGCCCATAAGCAGTGCCAATGAAATACCTAATAATGCAACACCTCTCCACCAATCTGTACGGTAAACATATATGAGCCCTGCCATTACTGCCGGCATATAGCTTATTGCCCACATTTTGGTTTCGTGTCCGCCTATCAGCAAGCTGGCATTATATGCACTGAATGCAAAAGCGATGGAACCACCTACAGCAAGCCATCTGTTCATTTTAAATGCACTCATCAATATATAGAAGCAGAGCATTGCCATGAAGAGGAATGATGCAGGCTTACCAACAACAGATGAAATACCATCCTGTATTTTAGATACATAGTTATTGTTTTTAGGAATGTAGTAGGTGTATGTTGGCATACCACCAAACATACTGTTACTCCACAATACATTCTCACCAGTTTTTTCGTAAAACTCACGACCTTCCTGGCTCATTGCCGTCCAACTGGTAATGTCACCACTGCTAAGAACTTTCCCCTGCAGTTGAGGATAACAAAATGCAAGTGACAATAAGAGCATAGCTCCTATTGCAATAAGGTGTGGTGTAAACTTTTTGATATCGAATTGCATACTATGTATTTAACGGAAAACAAAAATAGGGCTTCTATCCACTTATAGAAGCACAGCAGCACAAAAATTGAACGCTTATGTAAATTATAACGGTTTCTTTATCCACAATTATATATTGGTGGTCTCAATATCTTCTGTATTAACTGTTTTAGGGGTACATTTGCGCCCAAGCTCTCTGAGAGCATATATTACAAAATATGTTATCAAAAGAATTATTGCTGAAAGCTTACCGTTTGATGATGACGGCCAAAGCGATGGCAGAAACATATGATGCCAATAGGCAAATCTGTAAATACGTACACAGTACTTCCCGCGGACACGAGGCTATACAACTTGCTACAGGTTTTTTATTAAAGCCTTATGACTACGTGAGTCCGTACTACAGGGACGAAAGCATTATGCTTGGTATGGGCTATAGGCCATATGAACTGATGCTGCAATTGCTGGCAAAAGGCGAAGACCCTTTTACAGGTGGCAGAGAGTATTATAATCATCCGAACATCCGCAGGGATAATTTCCCGAAAATAATACACCAGAGCAGTGCTACGGGTATGCAGGTAATACCGACAACCGGTGTGGCACAGGGTATACAATACATAGAGCAACAAAAACTGATAGACTACCCTGCACCACCTGTTGCTATCTGTTCTTTGGGAGATGGTAGTGTTACGGAAGGCGAAGTTGCAGAAGCATTTCAGTTTGCCTGCCTGCACCAATTGCCTATTATATACTTGGTTCAGGACAATGACTGGGGTATATCTGTAAGCAGCGACGAGGCCCGTACAATGGATGCCTACGAGTATGCGGCAGGCTTTAAAGGTCTGGAGCGCGTACGTGTTAATGGCAGTGATTTCGAGGACTCTTACAAAACAATGGAATATACCATTGACTGGGTAAGAAAAGAACGTAAACCAATACTGGTACATGCAAAAGTACCATTGCTGGGCCACCATACTTCTGGCGTGCGCAAAGAATGGTACAGGACCGAAGAAGATCTATTCAAACACAACCTGAACGACCCGGGACCAAAACTGCGCAAAAGGCTGTTGGAAATAAAGGGCATTACTGAAGAGCAGTTGGATAATATTGAAGCTGAGGAATTGGCTTATGTACAACAAGAGTTCGCTAATGCTACTGCTGCTGCAGAACCTGATCCTGCCACAGTAGCAGACCATGTCTTTGCTCCTACGAAAATTACCGAAGAAAAAGGAACACGTACACCTGCGGGCAGAGATAAAGTAGTGATGGTAGATGCCGCGCTGCATGCTGTTGAAGAAATACTACGCGACCACCCTGAAGCACTGTTTTACGGTCAAGACGTGGGTCGCAGGCTTGGTGGTGTATTCCGTGAAGCAGCTACACTTGCCGATAAATTTGGTGACGACCGCGTTTTCAATACTGCCATACAAGAAGCTTACATAATCGGCTCTACTGTTGGTATGAGTGCTTTGGGACTGAAGCCGATTGTAGAAGTACAATTTGCAGACTACATCTATCCTGGCATCAACCAATTGGTAACCGAAATCAGTAAATCGTGCTACCTCAGTTGTGGTAAGTACCCTATCAGTGCTGTGATACGCGTACCTATTGGTGCTTATGGCGGCGGCGGTCCATACCATAGCGGAAGTGTTGAAAGCACACTTGCTACTATCAAGGGTATTAAGATTGCCTACCCGAGCAACGCAGCAGACATGAAGGGCTTAATGAAAGCAGCTTTCTACGATCCTAATCCGGTAATCATGCTGGAGCATAAAGGACTCTACTGGAGCAAAGTACCCGGCACAGATGATGCCAAGACGGTAGAACCTGAAAAGGATTATGTGCTGCCATTGGGCAAAGGTGCTGTGGTAGCTGAAGCATCGCAGGAAGCTATCGACAACGGAGAAAGCCTGTGTATCATTACCTATGGCATGGGTGTTTACTGGGCTAAAAATGCAGCTAAGCAATTCAATAATCAGGTAGAAGTAATAGACCTGCGTACTATATACCCTCTGGACGAAGAGCTGGTTTACAACACCGTTCGTAAACATGGCAAATGTATTGTTCTGACAGAGGAACAACTTCGCAACTCTTTCTGTGAAGCATTGGCAGGGCGTATTGCCCAGAACTGCTTCAAAGAATTAGATGCACCTGTACAAACCATTGGTGCCATGGACTTACCTGCTGTACCAATGAATATGGCGCTGGAAGCTGCCATGCTGCCAAATGCTGATAAAGTAGCACAACGCATTACCGAATTGTTAGCCTACTAAACAATACAGAATCTAAAAAGTCGACTCAATTGAGTCGGCTTTTTTCTTTAATAGTCAAGTTATACTAATGCATCCTATCCCCTCTTGGCGTCAGTTGTTCCAAAACCTTGGTTTCTATCTGTAGCCATAGTTTCCATGCATCTCTTACTTTTTGTTCATCATAATATTTCTCTGCCAAGTCTATGAACATTCTGTAATGCCCTGCTTCGCTTATCATAAACTTATAGTAAAACTTCCGCAGTGCTTCTTCTTCAAGCCCCTCACTCAATAGCCTGAAACGTTCGCAACTGCGAGCCTCTATCAGCGCACAAATCATAAGTTTATGCAATAATTTCTCTTCTCCCGGTACACCCTTCGGTTCATTCTGAATCAATAGGTTTACATAATCATCTTTGCGCTGTTTGCCCAGTTCATATCCGCGTTTTTTCATCTCTGCCCATACCATACGAAAATGTCCCCATTCCTCTGTTACTATTGGCGATAAGGCATTAACCAGATCAATTCTATCGGGGTATTTTTGTATCAATGAAATGCATTGTGTGGCAGCCTTTTGCTCACAAAATGCATGGTCAGTTAATATTTCTTCCAAAGAAATAGAAGCGAGGTCTACCCAACGAGGGTCAGTTGGCATTTTTAACCCTAGGATGCTATTATCTGCAGTACTCATAATTATCTCAATAACCGGGTGCGAAATTACCTGTAGTTATACAATAAAAAAAGACCGGAACGTGTCCGGCCTTTTACTTTCTTACAATATTGTTTACCCAATTTTTCTAACGTTAACTGCGTTCAGTCCTTTTTTACCCTGTTGTGTTTCAAACTCAACATGGTCGCCTTCTTTTACTTTATCAATCAACCCCGTAACATGTACGAAAGTTTCCTGGCCAGAGTTATCGTGTTTGATAAAACCAAAGCCTTTAGTTTCATTAAAGAACTTTACAGTTCCGGATAGTTTTTCTTGTTGCACTGTAATAATATTTTATTGGTAATTATATAAAGATAATACTTATAACATATTATCAAAGTGCCCAACCAAGAATTTAATCCTCATTCCCAAGCTTACGTAGCATTTTGCCATGTACTACTATGGCATGCAGGAAGGTTGGCTGTTCCTGATATGGCAAGCCAAACTCTTCGGCGGTTTGCTTTACGTATTTCGCAATGTTTTTGTAGTGTACATGGCAAATATGCGGGAAAAGATGGTGTTCAATCTGCCTGTTTAGGCCTCCTACAAACCAGTTCATCAATGGGCTTCTTGGCGAAAAGTTTGCAGTATTCAATACTTGATGCACTGCCCAACTATTTTCCATTTTCTTATCATCAGATGGCATCGGGAATTCGCAGCCTTCCATAACGTGTGCCAATTGGAAAATTACCGATAGCAAGAATCCTGCAGTAAAGTGCATAATCACAAAACCTATCAATACATGCTGCCATGCCAGACCCATTACAAATATTGGCACAACTATGATGTACAGATAGTAAAACAGTTTATACAGAGAAAGCTGTATCATAGCCTGAGACAACGTCAGTTTTTCTTTTTTAAGCAAATCTTTTTTATGATAATCATAAACCTGACGGAAGTCTTTTACCGTTGCCCACTGAAGTGTTAACAGACCATAAAGTACCCAAGCATAGATATGTTGAAAACGATGCATGAAATACTTTTTGCTGTGTGGTGAAAAACGTAAGAACACACCTGCATTAATATCATCGTCCAAACCTTCAATATTGGTATAGGTATGGTGCAGAATATTGTGTTGTATCTTCCATGTCACTTCATAGCCACCCACCAGCGCTATTATTTTACCCAGATATTTATTCAGCGTCTTGTTGTCACTGTAAGAGCCGTGATTGCTATCGTGCATTACAGAGCATCCGATACCAGTCATACCAACACCCATCATAAACCACAAACCATAGAACACCCACAGGTTTGTAGCCACCCCCGATATCATTACAAAATATGGTATCAGGTACATTGACACCATGGCGAATGTTTTCATTTTCATAGAAACATTACCATGCGGATCTATATTATTCTCTGTGAAATACGCGTCTACCCTTTTCTTTAAAGTATCATAAAAACCATCGCTGTTCTTAGACGCAAAACGTACGATATCTAGTTTTTTAATTTCTGACAAAACTTAAAAATTTGTGGCAAAGCTACGCTTTTAAGCCTGAAATTGATAGTTTGTTTAATGACAGTTATCACCTAGATGCCGAAACATATAAAAAGGCTACACTTGGTAGCCTTTTTATATTAATTATATTACTTGTATTATTTTTTCTTAGCAAGTTCCAATTTTGCCTTGTATTCGCCGGATTTGGCCATGTCATTCTTACGTGCATAGATTTCTTTTAATGCAGTGAGCGCACTTACATATGAAAACCTATCATCTTCATTGAGTGTTTTTACGTTAGGCTCATAAGCTTCTACAGTTTTAACCAAATATGGTACTGCTTTATCAAAATTAGCATCGCGAGTAGCAGTAAGCTTGGTGTAGTTATCTTCTTGTTTCTTTTTTTCTGCAGCTACTTTAGTTTTATTGATAACATCAGCGGCATCATTCATTCTTTTGTTATACTCAGTAGCCATGTTATAGTACAAAACACCCATATTATAATTATAACCACCGTTTGCACCATCTATAGCAATGGCTTTCTGATAGTTGCTTTCTGCTTTAGAAAACAATTCATCAAAATTTGCAGGCTTAGCTACGCCATCTTTAGGGAATGCCAGATTATTATAAATATTTGCAAGATTGAAGAGTAATTCACCATTATTGGGCTCTTTAGCTACCGCATCTTCCAATTTCTTCATCAACACATCCTGTTTGCCGGTTTTGATGTAGTAGTTAAGCTCTTCATTGCGAAGATTAACGTTGTCAGGATACAGTGCCTTGCCTTCTTCTATAGTCGCAAGCATCTCAGCATCTTTTTGCTGAACCTTATAAACATCTATAAGAGAAAGGTATACGTTAGCGTTTTTCTCTATAGGATTCGCTTTCAAAGCTTGCAGCAAAACCAATGCCACGTCATATTTTTTGGCATATAGTGCACTATAACTTTGTATCATCAAAGCACTTGCAGATACAGTATCGAAGCTCTTACTTGCAAAGCGCTTGCCACCTTCCATGTCATGTATATCAATTGTATTTTTAGACAATTGCATTGACTGTTCGTAATCTTTCTTATTAAAAGCAACAACAGCGTCGTTATAATAATTATATGCAGCTACAATCAACCCTTGTGTTACAGCGTCTTTTTCATATTTAGCATCTAGTTGTGCAACCTTCATATATGATGTTGCAGCCTCACGATAAGGGCTATTAGCATTTTTTCCTGGCTCATTTTGCATAGACATGTAAATGTTACCGCGAGTATACCAAGCCTTTGCGTTATCCTTAGTATCAGGGTTATTTACAGCCATATTGATGTACTCAACTGCTTTATCATAATCTTTATCGCGTAGATAGTCATTTGCAGTTTGTATGTTTTGCTTTTGCGCCCAGCTCAATGATGTTAAAGAAACACCTGCTGCAATCAGAATAGCTTTTTTCATTTTTATCAATTAATTAAAAAATCGTTTGCTAAGATATTAAAGAAAACACCCGTGTGCTTATATACGGGTGTTTTCAGTGTTAATTTTGCAATTATTTTACATTACTCTGTTACAGGAGTTTCCGGAGAATCTGTTGAAACCTCGCCAATTGCTGGATTTTCTCCATCAATTGCTTCAATCTCAGTTTCTTCTTCCTGTTCGTCCAAACGTGCAATAGCTGCTATTTCATCACCTTCGTCCAGATTGATGAGTTTCACACCTTGTGTAGCACGGCCTGCTTCGCGTATATGCTCTACTTTCATACGGATGGTAATACCTGATTTACAAGTAATCATCAAATCATCCGTTTTTTCTACAGCCAGCAAGCCTACAAGCGCTCCCGTCTTTTCTGTAATGTTGATAGTTCTTACACCTTTACCACCACGGTTAGTAATGCGATAGGCCAGTTGATACAGTTGGTCATTGCCATCTGCATCCTTCAGCGTAATCGCTTTAGCTTTATCTTCTTCTGTGGCGGTATCATCAAGCAATTCCAGGAATGGAGTACGTTTACCAAGGCCTTTTTCAGAAACAACAAGTATTTGTTTGGTGATGCTTTCTTTAGATACGCATACCATGCCAATCACTTCATCATTATTCTCATCCAGTTCAATGCCATATACACCGATAGCACCACGACCTGTAATACGTACTTTTTCTTCTTCAAATGATATTGCACGGCCACTCTTCACTGCCATCATGATATAGCTGTTACCATCTGTCAATGATACATCCAACAGTTGATCGCCTTCCTGAATTGTAATGGCATTTACACCATTAGCACGCGGACGGCTGAAGTCTTCGAGCTTTGTTTTTTTGATGATACCTTGTTTAGTACAAAGCATGATGTTGTGATTTTCAACATACTCTTTGTCTTCCAGATTTGGTATATCTATTACAGTGCGTATTTTATCATCAGGAGGCAGTTGCAGCAGGTTTTGTATTGCACGGCCTTTTGCATTCCTGTCTGCTTCAGGTATCTCGTATACTTTCAGCCAATAGCAACGTCCTTTTTCGGTAAAGAACATCAGCGTGTGGTGGGTAGAAGCGATGAATAGATGCTCGATATAATCTTCCTCTCTGGTACGGCCACCCATAGCGCCACGGCCACCACGCCTTTGCGCGCGGTATTCTGCCTGCGATGTACGTTTGATATAGCCTAAGTGAGAAACTGTGATAACCACATCTTCTTCCTCAATCAGGTCTTCAATACGCATTTCGTTTGCCAGGTACTGAATTTCAGATTTACGCTCATCTCCAAACTTAGCTTTTACCTCAGCCAGTTCGTCTTTGATGATTTGGTAACGCATACCTTCATCACTCAGTATTTCCTTCAGATGCATTATCAGCTTCATCAGCTCGGCATGTTCTTCGCGTATCTTATCGCGTTCCATACCTGTCAGGCGTTGCAGGCGCAATTCAAGCACTGCTTTTGCCTGTATTTCGGTCATGCCGAATTTCTCTATCAATCCTGTTTTAGCTTCGTCAGGATTCACAGATGCACGTATCAAAGCGATTACTTCGTCAAGATGGTCTAATGCAATCAGATAACCTTCTAAGATATGAGCACGTTTTTCAGCTTCACGCAGTTCATATTTTGTACGGCGTACCACAACCTCGTGACGGAAACTGATAAACTCTGAAATAAGGTCTTTCAGGTTCAATATCTTAGGACGACCACCAACAAGTGCTACGTTGTTGATACCGTAGGAAGTTTGCAGTTCACTGTATTTATATAATTGGTTGATGATAACCTGCGCTACTGCATCACGGCGTAGCTCTACAACTATACGTGTACCTTCTTTGTTTGATTCGTTGGCAACGTGTGTGATGCCTTCAATAATTTTATTATTAACCAGTGAGCCTATTTTTTCTGCCAAAGCATCGCGGCTTACTTGATATGGAACTTCTGTAATTACAATTTGTTCTTTACCACTCTTAGTAGTTTCCACATTCACCCTACCACGCAACACTACCCTACCACGACCGGTATGCATACCTGCCTTAATACCATCTATACCGTATATGATACCACCTGTAGGGAAATCAGGCGCTTTCACATACTTCATCAATTCGTCTATGGTAATGTCTCTGTTGTCTACATATGCAACGCAACCATCTATTACTTCAGACAGGTTGTGTGGCATCATATTCGTTGCCATACCAACCGCAATACCTGAAGAACCATTTAACAGCAACTGTGGTATGCGCGTAGGCATAACTGTTGGTTCCTGCAAAGAGTCATCGAAGTTGAGAGAGAAATCGACTGTTTCTTTATCGATATCGTCCATCATACCTTCTGCCAAACGCTGCAAGCGAGCTTCAGTATAACGCATTGCCGCAGGGCCGTCACCATCCTGAGAGCCGTAGTTACCCTGACCATCAACCAGCATATAGCGCATGCTCCATGGCTGTGCCATACGCACCATTGCATCGTATACAGAGCTATCACCGTGCGGGTGATATTTACCCAATACCTCACCTACGATACGGGCAGATTTTTTATATGGTTTATTATAGTTGATACCCAGTTCGTGCATGGCGAATAACACACGGCGGTGTACAGGCTTAAGACCATCTCTTACATCGGGCAATGCACGACCAACTATTACCGACATTGAGTAGTCGATATAGGCAGTTTTCATTTGCTCCTCGATGTTTACCTGTATTATTTTGTTCGAATCGTTAGACTCACTTCCGGGCGTTAAATCCTGGTTGTTTTCTTCCATAAATGGTTATTAAAATTCAGATTGCAAATGTAACCATTTTAGCCTTAAATTACTATCTGAAACACAGGTGGATATGTTGATAAATAAGCCAATACAAGTATTTTTTATTCTACTTACAATGGCTATATTCAACATTTCCTGTCACGAAGCCAACACGCGAACTATTATAGCCTTACAGCCTATTGCCAATATACCTCAAAACACATTAAACATATTAAAACATAATATAAAGGAGCAGTATCCATGTACTGTCATTATATTACCATATATCACCCTACCAGATAGCTTTATCAACTATGAAAAGGGCAAACGTTATGCTGCAAGTGCTATCATAAAGCTCCTAAAAGAAACTATGTCGGATACAGTACAATATATTGTGGGCATTACAAATGAAAATATTTATACTACCAAACAAGATAAATGGGGAAATATTAAAAAGCCTGAAAGCACCTATAAGATTTGGGGGATTCGGGACTTGGATACAAACCCGGTAAAAGCTGTATTATATCCACTGCAAGGCATTACAGTGATAATGAATATCAATACATGGAACGCATAATAAAAATAACACTACACGAAATAGGTCATAACTATGGTTTAGATCACTTTACAGATAAAAACTGCCTGATGACAGACGCAGCGGAGAGAATCAGTACTGTAGATAATACAAAAAACCATTTGTGTAGCAAATGTTATAACAGCATTGAATAAGCCATTATTTTTACACAGTATGAATAAGGTGAAGCACTACCTGCCCGGACTCATTCTTTTATTTATTTTTCTTGTAATTGGCATCGCCATATTCAATGACTATGGTATCAGCTTCGATGAATTTGTTCAGCATAACATAGGGGATGTAAACTACAGATATGTATTCTGGGGAGATAGAGAACTCGATAACTTTCTTGACAAGGAATACGGCGTTGGTTTTGAGTTGCCATTGATAGCCTTGGAGAAACTCTTACACCTCACAGACAAGGCAGATATATATGCGATGCGTCACATAGTAACGCATACCTTTTTTCTCACATGCATGTTTGCAGGCTATTTGCTTTCATTAAAGCTGTATAAAAACCAATTGGTAGCCATTGCAACTTTCCTGATGCTGGTATTATCACCCAGAATATATGCACACTCATTCATCAATACTAAAGATATCCCATCATTATCGGTAGTTCTACTTTGTTTTTTTGCTGCATACAACGCATTCAACAAAAAAACTATCGGGGCGTATCTGTTATTGGGGGTAGTATGTGGTTTTGCCGTCGGGCTAAGGCTAATGAACATGATTATTGCTGCACCGGTAATCGGCTATCTGCTGCTTGATATTATTTATACAATTAAAACACCAAAGGCTGCTTTAAAACACTTCATCTCTTTATTGCTTTTTTTCATTGCAGGCTGCCTTGTAATGTATATCAGCTGGCCGGCTCTATGGCGCGATGTTTATAACGATATTTTCATCTTCTACGAGCATCTGTCAAAATTCAGGTGGCTGGGAGATGTATTGTTAAACGGAGATGTAATACCTGCCTACATGTTGCCATGGTATTATATTCCTTTGTGGTTTACAATTACTGTACCTATATACTGGCAGTTGCTTTGCATTATAGGTATTGTAATGGCATTAGTATTATTCATTAAACGTCCTACAGGCATTTTTGATAGTACTACTGTGCGAATGCATTTAATGTTCGTTTTTTGTTTTATAGCGCCAGTAGTGGCAGTTATATACCTGAAAGCAGTATTGTACGATGATTGGAGACACTTATACTTTATTTATCCTGCTTTTGTTTTCCTTGTAGCATTTGCCATTAATGAATTGTTGAAAACAAAACTTAAAACTATTGTATTGACTTTATTTGCACTGCAACTTTCTCTGGTATTGTTTTTCTTTATAAAATTCCATCCTAATCAGAATGTCTACTTCAATGAGTTGGTACCACATTCCAAAGACTATCTGATGAATAACTATGAGCTTGACTATTGGCAACATTCATTCAAACAAGGGCTGTTGTGGGTTGCTAAGGACAGTAAAAAAGATAAAATATACATTAATGACGGTAAGATTGTATTAGAACGAAATGTAGCATGCCTTCAACCTTCTCTCAGAGAGCGGTTCATAGTTACAGAAAATGATAGTCTGGTAGATTACTATTTAGAAACATTCAGAACCACTGCATACAAATACAATCGCGAAAAATCAACTCATGAAATAGAAGTACTGGGAAGCCCTATTCTGAGGATAACGAAAATGAAATAGCTTAGCTTTTCAGTATTGCAACCGTAAGCCTGCTTACACATACCAGTTTGCCTCTTTCATCATTTATTTTTATATCCCAGACGTGGGTAGTAGCGCCTATGTGCAATGGCTTGGCAATTGCTGTCACTACTCCATCTTTTTTACCACGAATATGATTACAGTTTATTTCAATGCCCACACATATTTGCTTTTCAGGATTTATACATAGCGACGAGGCAACACTACCTATGGTTTCTGCCAAAGCTGCTGAAGCCCCGCCGTGCAACAAGCCATATGGTTGTTTGGTTCTGTTATCTACCGGCATAGTCATGCACAAATAATCATCCCCAATTTCGGTAAACTGCATGTCCAAGAATTCACCCATTGTTCCTTTACTCCTTTCATTTAGCTCCTTCAGGCTATATTCCTGAAACCAAATTTTGCTCATAACTCTATGATTATTAACAAATATTAAATAAAATATTATTAGAAAATGTTTGTACTAAGCCCTTTACCCCTTACATTTGAAGTTCAATATACACCAATTGTAAGGTATTTCTTATGCAAACAATATTGGTAGCCGGGGCAGGCAAATCATCTATTTATCTGATAGAATATCTTCTTAACAATGCATCGCGCAATAAATGGAAGGTAATAGTTGCTGATGGCAGTAAAGAGGCTATAGAGGAAAAAGTAAAAAATCATCCTTGTTCGGAAGTGGCAGTAATTGATATTACTGACAGCACTCAACGCGAGCCGCTTGTTGAAAAAGCAGACATGGTGGTATCATTAATGCCGCCGCACCTGCATATACACCTTGCAAAAGACTGTTTGAAACATAAAAAGAACCTCATCACATCATCATACATTTCGCCTGAAATGAAGGCAATGGATGCAGATGTAAAAGCTGCTGGTTTAATGTTTATGTGCGAAATGGGCTTAGACCCGGGGATTGACCACATGACGGCCAACCAAATTATACACAGTATAGAACGTGTAGCTTCAAGTATCACTTCATTCAAATCTTATTGTGGTGGACTAATAGCACCAAGTAGCGACAATAATCCATGGCATTATAAGTTCAGCTGGAACCCTAAGAATATAATAACAGCAGGTGCCGACGGCGCACATTATTTGCAAAATGGCAAGGAAGTTACCGTACCATACGAAGCCATGTTTGACAACTGCAAAAAGATAAAAGTTGACGGACTGGGCAGCCTTGCCTATTACCCAAACAGAGACTCTCTTCGTTATCTTGACCTGTATCACGTACCTGAAATAAAGACCTTTATCAGGGCTACACTCAGGTATCCGACATTTTGCAAAGGGTGGCAAGCTATTATCCTGTTGAAACTGAATGACCAGAAAGATAGTATCGATACTACAAACCTGAGTTATGAAGATTGGGTGAAACAAAAAACCGGCTACGAATCAGGCAGCATTAGTAGTCATATCCAAAACAAGCTTGGCGAAGATGGCGACAGCAAAACAATGGAAATACTGTCATGGCTCGGTATTTTCGATGATGTGAAAATTAATCAGGGCAATATTTCTTCTGCAGACATACTGCTGAACCTCCTTTTACAAAAATGGGAAATGGCTCCGGAAGATAAGGACATGGTGGTAATGCAACATGAGGTAGAATACATGCACCGTGGCGATAAAATCAAAATGACCAGCACTATGGTGATAGAAGGCGAAAGCCGCGACCATTCTGCTATGGCAAAAACCGTAGGTTTACCAATGGCTATTCTTGCCAAAATGGTATTAACCAACAAAATTGTACCGCCTGCAGGGGTATTGATACCAAGTATGCCTGCCGTTTACAGACCTGTTTTAACAGAGCTGAAACACCACGGAATTGAGTTTATAGAAACCGTTTCATAACAAAAGAAGAACCAATACCTCACAATAGATAGCCAATACTCGTTATTACAATAAGTTAATCTCCGGCAATAAAATATTGCATAAATGATTGATTTATTGGGCAATTCATATTACATTCGTATTCCATCACAGCGAAAACGTGGGATTTGTGCTGTAACTGCAGTCAATCAGGAAGAGAGAACTGACACTGCGAAACATATAGAGGAGGAAATTATGGCTACCCTGCGTTATGCAGCACTATTGTGTTGCCTGATGGTGTTTTTTACACCTAAAACGTTTTCGCAAACTGTAAGCTGCCCTACAAACATCGATTTTGAATTGGGCAATTTTACAAACTGGCGCTTGTACACAGGTACGTGTTGCGCTATTAACACCCCAACTTTGTCTGGCCCTGTCACAAACAGGCACGTCATTACAAGCGGTACTGCTGTGGATCCATTTGGAGGTTTCCCGATTGTGTCTCCGGGAAGTGGCAGCTATTCTATGAGGCTTGGCAATAGCAATACCGGCTCTCAGGCAGAAAGGGCTAGGTATCATGTGCGTGTGCCAAGCGGTGTAAACGACTACAGCCTTATTTTCAGATATGCAGTCGTATTTCAGGATCCAAGCCATACTGCTGCAGATCAACCCAGATTTGAAGTGAAGGCGTACGACTCCATCACAAACGCAATTGTAAACTGCAGTCAATTTATTTACGTAGCAACATCTACCCTGCCGGGCTTTACATTATCCGGCACGGGTAGCAATGTTTGGTATAAATCATGGACTACTGCAAGTATCGATTTATCAGGCTATGCAGGCAGAACCGTTACCGTAGATTTTGCAACGGGCGACTGTGCTCTCGGCGCACACTTTGGCTATGGTTATGTAGACCTTGACTGTGGACTATTTAAAATCAATACTGTTGCTTGCGTTAATTCGCCTACAACAACCTTAACTGCACCTCCCGGTTTTCAATCTTATACGTGGAAGGATTCTACCTTAACAACGACATTAGGCACTGGACAAACTGTAACCATACCCACCCCATCAGCAACAACCAAATATGCTGTTATACTTACTCCATATACAGGCTACGGATGTCCTGATACATTGTTTACTACTGTAACGGTTCAAAACCTGAATATTGCAGGTAGAAGCGACACTACTATATGTTTAGGCGATAGCGTATTATTAAACAATACTATAACAGGAGATGGTGCACCATTTACATACAACTGGTCTCCAACAACAGGGTTAAGTTGTAGTACTTGCTTAGCACCTAAAGCAAGCCCGACAGCAGATACACGTTATGTATTGACAGTAACAAACACCAATGGCTGTACTAAAACAGATACAGTAGGTATTTCTGTTAGTGATTTATCTATAACAACCACCAAACAAAACATCAGCTGTAATGGTGCCGCTAATGGCAGCATAACTGTAAACCCTGTAAATGGTAATACTCCATATGCTTATAGCTGGAATACAAGCCCCATCCAAACAACACAAACAATTTCAGGTCTGAATCCCGGCATCTATAGTATTAAAGTATCAGATGCTATAGGATGTTCGAGAATTAAGACGGACACAATAACACAACCAACACTACTGGCAACAACAAAGGCACAAACAAATATTAACTGCTACAATCAAAATACAGGCAGGGCAAAAGTTACTGCAAGTGGCGGAACTACACCTTATACATACAGTTGGAATATTAGTGGCAACACAACAGACTCTGCTACCAATCTTGCAGCAGGAACATACATTGTTACAACTACAGACAATAAAGGCTGTAGCAAACAGGACACCTTTATTATCACACAACCAACTCAACTTATTACGTCAGTTGCAAAAACAGATGTCAGTTGCAATGGTTATAATAATGGCGCCGCAAGTGTAACTGTAACAGGAGGAACCATGCCCTATTTGTACAACTGGAATACAAGCCCTGTAAAAACAACTGCTGCTATCAGTAATCTATATGCAGGCACTTACATATCTGTGGTAACAGATAATAAGGGTTGTACATCCAGAGATACAGTAATAATAACACAACCGCAGTCAATCAATACTACATACACAAAAACAGACATCAGTTGCTATGGAGGCAATAATGGTAGTATAGCACTAACTGCTTCAGGGGGAGTAAATCCTTATACATACAACTGGAATACCGTGCCTACAAGTACGACATCTACTGTTACCAACCTCACTGCCGGAACATATATCAATACTACAACAGATGGGCAAGGTTGTATCAAAAAAGATACTATTACACTTACACAACCCACAAAACTTACCCGCACAAAACAACAAAACAATATTACCTGCTATAGCCTTACTAATGGCTCTGCAATAATAATTCTTACTGGAGGCACACCACCATATTCATATTCTTGGAATACATCGCCGCCTAGATATTCAGACTCCGTGGGAGGACTAGGTGCCGGTGTTTACATAGTAAATAGTGCTGACAATAATGGATGTACACTTATAGATACATTCAACATTACAGAACCAACACAACTAACCACTGCTGTTTCCAAAACAGATGTAAGCTGTTATGCAGGTAACAACGGTAGTGCTGCAATTACTGCAAATGGCGGAACCACTCCATACGTTTATAGCTGGAATACGAATCCTATGAGAACCACACCGTCAATAAACAATCTGAATGCAGGCACATATGTATCTGTTACTACAGATAACAGAGGATGTACGAAGCTGGACACAGTAAACATTACAGAACCACTGCTTCTTACAGTATCTCATACAAAAACCAATGTAAGTTGCCATAACGGGAATAATGGCAACATCTATCTCAACATATCCGGTGGTAGCGCACCATACACTATAGTATGGAATACCATACCTGTGCAATCAACAACAAGTATCGGTGGCTTAAAAGCAGGTATGTATATCGCAACTGTAACAGATAGTAAAGGTTGTATAAAAACAGATACTACAGTTATTACAGAACCACTGCTATTGTCAGCTTCAGTAAGCCGTACCAATGTCAGTTGTAATAACGGTAGCAACGGTAGTGCCACCGTAATGCTAACAGGTGGCACCCAGCCGTACACTTATTCATGGAATACAAACCCTGTAAGAACTACATCTACTATTTCCGGCATTACTGCAGGAACATACACAGTAGTCGTTACAGACAGCCTCGGGTGCAGCGTTTCTGATTCAGTTACCATTACCCAACCGACATTACTTACAAATACGAAAACGAAAACTGATGTTAGTTGTTACAATGGCACCAACGGCACAGCTGCGGTTATAGCAAGCGGTGGTACACCGGGTTATACTTATTCGTGGAATACATCTCCGGTAAAAACCACCCCAACGGTAACAGGGCTAAATGCAGGTACATATATTGTAACAATAAATGATACTAACAATTGCACCAAATACGACACTATTACTATCACACAACCAACGCAGCTTATCAGTACATTAACCAAAACAAATGTATCCTGCAATAGCGATACGAATGGCAGTGCAGCAGTAGTGGTAAGTGGTGCAATGCCACCATACTCCTATGCATGGAGCAATGGTAAAACAAGTGCATCAATCAATAATCTTGGAATAGGACGTTATATTGTAATAATAACAGACAGTAAAGGGTGTAATAAATCAGATACTGCTGATATCATACAACCAAATCCATTAAATGCTACACTGACGAAAAATGATATCACTTGTTACAGTAAAAACGATGGCGATATTACAACAAGCGTGAGTGGTGGTACTACCCCATACTCATTTAGTTGGAACACTACACCAGTATCTACATCAGCTTCATTATCAGGATTGAACCCCGGCATCTATATCTTGACCATAACTGACGAGAAAGGTTGTAAGTATACCGATAGTGCTGCTATAGCAGAACCTGCATTGCTTACCATACAGGCAAAAGATAATGGTAAGATCTGCGTCAACTACAATACAGGTACCATAAATACAACAACCATAGGCGGTACATCACCATATAGCTATTCATGGACCAATGGCTCTACTTCCGCTAATCCTTCAGGGTTGAGTGCAGGCACGCATATCGTAGTTGTTACAGACAATAATGGGTGTACTGCAACTGATACTGCTACAATTATAAACTTCCCTGAAACTGTAATAGAGGTAAGCCCTGACGATACCATTTGTATTGGTGAAATTGTATTACTAAGCGTGAAGGGCGCGAAAACATATACATGGGCACCTGCTGCTACACTGTCTTGCAATACATGCACTACACCTATTGCAAAACCAAACACATCTACGGACTATACGGTAGTAGGTGTTGATAGTAATAGTTGCCTTGATACTGCTACTATCAAGATAACAGTGGTACCTAAACTTCCTGTTTCTGTAGGCCCTGAAATAAATGTATGTGAGGGCGATGAAATTCAACTGAATGCAAGTGGTGGCATAGCTTATGAATGGACACCGGAGCAAACACTGAACAATAGTAAGATTGCAAGCCCGGTGTCATCAACAGACACTAATACCAGATACCGTGTTATCATTACCGAAAACGAGTGTTTCAAAGACACTTTGTATCAGGATGTTGTGATTCACAAAAAGCCAACCGTAGAACTTGGCCCAGATCTGAAAGGTACACCTGGCTCTGTAATACAACTGCGTGCCGATGTAACAAGGGCAAACATCATCAAATGGACACCTGCTGAAGGATTGAACTGTTATGATTGTATAGATCCGTTAGCTTCTCTGTCAAAAACCATTACATATACGGCTACTGTATATACTGACTATTGCGAAGCGAAAGATGATATAACAATACGTGTAGCTTGTGATGGCGCACTCTTCTTTATCCCGAATACATTTACTCCTAATGGTGACGGCGCAAACGATAAGTTCTACCCTAGTGCATCAGGCGTTAGTAATATCGATATATTCAGAGTGTATAACCGTTGGGGAGAGAAGATTTATGAAGCCAGAGACTTCCCGCCAAACAAACCTGAATACGGCTGGGATGGCACCTACAAAGGCAAAGCCGAATGGCCTGACGTGTTCGTATACTTTATAGAATCAAGATGTGCCAATGGCGAAAAAATATTCCTGAAAGGAGACATATCACTTATCAGATAAGTGATAAGAGAGACTATTTCAAATAACGCTTCATTTCTCTTTCGGCATCGCGAGACTTTATAGTCTCGCGTTTGTCGTGTAGCTTCTTACCCTTGCCCAAGCCTATTTCCAGTTTGGCATAGCCCTCATCGTTTATAAACATGGCAAGCGGCACTATCGTATACCCTTTCTCGCGCATTTTGGTTTCCCATTTGCGCAGTTCTCTTTTATTAAGCAGCAACTTACGTTCACGCACAGGATCGTGGCCTGCGTAACCGGCATTTACGTATTCGGCAATATGCAGGCTCTTCACCCACATTTCGCCTTTGTGAAAGAAACAGTAACTATCATTAAAGCTGACCTTACCATTGCGAACAGACTTGATTTCTGAACCGGTAAGCATAATACCGGCTGTCAGCCTATCCTCGATAGCATATTCAAATGTTGCAGGTCGGTTTTTAATATATACTTTATCTGTAGCCAATGTGTTTACTCTCCATTAAAAAAAGGGAGTGTTACTTCCCTTTCATATACCATTCAATTACTGTTGCTAATTTTTCTTTCAATGTAGGGCGATGAACGATGAAATCGAGGAAACCATGATCCAGCAAAAACTCTGAACGCTGAAAGCCTGATGGCAGGTCTTTCTTAATAGTTTCTTTGATAACACGCGGGCCTGCAAAGCCTATCAACGCTTTCGGTTCAGCAATGTTTACATCGCCCAGCATAGCATAAGACGCTGTAACACCACCTGTTGTAGGGTCTGTCATCAGCGATATGTACGGAAGCCCTGCTTTAGCCAATTGAGTCAGCTTAGCAGATGTCTTAGCCATTTGCATCAACGAAAAGGCGCTTTCCATCATACGCGCACCGCCCGATTTAGAGATGATCATAAATGACATCTTATTGGCAATGGCGTAGTCAATACCACGTGCTATTTTCTCACCTACTACGCTACCCATAGAACCACCAATGAAGTTGAAGTTCATACACGCAACCACCAATCCGTAACCATTCACATTACCAACCCCTACGGTCATTGCATCCTTCAGGCCTGTGCTTTTCTGCGCATCCCTTAGGCGTACATCGTACGGTTTCAGATCTACGAAGCCAAGTTTGTCTTTCGGAACGATGTTTTCAAAAAGCAGTTCGTACTCTTTGTTATCGAAGATAATCGGAAAGTATTCGGCGGCGTTTATACGATTGTGGTAACTGCACTTCGGACAAACGTAATAGTTATTCTCCAGCTCTTGCGTGGTAGTAGTTGTCTTACATTCAGGACACTTATGCCACAAGCCATCAGGGGTTTCCTTCTTCTCACGCGTATCGGTCAATATACCCTTCTTAATCCTACGAAACCAGGTAGATGCCATATAAAGTCTGTTAGTTAGAAATTTGTTTTAATTCGTAAAACTTACGGTTCAAAACAGGCGTCAAAGATACGATTAGATTGTTAAGAGGAAAGCTAAAAGCTTTCAACTTTTTACATTTAGATTTTAAACAATTAAAATTATTCTAATTCACTCTTGCCTGATAACAAGTAGATTACAGCCATTCTGATGGCTACACCGTTTTCTACCTGATCTAATATTATAGATTGTTTACTATCTGCAGCGTCAGAGCTCAGCTCCACCCCCCTGTTTATGGGACCCGGGTGCATGATGATCATCTCTTTCTGCAGGTCGTCCAGCATCTGTTTATTGATGCCGTAGTATAGTGCATATTCTCTGAGTGTAGAGAACAGTGGTTTATGCTGACGTTCCAGTTGTATTCTAAGTACGTTGGCAACCTCTCCCCATTGCAGCGCCTTCTTCACATCATACTCCACTTTCACACCCAAGCCTTCTATATGTTTTGGTATCAGTGTGGGTGGGCCTGCAACCATTACCTCTGCCCCCAGTTTGTTCAGGCAGTAGATATTGCTTAATGCAACCCTCGAGTGCATAATATCTCCTATGATAGTGATACGTTTACCCTTCAGGTCGCCCAATTTTTCACGCATCGAGAAGGCATCCAGCAGTGCCTGTGTAGGGTGCTCATTAATACCATCCCCTGCGTTGATGATGCTGGCATCTATATGATTGGCAAGAAACCAAGGAGCCCCGCTGGCAGAGTGGCGCATTACCACCATATCTACCTTCATGGCCAGTATATTGTTTACCGTATCTATCAGCGTTTCGCCTTTTGATACCGATGACCCTGACGCAGAGAAGTTTACCACATCTGCACTCAGCCTTTTCTGTGCCAGTTCAAATGATATGCGTGTTCGGGTAGAATTTTCAAAAAAGATATTGGCTACTGTGGTATCGCGCAGGGCAGGTACTTTCTTTATCTGCCTTTGTAATACCTGTTTAAAATTGTCTGCCGTGCGAAAGATGGTATGAATATCTTCCGTTTGTAGTTCTTTAATACCCAGCAGGTGTTTTACAGATAGCGACATCTATATCTTTTTATTCTAATTTATTTAATCAATAAGTACTACTTCGTCTTTCAGGTCTTTTTCCTTCCAGTACACTTTTACCTTCTGTGTGATGATGGTATCAACTGTACGTCCCACATAATCTGGCTGTATCGGCAATTCGCGGCTGAACCTGCGGTCTATCAATACCAGCAACTCCACACTTTTAGGCCTTCCGTAGTCTATCAAAGCATCCATTGCACTACGGATGGTGCGTCCTGTATGCAGCACATCATCTACCAGTATAACATTTTTATCTTCTATACTGAAGGGGATTTCTGTTTGGGAAGGCACGTGTATTTCGTTGCCCTGATGCACATCATCTCGGTAAAAAGTGATATCCAGCTTGCCATACGGTATACTCTGCTGGCCAGTAATGCCTTTTAGCAAGCCAGCAATACGGTCAGACAGCCATACACCGCGTGGTTGTATGCCTATCAGTACTGTATCTTTAAATTGGGTATGGTTCTCAATCAGTTGATGAGCGAGGCGTTGGAGCGTAATGTCTAATTGCTTAGTATCAAGCAGGGTCTTCAAACTTACGAGATTTATGCAAAAGTAACATTCCGTGGCTGAAAGTCAAAATAAGCTTACAAACAGCTATCCTTTCAGTTCAAAATCAGCTATCACACGCTCTGTACCGTTTACAATCAGCGATACCTTCTGCTTGCCCGGATAATATACCCTGGTAGTAATAGGCCTGAAACTTTGCTTACGGGTAATGGCTATTGTTTCTCCCGGTTTACATTCACGCTCGCTTATTTTGAATACTTTTTTAGAATGGGTACCGTTTGCACGCAGGTAGTGCATACCATATTCAAGCCTTACCATTTGAGGCTTTTTACCAGTGTTGGTTACGCTGAATGAAAACTGCAGGTCTTCCCCGCCTTTTACCTTCGGTGTCTCAATATTAAAGTGGTTGTGCCGAATACTGCCATCATCTCCAAACCCGAATAGCTTCATCAGGTCGGCATTGCCTTGTTTCAGCAATGTGCGCGATGCATGTTTGATAACCCAATCTGCATTTTTGCTCTTACCATGCCATTTCTTAAACAGCCTCAGTACCGTATCGGGATTATCCTTAGATATATCGTTCAGGTTGTTGGCAACACTAAGCCTCACCCACTCGTGTTCGTCATCCTTTAGCCTTTCCAGCAAGGGTAGTATTGCCGATGGGTCTTTCTTCAATGCTGGCAATGCCATGCCCCATGGCAGACGCGGGCGGCAACCCTCGGAAGCCAACCTGCGGACTTTATGATTTTTGTGGCTACCCCATGCATCCATCTGTTGGAGCATTTTGTCGCCATATTTTATGATGAATGGACGCACGGCAAACTCACAACTGATGAATTGCGTTATCACCTCTATAGCTTTTACAGAAGACTTATAATCCTCTATCCCGAATACTTCAATATAATCGGGCAAAGAAAGAAACTCTATACCCAGACTTTCTATACCCTCTTTGCGCATTTGCATTACGCAGTCTATCAATACTGCACTGCTTTCTTTAAAGCTTGCAGGTAAAAACTGATTGAGCGAAAGCGTTATATGCCGCATGCGTTGCTTCAGTTCCTTTTCCTTCCAGCCCTTATCAAAAACTACCTTCTCAAACTTATCTTTCTGAAACTGCGGATACACTTTCTTTATGTATTGCCCCAGCCTGCCTACAGACTGTGGAGAATATAAATCTTTAAACGGTTGTAATTCTGCCATACTGCAATAATATGCAACTGTAGCTTATTAATTAATAGATTTGTTCTGTGACAGAATTGGAGCAATATATACAAACCTATTTCGATGCAAGGACAGAAGACCTTGCATCCATTGCATCCGCTTTCACCTACAAAACCGTAAATAAGGGAGATTATCTACTCAAAGAACAACGCCCATGTACACAACTATCGTTTATAAAAGCAGGGTTAGTAAGGATATACGCCAATAAAAACGACAAGGAAGTAACACAATGGATAAGCACGCCCGGCTATTTTGTGACAGACCTTGCTAGCTTTATTTTCAATACACCTGCACGTTGGAATATGCAGGCGCTCACAGACTGCGAACTGTATACCATAGATAAAAACAACTACGATGCGCTGGGCAACAACATACCCGAATGGCATAAACTCGAAAAGCTGTTTCTTGCCAAATGCTTTATCATATTGGAAGAAAGGGTAAACAGCCACCTTTTTATGACAGCCGAGGAAAGGTATAATCAATTGCTTGCCATCAATCCCGAATTATTCAATCAGGTGCCATTGCAATACCTTGCATCAATGCTCGGTATGACTCCTGAAACACTCAGCCGGCTCCGCAAAAAATCCATCGGCTGAAATTCTTGATATTTATCAATTCTACTCCTTCGTCTGCTTCAGACCTTTGTGATACAAAATCATAAAGCAATGAAAAACGTACTTAGAATTGAAGAACTGGCAATGACTGCCATCGCCATCTACATGATGACCAAACTGAATCTGCAACTTGGCTGGTGGGTATACCTGCTATTGTTCTTCGCTCCTGACATCAGCATGCTCGGCTATCTTATTAATAATAAAATCGGTGCACTTACTTACAATCTGTTTCATCATAAAGCCATAGCAATTGCTGTGATAGCATTGGGCATTATCACAAGCAACCAATATATCCTACTCGCGGGTTTAATGCTTTTTGCACACGCTTCTTTCGACAGAATGATGGGATATGGGTTAAAACACATTACCAGCTTCAACGATACGCACCTTGGGATGATAGGCAAGAAAGCTGCCTCACCACTAAAATAAGCGTACCTTTGCCAATCGTATTATAAAATTTATGGTTCAGGTAGGGCAATACAATACACTTAAAGTAGTAAAGAAAGTAGACTTCGGCATGTATCTTGATGGTGGCGAAGATGGTGAAATACTGCTACCCAAACGTTTTGTACCCAAAGGACTGAAGCCTGATGATGAAATAGAAGTATTTCTGTATCACGATGGCGAAAACAGGCTGATTGCTACCACACAAAAGCCATTGGCAGTTGCGGGTGATATTGCTTTATTAAGAGTGGTAAGCATCAGTAACCAGGGTGCGTTTCTTGACTGGGGTTTGATGAAAGACATCTTCCTGCCCCTTTCTCAGCAAACAACCCGTATAGATGTTGGCGGCGAATACCTTGTAAAACTTTATATAGACGAACGTACAGGCCGTATTGCAGCTACACAACGTGTAGAACGAACGCTGAGTAACGAGAACCTTACAGTTAAAGAAAAAGATGAGGTAGATATGCTGGTGTACCAAAAAACCGATATTGGTTACAAGGTCATCATCAACAACAAGCATTTAGGTGTGTTGCACTATAACGAGGTGTTTCGAGAATTGGAATACGGTGCACACGAAAAAGGTTTTATCAAGTCCATCAAAGAAGAGGGTAAAATAGACGTATCGCTCGGCGAAGCTGGTTATAAAAAAGTAGAAAGCGAAACGGACAAAATATTACGATTGCTGCAAGAGAACAATGGCTACCTGCCATATCACGACAAAAGCAATCCCGAAGAAATCTATGAATTCTTCGGGATCAGCAAGAAAGTATTTAAAATGACGGTTGGTGCTTTATACAAACAGCATAAAATAGAGTTGACGCAAACAGGTATCAAGCTCTTAGAAAATCAGGAATAATACTAACGCATGCCTTGTTTTGAGTAATCGCTCATTGTCACATTATAGTTTGCACTTGTATTGACACTTGTCACTTCCATTTTGCTTTCAATTTGGTCGTTCTTATAAAAACTACCCTCCATCATCATACCAGCCATTTTATTGGTACTAACATAAGCATACGGACTGCGCATAAAGCTTTGTGAAATATCTACCGGTATCTTTGTAGTTACCCATATCTCGCTGCGGCGATTACGGTCTTCGTCAATACAAACATATTCTTCACAACTATAGCCCTGAATAGTTTTTGATTTTCCACTCTTCTTACAATCGTTCTTATACTTGCCGTCTGTGGTAGTCTTTCCCCTGTTAGCCTGCGCTTCGGCACTCATAAAAGCATTAATGTTTACAGCCATATATGTCTTCTCGTTTTCATCTATCATAATAGAGCTGTTATTATCATAATCGTAGATGGTAAACATGATGCTTTTATTCTTACGCTTATTATTATCCGTTATTCTTGCACCAAAATATTTGGCACCTGTATTCAGATAATAATCCATGTCGTTTTCATCTTTTACTTCACCATTTTTATAGGTAGTCATGTGCATCTTCACGTTCAACGGAAATTTATAAACCTCTTCCGTTTTGCCATTCATGGCATTGTTAAGCCAGTCCATACCCTTCTGCTTGTTGCCTGCATTATCTTTTTCGTATTTATCTTCTATGGCTCGGCGGGCATAGCCGCTGCCAGGTTGCGCATAAGCATGTTGAACCAAGAAAAGAGATGCGGCAATGATGATTGTCTTTTTCATAAATGGGGTGATTTTGAGATGTATAAAATTAATAAATCTCTAAATGTGTAGCGATTAATTTATTGCTGATATTTAACAGAATCTTGGTAGAGTATTGTTTATTTTCATGCACAGATAAACTATGCGCTGGAAACAACTGAAATGGCTGTTGCGGTACTATTGGCAGTACCTACCCTTTACGCTGAACACCCTGATATACGGTTTGGCCGCATACATTGCTTATCGCATATTGTACCAACCGTTGCAGAAAGATGAAGTCACCCCTTTTCGCCCTTTTGTAATACTAATGGGCAAGATTGTGTTCTGGTTTTTATTAGCGTTGATAATACTTTCGGTACTTAGTACCATAGCCAGTTGGCTGTATTATCTGTGGTTGAAACACAGTAAACAATACAAGCTAGATGTAAGCTTTACTACCGAAACCGTTAACGGCAAAAAGAATAAACTGTTTCTGAATGCTGCAATAAGTGGTGTATACAGGCCGTTGCTTGGTTTTGTAAAAGGTCGTTTGTTTTATGATAATCATCAGATGACAGACACCTTCACCCTGCTGTCTAATAAAAGAAAAGAAAAAAGCCTCTTGCGTGCTGCCATAACCGGGCGCAGCAGAATGGAACTACCCGATATTAAAGAATATGAACTGAAAGGTGGTTTTGTATTTTTTGAAGATATGCTGCAGATATGCAAACTGGCAGTATCTCAGCCTATTTCAGGGCATTTTTCTCAACCACCTGTACTGAAAGAAGATGACGACCGAGAGGTATATCCTAAGAAGACGGAAACGATGGATATACGTATAGAGCAACTGCGACGTGTTGAGGGCGAATACCTGAATTATAAAGATTTTGAGTCGGGCGATGATGTGCGCCGTATAGTATGGAAAGTATATGCCAAAAGCGGTGAACTGGTAGTTCGTATACCCGAAATGTTTGAGCCATACGCATCGCACCTGTATTTCTATGCGTCATTTCAGCACAGCCTGAAACAACAATGGCTTAGCGAGGGGTATTACAAAGAGATGCTGAACTATTACAAGAACTATGTATGGACTGTCTATGATACCCTCAGCAAAAAAGAATGGGCACTGCGTTACATACCCGACCAGCACTTTAATATCCCTGAACATCTGAACGATACTGAAAAAGCATCACGCATCATCAGCAATAACGAATGGAATAATGAAAAGTCGCTGCAACAGTATTTCAATCCCAAAAATGGTACTGTATTATGCATTTCCTCTCTTACAGATGTAAAAGAACTGGAAATGCTACTGAACCAGGCAGACAATAGCACCGTCATTTACTTTGTGAAGCTATCTGGCGTATTCAGGCATTTCGCACCTCTAACATGGCTGAAACGGCTGCTGTTATTACCTCCTAAAGACAGGCTGAATAAACTGAGAGCTACGTGGCTGTTTTCACCACTGCGTATGCAGATACTAAAAAGAGAAAAGGAAATTGAAGCATTATTGAACAAAAGCAATGCCACTACAGGGGTGTTATAATTCTATTATGTGTTGAATAGTTCTACACTTTGCTACCCTACAAGTTTGTATATTACGCCATTCAATCAAAACGATATATTATGTTAGACCAATTAATGAACATCATAAAGCAACACGGCCAGCAAGCTGTTGTTGAAAATAATGCCGTACCAAACGAGCATAACGATGCAGTAATGCAGGAAGCGGGCAACTCAATTTTCGGTGGTTTGCAACAAATGATGAGTGGCGGCAATATGGAGCAATTAACAAGCCTGCTGCAGGGCAATAACAGCGGTGCCGTAAACGGCCTGTCTGAAAACTTTGCAGGTAATATTGCGCAGAAATTCGGCATCAATGCAGAGACAGCAAAAAACATAGCTGGCGGATTGATACCACAGGTACTTAATTCATTAAAGAATAAAGCCAATGACCCTAATGATAAAAGCATCGATCTGCAAGGTATCATAGGCTCGCTGACAAGTGGTCAAGGTGGTGGTGTTCAAAACATCATTAACTCTGTAGGTTCTCAGTTTGGCTTGGATAAAGACAAGGACGGCGACGTAGATCTGGGAGATATTACCAAAATGTTCGGCAAGTAAAAAACTACTAATTATAGTGATATGAGCAGCGTATCTGCATTATATCTTTGAAATGTTTTCATGGTGATAGGGTTTATAGGGGCTGGCCTGTTTTCAGGCTGGCTTTTTTTATTTTCTAAAAATGATGTAGGATGTATGCAAATGAAAAAGGGTTTCAAACTGTGTAGCTTGAAACCCTTTGCTGTGTAGTGACCTCGTCAGGATTCAAACCTGAAACCTTTTGATCCGTAGTCAAATGCTCTATTCAGTTGAGCTACGAGGCCATTCCCGTTTTGGGATTGCAAAGATAGGGTAAATGCCAGATTTTACAAACAGTTTTTTCGGAAATTTTATTTCAACTTCTTCAAAACCGCATGGAATGTGGTATTTTGGCGGATTATTAGAAGTATATGAATATCGAAATCTGGTCTATTGGCAAGGAAAATGAGTCTTTTATTGACGAGGGAATTGCCCATTACTTCAAAAAAACAAAGCCATATAATCCCGTAGAACTTGTTATACTTCAAACACCTAAAAAATCAGCAACAACAGATATAGAAAAAACAAAACAGCAGGAAGAAGAACTGATTCTGAAACGCCTGGAACCACAATATTATCTGGTATTACTTGATGAAAGGGGCAAGATGCTCAGCTCCCCTCAATGGGCCCAGCAGTTTCAGCAAATGATGAATCAAGGTGTAAAAACAGTCGTGCTATTAATAGGTGGTGCATACGGTGTGTCTGACAAAGTGCGTGCAGAGGCCAAACAAGTATGGTCTTTATCTAATCTTGTATTTCCGCACCAGTTAGTCCGCCTCATTTTAGCAGAGCAGGTTTACCGTGCTTTCAGTATTCTTAACAATTCCCCATACCACCATTCCTGATTCTTACGTTATATTCGTCAATACATTCAATATACATGTCTTACTCACTCATATTTGTAATAGTTACTGTAATCATTTCACTTGCCGCGTTCAATAACGACCAGTTAAGAGGCAAATTAATCTTCTGGCCTTGGCGAATGAATGATAACACAAGTGAATATTACAGGTTTATTACTGCGGGCTTTATACATGCCGACTATATACACCTGTTCTTCAACATGTTTGCACTATACACTTTCGGCGATGTGCTGGAAATGTATTTTCAATACATAGGTAAACCCTACCTATTTCCCATAATGTACTTATCGGGTATTATCGCAAGCGGGCTCCCATCCTTTGCAAAGCATAAAAACCATAGCTACTATTCGGCATTAGGGGCATCGGGCGGTGTGTCGGCAGTGATGTTCTCCTATGTATATTTTGCCCCTTGGCAAATCATCAGTATATGGTTCATACCTATACCTGGCATTATCGCGGCAATAGGCTATCTGGCATATTCTGCCTACATGGGCAAAAAAGGAAATGATAATATTGGGCACGATGCGCACTTCTGGGGTGCAGTATATGGCTTCTTGTTTACCTTATTGTTCGACCCGACACACGGGCAAATCTTCTTCAGGCAACTTATGCATCCGTCTTTTTAACAACCAATACATTTTGAGTAGTTTCTTTCACTTTGAATCTTTCATCAAGGCGCATACCAGCTACCCATACAATGCGTTTATCGCTTTCCAACACCCATACATGCTCTTTTTCATGTAGCGGCACTTTGTTGTCTATAAACAGTTTGCTTAGCTTCTTTTTCTTCATCCCCATACCTAAAGGATAGAAATAGTCGCCTGTTTTCCACCTTCTGAGTATTAATGGGAAGCTCAGTTTTTCAATGTCTATGTGCGCAATGTTATTATCAGATGGTATATGTTTATTGTCATCATCTGCACTAAATACAAATTGATGCTTACCTGCATGAATACTACATGGCACAGAGTCTATCTGTATGAAGTCGGTAGCGTTGAATTGCTTAGCTGTTATTATCAGAAAATCTCTGTTACGAATTATATGATGCGTCTGTGACTCTACCCTCTTACCTGTTTCAGCAGTCAACAGATTTAGCACAGGTGTAACCTGTAGTGCAGTAAAACCAAATGGTTGTAACAATTCGTAACAAATGGTAGAAAGCGGTTCGGTTTTTATCAGCTTGCGCACAGGGATGTAATAATCATTACCTCTCTTCTCTATCAAACGTTTCAGCTCTCTGTCTACAGCTTTGCGATACAAAATCTCCGCTTCCGAAAAACGGTTAATGCTTTCGTTTACCTGTTGTACTCCATCTTTAAACCACTCCTCTACTACAGGTACTATATGATGCCTTACAGCATTGCGTAGGTAGTTGTCTGTAGCATTAGATGCATCATCTCTATAGGGTATATTATGCTTTGCAATATAGCTTGCTATGTCTTTCTTTTGTGCAAACAACAACGGACGAATGATACGTTCATTTACTACAGGTATACCGTGCAGGCCTGCTATACCTGTACCTTTAAACAGGTTCATCAGCAGTGTTTCTACATTGTCATTGGCATGATGTGCAGTAACTATATGGCTATACCCTTGTTCTTTCCTCAGGTTTTCAAGCCATTCATAACGGAGTATACGGGCAGTTTCCTGCACGCCTTTACCCCACTCTTCCATCTTTTCTTTTGTATCAAAACGTACATGATGAAAGACGATATTATTATCAAAACACCAATCCCTTACCAGTTGTTCATCTTTATCTGCTTCCTCTCCTCTCAATTGAAAATTGCAATGTGCTATTGAAAAAGACAACCCTGCCTTCAGAAACAAGTGCGACATAGCCATAGAATCGCTTCCGCCACTTACAGCCAGCAGCACAGTTTGCTGTTTATCCGCAAACTGTCGTTTATTCCAATTCTCAATAAATCTTTTCAGTAAATCCATATCAATAAACAAGGTCTTCGTATGCTCCCTGCAATTCGTTATAACTATGATTATCCCCTACTTTTTTGGCTACTGCCATTCCTTGCTCATATATCTTAATAGCCTCTTCCTGTTCTCCGATGCGTTCCAGCAACTTACCCAGATGATAGTACGTGGCAACATAGTTAACGTCTGTACCTATGTTCTTTTCAAACAAAAGCTTTGCTTCCGTATCATCTCCCAACTTTATATACTCCAAAGCCAAAGCATGGTTCAGAAAGCAGTCGTTGGGAGTATCGTTCAAGAAAGCTTTTAGTTTTTCAATTCTGTCGCTCATACCATACAAAATTACAAAGCATTGTTCTAAATAATCAGGGCTGCCATGTGGCAGCCCTGATATTAATTTATTAAACGGTAGATTATTTAGCAATCACCAATTTCGATTTCAGTTTCACCTCTGCATTATCTGCTACATAAGTAACGTAATAAACACCATTAGCCAGTGATGCAGTATTAATAGTTGTTTCTTCGCTATTAGCAACTTGAGAAGCAACAACCCTACCTGTAATATCTACAAGGTTGATAATGCCTTTAACAACGTTTGCATCAACAGCAACAGTAACCTGACTAGTTGCAGGGTTTGGATATAGTGCTATGCCAGAATATGTTTCATTTACATTTTCAATACCTGTAGGCCATGAAACTGTAAACTCTTGTGTATAACCACAACCAAAATCGCCTGAAAAATACCCGGACAATGTAAATGGAGTGATGTTTGAAAGAGCGCGAACTTGCATATTTCCTGAACCTGCAGCTGTGTTTGCCCACCAACTCAAACCATCACAACCATCATCTTCTACTACCAATTTGTACGAACCAGGACCAAGCTTAACAGTATCTGTATAAGTAGTAGTTGCACTTGAACCATCGCGTTGTGCAACAACATTATTTAAACCATCATATATCTTCCAACGGGTTTCAGGTACATTATTTGTACGGAAGTTTATCCTGATAGCCATAGGCCATTGCGGAGCTGCAGTAAAATATGATTTTAACTGATCATTAGTAGCATCTTCATCAGCACCACCATTTACCTCTAATATTTTAGCCGTAAAGCTATTATTAGTACCTGTTACCTTTCTCAAATCGCCCAATTCATTCAGGGTGATTTTTGTTTTCTCCATAGAGTTCAGTGTACCTGTCCATGTGTATGTATATTTAGCACCACCATCTACACCATACTCTATTTTCATAGACGTAATAGCAGAAGAACCGGTATTCATTACCTCTACAATAGGCTTTCCACCACATGGGTTTTCACGAAAATGTGTTTCATGATTTGAAGGTGCAATAATATCTTCAAGAGAGGCGTCTTTTGCATGGTTGTATGCACCATAGTAAACCACGTTACCGCTTACACCATAACCTGCACCGCCATTAGGACTTGTATAGCCTTCAAAGTCAACGTCAACATCAAAATTATTACCGCCCGTAATACCGGTCAATTTATGCGAATTTGTGAAAACTATATCGCCAGGGCACCAGTTACCACGGTCATAAACCCATGTACCGGACTGGGGGTATAAATGATTCTTACCACAGTTATCTCTCCAGATATCCTTCTGCTCAATCATACTACCATTCAGTTTCACCTGATAGTATTTTTTACAGAATTCAGAACAATAGTTCTGATCTGCACCGTGGCCCGATACTATAAATTTAAGCTCAGCAAATTGAGTGCTGGCTGGTGCTGTAAGCGACTTTTGTGCTACATAGTTATCAATAGGTGTTGCACCACCAAAATTGTAATAACCATCCCATAGTTTATTGATGCCTAATACATTACGCGCGGGTGTACCCTCAACAAATGCAAATTTTACATTACCTGTAAAACCCCAAGAGTATCCTGAGTAATTGATGCGAATCGTTGCACTGTCTTTAAGTAAAGTATAATAATCTGTGACATCAAAAACATAACGCTGCCTCCATGTCCATGGTGTGCGAGGAGAACCTGCATTAGCGTATGGTGTTATATAACGCCCCAATTCAACGGTGTCGCCAACTTTTGTCATCAGGTAGGTATTCACGGTATAATCCCAATCACCGCAATACTGTGGGCTACCCGGGCATTGGTATTTACCCAAAGTCCAAATCATGTAAACCCTGCGATAGCTTTTTGTACCGTCAGGAAATTGAACAGTAGTATCATGCGCACCATAATGGTCTAACCATTTGTCGGCATGCGCCTGCACCCATGTAGTGTCTCCGTTGGCAGCTTGTGCTGAAAAAGCTGATATCGCTGCAAAAGCGGCAATAAGTAATTTCTTCATCATTAAAATGTCGTTAAATCGTCGTTAAATGTAATGATTATTCAGACATCATTATTAATTGTCATGGAAATACGTGTAGCTGCGATTATAATAGTATCTTTGCCGGCTAATTTTAATATATGCCCGGATTTACTGTAGCAATAGTAGGAAGGCCCAACGTTGGTAAATCAACCTTGTTCAACAGGTTGCTGGAACAACGCAAAGCCATTGTAGACGACGTGAGTGGTGTAACCCGCGACCGCCAATATGGCGTTGCCGACTGGAACGGTAAGCCGTTTAACGTGATAGACACGGGTGGTTTTGTTGCGAATTCAGACGATGTATTTGAAAAAGAGATACGTAAACAGGTAGAAATAGCCGTAGACGAGGCAAATCTCTTGCTTTTTGTATGCGATAGCGTTACCGGTATTACAAATCAGGACGAGGATATGGCCCAGATACTGCGCCGCTCTACAAAGCCTGTGCTGTTGGTTGTAAATAAGGTCGATAACTCTGAGCGTGCACTGATGGCAACAGAATTCTATTCTCTGGGATTCGATAAGACATTCTTTTTATCTTCTATATCTGGTAGCGGTAGTGGTGAGTTGCTGGATGAAATAGCCTCTCACATCCCTGACTCAGAGATTAAAAAGCGAGAATATGATGAGGATGGCAATGAAATAACTTACGAAGAGATTGAAGTACCAAAATTTGCCATCATCGGTCAGCCCAACGCTGGCAAGTCTACCCTGCTGAATGCCCTGATTGGCGAAGAACGTACCATTGTATCTGACATCCCCGGCACTACCCGCGATACAATCCACACGCATTACAATCAGTTTGGCAAAGAGTTTATACTAATAGATACTGCCGGCCTCAGGAAAAAGAAAAACGTTTCTGAAGACCTTGAATTTTACTCCGTAATCCGTGCTATACGTGCTATGGATGAGGCTGATATATGCTTGCTGATAATAGATGCCGAAAATGGCATGACGGCACAGGACGTGAACATCTTCAGCCTGGCAACCCGCAAGGGTAAAGGTGTGGTGATATTGGTAAACAAATGGGACCTTGTAGAAAAAGAAACCAACACTGCCCGCGACTATGAGAAAGTGGTGAAACAGAAAATTGCACCGTTTAGCGATGTGCCTGTAATCTTTATATCTGCACAAGACAAAAAACGCATCTTTCAGGCAATGGAGAAAGCGATAGAGGTGTTTGAAAACAAACAACGCCGCATCACTACATCAAAACTGAATGAAACGATGCTGCAGGAAATTAAACACTACCCGCCGCCAATGTCGCGTGGCAATAACGTGAGCATTAAATTCGTACAGCAATTGCCAACAGCGGTGCCATCATTCGCATTCTTTGCAAACAACCCAGATTCAATTAAGGATTCTTACAGAAACTTCCTTGAAAACAAGCTGCGTAGTCACTACAATTTCAGTGGTGTACCTATTCGCATCTACTTCCGTAAAAAATAGAACTGACAGGTAAAAAACGTATATAGTGAAAACGAAAAAGCTACATCAGGATAAGGTAAACATCATAACACTTGGATGCTCTAAGAATATGGTGGATAGTGAGGTATTGAGTGGCCAGCTGAATGCTAACGGTATAAAAGTAGCCCATGAAAGCAACAAGTTGGATCACAACATAGTGATAGTAAATACATGTGGCTTTATTGACAAGGCTAAAGAAGAAAGCGTTAATACCATACTGGAGCAGGTAGAGCTGAAGAAAGACGGAAGGCTTGATAAAGTATACATCACAGGTTGCCTCAGCGAACGCTATCGCAACGACCTGATGAATGAAATACCTGAGGTTGATGCTTGGTTTGGTACAATGGAACTGCCATTGATACTGAAACAATTCAATGCAGACTACAAAACCGAGCTGGTTGGCGAACGCCTGTTAAGCACTCCTAAGCATTATGCATACCTGAAAATATCTGAAGGTTGTAACCGTACCTGTTCTTTCTGCGCTATACCACTGATGCGTGGCGGACACGTATCCAAAACGATTGAAGAAGTTGTAGCTGAGGCTAAGAAACTGGTTTCAATGGGCGTTAAGGAAGTAATGCTTATTGCACAAGAGCTTACCTACTACGGCCTTGATATATACAAAAAGCGTGCGTTGAGCGAATTACTCAAACACTTGTCAGATGTACCGGGCTTGCACTGGATACGCCTACACTATGCATATCCGTCAAAATTCCCGTTGGACATACTGGATGTAATGCGCGAGCGCGATAATATCTGTAACTATCTGGATATGCCACTGCAGCATATATCTAACAATATGCTGAAAGCCATGAAGCGCCAGATGGAAACACAGGAAATCTATGACCTTGTTGCTGCCATCCGCGAAAAAGTACCGGGCATTTGCCTACGCAGTACGTTGATTGCCGGCTTCCCGGGAGAAACAAGGGACGATGTAGACCAACTAAAGCAATTCCTGGAAGATGTACGTCTGGACCGTGTCGGTATCTTCACTTATTCTCACGAAGAAAATACAAGTGCATACGACCTTAAAGACAACATCTCTGCCAAAGAGAAAGAAGCCCGCGCACAGGAAATAATGGAAGTGCAGCAGGAGATTTCTTTCGAGAAAAATCAGGAAAAAGTGGGCAAAGAATTCAAAGTAATCATAGATAAAAAAGAAGCAGGCCGCTACCTTGCACGTACAGAGTTTGATAGTGTTGAAGTAGATAACGAAGTTATCATCAGCTCTAAAAAAGCACTGCCAATAGGCGATTTCGTAAACGTACGCATTACTAAGGCTTACGATTACGATCTGGAAGGCGAGGTTATCTAATTTATTCTATACATCTTACCGGGCAAGGCTTTGATAAGGCCTTGCATTTCTAATTGCAGCAAAGTTGCAGCTAGTATTGAATTATTAAGCCCCGACTGATGCAGTAACTCATCTGCATGCATACTGTCTTTGGTTTGCAGCAAATCCACCAGTTTTTGTTCTTCAGGTGTTAACGCAAGTAACAACTGCCGTTGTACTGGCTTTGCTGCCTTCGGTTTGCCCCAATTCATCAGTTCTATCAGGTCATCAGGCTTGGTTATCATGGCTGCCACATTGGTTCTTATCAGCTCATTGCAACCGCTACTGCGCTTGTCTGATACCCTGCCGGGGAACGCAGCCACCTCTCTATTATAGCTGCTTGCCAGCCTTGCTGTAATCAATGCACCGCCCTTTATATCACTCTCCACTACTACAGTAATATCGCTCATACCTGCTACTATTCTGTTTCGCATCGGGAAGTTATCTTTCATGGGTATAGTCCCTGATGCATATTCAGTAAGTACAGTACCTCCAGCATTGCACATATCTTTTGCCAGCGTTCTGTTATTTGCAGGATACATTTTATCATGACCATGCCCTAATACCCCTACTGTTGGCACATTCAGCTTAACACACTGTTTGTGTGCAACAGTATCTATACCATCTGCCAAACCACTTGCTATCAATACACCCTCCATGCCAGACAATCCTTCCACCAATTCCTCAGTCAGCTTAACACCATATTCCGTCAGTTTTCGGGTGCCTACAATGGCTACTACTTTGCCTGCATTCAGGTCAGGATTACCTTTAGCATATATTAAAAGCGGAGAATCTACACATGCTTTGAGCCTTGCAGGATAATTATCATCATACAGCCACAAAGGGGTTATCCTATTTTCAGCCATATATGTTAATTCAGACTCAGCTTTGTTAAATGCCTCTTCATCTTTTAAGGCTTTAACACGCATATCCGTCATACCGTCAATTTGCTTCAATTGCTTAACCGGTGCATCAAAAATAGCTTTGGCATCACCGTATTGTTCCAATAATGTTCTGCCTGTCTTAGGCCCCACTCCTTTCACAAATGTTAAAGCGAGTCTGTATATCCAATCCTTATCCATGGTAATGGCAGCAAATTTGCATTCACAAAAATTAAGAAAGCGACTAAAATTGTATCGCTTATCTTTGACACCGTAAAATAAATAAAATGAAGAAATACATTTCTGTTATAGCCGCAATATTAGTTGTAGCATTTAGTGCATGCGCTAAGAAAGCATCAAAAACACCTTCTGTAACTTATGTTAAGATGGAAAGAACCGCGTGCTTTGGCCGCTGCCCTGCATATATGGTTGAAATTTATAAAAATGGTCTTATCCGCTATACAGGTCGCCAGTTTACAGAGTATACAGGTGTATATGAATCTAATATTGGTTCTAAAGAAGCTACAAAGCTCCTTAAAAAATTTGCAGATAACAGGGTTGATACCTGTCGCGAAGTATACGACAATATCATACCCGACGCACCGGGTTTATACTATGGATTCAAAATAAATGGCAAAGACAAAACCATTGCCAACGCTCCTTTCGGGCCAAAATTCCTGAACATGTTAGCTAGCGAAATAGACAAGCACGCTAAACCGGGTGTAGGATGGAAGAAAATCAGCGACCTCACGCCGAATAATCAGTAAGTAACAACACTATAAAAAGAAAAGCCTCCATCAATGATAGAGGCTTTTCTTTTTATAGCAACCCTGTATTACAGGTGCAATTTTTCTTTCTTAGCCAGCAGTTCATCTACTGTTTCCTGATACATTTCGTCTGGTACACAGCAATCTACCGGGCAAACTGCAGCACATTGAGGCTCATCATGGAAGCCTTGACACTCCGTACACTTATTAGCAGTAATATAATATGTATCAACTGCTATAGGTTCGTGTTTTGCCGATGCATCTGTGCTAGATCCGTCCATCAGGGTAAACGCGCCTTTCACAGAAGTACCATCTGCTATAGCCCATTCTACGCCACCCTCGTATATCGCATTATTAGGACATTCAGGTTCGCACGCACCACAGTTAATACATTCGTCAGTTATTTTTATAGCCATGATATTATTATTTAGTTTTTCTGCCTGTAAAGTTACAATTTCGCACTCAGAAATTTAAATGCAAATGCTGAATACAGAACAAAGAATAGCTTTATTAGTTCAGTTGGGCGAATATATGCTATCTGATAGTGAAGAATGGGATATTACCAAAGATAGGGCTGTATCTATGAATGCATGGTTTACAAGGGATAATGTTCAACTGGCTGTTAGCAATATCTGCGCCGAATTTCTGCAAAAAGACAAGCTTGAACAATGGATAAGTAAATATGCCCCTGTCAGCAATCCTAAAACAGTCGGTATTGTGACTGCGGGAAATATTCCTTTGGTTGGCTTCCACGATTTTTTGAGCTGCTTCATGTCAGGCCATATCACAAAGTTGAAACTATCCTCTAAAGATGAAGTTTTACTGAAACATATTATTGCCAAACTAACTGAGTGGAACAGTGAGGTGGCCAACGAGGTAATTGTTGCCGATAACCTGAAAAACTGTGATGCTTATATCGCCACTGGTAGCAATAATACTGCCCGCTACTTCGAGCAGTACTTTGCCAAGTACCCAAATATCATTCGTAAAAACAGAACCTCTGTAGCTATACTTGATGGCACGGAAACAGCAGAAGAACTGGACAAATTAATGAATGATGTATTCAGTTATTATGGTCTGGGCTGCCGCAATGTGACACAAATATGTGTACCGAAGGGCTATGACCTGACTAAAATAATGGAAGCTGCCAACAAGTACGCAGACATCATCAACCATCACAAATACAAAAACAACTTCGATTATTATCTGGCTATATACCTGCTTAACAAAGTACCATATTACAGCAACGACAGCCTTTTGATGGTAGAGAATGCAGTACCGTTTTCTGCAGTAGGTGTTTTACACTACAGGTATTACGACAGTATTGAAACCATACAAAATGAACTGAATTCATCTGAAGAAATTCAATGTATTGTAGGACATAATAATGTACCGTTCGGCAATTCTCAAAAGCCCAATCTGGCAGACTATGCCGATGGGGTTGATACAATGCAATTCCTAACAAGCTTATAACATAAGGGGCTTTCAGTAGAAAGCCCTTTGTCATTTATCAATCGAACTGCTGCAAAACTTTATCCATCCTCTCTGCAATCTTATCGTTGCACAAATTACCGATGCTTCCTTCGTGTGTATGGTTAAGTTGTGATATTTCATAACTGAAGTTTCCAGTGTTAACCTCATTACCCACCAGCACATACGCATCTCTGAATGGCATACCTGCATTTACCAATTCATTAAGCCTTTCAACCGTAAACAGATTTTTATAAATCGGTGCATCCAGAATGAATTCATTCACAATCATATTCTCCAACATTAGCATTACCATATCTATACATGTCTTTATGGTGTCAATAGCAGGGAACAAAATCTCTTTTGTCAATTGCATTTCCCTATGATAGCCCGAAGGCAAATTGCTCATCAGCAACACCAGCTCATTGGGCAACGACTGCAATCGATTGCATTTACCCCTTACAAGTTCTAAAACATCAGGGTTCTTTTTATGCGGCATAATGCTGCTACCTGTCGTAAGATTTGAAGGAAAAGTGAGAAACATAAAATTCTGACTATTGTACAGACACATATCCATACTTAGCTTAGCTATAGTAGATGCAATACCGGCAATGGCTATAGCTACAGTCTTCTCCGTCTTTCCTCTGCTCATTTGTGCATACACACTGTTATAGTGCATATCATCAAAGCCCAACAGCTCCGTAGTCATTTGCCTGTTTAGCGGGAATGATGAACCATAACCTGCACCACTACCCAAAGGATTCTTATCAGTCATTCTGTAAGCAACAGCAAGCATATCTACATCATCTACCAGTGCTTCAGCATAAGCACCCAACCACAATCCAAATGACGATGGCATAGCCACCTGAAGATGGGTATAACCAGGCATCAGCACTTTCTTATTCTGTTCGCTCAGCGATTGCAAAAGAGTAAACAACTGATTGGTCTTTCCTTTAATCTCTTGCACTGCATCTTTAAGAAACAGCTTAATGTCTACTGCAACCTGATCGTTCCGGCTACGGCCACTATGAATTTTCTTTCCTGCATCACCGATACGTTGTGTAAGCATCCATTCAATCTGCGAATGAATATCCTCACAATCATCAACAATAGAAAAATCGCCGCTTGCTATTTCGTCGAGTATCTGCTTTAGTGCAGCCTGTATCTTACCAAAATCTTCTATGGATAATAAACCAACACTGCTCAGCATTTCCGTATGTGCCAGCGACCCAAGCACATCATACTTTGCCAACAACAAATCAAACTCTCTATCTCTGCCAACAGTAAACTGTTCTACCAATGCAGATGTATCTGTTTCGTCTTTCTTCCAGATTTTCATACCAGTTGATTTAGTAATTGTATGTAGGTTTCAATCCCTGCTTTTATTTCATGCAGGTATATAAACTCATCTGCCGTATGGCTTCTTGCCGAATCGCCGGGGCCCATTTTCAATGCAGGGAAAGTCATGAATACTTTATCTGATAATGTTGATGAACCCAAAGGCCTTTTACCTAAACTGATTCCGGCTTGAACTAATGGATGTTGTTTGTCAATTGATGTTGAGCGCAGTCTTAAACTTCTTGGCTCAACTGTGCAAGAAACATGTTTCCTTACTTGTTCTACAATCTCTTCATTTGTATAACATTCATTAACCCTTACATCCACTGTATACTTGCAACTGGCAGGCACAACATTGTGTTGAGAACCCGCATTTATCATTGTCAATGACATTTTTACCTGGCCTAACAAATCTGATACTTTTTCAAACTGATAGTTTGCAAACCACTCTATATCTTTCAATGCTTTGTAGATGGCATTCTCCCCCTCATTTCTTGCAGCGTGTCCTGCAACACCTTTAGTTTCACAATCAAGTACTACCAAACCTTTTTCAGCTATAGCCATATCCAACAATGTAGGTTCGCCAACTATAGCACAATCAACCTTATCCAGATGAGGCAATAACGCAGATATACCATTGGCACCGGATATTTCTTCTTCAGCAGTTGCCGCAAAAATGATGTTGTACCTCAGGTCTTCTTGACTGAAAAAATGAAGAAATGCAGCAAGCAATGAAACAAGACAGCCACCTGCATCGTTACTTCCAAGTCCATATAATTTATCGTCTGTTTCTTTCGGACAAAACGGATCATTGGTATATGCAGGATTGGGCTTGACAGTATCATGATGCGAATTCAACAGTATTGTCGGCTTCACAGCATCGTAATACAAATTCTTACACCAAACATTATTCATCAATCTTTCAGCCTTTATATTGTGTGACTGTAAGAAGTGTTGAATTACACCTGCACTACCCTGCTCTTCTTTACTAAAAGATGGAGTAGCTATCAACTGTTTCAGTAGACCTATAGCTTCTGCATACAGACTATCAATGTCTATATTATTCATTTTATAATAGTCCCTTTTTCACCATTAATGATATTATTCAACTGCAAGGCATTACCTATAATTACCTGCTTAACACCCGCACGTATTGCACTGCAAGCATTCTGCAACTTAGGTATCATACCTCCTGATATCACGCCGTCTGCAACAAGCTGATCAAAATCGTTTACTTCGATTACAGGTATTACAGAAGAATCAACATTTGCATCTTTCAGTACACCATCTTTTTCAAAACCATACACCAACGATACTTCTATATACTGCGACATAGCTTTGGCTACTTCCTGTGCAATTGTATCTGCATTCGTGTTCAACAATCCTCCTTTCGCATCATGCGTTATTGGAGCCAAAACAGGCGTTATTTCTGCATCAAGCAGTTGCTTCAACAACAGCCCGTTAACCGCTACTACATCACCAACAAAACCATAGTCAACATCCCCTACAGGGCGTTTCTTTGCAATAATGGCATTCCCATCAGCACCCGTCAAACCAAGTGCGTTACAGTTGAACGACTGTAGCTGAGCAACAATATTCTTGTTTATCAAACCTGCATATACCATTGTCACAAGCTTCAATGTATCATCACCTGTAACTCTGCGCCCATTTATGTAGTTTGCTTCTACATCTAGCTTATGTCCTATTTCAGTTGCTATTTTACCACCACCGTGCACCAATATCTTTTCTCCTTCTAGCTTTGAAAACGCTTCAAGAAACCTTGAAAATGCTTCTTCATTATCAAGTATGTTTCCACCAATTTTAATTACGTTCAGCATAGCATCAATTGTGTTTTAGTATTTCTGACAATACAGCTTGCGCAGCCCATACCCTGTTTTTAGCCTGATGTGTAACAATAGATGAATCACTATCCAACACCTCACTACTCAATTCCACATTTCTCCGAACAGGTAGACAATGCATTACTTTCGTATTGTTTGTATGCGTTAGGTGCTCTTGCGTCAACATCCAACTATTATCGTCGCATAAAACCTTCCCGTAATCCTTTACACTACTCCAGTTTTTCACGTAAACGAAATCTGCACTTTGCAATGCTTCAGATTGATTGGTTGTTATCGTTGCACCGTTGGTATAAACTTCATCCAGTTCATATCCTTCAGGATGGGTAATAACAAAATCGGCTTGCCCCCATGTATTTACCCATTGCGCGAAAGAATTTGCCACACAATGAGGTATTGGCTTGATATGCGGGGCCCAAGTCAACACGACCTTTGGCTTTCTTGCTTCTTTATGCTGCTCAGTGATTGTAATAATATCTGCAAGACTTTGCAACGGATGTAGTGTTGCACTCTCAAGGCTTAAGACAGGAACACCTGCATACTTCAGCAGTTGCGAGATAAACGCTTCATTATAATCCTCCTCTTTAGATACCAATACAGGAAATGTTCTTACACAAAGCACATCAAAATAAGCACCAAGTATGGGAGCGGCATCTTTAATATGCTCTACAGTTGTTCCATTCATTATAGCCTCATCATCCAACTCAATCTTCCAACCTTCTTTATCAAGGTTGAATACAATAGTATCCATACCAAGATTCTTAGCGGCAATTTGTGTACTGATACGCGTACGCATACTTGGATTGAGAAATAGCAATCCAATACGCTTACCACTACCCAATGCACTATCCAACATCGGATTGGCTTTGTACATCAATGCTTTTTCAATCAAAGCGTTGATATCTGTTACATCATTTACAGAGATAAATTTTTTCATACAGCTACAGTCTTATTTTTGAGTGCCATTACTTCAGATTTTATTGCTGCTATTAAAACATCTACCTCTTCTTTAGTAATATTCAATGCCGGCAATAGCCTGATTACATTTGGCTTTGCCTCCCCGGTAAAAATTTTATACTTATTCAGCAATTGCTTTTTGAGAGTAGCCAATTCTCCGTCTACATCAAAACCAATCATCAAACCTATGCCCCTTACGTTTTTCAATTCTGGGATAGATGCAAGTTCCTGTTTCAGATATTCACCAACAGTCAATGCATTTTCTAACAGCGCATCCTTCTCCACAATCTCAAGCACTGCCAATGCAGCAGCACAAGCCAAGTGATTACCCCCGAATGTTGTACCAAGCATGCCGTGCTTAGGGTGTATGTGCGGCGCAATAGCTATTCCACCTATCGGGAAACCATTACCCATACCTTTTGCCATGCTATAGATGTCTGCGTTAACACCGGCATAGTCGTGAGAGAAGAATTTACCACTACGTCCATAACCACACTGTACACTATCAGCGATATAGACAGCGCTATACTTATCACATAGCGCTCTTATAGCTTGCAGAAATTCTACAGACGCTACATTGATACCACCAACACCCTGTATGCCTTCCACAATTACACCGGCTATATCATTCCCATTCTCAAAAAAGTAGGCATCTAAAGCATCAATATCATTGAACGGCAAGAACACGATATTCTCAGTTTCATTTACAGGTGCAACAATCCCTTTATTATCTGTAGCTGCAACGGCTAAAGAAGTGCGACCATGAAATGCTTTTTCAAAAGCGACAATCTTTTTCCTTCCTGTATGGAACGATGCCAGTTTCAAAGCATTTTCATTTGCCTCTGCTCCTGAATTACACAGAAACAACTGGTAGCCATTCTTACCTGATACCTCTCCTAGTTTTTCAGCTAACTGTTTTTGTATTGGTATCTGAATAGAGTTTGAATAGAATCCTATGTTGTGCAATTGCTCTTCTATACTTTTAACATAGTATGGATGTGTATGTCCTATAGATATAACCGCATGGCCGCCATAAAAATCCAAATACTTCTCTCCATTATCGTCCCACACATAAGAGCCTTGTCCTTTTACAATGGTTATATCATTCAGCGGATATACGTCGAATAGTTTCATGTCATGTAATATTTAAAACGATGCTGGTTTCAATTTCAGTCCTGCATCTTCATTAAAACCAAAAATTATATTCATGTTCTGTACTGCCTGTCCTGACGCTCCTTTCAGCAGATTATCTATAGCTGCATGCACAACAGCCTTACCTGCAACCTTCTCTACATACAGCACACATTTATTTGTATTCACAACTTGTTTTAAATCAATCATAATATCTGAAACATGTGTAAATGCAGCCTGTTGATAATAAGACTTGTATAGTTGCTTCAGTTCATCTTCGCTCAATTCTGTTTTGCAATATGCAGTCAGATAGATACCTCTTGTAAAATCTCCACGCCAAGGCACGAAGCTTAAGTCTGCAAAACCAGTTTGCATACCTGACAATGTTTGCAACACTTCAGCTTCATGTTGATGGCAAAGTGTTTTATACGCTTGTATATTATTCTCTCTCCAGGAAAAATGTGAACTCTGTTGTAATTTCTGCCCGGCACCTGTAGAACCTGTAACACCTGTTATATGAACATCAGTTAACTTTTTTGATGAAGCCAATGGCAATAATGCCAATTGTATTGCCGTAGCAAAACAACCAGGGTTAGCAATTGACTTAGCAGATGAGATACTAGTTGTATTTGCTTCAGGTAAACCATAAACAAAATTACGACCACACGTATCGGCTGACTTCAACCTGAAATCTTGCGATAAGTCTATAACAATAGTATGTTCATCAATCTTATGCTCTTTCAGGAACAGTGTTGCCTCACCATGTCCTACACATAACATCAATACATCAATACCATTATGAATAGTATCAGTGAACAATAAATTGGTTTCACCAATCAAATCTTTATGCACGCTTACAATAGGTTGTCCGGCATTGCTTCTGCTATGCACAAAAGCCAACTCAACATTGGGGTGATTCAGTAATAGCCTTATCATTTCGCCACCTGTATACCCGGCACCGCCTACAATGCCTGCTTTAATATTCTTCTGTTCCATCATTATGCTTTTGTATCATTGTTCACCGCATGATAAATAGCTACCTGATTGCCGAAGATTTTGGCAAAGCCTTTTACATCGTCACCATTCCAGGTGTTATTCATTTCTCCGTAAGAACCAAATTTGCTGTTCATCAAATCGTGTTCACTGTCTATACCAGTCACAACAAACCTGTATGGATAAAGGGTTATATACACCTTACCTGTAACCTGACGCTGTGTATCTTCCATGAAAACCTCAACGTTTCTCATCGTTGGGTCCAGCATCATACCTTCATGTAGCCAGTTGCCGTACCACGTACTTAGCTGGTCTTTCCAATACATCTGCCATTTGGTGAGTGTGTGTTTTTCCAACAAATGATGTGCCTTGATAATTATCACCGGAGCGGCAGCTTCAAACCCTACCCTGCCTTTAATACCTATTATAGTATCCCCCACATGCACATCTCTGCCAATGCCAAATGATTGTGCTATTGATTGCAATTGTTGTATTGCAACAACAGGATTCAGACCTATTTGCTCATTCAAACCTACCAATTCACCTTTTTCAAAATGAAGTACAACATCAAGCTGCTCACTTGCTGTTACCGGTGTAGGCCAAGCAGACTCAGGTAAATACCCATTGCTCGTAAGCGTTTCTTTGCCACCTACAGATGTCCCCCACAAACCTTTATTAATGCTGTATTGAGCTTTTTCAAAGTTCATTTCAACATTGTTTGCTTTCAGGTATTCAATCTCTTCTTCACGGCTCAAACGCTTATCACGTATCGGTGTCAGTATCTTCACATGTGGTATTGCACTCTGAAAAACCATATCAAACCTTACCTGATCATTGCCTGCACCCGTACTGCCATGTGCTACAAAATCAGCACCTACCTCTTTTACATAATCTGCAACTGCAATGGCCTGCAGCATACGCTCGGCACTCACACTCAATGGGTACACCGCATTCTTCAACACATTGCCATACACCAGATACTTTATACAGCTATCGTAGTATTTCTGTGTAACGTCAACTACCTTGAATGATGACACACCTAAGGAGATAGCCCGTTTTTCAACCAGGTTAAACTCTTCGTCACTGAAACCACCTGTCTGTACTATTACAGCATGTACATCCAGATTCAGTTCATTTTTCAGATATAGTGCACAGTAGGTAGTATCTAAACCACCACTGTAAGCCAACACAACTTTCTGTTTCATTACTAATATTTTTTTTACCAGATGATTGATTTAAGCACACGTGCTTTTTTAATGAACAATTTTGAAAACCTACTCTTCTTGATATTGAGCAAGCGCTCGTACACCTTGGCTTTCCTTTTAAAATTTGTAGCCGTTTCTTCAGGTGTATAGTGGTCCTTTGGGTCATAGAGCATGGCTGTGCAGAGGCAGTTCTTCCTGTCTTTACTCATCAGTATATCATAGTTCACACAACTTTTACAACCTGCCCAAAAAGCATCATCCTGTGTTAGCTCAGAATACGTGACAGGCTCGTAACCCAGGTCACTGTTTATTTTCATTACCGCAAGCCCTGTAGTTAGGCCGAATATCTTAGCATCCGGATACAGCTTTCTGCTCAGCTCAAATATGTGTTGTTTAATCTGCTTAGCTAACCCGCTCTTCCTGAATTGAGGTGCCACTATCAAGCCGGAGTTAGCCACATATTGGCCATGGCTCCAGCTCTCGATATAACAAAAGCCTGCCCACTCACCTTGTGTGGTAAGTGCAATTACAGCTTTCCCTTCAAACATCTTCTGCACTACGTATTCTGTGCTACGCTTTGCAATACCTGTACCACGAGCTTTAGCAGACGCGGCCATCTCTTCGCAAATGGCATGCGCATAGCAGGTATGATGACCACCGGCCACCAGTACCATAAAGGTTTGGTTCATTATGTCAGTAAATTATAAATGGAATAAATACACCGATCCTTTCGTGATGAACACACGAAGGCATCGCTTTCGAAAGCCAATTACAGGCTTCATCAACAGTTAATAACTATTGGAATAGCAGTGTATCAACGTCGCAACCAAAGACAGGTAGTGCGGTTAGAAAAAACTGACCCCGTTACAGGTTCAGCAAAAAACCCACGCCCGAAGCAAACGCCTTGCGCAGCCTCGATTATAAGCGATTTCAAAAAGGTTTTTTTCATTTCTTGACGTTAATCTAAAAGAAGTGTATAAAAATCAGAACGCGCAAATGTATTCTATTTTTCATTTTATCGACCTGTTTTGAAAAATATTTTTTTGTCAATTAACAAAACTGATAGAATGCAGTAACTTCAATTGTCTTTTAGAGCGTATAATATGGAAGCACAAAACAGTGTTCAGGAAATCTTCTTCAAACATCTGTTACAGTATAGCTACAACGAACAGGAACTGGATTACAGCATTATAGAAAAACATGCTGCAGCATTACAAACACTTTGCAACATCAATAATTCGGGGGCAAGTATTTTTGATCTTGCTAAAAGACAAATAGTATTCTACTCCTCCAACTACGGAAAACTACTCGGCTACGCACCTGCTGACTACGAAACATCAGGACAACTTTTCTTCGAAAGCAAAATACACACAGACGACAAACTGCAACTAAGCCTGAACGGTGTTACAGTGCTGAAGTTATTCAACAATTTCTCGAGCGATGAGAAAGTAAACTATAAACTCATTAACGAATACAGGATGCTGAACGCACAAAACAAGTATGTGCGCCTTATCGAACAGCATCAGGCATTGGAATTGGATAATACAGGACAGGTATGGTTATTAGTAAGCTTTGTCGATGTATCTCCCAATCAGGAAGAATATGAGGGCATCAGAAGCCAGTTATTAAATTTCAGGACAGGGAAAGTCATTCCGCTAAAAGAAACCCAAAAACAGGAGTTTGAATTGACGAAACGAGAACTTGAAATTCTGCAACTGGTAAAAGACGGGCTTCTGAGTAAGGAAATTTCTGACAAACTATCTATCAGCGTGCATACAGTGAACACGCACAGACAACGTTTTCTGGAAAAATTGGGTGCCAATAATTCCTTCGAAGCTGTGATGTTTGCAACCAGATACGGGCTTCTTACATAGGCATACTGATAAATCAGTATTGAACAAAATCAGGTATAGAGGGAGCTTTGCACCCGAAAAAGCTTGATTTTATGACACATAGGGCAATTTTATTGTTCATCTTACTTTGTTTAAACTCTACAATACAGGCACAAACTATCAGGGGTGTTATTACAGATAATGCTTCCAACAGCCCTGTGCCATATGTTGCCATTATTGTAAATGGCACAACATCTATTACTACAACAGCAGATAGCAACGGAGCTTTTATTATCAATAACATACCCGTAGGCCGCTACAATCTTGAGGCTCGCTGTCAGGGATATGAGTCTTCCATTCAAAAAGAAATAGTATTAGCTACAGCTAAAGAAACATATCTCTTCATTAGCATGAAGCAAAAAATAAACGAGTTGACAGAAGTGGTTCTAAAACCCCACGTCAATAAAGAGCTTCCTCTAAACAATATGGCTACCGCCAGTGCCAGAATGCTGAGTGTGGAAGAAGCAAAACGCTATGCAGGAGGCTTCGACGACCCGGCACGTCTTGCTTCGTCTTTTGCAGGTGTTGCGGGTAATACAGGAGAGAATGGCATCATTGTTCGAGGTAATGCACCTAAGTTTTTACAATGGAAAATGGAAGGTGTTGAAATACCCAGTCCAAGCCATTTCGGCGACCTGAATTCGATTGGTGGTGGCACCTTGACTGCGCTAAGCAGTCAGATGCTGGCAAATTCAGACTTCTTCACAGGCGCATTTCCTGCGGAATATAATAATGCACTTTCCGGTGTTTTTGATATAGCAATGCGAACAGGTAATAATCGTAAAAGGGAGCACACATTTGAGATAGGCCTTGTAGGTATTGACGCCTCATCAGAAGGACCTTTCAGGAAAGGAGGCAAATCATCTTACTTGTTCAACTACCGCTACTCTACCCTTGCACTGTTAGGCCCTGCACTACCTGAAAATGCCAACGGATTGAAATATCAGGACCTATCTTTCAAGCTGAACTTCCCAACAAAAAAAGCAGGTACGTTTTCATTATTGGGCATTGGCCTGCGCGACAGAGCAGGAGCAAAAGCCAAAACCGACAGTACCGAATGGAAGTACTATAACGATAGCGAGCAAGACGATATAAAACAATATATGGGCGCTGCGGGCATCAGCCATAAATACTTCTTCAAAAACAGTACCTACATTAAGACTACCATTGCGGCAACTGTTAACGGGACGGATTGGGTAACACAAAAGCTAAACAATCAACTATCACTTGCACCAAAGAGCAATATCGTTAATACCAATTACAACTACATACTATCATCTGCCATCAACAAAAAGTTCAATGCCAGGCATACCAACAGAACAGGCATACTGATAACAGGGATGCAATACGATATTCAACTGAACAAGACAGACAATACACTACAACCCGAGAGAAACATCGTGGATGCACAGGGTTTCAGCTCCTTATTATCAGCCTATAGTAGTTCAGCCATCGGCATAACAGATAAGCTGCATCTCACTATCGGCATCAACGGGCAAATATTCACACTCAACAACCATTACACCGTAGAGCCGAGAATAGGTATCAGCCAACAACTGAATACTAAGCAATCCATTGCATTGGCATATGGGCAACACAGTAGGCTGGAAAAGCTCAACTACTACTTCAATAACTCTCTGACCTCAGGCGCAAGACAGGTGAATAAAGACCTTGATTTTACAAAAGCTCATCATATAGTAGCAGGCTACAACCTTAGTATCAGCGATGTATTGCATTTCAAAGCAGAGCCATACTATCAATACCTGTATAACGTACCCGTAATTGCAGATAGTTCATTTTCATTCTTAAACCTACGGAACGATTGGTTCTTTGCAGAGAAGCTACAAAACACCGGCACAGGCAGGAACTACGGCATAGACCTGACGCTTGAAAGGTACATATCTAAAGGATACTACTACCTGTTTACTGCATCCGTATTCAATGCTGCATACAAAGGCGGTGACGATGTATGGAGAAGCACCAGATTTAACCGGAGCTTTGTTTTCAACTTCCTGATTGGCAAAGAGTGGTACATAGGCAAGCATAAGCAAAACATACTGAGCCTCAATATGCGTGTTTGTTATCAAGGCGGCAACAGATACTCTCCTGTCAACACAGCAGCGTCTGAAGCAGCACAGCGCATTGTTTATGATGAAAGCCGAGCTTATAGTTTGCAGACTACACCAGCCCTAAATACTCACTTTACTGCCAGCTACAAAATGAATAAGAAAAACCGCACCAGCGAGATATCTCTTAAACTACTGAACATAACCAGACAACCCGATTTTAAAGGTTATAAATACAACCTGCAAACCAATACAGCAGAAAAAGACCTAGAATCTATATTGATACCAAACCTTAGTTACAAAATTGAATTTTAGGTAGATAATTTGTTGCAAAACGGCTACAAGTGGAACCGTTCGGAAAACACAAATCATTGATATTCAATAAAAATTATTAACTAAACGGTTACAAATGGTTACGTTTTTCCTGAAACAGCGGAAATAGTTACTCACTTGAAATATACACATGGATCTATAGTTTTATTATTACAAATATACAACAATTAATACTCAATAACAATTCTTACAATACGGAGAATTGCCATTACTTGGAGCTTAGCCTCCTATACTATACCAAACAGGCTTGACGGGAATCACCTCTTATTTTGTCGCTTTCACACCCTGTTTATATTATAGCTAAACAGTACATTTGATTTACAAAAAACTTAAGCTAATGGCAGTCATCAATCCACATATCAACTTCAACGGCAATGCAGAGGAAGCTTTTACGTTTTACAAATCAGTATTTGGCGGAGAATTCAGAAAAATCATTCGCTTTAAAGACATTCCAAGCCCAGGCTTTACCATTGCCGAAGAAGATGCAAATAAAATAATGCACATAGCATTGCCTATAGGCAAAAGCAATGTGCTGATGGGTAATGATGTACCGAGTTTCTTAGGAACAGTAAACGAGGAGGAGAACAGAAGTAAAATTTCTATCAGCACAGAAAGCCGGGAAGAAGCAGATAGAATATTTAATGGACTATCTGCGGGCGGAACAATAGAAATGCCAATGGAAGACAGTTTTTGGGATACCTATTTTGGTATGTTCAGAGATAAATATGGTATTGAGTGGATGGTGGAGTATGAGCCGAAAGCATGACAAAAACATCTTGCAAATCTGAAGATTTGCTACCAGTTACGACGTAGTCAGCAGACTACGCCGAGCTGGGGTATGAGCCGAAATAAGACTAGAAAGTATAAATTGTAAATGATAAAGCCACTCTCTGAGTGGCTTTATCATTTAGTGAACCTTATTGGACATTTATCGAACCGGATTGTTGAAAATTTGAAGGTTTTGGTTGTATAAATACTCAAATAAGCGATTAACATTAACCAATATTAACTCTATGCAATTGTTATAATTACAAGCAACTTGTAAATATTATGTATAGTATTAATAATTCAAGTTAGATTTATGCAAGGGATCTACCATAGGATGCAAAGTTGAACCATTAGAACCCACCTACAAATCTTAGGGTGCAGCAAACGCTTTTCTATAAAAAAGTGTCTATATATGAATTAAAAAACTATCACAGTAAACAACTTTTGATTGCCATGAGAAAAACTGAAAAAGAGCTGTTAAGCATAAAAAAACAAAATGTTTTCATTTTTGAAAAGCAAATACTGCAAGGTAAAATTCCGTTAGAAGATATAAGCCAGCAATTTTCAGGCATCGTACATCTTAATAACATGAACACATTCGCTTGGGATTGGATACCTAAAAAGATTATTAATCAATTTGACATTGATGTTGAAGAAGAAAGTAAATGGACATTAGAGAAGTTTGCATTAAAGCATATTCATCCGCTTTCAATTCAAAAATTAGCCCCCTTGTATTTTCGAGCCTTGAAAAATAAAAGTAGTGAACCCCTCTCAACAGTTCAGTATGTAAAAGTGAATGACCAATTAGATTATGCTTGGGTGCACAAAACATGTGTGTTTTCATTCGAGCTAGGGAAAATTGTATCCATATCACATTTCATAAAAGGATTGGAGTCTGAACTGGATAAGGAAAATAAATTACTGGGAGAATATGATTTTATCAGAACAAGCTATGAAAAATTCATGACCCTAACCAATAGACAAAGACAGATTCTCAAGCTATTGGCATTAGGATATATGAATGATGCCATTGCTGTAGAACTGAATATTTCATCAAATACAGTAAGGACGCACAGGAACGAGATACATCAGATACTAGATTTGCGTTGGAAAAACGTAAATCATTCTCAAATATATCTTAAGTATGCTTTTCACTTTGGGTTAGTATAGTATGTTTGACCTTGTTTTTCTGAAAAACACGCTGAACAGCGTATTTTTTTTGCTTTTTGCATAATCTAACTTTAAACCATTGACCAGTATAATAATAATCTTGAACAAGAATATAAAAAATGAAAAGTGAGCAATTTGGGAAATGTGCGTCTTAGTACTAACTGTTGCTCTAGATAAAGCGTAAGAATAATAGCTATTCTGTGCATCTAAACATAAATACTGTTACGATGTCAAATGGCATAAAAACACACTCAAAAGCTCATTCGGCAGGAATACAGATTACAGTATGTTTATTTATTCCCAATTAGCATTTGTGGCAATCTAGTTTATAAAAATTTCATACTAACGAAAAATCAAGAATCATGAAAAAAAAAAATCACATTAATATGCTTAATCTTCATTGTAATCTTTGTTTTTAGCAATAAAACTGGATTTAGTCAATGTGCAATTTGGGTGTCTACTGCAAATCAGCAAGCTAGACCAACTAATGACTCTTCAAATATATCAAACAATTCTACTTTAAACCAAATACTTTACAATTATAGTACTCGAAAGTATCAACAGGCTTTTAAAAATTCTGTTAGAGCAAGTGCAATTAATGAGTTCATTATTTATGCAAATGGGAATGGGGATTCTCTTAAAAGAAGATTAGTTGAAACAAATTTATTTGATACAGTCATTAACATGGGTAGTGGCGGTTTAGCGTCTTGTCCTAGTCCAACAATTGTAAATGATCCTCTAATCTTAACTTGGGACAACTGGGCAATGAATATGATTGATGCAAATTGTGCATGGAGTATTACTAAAGGAGATCCAAGAGTTGTAATTGGATTTTCTGATTCTGAATTTGATGATGGGCATGAAGACCTAATTGGCAAATTTACAAAAGTATGGCATAGCATACCAGGATATAGTGGAACTATTGAATCGCATGGCACAAAAGTTGCTTCAGTCGCAATAGCTAATACAAATAATAATATTGGAATAACATCAATAGGTTATAACACGAAAGGAACAGGGTATGCAATTGATGACGTGTCTAGTCCTCGAGAAGGCATATTGGAAGCATATAAAGACGGTCATAGAATTATTAATATGAGCTGGCATCCAGACGGAATTACAAAAACCGAAGCTGAAGAAATGACTCAACATGGAGCAATTTTAGTATATGCAGCTGGCAATTATATTGGTTGGAACTGTCATTCAGATATTGCTAACGTACCAGGTGTGATTAATGTAAGCGGCGTTAACTTCGAAAACAAGCATGCGCCAACTACTTGTGACCACAACCCTTGGGTTGATTTATGCGCACCATGTGGTGGGGTATTAAGGGCACATAGACGAGTGGATGGATATCCCCATTATAGCTATTCTTTTTACAAATCTACGTCTACATCAGCTCCTATCGTTTCAGGAGTCATAGCTCTTATGCTTTCTGCAAATCCATGTTTAAGTCCTAGTGAAGTAGAGTATATCCTCAAGCAAACTTGCGACCCAATTGTAGATAATTCAAGTTTTATTGGGGGGCTCGGTGCAGGTAGAGTAAATGCATACAAAGCAGTAAAATTTGCACAAGAAACTAGTTGCATGAATATTGGTATTGAAATTAATACCCTTTGCCGTCCTGGAAAAGTGGCTGGAGTACCTAACCCTCAATTTACAGTAAAAATGGAAGGTGGAACACCTCCATATACTTATAAATGGGAACCCATTGATTACGCTCCAGGTGCGGGTATTTGGAATACCACTACATTAGACAATTATAATATTGTGAATCCAACTGTTATTTCTTCTACTACAATAACTACAACAGGATATCATATTGCTTATTATCGCCTTATCGTTACTGACGCCAGTACAGTACCCAAAATGGCTATACGTACAATCAAAGTGATACTTAGCAACGAACTCAAACCAATTGTAGCTATGCGAGATAGTTATATGGACATGTTGCGAGAGCCAAACGATCAAGTGGATATTAACCCTTATGATGTTAACACATGGACAAGTCAAGATGTATGGAACAGGCAAGTAGCTGATGGAATAGAGAAACATGAAAACCCTGAGTATTTTATTTCTGCACCTAACTATGCATACACTCGTATTCGTAATTATGGTTGTGTAGCATCAACTACAAACCAAAAATTAAAACTTTATTGGAGTAAAGCCTCTACAGGAGAAAAATGGGAAGCTGACTGGAAATCGACAAATGTAAAAGATAAGCATGGTGCATTTACTATGCCTGGCGGTAGAGAAATAACGCCAAGTGCTGGTATTACAATACCCGCACTTGCACCTGCTGCTACGACTATAATAAATCATTCGTGGGCTGTGCCTAAACCACAAGACTTTGAAGGAGAACCTAACAGCTTCGATGTTTGCTTATTAGCACGTATTGAAAAAACAACAACTTACCCTTATGGGATGACTTATCCCGAAATACTAGGTAAAGGTGTGGGACAAAACGTACGCAACAATAATACTATCGTCACTCGCAACCTAGTATTGACGAACCTAAATCCTTTAACTAAAAAAACTTCAACCCGTGAAGTAATTGTTGGTAATGGCGACAATGCACTACAAACCTTCAATCTAAAATTCGAAGCAGATCGCCCTATTTATCCGCTATTTGGCGGGGATTATTCAACTAGAGGCAGCGTTACTATTCATCTTGGTTCGCTTTACAATCGTTGGATAGCTGCAGGTGGGAAAGGCGAGTTTACAAGTCGTGACGAAACCGCTAAAACAGTAACAATGAAAGGCAACTCGCTGCTTCAATTAAATAATATCGAATTTGCTGCAAACGAACGATTTACTATTCAAGTAATATTCAACTTAGATACTACAGTTACAATTACAGATTCATCTTTTCAAAGAATGCATCTACGCCAATATCTCAGCAACAAACCAGATAGTTTATATGGAGCAGTTGATTATGAAATAAAAATACAGCCTATGAACCAAAACAACTTTCGCATTAGCGAAATAGATAGTATTAATATTGGCAGCGTTGTTCAAAACTTTAAAGTTGTACCAAACCCTACAAGTAGTATAGTTTACATTATATATAATGGAGAAAAAGATAACTCCACTGAACTACTTATTACTGATATGTCTGGTAAAAAAGTACTGCTTGACAAGATAACCTTTAGCTCTGGTAGTAGCAAAGAAATAAACCTTGCAAGCTTTGCGACAGGCACTTATCTTATCAACATTACCAATTCTAATGGTGTTAACGAAGTACATAAAGTAGTGAAAGAATAAAATAGAAAAAACACACCTGAAAAAAACTAATTTCGGGTGTGTTTTTACATTAACATGTAATTGTATAGTATCATTAAAGTTATTCTCTGATTATCTTTGAAGTTGACAATAGCATTATGATTAAAACTGATCTTTCAGCTAGAAACGATGAGGTTATTTAGCAGAACTAAATACCGAATTAAATACTTATATAATCCTATAATGCATAGTTTGTAAAATTTTGTGACAATAGGGTTTAAAAATACTTCTCATTCAAATATTTATATTAATTGCATTATTGTTATTTAATAAAAAAACAGATAGTCATACCACTAACAAGTATACTCCGTTTGGGATGCATAAATTTATTATTAACAATTGACAGTTAATTTCTTAATGATAGTTTTTACTATAACCAAGTCGGGGTGCTTCAAGCGAAAGATTAAGGTAGTTGTTAACGTATTATTTTTTGCAAAGGGGTTAGCTTTGTGGAAACCTCTTTGGACGTTTATCGAACCAGATTATTCAGGATTTGAGAGACTTAGCAATAAAATAAAAATAGTCATTAATCTTTTTACCTATTTACGCTTGCACATTTAATAGAAAATAGCTTATTTCACATCTCCAAAAACATGTAAATAATCTTGATGTTTATAGAAAGAATAGTATAATAGAGTTGCACAATATTTGAAGTTTCGACGTTTCTCACTTTTGTGCATACGCTCTACACGTTTTCGTGTAGGGCGTTTTTGTGCATTAAATGTGGATATAATAATTAGCTGTTCTTGCACCTGTTACAATTAATGTTATCTTCATAATATATGAAACGTCGAAATTTCATAGAACCACAAGGGGCGGCATACCCCCTTGTGGTCTATTAAAACAATCTGGCTTTGTGCGATTGTATGTCTCACTGCTCTTCCTAATTTTTGGTCTTCCCTCATACGGTCAAACATCTTCTCCAAGTGTAGGAATATGGGAAACATATTCTGCACCTTATGTATGTACTAATGGGGCTTTAAATTGCGTTGCATTTAATTTATCCAATGGCCCTGGTTCTATTCCAGATACTGCCGTCAAAGGGCGTGTCACGGCATTATCATCTTCACACATTACTATAGAACTTGAAAAACAGACTGGCACATCTTACTTTCAAAATGGAGAAACTTGGGGAACATCAAATATTAACAACCCAAATGGCTTATGTGGTAGTATAAAAAATGATTATCAAACAATTTCAAGCACTCCTACAAAAATAACATTGAATTTTGCTCATGGATTAACAGCAGGAGGCAATGGATACTTTTACGCTGTATATCGCAATTCTATAACGGGCAAATACTACTATGTTGGTAACTTTTACATAACAATACCAGTTGTGTCAGCTTCATTATCTGGCTCATTTACTGGTATTTCTGGTTTATGGCAATACAACAAACCTTCCTACATTACCTCTCAGGTTAGTTGTAACAATGGAGTATTTAATGGTAATGTAAGAATAGGTTGGTATGATGGGACAGGAAACTATGTTACATATCTATTAGATAGTTCTGTAAATAATCTTCAAAACGGTCAGACAAAAAACATCAATTTCACCACTAACTCAATAAAGTCAAAGGCAGGAAACTATATCGCAAAACTTGAGTATCGTTCTTTTGGCTCTACAACTTATACTGTTTTGGACAGCAAAAGTATTACAATAATACCAGGCAATAATTGCCCTTCATTTGCTGTTCCATTTTCAGTCCAAGACTTTAACACGGAACAGTGTGGTCAGAATTGCGTAAGAATGTGTTTAGGATACTTCGCAGGTGGATCTATGCAATATTCGGTTAGTGATATTTGTAATACTATGGGCAACCCAAATGCTTCAAGTCCTACAGAGCAAGCTACTGCTTTTAACAAGCTAAGTCTGTCGATGTATAGTGCATATGCTGGTAAATACACATTCGAAGATTTGAAAAACGACTTGTGTAATAGTGTACCAGTTATCATCAGGGTAAGAACAAGTATGAGTACTACGACTATACCTCATTTTATGGTTGCGTTAGGCATTGATGACGACTATATATATGTTAATAATCCAGGCAAAACGATGGGTGAAAACAAGTCTTACCCTATTCAAGACTTTTTAAATTCATGGCCTTCCACAGGCAATAACGTAGTACATTTTGTACATGATAAAGGAGCTGGAACATCCATTGACAACATTAATAGTGTGTCATCCCTGTTAACTATATATCCGAACCCTTCTACAGGAATAATAAGCATTTTATCCCACCGCACTAATATAAATACCCCTTTGCAATTGAACATCTATACAGGTTCAAAGCCAGTTAGTCCGCAATAATAAGCTGTTACACTTACCATAAGCATGAAATCAATGTTTGATACTATTTCACATTACTTAGCTTGATAGTTGAAAGAGTATAATATTATCATTCGTATTTTCAAGAGAAATTTAAGGCATAAAAAAGCAGGCGTATATTTACGCCTGCCAATCAGCCCCATTTGTTTTGTTTATTGTACCGAACATGAAGCACTACCACCCTCAGCTTCAACTTCTGTTTTTAATTTTTTTTCAGAATCAGAACAATCATTCTTTGCTTTCTTTTTTGTGGTTTTATTAATTACATAAGTAGTATCTACACTAACAGTACCAAAGCCAGGTACATTAACAGATGCCGTACACTTACAAGTGTAGTCTTTCTTACAAGCTGCAAATAATACTACCAAACTCAGTAACAGAGTAATCTTGATTTTTTCATAGTTGCTTTTGTTTTAGATTATTTATTTTCTATCTATCTCAATCGTGCCAGCATCAATACTTGAACTTTTCTTGTTGGTTTGTCCACCAAACCATAAATAATCACTACCACACTCATATCCTATTCTATAAGACCTCTTTTCTTGCGAATTAAACGAAACAGTAAACCCTCCATTATCATCAGTTACAAATAGATATGACTTCTCACTTGTTTTTTTAGAAGTAAACGAACCCGTTACATAATCTATACAAAAAGAGAATCCAACCTTTTTAACAGGTTCTTTATTGTCCTTGTATACCATTCTACCAGTAACTGAGTATTGTCTTTCTTTTTTGGTACAAGCAAGTAGAAAGAAGAACATACATAATAATGTGAGATACTTTTTGATATTAGCCATAAATGTTGTTTATTAAAAAAATACCATATGCAATTTACTTAATGATAATTGATTGTTTATACAATTTATCGCCATTTTTAAGCGTAATATAATATAAACCACTTGGGTATTTACCTTGTTCAATCTCAAGTTTGTACGTAGTAATGCCGTTATTATTCTCGTCGAAACTTTTATCTATCATTCTACTTCCACTAATATTATAGATTACTAACCTACTGTTGGGGTCAGGCACTGCGGTATACCTTATTGTTATTTCATTATTTGAAATAGGATTTGGATATACAATAAATTCGGCATTCTCACTCTTTATTTTTTCTAACTCAGGGTTTTCAGGTAGTGTAGATTTAGCACCGAAGAAACAGCATCTTACCCATGGGATGCTATCTTTAACATACTCAGTTCTACTATAAGAAGTAGGCACATGAATGTTATTTGTATCCCTTGTCATTAGTATTAATAATTTCCCCGAAGCTATGGTTAAGTCATTTTCTTTTGAATACATACCTGGAATAATAAATGTAGCAGGGGTTGCACTAACATACCTATAAAAAGGACTTCTTTCATTTACTGCAATGTAACGCTCTGCATCGTACAAACACATCCAAGCAGTTTCTCTATTTTCTATCCTTAATGTATCATCGCCAATTTCTTGATTTAACCAATACTTCCTATGTCCTTGTGTTTCGTTACAGTTTGGATAACGCCATATCGGTTTATTTCCACTCACACCATTAACCCAGTCTCCTAAACTATCATTCCTTATTTGCAAATGCTCTCTGTTGTACTTCTTAACATTATAAGCGATGAAGTTACCAGTAAGTGACAATGGAGGTTGATTATTAATATGCAAATATGGATACCTTTCAGTGATACCTGTTATTAGGTCAAAAGGTGTTTTGCTCATCTTCGTACTCATTGTTTCATCTTCTATATTTTCCCACCAATCAGTAATATCATAGTTTAGTGCAGAAAACGTTGGTATAAAGCAAAAATGAAGACCATCAGTGGTAAATCTGACATCTCTACCGAAAGCGAAACGTTTGCCACCAGTCCAGTGTGATAATGACCAAACATGAGTCGTTGTATCGTAATGGGGTTTATTTAATCCAAAAACAAGTGTTCTAATTAAACCAGAGGCTTCCCATCCTTCATCGATTGCCATACTATTAACATCATAAAGACTACCGGGAATAACATCATAAGGTTTTACGTTTTTACCATAGTATGACCCACCCACACTATACCAGTAACTACTTGTAACAACTACTTTTAATTTCCATTTCTTTATTGTGATTTTTACTTTTGGCTTATAAAAGTCATAATTACTGGTATGGATTGTTCCGTTACCGTTAGGTGTGGTTCTTAGTTCAAAATTTGTACCCGCTAATATTGCAGTTTCGCCGAACAATGTTACCCACATATTTATATCCCAATCCATCAAATAATCGTTAGGTGTTCTTTGTAATGTGTCATAAAAGTGTGTTTGTCCAATGCCTTTTAATGAACCATTGCTCATAGCCACTAACTTGCAATATTGAGGATAATTGCCAATGTTAAGTAAATCATCGTCAAAATCGCCTTTATCGTTATGTTGAGAATACTCTTGGGTAATTGGATTATAAGAGTCAACGTGATATAGCAGCATTTGTTTAACAGATTTTGCGTCTAACATTGCTTTATTTAAGACAGCTTGTTGCCTTTGTGAAATCGTATTTGCTCCAAAAATCAATCTAGTAACATTTCTGTATAAATGCTGATACGCAATAGGAATGTTCGCACCTTTATGTGGGGAGTCAAACGTAATCAGCAGTCTTGTATTGTGCATTTTCTCTGCTAAACAACCACCAATTGTTGACCAATTTTGCTCAAAATCACATAACGCATAGCGGGCGACAAGACCTCCCATACTTTCTGCAATAATTACAAATTGTTGGTGTGTGCCACTGTCCCCGAGCGTAACTTGTTCACACTTGAAATATTTGAGAATGTCTATCAGTGTTTGCGCGTTGTCCTTAATATCTCTCCTACTATTATCCCAATTTACTACTGCAATTTGGTAACCAAAATTTAGCAACTCGGGGATTTTTGCATCTTCTACCATTTCTAAATAAATCTGCTCTTCATCCCTATCATGAAATGGCGAGGCATCTTGCACATCTAATCCCTCAAGATAAAATATAGTTTTTTGTAAAGGCCCGCCTGACTCACTGCACGGCTCCCAAACCGAAACTGAAGCATCGCCAATGAATATTTTTCTTTGTGGTGTGGGTTTAACTCTATCACTCGCCTGTACCATTGAGTTAGAAGTCATTATCACGGTACTCGGTCCATCTAAAACACGTGTTCGAATTACTTTTAATCCTTTTGTAGGGTACGTTATTGTAAAATGAGAAACCATTGTAGGATTTGTTATTGTATGCCACCCGCTACCATCGCCGAAATCAATTTGAATAGTCCAGTTATTAGCCATGAAGTCATTATAACTATCATGAAAGATGAAAGTCGGATCAACTCTATATGTAATTGTCTTATATGCCAAAAAGAACTCCATCGGGCTGGCTGCAAATACCCGTTGTGTAATAAACGGATTTAACTCACAAGGATAGCCATTCTCTATTAGTGTATCGTTGACAGTATCTGCTGTGAAATAATAATTGCTCGACAATGCAGAGTCATTAAATCGTAGATAATCGTATGCCATGATATTCATAGCTACTGTATCTTTTCTAAATTGGGAGTTTAGTGTATATATTGAATCATCGGTTATCAATGCAGACCTATTGTACGCACTATTCCTCATTTCTTCGTATATCTTAAACCATACATCACGCTGTATAGTGTCGGGATTATTATCTGTAAACTCTATACTATCCAAAGAGTGAGAAGCCATATCATACAGGAACCAAGGACCAGGGTCTGGGTGGCATATCGGCATGAAAATTCTCCGTAGTTGACTGTCAATGTCTGCAATCGGGTCATAATTAGCACTATCAAGCTGTGCATTTGCTTTTATGCTGCTGCATAAAGTAATAAGTACGAATACCCATAAGAACAATCTCGTCCTTTGCTTCTGTGGTTTGATAATGTTGAATGGCATACGTTGAAAATTTGCGTGTAAGTTCAACAAAACATCAACGTGAAAAAAACGGTATTTTTTACCGTTAAACAACGGTATTTCTCTAATTAATGGATAATTACTAAACCTGACCTAATAGCGAACAGAGCCAATTCTGTCCTGTTTTTCAACTTTAGTTTTTGAAATAAAGCATCTCGATAGCCTTCAACTGTTCTTGCACTTTTACCAATAACAGCGGCAATATCGTCATATGTCATATCTGAACAGATATGTTTCAAAAACTCTATTTCTTTGTCGTTAATAGTTGTAAGGATTGTTTTGTCCTGTATATGTGGCAATACGTGTTCTTTTTCCCATTCGGAGTAGTGGAAGCCGTCAGCACAAACAGTATCAATAGCACTTTTAATTTCTTGGGGGTTTGCATCTTTGGGAATATATGCTGATGCCCCCTCTCGGAACGCTTTTAGTATGTTGAACTCATTATAATAAGTGGATTGCATTATCACTTTAATTGACTTCCATCGTTGTTTAATAATCGTCAACGCCTCAAAGCCATTCATTACAGGCATACTAATATCTAATAAGCACACATCGGTTTTTTGGGGTGCTTGTTCTATCTTCTCTATTAATTCTGCACCATTATAAGCCTCAATAGACACTTTGTAATCTTTATAGGCTTCAAGAATAAAACGTAATCCCTTTACTAAAGCTGGGTGGTCATCTGCTACCGCAACACTTATTTTTTGTTTCATGTTTGGTTATTGTAACCGTAAATCAATTATGTTAATATTATCCAGCCATTGCTTAAATGCTTCACTATCTTTAGGGTCGTGATGAATAATTTCACCATTCTTTAGGCTTATAGTGAATACTCCAACGGTGTAAATGTATTTATGTACCTCGGTTGCTTTATATTCAAATCCCTCAAACCTTTCTTCCTTATTCATGGCATTAATTTTGTCAACAATTTAGTTAAACAGTCGGACATAGAAAACATCGTTTAAAAACGGTATTATTTACCGTTAAAACACAGTATTTCAAAATGTTCCTCTAACTCCCGTTGATTCATCATACAATAGAATATGATAATAATAGCCGCTATAGTTTAGCCTTACCGTAAATTCTAAAAGGTACTTTCCTTCTCCTTTTAGTCCTGTGACTTTTACATCAATAATTACAGGAAACTCATTAGGCTTGATAGTTCCCATGCTTGTTTGTTTATAGTCGGTATTTTTTACTATCCTGCCCGTAGAAGTAGTCATTGTAACGTTATAGATTTCCCGACACGCAATAGGCACAGAGCCTCTATAATCACTCAAGGACACTTGCACTATATTCGGGTAATCTCTGGTAATATTCACTTTTAGTATTCCATTACTCGGAGACTTTAATAAGTCTGCTCTGTTTTGTGATTTTCTTCCTTCATCAAAAACATTCCTTTGACCGAAGCAGCATATCGTGATTACGTTTACAACAACTGTTATTAGTATTTTTTTATAGTATATATTTTATTCTAAACAACCCCAGGATTCCAAACGTGTGGTACACCCTAAAACCAATCGTCTGTACCTTCAAATAGTTGTTTCTGGTCGTCCGACAAATCCCCTGTTGGTGTTTTCTTTACTACCAATGCAGCTAATCCGCTTCGGTCTGGCTCTGTTTTAGATTTAATAATGAAATTGACATCACAGCCAAATTCATCACTTAGTATTATACCATTATACTCTACATTTTTCCATTGTACAGGCCAGCCACCTTGTGATGATTGCCAACGGATTGTAACATCTATCATATACCAATGCTGTTTACTACCATCTTCTTTGGTTGTACTAAGCGGCTTTGAAAGAAGATAAAATAAAACAGACTGACGATGAAGCCAGTCTGTCCAATGAAGTGATCCGGATTGGATTCGAACCAATGACCCTCAGCTTAGAAGGCTGATGCTCTATCCAGCTGAGCTACCGGACCCTTAGAGCGGTGCAAATCTAATAAAAAAGTAGTAAATAAATCAGTCTTAATTTTCTCTTCCCTTATATGGCTGTGGCACAGGCGCTGCACCGTCTTTCAGTTGATCTACAGGTATCAGGTCTTGTATAAAATTCCAATAACCATCTACCCACCTGAAACCATCGTACTGACCTGAGGGTACGTATGTGTATTTACGTCCGGGGTCGTTGGTTTCAGATTCCAGCCTGTCAAAATATATTACTTTGTTTTCTTCTTCCCAGTTGAGCGATGCCTGTACTTGCTTTTTATATTCTAATATAAAGCGTTGCACACGTTGGTCAGGATTGTTCTGCGACCTGATGTTGAATATCTGTGCCCCGAAAACAGGACCGTTCTCGGTTATCATCATCGGGTCCAGTAGTTTTCTTTTAATTATCGGGCTTGCCTCGTTTACGCCAAACATTGTATATACAGTACCATTCTCTGTTTCTTTAGACATGATTCTGTAATATAATGCACCGTACCACTTACTACCCTTCAGCACGCTGTCTTCTGCACCTTTACCCAATTCGCCCGAGCAATCTACCAGCGGATACAGTTTGAGTTTATCGCTGTTCATCTGTATGGCACCATAATATCTGCGTGTATTTTCTTCCAGTGCTATCGACCAGTTGAATATTCTGAATTTTCTGTCGTCTGAATAAATGATATTGAAGCGTTTACCCAAGCTATCAAATGCATAATTGTAAGAACCATCCATCTTCAATGCCCTTACCAATTGCTTTACAATCCTTGCATTGTACGTTGACATCTCATCAGGTATATTATTCTCATACATAGAGTCAACCGTCTTAACCAGTGAGTCTTCCATAGACCTGATTAAGGCTATATCCTGTTGAGCATTAGCGGAGGCAGTCAACATTGATGCAAACAAAACGGCATATATTTTATTCAACATCCGGGTAAAACATTTAGCTCAAACCTAAACAATTTATACGAAACGATGTAACTCAAGATGTTAAACTATGTTTTTAGCGCAAAAGCCATTATTTTCGAGCCATAAATCCGTTGCTGCATGCATCTTGTACAACAAATATTATTCATTCTTTGTGCCGGTATCTCGGTCTATTTTTTCAGCAAAAAAGTTGGCGAAATAAGGAGAAATATAAAACTGGGCAAAGACGAAGACCTGACAGATAATTCCGGCGCACGTTGGAAAAACATGGTATTGATGGCACTTGGACAACAAAAAATGTTCAAAAAACCAATACCTGCATTCCTTCACCTGGCAGTATACGCAGGTTTTATCATCATCAATGCTGAAATTCTGGAGATATTTCTGGATGGTATTCTTGGTGTACACCGCTTGTTTGCACCTGCATTGGGCAGCTTGTATGCCTACCTGATAGGCTTCTTTGAAATACTGGCAGTGCTTGTATTACTTGCATGTGTGGTATTCCTTATCCGTAGGAATGTATTGAAGGTAAAACGCCTGAACCAATCTGAACTTGAAGGTTGGCCTCGTAATGATGCCAATCTGATATTAGTTACAGAGGTTGTACTGATGAGCCTGTTTCTGATGATGAACACTGCAGACCAAGTATTGCAGGCGCGCGGTGTAGAACACTATACACTTACAGAGCCATTCTGGATAAGCTCAAACTTCACAGGTATGTTTGCGGGATTGTCTGATGGCACACTGATAGCTATTGAGCGTGGTGGATGGTGGCTACACATTATAGGCGTATTCCTGTTTCTGAACTACCTGCCATATTCAAAACACCTCCACATCGTATTGGCTTTTCCGAATGCTTACTATACTCGCCTGCAACCACAGGGCGAGATGGCTAACATGAAAGAAATACAGAATGAGGTACTGTATATGATGCAGCCCGAACTGGCACCACCGTCTGACGGCAGCCAGCCTGCACAGCAACGCTTCGGCGCTAAGGACGTTATGGACCTGAGCTGGAAGAACCTCTTAGATGCATATTCTTGTACAGAGTGCGGACGTTGTACATCTGCTTGTCCTGCTAACGCAACCGGTAAAAAACTTTCTCCACGTAAAATAATGATGGACACCCGCGACCGTCTTGAAGAAGTGGGTAAAAACATCAATGCCAATAAGACGTTTGTTGACGATGGTAAATCGTTGGTACACGACTACATAACTGTTGAAGAGCTAAGGGCTTGTACAACCTGCCAGGCATGCGTAGAAGCTTGTCCTGTTGGCATAGAACCATTGTCAATCATCAACCAGCTACGCAGGTATCTGGTAATGGAAGAAAGTAACAGCCCGCAGGAATGGAACCTGATGTTCAGCAATGTAGAAAACAACATGGCGCCGTGGAAATTCAGCCCTGATGAAAGGGACAAATGGGCAGAAGAAATGGCTGCAGAAGCTTAATTATCTAACTCTCAGAACAAATAGACTATGCATATCAAATCAATGGCTGAATACGCTGCAAATGGCGAAACACCTGAAGTACTGTTTTGGGTAGGTTGTGCGGGCAGCTTCGACCAAAGAGCACAAAAAATAACTAAAGCTTTTTCGCAGATACTGGATAAAGTAGGTGTGAAATTCGCCATACTTGGTAAGGAAGAAATGTGTACTGGCGACCCTGCACGCCGCAGTGGTAACGAGTTCCTGTTTCAGATGATGGCATACAACAATATACAGACCATGAATGCTTATGGTGTGAAGAAGATTGTTACCGCATGCCCGCACTGCTTCAATGTACTGAAGAACGAATACCCTGCACTGGGTGGCGATTATGAAGTAATACATCATACTACCTTCCTGCAGCAGTTGATAAACGATGGCCGCATCCGCCTGAAAGAAGGTGGCGAATTCAAAGGCAAGAAAATAACCTACCACGACAGCTGCTATCTGGGCCGTGGCAATAATATTTATGAAGCACCACGCGAAGTACTGCAAGCGCTGGATGTGGAACTGGTAGAAATGAAACGTTGCCGTACCAATGGCCTGTGCTGTGGTGCAGGTGGTGCGCAGATGTTTAAAGAAGAAGAAGCAGGTACTACACGCATCAACTTTGAACGTTCTGCAGAAGCTATTGAAACGGGTGCCAATATTATTGCTGCCAACTGTCCTTTCTGTACTACCATGCTTACGGATGGTGTTAAAAACAAAGAAAAAGAAGACAGTGTAGCGGTACTTGATATTGCGGAGATGGTTGCGAGATCGCTTGCATAGTACTTTATGAAACAGCTAAACGCAGGTGGAGGCAATGCAGATTGGGGTAGTAAAATCATCAAAGATTTAGCTTTTATAAAAAAGAAAAAGCGCTACCCTTTAACGGTTAGAGCCATAGCACCGCTGAGTACCCTGCTGTTTTTGAGTTTACTTTATGGTTCTTTTATCGGAAGAGTCAATCTGACAAGAAGTGGTACGCCACAACTACTAGGCATATTGATGATTGCGCTGATATCTATAACCGCCATAACAGCAATATACAATATCAGGCAGACTTTCAGCTTTAGCAGAATAGCAACTCCTTATCAATTGCAGGTGAATATGAATTTGCTGCAAAAGTTTCTGCAATCGCAACATCTGGCTTTCAGCCAGCATCCTGAAGCACCTGAAGTATTTATGATACTTAGCAAAAACCTGAGTATACGAGGAGACTACAGAGAAGTTGTCATATTTATAGTTGATGATAATCAGGTATTATTGAACAGCCACTTTACAGGTTCGAAGTTTACCATTACTCCCCCGTCTAAAAACTATAAGCTGATGGCAAAAATGCTCAAAGATTGGTTGCATGCAAACAAGCCAACCAATACGAGCCAATCTCTTACTGTTAATTAAAAGCCCTTAACTTTGTACAATGGATATTAGTGTTTTACAATCTGTAATACCTGCAGATTTAGCAGACAATTCGAGAATTTGGATATACCAAAGCAACAGGGCGTTTATAGAACGCGAGGAAACTGAAATCAACGAACAGCTTCACCAGTTCTACACCCAATGGCAGGCACACGGTGCACCCGTTAAGGGCTGGGCAAAGCTGCTTTTCAGGCAGTTCATAGTAATCATTGCAGATGAGAACGATGTTTATGTAAGCGGATGTAGTACAGATGCATCTGTAAGGGTGATAAAAAGTATAGAACGCCAGTACGAGGTTAATATGTTCGACAGGCTGATGCTGACTTTTCTGGTGAAAGGCAAAGCAGAAATGCTGCCACTGAACCAGATACCATATGCAATGGAAAAAGGCTACATAAGTATGGATACCCCACTCTTCAACAACCTGGTAAATACTAAAGCAGACCTGATGAAAAACTGGCTGGTACCTATTAAAGACAGTTGGTTAGCAACAAGATTGGCTGCAACTACTTAATATTATAACAAAGCCTCCTAATGGAGGCTTTGTTTTTACTACTTCAGTTCTTTATCTAGAAACTTACCCAGTCCCTTTCCGGCAGTAGCATAGGCTTCTTGTATACGTTCACCGGTATCATAATCATTGCCACCAAAAGTGCGACCGGGGCAATTTTGTACAGAAATCTTTGCAATCACATTGGAAGGATTAGCAGTTTCTACAATCCATGCTTCCCCATCTATTTCTGCATTTTTGCGTGTCACATAGATATTAAAGCCAGGCTCTGTATAAACGGTTTTGAATATGATTGTATATTTTTCATTCGGGTTATCGCCGATGTTAATGTCGCAGTACTTGGCAAAAAGCTCTTTAAACTGCGGTTCAAACCTGTTCTTGCGGTCTGCTTTCCATGCGCGTGCCCAGTCATCACCTTTGCCTGATTCTTTCTTGTTATAGTCTTCTTTTTTCTTGTTGATGTACTCTTCCTCTGTTTCGAACTTACCAACGCCCATTTTGCTATAGTCAAACTGAACATTGATTTTTGTAACACCTTTCAGGGCGTCGAGGCTTCCGTCTAACAAACGTACTTTCTGTGCAGAAACCGTTGTTGCAGAAAGTATCACTAATGATACGATTGTGGCTTTAAATGAATTCATCGGATAAATATTTTACACCAAAATAAGCACAAAATGTGCATAAAAACCATGACTTAAGTCTTATATAAAAAATAATTCAATGCTTATTTTGATGGTTTCCGAATATTTTTGCACGCATAAATATAAGAGCGAGGAATGTCTGAACTGAATTATCACGGAGAGCAACAAACTGTTTTGATAAATGAAATGTATCAAAACTGGTTTCTGGACTATGCCAGCTATGTAATATTGGAACGTGCCGTACCGGCAGTAGAAGACGGGCTAAAACCCGTGCAACGCCGCATACTGCATGCCATGAAGGAAATGGACGATGGCAGGTACAATAAGATAGCCAATGTGATAGGTCAAACGATGCAGTATCACCCTCACGGTGATGCATCTATTGGCGATGCAGTCATCAACATGGGGCAAAAAGACCTGCTGATAGACACACAGGGTAACTGGGGCGACGTACGTACAGGCGATAGCGCAGCGGCACCACGTTATATAGAAGGCCGCCTTTCAAAGTTTGCACTGGATGTTGCTTTTAATGGTAAGACTACAGACTGGCAGCTAAGCTACGATGGCAGAAAAAATGAACCTGTTACACTACCGCTTAAATTCCCGCTGCTGCTATCTCAGGGTGCAGAAGGTATTGCTGTAGGCCTTTCTACCAAAATATTGCCACACAACTTCTGCGAACTGATAGAAGCAGCTATCAAATACCTCAAAGGCAAAAAGTTTGAATTGTACCCCGATTTCATAACAGGTGGTATGATAGATGTGAGCAACTATAATGACGGTGCGCGTGGTGGTAAAGTACGTGTGAGGGTACATATAGAAGAGGTAGATAAGAAAACACTTGCCATCAAAGATGTGCCATATGGTACTACCACTACCCAACTGGTAGATAGCATATTGAAGGCAAACGACAGTGGTAAAATCAAAATAAAAAGCGTTACTGATAATACAGCCAAAGATGTAGAACTACTGGTACAACTTGCCCCAGGTGTTACTACAGACCAAACAATTGATGCACTGTATGCATTTACAGATTGCGAGGTATCTATATCGCCCAACGCATGTGTGATTATTGATGAAAAGCCACAGTTTGTAGGGGTTACAGAACTGCTGAAACATTCTGCAGAGCATACCAAAAAGCTATTGCTGAAAGAACTGGAGATAAAACTGGGAGAGCTGGAAGATGACTGGCACTACTCTTCTCTCGAAAAAATCTTCATCGAGAAACGCATCTATCGCGATATTGAAGAAGAAACAACCTGGGAAGGTGTATTGACCGCAATAGACAATGGCCTGAAACCATACAAGAAGAAATTCCGCAGAGAAATAACACAGGAAGACATTGTAAAACTGACAGAAATACGCATCAAACGTATTTCTAAATTCGACTCATTCAAAGCAGATGAACACATCAAGGGTGTGGAAGCTGGCATAGATGAGGTGAAGAATAATATAGAACACCTGAACGACTATGCTATTGCCTATTACGAAGGCTTGCTGAAAAAGCATGGTAAGGGAAGGGAAAGAAAAACGGAAATCCGTCCGTTTGAAACAATACAGGTTCAGAACATTGCCATTGCCAATGCCAAACTGTATGTAAACTTTAAAGAAGGCTTCATAGGTACAGGACTGAAGAAAGATGAATTCGCCTTCGATTGTTCGGACCTCGACAATCTCATCATTTTCCGAAGGGATGGTAAGATGATGATTACTAAAGTAGCAGACAAAACCTTTGTAGGTAAAGACATTATACATCTGGCAGTATTCCAGAAGAATGATGAACGCACTACCTACAATATGATATACATTGATGGCAAAACAGGTATAGCATACGGTAAGCGCTTCAATGTAACAGGTATCACCAGAGATAAGGAATACGACCTCACTAAAGGCAACCCTAATAGTAAAGTCATGTATTTCAGCTCTAATGCCAATGGCGAAGCCGAAGTAATACAAATCACATTATCTCCAGGCAGCAAGGCGCGCAATAAAGTGCTGGACTTCTATTTTGAAGAACTTGAAATAAAAGGCCGTAGCTCTCAGGGCAATCAGGTAACCAAGTATCCTATTAAGAGCATTAAGTTTAAAGAAAAAGGTCGCTCTACCCTTTCCGGTCAAAAAATATGGTACGATGCTGCTGTCGGAAGGCTGAATAAAGATGGTAACGGACAATTACTTGGCAGCTTTGAAGAAAATGACAGGATTATTACATTCTATAAGGACGGAACTTACGAACTTACAGACTTTGAATTGACTAACAGATTCGATGCAGATGACGTTATAAGAATTGAAAAGTTTGCGCAGGACAAAGTAGTAAGCGCCATCTACTTCGATAAAAAAGGTGACCAGTATTATCTGAAGCGTTTTGTAATTGAAAGTCAGACACTTAAGAATAAATACAGCTTTATAAAAGAAGGCGAAGGCAACTTCCTGAAAATGGTAACTACTAAAGCCGAACCGATAGTAATAATGAGAATGGGTAAAAGAAAGGCAGAGTTGACAGAAGAAATAGTGGCATTGCACGAGATAGCAGATGTTACCGGATGGAAGACCGTAGGTACTAAAATTGCAGGTAATGAGCTGAAAGAAGTAGTTCTCGTACAAGACAGCAATGGTGGTGATGGCGACGCACCAACTCTTTTTTAATATGTTTTAAAACTTTGGTAAAAAATCCCTAATTTCACAAGCCTTTTTTGCCGTGCATAAAGGCATTATAACGAATGAAAAAAATAGAACTGGAAATTGTTGCCCTGTCGCACAGTATTACTCAGACTCATTCTTATGCAGTTGTATTAGGCGAGGTCGATGGCCTCAGAAGATTACCAATAGTTATCGGTGGTTTTGAAGCACAAGCTATTGCTGTTGCATTAGAAAAAATGCAGCCAAGCAGGCCGCTTACCCACGATTTATTTGCCAATTTCATGACAACTTTCGGCATAGAATTGGCAGAGGTAATAATATACAAACTGGAAGAGGGCATATTTTTTGCAAAACTTGTTTGTCAGTCAGACGATAATGCAGTAGAAATAGACTCTCGTACATCAGATGCGTTGGCACTTGCTGTAAGGTTTGGCTGTAAAATTTATACCTACGAAAACATTCTGGAAGCCGCAGGTCTTTACCTGGACAATCCGGAAGCACCACAAACACAGGCCACCGGCGAAAGGACTGAGAAAAGCAGCGTTAAAAGCAGCAGCTTCGACAGCGACTTGAAAAATATGAGCCTGGAAGACTTACACAACCTATTGCAACAAGTTTTGGAACAAGAGGACTACGTAAGAGCTATCACTATAAGAGACGAAATAAACAGCAGGGAAACGAACTCTTAATACTTAAACAAATTTTTGATGAAAAAAAGCCTGGTATTGGCTGCTATTAGTGGCATAGTGATGATTGGCAATGTGGCATCTGCACAAAAATGTGCTCACGATGAACTTATACAAGCTGCTATTAGCAGCAGCCCTGCTAAAAAAGCTGCATATGAGCTATATGAAGCAGAGCTAAAGCAACAAGTGGCAGCGTTTGCGTTACAACAACAATCTAATGCATCTGCTAAAACTACAGAAAGTGCTTATACAATACCGTTGGTATTCCACGTTATGGCAACACAAGCGCAATTAGATGAAATTGGTGGTGTAGCCGGTGTATATGCAAGAATACAATCTCAGATAGCAGTTTTGAATGTTGACTATAATGCTCAGAATACGGAAACTATCCCTGCAGCATTTGCATCACTGAAAGGTAATCCGAATATTTCTTTTGGCCTTGCACACAGAGACCCTAGCGGTAAAGGCACAACAGGTGTAGAAATTGTGATTAAGCCGGCAAGCTTCACTGGATTTGACGTTGGTGACGGGGCTGCTAAAAAAACAGCTCAAGGTGGCTTAGACCCATGGGATAATTCAAAATACCTGAATGTATGGATATTCAATATAACTGGTGCTAGTTCAGGAAAAGTATTAGGCTATGCATATAACCCTAAACTTGCAGCATCAATGGGAGACGCCAGCCTTATGGGTGTTTGTCTTGACTACAAAGCATTTGGTAAAAGAACAAACATTACACAATCTTTTGTAACCAACGCCGATAAAGGTCGTACAATGGTGCATGAACTGGGCCATTACTTCACACTAAATCATATTTGGGGAAATACACCGGTGGGTTCAGGTGTTTGTACCGATGACGATGGTGTAGATGATACGCCTGTGCAGAAAGATGCTAATCAGAGTACATGCCCTACCTTTCCTAAAGCAAGCTGTAATAGCTCTAGCCCTGGCGAGATGTTCATGAACTACATGGACTATGTAAATGATGTTTGCATGAGCATGTTCTCTAAAGGTCAGGTAACACGCATACAGTCAGAGTTTTCGAGTACGGGCGGTTCTGTAAACCTTCCTAAAAACGGATATCTGATGACATGGCCTACAGGTATTGAAGGAACTGAGATGCAGCAAAGTCTTGATATTGTGCCAAATCCATCAAACGGTTTATTTACAATTACATATCACGACTATATTAAAAGCGTAACAATCGTAAACATGCTTGGCCAACCTGTAAAACAATATATGGGTAATGACCAACAATCAGGCACAATAAGTGTTGATATAACAGGTATGAGCAAAGGTATCTATACAGTTCAATGCCAATATATGGAAGGTGTAGTTAGTAGAAAAATAGTAATACAATAATGACGAATACAAACAACCTGCAAGCAATATTTCAGCAAATGCCCGCTGACAAAGGCTTGCAACAAATTGCAGATAAAGTTATTAATAAGCAACGCCTGACCGACGAGGAGGGCGTTTTGCTTTTTGAAAAAGGCGAACTGGGTTTTGTTGGTGCACTGGCAGCATATGTTACATCTCAGCTGCATGGCAATAAGGTTTACTTCAACCGCAACTTCCATATAGAGCCTACGAATGTTTGCGTGTTCACTTGCAATTTCTGTTCCTACTCTCGCCAATACAAACATCGTGATGATGGTTGGGAGCTGAGCATGGAACAAATGCTGGATATGGTTCGCAAATATGACGGGCAACCGGTAACAGAAGTTCATATAGTTGGTGGCGTACACCCAAAAATGAATCTGGAATTCTTTTGCGAAGTAATTACCAAGATAAAAGCATTGCGCCCGGATATACATATAAAAGGCTTTACAGCGGTAGAGCTGGATTATATGTTCCGCAAAGCGAAACTGACAACTGAAGAAGGGCTGAAAGCATTGCAAAATGCAGGCCTGCAATCGCTACCTGGTGGTGGTGCAGAAATATTCCACCCCGAAGTGCGTGAGCAAATATGCCCCGACAAAGTAGATGGCGAAGGCTGGCTGGATATACACAGAACAGCACACAAACTGGGTATGCACAGCAATGCTACCATGTTGTATGGCCATATAGAAAGCTACAAGCACAGAGTTAACCATATGAGTAAACTCCGCGCTTTGCAGGACGAAACAGGTGGCTTCAACTGCTTCATTCCATTGAAGTTCCGCAACATGGACAACGATATGTCTAACGTACATGAAGTGTCGGTTGTGGAAGACATGCGCACGTATGCCATAGCAAGGCTGTTCATGGATAACTTCCGTAACCTGAAGGCATACTGGCCAATGTTGGGCCGTCAATCGGCACAGCTTACCCTTTCATTTGGCGTAAACGACCTTGACGGTACAATTGATGATACTACCAAGATTTACTCTATGGCAGGCTCTGAAGAACAAACACCTGCTATGAGTACGGAAGACTTATGCAACCTCATAACATCTGTAGGCAAACTACCTGTAGAAAGAGATACACTGTATAATGAAATTAAGGTTTACGATGACGTAACCGCATAATAAAAAAGGGAGGCTTTAGCCTCCCTTTTTTATTACTAATGCTCTAAAAAGTCAAGATCCTTACCAAATGTTTCTTCTGTCAGAAACGCTGCGACTATACTGATAAGCATAACAACCGCACCTGTTATTGCAGCGGCGGTCACATAACTAAGCTGTGGCTGCATACTTTTAAACATCATCACCATCAAAGGCAAAGCACCACGCACCATATTGGGCACTGTAGTAGCTGCTGTGGCACGCAAATTAGTACCAAAGTGTTCTGCTGCCATGGTTACAAAGATTGCCCAGAAACCTGTGCCAAAGCCCAACAAAGCACAAAGCGCATATATTTGTCCTGCAGACCCGTTGCTTTGATTGAAATAGAGAATAATAGCTACAACCGTTATGGTATAAAAAATAAACAAGGCCTTCTTACGGCTTCGCAATGCCTGGCTTACAAAGCCGATAGCTATATCGCCAATGGAAATAGCCACATAAGCCAACATAACCGCTTTAGCGGGATTGATGGCTTCCTCTATACCGAAGTGTGTACCAAACTCTTTTGAAAAGCCTACCAATATACCTATTACATACCATGTAGGCAGGCCTATAAGAATACTGAGCAGATATTTTTTGAATCGTTTCCCGTTGGTAAAGAACATCAGGAAATTGCCTTTACTCACTTCTGCATGTTGTATGGTTTTGAACATGCCGGACTCAAAAACGCTGACACGCAGCAACAACAAAGTAAGACCTAAACCACCACCTATATAATAACAAACCCTCCAGTCGAAATGCTGAGAAATGAAATAAGCCAATACCGCACCTGAAAGTCCTATACCTGCAACTAAAGATGTTGCAATACCTCGTCTTTCTTTAGGTACCAGTTCGCTCACCAATGTAATACCGGCCCCCAATTCACCTGCAAGGCCTATGCCTGCAATAAAGCGGCAAATACTGTATTGCTCTATGGTATTTACAAAACCGTTGGCAATATTGGCAAGAGAATAAAGCAGAATAGAACCGAACAATACGCTCAGCCTACCCTTTTTGTCGCCCATCATACCCCAAACAATGCCACCAATCAAAAGCCCCCACATCTGGTGACTAATGATTTCCATACCATTATTGGATATCATTTCTTCGCTCAACCCTAGGCTCTTAAGGCTTGGAACACGAACTATGAGGAATAATAATAAATCGTAAATATCTACAAAGTAGCCTAATGCAGCTACAATGACGGGGATGCTGAAAAGTGATGCAGCCTTATTATTTATTTGATTTGCCATCAGGAGTATCGTTATCGATATCAAAAGTTTCCTCTATGATATCTTTACCTACTTCCAATATAGGCTGTTTCTTTTTACCAAAAAACATCTTGAATAATACAGGCCCTGTGGTAACCAGAATCAGCCCAATAACTATCTTTTCAAAATTGTGTTTTACCCAATCGTTTTCGCCAAGGAAATAGCCCGCAAGCGTCATGCTGGCAACCCATGCAATACAACCTACTACGTTAAAGAAGAAGAATTTTTTCCTATCCATCTCTACAACACCTGCAACTATTGGGGCAAATGTGCGTACGATAGGCAAGAAGCGTGCAAGGATTACTGCACTACCGCCACGTTTTTCATAAAATTCTTTTGCCTGTATTACGTGTTTCTTTTTGAAGAGTAGTGTGTCTTTACGTTCAAACAACAACGGACCGGTTTTTCTGCCAAACCAATATCCAACAGCGTTACCTATAACACCAGCAGTTGTAATAAGTGTTATCCAATATACAAGGTTTGCAAAATCGTTATTGAATGGGCTTTGAGAGTTTGCAATCATCAGGCCTGTTACAAACAGCAACGAATCTCCCGGCAGGAAGAAACCAACAAACAAACCTGTCTCTGCAAAAATGATGAACGCCACAAGATACAGACCGCCATACATTGTTACCAATGCAGCCAGTTTTTCAGCATTCATCAACTCCTTCAATAATTCTATAAAATCGTGCATATTTTCGTCTTGGAGGCGTGAAAATAGGGAATTATTACTAAACGAAATCCTATTAAACTTCTAAATCTCCCTCCCACTTACTTACGACAGCCGTCGCAATACTATTACCCACTACGTTGGTTGCACTGCGTCCCATATCAAGCAGCGGATCTATACCAAGTAATAATGCCAGTCCTGCTTCCGGGATATTGAATGTAGCAAGCGTACCTGCAATAACAACCAATGAGGCTCTCGGCACACCTGCTATGCCCTTGCTGGTCAGCATCAATACCATCAGCATACTCATCTGCGTTGCAAAATCCAGATGTATACCGTAAGACTGTGCTATAAACAGTGATGCAAAAGTCATATACATCATAGAGCCATCCAGATTGAAGGAATAACCCAATGGCAATACGAAGCTTACAATCTTGTTCTTACAACCGAAGCGCTCCAACTCCAGCATTGTTTTAGGAAATGCAGCCTCACTACTACTGGTACTGAATGCCAGTAGTATAGGTTCTTTGATGCGTTGAATGAGTGTAATAATTCTTTTCTTCAGGAATAATGACCCTGCGAGTATTAAGACCAACCACAACACCAACAAGCCAAAATAAAACTCGCCTATGAATATGGAATATATAGTAAGTATGCCTAAACCCTGCTTGGCAATAATAGCTGTCATAGCACCGAATACTGCCAACGGGGCAAAATTCATTACATAACCCGTTACTTTAAGTATCACGTGGGCTATGGCATCCATCGCCTTAATTACTATCTCCCCTTTTTCGCCAATGCCTGCTGTTGCAACGCCAAAGAATAATGAGAATACAACTATCTGTAGTATTTCATTCTTCGCCATAGACTCTATAACTGAAGACGGGAAAACATGGTATAGAAACTCTTTAAGTGTCAATGCAGTTTTCTTGATCCCCGTATCTAATCCTATATCAGGCAATGGCAAATGCATGGTTTCTCCGGGTTTGAAGAAATTGACCAACATCATACCTAGCATCAGGCTTACAAAGGATGCACTGAAAAACCACAACAGCGTTTTACCACCTATACGTCCTACAGATTTCATATCGCCCAGCCTTGCTACACCCACTACCAATGTGGTGAACACAAGTGGTGCTACTATCATTTTTATCAGTCTGATGAATATATCAGCAAGCAAAGAAAACGGCTCCAGTTTTTTGTCCCGTGCATCTATGGCTACTGTCTTTTCTTTTGATATGGCAGTCTTTTTTTCTATCAGCTGTTTGTAAGCATCTGTATTTGTATCTGTTACAGCTTTTATCTGTGTTTGTATAGACTTTGCCGCAGCCTCGAACTGAACTATGTTTTTATTTTCATCTGCTACATAATTTGTATTGAGCACAAAGCCCAGCAATATGCCTGCAAACAATGCAATGATGATATATAAAGTAAGCTTGTTGCTTTTCTTAGATGTGTTTATCTCTGCCATGAAACTGCATTAATGATGCAATATAATATTAATAAACCAGCTTGTCTTTGATGGTGCTATTGCCTTGTAAACCACCTGTGTGTATACATAAAATGCGGGCGTTCTTTGGAAAATACCCTGCTGCTAGTTGTTGTTGCACACCATACATCATTTTTGCGGTGTAAACCATATCGAGCGGTATCATATTTGCCTGGTAAAAGGCATTTATAAACTGAAGCAGTTCATCATTCTTTTTACCAAAGCCACCAAAGTGCCAATCATCAAATAATGTGTAACTATTGTGAAGATGTGCAGGCAAATAATTATTTATGTCTTTACGGATGTATGCCCCACCCTTCATTGGCACATAGCCTGATACGTTTACGTGTTCGTTAAGCGCTCTTCTTATACCGCAAAGTGTGGTACCTGTACCTGACGATACGCAAATGTGCGTATAGCCTTCAGGAATATAGTCGGTAATCGTTTCACTACCCTTTACCCCAAGCTCACCTGCGCCGCCTTCATCTACTATGTAGTAGCCTTTATATTTTTCATTCAGTGTGGCATGATAGTCGGCATCGTATTTTCTGTCATACTCCTCTTTGGCAACAAAGAAAAGTTGCATACCGAATGAAACACATTCATTGAGTGTTGGTGTCAGGCTGTCTGCTGCATGCAAACCTCTTACTATACCAATCAATTTCAAACCTGAAGCTTTTGCAGCAGCAGCAGTTGCAACAAGATGGTTGGAATATGCACCGCCAAATGTAAGTATACCTTCTGCACTTGCTTTTTGTGCAGCCTTCAGATAATGTTGTAGTTTATACCATTTATTGCCTGATACTACAGGATGTATAACATCCAGCCTCAGCATACTTATCGCTTCAACAAATGGCTGATACCAATCAGGATTGAGAGGTTGGATAAATGGTTCATGCTCAGGAATTGTAGCCATACTCTCTGAGGTAAGTATCGTTGTCGCGCCATTTAGGGCGAACCTTAATGAATAATTCCAAGTGGACTTTAGAGTCTAAGAACGCTTCAATTTCTTTCCTCGATCTGATGCCCAATTCTTTAATCATACTGCCACCCTTGCCTATCATGATAATCTTCTGCGTTTCGCGGCTTACAATTATTTCGGCTTTTATCACCTGTAGGGTTGGCTTCTCTTCAAACGATTGTATGATTACCGCAGTATGATAAGGCAACTCCTCATGATACAATTCATATATCTGCTGGCGTATCAGCTCGCTAACAAAGAAACGTACTGGCCTGTCAGATATACTGTCTTCAGGATAGTACGGTGGCGCTTCGGGCAAGTCCTTCAGGATAGCAGGCAGTATTTTATCTATATCCTTTTTCTTTTGTGCAGATACGGTTAAGACTTCACTCTTCGGATATTTAATTTTTACAGCATCTACAACGGTTTGTATTTGCTTTTTGTCTTTTACTAAATCTGTTTTGTTTAGGATAATGATAGCAGGCACTTTCAGTTTCAACGAATCTGCAATTTCATAAAACTCATCGAGCGGTAGTGTGATATCGTGCATCAATATAGCTACATCAGCGTCTTCCAAAGCACTCTTTACATGCATCATCATCTTCTGATGCAATTTATATTTTGGCTCTATAATGCCCGGTGTATCTGAAAATACTATCTGATAATCGGGCTCTGTTAGTATACCTAATATACGATGACGGGTTGTTTGCACCTTTGCAGATGTGATAACCAATTGCTCGCCCAGCAAGGCGTTGAGCAATGTAGACTTGCCAGCGTTAGGCGCACCGAATATATTTACGAAACCAGCTTTGTGTTCTTGAGACATAGAAAGTGTAAAGGTACTATCGTGCATCAAATATCTTGTGTTGAAGAAATAAAAACAGAATTAGTTTGTTAATTCAATTGCTTCTCCTATCTTTGCACCCTCATCGCGAGGTAGAGCAGCGGTAGCTCGTCGGGCTCATAACCCGAAGGTCATAGGTTCGAACCCTAT
>DDFF01000004.1 GCA_002337045.1 Bacteroidetes bacterium UBA1935 | reverse complement strand
GTGGAGTCTACGGAACGAGTGTCGAACCAATTGAAGGATTTTTTCTGGCGTATTTATCCCTTGAAAGACAGTGTAGGCTTAGCTTACATTGGTTTACGTTGAGCCAATTTTTGAAACTCATATAAAATATAAAATTTTAGAAAACTGGCGATTATTGATAATGTGAGCCTGTATAGAAAAGATAAAGGGGCCAATTTTGGCTCCTTTATCTTTTCTATACATTCAAATGTTATTCTAACTCTTAATCAGTACATACTTATTTCAGAAAGATACAAGTTACTAAGAAAGTTCTTGCTTACACCTCTGTAGTATTTTGTAGCATTTCTTATAAACTATTGAAAACAAACAAGGTAGACTAAAATAAAAGCCTTTCCCTTGTAGCACATTTGTAGCAACATTGTAGCAAAAAAAACACCCAATTAAGGATGTCATTGTCCTTAATATGATATTGGTCATATTTTTGACGAGTATCACATTCTAGTTTTGTCAGGCAATCAGTAAATATGTTTCTACGATACTGGCTTTTACTATTCATCATCTTTGTTTCATATACACTATTCCTTTTCAGGCATTGTGATACGAAATCCACACCACCAACACAATCTGCTATGGAAGGGGCTTCTATCTGGAGAGAAAAAAATTGCCAATCTTGCCATCAATTATATGGCTTAGGTGGATATATGGGCCCAGACCTTACTAACATAGCTAGCAGTAAATCTGAAAGCAGAATAAAAACTTTTATAAAATATGGCACAGGTAAGATGCCAAACCTACACTTGAAAAATGAAGAAGTTGACAATCTTGTTGCCTACCTGAGTTGGATAGATAAAACAGGAAAATCAGAAGTAAACGATAGTAATATACATTGGACAGGCAGTTATATAATTAAGTAATGTATGCGCTATAAGGTATATCTCATTTTTTCACTAATAATGCTTAAAGTAGCATTATTGTGTGGTGTACTGTCATCATTTTCATTTTTGTATCCTGAAATGTTAAAAAATATAGTACCGTTTCAACAACTGAGGCCGATGCACGTATCGGCAGCATTGTTTTGGATAATATCGGGGGCCGTAACATCGCTGTTAGTACACAGCAATAATGTTGCAGTCATACAAACAGCAAACAAACGTCTGATAAACACAGCAGCCGGTATATGGGCGTTGACTATAAGTGTCATTTTCGCATACTATACAATGAACAAATATGGTGGCAGGGAATACTGGGAATTTCCGCCGTGGTTGTGTATACCATTACTGCTTTCTTGGACATTGTTGATGATCGGATACGGCAGGCACTGGTTCAGCCTGAAAAACAAAAAACCATTGTATCAGATAATGTGGGCTACGGGTGTGCTGTTCTTTTTGCTGACGTTTATTGAACAGAATATATGGCATATTGCATGGATCAGACAATCCTACATCAGAGAAGTAACTATGCAATGGAAGGCAAACGGATCGATGGTTGGAGCATGGAATCAGATGATATATGGTACATCGCTTTACATGATGGTAAAAATGAGCGGAGACAAATCTATAGCTGAAAACAAGAAGGTATATGCATTTTATTTTCTGAGCCTCAGCAATTTGATGTTTAATTGGGGGCACCATATATACAATGTACCAACAACAGGCTGGGTCAGACACATATCATACTTCATAAGTATGACGGAGTGGTTGTTTCTCATAAGTATGATCCAAAGGTTTAAGTCGAAAATATCTGAATATAACAAACATAAACACCTTATCAGTTACAAATTCATCATAGCATCTGAGGTATGGTTGTTCTTAAACCTTTTGCTTGCAATTATGATGAGCATACCTGCCATAAACAAGTATACACACGGCACACACATTACAGTTGCACATGCTATGGGCACTACAATAGGCATCAACACAATAATCTTGCTGGGTAGCATTGGGTACATTTGTAAAGTCGATACTGCATCCATCAAAATAAAAAATGCGGTAACTACAGGATATAACATAGCTCAGGTAAGCCTGTTAATATTCTGGCTGTGTCTTGTAATGGCAGGGCTTACAAAAGGCTACAGGAGCCGTGTATTGAATATTAATGACTTTCAGACAATGATGGCCCCTATCTACTCTATTCTAAAACTATTTGCAATAGCAGGCATAGGTTTATTGGCCGGTATGGGCATGATTATTTATTACTACCTGAAACAATTATACAGTAACCGTTTACATCATGAATGAAAAGAAATTGCCGATAAAACGAAGTGCAGAGCTCGTTCCGCTGTCCAGAGATCATCATAATGGGTTATTACTATGCTGGAAAATCAGACAAGGCATTAATAGGAGTATTGACACTGATAGAATTGCAGCATACATCTCACACATTTTCGATACAGAATTAGCGCTTCATTTTGAGCTTGAAGAACAAATATTGTTCTCACTCATTCCGGAAGATGAAAAATTTAAACGGGCATCAAACGAGCATCTACAAGTTATGGAAATAGTACTCACAGTAAGACATCACACCGCAACAACAGATGTATTGCTTTGCAAATCTGCTTGAATCTCATATACGATATGAGGAAAGAGACATGTTAAATTATATTGAAAGACACATACAAACTGTGCAATTACGCATTGCAGGCGAAATGATAGAAAACGCCAATAAAAACGCTTACCATAATGATTGGAAAGATGATTTTTGGGTTACAGATAAATAAAAGACATTTTCATCTTGAATATGATGTGTGTCATATTTTAACTTGACGAGGCGGATTAATTTTACAACAGATTCATTCATTTCATCAAACAATAAACGTTATGAAAAAATCATTTCTGCTAATGATGCTGGCTACTTCAGCATTAACCGCCTGTAACAACAATAGTCGCCAAAGCACTACTTCAGGTTCCGAGCCTGCTTTAGCATCTACTGTACCTGCTGCAGAGGACAATGTTTCTCAACACGATGTGGTGCAGGTTGCCATGGGCAGCAAAGACCATAGCACTTTGGTAGCTGCTGTAAAAAATGCCGATTTAGTTGAGCCACTACGCAAAACTGGTCCGTACACTGTTTTTGCCCCCACAAACGAAGCGTTTAGCAAATTGCCGGCAGGTACTGTTGATGGTTTAATGAAACCGGACCAGAAAGATGCTTTAGCAGATATACTGCAATACCATGTATCGGTTGGTATTTATAAAGAGGATATGTTCCAGGATGGGCAAGTAATTGGCCAGGTGAATTCTCAAAACATCACTATCAGCAAAAAAGACGGCAAAGTAAAAATTAATGGGACTGCTAACATCTTAGCAGCAATACCGGCATCCAATGGCCTGATATATGTGATTGATGAAGTACTATTACCACCTAAGAAATAGTTCTATAATCTATTTTGAACTACTTACTATTCATATCGTTATTTTCGTACAGAATTAATAATCAGTCAACCAATTACAAAATGTTTTCAAAATCTTGTGAATACGGCATCAGGGCAATTATCTATATAGCATCTGAAAACGAAAAAGGGAAAAAGGTAGGCATTACTGAAATATGCGAAAACATAGAAGCTCCAGCACATTTTACAGCCAAGATATTACAAATACTCAGTCGTAACAGAATAGTAAATTCTCAGAAGGGTGTAAATGGCGGTTTCTTTCTGGATGAATATCAATTGGATTTGAAACTGATAGATGTAGTAACGGCCATAGATGGAAAAGCAATATTTACAGGGTGCGGGCTGGGGTTGAAGCAGTGTTCTGAAACAAACCCCTGCCCACTCCACAACAAATTCAAAGCTATAAGAACCGATTTGAAAAAGATGCTGGAAGGAACAACAATCGGAGAGCTGGGCCAAAGCCTGAAAAAAGGCAAGTCAGTTCTTAAAAGAATAAGAGTTTAAAAAAAATTATCTTAATTAAGGATAAAAATGTCTTTTATTAATTCAGCCTCAAAAAAACAAAAATGGATTGGCATCACTCTAATAAACCTGAGCATAGTAGCCATACTTGGCTTTACGCTACGTAGCAAGATACTATTCAATATTCCCTTCCTAGATTTTAAGCATGTATTACATGCACATTCTCACTTTGCCTTTGGTGGATGGGTAAGCTTGGCATTATTTGTACTACTCTCTACAGAACTTTTGCAAGGTATAGATGCAAGAATGAATCGAATTTTACTGCTCGTAAACATCAATGCCTGGGGAGTGTTGATAAGCTTTTTGCTACAGGGATATGGGCTTTTCTCTATCGTATTTTCAACCCTTTTCATTTCTATATCTTATTACTATACGTGGGTGTTTTTGAAAGCGCTTCAAAAGACAGAAGCAGAACCAATTATTAAACAGACGGCAATATGGTCACTAATATATATGTCGTTATCATCTATTGGTCCATACACACTTGCCTATCTGCTGGCAACGAAATCCGGAAATGTCATTCTGTATAAAGATGCTGTATATACCTATCTGCATTTGCAGTATAATGGCTTCTTTACATTAGCTATTCTTGCTCTCTTATTCAATAAGATAATGAAGAACAGTTTACTTGCAGACAAGCATAGAGCTAAACGCTTCTTGACAATAGTAAATGCAACAGTAATCCCTTCATTATTCTTATGCTACCTGTGGCATTACCCTACTACATATGTACGTATCGTAGCCGTTGCAGGCAGCATACTGCTCATTCTATCTGTAATCTTGTTTCTGCCACTTACAAAGGGCATCAAGCTATTTGTCGTTAAAGAGACAACACCATACAGAGTAGTACTAGCATTATCTATTGTAGCATTAATACTTAAGCTCACACTACAAAGCCTCACAATATTCCCGACTATAGGTGACCAAGTATTTAATAACAGGCCAGTCATAATAGGTTTTCTTCATTTAGTGCTATTAGGCTTTGTAACATTTTATCTGCTCGCCCATTTTCTACAGCTTGGATATTTAGGGAATACAAAACTCGCCTCTGTTTCATTAGCAATATTCGTAACAGGTGTACTTGCAAATGAATTGCTGCTAATGACACAGGGGCTGGAAATAATGTTTATGACCAACAGCAGGTTATTCCCCCAAATGCTGTGGTATGCAGCTATTGTGCTGGTAATGGGAAGCATACTGATAGTAGCAAGTCATTTGAAAACACAGTACAGTAAATACAACGCAACATTTCATTAATCAATTATAAAAGCAATAAATTTTAAAAATATGGATTCAACCATTTTTATTGATGTAACAACGATGGCGCCAGCAGATAAGCACCCATCTATCTTCAATGCATTTGACAAAATTGCCCCAGGCGCTTCTGTCATCTTACATAATGACCACGATCCTAAGCCTGTATATTATCAGCTGATGGGGTTGAGAGGTAATTGTTTTACATGGCAATACCTGAAAAAAGGTCCAGAGATATGGGAGGTACAGATAAAGAAAAACGAAACCACAAACGGGGAAGAAACGATTGGAGAAATAGTACGTGGCGACATCAGAAAAGCCGAGGTGTTTAAAAAACTTGGAATAGATTTTTGTTGTGGTGGCAAGAAAACACTGGCTCAAGCCTGCAAAGAAAAAGGGCTATCTGAAATAACAGTTACAGAACTATTAGAAGAACCAACACAAACCGATACACAAAACCTTGATTTTAAAAGTTGGAATGCCGGCTTTCTTGCAGACTTTATAGTGAATCAACATCATGAATACGTGAGAACGAATGCACCGCTTATAAAAGAACTATCAGAGAAAGTAAGTACCAAACACATAGAAAAGTACCCATATCTGAAAACGGTTCACGATAAAGTACTTCTACTCTTAAATGAACTGGATACACATATGAAGAAAGAAGAGGTAATACTCTTCCCGTACATCAAACAAATGGAAGCATCGCAGATGAAGGCAGGAGGTTTTAACAGTGTACAAAATCCGATATGGGTTATGGAGCAAGATCACGACCTGGCAGGAGAACTATTAAGAGACATTAAAATGCTAACCAATAACTATGTAGCACCTGAGGATGCTTGCAACAGCCATAGGCTTTACCTGCATAAACTACAGGAATTTGAGAACGACCTCTTTCAGCACATCCATCTTGAGAATAACATACTGTTTCCGAAAGCATTGGAAGTTGAAAGTAAGATATAGTGTTACTCATAATAAAGAGGGAGAGGTTTTCACCTCTCCCTCTTGCTATAAATCTTTTTTCCGAAATACCCTGACCGACAACAACAATGGAAGCAACACCCAGAACAGCATACAAATAACAACGTACACGCTACCAGTACCGGTACCTAAGAACTTTTTGAACAATGCACCGGAATATCCCATCAATACAGCCACGTCCAATTGCAATAACATGAGGATACGAGCAAGATCCACAGGATTGAAAGCTGTTATCCCTAACACCGCTTTATCAATCGGATACTCATTAAATGAGTAAATAAATATCAATAATAGTCCGTCAAATAAAAGTGTAAAGAACATTGCAGCAGCAATAGCTGCACCTATGCCTTTTGTCTTATCCTTGAACAGTACGAATATCAATAGTGCAATGGCTGTGAATATAAGTGTGAGCAAGAACCCACTCAACAACAATGTTATAGCTGCGAGATTTGGGGATATAATCATAACCGGCAAACCTACCCCTAACAAGTAAGCTAATGAAAGTGAGATTGTAAGGCCTGCATATTCGGCCAGCAAAACTTTATTTCTCCTTACAGGCTGCGCCAAAAGCAGTTCAATAAACTCTATGGAATTGAAATAATAGATAGTCGCAAACAGTATGCTGATAAGCGGTACGAACAATAATGTAACATTCAATAAACTAAGCAATCCTTTGGCAGGGTTTTCGTCTATGCTCAACAAACTAAAGGACAATACCGCAAGTATGATTGCGTAAACAACTATTACCTTATTCCGTATCAGATCGGCAACAACATATTTCATTATCGTCTTCATATATCGGCAGTTTTAGTATGTTCGTTTCTCATTACACTGGCAATCATTTTGTTCAGCTTTGTTTCACTTGTCATATGCTGCAATTCGTCAACAGACTTATAAAATATCAGCTTACCATCTTGCAGATAAACCACATCGTTGGTAATACCATCCAAATCGCTGAGGATATGTGATGTTATTAATACAAGTTTGCCTTTATTACATTCCTGTATTATTTTATCTTTTAGGATTTCGCTTGCCAAAGGGTCAAGGCCTGCAGTTGGCTCATCGAGAATAAGGATACCGGGAGAAAAAAGAAATGCCAGGCATGCACTAACCTTCTGCCTGGTACCGCCCGAAAGACTACGCATGGTTTTTGAACTAATCTTATCTACACCTAATTGTGTTATCAGCTCTTCATCATATTGTACATTATCCTTTCGGATGTCTTTTATCATTTTGATGACCTGCCCTATGGTCATATTTTCAGGGTACCTGCCTATCTGTGGCATATACCCGATATGAGAACGATATTGCCAATCATTCCCGATTTGTTTATCGTTTATAGATATGGTTCCTTTGTCAGGAATCACCAAACCCAAAATAGATTTTATTAGCGTGGTTTTGCCCGAGCCATTGGGTCCTAATAAAGAAACTGTACGCCCTTTAGCAAAATTGAGACTTATATTATCCAGTGCTTTAAAACTGCCAAAAGATTTAGTCAGTGCATTTATATGTATCATCGTAATTTCAGGCTTTTCATCAATGGGTTATCATCTTTCAACTTATCGGGTACAATACTGGGCATTACCTTCTCTACCCTGTTCATAATATCTGTAAGGAAACTTCTGTACAGTATCATGGCAGTTGGCACACGTTCGGTAACTACAGAATACATACTTACAGGATAGTAAGGCACATCGCCCACCTTGTTTTTATCAAGATCGTAGCCATCGTATTTGTCCCAATAGTTGTTGTTGAAAGTATTCAGCATCATGGTACCATTCGTTGCTACATCAAAAGAGTTTGAAAGAAAATTATTTTTTTCAAACACATTATTATCGCAGCTAGACTGTACCCTCATTGCCCAACCATTTTCAACAAACTCATTATACAATACTTGTATACGGCTTGTACCTTCCATGTATATGCCAACCGTATTTTTATCAAACAGATTGTGTTCTATCTTACTATCAGCAATTTCTTTCAACAGAATAGCGTACGAAGCATCGCCCCAGTTGTGCCTGAATGTATTGTAGTACATCTCTACCTGTTTAGAGTACATAACTGCTACACCTGAGCCGTTATTAATAAAACTATTGCGCGTATATACATCCTTGTGCGAAAACATAAAATGCAACCCGTATCGAATATTTTCAGTAGAGGTATTATTAAGAATTCTTGAATCAGTTACAAACTCGAAATAAATACCATCTCTATGACCGCTGATATTATTACTTTGAAGTAACAGGTGTGTAGATTTCCAAGCATGTATACCGTTTCCGCTATTCAGTTCATCCTGAGCATCTGCCCTGATTGTATTTTTGTAAACGAGGCAGTAGTGGCTATTCTGCAGATACACCCCGTAAGTATTATTTACAAGCTTGTTGTTAATAACAGATACACTTTTCACATTTTGCAAACGTATTGCTGCCATATCTGTCATACTGGACCGACCGGTATTTTGTAGCTGCAGGCCTGATATTATTACTGAGTCTCTTACCACAACTATAAGCTGTCCTTTCTTTACCCCATCAATAACCGGGTAGTCCTTACCAAGTATAGTAATGCGTTTTGAAACAAGGATATCTTGTTCTTTATACAAGCCCTTTTCAATAGACACGGTATCTCCATCTGTGCAGTAAGCGAGTGCATTTTTTATTGCATTTGCTTTATCTGCACGTACGACGATAGTTTTCGCATTGCCATTGTACGCGAAAAAAATGAATAGTATAGTTATAATGAGCCTGGGCATGCAGTTATTTAATATCGCTCCACGAAACGGGTTGCGTATTTAATTCTTTAACGGTTGCAGCTGCACTTTCTGTGCTGGAAAACGCACCATAATTTCCGTTCATCGGACTTTTAAAAGCCTGATGTTGCAAATACAATGCCTTGGTTGCATCTGTAAACTCTTCGTTATTGCTATTGCAGACTGCAACAAAGTACATTGCATCTTTACTCTGTTCGGTATAATAGTCTGCATACTGTTTCATACAAAGAACATCATCAAACTTATGTGCACGCCCTTTTGATGTTATCATCTCTGCAGCAAATCGCTTATCAACTATTGTCATTTTACAATGGCTGCAACTTTCCTTTCCATAATCTATTTTTTCAAACTGAGGTTTGCAGCCGCAAAGCAGCAATATACAAACCACTATCAATCCGCATTGTTTCATACCATTTTTTTTGATTGTTTCCATTCATAGAACGTTATAGACACCAATACTACACCGGAAAGTATAAATAACCATCCGGCTACGTGTGGCTGAGATAACACTTCAAAGTTCAACAGTTTTTTATACCCTATTAATGGTGGCTGATAGGACATTCCGGGCACTTGTATCGGTGCTGTTGGGTCAAGGTTATGGCCATAATCATACTCCCATTTATAGAAATCATAGAACGACATGAGGCCTATTGCCGTAAATATGCCTGTCCATATATAATAACCTGTCTTTCTGTTCCAAAAGAAAACAAGAATACCTAACACGATAAAGGATATAATAGTAGCCGGCAAGTATACAAACTCTTTAAAATCTTCTTTGTGTATTGTTTTCATGCCTATATAGTGATTCAATCCATTAATCACATCTACATCATCTTTCACATCATTTATCCATATCGTCATGGTAAGCCCACCAGGATATTGGGGTGCTTTTAAGTCTATACGCCACATAGGGAAAAACCAAAGTGTAGCAAGAAATATTATCACCAACAATACACTATACCTTCCCGGTGTTGTCAACTTTTTCATAATTAAAAACAATTATGGCAGTACATCGGGATACGATGCACTGCCATTGTGAAATTATTTTGCGGCTACTGCTTTAGGAGCAGTATCACCTATACCATATTTCAGTGGCACATTACTTCCTTTAGGAGAAACCCTCAGGTAGCCCTGCATTTCCTGATGTAGTGCAGAACAGAAGTCTGTGCAATAGAAAGGATATATACCTGTTCTATCCGGTACAAATTTAAGTGTAGACGTTTCGCCAGGCATTATCAGCAGTTCTGCATTCGCAGCATGCTTGATTGCGAAACCATGTGGTACATCCCAATCTTGCTCCAAGTTTGTAACGTGGAAATATACCTCATCTCCTACAAACACACCTTCAATATTATCCGGTGTCAGGTGAGAGCGTATCGCAGTCATATAAATATCCACCCTGTTGCCATTGCGCACCACTTTGGTTTCTTTTTCGCCCATTGCAACGTACTGGTGTTTATTTTTATTAATGTCAAATATTTTGACACTCCTATCTTTTATCACCTTAGCGTCTATAGCCTGAGCATAGTGAGGCTCACCGATTGTCGGGAAGTCGAGTATCAACTGCATTTTATCTCCGCTGATGTCATAAAGCTGTGCAGACTGTGCCAGTTCAGGACCAGTTGGCAGATAACGATCTTTAGTGATTTTATTGTAAGCAATCACGTATTTACCATAAGGTTTTCTTGTATCGCCACCAGGCACACAAAGGTGGCCAATAGAATAGTAGGTTGGCACACGATCCAACACCTTCACATCTTTAATGCTCCATTTGACTACTTCTGACGAAAGGAAGAATGAAGTATATGCATTGCCTTTACCATCAAACTCTGTATGCAATGGACCTAAGCCTGGTTTTTGTACCTCGCCATGCAATGCTGCTTCATATTTCACCACAGGAATTCCCTGATACTCTCCTTCAAATGTTTTATCATTTATTGCTTTCATCAGCTTGTTGAAAGAAAACACAGGTATCAAAGCAGCCAGCTTACCACTACCTACTATGTATTCACCAGAAGGGTCTACGTCACAACCGTGAGGAGACTTAGGACAAGGTATCATATATACCATATCTTTCAGCTCTGCAGGGTCTAACACCAATACTTCCTGTTCCAGTTCAGAAGTAGCAGAATGTGTTTCTTCATTCCACTTATTATGATAGTAACGGGTTTTCATCTTAGTTCCTTTGCCAGCCTTTACATACTCTTCAGCTTTTTTCCAGTTTACAGCTACTATAAAGTCCTTATCTTTTTGAGAAGCATTCACTTCCAACAATGTATTTGCTTGCTCTGTATTGTAGGTAGAGAAGAAAAACCACCCATGAGACGGACCTTTACCAGCACGAGACAAGTCGAGGCTCATGCCAGGAAGCGCAATTTGGAATGCAATCTTCATATTACCGGTACCTTGATCTACATTGATGAATGAGGCTACACTTTTAAAATTTTCTTTAAAGCTGCTAATAGGTACGTCAGCCTCTCCTAACGGTACGCTGAAACGAGTACCAGCAATTACATATTCTGTGTTCTCTGTAATGAAAGGAGAAGAGTGGTTACCACCGCTATTGGGTATCTCCAGAATTTCATCCGTTTTGAAAGTACCCAGATTGATACGTGCTACACGTGGCGTATTGTTGGCATTGGCAAATATCCAACGTCCATCATGTTCGCCATTCGTTTGCGATAACGCAAGATGGTGTTCATCATCCCACGGCACAAAACCGGCAGTAGTGTTCAGCATCGGTTTCGTTTCTTCACTGAAACCATAACCATTTTCCGGGTTTACAGAAAAAACCGGGATTACTTTCAACAACCTGCCGGAAGGAATACCATATACAGATACCTGCCCGCTAAAACCACCAGATACAAAATTGTAGAACTCATCATACTTGCCGGGAGCTACATATACTTTGGATGCTGCATCTCCCTGAACAACATTTCCCGTATCTTTCATTTTACAGCTTTGTCCGGCAATAACTGCCCCTAATGCACAAAGCATTAATTTGTAATGTTTCATATTTATTTTTTAGGCGTGATTTTTAGTTTTTACCATCGTTCTTTCTCATGAACTCCAGTATATTTCTTGCCTCAGCGTCAGTTAGGTTTTGATTAGGCATCCTCACCATACAAACTTCCATCATAGCTTTTGCCTCTGCATCTTTATCCAGCATTTCATCTACATTCGTCACAAAATTCATTACCCATTCAGGTTGTCTTCTGTCTGTCACTCCTTTCCATCCCGGACCTACCAATTTTTCGTCAGTCAGTTTGTGGCAAGAGCTACATTTTACATCATATACAGATTCACCGCCCTTCACCATGTTTACATCCAGCGGGTGCGTCAGTTCTACATTGGTAAATTTGCCAATGCCTTTTGGATTGACATCTTTATTAGGATCTACATATTCATTTTTACCAGGATCCGGCGTTTGATCTCTTACTGATTTCTCTTCTCCACCGCCACCACAGCTATAAATAAAAGCGCTCATCGAGAGCATTAATACAACCATGTTTTTTCTGTTCATTGTATTTAGTTTTATGTAGTTAAGAATTAGTGTTTGAAAGACAAAAATGTATCCGATAGTTTTAAAAAAGTATGACTATAATCATAATAAAGATAAAAATGTCTTTTAATAATATCTTTATTTTGTATATACATTTTTTCTACACTCTATTGTCTCTCCTTCGTGGTTGATGATAGCATTTATAACCAATTGTAAATCACCAACATTTTGCAAATCTGTTTTATACACCCAATATTTGTCTACTGTAACATTTTTGCCGTGGGCATGCTCCTCAATCTTATAAAGCTCTTCTCCTGTATCTGAATAGATGGAAGTTGTATAACCGTGAATACCTGACACGGAGGTAATATCCGCCTTTATAAAAACAGTATCTCCTCTCGCATATATCTGCTTTTCAGTAGGAGAACTTATAGATATGTTAATCTGATTATTTATCTCGTGACTTTTATCTTTTTGGCAAGAAGAGGCGATAGATAATGATAAACATAAAACAAATAGGCGTCCCATAAACTTAGTTTTTATACAGCGTACAGTATTGCTTGGAAACAATGCATTTATCACAACAAAGCTAATATGGTCAATAAAAGATAAATATGTCCTTTATTAGAATACACGATGATTGTTGTCATATTTCAAATAAGCATTTTAATATATCAAGGCTTACTAAACTCCACTGCGGAAATGAATGTGCTATCTGTGAGCGTTTTCAAAAACGCAATCAGTTGTGATTTTTCTATTGTACTAAGCTGCAATCCATTTTCTTTACCAGGTTTCAACATTACAGGATCAACCGAAGCAGACTTTTTGACTTTAGAATTATAGAAGTCAATTACTTCTTCCAAAGAAGTAAAGCGACCATCATGCATGAATGTTTTACGTAGGGCAACATTTCTCAAATTTGGGGTTTTAAATTTCCCTAAATCGTTTACGCTCTTGGTTACGTTATACAAACCTTTGTCCTTATCAGCGGTATAAATACTGTCTAGGCCATTATTATGAAAGTCATTATCTGTAGTAATTAGTGTGACATGACAGTGAAAACAATCTCCTTTTTCACTAAAAAATATCTTCCTACCCATTTCTTCATTGTATGTATAGACATCAGTACCATTCATATATCGGTCATACTTTGTATTGTCAGATATGAGCGTCCTTGTGAATTGTGCTAATGCATATCCAATATATTTGTGTGTTATTTTATCAATACCATAAGATTGACGAAAAAGCTGTACATACTTCTCATTATTGTTGATCCTATTTAGATCCGTTGCAAAAAACTCTTCTGTTTCAAATATCATAACATCTTCCAACGTACCTTTTTTTGAGCCATTCCACATATAGTTTGTATTCCAACCGAGGTTTACATGCGGTAAGACAGGCATGCTACCTGCACTACCAGCAATAGTGAACCCCATTGTCTGTAAATGGCAACTTGAACAGGAGCGTCCGTCATTTGAAAGAATGGGATCGTAATATAACATGCGACCCAATGTTATGCGTTCCTTATAAGGCTTGTTATCATTAGGAATGTACATTTCGGGAAACCTGACAGGACGCTTTATTTGATATTCAGTAAGCGTTGATGTAATACTATCAGTGTTAGTGACGCTATCAGATTTGCTGCATGCGTATAATAGCAATAAGCCTAGCAACATAGTTATTATGCGATATTTCATAGCTACACACTTTAATGAGGGCATGTAAAACTAAACCCAATAGACGCATAACAATATGATTAATGTCATGAAGTCCAATTTGACAGATGAAAGTTGCAAAAAAAGACAGAATTCATAAAATGAATTCTGTCTAAAATTTTAGAAAATTTGTGGAGTCTACGGAACGAGTGTCGAACCAATTGAAGGATTTTTTCTGGCGTATATACCCATTGAAAGACAGTGTAGGCTTGACTTCAAGCGGTTTGTAGTGAGATGTTTTTAAAAACTCGTTCAAAATATAAAATTTTAGAAAACTGGCAATTATTGATAATATGAACCAGTTAGACGAATAGATAAAGGAGCCAGTTTGGCTCCTTTATCTATTAATGTACGTGCAACTATTACTCTAACTCACATTAGGTGTAAACCCCACGTAGGACTAGACAAATTTCTTGCTTGCATACAGGTAGCATTTTGTAGCATTTCATCCAAATAATTGAAAATGAATTACATAGAAAATAAACTAAACACTTTCTTTGTAGCAACTTTGTAGCAAACTTGTAGCAAGAGTCGATATTCAATGGACATATTGAATATCGATTGTTTTCGAACAAGTTAAGGCAAGGCTTTCCGAAAAGTCACTTTTACATAGAGCAACAACTTTCTTATTTAAATCGAGTATCGCAGATATAAGGGTCTACTAACACCTCATAACGTTTGTTATTGACCGGCTCCAACGTATTCAGGTAATATATACTGTAAAATCCATTTCTGCCACTACATGGACCTTGATGATGAGGAGCCGGCCCATCGAAGTTCTGATTTCGGCTGAATACATAAAAAGTGTTATTCTTCTCATCAATTGTAATACTGTGTGGCTGAAAAAACTTGCCTTGTATTTTCTTTACTACTTCAAGGGTATTATAGTTGATAACATATACAGAACCTCTGAACCCGGTTCCTACTGTATTGTCTTCCATACAAGCTACGAATAAATATGGTTGGCTTTCAGATAAAGCCATTGCCTGCGGTACAGCCCCTACCGATATTATTTTCTTGATGCTATCTGTTTTGACATCAAAAACCCTAATCTCATTTGATTTTGCGCAGCTTAGAAAATATTTAGAATAATCAGGTGCCATCACTACGTCGTAAGGGTCTGGTGTCGCACCTGAAATGGTTGTTAATGGTAGCTTATCAATGCTAATCTTTTTATTAAACCCTGGAGCAAACTTATACAATGTATTGCCAAACATACTGCTGACGTAGAATGTATCAAATGAAGCATTGCTTGCTACACCATGAGGATTAACAAAATCATTGTTGGTTAATTTTTGTGTTTGAGATGTTGCAGTATTGATTTGCATGAGGTCAAAATTGTCGCCATTTGTGACTACAATCTTCTGTCCGTCATTTGAAAGATGCAAAACGTTCCAAAAGGAATCTCCCATTTCTATAACGCCGGCTACTTTGTCTGTATGTGTATCAATTTTATAAATGCGCTGGTCGTACCACATAGATATATAAGCATATCTTCCTTCCTTATCTATTCGTATGTGTGTTGCGCTCTCTGGATAAGGCTTTATTCCAATCTGTATATAACGCATTACCACGCTTCTTTCCACGTCAATTACACCCACTTCATCACAGCCCTGATGTATGGCATATATCTTTTGTCTTGTATCTGCTTTTTCCGCAAATGGAATATTGCCATTATTATCAGGTGCTCCACTAGCTATCCAATCACGTATGGTAATATATTCTTCCTTTGTTAATGGTGTAGCATTTAAAGGCATTCTCGGCTCTGCAGTTGTACCAATACCAGAATCAGGACAAATGAAATAAAGTAAGGAACTGTAGTCTATACTATAGGGAACTACTACGGCACCGCTATTACCACCATTAAATAAATGATCCCAAGAGTCTAATAATAACCCTCCGCTATTCATATAGCTTGTTGCATTATGACAGCCGGCAGTTGCGCATTTATCGACAATAATTTTACCAACTTCCGCTGGGAAATTGCCATATGAGCCAACGGCTAAAGCCTGCGATGGTTTATGCTTACAAGCATACACTGCTATGCAAAAGCAAATTAAGAGTATGCAATAAGTGAGCTTATCTTTCATTTCTCCGTATTAATGCGTTTCAGATACAGGGAGTGTAATATTTAATTGTTTATCTTCTGTGATGGTATAAGGGATACCACCTTTTACTGCGCTTGAAATACTTGGATCCCAACCAAAGCCATATATATAATATTTCCCGGCTTTTAGATTTGTAAAAGTTGCTATCGGCTTATTATCCTTCATTACAGCTTTTACTGAATCATCATAAACTACAGTAGCATCCTGTGTATTATATTTTATATACACAGTTATGCTATCTATATTCTTACTGTGGTGTTTGGCCACTATATTAAGTATGGCATTACCACCTTTACCGGCAATAGGCTCTGGGTTTGCCGATGTTTTATCTCTGCACGCATAAATAGATAATGCGCTAACTGCCAATAGCAGATAACCATATAGCTTCATAAAAGTATGATTAAGAAAACATCCCGTTTAATACGGGATGTTTTTCGGGAGCGATATTATTATTGAACGACTACTTTTTCTGTAGCAACATTACCATTACTCACTATATTCACCATATAAATACCCTTTGGCCATGTAGAGGTGCTAATGGTATTATGGGTGTCACCGATAACGGATGAATGTACTTGCTTGCCTGTGATGTCGGTAATAACTATTCTTACTTTGTCTTTTCCATTTATTTCATTCAAGTCAATATTTATTATATCGGATGTAGGATTGGGGTAAATAGTATAACTGATATTTTTTGATACTTCAGGAATTGACAGCACGTTCGGGTTATCTATTCGCATCAGTTTTTTCGTGGTATTGTTTACGTACCATATTTTGTTCTCGTTATCTATACGCACACCCATTACACCCGGGCCACCTGTAATTAAAGTGCCTACTGATGTAGCTGGCATAGATCCAGAAACATTATAAACGTGAATATTACCTGTAGCATTATCACTAACAACTATTCTCCCGCTCCTGTAATCAATACCACATGGAGATGTTAACCCTGAAGCTACTACTACTTCAACAGTAGCACCTGTCACCGCTTTATATTCTGCAAGTGGTTCGTTAGCTGTTGAAGGCACTGTAAGATTAGCACCAACCGTACCACTATTTGTTTTCATACGTATTATCCTGTTAGTTCCGGCATCTACTATATACAGCCAGTTATTCACCCTATCAAGTGCCATATGGCTTGGTACATTAGCTTTCCTTGTAACAACGACATCTGTATAACGATGTATCCTGCCATCAGAATGGTCATCCTCACCAACCCCATGAGGATCTCCAAAATTATATTTACAGATATTACTATTGTGGCCATCAAAATACCAATATACACGTGCATTATCATATGCCACCCCCATACCAAAAGGGCTCTGGTGCAACATATCGATATGACTACCTAATAATTGGCCTGTAACCCAATTATTTTGATGCATACGCGCAAATATTGATGTATCACTTGACCATAAAGCAGGTCCCATAAATGTAGAGGACGCTGAGGCAGTGTTTTTAATTTCCTGTGCTGAAACAAACTCATTGTTTTCGCCCATGGCAATAGCTACTGCGCGTGCCATGAAGTGGTCATTGTGCGAATCTTTGCGGAATTGATGTGCCTGGTTGCTTTTACCCGGGTTCCAGAATATTACAACACTTCCACCGTTTGCTTCTTTATTCAGTACCCACCATTCATTCGGCCTTGTAGGCACAAAATCTAAATCATGAGGTGCGGTCAACCCATGACTTGTACCTGCTATTTCAGTAAAAGTGGTGGAACCATTAAAATAATTATCTAACTGGCTTTGGCCAAAAGCGAATGACGTGCAAGAACACGCAATTAAGAAAGTTGAGAACTTTTTCATAGTCCTAAGTTTTTAATAATGAAAAGATATAATGCTGCTGAATTTGAACAGAAATATCAAATCCTGAAAACTGAGTGCAGAATATATAGCCGAAACTTAGGAGAGATGACCTGAGGAGGTCTTAATTGATGTTGATGTTGGGCTTGATAGTCATATTGCGGTATATCGAAACCAGGAAACGAATTGAGAACTTCTGGCAGGTTACAAGAGATCTTTAGTTGAGACAGATTTTCCGTAAGTCTGTTATGATCATCAGTTTTTTCGATTTTAATAATTTTACCATCACAGCAATCTTTATCCACTTTATCATCACAACAACATTGGATGGCGGAAAAATCAAAAGAAATACCAGATAGTTTACCTTCGCAATAATTTAATGAGAACGATAGCCCTATCGTCGCAGCAGTATAGCAAAACAGGAATAATATAATTACCAGTTTTCTCATTACACCAAATATAAAGAAAAATCAACGACTATACTATTTTTTTCAATATTAGGGTTGTTTTAGTTAAAAAGTTAGCATGAATTTTATCAAGAGATTACTTAACAATTGAAATCAAACTAACATTACTTAGGAGGTATCATAAAGTTGACGGATAGACATGAAGTAATGCGACGTACAGCCTTTTCTTGTAACTTTAAACGTATGCGATTTCAGGTAGATAAAATAAGTACGGCCTTTTTATTTGTGACTGCGATGGCGTCACCCTGTTGTTTCCCATTATTTGGATTTTTACTTGCATCTTTCGGGTTAGGAAGTTTTGAACTATTTGGGGGATGGACGATGTGGGCATTCCTGGGACTGGTTCTAATATCACTATCGGGATTATTTTTTTCCTATCGCAAGCATAGATGTATGTGGCCTTTATTGTCAGCTATACCAAGCTCCATTTTGATATTTTATAGTTATTTATTCATAACTGCCGATTATTGGACTGCCCTCATATACATCGGGATGTTTGGGTTATTATTAGCCTCGATATTAGATTACTACAGAATGAGGTTACATAACAAAATTAAGACGGTGGGATTACAATCAATTATTACTTGTCCGGCGTGTGGACACAGAAAAGAAGAAACAATGCCTGTTGATGCTTGTCAATATTTTTATGAATGTGAAAGCTGTCATTCAGGATTAAAACCAATAGAGGGAGACTGTTGTGTATTTTGTAGCTATGGCACAGTTAAATGTCCTCCCATTCAATCAGGAGAGAAGTGCTGTTAATGTTGTTTTATTAAAACAACGCGTTTATGAAATAGTTTTTCAGTTTCTTTATATTCATTACCACCATTAATGTTCTAAGAAAATAAAATCTCTAAATATTTATATGCGATTAACTAACGTTATTATTACACTGCTTATTTTGTTTTTGAACAACGCAGCCAATGCACAATCGAAAGTAGCCTCTGTTAATATTAAAACATCGATTTACTGCGATCATTGCAAAAAATGTGAAAGCTGTGGTAAACGGCTCGAAGAGGCTGTGTTCAAACTGAAAGGAATTAAGCGGGTTGATATTGACGAAAAAACAAAAATTGTAAGCATCGTCTATAATACTTCAAAAACAAATCCCGATAAAATACGTCAGGCAATTGTAGCTGTTGGCTTTAATGCCGATGATATCAAAGGCGACCCGAAAGCATATACTACCTGGGACGAATGTTGTAAAAATTAAAAAAATTCGTGTTGTAGAAAATATTTTTTAGGTTTATCTAAAATAATGTTTCTTTGCAACATGAAAAGATTTCTATATGTCTTACTGATAGTTTTATCAGTTCCACTTTCTTGCAAAAAACTGGAACCTGCCGCACCGGAAGATCATGAAACATTAGATGGCCCTGTAGAAGGCTTATCTGATGAACAACGTGCAATGTTCCTTAAAGGTGACATAGCTTTTAACAATGATGTATTCACGAAAGAAACAGGGTTAGGTCCACTGTTTGTTTCGACTTCATGTGGTAGTTGTCATGCTGGGGATGGTAAAGGTCATCCTTTTACTACCCTTACCCGTTTTGGGCAAATCAATGAGCAAGGAAATCTCTTTTTACATGCCGGAGGGCCACAACTTCAAAACAGGGCAATACCAGGCCACCAGCCCGAAACAATTCCAGCCGCTGCAACTTTCTCCAAATTCACCCCTCCCGCAAATACAGGCCTTGGTTTTTTAGATGCTGTATCAGATGCAGATATTCTTGCAATGGCAGACCCCAATGATGGAGATGGCGATGGTATCAGTGGCGTGACGAATTGGGTTTCATTAAAGAACTATATAACATTACGTGAGGGAAGTATCGATAATGCAGGTAAATATATCGGCAGGTTTGGCAAAAAAGGGGCAGCTTATAATCTTTTACAACAAACTGCCGGTGCCTATAACCAGGATATGGGTATTGTATCCACTTATGAGCCCTATGACACCTATAGTGGAGAAGAAATTGATCCTGAAGTAAGTAATCAAACCGTACAGCATGTTGTATTCTATTTAAAGACACTAAAAGCACCGGTTCCCAGGAACACTGGCGATGCAAATACCATTGCAGGTAAAGGTCTATTTACACAAATCAATTGCAATAAGTGTCACGTTGCTGAATTAAAAACAAGTGCATCTTCGATTGCTGCATTGTCTTATCAGACATTCGCTCCATATACTGATTTGCTGCTGCATGATATGGGAAATGCACTGGATGACGGATATACCGAAGGCAGCGCAAAAACCTACGAATGGAAGACCCCTCCACTTTGGGGTTTGGGGCTTGCTAAAATATCACAAGGTGGTTCTTATTATTTACTACACGATGGCAGGGCGAGGAGTATAGAAGAGGCTATTTTATTACATGGTGGGGAAGGTGCACATGCCCGTGACAAATACAAAGCGCTCTCAAAAGAGGAAAAACAACAATTAATAATATTCCTAGAAAGCTTATAAATATGAATAGGAAAACGTTTCTCAAACAGGGGTGTTTTGCATGTATTAGCAGCAGTTTCCTATTATCGGCACTGGAAAGCTGCACTGTTGTTAAGTACACCTCTGGCAAACTGACTGATAAAGGAATACTTGTCAGCCTGGATGATTTTATATCCAGCAACAAGGTACTGCCCTATATTATTATCCGTAACGATGAACTGCAATTTCCAATTTGCATTTATCGCCTTGATGCAAATAATTATAGTGCTCTATTAATGCAATGCAGTCATCAGGGTGCTGAATTACAGGTAGCTGGCGACCAGCTTATATGCCCTGCTCATGGCAGCGAATTTGATAAATGGGGCAAGGTGACGCAAAGCCCAGCAGCAGAAAATCTGCGCAGCTTTCCGGTATCAATCACTGGTGACAAACTTTTTATTGACTTGAGAAAACAAGTATAAATGCGAAAAATATTTTTTGTCCTGCTTTGCTTATTGATAGCAAAAACTACTACAGCCCAGATAGACAATACGCTTTTTAGAAGAAAGCCACTTGATAGTACGGGTATGTTGCTTAATATGGATGCGGTGTATAATCGTCCCTTTTTATCAGTTGGCAAACTACCTGTTGCTTTGGGCGGATATGTAGAAGCCAATTATCAGCATCTTGGTACAGATGGCATTACGGAAGGACATCAGTTTCAAATGCGCAGGTTCACCTTATTTGTTGCATCAAGCATATCCCGCAAAATTAAGTTTTTATCGGAAATAGAATTTGAAGATGGGACAAAGGAAATTAATATAGAATTTGCTGCATTAGACATTGAGTTTCACCCACTATTCAATGTAAGAGGTGGCGTAATAATGAACCCTATCGGCGCATTTAACCAAAACCATGACGGCCCTAAATGGGAGTTTGTAGATCGCCCTGTATCGGCTACACAAATGCTGCCCGCCACTTGGAGTAATGTAGGATTTGGGATTTATGGTAAGCAATTTCAAAAGGATTGGGTGCTTGCTTATGAAGCATACCTTACGAATGGCTTTAATGATAAGATCATTGATAACAGTGAAGGGAAAACATTTTTGCCAGCCGCCAAAGAAAACAGGGAACGATTTGAAGAAAGTTTTAATGGCGTGCCGTTGGTTACGGCAAAAGGTGCAATAAGGCATAAAAGAATAGCAGAAGTAGGTTTGTCTTATATGGGTGGTGTTTATAACAAATTTCAGGATGATGGCTTGGAACTGGATAAAAGGCGCAGGGTTGATGTATTTGCGGTTGATGTCAATTCTACCTTACCTCGTTTGAGAACCTTTATAAATGCAGAATGGGCATGGGTATATGTAGATGTACCGGCTACCTACACGCAGCAATATGCCAGCAGGCAGCGAGGCGGTTTTGCCGATATTGTTCAACCACTATATACGGGAAATATATTTGGGTTTAATAAGTCGGTAATCAATGCTGCCTTCCGTTTTGAGTACGTTGATTATAATGTTGGCAGATTCAACGAGACAGGCGATAATATTTCAGATCACTATTATGCTATTGTGCCTGCCATTAGCTGGAGACCTTCCCCGCAAACGGTACTAAGGTTTAATTACAGGTATAGCTGGAAGTCAGACTTATTGGGTAACCCATTGAGTAAAACCGCCGGAATACAGGTAGGGTTTTCAAGTTATTTTTAAGTATAATATATCATTTTATGATACAGTTTAGTAAACTTTATTACAAAAAAGCTATTTTTACTTACCAATGCGTTTAACGGCTTCCATATTAGCCATACTTGTTTTGATCCTGAGCTGCCTACCTTGTGCAGACATGGGTGCAATGCCTATTACAAAGGTTGATAATAGTTCGCTCCTAACAAAACCAGTGAAGGAACACTCTGATAATCATAAGGAAGTTGATCTTTGTTCTCCATTTTGTCACTGTGCCTGTTGTGCTGGTTTTTCTATTATTTACAGTTCTGTTGTAATACCTGATAGAATACAGATTGTAGTACCTCCGTTGCATACCGATTTTATATCTTCAGATGTAATTGAAATTTCCCTTCCCATCTGGCAGCCTCCACAGTTAGTATAAGTCTGAATTAATTTTTTAAACAGGTTAGCCCTCATAGGGCTTAGTCTGCTTTTTACATTCAACTATACTAAAAACAATGTTAGATAGGATCATTTATTTTTCTATAAAAAATAAGTTGGCTGTAGGCATATTTACGATGATGCTTATTGTCTGGGGTGTTTATTCGCTTTCCAGACTACCCGTTGATGCCGTACCGGACATCACCAATAATCAGGTACAAATCATTACGAATGCGCCCACACTCGCCAGCCAAGAGGTAGAGCAGTTTGTAACATACCCCATTGAACAAAGCCTGGCAAACCTGCCTTACTTAACAGAAATACGTTCCATATCCCGTTTTGGACTATCTGTTGTAACGGTGGTATTCCATGATGATATTGACATTTATTTCGCAAGGCAGCTCATCACAGAAAAATTAAAACAGGCAGAGGAACAAATACCTGAAGGCATGGGAACCCCGGAGCTAGCTCCGGTAAGCACTGGTTTAGGTGAAGTGTATCAGTACATCATTCACCCAAAGAAAGGTGCTGAACATAAATATTCTGCAACAGACTTGCGGACGATGCAGGATTGGATCGTTGCCCGGCAATTATACGGTACTCCGGGAATTGCAGAAGTAAATTCTTTCGGCGGAATGCTGAAACAATATGAAGTAGCTATAGACCCTAACCAGCTAAAGGCAATGAACGTAACCGTTGCTGACTTAATTAAAGCATTGGAAAACAATAATGCAAACACAGGAGGTGCCTATATTGATAAGAAACCAAACGCATACTTCATAAGGGGAATAGGACTTGTTTCTTCATTGGAAGACATCGGAAATATTGTCGTTAAATCTGTAAACGGAATACCTGTTTTGGTACGGCATGTAGCTACGCCCCGTATGGGAAGTGCAGTGCGTTACGGAGCAATGACCCGTAACGGGGAAAGTGAGGTAGTGGGGGGTATCGTAATGATGCTTAAAGGGTTTAATAGTTCGGATGTTGTAGCTAAGGTAAAAGAGAAAATGGCTACTATACAAAAGTCACTGCCACTAGATATTGTAATAGAGCCTTACATAGACCGGACAAACCTTGTAAACCGGGCTATCAGTACCGTGAAAACAAATCTTATTGAAGGCGCACTAATTGTAATTTTTGTACTTGTACTGTTTCTTGGTAATCTCAGGGCAGGATTGATAGTGGCTTCTGCAATTCCTTTATCTATGCTTTTTGCTTTGGGAATGATGCACGTTTTTGGGGTAAGTGCTAACCTGATGTCATTAGGCGCTATTGATTTTGGGCTTATTGTGGACGGTGCTGTGATAATTGTTGAAGCAGTAATGCACCATTTAGGAATGCGAAAGATGACAGGGAAACTGTCTCAAAAAGAGATGGATGAAGAAGTGTATCAATCAGCATCAAAAATCAGGAGTAGTGCAGCGTTCGGGGAAATAATTATCCTAATCGTGTACATACCTATTCTTACACTGGTCGGCATTGAAGGGAAGATGTTCCGCCCTATGGCACAAACAGTAGGTTTTGCCATATTAGGCGCATTGATTCTGTCGCTTACTTATATCCCGATGATGTGCGCATTAGCATTACCAAAAAATACTGTACATAAACGAAACTTCTCTGACAGGATGATGGATTTCTTCCAGAGAAAATATGAGCCGATCCTTAAAGCTGCGATAAGGCTAAAATATATAATAGTAAGTATAGCGGGTATTTTATTGCTGATAACGATATTTATATTCACACGTATGGGCGGCGAATTTCTACCTCAGTTACAAGAGGGTGATTATGCTTTCCACTGCATATTGCCGCAGGGAGCATCACTGTCACAAAGCATAGAAACTTCTATGCAGGCAGAGCGCATTATAAAATCTTTTCCCGAAGTAAAGCAGGTAGTTGGTAAAACAGGCAGCGCAGAGATACCGACAGATCCGATGCCGCCGGAAGCCACAGATCTCATCATTGTTCTTAAAGATAAAAAGGAATGGACTACAACAGATGACTATCAGGAATTGGCTCAGAGGATGATAGAAAAACTGGAAGCCATACCAGGAGTGTTTTTTGAAGCCAATCAGCCAATACAAATGCGTTTCAATGAACTGATGACAGGCGTTCGTCAGGATGTAGCTATTAAAGTATTCGGGGAAAATATAGAAACCCTTGCTTCTATAGCAAATGACGTGGGCAGAGTAGTTCAATCTGTTGATGGCACGACCGATCCCCAAATTGAACGCACCACAGGCTTACCTCAAATTACCATTAATTATAACCGTACACAAATGGCGGCGTATGGATTGAATATTGCTGATGTAAACCGTATTGTAACCGCAGCTTTCGCAGGAACAAAGACGGGTGTTGTATTTGAAAACGAAAGGAAGTTTGATTTAGTGGTGCGGCTTGACAGTATATACCGTACATCTATTGAAGACGTAGCAAATCTATATGTGCCTATTGCTAATGGCAACCAGGTTCCATTAAGCCAGGTTGCCAAAGTATCTTTTAAGGAAGGTCCTGCACAGATAAGCAGGGAAGATGCTAAACGAAGGGTAGTAGTTGGCTTTAATGTAAAAGGCAGAGATGTGCAAAGTGTTGTAAAGGATATACAGGCAAAACTGGCAAATTTTCCACTGCCGACTGGTTATTACTTTACTTATGGCGGCACATTCGAGAATTTAGAACAGGCATCTGACCGCCTTCAAATTGCTGTTCCAGTAGCCTTGTTCCTCATTTTTGTGCTATTGTATTTCACATTCCGGTCTGTAAAACAAGCCGCACTTATTTTCACTGCTATTCCTATGGCTGCTATAGGCGGCGTGTTTGCATTGTTGCTAAGAGGAATGCCGTTTTCTATCTCCGCAGGAGTTGGCTTTATAGCATTGTTCGGAGTAGCTGTTTTGAATGGAATTGTATTGATAGGAACATTTAATCAATTAGCTAAAGACGGGATGGATAATGTGATAGACAGAGTGTTTGAAGGCACAAAAATAAGATTGCGCCCTGTACTAATGACGGCAACTGTAGCTTCTTTAGGCTTTCTGCCGATGGCACTATCTACAGGTGCTGGTGCGGAAGTACAAAAACCATTGGCAACAGTTGTAATTGGCGGTTTGGTCACAGCCACATTTTTAACGCTGGTTGTATTACCGTTGCTCTATATCATCTTCACAAAGAATAACAGGATTAATAAAAGTGTAGTAATAACTGTCATGGTCTTGTTATTTGGCTTGCAAGCTGTTCCAAGTAAGGCACAGTCATCCGTTGATGCTTTTACCGGAAGCACACGTATTTCATTTGAAGATGCCTACAATATTGCCTTGCAAAGTAATCTGCAACTAAAGAGCAGTGATATTGCACTTAGACGTTCTCAATCTCTTACTGGAACCTATTTTGACATTCCCAAAACAGGGATATTCGCCGAAAATGAAGACTTACGCCCATCAGATAATCAAGGCATACTGAAAATTGGTGTATCGCAGAGTATCGAGTGGCCGGGTATATATTCCGCCCGTAGAAGTATGCTTCGCCAGCAGGTTCGATCATTTACTTATACGAAGCAATTACGTGCATTAGAGATAAAGCGTAACCTTCAGACTACATATTACACGCTTTGGTATCACCAAAATCGGCAACAGCTATGGCAGCAATTAGACAGCTTTTACAGCGAATCCGCAGCTATAGCACGGCTGCGTGTCAAGACCGGAGAAAGTGCAGGATTGGATAGTATTTCCGCAAATGCTAAAAGCATGGAGGTGCGATTGCAATTACAAACCATTCAGAACGACATCCAGGTGCAGCAAACTGCGCTAAAAGCCTTATTAAATACAGATACAATATATCTGCCTGAGAATACAAGGCTTGGTAAAATTGAAACTGATTATTTACCTGTTTTAACTGAGCATCCTTCTTTGTTGGTACAGCAACAAGCTATTAATGTAGCAAACGCAGATTTAAAAATAGCAAGATTGAGTGCCATGCCTGAATTTTCAGGACGTTTCTTTTCACAGCGTTTATATGGGTTGTCTAATCCATTTTCCGGCTTTTCTATAACTATGGGAGTGCCAATCTTTGGCATTGGCAACTATAGAAATAAGATCAAGGCTGCAAGACTGGAACAGGATTATCAGCAAACTATATACAATTATGAAAGCCAGATTTTAGCAGCACAGTTGCAACAGGCATCCCAATCATTAGATAAGAGCAACCAGATGTTGCAATATTATGAGAGCGTTGGTTTGTCGCAAGCTGATGCAATAATACAAGCGGCTAATCTATCCTATCAAGGCGGCGAGATCAGCTTTGCAGAACTATCTCAATACCTTAATCAGGCAACAGATATTCGTAAGAACTATTTAGAAGCTCTGCATCAATATAACCAACAAGCAATTCAGTTGAACTACTATTTAAACAAGTAATAATGCGAATTTATAAAACAATATGGTCTGTTACGTGCATAATATTACTTGGGGCATGTGGCAATAAGACCGAAACAAAAACGGAACAAATAGAACCAGAGGAAACTCATGAGGAAAGCAATCTTGTTTCCATCAATGATGAACAGATGAAAACGGCGGGAATTGTACTTGGCTCGATAGAAATGAAAAACCTGACCAGCTCATTAAGTGTAAATGGTACTTTGGCAGTTCCTAACCAAAATAAGGCACTTATAACTTCGTTATCGGGCGGTATTGTTCGGAGCATTAATGTGCAACCAGGTAGCTATGTTCGCAAAGGGCAGATAATAGGTACAATCGTCAATACTGAATTGTCAGGTATTCAGCAACAGCTTATCTCAATAAATGCCCAGATAAAATATGCAGAACAAGAACAAAAGAGACAAAAAGAGCTTGTTGCAGGCAATGCAGCCCCTTTAAAAAATCTACAGAAAGTTGAAGCTGAACTTAATGGGTTAAGAGCGCAGCGAAATGCACTTCAAGGGCAATTATCAGCATTAGGGGTATCAGCATCAGGCAGTATTTCTTCCACGTTAAATATAACCGCACCAATAAGTGGGACTATATCAGATATTACTGCACAGATAGGCTCCAACGTAGATGCTAATTCTTCCATTGCCCAAATCATTAATAATTCTGAATTACATCTTGACTTATTTGTTTATGAAAAAGATTTACCCAAAGTTGCATCCGGTCAAACGATTCATTTTACGCTAACTAACAATCCCGGAAAGGAATATGATGCAACGATCTATTCAATCGGCACGGCTTTCGTGAATGAAACAAAAGCTGTACCCGTACATGCTCATGTTATAAATGATAAGACGGGATTGATTGAAGGTATGAGCGTGACTGCCCGTATCAGTTTAGGTCAAAATGTATATCAGGCAGTACCCGATGAAGCAATAGTTAATAATGGAGGAAAAGATTACATTTTCATTCTTACAGATAAAAAAACTGAAGCCCATTCTGAAGAACATGAGGGAAATGAACATTCAGAAGAAGAAAGCGGGCATAAAGAGCTACCTGAAACAAATTTTGAACGTATACAAATTATTCGTGGTGCTTGTGATGTAGGATATACGGAAATAAAACCCATTGTAAACATTCCGCCGAATACAAAAATTGTAACTAAAGGCGCATTTTTCCTGATGGCTAAAATGACGAATGCAGGAGAGGCGCATGAACATTAGTTTTTTCATGTTATATAGGTTGACTAACAACATAACAACACTTGACAAGTAGATTAATAACAATAATTAGTATGAGTATAATAGCGAAAACAGATGAAGGGCACTCGCATGAGCAAGTAAAAGAAGATGCAGGTTGGAAAGCACATTGGGATTTGCTTTTAGCTTTAGTTATATTAATTGTGCTTTTGGTTCTTGAATATGGATTTCAAATTGCACTGCCTAATATTCCATTGCTCATTATTAATCTCGTTGCATATTTTCTTGCTGGAAGAAAAGTATTAGAACTTGCTTTCAGAAAATCTATACGAGGCGACTTTTTTAATGAGTTTGTACTGATGAGCGTTGCGACTATTGGTGCATTTATTATTGGTGAATACGAAGAAGGAGTTGCCGTAATGGTCTTCTACCAAATTGGCGAATGGTTTCAGGATGCAGCAGTAAACAGGGCAAAACGTAGTATTAAAGCCTTACTTGATATTCGCCCAGATACTGTGACTGTAATAAAAAAGGGTAATAGCAGCGTTGTTGATCCTTCTCAGGTTGAAATTGGAGAAACCATACAAATAAAACCCGGAGAAAAGGTAGCATTAGATGGTGAATTATTGTCTGATAGTGCATCTTTCAATACTGCTGCGCTTACTGGAGAAAGTCAGCCGGACAACAAGTATAAAGGAGAAGCAGTGTATGCTGGAATGATAAACCTAAATACAGTTACAGAACTAAAAGTGACTGCTTTATTTAAAGACAGTAAGCTAAGTCGTATTCTGGAAATGGTACAGGATGCTACTGCGAGGAAATCACAGACACAGTTGTTCATTTCCCGATTTGCCAAAGTTTATACACCCATCGTCTTTTCCCTGGCATTAGTGGTTTGCATTGTGCCCTATTTTGTTCTTGATAATTACAGTTTTCAAACTTGGTTTTACCGTGCATTAGTTTTTTTAGTGATTAGCTGTCCATGTGCGTTGGTAGTATCTATACCATTAGGCTATTTCGGTGGTATCGGACTTGCATCACGTAATGGCATCTTATTTAAAGGTGGTAATTACCTGGATGTAATGACTAAGATAAATGCTGTGGTAATGGATAAAACCGGAACACTTACCAAAGGAGTATTTAAGGTGCAGAAAATAGAACCAAATGAAATACATAAGGAAGAATTTATCAGACTTACAGCCACCTTAGAAAAAAACTCAACTCATCCCATTGCTAAAGCAATCACTGATTATGCAGGCGAAATCAATCAAGCGCAGATAGATAGAATTGAAGAAATTGCTGGTCATGGCTTGAAAGGTAACATAGATGGTAAAGAGGTATTGGCAGGTAACTTGAAGCTGTTAAGAAAGTTCAACATTTCATATCCTCAGGAGTTGGAAGAAATTGTTGATACAATAGTGGTAACGGCTATCAACAATAAGTATGCAGGTTACATAACTATTTCGGATGAAATAAAAGAGGATGCAGCACAGGTTATAAAAGACATGCACGCTCTCAACATTCAAACAGTAATGTTATCTGGAGATAAGCAGGCTGTAGTTGATGATGTAGCAAAGAAAATCGGAATTGACAACGCTTATGGCGATTTGCTGCCCGAAGGCAAAGTAGAGAAGGTACAGGCTTTAAAAAATCAGGGAAAACGTATTGCCTTTGTAGGGGATGGTGTAAATGATGCGCCTGTTGTTGCATTAGCAGATGCCGGTATAGCGATGGGAGGATTAGGAAGTGATGCTACTATAGAGACAGCAGACATTGTAATCCAAAATGACCAGCCTTCAAAGATAGTTGCGGCAATTAGGATAGGCAAAATTACCAGAAACATTGTTTGGCAAAACATAATTCTCGCAATGGTTGTGAAGATCATTGTCCTTGCATTAGGCGCTGGAGGAGTAGCTACTTTGTGGGAAGCTGTGATTGCTGATGTGGGTGTTGCGTTGTTAGCAATATTAAATGCTGTGAGAATACAGCGAATAAAAATTTATGACAATATTCAGTTCACCTAAAGTATGAAAAACCACCAACTAAGACATTACATCTTAAAGGATTGAAATAGAGTGTTTTATCCCATTATGCCTAGAAGGATACTGTTGCGTATATTTTAGTTACGACACAGTGAAATGTCCTCCTATTCAATCAGGAGAGAAATGTTGTTAATCCTGTTTTATTAATACTAAGATGCGGGTGTGAATCAGAATCATGATGGCTCTAAATGGGAATTTGTTGACAGGCCTGTATCAGCAACACAATTATTACCTGCTACATAGAGTAATATAGGATTGGCCTATATGGAAAGCTCCTTAAAAAATTGGGGGTTTGCATATGAAGCGTACTTGACCAATGGGTTTAATGAACGGATTATTGATAACCCAGAAGGCAAAACTTTTCTACAAGCAGAGAAAGAAAATAAAGAACGTTTTGAAGAAAGTTTTAATGGCATCCTGCATGAATTATGAAACTAATTGCCTGTCAATAGAACAGAACTATATAGCTACAAATTTAATCTGATTGAATTTGTAGCTATATAAACATATACAGTACGTTAATCATAAAGAACTGGTTATCAGAATGTCATAAATTATCATAAATTCTTTATTAAAAGGTCGAACCCCTGAAAAGCCGCTACAGGAAATACTTTCAGGGGTTTTAGATTTCTTTCAATTTCTTCTCTGTGGAGTCTACGGAACGAGTGTCGAACCAACTGAGGGATTTTTTCTGGCGTATATACCCCTTGAAAGACAGTGTAGGCTTGACTTTAAGCAGTTTATACTGAGGTTATTTCTCAAACCTATATAAAATCTAAAATTTTAGAAAAATGATCACTATAGATAATATGAACCTAACTACAGATAAGAATAAGGAGCCTTATTGGCTCCTTATTCATTTTGATTCATATACCGCTACCGTTGCAAATCACATTAAGTATCTGCTATATACTGGACGATACACAGACTATAGAATTTTCTCACACTGCACATCTGTAGTATTTTGTAGCATTTATTATAAATCATTGAAAACAAATAAGATAGACTAAAATTAAAGCATTTTCCCTGTAGCAAATTTGTAGCAACATTGTAGCAAACTATCTCACAACATATGCTCAGTTGCTAACACATTTAATCTTATTTAATGTATATCATACCAGACTATTTGTTGGTCTATCGACTTTAGAATTAAAGACAAAGTAGTATTTAGATGCAACCTTAACGCTTCATAATCTAATATAGTTCTTTTGTTAGAATATTCAAGAGAACTCATGTCGTTTACCCATTATGAAAAGAACATCCAGGAATGGCTCTCACAATCTACACGGCTGTAAAGTAGACAATGAATAAATTGATTGATCCTATTTAATAACAGCTACCAGATGGGAAGGCGATATGAAAAGCACCCCAAATTTTTCGGGGTGCTTTTATCATACAAAAGGCATTATAGTTTGTAGTTATACCCTAAGCGAAATACCTGTGTTTCGCAGTAGTCCGTACTTACATAACGAAAGCCATCGCCTTGCACTTCTTTTTTGATGCGCAGTGTATTGGCTATATCAGTAGCATTCAGAAATATTTCGCCCCTGCCTTTCTGTATTGTTTTCTTCAAACCCAAGTCAACAGAAAAACGTGCATCTATTCTGCCCTGTGGTATGATATCGGGCGCCAGAAAAATAGCAGTAAGCTGTGCATCAGTCTTATACGGCAGGTGGAACAATCCATTCAGCTTTACATTGCCTGAAAACATTTCCTGCTTGGCTGCGGTAAATGTATTGACAACAGGATATTTATTCAGGACTGTAAATGCCTCTATCTCGTTTCTGTAGCCCGTAGCATTCAGGCTCAGGACTGCGCGCTTACCTGCGTTGTAAGACAACATCATCTCCAGTCCTGTGTTATAGCTCCTACCTGCATTCTGAAAGATGTTGTAGATAAGCGTACTACCCGGCACCACACTTGCTATACGCGTGATGGTGGCATCCATTATTTTGTGGTAAGCAGCCGTGTAGAAGTAACCGTTGCGCCAACTGGTTTTATAACCCAGCTCCAGCGAGTTTGTAAACTGTGGACTCAATGCAGGGTTACCCACTTTTATTATCTCCACATCATCATACTTCGGGAAGATGCGAATATCTACTTCGTTTGGCCTATCTACACGCCTGTTGTAGAAGAAAGAGAGCCTGTTCCTGTCATTTAGTTTATACGCCAGTCTTACATTGGGGAATGGCTGTGTGTAGTTGTAGCCATCGCTCTTGTAAGTGTTGTGATTTGGATTTACGTCGTACTGCACAGCTACATACTCAACCCTTACACCTGCTTCCAGTTCAAACTTTTTGTTCTCGAACACATAGTTGCCATACAATGCAGGGATGGTTTCTGCATAGTTGGCCCAGCCACCTGCATTGGTATCCAACGGAGAGTTGAGCCCGGGAATAAAACGCATGTTAACAGGGATGTATCGATAACGAAATTTCAAACCACCCTCTATACGCCCATACTTCAACGGTTGTACATAGTCTGCGCTAAAATCGGCTACATGCTCATCAGACAATAGTTTGAATGAATCGAGCCCCGTGTATGTCGGTAATATATTCGTGAAGAAATACTGCTCGTTTTCGCGGTGGTATGTATAGTTGCCTGTCACAGACAGCGACCGTCCCGGCTGCTTGAATTTGTGTTGCCAACCCAAAGAAGCGGTAGCCGTTGTTTTCAGCTCGTCTTCTATAAAGCGCCACAGGCGTTGTCTTTGCGACAGGTCGCCGTTAAAGAAAGGTTCATCGCCTTTGTCCAGTATCTTCTCACTACTGAAGAGTGCTGATACATTGATAGTATTGTGGTCATTGATGTAATAATCAAGCCCTGTTCTTCCTGTTACAATATTGGTGGTTCGGTTTCTTACCGTTTGTTGTTTTACAATCGTGCCGTTATCATAATACCTGTCTACAAATTCGTTTTTGTTCAGCGTCTTTGTATACAAATCATCTGCCTGCAGAAAAACATTTACTTTATTCTTACTGTAGTTTAGCGATAAAGATGGATTGAGCTTTGGCGTAGCCGTGTATTGCGGCCTGATGGTGGGATAGTTTCCCTGTTTTACCCACAGCGCACCAGCACCTGCTACCATACCTATTTTACCATTAAAGCCATCTTTCTTCTCTTTCTTATAGATGATATTAATAATACCCGCATTGCCATTCGCATCATACTTAGAAGATGGATTGTTGATGATTTCAATCTTCTCAATGGCAGATGCCGGTATATTATCCAACCCGGATTGGCTGCCCATACCCGTCAAAGCGGTTTGCTTACCATCTACCAGTACAGCTATTTTATCACTACCACGCAATTGCACTTTGCCATCCTGCACAGTAACACCGGGCAGGTTTTTCATGGCATCCAGTACAGATGCGCCTGTTTGTGTGATGTTGTCCGTTACGTTGAAGGTCTTTTTATCCATCTTGGCAGCAACGGCATCTGCTTTGGCAACAACAGCCACATCTTTCAGTAGCTTGCTATCTGTAGCCAGATTGATTGTACCCGCATCCAGGTATTTGCTGAGATGCCCTACCAGTAGTGGCTGCCTTGCAGAAATGAAGCCTGTATAATTGACCTCTATAAAATAACTACCTGTAGCAATATTGCTGAGGGCAAACCTGCCATCCTCGCCTGTTACCGTACCTGCAACAAAGCTGCTGTCTTTTTCTTTTTTCAGCACCACATTAGCATATGCTACTATCTGGTGTGTTTGTTCTTCTTTTACGATGCCCGATACAGTAATAGTATCAGACTGCGCATAGGTCATATATGCCATGCACAAAAGCATAGCGGTTAATAATCGCTTCATGTTGAATTTTTCAAAAACCCTGTGTTGAATGAATAAATTGACTGAACTAGCACATCTACCCAATTGGGCAAATGGCACAGTTCACTACCTGTGTATTTACTAACACGCAATCGGAGGGCGAAAAACAGCTGCCAGGAAAGCAGAAGAATGGAAATCGCTGTTGTATGCGAAATATTCCTTTTCAGGAACAATAGTTACTGTCTTTTTCACAATGGCAAAGGGATTCAGTTGCGGTGCTACACAAACCATCACCTGTGCTGCTGCCTGCGATGCCTGAAACGGATCATGCGGGTGGTCTCCCTTCGGGCAATCATACTCACCTTCCAACAGGTCTACTACAGATTCCTGATTGAGAAGATGCTCAAAAACAAAGTCGAGCGGGGTAATATCGTGGTCTTCTGCACTGCAATCGGCATACATTTGTTGCAGGTTACAATGCTGCATAAAGCCGCCGGGCTGGGTAAGCCCCAACGCCAGAAAGAATAACAGAAATATGCCTGCCAGCTTTTTCATTAGAGGCAAAGATAGGTGGTTGCGCATCACGAAACACATTTTCAGTATTCTGGATGCGTTAAATTCCTCAAGTCCTAATATAGTCCTGAGGACAGTACAATTATGATACTTAAAGTATTATTGAAGATAATATCCAAGATTATATTCTCTCATAACTACCAAAAAAATTGCGTGACTCCAGAATTGTTGGTTGTATTACCTAAAAAGCAAAAAGACAGAATTCCAGTAGCTAGAATTCTGTCTAAAATTTTAGACGATTTGTGGAGTCTACTAGAGATGTCGAATACGCTTTACATAGCCTCAATAGATAATCGCTAGGCTTTCAAATGCTTTTTCAGGTCCTTTACTTTTTCGATAGCATCCTTCAACTCTGCCCGATGCAGTGGGTTATCAGAATGGTGCGAAGCTGGGTTCAGTATTCGGTCTAAAATCTCGTGGATATCTTCAAGGACTTTTTCCTTGATTAGGTTTTTGCCAGACATTTCGACAAAAAGGTTAAGCATATATCTCTTATATGAGTTGAGTCGTGCAATTTCTCCGGACGACAATGTCGTATCATTTTCAAAATCCGTTGTGATTTTTCTTACTTTGTCGATATCCCAATCATTAATAAAGGTTCTTTTGAATTTAGCGTAGTTTTCCGCTACTACAAGATTATAAGCTTCGTTTATTTTTTGTTTGAGGGGAACAAAACCTTTCCCTACATTCTTCATTTCTGGATCGACGAAAGAAGCCAGAATTGCTTCAGCTTCCAACCTAAGATTATTACCAGCATTTTCAAACTCATTTTGCTCGAAATTTTTAATGGCAGTCTGTAACGGTGTAAGATTTTCCCGGATGCTGGGTGCGTTGTTTCGATTTTCATCTCTATGGAAATCAAAATACACCCAATCTTCATCGTTTGAATTACGTCGAATTAGATTAAAGAAGCTTTTATCGTGTGTTAAAATAAACTTCTGGAACTGATCGAAAAACCGTAAGTCCTCTTTGTCCTCTTTGTTCAAAAATAGTCGGACGATTTCCATTCTATTGGACAGATCCAAGCTAATCAACATATCGTCAAGCACAAGAATTTTAAACTTCGACGCGGCAAGCGGGCGAGTTCTAAGGGCTCCGATACGTACCCCAATAGCTATGCGCGTAAGTTGAGCCTCATTCAAGAAAGATTGGACACGCTCAAGGGTATGCCAGTTTCCAATTTTGTTTTCGTCAAACAACTCGACATCAAGTTTGATATGCAACTGATCATGCCTATATCCTTGCTTGTGCGCATCCCATACTCTTTCTCTTACTAGATCAAAAGTGAACTTTTTTGTAAACTTTAGCGAAATCCTCACGACATCTTTACCATCAAAGAAGTGATCCTTTAAAAATGTGTTCGCGTTTGTTGTTATCTCATCTAGCAAATTTTGGATTTTATCATTCAGGTTGCGTAGCTGCATTTCATAGTTACTACGGCGTCCCGATGATATAGCATAGCCCTTTGGTGTTCTTGGAATATCAGTGGTTGGCCTAACAATAACATCTTCGAGCCAATTTTGTGTACCGTCTGTCAAGAATGGTAAGATATCGCGTTCAAAAACCGGCCATAAATTGACCGCATCCTTATGTGAGGCACGATAGAAATTATGCAATAGTTTATAATTGATGAAATCACTCGAAAGATTCAATTCCTGAATAAGAGGGTCTGCTGGTTTGTTTGTATTAATCGTGTCATGCGAGATCGTGTAGACGTCCTCCTTACTTGTTTCTTCATCAATCGCAATCAGTTTCAAAAATGAATCGTCTGTTTCGGGCAGAAATACATTTCTCAGTGTCTGATGGGTGCCAGTGTCAGAGGCATTGTAGTTTTTAAAGTACTTCTGTATTTCGTTGTCCTTCTTTATGCTACTTTGAAGAATCGTATAAAGAGCCCAAAAGAACGAGGATTTTCCCGAACCGTTGTTCCCGTATACCAAAACATTTTTCCCATTTACTGAAAACACTTCTTCCTTTTGAAATGCTTTGAAATTCTGTATTCTAATTTCCTTTATTCGCTTCATATAGTTTCTAGAATAGGTTTTAGTATTTCAGGGCTTCTAACAGAGAACAGTTTAATTCGGTCACGAACTTTATTGTCTGGGCTTGACCACTTGGCATGAAGATGATTAGCAAGCAAGTCTGCATTCTCGAACTCATCTTTAGAAAGAATTCTTTTTGTGTTTTCTATATCAAATTTGACAAACTCAAAAATATTTATTCCCTCTTCTACCATGTGCTCGCCAAAGTAGAGCTCAAAAAACAAACCATTAGAAACTTCCTCAAATAGCTGGAACTTGGAAGATCCTGCAGTTGCAGACAAAAGATCGTGAAAAGTGCTAATGAGCTCCTGATACTCAGCTCCTGGCTGTTTTATAAACGTACTTTTTAGATTGGGAGCAGAGTACAGTAAATAGCCTCCGGCCATACGTAGTCCGTCAAAGAAACAACTAAATACAAAATGGAATAGTTTTGAATTAACCCAAACCGTAACATATTCAGGTCTAAAACCCTTTTTAAACGAATGAATACAGTTCGTGTTGATGGAAGCATAGTCGCCGTTCTTATCATAAAACGCTTCAAGCCTTAACGCGATTTTTGCAACAATAATTTTAGGACTGTTGTATAGTTTTATCCTTTGGGAAGAAACTCGTTTTATATCTTCCCGTAAATATGGTGTCAGATACGTTTCGCCTTTATCCGTGAGTTTTTCCTTACCCCATAGTGGAAGATAACTATCAATCGTGCCCGTATTCACAAGTTTCAGCCCTGACTCCTCATTTATCAGCTCATGGTAGTCATCAGCCTCCTTAGTTGTGGAGGTTGCATTGATTATGCCGCAATCTGATAAAGGAACAGACTGGATAAGAATCTTCTTCACAATGTCGATTTTGCTGTTTAAAAGGAAGCCCCATATTTTTCCAGGTAGTAGTTCTAAATCGGCGGAATCATTTAACCACGAATCGACCACCGAGAACTTTTTGTCAAATTTCCTAACATCTATAAAGTCGCTGAGCACATCCCTACGGGCAATTAGCGAGACAATTGGGTACGTTGATACCGCCTCAAAAACCTGTACAGATGAAAAATCAGATATTGATCTAATAGAATAATCACGATGAATGAATTCTCTGAGTGCTTCACCATAGCTAGCGGACAAAAACCTATTGGGCGTAATGTAACAAAGCGAACCGTCACGGCTTAGTGATTTAAGGCCGAATTCAATAAAAAGAATATAGATATCTATCGTGCCTTTTGCAGACTCATACCCATCTTTTAGTTTTTCATATTTATCACCAAGCTTCTTTTTTAATTCATTGGCATTGATATATGGCGGGTTACCGATAACGATATCGAAGCCTTCAGTTACATCAAACATCCACTCACTATCGAAGAATACCGAGGAAGCGTTTTGATCATACGGATCCCAGCCAGATAGCTTTTCGGCAATGTCTGTCGCCCAACCTGCCTTCTGAAGTTCAACTGCGATCCCCGCACGTAACTCTTGATCAAGTTGTCTATACTTGAGCTTAGTTTCTTTGCTTTTGGCACTAAATAGCTTATGTCGAACAGCTTTAAGTCTTGTTTCTAGCGCCTTTACTTCATCAGTTTCATACAAGCTCAGCTGAACATCTGGCTTTTCTATCCCAATAAGTGTATTCGCTGCTACAAATTTGGTCTCAAGGTTCGGTAAAGGACGGATACCAAAGTTTGGCTTATTGCCGTCAACCTTCTGCTCAACTACTAAGGAAATAAAGAACCGCAGCTTCGAAATTTGCGTCGCTATTGGCTGTATATCGACTCCGTATATACAGTTCTCAATCAAAAATAATTTACGTGCATAGTCGGGATCATTGATACTCTGGTCAAATGCTTCATTGATTTCGAGCAGTCGTTCCGTACGAGCATCATTGTTTTCTATTTCGAACGCAGCTTTCGACTCTTGTTCAGCTTTCTTTAGTTGTACGTCTTTCCAAATTTTATTATCGGGGTCGAGTTTTTGCAAAACATGAACCATTTTCTGCAACGCCCCCATAGGGAAGGCGCCCGAACCACAAGCTGGATCAAGAATTGTGCATTCACTCAAAGCCTTTATGATTTCATGCTTTATATCGGGTGTGTCACCAAACGGAACCCGTTTATCAAATGAAGTCAAAACACGTAGCTCGTTCTCTAAATTATTCAGATCGATGTTGGTTTGCGAAAGCCGTTTTTTAAGAAAAGCGATAAGGCTCTCATCAACCATATAGTTAACAATCTCACGCGGGGTATAATATGACCCAGTTTGTTTGCGAGCTGTGCTTTGGGTTTCAGGATTGTAACTGGCTAGCAAATTTTCAAATACTTTGCCTAAGAGTTCAGGGTCTAACGCAATATCTTCTTCAATTGGTGTGTTCTCGGTTATCGTGAACTTATACGATTTAAGAATGTTAATAAGCCCTTTGACTGCAGCATTCTTGTACTTTTTATCCGCAATCCCAACAATATCGCTCAGGTCTGCATGTTCCTCTAACCCAAAGAAAAGATAATCTGGGACAATCAATTGTTCACCCTTTATCATTTGGTCGGAGAAGCCATCAATGTAAACATTGTTGAATTTGTCGTCCAAGCATTCAAAGAGACCGCCATTCAGGAATGGCACTGTACTATTTAATTTCTCTAGGAATTTCTCTGGCTGTTTAAAATACTGCTTGTAGCGCATGAGATAGTCGATTCCCCTATGCGTCCCGTAACCTTCACCACGGAAATCACGTTTCCGTTTGTCCAGGTTGTCACTCTCAATTGGACAGTTTAAGGTGGCAAAAAACAAATTCTGCAATATTGCTTTATAGTAGACACTATGTTTGTTTGAATCCTTAAACATCCCTTCATCATGAAAAGGCGATATCTCCTTAAGTATATCTTTCTGCAATGTGTCTAACTCAAACAATTCCTCTGGAATTAGTTTCTTTTCTTTAATAAACCAAACAAATAGCAAACGTGTGAGCAACCGAATAACATTAGTTGCATTGTGTTCATGTACAAGGTCTTCCAGTTTCATCTTTTTAACAAAAGCATCCTGCGATGTAGGAGCACCTGGAAAAGTAACATTTTGAATTGCCCAAAAATACCATGACGATAGCTCTTGATAGAACTTCTTGTTCAGGATATTAACGCTAAAGACTTGCTGCCAGTATTCGTATATTTTTGAAAATGAATTTATCTTTAATCTTCCAGAATATGGAATCTTTAATTCCGACAAAATCCTTTCATGTCCAGAATGCGGTTTATCGACATCGATATCCCTTAGAAGCGTGACCTTTCCCGCCTTTTCACCCTCTCTCCATTCTTGTCTATACTTCAGACGCTCTGTATTTGCAAAAGCTATGTAATGTTCATACTTAAAAACCACGATAACCGGCGTATAATAAAATTCGCGATTAAATGATCTTGCAATTTCTGCAAGTTGAGCGCGTGTCGGTAGTAATCCATTCGGACGTGACTTTAGGGTAATGCCAAAAATCAGTATGCCGTCGTAGTCTGATTTAATCTGTTCAATATACAGACTAGTTCCACCATCAAAGGCGCTGTCATCCACCATTCCAACAAAGTACACCTCATCAACTAATGCAAAAGCATCGCTTTCCTTATAGGTATCCTTAAGTATTTCCTGAACAGTAGTAGATTCTTTGGTAACATAATTGACAGGTACGTTTAGATCGCTAAAGAACATTTTTAGCGCCTCAACAAAATTGCTCTGTTTAAAAGCCGAAAGTCTCATAGTCTAAACCGTTACTAAAAACCAAGTTATTAAATCAAAGTTGCCAATTTGAAATTTCTGTTCAACAGACTTATTCTCGCGTACTCGAGAAAGCGCACTTTTGTCGCCCTTTCTAAGTTTTGCCAGGATGTCTTTAGCCTCAACACCCATAGCTTTTTTGGTTGAGCCGTCCTCAAGTATATACTCGTCAGATACTTGGCGATTTAGCCATCCTTGAATAGCAGAGGCGATCTTCTGTATAGCAATTGGGTCTCCTTTATCAATCTCATCAGGAATAAAGCGCTGCTCACCCTTATGGTACGCCAAGGCATCCAATACGTCTTTTTGATTGAACAATACTTTTTTGCCATTGGTATCAATATACACTAAATCGAAGATTTGATACTTGTGATCCTTTGCCTTAGGTGGCCTTGTTGGATAGCCAAGCAAGGCAATAAGCCCGTCCGCACTGCATAATTCATTGCTTGATTGAAACCCTGTATAAACAGCGTTAGGCATTTTCAAATATTTGACTTTGTCATGGTTAAGTTCGTCCATTAAATCCTGACGGTACTGTTCCAATGACAAGTTGTCAAAGCCAAAAGCTTCTTCACCTTCCAAATCATCAAACGTTAACTGCATTTGCTCCAACATGCGATTTTTCATCCGTTGGTCTAGCGATTCATCACGGACCATTTCCTGGAATGTATCAGAGAAGTTGTGGTCAACCTCAGCACCAGCAAGTTTCATTGCTGCCATTCGATGTTCAATTCTGCCTTGAAGATTAAGGTAAGAATTGATATTGTTTGAGGGCCAAAAATTAATACCGAATATTTGCTTATTAGGGCTACCAAGTCGATCAATTCTTCCCATTCTTTGGATTATTCGGACTGGGTTCCAATGAATGTCGTAGTTAATCACCATATCCGCATCCTGTAGATTCTGCCCCTCGCTCAAAGCATCAGTAGCAATGAGTATGTCAATAGGATTCTTTAATTTTGCTAAAACCTTTGGGTGTTTCTGTGCAACCCATTCCAGCCATTCTTGATACGCGTCCAAGCCTTTGCTATTTGTCTTAAAATCCCACTCACACTCCCTGAATAGTTTTGTGTATGGGGCAAAACGTTCGAGGATAGGCTCAAAGTTGTTCGTCTCCTCGCTTGAGTCACTCGTCAGCGAACCTGAACCAGATACCATAGCAAGCTTGTCGAACCCTCTCCCTTTTAGCTGAGTGAACAAATATTGAGCAGTGTCGCGATAGACTGTAAAAATTACAACCTTCGAATTATTGTTGTTAGCCCCAAGGGTTCTTTTTTTATTAATTTCTTTAATTAATGTTTGAATCTTATCGTCCTCTGAACGTAGATTTCTAGGCCTTATAAGTTCTGCGTTTATTTTGCTTTCAAATTTCTGCAGGTTGACAAAAATATTGTCTAGTGCGTCCAAGTCCCTTTTAAGATCCCTTTTAAAAACTTCCAGATTGCCTGCGGCGTCTATTTCCGAAAGTAGAATTTTTCGCTTTTTGCCGAGAGCCAAATCAACAAAATCGTCTTGAAAATCGTCATCCTCAAATAAGTCTGAATTCTCTTCAGTTGAAAGACTAGTTGGTCGTCCGTCCTGATAGACTTTGATTTTATCCAGAGCATCTTGATGGTGGTCTTTGATCTTTCTAACTGTCGCATGGAATGAATACCAAGACGACTCCAACCGCTTTACCATTAAGATGTAAATCATTTTTACAAGAAAGCGATCCCTTTGTCGTTCATCATGTAAGACATCGTGATCGGCCGGACTGTCGTCATCCAAGTAAAAGGATGGTTGATAAGCTGACAACATTGGAGGGAAATGATCAAATAATTCTTCGAACGATTCAAAGTTTCCCAACTGGCTCGGAGTAACAAAAAGATTTACTGGCTTTGACTTAACTGGAAATGAAAGATTAGATTGTTCTCCTTCAATCATTTTGCGGGTCCTAGCAACAATCAATGAGTCTGTAAGCGTGAAAAAGTTCGCTGGTAACTTTTTGATGAAGTCGCCGATTTGAGGCGAAGGCTGTTCACGCCAGTCATTGAATGCCTTTTGTGCAGCTCTAAAGGAATAATCGATGTTCTTTACACCTAAAGATTCATCAAAAGCATTAGCGTCGCCTTTTGCAATCAATTTGAACTGATTTCGAATGTCGTTAAGTGAATTATTAATTGGGGTGGCCGAAAGTAAGAGCACCTTTACGTCATCGTTATTCTTCAGAATCTCGTCGAGCAGGAACTTGTAACGGGTTGACTTATCATTTCTCAGATTATGACTCTCATCTATCACAATAAGCTTTGGCTTATAGTTGGTAAATGATTTATCCGCCCGGTCAAAATATTTTTCTAGGCGCTCATTATTCATATCGGTATGAAAACGGATAAAAAAATCGAATTGATCTTTTTCGAATTTAGACCCATGATGCTTTAGATAACGTCTCCAATTATGCTCCAACTTCTTAGGACACAAAAGAATGATTTCGCGGCCTTGTAACTGAAAGAACTTAATTACAGCGAGAGCACTCCACGTCTTGCCAAGGCCAACGGCATCTGCCAGTATCGCGCCATTATACTTCTGGAGCATACGGATAAGGCTCAATACACCTTTCTTCTGGAATTCATACAGAGAATTGTAGACAACCGAATTTTCTAACCTACCTATTTGGCGATTAAACTCCGGATCGTTTTCAGCATCCAACAGTTGCCCACCAAACAGCTCAAACAACACTTTGTAATAGAGCTCACGAGGGGTATACTTAACGAATATCCGTTCTATTTCTTCAATCAGATATTGTTTAAAGTCAATTTTTCGCTTTGTACCATCGTTACTGACGATGGTCTTCTCCTTATGAGCCTCTGGCCGTCGCCATAAACTCTCGAACCAGTCTACAAGTTCTTTATATTGACTGTTGTTTCCTGTTTCAGCTATATTGAGTTCAACGTTACTTGTTGATTTCAGCCCAATGCCTGCTTCGGTCAAATTCGAACTACCCGTGACGAAATACTTGTTTCTTTCGTCATTTTTTTCTGGAGTGAATAAGTAACATTTAGCATGACAGAAGTTTGGTTCGAGGGTTTTCGCGGTTACTTTATCCTGTTTCAAAAAACTCACGGCCTCCTGAGAAAGGTGGCTTAATTTCAATGCAGCTTCAACACTGATATTTTCATTAAGCAAATCCAAAGGTCGGCTTTCTTCACTTTCGATATTTACAATATCACCTAGTACAAGCCTAACTTCTGATATCTTGTCATTTACTTCTTTCGATAGCCAAGCAAGAGCACCTACCGTAAAATACCCTGTAACAATGTCTATTTTACCGACCTCGGTGTAAGAAGAAATCCATTCGTGGACTTTTAGATTGATATTTTCGTTATCTATTAACATTAAGGTGCCTAGTGGGTCAATTTCTGAATTACTATACCAACCATTTATAGTTAGACACAAATATAACAATATGAGTGTATTAAGTGCTAGGCTAAAACTAAAGCCTGATCACTGCTACATCCGTACATTTAACTAGCAGATTTCTTAAGTTTACTGAATAGAGCTATTGGAATGTCAAAAAGTAATGCTCTAGTACCAAAGGCGAATGTGTAGACGAGTAAACGCTTGTAGATTTACTTTTCAAGTTCTCCGATTTGCGGCCATCAGATGATAAAATGGCGTTCACCTTTTCGACAATTTTGGCGATACGGCCTTCCAGAACATAACCAACCAGGCAACCTAAAGGGTACCGACCAGAAACAAAATTCTGTATTCCCGTCGAAATATATCTTTTTCTTAGTGCGTTGGCATCAACGGTAGCAGATGTTGATTTAATCCAGTTATTCTCAGCAAGATTTTTACATTCTAGGTGAAACGTATATTCATCCGAACCATTCCAGGTGATATATTTCATATCAATTCTCGGTGATTTGTCGGCATCAACCTCACCTTCGTATATTTCTTCTGTATCATGATAAGCTTCACGAATGACACTAATTTGAAACGTTTTTCGTTTCGGATTTTTATCAATGAACCCCATTAGCCGCGCAGTAATATTATTTTCTGACAACTCCCGAACCCCTTTTTCATCTTTGAGTGACTCGTACCCCTCTAACAGCAGGGAGATACAATGTTCTTTGAACTGTATCTTGAATTTAGCCGCAATATTGGGATTTAATGATGACATCAAGATTTCATGTTGAGGATTTCAGCAATTAACTCTCTCGCGTCATTAATAGCCGCGGAACTACTCCAGAGCCTTTTCTGATTAGGTTTCACAAAGAATATAGAGTCGTTATCAAAATATTTGCACTGTCTCCTTATATAGACGTTTTCACCTTCTTTCTTAAGGAGATATCTATTGATAGTGCTAAGGTGAGTTTCAAATTCTTCGTTAGCCTTAACTACCTTAACTTCTTTCCCAGCGCCAAAGGTGATTTTCACCAAGCTTAGGGGTTGCTTAGCGAAAACGTAATAACCGATTGTGCTAACCCTCTCTGATGAACCAAGAAACTTCTGTAACTCTTTCGTCAATACACTTGAGTAGTTATGACATTCATCCGAAGTAATTGGCTTAAGTGCACTTGACTTATGTCCGCTAAAAATCAAATCGGCATTAAACGTAAGAAAATCATCAATCAGATACTGTTGTGTTTTAGCTATTTTAAAAATATCGAATATTTTTTCGTTTATCAGAGCTTCAATATCCGAAACATCTGCAAACAGAGGATGGTTAGAATTAACACGCTTTATTATGTCGTCTACATATCCGGCTAAGACTTTAATATCTTCTGCATCGAGGTCAAAAGGAATCTGATAAATTTCGTTCGGTTTAATTTCTTCCCTTTCAATTCCGATTGATGCAGATATAAGAAAAAGTACATAAGTAGCCAAGTCAGAATTAATGAATGCTGTAATAGCTTTCAAGAGCTGCTTATTCTTTCCTGAGATACCTAAGACTTTACTATTAAAAGTACTGTCTTGTGGTACGAAAGATGCGCACAATTTTTTATTGCTGAGACCCTCTTTTACAAGAATATGAGGACCTACATACGCCTCTTTCGTTCCAAGCCTGCGAAAAACATCTATCGATTTCACAGGTGCATTGTTAGCTAGCTTGTAGTGTTTTCGATATATAATTTTTGACTTTTCAGTCAACCCAGTGACGGGCTTTGAAAAGTGATCAGAATGAGTAAAAAAGCGTGAAATAGCTTCTGGATGAACATACGGGAGCTTAGCTATATCCTTGTCTGGGAGAGGATTTTTGGTCGAATTATCCAAGAACTGTAACCCTAACCCTTTTTCAAGTTTGTTCTCGTCAATAAATTTTCCCAGATTGTTCCGCTGCAGCAATTCGGATACAAAGGCATAGTCCTCAAGACTTCCCCACATAGCAATCTTCCAGATTTTAGTGTCCGGCTTTTCGCATTCAATCCTAGGTAAAAATTTTATATCGGAGTTATCAATTATCACTCCCTCTACAAGCGTATTTTTTACGTATGTCTTAGGAGCCCAATATTCGATGGTATTTTTAATCTTAGCTGGCTTATTCTTTTGATAAAAGGCAATGCTCACAGGCCCGACCGCAGATGAAAACAATTGACCGCCAAAAGATTTTAGAGCCTTCCTGAAGATTGACAGGTTATATACCTTTTCGACATACACGTCGTTAAATAACCACCTCCTGAAATTCTGAAAAGGTCCTTCGGTATTAGTAAGAACTTTCGTGTTAAATATAAGGGCGACCGATCCGCTTGGCGCAAAATCAGCAGCCTTATATAAAAAAGGTATTACTAAATCTTGTCCAAAGCCATGCTTCGAGCAAAAGTCTTTTGTCGGCTTATGCTTACTTGTTTTCGAACCAAATGGAGGGTTCCCCACAACCAATTGCATCTCAGGTACATCTCCATTGTCTATTTCGGCTACGGTATCAGCTCGAAGTAAATTTGAGCCTTGTTTTTTTAAAGTACCGTCACTTTTATCACTGATTAAATAAGGAAATTTACGACTATTGTCTATCCAGAGAGTTGAGGGATTAAGCTGCTCAACCATCGCTAGGTACAAGCTAAATGTAGTTACCCTAATGGCAAGCTTGTCGTATTCTATACCATAGATATTCTCTACCAAAATATCTTTTAAGTCAGAGAACTCTATCAACTTTCCGGGATTAGCATTTTTCCATCGCTGGATTAGCCGTTTATAGCCTTCAACCAGGAAAATTCCCGACCCGCAGGCTGGATCAAGGATCTTGACATGCCAATTGGTATCTGCTTTTGTAGTTGGCAATTTCTCATTTAATACCAGTTCAACCAATGACGGTGGAGTGTAATATTGTCCTGCTTCTTCTTTTTTATCTGTCCTGAATTCTTCTAGAAAGTGTTCGTAAATTTCGCTCAATAGTTCAATTTGAATGATATCAAAACGAAAGAGACGCCAGTTAAATAGCTTTGCATTACCAGATAGGTCACCATCAAAAAGACAATTCTTAATAATCTTAAGATCGCTATCCGAAATTAATTCTTTCTCATTTTCAATTATTGGAAAAACGTTACCATTAAAATGAACTTCCAGTTTGTCAAACAACCGATATGTAGCGTCAACACTTTCTAAAATGTCAAAGTAACAATTCGCATTTTTATCAATTTTTGAATAAAGGTTTGTTTCTCCAGCTGCGCCTTTATCTTCAAGATACATGATGAAGATTGAACGCATTAACAGGCTATGTATTACTTCGTCGGAAAGACCGTTCGCTTTAAGTTTTTTGGCTGCGTTTAGCAGGGAGGATACAAGGAATTTATCAATCCTGTTTTGCAGGCTAATCTTATTTTTCAGGTCATTATCTGTATTCCATAATGTACCACTATCTACTGCCGTTTGAGAAAATATTTCAGTGATAGTTTTTAATGCGGTTACACCCTCTCGTATCAGCTCGTACTTTTCAAGCTCTATAGTTATATCAATATTGGGATTATCATAGTTGAAAGGCTTTAAGGTGCAATTATATATCCTCACCTCAGTGTTTGAGGACACAAATAGAAACATTACCTTTCTATAATTCCAAACGAGATGTTGAATTCTGGCAATTTCTTTTAACGTATCAGCGTCGAAGCTTACAACTTCTTTGAAAAAAATGGCAGGATACTGGCCTGAATAGTAAACTCTATCAACTTTAAGGCGTTGAAAATCAACAACATCATGCAAAGAGGGGTCGCTAGCCTTTTTCAAGCTAGTATAACCGAGATTTGCATAGATATGTTTTGAAGCCATTGCCTTGTGTGTCAAATTTAGTTTGAAAGACTTTAGTATTCTAAATCAATAACCCACAAACTGTGGATTTTACTAGTAAATACAATAGTAAATGACATTTTGTACAAATGTACAAGATATTTGTACACACTCAAGCTGTCTATCTGATTTAATTTTAGAAGTACCTTAATTACCCTCAAAATTGCGGCCAGTTGGAGAGCATTCAACAATGCTATCGAGCCTAATCGTCACATGTATCTCCACTTCCCATTCTAATTCTTATGCAAAAGGTTAATGTGCTTCCCCGTATTATCATTTCTTTTTGATTGAGACAACCCCTTAATTGTCATGGCTACGAAAGTATCTATTTTATTGGATTTCATGATGATGGGTTTACTTTATTTAAAGTTTCTACCATGACCGAATATCTCTCCTTGATACACCGGTTTTGATTGCCCTGACTTCCACTCATCACGAAACGTTCCATCCTTATTGTCCGCAGAGGATAATGTCTGCAACTTTCTACTACTTTCCTCTGTCTTCCCAAGCTGCTTTAGCATCTTTGACATATCATAACACTTGCTTACTATAACATGCGTCACTTCTCCCTCTCGTTGTAGCTTACCCTCCACCATCAAGAACGTAGCACGTAATATCTCTTTGCGGTATGTTTCAAATAGGCTTGCCCAGATCACCAAATTAGCGAACCCTGTTTCATCCTCAATCGTAATAAAGCATACACCTGCTGCTGTACCGGGACGCTGCCTGACAAGTACAACACCAGCCACTTTAACACTTTGTCCATTTTGACATTCATTCAAGCGCTTGGTAGTCAGAATATTTAACGATGTCAGCTTCTCTCGTACAAAACTAACAGGATGGGCTTTTAGCGATAAGGATGTACTACCATAATCATGTACGACATGCTCTGACAAAGCCATTGTAGGGAGTGATATTTCCTGCTCTGAAAGGTCTGCTGCACTTTGCCCAGTATATATACCTTCAGGTCTGTCTCTAAGTGCATAAACCTCAAATAAGGCTTTTCTTCTGTCTAGTCCAATAGAACGGAAAGCATCCGCGTCAGCCAGCCTTTCTATTGCTGCTAGTGATACACCGACATCTACCAACGCGGTAATACTTGTATATAGCGTTAACCTGCCTGAAACAAGAAGCGATATATCTTCCTCTTTCAGGCCTTTAACTTGCCTAAACCCAAGCCTCATAGCTTTATAATTACCCACTTGTTCTTCTAACGTATTATCCCAAAACGAATGATTAATATCTATCGGCCTCATTTCTACGCCATGCTTTTTGGCATCACTAACCAACTGCGCCGGTTGGTAAAATCCCATAGGTTGACTATTCAGCAATGCCGCACAAAATACATCCGGGTAGTAGCATTTAATCCAACAAGACACGTACACCAATAGCGCAAAACTAGCTGCATGACTTTCCGGGAAACCATATGCGCCAAAGCCCTCAAGCTGTCTCATAATGCGGGTAGCAAAGTCTAGTGTATAACCTCGCTCCAGCATTCCTTCTATCAACCTTCTTTCAAACTGATTAACCGTTCCTTTCATCTTGAAAGTTGCTATGCTGCGTCTCAGCTCATCAGCCTCTGCAGGCGTAAAGCCTGCCGCAACAATGGCGATTTTCATCACCTGCTCCTGAAACAACGGTACACCCAATGTTCTCCCCAAAATCGCTTCAAGGTCTTTGGATGGATAGGTTACCGGTTCTTCCCCATTACGCCTGCGCAAGTAAGGATGCACCATATCACCTTGTATCGGGCCGGGACGGACTATAGCAACTTCTATTACCAAATCATAAAAGGTTTTAGGTTTCAGACGTGGTAACATGGATTGTTGCGCACGACTCTCAATCTGAAACACCCCAATGGTATCTGCGTGGCCTACCATTTCATAGACGGCGGGATCATCCTGCGGAATATTGGCTAAAGTCAGATCAAGCCCGTAATGCAACTTTGCAAGGTCGAAAGCTTTGCGTATGCATGTGAGCATCCCTAAAGCCAAGACATCAATTTTCAAAAAACCTAACGCATCAATATCATCTTTATTCCATTCGATATTAGTGCGGTTCTCCATCCGTGCGTTGAGGATAGGACATAAATTCGTTAGCTTGTCTTGGGTAATAACAAAGCCCCCAGTATGTTGTCCTAGCTGCCTGGGAAAACCCATAAATTGTCGCGTCAGCTCCAGTACCTTTCGCAGGTGAGGATCATCAGGATTAAATCCTTCACTGGAGATACGTTTCCCTTCAAACCATTCATCCTTAAACTCCCAAATTGATTTTGACAGTCGATTGATGGCATCGATAGACAATCCCATTGCCTTTGCCACATCTCTTATTGCACCCTTTTGATGCAATTGGGTAACGGTAGCTACAATCCCGGCACGGTCTCGCCCGTATTTCTGGTAGATATATTGAATAACTTCCTCTCTACGTTCGTGTTCAAAATCCACATCTATATCAGGCGGTTCATTACGAGCAGACGATATAAAACGCTCAAACAGCAAATCAAACTTGGTCGGGTCAACTGAAGTAATACCCAACACAAAACAGATCGTTGAATTAGCTGCCGACCCTCTACCCTGACAAAGTATGTTTCTACTTCTTGCAAAACGAACTATATCATACACCGTCAGAAAATAAGGAGCGTATTCCATTTCCTTGATAAAAGCTAGTTCATGGTTGATATTGGTAATGACTTTCTCGGGTAATGGCTCCCCATAAAAATCTCTTGCCCCCTGCCAGGTAAGTTCTTCCAGCTCTTCAAATGGTGGTCTACCATTTGTAATCTCTTCTGGGTAAACATATTTCAACTCACTGAGTGAAAACCTGCAAGCATCTGCTATCTCTTGTGTACGCTTTATTGCATCAGGATATTGAGCGAACAGTCTTATCATTTCTTTCGCAGGCTTTAAATACCGTTCCGCATTCTGATCCAAGCGATAACCTGCGTTATAAATAGTACACTTCTCTCTGGTACAGGTCATCACATCTTGTAACTCACGTCGCTCCGCTATATGATAATGTACATCATTAACTGCAACCATAGGCATATCACATGCTATTGCAAGTTGCGACAACCTATGCAAGCGTTTATTGTCATTTGCCTGGTAGGTACGTGACACTCCCAAGTATACATGCTTACCAAATTGTTCTCTGTACGCTTGAACCGCACTGATAAAATCAACATCAAATGCAAAATCATTATTTAATGATTTAGGTGCAACAACGATAAACTTAATGCCTTCCTGATACTCGTATACATCCGAGCTATATAACTCACATTTACCTTTCTCAGTGCGTAAGTTGCCTATCGAAAGCAATCCGGAAAGTCTGGAATAGGCTTCTTTATTTGTTGGATAAGCGATCAGGCTAGGACCATCTTTTAAATCAAGGTGACAACCTGGTATAATGCGTATACCGATTTTCTTTGCTGCTGTATGCGCCCTTACTACCCCTGCAAGCGTATTATGGTCAGTGATCGCGATGCAATCATAACCGAGTACTGCAGCCTGCTGCACAAGTTCCTCCGGGTGTGAAGCTCCTCGTAGAAAACTGAAATTAGTAGTTACTTGTAATTCTGTATACTCCATCACTGTTTTGATTAGGCAAAAAAGCCGTGAATAAACCATTTCGGTTCAGCATGCTGATAATGCCCTAAACGGAATATCCAATAACGCTCCCCTTTATCGTCTTCAATGCAATAGTAGTCTCGGTATAGCCCTTGCTCAATCCACCACTCTTGTTCAATACGTTCAGGACCATCCGCTTTTTGAACCCGATGCAGATTTCCTTTGTACTTAAACAGCATTGGCGGATAATCAGGCATGGCAACAGTCACTTCAATCAATTCGGGGTTTGGGAGTAAATGAACAGGTCTGGGTAAATCATCTCGCCATGTTGTCGAAGCTTCTTCCTGCAAGGAGGTTGCTAATTTATACGACCGCTCCGGCCAATGATGTTCATCCGGCAAATAACGGTGTATCGTATTCATACCTACTTTGACAGCAATACGGTCAAGCAATTCCGCAATTTCCATTTCCCGGTTGTAACTAAAATTCCATATAGCATCCTGGCTACTGGAGAGTATCTCCACAACAGGTGCTTCTAATACGAACAGCTCAATGCCTAGTGCCGGCTTGATCTGGCATATTTTGATTTCAAACAGCTTTAGTAAATGCACTACGTTTCTTGATGGACGCGCAGTACCAATATCAATAGCTTGAATATTACCATCAATACGGTAGCATTTAAAAACTGCCTTACGCAAACCTTTTTCTTCTGTTGACAATCGCTTGCAAAGTTTTTCCATTAACGTTCGTAAGGCATGTTCTATACCTGGTGCTGTCTTAATAGGTTCAAGACTTGGTAAACGTTCCTGATACGGTTCAACGGGCTTGATCGGTTGCACATATTCTATACCCTGTCCAAGTGCCTGATCCAACCTTAACAGTAAGTTATCTGTGAAGCGCCTGCGCAAAGCAGCCCTTGGCATATTCATAAAGCTTCCAATTTCCGTCAGCCCTAGCTTTTCAAGCTTTTCAGCAATTCCATTTTCCAATCTCAGTGCTACAGGCGGCAAATGCTGCAAAGCTTCCACTTGACCACCGGCATCTACAATTAATTTCAAACGCCCGAATCTGGCTATTGCCCAGGCACAACCTACTGTATCTGCCATACCGGGTCTTACCTGATATCCAAAAGCTGAAAGTCTTGTTACCATATCTCTGAGATAAGGTCGCTCTCCTCCCCACAAGTGAGCACAACCGCTCACATCTAATATTAAACCATCAGGTGGGTCTATCGCTACAATAGGTGCATAACGTATACACCATTCGGCCAATGCAGAAAGCAGCGTAATATCCTTGCCTTGCTGACTGTTAAACACCTGCACTTCTGGCAAGATTGCACGGCTATCCGCCACAACCATTCCGATATGTATGCCGTTCGCTGCTGCAACAGGATTAACAGCTTTAATAATCATCCTGCCTCGTTCAGGGGCAGCAAATACAAAAGGAACATCTCTCAGTTCAGGCCTGCGACGAGTAAACCAATCCGTCAAAAGATGACGGAACCATATAGACACAAAACGTTTTTGCATATCATGCAGTTTTGCGCTTTGAAATACGCTGCCCTATTGTTTGAGTAGTAATAAATTGATAACTATTCTCAGACCACTCCACCTCCCACACATCGGGCTTTCCGTTCCTAACCTTTAATAGCTCAACCCGCCAACGGGAGAAGCCAACACCCGGCAGCTCTTCAGCAAGACTACTGGCTACCGGCATCACTTTCCATTTGGCTACACTGGCAAGTGTATTTTGCATACGTGGATTAAATCGATGCAATAAGCCTGTTACATTACTTTGCTCAACAGCAAGCTGTAACCGTCGTGAATCATTAAAACTAATGTCACTCACCTCACCAATAACCAACGATAAAGATGAGCACTTCAGCGCCTCTTCAACAGCCCATAAAACGTCCTTCGGCTTAGTGAGGTCAATAAAAATGATCCTACTCGCATTAATACCAAAATGTTTAAGCGCAGACGGAAACAAAATTCGATTCGTACTGACCCAAAGACAGTTTCCCTGCGTTTGCATTAGCTGCGCCGATAAGCCCATCATAAAGCCTGTCGTTGCCGCAGCATGTGTTGCTTCATAGCTTATAAACTCATGTATAGCACCTACCGGAAAAATATTCTTAGGAAAGGCATGTATAATAGGACCCAGCTCAACTTCAGTGATAACTGATTGAACTTTCTTATTTCGCTGCAAAGCATAGACTTCATTTTGCAGCTTTTGAATAAGTACCTCTTTGTCAGGCTGGCCTTTAATAGCCGCGATTCCACCAATTGCACGTTCCATAGGCTTATTGTTTATTTGTACATTCGTGCAATAAAAGTACGCATTAACATATTATAATTTGTACACTTGTTCAATTTTAGACAATTTTGAAGGCTGAAAGGCTCGACTGGCTTGAAAAATATTTTTATGATATATTAGAAATATGGAAGCGTTTGATGGCATTATTACCTATGAAGGCACTAATTACAAAGTGCATGTTTCACCCATCTATAATGAAGTGTTGGAAGAGATTAACTATCATGTTTCATGTATGGACACACCTCCCATTTTATTAGCTTGGGAGAATGACGATAACCCCGGTTTCAAAATTCAGGGAGCAGCACCGTATTTTATGTATGAAATCATCGAAGCGATTTCAGCGTTTATAGAAAACCACTACGCTTAAACCAATCGCTTAAAGGTCAATTTCTTTATAGGAATAATCACCGTATTGAATAGCACCACAGAAGTATTCAAAATGAAAGAACTGTCCTAAAAATGCATTGCAATGAGGGCAGGTGTTTGCTAGGTACTCGTCTTTCCTCGTCGCGGATTTATGCATCCTTATTATCACCCCCTGCATTTCAGCAAGTGCTATCTCTTCATTGGTAAATTTTTCAGGCCCATATACCTGCCCACTATCTATTGCAACGTTTCCATAAATGAGCGCCAGATGAAAAGGTTCTGTGCACTTCCAACATGGAGCAGTAACAATAATCATTTGTTTCTTTAGTGGCTGCTGTTTTGTCATGGTGCATACAAGTTAAGAAAGCTACAATTATACCAAGGCAGGTAATTCAACATATTCAAAGCGTTCTGTCGGGTCTTCCAGTAAACGGAAATCCTTGTTAATGGGATAAGCAGCCATCTCTGAAGCAGGATATTGATACGTCGCTAACTGCTTAATACGTTCATCAGACAGACCTGGCTGCAGCCACTGAATCGCCAAATCTTCCGGTAGAATAGTAGGCATACGCATCTTCGTATTGTGAACCTGTGCCATCAGGCTATTGGCTGCAGTCGTCACCACAGCAAACGTGTCTAATAATTCACCGGTAGCTTCTACACCCTGATCTACCCAAGGATTCCATATACCCGCCATAAAGAAGTATGCACGATTGGGTAGATAAATGTAATGGGGATATTTCTGCGGTTTCTTTGCACCTTCTGGCTTGTATTCACGCCATTCGTAAAAACCGGATGATAACACCAGGCACCGGCGAATTCGCGCCGCATCTGCATACATACGACTTTTAAAAAGGTCTTCACCTTTAGCATTCATCGTAATGTATTTTTTACGAAACTCCCCCAGGTCTTCGACTTTTCTGACGAATTCAGGTAGGAATTCCCAGTGTGCTAACTTGATCTCAAAATCTTTTGCATCATTAAGTGGTTTAATGATTGGATAGTCACCATAGTTAAATCCATTTACCAACGTCATATCTGAGGTGATAAACTTTTTGATGTCCTTCTCCATCTGCATCAGTTCAATATACTCCAGCTTTGTTACCTTGATACCGTTATAATAGCACATGCTAAAAAAGAGTTTGTTGCTTGGTACTGAATTTATCATCGATCAGCTTGCCAATATGTTCTGCAAGCTTTTGTTCACCCTGCGGCATAGAAGTCCAAAACTCCGTACCGTCAAGCTTCTCCGATTTCAAGATGATGAGTTGTCTATTAGGTAAACCAATTGCAAATAATGACCTGTTCTGGTATGTATATGGCTGAACTTTTATCTGCTGTCCATTATATACAATCGTAAATATTTCGCCATCCTTTTGCATAATCAAATATACTTTATCCGCTCGTGCATTTTATTCAGACTAAACTAGCTATTGTACGCAGAACGCTACAAACTAGGAATTTCAAATAATTACAAACGCTCACTTCTTCTCTCACTGAGCAAGCCCAAAATCAGTTCATTTTGGGTAGTCAGTTTTTTCATAAGCTCGGTATTCTCTATGAGAAGTGTTGATTCCAGTAAGTTAAGCCTTTCCATCAACACTTGGTGTTCACCCTCAATCCTTGCACGTTCTGCCAGCAATTTAATATACCGCTGCTCCAGTTCTGCGATGTCGTGGTTGGCTGTTAGTCTGCTATTTTCGTCAAACTGTGTATTTGACAAAATAGCATCACCTTCCAACTGCTGTTGGTTATAGCTTTTATATACCTCTAAGTCTATTGAAAAACCTTTACTAACGGCATCCAAAAACTTATCGCTAATAGCCTTCTCCCCTTTCTCTATTCGGCTTACAGTGGTTTGAGAGCGATTAATTCGCTTTGCAAATGCCTCCTGATTAAGCCCGGTACTTCCCCGAAATCTTTTTAAATCGAAAGTCTTCATAGAACAATCATTCGTTTTCAGGTTTTGTCATTTTAATGATTTTCAATGCTTTATTATGCCTTTTCATTACTTTTGCGAAAAACCAACTCCTTTCAAATGTACTATATTTTATATAAAATGACAATATCTAAGCAGGAATAGACCAATATTTAGGCATAATAAGGCATAACAAACTATACATGGGACAAGCAACAAACTACCGATTTAAACTAAAAGAATGGCTCAGTACACACAATGCAGAAAGCAGAAGACTCATTTTTAATAGCCTCATTAAAACCAGCGGACAAAGCAGACATACCATCCGGCGAATCATGTACATGAAAAATGATGACACCAGCTATGTTCGTAAAGAAACAATTGAAGCTATATGTAACATCCTCAACAAAGAAACTACCGATTTTGAATACCCTACAATCAAAAAGTAATGAATTCCGAAAAAGCACAAGCACTGGAATTATACCAATCCCTTTCTGCTCTACAACCACAATACCAAGAATTATACAATGCACTCAAAAAACAATACCAATCCTGTCAATGTTACGCCTGCAAAGTGCGGCTGATAGCTTTTGGATTGGAAGTACAATCTTTAAACTCCAACGTCAATCATCTGGAGAAACAACTCTTACCTTCTCTTACCGATATACTTGACAGGTTTAATATCAAATACAAAATACATAAAGGCCAGGTTATTATAGAGAAGTAAGCCTTCACTATATAATACCATCTTTCACCTTGCACCAATAACCTACTATCTGGTGTTACATACTTATCGCCTATAATGGTCAACAACGCAACAATAGAAACACAACAGTTTTTTGAGCAACGTATGGCATTGCTAAACATAAGCAATGCCATGCTGGAAATTGACTTGTATACTGACAACATCAACAACAGTCAATACCATCAAGTCACCAATACCCAAAAAAGGTACAGGATATTTGAGCCGAATGACAAAGGAATTGGCATTCTGCTTTATAGTATTAGAGGTGAAGTGCAATGGTTCCGTAGTATGGAAGGCAAACAAAAAATACGGGAGTATTACCAGACAAGGTTATTACACCCAAGAAAAAAGAAAGATGGCTCCATACAGAAATATGATATTCCCAAAGGACAGAAAACGATTCCATTTTTCCCTCCACTATTGCTTCGCCTATTTGAAACAGGGGATAAAATAGATACTCTCTATCTTACAGAAGGGCATTTCAAGGCTTTTAAGGCAACAATGCACGGCATTCTTTGTGTCGGCTTACCGTCCATAACCTGCCTGCGCGATAAAGACGGATTGATGCATGAAGACATCATTGCACTAATCAAAAAGTGTAATGTACAGAGAGTAGTATGGTTACATGACGGTGATTGTCGCAATCTCACCTCTAAGGAAATAAACCAAGAAACAGACCTTACATCCAGACCTTACATTTTCTACAAGAGTGTGGAGGCTTTTCAGGATCTCCTGAGTAAAGAAGGCTTGCGGTTGTACTTTGCGCATATCAATACGCAAGAGATAGCCGGTAATCCCAAAGGTATTGACGACCTGCTCTGCAGCCTCGATGATTCAGCAAAGCTGGAGGCTGCTAAAGAATTCAATGACTTTAGGACACAGAAAACGGGCGTACAAACAGGTATCTACCTGACAAGAATTGAGGTTACCCGTTCTACACGTATCGTTTATCAATATTTTATGTTGGATAGTGTAGACGATTTCTATCACTTTCATCTTGAACAACGTGGCGAGCTGAAGGGTATAAACTTTAAATTCTTCGGCACTACCTACAGATATGACCATAACACGAATAAATGTACGATAGTAACGCCCAAAAAGGCAGCAGATTACTTCCGCGTAGGAGACACCTATTATCAGTACGTTGAAATCCCCGATCAATGGAATACACTCGTCAAAACTTTTGAGCGTCGGGAACGCAAGACCATACTAGAAGATAACGGCAAAGAAATATTCGAGCATATCCGTAAGTACACTTCCTTTTGTAATGTACCGAGCCATACAGATTATCAGCAGGTGATTCATAACTGCTATAACCTCTACCATCCTTTTGACTGGCAACCCAGTGAAGAAGATGATAGCTGCCACCATACATTAGGGTTTATCAAACATATATTTGGCGAGGAAAGTATCGTACTCAATTTGGGCGATACCGAAAGCACCATCGAAAGGTGGGAATTAGGACTGGACTATTTACAACTACTGTTTCAAAAACCACAACAGGTACTACCTATACTTTGCTTAATCAGTAAGGAAAGACAAACCGGCAAAACAACATTTGGTGATTGGCTCAAGGAGCTATACAAAGAGAATATGGCCATTGTGGGGAATGCTGACCTTAAAAGCGAATTCAATGCACACTGGATCAGCAAACTCATCGTAATGGTAGATGAAACGAAAGTAGATCAGGAAGTAGTTGTCGAAAGACTTAAAGCCCTATCTACAGCTAAATCAGCCATCTGGAATAGCAAGGGTAAAGACCAGAAAAGCATCCCCACTTTTGCCAAATTCATTCTGATATCCAACAGAGAAGAAGATTTCATTCGTATTGATAAACATGAGATACGCTTCTGGGTAATTCGCGTTCCAAAAATATCAGGTGAAACACTTGATGTTAAGCTACTGCGTAAAATGGTTGAGGAGATCCCAAGCTTTCTGAACTACCTAAGTACAAGAAAAATCAAGGCTCCTGAAAAAGAACGTCACTGGTTTGAAAGCAGATTACTTATTACAGAAGCATTGCAGTCAATTGTTGCGCACAGTAAGATAACTGTAGAAAAACAAATTGAGATTGCCCTCACAGAGCTTTTTGAATCTAGTGGAGAAAAACTCATCACGATGCCGTTAACTGACTTAGCAATACTTGTAAAGCAACAAAATAACAAGAGCTATGTAAGTGAAGTACTCAAACGAATGGGCTACAAATCTTCGGAATACCCGTCCTCAAAGTACTTTCCTAGAATCAGCGAAAGACGTGAACCTACAGGTGAAATACTGCTGTTTTGTGAATACGTAAAATTCAAGGGCAGATTCTACACGTTTCTGAGGAAAGATTTCACTGCTTCTACGGAAGATATTGTCGAAGACTAAAAATCCTACTGTAAATTCTACCTAGTTATTGTTTCAACCATTTTAGGGTTGATGATCCATTGTTAGGTATAGTTATTTTTACAAAATATGCACCTCCTTGTAATTCTTTTGACGGCAATAGTATTTCATCTCTATTGTTGACAGTTTGCGTCCATACTACACGGCCTGTTATATCCGTAATATCAATTCGGTAAGCTAGATTTCGATTCAATCTTACAATCAACTTTGCAGTTTGCTGAGAAGGGTTCGGAACAATTGTTGCCTGTGTGATGGCAGTGTTAGCAATATTAACACCCAACTTATTCTTTACGGTAGTATTAATGCCTTTTACATTGAACCCAGTAATATCTCTACCGATACTATCAATAATACGTGTGTTTTCAAAGTCTATTTTTAATGGTGTATTATCTGCTGTTGATATTGGTATGTCTAAAGTCAATGTGCCGATTGTACCATAGCCCGAAATATTAGTATGTGTAGTACGTGCTTGTACCCAATCTATATAGTTAGGCTTATAGTTTTTGCTGAAGTTCACCATTGTACTACTTCCTGTCGATAACCAACTACCGGTTGAGTTTATATTTAACGGAGAACCTAAGCTAAATGTATCTGCATTTATGGATGTTGCGATACCATATATTCTATCCATTGGTGAAGAAGCTGAACCAAGTACTATCGGAATCTGTAACGTCTTACCTGCTTCAAATACAGTACCTGTGGTGTCTAAAAATAATGTAGCATTCGTTGTTCCCGCGAGCGCAACTGGTGGATTCTTTTTCATTCCATGTTGCCTGCCGTAATTATTGTTAATGGCCAACAGATCTGAATAATCCACTGTACCATTCCCATTACAATCAGCATGTTTTTTATCGACATTGTCTACAGGGAATACATCTCCCCATGAAGCACAACCCTGTGGCTGCCAAAGTATATTGGAATTTACTCTTGATGCGCCAGTATTAGTATAAGCTATAGCAATTGCTAATGGATCATATAGGTTAACTACATTATCACTATTAGCATCACCCGGCCATACACTGTCTGCTGAGCAACTGTCTGTTTTTACTGCCAATACATAGTCAACCGTATTGTTTGGGCATTCATTGTCTTTTGCACGCAGTGTGATGAAGAATTGTGGCAAGGTTGTAAGTCCCGTAGGTGTTGTCCAGCTAAGCAATACATTTGCACGACCTGCACCCGGTGTAACTGTTTTATTAAATGTCCAGCCTGACAGGTTGGGAGTAATTACATCTACATCTACTATATCTGTAGCAGTAGAGTCCAGAAAACTCAGCATGACACTATTGGCCTTGCCAGAGCAGGTGGTGATGGAGAGGTTGTTGCCACTTGCTATGTATGGAGTCGTAGTATGGGCTTTGCCAGGCAATACAGTAGACGTTTGTGTTATTAGCTGCATATCTCTTATCCTGTTACCTATCATTTTGCCATTGCGATATTCTTTTACAAGTATAGCAAATGACGGGTTGCCGACGTATGGATTAAATATCTTTAGGTAATTGTTATTAGTAAACTCACAAACGGATCCTGCACCTAATGGCATCGAAATAGAATAACCTGGACTATATACCAAAGGGGTTCCAGATAAGGCCATTGGTGTTATCAACTCAAACGTAATGCTGTCTCCATTAACATCGTTACTCCATACAGGGAAATAGGTAGTATCATTAATCAATGATGTTAGGGCAAGGTTGCCAGATATAAACGCAGATGTGTTTTCTTGTATAGAGTTATTGAGTGTGGCTTCAATGTATATGTTATTTCCAGCGCCTCCAACAAAATTGCTATTATTTCTACAACAATTATAAGTTGATAATATCCAGTCATTAGCCGGAGGTATACTGATTGTATCTGCAAAATGATGCTTTATATAACCTGAGATTGGAGCCAAAAGACTATTACAGCTGTTTGTATCTCCTGGGCATCCTGTCATCAATGTGTCTATTGAATAGAACTTTGGAATAATTGTCAGTCTTTGGTTAAGAGATGCGGATTTAATTTCGATTTGTGAACTAGACATGCCGAAACCTGCGATGCATGTTTGGCAAGCAGTATACAAAACTTCATGTACAGTATAGTTTTTGCCATTAAACTCATACCATATTTCGCCACCGGACCAATGGCATGCGAAAATTGTAGGAATATTTACAAATAGTACGATTAACAAACTACTAATGTGTTTTTTGATATTCATTTTATATTTCTTTTCTGGTACTTTTTACAACGCATTTAGTGAAAGCAATTCGTTTACCTATTTCAGTGTTTATGACAACATATATTAGCAAGTAATTATCATACATTAATTGCCGTAGTGGGTGAAGAGCACCAATGTGGGGAATATATAGACCTTATTGTTTCCGATTCCCACCACCATAACGTTTATCAAAAGCTTCCTTTTTAATTAACAATACTGATAATCCTAGCAAAGAAAGTAGAATACAAGCAACTATTTGTAAATAGTACCAATCCTTTGAAGTTTTCAATATGTATATGTCTGGATACTTATGATAATGAAGAAATTGAACTGTGTCTCCTTTCTTTAATGAGTAACACTTTTTTTTACTAATCTGTGAAGTAAATACATCATTTTGAAAAGAAAATTTCGCAATAAGATTCCTACTCCCACAATTTTCAGGTCCCTCATCCAATATAGCTTTTACTATATGACCTTTTTCCAGAACATCAATTTTTTTTAGCTGAATTGGAATAGCAGACAGCGGGAATAGCAAAAAAATTATACCTACAATTCTAAAGTACTTCATATTATCTAATTATTGGACGTGCTACTCTTGTATTATCACTTGCAGATGATTGTATACCCCAAACTTGTAATTGCATTTTTTTAGCAGGGTCTAAGTTCTTCATATTTTGGGTTCCATTCTCAATTCCCTCTCTGACAACTTCATTAGATGTTTCTGCAACGACTAGTTTTCTCGATGCAGCACCCGCTCTAGCAGTTTGTGCAATTCTTGGTCTCCCGTCAGCTGCTATATTATTCAATTTCTTAGCTGTTTGTTCCATTTTTCTTGTCTTAATAACACCAGGTAAATTCGAAGCAACATTAGCGACAACCCCATCAGTAGTAGCACGTACTACATCTACATCATTTACGGCTTGAATAAACGTTTTATTGTCTTCTTTCATTGAAGTCCTCACTTGTTTTGCTGCAGACTCTGCAGTATTTATTACCAAGTTTTTTGTTTCTGTTACCGCTACTTGTTTTATGGCAGCTGAAGTTACCCCTTTTGTTAAAATTGCAGTAGAAGACACCCCAGAGGTTAAGAAACCAGCACCAGCTGATATTCCAACTGAAACAAAATCAACATCATCATAAAATGCTTTTTTTGAAAATCCAGATTTGGAAACATTTCCTGCAACTTGAAATGCATAATCAACACTAGCACCTATAAGTGCACCAACAGCATTATCTATCCCAAAAACATCTCCATCAACATCATTATACATTATTGGGTTGTTATCATTAGTCATATAAGGCGTAAGCCATGGGTACTTTATTATATCAGGATCAATATCCCAGCGTCTACCTAATCGAGTATCGTACTCCCAGAACTTAGCAGTATTATGATTTCCTATACCCGCTATCTCATTATCCTTCATCTGTCCGTTAAACCCGAACCTATACTTATCAGCACTACCATTACATACCTGTGTCACGGTATTTTGTTGGCGGTATTCAAGGCGTTTTAAGTGATAGGTTTTCAAGTTCAGTTTAGTTGGTATACCACTGCCTGTTTTATTCATAAAGCTATAGCGCACACTGGTTACACTTGGCACAAAGCTTAGCGTGTAGCTGGTAGCTGCATCTACTGCCACACTGGCCAGTTGCTGCCAATTATCATCTTTATACTCTTCCACTACCATATCCCAACTACCCTGAAGATAGCTTATTTCCGCGGTCACTTCATGCGTTTGGCCTGGCACACCATCGTAGCTGGTGTTTTCCATGCCTTCATTGGTAGTAGATGTTGTTACTTCCAGCACCGGGTTTTCTGTTCCTTGCCCCGCTATCATGAGCCCTGCTGCGCCTTTACCTACCCAACCATTTGGCGCGTTAAATACTTGTATATACTCCTCATCAACCCACATTGGCGCAAAGGTTGTTTGCGTTATCCATACACACTGAGCGCTGGTATCGCTCATATACCTACCCGGCATCAGCATACCAAACGGATAGTAGTCGTACACCGCAGGCAGTGCATGGCGATAGCTCACAATACTATCATTACCACCGCCTACTTTGATGCCTTTACGCTTATCACTCAGTGTCGCCATTACATTACCCAGATGGTTGGTAAGCTCATATTGCTTCGTACCCAGCATATGCTGCATGCCCGATACGGCTGTCTGTATACCTGTCAATGAAAGACTGTCTTTAGATTTTATCAAATCCTGATATTCCAAGCTGTACCATGGCAACTGTGCCTGAATACCCATTTTTGAAGAATCTATCGTAGAGCCAGTATTGGTAAAATTCCATTTGACACCAATTTGCGTAGGCCAATATTGCTTAATACCCAACCTACTGCTACCATACAGGTGATGCTCAGCCAAGTAATATCTATCATATAGGGTTTGTTTTACCCCTTTATATTCTTCAACATTTGTACTCGGGTAATAGCCATTGATGTTTACAATCTTGGCCGCAAAGTCTGCATATTCAAAACCCGGCACGGCAGCAATAGCTTCTGCTATTACATTGGTATCAGCAGTGGCACTTACAAAAGAAGCCATGTAGCTACCGGGGTTAGATGCATACAATCCGCTGCTTAGCTCTGTAGCATCAGCCACTACCTGCATTTGTGCAGATGTGGATGCCCAATTGGCAAAGAATGTACCCAACTGTTCGTGGCTGCCAAAGTTTACCAATTCGTTCTGCACATTTGGAGCCAGTGTACCTGAGCTACCCATGTAGTAGCTATTCGTCATAGTAACATCATCTACCGCCAGCGAATGCAGGAAATTATCGAAATAAGTGGTATTGGAAGCCCTAAGTGCCATCAAGCCATTTGTCAGATTGCTATAATCGCCTGACACTTCATATACAATATCCGCAAGGTCTGAGGCTTTGTCTGCACATGTAGTACCTGAAAGCTCTGCATGATAATAATCGCCTGCCAGTTGGTCTAGCATCGTATTACTGCCATCTGCTGCACATAGCAATTGCAAGACCTGTTTCCTTGCAGGCTTATTGGGGTTATTAAACAATGCAGTAGCCCATTGTTGCACCGCTTCTACATCACCCCTGTCGTACATCTGTTGCCAGCTATCTCCTATGATGGCATCTGTACTGGTTTTAGTATACGTATACAATGGTGAAAGATAGTCCGCAGTACCTTGTAATAACCTTGTCATCAGGCCATTTTGCTCCAACAACGCAGGGATGGTTGCACTGGTTATCTGACCAGCTACCCACTCTCCGTAATTACGACCTGTGCCATCATTGAAGGTTGCTGCAAAATTACCGTCCGCTGAATAATACGGCACTAATACATCATTTATAAACGGTGTGGTATATCCTTGTCTGATGATATCTGCAAAAGTCGCAGCTACCATTTTAGTCTTCACCCATTTATAGGCAGTTTCCCGTTTGTATACTGCCAGTATATTGCCTTGTGCGTCCCTTACATAATATTCATTGTTCTCTACATTGGCAGTATCGTTCTGTAGGTAGCTTTTGAATATCCTATTGCCCATCGCATCGTACATAAACTTGAGGCTGCGTTTAGCAGTACCGTCTGATGTTTCTGTTACTTTATTATACAAGTTCCATTTCACGGTATCTTCTCCGGATACTAAATCCTTGATCACATTACCGATTGGATCATACAAATAACGTGTCGCTGTGTTATTGGTATACGTAGCAATGTCTTCTATTTTGGCATAGGTATGGCTGGCACTGTCAGTTACGTTTTTCAGTTTATTGTTTGTAGGATCCATGTAGAAATAGCTCATGACGTCCATTGCCTGTGTTGTACCACCAATGGTGTTACCAGGGCTATTCCCTCTTCTTGTCAGGCGTTTAATATTGCCATCCTGGTCGTACCAATAATTGCTCTTATAGTCACTAATACCTGTCAGTGTATTATTGATCGGATTGACAGATTCATAAACTGCTGTCTTTATTCTATTCAATTGGTCATAGGTATAGATAGTACTCAATGATGGCAACGGCGCGATAGCTGTTTTGGTGCCGGCAATATTACCATTGTACAATGATTGACTATTTGGTGTAAGGTTTGTTACTGCCTGTGTAGATAAGCCGATAGGCTTGTAGTCATTCTTGTAGTATTCCAGTGTCAAAGCAATCGCATCATTGGCATGGATACTGGTACCACCACCTGCATCCTTACCCATATCCTTATCCGGCGCCAGTATATCACCATTGATGGCTTTCAACCATCCTTGTACGGTATAGGCATAATCTACGCCCTGCACGCGCAAATCACCCAAGCTCAATCTAGCCAATGGCCCATGTTGGTAATAGTCATATTCCGCATCACGTTTCCAGATAATACCGTCAGGGCTGGTTTCTACCAGTTTGATTCGGTTATCGTCATCATACCCATAGCGTTGATAATATTGGTCTGCAAAACCTCTGTTATAACTTAACAAATTCACCTTTCCACTGATCAGGTCGTAATCATAGTCTATACGTTTATACTGTTGGTTCATAAATGACAGCTGCGGAAAATCATGCATCAAAGTCTGCACATTACCCAAGGCATCATAACTGTAATACGATGCGTGGCTGTAGTTTTTAAACGCTTTATCTATAGGTGACAGATTTTCAAAGAACTTAACCGTAGATACACGTTTGCGCAGGTTCTGTTGCTTACTCATGCCGGCAATGGTGCTCAAGTCCATGGCTGCAGTGTCATACACCGTAAACACTACATCTTGTCTGCTATTTTTACGGATGTATCGTGCTATACTATCGTGCGCAAAGTCTTGCAAGTTGAATACCTGTGGCGGTACCGGCGTATATTGATTGTTTGCCAGGTCTATATACGAACACGATGGCTGTGGAGATGACAATGTGTCTAAAAGATTACCTGGTTTTAGCACTGTATAAGCAGTCGGGGAAAAATAAGTACAGCCGAGTTGTGCCTGTCCTGTTTCTACAACCCTTGATTGATTATCATATAGTGTGTAGGTAAAGTTACCATCAGTACGTTGTTTGCTGTTTTGAGAGAACACCAACCTGCCCGCAGCATCATAATAGAAATCGGTCGTACCTCCATCCGGTGTCATTTGTTTCACCAGTTGGTTCATGGTATTATAATAGTAAATACTTTTCTTCTGATGGTTAACCCGGATACCTGCAAAAGTCGTGTCTTTGATCCTGGCACTATCAATTTTTGCAGTAGCAGTTGCATTTAATTTTCTGACACCTTCAGGCGGTACGGTTTGAATCAGATTACCTGCTCTATCATAATAATACAATGTCGTCTGGAAACGTTGGTCTACATAACCTATCTTCAGTACTTCATTCAGATTATTCATCACATGCGCTCTGAACTTAGCTCGTAATGATTTACTGATGGAGTCTATGTAAACTGCGTACCTGAACTTACCATCATTAATAGCATCTCGTAAACGCTGACGTTCACAATGCTCAAAGGTATCAGGTGCAGCAATCGTTTCTGTTACAGGATTACCTAACAATACATTCTCTAGCGTTACATTTTTAGCAATCACATAGTCTGTCATCCCCGTAACAGTAATCGTATCTGCCGGTGATGTGCGTATTAGCTTGAGGCTGAAATTACGAGATGTGCTATCGCCAGGCGCGGGTTTAACAAACGCCGTATCCAGTAATTTATATGCCTGGTGCTCTGACTTGGACATATAAGCAGGCATACGCAAGAATGCATTATATAAAGTATCACCTGTTCCAAAATAGCGATACATATAACTACCGTCTGAACACCTGAAAGCTACAATCGAGCTATCTGTATTAATCAGTTGCTTAGGGCTACTGAAGAATAGCTGATTCGTAAAATTGGTTCTGATTGTATGGAACATAAAGCGCAGCTTGGCAAAACGCGATTGTGTTGCATTAGACGGATCAGTTATATACAGGTTTTCTGTATTACCCGGCTTAGATAGTATGCTATAGGTAACAGGCTTTGTCTGGTAGGCTACTAATTGATTTAGGTATTTTTCCTGAAGGGTATCCAGTACATTGCTTGTCGACAAGCCCTGCATCTGATAGACATAATTCAAAAATGTCTTTTTCTCTGACAGGAAATAATCTTCGTCAACTGTATGTTGGTAATTACTTACAAACATAATCGGCAACCCATTGTCGTATATATATCTATACAGTTTATAAACGGCCTCAGATACGTTATATGGTTTTGCGCCACTTTGTATATCTATTGTATACAAGCTGCAGGCTGTGTTTATATTACTGATTCGGATATTAGTAGATGATGCTGTTCCAAAACTGAAATTAGATGCATTCGAACCTAATATAGATGACCAATTGGGCACGATACCTGCATTCGCTGGCATATAGATAAACCCAAGCCTACTGCTGCTTTGTGATGACTGCAATAGTTGGTTGACATTCTTCGATGTAACTCCACTTGTATAGGCATTAATAAAGTTCTTATATACCCATAGCTTGGACTTTGGAATCTGGTTAAAATCCAGCACTAGCTTGGTATTATTCTCGGTATAAGGATATACAAATGATACATTCGGGTCAACACTATTAATAGCATTCAGGAACGCAGTTGCACTGGCACTATCTGTGAAACTGATATTACTATACCCTACGTATTGCTTCATATAAGCACTGTCCGCTAAAGCACAGCTTTCAATAAACCTTTGGTATTGGCTGGTGGTAAAAGCTTTACCGATCTTTTGGTTCATAAATACTTTCAACATCATTGGATAGTACGGATGATCTGTACCTTTTACACCATATACTGCCAATGTATCGCTGAACTCTTTATATAGGCTACGCATCTGCGTACAAGGAATACAGGTTGTCAACTTACTTTCTGTGTAGGTAGACATCGGAATATTATTTGTCCATCCCAACATGCTGCAGCCATACGTCTGCGAACCTGCAATTCTTTGTATAACTGCGGTAAATGCATAGTTACCTATATAGCCCGGGCCAATTTCACTTCCTGATTCTTTGATACATTTTACATCAATGAAACTGAATACATCCGTACCGGGGCTGCCGAAAATATTATTGCATATGCTTGTAGAACCAGACCCGCTGCCACGTAGGTAAATCGTAACCGTATCAGTGGCTGTCGCACTATACAATTTGAGCTTGTATAATTTTTCACTGCTAACATAAGTTGCAAGTGCATTAATGCTGGTGCTGTTATTTAGTTTCGTACTGATATCTTTCTCGAATGAACTGGTCGTAACCGATAAGCTCACCGATTTGACAACCGTCGGACTGGTAAATGCATCCAGTATGGGTTGCTTATTCAAAAATGTCCTTTGCTCAAAATAATACTGGTCATCCTGACAAGCCAGCCCAGTCGTAGTTGTTTTATCTCCTAACGGGAAAGGATCATAGTTGATTAAATAAGGGCTACAGAAATCGTTTAAACTGACACCATTGCTAACCAATGCATCTCTTATCTGCTTAGGTGTATAATTACCTAATTGTACAGCTCCGCTTTGACAAAGATTGAGTAAACTGGTTCTTACATTATTGTATTGAGTTGTATTTGTTCCAAAACAGTTGCCCAACCTGGCCATAATGGAGTCTACCTGTCCGGTGCAAAGCGCACTATTGGACGACGCATAATTCAAATTGGCACTATCCGCATATTTACCTAAGGAATCAGCAGGACTATTTATCATGTCCTTCATGATGCGTACGATGGAGTCTACCGAAGGATTGTTTGTATTATTAAATAGCTTCCAGAAACTGCTCGCACTGGTGGTATCAATCCCTCCCTGGTTGTTCCGATAGTTCTTCGGGAAAACAGGGCTTGGGACCAAAACCATCCTTTCTGTGGGCGAAAACTTACATGGTAAACAGTTAGAATCTGCCAGATCCGTCAACATTTGTTTAAATCGTTCCCTGTTCTGAATATACACTTGAACCAGGTTCTTAAAATAAGTCTCTTTGACCTGTTGGTTATCCAGTGTCAGGGAGTTGATCTTAGGCTTATAAATATTGGTTACACATTCGCGATACATCGTTGTGTCTGTACAACCGCAATATGCAACTGTCGTCATTAATGTATCAAAGCGTATTTTACCACCTTTAAATGATGCTAGTGAATCTTTCGGGCTGGCAAATGACAATGGACTTCCACTCAATTTGGCAAGTATCGGGTCGGCTTTAATAATACTATCAAGCTTCAATAAATTACGCTTCTCAGCCACTTTCGCGTCTGGAATGGCCAACAACTGGGTTTTGAAATCATCCGGAAAACAGGCTTGTAACTTACAATACTCCGGATGCAATGGCAATAATAACTCAGCGAAAATATCATTAAACACTAGCATAAACACTTTCGGTGGTATCGTTCGGAGTGTGTAAGAAATACCTTTATAGGTTATTGGTATATTCGGCAAACAAGTATCTTGGTAACGATAATGGTCATCATAGAAGTCAAATATTGATGTCTGCGTTTTTGCGTTTACAATAATGCCATTATTTAAAGTATACTTTCCATACTTATTACCAGGATACAACTCATCCATCATTTGACGCTTCTTCTGGGAACATGGGTCATTATTTGTATCTGAACAAGGGAAACTTGCTTTTTGAACAGACTCTTTGATGAAATTAGGTTCCGTACGAAGACATGCACCCGGATTCTTCATGAATGAATCAACTGCTACGTCTACATCATCCAGATTGATAGTTAATTCTTTATTGAGTATGTGCTTTCCTTTATTTAATTGAACAGGTTGTCGCCCACTTGAATAAGGTGTACCGGTTGCTGAACTAACAACACCTGTATACCCTAATACATTAGACTCAGCATACTTTTGGTTGCCACATTCGTCTATGATGCTATAATTATAAGCGGCTTTAACCGACAGGTATTTGTTCGGACAATTAGCTATCGGGAACGGAGTAAATTTATAGATGTATTCCACATTATCGTTACCGTCTACATCCATATAAAAACTCTTGTTCGCAATACGCTTATTGCCCACTATCTGCTGTGGCGTTCCCATCAGTACATCCTGTTCCCAATAACTGGTATCAGGTATACCTTCATTCGGACGTATCGCATGCTTGGTGCTATCAGGGCCGGTACCAATAACCGAAGTCATTACCTGCCTGCCCTTATAGTCTTTCACGCTAAACGATGTCTGCCCGTTTTCATCTTTCTTTACAATCTTATTATAAAATGCTGACCAACCCACATCTGCACCGAAATGTCTGTTTAAATCCATCTGGTCTCCATCCACATATTCAAACTTGGTATCATGACCATAACCAATCTGTAGTGTATCTCCCGCTCCACCTTGTCGCTCAATACGATCCTGATAGCCGGGCGCAAATATGGTTTGCACAAAAGGATAACCACCCGCATCTGGTACGAATTTCTGGAAACCTGTTTTATCGGGATTTGACGACGAATAGTATTGATTAGCTAATGCAGTGCTTGCCAATCTTGCAGGTGGCTGCTCACCCGGGCATAACTGTGTCCTGATGGTGTCAAAGTCGATAGCTTTATAAGGAGCGCCGGAAAATTCATTCAAACTCAAATTAGGCTGATAGGTAAATGCTGATGTAGTTACAGGCGTGGGCAATATGGTAAATGCAGGACGTCCCTCATAGTCATAAATATTCTCCGTTGCCAGCAAACGATTAGGACTGCTGTTGAAACGGGTGATGGTTTGACGATTTTTAAGTAAACCGTCAAAATAGCTCATCACATGCTTATACTTCCCGCCTTCAGCAAAACTGACCGTATACTGCCAGTTCATATTGTCACTCATGTGGGGAGAGGTAATTTGATAATAATGCGTACCGCTTGTCAAGCTGCTGATTAAACCAGTTTCGCTACTTAAGCTCCACTGCATATACATGGGTACTTTGAAATCACTGGTATCGGGCCTTACCATCCTTACCCTGAAAACAACATACCCCTGCTGATAGATGAGTGGAATCTTATAAGTCCTTTTATCTGTTCTGATTCTAGTACTATTACCCCTGAAATCATACTGTAATTGATTAGTCGGGATAGTGCCTACAGTACTGTTGCCACTTGTTGTAGGAGTAACACTGTAGTTGTCAACATACGTCCACTCGAGTTCATACATAGATGGATTGTTCTCTTGTCCATTCGCTGTTTGCCAGTTTACCTCTAATGTATTATTTGCTATAGTGCCTACAGTGGTAGTAAGTGTATTGGAAAAACTATAGTTGGTCTTATCAATCCGCTGTGGTAATACACTAACTTCAATTAAGAAATTGCGCTGTAGTGCAGAAGGGCTTAGTGCTGTACCCAATGGCCCACCGGGACTGCTTGTCACATCGTAAAACGCAATATTGTAAATACGTATCTTATGATAACCGGTATATCTCCTGAGTTGTAAATCCTGGTATGCAGTCAATGAATCCGGATTATACGATATCATCAATGTATCATTGATGATATCATAGGTACCTGCGCCGGTTGAGTCCATTGGGTTTTTATAGCCTTTCATCTCATATACCATCTTATAAGTATAGGCTATGGTATCTCTTCTTTTGAAACTATGGTCTATATATAGTTTTACAAATGATTGCAGACTCTTGTATTTATACGTATTCTGCCAATTGGATGGCATCGCATAAAACTTATCATGCTGCGCACTCATAGCCCTGTAGCCGGATGCCTTGATCTGAGTTGCTTTTAATGTGTCAGACCATTCCTTGGCATCATAGTAAAATGATTGCGCATGAATACCGGTCATAGTTGCAAAACTCACAACCAGTATAAGCACAAGCTTTATTAGGCAAGAAGATAGAAAATTAGGTTTCATACGATTGTATTTAGATTACAGCGTAGAGCTTATAATTTTTGTATTTGTTTAATTTGATTTCATTATCACGCACACTAAAAAGTGTGTGTATATCCTTACAGGATGATGATACATCTCGCTTGTAGTTATAACATCTGATAACTTGCGTGTTTACACTTCGCTTTGCACCACTAACTGATGGATACACTACATAATAGGTCATGGATACAGGCATTACTTGTGACCGGATATACTTGAGCTCTATCCGCTTAATAGGCGTAGCTGTTCCTCGCTTTAATACGAGACTGATGCGCGTCGTATCTCCCACACTACTATATTGCTGAATCTCCGCATTTGGGACAATCACCGAATCAAGCATATTAGCAGTCAGCTGACCACTAAAAAAATTGTCCTGTAACTGTTGTTTGCCCCTACCATTGTAGTGCTTATCCATGTCTATAACAGTGACAGTTCGTTTATCATGCTCTGCCCTGTAATACCACTGCGCTGCAATCATAAACTCAAACTTATCACTCCTATGACACATCACTTTGGCTTGCTGGTCTATGGCTACCGCTCCTTTAAGTGACTCATACTTACCATCTTCAAACTTTGCCTGTAACTCATATTCATAACTATAGGTACGCATGGCTTTAAGTGCATCTACGATTGTCCGTAGATCTTTTGCTCCCTGTGAGGGTGCTTGCGCATACGAAAAGGATGCGCCCATCATCAATCCTACACTTGTGTATTTCTTAATAATTGCTCTCACAGCTTCTATCGTTTAGGGTTAGCACTTCTTGATTCTGATACAGTCATGATACCTCTGTCTGTCTCTTTTTTCGTACGCACGAGATTTCCTTCCCTATCATATTCATAGATGGTTGCATAGTTGTTTTCATCCATTGTAGCCATCAGCTTATGTGTTCTCGGATCATACACAAAGGCCTTCATATTAGCATCCAGCGGAACAATACGCAAGTCATCCATGTAAATATTCGCAGGTAATACGAGGGAAATCGGTGTCCCGTTTGTAGATGCAGTAAACTCAAACTCCATCTTCTGCCATTTATCAATAATCGTTGGACCGAAACTGACTCTGGTAGATGTACCACCATTCAAAATATAATTAGATGCCTGATAGGTTTTTTCATTTCCAGTTGTACTATATGGCCTGATCCAACAAGACAGTACATATCGCTTGCCTTGCGTCATAGTAAATGGTAAATGGAAATATTGGTTTTTGTATACAACAGGGTTACGTGTACTATCAAATGTTATAGTGGTACCACCGGAAGATGATTTGAATGCGTACCTACCGGTATGGGATACAGAAGTTGCAACTTCAAGACCATTCGGATAACTTAATTTTTGTTTTGAATATCCAAAACCACCTTGTTTCTCAAGCGGAAACAGACTCTTTATGGGCGAGTGAATTATCGATAAAATACTACTATCTATATACAGCATTCCATAATCCTCAAAACTCTCAACCATAGATTCTTCCTGCCTTGCATTATATACTAATGCTACAGGTAATGTATGGTTGAACCCAAATATGGCACTGCTGTAGTTACCTACCGCATCGATATTTTCTATCTCGTTGCCATACATACTCCATTTTGTAACCTCTCTTGCTTTCTTCCAATGTTTATCAGAGAAATCAGGTTTTAGATATGGAGCAGTTTGAGGAGTGCCATATCTGTCTTCACATTTCTTAGTATCAAAAGTTGGTAATGTGTATTGAATGAATGTGTCATTTGCACTATACATAGATAGCGATTGCCAAAGTAGTTTCGCATTAAATACACCAGCTTTCCTAGATCCCGCGGCATATACTCTATCTCCTTGGTAATTACACTCTGCTACAATTCTTGGTGTAAAAAATCCTACTGCAGCCAAATTTGCAGTAATATTTCTATCGGTAACCTTTTTACCAGAATAGCGCGATGAGTATATTGGCATTTCAAACTTCTTTGTTAGCTTACCAGGCGTATCAGAGAATACTCTACCAGTAAGTGAAATACCATTCTTTAATGAATCAGACAAATAGACCTTACTACCATTAACTACAAATGGAGTACTCAATGATTTGTAGTCAAGCATAGACTCTGTTAGCATATTTTTTGCACCAGACCTAATTACTTTAACATATTTTATATCGGCATTTTGATCGATTACCCAGTTTGGATCTGTGTGAGGATATCGTGGCAATACTACAGGACAACAATAAGGGTTATGCGTATTAAGCCCTTGCTTAGGATCATTATCACAAGATTGAAAACCAACGATCCACATCAGTGTGGTGTATTCTTGTCCCAGATAGTTATACTTTACTAACAACTCATCACCTAATCTATATTGTCTTCTATTGCCTGCTGCATAAAGATTGAGCCCAACACTAGTTATTACCGACTGTTGATCAATCATACCCATTTTTGTTACACCATAGGAAGTATCAACAAATCCAATATTCTCATAAGAAGGCCCCATAGTCTTATGTCCCCAATATGCAGGGTAGCTTACAGCGTACTCGATATCGCCAAATTCATTGTTTACAGATGTTACAACCGCCTGCCCGGATATTGGATCATACGCTTCATTTGTCAGTGTGGTATGAGCTCCTTCCGTATAGCTTTTAACTTTATGTAGTATACCATACTGTTGGACTACTTTTGTAGCTACTGCACTCCTGAACTCGTTTTTATACTCTCCCTGCCAACCAAATGGTAAAGGAATTGGCACCAATACAAACAACACATTTGTTGCATTCACGTTTACATTGAAATTACTATTGCTGGTATGTTCTGTTTTCTCTCTGCTGTCTATAGTAATATCAATATCTACCCCAACTGTTCTGGTTGTCTTCTCCATGAACATATCTGAGGTATTGTTCTTATTGTAAACCAAAACATCGACATCGTTATTGAGCTTACCATCTTTTTCATGATACTCAAACTGCTGATAGCTGATCTTTTCCAATGGCATATTGCCTAGCGTCTTTCTGACATAATGCTCTGTTGCTCTTGGCTTGCCGTGCATATCGTTCAGTATAAGGGTATACCCTTGTGTTACCTCCAGTATATTCTCCTGATTGAATAAGCCAAACTTATGCTTATCAGTTATCTTGTCTAAAGAGGTTGCCTGTATCTCAAATGGATATTCTTTTGCTGTACAGAATTTGTATACGTCTATTCCTTGCGATGAACGTCCTTCATCCTTATGTATGCTCGAAACCGTTACCTGACGATAACCGACAACGGCTCCGGGCAAGAGGCTCTCTGCGATTGGCGATTCCTGATACAGTTCTATAGGATCGTTTGGAGGCCATTTACTGCCACTGGTTGCATAATACCTCGCAGGCATCCTGAATGGATTTTCATCGCCACCGATTAGTGGCTCATAACTGGCAACACCACTGCTGATTTTGCCGTAACCTGTTTCTTCTATCGTATAATCATAGTTTTTGCCATAGGTAGCTTGTGATGCGTTACCACCTGCCAATTGATTCCAGCTATCGTAAAACACCAGCGATTTTACCCGGTGTCCACCACCTATCTTATCCAATCCCGGTGATTGCAGCCTGATATAAGACTTCGTCTTATCCATATCTTTTGCCCTGCTGTCCTCAAGTAGCTTTTTAATTGGGTTCCTATTAAACTCTACCATGTCCGAAAATGATTGTTTCAGACCAGCCAGGATATTTTTAAGTACGCCCATATCAGGGTCGGCACCAGGATAAAGTATATGTGGCAGATTATATCTTGCTAAGTTCAGTGTGGTATATACCATCGGGCTCACTTTCGCGCCACCACCTTCCGGTATTACTGATTTTACTTTTACAAATCCATAATCCGAGTTCGGATCATCGTTGCAATAAGAGATATTTTCAACATCTGCATAGCCTTTGATCTGCTCGAACTGATTGTTCGGCATCCTTACACTGAAATTGAAATAGAGCTCATTTGCATCTTTCAGATAATTCTGCCTAAACGACTGAGATGATAATTCTTTATTCTTACGCCTTTTAAAATAGATATACAGGCTTGGTGAGTTTTTATCAAAATATAGCTGTTGACCGCCACTGTATGCGATTGTATTACCAACACCTTCTACTTTAAACATCTCCATCGCTTTCTTATCCTGTACATAAGCATAGTCGTCTGCTTCGTAATTGACTTCTATCACACCACCTGAAGGCAATGTTATACGCTGAAGACTCCATGCCGCTGCATACTTATCATTATCCGGATCAGCCTGATCAACAAAAGGGTATTCATAATTAGGCATCGAACTATTATTAGGCTTGTAATTTCCCCACCTATCTTTTGCAGCTACACTATATCGGGGATTTTTGGTCGTATCACCTAAATCATATTCAAACTGATATGGACTCAACATACTTTTTTGCGAGTTGCCATATTTGAAGTATATCTTTTTTAGGGTAAGCTTACCGGTTTTGAGATCTGCATTGGGTAAACCTTTACACAATTCATTCGTGTACACAAAATATACCGTCTTAATCGGCACTGCACCTGCACCATTTATAAAACGATCATGTTTATTGTACAACACAATCGAGTCCAACTGATAACTGTTACCTTTGGCTGTAGCACTATTATTATAAGGTGTCTCGCTGATACCATCCAAAACTCCCTTACCATCTTTACGAACAGAAGTATAAAACTCAGCCACAAAGTTTTTTGACTCAATAGAATGCAATAACCATTGCTCCCTCGAACCAATCACATAACTGGCTTTATCATCTTTGGTATCACTCGTAAATCCTGGATTATATTGTGCAAAACTATCCTCGATAGGCGCTTTCCAACGATAATCGCCTTCTTTTTTACTATAGTTGAACTTGGTATAGGCTCCCGGATCATCTTCTGATGGCCCGTTACCTGTTAAATCTGCATAATCAGCAGATAGTACAGATGTCAGTAAATAACTATGTGCAAATGCAGGCGTAATTGTACTACTGAAATAGTTTTCTTGCCCATTATTATTATTGAGTCCATCATCTGCTCCTTTGTTATATCTAACCAATCCTTTGATGGTATTGGTATCCTGCGGAGATGGCTTTTCAATACTAAAGCTTACTTCCTTCTGGATATTGTTCATAGCAGCGATACCATAGATATAGCGCCGACCATCGTTTTGTACTTGTACAAATTCGGATATATGGTGTTCTTTGGCTTTGTTTACTGCAGCTGTTGCGGCATAACGAGCCGTCTTGGAAGGATTGACAGGACCGCTTGCAAATCCACTTGTCTGATAACTAGGAATAGAATCACCGGTTGTTGCGACGCCCGGTATAGAGGCTTCTTTAGCATCAAAATAATACAGCAGGTTACTACGCGCATCCCTTTGCGAAGCAGATCCCGATTTTGTAAGGGGTAAACTTTTGATACGTCCACCGCTGATAGGACTAGCACCGCCTAAATCAGTATAGTACTGATTGTTGATGGCTGTCAGGTCACCACCTTGTTTGAAATAGACATTCTCATACACGCTACCAATACCTTTACCTGTAAATGGTGCTTTATATTGATTCCATGGCCCTGAACTTATATCAGTTGCAGAATAAGCCGCATCTCCACCTGCACCAAATAACCAACCAATGGATGCTTCTGCCTGACCTGAATGGCTCTTGGTGCTGCTCTTGGTCACCGGATCAAAGACACTACCTATGTCATTTCTGAATGGCCTGAACGAACCACCGGTTCCCTGGCCGCTTACTGAATAAATATCATAGGTCATGTGTGCAGGTGGCAGGTATTGCATGGTAGGGTTATACATACCGTCACGATCCCTGGTAAAGTCCATGATGTCCTCATCTTGTGCATCTTGCGCGTAGATATAACCATACGAACGTCGCGAACCGTCCGGCTCATATTCCAATGTACTACCCATGGCATTGATATTGCCATACAGATTACACCATGCAAACTCAACACCCACTTTTATACGTGCATAGATGCTGGTCATCTTACTGCTGTTCGTTATGACAGGTACATAGTTCTTGACGCCTATCGGTATCGTTGTTCCCATGCCCGGCCCTTGCATGCTTACATTACCTGCTCGTATATTGCTGGATATGGAAAAGTTCATATCCTTGATGCCCGAACGGGTATTATAACCATGTCCGAAGTTTACACCTACACCTGCAGCCACGTCTTTACTGATGGCCTGTGAAGTATTAAACTGAACGCCTGCATTATAATCTATATCTGCACCCGTCTGAGAACCTACGCCCAGGTTGATACCAGCAGAAACGCATCTGAACAGGTTTACACCTGCCCCGAAAGAAAAGTCTGCACTCACACCTCGATAATTACTGATATTGATATTGGTACCGAGATTGGCAGATAAGCCAAGAATCGGATCTCCGACACCTACCAGCTCACCGCCACCGCCCATGCCTGCACGCAGTACTTTTTCAGGCTTTATTTTCAAGGATTTTTTGAGCGAATCTCCCTTAAAATCATCCGGTATACCTCTGACTGTCCTGTTGATCACGCCGGGGTTAATTGACCATCCCAACCCACACCAACTAGCTTCCTGTTCCATACCCACGCCACCGTGATAAGAAATATTAACCGGATAACCCTCTACATCCAACAAGGGTATATTATAATTAAAATCCCCTGTGAACATATCTACCATGTCCGTCGTTCCTACAGGCTCAAACGCTTGTACTTCAGGCTGACTAGGACCGGTAGTTAAAGCCAATGCTATATTGGGAAATAATGTCTGGTAAAGGAGTGAACTCATCAGTACCCTTGCAACAAACTTTATTTTCTTACTGTATGCCATAATATCTTTACTTGTAGGTAAGTTTTTTCAGTGGTTCAATATCTTTAATTCGATAGGTAGCTTTTACTATACCGTTATTGAATATTTTATCACGGTAGGTAAGCTGAAAATCCTGTTCAGGATATTTAATTCCGTCAGGGAGCGCAAATCCAACTACCAGCGTTTCCTCCGGTGTCAGATTATAATTGGTCTCAAATGCATAACTGATAGGATGCAAGGTGTTTGCACCGTATAGCATCGTGATATCAGATGCAGCTTCCGACATCATATATTGATAGCGTTGTTCATACTGCTCAACTGAGGTAACCTGGTATTTCAACGGACTGATCGACTTATCACTGCGACTGATCTTGATATTGAACCATACCGTACCTTCCAATTGGCTCATCCGTGCATTATAATCCGTATGCACTTTGACATGCTCTTTCTCCAGTATGTACGCAGCCGGTTTATATAACATGCTGTATTCCCAACCGGCAATGCTTATATTCTTTTGACAACCACTTGACGGTTCATCCACATATGCAACCAATGCCTGTCCGTCTTTCGGTGTGCTCCTACACGACGTGAGCACCATTAAACTCATAACTATACCGATGCTACCTGTTACCCTCATATACTTTATTTGCATGGTTAATTACCTGATCGGTGATATCGTAATAGTTATCGTTATAGAGCACGCTTCCCATACCATTTGCACCAATGATCAGATGATAACCTTTATCCTTCCCGTAACCATCAATGATCGGATTCAATCGTTTCCAAACAGCTTCATTGATAGCCTGATTTGAATTGGCATATTCATTATCTAACATAGCTTTCAGCTGTTCATAATTTTGAATCAAATGCTCCGCGGGTACAGCACTGTTTTTTGCTGCCTGTAGTTGCATGGATATACTATCAAGCTTATGCTCATAGAATGACAAGCGCCCACCGGCTTCTGCTTCCATCTCTTTTTTCATCGTAAACGAATTGAATAATTTCACTGCGTCTACCACAGCAATTTTCTTCTGCGATTGCTGTGTTAAAAAATATACACTACCACTCGTTAGCAGACTTATTACTAACGCAGGCAACCATTGCCTTATACGAACCATCTTTGTTTATTTTAGAAAATCAGGGTTGATATACTTAAAACTTATTTCATATTGCGTACCTGCCATATTGGTAAATAACAGTTTATAATCCTGCATATGACGCAGGCTATAGTCATCTGTAAAATTCAATACAGAACGATTATCTCCATATTCTAAAGCCCAGTTGCTTTTTTTCATTTTTACAGGTTGGCCTGCTTTATTTAACAGTTGCATTTGAACAGTATCAGACTTCAATTCGTCCAACACGTATTTCAGTTTTAATTCACCTACTGCATACAACTGACTGTAGCCTTTCTCCCTGCGGATGTCTATGAACGAAGTTTCCTTCGGAATGGTCTTCAGCAGGCTGTCTTCGATAATGGTAAAACGCCATACTTCTGCCCCACCTAACAATAGTCCTTTGTAATAGGCATCAACTGTCCAGGCATAGGGTTGAAACAGCTCTAATGGTTTTGCTGTTACAGGATAGACATGGGATGTACCAAATACATTTTTATCTTCAAATACCGGATTGTTACGTGTAATGGCATTTTCATTACGTTGCCCTTCATAAACCGGCACGACTCTCAATCGGTATTGCAACTGGCTGGCAAACGGATAATTTACCACCCATGACAACATAGGATAATGCTCATATAGCTTCGCATTATCCTCCGGGTCTATCAGATTGATCAGGAACAAGTCGTTGATGGTCTTATAACTACATTCTGTTGTGACATCCGTATTACCGACCTCCGGATTCGTTTGCTGTGGTATTACACGCACACAATATTCATAAGTACCTTGTGGGAGCTTTCCATAATCCATGAACAGCTCACGCATCGCGTTATCAGAAAATGTCCAAACGGCACCTGAAACTGCTTCTTTTTCAATGGCGTTATTACCTGGCATCAGCTTAAGGTCTAGGGTATAACCGGCCTGCAGGTTACTTTGCTTATAACGGATACTTCCTTTTATTTTCACATCTACGGTACTGTTACTATGATTAAACAGGTCATAGTTAAACGCATTAGCAGGAGTTAGTTCTACATCTTCTATTTTCGACAGATTAATGTTAATAACAGGGCTCTGACTGAATACGGTAAACGGATAACTGAATAGCATGCAATAGCATAGTATCCATAATCCTGAACGAAATCTTGTTGTGCGCATATAATTAATACTATCTCTTTTTCTTGGTTAATGTTGGTTGTTTTGTTTGTAGTCTGCAATTCATGCCGATTTGACCATACCAGATTGCAGTACGCGTAGCTTGGACATTCGCTCTGATAGCACTATATCTGCATAGTGTATAAAATGTTATCGGTAGCTTCATGAAACGATATCGGATATTCAAATTGGTGGTTATTCTTTGCAGTCCATAATCAGCCACACCAATTTCCTCTCCTATACCGCAGGAAAGCTGCTTACCGAATTGCCGGCTGCCAGCGATTGAAAAGAACACTACATCCTGTTGTGACTTTAACCCACCGGCTATATATACTGGTTGATTCGTCCAACCTGTAACAGCTTGCAATGCGTATTTTTTATCGTTTAAGTAATAACCCAGCTGAAGTGTGCCGGACAAATAATCAACCGTATCCATTACACTCTGATTGCGATTATAGGTCAGCATGAACCGATGATACATAGATTGCCTTCTGAATTGGTACGTTGTCCTAGCTATCCAAACCGATCCGAATACGGGGCGCTGAGAAATAGTAAGCGTGTCATCGTTTCGTCTGAATGTGCTGAATGGTTTATAGGAGATATAAATATTGGGGTACTGCTTTGACTTGGTCTGTATATTAAAACCCCATCGCCTGTTGTAACCGGTTGAACTAAAGCCTTCTTGTTTCAACTGGTCAAACTGCACACCTATTTTCAGCATTGATTTGAAAAAACTATTTTCTGCCGATAAAGTGTAGTGCGCTATGCCTGCACGTGTATACGGTAAAGTATTATTCTCAAAAGATTTACCGATATGCTCCCATTGTCCTTTTAAACGGATGTCAGTTGACGGCAGCTCATACTCGGCAGCTGTTTTGAGGGCTGTATGTTTCCAATCAGGTTGGGAACCGTTGTTTCGATAAGAAACCGCAGCTTCAGCTTCCAGTAATAACCCCTTCGTTATTTGCCCGCTTTGTGCCAGACTTATGATATGTACCGGTTGTTGGAAATTGGGGACCGATACATCTGTTTTTAGAAAATTATTATCATCCAATATTTGCTTAGTCGGAGAATAGAGGTAATACATGAGGCTGGTTTGCTGCTTCAAAACAGGCTTCATGTCTATCTTGAACAGATAAGAATTGTATTTATCGACCGTTCCGGCTCGGGATATATATTCTGTCTTGCCACCTGAAAAACCGAATTTGAACAGGTCAAAATCATAACCTATGCTCAGACCTTTCATAGTTTGTCCTGATAACGTATAGCTGGATGCCTGTTCTTGCAACATGCCTGCATTCAATTTCGTTAAACCGGCTATGAACGTTTTTACTTTCGTTTCAGGCAGTATATTGGATGCCGCTTTTGCCAACGATTTATAAGAATAGTCATTGGTGGAGGTTGTATTTACGATACGGGAATAATTCATAGCAGAATCAAAGTATTGCGCGTGTTGATACTGTTGTAATAATGCCTGGGTTTTGCTGAGTTGCGCTTCCGTATGTTGTATCTGCTGATACCTGTGTTGTATGTCTTCTTTATTGGTCTGATAAAAACGGGCGGCGTTACTGTCCGAGGTGCTTAGCTTATCAACTGACCCATCACTTAATTTCAGGTCAGTATCCTTGATTCGGTAGCTTGCATAAAATTGTTGTTTTTGGGTAAGCAATTGATTGGTGAGTGTCTGAATAGCAGCTTGAGCCAGACCAACAGTACCACTGCCTTTGGCTATCGTATACTCATACATACCGGTATAGGCAGATGTAGATTTACGGAGATTTTCCTTTTGTTTGTCCACATCATAGGACACACGAATAAAACTGGCTTTTGCTTTCCTGTGCTGATCCTGGCTGTTGTAATAGCCTTGTAGGACAATCGGGATATCTGCTACAGTTGCTCGCAGATCAGCCCTATACTCCTGGAAATTATTGTCCTGCTGCGAACCCGGTTCCTGATTGGTACTAAAATTACCAATGATATCTATATTGGATGTTATCACCTCCTCTTCTCTGTTCTTTGCATCTACATTCCGAAACTGAGAACCTACCGAAGTAAACTGTGGCAGGTCTGTTTGCATAAGCGAGGCAGGATTATTTTTGAGTAGCTGCCTGCGGTTGACGGCAGATGCTTGCATGGAAGAAATATCCTGCTGTTGCAAATAACCCATGAACCAATTTTTATAATAGATAGCTGTATAGGTCATTCCATTTCGCTTTACTTCTTGTGTGTGGATACCTTTTATCTGTTCTGCCTTTCTGCGCGTGTATTTTGTACTCTTTTGTATAAGGTCTTCTGATGTGCGCCTTGGTTGGTTCAGTACGTTTACCTTACTTGCTTTTCCGTCAAACAATTTGGTCAGTACACCGGAATGGGCAGGCATAGTGCTATCTGATTGCCACTCAAATATTCCATTGCATATAGGCAAACCTGTTTTTAGTTCTTTAACTATGAGTTGAAACCGATAATTTCCGACAGGTAATTGGTTGTATTGTTTTACGGCTTCTAGCCAGCCATAGTCTATATAGTTGGCTTTATCATTTCGCTCTATATTCAAGACAGCGCGATGATTACCTGATTTAAGTTTATGGTGATCATACACAACATCATATACACATTGAAAACTGTCTTTAGCTATTATGTCCAGCTTTAATCTGATTGTATACTGAAGGTTATCAAATCCTTTATAATAAATAGCCTGATGTAAATACTGGTTCTCTTTATAGGGAGGGTCCGCTGATACAATAACAGTACTGTCAGCTCTACTAGCACCGTAGCTGAGGTGACAGACAAATAAAATTGCCAGCCATAAGATATGTCTGTACTGTTTGATCATTCCTAAGCTAGGGTCTATAGGAATGTATTTGAAATACTATATCAGGCTTAATGGCTATTCACCACTAGGCTAATCGCTAGTTTGTGTTTGACGTGTCTAGCATGACAGGTGCATTAACTATGTAAATGCACTTGTCTATCAGACATCAGTTGTTTGTACCCTAGATTAGAATATCGGAGAAGAACTAAACTTCAGTTTCTCATGGTCGCGCAAGCATTTTTCAATGCTGTCTTCATTCAATATTGCTAATAGTTTGTGTTTGTGGCGCAATTATACAAATAGTTTGTTAAAAAAATCTGTAGTCTAAATAGTTTTATGCTGTAGAATTTTTACTACACCCGTAAAAGCGGCTCATACCGGCAATTACACCTGTTTTCATTTTGCTTTCCCTAACAAATACAACAATTATTTAATATCCAAACATCTTGCCTTAAGTGACTAAGTTTTACTGTGTCAGCCTCTGTTTGCTACAAAAGCAGTGATAGCATCTCTTAAATTCATATTTAAACTTTTGCAGCTTTTATTATCTTAGGTTTACCGTCATCCTTTCTGATATCCCTAATACCACTTTTAATCAACCATGCTTTAAAGTCTTGCGGGTCTTCTGCTACAAAATGTACTATTCTTCCATTTTTCAAAGAGATGACAAACGTATCTATACAAAACGAAAATGCTGATAGTTCAACTGCTTTATACTCAAACTTTGGATAATTACTTGTATTCATCGTTCATCGGTTTCTTGGGTTCAGAAGGCTAATTTTCATACCTTACTTTCTATTAAGACTAACAACTTGCTACTAAAGACTTTATTATTACCATAATATCGTCGGGCTGTTCATTCAAGGAAAAAAGACCATCCAAATCCGCGACCGATGCGCGTTGCTTATACGTTTCTTCAATATAATAGCCCATGATCTTGATTTGAGAGGACTGGCGTCTGATAGACGCAATAGCCGCTGTGCCCTCATCTGTAAGCAGTGAAAGATTGAAAAGGCAGATATCTGGGTAGTTAGTAGCGATATTTAGCGCCGATTTAAGCAACGGCAAAGATGAGGTGGTAAGTATGACTGAACAGTCATTATCGTTCAACATACAAGAGATTCCCTCCAGGTAAATCATTCTGTTTTCAACTATGGCAATGGTGGTAGTTATCATGGATATTAAATAAATTCGTAGCTAAAGTAAGTATGGTTTTCAACAGTACAATATGGTAATTGTTGTATTATACCTGAAAACTGTTGTATTTTACCAGCTATATATGATGGCATCAAACCCATCCAAATACATATTCAATGGCCCATTTAGGAAAAAACATATCCAGCCTTCGCAATTTCCGTCGAATCCCGCAAAAGGAGATGGCTGGTAAGTTGCAAATTTCACAACAGGAATACTCAAGACTGGAAAGTAAAGAAGAGATTGATGAAGAATGGCTTAACAAGATTGCTGCCGTACTGGATTTTCCGGTTGATGCTATCAAAAACATGGATAGCGCTGCTACTTTCCAAACCGTATACCAACAGACAGGTAATAACGGTAATGGCTTTTATGTGAACTCCAATGAAAAAGTGATAGAGATGTATGAGCGTCTTCTAAAAGAAAAAGACGCCGTTATCGAAATGCAAAAAGGTATCATCGAAATGTATAAAGAGGGCAAGAAATCCTAATTGTCTGCAATGTCAATATAGCTCAACCACGCCCAAACATGTGGGCTCAATCGATAGTTCATCAAACAAAGAAAACAAAAGGATAGATCGTTAGTCTATCCTTTACTATTTAAATATCTATTAGCTATTCTGTAAGGCTGCAATACCCATTTCATTTGGCGGTGCGAATCTGCCAATAGCATGTGCCACTCCATCTTCTACTCTTACCAATATATCTACATCATGTGCGTAGGTCTGTCCACCTCTGAACTTACCATCTTTGGTAGCATGGAATATCCCGATAATAGACGTAGGCTTATTGGATTTGATAAGTTGTTTAAATGCCTGTTCGTCCAGACCTGCGTCACTGACGCTATCTACAAACACATACTGGTATGATTGCAGATGTGCTGGTAGCTTATTAGCAAAATCCAACCCTGGCACGTCCGCATTATTCCTCTTCACCTTATCCTGCAAAGTATAACCATGGCCTTCCTCAAACGCACAATACAGTACCTTGCCGTGCTTGGTCAATTCCTTCGCAAAATCTATAGCAACAGTAGATTTACCTTGTTTGGGTTTGCCATAGATCATGGCGGAAAAGCCAGGCTCCGGGTCTCCTAACAGCTTTAGGTATTTACCGGTCAGTCCCATTGTTTTAAACTTTTTGTTGACCAGTTCCCTCGCAGACATAATCTGTACATCTTGAGGTGCTGTATCTACGACTGTCTCCTCAACACCATTAAGGCTACCTCCTGTATGCTTTTGCTGATTCCTGCCTGCTTTCTTCAGACGCATATCTATGAGCTCGGTTTCCATATCAAAATGTTGCGTTCCAGCTAATGCTGCTCTATTGGCAAGTTTGGCAGGATTACGAAGCATACTCATCGTGAGTTGTTTCCTTTCCATCAACTTATGCGTAATCACTTTACATAACGATGGTGCAACGGTATTTTCAAATGCCCGCTCCAGTTCCTCATCTGAAAGGTTCTTTACTTTCTCTTCTAGCAGCTTATAGACCACAGCGTTCTGTGCCCTGGTAAAACCATCCAACCCCTCTTCACAACTACAACCCATCACAGCAATTTCACCGATACCGTTCAAGCTGTAGGTATTTACATCAATCACTTCGGTTTCTCTTTCGACATACGCTTTAACAGCCGTATAGGCTTTACGAACTTCCCGGAGGTATCGGTCTCCTTTTAGCCTACCATCTGCTTCTGCTTTCTCAATACGACGCAATAGTTTTTCCGCACGTTCCTGCCATCCTTTCATACCGGATATATTGATATACTCCATCAGAATACCCACACCGACTGACTTTTCAACACTATGTGCTATTTCATCATAAACTTTTAAACGGGCATCTGGTATTACCAAGTGCAGACTACCGGCTTCCCTTGCCTCATGCAACGCTACCCGAAGGCTGGCATTCATAGCTGCTATTTCTGCATGGTGTGGTGAATCTCTGATAACTTTGCGTTCTACAACTGCCTTGTTAAATGCACGCCATATGGCAAGTAGCTGCACATAGCTCTTATCCTTATCATGCAAGGACAGGTATTTTTTGACCAGTGCGATATCTGAAGGAATATGAGATACCTGTTCAGATTTATATTTGATTTTTTCTTTTTTCTTGGATGCAGGATTTGCAGCTTTTTTAGGCTGTTCTGCTTTAGCTTTTGTTACAGGTTTCGCGGGCTTGGCAGGTACCGCTTTTTTTGTCTTTGCCTTGGATAGCTTTTCCTGTTGCGCATTCAGATTTTTAAGCAACAAGTCAAATGTTTCCCTGATCTCAGGAGATTTATCAATATTCTGTGGCTCTTTCCCCTGCTTGGTTACTTTGTTAATAAACTGATAGGTCGCTTCAAAATCCTCGTCCTTTTCTATGATGTGCATGTATGCACCTACCTGCTGGAAATAATTCGTTCTGTTGAGTTTCATCGGTATAACTGTTTTATTATGCTGCTAATCTTAATTTGAGTCGTAGTTTAAGTTTGAGTGCTTCCGCTTCAAGTTGTAGTAATTCTAATTCCTGGTCGCCGGGCTGGTAATTACCCTCCGGTTCAGGCATCCTGATAGGTCTGCGCTGGAGATAGACCGTTACCTGCTTTTCCATCTGACTGAACTGATGGCGGCTGATCATCACCGAACAAGTATGCTTATCTTGTATAATCTTTACAAAACTTTCGATGGCGGAAAAATCCAGTTGCGCTACCATCCTATCTGATACGCGATTGAAATTGTTGCCATCAACAAGGGTGAGTAAATCCTTATCCAGATAAATATCACCCGCTACTTTTCTTGCCATCGGAACAATGACCTTAAAACCTGCCGGTTGTCTGATAAAACCAATGCCGGTACTGGTAACAATCGAATGTCCGACCGTGAGTGATTTAATAAGTGGCAATGCCTTTATGACGGGTATACTCACCTTATCCTGTACCTGCTCATCCATCACCCAGTTCTCCGGCAACAGAATACCTTTTTCTATTTTCCCGTCCAGCGTGGTATAGTTTACCAACTTACCCCTAAAATCACTGAACGCCTGTAATAAATTACCAGTCACAATATGCCGGGTCTTTCTGTCAGCATTGTTCTGCTGGATATAGGTTCCCCAGTTATGCAGGATCTGCTCCAGACTTATACGCGGCAATTCTGCACTGGCACCGATAATCTTGTCGATGTCTTCAAAAGAGGCAGGCATGGCAAAGTATTTGTTACTGTTGGCAAGTGCGAAGCGGAGTTTGATCTTTGAAGGCAGGAAAGGATTCTTTCGTTTCCAGTCAATCACAAAACCTAAAAACACAGTCGGTACATACTCCATATAGCCGCCACCTGCGCTAAGCGGGAAACTCAGGTTACGCCCGATATAGAAAAACTTAAACAGCTTTTCGAGATAATACTTCCTTGCCGCTGCTTTATCCAGTAATTGTTTTAATGCTTTACTGTGTGCTTCTTCTATTTCTCTTTCACGCTGGTGGTAATAGGCTTCTCTTTCACTATCTGTTTTAAGCTTCTGGAATTTCTTCTCCAGATTAATACGCTTAGCGAGCTCATGGTAGCGTTCACCCAATTCCTTCACTTCTATATCCGCTGCCATCGCCGTCTCTTCGTTATAGTCGTGAATAATATCCTGCTGTATCTTCAGTGCGTCCTCTCCCTGTAAAGATTCTTTGAGCAGGTTATCCAATTCCGTCGAGGTAAAAGGTTTGCGCAGCACATTTGCCTGCACTGTTTCCAAAATGCTATCCTCACTGAACACGCTACCTGAACCACCTCCTACTTTCACTACTTTACTATTAACCGTTTCTGCTTCCAGATTCATCGCTTCCATCTCCAGATCATATTCACCAATTTGTTGCAGATAAGACACGTAGTCATTGTAGCGTTCGTTTATCTCCGCATAAAACTCCTGCTGCATTTTTACAGACAGTACCGCTACACGACCACTTACTTTATGCGCCGCATTTTCTAAAGTCTGTGCATCACCCTGCTCGCTTTCTGTCGTGTTCTTGAGTCGCAAAGGGTCATCCAGCATCCTATTGATAGCCGGATTTTCCAAGAGGTACTCTTTGACTACCCTGTCGCCATATTTATTCAGAAAATCAGGTACGTCTAAAATCTTGCTGGATTGCTTTTGGTTGGAAGCCGTATTAGCATCCAGTGATTTCAGCTTTTTCTGAAGCATCATCATCAGTCTTAACTCTGCGGGAATAGCGGAAGTCATATAATCATAAACAGGCTTTATCAACTGCCCGGTACGATTGATACGCCCACGTTTCTGTACTTCAGTATTGATATCCAGTTCCGCCTGCAGCACAATCATCACCCTTTGTCTTACCTTGTCCCTCGGTACTTTGGAAGTAGGTATCGCATGTGCAGACGCCCCGGTACTTCCGCTCTGATTAATGAGCAGTACATCCACTTCATTGTTGTTAAACTCCCTGAACGCATCATTGGTGTTTATCTTCTTTCGCAGCGCAACAATAGCTTTACGCACAGCATTACTACTATTGCCCTGCGGTAACAGTTCATTCATCGGATCATCTGCCTCCAGCCACTGTAACTCATATTTACGCCCTGTCACTTCTGCCACGCTATAACCTGCCGCTTTTATCTTTTGTACCACCACATCTATCGGAGAAATAGAAATACCGGTGGCAATCTCCTCAATGCGTTTACGAATACTGAAGTAAACAGCCTGCGCTTCAGGTGACAGCTCCGTAATCTCAAAAGCTTTATATACCGGCTGTCCATTAGGGTCTTTTTCTGTATAGCGCATTACACCGTCCAACCCCTTTCGCAACACTTCTGAAAAATCAGGCATGATAACTGAACCGTCACTTACGGGCAATCCTTTCTCATCTGTCATATCCTCCAGAAAACTACCCATGGTGGAGGAAAATGCAATTACAGGCTTTTTACCTTCTTTCAGTCTTTCTATAGCACGTTCAGCTACCGATGCAGCTTTGATGGAAAACAGCATCTGGTTGATGATATTAAAGACCTTACTGAAATAAGGTGTATTATCTACCCCCGCTTTGTTGGTACCATCCCGCATACCCACTGCCTTACCATCTGCTACAGCTATGGTATCTAATTCTTCAACAACGCTATCGATATAGTCCTTTTGAAAACGTATGATATCGCGGATGATACCTGTAATATTATCCGCTATTGCCGAATGCTCCTGCGCTTTATCCTGTAAGGTAATATAGTTCACTTCCACGCCTTCAAAACTGCGTTCCCTGCGTATCATCTGCCCTTCTGCTACCAGTTGCGAGGATAGTACCTCCTGCAATGCCACACCACCACGCTGTATCGCGTCCACCAGCTGGTCTCTGCTCATGTTACAATCCGATATGGCCGTCTTTACTGCATATATTGGCATATTGTCAGGACGCTTGGCAAAAGTCGCAGACAGGTATACAACGCCACGGGCTTGTGCAATAACACCCTGTAAGAAATTACCGGTATTAGATGAACCACTGCTGTTATGTGATTCGTCCATGATAAAAATGGTATCTCTTGCAATAGCATTTAGAAAAGCAGGCTTTTCAGGTTTTTTCTCGGGACTATTGAACTGGCTATAAGTGCCGATCGCAAAATCAAAACCTGCGGGAAGCTTTTCGGCTTTAAATGCCGCTATCTGTTCAGCATAGGGTAATGCCTGATAGATAACAAGACCGTCCTCATCTTTGATATCTGTTTTACTTTCCCTCGCATTGACAATAAAAGGGCGCAGATGACCGGAACCAATCGCATATAGGTCACGATATAAATCTGAGAACAGGTTCGCTTTCTCTGTAAGAAATACAGGCTTTAGCCCCTGATGGTGTGCATACCGTAGCATGGCTGCAGCCACACGCCCTTTACCGATACCTGTCTGGTCACCGATAATCATGCCTTGCCCTCTCGCCTCAATATTATATATCCCCATCATCACCGCATCGGTCTGTTCCGCCGAAAGGGCTTTACACAGCGCCGTCTTTGTCGGATAACCCAAGCGATCACGTACAAAATTATCCGTATCACCTCCGACTGCTTCTTTGATAGTGTTCAAGGCTTCCTGTGTTTCAAAAGCCATACTATCAGGCACTTGTGTGTCCAACACGATACATGCATTAGAGGATGGCTGGTAGGGGGCTCCCAAGTCCCCCTCATCCTTTGCGCCAGCCTTATCTATCAGGCGCAGTATCTTATTGAGCTCCTGATCCACACGCTCCTGCAAGTCGCTGGTATGATAGCGTACATCTTCTATCAGCACAGGTTTATAGCCTGCATCCTGTAATTGTTGTATACGCAGAAACAACAAAGACTTGGATGAACCTGTTATAAAATATTTGAACACCCCACCTTCGGACATTTTGATGATGCCGATATTACAGGTCTTTGCTAAAGCTTCTGCATCTTCATTAAAAGCGACAAAAGTCTCAGGCGTTTCTAAGAGGTACAATGCGTCTGCTTTGTCTTGCTTATACTGTTGATATTTCGCAAATAGTTCATCATGGTCTACGATATCACTATCATCATCGTCACCATGCAAAGCTGTTTTACGTAGTGATTGAAACACGGGCTTCAGCTCCTTTGATAATTGCAGTACCATACTTTTATGAAAAGACTGTATTTTTTGCTGGATACCATTTAACTGGTTACCTGCGTGAACAAGTGTTTTAAGATAGGTAAGCGTTGCGTCCTGACTCAGCTTCATACGTGGATAGTCGACCAGTACGTCTTCGCTTATTACAACATCCATCATCATGGCCAGCCTCACATTATAGCTGTGAATGATTTTCAGGCAATGCTGCCTGAACCTTCGGCTTGTAAGTTGTCTACTACCAAGTTTGGTATATGGATTATCAGGATAGGCATCATATACATTAGGCCCTACAAAACTGTTGAACAGAATAACATACTCCGTTTTATAGAGTAACTCATAGGCAGTCCCTTCCGCTGATAGCGCATTGTACTGCCGTTCTTCTAATGCTAGAAATTCCTGCAAAGGAATTTCCCAAAGCGGTGTGGTGGGTTCATCTGTACTCTTTCTTGTTACGGGCAGTGATTGATCCATATCATCGGTAAGGATAAATCGCACACCCATCTCTCTGAGTAGTGTGGTGAGCTTGGTCACTTGCGCGACATCCAACGATATGTACTCCACATAAGTGCCATCACACAGAAATGTCGTCTTAGTAATCCCCGGCAATAGATGGCTGATAAATCCTGCATCCCTTCCATACACTTCATACACCTCTGTGCTTCGAAGTAGTATCATAGCCTCTTTATACAACGATTGCAATGGCATATACTGTTCGGTATATATCATTGCATATAACCCGTCTGCATCGTCCGCACCAGCTAATGTTTTGCCGCGCAAGGCTTGCAGTAATCGTTTCGCCTCTGTACTCATATCTTGATTTGATTTCGTATTGGTTGTTTTAATGGTAGGTACCACATTTTGAATGGCAGTATCAACGCGTTCGTAGAGCCCATCAAAACTGTGAACGACCTTATCAATAGCAGGATTATACACGGGTGCAGCTCCTGCGGGCTGGGGCTTTCTACTGCCTATCAGTATCAGCCGTGTATTAAATGCTGTCCCCTGGCGAGCATATAATTGTTTGCCATCGATCATGATTACATCTGCAACCTGATAGTGATGGTAGAGATAATTAAAAAATATGCGGTTCTTACCTGCCTGTATACGGCCTTTGCTATCCCAGCTCGTGTGACCGCCGATAATAATGGCTGCCCTGCCATCTGCCGCCATCGTGTCAAGCGCATAAATGGCCATCAGGTGTTCCAGTATAGCAATCGGATAACCATTCACTATCACTGGTCTATCCAATTTCCCAAAAGGCGGATTGGTCAGCACTGCCATAAATCTTTGTTGCACATCAAAGAAAGGCTGGCCGCCATCACGGTTCCAGACATTGGCAAAACCTTGCTGTCGGAGGTTCATGCGCCTTAACTCATCAACTTCATTGACATACACACGTTCCGGTTTTGCAGCCACAGTTAAAAGGCCATTTCCTGCCGATGGCTCAAAGGCATAACCACCAATTTCGTGCAACTTATCTATAGCGCAGAAAACACCCATCAGATAACCAATGGGTGCAGGTGTACTGTATTGTTGCAGTAAAATACTTTGTGACGTGCGGTGTGATAAACTGACTTGCTCTTTATAGAGTTGCACCAGTTGTCGGAATTTTTCCTTGGTGGTCACATCCTTTTGCAGTGCAATACTTCTTGCAGTATTTACGATAGCTAATTCCGTTAACTCCTTTACTTCGTTTTGGTCATTAATACCCATGACTGCAGCACGGGATTCAAGGCCTCGTTTTGTTTGCCTGTTGTGCGTTCGCAGATCGTCTTCTACTGATTGCACATATGCTTTTTGCTTCTTAGTCGTCTTCATCATATCAAGCTGTCATTTTGAGTCTTCCTGCCTTATATGACGAATGAGAAAAAAAAAGCGACAATCGTTCCGATGCCTGCCACCGCCCCACCAATCGAATCTGCATTGTCCTGAACTATAGTCACCACCTGCGCTGTCTTCTTTTTTGCTTCCGCTGTTAGGTGTGTAACACTAAACACCAGATCACGCACAGCATCGGGAGTACTGTTCCAAACGTATTGCTTAAACTCCGACATGGTTATCTTACCATCCTTTACCGTATCTATTGCAGGGTTCTGACTGGCGATCAGCGATGCAGGCAGTTGACTGGTAGCAAAAATGAAATGGTCTCCTTGTCCTACCGCAGCCGGAAAGAACGTAACCAGGTACACATCGAAATAGCTGTGCATCTTTCCCCGATAGGGTGTGAAGTATTTCTTCACTTCATCCAACTGTTGCAGGTGATTATACTTCAGCACACTTTGAGGTGCGCCGGGGAATCCCGATGCTTTCGTCCATTGCAGGATGCCCGCAGCTATCAATCGGTTGTTTTTGATATTCTGCGCCTTTGCATTCAGGCGGCTTTCTGCATACATCACCTGCATCAGCCAGTTTGGATCAATACCCAACCACGTAGCAATGGCTGTTACTTTCTGGCTGAATGCTGCTCGTATAGACACAGGTATATTGGGATGGTCAATGTGAATGAGGTTCATGCTTTCTTTTGAAAACTTTGTGAATTAAACAATTACCAGACGGCTGGACATCGGTGTAAATCCTTTCTGCCAGACTATATGTGCATACTCTACAGAATCATTACCGCCACCAATAAAAGATGGCCTTCTTGCGTGTACGACAATCCATTTTGGCATATATCTCATCCAAAAAGACTTACGCTTCAGCGAGCCTAGAAAATTGAGCCTTAGTAACATCCCCACAAAACCACCCTGCTTTACCTGTGATAAAGCCTTTGTAATAAATTCCAGGGCTGTATCAAAAGGAGGATTGGTAAATACAGCATCAAATTTTTGTAATGTCTGCCAACGCAGGTAATCCTTATGAATAGCAGCTTTGCTATCCTTACGTATATCCAGCGTGGTCAGGTTCTTATTACCTATCTGTTGCAGATATGATGGGTAAGCCATCGGATTATTTCGGTCACCACCTGCAGCGGGGTCAAGTATCGCTGCTTTATGTAAAGGAAACTTAGGCTCCAGCAGACGAAATACAGCAAAAAAGTCTGTTATGGTTTGGGCAGGAGTAACATAGTAGTCATTATCACTGCGTATTGAATTACGATTAGTTGAACTCATAGCCGTTGTATTTTTAGGCAAGCGAGTAATGGCGATTAAACAACAGATCAAATGCGCCACCCTGTCCGCAGAATTTCAGGATATGTCTACTGGTCTCATCTTTTTTACCTGCCGATAATTGAGAGGAACGGATGACATTTACAAGACCTGAAGTATCTGCAATCGGTGTTTTATAAAAACTATAATTCGGGCCAGTGTTATAGGCACTCATGACTTTATCGAGCCTTAAAATATTACCATCGATAAACTTGGGATGCTGGCATAAGAAGTGCAGATAGATCGCACCCATCAGTACGTTAAATTCAGCACCGGCCGGCGAGTCTGAAGCAGCTAACGCAAATGCAGCATCTGCATGAATTGTTTCACCTTTGCCATAGCCTGCAAAAAATTTACGCAGAATCGGTGTAGCACGAACTACCACCTGTTGTGGTGCTGCCCATTTTCTGCCATCAGCATACATCTTTCCATCCAGATAGTCCAAACAGGCTGCAATCGTTGTCTTACCTATCTGCATAAGTCCCACATGCGACGGGTTGGAAGTCTTTTGGTTACCACCACTTTCTACCGCAGCCTTAGCAACCAATACGGTGACAGGTAAACCGGTAACACCTGCAGCCTGTTTGAAATAAGGCAACCAATTCATTTTAATACGATCAAAAAAACTAAACATCGCGTCCTTCGAAAAAGGATTGGCAGCACCTATGGAAGGAAAAGTCTGTATTCTTAAAAACATCATTGTATGGGCTTTATATAGTAATGGTTTTGCCTTAACTGCTTTTCGGCTTGTACCTGTTAGCGATTCTATTGGTTGCTACCTTACTACCGGGTTTGCTTTTTTGTACTACTCTTCGTTGTTGTACCTTTCTTACAACAGGCTTTTGTACTACAACAGCCTTACCTGTGATAATTTGCTTATACAACACCTCCGATACTTCAGATACGTTGTACTTTGTTCGCAGGGCAGCAAGGGTCATAGTCCCAAAATACCCCGTTGCAGGAACGCCGATACGCCGCTGTACTTCTTTTACGTAAGCATTGGTCATACCCATGCGTAATGGAAATATTTTCCCGTTTGCATTCGACGTTGCTTTAATAACATTGTTTTTAACCGCAGGCATAATCGGCGACTGGCGAACGTTAACTGGTTGGTTTGTCGCACCAGGGCGATAGCTTACCTGCTGATTGGCGCTCGGCTCAAAGCGGGCTTGCTTTGGATTGTAAGCACCGGGACGATATGCGGTTGTTTGATTTGCAGCAGAGGTCGCCGTTCGCATAGAGGGTTTACCTCCGGGCATAAAACGTTGTTCGGTGCGCATATCCGGCTTACGTTGGTTAGACACCCTTGGTAAACTTCCTTGTTCCTGTCCGGTACTATACGCTTGTGATTCAACAGAAAAATCCTCATTTGCTTCTTCACTGCTGTCAGGTTGAGATTCATTTTGTTCATCCAACATACCTTCATCCTGCGCTTCTGTATTAAAATCTTCACCGGCATCGGCAGTTCGCTGCACAGGCGGCACATAAGATGGTGCGGGGCTCGGATTAATTTGACCGGGTGCAACATTTTCTTCCACGAGTGGCATCGCATCCTCGCCACCTGTTTTTATCGGTAGAGAAGCGACACCGGGCGCAGCAGATGCTTTGCTTTTCATGCCTGCCAGTAGTACCAACACACCGGCACCGATACCCAGTGGTAGTAACAGATTGGTTTTAGATGGTTCTTTCATCACTGTAATTGAATGGTACGTGAATAATAAATATGTGCATCAGGGTTCTTGAAATAAACACGTTGCATCAGCTCCCGCTTGCTGAATATCCATAACCATGGATGTTTACGCTTACGATACACAACTTGGGTCATGGTATCTCTAGTGCTAATACGCAATACCTGCTTATCCAACAAAGCATACCCTGACACATCGTAATAGGCATCGTGGTAGGTGAATACGCGAAAACGAAGGCTGTCACCTACATCTTTCTGGTAATTGAAACCAATTGTCCCCATCATTTTGGGAATAAAAACTACGCTGTCCCTTAGCCTGGAAGTAAATGAATGCTGCAAGCCAAAAGAGGTAGTACTAACTGCACGAGCTGCACTTGGCTTCACACCCAGCGTTTTTATCTCCGCGTACAGTTGCGGGAACAAACCCAATAATTCTTGTTGCTTTAGTTGCAATACGCCTGTTTGCGCAGCCATACGTCCGTTAGCCAGCAGTATGTCCCGTTGCGTTTGACTGAACAATTCCTGGTTGCGGCCCATCCTGCTTATTTCCTTGTGCATCGTCCGCACCTGGCGTATCATAAGCAGCAGTGTTGCGGCGACTATCAATAACCATGTTATCGGGGATTTCAGTAGCTTCAGTATCGGCATCATTATTTGTCTTTTGAAAAGAATAAGTAGTTAGAAGTATATAAATCATTGTTCCTGCAATTCGAATGACCGTCTGCATATAGGGAGATAACCCCATGGCCTCTATCAACTCAAAATGTTCATTGACCAGGATACAACAACTATACAGTGCTGTATGCAGCAACCATCGCCATACATAGGGCTTTGGCGTAGCCTCGGTAAGCCTGCGGATAATATCGGTTGAAGGATTCATTATACCAGTTTAAATAAAACAAGCCGGGCAATACTTTGCTACCCGGCTTGTGAAAACCATTAGCTTAACGGAACACCCGGTTTCAAACGGTAGTCCACGATAATCTTTTCAGGGTAGTTGCCCGTAAATCCACCACTGAGGATAATACCATTTGGCAAGCTCGGATCGTTGAATCGATAGTCGATGGTATGTTCCATACGCAAACCGTTGCGATACACTTTAATACTGCCGGGATCAATCTGTGATATGGCGTAACTCAGGTTCACACTATTACCTTCTACCAGGTCGCGGAATATATCCGTGAGCTCATTGGTATGTCCCAATGTCGTCGCTGATTTGGGCTTCCATTGCAGATCGGTATGATCCCATGCCAGTACAGTGCTGCCACCTTTGGATAATTCGTTATCCAGCAACAACTGTGTTACTGTCACATCATCCAGGTTATCCAATACACGCGGCAGTGTATTCAGGAATGCCTGTGAAAGGTTTGCGTTCAGCGGGTTCTCCGGTGTACCGTTACCAGACAAATTGATATAGTCTGTGTTCTGTGTAACAACTGCCAGCAGGGAGGTCAGGTCAACGGTGTGAACCGTACCATTGGATTCCGTGATCTTCAGTCTGTAGATACCCGCACTTGGATTCTCCAGCCTTGCGTCTGCTACGTGGATATCCGTCTGGCTGAAATTAAGTGGGGTAGATACTACCTGCTGGTTACCATCTTCCGGGGTGTATTTGATGACGATATTACCATTCACTAATTCAACCGAGTCAAGGTGCGTAACCGTTTCACCGGATTTTATCAGGGCATCTATCCCCGCAAATTGTAATTCTCCATTGCCATCAGAAAGCGGAACGTATTTATAGCCCGGCGCTTTCTGTATCTGTTTGTCTAACCTGATTCTTGTTTCTAGCATTTCTAAAACTTGTTTTTAATTGTTATGATAAATTGACCGGTCACTTAGTAAGTATAGATGCATAGCAGACTGTCCTGCGAGTTAAGCGCAAAGGGTAACTGTACACTGTTGCCATCTATTTGATAATCTGCATTGCGACGTAGCTCAACACCATTGAGCATCACCATCAACACAGGGGGAGCAGGAACGTATTGCAGCCTGAAAGCTTTTTGACCCGGTACCTGGGAAAATGTATCAGTGTTCCAGTTTAGGGGTGTATTGCTTCCACCACCACTACCGCCATCATCTCTGAAGCTGGAGAGATTAAATACATCTTCTCCGTCCTCCAGCCATATTTCATCATTAATGGGATCACCCAATAATTTGAGTATCTCCAGTAAGCTGAAATTTTTGTATTGCCCGGTACGTTGCGACCGAAGTGAAAAAACTGCCATCCGCTGAATGCTGCTATAATTCGCTGTATATATTATTAGTAGGTTGCACCTATATTTCCGGTACTCCCTTTTTGATTGTTCAAGTATTGATTCAACATGGCCACGCTGATACTCCTTTGTCCTGTTTTTGACAAAAGCGCCGCTTCCGTCTGCTGTCCGAATTCACCATCTGCTATTCGTTCACCTGACCTGGCTGCAGTCCTGTCTTTAAAGCCCAACCATTTCTGCAAACGATAAACATCCGCTCCCTTACTCCCTTTCTTTAACACAAGACTTGTACCTGTTTGAACAGCCTGCGATGTAGCTTTTAGCTTTGATAGCAAAATGGATGGATATTGCGACGCGGTGACGGTTGTAATACCAAACTGCTTAAAGAGTGCGGCTTGTGTTTCGCTACCGAATACGCCATCAGTCTTAACCCCCAATTTTTGTTGCAATGCCTGTATGCGTTGTCCCCGCATTCCCCTGCGAAGAGGAAAAGACTCCGGTGTATGCACAGTAGCCGAAGACTGCGAAGGGACTACAATCGGATTCACGGTCGTATTTGCCTCCCTTTCATCAGCAACAACTTCCTTCGTTGGTAGAAGTGTTACTACGGTAGCCGTTGCCCGTTTTGGTTTGAATAAATATTGCAAACCAAAATAAGCGGCGGCAGCATAGACGATATAACGTACTGTATGATCCCCCTTACCCTTCTGCTGGTATTCTTCCATGCTATCCAATGCTCTTTACATGCTGTTTTAAACAAACCGTATTGCAATGCCCTTGCGTGCATAATTGTTATTGATGGACTGCTTCTGTGCTTTGTTCAGGTTAGAAGCAATCGCTTGTATCAAATCCTTAAGTCCGCCATCAGGAAATATGCCCATCCAGGTCTCCTGTCGTCTGCCGTAATATTTATAGAGCAGGGCGAAGTCTGCATCATTGCCGACATAGGTCATGCAATACCTGGCGTCATCATGCGCGTCACCTACTGCGCTAAACTGAGTATCTCTGTAAATCCTTTCTGCTAACTGCGCCCAGAAACCTTCAGGACGTGTAGGCTTTTGCTTTTTCGGCATTTCATTCACGTAGCGTTCTATTGCCTGCTGCGATTGCTTTTCACTCCTAACCTGCTCATCCGCTTTCTTCAGTTGCAATGCCTGTGCAATCTCATCAGCCGTCTGCCCTGCACCCTTTAGAATTTTAGACGCCAGGTAGAGCGTACCGCCAGCAAGTATGATCATCGGCAGGTTACTGATAAACTGCCCTTGTATCTCGGAACGCCGCTGCGACATCTACAAAAAGGTTTTAATCATATTGCGGTTCGTAGGTGTCTTCAACTTGTGCGCTGCACTCTTCATCTCCTTCAGGGAGAAATGCTGCACGAAACTTTGAATCGCCTCCTGCATTTCCTTTGCTTCCTGTTCATTATGTGCTGCAACATGGATGGTAACCCCCATCTGTTTTGCTGGTACATTTGAAGTCTTATTTGTCAGTATTGGTAATTTCATGACGCTTGTGTGAGTTGGTTAAGTAGTTTTTGAATAACTGTTTTGTCTTTTTGTATCTCAACGAACATGAGATAAAGGGTAGCGACTTCCTGCTGGCTCAATTCTTCGAGCATATAATCACGCAGCATAAAAATCATCTGCTCCTTTTCATCCTTCGGTTCAACATGGACGGGCGTTTCAGTAGTTGCTGCACCGATAGCATTTGTTTGTTCTTGCTGCTCTTTTCCATCGGTTCCTGCCAACATGCTCAGAATACTGGCACCACCGAAGAACTTTGACAAGCCCGGTAAGGCCATACCAAGGATGCGCATATAACTCTCGGTTGTCTCTTTGGCCGCGATGTCATGTTTCAGGTCTGCATTTCTGGACTCCAGTTCCGCAATCTGTGATTGCATTTTCTGGTTTTCATCACGCAGGCGTTCAAAGTCCTCATTGCGACGCATTTCTGTCAAACGTTTTTCGACCAGGTTATTGACGTCCGCCTCTCCTAAACCCTGAAAACTGATAGGTGCAGCCTGCAAGATTCTTGGTTGTGCCTGTTCTTCTTCACGCTGCAACCTGCCAACAGAAAAAGTATGTTCAAATAATTTTTCGCTTGTCTCTGCATTGTGCCAGGTAATGGTAATACTGTCCGGGTGACATACCTGAAAGCGTCCGCAGATAACAGTCGTAAAAGCTGTCAGTGAAGTCTTGTCTTTACTCTCTGCTATCTTTTTACCGAGCTTGCTATAAACTGCCGTGAATGCTATTTGCTTTTCTGAGAGCTGTTTTTCTCCCTTGAGCATTTTGACTACTTCCCTGTTTTTATCAAATAGGGAACGCAGTTCAGGAAAATCATTTTGTGCCATGAGGTTTATTGATGGTCTTTTTATGTTGGTATCACCTGATAAAACAATGCCTGGCATAAACTGCCCGTAAAGGAATCAGGTAACTGTATTTTTATCTTACCCCAGAACTCTTCCATCGTATCGTTGGTGTGTGCTTCCAGTAGCAGTACATTGGTGTCGCTGGTTATGCGTGTCCCTACGGGTAGTTCATAAGCATTTACCAGAAACCAATACTGATTGTAGGCATCGAATTCAATGGCGTTGTTGAGCACCTTGCCGGTATTATCAGTAATTCTTCTTACTACCACAGGCAGCATACGTGCATACGCTATTTTTATATCGCGTCTGTGCATCTGTCGCTCCACATAATCTTCTACATTAATCATCCGATAGTGCTTTGAGGTAGATGGTAACGATGTAATTACTCCACTTGTCTGTTAACGTTCCGTCCGCTTTCTGATACTCCGTACCTGTAAATACTTTGTTCTCGTAATTACCCGTCAGTAAACTGCCCGGCAAAATATCGATGGCTGCGTCCTGATAGGCGTCGCTGGCTTCAGCACGGTTATCAAAAGGAACATCCACATGCCCGAAGTGATAACACTTATTATTGAACTCCAGTGAGAGATAGCCAATAACAGGCAGATAAGCTGCCGTGGTCATAAACTGCACCCCTACGGAATGCACCACTTTAATGCCCGTCACTTTACGGATATGGCCCGGCAAAACGGTATTGATAGTAACCGGTGTCAGTGGTTGCCGAACAATAAAGGGTACGGGATGGTAAATGATTCTGGTCTTCGTCATCACTTTTGGGATAATAGCAACGTAATCTTTACATCATAGGGATAATACACGGGCGCAGGTGCGGTAGGAGATGCAGCCGTCCCCGGAATAGCCATGCTACCATTACCAAGTGAAATACTGGTTGGTGCGTTATAAGCAGGTACATTGTCTACCACCGCATTACTATAGGAAACAATATCCTTGCCGGATACATAGGTTTTTTTGACGTTCACATCCGTGGATGCAATTACCCCGCCACCCGGACTGTAACTGATGTTTCCCAATAGTGACTGCAATGCACTGTCTGTATAAATACCCTCCAGCTTGGAACTTTGTATAGGGATAGGTGTTTCAAAAAACAGCATACGGTCGTTAGGTGCTACATCACTACCGAACACCAGCAAATGCGCTTCATGGCTTTCATCCAATACTTTCTTCTCATCTACACGAAACCCGAATGTGCTGCCAAACAATGCACTATCATAACCTACGGAAAGTGCAATACCCTTCAGCAATGAAAAATCCTTATGACTTTCCCCATTGAAGTATACACGCTGCCCGCTTCGGCTGATACGCAAACTCACTTTCTGAAAACGGTAACCCAGTATCATACTACGCTTCGTTACTTAACCAGATATTGATAATGACATCATAGGGAAACACCACACCAAACGGGTTGGTAGTGTACCCGGCAAGGGTTTTAAAATCTACCTTGCCGGGATCATACACACCGCTGTCTTCACCATTATCTACCAGTAAAGGATATTTACTTCCATCCGTATACCTGCCTTCAATACTGCCACCTGATGCTTCAATTTTCTCCGGGAACAGAAAGAATTTATTATTAGGTGCAACACCGTTGGATGCTGTAAGGTTTTTTACCTCATGTCCGTCGTCGAGGACTTCCACATTGTTCAGTCGAAAGCCCAATGTTGCGCCCTGAATAGCCTTATCCTGTGGCAGCGAAACAAAGATGCCCTTGATACTGCGGAAGCCCTTATCACAAACTGCGTTAAATCGTAAGGTCTCTCCCGCTGCTGATACCCTAAGCCGTATACGTTGAAATTTATTATTCTTCACCACTAGATTGTTTAGTCTGATGTAACCCTATGACCCTCCTATAAACCCTATAAACCCTATAAACCCTAACCGCTTATGCTTTTACAACCGTAGTACCGATCAGCACTACTTTCAGATAGGCATTCTGTGGTGCGTTCGTTCCCCATTCCAGGTTGAACTCAATGGTCTGCTGGTCACGTATCAATTTCGGATTATCCAACACATAGGTACCTTCCACCAACCTGTTATTGCCTTTAGTATTAAATACCTCCAGCGAAGTATTCGGTATCAGCACCGCTCCATTCGCTTTAAATTCAAATTCACCGTTACGGATAAAATCCGGTGTGACAGAGAAATTGACATTAAGCGGATTGTTTGCACCCTGGTCAGCTACGCCATACGACAGGCGAATCGCGTGCAATAAGAAGAAGGCACCTTTCTCCAGTTTGGCAGAACTGATATTGGTATAGCCTACAGTTTTATTATCGTCATCACGCAGCATTTTTACAACCTTACTGTTGGTGATATCTTTCACCGCATAGTAACTGATATCTACTGACTGCAGCGACTTACTCGCCAAGCCTTTTTGTATATCACGCGGCAGCAAATTGATGCGGCTTTCAAAATCACCGCGGCTGCCACGAGCACCTTTACCAGCACTCTGGCGGGCTATCTCTTTGGTTTTACGGAAAAACCTTGCCTTCTCCTCAGGTTGCGCCTGTTCTACAGCTCCAAGGAACTCGGCTTCATTCATCGCGCCGAGTAAATTATATTCACTTTCGTTAATCTGTCCTAGTGTAAACATGAGTATTGTTCTTTTTGCGCTGTTCATTGTTTGTCATGACCAGCATAGTTTATTGGTAAATTGATAGACTTAAAAATGGGCGTGTACTAGAGAATCTGGAGGTCGTCATTGCCGCTCATCTGTGCTACATATGCTTCGTGCTGGCCTATCATCTGTTCATCTTCACCGCCATAGAGTGGTTGTTCCGCCTGAGGCACATAGGCGATCTGTTGCTGATAGGTTGGTTCAGGCTCTCCCATATATGCAGGCGCATCGATGTAATAACCCGAACTGCCTGCTGGTGGCTGCACCGTTCCCAAATCGGGGAAGCCGACACCGGATATAGGTGTACGCTCATGATAGAGCCAGCGATCACTATTAGATACCGCCGCTACCGGTGTCAGTCCTAAGCCATCGCCGGACAGGAAAGTCGCAGTAGGCATTAGTGTCTTTGCTGTTTTATAGGCACCTGCAATAGCAGCACCCTGAAGAATATTTTTAAGCATCGGTTGCTCGACTTTGGTAGCACCATACATCGCACCTGCCGATACTACCAGTGGTGGTAGCATTTTTTTAATGCCTTTCTGTGATGCGTCCGCAGGGTCTACTTTCATTACTTTATTTGCCATGTTGATGGCCATATTGCCGATTACAAAACCTGCTACGTTTTCTATCATCGGCTGCACTTGTTTAAGCACATCTTTGATACCTGGTGCAGGACTTGTATTTGCTGAACTTGTCATTGCTGAATTGTATTAATTGTTAGAAAATCATTTATGCCAACTGAAAGGTTCTTCCGCCGGGAGGATGTCTGCCACTATTACTGTGTCCTGTCAAAGCAGGTGGGGAGGTAGCCTTGGTAGCTTCAGGTGTACTATCCTTATCCAAAACTCTATATACACCGTAGGCAATTGCGCCACCAATGGCAATGCCCAATAGAGGATTGTTCTGTGCGAATTTGATAGCTCCTGTTGCTATGTTCCCCAATCCTTCCATTGTCTCTTCACCACCAGTGTTATCATCTGTAGTCTGCTCTTCACTACCTGCCGCATCTGACTCATCAAAACTGACACCTTCATCTTCAGTAGCAGCGCCGTCGGTAGCAGAGATATCAATAGCTTCGTCCTTTTGGGCAAGCCCAGTATCGCGCATGATTTTTACCACTGCGGTAATGAGTGGTGTAGCGGCTGCAACGGCGGCAGCTACAGGTACAACACCTAAGCCACTGAGACTACCTTTCTTACCACTCAGTATTGCTTTGCGCAGGTTCTCTTTCTTGCCGCCAACTTTTTCAAATAGTTTTTCAACTTTTACCAGTGCCCGTTTGGCATTGGCAACTGTGGCAGGACTGATACCTTTCGCTCTCGCTTGCTCCGGAGTAGCATACGCCCACTTCAACCGACTCGACATCTTACCGACGTTGAGTTTCAACGCCAGCAAAAAGCCATTACGTGATGCGATGGTAGCTGGATTAAAACGCACCAAGCCCTTGCCTACTTTCTTCAACCCTTGTCCAACTTTTTTAAAGAATCCCTTCTTCTTGGCTTTAGGCTGACCTGTCGATTTCGCTTTCTTGGTACGTCCTAGTTGCAACTCGTCACCAGCGAAAAAAATATCATCATCACCGTATAACTCATCGTCGCTTAATAATCCATCAAGGCTGCCAAAGCCGTTGAGCCGATCCAGCATGGCCTCATTGGCCATCAACTGTCCCAACGCCGCATCTCTTTTGTCTGTGAACCAATACTGAATAGCATAGTCCAGCATTTTCAGTAACTCCTGATGATTGTAACCTGCCACATAGGAAGTGACAGGGTTTTCTGCAACTGCTTGTCTCGTTGCCAGCAGGTAACGATACATGCCTTGTTCCAGCACAGGGTCTTTAACGACACCTTGTAAATAGGTTTCGCCATCCAGGATACCTAACCCCTGTAAGTCCACGCCGAATATCGCTGCATTTAATGCAACATTGTTGGCAGCAGCTAGCTGCATAGCGTTCATTACTATTCTGCCGGTATCGTTAGCGGATGGCGAATTATTTTCTACGCCGCTTAATACGGCGATCTTGATTCCATCTAAACTCATGGTATAATCCATTTTCTGCGTGAAGGGTTTTTCATAATTGAATTGCCCCAGTACTGCATCAATCGTGTAATAGCCCTCATCTTCAGCCAAGGGCACAATAACATAGATATGCTGCCAATGTGGTTGTGAATACCTCGTAATGCGGAAACGGTGAGGGATGCCCAGATTACAAAGGATAGAAGAACAGAAGATGGAAAAGCAATCGCAATCAATACCTGACTGGCGGTCGTGCCATGCCCTTGCGGGCCTGCGTAACTCTTCCATTCCCTGCTTATCCAATTTGTACTGGATATTGTAATACAGAAACTCCCAGACGTTTCTTAAGGTTTCTTCCAGCCTGTCCCTTTTCAGTGTCTTAGCTATTTCCTTTGTATCGGTAACATACTTCCACACCACCTCTTCAATGACTTTCAAAGTGTCTGCAACCTCACCATTATCCATAACAACCGTGTCCTTTGCATCTGCTTTCGGAAACAGTTGGTTATACCTCGCTCCATCAGTTCGCAGGATGCGCTGACCACTACTGATCTCCAGATCGGGATGATAGTCCCTGTTAAAAATCTTCATCGTCATTGATTGATAATCGTTTTAGGTGTTTCAATCGTCATCCCTTCCACCTGCATAATCACTGACATGGAAATGGACTGCTTGAATGATTTCAATAATCCTTTCGTGCCTCCTTTGCTAAACAGATTGATGATACTGGCAATGTTGTTTATGCCCATTAAAGGCAATACGGTATTCCAGGAAAGCGGTAGTAGAATCTCTCCTACTTCCGACTGCTGATTGGCAGCAATCGGAAAGCTTCTGCTACCCGATGGACTTTCTGCTATCATTCCTCCTTTGTTATTCCACAGCCGTACCACCGGATTAATAATCGTTACAGATACGTCTGATGGATTATTCACTTTCGCTGTAGCAGCTATCTCTATACCCGAAAGATTCACTTTGTGAACGCGGACTTTAGAAAGGGTCACAGATACATTCGCAGCCAGTTTGTTCAGTTGCAACAAACGACCGGCTACCACCAAAGCACCTACGCCCAATCCAATTTTTACCGCGGTATGCATCTTATTTTTTCTTCCTGCATTTTTCAAATAAGTAATCCATTCCTCTCTTCGTACAATAGCCTATCACAGCACTCATAAATGCGTAAGACACTACAGCAACACTGCCGTCCATTGTCAAACTGTTCAATAAAAGATGAGGTATTGCCTGTGCTTTGTAGACACCACCGATGGTGCCGAAAGCTACCGTCCATAAGGTGGTGGCTTCACTTATTGGCCATTGATCATTACCGGGAGATGGAAAATGCATTTGTAAAATGCAGGTCTGTTACTGCAAGACAACAAGATTACGACCGCTTTAAAACCACTTGAAGCTGTTCGAAGCTCTCTGACGACATTTGAAGTCATTTGAAGCTGTTCTACATGCGTACAGAATATTTTTTGTTCAATTAGATGACACTACGTAATTTGAAACCTTCATGGTGATAGGGTTTATAGGGGCTCGGCTTGTCTAAGTCGGGCTTTTTTATTGCCTATAGGTTGAAAAACCCATCCGCCAATAGAAAAAATGTTAGTAGTGATTTTCATTGCGCGTATTTCGTTGTAGCATTTGTAGCAAAAACGAGCTACGCCAATACAGTCAAGGCTTTACACAACTTTTTCATGCTAATTCTTTGTAGCAACTTTGTAGTAATATCAGAGCATTTGTATATATACATTTGCTACAATTTGTAACAGACAATCCTAAAAACAGAAAACTTGTAGCACGCTGAAACCTATACCCATATTCACTTTCAGGCAGTTTTGCTACAAATGCTACAATTTGCTACAGGTTTTCAGGTGCTGTGAAATTTGCCACATTGTTTTTTCCGTTTTTTCTAAAGGATTAGGAAAATCAAAAGACTGTTTGCAAACGCAATGAATGTAAAAACTGATGTGTAGGGACAAAAAAAGCCCACTACTGTGGTAGCGGGCTGTATGTTCAAACCAGTTATGTAAATATTAAGGAGTGCCGATGATTTTAACGATCGTTTCTACATCAGCTCTGGATAAATTCTTCTTATGCTGAAGTATCTTTTTCACCTCGACACCCCTGGGACATTTTTCTAGCATTCTGCGTAAACTCTGTGTAGCTGTTTTAGGTGTGAAACTATTAGGAAAATAGATGTAGGCTAGCTCTTTACGTGTATACGGCTTAATTACAAACATTGATAGTGGTTATTAGTACTGCAAAATTAAAAGCAGCTTTTTTCAATTCCATCAACTGTCTAAAACATTATACAATTATTTTCTCACATCACAATAATACAATGTTTTAATACTTATTTACTGCAGTATATTACAAGAATATTACGATACGTTACAAATTCAGGAGGGTCTATTACAGCCTTCGTTACAGTTATTTCACCGAAGAGCTTCAAATGGCTTCAAACAGCTTCAAACGGCTTCAATGGTTCGATAAGTTTCGGGAACATTGCCAACGATTTCAACAGCGATTACCGAAATAAACAGTAACACTTATACAGGATTATCACTTATAACCCAACGAATCGAAATGTCAAAGGATAAAATATTACGCGAAGCAATTGCAACGGACAGACAGCAAATGGAAAACGAATTTGTCGACGTATTTAAAGACCGTGTATCCCTAAATGAGCTTCGCAAAATATGGAATGATCGCAATCACCAGTATACCGACGAGGAACTCTGCCAAATCCGCGATTGGTTATATGTAATGGCAGGAGCTGTATTACATACCATTGAAAACAATACCCCTGAAGTCCTGAAAAACATCCGTAATACCAAAACCAGAAAGCGTATCAACAGAAATGCGCTGGTATTCATACATCAGGATAAGCCTACATCTTAATACGGCTCTTATAGCCGGAAATACCCCATAATTTACATAATACATTGATTATCAATGTTTTGTAACTTTACAATAGTAAGGGTAAAGGACAGATTCTACCCAAACCTTATAACTAACCGAAAAACAAGAAGACGATGAAGAAAAGAAAGGCCATACTATACATAAGGGTGAGCACAGACGAACAAGCAGAAAAAGGTCACAGCCTTGCTCACCAGGAAGAAATGTTACAACGGTATTGCACTGTAAACAATATTGAAGTAGTAGCATTTTTCAAAGAAGATTATTCAGCCAAGACTTTTGAACGTCCGCAGTTCAAAAAGTTACTGGAGTTTCAACGCAAGAGTAAGGCAGTCGCAGAACTGCTATTGTTCCTCAAATGGGATAGGTTCTCACGTAATGCACCGGAAGCTTATACCATGATCTCTAAACTCCACTCTCTGGGGTTAGAGCCACAAGCTATCGAGCAACCATTAAATATGGAAATCCCAGAACAGAAGTTTCTGTTAGCATTATACCTCACTGCACCTGAAGTAGAGAATGACAGACGTTCCATGAACATTCTGGCAGGTGTGCGTAAGGCAATGAAGGAAGGACGTTATATGGGTTCTGCACCGTATGGTTATAAACATGGTCGTACTGAAAATAATAAACCTACGATCGTACCATCAAAAGACAAAGAGAAAGTACTGCAGTCTTTTGAAATGATGGCAACGGGTTTATACCAGATCGAAGAACTACGACGTATGCTTAGTAAACAAGGTATGCCGTTAGGGCGTACACGTTTTTGGTATATGATGCGTAACCCTACTTATATAGGAAAGGTATTCGTAGCTGCACATAAAAATGAACCTGCCTGTATTGTAAAAGGTGTACATGAAGCGATTGTCCCGGAAGCCCTATTTTATGAGGTACAGGATATTTTAGATGGCAGGAAGAAAAAAGATCAACCGATTACAATTTGCCAGAAAGACCAATTGCCTTTGCGTGGCTTTTTAGAATGTGCAAGATGCGGTAAGCCATTAACCGGTAGCGCATCGAAAGGAAGGAATGCGAGGTATTATTACTATCACTGTAAATTCGGATGTAAGGAACGTTTCCGTGCTGATGATGCAAACTCACTTTTTGATGATGTATTACATGCTGTAAGTACCAATGAAAAAGTATACCGTTCGCTGGAACTGATATTAGGTGGAGAGAATAAAGAAGAAGCTAACATTAGAGCTAAAGAACTCGCTGAGTTGAGAATGAAATTAGATATGTATGAACAACGAATGGAAAGAGCACAATTACTCATGCTAGACGGTAAGATGGATTTTATAGAATACCAACCTATCAAAGCAAAATTAGAAGAGGACACACATCGTCTTAAATTAAAGATTGAAGCAATAGAAGAATTACAACCAAAGGATGAAGACAATGTAATGGAGTTCGGATTTTATTTTTTATCAAATCTGGGTAAACTCTTTACCAATGCGGCTTTACCGATAAAACAACAAATAATTGGTTCGACCTTCCCTGAAAAGTTGATTTATGAAAATAATCAGTTTCGAACCGCTTCCGGGGATAATGTGCTGTTGCTGATGGCTGCTACCAGCAAGGCTTTCGCTATAAAAAAAGAAAGCAGATTAGAAAATTCTAATCTGCTTTCCCGTAGAGTGGAACCGGCGGGTATCGAACCTG
>DDFF01000007.1 GCA_002337045.1 Bacteroidetes bacterium UBA1935 | reverse complement strand
CAGCTATCTGCAGCGGCACAACCTTTAGTTATATGCCTACAAGTAATACGGGCGGTGCAACATTCAATTGGAGTCGTGCAGCAGTAGCAGGTATCAGCAATGCAGCTGCAAGCGGTACGGGCAATCCGAATGAAACATTGGTTAACACTACAGCATCGCCTGTAAACGTAACCTATGTATATACTGTAAGTGCAAACAGTTGTACGAACGCGAGTACGTACAGTGTAGTAGTAACGGTAAATCCGACGCCACAACTTACAAGTACATTGAGCCCTGCAGCAATATGCAATAACACAATATTTAATTATACACCAACGAGCAGCACAAGTGGTGCAAGCTACGCATGGAGCAGATCTGCGGTAGCAGGTATCAGCAATACGGCAGCATCGGGTAGCGGTAATCCGGGTGAAACATTGGTAAATACAACAGCCAACCCTGTAAATGTTACTTACATATATACAGTAAGTGCAAATGGTTGTACAAATGGTACAAGCTACAGTGTTATAGTTACTGTTAACCCAACAGTTAACCTGAGTACTACACTGAGCCCTGCGGCTATATGTAATAACACAACATTCAGTTATGTGCCTGCCAGTGCAACAACAGGTGCTACTTTCAACTGGAGCCGTGCAGCGGTTGTCGGCATTAGTAATGCATCAGCAAGTGGTACGGATAATCCGAATGAAACATTAGTAAATACAACAGCCAATCCTGTTAATGTGACGTATATATATACAGTAGCTTTAAATGGCTGTTCTTATACACAAAATGTAGTTGTAACGGTAAATCCGACACCTGCTTTAAGCTCTACTTTAACACCTGCAGCAATTTGTAATAATGGAACATTCAATTATGTTCCGACTAGTGCTACAAGCGGAGCTACATTCGCATGGAGCCGTGCCGCAATAGCAGGCATCAGCAATGCAGCTGCAAACGGAACAGGTAATCCGAACGAAGTATTGGTTAATACTACTTCTCAGCCAATATCAGTGGTGTACACATTCACAACTACAGCAAATGGTTGCAGCAACAATCAGAATGTTACAGTTGTAGTTTATCCTACTCCTGAATTGAGCAGTACGCTTACGCCTGCATCTATATGTAATAATACTGTATTCAGCTATGTACCGACAAGTGCAACAACAGGTGCAACGTTTAATTGGACACGTGCAGTAGTAGCCGGCATTAGTAATACAGCAGGTACCGGTACGGGCAATCCGAATGAAACACTTGTAAATACTACAGGTGTACCAGTAGATGTAACTTATGTTTATACGGTAAGTGCAAACGGTTGTACTAACCCGATAACTTATAATGTGGTGGTAACTGTTAAGCCAACACCTGTATTGATAAGTACATTATCGTCAACGGCTATTTGTAGCGGTAACACATTCAGTTATCTGCCAACAAGCAGTACAAGTGGTGCAACATTCAATTGGAGCCGTGCAGCAGTAGCAGGTATCAGCAATGCAGCTGCAAGCGGTACAGGCAACCCGAATGAAGTGTTGGTAAACACAACATCGGCACCAATATATGTAACATATGTATACAGCCTTGCAGCAAACGGTTGTGCAAATGGTCTTGTATATAATGTAGTAGTAACAGTTAATCCAAGTCCTGTACTTACAAGTGCCTTGACTCCTGCAGCTATCTGTAATAATACTACGTTCAGTTACACGCCAACAACTAGCACAAGCGGTGCAACATTTGCATGGACACGTGCTGCCGTTGCAGGTATTAATAACATAGCAGCAAGTGGCAATGGCAACCCTAACGAAACGTTAGTAAACAATACTATATCTCCTGTTAATGTTACATATGTATATACTGTAGCAGCAAACGGTTGTAGTAATAATTATAATGTAGTTGTAACGGTTAATCCAACACCTGTATTGACAAGTACATTAACGCCAGCAGCCATCTGTAATAACACCGTATTTAATTACACACCAACAAGCAGTACAAGTAGTTCAAGCTTTGCGTGGACACGTGCCGCTGTGTCAGGTATTAGCAACGCTGTCTCAAACGGTGTAGGTAATCCGTTTGAGACATTGGTAAATACTACAGATGCAAGTATTAATGTGACTTACAGATATGTGGTTAGTGCTAATGGCTGTACAAACGCTACTCCGTATGACGTTGTAGTAACAGTATATCCGACGCCTAAGCTGACAAGTACATTAACGCCTGCAGCCATCTGTAATAACACTCCGTTTAGTTATACACCAACAAGTGGAACTACAGGATCTGCGTTTGCATGGAGTCGTGCGGCATTGCCGGGCATAACTAATGCAGCAGCAAACGGAACAGGTAATCCGAATGAAACATTGGTGAACACAACCACAGCGCCAATTATAGTTACATACATATATACTGTAAGTGCAAATGGTTGTACTAATGCTAATACTTACAATGTAAGTGTAGTTGTAAATCCTGCACCTTCGTTAAGCAGTACTACTACTCCTGCAGCTATTTGCAGCAGTACGCCATTCAGCTATATACCTGCCAGCAATACAGTAGGCGCTACATTTGCATGGACGCGCGCAGCAGTAGCAGGCATCAGCAATGCATCAGCAAGTGGTACGGGCAATCCGGGCGAAATATTGGTTAACACAACAAGCGCACCTATAGATGTTGTATATGTATATACAATAAGCGCTAATGGTTGTACGAACCCTATTACTTATAATGTAACTGTAAGGGTAAATCCAACACCTGTATTGACAAGTACATTAACACCTACAGCTGTATGTAACAATACTGCATTCAACTATACACCTACGAGCAATACAACCGGTGTAGTTTATAGCTGGAGCCGTTCTGCGATACCGGGTATCAGCAATGCAGCAGCTACAGGTTTTGGTAATATTAATGAAACGCTTATTAACACAACATCGGCACCGATAGTGGTTAGCTATGTATATACACTGTCTGCTAATGGTTGTAGTAATACACAAAATATAGTCGTTACAGTTAATCCGGCACCTGCTTTGACAAGCACATTGTCGCCGGCTGCTATCTGTAATAATAGTACATTCAGCTACACGCCGACAAGTAATGTTGCGGGTGCAGGCTTTGCATGGACACGTGCTGCGATAGCAGGTATAAGCAACGCAGCCGCAAGTGGTACAGGTGCTATCAGTGAGGTATTAGTTAACACTACTGCATCTCCTGTAAATGTTACTTACACATACACCATAAATGCTAACGGTTGTACCAATCCTTATACATACGATGTAGTAGTAAGGGTTAATCCTACACCGGTACTTACAAGCATACTTGTAAATGGTACTATATGTAACAATACAACGTTTAGTTATGTGCCAACAAGCAGTACTATCGGTACAAGCTTCTCTTGGACCAGAGATGCAGTGCCGTCAATAAACGGCGGTGCACCATCAAGCGGAACAGGTAATATCAATGAACTGCTGGTAAATAACAGTAATCAACCTGCTAATGCTATATACAGGTTTACACTATCTGCAAATGGTTGTACAAATCCAACTATATATACAGTAGTGGTTACAGTTAACCCAACTGCGCAGTTGACTACAACACTGAGCCCTGCTGCTATATGTAACAATGCTGTATTCTCTTATGTGCCTATGAGCGATGTTTCTGGTGCTACGTTTACATGGAGCCGCGCAGCAGTTCCGGGTATCAGCAATGCATCAGCTAGTGGTGCAGGTACAATAAGCGAAGTATTGACAAATGTGACACCTAATCCGATAGATGTAACATACAGGTACATAGTTTCTGCAAACGGTTGTACAAACTCATCTGCATACGATGTGGTGGTACGTGTCAATCCGACACCTGTTCTGAATACACCGCTTACAGCTACCCCTGTATGTAACAACAGTGTGTTCGATTATATACCATCAAGCGTAACACAAGGTGTTGTATTTACATGGAACCGTGCTACAGTAGTAGGCATCAGTAATGTTGCTGCTACAGGCACAGGCAATCCGCATGAAACTTTGGTTAATACAACAACAAGTCCGATAGATGTGGTGTATGTATACACCCTTACTGCTAACGGATGTTCTAATACACAAAACGTTACTGTAAGAGTATTCCCGACACCATTGCTGACAAGTACATTGGCTCCGGGTGCTATATGCAACAACAGTACATTCAACTATACACCAACAAGCAGCACAACAGGCGCAACATTTAGTTGGAGCCGCGCAGCTGTAGCAGGTATAGCTAATATTGCCGCTACTGGTAATGGTAACCCTGTAGAGGTATTGGTAAATACTACCACTGCGCCAATTGATGTGACATATGTTTACACAGTAGCTGCTAATGGTTGTGTGAATCCTGCTTCTTACAATGTTGTTGTGCGTGTTAATCCTACACCACAACTTACAAGTACGCTCACACCTGCTGCAATATGTAATAACAGTACATTCAGCTATACACCAACAAGTAGTACTACCGGTGCAACATTTGCATGGACACGCCCTGCGGTAGCAGGTGTCAGCAATCCTGCGTCTTCAGGCACTGGTAATCCTAATGAGGTGTTGGTTAATACTACCACAGTACCAATCAATGTTGCGTATGTTTATACTGTAACGGCTAATGGTTGTACAAACCCTGCTGTTTATAGTGTAGTGGTGACGGTATACCCTACGCCGCAGCTTACAAGCACACTTACACCTGCGGCTATTTGTAATAATGCTACATTTAACTATACACCAACCAGCAGTACAACAGGTGCAACATTCAGTTGGACACGTGCGGCTGTATCAGGTATCAGTAATTTACCGGCATCAGGTAGCAGTAACCCTGCAGAGGCGTTAGTAAATACAACCGCAGCACCGGTAAATGTTACTTATGTTTATACAGTAACAGCTAATGGTTGTTCTAACCCAAGTACTTACAATGTGGTTGTAACGGTGTATCCTACACCGCAACTTACAAGTACATTGACACCTGCAGCTATATGTAATAACAGCACATTCAGCTACACACCAACCAGCAGCACTGCCGGTGCAACATACAGTTGGACAAGAGCTGCTGTAGCGGGTATCAGCAATGCAACTGCATCCGGTACAGGTAGTATCAGTGAGGTGCTGAATAATACGACTACAGCTCCTGTAAGTGTGACATATGTTTATACTGTAACAGCAAATGGCTGTACAAATCCAAGTACTTATAGTGTGGTAGTAACAGTTAATCCTACGCCACAACTAACAAGTACACTGACGCCACCAGCTATATGTAATAATAGTACATTCAGCTATACGCCAACGAGTAGCACAACAAGCGCCGTGTTTAATTGGAGCCGTGCAGCAGTAGCAGGCATTAGCAATACAGCGGCAAGTGGTACCGGCAACCCGAACGAGGTGTTGGTAAATACAACAACAGCACCTATTAATGTGACATATGTTTATACAGTTAGTATAAATGGTTGTACAAACCCGGGTACTTACAGTGTAGTGGTAACGGTTAATCCTACGCCGCAACTGACAAGTACACTGACGCCAACTGCTATCTGTAATAATACTACATTCAGTTATCTACCAACAAGCAGTACTTCTGGTACCACATTCAACTGGAGCCGTGCCGCGGTAACAGGGATCAGCAATGTGGCTGCTACAGGTACAGGAAATCCTGCAGAAGTATTGGTAAATACTACAGCTGCTCCGATAACTGTAACATATATATACACGCTAAGTGCAAATGGCTGTACAAACCCTGCAAGCTACAATGTAACAGTAACGGTATATCCTACGCCACAACTGACAAGTACACTGACGCCAGCTGCTATTTGTAATAATGGTACATTCAGCTATACGCCAACAAGCAGTACAACCGGTGCAACATTCGGTTGGAGCCGCGCGGCAGTAGCAGGTATATCTAATGTGGCTGCAACTGGCACAGGTAATGTAAGTGAGGTACTTACAAATACAACAACAGTGCCTGTTAATGTTACCTACACATACACAGTAAGTGCAAATGGTTGTGCAAATGCTACAACATACAGTGTTGTTGTAACTGTTAATCCGACACCGGTATTGACTAGTACACTGGCACCTGCAGCAATATGTAATAATGCTACATTCAGCTATACTCCTACAAGTAGTACAACAGGCGCAACATTTGGTTGGAGTCGTGCTGCGGTAGCAGGTATCAGCAATGCAGCTGCAACGGGCACAGGTAATGTAAGTGAAGTGCTTACGAACACAACAACAGCACCTGTTAATGTAACCTACGTATACACAGTGAGCGCAAATGGTTGTGCGAACGCTGCAACTTACAATGTTGTACTAACAGTATATCCTACAGCAACTACTGCAAATGCCGGTACTGATATAGGCCCTGTAAATACAACAAGTGTTATAATGGCAGCAAATCAACCTGTAGTTGGTAATGGTGCGTGGACACAATTGACAGGTCCAAATACTGCAACTGTATCTAATATTAATGCATACAACGCTACAATCAGCGGTCTGCAACCGGGTACATACACATTCAAATGGACGATAACTTCTCCTTGGGCTTGTGGTACTACCAACGATACGGTGAAGATTATCGTAAATAATCCACCTGTAGCAATAAATGATACTACAGTAACGAACATGAATGTGCCGGTTCTGATAGATATACCATTTAATGACTACGATGTTGATGGTACTATCAGCAGGTCTACAGTAAATGTTACATTACCACCTGCAAACGGTTCGGTAGTTATTAATGCTACTACTGGTGAGGCTACATATACGCCAAACCTTAATTATACAGGTGTGGATACATTTAAGTATACTATCCGTGATAATGATAATGGTCTGTCAAATGTAGCTACTGTCAGGATTACGATAAATAAAGGTCCGATAGCTATCGACGATCTCGACTCAACAATGGTTAACACACCTGTTACAGTATCTATACTGAACAATGATGTACCTGGTAACAGTGCATTGGATGCGCCTACTACCACATCTGTTGCGCAGCCTAAGAATGGTACTGTAATAATAGGTTCTGATGGTAAAGCTATATATACACCTAATACAGGTTATTATGGTATAGATAGTTTCACTTATACAGTGAAAGACCTGAATAAGATGATATCTAATGTGGCAACTGCCCGCATCCTGATATTCAAACCACCGGTAGCTGTTAATGATGATACTGTAACTGCAATGGAAACGCCTGTAGTTATTAATATCAGTAAAAATGACACTGCATTTGGCAGATCGCTGAATCTGGCAAGCATCAAACTGCAAAGCCAACCTAAGAATGGTACGGTGACAGTAAATGTTAATGGCACAGCAACCTACAGGCCTAATGCCGGCTTCTATGGTGTTGATTCATTCAGGTATTCAATCTTTGATACAAAACCATTTGAGTCAAATATTGCAACAGTAAGAATCAGGATACCACAAAACAGGCCTGATTTGAAAGTGACCAAACGTATCGTGACACAACAAAAAGACCTTGCAATAGGTAAAGATGTAGTGTTTGAGATTGAAGTTGAAAATATCAGTGCAACTACTGCTACAAAAGTCGTAGTAACAGACATACTGGCTGATAATCTGGGTGGTTCAAATGTTCGTACAAGCGTACTAAGTGGCAAAGCAAACTACAATGTGGCCACGAAGACAGTAACATGGACATTGGATAGCCTGAGAGGTGGACAGAAATCTGTAATGACACTGACTGTGCAACTTACATCTGGTGGACTGATTAAAAACAGTGCATTTGGTAAGTCGAACGAAACGGATGGTGATACAACAAACAACGCATCTACAGTTTCTATGAGTCTGACTGATGATAAGGACGATCTGTTTATACCAAATATCATTACACCAAATGGTGATGGTAAGAACGATAAGTTCGTAATCCTAGGTCTGGATACATATCCTGGTTCAGAAGTTTCAATATTCAACAGATGGGGTAATATGGTTTACACATCTGCAGATTACAAAAACAACTGGTCTGGCGATGGCCTTGTAGAGGGTACTTACTTCTATACTGTGTCTGTGAAAACAAAAGCAGGCGTTAAGAAGTACAGTGGTTGGGTTGAATTATTACGTAGTAACAACAAATAATTTTTAACAAACATGAATAAAGCGTCCATTAAAACACGTTTGATAACTGCGCTGCTGTCTGTTACAACAGCTACATGTTTTGCACAGCAAGACATACAGTTCAGCCAGTACATGTTTAATCCGTTGGTGCTGAATACGGCATATGCCGGTTACCGCGGGGAAAGCTATGCCAACTTTATGTACCGCAAACAGTGGGTAGACCTGAAAGGTGCACCCGAAACATTTGCTGCATCGGTAGAGTGGCTCATGCCTAACCAGGATGAGCGTGTGGCATGGAGTGCAAAAGTGATGTCTGATAAACTGGGGCCACAAAAAACGATGTCCGGATTTCTGGGCTATACCTACCGTGTACCACTTGATGAGTACGGTGCAAGAAGGTTGTGTTTTGGCCTGAGTGGTGGTGTTACACAATACTCTGTAGACGGCAACGCTTTCCAGTATGTAGATAACAATGATGATCTGGTGCCTGTTGGCGTTTCAAGTAAAGTGACGCCAGACTTTAATGCTGGGGTATATTATTATACGCCTAAGTTCTACTTAAGTGCGGGTATAAACAATCTGTTGGCTGTAAAGGCTATCAATTCTCAGTACAATTGGCAGGGTACACGTTTCGAAACTATGGAGAAACGTATACATGGGTACTTTGGTTCGGGCCTTATTATTCCGCTTTCAGATGCGTTTAAATTCAGGCCGTCTTTCTTATGGAAAGAAGACTTTAATGGTCCGAGCAATTTTGACTTCAACGCGTATATTCTGATAAAAGATATGGTTGGTGTAGGTGCTACCTATCGTACAGGATTGAATATATGGGACAAACCTGCAGTTGCATCAGGTCTTGATAAGAAAGATGCCTATTCATTCATGTTTGAACTGTATGCTATCCAGCATTTCAGAATCGGCTATGCCTACGATGTTACTACAAGCAAACTTGCATCATACGAAAACGGTACGCACGAGATATCAATTGGTATCGGCTTGCCTGCTAAAGATAAAAGGGTGCTGAGCCCAAGGTATTTCTAAATTATTGAAGCATGACTAAGTACTTCAAAATACTACTTTGCCTTTCGTTGCCCGGTGCTGCTATAGCGCAGGAGCAACAAGGCTACAAGCAAATTGCAGATAAGCACTTCTATAGGTTGGAGTATGCAAAAGCTATCGGCATATATGAAAAGCTTGCTGCAAAACCCAACGCTCCAAAAGAAGTAAACTATAAGCTGGCTTATTCGTATCAGGAAACGAATGAGTATGCAAAAGCATTAGATCAGTATAGTGTTTACCACACAAAGGATACTGTCGATAAGGAAGTATTATATACCATTGGCAACCTGATGAAGACCTTGCAGCGTTATGAAGATGCGAAAAGGTATTATGCAGAATATCTGGTTGCATTTCCTGATAAGAGAGATATTGTGACTACACAGATGAGGGGTTGTGATTCTGCAATGCTATGGACAAGAAACCCTGCAAATTTTGCTGTTTATAATGAATCAGGATTGAATACTAATCTGTCTGATTGGGGTGCTTCTGTCTACAATAAGCAACTTGTATACACTTCTGAAGATATGAAAAATGAAGTGTTGCAAACTAAGAAGGAGAAGAGAAAGAAAAAATACGGTTGGACAGGCAATCCATATTTGAGACTTTATCTAGCAGATACAAAAGGATATGCAATAGGTGATACCTTGCACATGGATAGAGCGATATCAGACTTTGGTGTATTTGCAAATAGTAGTAAGTATCACGTAGGGCCAGCTACTTTCTCGCCCGATAATTCGATGGTGTTCTTTACTGTTACTAACAAAAGTGATAAGCAACAACGCTTGAAAATTAAGAAGGGTAGGGTAGGTAAACAAAGAAACCTGCAACTGTTTTACAGTACTAAAGACACAAGCGGTCAATGGAAAGAACCGATAGCATTCCAGTATAATAAACCTGAGGACTACTCAGTTGGTCATGCAGCTTTTAGTAAAGACGGTAATCGTATTTACTTCATATCCGATATGCCGGGCGGTGTTGGTAAAACAGATATATGGTATTGCGACAAAGGTGTTGGCGATACATGGAAAACACCACAAAATATGGGTGTGCCTGTTAATACTACTGAAGATGAAGCTTTCCCAACCATTGGTAAAAATGGTGACTTGTATTTTTCAAGCAATGGCCATGCAGGTATGGGTGGGTTCGATATCTACAAATTGTCGCAAGGCAAAACTTCTGTGATAGCTAATATGAAACCTCCATTCAATTCGAGCTACGACGATTTTTACCTAACATCTGCAGATAATAAAACAGGTTACTTCTCTTCAAACAGGCCAGGTGGCAAGGGTAGTGACGATATATATGCATTTAAACAAATGCCATCAAGAACAATGGTGCTGAAAGCTATACTTGTAAATAAACAAGATAGCAAGCCACTTCAGGATGGTACACTTGACCTTACTGCAAGTATTAGCAAAACAAATAGTCGTAAAAACACCGATGCTAAGGGTACTAACTATTTCGTAATAGACAAAGGACTTGATTTTATACTGAAGGGCGAATACAAAGATTATACAGGAGAGGCAGTTTTATTCAAATCACTTATGCAGAATGAAGATGGTTCAGATACATTGGTAAAATACGTTTATCTGGAACCGAAAGCTAAGCCTATTGAGTATAAAGTGGGTGATAAGTTTGTACTTGAAGACCTGTACTATGACTACAATAAATACAACATCCGCACTGATGCTGCATTGGTATTAGATAAGCTGGTAGATGTATTGAACAAGTATCCTACTATGGAAATAGAACTATCGTCACACACCGATAGTAGAGGCAGCGACAAGTACAATATGACACTTTCTCAAAACAGGGCTACTTCTGCGGTACAATATTTGTATAGTAAAGGTATAGCCAAGTACAGAGTAAAAGCACAGGGTTATGGCGAAACAAGATTGCTGAACAAGTGTAAAAATAACGTGCCATGTTCTGAAGAAGACCATCAGATGAACAGGCGCACAGAAGTAAAAGTATTAAAGATGTAATTCCTCTATATGTTGCGTTTATAATGAAAAGGGCTGTAACACAGCCTTTTTTTGTGCGTATGCATGGCTGCTTTTTGCAAATGCGTGCATTATCATATCTTAGCACGAGTGTCTATGAATGACATTTGCTACATATACGATAGAGGTAAATCTGAAAAATGTCTTTTTCCACAAGCATTATTCAGGTTGAAGTTGCTGTTATTTGTATTACTCTGTTCTTTTTCAACTTATGCCAAAGATCTATATCTTAATGACTCTCTGCTGAAGATTGCAAATAAAATTCCCGAGCGTTATCAGGATACTTTTTATTACAATTTGGGTAGCTACTATTATGGCATGTACAATCATGTACATATGCAATATGCAACAGATTGCTATCTGAGAGCTATGAAAATTGCGCAGAAGTATCAAAACACCGTAATGATAAACAAGTGCTACTTTGGTTTAGGTGCTGTTTATGATGCTACTAATAACCTGACGTGGGCAACCAGATATTATAAACTGTATTACGATACAGAGGAAAAGAGTGGTGATGCAAAGCGTATTTTTCGTGCAGCCTATAATATGGCAGTAGTATATGCAAAAGCTAAAGACTCTACCAATACAAACCTTTATGCCACTGTCATGTACGATAAGCTAATGCACATTGGTGATTCTTCATTACGCGTTAAAGGATATGTGTTACTAGCAAATCTGTATTACAGGATAAACAGAAAATCCGACTTTATTACTTGTTACAATCAATTACCACAGGGCATACTTTTCCGAGATGAAGATCTTGCTTATGGCAGATTGTATGCCGAGGCAAAGAGTTATTATTACAGATTGCTGGATAAGGATAAAGATGCTATACCGCCATTGTTAAGTGAGCTTGCAGTAACACGAGATTCCATCCCATTATTGGAAATGATTATTGCTAACTATGAGAGAAATGAAGACTATAAATCTGCTTACCAGTATAGGAAAATATTAGATGCCGTTAACTCTCGTACTACAAGCAATGCTATTTTTAAAAGTATAGAGTACGAATTGCTACAAGCAGAAAATGAAATGCAGTTGAAGAACAATCAACTATTGCAGGCAAAACAAAAAACACTAAGTAACAGAAATAAACTACTGTATCTCGTGGCTACAATTCTGGCCATTAGCCTAGCTTTTGCAATATATGTTGAGAGGAAATACAGGAAGCAAAATCAGTTATTGCTTAATACAAATGATCAGATAGTATCTAAGAATCAGGATATTGAAGTGTTATTGAAAGAAGTGCATCATAGGGTAAAGAACAATCTTCAAATAATAAGTAGCCTTATAGAACTACAGCAAATTAAACCTGATACTAATACTCTTGTATGGACTAAAGAGATACAGAATAAGATAATGACTATAGCATTGGCTCACCAAACATTGTACGAGCAACAGCACAACACTTCAGTTAGCTTACAATCATACTTTGAAAAAATGCTGGAAACAGCTTTAAGGTCTTTATCTATCGGTGATGATTCTATCCGGTATAATATCAGGATGAACAATCTGGAATTAAAACTCGATACATTAATTCCATTGGCATTAATTGTTAATGAGTTGATTACCAATACAATGAAGTACGTTGTGCCTTTTCAGTCAAATTGTACAATAGATTTGACATGTGAAGATGCCGACGGTAATTATATCTTTACGTATAAGGACAATGGTCCCGGTTTACCCCCGCATATTAACTTGATGAAAACAGGCAGTTTAGGGTTGAGATTAATCAGAAGGTTGGCTGCACAGATTGGAGCGAAAGTAGAAGTCGAAAACAAACGAGGACTTTTATACACCTTTAATATTGATATTAAATAAACACACCGGTGGAAATACTGATAGTAGAAGATGAAGCTATAATCGCGGAGAGCTTGTTTCAGTTGCTAAGAATGCTGAATTATACTCCTCTAGAACCCGTTGCTACACCCGATGAAGCAATAGAAGCAATCAATGAGCAGCATCCTAAGTTGATAATACTGGATGTAACATTGCAAAACGGAAGAACGGGGCTTGAAGTTGCGGCATATATTGATGATAATAAGTTAAATATCCCTTACATAATTCTCACTGCACATAGCGACGCCAATACCATCAGCCAGGTGAAAAAATATAATCCTGATTCTTATTTGGTAAAACCGTTCTCTCGGGAAAATTTGTTTGCAGCAATAGAAATGGCAATACCAGTTTTGCAGGGAGATGAAGAACATGTAGAGATAGTTTCGCAGGGAGAACATGCACAGGACATGTTTCTGAAAATTGGAACTAAGCATGAAAAAATCGTAGTGAAGGATATTCGTTATTTGCAGGCGCAGGGTAAGTATACCAAGCTCTATATGGGAGAGGCTAAACGATTAATCAGAATGTCGCTTTCTGCTTCAGTAGAGTTTTTTAATGGTATTAACTGGTTGCGTGTGCATAAGTCTTATAGCGTAAATCCGGAGTACATTACAAAAGTCAGTTCTGAAAATATCTGGGTGGAAGGAGATAAAGTGCCTATAGGCAGATTTTACATGGATGATGTCGATGCATTTCTTCAAAATAATAGGGTAGGTGAATAAATATGGATTCCGTAACACACATAGTACTTGGCGCCTGTATAGGTGAAGTGATTGCTGGTAAAGAGCTAGGACGTAAGGCTATGTTGTGGGGCGCACTTGCACAAACCTTTCCTGATATTGATGTTGTGGCGGAAATGTGGTTAGACACACCGAGCAATTTGTTGGCACATCGTGGATTTACACATTCTATTCTTTCCTGTTTGTTATTTATGCCATTGTTTGCTGTAATGGCGAAAAGGCTTCATAATAAGGCAAATATCAGCTTGCAGAGATGGATGACGTTGTTTGGTATAGAAATGTTTTGCCATCTGCTGCTTGATAGCCAGAATGCATATGGTACAGGCCTGTTTGAACCCTTCAGCCATGCAAGGATATCATTCAATACCATGTTTGTGGCAGATCCACTCTTTACTATTGTAGCACTAATAGCAAGTTTGGTTTTGCTTTTCTTCCGCAGCAAGAACGAAAAAAGAAGGTTGACATGGGCTACTGCTGGTATTGCTACAAGTGCGGTCTATTTGTCTTTTTGTGTTGTGAATAAACTAATAGTAACTAACGAGGTTGAAAGCCTGATGCAGCAACAGCATGTTACTTACAACAAACATTTTGTTACGCCAACACCACTTAACAACTTGTTGTGGTATGTGGTAGCAAATGATGATAGCGGCAGCTATGTGGGTTATCGTTCTATATTTGATAAGAAATCTGAATTGGGGCTGACTTACTTCAGGCGAAATGAAGATTTATTAATCGGCATGCAGGATGATGAAGGATTGCAAAAATTGAAGCGATTCTCAAAAGGTTATTATGTGGCGCAGCAGTGGGGCGATACGCTCGCATTCTGTGATTTGCGTTTCGGGCAGATATTGGGTTGGAAAGATCCAAATGAAAAGTTTGTGTTTCACTACTTCCTGAAGCATCCAGATAATAACAATGTAGTCATTCAGCGTGGGCGCTTTGCTAAATGGGATAATACCGCCATTCCTACATTATGGCAGCGTATGATGGGTATTTAGTCTTTTCTTTCTTGTGTGTAGTAAAAGGTGATAATGCCTAATAGTATTTTTACTAGTAGGTAGCATATATATTGCCAGGCTTTTTGAATGGGATTTACCCTATAGATGTATTCCTCTTCAGTAACACGAGTGCAATCATTTTTTATCACTTCATTTAGTTCATCCTGAACACTACTTACAAAAGGCTGGTTGCGTACATCAAGGTTTAATTCAATGCTGGCGTATGCGCTTAGGTTATTGAAATTGTAGGAGCCTATAGTCATACGTTTATTGTCTGCCACGGATACTTTTGCATGTAGTATACTCTTTGTGTATTCATATAACTCAATGCCGTTTCTCAACATCCACCTGTACAGGTATTTTTCAGCGCTTTTTGCAATTGGTACATCTGATGGACCTGCTATTATAACTTTTATACGTACTCCACGGCTTATAGCACCTGCCATTCGCTGCCTGAATATAATACCTGGTAGAAAATAGCTGCTTGCAATGATTATTTCTTCTGTGCTATGGTTCAGCATATTGAAATAGCTTTTCCATATTTGCATCTTCCGTTTCACCCAATCATTTCTGCGTACGCGTACTGCACATTCACTGTTTAATGTTATCGGAGGTATAGATGTTTTGTTTGGTGGTTGTGCTTTTTCTGTCGATTCGCCACCATTCCACATTTCGCAGCATATAGTTGATAACTCTATGGCAGTTTCACCCTTTACGCACAAAGCCATATCAAACCATGCTTTAGTTTCGCCGATATCATTGTATTTGTTTTGGATATTAATGCCGCCTACTAATGCAATCTTGTGGTCTGCAACAAACACCTTATGATGCAGTCTTCTACCAAAATAGAAATTGCTGCTCTTAAATATCGGTTCAAACATTCTGAAATGAATCCCCGATTGTTGTAACACTTGTTTAAAAGCATCAGATAAATCCTGTGATGCATAGCCATCTACCAATAGAAAAACCTTGACACCTCGGTTAGCAGCTCGTATCAGTGCATCAGTTACGATATTGCCTGTTTCGTCTTCTGTGAAGATGTATACCTGCAGATGTATTACATCTTCTGCGCAATCAATCAGTGAAACTATTTTATCGAAATATTCACCACCGCCATGTATCAACTGGACCTTGTTTTGTAAGGTATAATCCCTTTCCTGTTTTCGGATAGTTTCTGTTGATGGCATATTCACATTAAAGTTAGTCAAGAAAATAGCAAGGTGCTATTCTCTTCATTATTTTGCACTGTGCAATTACACATACTCAATAGCGAAGAATTATGGTTTCCGCCTGCAGAAGATGCATTGGAAGATGGTTTGTTGGCATTGGGGGCTGACTTGAGTACAGACAGACTGTTGCTAGCGTACAGGAGCGGTATATTCCCTTGGTTTGATGATGAGGTGCCTATGTGGTGGTGTCCTGATCCGCGTTTTGTCTTGTATCCTGATGAGCTGAAAGTGAGTAACAGTATGAAACAGGTAATGAAGAAGGGAAGCTTTGAATTCATGATTAATACCGCTTTTGAAAAAGTAATAGCAAATTGCAAAGCTGTAGAAAGGGAAGGGCAGGATGGCACATGGATAACAGACAAAGTAGAAGGTGCTTACACCCAAATGCATCAATTAGGTTATGCACATAGCGCTGAAGCATGGCTGGATGGCGAACTGGTAGGTGGGCTATATGGTATACGATTGGGAAACATATTCTTTGGTGAGAGCATGTTTAGCCATGTTAGCAATGCAAGTAAGTTTGCATTCATAAAATACATTGAGAAATTGAAAGCCGAAGGAGTAGTGCTCATTGATTGCCAGGTGTATACAGAACACTTGGAAAGCCTTGGTGCAAGGATGGTGTCAAGGGGTTTATTTTTGGAAATTTTAAAAAAGCAAATATTGTAGTTGTATTAGTCACTAATGCAACTACAATATTTGTAAGTATACCGGATTAATAAATAGCATTACTGTTGAATAATCAACTTATCAGTATACACATTGTTGTTAGTTTTTACTTGTAGGATGTATACGCCATTAGAAAATACATATCCATTTAATTTGAGTGATACTTCACCATTCAGAACTTTAACCTTGGTCTGTTTATATAACATAATACCGGTGACGCTATACACTTCAGCCGTTATTTCATCAATGCCTGTAAATCCAGATAATGTGAATTCACCTTTGTTGGGGTTAGGCTGAATTGAGCATACAGGGATACCGCCGATATTATTTACAACAGAGCTAATACGCATCTTTATATTGTTGCTGATAGTATCTACAACGCAGGTGTCAGAACATTTCATTTTGACACGGTAGACGTCATTGTCTGTTACACTACTGGTGGTATACGTAGCAGATTTTGCACCAGGTATATCTACACCATTACGCTGCCATTGGAATACTGGGGCATTACAATTTTTTGTGGTAGTAGAAAATGTTACTGTAGTGCCTGTGCGTATATTACTGTCTGGTGCAACATTAATTGTAACAGATGGCTTGTTATACGGTGCCATAAATATTGTAATGGTGTCCCTGCTATTGACACAAGGATTCCCTCCACCTACAATCAGCAATTCGTAGCTGGTTTTGGTAGTTGGTATTGCTCTAGGTTGTTGACAAGTAGTGCATGTTAAACTATTTGGTGTGCCTGATATTACTGACCAAGCCACCAAGCCTTGTCCGGATGCATTTAACTGTACTGTATCTCCGGGACATATTGCCGTGTCTTTACCTGCATTAGCTGGTTTGCTAACAAAAATATCTGCGCTGTAATAGTATGTTTTCAGTATGCCCGGGGCATTACATGTAGAGTCTTTAATCCATAAGTCTAGTCTTTTCAGAACACCTTTCGCATCGTTTAAAGTAGGCACCCAACTGAAACACCCCCTTACAGAGTCTGTGCCTTGCCCTGTATATGTAACCGTAGAGCCTGGCATATTGGTTGTGTGGTTATCTATCGCAATAAGCTTGGTATTAGGAGTTGATGATTTTGCATACCAACAAAAGTTTACAGGTTGCCCGACGCAAACATCTATTAGGCCACTAGCAGTATTGTTGAAAGTTGGAGGAGTAGAATTACAATTCAATACCTGAATTTGTACTTCCCTGTCTACACGTCCTATCAGCACATTATTGCGATATTCTTTAGTACGAACAGTTACAGAACTAGACCCAACTAAATATGGAGTAAAGTTCAATGTTCCATCACTATTGTTAATCCAGAATGTATTGTTTGTAGAAAACGGATTACTAGGCAAGCTATATGCAGAGTTCAATGTTATATTGATCGGAGTAGAAAGACAACTACCCTGTGCATAACGAGGTAGTATCATTTCATATACAAGAGAATCGCCATTAGGGTCTGTGCCTCCGTTATTGAAGGCAATAGGTATATTAATACACACTTCGGGTATGGGTCTTGTAGTAAAATAAGGCGATGAATTACCTTGATAAGAACCCATATTATTCATCATGCTTTCGGTATAAAAGGAAGTGCCTATTGCTACATTATTATTCGTATTTCTATCTTGTATCCATGCCGATATGTTCCACGAGCTACACCTTGCGGGCATAGCGGCAATACCTGTATATATCCATTGTCTGAAACCTTTTACAATAGAGCTGGGACTATCACAATTGTTTTTGTATTGTGCACATCCTTGCATTGTAGTGCCATTTACACCTGATGCCTTATTTAGTAAAATGCTAAAATCTGTTGCAGAATTGCATGGATTTTTGAAGCAAAGCCTAACTGTATCTGCTTCACTAACACCACTACAGTCACGGTATAGATTGAAGTAAAACCTGTATGTGGAATCAGAAATCCACTGGTATGTAATTTCTCCTCCAGCGGCATGAGAAGCCAATGCTCTATTAGTAGTAAATGGCAATATAAATACTAGCAAGAAAATCAGATATATATTCTTCATAAGTCTATATGGTCTATATGGTAAAAATAATACTATTATTAATGCTCTAGTATTTCGCTATAAAATTTCTACATATAAATTATTTATTGCATGTTGTTATTCTTCTTTAAGTTATATAAACACAATGAGTTTTTATGAAGATTACTATTGTCGTAAGTTTAATTTTTTATGTCAGAGGTTAACAATAAGCGTATTCTATCTATAGATATATTGAGAGGCATCATTATGATAATAATGGCGCTGGATCATACGCGCGATTATTTCAGCAATTTCTCTCACAATCCCACAGATTTGCAATATGCAAGCACACCCATGTTCTTCACCAGGTGGATAACGCATTTCTGTGCCCCGATATTCATATTCCTCTCTGGTGCAAGTGCGTTTCTGTCGCTAAGCAGAGGCAAAACAAAAAAGGAAGCATCCATATTTTTACTGAAACGTGGTTTTTGGTTATTGCTGCTGGAGGTAACAGTTGTGCGCACTGGTTGGATGTTCAATCTGGATGTACTGCATCCTGTTGGGCAGGTAATATGGGCTATAGGTTGGAGCATGATATGTCTTGCGGCGTTAGTCCACATGCCGCGCTGGTTGATACTGACAGTAAGCTTTGCCATGATATTTGGTCACAATGCACTTGATGGCATACATGCAGAGCAGTTTGGTGATAACGCCTTATTGTGGCGAGTAGTACACGAATTTGGTTATACCTCATTTGGGGATGATGCAGGGTTGATGATAATATATCCATTGGTGCCATGGATAGGTGTAATGGCTGCAGGCTACTGCTTCGGTGCTATCATGCAATTGGAGCAACAGAAGAGAGACAAGATATTATACCGCATTGGTCTCGGCGCCATCTTTTTGTTTGTTGTGCTACGCTACACCAACGTATATGGTGATGCGTCTAAATGGGTGGTGCAAGATCATTGGTTGAGGACTGTGTTGTCGTTTATTAATTGCTCAAAATATCCACCATCGTTGTTGTATTTACTGATGACGATAGGCCCGGCAATTACAGTATTACCGTTGCTTGAAAAAGCTAACAATAAACTTACAGACATTTTCTCTGTGTATGGTAAAGTGCCTATGTTCTACTACATACTGCATATATACCTGATACACGCTATGGCTGTATTGGTTGCAATGATGATGAAAGTGCCCATTCACTATTTTACAGATAGCGAAAAAATATTCAGCCCGAAACCTGGTTGGGGTTTCGGGCTGCCGATGGTATATTGTTTTTGGTTGCTTGCTGTTAGCCTGTTATACTTGCCATGCCGCTGGTTTGCCAATATTAAGGCAACACAAAAAAAATGGTGGCTTAGTTATCTGTAGCAATCTTGCTATGAATAGCATCCCACAATGCAATGCGTGCTGTCAACGCATCTTTTACAGATGTTAGGCATTCCTGCCATTTTGCAGTATCATCGCCACAAAGTGCTGCTGTCATTTCGTAAGCAAGATGAGAGTGGTGGTCGCCATCTACTTCTATGTGACGCTCCAGATAATACCTGAAAGTATTCAGCTTACCGGGGAATGATTGCTCCAATTCTTTTACAAGACTAATGAACATACCAGGTATCAGGTCTTCTCTGCCAAATGTAAATACTGCTGCCTGTACGTGTAGCTTGCCTGTATTGATGGTACTGAACGTATTGTTTACAAATGTTTTTGCAGCCTGTGGTGCATTTGCTTCTGTGAGAGAATCATTTACAGATTTACCTTTCACCAATGCAGCTATCAATTTATTGATAGTACTTGTATCTGCTTCCGCATTTTTCATTGCATGCAGGTACAATTCAAAGTGGCTGGTGCGATTACCATGTTCGTCAACATCACTCTCTTCACCCACAACGATTTCATTTATCAGGAAACGGGTATCTGCATTACCAACAGGCAACCAAGGAGTGTCAACACAAGTCAATCCGCGTTGCAGCGATTTCAGCAGGCTCATAAAATCCCACACTGCATATACGTGATGCTCCATAAAAGAATGGATGTCCTTCAGCGATTTGATGGATGGATATAGCGGATGATTTACCAACTGATTGCGCAGTGGTGCTATGTCTTTTTTGAATTGTTCAATATGATTGTTCATTTATCTTCTTATTGTGCTAATACAAACGAACTGCAACTATTATTGGTTCACTACTTGCCGAATTTTTTCTTAAGCAGGCTAAGTGCATCCCCCATATTCATGTTGCCAAGGTCTTTTTCTTTTGGTTGTTCGTTTCTCCTGTTATTATTGTTGCTGTTGTTTGGTCTTGGCTGTCTTACTGGTGCTTCCATTGTTTGCTTGATAGACAGCGCAATACGTTTGCGAGCCATATCAACTTCCAATACTTTCACGTTCACCTTCTGGTTCAGCTTCAGCGCCTCATTAGGGTCCGTTATATAGGTATGCGATATTTCCGAAACGTGTACAAGACCATCCTGCTTAACGCCAATATCTACAAACGCACCAAAGCGTGTAATGTTTGTTACAACACCCGGTACTATCATGCCCACGTGCACGTCTTCAATACCGTAGATATTAGCAAACTCAAATGTTTGTGCTTCGCTACGGGGGTCAAGGCCCGGCTTTTTCAATTCGTTCAGTATATCTTTGATGGTATGTTCACCAATAGTTTCAGATATGTATTTCTTGGTGTCCAGTTGTTTTACTATCTGTTCATTACCAATAAGTGTTTTTACATCCAGTCCCATGTCTGCTGCCATTCTTGCAACTACTTCATAGACCTCCGGGTGTACAGCACTTGCATCAAGTGGGTTTTCACCATCTTTAATACGCAGAAAGCCCGCACACTGTTCATACGCTTTATTGCCAAGGCGAGGCACTTTCAATAGTTGTTTGCGAGACGTAAACCCGCCAATCTCGTCACGGTATTTTACAATGTTGTCTGCTATCGATGGGCCAATGCCACTCACATAACTTAACAGATGTTTACTGGAAGTATTCAGATTCACGCCAACAAGGTTCACACAGCTTACTACAGTCTGGTCAAGGCGTTCTTTCAGGCGCACCTGATTAACATCATGCTGATACTGACCAACACCAATGCTTTTCGGGTCTATCTTCACCAGCTCTGCAAGCGGGTCCATCAACCTGCGGCCAATGCTGACTGCACCACGCACTGTGATGTCTTGTTCTGGGAATTCTTCACGCGCAGTTTCTGATGCCGAATAGATGGATGCGCCGTCTTCATTTACTAGGAAGATAGGCAAACCAAGATTCAGCTTCTTAATAAATTGTTCTGTTTCCCTGCCAGCAGTACCATCGCCAACTGCTATGCTTTGTATATCGTATTGTTTTACCAGCGCACGGATCGTGTGTTCTGCACTTGCCAGTTTGCCTGGTTCGTGTATATATATCAGGTCTGTTTTCTTCAGGCTGCCTTTATCGTCAAGGCACACTACTTTACAACCTGTACGATAACCGGGGTCTATTGCCAGTGTGCGCTTACCACCTAACGGAGAGCTGAGTAATAACTGACGAAGGTTTTCCGCAAAGACAGTAATGGCTTCTTCATCGCCTTTTGTTTTTAGTGCCATGCGAAATTCGCTCTCAAGGCTTGGTTGCAGCAAACGCCTGTATGCATCTTTCACGGCTTTTGTTACCTGTTCGCCTGCTGGGTTGTGCGACTTTACATACATCTTTTCAATAATAGTCAATGCATCTTCTTCAACAGGTGCAATGCTCATACGCAATACACCTTCCATAAAGCCACGCATTACAGCCAGTATACGGTGCGATGGTATTTTGCTTACAGGCTCAGAAAAATCGTAGTAGTCTTTATACTTAATGCCTTCAGTTTCTTTGTCTGCCAACACTTTGCTTTGTACTGTTGCGCTGTCTTCAAACAGCTTACGCATCTTAGCACGTACTGTTGCGTCTTCATTGATAGTTTCTGCTATAATATCTCTTGCACCTTGCAATGCATCATCTGCTGTTTTTACATTTTCTGTTATGTATTTAGCAGCTTCTTCCAATGGTGTTAAGTTACCTTGTTCTAATAATAACAATGCCAAAGGCTCCAGACCGTTTTCGCGTGCTGTTTGTGCTTTTGTTTTGCGCTTAGGTTTGTATGGCAGATATATATCTTCCAGCTCTGCCAGTGTTGCGGCTGCATTTATTTTATCTTGCAGGGCTTCAGTCATCTTCCCCTGTTCGGTAATTGTCTTTTCTATAAATGCTTTCCTATCAGAAAACTCTTGTTGAAATTTTGCTTCGTCTTGTATGTTTTGAACTTGCACTTCATCTAGTGCGCCTGTTTTATCTTTACGGTAGCGGGCAATGAATGGTATAGTAGCGCCTTCATTCAGTAATTCCAGTACGGCTGTTACCTGTTGCAGGCTGATATTTAGTTTTGCGGATACACCGCCGGCAAATGCTATCATAGTATAAATTTCTTGTGCTGCGAATGTAATTGCCCGTTTCGAAATCAAAAAAGAAAATCTTTCATAATATTTGTATATGGATATCAGGATAGAATTGTTGGCTAAACATTCTAGAGAACAGGCCGAAAAAATTGCCAAATGGATTGGCAATAAGCCTGATAGGTTTGCCTCATTTATACATTTGTTTCTGCACGACGAGTATAGGGTGGCGCAACGTGCGGCATGGGTACTGAGCGTGGTTGCTGAAAAGCACTACGAACTGGCCAAGCCCTGGCTACCACAAATGATAGCCAAAATGCAGGAACCCGGTGTTCATGTGGCTGTAAAGCGAAATGTGGTACGAATACTTCAGTTTCTGGAAATACCTGAAGAATTACAAGGCGATGTTATGAATGTATGCTTTGATATGTTGGCCGACCCTAAAGAAACAATAGCTGTAAGAGCTTTCTCTATGACAGTACTTGCTAATCTTTCAAAATATTATCCTGATATCAAACAGGAGCTCATTGCCATTATAGAAGATCAATTGGAGCAAGGAGCGAGCCCGGGCTTTATTGCAAGAAGCAAGAAACTATTAAAGGAGCTGAGAGCTAAATAGACTATTGTTTGTCTTTGTAAGGGAAGTAGGTGAATTTATATACTAATGAGAAGATGAAAAATCTGCCCAGTCTGTTTGCCTGACGGTCTTCGTAATAGTTGTCTCCGAATGTGCGCTGCACGTTAGGATAGTTGTTAAAAACATCAAATCCTTGTGCGCGTAGTGTTACACCTTTGGGTTTATTGAAAGATTTTTCAATCGTGCCGTTAAAGAGCATAAAGTCTGGATTGTAAGATGCGGTAAGCCCTTCGTTATGTATGTAATTAATGAAGTAGATAATCCTGAATTGCAGCGGCAGTATAAATGTGCCTGTTGCTGCAATTGTATGTGTCTGCAGGTCGTTTGAAATGCCTGATATAGTTGTCAATCGGTTGTTCCTTATGTTGTATGTGATATCACCTTCATACCAATCAATATTATTAAAAGATACCCTTGCCGCCAATCCCCATGTGGTATTGGGTATCAGTTGTTGCACACCATTAGTTATCGTTATGTTGCTGCTTTGGTTGCCGCTTGCTGCCAGTGAATAACTGATGTGCTTATTTATTTTATTGTTATAGTTCATGCTAATGCCTGTACTATAGTAGCCGTTTGCATTCACTGGTTTTGATACACGTTTGCTTGCAGTTATGGTAATATCATTTACTACTTTGTCTTGTACCAGATTCGCATTTACATTTATACTAAAGCTCGACTTTGCATTTTTATCTGCAAGCATTGTATACAGGTATACATTATGCCTTTTCTCTCCTGTAAGGTTGGGATTGCCAAGATATATATTCAGACTGTCGCGATAGTCCGGGATTACCTGCAGTTGCGATAACTCCGGTACTCTCAGTGCCACATTGTAATGCAGGCTGATGTTTGATGTCTTGGAAAAATCGTAGCGTGTATATAGTCCCGGACTGTAGTTTACGCCATTTTGTTTCAGATTATAATTATTATTGAATCCAGATAAGGAAATGCCACGAGAAAATGGCTGTGCATCCATTTGTAGGCTAAATCTGAATTTATCTTCTTTGTTGTAGTAGTAGGAAAGGCTTATGCCATGCTCATTGCTGTAGTTATTATTCAGCCTGCTTTGTATGCTGTCTGTAAATCTGTCGCCATTCAGAATGGTAGATACATTTCTGTCGTTTTCGTTTTTGTTATATGTATAGCTATAGCTTAGTGTCATGGTTGAATATTTAGTGACAGGCTCGTTATAGCTAATATTACCTCTGGCATTTACAGCTGTTTTGTATTCTCCTGAAACAAAATCGTTTTTGTTGGTACTAACAGGGTAGTAGTATTGGTTGGTGTTGTAGTTGTCTCCTATGTTATTGTCTTTGTTGTATCTGATGCTTGCATTTGCAGTCAACGTACGCTTTGGCTTATAGAATTTTCGTCTGTAGTTGTTGTTCAGATTTAATCCATATCCCTCACCTGCAGAACTCGCATCTGATTTACGTGTGAAACTCAGGTTGTCTGTATTGTTGTAATACGTTCCATCGTTACTGTTTGTAATAGCATCATTCTTTCTGTATGAAAACCCCGCATCACTCTGTAATGATTCCATAGAGTCTATTGCCCAGTCGCTGCGGATGCTTAATCTGTGGTTTAATGAATTGTTGCTAACCCCTCTTTGCTGTTGTTGTATGAGGCTGCTATCCCCCGGCAGGTAGGTATTCCTCAGTGAACTTTGGGTTTGTTTGTTACCATTATACCATGCATTATAAGAGCCGTTCAGCTTTAGTTCACCTCGTGCGTCATTTGAGAAAGTAATATCTGCGAGGCGACGTCTTGTTATCCCCGTAGCACTTGGATTCGAGGTCTTGGTATTATCAGCATTGCCGCTGGATGTAATGCCTACGTCAGACATGCCTGTATTATTCATCTTTGCAATAGCAGTGATGCGTGTATTATGGCTCATATAGTTGGTAAACGTTCCCGCCTGATAAGTATTCTTTGTGCCTGCACCCGCTATTGCCTGCCCATATATACCTTGCTCATAGTTTTTCTTGATTTTCAGGTTCAGCATTTTCTCTGTGCTGCCTTTTTTGATGCCTGTAAACTGTGCATCTTCATCGTACCAGTCGGCCAGTTGCATTTTCTCTATTATCTGCGCAGGTAGGTTTTGGGTTAATGTCCTGATATCTTCAGAGGTATATATTTTACCGTTGATAAAGATTTTGGTCATCTCTTTACCATTCACCATGATTTTACCTTCAGGGGTAATTTCTACGCCGGGTATTTTCTTCAATGCATCTTCGGCTGTTGCGTTGGGATTTTTTGTAAGGGAATCTACATTATAGCTGATGGTATCGCCGCTGATTTTCACGGCGACTTTGGTACTCACCACCACGTCCTTCATTTTTACAGTATCTCGGGATATACGACTACTATCTGCTTTCTGAGCAGATGATACAAAGGGTATCAATATAAGTAACCATACAAATGCCTTCCACATAGTGCGGGCGAAAGGACATCAAGATAAATAAATAATTGCTCTTTAGCGCAATACCTGCAGTTTCATTGTTCGCTTCACTTCTTCTGTGGAAATGGTTATAAAATAAATGCCATTCTGCAGGTTGCTTATTTGTAGGTTTTCCTTGTTCACGCCAGCCTCATATTCTTTGGCGTTTGTTTGCGTTATCAGCCTGCCACTAATGTCTGTAATGTATATACTTGCCTTTTGCTTGTATAGCAAGTTGAATTCAAGTATGGTATACATGCCGGCTGGGTTAGGGTATAGCCATGCATCAATATTATCTTCATTATTGATATTCTTAACTGATAGTGCAAACGGTACACTTGCTGCATTAAGAATTGTGGTGTCATTTTGACGAAGTAACAATATGTAAGCACGCATATTGTTTTTGCCCCATTCGGGTTTCAGTTCAGTTTCAAAATGAACTGTGTATGATTGATTCTGTGCAAGTGTGCTTGGTAGATTTGTCACCCCTTCCGGTGATGGTGATATATTTCGTGCTACATAATTGTATTGCATATCAGTGCCAGATACAGGGTTTGGTTTATTTTCATATCCACCCATCACTCCTTTGGCATTATTAGCATAGCCATTTACTTGGTCCCATTTGCTTCCTGTTCCGGTTACTTTATTTTCAGTCAATACTAATTGCAGGCGGTATTCCCCAACCATATTTATAGCTGGTTTTACTGAAGCATCTATGTTAAGTACATTGTTTGCCATGTGGCTTGTTGCCATTAGTTGTGCATAACCAAAGCTTTGCGCCTCCTTCTTTACAATGTCTATCAAACTATCAGGGGGGGTATCTATATGCCTGTCTGTAAGAAAGTATGGGGTGAAAAGCTGGCTGCGATAGTATAGATAATCATTGTATTCTTCAATACACATTGGATCCGTATCATGTACTGCTATTTGGCATACATTTACATCTTGTGTTGCAAGCTCCTTCATCAGGACATGCCCCTTAGGAGACAGGTAGTGCCATGTTCCGGTACCTTCTTCAACAACTACTATTTTTTTGGGTAGAAAAGGTACGCCAGTAATAATGCCAGTTGTTGAATCATTTCTTGTAATAATATCTCCGTCCAGTTTCACCCAGGCTTTTACTATGTATCTGTTGTTAGTAGATACAGTATCAGGAATGCGATGTTTATAGCTATATTTTTCAAATGGGGCAATAGCAACATTTTGTACGGTATCTGTAAATAAGCCTTTACCCATTTGTTGGTAACACGCAACAAATGACTTAACTGTATCTACCCCCATGTTTTGTACAATAAAATCGTGTTGATAGCTCGTGTTTACTGCGATATAACCGTATTTTTCGTTTTCCGGACTAATGTTTATCAGGCTCAGGTCCTTGTTCGCAGGCTCAAAAACAGAAACATTGTCTATGGCCCAACCGCCATTTTGTACATTATTATCCATAAATCTGAAGCCTATTCGCACATCTGTATTGCCTGTATATGCGCTCAAATCAACATAATATGTTTCCATGGCTCCCATAGTTTTATTCTTGGCTACACTTTGTACTAATGTCCATGTATTACCACCGTTAATAGAAATTAATACCGATGCACTTTCATATACGCCCTTATAATTTCCTTGACGAAAATAGGAGTCATACTTTAGCCATGCTTTTGTTACGGTACTCAGATTAATAGTAGCTGTCTTTAGCCATTCGTCTGGATTTTTATTAGAATTAAATGGCAGCAAATCTGAATGTGTACAGTCTGATAACCCGGCAACTCGCAAATTGGCTATGTTATTATGATTTTCATTGCAGAGGCAAGCTGTATCTGCAGAGCCGGTAACTAAATACATTACACCTGGCCTCCAAGACGGGTTGGCTACCCATTTGCTGCCGAATACATAGTTTTGATAACTCTCAAAATTGTCCTGAAATAATATGTTTTGAGCAGATGTCTGCAAGGCGAATAGACTGCATAATAATAGGATATATAGCTGTTTCATACATATTGCGTTGGTACTTGTATAAAAATACAATCATTATATCTGTGCTTTTCTAATGGAATTGTCATATTTCAGGCTACTTACTAGCACACATTATTAAAAAGCCTAGGTTTTCTTTGTCAATTCAGGCTTTTCCCCTTACCTTTGCAGTCCCAAATTTTGTCCGGCTGTCAAAACCCTCGGGTCTAGATATCCAAAAGTTGTTTGCCGGATGAGTGGGATTATTTTTTAACTATTTAAAGTTTTTATGGCAACACAAAACCTTCAAAGCTATGAGCTGATGGTAATCTTTACGCCGGTTCTGGCTGAAGATGAATTCAAAGCAGCTCAGAAGAAGTTTGCAGACTTCATCAAAGAAAATGGTGGCGATATCGTACACCAGGATGCATGGGGACTTCGTTCACTTGCTTATCCGATCAGCAAAAAAACAACAGGTCTTTATTGGGTGCTTGAGTACAAAGCAGCAACAGACGTAAATGCAAAAATGGAAATTCAGATGAACCGTGATGAAAGCATCATGCGTCATATGATTACCCGTCTTGACAAATACGCTGTGGCTTACAATGCTAAAAAGCGCAACAAAGTAGCTGAAACAGCTAACGCTTAATCACCTTTTAAAAACTTTGAACAATGGCAAAGCAAAATGATATCAAGTTTTTGACCTCTACACGCGTAGAAAAACGCCAGAAGAAATACTGTCGTTTTAAGAAAATGGGGATCAAATATATCGACTATAAAGACGCGGAATTCCTGAAAAAATTTGTGAACGAACAAGGTAAAATGCTGCCTCGCCGTATTACCGGCAACTCGCTGAAATTCCAGCGTAAAGTAGCACATGCTGTTAAAAAGGCTCGTCAGATGTCTCTGTTGCCTTATGTAACTGACCTTTTAAAATAGAATTTACTAGTCATGCAAATAATATTAATCAAAGACGTAGACAACCTGGGCAGTGCCCATGAGCTGGTAGAAGTAAGGCCGGGATATGCCCGCAACTACCTAATACCTCAGAAATATGCTATCGAGGCTAGCGCATCAAACCTGAAAGTAATGCAGGAACGCCAGAAACAACTGGCTAAGCGCGAAGCTAAACTGATGGCTGAAATAGCTGACGTAACTAAAGTACTGAAAGCAGCTCCTGTAAAACTGGGTGCTAAACTGGGTACTAACGGTAAAATCTTCGGTTCTGTTACATCTATCCAACTGGCACGCGCTATCCGCGAACAGAAAGGTTATGAAATCGACCGTCGCCGTATAACAATTCTTGACGAAGTAAAAGAAGCCGGTACTTACAAAGCTTCTATCGATTTTGGTAAAGAAAGCGTTATTGAAATTGAATTTGAAGTTGCAGGTGAATAATATTCACTGCCACATCAGGCATATTTTTAAAAGGGCTGCAAACATGCAGCCCTTTTATTTTATAATTATAATAAACTGTTATCCCGTCATTATGCTTGTGTCATACTAAAAATGTACCTTTGCGCCGCTATGCAAATTGAAGTATTAAAGTCTAAAATACATCATGTTAAGATTACTGAGGCCAATCTTAACTACATAGGTAGTATTACTATAGACGAAGACTTGCTGGATGCTGCCAACATGATTGAAAATGAAAAAGTGCAGGTACTCAGCATGGACAATGGGGCTCGCCTTGAAACTTACATCATTAAGGGCAAACGCGGCAGCGGTATGATATGTATGAATGGCCCTGCTGCACACAGAATAGCAGTTGGTCATACAGTTATTGTTATCTCTTACGCACACATGGATTTTGAAGAAGCGAAGCAATTCAATCCAAGCATCATATTCCCTAAAGAGGGTAATAAACTATAATTCTTACCTTTAGTTCTATGAAGAAAAAGACCCTCCTTACGGTTTTGCAATATGTCGTATTCCTGGGGTTGGGTATTGGTATTATATACTGGATGTTCAGCAAGATGACTGCCGAGCAGATAGATATAATGCTGGGCTCCATTAAGCAAACAAGGGCTTGGTATCTGGTGCCGATTTTCATAGTAGGTTTCTTGTCTCACTATTTCAGGGCGCTGCGTTGGAAGCTGATGCTTGAGCCCATGGATATCCGCCCTACTACTACCAATACATTTTTTGCAGTGATGGTAGGGTACATAACCAACCTTGTATTGCCCCGTGCAGGCGAGGTTGCAAAATGTACCGTACTGGCCCGTTACGAAAAAGTACCAGCCGATAAGATGATAGGTACTATCGTAGCAGAGCGTGCATTTGATGTGGTATGCCTTGGCTTGCTTACATTCCTTGCCTTTGTGCTGGAAGCTGATGTGATAGGCAAAATGCTGAGCGACACTTTTGGTGGCTTTGCAGGCAAAACATCTTTTATGCTCATATTACTGGGCATTGCCGCAATAGGCATCATAACCCTTGTATTCCTATACAGGAGGTTTAAGGATACAAAGATTGGCCAGTTCATCGGAGGGTTGATGCAAGGTGTAATGTCTATACTGCAACTGAAGAAAAGAGGTATGTTTCTCTTATACACAGCATTGATATGGGGCTCTTACTGGTTTCTTGTAGTGTTGGGTTTCTGGAGCATGCCCCCAACAGAAAACTTATCGTTAGCTACCGCATTGGTTGTGCTGATAGTAGGTAGCGTAGGCATTATAGCAACACCTGGTGGTATTGGTGCTTACCCTGCATTGGTAGCAAGTGCACTGTCTGTATATGGTGTAGATGCCAAAACGCATGGGCAGGCATTTGGTTGGGTATCATGGTCCGTGCAGATGGGTATTGTAGTTATTCTGGGTGTTCTCTCAATTATTCTATTGCCAATAGTAAACAACAAGCAGAAAGATGCAGAAGCTTCAGTGGATACAAAATAAGATCCTACGGGATGATATGGTCATTGCCAGACACGTAAACATGTGGAAAGCACTTGGCAAGAAGATTGTATTCACTAATGGTTGTTTCGATATACTACATCATGGTCATCTCGACTTGATTGCCAAAGCTGCTGACATGGGTAATATTCTTATCGTAGCGCTTAACACGGATGCTTCTGTCAAGAAACTGAAAGGAGAAGAAAGGCCAATCAATCATGAAGAAGACAGGTTGTTTCAGATGGCATCCTTATTATGTGTAGATGCTGTTTGTATGTTTGGCGAAGAAACGCCTGAGCAACTCATTCATAAAATAAACCCCGATGTATTGGTGAAAGGTGGTGATTATTCCATTGATACCATTGTAGGCGCACAACATGTAATGAGCTATGGTGGTAAGGTAGAGGTAATACCCTTCGTGAAAGGATACTCTACTACAGGGCTTATCGGGAATATTAAGAAATTGTAAAATCTACGTTTAGTACCTTCACAGTACAGACAATGCTGGATGGCAGCTATTACTTTTGCCACAGCAAAAAAATGCCTGTTGGATGAAGACTGTGAAACAGACTATCGTTAGGGATATTAGTTGGTTGTCGTTTAATGCAAGGGTGCTGCAAGAGGCCCGCGATACTTCAAATCATATTTACGACCGCCTTCGTTTTCTGGGCATCTTCTCAAACAACCTCGATGAGTTTTTCCGCGTACGTGTAGCTACGCTCAATCGTATGCTAAGGTTAGGTAAAGCGGGCAGGATACATCTGGAAAGTAATCCCGATAAAATACTGGCGCAGATACAGCAGGTAGTTATCAGCCAGCAGGCCGATTTTGATGCCATTTTTGCAGATGTAATTAAGGAGCTGGATAAGCAACACATCTTCATCAAAAACGAAAAGCAATTAAACAAAGCACAGAAAGATTTCATCAGTACGTATTTCGATGAACAGTTGCGCACACAGATAGTGCCGCTGATGATAGAAAGTATACCGCAAATACCTTTACTGAGAGATAAGTCTATATACCTTGCGTGCGTATTGGGCGATTCTAAAAACCCCATGCTACAGCGCTATGCATTGATAGAAATCCCTACAAAAGTATTGCCGCGCTTTGTGATACTGCCTTCCGAAGGCAAGAACAAAGACATCATATTGCTCGAAGATATTATCAGGTTCAATCTTCCTAATCTGTTTGCGCCTTTTGGTTTCAACAGGTTCTTAGGTTACATCATCAAAGTAACACGCGATGCTGAACTGGAGATGGATAACGATGTAAATACAAACCTGATAGACGAACTGGAAAGAGGATTAAAGAACAGGAAAAAAGGTCGTGCTACGCGTTTTGTGTTCGACAGGCATATAGACGCTAACCTGCTCGATTATCTCATCAAGCGCCTTAATCTTTCTAAAAAAGATAACTTGATACCGGGTGGCAGGATTCATAATTTCAAAGACTTTATGAACTTCCCGGCACAGGTGTTTTCAGACCTGAAGCCTCGCGCTAAAGCGTTTGTGCACCCGCTATTGCAGCAACCATGCCGCATTATGGAGGTGATGGATAAGCGCGATGTAATGCTACACTTCCCATATCATTCTTTCGACTCTATTATAGATCTGCTTCGCGAGGCAGCTATCGATCCTTTTGTACAAAGCATCAAGATAACTGCCTACCGTCTTGCAAAAGATTCGAAGGTGATAAACGCTTTGCTGAATGCTGTGCGTAATGGTAAGTCGGTAACGGTAATGATAGAACTGCGAGCACGCTTTGATGAAGAAGCAAACCTGCAATGGAAAAAACGACTCGAAGAAGAAGGTGTAAAAGTAGTGCTAGGTTTGCCTCACATGAAGGTGCATGGTAAGGTGTGCATCATTAAGAAGCGTGAGTTTAATAAAACAAAGCAATACGGGTTTGTATCTACAGGCAACTTCAACGAGGGTACTGCAAAGTATTATGGAGATCATTGCCTGCTAACTACAAACAGAAATATACTGGCAGACATAAACCGCATATTCTCATTCCTTGAATCTGCACATCCAAAACTGGAAAGCCTGAAAGCATGTAAAACATTGCCTGTAGCGCCTGTTAACATGCGTAGATATTTTGCTGATTTAATAAGCAGAGAAATAAAAGCGGCAAGAAAGGGTAAACCTGCATCTATTATCATCAAGTCAAACAGCCTGGTAGATCAGGTATTGATAGGCATGCTATACGACGCCGCAAAAGCAGGTGTTGACGTACGCCTGATATTAAGAGGCAGTTGCTGTGCATATACGCAGAATAAATCGTTCAAGGCACCAATGCAGGCTATCAGTATCATTGACGAGTATCTGGAGCATGCAAGGGTGTTTGTATTTCACAATGCGGGTGTGCCAAAAGTATTTATTTCATCTGCTGACTGGATGGTGCGCAACCTGGATCACCGTGTAGAGGCTGCCTGCCCCGTTTACGATACAGAAATACAAAAGGAAATAATAGATATTCTGAACATACAGCTTGCAGAAAATGTGAAAGGGCGTATATTAGATAACGAACAGCGCAATGAATATGTGCCACGGAAAAAAGGCGAACACGCACTACGCTCGCAAGTGGCTATTTACGGATATTTGCGTAATAAACGTTATTAAGACTTGATATTAGCTGCCATAGATATTGGTTCCAATGCTGCACGTTTGCTTATAACAGAAACATCTGTTTATAAAGACGGGACAGTAGATTTTACTAAGCTAAACCTGCTGCGCATACCATTGCGCCTGGGTTTCGATGTGTTTGATAACGGATACATCAGCGAAGAGAAAAAACGAAAAATGATAGATACCATTAAAGCCTACAAGCTATTGATGGATATATACAAAGTTGAGGCTGTGAAGGCTTGTGCTACGTCTGCCATGCGCGATGCGTCAAACGGTGGTCAGGTACTTAGAGAGATTTATGCAGAAACAGGTATTGAAGTAAGCATCATCAGCGGGCAGGAAGAGGCAAATATCATCTACGAAACACATATTGCCGAAAAGCTGAATACAGAGAAGTCTTACATGTATGTAGATGTTGGTGGTGGTAGCACGGAAGTAACACTGTTTTCAGACAATCATATTGTTTTTAAAGAATCCTTCAACATAGGTACTATACGCTTGCTGAATGATAAAGTGACAGATGAGCAGTGGGAGCATATGAAGTGGTATATAAAAACGCATACCAAAGACTATCAGCCGGTAGAAGCCATTGGTAGTGGTGGTAATATCAACAAGATATTTTCTATATCTAAGCGCAAAGAAGGCAAGCCGCTTCCTTTAGAATTACTGAAAGACTACTACAAAGAGCTTAGTTTGAACAGCGTGGAAGAACGCAAGCATCTCTATAATCTGCGTAGCGATCGTGCCGATGTTATTGTACCTGCACTGCAGATATATATAGCCGTTATGCGTTGGGCAAATGCTGATGAAATTTACGTTCCGAAGATTGGCCTTGCGGATGGATTGGTGAAGATGCTCTATAAGGATATGCTCCGTAAGCAGAAATAATTCTACATTTTTGCCATTTAATGCCTGTTTAGTGTTAGTTTTTTGATAAAGAACAGGTTTATGGCATCTATTTTGCTAAAAATATCAGCAACTACAATATTTTTGCATCATTAAAACCGTAAAGAATGAAAAAGCAAACGTTATTACTATTAGCCGGTGGCATGCTGGCTTTGGCATCTTGCCAAAACGAAGCACCTGCAGTTAGCGCCGGTCCTTCTGAAGCACAAATCGACTCAATGGTGAATGCACGTGTAGAAGCTATGCGTAGCGAGCTGATGGCACAGAACGATTCTCTGATTAATGCACTCGCTCAGTGGAAAGCAGATTCTATGATTGCTGCTATGAAAGGTGCTAAAACTGCTGCACCAGCGCCAAAACCGGTTGCAAAACCAAAACCTGCAGAAGCTCCAAAGCCAAAAACCATAGGTAATGGCAAACCAAGCATGTCTGGCAACACTACGCCGGGTACTGTAGGTAATGGTAAACCAAGTATGTCTGGCGATAAAAAAGATGGTACTGTTGGTAACGGTAAGCCTAGCATGAAATAATGCTGCTGATAACTAGTAAAATAAAAAGGGAGCATTTGCTCCCTTTTTATTTTTTATCACTGATTAGTAATTATTTAGCACCATTGAAAGTACATGTATTACTAATTGTACCTTGAGTAATAGTGTATGTTACTTTCAGAGCAGATGTACCACTCAGTTCACCTTTACCAGAGTAAGTAGTTGTGCCAGAAGAACCACTGAAATCGAATGTGTTTTTGCCTGTTACAGTACCGATAGCAGTAAAGCCTTCGTTATACAGGTTAGTCATTGTGATTTTCAGATTGTCAGAGTTTGCAGCAATAGTAATGCTGTAGTTGTCATTACCAAGTGAACAGATTTCTGTACCAACATAAGTACCGATGAATTTAGCACGGCTCAGTGTTTCACAATTTGTGCCTTCGTAGCCAGTAGGGCAAGAGCAAACACCTGCAGTACAAGTACCACCATTTTTACAAACTACATCTTTACATTCGTCTTTGTTACAAGATGTGTAAGTGATAGCGCTGAAAGCACCAATTGTCAGCAGAGCGCTGAACGCTACATTGCGGATTGATTTCATTGATAGCATAATCATTAATTTTTAGATTGGTTAGACAAATATGATGCCAAAATTACACCATAACGAGCGTATTTTCAAGATGTACAAATAATAAAGGTGTCTTCAGTACAGAAAATCAGTGGTTTGTAGAATAAAGTCTATACTTATTTTAAGATAAAAACAACAACCTCGCACAATTTTATACTATATCAATAAATGTACCTTTGCATACCATGCTCTACAGGTGCTGCATTATTATATTATTGATTGTATCAAATACCACGTATACACGTGCATCAGAATATTATTATGAGTATTCTCCCCAGTGCCAGAAAGCTTATGAGCATTATATGGCACTTCGTTTTAGCGAAGGCAATGCAGCCATTAGTACTGAAATGAAAATACATCCGCGCAATCTGATGGCGGTATATGTAGCTAATTATGCTGATTGTATGTTGTTATTATTTAACGGAGATCCTAAGGACTATGACAAGTACTATCATCATCTGGACAAACGGCAAGACCTGCTCAGTCTTGGTAACGATACCTCTCCATGGTACAGGCTAACCAAGGCTGCCTTGTACATGCAGTGGGCATTTATCCATGTTAGGATGGGGGAAAATTTTAAGGCTGCTACTACTTTCCGAAAGTCCTATTTGCTTTTGAAGGAAAACAAAAAGCTATTTCCCGACTTTGATTATAATGATATATTTCTTGGCGTAGAAGAAGCGGTTGTTGGAACTGTGCCTGATGATTACAGATGGATTGCAACCGTATTTGGTATGAAGGGGGATGTGAAAAGGGGCGTTGCTAAAGTAGATGCATTTTATAAAAAACACACCCCGGGAGACCCTCTGTATTACGATGCTTTGTTGTTCGATGTTTATCTGAAGTTTTATATGATGTCTCAGCAGGAAGATGCATGGGCAATGGTCAATAGTGCAGCATATCCATCGCAAAACAACTTATTGTTTTCTTTTGTCAAGGCTAATATTGCACTGAACTACAGAAAGGCAGAAGATGCCCTTACCACTATCACGCAAATGCAACAAATTGCTGGATACAGCAGTATACCTGCTTTCGATTATGAGATGGGTAATGCTTTGATACATAAGGCGGATAATAGTGCATTTAATTATTATAAAAAGTTCGTCGCCAATTACAGAGGCAATCTGTTTGTAAAAGATGCTTATTACAAAATGGCTTGTATTCAATATACAGATGGGCATTTTAAAGAGGCAGATTATTACAGAGAAAGGATAGGGCAGTTTGGTAGTAAAAATGTAGATGCAGACAGGCGTGCATCGCGTTTTTTGGAAGAAAAAAAATGGCCAAATGCTATTCTTTTGAAAGCCTCTTGGCTGATTGACGGAGGTTATTATAACAAAGCATATACACTATTGGCCGCTTATAGAGAGGCCGATTTTGCAACTATACCGGAAGTGGCAGAATATAACCTGAGAATGGGGCGTATACACGACGAGCTTGGAGATGATAATAAAGCACTACAGTACTATAATCGCTCTATTTATGTAGGGAAGTCAGGAAGAGAGTATTTCGCCGCAAGGGCTTCATTGCAGTGTGCTTTTATCTACGAAAAGTTGGGCAATAGGCAACAAGCACTATCTCATTTTAATCTATGTTTAGAAATGCCTGTACAAGACTATAAAAATGCCATAAAACAACAGGCCAAAGCTGGCATTAACCGATTAAGTATTAAGTAAAATTCTATTTTAATCCCTTTTTAATACTCGATTCGGGCATCTTAGGATATTTTTACTTGCCTTTACAATGTTTGTTCTCACCGCAATAAACTTATTACCCTTCACAGAAAATTGAAAATCAGCTAGTATTAAAATATTATTTCTGGGATGACAGGTTCAGTAACTATTTTTACCGTTTCATCTATTTATAAGATAATTTTTAATTTGTAGTTTGATAGTTTCATAAAACTTTTTTAAAATTTTATTCGTTTATAGGCTAAAACGTATCGCTTTAACTAAGTGTTAAAGAATGGATATGTGAAGTTAGAATACGATTAAAATCGACAAAAAAACAGTAAACAGGCAGTGTTCAATAAGATTTTATTATTATCTTACAAACACTTGTTTTGTTAATTTATTGAGAAATAATAACAATTACAATTTAACATAAGGAAAAATTGACACGCAATATGAAATACATTAACCCGATACTTACATACCCTGCTCAGATTCTTGGCAGGATTATGAAAGTATTCAATTTGAAAATTTCGGCGATGCCCCCTCCCAAACCCGCTGCTGTTATGGTTTTGGCGAACAATGGTAAAACTGCTAAATGCGTGTACGTCAAGATCTAAACCAATTCCCCCGATTAAAATATTCATAACAATAATTATCGAAAAAAATAAAATAGCAGTATAAATGAAACATCTCAACTATCTGAAACGGGCACTGATACCTATGCTGATTGCATTGGTGGCAGCATTCCCCGCTTTGGCGCAACCACTATCGGGTACATACACGGTGGGTGGTGCATCGCCAAACTATCCTACAATCAGTGCAGCAGTTAATGCATTGAATAACAATGGTGTAGTAGGTCCTGTTGTCATCAACATTCGCCCTGGTACTTATGCAGAGCAAGGGCAGCTGAACGTGATTACTGGTGCTAACGCAACTAACACAGTTACAATCAAAGCTGAAAATGGTCCTGGTACTGTAACTGTCAATTTCACCGGTTCTACTACTACCAACAACTTCGTTTTCAGGTTGAATAATACGAATTGGGTAACCATCATGGATTTGACATTGAATAATACCGGTACAACATATGGTACCGATATCGATTTCAGTGGTACGGCATCTAACAATACAGTTACCAACTGTATACTTAATGGTACTACAAGTTCATTAACTACGACATTCTATAGGTCTCGCGTTTTGGCTTATTGGAATGTTCCGGGTTCTACTTCCGGCTTTATGGGCAATAACAACAAGGTAACTGGTTGTTCAATTCCTGCGGGTGGTTCTTACGACGTTTATATAAATGGTAGCACAGCTACTAGGCCTACTAATTTCGAGTTCAGTAATTGTACTACCAATCCATATTACGGATCAGTTTACGGCTATTATGTAAATGATTTGAAAATTAATAATAACACAGTTACTAAAAACTCAACTGGTGCTTGGTATGGTGTTTATTTATATGAGGCTGATGGTGCATTCCAAATGATTGGCAACAACATCAACTACAGTGCTGCAACAAGTACAGTATATGGTATATACCGCTGGTATTGTAATGGTAATGCTACAGGCCCTAGGCAGGTAATGGCTAATAACACAATTACCAATGTTACTACTACAAATACAAGTACACAATATCCGTTGTATTGGTATTACAACAGCAGAGACTCTTTCGTAAATAATACGTATACAAATAACGTAACATCTGCTGCATGTTATGCTTATATATACTATTCGGAATATTTTGCATTCAGAGGTAATACATGGAATTGGACCAGTACTACTGGTACTATGTATCCTTTATATAACTATGGTTACGGTTATGCAGGTAATCATAATATAGATAATAATACTTTCAACCTGAACTCTCCAAGCGGTGGTTCTAGCTATATGTATGGTTTGTACTATGCTAATAACTCTACATTCAATAACAATATCATAAACAGGAGTACAACTTCTGGTATTTCTTATGTATATGCAGGTTATTTGTGTTCAAATTCTACCGTAGATAGAAATAAAATTACAGTTAACTCTACTACAGGTACTATATATGGTTTGATGACATATTGTACAAACACATATCCAAACCTGACTATTAGTAATAACGTAATTAAAGCAATTGCTTCATCTTCTGGTACAGTATATGGTATGTATAACTACTATCCATGTAGTCAGAAAACATTTAACAATGCTATTTATACAAGTACTACAGGTACCAATTACACCAACTATATCTACTACCCTTACGCAGGCGGTGGTAGCGAATGGTATAATAACACTTATTACAGTGGTGCTACAGGTGGCACAAACTATGTAGTTTATTTGTACAACTACGATTTGAGTGCTACCTATTATGAAATGTGTACATTCAGAAATAACATCTTTGGACGTGCTAACAACTCTTCAGTAGGTGCTTTCTGGACATACTCATCATCTAACCTATATCTGACTGCTGATTATAATAACTATTATACGCCTTCTGGTCCGTTTATGGCTACAGCTGCCGGTGGTAATACTTACACTACTATACAGGCATGGCGTACGGCTTCTGGCAAAGACAGAAACTCATTGACTTATGCACCGGCTTTTGTAAATGCTGCAACCGGCGATTTGACACCTGATGGTACAAATCCTAATTGTTGGTCTATGAATGGCCGTGGTGTACATATAGCAGGCAATAATCAAGATGTTACAGGTTCTCCACGTCATGTGCTTACATCTACAGGTGTTCCTGATCTTGGTGCTTATGAATTCACACCTGCAGGTTCTACTATTCCTCCTACATGTGCTGTATTTGGCACATTGGCTGCTGGTAGCACACAGGTATATACTTTTGGTGGCGATACTGTAGCGTCTATTACATGGGATGCTGCAGCTACAGTACCTGGTACACAACCAACCTGTAGGCAATATTCAGGTGTTGCACCTCCGGGCCTCAATGCACTGAATCCTACAAATATGTATTTCTATACAGATATTAGCTCTCCTGCATCTGCATATACAGCAAATATTTATTATAAAGATCCTTGGATGGGTACAATTGCTACAGAAGCTGCATTGCACCTTGCTAAAAAAGATGGTACTAACCCATGGGTAGGATATCCTATCACTGTTAGCACGGCTAATACAGTACGCAATTTCATTATGTCACCATCAAGTGGCCCGCTGAATACTTTTGGCCTTTACACAGGTATAGATGTAGGTGATAATGCCAGCGCAGATGCAATTGTAGACCCAACGGGTACTTTCTGTCCATTAACAGCTATTGTTAAAGTTCGTATTAAAAATAATGGTAATAACGTAATCAATAGTGTAAAAATCAATTGGGAAGTTGATGGTTTACCAAGGCCACAAAAAAGCTGGAATACGCCAATACCATACAATAATGGTACACCTGGTAGCAATGAAGTGATTATATCTTTAGATACTGTGTTCTTCGGTGCTGTTCCTCGCACAATAAAAGTTTGGACATCTTTGCCAAACAACGTTGCAGATCCTATTGCTGCAGACGATACGCTTGGACCAATAACCTTACGTGCTGCATTATTGGGAGATTACACTGTAGGTGGTGCAACTCCAAACTTCCCAACCTTGACAGACGCTGTAAATGCAGTTAAGTCTGCAGGTATGTGCGGACCTGTTACGTTCAAAGTTCGTGCAGGTACATATACAGGTCAGTACGATTTGAATAACATACCTGGTCTCAGTGTAGTAAACAGGTTGACAATCAGGGCTGATGATGGCGTTCCTGCTGCAGCGGTTAATCTGAATTTTGGTGGTGCTTCTGGTACTAATAATGACTATGTTATTCGTTTCAATAATGCGTCTAACTTCTCTATCAAAAACATGACGTTGAATGCTACAAGTACAGGTTCTTATGCTACATGTATAAATATGACTGGTACTTCGGCTAATGACAGTATCGTTGGTTGTATACTGAATAGTAATAACACTAACTCTTTCACATACTGGTGTGGTTTGTTTGCAAACAATGCAACGTTTACCAATCTGGTATTTACAGATAATACTGTTACTGCAGCATTTGGTATGTACATGTATGGTGGTTCTAGTAATATTACAGGTGTAAGAGTTGAAAGAAATACAATTACGTCTTACTACTCTGGTATTTACTACATGTATAACACTGCGGGTGCTAAAATCAATTATAACACTATTACAGCCGCAGGTCCTACTACTAATACATCTTGGTCTGGTATCTATTACTGGTATATTAGTAATACAACGCCTATTGAGTGTATTGGTAATAAAGTACACAATTTCTACTACTATGGTCTGATGATATACTATCCAAATGGTACTGCTACAGCACGTTCTCAGGTAAGGAACAATATTGTAACATACAACAGGCCTACTACATCTCAATACGGTTTCTTTGTATATGGTCCTCAATATACAAGTGTAATGCACAATACGGTAGCATGGGGTGGTAACTCTAATGCCAATTCTTATGCAGCTTATGTTTATTTGTCTGCTTATCAGCAAGATAGTGTGTACAACAACTCGTTTGCGGCTTACAATGACGGTTATGCATTCTACTCTTATATACCAACAGGTTACAACCACAGATTAGACTACAACAATCTGTATACTAGTGGTACAAACCTTGCTAATGATGGTGCTGGTACATATACTACGTTGGCGGCATTGCGTGCATCTACATATTCTGTTAACAATGGTAACTCTTGGGCTAACTCAATTAAATACGATCCAGGTACATTGTCTACATTGGGTATGCCTAATCCTTCTAGTCCTAATTGTTGGGCTTTGAATGGTCGTGCTATGCAATTGCCATATGCAAACAGTGACTACAACGGTGCTAACAGGATAACTAACAGGGCTAATGGTGTACCGGATATTGGTGCAGTAGAATTTGACCCTGCAGTTGCTCCTCCTGCAGCAGTAGCTACTCCTGCTGTGGCTGCTCCAGGTGTTACACAAACATACACTTTCGGTGAAACCACTGTAAGTACAGTAAAGTGGAATACTCAAAATGCTATTACTAGTCCATTGATTGTAAAACAGTATAGTGGTGCAGTACCTCCTGCAAACTTCCCTACTGTAAGTCAGAATAAGTATCCATACTTCTATACTGATGTTACACCAACGGCATTGGCTACATCTTACGATTTTGACTTGACAGTAAACTATTACGATACTTGGTTGGGTACTATACCTAACGAGGCTAATATGAAACTGGCTCACAAAATACCTACAGTACCTAGCTGGATTTCTTACAACCAAGCTAACAGTAGCACAAATACAACTGCAAATACAATCTTTGCTGCTGGTGTTACAACGTTCGGTGCTTATACAGGTATTGATGATGGTGTCATATTCTCTGCAAACGTAAAAGTTGTAGGTTCAAGATATCTGTGTACCGGCAATTCCGTTACACTTAATGCAACTCCTGTTTCTGCTGGTTCTACTACATACGATTATCAATGGAGACGTAATGGTGTAGATATCCCTGGTGCTACTTCTAGCTCGTATGTAGCTACAACTGGTGGCGACTATACCGTGTTCATCAGAGCTACAAGTGTTACGCCGGTTCTTACTACTGAGTCTGCTCCTGAAGTTATCACTGTAGTATCACCGCCAATGGCTGTAGTAAATGCAAGTGGTGCGCTTACGTATTGTACTGGTAGCAACCTGACACTGAATGCAGGTTCTGTTCCTAGCGTTTCTTACCAATGGAAATTGAACGGTGTAAACATTCCGGGTGCTACTACTAATACATACAAAGTTGCTGGTCCTGGTAACTATACTGTAGAAGTTACTAACATTGGTTGTACATCTACATCTTCATCTACACTGGTTAATGCTGGTCCTATTCAAGTAGATCTTGGTCAGGATATCGCAAATTGCGAAATCAGAAATACACCATATATACTTGATGCAGGCTACCCGGGTGCTAAATACCTCTGGAGCACTGGTGACACTACACAAACTATCCAAGTTTACAAAGGTTCTGGTGTATACACTGTAACAGTTGATGCTGGCCCTAATTGTATTGGTACAGATCAGGTAGCTGTTAATTTGGCTCCACTGCCACATGTTAATGGTATCTCTTACCTGCGTTCAGGTAATACATACACATTCAGTCCAAGCGGCCCTTCAAATGTTAACACTTACAAATGGTTGTTCGGTGATGGTACATCTAGCAATTACAAAACAGTTGTTAAAACGTTCGATGGTAGCATGACTGTAAAACTGATAGTTGGTAATGACTGTGGTAATGATACAATCAACATGGTACAATGGGCTACTGGCGTTAATGGTGTAGTAAACGAAGGCATTGATGCTAACGTATACCCTAACCCAGCTTCTGATAAAGTTACATTGAGTGTTAAAGGCACTACAATGAAAGATGTAACTGTTATCAATGCACTTGGCGAAGTTGTTTACCGTGCTGAAATCGATGGTAAATCAACTGAACACAGCCTGAATGTTGGTTCATTTGCAAGCGGTCGTTACATCATCCGTGCAACTACGGAAGATGGTATCGTAAGCAAACCACTCAATGTTCAACGATAGGATAGTATAATCCTTCAGATAAAAATCAAAGCCACCTATATGGTGGCTTTGATTTTTATAAGTACTTCAGCAGAGTTTAGATGTAATACAACATGAAAAAAGACAGACACCTTATATGGAGTCTGTCTTTTTAATTTTAGTCCTGAGAGTATTCGGATATGAAAGTATTATAGTTACTCTTTTATCACATTTTCAATACGTGCCAGCATGTCTTTCACGTCTGTATCAAGTACAGGGTTAAAACTGCTTCCTTCCAAAGCATTGTCTGCGGCATATGAGAGCAGACACATGGCAATAAAGTCCTGATCATCTTTACCTGCATAATGGCTGCGGAGTTCAGTGATTTTTTCATCTGCAATCTTCACTGCTTTTCTTACTGCCTCTTCTTCTTCAGCCTTTATTCTTATCCTATAGCTCCTGCCAGAAAGCCATACGGTAATGGGGATTAAATCGTTGTTTTCCATTTTAAGCTTCTTTAGCTGTTACATTTTCTTGTTTGTGTATCAGTTTCTTTTGGAAAAAGACAAGAACTAAAACACCCGTAGATATTGCCGCATCGGCAATATTAAATACCGGCTCAAAGAAAGTAAACGGTTTGCCGCCCAACACTGGCACCCATGTTGGCATCACTGTATCTACAATTGGGAAATACATCATGTCTACCACACGTCCGTGAAATATTTGTCCGTAACCTTGTCCGAATGGTACAAGCTTAGCTACATGAAAACTGCTTTCGCTGAATATCAGACCGTAGAAGATACTGTCTATCAGATTGCCCAAAGCACCTGCAAGTATCAACGCGCCACAGATGATAGCACCTTTTGCATAGCCTTTATTCACAAGTTTTTTCAGCAAGATGAAGCCAAAAACAACTGCTACCAGCCTGAACAGCGTGAGGATCAGTTTGCCTACCGGTGCTTCATTTAGTTTCATACCAAAGGCCATACCCTCGTTTTCTATAAAATGAAGTTTAAACCAATTGCCTATTACATTTACTTCTTCGCCGTAGTAGAAATGTGTTTTGATATAAAACTTAGACCATTGGTCTATAAGTATAATGATGAATATTAATAAGACTGCGTTGCGGTACTTCACCTTTTAAGTATTAGTGTGCCAAAGATACATTCTTGCTTTGTTTCTTAAACATTATGCAAATGCCATTCATGAAAAAAGCCGGGTAATACCCGGCTTTTAACAAACTGTATAAACAAGTGAATTATAAATTTCCGCGGAGTGTAACTACGAAATTACGGCCCGGTGCGCTGACACCAGATGCAAACTGACGGTAATTCTGGTCCATAATATTTTCCAGTGCCAGTTGGATGCCCATATTGCTATTCAGCTTATAGCCAACTCTTACGTTCAGTGTATACCAGGATGGCATGCCTTGCGGTGTTGCATACACAAGATTGTCTTCGCCTGAAGGGCTATAGTCCTGCAGCCTTTTCCAACCATTGTAGAGTGCATATACCTCGCTGCTGAAGCGTTTTTGTTGATACATAAGGCTTGTTTTACCAAATGCTGGTGGTATGTGGTCCAGTGGTACTTCTACACCTGCATTATTAATGTAGCGGCCATATGTAAATGTTACCGCACTGTACAGGCTTACATATTCATTCAGCTTGGCTGTCAATGCAGCATTAAAGCCGTACAGATAAGCTTTTGCTTTGTTCTGGCTAGCCATTACAGCAGTCATTTTGCCGTTATATAGCACACTATCTTGTCCGTTCAGCGTGAATTTATCTGCAATAATTGCATTTCTGAACCATGTGTAGAAACCTGTAGCTTCTACCTTCAGTTTGTTATCAACAAAATAAGTGATGCACAAGTCTGCATTATATGTATACTCCGGTTTCAGGTTGGGGTTTGGTACAAAGAGTGTAGCACCTGCAGCAGATTCAAATACTTTAGCCATGTCGTCCACATTTGGAGAACGGAAACCAGTAGAGCCGTTCAAAGCAAAACGCCAACGGTTTGCAGGCATAAATACAAGGCCCAGATTGCCACTCAACGCAGTATTGTTTTGTTTAGCCTCGCGGAAAGGGAATGGGAAGAAAGTAGTGTCGTTGAATTTGCTGTTCAGGCTCACATAGTTCAGCCTGATACCATCATTCAGAATCAGCTTGTCGTTGATAATTTTGTATATGTGTTGGGCATACAGTGCACCGTAATACATAGTGTTGCCGCCATTAGGGTAGCGTGTATCCAGTGGCTTTTCTGTTTCTTTCACGATGTCAAACTCGCGTGCTGTAGAGCGAACATTGTTGTATTGGCCATCTGTACCGAATGTCAGTTCATGACGTTTCATAAACTTGCGGAAGTCTATGTTGTAGCCTATTACATCTACGTCTTCATAACGCTGCTGCAGTGCATTACTGCCTCTGGAGCGTTGGTGTCTGCTTTCTTGTATAGACTGGTAGTTGATGCCGGCTTTTATTTCATCAAAAGCACCATTCAGGTTTTTTGCATCAAACTGGTATGCAGCCATTGCGCGTTTTTGCGGTCCGTAGTACCACTCTGCAAAGCGTAGCATACCGTTACGAATGTCTGTGAGCCTATCGTAGCGAGGTATATTGCTGCTATTGCTCAGTTGCAGGTTCAGCGTATGCGATATCTTGTCGTTTTGCTGGAAGAGGATTTTTTCCATCAGGTCGTACTGCTTGTAACCTGTGAATTTTTGTATATGTGGGTTAGGGTTGGCTACAATGCTATCAACTCCGTTGATGCGCGTTACATATTCATTGCGCATACCAAAGCTGCCATAGAATGGGTTGCTATGGCTTCCCTGGCGCAAGTCCCCGAAGTTGCTGTATGTAACAGATGTCAGGAAGGCAAACTTTTTCAGGCCTATATTGAAATCTACATGCCCAGTACCTTCATTATTAGCAGAGCTGAAGCGTGTCATTGCATTTGCATTGAAACTTGCCCTGCCATCTTTTGATAATAATGGATTTTTGGTGTTGAAAATGACTACACCACCCAACGCATCACTACCATAGAGGGTAGATGCAGGGCCAAACATAACCTCTGTGCGTTCCAGTAGATTGTTGTCTATGGTGATGATATTCTGAAGGTGCCCGGCACGATATATTGCATTGTTCATACGCACACCATCCACCACCATCAGTACTCGGCTGGCTTCAAAGCCACGCAGCACTACACTACCGCCACCTGCCTGACTGCGTTGCACAAACACATTGCCAGTTTGTTCCATCAGGTTGCCTGTGTTTTGAGGCATAGCCCATTCCGTTTCTTTCTGCGAAATAGTTTGTATCTGCTGTGCTATATTCTTTTTGTTCTCTTTGAATTTGTTCGATGAAAAGACGTATTCATTCAGCGAAACAGGGCGAAGTGTATCTTGTTGCCCATACGCTGCTTGCATACCCATAGCTAATGCTATAGGCAATATGTATTTGTATTGCATGAAGTGTTGTTTTAAAAATGACTGTATTATCCTATTGTCAGATGTATCTGATGGCAGTCATTTCTGGTGGGGCAGTGATGGGTATGGTATATTGTTGTGTATTGTTATCATCGTTAGTGCAATGATATTTATGACGTTGGAAGCTGAAGAGTTTGAGGGATATGTGTTGTGGTGGAATAATACAGTCAAGACATAGCAAGCTATTGTTGTTTATATTGCTTCCATCTTTGTTATCGTCATCCAGCAGTTTGTGCAGTAGTTTGAACAGCTTGTTCTCAAACTTGTCGTAGTGCCCTATCAGTAGAATTTTATCACCTTTCGCAATTTGCTTCTTGATGTCGAACATCTGACCTTGGTATTCAATCTCATCTGCCTTATGCCTGATGAAGTCTTTGCCTGATTGATAACTATCTGCAGACATAGCAATAGTATCGCGCATGGCTATTTCCTGCCTGTGACTGCGGACATAGTGATAGCACACACCGCGTACACCATTCCACAGGGCAAAGCCTGCTATATCTGCAAGTATTAGCATTGCTAAAACCACAGACAGATACTTGGATATTTTGAGGTGTACTGACAAAAAAAAGCCCTGATAATCAGGGCAAATAAAATAAAGTTTTTTCTAATTATCTACGGGTTCTTAACATGTATTTCTTCTACCTGCAATACTTCTTTGGTATCTGCATCGTTGTTGTGTACCCAAACTACTATACGGCAGTTTTCAGGTTTCCATGCCGGATCGACTGTGTATTTAAAACTGCCTTCATAGACGCGACCAGGCTCTTTTGTGCCAATTGTGTCAATTATTGCATTACCACCAGCTGCTGTAAATGACTTGCGGAATACATGTTGAAAATTATAAAATGTATCTATGTATAATGGGAATTCTTGCGCATCTACTATATTATCTTCAATAATGGCTATTGATACATAGTTTTTAGTTGTTACAGTTTTAGTGTAAGCAATATTTACTTTGAGGGTACCTGTTGTTTTAGCAGCATCATAGCTGTTAGTAAGTGTAAGCTTCACAGGGCTTGTTTGTGCTAATCTACTATTAATAATATTAGCCCAACTTGCTCGCTTTATCAATATGTCAGTGCCATCAAGGGTCCTGTCTATACCTGCAGTAGGTATGCCCAATGGGAAGTATCCTCTGAATATTATTTTGAAAATATCCGATACATCCTGAATGTTGAAGTTATATTTTGAAAGGCCTTCAATAGGGTGTCCTAATGGGTGGTCTGCAGGGTGTAATTCCATAACGATAACCTTACCCGGGTGCGCATCAGCTATAGTTTTCAATTGTACACGAGCATCAGGACAGTTTGTACATTTTGCCCCTGTAAACTCCTCTACCAATACTTTTCTTCCTACAGGAGCATCGGGCGTTTTGGTATAGGTAGTATCTGTAAGGGTGTTGCTTTCTCCGAAATTGATTGCAGGGCCTTTTTCTTTACATGCCATCATGCCTGTTGTAAACGCAATAGCAGAAAACAATAGTAACTTTCTCATTATGGGAATCATATTATTATTAAGCCCACTAATTTAAGCAAACTAGGTCAATTAAGATACAGGTACCCCAATTTAGGTTAACTTTACAACGAAAAAATGACAATTGATGGAGGAAAGTAAACGTCAGAAACAGATAGGACAACTGATAATGGAGGAGCTGAGCGACATCTTCAGGCGCGAAGGGTTTAGCATGGTAGATGGTGGTATGGTGTCTGTTTCTAAAGTGATGGTAACACCCGATTTGCTGGAAGCCAGGGTATACTTGTCACTGTTCCAGATAAAAGATAGTGAAAGCCTGATGCACACATTCAGAGAGAAAACCTCTGAGTTCCGCAAACTGCTGGGTATGCGCGTTAAGAACCAACTACGCCGTGTACCTGAATTGGTGTTTTACTTGGATGATACGCTCGACTATGTATTTAAAATGGAAGAGTTGTTCAAAAAGATAGAAGAAGATCGCAAAGCGATGGGCGGTTCTCAAAATATTGAGGGCGAATAAATGAATAGGGTACTGGTATGGCAAATAGCTATCCGATACCTGCGCGGCAAGCGCAGTGCCAATGCAGTACCCATACTGTCGCGCATCAGCATGGTAGCCATTGCCGTGGGCAGTGCCGCTATGATTATCCTGCTATCAGTGTTCAATGGCTTTGAATATCTGATTAGCGACTTATACAAAGCTTTCTACCCGGAGATAAAAATCACCACTGCCAAGAACAAGTTTTTTGAGGTAGACGATAAGCTGAATCAAACTATCAGCACCATAGGTGGTATTGCAGTCATTACCCGTGTTATAGAAGATAATGTACTCATCAATAGCGAAGACCAGCCTTTTGTTGCCAAACTAAAGGGTATTGATGCATCTTACGATAAAGTAAATAATTACAAACGCTACGTAACCGAGGGGCGCAACACAGTAGCTACCTCGCCCGAACCAACTGCTATATTGGGTATACAACTCATGTCATTATTAAGCCTCGATCCTGACAATGTATTCAGCGAGGTGATGTTGTATTATCCTGATGCTTCTGTAAACGCTGCCATAAACCCGCAGAGTGCATTCCGTTCGCAAAAGCTGCGTGCCGATGGTGCTTTTCAGGCGCAGGATGATTTTGATAGTAAGTATATACTGGCAGCTTTGCCTGTCGTGCAGCAGCTCTTCAATGCAGAAAACAAATATTCTTCTGTAGAACTGAAGCTGAAACCCGGCACAGATGCAGATGATGTAAAGCAAACACTGCAAACCCAACTGGGCAAAGATTATGTGATAGAAACACAGTTTGAGCAGAACAAAACCATGTACCTCGTAATGCGTTCAGAGAAGTGGGCAATATATGGTATTCTGTTCCTTGTATTGTTGATTGCCTCTTTCAATATGATAGGCGCATTATCGCTATTGGTAATGGAAAAACAGAAAGACATGGCTATACTGAAAGCCATGGGGGCAGAGCGTAGTGCCATCCGCAGCATATTTATGGCAGAGGGTGTGTTGTGGTCTTTGACGGGTGGTATTACAGGGCTTACTATAGGCCTGCTGGTTTGTTGGGGACAAATACAATTCAACTGGATAGCCCTGCCTGGCGCCTATGTAGTTGATGCATTCCCTGTGCACATACAGTTTACAGATGTATTGATGGTAATAGCAACCATCATTATTGTAGGGTTGCTGGCGTCGTGGTATCCTGCCATTCGCAGCACAAGGGTAGAAGCGCCAAGCCTGCGTAGCAATTAGTGTATTAGTTGACTGGTTGATTCGTTGACCGGTTTCATATTGTACGTAGATGCACAACCTGATCAACAAGTCAACCAATCAACCCACCAATTACATTTTTTCCGGTAGTGCAATGCCCAGCAGCTTCATAGCATGGCGCATAGTTTGTGCGGTCATGATAATCAGTATCAGACGCAGTTGTTTCTTCTCTTCATTTTCTGCCTTGCTGATGCTGTGCTCGTCGTAGAAAGAATTGAACTGCTGTGCCAATGCAAAGCAGTAGTTACACAACAGCGATGGGTTATATTCTACAGCAGCATTCTCCAGTACAGCAGGGTATTGCTCCAGCGCTACTGCCAGTTTTTTCTCCGCAGGTGTTATGCCATGTGTCAGTGCAAACGACGCAAATGTGTTGTTATCAGGCAGCAAAGGCAAGCCTTCTTTGCGCAGGATAGAACAGATACGTGCGTGTGCATATTGTATGAAAGTAGCTGTAAACCCATGCAGGTCTATAGATTCTTTCGGGTTGAAAATCATTTTCTTCTTAGGGTCTACACGCAGCAGGTAGAATTTCAACGCACCCATACCAATGGTATAGTAAAGTTTGTCCAGTTCTTCCTGTGTAAAGCCTTCAGTTTTGCCTGCTTCTTCCGTTTGCTGGCGAGACATGCTAATCATCTCGTCCATCATATCATCTGCATCTACAACCGTACCTTCACGGCTCTTCATACGTCCGCTTGGCAGTTCTACCATGCCGTAAGAAAGGTGATAGATACCATCAGCACATGGTTCATCCAGTTTTTGCAGTATAAGCTTCAGTACCTGCATGTGGTAGTTCTGCTCGTCTGCTATTACATATATAGATTGGTCAAGGCCGCCACAGTCGTTATACTTCAGTTGTGCAGTACCAAGGTCTTGCGTCATGTATACAGAAGTGCCATCGCTACGCAGCAGCAGTTTCTGGTCAAGACCATCAGCTGTCAGGTCTATCCACACACTACCATCATCTTTCTTATACAGCACACCTTTTTTCAGCCCTTCTTCCACAAGGCTTTTACCTAACAGATAAGTATTGCTCTCGTAGTACATCTTGTCAAAGTCTACCCCAAGGCGTTTATAGCTTTCGTTAAAGCCTTCGTACACCCAGCCATTCATAGTTTCCCACAGGCTATATACTTCTTTATCGCCAGCTTCCCACTTACGCAGCAGTTCCTGAGCCTCTTTCATGATTGGTGCTTCCTTCTCTGCAACGGCTTCTTCCATGCCACCCTCAACCAGTTGTTTTACTTCTGCTTTGTAGATGTCATTAAACGCTACATAATAATCACCTACCAGATGGTCGCCTTTTATGCCGGTGCTTTGTGGTGTTGCGCCATTGGCATTGCGCATCCATGCAATCATCGATTTGCAGATGTGGATACCACGGTCATTTATCAGGTTGGCTTTCACCACATCATAGCCATTCGCCTTCAGTACATCGGCCATAGCATAGCCGAGGAATATATTGCGCAGGTGGCCAAAGTGCAGTGGCTTATTGGTATTGGGAGAAGAGTATTCTACCATTACCTTCTTGCCGTTCTTTGGTTTTTCGCCAAATGCGGTGTTGTTATATTCTTTAGTAAGGAAAGTAGCCCAGAAACTATCCTGTACTGTCAGGTTCAGGAAGCCGCTTACTATATCATAAGAAGTAAACAGGTTGCTGTGGGTAGCCACCAGATGGTCGCCCAATTGCCTGCCCAGTTCGTCGGGTTTTTGTCGCAGCAGCTTTACAAAAGGGAATAAAACAATGGTATAATCGCCCGTAAACTCAGGTTTTGTCTGGTTTACGGTAATCATTGAAGCCTGTATATCGGCTTCGGGGAACAAATGTTTCAGTGCCTGTTCTGTAATTTGCTTTATCTGCGCTGCAATAGTCATTAGATACGGTAATTGAGGCTGCAAAGGTAAGATTTTGAAGGGATGATGGAAGTGGGAAAGATAGGTATTAAAGGCTTTTGTATTATTTATTATGCTTATTTGAGGCTGTTTTTAACGAAGAAATAATGATTTTTCTCTATTTTTTCAGGATAAATACTGTGCGACAAATCATAAATGCCAAATATTTGATTATCTTTGCCGTCCGAAAAAGTGTCGTTATATATTAAATTTTGATGCAAATGTCTCATTTAAGCGCTGAAAAAAAGGCAAACATTTTTAAAACATTTGGTGGAAGCGAAAAGAACACAGGTTCTATCGAGGCTCAGGTAGCTACGCTGACAGAGCGTATCAACCATATTTCTAATCACCTGAAGACTAATAAAAAAGATTTCTCAAGCCAACGCGGTTTGATGGTAATGGTAGGTCAGCGTAAGCGCCTGCTGCAATATATGAGCCGCACTAACCTGAACGGTTACCGTGCTTTGATTGAAAAGCTGGGTCTCCGCAAGTAATATCTCTTTACACACTATTCCCAACCCGGTGGTTGGGAATAGTTTTTTATGTACACATTTAATTTTTTATCATGATTCCAAAGCCCATTTCCGTGTCCTTTAAACTGGACGACGGTCGTGAGATAAGTATAGAAACGGGCAAAATGGCCCGTCAGGCTGATGGTTCGGTGGTAGTTCGTATGGGTAACGCCATGCTGCTGGCTACTGTTGTAGCTGCACAAAAACCTAAACCAGGTCAATCATTCTTCCCATTAACTGTAGATTACCAAGAAAAGTTTGCATCTGCAGGCCGTATACCTGGTTCTTTCTTCAAACGCGAAGGCCGTCTGAGCGATTATGAAATATTAATCTCTCGTTTGATAGACCGCGCACTGCGTCCATTGTTCCCGGATGATTATCTGTGCGAAGTACAGGTACTGGTTACACTGATATCGAGCGATCCTGAAGTAATGCCTGATTCTTTGGCATGTTTGGCTGCGTCTGCTGCCATCGCAGTATCTGATGTACCTATACAAGAAGTAATATCTGAAGTACGTGTTGCCCGCATCAACGGCGAATACGTTATCAACCCATACCGCAGCCAGTTAGCTAATGCTGACATGGACTTCATCATTGCCGCTACCGAAAAGAACATCATGATGGTGGAAGGCGAATCGAAAGAATGTCAGGAAGCTGATGTGGTAAAAGCTATAGAACTGGGTCATGCTGCTATCCGTGCACAAATCAAAGCACAGGAACAACTGCGCGACCTGAAAGGTGTTACCGGCAAACGTGAATACGATAAGCCATACACTAATCCTGAGTTGGCTGCACATATAGCTACGCTGGTATCTGCAGATATTCTGAAAGTAGCGAAAAGCGCACTGGGCAAGCACGAACGCAGCGATGCTTTCAAAGCTATCCGCGAAGCTTTTGATGCTACACTGGTAGCAAACGAAGACGGTACTACTACCGTACCGGGTTTTGCAACACCGGTAAAAGCAGAAGACCTTGCACTGTTGGGTGATATCTTCCACGATCTGGAAAAAGAAATCATCCGCAATATGATGCTGGACGAGCGTACGCGCCTTGACGGCCGTAAGCTGGATGAAGTACGTGTGCTGACACTGGAAACAGATCTGTTGCCTTCTCCGCACGGTTCTGCATTGTTTACACGTGGCGAAACACAGTCTTTAACTACAGTAACATTAGGTACCAAAGAAGATGAACTGCTGATAGAAAGTGCAGCAACATCTGATTATACCAAATTTATACTCCACTACAATTTCCCTCCGTTCTCTACAGGCGAAACAAAACCAATGCGTGGCCCCGGCCGTCGCGAGGTGGGCCACGGTAACCTGGCAAAACGTTCACTGGCACAGATGATGCCTGCTGGTGAAGCTTGGCCTTATACTACACGTGTAGTGTCAGACATCCTGGAATCTAACGGTTCTTCGTCTATGGCTACTGTATGTGCGGGTTCTATGGCACTGATGGATGCGGGTGTACCAATGCCTAAACACGTAAGTGGTGTGGCAATGGGCCTGATATCAGGTGATAACAACAGGTTTGCTATCCTGACAGACATCCTTGGTGATGAAGATCACTTGGGTGATATGGACTTTAAAGTAACCGGTACACGCGATGGTATCTGTGGTATCCAAATGGATATTAAAGTAGATGGCCTGAGCATGGATATTATGATGCAGGCACTGGAACAGGCACGTCGCGGACGTTTACACATTCTGGATGCAATGTATGAATGTATCCCTGCTGCACGTGCAGAACTGAAACCGCACGCACCACGCATCGAGCAAATCAACATCGACCGCGAATTTATCGGCGCTGTGATAGGACCTGGTGGTAAAATCATTCAGGAAATTCAACGCGAAACGGGTACTACTATCTCTATAGAAGAAGTAAACGACCGCGGCGAAGTGAAAATATTCTCTGCTAATAAAGATGGCATTGAAAAAGCATTGAAATGGATTAAGGGCATCGTTGCTATACCTGAAGTTGGCGAAACTTACGAAGGTGTGGTAAAAGGTATTCAGACATTCGGCGCGTTTGTAGAGTTTATGCCGGGCAAACAAGGTTTGCTGCACATCTCTGAAATAAGCTGGAGCCGTCTTGACAGCCTGGAAGGTGTAATGAAAGAAGGTGACAAGGTAAAAGTGAAGCTGATAGGTACAGACCCTAAAACGGGCAAACTGCGTCTGAGCCGCAAAGCACTGATGCCAAAGCCTGAAGGTTATGTAGAACCTGAGAAACGTGAGCGTAGCGACCGTGGTGACAGGGGAGACCGCAATGACCGTGGCCCGCGTCGTGATGACCGCCGTGGTGGTGGCGACCGCCGCAACGAAAACCGTGGCCCTCGCGAAGACCGTCCGCGTCGTGAACACAACAATGGTGGCGAACAGCCTGCACAACCGCAACAAGAACCACAACAACCTGCTGCAGACGATGCAGACTTAGCACTCTAAGCACAATCAGGTTTGTAAATAACAAAAGCCATCCATAAGGGTGGCTTTTGTATTTTGTAACAAGTTTTGTAATTTTTAGTATATGAACTTTGAATCACCAATTATAAAAACCATTTCTACAGTGGCTGATATTATTACGTTGATAGGCGTAATAACAGCAATTGGGTTATTTAAGAAAAGAAATCACAATGTAGTAGCTTTCAAAATATCAATGTTGTTGCAGTATATGCTACGTTCTGCAATAATAATCATAGGCACAACATTTATATTTTATATAATAGCATTTTTATATTCTTTCATTTTACCCATGTTTAAAGGAGATTGGGGTAAAGATTTATATTGGGAAAAGGACAAGGAAATACAACATCTTTTAGCTTATGTAATATCTGCATGTATAGGTTTGCCTGTAGTTTGGATATTTTCTACGATTGTGTGGACTTCATCACTTAGGCAAACTAAAATATTTCTTAATCATTTCTTGCCAAAGGGCACACTTTCAACTGAAAAAGAATATGCTCTTGAAATAATAAGTGCTACATACGGTAGTAAGAAAACAATAGATGTTACGCAATTGTTGAGGGAGATGGTAGTGAATAATTCCTTGACAGTGACTGCTAGTAATGAATTAGCAGGAGATCCAGATGTTGGTGTAGGAAAGAAGATGATAATTATGTATAAAGTAGGAGGTAAACAGTATCAGAAAAGAGTTGCAGAGGGTTACTCGATTACAATTCCTAGTACAACTGAAAAACCAGAACCTGAAACCTAAGGTATATTATCAGAATCCTACTTCGCAAACTCAATATTAACCAACGTGCCTCTGCCGGGTTGAGATTGTATTTGCACATCACCATTCATCATGTAAACACGAGAAAAAATGTTGCGCCAGCCAATGCCGCTACTGGTTTCTATTGTAGCAGTATCAAAGCCTACGCCATTGTCTTTGATAGATAGGTATACTTTCTCTGCATTATAGTCCAGCATTACCTCTACACGGTTGGCCTTGCTGTGTTTTATCATATTGTTCACCACCTCTTGCACTATACGGTAGATGGCTATTTCTACCGAGCTGTCAAGGCGTTCATCGCCTGCACTTACCAGCAGGTCTATTTGCAGCAGTCCTGTATCATTAATCTTTGCGGCCAGTTCATTCAGTGCAGGCTCTATGCCTTTTTCCATCAGGCTGGTAGGCATCAGGTTGTGAGATATAGTGCGTACCTCTTTTACAGAATCATCTATCAGTTTCTTTGCATTGCCAGCCAGCTTTGCATCGTCAGTGTTATAAGAGTCCATGGCAGATATATTCATCTTCGCCGCAGAAAGCATCTGCCCAAGGCTATCGTGCAGCTCACGCGCTATGCGTACACGTTCTTTTTCTTCCGCTTCCATCACCGCTTTAAAGCGTAGCTTCTGTTGCACGGCAATGCGTTCATCCATCTCTGCTTTCTTCTTGTGTTTGTAGCGGGTATATATTGCATAGAATGCGGCAATAAGTATCAGGAAGGCTGCAATGGATGATATCAGCAGTATTTGTGTTTTACGTTCCTGCTCGGCATTTTGTTTTTGCAGCAGCAGGTTTTCGCGTTCTTTCTTTTCGGTCTCATACAGGGTTTGGTATTCTGCAGTTTTTATGGCAGTCTCTTCTTTGAAAATAGAATCGCGCAGGTTGCGCAGTTTCAGCATTGTTTCAAAAGTCTTGGGTGCATTATTACATTTGCTGTACGCCCATCCCAACATCTGGTAGGCAAACATCAACCCCTCGGGCAAATGTGCTGCGTTGTATAACGTAATTGCTCTATAATAGTAGTCAATACCTGCTTCGCAATTGCCGCTGTAAATACAGTAGCTGGCCATTTTCATAATGGCAAAAGCACTTTTCAGCGTGTCGCCGCACTCATTGGCATATTGCATTGCCAGCGAATAGTACTTGTGGCCTTGAGTGGTGTCTTTGTAACTATGATAATACAAATCGCCTAGTATGGCATATACTGCAGAGCGTTCGGCTAAAGCTGTATTACTTTTCAATACTTCGCGTTCTGCTTCGCGCAGGTATATGAGTGCGGAGTCTTTTTTGTGGTCTTCAAAATATATAGCACCTATTTGTCGGGAAGAAATCCATTTGAAAGAATCGTCTGCACAGGTATAAGCCAGTTGCCTGCCTTTCTTCATCCATTGCAGGCTTTGCGGCCTGTCTTGCAGAAAATAGTATGCGGCTGCTACACGCATGGTAGCTTTGCATATCTTTTTACAGTCTTTAGACGCCTCTGCCACCTGCAGTGCATTGGTCATTATTTTCAGGTAGCCTGCATAGTCGCCTTTTCTGAAGACAGAATCACCGGCTTTAAAATATTGCTCAAACTGTACCTGCGATTGTGCGGGAATAGTAATGCCGATACAGGCAATCAAAAGAGCTATATATCTGTATATAGTGTGCAAATGGTTTCAGGATATATAGCAATATACAGAACATATACCACGTAGAAATACCGCAGATTGGGTATTTCTACGTGTATACTATTATGCTGTTTGCAGAGTTGCCCGTACTTGTTTGCCGTTGAAATAGTAGGAAATACCCAACAGCACGAGGAATACCAGTGGTGCTACGAAAGGCGTACCAGTGGCAATATGCGTCCATGTAGCACCTATCAGGTTGAAGGTAAAACCTGCATACGCCCATTCGCGCAACTTAGGTGTTTTAGGACTTAGTATTGCCAGTGAGCCCAGCAATTTGGCAACACCCAATATCGTTACAAAATAGGCAGGATAACCCATTTGGCTGAAGCCTGCCATCAGTTCAGGGTTTTTGCTCAGGTACATAAAGCTGCTCATCAGGAAGCCGAGGCTTACCAGTCCCGTTGTTATCCAGTAAAGAATCTTGTCTCTTTTCATAATTAATCTCAGTCTTTGTTTTCTATTTGCAAACTTCTGTATATTTGCTATACTTTTTATACCAGTATACTTTAGTATACCGGTATAACAGAGTAAAGCAGGTATATATGGCAGGAACAAAACAGAAAGAGGCTGCATGCCCCGGTGAGATGAACCATGCTGCATGCGGTAAGCATATATTGGCAGTGCGCGACGCGCTGGATATACTGAGTGGTAAATGGAAACTTCCCATCATCAGTGCACTCATATTTTCAGACAAACGCTTCAAGGAAATGGAACGCGAGATACCCGGCATTACTGCCAAGATGCTTTCCAAAGAGTTGAAGGACCTGGAGATGAACGACCTTGTTCAGCGCACTGTGTACGATACCATGCCCGTAACGGTTGAGTATTCGCTGACAGAATATGGAAGAACATTGAAAAAGGTAATAGGCGAACTACACAACTGGGGCACACAGCATCGTAAACACATACTCAGCAAAAAATAATAACAGTATTATTTCATTATCTTTCTGACATGCAATCAACCTACGGCTGTCTGCTGATACATGGTTTGGGTGGTGGCCTGCACGAAGTAGAGTCACTCATAAAGCCTTTGGAAGAAAAAGGCTTTATAGTTGCCGCGCCGAAACTGAAAGGGCATACAGGCAACTGGAAAGACCTGAAGGATACAGACTACAAACAGTGGATATTCTCTGCAGAAACTGCATTGCTGAAACTGGTACAACAATGCAGTAAGATATTCATAGTAGGGCAGGGTATGGGTGGTTTAATAGCTATAGAATTAGCAACGCGTTACAACATTGCAGCACTGGTGTGCATTAACACACCAGCATATAGCCGCTACATAATCGGTGCATCATTATCGGGCAATGGTAAGCTGCCATGGAGTGCTGTGAAGAACCTGCGTGCATTATTGGCAAAAACAAAACCACTGATGCCACGTATCAAAATACCGGTAAAGATTGCACAGTCTGAAGATGACAATACATCGCGTAAGCAAAGTGCACAATACCTGATGAAGCATATACCTGCACTGGTAAAACAACCTTCTTATTATACTGGTGTTGGCCATTCCATTCTTGCAAGTAACAAAGGCAAAGAGCTGTCGTCTGATATCATCAGCTTTTTCGAAATGCTTGAACGGGTCATTGCTTAAAAATTACATAACAATTACATCATATGTTTTTAGGGCGCCGATAACATTGCATATGGAACATTGCGCAAACAATTACTCTCATGCGCAATCTTTATCTTATCCTGTCATTGCTGTTGTTGCTGCCTGGTTTTGCCAAAGCCCAGCAGGCATTCGAATTTAATGGTACAAATCAGTACATCACTTTCGGTACTGCAGCAGGTTTAGGCTCTGCAACTTTCACGCTTGAATGTTGGTTTTACAAAAAAGGTACCGGTAGCACCACAACATCTGGTAGTGGTGGTATTACTACCATCGTACCTATCATCAGCAAGGGCCGTGGTGAGGCTGATGGCGATAACAGAGATATGAACTACATCTTTGGCATCAATACTGCAACAGGTGTATTATGTGCCGATTTTGAAGAGGGGGCAGGCCAGCCTAGCATAGGCCTTAATCATCCGGTACAGGGTACAACTGTTATTCTTGATAATCAGTGGTATCATGCAGCTGTAACTTTTGATGGTGCAAAATGGAGGCTCTACCTGAATGGTTTGCTGGAAGCTACAGACAGCATTGGTGTATTGCCACGTTCTAACAGTATTCAGCATGCAGGTATTGCTACAGCAATGACATCCACAGGTGTTCCTCAGGGTTATTTTCAAGGTATAATAGACGAAGTGCGTATATGGAATATTGCACGCAGCATGCAGGATATCCGCGATTCTATCAACAAACAAGTGCCAACAGCTACAGGTCTGATAGGCAGATGGGCAATGGATGACGTAACAGGAACTACGCTTACAGGTACAGGTTCTTCCGGCATTAATGGTACACGTACCAATGGTCCTACGCCTGTAGGTACGGGTGCTCCTTATAATATCACTTTCCCTGCTCCGAACTTTCCTCCTTTCCAACCTACTGTTTTCACGCCAGTTGATTCTACCAAAGGATATACAGACAGCCTGCTGAAAGTAACAGTGGCTGATCCTGATACGAATAAAATGAAAGTAATATTCCTCGGTCGCAAGCATGACCCTGTTGCAGACTCACCGAGTTTTACCTTTATACCTATATCAGATATGCAATTCTATCATGGTGCTAAAAATGGTGGTACTGCATGGATGGGGCAGCAACAAATGAACTGGATACGCGGTAGTGTAATAACAAGAAATATAGCCTATGCTATACAATTGGGCGACTGCGTAGAGAATGGCGATAATGGTGGTAATGATATAGAATGGAAGCGTGCAGACACATCTTTTAAAATAATAGAAGACGCAGTCGTTACTAAGAAAAAAGATGGCTTGCCATATGGTATTTGCGTTGGTAATCACGACCAATCTCCGGGTGGCAGTGCAACAGGTACTACTACGTTCTACAACCAGTACTTTGGTTCTGCGCGTTTCAATGGCAGAAATTATTATGGTGGCCACTACGGCAATAACAACGATAATCACTATCAGCTTTTCAGTGCCAGCGGAATAGATTTTATAGCTATCAGCCTGGAGTATGATACGAATGCAGATACCGCTGTTATTAAATGGGCAGATAGCTTGCTGAAAGCCTATCCAAAACGTAAAGGTATACTTAGCAGCCACTGGCTTATTAATGCAGACGCTACATGGGGTGCACAAGGTGCAGCTATCTATAACAGGCTGAAGTCAAACCCGAATCTGGGCCTGATGCTTTGTGGTCATATAAACCCGAACGGTGAAGCACGTCGTACAGATAAATACAATGGTAACACAGTACATACATTGTTGTCAGACTATCAGGATCGTACAAATGGTGGTACAGGTTGGTTGCGTATCATGGAATTCAAGCCTGCCAGCAATACTATTTCTGTAAAAACATATTCGCCGATACTGAACCAGTTTGAAACAGATGCAAACAGCGAGTTTGTTCTGGATTATCAGATGACAAAATCATTCGATACTATTGGCACTGTACTGAATACGCCTTCTAGTTCTACACCATCTGTAGTATGGAATGGTTTGGAAGATAGTATGAGGTACGATTGGTATGTAGTGATAAGCGATAGCGTAAACGTTATCAAATCGCAGGTAAAAACATTCACTTTCAAAAAGAACAAAATAGTAACTGGTAGCGTAGAAGGCGTAAACAACCAACTGGATGGTGTTGAGTTGTTCCCGAATCCTAACAACGGTAAAACAATAACACTTAGCTATCCTACAGAAGTGAACGCACGTGTGATGATAACTGATATAAACGGTAGGGTAGTGTACAATGACAAGGTGTTGTTATCTAAACATACCGTACTGCCTGTGATGTTGGATAAGGGTAATTACATCATCAGCGTAAATGCGTCCGGCAAAACTATCAGTAAGCAATTGCTGGTTCAATAAGTTAAATGCTTAAGTTTACAATCCCACTAAAAAAAATAAATCTTATGGATAACACAAATGCACTCAACTGGTTTGAGATACCTGCTACAGACATCGAACGTGCTAAAGCATTCTATGCACAATCTTTCGGCGTAGATATGGGCGAAACAATTGACATGATGGGAATGAAGATGGCTTTCTTCCCTGCTGCAGAAGGTAAAGTATCTGGCGGGTTGGCACAGAGCGATATGCATAAACCATCAGCAGATGGCAGTGTCGTTTATCTGAATGCCAACCCATCGATGGAAACTGTTCTGGAGAATATTACCTCTGCAGGTGGTACTGTTGTAATGCCTAAAACAAAAATATCTGACGATGTTGGTTATATGGCTTTCTTCATAGATACAGAAGGCAATAAGCTTGGGCTACATTCTAATAAATAATTGCAGGAATCACATGTATTTATAAGCGGGCTTTTGGCCCGCTTATTTTTTAATCATCAGTTAGTGCAATGCCTTTTAACAAGACAATGTATCAACGAACGTGATAGAATCTTATATTTACTACCCGCATATCTAAAAACTAAGATGAGACGCATATTATTGACAGGTATTTTATGGTGCAGTATCGCAAGTGTGTATGCACAGGCAGATATTCAGAAACTGAAGCCCGCGGTAAAAGCTGCTGCTAAAAAGATGAACGATGCTTTGGTGAAAAAAGACCTCAGAGCTTTTGTCAGTACTACGTATCCGAAAGTGGTAGAGTCTACCAATGGCGGTTTAGACAAATTAGAAAAAGAGTTGGAGGCACAGTTGAAGAATATAGAAGCTTCAGGCACAACCATTACATCTGCGTGGCCGGGGGAGGTTTCAAATATTATTGATACCGCAGGCGAATATCAGTGCACCATACCCCAATATATGAAGATGAAAATGAAAGATGGTGTGTTGCAAACAGAAACCACTCTTTTTGCATTGTCTCCTGATAAAGGCAAGACATGGTACTTTATAGATGCAACAGAAAAGCCTTTAGATAAATGGCGTATCGCATTTCCTAACCTCAGCAGCAAGCATGTCATCAAACCTGCACCGGAGCCAAAGTTTACACCTAACAAATAGATAAGAATACTATAAAGATTCATACACCTGCATTACTGCCGCTGCGCATTTTGCAGGTGTAAATTTTTGTGCTTGTATCAGGCCTTTGGTCCGCAATTCATTTCGCAGTGTTTCATCCGCTGAAACATCGCGCATGGCTTTTATCATATCGTCCGTACTGAAAGGGTCTATATAATAAACAGCATCTCCACCTGTTTCAGGCATACAGCTGATGTTGGATGTTATGACAGGTGTACCGCTCCACATGGCTTCCAGTATTGGTATGCCAAAACCTTCGTAGATGGAAGGGTATATCATCGTAAGTGCGGACTGATAGATCGCAGGAAAGTCCTTGGCTGATTTAAAATCAACATCTTGTTGCGTTGCTTCTTGTTCAGATAAGAAAATCACATCTCCCGCCAATCCGTTTGCAGCAATATATGCTTTCACTTGCTGCATGTAATCACCACCATTGCCTATTACTACCAGTGGTATGTTTAGTTCTGCTTTCAGTTCTTTTAAGGCCTTGCAGATGGTCAGCAGGTTTTTGCGTTCTATTACGCTGCCTACATATAGGAAATAGGTTTCGGGTAGTTTATACTTCTGCCTGATGCGTTGTTTCTCTGCATTGCTTACTTGTTGCTCAAATATGGTATTGCAACTCTGGTAGCATACAGCAATCTTGTCTGCAGGTGTGTTGTAGTATTGTATGATATCCTGCTTCGTTTGCTCGCTGATGGCAATTACTTTATCGGCATGTTTGCAGGCGTTGCTGAATTTCTTTCTGTAGATGGCGTTATCTACAGCTTTGTATTGCTTGGGGTAGCGTTCAAATATCAGGTCGTGTATGCTTACTACAGATTTGATGTCTGTGTTTTGTACGCCTGCAGGTATCTCATTGCTCAATCCGTGATACACATCTATGTTCAGTTTTTTCAGATCCCTCGTTACAAAATTGCTGCGCCATAATGAACTGAGCAGTTTGAATATCCCCGAAGGGATAACGGTATGCATATTGGTATGTGCATCACGATACATCTCCGTTTGTTTCGGAGCCATCAGGTAGTAGTCGTGTTGCGGATACAATGCTGTCAGCGACGATATCAGCGAACGGCTGTAATTACCAAGTCCTGTATTATTCTGGTAGGCACGTTTGGCGTCGAAGGCAATGCGCATAGTTTGAAATGAGGCTGTAAAAGTACCACAAAATATCAATCTGCAGATTGAGAACGCATAGCAGCTTTTTGTGCGGGTGTTGGTTCCTGCTTCCAGTCGTTGGCATATGGTTTGAAGACGGCCGCATTGTGCAGTATTTCCACCGGTATTTTACCATCCATATAGCCTGCCATTAGTTGGAAGGCTTCGGGCTTTTCTTTTTTGAATATCAACAATGCGGCATTGGCACCTGCTTTTACAGCAATAGGTACACCACCACCCAGTTCTGCCCAGTGTCCGCCAAGCAGTAGATTATTCACAGGTGTCTGGTAGTGGGCTATTTTGTTCTGCATGTTTTTCTTACCAGGCTTTGCCCCCATCATAGTGCCGCCACGGTTGCCCGTATAGCGCCAGTGGGTAACGGGTGTAGCTACATCGTAAAACAGGATGTGCGAACGCAGCCCCGGTGCTACCATATCTTCTACACGTTGTATGATGATGTCGGCAATTTCATTTTTCAGTTGCTTGTATGCCTCGCCTCGTTTATAATTACCCTTATCGTCCTTGTCTGTTTCCCAATCGTTGCTGTAGTTCATAAACGCAGGCATAAACAAAGTAAGCGTACCGCAACCCTCAGGTGCCAGAGAAGGGTCTCTGAAAGATGGTGCCAATATGCTTATTTCACTTGTATGCGGGTTGCCATCACACTGTTCGCCTGTTGGTGCATTTTCAGTAACTATATGTACCAGCTCTTCGTTAAAGCCCAGTTTGTCTGGTGTACAGTCGAGTGCAATAGATACAGTAACGGATGAGCTGTATATATCCGCATCTTTCAGTTTATCCTTCAGCTTGGCAGGTATTGCATGTTGCGGTAGCATTTTTTCATACAGCGTTTCTATATCGCATGCGGCTACTACATACTTGCACTTTACGGTATAGTTGGTATTGAAGTGGGTAAATTTTACTCCTTTTGCAGTGTTGTTTTCAACAACCACTTCGTTAACCGCTGCTTTATAGATAATGTCATTGTCGTAGTATTTCACCACATGCTCCATCCATTCGGGCAGTACTTGGCCACCACCAACAGGCGGACTCTGAAAATCGCCATAATAAGCCCAGCCAATAGGTACGAGGCACGATAGCAATTCTGTTTCTCCTGTGAATATTTTATGCAGCTTCTCGTCTTTGAAGAATTTATTCAAACCTTTCTTCAGTCCCTTTTCGCCTGTGTAAGATATGTAGGGGATGAAGGGCATAGCAAATTTCAGCAGCGGTAGTTTGTTCTTCATGCGCTCTACAGCCGTCATGCTTTCTTCTGTGCGGAATATCTTGCTGAATTCGTTGAAAGACTTGCCCAGTTTTTTAGCAGCTTTAAAAAAGCGCAATAACCCCTCACGCTCGTGAGGAAATTCGCTGATAAGCTGGTCGCGTAGTTCATCGGGATTATTCGTCAGCAGGTAGTCAAAACTTTCTCCTTTATATCTGCGTATTCTGCGTTGTGGTATTACGTTAGGGTGGTCGTTGCCCAGCAGGTCAAATATCTTACAGGCCATACCACCGGGTGTACACTGGTTCAGCCAATGTATAGCAGTATCAAAACGGAAATCTTTTCTTCTGAAACCTGCAAGGTAGCCCCCTGCATGTGGTTCTTTTTCCAGTACACAAACGCTTAAGCCTGCTTTACTCAGCAACGCAGCAGTTGTCAATCCGCCCATACCCGCGCCTATTACGGCCACGTCATAGTATGGTTTTAATTCAGGCTTTTGCATCAGGGGTAAAAGATGCTATCTGCGTTACATATAGCAGAAGCATGGCTTAAAGATACCTAAAACGCCGTCAATATCTAAATTAGCCCTCTACTTCCTGTTTCCTGAGCAGGTATTTGCCCAGCACATCAAATTCTATATTGATGACGGTATCTGCTTCTATTTGTTGAAAGTTGGTGTGATTGTATGTATATGGTATGATGGTAACTGTCAGTTCATCCTTACCAACGTTGAATGCTGTAAGGCTTACACCATTCAGGCATACAGAACCTTTTTCTATTACCAGTGCTGCAAATTGTTGTGAAAAACGGAAGCGGAATAGCCAACTGCCTTCCAGTGTTTGTTTTTCTATGCAGGTTGCAACAGCATCTACGTGTCCTTGTACAAAGTGTCCGTCCAGCCTGTCGCCTACTTTCATGGCGCGTTCCAGGTTTACAATATCGCCTGTATTCCAGCTATTCAGATTAGTCTTTAGCAGTGTTTCCTGTACCGCCGTTACTTTGTAGCTGTTGCCCTCTATAGCTACTACAGTAAGGCATACGCCATTGTGTGCTACAGACTGGTCTATCTTCAGTTCGTGCGTTATGGGACTGTCTACCCAAATGTCTATGTTAGTACCTGATGGGGTAATGGATGCAATAGTGCCGATGGCTTCTATAATACCTGTAAACATGGCGCAAAGCTACTGCTTTATTGCCGTACCCTTGTGGTAAGAAAGCCCGGTATCACTGGCTATGGTAAAGTAGATGCTCAGTTTGGTACTGTCCGATTGGCTTTTTTGAATATAACCGCTGATGGTATCTACAGTGCGGCAGGCAAGCTGGCCGGAAAGTTTAGCATCAAAGCCATTTACTTTGGCGTCCATAGAGTCCAGGAATGCCTTGTAAAATCTATCAGCTGTCAGTTCCAGTGTGTCTTTGTCGCAAAAGCCTGTTATACCTATTTTAATCTTAGAGCTGTTCAGCGAAAAAAGCCTTATCGGGTATTTCAACACTGTATCGGGCTGGTAGTCTGCATCATATATACTATCTGTGAGCATATAGTTGCCGCCAAAAATGTCTATGGGGTAGAAGCAGGTGGTATTGTTGGGTGTGCCGGGGAAATTCCAGTTATAGTTAATGGCAAACGGGTCGTTGCAATACAGCCTGTCAAACCTACTATCGTTTGGATTTGCAGTATAGCTTTCTTCAGCTTTTTTACAGCCCCAAACCACTGCCGTCAGTGCCAGCAAAGTACCTGCTATTATATATGTAATGCTTCTATTAGCCACAGTTTTAGTACTATAACGTCTTATGCAGCCTAAAATTATCTGATTTATATCAATAGTCCTAAAAAGTTTGGTCAAATAAAAAAAACGCTTACCTTTGCCGTCCCAAATCCATTTAAAAGGGGGTATTAAGTTATGTTAATAATAGATTCAAAAGATTGCGAAAACATTGATAAGGCGCTGAAAAAGTACAAGAAGAAGTATGAGAAATCTCGTACGCTGAATCAACTGCGCGCTCGTCAGGCTTTCACAAAACCATCTGTAAAACGTCGTACAGAAGTTTTGAAAGCAATCTACCGCCAGCAAATGGAGTCTGGTAAACTGGATTAATAGACTAAGACAACTTTTAACAAAGTTATCTGACAATAGTATTGCGCCCGGTACTGTAAATGATTATATTTACAGTACCGGGTTTTTCTATGATAGAGCATCGGATAACAGATTACCTACAATATCTCAGATTTGAGAAACGATATGCACAGCATACACTCGGCGCATACGAAAGAGATTTATCACAATTTAATACATATGTAAGTTCCCAGTTCGGCCTGGATGACGAACAGGTAATTACCCATTTTCATATCCGTAGCTGGCTGGCTACCTTCAAGGAGCAAGACCTGCAGGCTACATCCATCAATCGCAAACTATCGGCGGTCAATTCTTTTTACAAATACATGCTGAAAATGCAGGCGGTTAAGAAAAACCCCGTGCGCCAGCTGCATGCCATGCGACGAGCAGAACGCCTGCCTGTATACCTGAAAGAGCAGGAAACAGAGCATCTGCTGGAAGAGGTACAGTTTGAAGAAGGTTTTAAAGGATTTACAGACCGTATGATATGCGACCTGCTGTACCAGACAGGTATGCGCCGAAGCGAAATCATTAACCTGAAAGAAAAAGACATAGAAAAAAGCCTGAAACAGATACGTATTCTGGGAAAGGGCAATAAAGAGCGTTTGGTCCCCGTCAGCCCGATGCTGTTAACTGCTATCGACGAATATATACAGGAAAAGCGCAAGCTTGAAAACTACGACGATAACCACTTGCTGGTGCTAGAAAGCGGCCAGCCCCTCTATGCAGGCTATGTATACAGGGTGGTAAAAACATATTTATCATCAACTACAACACTTCATAAAAAAAGCCCCCACGTATTAAGGCACACTTTTGCAACACATTTGCTGAACAACGGTGCTAATATACAGGCCATAAAAGACCTGTTGGGGCACAGCAGCCTGGCTGCAACACAGGTATACACACACAACAATATTGACAAACTCAAGGAAATTCACAAAAAAGCACACCCGAGAGGGTAGTATTAATATTTTTTCTAAACCATAAATTTTTGCCTTATGAACGTGCGAATCCAATCAGTGCATTTTGAAGCAGACAGTAAATTGATAGAACATGTGAACAGGAAACTGGAAAAACTAGGCACTTTTCACGATAAAATAGTAGGCGTAGAGGTCTTTTTGGTACTGGACAACGTGGTACACAACATCAAAGACAAAGTAGCCGAAATAAAAGTCCATATTCCGAAACACACATTCTTTGTAAAACATCAATCTAAAGCCTTCGAAGAGTCTTTCGATCTCGCTTTCGATTCTATGGTAAACCGCATCAAGCGCCAGAAAGAAAAAGCTATGGCATAGCATCTGCCAACCATTGATATTGAAAATCCGGTCTTATTTCTAAAAAAGGCCGGATTTCTTTTATAACCTATTGCAATAAAAGCCGAAAACGCCTATTTTGCATTACTTAATAATACAATTTCAGAATCATGCTGCAACGTTGGATGAAGTCTTTGGCTGTAGTTGGTGCAACCTGTGCTTTATTTGCCTCTTGTAAGAAAAATACTTACAGCCCGGATGAACCATTGGTAAGTGCGTATACTCCATCTGTTTTTACATCTGGTCAAAACAAGATTATGTATGGCCTCGAACCTTCTACAGGTAATGTCAAATGGCAATTCACACTTGATACTAACTTGATGGCAACTCCTGTTGTAGTTGGTTCAAATTTGTACATACCTACGCTTGGGTTATTGTATCAGTTTGATGCAAGGACTGGTAAACGCGGACTAAATACTTACACTGTAGGTAGTATTTATTCTTCACCTATCACAGATGGCAAAACACTTTATGTGGCATCTATCAGCGGTATTGTAACAGCTATTGACGTTACTACGAATGATCCAACAAAAATGATCAGGTGGACGTATGATTCCGGCGATAGTATATTGTCTTCTTTGCTGCTATACAACGGTAGCCTGATTGTAGCTACTACTAAAGGTAAAATACAAGCGCTTAATATAGCTAATGGTACTAATTCATGGACTTCAAGCCTGCCTGCGGTTGATGGTGGTTTAAGGTCTTCTCCTGTTGCTAGTGGCTCAAACATTTATATCGGTTCTCCGGATTACAATCTCTATGCACTGAATGTAGCAAATGGTGCAGTAAAATGGAGCTACAAAACAGATGGTATCATTCATAGTTCTCCGATAGCTTATGGTGGTAATGTTATATTTGGTAGTGCAGATAACTATGTTTACTGTATAGATAGCACAGCAAAAACAGAGCGTTGGAAGTTTAAAACAAACGACCGCGTGCACTCTAGCCCTGCTGCTTACGGCCAGGTGGTGTATATTGGTGGTTACGACTCTTATCTGTATGCGCTGAATATCATAGACGGTTCCATAAAATGGAAATACCAGACAGGTGGTCTGATACAGGCTACATCTTTAGCCACAGACGGTAGTGTATATACTGCAGGCTACGATAAATACATTTATAAATTCGATACTTCAGGTAATTTAAGGTGGAAACGTGATGTGGGTTCTTTCATCATCAGTTCTCCTGTATATTACGATGTTAATAAAGCATACTATCCTTCTATTACAGGCTTTGGTCCGTATTAATAGTTATGAAGGGTTATAAATAATAAAGGGGCGAAATTTTCGCCCCTTTATTATTTGTGTATACCATGTACTTATTTCCCTTCCTTGGGTCTGAATAGCATAATATCTCTGTCAAAAAGATAGATGCCACTCTTATCATCGCCCACAAGCTCCAGTTTGTCATTCAGTGTACGTGCCAGGCGCTCTTCTTCTATCTGTTCAGACACATACCACTGCAGAAAATTGTGCGTTGCAAAGTCTTTCTCTTCCAGCGCCAGCCCTACCAGTTCATTAATACTTTCAGACACGGTAAGCTCGTGTTTCAGGTATTCTTCAAAAACGCGCTTCAACGATTGGTAGGTGATGATGGGCTGTTCCAATGCAGGTACTACACCAAAACCACCGCGTTCGTTTATGTAGCGTATCAGCTTCAACATATGCTCACGCTCTTCGTTCGATTGCTGATAGAAAAACTCCGTAACACCATCCAGCCCCGGCTGTATCTCTGCCCACGATGCCATTGCCAGATATGCCATAGAAGATTCTGCCTCCATAGCTACTTGTTTGTTCAGGGCTTCCTGTATGCTTTTCGATAACATAGTTTCATGTTTTTGGTACAATTACAATTTACACAAAAAAGCCCCTGCGGTTGCAGAGGCTTTTGTTAAATATTGAGAGCGCTTATTGTTTGCTCAGTTCTTTAATCTTTGCAAATACTTCTTCTTCGCCACCTTCTTCGTAGCCAGAGTGTGAGTAAGCTACTTTACCATTCTTATCTATAATCATAGTAAATGGTACTGTCTGGAAGTTCAGTGAGCGTTTCAGGTCAGAGTTAGGATCCATATAATAAGGGAAATCCCAACCTTGAGATTTTGCGTAGCTGCGTACAAGGCCTTCCGCACGAGATTCGTCTATAGATACTGTAATGTAGTTGAAATCGGCTTCCTTCTTCCAGTCAGCCATTTTAGTACGTACATTCTTAATTTCTTTTTTGCATGGTACGCACCACGTAGCCCAGAAGTTTATCAGGGTTACTTTACCTTTTTCAACAGTTGTGTTAAACGGTACTTTTTTGCTTGTGTTTACGTCCTTAATCTGAGTGTCGGGCAATTCTGCAGCTGTTTGTGCCATAGCATTCACAGAAAAAACAAGGGCAAATGCACCGGCGATAAGCTTTTTCATAATTGGAATCATTAATTTGTAAATAAATAAACTAAAACCTTGCCAAAGTTTAGTAAAGAAACTAAATTCGTCAGAATTTCCAAATTTTAATAATCTTTTAATGAAACCTTTCAAAAGTATTTTAACAGTATTATTACTTTCTGCAGGTTCGTCTTATGCTCAGGGTACTCTTTCCGGAGACTTTATGCTGAATGCGAATTTCTTTCAGAGAGATGAAGCTATTAATGCTGCTAATAATCCACTGTACGACAACTACCTGAGTGGTGGTGAAGCATGGCTTGGCCTTCGCTATAATTATAAAGGCTTTACTGCCACATTGCGTACAGATGCGTTTCATAACTCCAACCTCTTTAACCCTACGCAAGCACTCAATGGTTTTGGTGTAGGTGCATGGAGCCTTTCAAAAGACATTGATAAACTGAGCATCACAGCTGGTTATATTTATGATCAGATAGGCAGCGGTGTAATGTTTCGTGCATACGAAGACCGCGGTCTGTTGATAGACAACGCGCTGATAGGTGTACGCCTTAAATACCAGATTACGGATAATGTATTTGTAAAAGCATTTACAGGCCAGCAAAAATTCAACCTTGCTAAATACAACCCTATCATCAAGGGTATCAATCTGGAAGGCGATTTCAATCTGGGTGATAAAGTACACATCGTACCCGGTGTTGGTGCCATCAACCGTACACTGGACCAAACAAACATGGACCTGATAGTATCAACCATCAACAGTCAGGATACAAGCAGACGTTTTGTACCTAAATACAATATGTATGCTGTTACTGTGTACAATACTTTAACAGTTGGAAACTTCTCTTGGTTTGTAGAGGGCTCTTACAAAACAGATGAGTCTATTGTAAAAGATAACTATCTGCAGGATAAAGAAGGTAATGTACTCTTTACTACCCTGGGCTATGCTACCAAAGGTATAGCGGTGAACCTGACAGGTAAGCGTACTGAAAACTATGTAATGCGCACATCGCCAAACGAGATACTGAACCGTGGTATGCTCAACTGGCAACCTATCGTAGCACGTTTGCGCCCGCAACGTCTGATGGCGCGTTACACACCTGCATCGCAAGATATATCTGAAATGGCTGTAGGTGCAGACGTACTGCTTACGCCAAATGATAAACTGGACATCACCCTGACGGGCACATACATCAATACGCTTGATAACAAGACTTTGTATCGCGAGGGTTATGCAGAAGCAGAGTATCGTGGTTTTAATGATTGGATAATACAGGCAGGTTGCCAGTACATGGTTTACAATCAGGAAATCTATCAATCGAAAGTGGCAGTGCCGCTGATTAATTCTATCATTCCTTTCTTCGAGGTTACAAAACGCCTGAGCAAGAAAATGTCTATCCGTACAGAATGGGAATATCAGGATACAAAACAAGACTTCGGTTCATGGATATTCGGCCTTGTAGAGCTGAATATTGCACCTAAATGGTCTTTCGCCGTGTCTGATATGTATAACATCAAACCGGGCCCTAACTCAAGCGCAGGTGCACAACACTATTACAATGTGTTTACCGCTTTCACAAAAGGTCCGCACAGGTTTACTATGGCATATGTAAAACAGGTAGAAGGTATCAACTGTACCGGTGGTGTATGCCGTTACGAGCCTGCGTTCAGCGGTCTCAGGTTTGGTTGCACATCTCAGTTCTAAACTCAGGTATAACACATAACTTTGTAAACGGCTTCTGTATCAGGAGCCGTTTTTTATAAATACAATTCGATGCTGAAGACAGATTTCTTAGTGATAGGTTCGGGCATTGCAGGCCTTACGTTTGCGGTAAAAACAGCACGCCGTTTTCCTGATAAAACAATAACCATTCTTACCAAAGCAAATACCGACGAAACAAATACAAAGTATGCACAAGGTGGTATTGCGGTGGTGAATGACCTGGAGAAAGACAGCTTTGAAAAACATATAGAAGACACACTGATAGCGGGCGATTATCTGTGCAACAGGAATGTGGTAGAGATAGTAGTGAAAGAAGGCCCGGAGCGTGTGAATGAAATAATAGCGTGGGGTGCAAGGTTTGATAAAGATGCCGAAGGAGACTATATGCGCGGCAAAGAAGGAGGACACTCAGAGTTTCGCATACTGCACCATAAAGATATTACAGGCTTTGAGATAGAGCGTGCGTTGGTAGAAGAAGCAAAGCGTCACGCAAACATTCAGATACACAATCACTGGTTTGTGCTCGATCTTATTACCCAGCACCACATGGGTATGCTTGTTACCAAATCTACCCCCGATATTGAATGCTATGGTGTGTATGCACTGAATACACAGAGCAATAAAATTGAGAAGATATTATCGAAAGTAACTGTGCTGGCTGCAGGTGGTGTAGGGCAGGCGTATCGTACCACTACCAATCCTAAGATTGCAACGGGCGATGGTATAGCCATGGCATATCGTGCAAAGGCAAGGATAGAGAATATGGAGTTCATCCAGTTCCATCCTACCGCATTGTACGAGGCTGGTGTCAGCCCTTCATTCCTCATTACAGAGGCTGTACGTGGCGATGGTGGTATATTGCGCAACAAGCAGGGAGAGGCTTTTATGAAGATCTATGATGAGCGTGCAGACCTTGCCCCGCGCGATGTGGTGGCACGTGCTATAGATAATGAAATGAAGCGCACAGGTACAGAACATGTATACCTCGATTGTCGCCACATGGATGCAGAGAAATTCAAAGCACACTTCCCCAACATCTATGCAAAGTGCAAGAGTATAGGTATAGATGTAATGGAACAGATGATACCCGTAGCTCCTGCCGCACACTATTGCTGCGGCGGCATCAAGACAAACGAACAAGGCCGAACATCTGTACAACACTTGTATGCCTGTGGAGAATGTGCAAGTACTGGCCTGCATGGTGCTAATCGTTTAGCGTCTAATTCATTGTTAGAAGCATTAGTATTTGCACACCGTTGTGCAGAAGATGCTGCTGCTATAATAGATATGGTAGACTATAACGAAGCCATACCCGACTGGAATGCAGAAGGCACCACAGCACCACAGGAACTGATATTGATAACACAAAGCCTGAAGGAAGTGCAACAGGTGATGAGCGACTATGTAGGTATTGTACGCAACGATGTGCGTCTGGAACGTGCCATGAGTCGTATAGACCTGCTGCATGCAGAAACGGAAGAGCTATATAAAACGGCCACGGTATCTCCGCAACTATGCGAGGTGCGCAACCTGATAACCACAGGCTACCTGATAGTAAAGAGTGCACAGTTTCGCAAAGAGAGCAGGGGGCTGCACTACAATACAGACTATCCTGAAAAGAGTGCACTGCTGCAAAACATAGTTTTATAAAATAATAAAGCGCAACCCTTCAAGTTGCGCTTTATTGTTATTGGCAGAAACTGATTGTTTATTCTACTATCAGCTTCACTGTTTCATATTCTTCGTTGGCCGATTGTATTTGTACAAAGTACACACCTTTAGTCCAGCCATTAATGTCTACTGTTACATTATTCTCTCCCTGCTTTGCGGTATATGGTTTTACCAATGTGGTTTTGCCTACTACATCTACTGCTTTGATGCTAACAGCAATTGTTTTATCTGTGTAGAACTTCATGCTGAAATTTTGGTGTGCAGGGTTTGGATACAGGCTTACATATTGTGGCGCACTTGCTACACTGCTTACACTGCCTGATATTGTTTTACAGCTATCTGCCGAATTGGTAGTTAGTGTAATGTTATATGCTTTTGAACAGCCGTTAGAATCTGTTATGGTAACACTGTATATACCCGGTGCAGATAACGATGTCAGGTTTTGTGTCTTACCACCGTTAGACCATGAATAGGTAAATGGTGCTGCGCCAAAGTTTTTGCTACCTATAGTAGCGCTGTTGTAGGTAAGTGTAATAGCACCTTTGCCTTTACAAATTGGTGTTTGTGTTAGTTTGGCGCTGATAATAGATTCCAGACAAGATGCACCTGCTACTTCGGTTCTGATTTTATTTCCCGGCAGCGGCCCGAAACCATTTGCCAGGCTTATGCCACGCGCTACTGTGTGGCAATAGCTCATAACGCTTCCGCTCCACGCAGTATTAGGTAGTGCATCATCGTAGGTATACGGGCAAGTGCTGCATCCGCTTACAGCTTCCAGTGTAGAGCAATTATCTATAGCACCACAAGTGCCACCGCTGCCTGTGTTCCATCCGCACCAGTGTGTGTGGTTAGACCCCAGATTGTGGCCATGTTCGTGTGTGGTCATTTCTACATCCCACGAGAAAGTAGGTACCGTTTGGTAGTTGCCATATATATTGCCGTAGGCGTAAGAGAAACTACGATTACAGAGTATGCCTAAATAAGCAATACCACCCAGATTAGTTTTGTCCAATGCCATAAACATCGCTACATCTCCGCTGAAAGTATCCCCTTTATTATTCCACATTGCCTGATAATCCATCAATGCATTTTCAGAGGCATCTTCTCTGATACCATCTGCAATTGTCCATACACTTACAGCATGCAGTTCTATCGCTATCTTCTCGTTTCTATACATGGTTTGTACCTGGTTGAAGAGGGAGCTGAGGTAGTTTTGTGTACTGGTAACGCTGGAGCTCTTGCCCCTGTACAGGTCATAATCTGCTTCCCAATACATACGTACTTTGTTACAACCGTATGCAGCAGTTGTTTTGTTGGCAGTTTGTGTAGTACCATTGCGCGGTATAGTCATACTTTCCTTAGTGCCGCATTTAGTTGGCGGTGGTGCTATAAAATCTTTGTCGTTATATAGAATATACAGGCCGCTGTTGTCTTCCATTTTGCCTGCTACATAGTTACCATCTGCATTTGCAAAAAGTATCATTACATCCCCATTTGCAAAAACACTCATGGTAGCTGTAGATTTTGCATTGCCTCTTACTGCACCTTGATAATGTGCACCTTTTTCGTAGCTGCAGGGGTGGGTGCCCTGTGCATCTATATAGCTCATTTTAGGCTCGGCAGATAATGGGCTGCTTTGCATCATGTCCAGTACAAATGTTTGTCCGTCATCAGTTTTCAATGTCAGCGCTATGGCTCTGGGATACTCGTTATACAATTGGGTGATGGCAGCTCTGTCCGGAGCCAATAGTGTTTCTTTGCGTAATACTGTTGTATGTTTTGTAGCTGTTGCGGTATTGAAGAGGCTATAAGGTTTGAAGACAATGCCTTTAGATTTCGCCTCGTTCATTTCGCCTGACAGTACATAGCCCGGTTCGTATTGTTGTGCATTGGCCAATGTGTTGAGGCAGCATATTGCAATCAGCAGTGCTGCGAGTCTTGCGTAAAGTTTCACTTGATAAAAGAATGTTTTAAGTTGTTAAATACCAGTCAGAGAGTGAAGGAATAGACGTTGCAATATAATTAAAATGCAGCTATCATGTTAGCTGCATTTGTCATAAGTTCTTCATTCTATGTAAAATTGTGCAAGTAGACTACGGTACTATAAAGCGAACGTATCTAACATTTTCATTTGTACGCAAAGACAACGAGTATACACCCGATGGAAGCAGACTTGTGTCTATGGATGCATCATCTGTAGTTTGATTGTTTTTTTGCAACTGCATTTTGCCCATCATATCATATAGCGTTAGCGTGTATGAACCGGTATGCCCGATATTGCTGATAGTGCATATACCACGGCAAGGGTTAGGTAATATGCGGATGTCTGCATCGGCAGGTATATTACTGATGCTTGCTTTAAAACGGCAACTATCAGTGTTATCTACCATAATAGAAGTAACGTATTGTACATGACATAGCCCTAAGCTATTGGTGATGCTTACGCCATATGAGCCCGGTGCTGTAATGTTAGTAAGGTTTTGTGTTGTGGCACCAGTTGTCCAATAGAACAATAGCGATGAAACCGGTATAGTACGGTTGTTTACATAGTTCGTGTCAAATTCAACTATTATTGAGCCATAGCCTCGGCAGATATTTTCAACCTTAAGGCTTGCCAACAAAGCAGGCTGGAGGCATTTGTTGTGGTAGTTGTCATTAATTGTTGATAACATTACCTTTCTTGGCAATGGACCAAACCCGTTAGCCAGATTTATGCCGCGTGGTTTAGTATGACAATAACTCATGATTGTACCGGACCATAGAGATGTAGGCGCAGCATTACTGAAAGTACTGGGGCATGTACCACAGGAGCTGCCCGGTTCTTGCATCGCGCAATCATCTATAGCGCCACAAGCACCCCCCGGCCCTGTATCCCAGCCACACCATTGTGTGTGCATAGACCCTAGCAGATGCCCTACTTCGTGCGATATTACCATCACATCTTTTGAATATACCGGAACTAACTTATACACACCATCTACATCTGCATAACCGTAAGAGGTAGATTTATTGCATAAGGTGAGCAGTGGTGCTATACCTCCATTGGCAGGCTTATCATTCGCCACTAATATGGCAAGGTCTCCGGCAAATGTATCATTCTTGCTATTCCAGTATGCCATAAAGTCTATTATCGCATGTTCTGATGTAGAGTCTTTATAGTTATCGGCACTGGTCCATATTTTGGTAGAGCGCAGTTTTAGCAGCATAGAATCATTTTTGTATATGCCCATCATCTGATTGAAAAGGCCAACAAGATAATTCTGTGTCAGGGTGATGTTCTTGCCGAATTTCAGATACAAGTCATAGTCCCCTTCAAGATAAATACCAATCACTTTGCAGCTGAATGATGCTGCAGTTGTTTTTTGACCTGTTTGCTGCTGAGGCGTTTTGCTATCCTTAAACTTGCATTGATAGGGAGGCATGTCTGTTATTGCATCATCTCTGTAAAGTATATACCTGTTGCTATTGTCTTGCAATGCACCTGCTACATAGTTGCCATCTTTATTGGCAAAGAGTATCATCACACTTCCGTTGGCAAATACACTCATGGTAGCTAGGGTATTTGCCTGCCCTTCTATACAGCCTGTATAATGCACGCCTTTGTCTATACTTACGGGGCGATTACCATTTTCGTCAGATGCTTCTGCCCGCATATCAGTAGTCATAGGATTGCTGCGGAGCATAGACAATGTGTATCTGCCGTTGGCAGATGGTATCTGTATGGTAATGGCAGATGGCTTTTCGTTGTAGAGGGTAGCAATTTGTAGTGCCTGTGGTGCTAGTAAGCTGCCGCCATCCAACATGGTAGCAGGGCCTGCGTAGCTAAACAGATTGTATTCGGTGAATTGTGTGCCTTGCCGCTTTGCAGCTTCTACCTCTCCATACAATACATTGCCCGATTGCGCACCTGCCTGCACTCCGCATAGCATCATGAACAGCAGCAGTAAAAAATAATGTTTTATAGGTGTTACAGTTTGCATATATCTAATTTACAATACATGCACATTATAGCAAATTAAAAAGCCCCTGATTGTTTTAATCAGAGGCCTTTACTGTATCAAGTATTAATCGAAAGCTAAAAAAATATCACTTAGCACTGCGCATACCCGCAGGTGCTGCACCTGCACGTACTTCTTTGCGCTCTCCTATTTGCTGGCGCCACATAGCGTAGTACAGTCCTTTTTCATCCAGCAACTGCTGATGGCTGCCTGTCTCTATGATATGGCCACGCTCCAGTACAAATATCCTGTCGGCATGCATAATAGTGCTGAGGCGGTGTGCAATCATGATGGTGATATGTTCGCGCTTTTGTGTAATGTCTTTGATGGTAGTAGATATCTCATCTTCCGTCAGCGAATCGAGTGCAGAAGTAGCCTCGTCAAATATCATCAACCTCGGGTGGCGCAGCAATGCACGGGCAATGCTCAGGCGCTGGCGTTCACCACCGCTTAGTTTCAGGCCACCTTCACCTATCATGGTATCAATACCGTTTTCGGCACGCGATAGCAGATTCTGACAGGCAGCTTTCTGCAGCACTTCGTTTATCTCAGCATCCGTAGCACTCGGGTTTACGAACAGCAGATTCTCTTTGATAGTGCCGCTGAATAGTTGCGTGTCTTGCGTTACAAAACCTATCTGGTGGCGCAGCTCGTCAAAGTCTATATCATTGCCATTGGTATTGTTGTAATAAATGCTGCCCTGCTTTGGTTTGTACAGGCCCACCAGCAGTTTTACCAGTGTAGTCTTACCACTGCCACTCGGCCCTACGAAGGCAACCGTTTCGCCCAATTTTACATCAAAGCCAATATTTTCCAACGCAGCTTTGGTGGCACTGTTGTGCTGAAAGCTCACACCATCAAAACGCAGGCTTTCTATACTGTGGATGGTAACAGGCTTTGCAGGCTTTTCCTCTACAGGACGGGCAAACAGCGCCTTCAGGTTGTTGAGCGATGCCTCTGCCTCTCTCCATGCCATGATGATATTGCCCAGCTCTTGCAGCGGACCAAAGATGAAGAACGTGTAGAACTGCATCGTTACCATCTGCCCCAGCGTTAGCTTATCGTGGAAGATGAAGTAGAGCAGGCAGAACATAATACACTGGCGCAGGAAGTTGACAAACGTACCCTGCACAAAGCTGATGCTGCGGATGCTGCGCACCTTCTTCAGCTCCAGACCCAGTATCTTGATGGTAGTAGCGTTGAGGCGGCGTATCTCCTGATTCGTCAGCCCGAGGCTCTTTACCAGTTCTATATTGCGCAGGCTTTCAGTAGTGCTGCCCGCCAGTGCGGTAGTCTCGTTCACAATGTTTTTCTGTATCACCTTTATCTTCTTGCTCAGGATATTGGTAAGCCAGCCAAGCAGCAGCGCACCACCAAAATAGATAAGCACCAGCCAGCTGCTGAGCGTAAAAGCATACACCACCACAAACACAATACCCACGATGGTGGTAAACAGTATATTGACAAACGCGTTGATAAACTTCTCACAGTCCTGACGCACTTTTTGCAGCACGCTCAGGGTTTCGCCGCTGCGCTGGTCTTCAAAATCGCTGAAGGGCAGGCGCAGGGCATGGCGCAGGCCATCTGTATAGATGCGCGCACCGAATTTCTGTATCACTACATTGACCGTATAGTCCTGAAAAGCTTTGGCAATACGGCTTATCATGGCTGTACCGATAAGCAGCCCGAGGCCCTTGATGACACCCTGCACAAACTGGCTCTCGCTCCACTGGTGTGGCGCCTTGGCATAAGGGTCGATGATGTATTTACCGAAGATATAGGGGTCGAACAGGGAAAAGACCTGGTTGACGGCGGCCAGCAGCAAAGCCAGCGCTATCAGCCCCTTGTGGCGGCTAAGATATTGGAGGAGGAGTTTCATATAACAGCCGCAAAGTTAACAGCCTTTCTGAAACCCGTGTATATACAGCTGTAAGGGATATCTATAATTTAATAGGCAGCCACCACCTGTGCTACTATTAAGCCGCCGTTGCGTCGCACACTTGTACACCATCAATACTATTCAGTAAACCCGTCATGGCGAACGAGTGTAGCGAGTGTGGCCATCTCACGGAATGAGGGATTGTGTATCGTGAGATTACCACGTTGGCAGGCTGCACACGTTGGCTATACTTTGCCTCCTCGTAATGACGGAATGAGTGCTCCCCTCTCGCGTCATTGCGAGGAGGCACGAAGCAATCTAGTCACAACACAGGGAAATACTATTTCTTCTCTTCGATGAGCCTGACAACCTCAGACGGCTTTTTATCCAAAGCCTCTGCCAGTTTAAACAGTGTGGAAAGCGAAGGCGTTCTTACAGCCCTTTCTATTGCCGATATATGGGTACGCTCCATTTCGCAGGCATTCGCAAGGTCTTCTTGCGAATAGCCCAAAGCTATACATAACTCTTTTATTACTTCTCCTGTCCGTATATCCAGCGACTTCGGCATCGAAGTAAAACTGGAAAAACTTCCTATAATTGAATGAATACAAATGTATTCATTTTGAAAATACTTTACTAATTTTGCAACACACTGAAAACATTATCATGAACAACACATTTCCCGGCTTTGCGCACCCTGCCACCAGCCTGTCGGCATATATATTTAGTATCGATACCTTTGTAATATCCCTTAAAACAGGCGAAGTACTGCACCACGTACCCGAAGACCCGCAAGCCTTTGAGCAATGGCTAACCCATCACCGCATCCGCGATGTAAAACAGGAACTACCAAAGCATATAACAGATGCTTTGTTTAGGAAGTAGTAAACGTGCGTCATTGTGTTACATCCCGATACTTCGGGGCGAGGCACGAAGCAATCTCACGGAATGAGGGGATTTACTAACTATAAATGAGTACAGGAAGGAGATAATATACTATTATCACTCCGAAGAATTGTTATTTTGGTTCAATGCTAAATATTCTTGATTTATTTTATCGATATCTATCCCCATAGACTTATAAAAATCTTTAAGTTCACTAATAGTGTCAATATTTGAATAGGGAGTATTAATTCTTTTGATAGTTAAATGTGCAGATAGCCAAGTAAGGGGGCCTACTTTTAATGCAACTTTTTTGATATAGTACTCAAAGTCTAGTTGTATTTGCTTGTAAGATTTGTCGTCGTATTTAGACAAGTGTTTTTTGGCTTCATCAATTGTTTCTTTGAAATCTTTTTGCTCACTTAGCGATTCGGTGTAATAGTCCAGAAATACGTCTATTCCGCCCATGTGAATTATTCGTGTATGGCCTGAAAGTTGATAAGCTAGTATAGGATTAACAGATGATAGCTTTGTTATTGATGCGTGTAGGTTATTATCGAAGAGATTAAAGTCGTATTTGAGCTTTTCAGTTGATTTTTTGAAAGCTACTTTTGCTGAACTCTGTATTTGATCTAATAGTTCAGGTACAGCATTCAAAAATGGCAAGTCATTATCTATTAGCTTTTTGTAATCACTTACAAGTTCGTTGATATTTAATTTGGGGATTAAAAACCTAATTTCTAAAAGTTGATATAAAACTTCTTTTAAGATTCGCTTATCATCTTTTCTTCCTTTATACCAGATTGACAGTTGTGTTAATAACCAACCAATCAAAATACCAATTAAAGTGTCACTAATAACCATGTTAAGCAGCAATATTTAAGACAATGGCGCTGTATATATTTCCATATTCAGCTAAGATGTCGTTATATACATCCGTACCACCTAATGAATCAATTATTTCTATAACAACTGCATAGCTTTGCTTATAGTTTGTTGGAAGATTTCCTCGTGTATACAAGTGTAATTTCAACTCCCAATCACCACATAAATATTTTCTTCTAAAATCTTTTTCTAATTTTATTATTGGGTTCCATTGATGCGAATATTTATCCTCTGTAGAAATAGTGACTTTCTTGTACCCGTCACTAGTTTTTTTGATCAAAGTAGCACTGATTCTGCTTTGTGAATATTCAACATCATTTGATACGTTTACAGGTGGGTCATATACTAACGTAATTTTTAATTTCAACTTACTATTTTCACTTCCTGCCGTAAGAGTTGAAGGAATATGGAACTTAATATATTGATAGTGTTCTTGATGAAGCTCTCCTTCATATATATAAGCAGCGTTATTTATGCCAGCTTGCATTGCATTATCAATAATTGGTTCACCAAATCCCGTATGAAATAGGTTATTTGTAGTTAAGCCAAGAGGTGTATTTCGTTGTTCGGTGAAATGGCACAATAGAGCTTTTACTAAATTCGGGTCGGATGATGAATATACCTCAAAAAGGCGTGCTGCATATTGTGATATTAGCGGTGCAGCAAAACTTGTGCCGACATTCACAGCAAGACTATTACAGTCTTCCGACAACCCAAAAGCTCCAATTCTTGGAGATAGTCCATATGCTTTAATGAGATTTCCCCCATGTGCAACTAATTCTGGCTTTATTCCATTGTCAGCTCCAGGACCAGTTCTTGAAAACGGTGAAATTTCATCAACTTTTGCTATAGCATTTGTGTCTTCATATTTAGCGATCGAACCTACTGTTATTGATAATAACGATTCTGCGGGAGAACCTAATCTTGCACTTCTGTTTCTAAAATGGTTATTAGGGTAGGTTCCTAAAAGTGAGTCAATATTTCCTGCTGCAACAATAAATAAGACTTTATATTCCTTTGAAAGATAGTCAAGTAACTTAGCTAAATCTGAAATTACATATGATGTTATTGCTTGTGTACTTCCTAAAGAAAGATTAAAAACTTTTACGGTGTTGTGGAATTTTTGAACTGTATCTTCTATTGCAGTCCTTAGAAGAAATTCATTAGGATAAAGTTTATTTCCCATGATATCCTTACCAAAAACTTGCAAGTCCATTACTTTGCAAAACGGAACTAATTCATGTGTTCCATTACAGGCATCTATATTGTCTCCAAATATGCATCTACTAGCCACGAAAGTTCCGTGTTCATACAAACAATCGACAGAATTTCTTGGTAAAAACTGAATTGTGTCTGTAACTAAATTCTGTAGAATGCTCCCATTGCTCCTGATGCCGGAGTCAACAATACAAACAATTGATTGTGAACGTGGTGCTTGAATAGTTAATGGATTAGGTAAGTTTTGAACAACTTGTGCTGTTTCGACAAATGATAAATAGTTCTTCTTTATTTCCTTTATTGTAGAATAATTATCTGCAAAATTTACAATGCTATTAAGTTTAATAGTACAAGCTATCGATGTAACTCCGTTAGAGAAGTTTCGTATCTGTAAGTTATTAGCAATACTCGCTAAGTCTTCCTGAATTGAACTAAAAATAGCTCTTCTTTCTTTATTGGTGATTGTATTGAATAAGTTAATAATAATATCCTCTTCCTGATCAGAATTTAAGTTTAGATCACTTTTTATTTTCTCTATTGTTGGAATCTCTAGAATATCTTCTATTGGAGAAAAGTATGTCTTTCCAATGTGCTCTGGGTCATTAGTATACTTCTGAATTCTATTGTTTAGGTCGTCTATATCTTCTTTTAATATGCTTACAGTTGCCTTTGTTTTATCTGACTTTGAGTATTCAATGATTTTAAAACCAAGCTCTTCGATATTTTGTCTTCCTTTTTTTATTGTAAAGTCGGAGGGAGATTTTAATTGTAGGTATAATTCATGACTAATATTCCCATCCTTTTTGCTTGATGTTTTTTCAATTATTTCTTTTGTTTGACTAAATAGCTTTTTACCATGAGCATAATGGTCATTACGCTTATAGGTTTCACCACCTCCTTGCGGGTCATATTTTTCATTTCTAATATTATTGTCCGGTATTTTGAAGTGATTTTTGGCCATAATTAAATGGGTTGGTTTCTGTATTTCACAATAGTAAAGAGTTTTCTACAATAATAAACTGTGAAAAACACCAGTTTTTTTGTCATCAATAATAATTATATTCCTCTCTCCATTTTTCCTCATTTTTTCATCATAACAAATAATTAGCGTATATTTGTTATGGTAAATTCCTAACCCTATGCACCCGCAATCCACACCTAGCAAACTGTTTCGCCCATCAGCAATTGGTTACAAACCGGCAACAAACCAACCCCCAAAGCAGGCAAACTGCAACAAAAAACGTAACCGTTTGTAACCATCCCGCAACACAAACCATTGGTTTTCAATACCCATAAAATGTTCCGTTTTCAAAACTGTGCAAACACTATCAAAAACTATCAACAAATATGAAAACCTGTAAACTATTGGCTCTACATAAAAATTCCCCTCCTGTTTTTAGGAGGGGCGCATTGGCGGAGAAATGCGCAGCATATCGTTGCCAATCGGGGTGGTTGGCTCGCGTAGAGTGTTCACCTCCTCCCCCTCGTTGCTCTCGGGTACTCCTCCTAAAAACAGGAGGAGAGCTTTTTACAGACGGTTGCTGCAAAAAAGAAAAGCTACCTTTCGGGCAGCTTATCAGATTGTTGTGTGGGGGTGTGCAAGTAGCACAGGGCAGTGGTTTACTGCTCCTGTACTTTTTGCAAAAAAGCTTCAAGCTCGGCTTCGGTCAGTCCTGTTTTGTCCATTATTATCTGGAGCATTTCGGTGTCTTTGCCGGTGCGTTGTGTTACGTCATTGTTGTTCAGCACGGGATATGCGCGCTTCAGGTGGCCTTTCATTTTATTCCAATTCTTCAAAATCTCCTGCATCTTCAATTGTTTTTAATGACATAGAACACCTATCTCTGCGGTGAAGGTAGTCTTTAATATGCCAATAACGGGGAAAGGTTTAACTTTATGGCATGGGTCAGTATAGTATTGGCGAGGCATTGAAGCTGCTGATGGAAAAGAGTGGCTGGGCACCAAAGGCGCACGAGCTGCGCATGCGCGAGGAGTGGGAACAGATTGCAGGCAAGACGATTGCCAAGTATACACGCAACCTGTACCTGAGTGGTGGTATACTGACTATCTACACCGATGTTGCTGCACTGAAGCAGGAACTGCTGCTGGCCAAGCCTCAGCTAATGGCTACTATCAATGAGTATTTTGCAGAGCAGGTGGTAAAGGAGATTAATATCAAATAATCTGTATCCGGGTGTTTTATTGGCAGGCTGCGGCCTAAAAGATGTTCATCAGCTCGTCGAGGCTGGCTATCTCGTATGTTGGCTTGTGGCGGTGTGGTATGCGTGCGGGGTTGTAGTATACTTGGTCTATACCTGCATAGAAGGCACCGAGTATGTCTATCTCCAGCGCGTCGCCTATCATAATGCTTTCCTCGGCCGTGGCACCTGCTGTTTGCAGGGCGTAGTTGAAGATGGCAGCCTGTGGTTTCATGCTGTTGCTCATCTCGCTGGTGATGAGGTGGGTGAAGTAGTGGCTGATGCCGCTTATCTGTAGTTTCTGGCGTTGGGTGCTTTCAAACCCGTTGGTGATGAGGTGCATGGTGTAGCCTTGCGCTTTGCAGTGCTCCAGCACTTCGGTAGCGTATGGTGTCAGGCGGCGTTGGTTGGGCAGTATCTCCAGATACGCACTGCTGAGTTCGTGTGCCAGGTGCGGGTCGCCTATCTTAAAATCGAGCAGGGTAAGGGCAAAGCGTTTCCAGCGCAGTTCATCGCGCTTCAGGAAGCCATTGCGAAAGCGTGCCCAGAGGCGCTCGTTGTGCTCGTTGTAGGATGTTGCAAATGCCTCGTAGTCTGTAATGCCTAGGTCTTCGAGCCTGCATTCTTCGTACACCTGCAGCAGGGTGTGCGCCGAGTTGGCGTCAAAATCCCACAGGGTGTGGTCGAGATCGAAGAAGAGGTGTTTGTAATGAGCAGGCATTGTCAGAAAGGCATTAGTTGGTTTAACGTAAAAAGCCATCCTTTGTGGGGATAGCTTTTCAGTGTTATTAAAACCGTTGTCCGAAAAAGCTTATTGGCCTTTTTTGCGGTGGTAGATTTTGTCGTCGAAGAACTCGCTTGTTGATTGCAGGGCAGGGTTTGCCATGCGTTCGTATATACGAGATATTTCGATTTGCTCTTTGTTTTCGTGAATTTCCTCCAGGTTGTCTGCATGGCTGCTGAATTCATCCAGCTTGCGGTGCAGTTCTTCCTTCATGGTAACAGCAATCTGGTTTGCACGGCGGCTCATTACCACGATAGATTCGTACAGATTTCCTGTTTTGTTTTTGATAGCAACAACGTCGCGGGTTTCAACCAGCGGGTTCACTGCTGCTAATGCTTTTCTATTTAAGCTCATTGCGTAACTGTTTTACAATGTTATCTGCCTTGGTATAATATTCCTCAGCGTCGCGAAGATACTTAGAATTTGGATAACCGTCAACTAATTCTCTGTATGCGTTGATGGCGTTGGCGTAGCGCTCCTCTTGTTTCTCCTTCACACTCTCTCCTGCAAACTTAAACCACGATTTTACAATCATATATTGGTACAGGTCGCTGTTCTTCGATTCGGGGAAGTTGCGCATCAGCTGCTTGTAGGTAACGCTGGCAGCCCTGTATTGGCCTATATTATAGTATAGTTTGGCAGCATCGGCCTCTTTTATTTCCAGTTTGCCGCGGCATTCGTCTATATATTTATTGGCTTCAGCCGCACGCGGGCTCTCGGGGTGCGCGTTGATGAAGGTTTGCAGGGCATCCATGGCACGCTCGGTGCTTTGCTGCTCCAGCGATGGCTTTGGCGACATTTTGTACAGGCAATAGCCATAGAGAAACTCTATCTCGTCAGCATCCTTGCTGGTAGGGAAGAATTCCAGGTAGTTTTTGAAGTGGTAAGACGCCGACAGATAGTCTTTCATATTATAAAAGCTGTATGCGTAGCGGTAGTACATAGGCTCGTAGTTGCGTGTATTCTTCATTACAGGCACCAGGCTTTCGTACAGGCCATTGGCTTGCTGCCACTTCTTACGGTCGTAGAACTCGTTGGCTTTCTTCAGTTTATAGTTTACGTCTTTGCTCTTCAGGGCACGCTCGTAGCCACTGCAGCCGAATAACAGGCTGACGCTGAGCAACATGAAGAGGATATAACTATGGCGTTTTTGCATGAGGATGGCAAAAATAAAGAAACCGAGTTGCTTTCCCATATATATGGTATAAAACTCTGTTAAATCAGGGTTTTACAGTCATTTCACAAGTTATCCACAATTATCTACAGGATATGCACACGGGTTTATGAACATAACGTGAAAAATAGCCTGAAAACCTTTGCTGTAAAGGGGTTTAGCCATATCGTTCCTTGTGGAAAAATATGAGTTCTTCAAATTCCCTAAATGTGTGGGAAAAAGTGTTGTTTTGTGGTAGAAAAGGTAGAAATATCCCAAAATCGTCAATGACAAGCTTTCTCGGAGAATATGAAGTTGCTGTAGATGCCAAAGGCCGCTTTTTGCTGCCTGCAGGCTTCCGCAAGCAGTTGCCTGAAGATGGCGCTGCACGCTTCGTTATTAACCGTGGGTTTGAAAACTGCCTTTCCATGTTTACGGTAGATAGCTGGAATGTACTGGCTGAAAAAGTAAACAAGCTCAACGACTTCAATCCGAAAGTGCGTGAGTTCAAGCGCCTGTTTATGAACGGCGCCAACTTCGTGGATGTGGACAGTGCCGGTCGCATATTGTTGCCAAAGCCATTGCAGGAATACGCTTCCATTAAGAAAGACATGATATTCTCTGCACAGGGCAATAAAATTGAGCTGTGGGATAAAGATACGTATTACGCGTACATACGCCAGCATGCGGCAGGCTTTAGCGACCTGGCTGCAGAGGTGGCAGGCAGTGGTTTTGTGAACCCGTTTGAAAATCTGTAAGGATGGAGGGCTCCACTTTTTACCACACAACGGTCCTTTTGAAGGAAACAGTTGACGGCCTGAATATAAAAAGCGATGGTGTGTATGTAGATGCCACTTTTGGTGGCGGTGGCCATAGCAGAGAAATACTGAGCAGGCTGGGCGAAAACGGAAGGCTGATAGCTTTTGACCAGGATGCAGATGCGTGGCGCAACAAACCCGATGACGACAGGTTGATACCTGTTACGGAAAACTTTCGCTACCTGAGCAAGTTTTTGAGGCTGCACGGATACAGAGAGGTAGATGGTATACTGGCCGATTTGGGTGTAAGTTCTTTTCAGTTTGATACAGCAGAGCGTGGTTTCTCTATTCGCTTCGATGGTCCGCTGGATATGCGGATGGATAAACGGGCAGAGCAAACCGCAGCCAATGTGCTGAAGACATACAGCGAGCAGCAGTTGCACAAACTCTTTGAACAATACGGAGAGGTGCGCAACTCTAAACAGCTTGCAAAACATATAGTGGATAAGAGAGCTACTGTAGTGCTGAATAGTATAGATGCACTGAAGGGTATGCTGGCACCGATAATGAAGGGGAATCCCAACAGGTATCTGGCACAGGTTTTTCAGGCGCTGCGGATAGAGGTGAATGATGAGATGGGTGCGCTGAAAGATTTGCTGATGCAATCGGCACAATGCCTGAAGCCTGAAGGCAGGCTGAGCGTTATCACCTTCCACTCGCTGGAGGACAGGTTGGTGAAGCAATATATGAAGAACGGAACGTGGGAAGAAGCAGAGAAAGATGGATTTGGCCGCACGCTGCACAAGGCACCGCTGAGGCTTATAAATAACAAAGCCGTAGAACCTACGGAAGAAGAAATTAAAAACAATTCAAGGGCACGAAGCGCCCGTTTAAGGATAGCAGAAAAGATAGCATGAGCACCCAGAACACACACAATGTAACAGAGCAGGAACAACAACCTGCACAACGTGTGCGAAGCGATTGGAAAACGCTGGTGGATAAACTGTCTTACAAAGCTATCGTTAATAATATCCCCTTCCTTGCTTTTGTGGCATTGCTGGCGGTGTTGTACATCAACAACTCTCAACGCGCAGTAGATATGCAACGCGAGCTGAATAAGGAAAACAAAGTATTGAAAGAACTACGCTGGAAATATATGGACGTGAGCAGTAAGCTTATGTATGTGAAGATGGAGAGTGAAGTAATAAAACGTGCATCGTCGTTGGGTATGAAGCCCATGTCGCTGCCCGCATACAGTATAGTTGTTGACAGTACTATATACAAACCGTAAAGGGGAAATTGACAGTAAAACAAGACATAAGGTTCAGGGTGTATGTGGCATTCACATGCATTTGCCTGTTTGGGTTGGCCATCATAATGAAGGTTGCCTATATACAGGTAAATGAAGGGCCGGAGCTGCGCAAGCTGGCGAAGGAGATGCACACACGTACTACTACACTGCCTGCAGAGCGTGGAAACATCTACACCGAGCAGGGAGCTTTGTTGTGTTCTACCATTCCGCAGTTTGATGTGCATATAGATTTCTCTGTCATCAAGCCCGATACGTTTAAGCGCTATGCAGATACACTGGCACTGTGCATGGCGGCATTGTTTAAAGATGCACCTGCTGCTAAGTACAAGGCTATGCTTACGGAAGGTTTCAAAAAGCAATCGCGCTACTGGTTGCTGAAGAGAAATTTGCCTTACTACGATTATCAGGCACTGCGCAGCCTGCCGATATTTAATAAAGGCAAAAGGCGTGGTGGTTTTATAGAAGACCCGCAAATCAAACGCATCAATCCGTATGGCATGCTGGCATTCCGTACCATAGGCTTGTGGAGAGAGAATAGCCAGACCATTGGTATGGAACGTACCTATGATACGGTGCTAAAAGGTGATAACGGTACGCGTGTAGAACGTAAAGAAACAGGTGGTGTATGGATGCCTGTAGAAGGTAGCGAAGTAGAGCCGCACAACGGACAGGATATTGTTACCACACTGGATATAGGTATACAGGAAGTAGCAGAGCATGCGCTGAAGAGTGTGCTGGAGCAATACAAGTGTAAATATGGTACCTGCATTGTGATGGAAGCACAGACAGGTAAAATACGTGCACTGGTAAATCTTGGTCAGCAGACAGATGGTAGCTACTGGGAAGATTTTAACTATGCAATGTCTCCTACAGAGCCGGGCTCAACCTTCAAGCTGATGACGCTGATGGCATTGTTGAAAGACAAGTATATCACTATTGATAAGCATGTAGACTGTCAAAGAGGTGTTGCGCATTTTGGTAATCTTACACTGAAGGATTCTCACCTTGGTATGGGGGATATGAGTATCAAAGATGCGTTCGCGCATTCATCGAACGTAGCAATGGCAAAACTGGGTTATCAGTTCTACCAATCGAACCCCCAAAAATATCTGGACCATCTGCACGATCTGCATCTGGACAGAAAAACAGGTATAGACCTGAGCGGTGAGCGTGCACCACGTGTGAAGAAGCCGGGACAAAGTGACTGGAGTGCAACCACGTTGCCATGGATGGCTTACGGTTACGAAATACAGATAACACCACTGCATACTTGTATGGTGTACAATGCTGTGGCAAATGGTGGTAAGCTGATGCGTCCGTATCTGATAAGTGAGATACGTGAGTATGGTAAGACAATTAAGAAATACGAACCGAAAGTGCTGGAAGAAGCAGTAGCAGATACTTCATCTATCCGCCAGTTGCAGGATTGTATGAAAGAAGTGGTGCTGACAGGTACTGCTAAACACATCCGCAGTCCGTTCTACGGTATTGCAGGTAAAACAGGTACGGCACAGGTTGCTGATAAAGGCATTAAGTATAGCGACGGTGTGTATCAGGGTTCATTTGTAGGTTATTTCCCTACAGACAAACCTAAGTATACCATAGCAGTAGTGATACGTACCAACAAAGGTTCGGGTGCATACTACGGTGGTGTGATAGCTGCGCCTGTATTCAGGATGATTGCAGACAAAGTATTTGCAAGCAGCAAAGGTTGGATAGGTCCGCTGGATAGCATTGCACAGAAAAGTGATAAACGTATGGTGGCAAACAGCGCACCTGCTGCAAGCTACGATGTGCTGATGCGCCGCATGGGACGCAAAGCACCATCGGTTGCAGACAACTATATCATAAATGTGACAACAGATACTGTGAAGAAAGAACTGGTGCAGACAACAAAAGTATTTGCAGGACAAGTGCCGAATGTAAGTGGTATGGGGTTGAAAGACGCCGTGTTCTTGCTTGAAAAACAAGGTATGAAAGTAGTGGTGCGTGGCAGGGGTAAGGTTGCTTATCAATCGCTGGCACCGGGTACAAAAATTAATAAAGGACAAACAATAGAACTGCAGCTTAGCTAAATGATATTGCTGAAAGACATATTAACAGGTATAACACCACTGCGCATAGCAGGCGAGACTTCTGTAGAAGTAAGTGCCCTGAGCATAGACTCTCGCAAAGTGCAGGCAGGTACTGTATTTATTGCAGTGCGTGGTACTACGGTTGATGGTCATCAGTTTATAGACAAAGCATTAGCACTGGGTGCAGCGGTGATAGTGTGCGAAGATATGCCTGCAACAACAGCAGATAATGTTGTGTATGTGCAGGTAAAAGACAGCGCGTATGCTGCAGGTGCCATGGCAGATGCTTTCTACGGCAATCCTTCTGCAAGGATGAAGGTGGTAGGTGTAACAGGTACCAATGGCAAGACCACTACTACTACGCTGCTCTATCAATTGTTCAAAGCACTGGGTTATAAAGTTGGTTTGATATCTACTGTACAGAATCATATTGATGAAGTAGTAGAGATAGCAACGCACACAACGCCCGATGCAATATCTGTACAATCGCTCTTAGGGCGTATGGCAGATGCGGGATGCGAATATGTGTTTATGGAAGTGAGCTCTCATGCTATACATCAGCAACGTATAGCGGGTCTGCGTTTTGCAGGTGCAGCGTTCACCAACATCACACACGACCATCTCGACTATCATAAAACATTCGACGAGTATATACGTGTTAAAAAGCAACTGTTCGATAACCTGCCTGAAACTGCATTTGCACTAACAAACGCAGATGACAAGCGTGGTATGGTAATGCTGCAAAACACAAAAGCGGATAAGCATGCATACAGCCTGAAAGCACCGGTATCCTTCAAAGGAAAAGTGCTGGAAAACAACCTGACCGGTTTGGTGATGACGGTAGATGGTACCGAAGCACACTTCAGGATGATAGGCACATTCAATGCATACAATCTGCTGGCGGTATATGGCATAGCGGTGCTGCTGGGCGAAGATAAAATGCAGGTGCTTTCTATACTCAGCAATCTGCACGGTGCGCCGGGCAGGTTCGAAACGCAGATGTCTGACAAAGACAGCATACTGGGTATAGTAGACTATGCACACACACCTGATGCACTGATAAACGTACTGGCAACAGTAAATCAATTGCGTACCAAAGGACAACAACTGATAACAGTTGTTGGCTGCGGTGGTGACAGGGACAGTGCAAAGCGCCCTGTAATGGCAGAGGTAGCATGCGAGCATAGCGACAGAGCCATACTGACATCGGACAATCCGCGAAGCGAAGACCCTGAAGCGATACTGAACGAAATGGAATCGGGATTGACAGGCGTACAAAAAAGAAAGTCATTAAGAATAACGGACAGGAAAGAAGCTATAAAAACAGCAGTAGCACTGGCGCAGCCGGGAGACATAGTGCTGGTGGCAGGAAAAGGACATGAAACATACCAGGAAATAAAAGGTGTGAAACATCCTTTTGACGACAGGGAAGTATTGAAAGAAATGTTTGCAACACTTGAAAAATAAAAGAGACTAACCAACTGATAGCTGATGCTGTACTATTTGTTTACATATCTGCGCGAGCACTTTGGCATGTTTGGAGCCGGGATGTTTTACTACATCACCTTCCGTGCAGCTATGGCTATCATACTTTCGCTGGTGATAACCACAGTGCTGGGCAAAAACCTGATTAACTACCTGCAACGCAAACAAATCGGCGAAACAGTGCGCGATCTGGGACTGGCAGGAGAGAATCAGAAAAAAGGTACGCCTACTATGGGTGGTATCATCATCATTGCGGCTATACTGATACCTACACTGTTGTTTGCACGTGTAGAGAATGTGTACATCATATTGATGATAATGAGTACCGTGTGGCTTGGCTTGGTTGGTTTTCTGGATGATTATATCAAAGTATTCAAAAAGAATAAAGAAGGCCTTGCAGGAAGATTCAAGATAATGGGTCAGGTAGGGCTTGGTGCTATTATAGGTCTTACGCTGTATTACAATCAGCATGTAGTAGTAACTCGCGAAGTAAAAGAAGGTGCACCTGTAGTATGCAATGCTTCAGAAAAACAAATTGGCAATACCTATACCCGCAAAGATCAGAATGGTGTAGATCATCAATATGCTACTGTGAAGAGCGTAACAACTACGATACCTTTTGTAAAGACGCACGAGTTTAACTACGCAGGCATTGCAAAGGTTTTTGGTGAAGGTGCCGTGAAGACAGCGACACCTATTATATATGTACTGTTCGTCATCTTCATCATCACGGCAGTATCAAACGGTGCTAATATAACAGATGGTATAGACGGCCTTGCAACAGGTGTGTCGGCTATTATAGGTATATGCCTCGGTGTGTTTGCCTATGTATCGGGCAACTATGTATTTGCAGGCTACCTCAATATCATGCACATACCAAACCTCGGCGAGCTGTCCATATTCATTGGTGCGTTTGTAGGTGCGTGTGTGGGCTTCCTGTGGTACAATGCATATCCTGCGCAGGTGTTCATGGGCGATACGGGTAGCCTTGCATTGGGTGGTATCATAGCATCGCTGGCCATCATCGTAAGGAAAGAGCTGCTTATACCAATTATCTGCGGCATCTTCCTGGTAGAGAATCTTTCTGTAATGATACAGGTGGCATACTTCAAACACACAAAGAAGAAATATGGCGAGGGTCGCAGGATATTCCTGATGTCGCCACTGCACCACCACTATCAGAAGAAAGGCTACCACGAAAGTAAAATTGTAACAAGGTTTCTGATTATAGGCATACTGCTGGCTGTATTGAGTATTGTAACATTAAAAATGAGATAGTGAGTAACAGACAACAAAAACGACTGGTGATACTGGGCGCTGCTGAAAGCGGTGTAGGTGCTGCTTTGCTGGGTAAACAGCAAGGTTGGGATGTTTTTGTTACCGATGGTGGTAAAGTAAAAGACGAGTACAAAACAGCATTGACAGAAGCGGGCATAACATACGAAGATGGCACCCACAGCATGGATAAAATCCTGAATGCTGATTGTGTAGTGAAGAGCCCGGGCATACCTGACAAAGCACCTGTGGTAAAGTCAATACGCGAAGCAGGTATAGAAGTGTGCAGCGAGATAGAGTTTGGTTACCGCTACAAAGGTGATAGCAAAATAATCGCTATCACTGGTAGTAATGGTAAGAGTACAACAACAAAACTAACATACCACTTGCTGAAAGAAGCAGGCTACGATGCTGCACTGGTAGGTAATATCGGTTACAGCTTTGCAAGGCAGATAGCAGAAAAGCCTGCTGCATGGTATGTGATAGAAGTAAGCAGTTTTCAGTTGGATGATATACATCAGTTTCGCCCGGATATAGCGATACTGCTGAACATAACACCAGACCACCTAGACAGATATGATTACAAATTCGACAACTATATACGTTCTAAATTCCGCATCACCGAAAACCAGACAAACAAAGATTTTTTCATTACTAACCTTGATGATAAAGTAATTACAGATCATCTCGCCAACCATTCCATTAATTCACACACAATCTATTTTACGATGAGCGAACAACAACAACCGAACGAGGGAGGATCCATTCAAAACGAACACATGAACATCAACTACAACGGTGAGGATATGAACATGTCTATACATGATCTTTCTCTAAAAGGCAGGCACAATCAATATAACAGCATGGCAGCAGGCATTTCGGCTCGTATTGCGGGTATTCGCAAGGAAAAAATCAGAGAGAGCTTCACATCGTTCGAAGGATTGGAACACCGTCTTGAATATGTTGCCACCGTACGTGGTGTCGACTTTATCAACGACAGCAAGGCTACCAATGTAAACTCTGTATGGTTTGCACTGGAAAGCATGAAGCAACCTACTATACTGATACTGGGCGGCCAGGACAAGGGCAATGACTATAACGAGATAATGGACCTCGTTAAGGAAAAAGTAAAAGCCATTGTTTGTATGGGTATAGACAACAAGCCGATTCACGATGCTTTTGATGGTGTGGTTGAAAACATCGCGGATACACAGAGTGCAAAAGATGCCGTAAAAGCAGCTTATGCATTTGCCGACAAAGGTGATGCAGTATTGTTATCGCCTGCATGTGCCAGCTTCGATCTGTTTAAGAACTACGAAGACCGTGGCCGTCAGTTTAAAGATGCTGTGAAAGAATTGTAATTAATAAAGAGGAAAAGCAATGGCAATGAACAAATTGTTGAATCGTACCAAAGGGGACAAAGTAATATGGGGGGTAGTCATCGTACTATCTTTCATAAGCCTGCTCGCTGTGTACAGCTCAACAGGTTCGCTTGCTTTCCGTATGTCTAAAAACCCGAGCTACTTCCTGATGAAACACCTCATGGTGCTGGCGCTGGGTTTGGTGATAATATATGGTGTGCATCTGGTAAACTATACAAAGTTCGCTCGTATAGCTATCATGTTGTACCTCTTAAGTTTGCCGTTACTCATTTATACATTGTTTTTCGGGGCTACGCTCAATGAGGGTTCTCGTTGGATAAAGCTCCCCGTTATCAACCTTACATTCCAGACATCAGACCTTGCAAAGCTGGCTTTGTTCATGTTCCTGGCAAGGATATTGAGTATCAAACAGAATGTAATTAAAGATTGGAAGAAAGGCTTTATGCCTGCGCTGATACCTGTTCTGGTAACATGTGCGCTTATTGCTCCTGCCAATCTATCTACCGCGTTGATGCTTGGTTTTACATGTTGCATACTGTTCTTCATAGGCAGGGTGCAGGTAAAACACATCATGATGCTGGCAGTTGCCGGTGTGATAGGCGTAGTAGGATTGTTCTTTGTTTCAAAAGCTACAGGCTTTGGTCGCGCTGCTACATGGGAGCAACGCATTAAAGACTTTGCAGGCAGCAGCGAAGGCAAAGACGGAAAGAAAAAAGAAGACGTTTTCCAGGTGCAGCAGGCAAAGATTGCTATCGCAAACGGAGGCCTTACAGGCCGTGGGCCGGGCAAGAGCCTGCAACGCAATTTTCTGCCACACCCTTATTCAGATTTCATCTACTCTATAGTAGTTGAAGAATACGGACTGATAGGAGGTGCATTTGTAGTGATACTATATCTGTTGTTCCTCTGGAGGAGTATACAGATATTCAGGCGATGCCCTTATGCATTCGGTGCATTCCTTGCAGTGGGGCTTAGCATTACGCTTGTGTTTCAGGCAATGCTGAACATGGCGGTGAACGTGCATCTGGTACCTGTAACCGGTCTGACATTGCCACTGATTAGTATGGGTGGTTCGTCTATCTGGTTCACCAGTATTGCAATAGGTGTGGTACTGAGTGTGAGCAGGTATGTAGATGAAAACGAAGGAAAGAAAAAAATAAACGAAGAAACTAAAGTTAAAACTCCAAAAGCTGCGGTAGCGTAAGATGAACAACAAACGCATCATAATAGCAGGTGGTGGTACAGGCGGGCATATATTCCCGGCTGTAGCCATAGGCCATGCGTTGCAGCAATTGCAACCGGGTACAGAGCTGCTTTTTGTAGGTGCGCAAGGCAAGATGGAAATGGAGAAAGTACCACAGGAAGGTTTTAAAATAGTAGGGTTGGATATCGTAGGCTTCAATAGGAGCAATATGTTGAAGAACCTGTTGCTGCCTTATAAAATGCTGAAGAGTGCTTTGCATGCGCGCAGCATACTGAAAGATTTTAAGCCGCATGCCGTGGTGGGTGTTGGTGGTTATGCCAGCTTCCCTGTACTGAATGCAGCGCAGGGTATGGGTATACCTACATTGATACAGGAACAAAATTCTTACGCAGGTAAGAGCAATAAAATATTGAGCAGGAAAGCAAAAGCAGTGTGTGTTGCTTATGAGAAGATGGATAAATTCTTCCCTGCAGATAAGTTGATACTGACGGGCAATCCAGTACGTAGCAAGATATCGCAATCAACACTGGACAGGGCTGAAGGGCAGGCATGGCTTGGCATGAACAACTTCAGGAAAACAATACTGGTAGTTGGTGGCAGCCTCGGTGCAAAATCTATCAACGAAGCGATAGATGCAAGCCTTGAAGAAATACTGCAACAGGATGTGCAGATAGTGTGGCAAACAGGCAAGCCTTATTACGAACAGGCAAAACAAAGAGCTGCTGCATTTGGTGATAAAGTAAAAGTCTTCGACTTCATACGTGAGATGGATTACGCTTATGCAGCGGCTGATGTTGTGATATCCAGAGCAGGTGCGTTGGCAATAGCAGAACTCTGCATCGTGGCAAAGCCTGTAATATTCGTGCCGTATCCGTTTGCTGCAGAAGACCATCAGACAAGCAATGCAATGGCACTGGTAGAACACAATGCTGCCATGATGGTGAAAGACAGTGATGCGAAAACAGAACTGGTAAAGAAATTGAAAATGCTGCTGCAGGATGCATCTATGCAGGAGATAATGGTAAAAGCCCTGAAGGTACTTGCCATAAAAGATGCAGATAAAAGAATAGCTGAAAAAGTATTAGCGATAGCGCAATGAATGTAAGAGCATTAAAACGGGTTTATTTCGTAGGTATCGGTGGTATCGGTATGAGTGCGCTTGCACGCTTCTTCCGCAGCCAGGGTACTGTGGTGAATGGCTATGACCGTACAGAAACTGCGCTGACTAAACAATTAGCAGCAGAGGGAATGGGTGTTCATTATACAGACGACATCAACCTGCTGGATAAACAAACAGAACTGGTAGTTTATACGCCTGCTATACCTAAAGACCATGCAGAGCTCAACTGGTATCGTGATAATGGTTATGCGGTGTACAAACGCAGCGATGTATTGCAATGGATAACAGAAGCATTGTTTTCTGTAACAGTTGCAGGTACGCATGGTAAAACAACTATCTCTACCATGATAGCTTACTTGCTGCGTGAAACAGGTTATGGATGTAATGCTTTTCTGGGTGGTATATCTGTAAACTACAACAGCAACTACTGGAGCAGCGATAACGCGACAGCGGTGATAGAAGCAGATGAGTATGACAGGAGCTTCCTGAAGCTCTTTCCTGATATAGCTGTGCTGACTGCTATGGATGCAGACCATCTGGATATATATGGTACTGCTGAAGAAGTGGAGGCTGCATTTATACAGTATACCAAAAACATAAAACCGGGCGGTACGCTGATAGCTAAGCACGGACTGCACAGGGCAAAAGATTTGACAGCATCAAACATCACCACATACAGCCTGCAGAACGATGCGGCTGATGTGTATGGTACGAACATTGTACAGAAAGACGGTGGTTACATTTTTGATGTAATAGGTAAGGGCTGGATAGTGAATGGAGTACACCTGCCGATAGGTGGTATGCACAATGTAGAAAACTCAATTGCTGCTATTGCTGTAATACAAGAACTGGAAATAGAAGCAGGCCTGGTGAAAGATGCACTGGCAGGTTTCAAAGGCATCAAACGCAGGTTTGAATATGTGGTGAAGAACGATAAAGTAGTGTTTATAGATGACTATGCGCATCACCCTGAAGAACTGGCTGCACTGATAAAAAGTGCGAAACGTTTGTTTGCGGGGCGTAAATGTGTGGTAGCGTTTCAGCCACACCTGTTCAGCCGCACACGAGACTTTGCAGATGGTTTTGCAGAGAGCCTGAGTATGGCGGATGAGGTGATACTGCTGGATATATATCCTGCCCGCGAATTGCCTATTGAAGGTGTTGCATCGCAGATGATAGCAGACAAGATGGGCAATCCGAATCATACTATCCTTAGCAAGGAAGGTTTGATTGACTACGTAAAAGCTGCACCGCTTGATCTGTTTATAACAGCAGGCGCGGGCGATATAGATAAACTGGTGAACCCGATTAAAGAGATACTGGAAAATAAATAATGAGCGAGAAGCGCAAAATATCGGTTCGTAAAATAATGCAAACACTGGTTACCGTGTTGGTAACAGGTGCATGTATTGCAGCGATGACCAGCGCAGCACGCAAACAGGATGCGAAGCATATCAAGGACTTTAGCATCAACATAAAGAATGAACAGTTTGGTTTTGTAGACAAAGCAGATGTGAAAACAAAACTGCTGAACGATAAGGATATAGATGTAAAGAAAATATCGCTGGGTAGGTTGGATATAGGCAAGATGGAGAAGATAGTGGCAACCAATCCGTGGGTGGCAGATGCACAGGTGTTTGTTGATAATGAAAAAGTAGTGCACGTAAACCTGACACAGCGTGTGCCTGTTGCAAGAATTTTTGATCAGACGGGTAATAGTTATTATCTGGACAATGCGCACAAAGCAATGCCGCTTAGCGAAAGGTATATACACTACACAACAGTGGTTACAAATGTACCGGTGCTGAAAGATGATAGTCTTGGCAATTCGCTGAAAGCGCAGATAATAAAAGTGGTAAGGCAGGTAGAGCGCGATAGCTTCTGGAATGCACAGGTGTCGCAGATAATATTGAACGACGACAGAGCATTTGAATTGGTACCTGTATTGGGCAATCATAAAATACTGATTGGCGATACATCGAACCTTGAAGAGAAATTTGAAAACCTGTATGCATTCTACAAAAAGGTAATGACGCGTATTGGTTGGGACAAATACGAGGTGCTGGATGCAAGGTATAAAGGACAGGTAGTAGCATCGCCTGCACTGCCGTGGAAAGCACCGACTGACAAGGCTCTGAGCAATATGAACTGGGTGAAGAGTATAATAGGTAGCGATAGTAATAAAGTAATAGCTCCGTTACCAAAGCCGATAGTACCACAGTCTGTGCAGCAACAGGTAGTAGCGGCAGCACCGCCTAAGCCGGCAGTTGTACAGCAACCAAGACCGACACCACAACCGCAGGTGAGGAAACAGGAAACTAAGAAGCAGGAACCGATAATAAAGAAACCGGAGCCTAAAGCAATAAAGAAAGTAGATAAGAAGCCCGAACAAAAGAAACCAGAGAACAAACCAAAACCTAAAGCCACGGAAAAACCAAAAGAGCAAAACAAAGAAGAACAAAAACCGAAGTATCTGTACCAGTAACGCAATAAAAAAACTAACAGCATAAACGCAACGCAATATGAGTAAAAAAGAACAACCCATCATTGTCGGCCTAGACATAGGTACTACGAAAGTGGTAGCCATAGCGGGCCGTAAAAACGAGTATGGAAAACTTGAAATACTCGGTTTTGGTAAGTCGGAATCGCAAGGTGTGAGTCACGGTGTGGTGATGAACATCGAGCAATGTATCCGCTCTATTGAGCAGGCTATTGAAAAATGCCTGTTGTCAAACCCGAATCTCGAAATCAAAGAGGTGTATGTGGGTATTGCAGGCCAGCACATCAAGAGCCTGCAAACACGCGGCGACCGTGTTCGTACACGCATAGAAGAAGAGATTAATAAAGAAGACATTGATTTGCTGATTCGCGATCAGTATAAAACATATATACCGGCGGGCGACCAGATTATCGACATCGTGCCACAGGAGTTTATGGTAGACAGCACACCGAATGTGATAGACCCCGTGGGTATGAGCGGTGTAAAAATCGGTGCGAACTTCCACATCGTTACGGGTGACCGTAATGCAATACGCAACATCAAACGTTGTGTAGACAAAGCAAACCTGAATACAAGAGATCTTGTATTGCAGCCACTGGCTTCTGCAGCAGCCGTAATGAACGATGAAGACCTGGAAGCAGGTGTAGCAATTGTAGACATTGGTGGTGGTACTACAGATATGGCTGTGTTTTATGATGGTGTGCTGAAGCATACTGCCGTAATACCATATGCAGGTGTAAACATCACTAATGATATACGCAACGGACTGGGCGTATTGCGTGCACAGGCAGAGCAGATGAAAGTGCAGTTTGGTACTGCACTGGCAGATGAAGCGAATGCCAACGCATACATTACCATACCGGGCTTGCGTGGATTGCCGCCAAAAGAAATTTCTGTAAAGAATCTGGCAAACATCATTCAGGCGCGTATGCAGGAGATACTTGACTATGTTGTGTATCACCTGAAACAAATAGGACTGGATAAAAAACTGTATGGTGGCATAATACTGACAGGTGGTGGTGCGCAACTGAAGCACATCATTCAACTGACAGAATATGTAACCGGTTTGGGTGCACGCATCGGCTACCCTAACGAACACCTTTCTGGCAACGATACTGAAACAATGATGAACCCGATGTACTCTACGTGTATAGGACTGATACTGCGTGGGTATCACGACTACGAAAACGGCCGACTGCGTTTTGTTGGCGAGGGTGGCAACATCATGCACATCAGTGCAGAAGAGGCGAAAGCGATTGCTGAAAATCTGAAAGTAGTAGAAGATACAGTAGAAACAGAAGAAGGCGAAGATGCCGAAACAAAGCAAAGGAAGAATGTGAAGCGCAGTGAGAACTTCAAAAAACTCTTCGACGGCTTTAAAGGCAAATTCATGAAACTGTTTGAAGAAGTAGATGATCAGGAAATGGAATAACCCCGAAACAAATTCACAACCACATATAAATAACAAAGGAATTACTAACCCAACAAAAAGCAAAATCGTATGATACATTTCGAAATCCCCAAAAATCAATCATCTATTCTGAAAGTGATAGGTGTAGGCGGTGGTGGCAGCAATGCTGTTAACTACATGCACAGCCTTGGTATTGAAGGCGTTGATTTTGTAATCTGCAACACTGACTCTCAGGCACTGGCATTGAGCCCTGTAGCTAATAAGATTCAGCTGGGGCCGCATCTTACACAAGGTCTGGGTGCCGGTGCTAATCCCGAAATCGGAAAGCAGGCAAGCGAAGAAAGCATTGAGGATATCTCTAAAATATTGAAAGTAAATACCCGTATGGCATTCATTACTGCCGGTATGGGTGGTGGTACAGGTACAGGTGGTGCGCCTGTAGTGGCTAAAATATGCCGCGACCTGGGCATCCTGACGGTTGGTATAGTTACCACTCCGTTTACTTACGAAGGCCGTAAACGCCTGAAACAAGCACAGGAAGGTATAGACCGCATGCGCGAGCATGTAGATACTATCCTGATAATATCTAACGACAAACTGCGCCAGCAATGTGGCAACCTGCCATTCACACAGGCATTTGCAAAAGCGGATGATGTGTTGGCAACTGCCGCAAAATGTATAACAGACGTTATCACATCTACAGGGCAGATAAACGTTGACTTTGCAGACGTTTGCACTGTAATGAAAAACGGTGGTGTTGCAATACTTGGTGCTGCACAGGTAGGTGGTGAAAACCGCGCACTGCATGCTGTAGAACAAGCACTGAACTCTCCGTTGCTGAATGACAGCGATATCCGTGGTGCTAAATGGATACTGCTGAACATCACATCAAGCGCAGGAGAGCACGAGCATACAATGGACGAAGCAGAAGCAATACAGGCTTATGTACAACAGCAAGCCGGTGATAATTGCGATGTTATCCTTGGTATGGGCCACGATCCTAATCTGGGTGATAAAATAGCGGTTACAATCATTGCTACAGGTTTCAACCACAATGAATTGAACATTGAGATTCCAGAAAAAAGCAATCAACCTGAGAAAATAGTTGTGCAACTGGGCGATGCTAATGCGAGCGTGTCAGCACCTGCTACACCTGCTCCCGTTGTTGCTGCGCCAACACCTGCACCACAGGTAGATGCCATGGCACCAACACTGGTAGAAATGCAGACTCCTAAGCATGTAGTAATAGATGTAAAGCCTGCTTTCCCAACAGCTGCACCTGAACAGAAAGAAATCTTCTCGCTGGAGGCAACACCTGCTCCTGCACCGGTAGCCGCAGCACCTGAAGTGCCGCAAACACCGGTTAGCAAAATAGAAGAGCCTGCTAAGCCTGCTGAAGAAAGCATACAACTGGTAATCAAAAATGAAACTCCTGCGCCAGCACCAACACCCGTACAGGAAACACCTGTAATGAAAGTAGGTGAACGCGTGCTGACTGCTGACGAAATAGAAGAAAAGCGACGTTTTGAAGAACAGAAGCGTGCGCTTGAAGAAAGAGCAGAGCGCCTGCGCCGCATGAGCTTCAACATCAAAACAAATGAAAGCGCAGACGATGTAGAGAATGTACCTGCATACGTTCGTCGCAACATGCAGATAGATAATGGCGTAGCATCTTCAGACACCTTCTACAGCGGGTATAGCGTAGGTGTAAACGACCAGCAAAATGGTTCTCAGGCAAGTATCCAAACCATCAACACATTCCTTGATGGCAAAAAGCCTGACTAATACTTAGTCTCTTTTGTTATATTTCATATTGCGTAACAGCTCCCCCTTTCCAGGGGGAGCTTTCTGTTTTATTTAACATTTGCAGATTAAACATTGTTTTCAATAGCCAGTCTATCTAATAGTTCTAACAATTAAAAACAAAGAATTATGAAAAGGATAGTTTTTGCAGCCGTACTGATTAGTGCTATGTTTACCGCAATGGTAACTGAGGCTCATCCTCATGCATATAATATCAATAAACGTCAGCATCAGCAGAAGGCACGTATTCATCAGGGAGTACGCACAGGCGAAGTAACAAGGCACGAAGCCATGCGCCTGCATGCACAGCAACGCCACATACAACACACAAAACGCGTAGCAATGGTAGATGGCCACATCAGCCCGCGCGAAAGGCAGCTGATACAGCGTGAACAGCATCATGCCAACCGTTCTATATACAGAGCAAAGCATAATGCTCGATACAGGTAGTAGTGTTTTATATATTGGTTTGGTTTTCTTAAGCAGCTTTCTTATCAGGAAGCTGCTTTTGTTTTGTATAAACAAATTGTTACGCCCTTGTAAACAAATCATTGCCTGCAGGCTAAGTCTGTGTGAAGTTTTTGATGCGACGATTTTTCATAGTGGTGCAACCTATTTCTTTGCAGCAAAATGAAAATAGTATGAAGAAATTGTTACTCGTTGTTGGTGCTTTACTGGCTTTGGTACAAGCAAAAGCACAGGTAATAGCGCATCAGGGTTTTGATGCGGCGCAGACAAATACATGGAGTTTTACGCCAACACCTGCGGCGTATAATTTTCCTTCATTGAATGATGTGTGGACAGATACTTTTGCGCTTGGCAATACCAATAGTGGTAATGTACCAATACTGGCTGCAGCTCAGGGTACACGTTTCTGGGCTATTAATGACCTTGAGAATCCGGCGACAGCGTCTTTGCCCGCACCTTATTTTCACTACCTCGACTTTGCACCAGTAGCACTGAATCCACTCACTGCATACACGCTGAAGTTTAAATACTTCACACATATAGTAGGTGGAACAGGCGATTCTACAGGCTACATAGTAGAGTATGATAATGGCAGCACTTGGACAGCAGCCAATTATGTTAATCTACCATCAGCTAATAAAGTATGGGACTCTGTTGCATTGTCAATACCTGCCGGTAGCAACTATGTAAGGTTGAGGATACGCACACGCCTGAATGGCAATGACGACTGGATAGGTTATGATGCGTTTCAGGTTGTAGCAGGTGCTACTACATTGCCTGCTACTGTGCAGCTGCAAAAAAACCTATACATAACAGACGAAGCATCAGACACTCTGAAAATTGGTGTGGTGCGTACAAATAAAAACAGCAATGCCACTAGCGTAAACGTTTCTTTCCTAAATGCTTTCAGCACGGTTGATACTGGCGATATGCAGTTGCTGACAACATCTGTTACTTTCACATCTACATCTGCAGATACACAATACATCAGCATCAAAATAAAGAACGATGCATTGAAAGAAGTGTCTGAATATTTAGGTATAGAATTGAACACACCTGTTAATGCAACACTTGGCACTAACAAAAAGACAACAGTATATATTAAAGATAACGACTACACAGCACCTGTTGGTAAAAAGAATATTGAGTTGCAACACTTAGGCAGCTATGCAGTTGGCTTACAAGGTTCATCTGCTGAAATAGTTAGCTATGATAGCGCATCGAATAGATTGTTTGTGGTGAACTCGCTGAAAAACAAAATGCATATACTTGATTTTACTAACCCGGCAGCTCTTTCAGAGTATAAGGTTGTAAACATGACTGCTTATGGCGGGGGTATCAATTCTGTTGCGGTACGCAATGGCATAGTTGCTATAGCAGTAGAAGACACTGTAAAGACAGATAGCGGCAAGGTTGTATTTCTTGATGCATCAGGTACATTCCTGAAACAAGTAAAAACAGGTGCATTACCCGATATGATAACATTTACGCCAGATGGTAAATATATACTGACTGCGAATGAAGGAGAGCCTAATCCTACTTATACAGTAGATCCGGAAGGTTCTGTAACTGTAGTAGACATAAGTAATGGTGTAACAAATGCTGTTGCCACTACGGTAGGGTTTACAGCTTATAATGGTACAGAAGCTGCATTAAGATCAAATGGTATACGCATATATGGTCCGGGTGCAACTGCAGCAAAAGATTTTGAACCTGAATACATTACTGTATCAAAAAACAGCGATACTGCCTGGATAACACTGCAGGAAAACAATGCCGTAGCAGTATTGGATATTGCAAACAAAACATTCACAAGATTAATGCCTTTGAACACTACAGACCATAGCCAAACAGGATATGCGCTGGATGCCAGCGATAATAACGGCGATGTATTGATAGCTAACTGGCCTGTAAAGGGTATGCACCAACCGGATGCAATTGCCAACTATTCAATCGGCAATACTACTTATCTGGTAACAGCGAATGAAGGAGATGCAAGAGATTATACTGCATATACAGAAGAAGTACGTGTAGGTTCTGGTGCGTATATATTAGACCCTGTGAAATTCCCGCAGGCAGATTTGCTGAAGGCTAACCATAATCTTGGTCGCCTGAATGCAGTTAAGAACATGGGTGATACGGATAATGATGGCGACTATGACGAGATATATGTATTGGGTAGCCGCAGCTTCACCATATGGAATGCAGCTACGGGTGCTAAAGTATCAGACGTGGGCCAGGATTTTGAACAGATAACACTTGCGGATCCTAAATACGGTAAGCTCTTCAACGCAAGCAACGATGGTAATGCTGCAAAGAACAGGAGCGATAATAAAGGTCCTGAGCCTGAAGGCGTAGCACTTGGCAGCATCAACGATACCATGTATGCTTTCGTAGCGCTCGAGCGTATAGGTGGTGTAATGGTATACAACATCAGCAACCCTGCAGCACCTGTGTTTGTACAATACATCAATACAAGAGATACTGCAACATTTGCTGGTGATAATGGTCCGGAAGGTATCATCTTCCTGCATGCAAAAGCTAACAAACAAGGTAAGCACTACGTAATATCTGCTAATGAAATAAGTGGTACATTGGCGGTGTTTGAAGTAAAAGCATACAAACCAACAACAGGTATTGAGCAGGTAGAATTGCCAACAATAAATGTATATCCTAACCCTGTGCAACAAGGTACACTATACTTCAGCCAGACAATCAGCGGAAGCATGTATGATATGGCAGGCCATAAAGTATTAGTTTTCAACAATGCTAACAGTGTAAGTACTACAGCACTGGCAAAAGGCGTTTACTTGCTGAAAGCAGAAGGTTTCAAAACACAACGCGTAGTTGTAGAATAAGAATCATTGCATAATTATAGAACTGATACAGCCCGTCTTAAGCGGGCTGTATCAGTTTATTGGAGAGGGGGCAATTGTCATAAAAGATTCATATACAATAAGATGGCAATTTGTGCTACCCAACCTTTTTTTTCAGAAATTAGTCTATATTTGAACCTCTGGTAAAGAAATGACGGAACGATAACAGGTGAAAAATATTGTATTCGCAAATTGGCCTGATATTTGTTTTAACATTTCTTGAAGGATTGAACAATAAGATTCAAAAAATTACGTTAACAACTTTTAAAGCAATCTGCATATAAGGCAACTTCTACACTAAACGATCTATATGGCCTGAACTATACGTTCAAACAATTTAGTAGAAGTATTATGCAGTTAATCCAACAATGTTCTGACTCTGAACTGGTGCACGCCTTCATTCTTGGCGATGAGAAGGCATTGGAAACCCTTGTCTACAGGTACAAAGACAAGATATACACTTCCATATATATGCTTGTGAAGGATAAGTATATGGCTGAGGATATCTTTCAGGATGCGTTCCTGAAGATGGTACGCACCATGCGCGAAGGCCGCTATTCTGAACAGGGTAAATTCCTGCCATGGGCCATCAGGGTGGCACATAACCTGTGTATGGATCACTTCCGAAAGGTGAAGCAGAACGTACAGATATTGCTGCCCGATGGTAAGGATATATCAGACCTGTTGGGCGCTGATACACAAGGTGCGTCTGACAGGATAGAAACAAGACAGGTGAACCAAAGCATACGCCAACTGATAGAAGAACTGCCTGAAGAACAACGGGAAGTGATAGTGCTGCGCATGTATGGCGACCTTAGCTTTAAAGAAATAGCAGATATGACCAATGTAAGCATCAATACCGCACTGGGCAGGATGCGCTACGGACTCATAAATCTTCGCAAAATGATACAAGACAGGCAGATGGTGCTGCGATGAAGCAGTGATTTTTGATTAATTTGCCTGCATGGCATCATTACCGCTATTTTATCATAATCAGCCACTGAGTGCAAATGCTATGCTGCAATTGGATGAGGACACCGCAAAGCACATTGTGCAGGTGTTGCGCATGCAGGTAGGCGAGGCATTGCGCGTTACAAACGGCAATGGTGATGTAGCGGATGCTGTTATTACAGATGCTGCCAAAAAGCGATGCGCTGTTACACTCACCAACGTAACACACCATGAGCCTGCAAAACATAAACTGCACCTGGCAGTAGCATTTACCAAAAACACATCGAGAAACGAATGGCTGCTTGAAAAAGCTACAGAGCTTGGCGTTTGCAGCATCATACCACTGATGGCTGCACGTTCTGAAAAAGAACGTGTGCGTGCAGAAAGGTGGACGGGTATTCTTATATCGGCCATGATGCAATCGCAACAATACTACTTGCCTGTGCTGGCAGCGCCTACAAAATTTGCAGATGTACTAAACCAATACAAAGACGTACCACAAAAACTGGTTGGACATTGCATAGACGAAGTACCGCGCCTGCAGCTAACAAAGGCAATGCTAGCTGCTAAAGAAACAATTGTGCTGATAGGGCCTGAAGGCGATTTTACCGCAGAAGAAGTAAAGCTGTGTGCAGATAATGGCTATGTAGGTGTAACAATGGCTAGTCAGCGCCTGCGCACCGAAACTGCTGCTATGAATGTGTGTGCATATTTTAATACTATCAACAATGAGGGGAACTAAAGCGATACTGACAGGCATATTTTTTTTGATAGCTGCTGTTGCAAATGCACAGCAGATGAAGCTGGCACTGCTTGTATATGGCGGCGGTGGCGACTGGTATGCCAACCCTACATCGCTGAAAAACCTTGCTGCTTATTGCAATCAGCAATTGCATACAAAACTGGCATTGCAAGAGGCGCAGGTAGAAGTTGGCAGTCCGGATTTATTCAATTATCCTTTTGTACACATGACAGGCCATGGGCGTTGGGTGTTGACAGATGCTGAAGCACAAAACTTGCGTAAGTATCTGGAGGCGGGTGGTTTTCTGCATATAGATGATAACTACGGTCTTGACCAATATGTGCGCCCCGCATTGAAGCAGGTATTTCCTGAATTGAGTCTTGTAGAGGTGCCGTTCTCTCATCCTATATATCACAACGCATTCAACTTCAACAACGGACTGCCTAAAATACACGAGCATGATAAGAAGCCACCAAAAGGTTACGGACTGATATATAAAGGCCGATTGGTATGCTACTATAGTTCTGAAACAGACCTTGGTGATGGATGGGAAGACCCTGAAGTACATAGAGATAATCAGCAAAAACATATTGATGCATTGCAGATGGGGGCTAATCTGGTGCAGTACGCTTTCAACGGTACTATGCCTTAGTACTTTGCATAATGGCTAATACTTTAGCCGCAATTTTATCCCAATTATACGTATCGTAGAAGCTATCTGGTATAGATGGCTGTGAGGTAGTTGCATTGATTACAGCGTTAGCAAATGCATCCCAATTATAATTTGCTACTATTTGCAGATTGCTGACACATGCAGAAGGTATAAGCCCTGCAGCACCCGCTTCACTGCTTACTACCATTTTATTATAACCAAGTGCTTCCACTGCTTTGGTTTTAATGCCGCCACCCGTCATTACAGGGTTCAGCATCACATCGCATGCATGCAGGAATGTATCAAGATTTGGCACAAATCCTAGATAGTGGATATTCTCTGCTGCATTTATCTGTGCAGTCAATTCATCACTCAGCCCCTTACCTGCAATCAGCAATTGGTATTTTAAACCTTTTGCATTCAGTAGCGGAATAATATCGTTGAGTATATGCGTAAGTGCTTCTTTGTTAGGTTGATAATCTAATGCGCCTAAGAAATACATCCACGGTACATCTGTTGGTATATGCAGTGTTTGTGCTATTTCAGCTTTTGCGTTGGGGTTATATGCAGGCTTTGCAGCTAGCGGCGTACCATGTGGTATCACGTGGCATTTGGCAGATGCAATGCCGTAGTTTTTAACAGCCCAATCTGCATCTTCCTGCGTTATGAAGAATATACCATTCGCCTTACGCATCATCGATTGCTCGAACCAACGCATGACAGGCCACCACGATTTACCAATGCTTCTGAATCTTTCAGACTCAATATTATGACTGCGAATAAACCACGGTACACCTAGCTTTTTTGCAACAGCCATAGCAGTATAGCCCATGTAGTGGTGCTCTGTATGTACATACTGTACATTGTTTTGCCTGGCAAGTTTGTATAGCTTGCCCGTGCCGCTGTATGGCAGGTATCTTAGTTTGGAAGCAGACAGTATTTTGTGCAGGCGAAAACTATACCTGGTATTGTCTTCATTGTCTGTAGTGCCTGCAACATTGTCTATGCATATTTTGCCAAGGTAGTGGTGCAGCTCTCTGATAGTGAGTTTACCACCGCTTTGTGCAGGTAGTATGCTGTATGGTACAATGCTGAGTATGTTGATGCCTGATTGCATTCGACGGTAAATATAAGCATCATTGGTGTGCAATAAAAAAGAGGCTCCTGAAGCCCCTATGGTTGTCTTGATTAACCGCTGTGTCAGAATATTATTTAACAATGAAGTAGCCGAGTGCAAGCCATACAAGCCCTTTCACAAGGAAGAACATAAAGCCCCAGATACCTACACGCTTTATCCACTTAGCAGCTTTGTTTTCTTTCATCACCGTGTCCATTAGTTAGCTATGATTTCGTATGTTTTAAAATCGCTGCTCATGGGTGCAGGCTTGCCTTCTGCTTTAGCTTTTGCAAGGTCTTCAAAGCCACGTTTGTGCCCTTCCATAAATGCTTCGGAGCGTGTCCATGATTTGAACGCATCTTCTGTTTCCCAATAGCTAACTATCAGGTAGTTGTCACCTTCTTTTTCGGGGCGGAGTACATGCATTTCTATAAAGCCGGGCATGGTATCTATGGCTTTGGCACGAGAACCGAAAAGAAATTCAAAACGCTCTCTGTATTCAGGACTGCAATTGATATAGTTGACTGCAACAAATTTTTTGCTCATAATGGAATTGATTATGCAGCAAAGCTATTTGCGTCACAGAAGAGTCATTTGCTAAAAAGGGAAAAGCATTTACACAAAAAGGAAAACTAAAATTAACCCTCTATGTGTATAGATATAACGATGGTACGTGTGTTAATCTGATCGATGGCATTACCAAGTGGTATCTTCTTATCGTCAAACTTGGCATTCATCAAGCCCTGGCTCAGCTTTATTTCGGGAGAGAAGATGAAGTTAGGATAGTAGAACTCGAAGCCTACGCCTATTTCATAACCCAGATCAAAAGGTTTTACTTTAATGAATTCGTCGCTGCGGCGAGAGCGTGCATTGGCTGCAAGGTCTATATCAAACTTACCACCACCAATGGCATAGAAACGGAAGTTGTTGATACGTTCGCTTTTGAATTTCAGTTGCAGTGGCATGTGCATGTAGATAGATTCTACAGAGCGATTGATAGTTGTGTCATCGCCTTTACTGCCACGTGCTATCAGCGACATCGGTTTTTCTGCAAAAGAAAGAGATGGTACAAAGCGCAGATCTACAAACCTGCTGAGACGCAGATTGCCCATCAGGCCAAGGTTGAAGCCCGGGCCAAAACGACTTTCAATCTTTTTGAAAGTATCTGTTTCTGTAAACGAATTGCTGTATCTGAAACGGAACGTACTGAAGTTGAGGCCGAATGTGATACCGAAATAATATGCCTTATCATCGTGCTCAGGCATGTTTTGTATAACACGCTGCGCATCTGCGGGAATAGCAGATATAGCTAAAACAAGAATAAGTATGAATGTGCGTAAACGCATGTATTGTTTGCTAAAGATAACGCTTTAGTGCGAAGATACAGTATGTATTGACTTACGCAACCCTTAATAAATACATGTATAATAAAAACATTAACATCTCATTTATACAGGTTGGGTAGATTTGTTATTCACCTTAAAAACAAATGTCTATGAGTTTAAGACTGGGCGATAAAGCCCCTGATTTTACAGCACAAACCACCATTGGTGAAATTAATTTTTACGATTACCTGGGCGATAGCTGGGGAGTCCTGTTTTCTCACCCTGCAGACTATACACCTGTCTGTACCACAGAGCTGGGCAAAACAGCACAATTGGCAGATGAGTTTGCAAAACGCAATGTAAAGGTAATAGCAGTAAGTGTAGACCCGCTGGATAAGCACAATGGCTGGGTTAAAGACATCAACGAAACGCAGCATACAACAGTCAACTTCCCGATAATAGCAGACGAAGACCGCAACGTGGCTACGTTATATGATATGATTCACCCGAATGCCTCTGCAACATTTACGGTCAGGTCTTTATTCATAATAGGGCCTGATAAAACAGTAAAGCTGATTATCACATATCCCGCATCTACCGGGCGCAACTTTATAGAAGTGCTGCGCGTGATAGATTCGCTGCAACTGACAGCCAATTACAGCGTGGCAACACCTGCAGACTGGAAGCATGGCGAGGATGTGATTGTAGTGCCTGCGGTATCTACAGAAGATGCGGAAAAGAAATTCCCGAAGGGGTTGAAGATTGTAAAGCCTTATTTGCGCTACACACCACAACCCGATTTGAATTAATTAATAAAGCCCCGTATATCGGGGCTTTATTATGCAGGTATTTTTTCTTTGGTACGTTGTTCTATTACAAAATCGGCACCAAAGCTTAGTTTTTTGATAGCAGGGCTCTTTTTGTCTATCATCCTCCAGAATGGGATAATCTTATTGACAGGCTTGCCCTGTAGGTATTCTTCATAAGCACTTTCAGCTACTATGCGTAGGAATATACCAGCAGTTACTGGGCACATAAACTCAGCATTATATTCTGCAGCAAGGTCATTGCGCATCTGTTGCAATGTTGCAGCTGTGCCTTTTGGTATGTGGCGTATATAGTCTGCTACAATATTTGGTGTGGCTATCAGCATGGTAGCCCCTGCTGGGATGTCGGCAAAATCGTTTTCTACTTTTTTTACCTTAGGCTCCATGTCAGGATTCATCTTTTCTGTCCACGTTTTCTTTTTCGCTGTCATAGTAGTATCTATGTTTAAAAAAATAAGGCTGTTGATTAAAACAGCCTTTTCAATACATTATAAACAACCATTGGTTTGCCCAATGTGTAGAAGTGCAAAATCGGAATATTGTTTGCCAGCAGGTCTTTGCATTGTGCATACAGCCATTCTTCACCAATCTTATCGCCCGCCTCAGCAGAGGTAGATTTCATGATTTCTTTTACCAGATCTACAGGTACTTCTACATTAAAGAAGCTTGGTATCGTTGTTAGCTGCTTCTTGGTAGTCAATGGTTTCAGCCCTGGTACGATTGGCACATTAATACCCGCCTCTCTGCAACGATTTACAAAATTGTAGTAGTGTGCGTTGTTAAAGAACATCTGTGTTGTGATGTAGTCTGCACCCAAATCTACTTTGCGTTTCAGGTAGTAGAGGTCTGTATCAGGGTTGGGCGATTCAAAGTGTTTTTCAGGATAGCCGGCAACACCTATGCAGAAGTCTGTTTTATAACCATCTATAATATCTTCTTCCAGATACTTACCGCTATTCAGGTCTGCAACCTGTTTTACCAGTTCTTCGGCAAAGCGGTGGCCTTTGGGGTTGGCAATGAAAAATTTCTCATTAGCCGCCGCATCGCCGCGCAGTGCCAGTACATTTTTTACGCCGAGGAAGTTGAGGTCTATCAGCGCGTTTTCAGTTTCTTCTTTAGTAAAGCCACCACATATCAGGTGGGGGATAGCCTCAATTTTATAGCGGTTCATTAACGCCGCACAAATACTTACTGTGCCCGGGCGCTTACGTATTTCAATTTGTTCAAAGTTTCCGTCAGGCCTTTTCTTCAAAACCTGCTCTGCACGGTGGTAAGTAACATTTACGAATGCAGGTTTGAACTCCATCAACGGATCCAGATGATCGAAGATAGAATCTATGCCGCGTCCTTTGGTCGGTGGCAGTATCTCCAACGATATAATGGGGCTGCCTGCCGTAGATAAGTGTTCTGTAACTTTCATGACGGGCAAAAATAGTTAACCTTCTACTATTTTATGCTATAGTTTATACTTAAAGACCTGAAAGAAGCGTTTTCATACATTACTATAAAAAGGCATTTGGCCAATAATACAGGGCAGAATGCTATTTTTGCAACAAAGAACAGGTTTTGAGTACAAACAGGTTACAGATTACCACAAAAGGACTGATAAAACGCTATCGTAGCCGTACGGTCGTGAATAATGTGTCTTTCGAGGTAAACCAGGGAGAAATAGTGGGTTTGCTGGGGCCAAACGGTGCCGGTAAAACAACATCGTTTTACATGGTGGTAGGCCTAGTAAAGCCCGATGAAGGGGAAGTGTACCTGAATGACCTGAATATTACAGACCTGCCAATGTATAAGCGTGCCCAGATGGGTATCGGTTACCTGCCGCAGGAAGCATCGGTATTCCGCAAACTGAGTGTGGAAGACAATATCAGTGCCGTACTTGAAATGACGAAGCTGACGAAAGGGGAACAGCAGAAAAAGCTGGAATCATTATTGGAAGAGTTTCGCCTGACGCATGTACGCAAAAGCCCTGGTGATGTATTGAGTGGTGGTGAGCGTAGGCGTACAGAGATAGCCCGCGCACTGGCAGTAGATCCTAAGTTTATATTACTTGACGAACCATTTGCAGGCATCGACCCGATAGCTGTAGAGGATATTCAAACCATAGTAGCCCGCCTTAAATTTAAAAACATCGGTATCCTGATTACAGACCATAACGTACAGGAGACACTTTCTATCACAGACCGTGCATACCTGCTTTTTGAAGGTAAAATACTGAAAGCAGGTGTGGCAGAAGAGTTAGCCGCCGATGAACAAGTGCGTAAAGTGTATCTAGGTCAGCATTTTGAGCTGAAACGCAAGGATTACACACAGCAGATCTGATAGGATTTTGAGGGCACACAAGTGCCAAAAGCTTCGGAAAACGGAATTATATTTTTATTTTAGGATTTGAAAGATGAGCATCATTAGCCCGGCTATAAAAGGATATATGAAGTTGCGCCTCAGCGCAATAGACAACTTCATGCACAATCCGGTAGACACGCAACAGCAGGTGTTTAACAACCTGATAGGCTCTGCGCAGTTTACGGAGTATGGCAAAAAGTACGGGTTTGATAAAATAAACAGCAGTGCCGACTACAAAAAGGCTGTGCCTATTAATGATTACGATACGCTAAAGCCCTACATCCAGCGCATACTGGAGGGGGAACAGAATATACTCTGGCCTTCGCCTATCAACTGGTTTGCCAAATCGAGCGGTACTACCAGCGATAAGAGCAAGTTTATACCAATCAGCAAAGAATCGCTGGACGAAAACCACTATAAAGGTGGAAAGGATGTACTGACGCTGTACCTGAAACAATTCCCTGATTCAAAGATGATGTCGGGCAAATGCCTGACGATTGGTGGCAGCCACCAGATAAACCAACTGAATGCTGATTCTTTCTTTGGCGATCTGTCTGCAGTAATGCTGCAAAACATGCCATACTATGCACAAACTATCCGTACGCCCGATTTGTCTATCGCATTGATGGACGAGTGGGAGCAGAAGATAGAAATGATGGCGCATACCACTATACAGGAAAACGTTACCTACATAGCAGGTGTGCCTACATGGACGATAGTGCTCATCAAACGAATACTTGAAATATCGGGAGCAAGCAACTTGCATGAGGTATGGCCCAATCTGGAGCTGTACATACATGGTGGTGTAAGCTTCAAACCTTACAGAGAGCAGTTCCAGAAATTCATTCCATCTCCTTCTATGCATTACTACGAAACGTACAATGCATCCGAAGGTTTCTTTGCAGCACAAGACCATAGCGAAGCAGACGGTATGCTGCTGTTTTTGAATCACGGTATCTACTACGAGTTTATGCCGATGGAAGAATACGGCAAGGAAAATCCGCAAACACTAAGCCTGAAAGAAGTAGAGCTGAATAAAAACTATGCATTGGTGCTGAATACCAATTGTGGTTTGTGGCGCTATCTGGTGGGCGATACTATACAGTTTACATCACGCAATCCATTCAGGATAAAAGTGAGTGGAAGGTTGAAGCATTTTATCAATGCTTTTGGTGAAGAAGTGATTGTAGATAACAGCGACCATGCTATAGCCGAGGCCTGCAAGATAACAGGTGCTGTAGTAAACGACTATTCTGCAGCTCCTGTGTATATGACGGGAGACAGCAATGGTGCGCATGAATGGATAATAGAATTTGACAACCTTCCTTGTCCGCTGAATGTATTTACAGAAGCAATGGACAAAGCATTGCAAAAAGTAAACAGTGACTACGAAGCTAAGCGTCATAAAGACATCGCATTGCGTATGCCTATAGTGCATGTAATGCCGAAGGATGGCTTCAAACAATGGCTGAAAGATAAGGGCAAGCTTGGCGGACAGCACAAAGTGCCGCGCCTGAGCAACGAGCGCAAGTATCTGGAAGAAATGCTGCCATATACTAAACAATAATCTCAACTATATAGATGGACTTCTCTTTTTTATTGTTCCTGCTACTATCGCTTTTGGCAGAAGTACTGGGAACAGTAGGAGGTTTTGGCTCTTCTGTATTCTTTGTACCATTCGCTAATATTTTTATCGATTTTAAATCTGTACTTGGGGTAACGGCAGTGTTCCACCTATCCAGCAATATCTCAAAGCTGCTGTTGTTTAAAGATGGGCTTGACAAAAGGTTGCTTGCCTATATAGGTATACCTGCTGTGGTGTTTGTAATAATAGGTGGTATACTTAGTAAGTACATAGATGAAACTGTACTTAAACTTTCATTCGCGATATTTATAATCGTAACAAGTCTTTTCTTTCTGCTGTTCAAAAACTTCGTTATCAGGGCCACCAACAGGAATGCAATAGCAGGGGGCACTATGTCGGGTTTTCTGGCAGGTGTGTTAGGTACAGGTGGTGCAGTGCGTGGGCTTACAATGGTTGCCTTTAACATTGAGAAATCAGTTTTCGTGGCTACATCGGCAGCTATAGATTTTGCAGTAGATTTTTCACGTACGGTTGTTTATTTCTTCAACGGCTATATGCATGCAGAGCACGCCAAGTATATGGTTGGGTTGCTGGTTATAGGTTTTGTAGGCTCATGGATAGGCAAGCAGGTATTGCAACGTATATCGCAACAGTGGTTTAAAACTATCGTATTACTGTTATTATTAGCTGTAGGGCTATATTCACTGGTAGCAGGTTTGTCTTAATCTGCCTTATTTAAAGCCACATATTCTTTTACTAAAGAATCTCTCATGTACTTTTTCTGTATGTGGCCTATCAATATTTTTTCGTTAATAATCCATATGCCATGTGTGCAGTATTGCATGCTGTCATCATCAGGGTGTACTACCTGTATACCTAAATGAGATAGTGCATTGTCATCCGGGAAATTCTTGATGTTATTTTTTAATAAACACTGTTCTTCAGGTGCCAGTAATATTACTTTTTTGCTGTGGCTTATTTCGTTCACATAATGTACAATTTCATTTGCCACGGCTTCCCGGCTTTGTGTTTTTGATATTAAATGCCAGTTGGCTTTTTGTTCAGGGAGCATAAATAATAATGCAGCACAAAATGTAAATGCGGTCAAAATGAGTTTCGGTATCATACTCGGGATATTAGGTATTGATATAGACAGTGTTATGCTGTGCGTGGGTTGGGGAAAGTTTGCTGAAACATGTCTGCAATCATTGTTTTAGGTGATAGCTGTCATATTTCGGGCTTACAACATTAGATAGGTTTGCTATATAAAACAATCACATTATGGCAACCACACAAACCAGCATCAAGCACCTGACTAACGAGCATAACGATTGGCTGCGCGGACTGAGCTTTTATAAAGATGAATTACAGATTCTGAAAAACAGGCTTACGGAAGTGGCAGGTAAGAACACAGGAAGCGAAGCAGCAAACATGATGAACCACTACGAAAATCAGGTAACGCTGCAAACAACGAACATCGATACATTAAGGCATGATATCAACACCAATCTGGAAACAATTGCAGCACAACTGAATGATAACACGCCGGGGTATATAGATACTAAACTGGTTGAAAAACACAACCTGCTTCGCGATAACTATTTCACACAAGAAAAACTGGTGAATGAGTTGCGCCACGAATTCAACCGCTTTGCAGCAAAATGGATGTAATGCTAAAATAAATATCGTTTCATGACTTACTGCTCCGCACTTACAAGGCGGGGCAGTTTTTTATGGTTGCTGTTGTTCTTTCATCTCTTCTTCGTACTGGTCATTCAGTTCGCCAATATAAGAGAGCATCTCTTTGCGCCCCAGAAACTTGATAGTGCTTGTTACAAAGCTGCGCGGTATAAATTCCCATTCCTGACGCATAGTCTCTATAAAATGACGTACGTTCTTCGCAGCCTCGCGTTGGGTACTTTTATCTGCTTTGGTAAATACCATGTTGAAAGGAATACCCCATTCGCCCAGCTTGCGCAAAAAAGCAAGGTCAAGCTCCTGAGGTTTGTGTCGGCTGTCTATCAGCACAAAAACTGTTACAAGATTTTCCCTTTTTTGCAGGTAATTGCTAATCATTTTCTCCCACGAAGCTCGTTGCGATTGGGATACTTTGGCATAGCCATAGCCCGGCAAATCGACCAAATACCATGAATCGTTGATGATAAAATGGTTGATAAGCTGGGTTTTGCCTGGGCTGGCAGATGTTTTTGCCAGCTTTGTCTGGTTGGTAATCATGTTAATAAGCGAAGACTTACCGACGTTTGAGCGGCCAATGAAGGCATACTCCGGTCTATCTGGCTTAGGACAGTCCTCAACTTTGGGGCTGCTTATCAAATATTTTGCAGAACGTATTTCCATTAGTATAGCATACCGTACTTTTGCACCCGATGCAAGCGGATAATAATAATAACCCAGCGGCCAAGGTGGTGCCTGATGCGGGTTCAAATTTAAGCAAGAAAGCGCAGGTTGCCGATATGTTTAATAACATAGCGGGTAAATATGACTTTCTGAACCATTTTTTATCGCTTGGTATAGATAAGGGCTGGCGAAAAAAAGCCATTGCTGAAGTGAGCAAGGTGAACCCCAAAACTATACTGGACGTGGCTACAGGTACGGCAGACCTAGCCATTGCGGCCTCCCAACTGCAGCCTGAAAAAATAATTGGGGTAGATATTGCCGATCAGATGCTGGAAGTAGGGCGCAAAAAAATTGTCGATAATAATCTGGCAAAGATGATAACGCTGCAAAACGGCGATAGTGAGTCTATGCCATTTGCCGACAATAGTTTTGATGCGGTAACATGTGCATACGGTGTGCGCAATTTCGAGCACCTGGAAGCAGGGCTGAAGGAGATGAACCGTGTGATGCGTGCAGGCGGCAAGTTGGCTATACTGGAGTTTTCTCACCCCAAGCAGTTTCCTGTAAAGCAACTGTATAAGTTTTACTTCAAGTATATACTGCCTACACTTGGCAAGTTGGTATCTAAACACAGCCGTGCATATACCTACCTGCCTGAGAGTGTAATGGCATTCCCTGAAGGGAAAGTCTTCTGTGAAACACTGCAACGTTGCGGTTTTAAAGAAGCCAAAGCACGTCCGCTGACTTTTGGAATTACAACACTGTATACAGCTACTAAATAGCCTGATAATAGTATTTATTAGAAAGCCCCGCATAACAATATGCGGGGCTTTCTTTTGACGTATGGTAGTGATTATTTTATAGCACCTAACTCTTTCAATACTGCTTTTGTAATGTCAATACGTATTGCTTTCCAATCTTTTGTTGTATCATTTTTAGCGACATCAAAGTTCATTGCAAAGAAGTACGGGTACATGCGCACGTTGCTCTTGTTCATAGACTTCTCGTGCTCTTTCACATGCTCTATTTTCTCTGCAAAGCCGACTACCCACATTACATCGTTCTTTGCATTGCTGCCCCAACCAGTTTTGTAGTATAGTTTATAGGCAGGTGTTTCTTCCTGCAGCATCAGGCTTTTTACAATGCGCTGTGTGCGCTCTGCAAATGGCAACTCTGCAAAATACATGCGCTTCAGAAAGCCTACCTGCTCGTCTGCAGATATTTGCAGCGAATCGTTCAGCCAAAACTGGTCTATACCACCTTTCATGTTCTTATTACCATAATTGCTAGTATCCAGATAGTGTTGCATCAGATCAGGGCCTATGCGGCGAGCTATTTCCTGATAGTATGGTACGGCACTTACTTTAAACGCCTCGCGCATGTTCAGGTCTTTGTTCCATTCAGGCACTTCTCGCGCTATGCTATCCCATTTTATTACCAGTGCTTCGTCAGGGGCCACGGCAGTTTCCAGTGCTACCAGCGAGTTGAATATCTTGAACGTAGATGCAGGTGTGAAACGTTGCAGGCAGCGCTCTTTGTTGTAGAAATATACTGCCTCATGATTGTGTTCGCGTACAATGAAACAGCCATTTTTGATGCCTTGTGCTTCGAAATGTTTGCCCCATTCAGGCTTATCATGAATCCTGTTGTCGCGGCAGGCAGTAAAAAACAAAACACTTAAAACGGATAATATTATTCTGAAACGCATACAACTTGTAGTTGAGGGGGCAAAGATAGGGTGAATAATAAGTAAGTTGTAAATTGAACCAAATTATACCTATGAAAAAAATATGGATACTGTTTATGTTTTTGCTGGTGGCAACCACAAATACTTACGCACAAAACGCAAAAATGCAGTACGACGCACCTAAAGATATTCGTGTGATAGTAGGTAATTACTTTGTCTATATGTCGCTGACGGATATTAAAGATGCATATATGGAACTGCCAAATGCAGAGCAACAGAAGTATGCCGAGCTGATGGATATTCCGAATGGTGTAAAAGCAACCATCAACATCATACAAGGCAGCAAAGCACAGGCAAGCATAATGGAGCCCGTTGTGCAGCGCCATGTTGGCGGCTATTTGCTGAAACAGGGTATGGCATATATAGAAACCAAAGACGGTAAGAAAATAACTGAATTGCAGATAGAAGAAGGGCAACCGATGAAAGATGAAGCGGGCTTTGACGTGCGCCAGATAACCTGCTATGACCCTAAAACAAAGAAAACTGTTTTTACGGGCACTATCAATAATGTATTTAAGTAAGTACTAGTCGAACGCCTGATTGTTGGCAGCAGCTATGCGCACCATACGCTCGTAGTCTGTTGCAGACAGATCATTGAAGAAGAAGTGTACAGGGTCTATCTTCTCTCCATAGCGGATAACCTCGTAATGGCAATGCGGTCCAGTACTTTTGCCCGAGCTGCCAACCCACCCTATTACTTGTCCGCGTTTGATGCGTTCGCCGGGGCGTGATTTAATTTTTACCATGTGGCCATACAGCGTTTCGTAGCCATAGCCATGGTTTAGTATTACGTGGTAGCCATAACCACCGTTATCAAAATTCGCCTCCTTCACAATGCCATCACCGGTTGCATAGATAGGTGTGCCCATTGCAGCTGTAAAGTCTATACCTGTATGCATTTTGGGTGTTTTGTATATCGGATCTATACGATAACCAAAGCCCGATGCTACACGGTCTAGCGCTTTGTTGGATACAGGTTGTATAGCAGGAATGGCAGATAACATTTCTTTCTTCGCACTTACCAGTCTTTCCAGTGTATCGTACGATTTTTGCTGAACCGAGATACGGTGCTTCAGTGCATATACCTGATTGGTGATGCTTTCAATTAATAGGTCTGAAGGTGCATATGCAAACTCATCCATGCTGAGTGTGCTGTATTTTTTACCATGCCTGATGCTATCGGGCAGTGGGGCAGACTCAAACACGCCACGATATATGTTATTATCTCTTTCTTCCAGTTCTTTCAGGGTCTGGTTCAGTGTATTGATCTCTTTTTGCAGGGAGATGTATTCTTCCTGCAGGGTGCGCATTTCTGTATGCAGGTTTTTTTCTTTGGGAGAATCGAGGAACTGAAACGCAATAGATACGATGATAACAGAGGTGACAAGCGCCGCAGATATGAAGCCCAGCACGCGCAGGGCCTTCATTTGCCACGATACTTCCAGTTTCTCAAACCTATGAGTATCAGTATTGTAGAAATATTTGCGTACCCTTTTCAAACACTCGGTTTGTGGGTAAAAATAACCATTTGCCTTATATACAGGTATGGCATTATGTTAAAAATGTACGGGCCCCGATAACGGAGCCCGCTTTTGCTTTCGCTAGGGGTGATATGGGGTGTATTATCTGGGATAAAACTATAGCTGATATTGATTTGGGTTAATACCTCTTTCAGTGTAATTCTGCATCCGTATTGGCACGGATGCAACTATCTGGCTATGGCGATTGTATATTGTAGCAGAAATCACCTGTTATGAAAAATGCATTTATATTATTGCTGCTGGCATACTCGTTGAATGTATCTGCCCAATTGAAACCGGGCTTTGATAAATATGAATACCTGGAACTGCTGAAAATATGCGGGCAGACGGTAGACCCACCTGCATCCACCAACATGATTAAGACCATTGGTGCACCACAGTATCATAAATGCCTTTATAAGTCGACCCCTACAGAGCTGGATAATAAATGGGACCTATGGATAAGCAACGATAATATTGCCTGCATTAGTATACGTGGTACTACAGGCAAATCTGAGAGCTGGCTTGAAAACTTCTTTGCAGCTATGGTGCCCGCAAAAGGGCGTATATACTTTGCAGCAGGCGATACATTCAGGTACAAACTGGCAGAAGATAAAAAAGCAGCAGTGCATGCAGGTTGGGTAATAGGTATGGCAAGTATAGCACGTACCGTAATGCCGAGGCTTGACTCTTGCTACAAGGCAGGCATCAGGCAGTATCGCATATTCGGGCATAGTCAGGGTGGCGCTATCGCTTATTTGCTGCGTTCTTATCTGCATTATCAGCAACAAAAAGGAAAGCTGCCAAAGGATATGGTATTCAAAACCTATTGCAGCGCAGCGCCCAAACCGGGCAATCTGTATTATGCTTACGACTATGAAAATATAACCCGCAACGGATGGGGCTATACAGTTGTAAATGCTGCAGATTGGGTGCCTGAAGTGCCACTGTCTTTGCAAACAGTTGATGACTATAACAATGTTAACCCATTTCGTGGTGCGGCTGAGTTGATGGCCAAACAACCATTCCCCAAGAATATTGTGCTGAAGCTGCTATATAATAAGCTCAGAAAGCCATCGTATAAACTACTGACCAGGTATAAACGCTTTTTGGGAGAAGAAGCTTTCAAGATGGTGAAGAAGCAGTATAAGGACATGAATAGACCTGAATTTTATAATAGTAATAACTATATGAGGGCAGGTAGCCCTATCGTATTACTGCCCAAGGCAGACTATCACAAGCTGTATTCGGATACCAGTTCCAATGTGTTTGTACACCACTTTCTGGAACCGTATGATTATCTGATGAAGCAATATGATTAAAAATACTATTCGTGCAGGTTTTAACACATTATGATGACTGATAAAGCCCGTGCGTTTTGTTATATTTGCCATCCCTTACACAAAGGGGGTATGCACATATGCGTAGTATTTTTATAAAAGAAATCAATTCTTTTTTCAGTTCCATTGTAGGGTATATAGCTATACTGGTTTTCCTGATAGCTTGCGGCCTGTTTATCTGGGTATTACCTCAATATACAATATTGCGACCGGGCGGGTATGCAACACTCGATAGCTTTTTCGAGCTGGCGCCGTGGTTTCTGATGCTGCTGATACCTGCAGTAACAATGCGTTCATTTGCTGATGAATTCAGGGGAGGTACTATAGAGTGGTTGCAGACAAAACCATTGAGAGATACTGACATCATTCTGGGTAAATATTTCGCATCGCTCCTACTGGTTGTATTTGCGCTGTTGCCAACATTGCTGTATGTATACACAATCAGCAATTTGTCGGTAGAGGGAAATCCGATTGATAGCGGAGGTATTATTGGCTCGTATATCGGGCTACTGTTTCTGGTGGCGGGTTTTACTGCCATAGGTGTTTTCAGTTCTTCGCTGGCTAATAATCAGATTGTAGGTTTTTTAATAGCCCTCTTTTCATGCTATTTGTTGTACAGCGGTTTTGAAGCACTAAGCAAAGTACCTGCATTTACAAACGGGTTGGATTACTATCTGGGCATGGTGGGTATGTCATTCCATTATAATTCCATCAGCCGCGGATTTATTGATACCAGAGATGTCATTTACTTCCTCTCTGTGGTAGTATTGTTTATTTCACTTACACGTTTATCGCTCAACAGCCGCACATGGGACACGGCTAAACAGGATTAATACGCTATATGGCAACAAAGAATTCGAACAAGAGAAAATCGCAAATGAGGCAGGCCGTATTACGCATGCTGATGCTGGCTGCCATATTAGTAGGTATCAACATACTGGCAGCACGATATCATACGGGTTTAGATCTTACCAAAGAGAAACGCTTTACACTTTCTGCACCTACAATCAAAATGCTGAAAAGTATGGATGATGTAGCTGTAGTGACGGTATACCTGAAGGGGCAATTCCCTGCAGGCTTTCAGCGCCTTTCCGATGCCACGCGCGAAAGGCTGGAGTCTTTCAGAGGCGTTGCCGGCAGTAAAATAGTTTTTCGTTTCACAGACCCGTTTGAGGGTAAGAACGAAGAGGAAAAAGTAGCGATATCGAAAGAATTGTCAGAGAAAGGGATATTTGCTATCAATCTGCAAAGCAATGAAGAGGACGGGTATGTAGAAAAATGGGTATTTCCGTATGTATTGGTACAATACCGAGGCAAAGAAACAGCAGTTAATCTGTTAGAAAATAATAAATGGGTAAGCCCATGGGAAAATCTGAATAATTCAGAAAATCTCTTGGAGTATAAACTGGCCGATGCGATTAATAAGCTGAACAAACCCGATAAAGAAACGATTGCTTATATAGTAGGTCATGGAGAAGCCCTGGGGCTTAATACGTACGATCTGTTTAACATGCTGAATCAAAAGTATAAGGTTGATACGTTTGATTTGTCTATTAATGCATTCATACCTAAAAGCTATAAAGCCATTATTATTAACAGGCCAACGTTGCCTATTGACGACAGGGAGAAGTTTAAGATAGATCAGTACGTGATGGAAGGCGGAAGGATATTGTGGGCGATAGACCAGTTGTATACACCACTGGATAGCCTGCAGAAGTCTGAACAGTTTATGACGTTAGATTATGGACTGGAAATAGATGATATGCTGTTCAAATACGGCGCGCGAATCAATTTGGATCTGATAGAAGACTTGCAACAATGTCTGCCATTGCCAATATTGGTAGCTGCACAAAAGGGCGAGCCGCAAATGCAATTAAGGCCATGGATATTCTACCCGATATTTACACCTACTTCTCAGCATCCGATAGTGAAAAATATCAGTGCAGTTTTTGGCCGATTTGTAAATAGCATAGATACTGTAAATAATACACCGGGTATTCAAAAAACTGTTCTTTTGCAGTCATCAAAATACAGCCGTACAGAAGCGTTCCCTGTCAGGGTTAGCCTCAGTATGTTGCGATATCAGATGACGCCTGATATGTTTAAGAAGCCATATCAGAATGCAGCCGTTTTGTTGGAAGGTAAATTCAATTCATTATTTCAAAACAGGCTTGCGCCTACATTCCTGAAAATATTGCAGGATTCGCTGAAACGCCCGTTCAAGCAAGTTGCAGATGTACCAACAAAAATGATTGTAATATCTGATGGCGAAATGATGGAGAATGATTTTTCGCAGAAGGATGGTCCTATGGAAATGGGCTATTGGAGATTTACAGAAACAAGATTTGCAAATAAAGAGTTCATAAGCAACTGTCTGGAATATCTGACAGACGATGGTGGCTTGCTGGAAGCACGTGCTAAAGATGCCAAACTACGTATGCTGGATAGTGGCAGGGTTAAAGAGGAGAAACTGAAGTGGCGCCTTGTAAACATAGCATTGCCGATATTACTGGTATTAATGTTTGCATCTGCATTCATTTTCTTCCGCAAGCGCAAGTACGAAAAGAAATAGAGTTTGTTAGTGAATAATAGCATAAGATGAAGAAGACGTTATTGTATTTTTTAGTATTAGCACTGTTGGGAGCTGGTGTATGGTATTTTGTATTCAGAGAAAAAGATGCGTTCTCTAAAAATGAAGCAGGTTTTCAGATTGCAGATACAGCCTCGGTATATAAAATATTTCTTGCCGATAAAAAGGGCAAACAAATACTGCTGGAGCGCAAAGACGGACATTGGATATTAGATGGAAAATATCCGGCATTGAAACAGCCTGTTGATATAATACTCACAACACTTAACAAGCAGGTAGCACAGTACCCCGTGCCACAAAGCGCCTATGACAATGTGATAAAAATGATGGCAGGTGAAGGCATCAAGATTGAGGTGTACGATAAAAGCGGGGATAAGATTCGTGTGTTTTATGTAGTAGGCGAGGCAAATAATAACACCGGTAGCTACATGCTTATGGAGGGAAGTGAAATGCCTTATGTTGTACAGATACCCGGATTTCAGGGCTATTTAGAGAGTAGGTACAGTACAGCTTTTGAAGATTATAGAGATAGAACTGTATTTAATGTGCCGGAAAATGAATTGAAATCTGTAAGCGTTACCTATACCGAAGAGCCTTTAAATAGCTTTACGTTGAAACGCATTGCTGCAGATAATATAGAGGTACAGATAGATAAAGCATTGATGACAGGAAAACCATTGAATAAAAGAAGGGCAGGGGTTTATAGCCGTTTTTTTGAGAATATAAATAGCGAGGGCTATATCAACGGTACCATAAAGTTAGATTCTATAATCAAGTCTGTGCCTAAGTATTGTGGTATTGATGTTACTTCTGTAAAAGGTGCTACTGCGCATGCAGATGTATATTGGATGCCACTGAACAGGCGAAGTAAAAATATGCTGACACCTTTTCCCGGCATAGATAATAAGTTTGATGCTGATAGGTTTTATGCTGTGATAAATAATTTTAAAGACACGGTTATTATACAGCGTTTTACATTCGATAAGATATTTCGTAAAGCATTCGAGTTTTATGATGCTGATGATACCACCGGCATAAAAGGAAAAACAGACGTTCCTGAAGTTCCGGGAAATGTATATAAAGTTGGAGGATCCGGGAAATAACCCGGATCTTTTCTTTCTTATTATATAATTTAGTTACTAAGAAGTAAGAAGATGAAACGGCCGGATGCAGAACAATTGAAAAAATGGTGTAACGGTACGCTGCTGTTGCAAGAAAGTAGTGTGCCTGTAGAAGAACTGGTAATAGATACAAGAAAGGTAGCAGAGCCTGAAAAGGCACTGTTCATAGCACTGAAGACAAATCGTAGAGACGGACATAGTTTTATACAACAGGGCTACGAAAAGGGTATTCGCAATTTTTTGGTTAGCGAAGATGTGGATGTACAACAATATCCAGCATCTTCTTTTATAAAAGTGCATGATACGCTGCATGCATTGCAGCAGATAGCTGCAGGCTACAGAAAGCAATTTGATATACCCGTAATAGGCATTACAGGTAGCAATGGTAAGACGATAGTGAAGGAGTGGTTGTATCAGTTGTTGGAGGAGAGTTACAATACAGTCCGCAGTCCTAAAAGTTATAATTCGCAAATAGGTGTGCCACTGTCTGTATGGCTGCTGGAACCAGAACAACAACTTGCCATATTCGAGGCAGGTATTTCTCAGCCCGATGAAATGCAAAGGCTTGAGAAAATCATTCAACCTACAATAGGTGTATTTACCAATATAGGCGAAGCACATAGCGAGGGCTTTCTGAACAACAGGCAGAAGATAAATGAAAAGCTCGGCTTGTTTAGAAATGTAAGGGAACTTGTCTATTGCATAGATTATCCTGAATTGAACGAGTTGGTTGTTCATTATAAGTCGAACGTGCGTAATCATGGTGGAGAGAATCCGCTACGGTTATTTACATGGTCGCAGAAGAATGAAGATGCTGACCTGTACATACAGGAAGTAAAAACAGAGGCAGGTAAGACTAATATTACTGCGGTTTATAAAAGCGAAACGCTTTCTATAGCAATACCATTTCACGATGCAGCATCTGTAGAGAATGCTATACACTGCTGGTCTGTATTGCTGTTGATGGGTATAAAGCAAGATGTGATTGCAGAAAGGATGCAACGCCTGCAGCCTGTTTCCATGCGTCTTGAACTGAGGCATGGCATCAACGATTGTACTATTATCAACGATACGTACAATTCTGATATGACATCGCTGATGATAGCGCTTGATTATCTGGAGCAGCAAAAACAACATCAACAGCGTACCGTAATATTATCAGACCTGTTGCAGATAGCAAGGCCCGATACAGAATTGTATGAAGAAGTGGCAGAGCTTATCAGCCGTATGAATATTCAACGGTTTATAGGCATTGGTCCTGCATTGTACAAACATAAGTCCATATTCAGGAAGTATAAAAAGCTGCGCAGCATATTCTTCAAATCTACAGATGAGTTTTTGAAGAAATTCCACCTGATAACTTTTGATAACGAAGCTATACTGCTGAAAGGTGCCCGTGCATTTGCTTTTGAGAAGATAGATATGTTGCTGGAGCAGCAAGTACACCAAACAATATTATCTATCAATCTATCATCACTCACTCACAATCTGAATGTTTTCAGAAGTAAACTGAAGCCGGGCGTGAAAGTGATGGCAATGGTGAAAGCTTTTTCTTATGGTAGCGGTAGTTATGAAATAGCCCACCTCTTACAGTATTCAGGAGTAGACTATCTGTCTGTTGCTTATACAGATGAAGGTATCATACTGCGCAGGGCAGGTATTACAATGCCTATTATGGTGATGAGTCCTGATGCTTCGTCGTTCGATAGGATGATAGCGTGGAAACTTGAACCCGAGATATACAACGTACGTTCTTTAGAATTGTTTACAAGCATTGCCCAAACACTACAGGTAAAGAACTATCCTGTGCATATTAAACTGGATACCGGCATGCACCGCCTTGGCTTTATGCCACACGAACTGGAGGCTCTCATGGAGCATTGCGATAATAATGCGCATATACAGGTGGCAAGTATATTCAGCCATCTGGCAGCTAGCGAAGACCCGACGCTTGATGCTTTTACAGCGCATCAACGGGAACAGTTTGAACAAATGAGCCACGCTCTGCTAACACGACTGCCAAACAAACCATTGAGGCATATTTGTAACTCTGCAGCGATAGCCAGACACCCTGAATTGCATTACGATATGGTGAGGCTTGGCCTTGGTTTGTATGGGATAGATGGCAGCAGGCTCTTGCAAAAAGAACTGAAACAAATCAGCACACTAAAGACAACCATCGCACAAATAAAAACCATACCTGCCGGTGAAACAGTTGGCTATGGCCGCAAAGGGCATATAGATAAAGAAACACGTATTGCTACCATCAGCATCGGTTATGCAGATGGTTATCCGCGCGCGTTGGGCAATGGTAAAGCACATGTATTGGTACATGACAAGCCTGCCAAACTTGTAGGTATTGTGTGTATGGATATGTGCATGATAGATGTGTCAGATATTCCAGAGGCGAAGGAAGGCGATGAAGTGGTAGTGTTCAGTCCGCAATTGCCATTGACACAATTGTCTGAATGGGCAGATACCATACCGTACGAAATGATGACCGGTATATCGCAAAGGGTGAAAAGGGTATATGAGAATGAAGTGTAATTGCAAACAATGATATAAACATAAAAGCCGCTGATTACAGCGGCTTTCTTATTGAGGTTGATTGTATTCTTATTACACTTCCCTGCTTGGGTCGAATGCTTCCAGTTCGTTTGCAACAGCAGTCAGGAAGCTTGCACCAAGAGAGCCATCAACAATACGGTGATCGTAACTCAGCGACAGGTACATCATGTGGCGGATAGCAATCACATCCCCATTTTCTGTTTCCAGAACCATAGGGCGTTTCTTGATGCTACCAACTGCCAGGATAGCCACCTGTGGTTGGTTGATGATTGGCGTACCCATCAGGCTACCGAAAGTACCAACGTTTGTCAGCGTGAAAGTGCCACCTTGTGTATCGTCAGCTTTCAGCTTATTGTTACGTGCTGCGTTAGCCATTCCGTTTACATCTTTAGTGATGCCCAGCAGGTTTTTAGTGTCAGAGTTTTTGATAACAGGTACTATCAGGTTGCCGCTTGGCAATGCTGTAGCCATACCAATGTTGATGTCTTTCTTAACGATGATTTTATCGCCATCAACACTGCTGTTGATCATCGGGTATTTGCGAATACAATTCACGATAGCCTCTATGAAGATTGGCGTGAAGGTGATTTTCTCACCGTATTTCTTTTCGAAAGAGCTTTTAACCTTGTTGCGCCAGTTAACGATGTTTGTAACATCGCACTCTGTAAAGCTGGTAACGTGCGGAGAAGTAGCCTTGCTGCGAACCATGTGGTCTGCTATCAGCTTGCGCATACGGTCCATTTCTATTATCTCTACATTGTTGCCATAGTTAGCCGCAGGTGCCGGCGAAGCTTGTGCGGCTGGTGCCGGAGCTACAGCAACAGGTGCCGGCTGTGGAGCAGGCGCTGCCGCTTGCGCTACAGGAGCAGCAACCGGTGCAGGAGCACCATTACCTCTGTTGGCCAGGTAGTTTAGGATATCTTTTTTGGTAACACGGCCCTCGTTGCCTGTACCCGGAATTGCTTCCAGTTCTGCCATACCAATGCCTTCTTTAGAGGCAATGTTCAGTACCAGCGGAGAGTAGAAACGTGCGCCGCCATCGCCATTGCTAACAACAGGCGCTGCACTTGGTGCAGCCACAGGCGCAGGTTGCGGAGCAGGTGCTGACGCTACAGGCGCTGGAGCAGGCGCTGCTGCTGCAGGTTGTGGTGCAGGTGCTGCAACACTACCGCCGGCAGTATCTATACGTGCTATTACTGTACCTACAGGTACTACGTCGTTTTCTTTAAATAATATCTCGGTGATAGTACCGGCAGCAGTAGATGGTACTTCACTGTCTACTTTGTCTGTAGCTATTTCCAGAATTGTTTCATCCATTCTCACGGTATCACCCGGCTTTTTGTGCCATTTCAGCACGGTAGCTTCCATGATACTTTCACCCATCTTAGGCATTACCAAATCAACAACTGCCATATATGTATGTTAATTATAATTTATTAGCAATAACGCGGTACAAAAATAATCAAATGATGGGCAAAAGTATAATTTACCCGTCAGAGTAAGCAGATATAGTTTATTTTATCTTTTTTTACGGTCAGATACATCAGGCACAAAGCAGTACAGACGGGCATATGTTGTTCAATTCCTTACAGTTTCTGGTTTTTTTCATGGTTGTTACCCTATGGTTCTACACCCTGAAAACGCAAAAGAGCCGCAATTTGCTGCTGCTGATAGCCAGTTGCTACTTCTATATGTCTTTTGTGCCCAAATACATCCTGATACTGGGGGCTACAATTATCATAGACTATATAGCGGGTATATTAATTGAAAGAACACAGGGTAAAGGCAGGAGGCTATGGCTTATAATGAGCCTGATTGCCAATATTGGTATACTGGCATACTACAAGTATTTCAATTTTCTAGCTGAGAATCTGAACGGTTTGCTGCACATGGCAAGCATTGATAAGCAATACAGCCTGATGGATATTGTATTGCCTGTAGGTCTGTCATTCCATACGTTTCAGGCTATGAGTTATACCATAGAGGTATACAGAGGTAAGCAATCGGCAGAACGAAACTTTGCTACATATGCATTGTACGTAATGTTTTACCCGCAGTTGGTAGCAGGTCCTATTGAGCGTCCGCAGAATATACTGCCACAGCTACATGAGTACAGGCCATATAATTGGGAGAATATAAAAGAAGGGTTGGTAAGAATGCTCTGGGGCTTCTTTAAAAAAGTAGTGATTGCAGACAGGCTGGCAATGGTGGTGGATTATGCTTTTGATAATCATGCATCTGCTGCATGGTATGTGTTGGCCATTGGTGCTGTATTCTATTCCTTCCAGATATATTGCGATTTCTCCGGCTACTGCGATATAGGTATCGGTGCTGCCAGAGTTATGAATATAAAGCTGATGGAGAACTTCTCGCAGCCCTATACATCTTCCAACATTACCACATTCTGGCAGCGATGGCATATGTCACTATCTGGTTGGTTCAGAGATTATGTGTACATACCGCTTGGGGGCAATAGGAAAGGAGAGCTGCGCAGGCGTATCAATGTATTCATTGTGTTTCTGCTAAGTGGTTTGTGGCATGGTGCCAACTGGACGTTTGTAATGTGGGGCGGCCTGCATGGCTTATTGGTTACAATATTCGCCGGTAGTAGCGAAAAAACAAAATCGCTTGCTGCAAATACATTGAAAGCCATCATTACATTTATTGCAGTGACGATACTCTGGATATTCTTCCGTGCAAGTAATATAAGCCAGGCAATGATGTACATAGCAAACATACTGAGCTTGCAGGGTGGAGACACAGCAATGGGCTTGAATATTGCAGAGCTATTGTTTTCGGTATTGCTGATTGTGGTAATGATGGTTAAAGAATTCCGTGTGCAAGGATACAGGATGGAGAGCGATAAGAAGTTTTATACATATACTGTTGCAATGCTAGCACTGTGTTATGTGTTTGGTGTATTCAGCGAAAACCAGTTTATCTATTTCCAGTTTTAGAAGATGTTGAAAAAGGTATTGACATATTGCTTGATAGTTTTTGGGTTGGCACTCTTGTATTTGTCTACCTCAAAAGATATGATGCAAAAAATATCTGATGCAAGAAACGAACATGATGAATGGTGGGGTTCACATTTCGCATACGAGGGCGATCTGGTAGGTATGTCTTATCTGTATTACGTAAAAGACTTTCACAAACCGAGGCAAAGGGTATTTGCACCGCGCAACTGTGATAATGGAAAAGCTGTAAACTTAGTGTTGTGGGGCGATAGTTATACCATGCATTTTCGTGATACAGATTTTTGTGCAGACAGGTTCCAATTCGGCAGGCGTTTTTTCGGTTCATTGGATTATGAAATAGATAGCACTAAGAAAAACGTACTGATAATTGAAAGCACTGAAAGAATAGTAAGGAATTATTTTGCTAATAACAGAATGGCCAATGAAGTAAAACGTAAAGCAGTTAAACCACAATTAGCACTTTTAGCACATCAAAATATTGGTATTAAACAAGCAGCAATTACGATGCCTGATATAACTACTTTTTTTAACGATAATATTAATCAGAACATCGAATACAATTTGTTCAGCTATAACTTCATTAGCCCTGTAAGGAAACTGAAAGCATTAATGACTTATAAAGCTTTTAACAGGGCATCCGGTAATGTAGTAGTTGCTGATAAAGGGGATAGAATATTTTTAAAGGAAACTACATCAGATAAATTGAAAGAAGGATATGCGACGCCTGTAACACAGGATGAAATCAATAAACTTGTTGACGTGTTCAATGATTTGAATGCTAGATATAAAGCTGCGGGATTTGACGAAGTATACCTTTCAATAATTCCCAATGCTGTTACTATATATGAGCCTGAAGGGTACAATATGCTGATACCGCGTATACAGCAGCATGCCGATTTGAAGATGAAAGTTATTGATATATACACGCCGTTTAAGTTGCATCCAGAAAATATGTATTGGCGTGGCGACACACATTGGAGCAATGCCGGTGCAGATGTGTGGTTAAAAATCGTCAATAAACTAATATCAGATACTACCGCGATATAGTTTCTGTATAATCCTTTCTTCTTACAAGTTTCAAGTCTTGAAGTACAGACGCTTTTACCTGAAGTGTAAAGAAATAGTTTTTGCGTGGCCCAAATGGTACAGTACTCATACGCAACTCCCAACAGTGCATATCGCGATATATGTTTATAGAGGTAAGTTGCAATTCATTAGTTATCAGATTGAATCCTGTATTCACACCCACCTTCCAGCGAGACGTAATGTTTACATCTGTATTCAGCTCCATATAGTGTTGAGATACAACCATTGTATCTCTTTTTGAAAATGCAGAATATTGTTTGGTCAGGCTCAATGAGTACGCAACAGTCATGTTGAATGGAATGTTGAAATCAACATAATCATCGTACCTGCCATACATCATCAGTCGCCTGTATTCGTCAGAGCCTGAGGCTGATCTGCTTTCTTTTTTCTTCCCGTTCAGGCTTGCGCTAAGACCCACGTTTGCATTCTGAAAACGCACCAGTCCACCATGTCCGTTCCATTGCAAATCTCTGCTTCTGCGTCCGTTTTGATAGTCGAATGCATAAGGGTCGAAGCTGGCATTTGCATTCATGTTTACTACATTGAAAAGCATTGTAGATAAACTCATATTGAAGTTGCTCCAGTTGAAAGAGTCGGCCGCAAGGTTATAGCTTCCGTTAATTTTGAAGTTATCAATCAGCCTGATATTTTTAAATCCGGTTGTGTCTTTGCCGCTTTTTACTTTTATCTGCAGGTTGTTGTCAATACCAAAGCCGACAGCGCTGCGCATATTTCCAAATTGATTGAGGCCGGGAATAAATTCATTGCCTTCGTACGCTGATTGGTAGGTAGGGGTGCCCGTAGCATCTAGCCTAGTACGGTAGCCGTAATAGAAAGGGGCAGCTGCATAGTCAGGTACATAGCCAAAGCTTGCTTCAGGCGATATTACATGCCTTATGCCGGCTATTCTGCTACCTTTCTTGAACATTTTCATACCATATATCTGTGTATAAAAACGAATGTTTGCATCAAAGTCGCGTGCAGTATAGAACCCCCTGTATGTAGTAGTGTCAAGGCGTGCATTTGCAATGTCGTAAGACTTATACATACGGCGTGTCATCCAGTATTCTTTGTAGTTAGCATTAACGCTCATTTTTATAAAGCGCAGAACGTTGTAGGAAGCACTGATAGGTATGCTGTGTTGTATGCCATTCACCATTGGGCCCAAAGACAGTTTACTAAAGCTGAATGAGGAGTCGTAAAACTGTAGTTTGTTTCTGGCATCAAATGTATACTGTACGGTTATTTTGTCGTACCAGTGTTCACCAACGCGCTTTCTGCTCTGGAAAGGGTTAAAGCCATTGACGAAAAAGCTGACAGAAGGCAAGGTTACATTTACAAGCCTTGACTGTGTATTTTGCGAGTGGTTGGCACCTACCGTTAATGATATTGGTTTGTTTTGCCAACGTTTGGTATAGGTAATGTTCGATTGGTATTGGTTTTGTAATATCTGATTGGCAACAAAACTATTATTGGCATTGTAGGTAGATGTACCCGCATCTACTTTGGCACTGAAGCTAACTCCCGGGCGAGATTTGGCATCTGACTGATGAAGCCATTGTATGTTGAAGTCTTTCACAATTTTTGAATTGCTTTCATAGGTCTCACCGTATTTATTGTAAGCATATCTGAAAGACAGGGCACCGTTGTACCTATACCTGTTCGCGTATTGACTATAAAGGTTCGAAGCCCAACTACCTCTTGTGAAAAAGTTCGCTTCAGCCAGTAAATCAACCTTGTCGCTGATGCTGAAATAGTAGCCGCCATTTAGTAAACCTAATCCTCTCTGTTCATCTATGGTGTAAGTGGGTATCTTGAAGCCTGAGCGTTGCCCTTGTGTGATAGGAAACAATCCAAAAGGCAAAAACAGTGGTGTCGGTATTTTTTCTATTCTGATGTTGGCTGGCCCCGATGCAACAATTCGGTTAGGTATCAGTTTTATTTTCTGTGCATAGATGCCAAAGTGAGGTTCATCAAGCGCGCAGGTGGTGTATACGCTGTGCAGGCCATATATACTCTGGTCAGGATTACGCTTTACCTGTTCGCTTATCACAAAGCCTTCGCCATATTGTGAGTGTGCATTGCGAACGATGGCGCGTTTGCTTTTGAAGTTATATTGCAGCGAGTCGTAAGTGAATTTTTCCTGCCCTTGTGTAAATTCTGGTTTCCCTTTTGCGGCAATGGCACTATCCTCAGACAAAGCAGCTATAACAATGTTTTTAGACTGTTGGTAAGATACTTTATGAGCGCTCAGCTTCATTTCTTCAAAGCTTACTTTGGCACTACCATACAGTTCAAACATGTTTTCGCTCATGTTAAGCACTGCGGAATCGGATGCTTCGGCTGTTACCACATTTGGTAGTGCATCCGGAGAGATTTTGATGCCCAGTCGATCTTCCAGGCTGTTTTTAGCTGCAGAATCTTTTTTTGCAGTGAGGCTATCTTTAGCAAGAACGCTGTCTACTTTTATCGTATCTGCCTTCAGGCTAATGGTCGTATCAGGTACTTGCTGGGCATGTGTATATTTTATGTTTGTTAATACAAGCATAAAAATTACAACCGTTATAAGACTAAAACGGTGGCAGCTTGGGAAATTTGAGATAATTTTACCACGCAGGCTCATGAACGGACGCAAAAATAGGTAATTGCTTCGGTACGTCTATGAATTTGTATATTTAACCCAATTGCAAGCAGGTAAATCATGCGCATCAGATTATTATCATTTATACTTTTAATAGGACTCATACCCAATATTGTTGCAGCTAACGCTAATAAGATAACAAAAATTGTGCTGGATGCCGGCCACGGTGGCAAGGATGCAGGTGCAAAAGGCCAGTTTTCTTTGGAAAAGGAACTGACACTGGCTATTGTTAAGCGTCTTGGCAGAATGATAAATGATAGTATGAAGGGGGTGCAGGTGATATATACCCGTACTACAGACGAATATCCGACATTGCCGGAAAGACATAGAATAGCCAATGAGTCTAAAGGAGATGTGTTTATATCTGTGCACATCAACTCATCTGCAATGAAGAAATATAGAGAGCTTGTGGGGTACAGAACTGTGAAGAAGGGCAAAAAACGCATGCAGCAGCCTATTTACAAAGTGACTTACAATAATGTAACAACTGCCACAGGTACTGAAAGCTACGTGTTAGGGCTTCATCGCAATTCTCAAAAAGAAAATGCAATTGGTGAATATGGTGAAACAGTAGCTGAAGAACCCGGTATATTGGATGAAAGCGACCCTATGACTGATATCATTATTGCGCAGTATGCTAAAGCCTTTTTGAGCCGTAGCGTAATACTGGGTACTAAAGTGCAAGAGCAGTTTGAATATCAGGGAAGGAGCAGCCGAGGTGTAATGCAGAAAGGATTGGAAGTATTGGCAGGTAGCGCAATGCCAGGTGTGCTTGTAGAGTGTGGTTATATCAATAACCCGGATGAAGAGGTATACATGAACTCTGAACGTGGGCAATATGAAATTGCATTGGCTATTTTCAGGGGCATAAAAGCCTACAAAGCCGAGGTTGAAAGGTAGTATTAGTAATATTTAAATGCTTGTTTTGTAACCTGTGGCTAATATATAAGAAGCATTGTCATAGAAATTTAACAAGCTGTTGCATTTTAAAATTGTTTCCTTTATCTTTAAGCTTCGATAAAATTGATGAGCTAATGAAAGCCCGTTTAAAGACTATTGCTATTTCAGCATTTTTTGCAATTGCAGCATTCGTAACTGTAACATATTCATCTTGTAATAGTGATAAATGCAAAGCTATCGTTTGTGCATACGGTGGTGTATGTAAAGATGGTGCTTGTATCTGTGCAGCAGGTTATGAAGGTACACAGTGTGAAATTGTAACCCGCGAAAAGTATAAAGGTGTGTGGAGTGTATATGAAAAAGGTACATATACAGAAACTACTCAATATCAAATTAGTATTGACTATGGTTCTGATATGACTAAAATGATAGTTAATGGCTTCAATAACAATATAACACAGCCTGTTAACATTCGTATCAGCGGTGATGAAATCACTATTCCTCAACAAACTATCAACGGCTACGAAATTCAAGGTAAAGGAACTTTGAAGTACGATGCATTCTATGCTAAGCATGGTCAGCTGACAGTGCGTTACACTATCAAAGATTTGTCAAACAATATGACAAATGACTATGGTGTAAACACAGGGGAACCTTCAATTTGGTCTAAATAATCTTTGCAGATTACATAATATTAAAAGCCTCGCATTTGCGAGGCTTTTCTTTTTTACTAATGTTGTTGGTCCTACTTATTCAGCAACAGCATATCGGCCAATGCTATAGCAGCAGCAGCTTCTGCCACTACAGGTACGCGCAGTGCTATGCACAGATCGTGTCTGCCTTTTACGGTAAATGCCTCTACTTGTTGGGTTTTATTGTTCCATGTTTGCTGCTCTTTTGGTGTGCTGCTGGTAGGTTTTACCGCTATGCGGAAGTTCAGTTCATTGCCGTTTGTAATACCACCGTTTATACCACCTGCATAATTAGTCTTTGTTGTGCCATCTGCATCTGTAATAGCATCATTATGTTCGCTGCCTTTCATTTTTGCTGCACCAAAACCACTGCCAAATTCTATACCCTTGACAGCGGGAATAGAAAAAGCAATGTGACTGATTAAAGATTCGGTAGAATCGAAGAAAGGTTCTCCGAGCCCTACAGGCAGCCCGGTTACCGTGCAGGTCACAATGCCGCCAATACTATCCTGTTCGTCTACTGCTTTTTGTATGGCAGCTTCAATGTCTGTACTGCCGCCTGCTTCTACCAGTGTCGCGTTGATAGCTATTCCATTCAATACCTTCTTGGCTACCACAGCTGCTGCAACAAGGCATACTGTCAGCCTGCCCGAAGAGTGCCCGCCGCCACGATAATCGTTATAGCCATCAAATTTTTTGTGCAGCACAAAATCTGCATGTCCGGGGCGTGGTGTATCGCGCAGTGCTTCGTAGTCTGCAGAGCGTGTATTGTTATTGCAAAATATGATAGTGATAGGCGCACCTGTAGTTATGTTATTGAAAACACCGCTTAGTATTTCAGGTGCGTCATCTTCTTTGCGTGGGGTAGTGCCTGCCGCGCCTGCTTTGCGGCGCTGTATATCTTTCTCAAAATCTTCTGCAGAAAGTGGAATGCCTGCAGGGCAACCATCGATGGTAATACCAACAGCAGGTCCATGAGACTCTCCAAAAATATGTACACGAAATATTCGCCCGAAACTATTCATAGTTCAAATTACATTTTACACCCAATGCAGTCAAGTCTTTAAAGAAGCCGGGGTAAGACTTCGCCACAGCTTCTGCATGGTTGATTGTTATATCTCCATCTGCATACAAAGCCGCGATTGCTGCTGCCATGGCTATACGGTGGTCGTTATTGCTATCTACAACACAGCTTTTAAATTGTTGTACTCCCGTTATCTTAATTGTGTTTTCTCCAAGCTCAAATTCAACACCGAGCTTATCTAATAACGCGGTTGTGCTTGTTATGCGGTTGCTTTCTTTATGTATCAATCTGTTGATGCCGCTGATAGTACTTATGCCATCGCATGTACCTGAGTAGATGGTAAGTACAGGTATTAAATCGGGGCAGTCTGTTGCGTCAAAACTGAAAGATTTTCGTTCGTTGGTTACTACCTGCAAAACGGCACTGTCTGCCTGTTGCGATGATTGGTTAAGGTTCTTGATATCAATACCACCTGCTATTGCATTAGCTATTACAAAATTGCTTGCGGCACTCCAGTCAGCTTCTATAGTTATTTCTATATCATCGTGAAGCGCAGGTTGCGGGTGGATGGTAAAGGTTTTGTAATTATCGTTAGTAATGTTCTTTCCGAATTTGCGCAGCACATCCAATGTAAGGTCAATGTATGGTTTGCTGTTAAGATTGCTTACTGTTATTGTTACAACTTCTTTTGCAGCAAATGCATAAGCGAATAACAACCCTGTAAGAAACTGCGAACTAAGAGAGCCGTCTATTGATATGTTCTGCGGATGTAACGGGCCTTTTATAGTGATAGGCAGCAGATTATGATTACTCAGTATGCTGACGCCCACTGAAGGGAATATCTCTCCGAAAACATCCATCGGGCGAGATAGCAAACTGCCTTCTCCTGTTATGGTTAATTGCTGATGATACAAGGCAGCAATAGGTATAAACAATCTGGCAGACAAACCGCTTTCGTGGCAATTGATGCTATCACTTATCGGGTTGATGCCATGTGATGTTATTTCAACATAGTCTTTGCTATGCCTCACATGTGCGCCAAATTGCTGAATGATATTCAGTGCCGCCTTATCATCATCAGATATTCCGGGGTTATTGATAATTGTTTTGCCTGTGTGTAGCAATGCAGCCGCACAAGCTCGCTGCATCAGGCTTTTTGATGCAGGTGGGGTAATGCTACCCGAAGGCTTGCCGGTACTAATGATTGCCTGCATTTGCAAAATCTTCTGTTGCTTGTTTTATGGTATCAAAAGGCAATGGTTTTATAAATGCACTGCCAATGCTATTGAGTAGTATATAGTCTATACTGTTGTTGCTGCGTTTCTTATCCATCACCAGTATATCCATCAACTGGTCTGTGTGCAGCTTTAGTGACGTTGGCAGTTTGTAACGTTCCAGAATGTTTGTCAATTGTGTTCGAACATCTGTTGGTAGTGCACATTCTTTTTCTGCAATAATGCAGGCTATCAACATGCCCAACGATACAGCCTGCCCGTGTGGCAGATTGTAAAGTGTTTCAATGGCATGTCCTGCGGTATGACCAAAGTTCAACAACTTGCGTACACCGTTTTCTTTCTCATCTTCTGTCACGGTTTTATTCTTCCACGATACGCATTTTTCAATCAGCTTACCCAGCGATTTTGCATTGGCTCTGTAGTAGCCAATATCATACTTGCTAAGGCTGTTGAAAAGCGATGCATCGAAAATGCAACCGTATTTTATTATCTCTGCAAAGCCATTACTCCATTCTATTTCGGGCAGTGTCTTCAGCAGTTGGCTGTCGTACAGTATAAAAGATGGCTGCCTGATGTTGCCGAGCATGTTTTTATGCAGCCCGAAGTTGACACCGTTTTTTCCACCGATAGCGGCATCTACCATAGCCAACAGGGTAGTTGGCACAAAGCCAAATGGTACACCACGCATATAAATGCTCGCTGCATAGCCTGCAATATCTGTTACTACACCGCCGCCAAAGCCCACTATGGTGGTTTTCTTATGGGCTTTAAACTCCAGCAGTTGCTCTACGATATTGTGCAGTGTATTTTCCGTCTTATATTCCTCTCCCGCAGGTATGATGATGGTACGATAATCGCCTATGATATGCTGATACAATGTGGCAACATTGCTATCGGTAATGATAATACTGCTTTCAGCAGGCGCTTTTTTTGCCAATTCGCCAATGTCTGAAAAGCTGTACTGTACCGTGCCCGTGGGGAAACTGACGTTGTATTCCATCTGTACATCAAAATTAACCCTTATCAGCTTAAATAATAAGCAAGTACGCAATATCTATGGGCAGAGGCTGTCGGTAAGGCAGCTTATTTGTACCTTTGCGCTTCTCTATGAGCAGGAACGGAAAAGTATTGGTGGCAATGAGCGGCGGTATTGATAGTACCGTTACGGCATTGATGCTTCATAACCAAGGGTATGAAGTAGTGGGTATTACCATGAAGACATGGGATTATGCATCGTCTGGTGGTGGTAAAAAGGAGACAGGCTGCTGCAATCTTGATTCTTTCAACGATGCAAGACAGGCAGCGGTAGACCACGGCTTCCCGCACTACGTGCTGGATATACGTGAAGAATTTGGTGATTCCGTTATCAACAATTTTGTTGATGAATATCTGGCTGGCCGCACGCCTAATCCTTGTGTGCTGTGCAATACACACATCAAATGGTCGGCATTGCTGAAGCGTGCCAATGCATTGGATTGCGATTTTATAGCAACAGGCCACTATGTAAAAGTGCGTGAAGAGAACAGCCGTTTTGTACTCTCAAAAGCAAAAGACCTGACCAAAGACCAGAGCTATGTGCTGTGGGGCTTGGGGCAGGATTGCCTGAGCCGCAGCATCTACCCGTTGGGCGATTATCTGAAAACAGAAGTTCGCCAATTGGCTTTCGATATGGGGTATAAAGAGCTTTCTAAAAAAGCGGAAAGCTATGAAATATGTTTTGTGCCCGATAACGATTATCGGGGCTTCCTGAAGCGCAATGTAGAAGGATTGGAAGAGCGCGTTGCAGGTGGTAATTTTGTACTGTCGGATGGCAAAGTAGTAGGTAAACACAAAGGCTATCCTTTCTATACCATTGGGCAGCGCAAAGGGCTGGACATCGCACTCGGCAGACCGATGTTTGTAACACAAATCATCCCCGAAACAAATACTGTAGTACTGGGCGAGGCCCATGAACTGCAACAGTCTGAAATGTTTGTAAGCGGGCTGAACTGGGTAAAATATGACAGCATACAGGACGGTATGGAGGCTACAACCAAAATCCGCTACAAAGATGCAGGTTCTGTAAGCCACATATTTAACGAGGGCGATGGTGTACGTGTATCATTCGACCATGCCGTGAATAGCATTGCACCTGGCCAGTCAGCAGTAATATACGAGGGCGATGACGTGATAGCAGGTGGTATTATCCGTAGAGGGTATAATAACTAATTCAATGTCGAAAAATATGAGTGAAACGCAAGGCTTTAGCCTTGCGTTCTTTTTTTAACATGACAAATGCCCGCCACTGATTATCTTTGCACCCGAAATAACAAAATCAATTATATGAGTTTTATTACCAACATTATTGCTCGCCAGGTATTAGATAGCCGTGGCAATCCTACTGTAGAAGTTGATGTACACACAAGCGATGGCCAAATGGGCCGTGCCGCAGTTCCGTCTGGTGCAAGCACAGGCAAGCACGAAGCGGTAGAGCTGCGCGATGGTAACAAGAAACAATACCTCGGTAAGAGCGTAATGAAGGCAGTAAACAACGTAAACGAAAAGATTGCGGAAGAACTGTACGGTTGGGATGTAACAGACCAACGCGGTCTGGATCAGGCAATGTTGGATCTGGATGGTACTGCCAACAAAGCAAAACTGGGTGCTAACGCAATACTGGCTGTGAGCCTTGCATCTGCAAAAGCTGCCGCACAAGCTACAGGCCTCAGCCTGTACCGCTACGTAGGTGGTGCTAATGCAAAGACACTGCCTGTACCTATGATGAACATCCTGAACGGTGGTGCGCATGCCGATAATAAAATCGATTTTCAGGAATTCATGGTAATGCCTGTAGGCGCGCCTAGCTTCAGCGAAGGTTTGCGTTGGGGGGTTGAAATCTTCCACCACCTGAAGGCAGTATTGAAAGACAAGAAATTCAATACCAACGTAGGTGACGAAGGTGGTTTTGCTCCTGCAGAGATTAAGAGCAACGAAGAAGCTATCGAAACAGTACTGAAAGCTATTGAGAAAGCAGGCTTCAAACCGGGCGAACAAGTTGCTATTGCAATGGATGCTGCTATCAGCGAACTGTATGACGAGAAATCGAAGAAATATATTTTCCACAAGAGCAGCGGTGCTAAACTGAGCAGCGAAGAAGTAGTGGAATACTGGGTTAAATGGTGTAAGAAATATCCTATCGTGAGTATTGAAGATGGTATGGCTGAAGATGACTGGAAGGGTTGGAAAATGTTGTCTGATGCAATAGGCAATAAAGTGCAACTGGTGGGCGATGATTTGTTTGTAACAAACGTTAACCGTCTGGAAAGAGGCATTAAAGAAGGTGTTGGTAATGGCCTGCTGGTAAAAGTAAACCAGATAGGTACACTTACAGAAACCATAGAAGCTGTAACAATGGCGCAACATGCGCGTTACAATACCATCATGAGCCACCGCAGTGGTGAAACAGAAGATTACACAATTGCTGATCTGGCTGTTGCACTGAATTGCGGACAGATTAAAACAGGCTCTGCTTCTCGTAGCGATCGTATGGCTAAATACAACCAACTGCTGCGTATTGAAGAAGAACTGGGTTCTACAGCATACTACCCAACCAAAGCACTGAAGTTTGGTAAGTAATTGTTTGTAAGCGGTAATTAGGTTAATTTAGTATTCATTAAAGACCAGCGAATGAAAAAGGTATTAAGCATTGTCACCAACAAGTTTGTGCTCACTGCACTGGCATTCGGTGTTTGGATGTTCTTTTTCGATCAGAATGATTTCAGGTCTATGCAACAGCGAAAGCAGGAGTTGCAGAGTACTAAAGACAATATTGCCTACCTGAATAACGAGATTGCCCGCATGGAGAAAGACCATGAAGAAATGATTGGCAATCCGCAAAGATTGGAGCAATATGCGCGAGAGCAATACCTTATGAAGCGCGACAATGAAGATGTATACGTAATCGAAAAATAGAGATTACATAACGACATAAAAAAAGCCCCGAAACTTTCGGGGCTTTTTCTTTTATAGTTTTCTGCGTTTCAGTTCTTTGTTGATGAGCGATAACTCTCGCCCTGTTTGTCCGGCAACAGATGTGTTTTCCTGTGCGCGGCGCATCAGGTAGGGGATAACATCTTTTACAGGCCCGTATGGCAGGTACTTGGCAACATTATAGCCACTGTCTGCCAGATTGAAAGATATATTATCGCTCATGCCATAGAGCTGAGAGAAATATACTTTGGCAGTATTGTGTGCAATACCGTGCTCATCCATATACTTAGCAGCAAGCAGGCAACTTTTTTCATTGTGCGTACCTATGAATAGCGCAATTGTATCAAGCCTTTCTAGGCAGAAGAGAACGCCCGCATCATAGTCGCGGTCTGTGCTTGCCTTGTCTGGTTGTATAGGCGAAGGGTAGCCCATTTTCATACCGCGTTCACGTTCTTTTTCCATGTAGGCGCCACGTACCAGCTTAGCGCCTAGTATGTAGCCTTTAGCACTCGATTCTTCAAAAGACTTTTTAAGGTACGTCAGTGTAGCGTGCGCATACATCTGGAAGGTGTTGAAGATGAGTCCTTTCGCTTTGTTATATTTCTCCATCATGGCATTGGCAAGGTCATTGACAGGCCCTTGTATCCATGTTTCTTCAGCATCTATCAGCACCATGATGTTGTTGTCAAAAGCTGTTTTGCAGATGGTGTCTATACGGTTATATACTCTGTCCCACTCAGCGTTTTCACTATCAGATAGTGGGCTGCCGGCATGTAATTTTTCCAGAAGCGAGAATCTTGAAAAGCCTGTTACCTTCAGGCTGATAAACGGAATATTCTTTTGAGAAGCAGCGTATTTCACTGCTTTTACAAATTCAGGTACAGCTTTGTCAAATTCTTCCTCGCCTTCTTTGCCTTCTACACCATAATCCATAATCACCCCTACTTTGTATTGAGCAAGGGTATTGGCAACTACAGCCGCTTCTTCCATTGTTTCACCACCGCAGAACTGCTTGTAGATGGTACTTTTAATCAGGCCTTTTACAGGCAGATTCCAGGAAATAGCCCATTTTGTAGCCCACATACCCAGACTGGTTATTGCAGGCGAACTCATAGAAGAGAACAGGAAATGAGCTTGTTTTAAATCTTTGTTGGAACGATACCTGAACGCGATTTCTGTATTGTCAAATTCTGGAAGCATAAATTCTATTAACTGCGCAAAAATAAACCCTATTTATCGCTAAAAGAAGCGCAATATTTTGTCACGCTAGTGTATAAAAATGATTATTCACCCCATTTTTGCTTTTTTTGGCAAATTTTTTGGTCTGTACTAACAAGATTTAGTTATTTTTACGTCAACTATTTAAAAACATTGCAATGAAAAAATTATTTGTACTTACAACAGCGAGCCTCATAGCGTTTGGCGCTTCGGCTCAGTACAAGCAGCAAGCTGCTCCTTTTGTACAAAAGTCGAGAACTGCTAACGTGCCGGTAGAAAACTACAGATTGAGCGGTATGCCAAAAACTCCTGCTACAAATGCAGCTGGTAAAACAACTGCTACTGCTGACAGGTGGTATATTCCATTCGATGCAGCTAACACAGTATTGTTGTCTAACGCACTGGATAATAACATCCGTGTAATCCCAATGTGGTTTGACTCTACTATCAGACAGAATTTCTCTACTGGTCCTGGTACTATCAACTATAGCTCTGTTTGTCAGGTTGTTGATCCGCTGACTTCTCAGATATTCAATAGTGCTTCAAACTTCTCAGGCGAAATGAAAGTTAACGCTTGGGATAGCTACAAAGTAGACTCAGTTTTCCTGACTTCTGCTTATGTAAAAGTAAAAACAAGGCCTAGCACTATCGTAGATACACTGATACTGTCTGTAGTGCCTTTGGATAATACTACTTTCTATCTGAGAAAAGCACAATATGCTAACATCAGCAACTACACTACAAGAGATACACTGTGGGGTATGGCTCCTACAAGGGTAGATAGCGTTAACCGTGCTGCTTTCCCTACATCTACAAGTGGTACTCGTGCATACTGGAAAGTACCTCTGACAGATGCTGATCGTGATACTATCAAATCTGATGGTTCTATCACACTGAAAAATAAAGTATATGCAGTACCTGGTGGTGGTCTTACTATCCCTGCTGGTCAAAGGTTTGCAATCACTGCAACATTTAAATCTGGCGATACTTGGACTAAAAATGTTGACTCAATCAACATGTACCATCGTCTGATGCCTGTTGGTGGTTTTGCTGCCGGTAATGCTGCTATGCCTTACTACTACTACGACTTCACTGACAGAAGCATGGCGAGCCTGATGTTCTCTATGGATTCATCTCAGTACTCTCCTGCAGTATTCATCGAAACATGGAACTCTCTGCAGTTCTCTTATGAATTCCTGTCTATGGGTGGTCACGTAGTATGTCCTGGTTGTTTCAAACTGGACGTTGCTAACAACATATCTTCAGTTAAATCTGTAACTGCAGTACCAAACCCTGCAACTTCTCAGGTTAACATCAAATTCAGCATGAACAACGCTGCTGATGTTAAAGTATCTGTTGCTAACACAATGGGCCAAGTTGTTGCTAGTCAAAACATCAACAACGCTACAGAAGGTAATGCTACTTTCTCTACTGCAAATCTGGCAAACGGTGTTTATATCTATACACTGGAAGCTAACGGTCAACGTCAAACTGGTCGTTTCGTAGTAGCTCACTAATATTTAATTAGTTTAATATTATAGGAAGAGGGTAACGTTTTCGTTACCCTTTTTCTTTTTTTACAAAACAATAGTTTATTATTGCACACGTCAGAAAAAAACCGCAACGGCGTTTTTGTTGTTGTAACAAGCGTAAATGATTAACTGAGAATGGCGAAAAACCTGCTGATAGTTGAGTCTCCGGCAAAGGCTAAAACAATTGAGAAAATACTGGGTGAAGATTTCGAAGTGAAGTCTTGTTATGGTCATATCCGCGACCTTGAGAAAGAGGATATGGGCATCGACATAAATAATGGCTTCAAACCCAAGTATATTGTTTCTGAGGATAAGGAAAAGGTGGTAAAGGAACTTAGATCACTGGCAAAAAAATCTCAAGAGGTTTGGTTGGCTACCGATGAGGACCGTGAAGGAGAAGCTATTTCATGGCACCTTTGCGAAGTTCTCGGTCTGGATCCGCTTACTACAAAACGTATCGTTTTCCACGAGATTACTAAGCCTGCTATCAAGAAAGCGGTAGAGAAACCTCGTACCGTAAATATGGACCTTGTAAATGCGCAACAGGCACGCCGTGTGTTGGACCGCATTGTGGGTTTTGAAATATCTCCTATCCTGTGGCGCAAAATGAGCATGCGCAATAATCTGTCTGCAGGTCGCGTACAGTCTGTAGCGGTTAGGCTGATAGTAGAGCGCGAGCGTGAGATTACCAAGTTTAAAGCAGAGAGCAGTTTTAAAGTAGAGGCTTTCTTTACAGCTCCTGATATTAATAATAAGAAGGTAACGTTTAAGGCAGAAGGACCAGATAAAATGAAAGGTTCTGCTACAGCCAAAACATACCTGCAACGTTGCATCAATGCAACTTATGCGGTTAATGATGTACAGGTGAAACCGGGTAAAAAATCGCCTGCGGCACCTTTTACAACATCTACACTGCAGCAGGAAGCCAGCCGCAAACTTGGCTATTCTGTTTCTAAAACCATGCTGATAGCGCAGAAGCTGTACGAGAATGGTCATATCACCTATATGCGTACAGACTCTGTAAACCTTTCTGAAACTGCACAGGATAATATTCGCGGTGCGGTATTTCAGCAATACGGAGATAAATATTATCAGCAACGCAAATTCCAGAATAAAAACGAATCGGCACAGGAAGCGCACGAAGCCATCCGCCCGACGGATATGAATACCACATCTGTTGGTGATACGGATACACAACGCCTGTACGACCTGATATGGAAACGTACCATGGCAAGCCAAATGGCGGATGCACAACTGGAGCGCACGATTGCTAAAATAAATGTATCATCTCAACCTGACCCGTTGACTGCAACAGGTGAGGTTATTCGTTTTGACGGCTTCCTGAAAGTATATACAGAGGGTAAGGACGAGGACGATGATGAAGATGAAAACGAAGGCATGCTGCCACCGCTTGTAGCGGGTCAGGCGCTGGACCTTACAGAGATGCGAGCTACAGAACGTTTTACACGTCCTGCTCCACGCTACACAGAGGCATCGTTGGTAAAGAAACTGGAAGAGCTAGGTATTGGCCGCCCTTCTACATACGCACCTACAATCAGTACAGTGCAACAGCGTGGCTATGTAGAAAAACGTGAGAAAGAAGGTGTGAAACGCGATTTTGAAATACTAACGCTGAAGAACAACGAATTAACAGAAAGAAAAGAATCTGAAAATACCGGTGCAGAACGTAACAAACTTTTCCCTACAGATTTGGGTATGGTTGTAACAGATTTCTTGAGCGAGCATTTCGACAAGATTATGGACTACAGCTTTACTGCAAAAATTGAACAGGAGTTTGACGAAATAGCGCAGGGCAGGGAAAAGTGGAACAAAATGATAGAAACATTCTATCAACCATTCCACCAGTCTGTAGAGCATACTATGGAGCATGCAGGCCGTGCAAAAGGTGAGCGCGAGCTTGGCCCTGATCCTACAACCGGTAAGCCTGTATTTGCTCGTCTTGGCCGTTTTGGCCCTATGGTGCAGATAGGCACTACAGAAGATGAGGAAAAGCCACGCTTTGCAAAACTGCGTACCAACCAAAGCATCGAAACCATCACGCTTGATGAAGCGATGGAACTCTTTAAGCTGCCGCGTACACTAGGCTTGTTTGAAGGGGTAGATGTTGTTGTAAACATAGGTCGCTTTGGCCCGTATGCACAGCACGATGGCAAATTCTATTCACTGAAAAAAGAGATGGACCCCTATACGGTAGAGCTGGAAGAAGTAGCACCGCTGATTGAAGAAAAACGTAAAGCTGCAGCAGAAAGCACCATCAAGATTTTCGAGAAAGAAAAAATCAAGATACTCAAAGGCCCTTACGGCCCATACATAAAACAAGGCTTGCGCAACTATAAGATTCCGAAAGATAAATTGGAAACTGCCGCCAACCTGACGATTGAGGAAGTTAAAGCCATCATAGAAGAACTGAAAGCAAACCCGCCTAAAAAAACGGCAAGGGGCAAGAAAGGAAAATCATAAAATTGACGTAACTTAAGTCTTACAGACGAGGCAGTTTTTTGCATGCAGGCTAATAAAGAAATACGTGCTTTATTGCAATTGATTGATGACCCTGATGATGAGGTCTTCGATACCGTAGCCAACAGACTACTGGGCTTTGGCAGGGAGATTATTCCCAATCTGGAGCAACTGTGGGAGGCAACTGTAGATGAAGGCTTACAGGAGCGTATTGAAACGCTTATACACCGGGTACACTTCAACGATTTGCAGGATGAGTTTTTAGAATGGAGCAATTCTAAAAATCCTGAGCTGCTGCGTGGCGCTATACTGGTAGCCAAATACCAATTCCCCGATTTAAATATTCCGTCTATCCTTACACAGTTCGACCAGATACGCAGAAACATCTGGCTGGAACTAAACAATTACCTTACTCCGCTGGAGCAGGTAAATGTTTTCAATAGCATTCTTTACAATTATTATAAACTGCAGGGCCACGAGCTTACAGAGCGCGAGCCTAAGTATTTTTTCATCAATCAGGTGCTGGAAAGCAAACAGGGCAATTCTTATTCGCTCGGTGTGCTGTACCTGGCACTGTGCGAATTGCTGGATATACCCATTTTTGCCATAGACCTACCGCGTCAGTTTGTATTTGCCTACATCGATACTCTGCACCATTTCTACAGGCAGGACGATGATGCTGTGCAGCAGATACAGTTTTATGTAGATCCGCTGAGTGGTATGGTATACACGCAGAAAGATGTAGATACCTACCTGCGCAAAATAAACTATAACGATAGGGATGCGTACATGTCTCCGCTGTCATCAAAACGCGTCATCTTCAAAATGCTGGAAGAACTGGCATTGTGCTACAGGTATAAGCGCGAAGAAGCGAAAGCTGAAGAAATTCAGTCGCTTATGAATCTGCTGATAAAGGATTAATCGCTATTCCTCTTCTCCTTCTTCGTTGATGGTAAGTTTCACACGCTGTATGCGCATCTTGTCGATGTTCAGCACGGTGAAGTCGTAGTGCTTGTAGCTGACAGTTTCGTTAACCGCAGGGAATTTGCCTGATATTTCAAGAATCAAACCTGCAAGCGAATCGCTTTCGCCACGTACATCTTCAAACTCGTCTGACGGTAGCCCTATCATACGAGCAACATCGTTGATGAGTGTCTTGCCCTCGAAGATGAAATTGTGGTCGTCTATCTTTTTAAAGTGCAGGTCGTCCTCATCAAACTCATCTTTAATGTCGCCAATGATTTCTTCCATGATGTCCTCGAGTGTTACAATGCCGGATGTACCACCAAACTCATCTACCACCACAGCAAAGTGTATGCGCTTTTGCTGAAACTCTTTCAGCAGGTCTTCGATGAATTTGCCTTCATGCACAAAGTATGCAGGGCGTATCAATGTATGCCAGTCGAAGTCAGTATCTTCTGTATATGGCAGAAAGTCTTTTGTGTAAATGATACCGGCAACTTTATCAAGGCTTTCTTTATACACAGGCATGCGAGAGTAGCCCACTTCTATAGCCAGCTTCTGTACTTCAGGAAAACTAAGCTCGTGCGGCACACCGCTCACATCCATACGTGTACGCATTATCTGGCGAGCAGTTATACTGCCGAATTTCAATATGCCTTTAAAGATGTTTACCTCTTCACGTGTTGCAGTGTGGCCAACGGTCAGTTCTATGGCATGTTCAAAATCTTCGTTGCTGATGTTGTTGGATGTCTTATTGCCCAGCTTGGTTTCTATATAGTTGGTAGATGATACCAGTATATTACTAACAGGTTTGAATAGTCTGCTCATAGCACTCAATACAGGTGCAGAGAACAGTGCCATCTTCAGGTTGTTTTGCGTAGCATATACCTTAGGTAATACCTCACCAAACAATACGAGCAGGAAAGTAACCGCAACAACCTGTACAAGAAACAGCATTACAGGGCTGATGCTATCAGGTAGCAATTGGTTAACCAACAGATTGGTAGCAATAACGATAGCTATATTGATAAAGTTGTTGGCTACAAGTATAGTAGCAAGCAGGCGCTTAGGCTGCTCCAGCAGGTTCAGTGTTTGTCTTGCACTACCATCTTCTTTCAGCTTCAGGTAGTTGATGTCTTTGGCAGTTAGGGAAAAATAAGCAGTTTCTGCACCTGCAGTAATAGCAGTAAGCAGCAATAGTACAAGTATGATTATGATTAATACGGTAAGGTTTGTAGCAGAGAAAGCCTCTGTAGAGGCCTGCAGCAAGAAAGGTATTAATGTCGTGTCTCCTTCAGATGAACTTTCCAATGTGTCGTTGTTTGGTGACCCTTCAAAATTAAAAAAAGGAAAGAAATAAAAAACTTCTTTCCTCCGATATTAAGTTAAGGTTTTGACAGTCTTGTTAAAATGGCAAATCGTCTTTTGTAGAGCCGATATTAGGGTCATAGCCCATATCCGGGGTGGCAACATCGCTGCTTTCTCCCGGTGGTGTCGGGAAATCGCCGTTTTCTTTACGTTTATCCAGCATTACTAGGTTGTCGCCCACTATTTCGGTACTGAAGCGCCTGTTTTTGTCTTTGTCTTCCCACGTACGGGTACGCAGTCGGCCTTCTATAAACACCAGACTGCCTTTGTGCAGGTATTTCTGAGCAAGCTCTGCTAGCCCGCGCCATAGTACTACTGTGTGCCATTCGGTCTGGGATACAAGGTTACCGTTTTTGTCCTTAAAGGTTTCGGTAGTAGCGAGAGGGAATTTTGCTACAGCTATATTTCCTTCCAAGTGTTGCAGGTCCGGGTCGCGTCCAAGATTACCAATCAACATGACTCTGTTAACGCCTCTCATAGATTACTTGTTGTTTATCAATTAGAAAAAATTATAACCTTTCTAAGTATTAAAAATAAAAATTTTTTTCTAAAAAAGAAACTATGGTTTTAGGGAAGGCTATTTTTTTCAAACCCTTGATGTCCACCCATTTACCATGTCCTAAAACAGGTGTTTCGGGCGCTTCTATGCCTAGCGTATAAAACCTTGAATGTATTGTCTGGTGGGTCAGTTGCTGTTTCAAACTGCCTGCAAATTCAGGCTTGCTTTCAGTGCCAAGTGCTTTGTAGGCAGGTGTTTTCTTCAGGTCGTTTATATCTGTAGGTGTGTCGGTCTCAATCAGGTATAGCTCGTGCAGATTGTGCCAGATGTCCTTACCGCTGCGCTTGTTTACCCATATCTTGTCATCGTGCTGCAACAGCAGGTAGTTAAAGTGGCGTTCTTTTACCTTCAGCTTCTTTGCCCGCACGGGTAGCAGGGCTATCATATCCTGTTTCAGGGCTATGCACTGCTTTTGCAAAGGGCAGCGCTCGCACAATGGCTTCTGTGGCGTACATACAGTAGCCCCCAGGTCCATAATAGCCTGATTGTAGGCCGCACTGTCTTCTGTATACAACAGCTCCTGTGCAAGGCTGTGAAACAGCTTCTTGCCCTCTGTACCGTCAGACGGGGTATCAATACCAAAGAAACGTGCCAATACCCTATACACATTGCCATCTACCACGGCATGTGGCAGCCCGTAGGCAAACGATGCGATAGCCGCCGCAGTGTATGGGCCAACCCCTTTAAGCGCTATAATACCCTCGTGTGTGTCGGGAAACTTACCGTTCAGCTCGTTGCTGATATAGCGGGCAGTAGCCAGCATATTGCGGCAGCGGTTGTAGTAGCCAAGCCCCTGCCATATACGGTACACATCCTCATCATCGGCAGCCGCCATTTTGCGGATGGTGGGGTAGGCTTTGGTAAAGTTGAGGTAGTAGGGTAGCCCCTGCAGCGCACGTGTCTGCTGCAGAATTATTTCAGATAGCCATATTTTATATGGGTCCTTCTCCGATTTCCACGGCAATTGCCTGTCGTTATCGGTATGGTGCCAGTTTATCAGCTGTTTTGTGAAAAAGCGTTTTTGTGCGTTCGGCGTTTCCATTCCACGCAATATACACAAGCCACACATCTGCCCGATTTTTTTGTTTAAAAACTCCGTTCTAAAGCCTACTTTTGCGGCACAATTTCCTCAATTCATGGAGCTGAATAAACTGAAAGATATTGCCACACAGGTGCGCAGAGACATTGTTCGTATGGTGCATGCCGTTCAAAGTGGTCACCCGGGTGGTTCTCTGGGCTGTACAGAATACATGGTAGCATTGTATTTCCACATCATGAAGCACAATCCTTCATTCAATATGGATGCAAATGGTGAAGATGTATTCTTCCTGTCAAACGGGCACATCTCTCCTGTATTCTACAGTGTGTTGGCACGTTCAGGATATTTCCCTATCAGCGAGCTGGGCACTTTCCGCAAGCTGAACAGCCGCCTGCAAGGTCACCCAACTACGCACGAGCATCTGCCGGGCGTACGTATAGCAAGTGGCTCGCTGGGGCAAGGCCTTAGTGTTGCTGCAGGTGCTGCGCTTACCAAAAAGCTGAATGGTGATGCAAGCTTCGTTTTTTCACTGCATGGCGATGGCGAGCTGCAGGAAGGCCAGAACTGGGAAGCTATCATGTTTGCCGCGCATCACAAAGTAGACAACCTGATTGCGACAATAGACTACAACGGCCAGCAAATTGACGGCCCTACAGATAAAGTAATGAGTCTTGGCTCACTGCAGGCAAAATTCGAAGCTTTCGGATGGCATGTAATAGAGCTGAAAGAAGGTAACGATATGCAAGCAGTTATTAATACAATGGAAGCTGCAAAAGCTGCATGTGGTAAAGGCAAGCCTGTTTGCATACTGATGCATACTGCAATGGGTAAAGGTGTAGATTTCATGGAAGGTACACACGAATGGCATGGTATAGCACCAAACGATGCACAACTGGAAGCTGCCCTTGCACAATTGCCATCAACAATAGGTGATTATTAATAGCTACTTAATAAAATAGTTTATACAAAAGCACTCACAAATTTGTGAGTGCTTTTTCTTTTTGCATCAATCACAACTATTATTTTTAATAAAAATTAACCAGCTAAAATTGCAACAAGTAAAGGCTAATGAGTCGATATGTTTATAAGGTTTATAACAGAATACAAAAACGAATATGATGAAATTGAGACTGGGATATTTCACGCATTACGCTATTTGTGTAAAAGGAGCGATGTACTTTACGATTACGATAAAAAACATTTAACTGAGATAAACGATTGGTTCAATGTGAACCTTGAAGCTCCGGACCGATTTACAAAGGCAAAAAGAAAGAATGCCCCGAATGTTTACCTCTCATGGTTTAAAAGTACGGCAACCGAACATCTGAAAAAGATGTATGAAATGAAGGAGGTTATAGAGAGGTACGGCATTGAAGTGACTGTGATTAAACGAGAGAATGCCGGCTATGTCGTTTATGAAGACGAATTTCAGGTTTCAACTATTCCGCATAGAAAAGACAAGTCTATAACTAAATAAGACTCTAAAAAGAGATACTAAAAGAAAAGCCCCGCACTGCGGGGCTTTATTATTTTTAATTTTATTGAGTAAGAATATCTCTCGAGATAACCAGTTTTTGTATTTCTGATGTACCCTCGCCGATAGTACACAGCTTACTGTCACGGTAGAACTTTTCTACAGGAAAATCTTTTGTATAACCATATCCACCGAATATCTGTACAGCATCTGTAGATATCTGTACGCATATTTCAGACGCATAGTATTTAGCCATTGCAGACTCCTTGGTCATTTTCACGCCACGGTTTTTCATGTCTGCTGCCTGGTATATCAGCATTTCAGCTACTTCAATTTTCGTAGCCATATCTGCCAGTTTAAAGGCGATAGCCTGGAAGTTAGATATTGGTTGGTCGAACTGCTGACGCTCTTTAGAATATTTCAAAGCAGCTTCATAAGCACCTTTTGCAATACCTAAAGACAGTGCAGCAATAGATATACGGCCACCGTCCAGTACTTTCATAGCTTGTTTAAAACCGTCACCTATTTCGCCCAGACGCTGTGCATCAGAAATACGGCAGTTGTCAAAAATCAACTCTGCAGTTTCTGAAGCACGCATGCCCAGTTTGTTTTCTTTCTTACCTGCGCTGAAGCCCGGAGTGCCGCGTTCTACTACAAATGCAGTTACGTTGTTCTTAGCACGTGGTTCGCCTGTACGCGCCAGTACTACAGCCACATTACCGCTGATACCGTGCGTAATCCAGTTCTTCGTACCGTTTAGTATCCAGTCATCACCATCGCGTGTAGCTACACAACGCATATTGCCTGCATCACTACCTGTATTAGCTTCTGTAAGTCCCCAAGCGCCTATCCATTCGCCGCTAGCCAGTTTAGGCAGGTATTTCTTCTTTTGCTCTTCGTTACCAAAGTACAGGATGTGGCCTGTGCAAAGTGAGTTGTGTGCTGCTACAGAAAGGCCTATAGAGCTGCATATTTTAGCCACTTCGCTTACTACGGTTACATATTCAAAATAGCCCAGTCCGCTACCGCCATATTCTGCAGGTACCAGTACGCCCATCAGGCCCAGCTCTCCCATTTTGTGGAACAGCTCAACAGGGAATTTTTGTGTTTCATCCCAGTCCATCATATGGGGGCGGATGTTCTTGTTGCCAAAATCGCGAACCATTTCAGCGATTTGCATCTGGGTATCTGTATAGTTGAAATCCATATATTACTTGGTAAATCGAAGCGCAATTTTACGACTTTTTTCGCCAATCATCAATTCGGGCAGTCAGCTTTGTAGAGGTATTTCACAACTATTCTACAAAAAGAATTATACAAATGATGATATTTTATATTTAATTGACCGTCAGCCGTTCTTTCAGCAGCTTAATTGTACTATCGGGAAAGTGGTAAACATCCCGCAATTGTTCAACGCTATTGTAGTTACCTATCTCTTTTTTGTACTCCAGTATTTTGTGCGCAAGTTTAGCCCCGATGCCCGGTAGTGCTACCAGTGATGCAGAATCGGCCGTGTTCAGGTTCAGTCGCTGCACTTTGATGGTGATATACGGTGCCAGTCTTTCATATTCAGCCTCGCTGAGAGTATAAAGCGGTTTAAAATCCTCTTTCTTATAGAAATGCTTGCCCTTGCTGCGCCAGTTGAGGAAGATGGAAATAGTTTTGGGTTGCAGTCCCAGTTCCTGCAATTGATGTTCGGTAACTGTATTCGGGTCGAAGGGGAATAGTTTGAGTATAAATGTTACCGTGGAATCCCTGTGATTATTTGCTGTGCTATGTGTGGCATAGCTTGTAGCATGTGGTGCGTTTTGATGGGCTTCCCATTTAGCAATCAGGGCTTTTTGTTCAGCCTCGTTTACATCTGGTTTCACCCACAGGTGCATAGTGGTTTTGGTAATAATAAGTATCAGGATAATAGCCAGCAATGCCACTATACCCATACGTTCAGTACGGTTGAAGGATGTGTAGGCAATTATCAGGCGTTTCATGATAATGCAAAATAGAAGTTTTTATGATTAGGGGCTATCTTTATCGCTCTTAGTATTTATCAGATGAAATCTTTTGCCAGCGATAATTATGCAGGTGTACTGCCCGAAGTGATGGAAGCACTGCAACTAGCCAATAGTGAACATGCGCGTTCTTACGGTGCTGATGACATTGCGGCTCGTACCCGCAAACTGTTTTGCGATGTGTTTGGTGCAGACGTAGATGTGTATTTTGTTTTCAATGGTACTGGTGCAAATGTGCTGAGCATCAGCAGTGCTACACAGTCTTATAATTCTGTATTGTGTGCTGATATATCGCATATCTATAACGATGAATCTGCAGCACCCGAGACCTTTACAGGGTGTCGCTTCTTTCCACTGGCATCCAACGAAAATGGCAAGCTGACATCTGAGGTAATCCAGCAACGTCTGATACGCAAAGGTGACATTCACTATGCGCAGACAAAACTATTGTCGCTTACCCAGTCTACAGAATACGGTACGGTATATACTACCGAAGAAATAAAAGCACTTGCTGCATTGGCACATGACAACGATTTGTTTGCGCACGTAGATGGGTCTCGCTTCTTCAATGCTACTGCATCATTGGGTTGTGGTTTGAAAGATGTAGTGACCGATACAGGTGTAGATATACTTTCATTGGGTGGTACCAAAGCAGGTATGATGTTTGGTGAAGCTGTTGTTGTTTTCAATGCAGAGCTGAAAAAGCACATAGCCTACAAGCACAAACAAAGCATGCAGCTTGCATCCAAAACACGCTTTATAGCTGCTCAGTTTGAAGCTATGCTGCAAGGCGAAACATGGCGCAAACATGCACTGCATGCCAATGCTATGGCACAATACTTGTCAACATCATTGGCTGCATTCCCTCAAGTGCGCGTTACAAAACCTGTGCAGGCAAATGCAGTATTTGCAGAGCTACCACGAGAATGGAATAAACCATTGCAGGATGCGTATCCTTTCTATATATGGAAAGACGCGACCAATGAGTCGCGCCTTATGTGCAGTTTCGATACTACCAAAGAAGATATTGATGGCTTCATAGCTATGATGAAACAGCTATGAAATTAAACGCTACCAACGCTCCTGGTTAGGCTTTGGTTTAGGCCTGTTATTATTGTTGTTATTCTTGCTGAAGCGTTTCTTGCTCGGTGTGTTGTTCTGAATAGCATTCGGACGCTTCACAACGTCTTTGTTCTTAGGCAGATTAATCTTCACAACATTTGAAGTGCTGGCAGGAAACGGATGGTTTTCTATAACAGGTATTTGTTTGCCTATCAGTTTCTGAATAGCTTTCAAATCATCTTTCTCCTCATCGTCGCAGAAAGAGAATGCTATACCTGCTGCACCTGCGCGGCCAGTGCGGCCTATACGGTGTACATATGTTTCGGCAACTTCGGGCAGGTCGTAATTGATAACGTGAGATAGTAAATCGATATCTATACCGCGAGCGGCAATATCTGTTGCTATCAAAACTTTTATTTCGCCTGTTTTAAAATTATTCAGTGCGCGTTGCCTTGCATTTTGCGATTTGTTGCCGTGTATAGCCTCTGCATGTATGCCGTCTTTATACAGCTCTTTCACCACTTTGTCTGCACCATGTTTGGTACGGGTAAAGACAAGTGCCCTGTCAATATTCTTATCATTCTTTATGATGAATGAAAGCAGCTTGCGCTTATCTTTCTTATCTACATAAAGTATATACTGGTCTATCTTTTCTGCAGTGCTCGATACGGGTGTTACTTCTACCTTCTCCGGATTTACAAGTATGGTGTTTGCCAGCTTCTGTATTTCGGGTGGCATGGTAGCGGAGAAGAAGAGGGATTGACGTTTAGCAGGCAGCTTTGCAACGGTCTTTTTTACGTCGTGTATAAAACCCATGTCAAGCATACGGTCAGCCTCGTCTAATACGAATATTTTGATGCTGCTCAGGCTGATGAACTTCTGATCTATCAGATCCAGCAATCTGCCAGGTGTTGCTATCAGTATATCTACACCTGCACGCAGCGCTTTTACTTGTGCGCCTTGTGGTACACCACCAAATATTACAAGGTGTTTCAGGCGCAGGTGTTTGCCGTATGCGGCAAAGCTGTCACCTATCTGTATAGCCAGTTCGCGTGTTGGTGTCAGTATCAGTGTTTTGATGACTTTGTGGCCATTGTCTATCGGTGGCTCACTCATCAGCTGTAGTATCGGTAGTGCGAATGCAGCAGTTTTGCCTGTGCCTGTTTGCGCACAACCCAGCAGGTCTTTCTTTTGTAATACTATTGGGATAGATTGTTCCTGTATAGGGGTAGGGTGGGTATAACCTTCATTTTCCAATGCGTCCAACAAGGGCGCTATCAGATGTAATTCTTTAAATGTCATTGTAAAAGTTGTAGCCGGCTACGTACTGATTAAAAATTAATAAGGCAGGAAGTCAGCGATTAAATATTTTACAAAGGTAGGGTTTATATATTTAATGGGTTTTTAGCTCGATTTTCGCTTAAACTTGTTATTACGATTCTTGTTCCTGCTGCCTCCCGGTTTTTTGAAATCATGCTGTATTTCAGGTGTGGGCCCCAACTCGGCAGGTACTTGCAGTTTTTCTACAGGGCGCCCCAACAGTTGCTCGATGCGGTGAAACTTAAACTGTTCTTTGTCATTAATGAAAGTATAGGCAGTGCCTGTAGATGCAGCGCGCGCAGTACGTCCTATACGGTGTATGTAGTCCTCACCTTCGTGCGGCACGTCGTAGTTTATCACCAGTTCTATATCCTCAATATCTATACCACGGCTTAGTATATCTGTAGCTACCAGTATTTTCAGTTGCTTGCTTTTGAAGTTGATGAGCACTTGCTCACGTTGATCCTGTTCCAGGTCAGAGTGTATTTCGTCAGCAGGCAATTTTTGTTTCTTCAGGTCTTTGGTCAGTTGCTTTACGCTTTGTTTACTGCTGCAGAAAATAAGGACACTGTTATATTCTCTCTCTTTCAGTATGTGCTTTACCAATGGTATTTTCTGCTCATCATACACAATAAACGCGCCTTGCTTCATCTTATCGGGCGGGCGCGATATGGCAATGTTTATCTCTTCCGGATTTTTCAGGATAGTATTTGCCAGTTTGCGTATGGCAGGTGGCATGGTTGCAGAGAACATCAGGTTTTGCCTTTCCTTCGGCGCGTGCGATATGATTTTTACGATGTCTTCATAAAAGCCCATATCCAGCATGCGGTCTGCTTCGTCAAGTACCAGGTATTTAAGGTCCTGCATTTTTACATACCCCATGTTCAGGTGAGATATCATGCGTCCCGGTGTACATACCACCACATCTACACCATGCGACAGGGCTTTCTTTTCAATAGCAAATGTATCGCCGCTGCCACCACCGTATACTGCTATGCAACTGATGGGTGTGTAGTAAGAAACGCCTTCCAGTATTTGTACTATCTGCACAGCCAGTTCGCGCGTTGGTACTATCACCATCGCATTTACCTGATTGTCATTATTAGTATGCCAGAGTATATTCTGTATAAGAGGCAGCAGAAATGCTGCTGTTTTGCCCGTTCCCGTCTGCGCGGCGGCAATGATGTCTTTACCATCCAGTATATGAGGTATCACAGCAGCCTGTACAGGCGTAGCTGTTTTATATCCCATCGACTCAATACCATCCATCAAATCATCATCAAACCCGAAATCTGTAAAATTCAATTTGTCAGTCTTTTTTAACTGTTAGCTAAATAACGGTGCGTTACCACGCAAAGGTACTCTAAACATATCGTAACAAGATGTCATTTTAAGGGTTCTTTAACGCTTCTTGTGTAACATTAGTGTCATCTTGCACGTTCCACTCAAAACCTCAATATGACAAAGTTTTTATTAGCCCTTTCTTTTGCAGGTACTTTATTTGCCAACACCGCAAAAGCTCAGCTTGGTTACAAGCTATCGGTATCTACTGATACCTACACACCACTTACAGGTGGTACATCTGTAAATGGTACTACTATGTGGGATGAAGAAAATTATAAAGTCCCACTAGGTTTCAATTTCAAACTTGGTTCCAGTACTATTTCAGATTTTAGTCTCGTTTCCGCTTCATTTGCAGCTACAGATACTGGTGAAACCGTAATATCTGGCTTCTTTACTTGTGATGCAGATTTGCACGATCGCGGTAATGCGGGTGGTACATCTTCAAAATCGCCGATACGTTATACGACAAGTGGCACTGCTGGCAGCAGAATTTTTAAAATGGAAGTTTACAATGCAGGCTTCTGGGACGAATGGGATAGCTATACTACCAATGATGATTCTTTATCTTATCAGGTATGGTACTACGAAACCTCAAATATCGTAGAACTTCGTTTCGGTCCATCGAAAATTTCGCATGCTACAGATTATTTTTATTTAGGTAGCGGACCTGTTATCGGGTTTATGAAAAATATAGACCCTTCAAATGGTTCTATTGATATGCTTTACTACCTGAATGGTAGTGCATCTTCGCCAACATTAGACAGCACAAGTAGTATGTTCTCTGTATCCGGCGGACTTACATCTTATCCTGCAAATGGTACGGTATATCGCTTTACACCTCCGGGCACAGGCGTAGGCAGTATTCCTAAAGAACTGGATGGCATTAACGTGCTGAATACTGTATGCACAGACTATGTAAAGGTTGCCAACAAAAATGCCAATAACACTAGCTACACGGTTACTGCTATGAATGGTACTAACACCAACCTGAATGGCACGCTGCAACAAGGCACTAACAATATAGATTTGAGTGCACTGCCTGCAGGTGTTTATATACTGCAATGCAAAAACAGCGATGGTGCTATGCAACAACGCATCGTAAAACAATAATAAGCTGACATATAAATGCCCCGACAAATAATATTGTCGGGGCATAAACAAAAACGGGCTTATAGTACACAGGCTATCGCCTGTATATCCCGCCTATGCAGTAGCTGATGGTGCAAAACAGCCAGCAAAAGCTACCACGGCATATCATCCTTATGGTTTTGCAACGCATAGTTTTCATGAGTTTTTTTAGCGTACACCTATCTGTACTTCGGTTTGCATATTCTGCGGATTAGCTTCATCAACAACCAGATATACTTCGCGACATTCGTTACTCATATCCAGTCCATTTGCCTTCAGCTCACCTATCAGTTTCCCATAAGTTTGTCCTATTGTATCCCATGCTCCATGATGTATGGTAGATACATACCTGAAAGCAGGATATTCATTCATACCAAATTCTACAGGCATATTATTGCCGCTCACAGGTAGCCCCATTTCTAAAGTGAACTCCGTGTCAGGATTGCCATCTGCATTCAGATAGCGCCAGTATTGAGAGCCGGCAGGCGTAAGGCCTGATTGCGCAGCTATCTCATAAAATCTGTCCGGTGTATCGCCCACACATTCTTTCAGGGCTTTCAAAGTAGCTGTTGTCGATTTGCATAGCACAGTAACAGGTGCTTGTGTTTTGATTTCCATAAGTTTTCTTTGTTTATGGTGCAAAACAACAACGGGGTAGTGACAGCCTTATGTCAGTAGCCTGAAATAAAATTTAAGAATAATGCTCGTTCAGCTCTTTTATCCAAGTTTTCATCATGTCTTTGATGCTTTGCGGATATATTACTGTAGCATTTTTCTTGAATGGCAATAGCCAACTGCACAAATATTGAGGATAGGCAACCATAAACTTCATTTCCGTCACATCTTTCTTTTTCTCTTCGCTTACATAGCCATAGTACAGGCGCTGCTCTTTTATGTAGCGCACTTCACTGTTGTCAAAAGCTACACATACCTCTGTCATATTATGCTTAGCGTGAAAGTCTTTGAGGTATTCAGCCAGTGTTGGCATTTCTATGGTAAATGATGTGTCGGTTTTGTGCAATTGCTCTATTCTGTCGAGCCTGAAATTGCGGTAGCCATTGCGAAGGTGGCACCATGCCACCAGATGCCAAAAGTTATTTACATAATAAATACCCACAGGTTCTATCAGGCGTTCGTTTACTTCTTCTGAATGATTGGTGAAGTATACTATGCGTACTGCCTTCTTCTGGCTGATGCTTTGCAGAATATCTATAATATGATTGCCTGTGCCGGCAGGTGGGTTGGTATTTCGTTTGAATACGTGTATGGCTCCTTCTATATCTTCAAGCATACCTTTTTCTGCACTGCGCAGCACTGCTTTTATTTTATAGAGAGCAGCTTTGTATTGTTCGGCAGTGGCTTTGTCGGTCATTTTATCAATGAACTTTTCTGCCGTTACAAATGTGATGGCTTCTTCTTTCGTAAACATAATAGGGGGCAATCTGTAGCCGTCCATAATGCTGTAGCCTACACCAGCCTCGCCTATAATAGGTACACCTGCTTCTTCCAGCGATCCTACATCTCTGTAAACCGTACGCAGGCTGATACCGAAGCGGTCGGCGATTTCCTGTGCTTTTACAACCTTTTTCGATTGCAGTTGAATGAGTATGGCGGTTATCCTGTCGAGGCGGTTCATGATGCGGTAAAGATAGTCCGAAAAATATTTTTAAAAATTTCCGGATGCTGTTGACATAGGGCTGTCACTACCCGGTTGTTGCTTTGCATCATAAACAAAAACACATACATACTATGACACAGATTCAATCTATGCTGAAAGAAATGCTGCACGAAGCAGAAACAACAAGGAAATTTCTGTCTATCGTACCTGCAGATAAGTTTGATTACAAACCACATCCTAAGAGCATGCCACTGGAACATCTGGCAGTACACATTGCTGAAATACCAGCTTGGATAGAAATGGTATTAACTACAGACGGTATAGACTTTGCCGCAACACCATACAAGCCAACGCCTGTTAGTTCTGCGGCAGACCTTGTTGCGTTGTTGGACGCAAGCGTTAAGAAAGGTTACGACCAATTGGCAAAAGCCACAGATGCTGATTTTGACCGCACATGGACAATCCGCCAGGGAGATATTGTTTTCAGCGAGCATCCTGTTGGTGATAACATCCGTCATTGCTTCTGCCAAACGGTACACCACCGTGCGCAATTAGGTGTTTATCTGCGCCTGTTGGATATTCCTATTCCCGGTAGCTATGGCCCGAGTGCTGATGAAATGGGCGAGTACAAACCTGAATAAGTATAAATAATACGAGCCACCCGTAAGTGGCTCTTATTTTATTTTGCTATTGCAATTTTTACTTTCTTGTTCTTAATCTTCTTATCCTTAATAAGGTGTAGCGCATGGCTGGCCTTTATTTTTTTGATGGATACAAAAGAGAAGAAATCTTTCACTTCAATCAGTCCTATGTCTTCTTTCTTTAATTCTGCCTGTTGAGAAAGGAAGCCTACAATATCTATCTTATTCACCTTATCCTTCTTGCCTGCTGCTATAAACAGTGCAGTCCACTTTGGCTTTTCGGGCAGATGATTACCTTCCTGTATTTCCATTTCAGTAACCGTATCAGCATCCAGATATGAAGGCGGTTTTTCTTCTTCAGATAGTATCAGTACCGCAGTACCACTTGCGTCCATACGCGCAGTACGTCCGTTGCGGTGGGTAAATATATCTTCCGTATGTGGCAGGTGATAGTGTATGATGTAACGTATATTAGGAATATCCAATCCACGTGCAGCAATATCTGTTGTTACCAAAAAGTCTACAGCACCACTGCGGAATTTGAACAGCGCACTGTCTCTGTCTTTTTGTTCCATCGCACCGTGATAAAACTCATTCAACACACCCTGCTCTGTCAGCCAGTTGCTGGTGCGCTCTACAGATTCTCTGTGGTTGCAAAAGATGATCGCAGAACGGTTGCCTATCTGGCATATCAGTTCCAGCAATGCTTCCAGTTTGTCTTTATCTGCAGAGTGCAGTGTTTTTACCTCAAGGCCCAGCGATTCTGTCAGCTTCTCTGTTATATAGTTCAGCCTTACAGGATTTTCAAGTTGTAGAAAATCAGGAATCTCTACAGCCTCTGTTGCAGAAGTAAGTATGCGCTTGTTGATATTCGGCAGAGATTCAATGATAAATGATACCTCTTCCTGAAAGCCTAATTCTAATGATTTATCAAACTCATCCAACACTATTGTAGTAATAGTATCTGTAGTTATGCTCTCTCTGCGTATATGGTCGCATAGCCTGCCGGGTGTACCTATCAATACCGCAGGTGGTTCTATCAGGTTGTTTTCTTCTATCTCGCGCTTGTGTCCGCCATAGCAGCAGGTCGATTTATAACCCGTACCCATACTTTTGAAAACCAACTCTATCTGCTGCGCCAACTCGCGCGATGGTACTACGATGATTGCCTGTGTGTTTTTGTAGTTCTTATCTAACTGTGCCACAATAGGCATCAGGAAGGCAATGGTCTTACCGCTGCCCGTGGCAGAAAGCAGTACCATATCATTATCTTTTTGTCCCGCATCCATAGCTGCAAGCTGCATTTCGTTCAGCTTGTCAATCTTCATGTTGGACAATATTGTGTCTACAGAGAAATTTTGCATTGCCGCAAAGGTACGTTCTTTAATGCCAAGCATCAGTTATATTCTTTCTTCAAAAAAATAATACATAAGAGTTTGATGTATTGAAAACTTATGTATCTTCGTATCAGAAAACGGAGATTGAAATGATATTTTCATCAGAGTTGATAAAAGGCACATTGAAAACAATTGTGCTGAAACTGCTGGCCGACAATAAAAAAATGTACGGCTACGAGATAACACAAACAGTTAAGGAACTTACCAAAGACAGGATACAGCTCACCGAAGGTGCACTTTACCCTACACTGCATGCATTGGAAGCCGATGGCTTGCTTACTACCGAAATAGAATACATAGGCAAGCGTGTGCGCAAGTACTACAGCCTTAGCCCAAAGGGTAAGAGCAAAGCTAAAGAGCGCGTGAACGAGTTTACAGAGTTTGTAGAGACCATGCAGTCATTGTTAGACATTAAACCAAGATTGGCATAATGTACCGCATCACTGACCGGCAAGTTGATTTTATTCTCGACGACATAAGACGTCGTGGCGTTGAGATGGAGGATCTGCAGTATAACCTCCTGGATCATATTTGTTGCATCATTGAGCAAAACCTCGAAGAGGGTGGAGACTTTGAGGCTTACTATCAGCAAACAGTTGCTGCTTTTTACAAACAGCAATTGTCTGAGATAGAAGAGGAAACCATCCGATTGTTAACATTCAAAAACTATTACGGTATGAAAAAACTGATGATGGGTTGCGGTGCATTTTCTGCATTCGCATTCGTAGTAGGTTCGTTTTTTAAAGTAATGCACTGGCCGGGAGCAGGGGCGATATTGGGCCTTGCTTTCCTTGTATTCTGTCTGTTGTTTCTGCCATTGCTGTTTCTGCTCAAGACACGAGAGTCGGGTTCAACACGCGATAGTATTATACTTGGCGCGGCAACACTGGCTGGCATACTGTATGGCATATCCATGCTGTTTCAGATTATGCATTGGCCCGGCGCACGTATTATTTGGTTCTCTACATTGGGGCTTACGGCTTTTGTGTTGTTGCCATTGTATTTCTTCAATGGTATACGCAAGCCTGAGGCTAAGACCAATACTATTGTAACCAGTATAATACTGATAGGTGTATTAGGTATGCAGTTTACACTTACTGCACTACATAAAAAGCCCGAGCCAACAGCGCAAGTACAGACAAACAAATAGCGGTACCTGCAGCTTTTTATTATTAATGGCGTAGCATTTTTGCTGCGCCATTATCTTTTTGGCACAGTATTTGCATAATAAGCGTAAATTTGTAACACTAATATTTTAAGTTATGCGCCTGCTCAAATCATACAAGTCTCTACACTGCCTTATTGTGGCAGCAGGGCAGGCTGTGCTTACCTTCCATTAGCTTCCGTAGCGTAATTACAGTTTTCCCCTATATCGGCAATAATGATTGCCGTACCAAACTATTTATCACAATCAAATTATTACAGCTATGACAGCTGCAGACAAATATTACCTAAAAGCAAGGGATTACTATCCTTACGATTACGAAGAGGCGTTGGAAGCGCTGGAATATGGCTTGTCTTGCGATGACGAACACGCAGGACTGCTAACGTTGAAGGCTCGCATATATTACACAGACTTGAAAAGGTTTGATGCTGCAAAGGAATGTTTTGAACTGGCATTATACTACGATGCCTTGTTCACAGATACCTATTATGCCTATCTCGATTTTGCATTGACGATAGAAGACTATCCGTTGATGGCAAGACTCGTAGCAAAAGCATTGAAGCAAACAGGCATAGATAAAGCTGCCATCCTGTACAAAGAAGCACTGATGTATGAGATGAGTGGACGCTATGACAATGCAGTAAAAAGCCTTGCGAGTGCTAAGATGCATTGCACATCGGGCAAAAGCCTGAGCTTCTATGAAGAAGAAGCAGAACGTGTAAAAGAAAAAGAGCGCGATGTGCGTGCTAGACAATTGCCCATCAATATTATCCTTAAGTAGTAATCGCCCGAAGCGCTGCAACTGCAGCGCTTCATTTATTTATTTGCTTTCTTCAATGCAGCCATCATCTGTTTGGTGATGGATTCTTTATCTTTTTTCAAAACTTTGCCATAGGCAAATGCAGCTTTTGATACTGGCAGGTATTCATCTGCCCACAGTGTCAGTTCAATTATGATAGGTAACAGGTCGATGCCTTTTTCTGTCAGCTTGTAGTATATTTTTGCTTTGCTATCAGGGTGCTCTTCTTTGGTGATGATACCAGTTGATTCAAGCATCACCAGTCTGTCTGCCAATACATTGGTAGCAATCTTCTCGGCCGATTTCAGAAACTCATTATAGGTGTTCTTACCGTTCATCATAATATCCCGTACTATCAGCAGCGACCACTTATCGCCGATAATATCCAGTGCGCTACTAATGGGGCAGTCTGAACGTTGTTTCAATTGTTTCACTTTGCAATGATATAAAATTAACTTGCTTTTTGCAAGTTAATTTGCATAACTTCGTTTTAAACTATAAATATATGCTTACAGATATTCACCCTAAGCTACCAATGAGGGATAAGGCAAAGACGCGCAGCTTTTATATTAGCCAATTGGGGTTTAAAGAGTTTGGCAGTGCAGATTTTGACGGCTACCTGATGGTGGAAAGAGATAGTATTCAAATACATTTCTTCGAGTTTAAAGGTCTCGATCCAAAAGAAAATTATGGTCAGGTGTACATCCGTACCAACGATATTGATGCATTGTATCGGGAGCTAAAGAAGAAAGATGTAGCGTGCAGCCCGTTGGAGCATAAACCATGGATGCAGCGGGAATTCTCTTTGCTGGACCCTGATAACAATCTGCTGACTTTCGGGCAAAACGTATTTTAGATACAATGAAAAAAGCCACTCAATTGAGTGGCTTTTCTTTCTTAAGTCGGGAAGACAGGATTCGAACCTGCGACCCCCTGGTCCCAAACCAGATGCGCTACCGGCCTGCGCTACTTCCCGAACTTCCGGAATCAATCTTCGCTGAAGAAACTCCAGCGGTGAGGGAGGGATTCGAACCCTCGGTACGGTTTGACCCGTACGACAGTTTAGCAAACTGTTGGTTTCGGCCTCTCACCCACCTCACCATTACCGTAAGCCAAGCCTACAAAGTATGTTTAGCCGATTGATAATCCCTTTTGGGGACTGCAAAGATAAAGGTATTCATGAAATAACAAAAGATTTTTTCTAACAAAATCATATCATATTTATACTCATGAGTTTTGGCGCTTTTTGTTGATTGACAGATGCGTTTTGCAACCATTATTCAGTCCCTCAAAAGCGGCCTTACTTCCTGTTGAAGACATACTGCAATTGCACCATAAAATAATTCCGTTTGATGTATTCTTTGCCATCACTGGTTTTATCCATCAGGCTGTGCCTGTAGGTAATGCCCATGCCTATGTTTTTATTTACCATATAGCCCATACCTGCTGTAGCACCAAAATCTGTAGCTGCCACCTGTTTATTGTTATCTGCAAGATGTTTATTAATGTCGTCTATAGTGTTTTGAGATGTGATGATGCGCTGCACATCTGCACCGGCATTTACATATAGCTTGTCAAACAACTTAACGGACACACTCGGGTTGAATTGCAGGTACGGCAGGCGCTTGCTATACTGCTCATATCTTTCAGATACGGTTGTCACTATCATTACGGTATCTGTAACATCAGAAGTTACAATCACTTCTTCTTCAGTAACCGTTATATGCTTTACCGAAACGTCCTGCTGGCCCTGCACAAAGCCAAGACCAGCATTTAAAGTAATGCGTTTGCTTAGCTTGTTGCTGATGCTCAGCCCGGCAGCAAAGCTGTTGTGGTTTCGGTACATAGCCATACCCGTGTTGATGCCGAATGTTGTTCTCCTCGCACGCGGTTCGTCATACAGCATCCATGCTGTGTTGTTTTTTCCTTTTTTGTAGCCTGATTTGTCAAACTGAAAAACGGGTTGATTGTTCGTTGCTACGTTCTCATTTTTCTGCTCCGTTTCATGGTTGGTTTGTTCTGCTACTGCACGTTTTTCCAGTATGGCTTTTTCTGTAGTCTTTGCTGTTTGTATTTGTACAGCAGTGCTTACAGATATATTGTTGGCTGTAGCTGTTGTTTCTGGTGTAGTAGTATATTCAATAGTGTTCTGTTGAGTGTATGTATTGTTGTTTACAATTGTCGACTCATTGTTTGTAGCAGGGTATAGGTACCACGCAGTGATGGCGGCAGCTATTGCAGCTGCCGCGGCAGTTTTCTTATACAACAATGGCAGCAACAGCAGCGTCTTAGGCTTCTGTTTGCTATCCAGCATATGCTGCATACGTTGCCAGTTATCCTCGTTGTAGGGGATAGTTTCTTCCGAAACTATATCGGATAATCTTTTATCAAATTCACTGTTGGTCATATCACTTAGCTTTAAGTTGATACTCACTTATTTTCTGTTTCAGTAATTCTCTTGCCTGGTTCATATACCAGAAAGAGGTCCCTTCTTTTATGCCAAGGCTTTCTGCAATCTCTTTGTGTGTATAGCCTTCAAACACACTCAGGTTAAAGACGGTGCGATGCGTTTCGGGTATTTGTTGCAGCACCATAATTATTTCTTTAAAGCCTAGATTGTGCAGCGCGTCGTTACCAATATGTGCAGATGTAAGGGCAGGTGGGTTTTCGCTCATATCGGTAAACACCAGCACATTGTGTTTTTTATTTGCTTTTAGGTTGTCGAGGCATGTATTTATGAGTACACGCTTCATCCAGCCCTCGAAAGAACCCTTACCATCGTACATGTTTATTTTGGTAAATATTTTGTAGAACCCATCATTCAACCATTGTTCGGCATCGTGCATACTATTGGCATAGCGCAGGCATATCTTCATAAAGTCGCTATAGTATTTTTTGTACAAATACCCCTGCGCTTTTCTTTGCTGCTGCCTGCAACCCTCTATGATTTCTATGTCGCTATACGTTGATGTCACACCTGTCAGTTGCCAATAATAACCATGCTAACTTAAAATGCTGTAGCAGCATTGTAAAAATCAATGCTGCCAACAGACTTACCCTTCTGTGCTTCTTGTTATGGTAATACCACGCTGTCTTTACCTGCCGTTTTCTCTATGTGGCAGCAGTCGGTTACAATTGTGTAAACTTCGTCAACAACTTTTGTACTGCCAACATAACCTACAAAACGCACTTTCTTTGTTGTACCCTCATGGCCTTTTACCCATGAATCATTAAATACCATATAGGCATCTCTCCATTTATCATATCCGTACAGGTCTGCCGGCAGTTTATTGCCAGCCATATCTTCTGTATGGAAAGAGGTAAGTGTCACGGTAGTTCCCGCGCTGTTTTTTACATCAAGGAATAGCATGCGCACTTCCTGTGTGCAGTAAATCCCGCTGCAATCTACTGGTGCAGCAGTATCACCACATCCTTCTTCTATATCATATGGTGGTTTACCTGTAGAATCGTTTTTGTAACCCGTCTTTTCGCCTTTAGTGCCTCCGCTACCTGTTGGATTAGTAGTAATTGGTTTGGTACAGCTTGCTATTGCAATAGCAAACATGGCACTCAACATCATCAGTTTCTTCGTCATAAATCTGTTGTTTTAAGTTATTAATGATTTGGTTCTGACTAATAAGACGTGCGTCTTGCCTTTTACCCTTGGTTGTTTCCTGAAAAATATTTCTGCTATTGACAAAAGTCTGACAATTACGGGTATTTATGAATATGACAGGTTTTTCAATGCTTTCACCCAATCATCCTTTAGTATGATTTTGTTTGTAGCAGCTGCAAACCATCATTATGTATGAGTCCCAATGTTCGAATTTGAATTTCCTTCGCAGTATCAAATAGCTGAACAAATATTTTTCACAAAGCGAATTTTAAATTAATATGAGAAAGGCTTTTTTCTTTTTTGCAATCCTGGCTTCTTTGCACAGCAAGGGGCAATTATTATTCAATCAGTACTATACAGGTGCCAATCAGGATTTGTACGATGTCAGAATGGTAAATACTACCACGGGCTATGCGTCGGGCAACAAAGGTCTGATTGCCAAAACACAGGATGGGGGAACTACATGGAGCCCATTGAATACCGGTACCAATAAAGCTATATGGCAAACAGCGAGTGCGCCGGCAGATACTATAGGTACTACTTTCTATGCCGTAACAGATTTGTCTTTAATAATGAAAACTACAGATGGGGGGAGCAGCTTTCAGTTTCTTACTATAGGGTTGCCGGCAGGTTCGTTTCTGACTGGGGTTCAGTGTCTTGACAATAACTATGTATATGCCTGCGGCAGTAACGGTACCAACGGTGTTTTTATTCGTTCTACCGACGGAGGGCTCAATTGGCAGATTATCAATATCAACAGGCCGCTGTTCATCAACAAAATAAGCTTTACAGATTCGCTGAACGGATATGCAGCAGCATCAGACAATACAACAAGCACAGGTACTATCTACAAGACTACAGATGGTGGCTATACTTGGTCTTTGGTACATACTGTTGGCAAATTGATGGTAAGCTGCATGGCAATTGATGCCAATAACTGTATAGCGGTAGGGCTTGGTGGCAATATATTGGTAACCAAAGATGGTGGTGCAAACTGGGTAAACAAAAGCAACTACACCAATGATATCTACGGCATTAAAAAACTGAACGCAACAAAATTCTATGCATGCGGTGGCGCTATTCTCGACTCTACTTTCATATATACATCAGCAGATGCAGGCGAAACCTGGAAAAAAGAATACATAGGCTATAAGGGTAGGTTATCGCAACTAAGCTTTAATACCGCAGGAAGATTATTCTGTTCCGGGCAGAACGGTATTGTGCTTCGTTCTGCATGGGGTACAGCGGTACCAACTATACAGCAACAAACCAATCTGATGCTGTATCCCAATCCCGCAAAGAATGTGCTGCATATTGGTGGTTTAGATGATATCAATGGTTCGTGCTACACTGTTTTTTCATTGGATGGCAGGGTAGTAAAGAATGGAACTTTACTTAGCAATCAACTATCAATTGCAGATTTGAATACCGGCATCTATTTGTTGCAGATAAAAACGCCGAGGTCTGATAAACGCATACTGCAACGCTTTCAGGTGTTGTAATAAAAGCATCGCACAAAAAAAGAGTGGTTGTAATTACAACCACTCTTTTTTTTAATGAAGTATTTCTTAGATGCTTGCCAACTGCACTTTCTGTTGCAGTTCCAGCATGTGTTCTTTGTATTCTGTATCTGTGTCCATCAGGTTTTCAACCGTTTGGCAAGAGTGTATTACAGTTGTGTGGTCAAATCCGCCAAAGTGTTCGCCGATGTTTTTCAGCGAGCTCTTCGTGAATTTCTTAGCCAGATACATTGTTATCTGACGAGCCTGTACTACTTCGCGCTTACGGGTTTTAGCCAGCAGCCTGTCGTATGGCAGGTGGAAGTAGTCGCAAACCATTTTCTGTATGTTCTCTATCGTCAGCTCGCGTGCAGAAGTCTTCACAAAGTTCTTCATTACACGTTTCGCCAGGTCGATATCGATTTCTTTCTTATTCAGTGTAGCTTGTGCAAACAAAGCTATCAGCGCACCTTCCAGTTCGCGTACATTGCTTTGTACGTTGTATGCTACATATTTTACCACCTCTTCAGGTATTTCAAGACCTTCCTGCCTCATCTTCACCTGCAGTATCAACTGGCGGGTTTCAAAGTCAGGTGCTTGTATATCAGCATTCAATCCCCAACGGAAACGGCTCAGCAAACGCTCCTGCATACCTTCCAGATCTTTCGGAGGGGTATCACTTGTCAGGATGATTTGTTTACCGCTCTGATGCAGGTGGTTGAATATGGCAAAGAATACATCCTGTGTTTTGGCAGCAGGAACGAATAGATGAATATCATCCACTATCAATACATCTATCAGTTGATAGAAGTGGATAAAATCATTTACTTCATTATTCTTAGAGTGCTCAATGAACTGGTTGATGAACTTCTCTGCACTTACATACAGTACAGATTTGTTCGGGTGCATTCTGCGTACCTCGTTGCCTATGGCTTGTACAAGGTGCGTTTTGCCCCAGCCTACACCGCCAAATACTACCAACGGGTTGAAAGCTGTTGCGCCGGGTTTTTGTGCTACGTGCATACCTGCAGAGCGGGCTACACGGTTACAATCACCTTCTACATAGTTTTCAAACGTATAGTTAGCATTCAGTTGCGGGTCTATCTGCATGCGCTTCAGGCCCGGTATTGCGTATGGTGTTTTTATGTTGTGCGGATCATCCCACTTCAGTGGCATGTCCACATAGTTATTCTCTTTAGATGGCTTGTTGTAAGTGCTACCCGGCATATTGATAGATGCGGGATTGCGCTGAGAGCTTGCACTCTCCATCAGAATACGGTATTCCAGCCTGCCATCCTTGCCCAGTACACGCTTAATGGTTTTACCAAGCAATTCTACAAAGTGTTCTTCAAGCCACTCGTAGAAGAATTGACTCGGAACCTGCAGGGTAAGAACGTTGTTTTCTAAAGCAACAGCCTTTATAGGTTCGAACCAGGTTTGGTACGTACGCCAGTTGACATTATCCTTTATAATGCCAAGGCACTTGTCCCAAGCTGCTTCAGCTTCGTTAAGTATCTTATTAGAAGTATCGTAAAGGTTGTTATCCATAATTGGCTACTCGTTCAACAAGTTAATCCATTTTTTTAATTCCTGGTAATCACGGAGCTACGAATTTCATTCCCGATAAAATATTTCTTTTTTACGGGTGTCTCGCAACACGCAATATCGATTGAGTTTAAAGTTTCAGACGCCTCAAAAATCTGCCCTTCTTTTCTGTTTGGTTTGTACCTGCTTCATTTCTTTAGCGGGAGGACGAAGTTGCTAACAATTTGTTGAAAAAAAAAATGATTAGCCACTTGTTTCTTTGTTAATGTTTACAGAATGGGATTTGTATAATTCGGGATTTTTTCCGCTATGAAAAACATAGTCGAGCCTGCCAAGCCGCACACCTCCCCAACCCACCTGATTAATGAGTGTTTCTCCACCACCTGCATTCCGCTCTGTTGCAGGACTGTCAAGGAATGTATGCGTATGCCCACCAATTATCAGATCGATATATTCCGTTTCTTTTGCTATAGTTTTATCACTTATTTTATTCGTTTCATATTCATAACCGAGGTGCGACAGGCAGATGACCATATCGCATTTTTCATCTCTTTTCAATTTCTCAGAAACTGCCTTTGCCACAGGTATCGGATTATTATATTTTGTATTGCCGAATGCAGCACCCGAAACCAGCCCTTCCAGCTCTATACCCAACCCGAAAATGCCAATTTTCAATCCCCCTTTTTTGATGATGGTGTAGGGGGCAGTTTTATGCTCCAATGGTGTGTTGGTAAAGTCGTAGTTGGCTACCAGTACGGGAAAGCCCGCAAAAGACAACAATCTGGCAAAGCCATCTATACCCGCATCAAAGTCGTGATTGCCCATTGTACAGGCATCATAACCCATCATTGTCATGGCTTTTATCTCAGGTTCACCCTTATACATATTAAAATATGGTGTGCCTTGCAGCATATCCCCGGCATCCAGCAATAGTACATTGTCGCATTCGCCCCTTATTTGCGATATCAGCTCAGCCCTTGCAGCTACGCCACCCATGCCTGCCAGTTTTCCGCCGTCGTTAGGGAAAGGGTCCAACCTGCTGTGTACATCATTAGTATGCAGTATGGTGATTTTCTTTTCACGGCTGCCTGCAAAGCTTTCCAAGGGAAAAGAGCCTGCTGCAAGCAATCCCGCACCTATTGATGTCTTTTTAAGGAAACTTCTTCTATTCAGCATAGCGAACTCTTTTTTCTATATACGGATGCAGTGGTTTGTTGTCTTTATGCAACGCTTTTACATAATCAATCAGTATGTCGCGGATAAAGAGATTGACAGGCGTAGCTTTCAGCGGAGTCAGGAAACTGCACTTATCTCCACCCGTCGCCAGATAATCGTTTGTTGCTATCAGGTATATTTTGTTTTCATCAATCGGTTGTTGATTGATACGTATGTATTCAGCAGCACCATCTTGTAACAGGTAACTGATACCGCTTACAGGCCATCCTTTCATCGCGGCCATGTGGTTGCACCATTGTATCAATATTTTCCCCGGTACTTCAACTATCGTCAGTGCATTATCAAAAGGCATCAGCTCATACATTCTGCCTACTGTTATATTGCCCGCGTTTATGTATGGTATGCGCATGCCACCATAGTTGCACACGGCAGCATCAACATTGCTGTTTCGTTGCTTAGCTGCTTGCAGCATCGCATCTGCTACAAAATTGCCAAGTGTACATTCAGGTTGTGCTTTTGTAAGGTTTGTGTCTGTGCGGCCTATTACTACCTGCATGGTGCTATCCATACGCAGCTTGTAGGGTGCCAGAAACCGGGTATAGCTGCTGTCTGTTTTCCCATCTTTGCCAACAGCATAATGCCTGTTGCTATGTTGCGATATATAATACGGTTTGTGGCAGCCGGTTACAGCCAACAGCAAAATAGATGTGTATAAAAGCCTTAATCGCATCAGGGCGCAAAACTATGTACTATGAAGATACTGCAGTATTAAGCTTAGTTTATCCCTTCAGGAATGTTTATTTTTGAAACATGCCACGTCGCATTTTCAGAGACAGAATCATGTCTCCAATTATGGAGTTCATCCGCGATAGCCGTTCCGTCGGTATCGTGCTGATATGCGCAACATTTGTGTCGCTTGTTGTCAGCAATACAGGCTGGTCTGCCTCATATATGCATTTCTGGGAGCGAGAGCTTAACATGCCGTTGCCCGAACTGCACCTGCCACATACCATACTGCACCTCATTAATGATGCATTGATGGCTGTGTTCTTCTTATTGGTGGGGATGGAGATAAAGCGCGAGTTGATGGTTGGCGAGCTGAACAGTATCAAAAAATCGCTTTTGCCAATCATTGCCGCAATAGGCGGTATGGTAGTACCGGCAACTATCTATTCATTATGGTGTGGCGGCACACCTTTCAGCAGCGGGTGGGGTATACCTATGGCTACAGATATTGCGTTCTCGCTTGGTGTGTTATCGCTATTAGGCAAGCGAGCGCCTGTATCGCTGCGTATATTCCTTACGGCATTGGCTATTATAGACGATCTTGGTGGTATCCTCACCATCGCTATTTTCTATGCGGGCGATTTGCAGTGGTCTTATCTCTTATATGCAGGCATTGTAATGATAGCCTTGATAGCGATGAACCTGCTGAAGGTAAAACGGTACTATCTGTACTTTATACTTGGTTTGCTTTTGTGGTACTTCGTTTTCAATTCGGGTGTACATGCAACTATTGCCGGTGTACTACTTGCTTTCACCATACCACTGCATAAAATAGAAGAACTGGAGCATGCGTTGCACGATCCTGTCAATTTCATCATCCTGCCATTGTTTGCTTTAGCTAATACGGCAATTGTATTGCCTGCGGAGTTCGGTAGTATCTATACATCCGTAGTGCATCACGGCATTACAATGGGGCTGGTACTTGGCAAGCCATTGGGTATTTATCTGTTCAGTATGGCGGCAGTGCATTTGAAAATTGCATCCCTGCCTACAGGTATGAAGCGTCCGCAATTGCTGGGTATGGGATTGATTGCAGGCATAGGGTTCACCATGTCTATCTTCATGGCTACATTAGCCTTTACCGATGCCGAAACGCAACTGGTAGCCAAAGTAGCCATCATTGGTGCTTCTGTATTAGCAGGTATACTTGGTTTTGTGTTCCTCAGGTTGATAAGCATCAAGCCATCTGCAGCAAAAGCAGATTAAAGGCTGCTGATACCAAACTGCTTCAGGTGGTGCAGGCTATGTTTATATAACAGTTGCACCCACATTTCATAATTCAGATTGCCGAAGAAAGGATTGGTAATTACTGCATCAGGTTGTGCATCAAACACGGCAAAGAAATCATTTATCTCAGTTTGCAGTTCATGCAATGCATCCTGAACAGTTGCATTTTTTTCGGGTATGGTATCGTTACCTATTATAGGGTTGGGTGTGTTTTCTTTAAAAGGTTTATCACTCATCAGGAAAGCCTGCATTTTGGGCACGTTTTCTTCAGGGGTCAGTAAGGTATACTTATCCTTACCACTTGCTTGCCTGAAAGAAAAGCTCATATGCTCTATCATTTGCTGCACATTCATTTTACCCCACAGCCCTTTTGTATCAGGTGTTATTTCGGCAAGTGCATTCACAAATTCATTCTTTATAAAATTGGCTTTGCCATCTATGTTTTCCATGAGAATATTTTTAACCCGGTTAATCGTTCAATCAATTTAATCCCGGTTTTATAGTAATCCTTTAATCAGTTTTTCTTGTGTCATGCCTTCAGCCTCGGCCTTGTAGTTGCGTACCACACGGTGGCGAAGCACAGCCAATGCCATTGCCTGCACATCTTCTATATCAGGAGAGTATTTGCCTTGCAGCAGCGCATGGCATTTAGCACCCAGTATCAGGTATTGCGATGCGCGTGGCCCGGCACCATAAGAGATATATTGCTTCGCTATATCCGGCGCTGTGCTATTGGTAGGGCGTGTTTTCTGCACAAGGCTCACTGCATATTCCAGAACATTGTCAGGTACAGGTACACGGCGTATCAGTTCCTGAAAATACAGGATGTCTTCACCCGTCAATACTTTAGGTAGCTCTGCTGTAGCAGCACCTGTAGTGTTGCGTACTATCATCACCTCTTCTGCAAAGCTTGGGTAGTCCAGCCATATTTGGAACATAAAACGGTCAAGCTGTGCTTCTGGCAGTGGGTATGTACCTTCCTGCTCTATCGGGTTTTGTGTTGCAAGTACAAAGAAGGGCGATGGCAATTTGTATAATGTACCACCTGCAGTTACATTGCGTTCCTGCATGGCTTCCAGCAGTGCCGATTGTGTTTTGGGTGGTGTCCGGTTTATCTCATCGGCAAGTATGATGTTGGCAAATACAGGCCCTTTCACAAAACGAAACTGCCTGCTCTCGTCCAGTATCTCTGCGCCTACTATATCACTCGGCATCAGGTCGGGGGTAAACTGTATGCGTTTGAAGGAGAGGTCCATTACATCTGCCACTGTTTTTACCAACAGGGTTTTTGCCAGCCCCGGCACACCTACCAGTAGGCTGTGCCCGTTGCATAGGATAGATATGATGAGTTTATCCACCACTTCATCTTGTCCCACAATCACTTTGCCGATTGCTTGCTTGATAACCGAAAACTTTTCCTTCAGGGCCTTGGCCGCGTCTATATCCGATGCGTAATTCATTGCGCTATTGTCCGTAGTTTATAGATTGCGTATTTATGAACACAACCGTCATTCTCTAAAAATAGACAGGTAATTTCTATTATTTTGTGAAAATTGACAAATAACCACAAAAATCACCGTTTCATAATCAATTATATATGACTATAGAGCAGGCACAGCAGCAGGTAGACGATTGGATAAAAACAGTAGGTGTCCGATATTTCAACGAGCTTACCAACCTTGGCATCCTGATGGAAGAAACAGGAGAGCTTGCCCGCCTGATGGTGCGCAAGTATGGCGAACAGTCTTTTAAAGAAAGCGATAAAGGGAAAGAACTGGCAGATGAAATGGCCGATGTGCTGTGGGTGCTCATTTGCCTTGCCAACCAGACGGGTGTGAACCTTACCGAGGCATTGCAGAAAAATTTTGAGAAAAAAAATATACGAGATGCTACCCGCCACAAAGACAATGAAAAGCTTTCTTAGGTGTTAATTGTCACCTTTTAGCAATATCATTGTTACGCTTTTAACGATGGGTTAAAGGAATGGTGAAAATAGAAAAATCAGTACTTGTAGAGAGTTTGTGATGTCATTTTTTTACCTATCTTTAGCGCTCACATTAAAACCTAAAAAATGAAGCGTATTTACTTCTTATTGATTGCTCTTTTGGCATTCGCAGGTCAGTCGTCTGCTCAAACTGACGTTCAGCTTACTAAAACAATGTCTGATACCGTTAAGTATGCTAACCCTGCTAAGACAGGTTATATTATCAGATATACTTTCAAAAACGCAGGTCCTAACAGCTACGATACTTCACACAGGCTGAGACTGAAAACATTCTACGGAAGTACAATCACACTCAGGTTTCCTCCGGCATCTGGTAGTTTCCCTGGTGGCTTCCCTAAAGATAGCTCTCTGATATTCCAGGATACAGTTGGCTTCATTGCTGCATTCAATCCAAACCCAAGACAACTTTGCGATACTGTTGCATTGACTACTGGTACAGGTTCTCCAATCACGGATCCTATGCCTGCAAACAACACTTCTTGTAAGTCAGTTTACTCAATCAAAGATCCTTTGGCTATTGGTACTATCGTAGCTACTGCAGAACAACTGGCTGTTTATCCAAACCCTGCTTCTGCTAGCGTAAACGTTAGATATGAATTCCAATCTGCTGCTAAAGCTCGTATCACTGTATACGATATGTCTGGTAAAGTAGTTTATACAGAAGAACCAATGCAAGTTGCTGCTGGCGAAAAAGTATATACTATCAACACTGCACAATTCGGCGCTGGCCTTTATATGGTAGAGCTGTCTGTAAATGACAGTAAGCTGGTTAGCAAGTTTTCTGTTAACTAGTATTTCATACTAAAACATTTTAAAAGGGAAGGATATTATCCTTCCCTTTTTTTATTGCAGATAGTGGGCGTATTTTTACAGTCTTGATATTCAGTGTACAATGGTTTTTTCTTCCAAGTTGATAGAGGATGCGGTTAATGAGTTTTCTAAATTGCCGGGTATAGGCAAGAAGACGGCTTTACGTATGGTATTGCAAATGCTGAAAATGGACAAAGAGAGTGTGAATGGCTTTACCGAAGCTATATCGCGTATGCGCAACGAGATAGTATTTTGTAAGCATTGCCACAATGTGGCAGATACTGATGTGTGCACAATATGTGTCAGCTCATCCCGCAATCGCTCGCAGATATGTGTTGTGGAAAATATAAGAGATGTAATAGCTATAGAGAGTACACAACAGTACAACGGATTATATCATTTACTCGGGGGTATACTTTCTCCGCTCGATGGTATCGGTCCGGAGCAATTGAATATCGATACATTGTACCAACGTGTAAAGAATGACGAAGTACAGGAGTTGATTATGGCATTGAGCCCTACTATTGAAGGCGATACTACAGTGTATTATATAGCAAAGCAAATGAACGGGCTCCCTGTCAGCATTACAACTATAGCAAGGGGTATTGCATTTGGCGGAGAGTTGGAGTACGCCGATGAAATGACGTTGGCAAGAAGTATTGCCAAGCGATTGCCTATAGAAAATTATGTGAGCGTCCGTAAAGACGCTCAATAATCAATATGATTTTATTTGCTAGCCGGCAGGGCTATTTCTGTTGTAACATTTGCCTGCTGGCTGCCTGCTGTAGCAGTAGTTGTAGTAGTCTTTCCCGCTTGTGTAGATTTAGCTTCAATGGGGGTACTGTTTACAGACGATGCGTTACTGTCTGCCGATGCCATGCCGTTAGATACTTTTGGAGAACAACTGCTGAGTATTACCAAAGCAGCCACAGGTATCAAAAGTGTAGCGTATTTCATTGTTATTAGTTTTCTGAATATTATTCAATTAGTATACCAATAATAGGTCTTTGTATGTTAAAGTTCTTTAACAGCAATATCTCCGCTGTATACATAAGTGGCCGGGCCGCGTAGTATTACGTTGACGATGTTGTTAGCATCTTTCTTGTCAAAACTTACCTGAAGATTGCCTCCCGGTGTCTTAATATTGGTACTGGTATGCCCTGTAGCATTACTACTTGCAGCAATAGCTGCTGCCGTTACCCCTGTGCCGCAACTATAGGTTTCATCTTCCACGCCACGCTCATATGTGCGCACGTGTATACCCCCATCTGCCAGACGTTGTACAAAATTTACATTAATTCCTTTGGGCTGATAACGCTCACTGTTGCGTATGCTTCTGCCCGTATTGAAAACATCAGTTGCATTTACATCATCTACAAACATTACATAGTGCGGCGAGCCTGTATTCAGTTGTGTGTAGCCATCGGCATACAGCACCTCCGCTACATCCTGCATTTGCAGGCTTATGGTATCATCTTCATTCACAGTGGCAGTATGTGCGCCGTCTATTGCAACGAAAGATGCATTATTGCCAACTACACCTAGTTTTTTAGCAAATGCCACTATGCACCTGCCTCCGTTGCCGCACATCGTACTTTCATTGCCGTCTGCATTGTAGTATACCATACGGAAGTCGTATCCTTCCGCATGTTCAAGCAGCATCAGTCCGTCTGCACCTATGCCAAAGCGCCTGTCGCAAAGAAATGCTATTTGTGCGGTAGAAAGTTTTATGTTTCCACTTCTGTTATCTATCAGTACAAAGTCATTTCCCGTTCCCTGATATTTGTCAAACTGCAATTGCATGTTGCAAAGTTACATTATTTACTACCCGGAAAATATTGCTCTGCGCGAGAGTTCATTGCATTGTTTGCTGTGCCTGTTTGGTATAGCACACTGCGCCAGTTCGTATTCCTGATTTCGCCTTTGATATTAGAGTGCAAAACACGGTAATCGCCAATCATAAAACTTGGGCGATAGAACATTATCATGCCTCCGTTGCTTTGCTGTGGCAACACATTATAGCTCCATATTTCGTATGGGTATACACCTTGTTCATTCTGCACCTCTACCATTTCATCCGGCTTGCCATATTTCAGGTATGTAATACCACGTTCAGATTCGTAGCCGGCAGTACCCGCAGCAGAAAATTGCCTGTTTACTTCTTTTACTTTCTGCATATATTCTTCCCATGCTTCTTTAGGGTTTGCAGGGTTGCGCGCCTTCCAGAAGTTATAAATAAAGTAGCGCATGTATGTAAAGTCAGGCCTGTCAAGAAAAGCCTGAATGCTTTGTTTTTCTACTGCTGTGCTGATGGGTAAGAGCATCTTCAGTATGGCCCTTGTTTGCGGCAGCGTATATTTTTCTACAAATGTTGTACTAAGGTCTACCACCTGCATATCCTGAAACTCATAACCTGTTTTTGTAGTGTCTGTGTTTAGTTTCACGGGTTTAGGATTTACACGCTGAAAGAACAGGTTTTGGGAACAAATAGTTGTACCATCATTTTTTAGCGATACATTCAGGTAATAATTGCCGGTAGGTAATACATCTATTCTGAATTTCCCTGATACAGGCACAATGCCTTTCGGCGTGCTGGTGTCAGTGTGCTGTAGTTTGTATACAGTGCTTTCAAAAGGCTTTTTTGATACCGAGGCAACAATGGTGTATTCACTGTTTTTCAGTAGTGCGGTTTCCGGAAAGTAAAGTTCTGCATAGTAGTATAGTGTTTTTCTGCTTTCATCTGCGTAGTTGGCACAAAGAGGCAATTGTATATTGCCATGTTTTGTAAATGTATTTTCGTGGGTGGATGCAAATACGGTGTCTAATAATTGTATAGTTGAGAACGCAGGTTTCTCATTGCGCGGGTTGATGGTAAAAGTATCTGTATAGGTATAGCTGCTATTTGTGTCAATCAACTCTGTGAGCTTTACGGTCATTTTGTATTTACCCGGTATCAGGTTGTAGCGTTGTAGCTCCAGTATATTTTGTGTTCTGGCTTGTGCCAGGGTACTGGCCTCTGCAGTCTGCATGATGTAATGGTCTTCCTTCATTACAATACCATACTCATCCGTAAAGCGTATATCTGTGCGTACTTTTGCAATTACACTGCCTTTTACAGGTTCTGCAAAACGCAGGCTGTTGGGGGCTATCTGCCAGTACACTTCTACATAAGGTTTCAGCTTTTTGCCATCTTCTCTGTAAAACACACTATAAGCAACAACTGCCTCTATTGCCAGTGATTTGAAACATAAAAACAAGCTTGCCAAAACTAAGCCCTGCCATCTGCGCATTTTTCGCTTTTTTTGCAAAACTATAATAATTGTCGGTGATGGGTTGTGAATAATAATCTAATTCGGCCACTAATGACAATTGCATGTTGAATATGAGCCATACCGTAGTCAGTTCTTATATACCATTCCCCAATATATACTGGTGGTTGCAGGTGCAGAGCGCAGATGCACTGCTGCTGGATGGTGGCGAGCATTTCGAAAAAATGACCTACCGCAACAAGTATTTCATCACAGGCTCTAATGGTGGCATACAACTCAGTATACCATTGTTGCAGGGCAGGGAGCAGCGCACACCTATGCAACAAGTGATGATAGACAATAAGCAACGATGGCAGGTACAGCACTGGCGCACATTGGTATCGGTATATAAACGCACACCTTATTTCGAACATTACGAACCCGCACTGGAAAAGCTCTATACACAAAACTTCGATTCGCTGGTTGATTTCAACCTTGCATCTGTCAAATGGTTGCACAAAGAACTGCGCGCCGGCTTCAGTATTTCAACAACAGCTATTTTTCAGAAAGAATATGCAGATGCTACAGACCTGCGCCGCATGATGAAACCGGGTACAGAAAAACAACCGCTTGAAGGTGCAGAACCATATTATCAGGTGTTTGCAGACAGAGTAGGCTTCCTGCCCAACCTCAGCATGCTCGATTTGCTTTTTGCCGAAGGCCCGCATACACTGCAATGGCTGAAGAGCAATGCAGCATTGATAAATGAATGGAATAACAAGAAATAAAAAAGAGGAGATTGATTAATCTCCTCTTTTCATTCGCCACACACCATACATCGCTTCTTTTACAATGCCTTTCGTCATTTTCGACTGGCCTTCTGCTCTGTCCACAAATGTGATGGGTACTTCCTGTATCTTAAAGCCGAGCTTCCAAGCACGGTATTTCATTTCTATCTGGAATGCATAGCCCACAAACTGTACTTTATCCAGCGGTATGGTTTGCAGTACTTTTGCTTTGTAGCATATGAAGCCAGCAGTAGGGTCTTTTACCGGCATAAAAGTGATGATGCGTGTATACATGGCACCACCTTTAGAGATAAATATCCTGTCCCAAGGCCAGTTTACAACCTTGCCACCTTTTGTATAGCGAGAACCGATAGCCAAATCTGCACCACCTTTATGACATGCCTCATGCAGGCGTAGCAAATCGTCGGGGTTATGAGAGAAATCAGCATCCATCTCAAACAGGTACTGGTAGCCTTTTTCAAGCCCCCAACGGAAGCCTGCTATGTACGCGGTACCCAAGCCTTGCTTGCCGCTACGCTCCAGCAGATGCAATTGTTCGCCATAGCTCTGCTGCATGTTTTTTACAATGCCTGCAGTGCCATCGGGCGATCCGTCATCTACTATCAGTACATGGAAACTACCGGGCAACGACAACACCTTAAGGATAATACGTTCTATATTTTCCTTTTCGTTGTAGGTTGGTATTATTACGAGTTTGTCCAAATCAGGGCAAAATTAAAGGGGCTAAAATAAGAAATAATGGCGTCTAATATGTTAAATAAACGTATAAAACTAAGCTTTAGGTTTGCGCAGCTTCATATTGTTTAATATCTCAGATATCTTTTGCTTGGTATGCAGCGGAAAATCTGCCTGCATCATCCAATCATAATACTGCGGCTCGCGTTTGAAGACTTCTTCTACCTTCTGGCCTTTGTATTTCCCGAAGTTGAAAACCGGTTCTCCGTCCTTCATCACCATGCGGCGTGCATAGTCTACCATCGGCTCCGGATTGCTGAAATCGTGCAGTGGCTTTACATCTGTGCCCAACTGTGCATATCTGTCCAGTTGAGACTCCAACACTTCTATCGTTGCTTCCACATCTGCCTCCGCACTGTGCGCATTTTCCAGTTTCTTGCCGCAGTAAAATTCGTATGCTGCTGCCAGCGTACGTGCTTCCATTTTAAAGAATATCTGCTGTGCGTCTATCATGTTGCGCTCTGTAAAGTCAACATTGATGCCCACACGCAAAAACTCTTCTGCCAGCATCGGTATATCAAATTTGTTGGAGTTGTAGCCACCCAAATCGCAACCCTTCATCCAGTTATACAGCTCATGCGCTATATGCTTGAATTCAGGCGCGTCCTTCACGTCCTCATCCTTTATGCCATGTATGGCGGTAGATGCGGGCGGTATTGGCATACCTGGGTTCAGGCGTTTCACATACTTAGCTCTTGTGCCGTCTGTATTCAGCTTTATCAGCGCCAGTTCTATTATCCTGTCTTTGCCGTGCTCTGTTCCTGTGGTTTCAAGGTCAAAAAATACAATCGGTCTCTTTAAGCTAAGCTGTGCCATTCTCCAATATCAATTTTGCTGCGAACATACGCTATTCCAGTCAATTCCGTCGAAAGTACCCGAGCTCATCAATAACAGACAGGTAGGTTGCCCGCTTTGGTTGAGGAGCGATGTGATATGTTCCTGCAATGCCTGCTTCTCGTCTATCACCACAAGGTCTTCGCGTTCAAAATACTTTTTCACCGTAGCTGTTTCCAGCGATGGCAAGCCTTTTAGTTGCAAAGCGTGGTGGCTGAAGTATACGACGGCATCATCTGCCGAGTCTATACTATGTGCGTATTCACTCAGGAACTGCGCATTGAGGCTGCTGTAAGTATGCAACTCAAAACAGGCAATCAGCTTGTGGGTAGGATAGCCCTCGCGTACCGCATCCAGTGTGGCTTTCAGTTTAGATGGTGCATGTGCAAAATCTCGGTAAGCTACCAGTTTATCGTTTTGGAAAAGCTTTTCCAGCCTGCGTGCTGCACCGCTGAAGTCTGCAATGGCTTCGTAACAGGCTTTTTTGCTTACGCCCAGCTCTGTGCAAACAGCAATTGCTGCCTGCATATTCAGCAGATTGTGCCTGCCGAATACAGAAACAGGTATTGGCCCGAATTCGGTATCCAACACCGCAATACCATCTTCGTAATGGAATGCAGGCATATTATAGGGTTCTGCCTTCAGGTGGGCAGTGCTGGTGCCTATTACGTGTTGCACCTCGGTATCTGTATTATTGTAGTAAACAGGTGCACCTGCTGCTATACCCGAAAGGTATTGTTCAAACTGGTTGCGGTATATCTCGTAAGTAGGGAAAACGTTGATATGGTCCCAAGCTATACCACTTACTACGCTTATATGCGGATGGTAGAAGAATATCTTAGGGCGTTTCTCTATCACAGATGCCGGATACTCATCGCCCTCCAGTACTATTATCGGTGCATCGCTCAGGCGTACAGACTGCTCAAACCCGGCCACTTTTGCGCCCACCAGGTAGTCGAAATCGATGGCCTGCTTGCGCAAAATGTGCATTATCATAGAGGTAATGGTGGTTTTGCCATGGCTGCCTGCTACTACCACACGCTTTTTGTGCTTGCTCACCTCATATACATACTCAGGGAACGAATATATAGGTATGCCAAGTGCCTGTGCTGCAATCAGTTCGGGATTATCGGCCTTGGCGTGCATGCCCAGTACTATCGCGTCTATGTGTTTGGTTATCTTTTCAGGGTACCAGCCATATGCCGGTGGTAATATGCCTGCTGCCGCCAGATTGCTCTTGGCAGGGTCATTTATCTCATCATCGCTGCCCGAAACCACATTTCCCTGCCTTAAAAGTGCCAATGCCAATTGGTGCATAACCGCCCCGCCAATAGCTATAAAATGTATTCTTTTCATTAAAAAAATTAGTTATCTTCGTCAAAGTACAAATCTAAATTACCCTTTTAACTAATACTATTAATTAAGAAGATTGATTATGCAACTAGTTTCTATTCTACGTCGTGTAGTTCCCGTTATTGCAGTAGCTGCTGTAGTGTTGTTCGCGTCTTGCAATGGTGGTAGCAAAAAATATGGCTGCCCGAACAAATTGAGCATATCGCTATCTAAGTAATACCTTTTTAAGATGTTTCGACAAAGGATGACAATTCTATGACTTGTCATCCTATTGTTGTTTTAGCAGGTTTCTGCAATTAAAATCAATAGTTATAATGAAATGTTTTGTACTCGCTTTGATGTGCGTGACCAATGTTGCATTCGCACAATCAGGAAAGCTATCGGCATACGATGGCAATAATATTACACTCAGCTATCCGTCAGACTGGAGAGTAGATGAGAGCGGAAAGTATGGTCCTAAACTATTCTTGTTTTCACCTGTAAAAGAGGGTGATGCATTTTCTGAAAATGTAAACCTTGTAACTGAGGATATAAAGGGCGTAGGCATAGGTATCGACAAATACTACGAGGTATCTATTGAGAACATTAAAAAGGTAATGACCAATTATAAACATGTGAGTTCGTCAAAGCAAAAAGATGCCAACGGAGAGTATTATACGTTGGAATATACTTGCGATCAGGGGCAGAATCATATTAACCTGATACAGCGCTTCTGGATTGTGAATGAAGTAGCTTATGTATTAACAGCGGTATCAGAGCAAACACAGGTAGAAAACTATCGAAAAACATACGCAGAAATTGCCAAGACATTCCGCATAAAAAAATAACCACTTTTCGGGTGGTTATTTTTTTATCAAGCAGATTATTTATTTACAGGAACGAATATCCCAGTGCTATTTGCACAGTACGTGTCTTCCATGTATCGGTAGCAGTATTATAGCTAAGGTCTGAAAGGCCTATGATATAACGTGCGCTCGCACGGAATTTAGCCAGATTCAATTGCAGGCCAATCACACCCGACAGGTCGCCTGTTTTGAAAAGTGTTTTCGTGTCTTTCAGCAGGTTCTGATTGTCCTTTACATTCATCACACCACTATATTGCGGTCCCAGTTGCAACCACAGCGGCCCACCTATTTTAAAGTTCAGCAATACAGGTATATTCAGATAAGTAACGGCAAATTCGCCTTGCTTGTTAGAGTCTGCAATGTTTACATAATTGGTCTTTGCAGCCTGATAGAAGTTGATTTTATTACCCGTGTATTTCACACTGCTGAACAGTACTTCAGCCGTTACGCCAAGACGCTTGCGGCTGACACCACCAAATATACCACCTACAAAACCGGGCTTGTATCCGCTTTCCCATTCTTTACCGTCGAGATTTGCAAAGTTGGCACCCGCTTTTATGCCCAGGTCTACTTTTACAGGCAGTGCTTTGCTTACTGCGCCAACGCCCGGTTGTGCCATTGCCAATACAGGCAACAACAGTGTAGCTACTAATAGTTTGAAACGTTTCATAATTCTTTCCTCTAGTGATTTTTTATGCCTACAAAGGTATTAAAACACTGCACACAAAACGCTGTCTTGCTATTGCTCTGCAATAACCAGAAACTTGTTGCGCAGTGGTTCTATATGCTTATAAAGCGTGTCTAAGTACTGATGCCCCATGGCTGCATAATAGCCTATGAAATTTTCATAGCGCTCTTGCAAAGAACCATTGGGCGATATGCCGTTTTTCAGTCGGGTAATGCGTTGCAACTGGTCGCTCATTTTGCGTTTTTCTGCACGTAGCATTTTCTTTTCCAGTGTTTGCAACTGATGCTTCATTTTTGCGAAAGCAGCCTCTGCACTGGCTTGCAGGGTAGGGTCCAGTTTCGTGGCTTTGTCTTTCAGTTGTGCCAATACGTTTTGTATGGCAGCAGTTTCTTCATCAGTATGCCAGTTGTTGCTGCTGTGTTTGCCGATATAACTGCGTATCAGCGAAGATTCTGATTTGAATACATCTTCTATACTAAAATGCAATTGCTGACGCAGTTTGTTATACTGTGCAGGCATCCACAATACAGATTGACGCAGTATTACAGCGGGGTAGAAGACTTTATAGTTTTCAAACACAGGCTTCAGTTCCAGCCAGTAGGCTACCTCTGCACCACCGCCTATAAAGGCAACATCCGGCAATATGCTTTCCTGAAAGATGCCACGCAGTATCACATTCGGGCTGAACCTTTCAGGGTGTGTTTCCAATTCTGTCATCAACTCCTCTTCACTCCATTCTATCTCCGTATTCAGCACACGCCATTTGCCGTTCCGTTTTTCTATACGCTCGCGTATATCATCGCGCAGGTAAAAGAGGTTTATCATCCTCGGGTATGCCTGCACTTTATATTGCTCTTCCAGTGTTTCTATGTGGTCATTAACCAACACGTATGCCATGTGGTTTTGTAAATCGTCTTTCAGTATCGGTATGATTTGCCTTTTCAGTTCTGCCTCATCGGGGTTCAGCACTACCAGCCCGTACCTGCCAAACAGTTCGTTTACAAGATACTGCGTAGCCTCGCCGATGGTTTGGTGTTGCAGGTATGCTTGTGTCAGTATGTCTTTCAGCACATCCAGATTTTCACCGGGAGGCCCCAATACTTTAAATATCTCATCCAGCAAAGGTTTCAGGCTGTTTGTATGCATACGCCCTACCGCACCTGTTTGGCCTGCTGCATCCCACACATACTTTTGATTATTGTAGCGGAACGTGCCCAGTTCTTCAAGGTCATTGTCCTCACTACCCATATAGTACACAGGTACAAAATGCTTTTCTGCATACTTTGTATTCAGTTCATCTGCCAGCTTGATGGCGTGCATTATTTTGTAGATGAAATACAGATAGCCTGTCATCAGGTTGGGCTGGTGCGCGGTGCAGATGGTATAAGTATTTTCATCTGCAAGGCGGTCTACATTTTCAATCAGTTTATCGTGCTTGTTCAGCTTTGCATATTGCTTGTGCAGTACACTTACGAGTACCTTTCTGTCTACAGGGTATTGGCTGCGTGCCGCTATAGCCTGCGCAATGCCATCGGCATCGGGCGTGTAGTTATAGTATTGTTTTAGGTTGGGGTGAGCATTCAGATAATCCAGCACCAAGTCGCTGAAATTGCCCGTGTTGCTATATGGTATGTGTGTACAGTCAATATCCATTGCAGGGATTTGAAAGCGCTAAGTTAAGCCTAGGTTTTAATACTTGGGTTATTCGCTGATAAGGAAACTCAATATCTTTCTTATTACTAATAGATTACATCAGTCCTTAACGTATAGACACAAAAAAACCGCCCGAAGGCGGCTTATTGTGTCTATGTGCAATAAAGACTACAGTTTTGTAAACGGAATCATTGTTGGTTTTTCTGATGCGTTTTCAGCCGCAATGTACAGGTAGTAGGTACCTTGTTGCAGTTCAGCTACATCTGCAGTGTTGTTTTGGCCTGCCAGGTTCACTTCTTTTACTTTTTGGCCGTAGCTGTTATATATATACCCAATAGTTACACCTGCATTATTCAGTTGAATTTGCAATACACTTGTTGCAGGGTTAGGGTATAGTTGCACTGCATTTTCAACATTGGCGGTTGATATACCTGTTGTATTTTCTGTCAGTGTTACCTGTGTGTTATTGAATGCATCGTTATTGGTGCTGCCAGTGCCGTCCACACCATTTACAGCAGCCGAAAGGGTTACAGTACCCGAACCTGCTGCAGGTGCCGTCCAGTCGAAAGACACAGACAAGCCCGATGCTGCAGTGATTGTACCACTTTGCTCAGCAACAGCAATGCCACCTGCATTAGATATTTTAGACCCCGATGGAACATTGGAAATTGTACCAATACCCGAAGAGCCTTTCGTGGCAGAGAATTGATAACCAAATTTGCTATAGCTGCTGTTGGTGCCTGTAATGGTAATAGTGTATTTCTTACCCGCGGTATATTTATTGTTGGTAATGGTTGTTGCGCCGTCTTTCACCGTTATACCGACTACTGTTGCAGTGCTTTTTGCCCCGTGGCAATTGCCTGTAGAGCCGCAACCCGAAATAGCTACGTGGCCTGCGCTTGCAGACGGACCGCCTGAGTAGCTCGATAATGTGAGATAACTGATACCTGCTATGGATGTAAATAGTAATACTTTAAGTTTCATAATTTTTTTAATTGTTTGTATTAGTGAAGTTCGTATTGCAGTTTTAGACTATTGTTATAAAAAAAGGGTATTTACTTATAAATATCCGAAACCGCGGTTTGCAGTTCGGTTGGTGTCATGCCTGTATGAGATTTTATAAACCCGCTAAAATTTGATTGGCTGTCAAAGTTTAACTCAAAAGCAATTTCTTTAAGGCTCATTTCATTCAATAAAAGCAACCTACGTATTTCCAGCAGTAGTTCTTCATGTATTATTTCAAGTGCAGATTTGCCCAAAGATTTCTTGCAGGTATTATTTAGTTTGTCAGGGCTGCAATTCAGCATGGCGGCATATTCTGCTACTTTCTTATTGGTTCTGATGTGTGTTGTGGTAAGCGCTAAGTACTCGTTTAGCAAATTGTGTTCTCTGCTGTCTGCCTTACCTGTATTCATTTCTACAAGCGATAACAGTATTATTTGCAGGTAGCTGTATGTCTTGTATTTTGTAAGTGAATTGGCAGGGGCTTGTACGGTCATCAGTTCTTTGATGCACTCTGCAAGAGTATATAAATGCTGAAAAGGTTTTGCTTCAAGGCTTACCAGTGCGGTTGAATTGTACAGGTTGTAATGGTTTACAGGGCGTATATGTTCAAATATGTTTTTCCTGAATTGTAGCACCAATCCGTTTGCAGTGTTGCGATGCATCAGGTGTATCTGCCCGGGGTATATAACATATACCTGTCCGCCAGAAATAGCGTAGGAAGTAAAGTCTATCAGTTGAGAACCATGCCCTTCATTTACAAAGATGACCTCAAAATAATCATGCCTGTGCATCTTCGTAAAATCGTACGGATTGCTGTAGTCCAACGATTCTATCATCAGCAATCTGTCGGGTTGGTGCAGCTCTACATAGTTTATATCCATACTGGGTAACTGAAACGAACTGAAAGCTATCAAAACAATCCATTGCAGCAAAATAATGTTGCCCCGGCCTGCATGTATGGCCTAATATTATGACATTACCATAACCAATATACTGCCGTGTTCATTTTTTACAATCAGGATATTTACATTTGGTATACCATGTCAAACAGTATAAAAACCTGGTCTGAAGACGAACGTCCGCGTGAAAAAATGCTCCTGAAAGGAGCCGCAGCATTGTCTGATGCCGAACTCCTTGCCATCCTTATATCCAGCGGTACCAAAGAAAAGTCTGCGCTCGATCTTGCGCGCGATATCCTTGGACTGGCACAGAACAACCTGCACGAGCTGGGCAGGCTTGGCGTGCTGGAACTGCAAAAGACCAAAGGCATAGGCGAGGCGCGCGCCATCACCATAGCTGCCGCATTAGAGCTTGGCCGCCGCAGGCAAATGGGCGAGGCACTGCAACGCACTGCCATTACCCAAAGCAGCGATGCCGCAGAGATAGCCATCCCCCTGATGCGCGACTTGAGTCACGAGGTGTTCTGCGTCTTCTACCTCAACCAGAGCAATAAGATACTCCGCTACGAAATCATCAGCAGTGGTGGGCTTACGGGTACGGTGGCAGATATTCGCATCATGCTCAAAAATGCCCTGTTGCAAAATGCCAATAAGCTGATAATTGCCCACAACCACCCATCGGGCAATCTGCAACCAAGCCACGCCGATAAAGAGCTGACACGCAAACTGCGCGAAGCGGCTGAATACATGGATATTAAGCTTTTAGACCATCTGATTATAGCCGGAACAAATTACCTGAGCATGGCAGACGAGGGCATTATTTAGTGCCAGTTAATTGCTATATTGCACTGCTCTGCGAGCATTTATATAATAAAATACCACATAGGTAGTCCGTAATGCTAAAGATAGGTGTAATAGGTGCCGGCCACTTGGGCAAGATTCATATTCAACAGTGGAAAGAAGTGCCGACTGTTCAGCTCATCGGGTTCTTCGACCCCAGCGATGAGCAGGCTGAAAAAGCCATTGCCGAATACAATGTAACAAGGTATACCGATATCAATACACTGATACAGGAAGCCGATGCACTGGATATTGTTGCGCCTACCACCAACCACTACGATATTGCCAAGAAATGCCTGCTGGCAGGTAAACACTTCTTTATAGAAAAGCCGCTTGCCAATACATTGGAAGAAGGCCGCGAACTGGTGAAGCTGGTAAAAGAAGCCGGTGTAAAATGTCAGGTAGGCCACGTAGAGCGTTACAACCCCGCATACCTTGCGCTGACAGAAGAAACGCTGCAGCCCATGTTTATAGAGGCACACAGGCTGTCACAGTTCAACCCTCGTGGTACGGATGTGTCTGTAATCCTCGACCTGATGATACATGATATAGATATTGTGATGCACTTGGTTAAAAGCCCTGTGCGCCGTATATCTGCAAGTGGTGTATCTGTTATCAGCGAAACGGCAGATATTGCCAATGCACGTATAGAGTTCGATAATGGTTGTGTGGCAAACCTCACTGCCAGCCGTATATCGTTGAAAAAAATGCGCAAGCTGCGCCTTTTTCAGCGCGATGCATATATCAGTGTAGACTTCCTGGATAAGAAGACAGAAATAGTACGCCTGAAGGATGATGACGGCCCGCGTGGCATGTTCGATTTTCCGCTGGATATGCCAAACGGCGAAAAGAAAGTAATATCTATGCAAATGCCGGAGGTAACCCCATCCAACGCTATCCGCAGCGAACTGGCAGAATTTGCGGATGCCATCATAAATGACAAACCTGTGAAAGTAAGCGTATACGACGGCTTTCAGGCTATGGATGTAGCCCATCAGATTTTGAAGAAAATGAGCCTTCATAACGAATTACATAACGTTTAGCACAATTATTGCTTATAGAATAGACAGGTACTTTGACAGATTACATAATGAGAGTATTAACAACAGCAGTAATAGCTGCGGCCTTCTTTACGCAGGGCTGCAATTTGATTAATCCGGCAGAAACAGTCCCTACTTATATCAGGTTAGACTCTTTCAAGGTAAAGACCAATGAGCCAAGCCGTACGGGTAGCGCAAGCAGCCGCATTACAAGTGCTTTTGTGTATGTAGACAATTCCTTTATAGGAGCATATGATGTGCCGTCTACTATACCGTTGATGATTAAAAAAGATGCTGTAGTAACTTTTGGTGCGGGCGTTAATTACAGTGGTCTTAAATCATATCAGTATCTGTACCCATTCTATTATAACGATACGGTGACTGTTAAGTATGCACCTGGCAAAACCGTTAATTACGGAGCCTATGCAAAATATACAGAGGCTGCTCAGTTCCGTTGGGTAGAAGATTTTGAAACAGGAAACTCTCTTACCGAACTAAATGATAATAGTGCTTCAGACACATCTCTGATTCGTATCACAGATCCGTCAAAAGTATATGAAGGTGGTGGTTCCGGTCAGATAATATTGTCAACTACACACACAACTTCAGAGTCTATCAACAATAGAGATATCACCATAAAACAAGGTGAAGGATTTATTGAGGTAAACTACAGATGTGATGTGCCTTTTGAAATAGGCTTGCAAACAACTACAAACGGAGCATTGTATTACGAACCTATTGCAGGTGCAAAAGCAAGCGAAAGTTGGAATAAAATATACATCGGTATTCAGTCGTTTTTGGGCAAATACAATGCTACGGCCTGTAGGGTATTGATAAAAGCATCGCTGCCTGAAGGACAGACAAGCGGCTATGTATATCTTGATAACATCAAACTGATTACATACTAAGGCCGATGCTGACCCCGCTCAAAAAGAGAGCCATCCGCCGTCTTGCAATTGCAGACTATTTTACGGCGGCTATATCCTGGATGGTGTTCTGGGCATATCGCCATACCCTTTTAGATGGTATCAACTTTGCGGGTTCATTCAGTCGTTTTCAGCCAAGAGATTATGTTTTCGGAATACTGATAATACCGGGTTGTTGGTTGTTATTATATCTTTTATCGGGCACTTACTTCGATCTCTATCGCAAATCACGCCTTAATGAGATTAACCGTACACTCATATCCTGTATACTGGGTAGTATCATGGTATCGTTGTTTGTATTTGCAAACGATGCTACCCACTATTCCTACTTCATACGGATGACGGGGCGCTACTTGTTGATACATACAGCTATCACATTATTCGTCAGGATGATTATCCTGAACAGAGTAAAGGCAAATATCATCAGTGGTAAAGTAGGTTTCAATACACTCATCATTGGTGGCAATCAGAAAGCTATCGATGTGTATCAGCAAATGAAGGATAGCCCGAAGGCATTGGGCAATTTCTTCAAAGGCTTTATCTATTCTAATCTGGAATCTGCTAATGGTATGAGCAAATACCTGACGCAGCTTGGCAATCTTGCAGAGTTAGAAATCATTATCGATGAACACGGTATTGAAGAGGTAGTAGTAGCTGTAGACTCATCAGAACACCACTTGTTAGAGAACATCCTGACACGCCTCAGTTATCGCCCCGTAGTAGTAAAAGTACTGCCCGATTTGTACGATATCATTTCCGGCTCTGTAAAGACAAGTAATGTGTACGATGCTGTACTGATACACATACACCCGGATTTGATGCCCGACTGGCAAAGGGTTTGCAAGCGTACCATAGATATTTTAGCATCATTGTTTGCACTGCTGTTGCTATCGCCTGTGTACATCTTTGCGGCTATCAAAGTAATGTTGTCGTCCAAGGGACCAATCATCTATAAGCAAGAACGCATCGGGCTTTTTGGTCGTCCGTTCTACATCTACAAGTTCCGCTCTATGTATACAGATGCGGAGGTAAGAGGTCCTGCACTTAGTAGTAAAGACGATAAGCGCATCACACCGTGGGGGCGCATCATGCGCAAATGGCGTATAGATGAGCTGCCACAGTTTGTAAACATCCTGAAGGGCGATATGTCGCTTGTAGGCCCGCGACCGGAGCGTAAGCACTTTATCGATATAATCAGCCAGACACACCCACACTACAAGTACCTGCACAAAGTAAAGCCCGGGCTTACCTCATGGGGCATGGTGCAATTTGGCTATGCCGAAAACGTAGATGAAATGATGGAGCGTATGAAGTACGATCTGCTCTATATCGAGAACTGCTCACTGGCACTCGATATCAAAATCATGCTCTATACCTTAATGGTGATTTTCCAGGGACGTGGGAAATAGCTTACCGTTATTTACATTCAGGTATTCAATCGCCTCGCCCACAATAAAGAAACTACCTGTTATCAATACAGCATCGTTCTGTCCTATAGCATTGCGTGCAGCACTTACCGCATCTGCCACACTTACATACATTTCGCCCTGCAAACCACATGCTTCAGCACGCTTCTTCAGTTCTGATGCAGGCAATGCACGTATGATGTTGGCATTGCAGAAATAGTAGGTATTGTCTTTAGGCAGCAGTGCCAGTACATTGTCTATATCCTTGTCTTTTACAAAGCCTATTACTATGTGTTTATTATCAGCAACGACGTTTTTCCACTGATTAGTTACTTCTGTTATGCCTGCAATATTATGTCCTACATCTGCAATGATGAGTGGCTTGTCCTGCAACACATCCCAACGGCCAAAGAGGCCTGTCAGTTTCTTCACTTTGCTGAGTGCGCGTTGCACATTTGCAAATGGTATATCCATACCTTGATTGGCACGCAGTACATCTACTGCAGCCAATACGGTTTTGATATTGTAGTACTGATAGCTGCCGGGCAAATCACTTGTCAGGTCGTGCATTTCGCGCATGGCGCGGTTCACAACTTTATAGTATTGCAAAGACGGTGTGCCGCCCGTGCGTACAAGGTCCCACATGGCATCGGCATAGTAAACAGTGCTTTGCATGTGTACACTTTTTTCAAAGAATACGCGCTCTGTTTCTGTATGTTGTTGTCCTATTACTACAGAAACTTTATGTTTGATGATGCCTGCTTTCTCACTTGCTATTTCAGGTAGTGTTTTACCCAACAGGTCTGTATGGTCGTAACTGATATTGGTAATGATAGATAGAATAGGTGTGATGACATTGGTACTATCCAGCCTGCCGCCAAGCCCTGTTTCTATAATGGTGTAGTCTACTTTTTCTTCTGCAAAGTAGGCAAATGCCATAGCCACCGTTATCTCAAAAAACGATGGTTCAATTTCTTCTATGTTTGTTGTGTATTTGTCAACAAAATCTACCACCCATTGCTTGCCTACCATGGCACCGTTGATGCGGATGCGCTCTCTGAAATCTACCAGGTGTGGAGAAGTATAGAGGCCTACTTTATAACCACATTCCTGCAGGATGGCTGCCAGCATATGGCTGGTGCTGCCTTTGCCGTTGGTACCTGCAATATGTATCGACTTGAACTGATTGTGCGGATTGCCAAGCAATTCGCACATTTTGATGGTATTATCCAGATTGGGTTTCAGTGCCGCCGCGCCCTGACGAGAAAACATCGGGAGTTTTTCGTAGAGGTAGTTAAGTGTCTTTTCGTAGCGGTTGTCTGTGTCCATACTATATAGCTCAGGTACGTGTTTTGAATACAAAAGTAACATCGCCAAATTGTTCTTCCGGCGCGTTATCGCTCTTGTTGAACTTTATCTTATCGGCTTTGCGAAGTGCTATGGCTCTTATCTCGGCATTACTTGCAGATTTTACCTGCTTGTTTACAATAGCGCCTTCTTTATTTACCGTAATGCGTATTACTACTTTGCCACCTTCTTTAAAATCTGCATCGGGTGGTGGATAGGCTACTATGTTGCGACCTGCAAGATTGTAGCTGATGCCACCTGTACCCCTGCCCGGTGTACCTGTATAGTTGCTAGCGCCGGGTGTACCACCCGGTACGCCACGGTCGCCATTGCCTTGTGTATTACCCTCGCCTGTGCCGGGTTTGTTTACCGCAGCACTGTTACCACCACGGCCTGTGCCGCCATTATATACATAACGTGGCTGCTGCACTTGTGGCTTGGGTTGTGGTTGCACAGGCTGTGTTGTGGGCTTGTCCTGCTTTTTAGGTACAGGCTTTACCTCTGCAACAACAGGGCGCTGCTGTGGCTTTTTAGGTTGTTCGGGTTTTGTGTTGATGACAGGTGCATCAGGCTCTTCTGTCTTCAAAACCTCGTGCGGAGTATTGGTTGCTGTTTGTACAGGTGGTACAACCGCAGCTTCAGGCTGCCTGTTGTCGGGGGCAGGGTCTTCCATTACCATTGGCTGGTCTGTGCCCGAACCATCGGCATCTGTACCCAGATTAACCTCCATGCCCAGCTCTTGCACCGGCACTTCTGTTACCGTATTGTACTTAACGAAGAAGAATAGCAGCAACAGCAATACGTGCACGCCTACCGTCCATGCAGTTGCTTTTATGTTGATGCCTTGTTGTGTTGCTTCCATCGTTAACTAAAATAACTAATCTATTGCAAGAATACTGTTAATGTGCGAAATCGGTATCGTAGTTTACCATACGTTCTTTAGGCGGGTTGTAGTAGCCGTATTTCAGATTCGGGAACTCTTCCCTTATCAGCTCCATCATTTGTTTTACACCCAGACATTCGCCTGTATCTGTAACGCCTATCTTGCCCAGATACCAATCGGGGTCGATATTGAAATTGCGCCACTGTATCATGCTGATGTCTGTATACTTGATGAACTCGCGCAGTGCTTCGTATTCAGCCACACTATCCGTCATGCCAGGGAATACGAAGTAATTGATTGAAGCCCAACCACCGTGCTGGCGCACAATGCGTGCACTCTCGCGGATGTCTTCAAACTTGTAGTTGTTCGGCAGGTAGTACTTGGTATATACATCGGGGCGAACAGAGTTGAGGCTGACACGAATACTGTCTAAACCTGCCTGCATCAGTTTCTCAACCGCATCTGGCTTGCTGCCGTTTGTGTTGATATTGATGCTGCCATTTTTGGTATGCTTACGTATTTCAATAATGGCTTCGCGGATGGTTTCCCACATCAACAGTGGTTCACCCTCGCAACCCTGTCCGAAACTAACTATCGGGAAAGGTGCAGTTTCCAGATGCGGAACGGTAAACTCTACGATTTCAGCAGCAGTAGGTTTGAAGGTAAGCCTGTCTTGCGATGAGAAAATTTCCTCTGTTTCCGGCTGGAAAGAAATGCAACCAATACAATTCGCATTGCACGCAGGCGACGAAGGAATAGGACATTCCCAACGGCCCATAAAATAGTTGCGTGCCGCAGGGCAATGATACGTGAGCGCACAGTTGTTGGCAAGGTGCTGCACAAGACGATTGTGCGGGTATGCTTCCAGCATCTGCTCCACACCATTGTGAATCAGCGTATCGTTGTAGCCACTGCACTCCTGACGGATATCGCGTTCTATACGTGTAGCGGTAACGTAGAATTTATCATTGTGCCAGCCTGTTGCTGTGTAGCAAAACAGTGGCAGTGTAGGTGCATCAGGCAATGCTTCGAAAGCAGCCATATAAAAACCTGTATGTGCAGGTGGTATGAAAGCAGCTACTGCCCAACCTTTTTCGCAAAGGCGCATTTCACCTGTCTTTACATCTATACCAATGCCCCTGCGCATAGGCAGGTGATAAAGTGAGCCACCTTCCGGGAGTTCTATCCACTCATCTTCTTCCACGGGAAGCGCATCCCAACCACTGCGGCCAATGGCATACAGTGTGGTGTCTTCGTATATCTTCCCTTCGTCGTCTGCGTATAATAAGTAAGGTGTCATGTCTTAGTTGATTTGTTGAATAGTTGATTTGTAAAATGTTCAACTACCAATCGTTTTTGTCTCTTTTCTCTCTTGCTTTATCTACCTGACGAATACAGAACACTTCAAACACCTCGGGTTCGAAGGCTGTGTTGCCGATGTTCCATTGATAAAGTCTGTTGTCTGCACAGTTGATGGTGAGTGTACCGAAGCGAAACAGTACGTGCTCTACTTCTTTCCAGTCTATAAAACGCCTGCGCGAATTGACAGGTGGTTTAATGCCTTCTTTATCTACCACTATAGTGAGTGGTGTATCTTTCTTGCGTTCCCAATTGATGGCAAATACAATAGCTGCTGCTAATAGTGTAAAGATGATAGCAGGCACGGTAGTACCTGTGCTCCATGCATAGCCTGCAAATACCAACATGATGATAAGCTCTGCTATGCGCATGATGAGGTTATTGACAGGCTGCTGTAGCCATCTGTTTTTGAACAGTATGAGCGTGAGCATTATAGCAGACACGGCATAGATACCCATTGCTACAGCCAGGCCGTAGTAAAGCACCGTGCGGTAGTTGAGTGCTTTGTCTTCAGGCAGATGGCTTACTGCATAGTAGCTGACCATGATAACAGAAGCTGTAATGATCATAGCCAATACTATGAACAAATGCAGCGCAGTAACCTGATGTGGCTTTACTCTTTCTTCCGTTAATGGCAGTTCGAATGTCATGATTGTGATTCTGATAACTAAGTCCTTTTATTGGTTAGCGGTTTCTTCCGCGGCAGTACCTTCTGCCACAGCTACATCGCCGCCCGGTATTTTTATCTCAAAGTCTTTCAATGTTTTTGAAGTATCGCCCTGCAATGCAAGCTTTCCTTCTTCTGCCATTTTGCGCAGACGCCAGCCCAGATACAGATCGCCCGTAGGTACGTTGTATTTGTTGATAGCCTGATTGACAATTTTGTGTGCCTTCTGAAATTGCTGCGAGCAGAAGCTGAGCAATACACTGTCGTAGAAGTCTTCGCCACGCGGCGCTGTTTTCTTACCACCTTCATGCGTGCGGATGCCAGCATTGTCGTTTACCATCTTCAGCCATTCGTCACCGTCTACTTCAAACTCGGCAGGTGTTACCTGACGTGCCAGCCTGCGTGCCTTTACCAGTTCACGCGGCAGTATCTCGCTGATGTTTTTAGGAAAGTAAACCTTACCATCCTGATTGAGGAACGGCAAGCCTGCTATGCTGACGAGGTAGAACCTGCCGGGGTGCTTGCTCATATATGGTAGCATCCAGTGGTAGGCGCAAACGTCTGCCGGCCACGGCGCCATCCACAGCCATACTTTGGCATCGGGATTGTCGTACAGGTGTTTTGATACCTCCAGCAGCCTTTCCATATCGGTTACTTCTACGGGATCGTTGCTATTGGTAACCTGCTGCCAGAAGGCGCCACGCAGTGCGCTGAAGCCCTGTCCTTCTTCTTTCTGAAGCGGGCCTACGTGCAGTATATCTTTCAGTACTATTACTTCGCCTTGTATAGATGGTTCGCTTAGTATGGCTTCTTGCAAAGGTTGCGCAGCCATATCACCCACTACAAAATGGTAAATCATGCCGCAAAGTTAATTTGATAATGTGATAAACCGATGATTTGGACGGGGCATTTGCCCACATTATGAAAATATCGCTATGACGCATGGGCAAGCCTTTGCGGGTAGTTTTTCACATCTTGCAGGTGCTGTTGCAACGGGCGGATGAGGCTTTGCTGCGCGGCGGGTTTCATACGGCGGAAATTGGCCTCCCGAATATGGCGTATTTCGGGTGGTAGCTGCGAAAGCTGCGGGTCGAGGCGGAGATAGGTTTGCCAGCGGCGGGTGGTTTCGGCATCCTGCTCAGTTTCGGGCTCGGTTTGGTTACAAACGGTTACAGAATTTTCTGGTGGAGGTGTTTGTAACATTTCGGGCAATTGGTCTGTAAGCATACCCTCATTGTATTTCGGATTTGTAAGATAATCTGTAGGCAGGTGTGGGAACATTTTAAAGAAAGCATCCACATCCCGCTGATAAGCTTCTTCATAACCCGGCTCGCCACGATAATATACTTGTTGAGAGTCGGGTGTTTGGGGTTCGGTTTGCACAGGTTTTGTAGTTACCACATTAACAGGTGGCTTTTGGGTGGTGGGTTGTATTGCTTGTAGAGGTTGTTCTGCAGGTTGAATTTTCTCTTTGTATTTATTGGCTGCAAGTTTGCTATCGAGGTCTATGGCGCGGATGATGGCTGTGGGGCTTACATCATCGTACACTTCCTGAATAGTGTCCTTCAGGCGGATGTGTTTCTTTACCTGCATCTTACCCAATATGATTTTAGCCAATGCCTCTCGTCTTTGTTGCAGCGTGCATATTTCTTCTTTGATGCGCTGTGTGGCCGTTGCTTCCAACTCTGCTTCAGCTTTTTCGCGTATTGGCTGCAATATGCTATTGATAGTTTGCTGAATATGTGGTTTGTTCAGTAATCGGGTGGCAGCTGTGCGCAGGGCTTCGCCAGTGGCATCGGGGTAGGCGGCAAGGTAGGCTTGTGTTTTGTTGCCGTGGCGAATCATTTCGCGGACGAATATTTCATGTTGTGGTTTCATGGGTTAAGAGGATTTACTATAGCAAAAATACAAAATTTTATGTTTATGTGTTGTTTTACTATTCGTGTAATGATATTGTTCATTCGTATGATGAAAACACTTGTTGGTATGATGGGGGATTGTTTGTGTTATTTATGATTGCATCTTTACTGTGTTGTTAACAATGAAAAAAATGACGACATAGGTTACAATTTTTTGTTGTCATGAATATTAACTCTTTAAAACTTAAATCATGAAATTGACAAATTTATTCAATGGGGCAGCACAGATGTTGTTCCATGGCAAAAAAGTTGCTGCAGTTACAATGCTCACGGCTGCTTTCTCCTTTCAGTCTTTTGCCCAATGTACTACTGCAAGCCTTAATATCAGTACAGGTATGGATGCAACAAGTGGTACACCTACTGCAGTGGCAGTTGGTGCTGATGATCCTAAGTGGATTGTACAAAATATTACAACAGATATCAGAAATTATTTCAATACCCCACCAAGAATACCGTTACCTGCAACGCCGTTTCCCGCAAAGGCGGTTACTGCTAATCCCCCGTGGTTTGTTCCAACAGCAACGCCGCCAGCAACGGTAACTAATGGGTGGATAAGTTTTTATAATCCGGGCCCTCCTCCATCGCCTGCTTCCACTTGGTATGAAACACAGGTATCTACAGGTACTTACGCAGTTACTCTAAGGCGTTATTTTAAGTTATGCAAGGAAGAAGAGCTATATATCAAGATAGATGGTGCGAGGGATAACTATATCAGTAATATTTCGTTGGATGGGGTAGGTTCTTTATTTTCTGAAACAATAAGTAATCTATCTACCAATTTCAGTACTGTAACTCCATTGGTAAATGCAGTTACACCGCTAGTGCCAGCCGGTACTCACTATATCGAAGTCACTTACAATAATTACTATGCAATAAAAGCGAATCCGCATGCTGTGTATTTAGTCGGCTCAATTAGTACAAATAGCGGTATTGCCAGTATTGTAACAGATGCATGTGAAGATTGTGATAATGTCTCTGAAACTTGTTCTGATAAATGCTATTGGAAGGTAGAAGGGAATAATATTAACGGCAACAAAAACCTTTTTGGTACCCTTACAGATAATGATGTACGTGTTGTTACTAACAAAGGTACTGCCGGTATTCCTGATCGTGGTGTGATTAAAGGTGGTAATGCTACGACTGGCGGTTTCCTTGGATGGAATACAACTGTACCGTCTGCACGTTTGCATGTAAATTGTAAAAATGGTAATAATCCAGAAAGCCTGCCAGGATTGCCGTCAGATATACGTTTTGAAGACTTGGAACCAGGAGAAGGTAGCGTACTTGTAATTGACAAAGACGGATATGTTTACAACAGCCATGTTCCAGTAGGTCAGGAGTCTCCTGTTGCACCAGAAGTGATGAATATGAAAGAAGAAATCCGTGAACTTAAAATGCAATTAGCTGAACTACGCCAGACATTAGCAGCAGGAAGTATTGACAAATACAATACTCAAGTAGAGAATGAATTATACCAAAACAGTCCGAACCCGTTTGGTAAAGAATCAAGCATTGGGTACAATATTGTAAACATGCAACAAGGTGCTTTCATAGCAGTGTATGATTTAAATGGCAAAGAGCTTTTCAGACAAGCGGTTATAGAAAAGGGTAAAGGCAGCATAACACTGAGTGGTGATAAGTTGGTACCGGGTATGTATCTGTATTCGCTGATAGTAGATGGTAAAGAAACGGCTACTAAGCGTATGGTAGTTACAAAATAATAATTAAGAATTATTTGTGTAAAATGGTTCGGTTTTGCCGGACCATTTTTGCTATACCCAACTGTTTGTACAATTGAGATTATATCTGAATATGGAGTAAATCCTGTCATCCGTATAATGAAAACGACCATTCGTATAATGAATACTGATATTTTGTGGCGACTATAGTATTTTTGGATATTGTCGTTATTTATATATTACAAGTGCCTAAAAGCACATTAAGTCATCTAAATCTATCGTATGCGAAAACCTTTATTCTACTTCGAGCGCCTCAGCAATATCAAAGTAATGTTGCTGTCTGGTATTGTTTTTCTTTATGGATTGTCGGATTTGAAGGCACAGCCTAATACCAATAATTGTCTGGTTTCAAGTTATGATATCAGTACCGGTAATGATAAAGTATGGCCTGCAAAGCAAATAATTTATAGCCAGCGAGACCCGTTGTGGCAAATATCAGACCGTTCGCCTGTATTTGGCGGTACAACAGGCTTGCCTATGCAGGCTATAACCGCGTATCTTTCTAATTGGGGAACGCAAACTGGTTTGTGGCTCTCCGACAGCTCAAACCATGCAGCCCCCGGTATATATGCCAATGCCGGAACCTACCTTACATTCAAGCGCAGTTTCAAAATATGCGGTACAGGCGTTGTGAACTTTAACCTGGAGATACTGAATGATAACTATATACAATCTATTTCAGTAGATGGTGTGCCGTTAACAGGAGCCGCATATAATCAAACGGCTACAACTACTGCTGCAAACTATATGAATAAATGGACGGTACCTGCATTCTCAAAAACATTATCTACAGGTGTGCATACTTTAGAAATAAAAGTAACAGAGATATCAAGCCCCAACCCCAATCCGATAGGTTTGAGCCTGGTGGGTACAATTTCATCTCCGAGTAGCATCATTGTAAACGATTATAACTCATCTTGTTTAGACTATAATTGTGTTACATCCGTAGAAGGTTTAGAAGAAAGCTCATTGCGAAATACACTGGCTCAGAACAATCCTAATCCTTTTGGTACAGCAACAAGTATTGCTTATAATATTGTAAATATGCAACAGGATGCATTCGTGGCTATTTATGATATTACCGGTAAAGAGTTATACAGAAAAGCCATTACTGAAAAAGGTAAGGGAAGCATCAGCATAAGCGGAGATAAACTGGCCCCAGGCATGTATACTTACTCGCTGATAGTAGATGGCGAAACAACAGCAACCAAACGAATGGTTGTCACAAAATAAGGATTGCAACTACCTTAATAATACTAACAAAGCCCGGCAATTGCCGGGCTTTCTCTTTACAATACAATGACAATAGCTGCGGCGAAGCAATAGCATTTCATCCATAGCTTTATGATAGAAGACTGAGGCATTGTTTAATTATATCCCCATAGCTACAGCATTATTCTGCGCTTTCTTTTTTGTTGAGCTGTACCAGCACTGGCGCAAGCATCCGCAATCGCTGCACATACTGTGGTGGACGGTTGGCATATTCTTTTATGGTGCAGGCACTATTACAGAAAGCATACATGCATTAATAGGATACTATCCGCTGAATTTCAGGTTGTGGTATATACTGGGTGCCATTATGGGTGCTGCGCCGCTGGCACAAGGCACGGTATATCTGCTGCTGAAAAGGCGCACGGCACACGTATTATCAGCAGTGCTGCTTGCAGTTATGATGATAGCATCTGTGTCTGTAATGCTATCGCCATTGAAATCCATCAGCGAAACTAACGGCAGGTTGGGTGGTAAGCTACTTGAGTGGACTTTTATTCGTGGCATCACACCGTTTCTGAATATTTATGCGTTTATATTTCTGGTAGGTGGAGCTATCTATTCTGCCATACAGTATTATAAAACCGTGATAGACAAAACCAAATTCTGGGGTAATGTATTAATAGCCATTGGTGGATTGCTGCCCGGTATTGGTGGGGCAGCCTCAAAATTCGGGCATATACAAGTATTGTATGTTACAGAGTTTATTGGCATATGCCTGATACACGCGGGCTACCAGAAAATGAAGGAAAGTAATGCGCCATCTATACATGCTAATCAGCAATAAAAAAGCGGGATGATTCATCCCGCTTTTTTATTGAACTATTTTATTGCGCACTATGCTGTAGCGGCTTTTTCTTTTTCCTTTTTTGTAATTCTGTTTACCATTGCGAGGAAGAAGCCAAGGCTCATAATGATAACACCCAGCCATACCAGATTGATGTACGGGAATATGAGTGCCTTCATTACGATATAGTCATCGTCGGCAGATGATTGTTTTATTTTCAGCTCTACTGCTTTATCATCGGGGATGATGTTTTCCAGACGTGCATACAGGTTGGATGCTTTCAGCGTATCTGTTACCTGATATGCATATTGGCCGCGAATGTAGTATACAGGATGCAGCGTATCTATAATGCCTTTTGTATTGTAAGCAAACATAGTAGCACTAACTGCTACATCGCCCGGCTGATGCGGATATGCGTTTGCATCAACATTCGGGTTGAGGCCTGCGAAAATCAGGTAGCCATCGTTTGTAAACACTGTATCGCCCTCGTGTACCTTGTGCGATTTGAATTGAGATGTATCATCTTTCTTCATCTTCGGGTCGTAGGCTTTGGTTACGTAAGTGAAGATGTCGCGCGTCAGGTAGTGCTTAGAGTCGGGGTTAGGGCTCATGCTGTTTTCTTCCATACCCTTAGCGTTTACAAATGCATCAGGATAGAGCGTGAAAGACTCTTTGAGTTCTTTTGTTGCTGTATCGCGGCGCTCGTAGGCTACTTTGTAGAAAATGCGCGGGTCGTTTTCTGCAGTAGAGTCGCCTAGGAAAGTAGCAGTGTATTCGCCCATCACAACAGGATTGTTTTTGTAGAGCAATACATTCTCCATGCTTTCGCGTGCATTTTCAGATGCATTCTTTTTACCAAAGTCCATCATAATGCCCATGGTATTGATAGACATTACCTCTTTGTTGTAAGAAGAGAAGAGCACACCAAGTATAAAGACACCGAAGCCAAAGTGCGTTGAAGCCGCGCCCAGTTTTTTGAGCTGCCCCTTCTGTACTTTGATGGCATAGTATATCATACCAACAATGGTATAGTTGCAACCAAATAGCAGGGTGATGTAGCGCGCATCGCCGATGCGCTCTGTATATGCCATGATAGCAGACAGCACAACAGCTATGCCTGCCGTAAGCCCCAGGCGTTTCAGTACTGTTTTGTTATCGCTTGTTTTGAAGCGCAGGTATAGTATAGATGCGGTAAGCAGCGTAATGATAATAGCTACCCAAACCTGAATATCGTTGTAGTGTTTTACCACATCTGCAGGTGGTGCCACGTCTTTACCTGTTATGGCTTTTGCCAGCGGCGACCATACAGGAATAGAAGTAGTGATGCTGATTTGGAATGCCGCCAGCAGCAGAATGAAAGAACCGATGAACATCCAGAACTCGCGGCTGTTGGTGGCTTCTTCTGTTTTTACACGCGGGAAACCCTTCCAACGGTATATCAGCAGGCCTATGGCAATTGCCATCAGGATGCCTAACACAACCAGTAAGTGCCAGTAGAGCGCCTTTCCCTCGTCTGTAAATGCGTGTACAGAAGTATCGCCCAGCACACCTGTACGGGTAAGGAATGTAGAATACCATACAAACAGGTAGGTAAGCGACATCAATATTACTGTGATTATAAAAGAACGACCTGTAGCTTTAAATATCACGAGTGTGTGCAGGGCAGCAACAAGCAGCAACCACGGCACCAGCGATGCATTTTCAACAGGATCCCATGCCCAGTAGCCACCGAATGTGAGGGACTCATATGCCCATGCACCACCCATCATAATACCTGTGCCCAATATGCCACCGCAGAACAGCGACCATACGAGCGTAGGTTTTACCCATTGTTTGTATTCGCCTTTCCATACGGCAGCAATAGTGTATGCAAATGGTATAAGTGTAGATGCAAAGCCGAGGAACAGAATAGGCGGGTGGATAACCATCCAATAGTTTTGAAGTAGTATGTTCAGGCCCTTGCCATCCTTCACAAAGTCCAGATAGTTTGGTTGGGAGAAGATAGGCGCATCCTGCATTTGTGTGCGCAGGAGGATGAACGGATCGCTACCGATTTTGATATCGGGGCCGAAGTAGAAACCGAGCAGCATGCTTGCCAGTGCCACTTGTACCAACGATATCACCGTCATGACGCGGCTTTCAAGTCCTTTGGCAGTGAACATCACAATCAGGCCCAATACACAATGCCATATAGACCACAGCAGGAAGCTACCTTCCTGGCCTTCCCAGAAGCAAGAAAGCAGGTATTTGGGAGAGAGCGACAAATCTGAATGTCGCCAAACATAGAAATACTCGAAGTAGTGATTTTGAATAATATAGAAGAGCGTAAAGAATACACCTGCAGTAGCAGCACTGTGTATTACAAAGCTATTGCGGCCCAGCAACAACCAACTGCGGCTGCTTGTGAGGTCTTTATTTTCCGTTGTTGCAGCACGCCAGTAGGTAAAGGTGCTGAACAGCGCCATTACAAAAGAAAGTATTGCAAAAAAATGGCCGAGTTTCCCCGGCGCGAGATGTTCTCCTATGAATTGCACTTGTTCCAAAGTTGATTCGTTGACTTGATTGATGGTTGATAAGGGTTTAGATATTAGTGTTAAATCACTAACTCGCGTTCCCTATTGCTACCTGATCGTTCTGGTATTTAGAAGGGCACTTCATTTGTATTTTATTGCAACGGAAGGCATCGCCCTGCATGCTGCCTGTCATCACAATCTGTTCAGATTTTTCGATGTCTGTAGGCTTAGCACCGTTGAAAACTACTTTGCTCAGGTTGCCTGCTTTGTCTTTTACGTAAAAAGTGCAGTGGTTAGGGTCTTTTACCGGGTCGTACTCAAAAGGTTTGCTGTTGTCCAGAAAGCCGATAACGTGGTATAGCTTGCCCGGCTCTTTAGATGCAGAAGCAAAAGTCTCGTACGTGCTGAAGTCTGCAAACTGTGAAACGATGATAGTAACCGCAGCGGCTACCAAAACCAACAGAATGATGTGCGTCCTTTTCATAAAAACCTACCTGTTTATACCCTGAAACAGGATGGCGAATGGCCATTTTGCCTCAGGCTATGCAAAGTTAAGCCTAAAAGCACTAAAAACTGATTTATAGATAAAGATTAAGTATTTATAGAAAGCACCTTAATATATGACGAAAGTTATGGTTTGATAGTGGAGAAACCCTAATTTTGCGCCTCAAATTAAAACAAAGACAATGACTGACCTTTCTCAGTTCGACCCCAATTCCGTAGGACTGAAATCAAACAACATTTTCGGGCTTCCTTTTAAGGAAGAAGATGCGCAACTGGTATTGCTGCCTGTACCTTGGGAAGTAACCGTATCGTACAGAAACGGAACATCGCGCGGGCCTGAACATATATTTGATTCTTCGATGCAGGTAGACCTGTATGATCCGGATGTTATGGACGGATGGAAGAAAGGTTTTTATATGCTGCCTGTAGACAAGGTGATAAAGAAGAAGAGTGATTTTCTGCGCCAGTGTGCAGAGCTTATCATTTCTCATCTTGTAGACGGTGGTGTAGTAGCAGAAAACGAACAACTGTCTGAAAAACTGGAAACAGTAAACGCAGGCAGCCGCCTGATGATAGACTGGGTAGAGGAGATGACAGGCAACCTGCTGAAAGAAGGCAAGAAAGTAGGCCTGATAGGTGGCGACCACAGCACACCGCTTGGTTTCATCAGGGCGCTCAGCAAAGTACACAGCGACTTTGGTATACTGCAGATAGATGCGCATGCCGACCTGCGTGAGGCTTACGAAGGCTTCACCTACTCGCACGCTTCTATTATGTACAACGTACTGAAAGAAGTGCCGCAGATGAGCAAACTGGTACAGGTAGGTATTCGTGATTATTGTGATGAAGAACTGCTGATAATCCGCCAGAACCCTGACCGTGTGGCTACATATTTTGATAAAGACATTAAAGAGCAGCAATACGAAGGCGCTACATGGAAACAAATCTGCCAGAACATCATCAACGAACTGCCAGAGAAAGTATATATCAGCTTTGACATAGATGGCCTGGACCCGAAACTGTGTCCTAACACAGGTACGCCTGTGCCGGGAGGTTTTGAGATGGATCATATTTTCTACCTCTTCAAGCAACTGCATCAGAGCGGTAAGGAAATCATCGGCTTCGACCTGAATGAGGTTTCTTGCGGTGAGCATGCACAGGATGGCATAGACAGTATAGTAGGTGCACGCGTGCTGTATAAGATGTGCAATTTTATGGTTGCCCGCTAAGTAGTTTGTATATTACAGCCATTGCACAAACCAACTAAATGAAGCAAATGAGCCTGACAACCGTATTATTGCTGATGCTGATAGGCGTTATTGCCGGTATGATGAGCAGCCTTGTAGGTATAGGCGGTGGTGTTATCATAGTGCCCGCATTGGTACTGATGTTCGGGCTGAACCAGAAAACGGCACAAGGTACATCATTGCTGCTGCTGTCGCTGCCGGTAGCATTTGCAGGTGCGTACAACTATTATAAAGCAGGCCATGCAGACTGGAAGATAGCGCTGATACTGGCTGTGACGTTTGTAGTAGGTGGTTTCTTTGGCAGTAAGATAGCATTGGGTTTGGAGGCAAGTGTGGTAAAAAAGATATTTGCGGTATTCATGATAATTGTAGCATTGAAATACCTGTTTTTCGATAAATAATAATATATGTCACGGACGAAGATTAAAGACATTTTACAGCGTGAGCAAGCAGATTATAGTGTAACGGTAAAGGGGTGGGTACGCTCATTCCGTAATAATCAATTCATAGCATTGAATGATGGTAGCTGTATGAAAAGCCTGCAAGTTGTTGCAGAGCTTGGCAAATTTGACGACGCCATACTGAGTAAAATAAATGAAAGCGCTTCACTGGCAGTAACGGGCAAAATAGTACTGTCTCAAGGTAAAGGCCAGAAGTATGACCTGATGGCTGAAACAATAGAAGTGCTGGGCGAATGCGACCCTAACGCATACCCGCTACAACTGAAAAACAAGCCAAGCCTTGAATACCTGCGCGAAAAAGCGCACCTGCGTTTCCGTACCAATACATTCGGCGCGGTGTTTCGTGTGCGTCATACATTGGCTTATGCCATTCACAAATTCTTTAACGACAAAGGATTTGTTTACATGCATACACCTATCGTAACAGCGAGCGATGCGGAAGGTGCTGGTGAGATGTTCCGCGTTACTACATTGCCATTTGACGGTGCACCACGCAATGAAGATGGTACAGTAGATTTCAGAGAAGACTTCTTTGGACGCAGCACTAACCTGACCGTGAGTGGCCAGCTGGAAGCGGAACTGGGTGCAACAGCATTTGGTGAGGTATATACATTCGGGCCTACCTTCCGTGCAGAGAACAGTAATACTGCGCGCCACCTGGCAGAGTTCTGGATGATAGAACCTGAGGTGGCCTTCAACGACCTGAACGATAACATGGACCTTGCTGAGGAGTTCATCAGGTATGTGATAAAATACGCTTTGGATAACAACCGCGAAGACCTTGAGTTTTTGCAACAACGCCTGCTGGACGAGGAAAAGCAAAAGCCACAGAACGAGCGTAGCGAAATGGCATTGCTGGAAAAACTGGAGTTTGTACTGAACAACAAGTTTGAACGCATTACCTATACCGAAGCAATAGATATACTGCTGGACTCTCCTGCATATAAGAAGAAGAAATTTCAGTATGATGTGAAGTGGGGTATAGATATGCAGAGCGAACATGAACGCTATCTTGTAGAGAAACACTTTAAGAAACCGGTTATTGTTACCAACTATCCTAAGGACATTAAAGCATTCTACATGCGCCAGAACGAAGATGGCAAAACGGTAGCTGCAATGGATATTCTTGCTCCGGGAATTGGCGAAATAGTTGGTGGTTCGCAAAGGGAAGAACGCCTTGATAAACTGGAGCAGCGCATGGCAGAGATGCACATACCTGCTGAAGAATTGTATTGGTATCTGGATACACGCCGTTTTGGTACTGTGCCGCATGCTGGCTTTGGGCTTGGCTTTGAGCGCCTTGTGTTGTTTGTAACAGGTATGACCAACATCCGCGACGTAATACCTTTCCCACGTACGCCGAAGAATGCGGAGTTCTAGTTGATTTGTTGACTCATTATTTGCAGATATTATTAAGCCACCCTTAGGTGGCTTTCTTTTTTATCGTATAACTACTATTTTATAAACAGATTCATTACCGGTTGTAATGAAGTGCAGCGTGTATTCTCCGCTCGCCAGATATGCTTTGAGGTTGAGCGTTGTATTAATCTGATGATTGGTAATTGTTAGGGTTGTAGAGTATGCCAGTCGACCGAGTGAATTGAAAATATTGAGTGTAATATTGTCGTTTGTTGCGTAGTTGCATTTGATGAAAAAGCTACCATCATTCGGGCTTGGGTAGAAGGTGAATTTATCGGTAGTTTCTTTTGTGTATACATCCACACTTAGTGTATTAGCGCTAGTGCATCCATCGAGTATAGCTGTGATAGTGTACGGTCCTTTATTATCCAATGCGGCATTGTTTATAATGCCACTTGCAGCAGATAAAGAAAAGCCTGCGGGCCCTTTCCATGTATAGCCCACGCCCGATTGGCTGTTGTTAAGATTGAGCATAATATCCTCACCAACCAATACAGGGCTATTGCTGCTGACTTCAGGCTGCAGTGGTTTGGGTTTGATGCTGATATTGGCAGTGTCGTTTTGTGTACAATTATTCAGACTGGCAATAATGGTGTATTTGCCCGCGTTGCTTGTGGTGACATTTGCCAATGCTGCAGTAGCGTTGTTGTTTACAAAGCCGTTAGGGCCTGTCCATGTATATGTAGTGCCTGCAGCGGGTATTGATACAGATAGTTTCAACGAGTCGCCTTCGCAAATATTGTTATTGAAAATAGCAGTAGGTTTTGCAGGTAGCGGGTTTACTATTATGGTAATGCTGTCTTTCGATACACAACCATAGTTGTTGGCAGTAATAATGTATTTGCCTGCGTTTATTTGTGCTATGTTATTTATTGCAGTGGATTGCGTGCGTGCATTAAAGGTATTGGGCCCCGACCATGTGTGCGTTGTGCCGGAAGGGTTGAAGGCTGTACTGAGATTGAGTGTTGCCGTTTCGCAAACAGGGTTGTTTGCTTGCAGTTTCATACTATCGGCCAGTATGCCTATTGCTATGTCAGTGCCATTGTCAACAGACGTGATGGGCTGATTACTAGCTACAATGCGTATGCGGTATTTATTGCCGGGTGTTATGATGGCAGGTATGGTACAACTGATAGTGCCCGAAGTATTGCCGGTAGTGCTGCCAATGTTTACCGGAGCATTGAAGCTGCCCGTATTATCTGATAGCTGTACGGTGAATGTATTGGATGGTGTAAAGAGCTGCGGATAGTTGAGGTGATATGGCACGGCAAGAGTTTCTCTGTTGCACAAACTGGTATCGATATACAGGATTTCTATTTCGTTGATGCGGCGTACTACTATATCGTCTATCAGGTAGTAGGCGCTGTTATCAATAGTGCCGCTGCCATGATTGGTAGCACCCTGAAAGGCAGATGTGGCATTGCCAAAACCACCGATAACGAGATTGTCGTAAGCAGAGTCTGCGGTGAAAGTATCTGTAAGCCTCACCCAGAGTGTTGTGTCAGTTACAGCTCCGTATTTGCTATAAGTTATCTGCGGGGTGTTGGGTATAAAAGAAACATTACCCGATATGGTAGCAGATGGTCCGTTGTCGTACAACCATACACCCAGGTTGTTGGAATAATAGCCGCTGTTATTGGCAAGCGATACGTACATTGATACTTCGTATTTGGCGCCTTTTACCATTGGCATCATGGTACTGGCAATGTATTCTCTGTAGTAGGTATTGCCTGCGCTGTATGTAATACAGCCCATGTACGCAGTGCCTTGTGCAGCACGCTGGTAACCCGCCCAGTTGGCGGGAGTGGCTACAGGTACAGTAGTGCAATTGAAGTAGTCGGAAGTACCATCGTGATACATGCGCCAGCCTGTGCAGTATTGAGCCTGTGCCAGGTTGTTGGGGCATGCAGAATAGCTCTCGAAGCTACCATTGGTAACGAGGTTCTGTGCATTGGCAACGCCGCAAAACAGCAATAACAGGAAGCCAATGAGCTTGGACATGCGAGGTATCGGAAAGTGTTAGCTTTTAAAGTTAGCCTATAAATGACCTAAGTGCAATTAAACGGCTATTAAAATATTGAATGAAATTTACTTTTAAATAAAAATTAATATGGTTGACTGTTTTATTATTTTAGAGTATTGGTAGCTAATGCCAATTAGTTTGGAATGTATTAGCATTAATAACTATCTGACTCTCGTCTTTAATATATGAAGGGGCGTTTTTATCATTAATAACCGATTATTGAGGTGTAGAATCTTTTTTACTAAACCCACCCCTGAAATATTAACTTTTTCATTTCTTTAGTTATATTTACGCTAATAAGCAGCCGAAAACTGATATGAATAAGAAGACTTTACCATTATTACTGCTGGCAGTTTTGTTTACAATTGCATATACGTCTTGTAAAAAAGCCGATGAAGTACCTGCTGTGAAAGAGAGCGACTCCTACTTTCCGCTGGAGATTGGTAAATACGTGATATATAACGTAGACAGTACTATCTGGGACGATACGAACTGTGTAAAGATCGTTCGTCGCTATCAGATGATGTATACGGTTGCTGATACATTTACGGATAGTAAAGGCCGTGCATCTAAGCGAATGGAAGTACGCATCCGCAAAAAAGTGGAAGATGGCTGGATGTTGCAATCTACCATGTATGTTACCAATACAGGTCAGGAGCTTGAAATTTCTCATTCAGGCCAAACATTCATTAATATGGTGTACCCTGTACAGGAAAACCGCTCTTGGAAAGGCAATGCATACATAGATACACGTGATGCGGACTATGCTTTCTATAATGATTGGACATATCGTTATGTAAACGTTGATCAGGATTTTAACGATGGTCCTGTTACATACAACCATACTGCAACTGTAATGCAGGTTGACGAAAAGAAAAATGATCCTGAAACACAACCACGCGATAATGCTGTACGTACTTTCTCTAAAGAAGTATTCAGCAAAGGCGTAGGTATGGTATACAGGGAATACTACCGCTGGACATATGATGCAAACTCTAAGAGCAACACCGATATCAACAATATTGATACAAGGTGTCTGAAGGGTACAGGCGTTATTATGCGCGCGGTAGACCATAACTAATCTACTGTTTGTAATAACCTATAGCGTATGCGAGGCTGGAGGCGTGTTTTGTTTGGTATAGTGTTTTTGAGTGCTTTTCAGGCAAATGCACAAACTCCGCAATATGCATACCGTATAGGATTTAAGGACAAACTAGGAGCACCAGATTTAAGCAATCCACTCAATTTATTATCTCAACGTTCGCTAAACAGGCGTACTGTACAGGGTATATCTCTGGATAGTACAGACCGCCCTGTTTCGCCCAACTATGTGGCTGATGTTTTTACATCCATCAGCGGCAAACTACATGTTACATCTCGTTGGCTGAACCAAATAGTGGTATTGGTAACAGATACCAGTACCATAGCGGCAGTACGCAGCAAACCATATATTCGTAATGTAGAGTATGTAGGTTACTTTTTTAACGGGTTGTACAAAACGAGTGGCAATAGTGGCGATACAGGTACTGCTGCTAAAACTACAGGTTCATCGGCGTATTACGGCTCTACATATGACCAGACAAAGCTGGTAAACGGTGATTATCTGCACGACAGGGGGTATAAGGGTAAAGGCAAGCTGATAGCAGTAATGGATGAGGGCTTTTATGGTGTAGATACAGGCCCTGCGTTTGATAGCCTGATGAAGAGCGGCAGGTTGCTGGATAAGCGCAATTTTGTTTTTAATAATAACGATGTTTTTGCTCTATACAATCATGGCACAGGGTGTCTTTCTACCATATCAGGAAATTTGCCAGGCACCTATGTTGGTACTGCACCGGAAGCGGATATAGCACTGTATGTAACAGAATACGCAGGTGTGGATATGCCATTTGAAATGGATAATATGCTGGCAGCAACCGAACGTGCAGATAGCATTGGCGCAGATGTAATATCATCGTCTTTAGGCTATAATACTTTTGTGTCTCCGTTTACGTCTTTGGTTTATGCAGATATTGATGGTAAAAGCACAGTAGCAGCCAGAGCCGCCAACATGGCTACTCAAAAAGGTATATTGTTTGTGACATCGGCAGGCAATGAAGGCGGTGGTGGATGGAACTATGTGCTAACGCCCGGCGATGCGGATAGTGCAGCTACTGTGGGTAGCAGTACATTGTATAAATCGCCCGTATCTACCAGTGGCAATGGTCCTAACGCAGCAGGTAAAATAAAGCCTGATGTATGTATGCTGGGTAGCAATGTAAGTACAATGTTTACGTCTTCAACACCTTCTTATCAGGGTGGTACATCGTATGCAACACCGCAACTGGCAGGGTGGGCTGCATGTTTGCTGCAGGCAACTACTATCAATGCTACGCCATATAGAATAAGAACCGCGATTATAAAAAGCGGCCACTTATATGCTACACCCACTGCACAAATGGGACACGGTGTGCCTGACTTTGGCGTAGCACATAACTTGCTAAATGTTACAGATACACCAGAAGAGCAATTGACATCTGCAAACTGGGTAATGGCTACGCCTAACCCTACGAAAGATATTGTTACCATTAAAATGCTGCTGCTGCAAACAGGCAATGTAAACATAAGCCTTATAGATGCAAGTGGCAGAGTGGTAAGTAAATATCAATACAGCCTTAATGCGGGTAAGCAAAGTATTCAATTGAATATGCCTGCAACTGCAGGTATGTACCTGCTAAAGGTGAATGCGAATGATAAACAAAAGACTATTCGCTTGGTGAAGCAGTAGCCCTGCGTTGCAATACGGCTATAAACATACTGTCTGCAGCTGTATCGCTTCCGTTTATAAGGTGCATTTCTTTCACCTCCAGACTGTGCTTATACTTCAGTAAATACTCAACCACATCTTCATTCTCTTCTTTGAATACTGAACAAGTAATGTAATATAGTGTGCCGTGCGCATCCAGATGCGATACGGCATTCATGGCAATGTCTTTTTGTAGCTTGCTTATCTCTTTGAGCTTTTCGGGGTTGAAGAAATAGAGCTGCTCGGGTGTGCGTGCCCATGTGCCGCTGCCAGTGCATGGAACATCGCAAATAATGGCATTGAATTTTCGGGAACCCATTTTATCTGCCACATCTTTTTTAGAAGACATATCGAGCTGCACTTGTTTGGGCATTGGCAGGTTGTATAGCTTGAAGCGTTGTGCCAGATTGTACAGTATAGTGCTGCGTGTATCTGATACGGTTAGTTTTATTTCAGGATATTTATCGCAAAGTAAAAGCGACTTGCCACCTGCACCGCTGCAGCAATCCCACCAATTATTTTTTGGTTGTAGCCGGAAGTAGTTGCCTGTTTTTTGTGATGAAGCATCCTGTACTGCATAGTCAGCCTCGGGCAGTAGCTTATCTATAGCACTACCGTTGGGGATACATATACAGTTGTTTTCAAGCTCCTGATACGGTATCTCGTTTTGAGAGAGTGTACTTAGTATGGCTTCTTTATTGCGGCGAATACGTATAAACATACGTGGTTGCGATAACATGGTTTGCAACCATTGGTATTTGTCCATACCTTTTGAAAAGCCATTGGCATGCGGCCACATATTCTGAAAATGGAATACGGAATTTCCTGTAAGGAAATGTTTGTATTCAGCATCGGCCTTTGTCTTTGGGGGTATTTTATAAAAGGCGTTCAGTATGTTCAGTTTCTGCTGGCGTGTTTGTGTATCATTCAGCTTCAAAGCTTCGGGCAATACCAGATTGGCAACTTTGTGATTGGCAGCGCATAAAAACAAGGTAGCATGTATACGGTCTTCAAAAGACAAAGCGTTATCTATGCTGCGCTCTGCCCGATACCAGCAATATGCCATTTCGCTCAGCAGCTTCCTGTCTCTGCTGCCAAGCTTCGCGTATTGCTTGTAGTAGTTCTTGAGAAAGTGAGTAAGCGGCAGGCTGCCATCGTAGCTGCTGAGTATGGTTGCTATATGTTGGTATATGTAGCGCAAAGCGGAGCCAAAAATAATAAGAAAACCGTCAGTTTGCGACTGACGGTTTGCAGGAGTATTGAAACCAGGTAATATTATTCGATTATGAGCTTTTGTGTAGCTATGCGAACATCTTGATTATAAAGACTTAGTACATAGTTGCCGGCAGGTAATTGTGTGTGTAGTAGCGTGCTGCAGGTGGCAGGTGCAGACTTACTACAAACAATACGCCCTTGTATGTCTGTAATGACTACATTGTTAAAATATGTATTCCCTGCATTGATGTTAATTATGCCTTTTGAAGGGTTGGGAGAAACTGTAACATCTACGTATAAATTGATTTCAGAAACAGTTGTCGGGAAGTAGTTTTCAAAATAGTGATATGTTTCAGATAGTGTAGTAGCAGAGAATAGCCCATCGCCAATATACAAGTAGTCTTCAGTATGCTCAATATAGCCATCGTTGTCGTAGTGTATTACTTTGATGTCTGAAGTATCCCAATTTGGTGTGAACCATAGTTGATTCATCAAAGTATCTGAAGTGCCATTGGTACTAAAGAATTTGCGTTTTTTCTGAGAACCCATCCAGTCGTTTATATTAGAATCCCAGTTATATTCTACAAAATAGTTGTGAACGGTATCGGTGCCACGATAAGCAAAACTATCTAATGTTGCATTTTGCAGTGTTCCATTTAGGTCATACTGCCACATCGAATATATTAGCCGTTTAGATGCATCGTAGATCTTTCTTTGATGGGTTGTACGGGAGATGCTGCCATTTTGATATTCATATACACTTATTAATGTATCGAGGTTGTATTGGTTGTACAGAAATGTTTTTACAGTTTCAGGTATATTGTTTCTTACATCGAAGACGCTGTCTTTAGTAAGTAGTTGATTGCTGTTATATGTAAGGTATCGTATGGTGTGAGAGGAATCGAAAGCACTAGAATCTGAATAATCTATCTTGACAGGTTTGCCAAAACTGTTTCTGGTAATTTCGAAACTGGTATTGGCATTTCTGATATTGCGGGTTTTGCAACTGGCTACAAGATTATTGGTGTATGTATATGTTTTTGCAAAGAATCTGAGTGGTTGTGGAAATGTGGAATGTATGTAGTGCACAGTAGAGTCGCAATGAATTTTCTGTTCATTTTTGTTGGCTGGTATTTCTACTAAATGGTTGTAATTGTCTGTATAGCTTATGAAGTCTGTAAGATCAGCCCCCCGACCATTGCTGTAGAAATGATGCGTACTATCTCCTTTATCTCCCTGGCTATAGTTCACAGTAGCTACAAGGCGTTTTTTCATTGCAGTGATCTTGTTCGCAGGTTGTGCAGCAGATAGCAGGCTTGATAAGAGCAGAGCGATTGATAAAAATGATTTCATAGAAAAATGTTTGTGCTAATGTAGCAGAGGTATCGGCACAGGAAATTGATGAAGGTCAAATAATAATGTGAGCTTTCATGTTTGACATTTTTGTTACACAGTAATGGTGCCTGCAGCATGTATATATGCAACAAAAGCCACATTAATTGTGGCTTTTTGTTGTGTGACGATATGAAGAGACTATTTTATTCTATACTAAATAGCGTGCTGCTCTTTGTAGCGTTCTTTGTATTGTGCAACGTAAGTGTATAGTTTCCTGCAGGGATTTGTGTATTGATGGTTGCAGTATTGGTTTCATTGATTGTTTGGTGATATACTGTACGCCCTTGCATATCTGTTATGATGATGCTATTGAACAGTGTATTGCCTGTGTTGATATGGATAGTGCCTTTGGAAGGGTTGGGTGATATTGTAGTAGGTATATCCGGATTTACATTGCTGACAGATGTAATCCCATATGTTTGGTAATAAAAATAGTTTTCAGTGAATGGTAATGTGGCATACCTGTTTGCCCCAAGGTGCTTGTAGTACTTGATGGCTGTTATGAGTTTGTATGCTGTGTCGTAGTAGGTAATTTTTCTGTGTAGGGTATCTAATGACGGGCCATACTGATAGATAAGTGTATCGGTAAGTTTATTGCTGCTGAAAAAAACGGATTTTTGTTCGCCTTTTTCCCACGTAGCCTGATTGTCGTTCCAGTTGTATATACTGTGCTTATTGAATACAGTATCTGTACCGCGATAGCTGAAACTGTCTAGTCGTGTATTGGTATAAATACCGTTGATATTGTACAAGTTCAGGATGCTTATAAGTCTGTTGCGACTATCATATTTTTTTGTGATAATAGACGCATGCCCCCAAAGTGTGCCATCGAAGTAGTAAGTATTACACAAAGTATCATTGCCTTTGGCATCATAACTGTAAAGCTTTTTTGTATGAGGTGTAGCGTATAGTATGTAATAATTGCTGTCCTGTATTAGCTGCCCCGCAGTGTTATAGGATAATGCGCGATTATATGCATTTGAAAGCATACCATTCATGTCGGTGTCTACGATGTTGAACAAAACAGGCTTGCCAAGTGTATTGTATGTAATCTTGCAATGCTTAATTTGATTTCCGATATCTTTTATAACAAATCCTTCTGTTTGGTTTTTGGAATTGTATTTGTATGTCCTGTTCACGAACCGGATTAGTCCTCGTCCGGGTACTAACGAGTAGTTTACTGTAGAGTCGCAAAAAATACTTTGTGGTTCTATGTCGCTATTCAGATATAAATCGTAGTAGCTTTTTTCGGTAGTATGTACAGAGCCTCTGGTTAAGCTGCTGTAGTAGTGGATGTTGCTATCCATCAACATTGTTTCTGAATATGAAGACGATGCAATAAGGCGCTTTTTAGCAGCAGTTGTTTTTTGCCCGGGCTGTGCATACGCAGATGCGTATAATGATAATAGCAGTATTGAAATGTAAAGTTTCATAGAATATCGATTTGTACGAATGTATGCGTCTTATTGACTTGAAAATTTGACGTTTGTCAAATAAGAGAGCATGGTTGTAATAATATGTGCTGCTATTAGTTTGCAGTTAAATACACGATGCATTGTTGCATAAAAAAGCCACCATTATGGTGGCTCTTATTGTACTTACTGTATGATTATTTGTGTGGAACTAATTTTTGTTTGCTGTTTGTCGTGTATGGTTAGTACATAACTACCGGGAGATAGTTGTGTATTAATAGTAGTGCTGTATGTTTCCGGTATAGCTTGGGTATAAACAATGCGCCCCTGCATATCTGTAATGCTAACATGGCTGAATGTAGTAGAGGTAGTATTTACAGCTACGATACCTTTTGAAGGATTGGGTGTAACTGTAATGTTGTGATTGACAGCAGCTTTGTTTATAGATAGTGTCGGATCGTAATCTTCGTAGTATATTTTCAACTCATCGTAATTGTTGGTGCGATATGTGCCTGTTGCGGTATTGTACTGATATGATTTGCTATAGAGTAGTAAGCCATCAGTATCGTAAGTATTAACGTTCATTTCAGTAGTGTCCCACTGTGTACTGTATTTGTATAAATAAGTCGTGTCTATCAGGTCTTTACTATTGTAGTGGTATATGTGGTAATAATCCTTCTTCCATGAAGATGTTAGTGTATCCCAATTATAATGGTGTTTTGTAGCGGGTAGTTTGTTTGTGCCTACGTAGCTGAAGCTATCTTTAGATTCGTATATTTTTGATGCATTAACTGTGCCGAAGTATGTTCGATACTCTGTATTACGGTCTTGTGCATCATAGCTGTAGAAAGAACTATTGTCCAGTATCCAACCGGTAAATACAAAAATGAAACTCTCCTGTTTTGTAATGTAATTTTTGGTATTGTAACTGTATTTTATAACTGATACGGGGAAACTGTTTTTCTGACTGTATTGGCTATCGACAGTCAATTTGCCGCCCGCGTTATAAAAGTAGTAGTGAAAGTCGTTTGCTGTTTCAGCACCGTTAATGGTGTCTGTATAGGTTTGACCCACTAATTGTTTTGATGAGTTGTAATACCTTTCAGACCGGCTTAATGCAGCATACGATGTTTTTTTTAATACCATATCATTGAGCGTGCCATCGCTATTGTATTTGTATGTACGTGTTTCATTTCTTAACAAACTAGTAGAGCCACTAGTCCAGCTGATGGAAGAATCGCTCCTGATATCCTGAGGTCCGGTAGATAAACATGAGTAGTTATCGAAATAACTTTCTTTACTAGTATTAGCAGAGCCACGCCCCATGCTATAGTAATAGTGATTGCTATCTGATATGCCGCCATTTATGCTATATGATGTGGCGATAACACGTTTTTTTAATGTAGGTTGTGCTAATGCTGCAATGCTGAGTAAAAGTAGAGGTATTGATAAAAAAGATTTCATAGAATATAATTTGCGCTAATGTAAGCGTATGCTGCGCCCAAAAAATTGACATAAGTCAAATTGAAAATGCTATGACTAATATTTGACGCTATTGTTACAATAGGGTTGAAATAACAAAGCCGCTCAATAGAGCGGCTTTGTTTATGAAAAAGTGTTGTGTTATAGATTATACACCCAGCAGTGCTTTTACAGGGTCCTGGCCTATCAGCATCAGTTCAGGGTTTTCCAGCAGTTCTTTTACGCGTACCAGGAAGCTAACAGATTCGCGGCCATCAATGATGCGATGGTCGTAGCTGAGGGCTACATACATCATAGGGCGTGCTTCTATCTTGCCATTCACAACCATCGGGCGCTCTTGTATTTTGTGCATACCCAGTATTGCAGACTGCGGAATATTGATGATTGGTGTAGACATCAGCGAGCCAAACACACCACCGTTTGTGATGGTGAATGTACCACCTGTCATTTCTTCCATGCTCAGTTTATTCTCGCGTGCTTTACCTGCCAGCTCCATTACTTTAGCCTCAATCTCTGCCATGCCCAGGCTTTCTGCATTGCGGATAACCGGTACAACCAACCCTTTAGGTGCAGATACTGCTATTGATATATCGCAATAGTCGTGGTAAACAACTTCTTCACCATCGATGTATGCATTTACCGCAGGCCATTCTGCCAATGCGTATGTACAAGCTTTAGTAAAGAAAGACATGAAGCCGAGGTTTACACCGTGCGACTCTTTGAATTTGTCTTTGTATACTTTGCGTATCTCCATGATGCGTGTCATGTCCACTTCGTTGAAAGTGGTGAGCATCGCTGTAGTGTTCTTAGCTTCTACCAGACGACGAGAAACCGTTTTGCGGAGGTTGCTCATTTTTTCGCGCCTGTCGTTGCGGGTAAAGGCACCTGCACCTTTTTTGCCCGGGTTTGCCAGTGCATCCAATACATCCTGTTTCAGGATGCGGCCCATAGAGCCACTGCCTTTCACCTCAGTAGGTTTCACTTGCTTATCTGCCATGATAGCGCTTGCAACAGGTGTAGCTTTTACATCTGCAGGCAATGCAGCTTTCGGCGTTTCGGCCTTCGGAGCCTCTGCTTTTGCTGCAGGTTTTGCTTCTGCTGCCGGGGCAGGCGCAGCAGCGCCTTCAGGGCGTGCAGCCTTGTCGTCTATTTTACAAGCCAGTTCGCCAATAGCCAGTGTAGCGCCTTCTGCAGCAACAATGTGCAGAATACCCGCTTGCTCGGCATTCAGTTCGAACGTAGCTTTTTCAGATTCCAGTTCGCAAAGCAACTCATCGCGTTCTACCCACGCGCCTTCCGGTTTCAGCCATTTTACTAGGGTAACCTCACTGATAGATTCCCCAACTGTAGGCACTTTTATTTCAATCATGGAAAAAAATCTCGTTGTACGGAGCGCTAAATTATGAAAAATGCGGGGGATTTAAGAATGCGACCATAGTATATTATGCTGATTTGATATAGTTTGCTCTATATATGTTGCAAAACCGCTATGGATACTACGAAGCGGGATTATTCGTTACATTTAGAAAGCTAAAACACAGGCGTATGGAATGGTATACACCCGAACTGGAAAAAGTACTGCTGTCAGCTCTTTTGGGGGCTATTATAGGGCTGGAAAGGGAGTGGAGTGGTAAATCTGCAGGCTTCAGGACGGTGATATTGGTAAATATCGGCGCTACTTTGTTTACCATCGTATCGAACGCGATGGCAGAACCGGGCACCAGTGGTGGCGACAGGATAGCATCGAATATTGTAACGGGTATCGGTTTTCTGGGTGCTGGGCTGATTTTTAAGAGTGATACAAATGTGCGGGGGCTGACCACTGCAGCTACTGTATGGGCATCGGCAGCTATCGGTATGGCAGTGGGAGTTGGGGCTTATGAAATAGCCGTAATGAGTACGATACTGGTATGGTTGGTACTGGTGGTGTTCTACAGATTGCAACGCTTGTTTGATGATATGATGATAACACGCCAGTACAGGATAACGCACGAGGGTGCTGATGGCGTAGAGTTGGATTACGACAAGTATTTTAATGTGCCAGAAAGAAGGGTGCTGGAAAGTAAGCTCATAAAAACAAGGGAAGGGTTGGTGTATCTGTGGACGGTACGTGCATCGCGCAAAAAACATGATGAGGCTTTAAAGTTGTTGATACATGACCCGAAGGTGACGAGCCTGGAGTATTAGTTGGTTAGTTGATTGGTTGTTTTTAGATGCACTAAGATGTGAGTGCGATACCCAATCGGCACAATAGTATGCCAACAATAACAGATGCTGCAATGTATAGCAGGGCAGTGATATTGAGTTGTCCTTTCAGCAGGTTTACATTTTCCAGTGCAAATGCTGAGAAGGTAGTGAAGCCACCACAGAAGCCTGTAGCAAGCACCAGCCATAAGTCTGACTGTTGATTGTTGTTTTTCTGTACATAGCCGAAAAGCAGGCCTATCAGCAAACAGCCAACAATATTGATGATGAAAGTTGCCAGCGGGAAAGACAGTGTGTAGCGGGCACTAATAATGCGCGACACACTGTACCTTACCATACTGCCAATGGCACCACCAAGACCTACTAATAACAGACTGCGTAACATCCTTCTCAAAAGTAAAAAAGCAAAAAGTAATATGCTTACTTTTTGCTTTTAGTTTTTTATGTGAATACAATTTTATTAATCTACCCAGTCGCAGATAAACAAGTTGGTTTCGTGCGTGCCGCCGTTGTTTCTGTTTGATGAGAAGATGAGTTTCTTGCCATCGGGAGAGAACATAGGGAATGCATCGAAACCACCATCGTGCGATATTTTTTCAAGCCCAGTACCATCAAAGTTGATTAGGTACATATTGAATGGGAACCCGCGCGGGTATTCGTGGTTTGACGCGAAGATGATATGCTTGCCGTCTGCAGTAAAGTTTGGTGCCCAGTTGGCTTTACCCAGTTTTGTAACCTGCTGTACATTGCTGCCATCGGCATCTGCAATAAACACTTCCATATTTGTGGGTGCTACCATGCCTTGTGCCAACAGGTCTTTGTATTCTTTTACTTCTTCTTCCGTCTTAGGGCGAGATGCACGCCATACTATCTTTTTACCGTCGGGAGAGAACCAAGCACCACCATCATAACCAAGGTCTTTGGTGATTTGTTTTACATTCTTACCGTCAATATCCATCACATACAAATCAAGGTCGCCATTGCGGGTAGATGTGAAGATGATTTTATCGCCTTTGGGTGAAATGGTAGCTTCAGCATCATAACCAGGTTGTGTGGTCAGTTGCTTGGTGATTTTACCATTCAGGTCGGCAACAAAGATGTCGTAGCTTTCGTAGATAGGCCATACATATTTCTTCAGTACCTGACGGTCGGGCACTGGCGGGCATGTATCTGCACCAAGATGTGTGGATGCGTATACTACAGATTTGCCGCCCGGCATCAAGTAGGCGCATGTAGTGCGACCTTTGCCGGTACTTACCATTTTGTATTCAAACTTATCGTTTGCAGACTTAGGTACTTTGGCATAGAATATCTGATCGCAGTTCAGTCCTTCTTTCGGATTGGTACGCTGAAAGATGATTGCTTTACCATCGAGGCCAAAATATGCCTCAGCATTGTCGCCACCAAATGTTAGCTGGCGCACGTTCTTAAAGTGTTTTTCATCGTCGTATTGCAGCTTGCCTTCGTATTTGGCGTTGGCAGTATGCGTGCCATGCTGCGCACTGGCAGTATTTACCAATGCAGATGCCAGTATCAGTGCCGGCAAGAAACGGGAAATCATCATCTTCTTAGCAATTTGCGCGCAAAGTTAGTTGCAGCGGTGTTTATATACTTATAAAAGAGGGAATTGGTTTGTCATAGTATTGTAATTGTATGACAAATAAAAAGGCGGGTGAATGACCCGCCTTGGAAATAAAAATAAAGTTAAATTAGAAACCTTGTTTTGCTACGCCGTCTTTGATGGCTTGCAGTGCTTTAGCTTCGTTCATGATGGCAGCCATTTTATTGCCTTTGCCATCGTTGCCGCTTGCCATGTAGCCACCACGTGCTGTTTTCGTGATTACCGCATCGTGCATTGGCACATTCTTTTCTTTTGTCTTCAGGCAGTATGCCTTTATCATTTTAGAGGTATCCATAATTCCAGATGTTGTTTTTAGTGAGTTAATAATGCTTGAAAGTACTATTAAATAAGGCCTTTAAAAACATTCACCAATGCTTTAACGGCAATTGGTGGATATATTATTAATTTTTGTGGATAAAACAGTGTTTTTAAGCCTAAAAGTGCACTAACAGGTCTTTTTCTTCATCTGCCAGCATGCCGGCAGACCTGATTTTACTGTTGATATGCTGCAGCGAAGCTGTTTCGTTGGCACGATTGGTGACATGCGGGAACGGTGCCAATGCTGCCGTAAGCTCCTTATGCACTTTTATCATTTTCAGCCTGCGTTTCAATTTGTTCATGATAGAATTGCCCTTGATACTGTTGGCAATAATCTGCGGGTGCATGGCAAGGAATATGGTTGGCTTGTGCTGTATAATACGAGGCACAAGTTGTTTCAGCAATTCGTATTCGTACCCCTCGATATCTATTTTCAGGAAAAGCTTTTCGGCTTTGTGGTTTTCGTTGATGAACCTGGCGAGGTCTATCAGCTTTACTTCCCAACTGCTTTTGAAGTCGTTGATCATAATGCTGCTACCTGCATTGCCACCACTCGCGGTACTTTTGATGTGTACTACACCTTCCTGCGCACCAGCAGCCTGGTTGTAGATGTGCAGGTTTTTGATCTGCGGATTGCAAGCAAGGTTTTGCTCCAGATATTTATACACAACAGGGTCTGGCTCGAAGGCATAAGCCTCTGCGGCTAGCTGTGCGCAATACAAAGATGTGCCGCCAATGTATGCCCCGAGGTCTATAAACGTAGTTTTGTTGTCTACATACCTATTGAACATTTCAAAAGTTTCAGGCTCATAGGCACCACTCTCAATGTCCTTCCAGTTTTGGCGGAAGTATTCGGGAGATTCTTCTGATTTGGCAGCATGGATGGTGATGCCGTGTAGCTGTATTGTAATATCTGTCATGTAAATACCTGATATAGCGTGCGTTGTAAAAGTATAATTGTTATTGCATAGATGCTAATGTTACAACTTCACCCATTTTCACCCTGCCATTATCATTGATAAGTGTGCAGGCTTCTGTGCGTGCATCGTGCTCAAAGAAGAGTATCCAGTTATTCTCTGCAGCTTCTTTCAGAATAGTGCGTTTTTCGTTCAGTGTATCGAGCGGGCGCATATCGTAGGCCATTACCCAAGGCATAGAAATATGTGCAGTGCTTGGTATCAGGTCGGCACAGAAGAAAATGGTTTTTCCATTGTAGTCTATCTGTGGCAGCATCATATTGTCAGTATGGCCTTGTACATAGCGTATGCGTATACCGGGCGCCCATTCTTCGCCATCAGCAACTTCTACCCATTGCAGCTTCCCGCTTTCCTGTATCGGTAAGATGTTCTCTTTCAGGAAAGATGCTTTTTCGCGTTCGTTAGGTTCTGTAGCGCTGTTCCAGTGTGCTTTGTTGCTCCAGTAGGTAGCATTGGGAAATGCAGGCACCAGTTTATCGCCATCGCGAACTATAGAGCCACCACAGTGGTCGAAGTGCAGGTGCGTGAGGAATACGTCTGTAATATCGGCATGTGTAAAACCATGCTTTGCCAGCGAGCTTGCTATACTATCCTCGCCATGCGGAAAATAGTGCCCGAAAAACTTAGCATCCTGCTTATCGCCCATGCCATTGTCTATCAGTATTTTTCTATCGCCGGTATCTATCAGCAGACAGCGCATAGCCCAGCGGCACATGTTATTATCATCAGCAGGGTTTACTTTTTGCCACATGCTTTTGGGTACTACACCGTGCATGGCACCGCCATCCAGTTTAAAATACCCTGCGTTTATGCTGTATAGTTTCATTATTGAATGCTTTTAAATAACTGTTGATTGTAAGTGTTGTTTCTTCGCTGTGCGTATAGCTATGAATAGTATGATTGCGCCCAGCGTAAAGAACGTAATAAGCGCCAGAATAGAGTTGCGCATGCTGCCCGTGGCCTCTTCAATAAAGCCAAAAGAGAACATGCCCGCCACGATGGCCAACTTTTCTGTAACATCGAAAAAGCTAAAGAAAGAAGTAGTGTCTTTGGTTTCGGGCATCAGCTTGCTGTAGGTAGAACGGCTGAGCGATTGTATACCGCCCATTACCAAACCTACTACTGTTGCTATGATGTAGAACTGTGTAGCTGTTGTAGTGTAGTATGCGGCAATGCATACACCTATCCATATCAGTACCACTATCAGCAGTACTTTCAGGTTACCAATTTTTTCTGATAGTTTAGACATGAGGAATGCGCCTGCAATAGCAACCAGTTGTATAATGAGGATAGTACCTATTAATTGGCCTGTTTCAAGCTTCAATTCTTTACTGCCAAAAATAGTAGCTGCCAGCATTACTGTTTGCACACCCATGCTATACATAAAGAATGCACCCAGGTATGTTTTAAGTACAGGTAGTTTTTTTACCTGTTGCCATACTTTTTGCAATTCATGAAAACCATTGGTGAGTACACTTACTTCGCTGTGTTCTTCCATAGGTGTGCCGTCTGGTAGTTTGCGCATAGAAAGTATGCCGAACACCAACCACCATATACCGACCAAGAGGAATGAAAGACGTGGTGCAAATGTATCGTCCTGAATACCGAATGTTTCGGGGCTGAGGACGAATACAAAACAAACCAATTGCAACAACACACTACCAATATAACCATAAGCAAAGCCCATGGCACTGACACGGTCGCGCTCTTTTTCTACTGCAATCTCCGGAAGGAAGGCATTATAGAAAACGATGCTGCCACAATAGCCCAGAGCAGCTATGGCAAAGAGTATGATGCCTAGCTCTACTGTACTGCCCTTGAAGAAATACAAACCACAACATGCTGCAGAACCCAGATAACAGAATAGCTGCATGAAGCGTTTCTTATTACCGCGATAGTCTGCAATAGAAGATAGTATGGGCGATATAATAGCTATTACCAGATAGGCAGCCGCCAATGCATAATCGAACAGTGCTGTGTTGGAAAACGTGGCACCGAAGAAATTGACCTTATCGTTTACTACGATACCATCCTGTTTTACAGATGTTACTGCAACATAGTATGCGGGGAATATGGTAGACGTAATAACCAGATTGTAGGCAGAATTGGCCCAGTCGTACATAGCCCATGCACGCTGCACCTTTTTAGTGCTTTGGTTCATAGCAACAAAATAAGATAATTAGTTGGTTTGTTGATTAGTTGAGTGGTTGATTAGTTGACTTGTGTCGAGTTAAGAATGTATTAACGTACAAATCAACTAATCAACCAGTCAACTAAACGGGCTATTTCTTCGCCATCAGGTTTTCGTAGTCCTTGATGCTGTGTTGCAGGATTTTCTTTGCCAACCTTGCCCCTTGAAATTCTTCTATTTTCACCACTTTGTTTTCCAGTTTCTTGTACTCTTCAAAGAAATGGCGCAGCTCTTCAATAAAATAACTTGGCAGTTCGCTGATATCGTTCATGTGGGCAACACTCATATCATTGGCACAAACAGCAATCAGTTTATCATCCGCTTCACCTTGATCAAGCATACGCATTACACCAATAATTTTAGCCTCTACAAGGCACAGCGGCTGCATTTCTATCTGCGAAAGCACCAGTATATCCAGCGGATCCTTATCATCGCAGTAGGTACGTGGTATAAAGCCGTAGTTGGCAGGGTAGTAAACAGAAGAATAAAGTACACGATCCAGCTTCAGCAAGCCTGTTTCCTTATCCAGTTCGTATTTGGCCCTTGAGTTCTTAGGGATTTCGATGATTGCGTTTACTGTTTCGGGTACATTGTCTCCGTAACTAACTGAATGCCATGGGTTGAAATTCATCTTAATGTCATTTTTTCTTTAGAAACCTGCTGCATCCTGCTCTTCAATTGTGGTGGTAAAACCTGAAAAACAACACGTATGGCGGGATAGCAGCTATTGTTGAACGCCGCAAAGATAAATGTTAAAATCGTCACAGAGTGTTGGCTATTGCCTCAAAAAAATAATATCTTGCCTCTCCCTTGCGTTTACAGCGAGTGTGAAATCTTCTGAAAGCATTGCTTGTCATGGGTTTGTAAGGTGTATTAACTTTATGAGAAAAAATGAACCCCCAAGTTGTTTTTTTGAAGTGTACCTATATCTTTGCAGGCACACAAGGGATGTATTAAAATAATTAATCAACCAAAGTAAAAACTAATAAAAATCAGAATTATGGCAGACGTAAAAACAGCCGCTAAGCCGTCATCTCAAGCAGGCAAACCAAAGAACGCAAACAATTTCATGCTTAACCTCATCATCGTGGTTGCGTGTATCGCCATAGGCCAAATTGTTTATCACGTAGTATTTGGTAGTGCTTCAAACTTCCTGGATGCCGAGAAACACAAGCCTAAAAACTTTATGGGTAATATGTATCTGGGTGGTATGATTGTACCATTCCTGATCGCTACATTCCTTACTATGCTTAGCTTCGTAGTTGAGCGTTTCATGACAATCTTTAAAGCAAACGGTAAAATGAATGCAGGTGAATTTGTACGTAAAGTACAGTACCACCTGGCTAATAAAAATGTTGATGCTGCACTGGCTGAGTGTGATAAACAAGCTGGTAGCGTAGGTAACGTAATGCGTGCAGGTCTGGTTAAGTATCGCGAAATGACTACTAACCACGAACTGGATACAGATCAGAAAGTTATCAGCATCCAGAAAGAAATTGAAGAAGCAACTGCACTGGAACTGCCAATGCTGGAAAAGAATCTGGTATTCCTGTCTACTATCGCATCAGTAGCAACCCTGTTGGGTCTGTTGGGTACGGTATTGGGTATGATCAAATCATTCCAGGCGATGGGTACTTCAGGTGCTCCTGATGCATCTGCACTGGCTGCGGGTATCTCTGAAGCCCTGTACAACACGGCACTGGGTATCGGTACATCATTCTTCGCTATCATCGGTTACAACTTCTTTACCACCATTATAGATGGTATCACATTTGGTATCGACGAAAGCGGTTTCACGCTGACACAAAGCTTCGCTGCTAACTACAAGTAATAGTTGCTGCCGTTGAGTACATACTTAGTTTTATGGAAAAACGACATTATCGGATCTTATTACTATTAACAGTTGAAGAAAAAAAATAAGCGATGCCAAAATTAAAAATGCCAAGGAAAAGCACCCACGTGGATATGACCGCCATGTGTGACGTTGCCTTCCTGCTTCTTACCTTCTTCATGCTGGCTACCAAGTTTAAACCTGACGAGCCAGTAACGGTAACGACGCCTAACTCTATATCTGAAATTCCTTTGCCTGATGCAGACATCATGATGATAACTGTAGACGAAAAAGGCAGGATGTTTTTCTCTGTTGATAACGTAAACGTAAGGAAAGCCCTGATTGATGATATGGATGAGTACAAAAAGCTCGGCCTTTCTGAAGAGGAGAAGACAAAGTTTGCTAAAGGTTCATCTATCGGCGTACCGCTGAGCCAATTAAAATCTTATCTGGCTGCAGATCCTGCACAACAGAAAGAGTTTGATAAAACAGCTACTGGTATACCTACTGATACTGTGGTAACATCTGATGCAAATGAGCTGGCTGCATGGATACGCCTGGCTAGGAATAACAATCCTAAACTGCGTATTACAATTAAAGCAGACGGTGATGCATCTTACCCGGACATCAAAAAAATAATAACTACGTTGGAAGGTTGGAAGATTTTCAAATTCAACCTGATAACGGGGCTGAAAGCTGTACCTCCGGGTACTGCAGCTTACGACATCCAAATGGGTGCGCCGGCTAAGAAGTAGTTTTCAGAAGAAAATAATATTAGTTAACCACTATAAAAAAGTTTTTCCATGGCTGAAATGGATACCTCCAGTGGCGGAGGTCATAAGAAAGGGCCCGGGGTCAAGAAAGGAAAGAAACTTTCTACGCGCATAGACCTTACTCCCATGGTGGACTTAGGCTTTCTGTTGATTACATTCTTTATGTATACAACAACCATGTCTAAGCCTAAGACTATGGAGATAAACATGCCGTATAAGGATGAGCAAATCAAGGAAGAGGAACAAACCAAGATTAAAGCTAGTACGGTAATATCGGTACTGTTGAGTAAAGATCACCGTATCTATTACTATGAAGGTATTGGTGATGATCCGACAAAACCACCTCAACTGAACGTTACCTACTTCAAACCGAAAGATGGTATTCGCGATGTGCTCATCAATAAGAAAAAAGCAGTTGAAGAGTTAAAAGCTTCAGGTGCACTTGGTCCTAAAGATCAGGTAACAATCATCATCAAGCCCGATGTAACCAGTACTTACGAAGATCTGGTAAACATGCTGGATGAGATGAGCATTAACGATATAAGGGTATATGCCATTGTTGACATTACACCTGTTGACAAGGAATTTATCCAGATGACAGAGCAGGCAAACGGTGTGCAGTAATGCTACCGATTATGGAAAAAGATCTTCTTTGCATCTAACAATTAAAAGGAATTTTTAAAATGGATATCAATAAAATACTCAACAGCGACTACCTCGACATCTTGTTCGAGGGCCGTAACAAAGCTTACGGTGGCTACGAGTTGCGTAAAAACTATCCGAAGCGTGTAGCAAGGTCTATGATGGTATTGGCCGGCATAGCAGTTGTTACCGTTGGTTATGGTTTTATATCGAAGCTGAAGCCGAAAGAAAAGGCGAAGGTTGCTATCATAAAAGAGGTGACATTGGCAGAACCACCGCCAATAGACCCTAAGAAGCCACCGCCACCACCACCACCGCCACCACCGCCACCGGTGAAGCCGACGGTAAAATTCACTCCTCCTGTTATCAAGAAGGATGAAGAGGTGAAAGAAGATGAAAAGCCACCTGAACAACAGGAAATCACAAACGTGGGTGTCAAGACACAAGAAGGCGATGCAAATGCTATTGAAGCGCCTATCGATGCCCCAGGTACTGGTGTGGTAGAAGCGCCTCCTACGGAAACTTTCCGTTATGTGGAGCAAATGCCTGAGCCACCGTTTGATATTCCTTCTTTCCTGCAAAAAAATCTGAGGTATCCTGAAGGTGCGAAAGAAAACAACATAGAAGGTACAGTAACTGTACAGTTTATTGTTGCAGAAGATGGTAGCGTAACGGATGCTAAGGTGGTAGGTAAAAAAATAGGTGCAGGTTGCGATGAAGAAGCAGTACGCGTTGTGTCTAGCTTCCCTAAATGGAAACCTGGTAAACAAAACGGTCGTCCGGTTCGTGTTTATTATACACAGCGTATCACATTCAGGCTCGAGTAGTAGCTTGATAACAATACAATTGAATGGGTTGTCTCAACAAAGACAGCCCATTTGTTTTTTACAGATATTATAAAACATTTAAGAAAGCCGGTAGATGCAAACTGGCAGAATAGATATTACTTTTGCAACACAATAATCAACAGAAACTGATACAATGAAAAATCTTTCAACGATACTTAGCGCGCTTGCACTGGCAGGTGTTATTGCACTGTTTGTAATGAAAACAGGTGGTGATAAGCCCAAGGCTGTAAGTGCGACACCGGCAGGTGAGGCTGCTTCTACTAAGATTGCCTATGTGAACATAGATACGCTGGAGTCTAAGTATGAATATCTGAAAGAACAACGCAAGAAATTTGAGGCTCGCCAGGAAGGTATGAAGGCAGAACTGCAACGTAGCGCACAACAACTGCAAAACGACTATGCAGCAGCACAACGCAAAGCACAGGCAGGTACTATGACGGAAGCTGAACAACAGAGCATAGGCAAACGCCTGATGCAGATGGAGCAAAGCCTGAAGACAAGGGAAGAGTCGCTTACTGTACAGCTGATGAAAGAGCAGGAGGAGTTTAATACCAAGCTGCAACAGCAGCTGGATAAGATAATAGGCAACTATAATAAGGATGGTAAGTATGACTACATCCTTTCTTATACAAAGAGTGGTTCTATCATGTATGCAAACAAGGCATTGGATATTACCAATGATATAGTTGCGGCAATGAATGAAGACTCTAAAAACCTGCAAGCAGAAACAGAGAAGAAAAAGTAGTATTTTTCTTGAAAATAACGCTGCTTGGAAAACAAGTCTTCTTTTCAACGATCGCTGACATTAATGGATGGGGCCCTTTTGGTTATAGGCTCCATGATAGGTTCAGGAATATTTATTGTTAGTGCAGATATAGCACGCAATGTAGGCAGCGCAGGCTGGTTGGTGGTTGTGTGGCTTGTGTCAGGCTTCATCACACTGTCTGCAGCACTTAGCTATGGAGAGCTGAGCGGCATGTACCCGCAGGCAGGTGGGCAGTATGTGTACCTGCGAGAGGCATTTGGTAAAATGTATGGCTTCCTGTACGGGTGGGCGTTTTTTGCCGTGATACAGACTGGTACTATCGCAGCCGTAGGTGTGGGCTTTGGTAAATTTACCGGCTACCTGATACCTGCACTGGGAGAAGAGAATGTATTTGTAGGGCCTATGAAGTTGGGACCTATAAACGATTTTAAGATTACCGCAGCACAGCTTACGGGTTTAGCAACCATTATACTACTCACCTACATTAATACACAAGGCGTAAAGAATGCTAAGTGGATACAGTTCATCTTTACCAGTGCCAAAATACTGGCAATGGCAGCGTTGGTGGTGTTTGGTTTTGCGTTGGTAAAAGATAGCAGCATCTGGACGAATAACTGGACCGATGCATGGTTTGCCAAGAAGATAACAACAAGCACTACTGTAATCAACCACGAAAGCCTTTCGGGTATGGGGCTGGTTGCGGCGCTGTGTGTGGCAATGGTAGGTGCATTATTCTCCAGCGATGCATGGAATAACGTAACATTTATAGCAGGTGAAATAAAAAAGCCTGAGCGTAATATTGGCTTGAGCTTATTTATAGGTACAGTAGTGGTAACGCTGCTATATGTATCTATGAACTTTATGTACCTGAATGTGATGAGCATCAGCGAGATTGCCAATGCACCATCTGACAGGGTAGCACTGGCTGCAGCGCTGAAGATATTTGGCGGTATAGGCACTACAGTTATAGCACTGCTGATAATGGTATCTACGTTTGGTTGTAACAACGGGTTGATACTTTCGGGTGCGCGTGTGTATTATACAATGGCAAACGATGGTTTGTTTCTCCCCGCAGCAGGCAAATTGAATAAAAACGGTGTGCCTTCAAAAGCATTGTGGATGCAATGTATATGGGCGTGTCTGCTATGCCTTAGCGGACAATATGGTAACCTACTCGACTTCATCATCTTTACCGTATTGCTGTTTTATGCACTAACTATCGCAGGCATCTTTAAGTTGCGCAAAACACAACCGGATATGCCAAGGCCGTACAAAGCGTTTGGATATCCTGTCATACCTTTGATTTATATTTTACTGGCATCATTTATATGTGTGGTGCTGCTGCAATACAAACCTGAATACACATGGCCGGGATTGATAATAGTATTGGCAGGTATACCTGTATACTACTATCTGAACAGGAGAGGGAATAAGACCAATGGATAAACAAGGACTGCATAAGCTGTTTGATGATATGCAACAACTACATGTTGTTGTGATAGGAGATGTAATGCTGGATAACTACAGGTGGGGTGTCGTAGAGCGCATGTCGCCCGAAGCACCTGTGCCGATAGTAACGGTAAAGAAAAGAGATAATCGCCTGGGCGGTGCAGCAAATGTGGCACTAAACTGTATTGCGTTGGGTGCTAAAGTAACATTGGCAAGTATTGTGGGTGATGATAATGACGGGCTGATACTGGAACAACTGGCGAACGATGCAGGCATTGATACTACCCTACTTATAAAGAGCCACCACAGGCCTACTACTACCAAAACACGCATCATAGTAGACGACAAACATATGATGCGACTGGATGAAGAGATTTGTGATGACCTGACAACAGCCGAGGAGCATCCGTTTATAGATATGGTGATGCGCTATCTGCAAATAGAAAAACCACAGGTAGTAATATTTGAAGACTACAACAAAGGTGTGCTGAAGGAAAATGTGATAGATAAGATTACAACACATTGCAAGCATCTGGGAATAGTAACAACTGTTGATCCGAAGAAAAAGAATTTTCTAGCGTATAAAAACGTAACCGTTTTCAAGCCCAACCTGAAAGAAGTAAGGGAAGGGTTGGATATGGATGTTGCAACTGTTAGCAAAGAAGAGTTGGATGCTGCACATAATGCGTTGCGTAATGCATTGAAACATGATGTTACATTCATTACCCTTTCAGAGAAAGGCGTGTATTACCATCATGCATCGAGCGAGATAATACCAACACATAAGCGAGAGATAAAAGATGTAAGTGGTGCGGGAGATACAGTAATAGCCACGGCATCTGTAATCTATGCACTTACAAAAGATGCCACATTGATGGCGCAGGTATCGAACATAGCAGGTGGGTTGGTGTGCGAACGTGTAGGCGTAGTGCCGATAGACAAGCAGCAATTGCTGCAAGAGTGTGAACGACTGATAGCCACCGCATAATGAAGAAATATCCTATTCACCAGGCGCTGAAGCACTTCTTTGGTTACGACAATTTCCGCCTGAATCAGCAAGTAATTATTGAAACCGTACTGAGCGGTAAAGACGTAATGGCCATCATGCCAACAGGTGGTGGTAAGTCTATATGCTATCAGTTGCCTGCAGTATTGCTGGACGGATTAACGATAGTAATATCTCCGCTGATAGCATTGATGAAAGATCAGGTGGATGCACTGCAGGCAAATGGTATCAGGGCTGCGTATCTCAACTCTACACTAAGCAATTCTGAACAGAACACTATCATTACCGCTGTAAGAAACGGGGAAGTGAAGCTATTGTATCTGGCGCCGGAACGATTGTTTGCCAGCGGTATGCAGTTCATTAATTTTCTGACTACACTGCCTTGCAGTTTGTTTGCCGTAGATGAGGCACACTGTATATCGCAGTGGGGGCATGATTTTCGTCCTGAGTATCTGGGATTAGCAGCACTGAAGCAACACTTTCCACAGGTGCCTGTCATAGCGCTTACTGCCAGTGCAGATACTATTACACAAAGAGATATTTTAGAAAAGCTGGCATTGCGTCAGCCACAGGTTTTCATATCGTCATTCAACAGGGCAAATATCAGTTACTACATACAGCCCAAGAAAAAAGCATTTGAGCAGATAATACATTATCTGGATAAACATAGAAATGACAGTGGTATCATATACACACTATCGAGAGCCAGTACAGAAAGCATTGCATCTAAACTGAAAGAAGTAGGTTACGATGCAGCGTATTATCATGCAGGTATGGGTAATGATGAGCGTGCAAGAGTGCAGGAGTCTTTTCAGCGAGATGATACTAAAATCATTGTAGCCACTATTGCATTTGGTATGGGTATAGACAAGCCCAACGTGCGTTTTGTATTGCACTACGATGTGCCGAAAAATATGGAAGGCTACTATCAGGAAACAGGGCGCGCAGGCAGGGATGGATTGAAGAGTGATGCCATCATGTATTATTCTTCGGGAGATATTAGCAAACTTTTGCGTTTTATAACTGTGGATGGCAATGCGGTACAGACAAATGTGCTGAAGAAAAAGCTGCTGCAAATGAAAGAGTTTGCAGAGTATGAAGGCTGCCGCAGGCAATATATACTACAATACTTTGGTGAGCGTGCACCAGCCTATTGTGGTAGTTGCGATTATTGTTTGAGCAATCTGGAACATCGCACGGCTACAGTAGAGGCGCAGAAAATTCTGTCTGCTGTAACAAGAACAGGTGAGCGTTTTGGTGCTGAATACCTGATAGATTTTTTAAGAGGTTCGAACAGCGCGAAGATTTTACCTGCACACAAAGAACTGAAAACATATGGCGTTGGTAAGGAGCTAAAGAAAGAAGAATGGCAGGCTATAGTGAGGCAGCTATTGCAGCAACGCTTAGTTGAACTGGAAGATGGTGCATACCCTGCACTGAAGCTGAACGAAGCCAGCAGGCGCATATTGCGTGGCGAACTGGAGGTGACATTGGTGCTGAAGAAACCAAAAGAAGAAGTAACAGATGTAAGTAGTGCGCCGCAACATCAGCCTGATTTGCTGAGGGAACTGAAAGAGGTACGAAGAGAAATTGCAGAACAGGAGAATGTGCCTGCATATATTATTGTAGGCGATAACACGTTGCTTGATATGGCAACGTACCTGCCATTGACTTTTGATGGCTTAAGAAGAATCTCTGGCTTTGGTGATTATAAGGTGGGCAAGTATGGACCTGCATTTATGAAAGTATTACAAGCCTATGCAAACGAGCATAAGCTGGAAAGTAAAATACAACTGAAAACACCGAAGAAAGAACGTGTAGCTAAGCCAGCAAAAGCCGCTACTATCAGTAATACACAGCGCATCAGCTTCGATATGTTTAAGGACGGGTATGATGTTGCAGATATAGCACAGAAAAGAAACCTTTCTGTAAATACCATAGAGGCACACTTGCTGCCATTTATAATAAGCGGAGAGCTGAATGCAACAAAGCTTGTAGATAAAACAAAGCTGGATAATATCCTTGCCCTGATAAAGCAGACGGGACACACACAGGCATTAAAGCCATTGAAGGATTTGCTGCCCGATGACTATACATACGGTGAAATAAAATTTGCACAGGCCCATTATGAATGGGTCAAAGATGCATAATGTTTATTTCTTAGCGCGTTTCATCAATACATCGTAAGGAAGCGTTATTGCCTTACCTATTGGTTTCCCGTTTCGGTATGTTGTAGCACTTAGTGTGTAATTACCATCTTTGGTAATGGGCTTTTTATATAGCTCAGATTTATCATCGGGCTTGCTGCCGTTGGTTGTGTAGTAGATGTCCAGCCCCTCAATTTCTGTTTCTATTTCTACAATCAATTTATTATCTTCTATTCGAGGTCTGATAACAGCATCGTATGCACTGCGGGCATAGTTGATGCCTGCAATATCTGCTCGCTGCATGTAAGATTCCATACGCTTTACAAATCCATTCCAGTCGCGTTTTTCTTTAGGACTCCAATACACATCTGCCAACGCCCACGCACGCGGGTATGTCATGTACTGCCCGTGTTTCATGGTATATACTTTTTCTGTCCATAGGTTAGCTTGCCCGCCAAGTATATATTTGCTGTCAACACTATCCGGTACAGGCTCAAAATTGTAAGCAGATTTCAGCCTTACCGTTCCGTATGTAAGCGCTTCAGGCTCTACTGAGATATCGCCCTGTGGTAAATCGATATATACATTCTGGTTGGGTGTCATTACCACATAGTGTCCCATCTTTGCTGCTTCTATACCACCCTTTACACTTTGCCAGCTCATTACTGCAGCATTTGGTGCAAGGCCACCTTCCAGTATTTCATCCCAGCCAATCAGCTTCTTGCCTTTTGCTTCTATTATTTTCTCTACACGTTTCACAAAATAACTTTGTAAGCCTTTTGCATCAGGAATGTTTAGTGCTTTCATGAATGCCTGACAGTCAGCATCTTTTTCCCAATAGCCTTTAAAGCATTCATCACCACCCATGTGTATGTACGGATATGGAAACAGCCGAGCAATCTCTGTATATACAGAATCAAGGAAGGTATATACCCTTTCATCTGATGGATTGAGTGTGTTGTCTATTGATTGTCCTTTGAGAGTGCCGTTGTCCCAAATGGCAGTATTGGTGCCCGGGTTTACAGTGGCTTTAGGATTTTTTGTACAAGACAGATATGGGTAAGCAGCAATAGCCGCACTGCTATGTCCCGGCACATCTATCTCAGGCATTACCTGTATATGCCTTGCTGCTGCATAGGTTATTACTTCTTTTATTTGCTCTTGTGTATAATAACCACAGTCTGTTGCAGCCTCGCCTTCTTTGGGTAACTCATAGTCGCCAAACTTACCTGTGCGCGGGACGCGGCAGCCACCAACCTGTGCCAGACGAGGGAATGATTTTATTTCTATGCGCCAGCCATTATCATCTGTAAGGTGCCAGTGAAATATGTTGTATTTGTAGCGGGCCATATTGTCTATGTATTGTTTCACTTCATCAACTGTAAAGAAGTGGCGGCTAACGTCAAGCATCAGCCCGCGCCATACAAAACGAGGGTAGTCTGTTATTTCAACTGCGGGTATTTTCCAGTCTGCCTTTACAAGGTCTTTGCTTTCTATTTCTTTGGGTAGTAACTGCAGTAATGTTTGTACGCCATAAAACAGGCCAGCAGGTTTGTTGGCATTGATGGTAACACCTTCTTTAGTAACAGACAGCGTGTAGCCCTCATCGCCAATTTTTGTATCGATGGTAGTGTTAATGTTGAGATTGATATCGCCATGCTCTGTAACCTGAAAGCCATAGCCGGTAGCAGCCAGTACTTTGCTTTTGAAAAACTCAGCAACTTCTCTCGCTTGATTGGTATGTGCACCAATTTTTACGGGAGAGCTAAGGGTAAAGAATACTCCGTTAGTAGCAGTAATACTAACAGGTTGTGGAATGATTGCTGGTACTTCTTTTTGCGCACATGAAGAGAATGCCCAAAGGCATATAAAATACAAAACAGCAAACAGGCTCTTTTTCATACGGGCAATAATTTAATGCCCAAGATACGGTTTGTGCCTAACTGTTCACTTGTCTTTTTTGAAGGAAAGCTTCCCAATCTGCAAGCTTACCGTTTTTCAGTACGCGTGGGAATTTGTTCATTGCACCGTCTTTGCCAATAGACTTCATGTAGTCGTAAAACACTTCGTTTGGCAGTATTTCTACAAACACTTCTTTCAGTGCCGATGTACGCTCTACGGCATAGTCATCATTTATTTCGCAGAGTGTTTCGTCTATTATCTGTTTTACTTTCTGTGGGTCTACATTGGGGTCATCGCAGCCTACATACCAACGATGCGCGAAAAGGTTCTGGTATTTAAAACCTGCAATTGTGAATTCGCGAATGGTAACACCCAGTTTGCGCGAAACCGTATCAATGGCTTTGTTCATATTGTCTACCGACATATGCTCACCACAAAGGCTAAGGAATTGTTTGGTACGTCCTACAATAGCTATTTCACCTTCCTTAGCATCTGTAAAGCGGATGACATCGCCTATGTAGTAGCGCCATGCACCACTGCAGGTGCTGAGCATTACTGCGTATTCGGTATGCTCATCTACCTCGTGTATCAGGTAGCTGGTCGGGTTTTGTTTAGGATTACCGTCTTCGTCAAAATTGTCTGATGTAAATGGAACAAATTCGTAGAAGATACCCGCATTCAGCACCAGTTTAATGCCGTGGTCTCCCGGACGGGCTTTGAAGCCAAAAGAACCTTCGGAAGCCATATAGGTTTCAATATACTCTATAGGGCGGCCCAGTAGTTTCTTAAAGCTTTCTTTATATGGTTCAAAAGATACGCCACCATGTATGTAGATACTGAGGTTGGGCCATATCTCGTGAATGTTTTTAACCTTATGATATTTGATAACTTCTTCCAGTACTATCTGCACCCATGCAGGCACACCACATACTGTAGCAACATCCCATTGCGGTGCTTTGCGAATGATGAGTTTGATGCGGTCTTCCCACTTAGGGCGTTGAGATATTTTCTGTCCGGGTTTGTAGAAGAAGTTAGACATCCAGCGAGGCATGTTTTTGGCACTGATGCCGCTCATGTCGCCTTCGTAATAATCACCTTTTTCGAAGAGGGAAGTGGTACCACCCAGCATCAATACACCTTTCTGGAAGGCAATTGGCGGAATATTAAATTCCGTCATGCTGTATAGCTGTTTAAAGCCTACTTTCTTAGTCGATTTCAGCATGTCTTTTGTAACGGGAATGTGTTTGCTGGCAGATTCAGAAGTGCCTGAGCTGAGTGCGAAGTATTTTACCTTTCCGGGCCATGTAACGTTTTCCTCACCGTCCAGACATCGGTGCCACCACTGGTCGTACATCTCGTTGTAAGTATGTACGGGAACACGCTCTTTGAAAGCCTTTACAAAATCTACTTCTTTGCTAAGTATATCGCCAAAGCCATAGTGCTTGCCAAACGATGTGTATTGTCCACGCTCCAGCAATTGCCTTAAAGTATGTCTTTGATATGAAAATGGAGATGCAACCGGGAGTTTGAACTTTTTCCGAACCTGTAACGACCTAGATATTAAATTTCCCAACAATGCCATTTCTGAGCTATACTTATTAAAATTTTTCCTGTTACAATAAAAGGGATACAAAAGTAACCATTAGTTTCAGTTTTTTACAAGCATATTATACTTATATATAATTTATATTTGGTTTTTTAACATTTTAAAAGACTTAACAAGTGGGCAGTAATTCTATATGCTACCTACCCAATAACGCATTACCTTTGCGCCCTGACAATGGATGTACAGATAGTTAATAAATCGCCGCACGAATTGCCGCAATACCAAACGGCAGGATCGGCAGGTATGGACCTGAGGGCGTGGCTCACAGAGAGCATTACCCTGCAACCAATGGAGCGCAGGCTGATACCTACAGGTTTGTATATGGCATTACCCATAGGGTACGAAGCGCAGATACGTCCGCGTAGTGGCATGGCTATCAAAAAAGGGCTGTCGATGGTAAACACACCCGGCACAATTGACAGCGACTACAGAGGCGAAATAATGGTGCCCATCATCAACCTGAGTACAGAGCCACAGACAATAGAAGACGGAGAGCGCATAGCACAGATGGTAATAGCACGATATGAACAGATAAGCTGGGCTATAACGGAAACACTGGATGAAACCGAGCGCGGAGCAGGTGGCTTCGGGCACTCGGGAACAAAATAATATTGTAAACAAGATTCAACTATAAGAAATGAATATCATTATCCCAATGGCAGGTATGGGCAAAAGAATGCGCCCGCATACACTTACAACTGCTAAACCACTGATACCGATTGCAGGCAAGCCGATAGTGCAACGCCTTGTAGAAGATATCATTGCTACCAGCAATGAAAAAGTGGAGGAGATAGCATTTATTATAGGGCCGAGCTTTGGTAAAGAAGTAGAAGACCACCTGTGCAAAGTGGCTGAAAGCCTGGGCGCAAAAGCTAAAATATGCTATCAGCACGAACCTAAAGGTACAGCGCATGCTATACTGTGTGCAGAAGAAAGCCTGAAGGGCAATGTGTTTATCGCATTTGCCGATACGCTGTTCAAAGCTACTTTCAGCATAGATAAAGATAAGGATGCGATAGTGTGGACACAGAAGGTAGACGACCCGAGCGCTTTTGGTGTAGTAAAACTGAATGCCGCAAATGAAATTGAAGCATTTGTAGAAAAACCGAAAGAGTTTGTTTCTGATCTGGCGATCATAGGTGTATACTATTTCAAAGATGGTGAAAACCTGCGCAAAGAGCTGCAACGCCTGATAGATGAAGGCATCATGCTGAAAGGTGAATACCAGATTACAGATGCTATGGACAACATGCTGAACAAAGGCGTGAAATTCTATACAGATCAGGTAACAGAATGGCTGGATTGCGGTAATAAAGATGCGACAGTGTATACCAATATGCGTATACTGGCTATCAAGGCAGAAACTGAGCGTCTGGTATCAGAAACTGCAAGGTTGGAAAACTCTGTTATCATACCGCCATGCTTTATCGGCGAGAACGTGGTAGTGCAGAATTCTGTAATCGGCCCGTTTGTATCGTTGGAAGAAGGTGTACATATTAAAGACAGCCGCATCAACAACAGTATCGTTCAGGCACACAGCATTGTTAAAAATGCGCGTATCGAAAACTCTTTACTGGGGAAAAGCGTAAATTACAATGAAAAGGCACGCGATATAAGCATCGGTGATTTTTCAACACATATATGAGTCTTAATTTCCTAAAAATATTTGGCGCTGCATCGTTACTCCTCTTTAGTGGCGATGCAGTTTTGTATGCTCAGGATAAAGAGAATAGCAATTTTAAATCGGAAGAAGTAAAAGGGCTGGAAGCTGATGCGGCATACTACGATGCGCTGCGTGCTCGTATAAAGGGCGATGATAAAGAAGAAGAACGCTTGCTGCTACAGGTAATAAGCGGTAAGCCTCAAGCTTCAGGTGCATACTACGACCTGGCAAGGCTTTACTTCAAGGAAAACAGAAGCGATAAGGCAGCAGAGTATATAAAAAAAGCAATAGCACTGGATGGGAGCAATGTGTGGTATAAAACACAGTATGCAGAAATATTAGTGCAGAACAAACAGTATGAAGAAGCTGCCAAACTGTTTGATGAAATAGCTAAAACAGAAAAGTATAATGATGACTATCTGCTGAAAGCATTTAATCTTTATCAGCACGTAGGTAAGTATGATCAGGCACTTGCCACCATTAATAAGTATCTGGAAAAAGAACCAGATAATGAAGAGGCAATAGACATGAAAAAGAAACTATTGCTGAAGCGTAATGATGTGGATGGCGTTGTGAAAGTACTGGAAGGACAGATAGCGCGCAATCCGCAAGAAGGGAAATATTATGCAGAGCTGGCAGAAGTTTATGATAATAATAAACTGACCGGCAAGGCGGCAGAGATGTACAGAAAGATAGAAGAGCAGTTTAGTGATGACCCTACTGTGCAGCTAACACTTTCTGAGTATTATAAAAAGAATAACAACCAGAAGAAGTACGAAGAGTATGTAAAAAAACTGGTTACAAACAAGAGCCTTGATGCGGATGTGCAGTTGAGCATTCTCGGGCCAATGATAGTAGAAGGAGGAAATGACAGCACTATGCGCAGGCAGGGATTGGAAATCATTACCGTACTTGCAGATCAGCATCCTGAAAATGCAAGAGTATTAGCTTTTTTTGCAGATGTACTGGCTTTTAATAATAACATAGACAAGGCATCTGAACAGTACAAAAAATCACTAGAGATAGACCCGTCTGCATACAAAGTATGGGAGAGCTTGTTGTTGTCATACACAGATAGAAATAAGTCTGACTCGTTGATAAAATACAGTGAGCGGGCATTGAAGTTATTTCCTAATCAAGCCATGTTTCATTACCTGAATGGTGTGGGCTACATGAATAAGAAGGATTATGCTAAATCAATAAAAGCCATAACAAGGGGAATAGATATGCAGCCCGAAGATAACAAAGCACAACTGGTGCAGATGTATACAGGGCTTGGCGATGCGTATAATTATGCTAAGAAATATTCGGCATCAGACAGTAGCTATGACTATGCACTGAAACTGGACCCGATGAATGCAACGGTTCTGAATAACTATGCATACTATCTTTCTGTACGTGGTGTAAGGCTGGAGGATGCAGCGCAAATGTCTAAGAAGTCGCTGGAGGTAAGGAAAGATGAGCCAACATTTATGGATACCTATGGATGGATACTATATAAACAGGGAAAGTATAAAGACGCACAGGAATATATACAGAAAGCGATAGATGCCACCGGCGAAAATGCCGATGGTACTTTGTGGGAGCATCTTGGTGATGTTTACTACAAACAAGGAAATGTAGACAAAGCCGTAGAATGCTGGACCAAAGCCAAAGAAAGAGGGACTGAGAATACGGACATAGACAAAAAAATTAAGGACAGAAAGCTGTATGAAATTTAATATAGCGTGGGTTTCGGTAGTGTTGATTGCCATTACATCCATTTTAACATCTTGCCAGACAAATAAGAAGCCCGTTCGCAAAAACGTGTGGTTCGAAAAAAAGTATGCCATCAAAGAACGCTTTGGTGCCAATACTGTAGATACGCCAGGAGGTGTATCGGGCACTGTTGTAACTGCACCAAAAGAACCTAATGCACAGAAGCAAATGCTGATTGCATCGCTAATGCCATTGCTGCAAAATGAGATAGTGTATAATACCTTTAGCGGTAAGGCTAAGATGGAATATACATCAAAGGATGGTAAGAAGGAGTTTGTAGCACATGTGCGAATAAAGAAGGACAGTGCGATATGGGTAAATGTAACTGCAGCTGCAGGGATGATAAGTGTAGCACGTATCTACATAACCCCCGATAGTCTTTTTTTGCTTTATCACTTGCAGAAAGAGGTTTATAAAATGGCAATTGCCGATGCCGGCAAGCTGTTGCCGATACCTGTTAGCTTCGCATTAGTACAAAACCTGTTTATCGGCAATATGCTACAAAAAGGCGGTGCGCCCAAAGATGCAACAGATTTTGGCGGTACATGGACTGTAGATGTAGAAGATGCAGATATGCTGCAACAGATAGGCTTTAACAAAGCAGATAGTACTATGCGTAGTTTGCAAATGCGCTCTAAAGACGATGCAGTGCAGGGAATGATACAGTATGGCACTTATGAAAACACGGACGGGCGAAAGTTTGCAACTGAAAGAGCGCTTAATATCAGTAATAATGGGGAGTCACATTATCTGGAAATGAGCTTTAATAAAGTGGAATTTGACCAGCCGATTGAAGTCCCGTTCAGTATTCCCAAGAACTATCAGTTAAAATAATTTTATCTTAAAAAAGCCTTTCCAGCTTCAACGGCAAGGCTTTTTTTAGTTTATTTACGATTAAATTTGTTCCTGTATAAAAAGAAATTCTACTTCTGATGAAGGTTGTAATATTTGCAGGCGGTCGCGGTACACGTATATCCGAGGAATCGTCTTTAAGGCCAAAGCCGATGATTGAAATAGGTGGTAAGCCTATATTGTGGCATATCATGAAAATATATGCGGCATACGGGCATACTGATTTTATTATTTGCCTGGGTTACAAAGGCTGGATGATAAAAGAATATTTTGCCAACTACTTCCTGCACAATGCAGATATTACTGTAGATCTTTCAAAAAATTCATTAGAGGTTCACAACAATAATTCAGAACCTTTTAAAATAACACTGATAGATACAGGGCTGGATACAATGACAGCAGGCAGGTTGAAGCGTGTGTTGCCTTACGTTGGCAACGAGCCTTTCATGCTTACCTATGGTGATGGTGTCAGTGATGTGAATATTGATGAGCTGTTGAAGTTTCACAAAGAAAGCGGCAAGATATGTACCATGACAGCTATACAGGCTACAAGCCGTTTTGGTGTGATAAAAATGGAAGAGAGCGGTGTGATAGATAGCTTTGAAGAAAAGCCTGCAGACAGCGGTACATGGATAAACGGCGGTTTCTTTGTAATAGAACCATCTATTGCAAAATACCTACCCGATGATGCGGATGATATTATGTGGGAGCGCTACCCGATGGATAAACTGGCAGCTGACAAACAGATAACTGCATACAGGCATCATGCATTCTGGAAGTGTATGGATACACTGCGCGATAAAGAAGAATTGGAACACCTTTGGCAAACAGAACCTTTATGGAAAAAGTGGTAAGCGCAGCATACCTGCGTTCGGTATTTAACGGTAAGCGTGTTTTTGTAACAGGGCATACAGGATTCAAAGGTTCGTGGCTGGTGCAGATATTGCAATGGCTTGGTGCAGATGTAAAGGGTTATTCTTTAGCCCCGGAAAAAACAAACGATTTATACAATCTGATAGATGGTGATGAGCTATGCTACAGCTCTGTAATAGGTGATATTTGCGACCTGCATAAACTGCAGGGTGAGATAGTACGTTTTGAGCCACATTTTGTATTTCATCTTGCAGCGCAATCATTAGTGCGTCGCAGCTACGATAAGCCGGTAGATACGTTCATGGTGAATGCACAAGGCACTTGCCATGTACTGGAAGCAGTACGTAGTTTGCAACAACCATGTGTGGCACTGATGATTACTACAGATAAAGTGTATGAAAATCCGGAGCGTGGCACACCCTTCAAAGAAGATGATAAACTGGGTGGTTATGATCCATATTCTGCAAGTAAGGCAGCTGCAGAGATAGTTGTAGAATCGTATACACGTTCTTTCTTCAATCCTGATGATTACAGCAAACATCAGAAAGCAGTTGCTTCTGTGCGCGCAGGTAATGTAATAGGTGGTGGCGATTTTTCTGATGACAGAATTATACCGGATATAGTGCGTGCACTGGAGTTTGGCGAAACAGTAGGATTACGCAATCCGCATTCTGTGCGTCCTTGGCAGCATGTCTTGGAACCACTTGGTGCTTACCTGATGCTGGCAGCGAGGATGACGGAAGAGCCTGTTCGTCTAAGTACGCCATTCAACTTTGGCCCTGATGTAAATGATACGCTTACGGTAGAGGACCTGACTAAAATATTTGTTGCCCGCTATGGTACCGGTGGCTATAAAATAATTGTACCTGATAAGCCACTGCATGAGGCTAAGCTATTGTTGCTGGATAGTAACAAAGCATACAACCTGATTGGCTGGAAGCCGCAATTGAATGCCACGCAGGCTATTGAAATGACAGCAGACTGGTATGCGGACAAAGAAAATGCCGCATACGAAAAGTGTATGCGGCAGATTAAAAATTACTTCGGTAGTTTCTAAGCCATAACGAACGACCTGTCGAACAGGTGCTTGCATTCTGCATGCTGCAGCCTGCTTTCGTCCAACTCAAAATCATTACCGCTAACCAGGTATAAATCTTTGATAAGTTTTTTATTGTCGAGAATGAACTGTATAGCATCAGCTATATAGTTCATTTCTTCTTCCAGCATAGTAGGGTGTAGCGATATACGCACCCAGCCTGGTTTTACCAGTGCATTTCCCTTTTCAATCTCTTGCCTTATCTGTATAGATTTGCGATAATCCAAATCGTTCAGATAATGGCCATAGGTGCCTGCACAAGAGCAGCCACCACGAGATTGAATACCGAATATATCGTTGAGAGAACGTACAACCTGATTGAAATACAAATCGCTGAATTGTATAGACAGTATTGCCTGACGGTGTTTTTTATTGCTTTCAAGAATGATAACGCCATCCATTGTGCTGATTCTGTTCCAAAGAACATTCATTAATTTTTCTTCGCGTTCTGCAATACTTGCAGTGCCCATATATTCTTTCAGTTCTATGGCTTTGGCCACACGTATAGTTTGCAGGAAGGGAGGTGTGCCACCATCTTCGCGCATTTCTATATCTGTCAGGTACAGGTGTTTTTCAAAAGGGCTTGTCCAGCGTACAGTACCACCACCGGGATGGTCAGGTACTGCATTGTTATAAAGCTCTTTCCTGAAAACTACAACACCCGATGTGCCGGGGCCACCAAGGAATTTGTGCGGAGACAGGAATACCGCATCCAGTCGCTCTGCCTCATTATCAGGATTCATGTTGATATCAACATAAGGACCCGAACAGGCAAAGTCTACAAAACAATAGCCACCATGCTTGTGTGCAATAGCGGCTATTTTATGGTAAGGTGTGTATATGCCTGTAACGTTTGAACAGGCAGTAACAGAAGCTATTTTGGTTTCTCTTGTCTTGTAGTCTTCCATCAGTGAGTCGAAGGCCTCAAGGTCAACGTCTCCGTCTTTTGATGGCGGGATGATGACAACATCGCAGATGGTTTCCAGCCACGTAGTATGGTTGGAGTGGTGCTCCATATGTGTGATAAACACAACAGGACGCTCGTTTTTGCCTATGGCAATACGGTCTTCAAACTTCTCGTGCAGTTTGTAGCCCAGTATGCGTTGAAACTTATTGATAACACCCGTCATGCCCGAATTAGAAGCTATGATAACCTCATTATTCGTGGCGCCTACATGTGCTTTGATATCGTGCAGGCTATTATGGTACAGGTTGGTCATGTACGAACCTGTATAGGTTGTTTCGGTATGCGTATTGGCAACATAAGGATATACCTCCTCCATCATGTAATCCTCAATAGGGCGGTACATACGCCCGCTTGCAGTCCAGTCGGCATACAATATCTTCTTTTTGCCGAATGGCGAGGTGAAGCTATGGTTGATGCCGATAATGTTTTTACGTATATCCAGAAAGTGTTGCATGCGGGCTTGAATTGAATCAACTGCAAAAATATTGATTTCTTTAATTTTTTTTAGCGTCAAACACTGTAATTTACGCCCAGTATGTATCATTTTGAAGCTTTACCGCTGGAAGGCGCATATCTTATCACATTGCCCCGTTTTACAGACGATAGGGGTGTTTTTGTAAAACCATTCAATGACGACACTTTCAGGCAGGTGGGGATAGCGTTTGAGCTGAAAGAGAGTTATTTCTCCACATCAAGAAAAGGTGTGATACGTGGGATGCATTTTCAGCTGCCGCCACATCAGCACAGCAAAGTAGTTTATTGTCCGCAAGGGGCTATACTGGATGTGATTGTAGACCTGCGTAAGGAATCGCCTACATACGGGCAGTACTATGCGCATGAATTATCGGAAGATAACCATCTGGCCTACTTCATTCCTGAAGGTTTTGCGCACGGTTTTAAAGCGTTGACAGAAGGCGCCATGACATATTACCTGGTATCATCAGGTTATCACAAAGACAGCGATACGGGTATATTGTATAATAGTATCGGTTACGATTGGGGTGTGGCAAACCCGATAATTTCGGAGAGGGATTTGTCTTTTGGTAGTTTAAGCGAATTTGATAGCCCGTTTGTAATGCCGTAACTTTGCGCAAGTTTTTTCAAACAACAATATGAAACTGAATAAAGTATTAGATACACTCGGTATCAAAAAAATAAATGAAGGTGCCGGTACAGGTACAAAATGGATAAAAGCAGGTGGCGAAAAGATAGTGTCATGGAGCCCTGTTGATGCGAAAGAAATAGGTGCCGTAAACGGCGTTACCAGCAAAACATACGATGCTGTTGTAAAGCAAGCTGAAACTGCGTTCGCAGAATGGCGTATGTGGCCTGCACCAAAGCGCGGAGAGGTAGTAAGACAAATAGGTGAAGCACTGCGCAAACACAAAGAGCCATTGGGCAGACTGGTATCATACGAAATGGGTAAGAGCCTGCAGGAAGGCCTTGGCGAGGTGCAGGAAATGATAGATATCGCGGATTTTGCCGTGGGCTTATCTCGCCAGTTATATGGCCTGACCATGCACAGTGAGCGTCCTATGCACCGTATGTACGAGCAATGGCATCCGCTGGGTGTTGTTGGTATCATCAGTGCATTCAACTTTCCTGTTGCGGTATGGAGTTGGAACAGCTTTATTGCATGGATATGTGGTAATACCTGTGTATGGAAACCATCAGAAAAAACACCACTGACGGCTATTGCTTGTCAGAACATAATAGCAGACGTATTTAAAGTAAATAAAGTACCTGAAGGTGTTAGCGGCCTGATAGTAGGCGGACGTGAAACAGGCGAATGGATGAGTGCTGATGCACGTATACCACTGGTATCGGCGACAGGTAGTACACGTATGGGTAAAGCCGTAGGTGCTGCTGTAGGCGCAAGGCTGGGCCGTGCGTTGCTGGAATTGGGTGGTAACAATGCCATCATCGTTTCTGAACATGCAGATATGAATATCGCAATGCGTGCGGTAGTATTTGGTGCAGTAGGTACAGCAGGACAGCGTTGTACAACAACACGCCGTGTTATTATCCACGAAAGCGTGTACGAAACATTTAAGAAAAAACTGGTAGCAGCATACAAGCAACTGAACATCGGCGACCCGCTGAATGAGAAAAACCACGTAGGTCCGCTGATAGATAAAGATGCTGTACAAAACTATCTGAATGCTATCGAGGCACTGAAAAAAGAAGGTGCAAAAGTAGTAGTGGCAGGTGGCGTGCTGAATGGCAAAGGCTACGAAAGCGGTTGCTATGTAAAACCATGCATCTATGAAGTAAGCAATGATATGCAGATAGTGCAGCACGAAACATTTGCTCCGTTGCTGTACATCATGAAATACAAAACACTGGAAGAAGCTATTGCACTGCAGAACAATGTACCGCAGGGCTTGTCTTCATCTATCATGACGCTGAACATGCGCGAGGCTGAGACATTCCTGTCGCACAAAGGTAGTGATTGCGGTATTGCCAATGTGAACATCGGTACCAGTGGTGCCGAGATTGGTGGTGCATTTGGTGGGGAGAAAGAAACAGGCGGTGGCCGCGAAAGTGGCTCTGACAGCTGGAAAGCATATATGCGCAGACAAACGAATACCATCAACTGGAGCGAAAACCTGCCATTGGCACAGGGTATCAAATTCAATATCTGATTTCCTCACGCAATTGTAAAAAAGGCAGACAGTCAATATATGATTGTCTGCCTTTTTGTAAATTACAGTTACATAAACCTTTAATATGAAATACCTGTTTACGATCCTTATGATAGCGATTCATCTTTCTTCATCTGCTCAAATACCATTGGATAGTTTTTACCAACAAGGAACATGGTGGTGTGAGTATGAATGGCATGGTGCCGGGCACGGCACATGGTGGGCTGCCGGATATAATTTTAGAATTGGTAACGACACTACCATTAATAGTATTACCTACCATAAACTTTTTTCGGATGATAAAATGTTTGGAGGTATAAGAACAACCGGAGAAAGAGTATATTTTATAAGAACAGATGCTATACCCAATCCGGGTGGCTACAGACTGCATAGTTATACAGTTAATTCCTTTGCATTAAATCAGGATACTTTATTGTTTGACTTTAATCTGGCAGTTGGTGATACTGTAAAGTGGAGGCCTCAAAACGAGAATATTGTATTGAGCATAGATTCAATTCAATTATCAAATGGCAAGTATAGCAAAAGATACATGTTTACAAATAGAAGTGCCGGTGTTGATGAAGAGTTTTGGATAAGAGGGATTGGCAGTTCACAAGGCTTATTTGGTGGGCATATTAATTTCTTTGGACAAGCTCCCGGAGGCCGATCTTTTTTACAATACTACGAATCACCTAATGCTTCATATAAAGTAAATGTACCGGGCGGAAATTATTCATCCGTCTCTTACTGTTTTTCTACTACTGTAAAGAATGTAACTGAAACTAGAGAATTATTATCGTTGTACCCTAATCCATTAAAGGAAGATATTATTACAATTGAGACCGGGTTTGATGTTAAAATGATGACCGTGACCGATATGCAAGGAAAAGTGTGTTATGTACACCCGGGGGGGATGAAGACAGGCGCTAATAGAATAAAGTTATCAATCATCCCCGGTGTGTATATAGTGACGCTACTCGATGAGAATATGAAGCGAAGCTACATTAAGCTACAGAAGGAGTAATTCAAGCGCCAATAAAAAAGCGAAGCATCATGCTTCGCTTTTTTATTGGAATATGGTTGTGTGATTATTTGTAGTAACGTGCTTCGAAAGTTGCTAACAGTATGTTTTCATCATACAGCAGCAGAAACTTATCGTTAATTATATAACGATTTGCTCTTACTAATGCCTTTAGTACATACTGTTCTGTAGCCATGCGCTCCTCGCAAGCCATCAGGGTAGAGAACGGTTCGAATTTGATAGCACCATGGCGGCCTTCGTTATGAGTACCACCAATATTATTGCAACCTGCAAAGCCTTCTAATGTACTTTTTTTACGGTTCATGCGGATGAATACATCGCGTGCATCTGCAGGTGTCTGTATTAGTTTGCCGTCCATTTCGTAGAGGCGCCAGTAGGTATCGGTAATCTCCGCATCGCCTTTAGGGACTTTAGGCGTGTGAACTTTCTTCTTACCACCGCGGCATGCTACCAGCGATAAAGAAAGCATCAGTAAAACAAAAAAACGCATCATAGGAATCTGCTTTTCGGGTTGATTGCAATGCCAAGATAGCCAAAACAATTCAACTATTATGGGCTGTCAATTAAATACTTATGTATAAATTGCATATAGGAGCTTAAATGCCTGTTATGTTACAAAGAATACTATCCTTTTTGTGTTTGCTTTTGCTGCTATCGGGCAATGCTTTGGCTATAGAGAACGGCTTGTTGCAGAAAGAGATAAACCATGCCAAAGCATCAGGGCTAATGTTTCGTGAGGCAGAACCATTTGTGGTAACAACAGGTGCATGTTATGAGAAAGTGTTGAATGAAGCAACGGTACTTACAATCAGAAAAGATATAACCAAGCAGCTATTACAACAGCATCCTGAAGCAGTATCCATTGTTGTACGTTCTGCCAAGGGAACGATTTATAATCTGCAAATGCTGTTAAGGAATCCATTATCCTCGAATGCCAATTTCGGAACAATTGATGGCAGTGGTAGGCATCGTACAGTTTATAATCAGGGTGTGCATTATCAAGGAGTGGTAGATGGAGCAAGCAAATCTGTTGCAGCTATGAGTATAGATGCAAACGGAGATGTGATGATGTTGTTTTCGATAGATGAAGGGAATTATGTTTTGGGTAAAAAAGGAGATAATACAGGTGAGTATATACTGTATAACGATAGGGACTTTAAGGATAAGCCATATTCACCCTGTGGTGTGAATGCAAGCTTTTATGGTAAAGAACAAGTAGCAACAGCTAATAAAACAACCGCTGCCTACCTGTGTAATAAAGTAAGTGTGTATTGGGAGTGCGATTATCAGTTGTACCAAAACAAAGGAAGTGTGGCGAATGTGCAGGCATATATGGTTGGGCTTTTCAACCAGGTGCAGGCATTGTACAGAAACGAGCGTATTGCATTGGAATTGAAATCGCTCTACGTGTGGACTGTAAATGATAATTACATCAGCAATAATGCACTGAATGCACTCTATGATTTTCAAAGTAAGTGGAATATACAGTCTGATACTTTTGATGGTGACATTGGACATCTTGTAACAATGGACCCTGTTGCCAATGGTGGTGTAGGCTATGTAGATGTACTTTGTAAGCGCAATATGGCATATGCATACAGCCCCATCAATGCCACTACAGTGCAGCCATTGCCAACCTATTCTTGGGATGTACAGGCATTGGCACACGAAACAGGGCATAATCTGGGTTCTAACCATACGCAGTGGTGTGGATGGATGACAGGTGCGGGTGGTACTTGTGGTGCGATAGACAGTTGTTCTAATGTAGAACCATCGCTTACTTGTTCCTTCTGTACCAATGTATTGTACGATGGTAGCTTACCGAACACAAGCTGGCAGGGTACGGTGATGAGCTATTGCAATTTTATTTCCAGAGGGGTGAACCTTGCAAACGGTTTCGGGCAATTGCCGGGAGATAAAATGCGTGCCAGCGTAGCTGCTGCAACATGCCTGAAGTCGGTAATAAGCGGTGCATTGACTGTACGCCCAATTTGTAAATCGGATGGTGCTGTTACACTAAGCTATATCAGCAATACTTGGGGCACAAACAATTTCGGTACTGCACCATATACCTACACATGGAGCAATGGAGCAACAACACAAAATATCAATGGACTGACGATTGCAAATACGTATACGGTTACCATTACAGATTCAAACGGGTGTACGAACCAATATAGTGCCGCTGTTCCTTATGACACATTACCCGGGTGCGATAAAGTGGGGGTAGATATTGTAAATCAGGCTCGCCTCAGTCTTAGCTTGCAACCAAATCCTGCAAAAAATCTGACAGAATTAAGCTTTAATACGCAGGCTAACGGAAGCGCAATCTGTCAGGTAGCTGATATGACAGGCAGGGTAGTGAAAACTATGCAGGTCGCTTTTAGAACAGGCAGTAATAATATTTCCATCAATACTGCCGAATTGCCAAACGGTGTTTATTCAGTAATACTACGTGCTGAAACCGCTTTTGGTAGTACCATGTTGGTAGTGCAGTGATAGCTTTGTATAGTGTATTTTAATATCTGTATATGATTTTAAATGATGTAAATACATCAGTATACACATATTGTACAATAGATACGGGGAAATTGGGCTTATGTTTTGAGATTTTGGGATAGTTATCGTACTTTTGCGCCCAGTTTTAACATTGATTTTTCATATATTATAATATGTCGGGACAGCTTAAAGAAGTACGCAACCGTATCAAGTCCGTAACATCTACACAGCAGATTACGAAAGCCATGAAAATGGTTAGTGCTGCAAAACTGCGCCGTGCACAGGATGCTATCATCCAAATGCGCCCTTACGCGCAAAAGTTGCAGGAAATGCTGAGCAACATAGCAAGTGCTTCGTCTGACATGGCTTTGCCACTGGCTGAAGAGCGTGCTGCAGAACGCGTGTTGCTGATACCGATAACAAGTGACCGTGGTTTGTGCGGTGCTTACAATTCGAACGTTATAAAAGCTACCCGCCAGCTGATAGCTGATAAATATGCTACACAGTTTGAAAAGGGTAATGTAACTATCCTGCCTATCGGTAAAAAAGGCTGGGAATATTTTGTAAAGAACAACTACAAAGTAGTTGCCGATTTCTGGACAATATTTGCAGATCTGAGCTTTGATAACGTTCGTAACGCAGCTGTTTATGCACAGAAAGCATTTCTGAACAAAGAATATGACCGTGTAGAGCTGATTTACAGCCAATTTAAAAACGCTGCTACACAGAAATTTGTAACTGAGGCTTACCTGCCAATACCTAAAGTAGAAAACACTGCAGGTGGCAAAACAAGTGACTTCATTTACGAACCATCAAAAGAAATACTGGTACAGGAACTGATGCCTAAAATCCTGAATACACAGGTTTATAAGGCTGTTCTGGATGCAAACGCATCTGAACACGGTGCGCGCATGACAGCGATGGATAAAGCAAGCGAAAACGCTAACGAACTGTTGAAAAACCTGAAGATCAGCTACAACCGTGCACGTCAGGCAGCTATTACTACAGAGCTGACAGAGATTGTGAGTGGTGCAGCTGCATTGCAGGGATAATTCTGAAGAAAATAATACTATATACAAAACCGCTGCGTGGCTTATACGCAGCGGTTTTTTTGTATTTTTAAGCAAAGTTGAAAACTTATGCGCAAGCTTCTTTTTATATGCCTGTTAGGTGGTAGTGTTTCTTACGGACAAAATGCACGTGTCAGTACACATACGGCACCTTTGAGTGGTACTGTTGTTCTGAAAGATGTAGAAGACAAGTATAACGCTGCTGTGTATAATCTGGAGTCTCCATCGCCTGATGGCAATGCAGATAGGAAGAGATTGTATAAGGCGAAGGAAGAGTCGTCCAAGATGTTTCCTTACAAAAGAGTAAATGCAAGTGCAAATAAAACGACTGCTGCTGCGGCACCTGTTGTTATCAGAGGCTATGTTGCAGATTCGTTGGTAGGTACGCCTCCGGATAACGATATGGCAATGTCGAAGGGTAAGAAGCTGGTATCGGTAGTTAATAGCTTTATTGCTGTAACTAGTGATGATAGCGGGAAGATGGTTTACAGAAAGGCACTTAAAGCATTTTCAAGCGCTGTAAACCTGTCAGGGATTAACGATTACAGGTACGATCCTAAAGTTATGTACGATCAGGACGCAGATAAATTTATTGCTGTAATGCTGAATAGTACTAATGAAAGTAACTACATAGTTGTAGGCTTTTCTAAAACGAATGATCCGGGTGGTGCATGGAATTTCTACAAATTCTACGGAGATTATAAAGCCGATACAACCTGGTTCGATTTCCCTAGCGTGTCTATTACCAAAGACGAGTTCTTCCTGACAGGCAATAAGATACGTAACAATACCAGCTGGCAGGCAGGCTTTAAAGAAACTGTTATCTACCAGATAAATAAGAATGATGGTTTTAATGGTGCAACAAACCTGAGTTATAAAATATGGGATGGTATCAATTTTAATGGTATCCAGATACGTAACCTGTATCCTGTAAAGGGTGGCAATGGCCTTAAAGGACCAGAGCAGTACTTCTTGTCGAACAGAAACTTTGATGTACAGAATGATACCGTATTCTTAGTGAAAGTGCCTGATGTAATAAGCAGTGGTAATAATAATCTGGATATTAAAGTCTTGATATCGCCTACCAAGTATGGTGTGCCACCTGATGGGCGCCAACCGGATACTTCTGCAACATTAGCTACAAACGACGGTAGGGTATTGGGTGCTTACAGAGATGATGATGAGATACAATTTGTAAGTGCTTGTGTAGCGCCGGTAAGTGGTGCGTCTGGTATATATCATGGTATTATCAGAAATTATACATCATCACCAACTATTGCCAGTACACAAATATTGTCAGTTGACACACTTGATTTTGGCTATCCGAATGTGACGTATGCCAGCCCCGGATGGACAAAAGGACAATCTATAATATCATTCAATTTTACAGGCCCGAATACATTCCCTGGTATTGGCGCCATTATGTTTGATGGTAGCAGCTATTCGCCAATGACGGTTGTAAAGTCTGGTGTTAGCAGTATTAAAGTTTTGACAGGAAAGCAGCAACGTTGGGGAGACTACATGGGAGCACAGGTAGACTGGAACAATATAGGCTCAGTATGGGTAGAGGGCATCTTCGGTCGTGTAGGTAACACTTACGGAAACTGGATGGCGAAATTAAACTCTCCGGTTTTAGGTATAAAAAATGAAGAACGTACAGCCGGCAGAGCAGAGGTTTTCCCTAACCCTGCATTAGATATAGTTAATATGGACTTTGAACTGCAGGAAAGTGCAGCAGTAAGTTTTGCCATATATGATATGCAGGGTAAACTGGTAGATAAGCTGTTGGATTATAAATGTAAGAAAGGAACAAACCGCATTACATTCAGTATAGCAGCATTGGCAAAAGGCAACTACGTGCTGAAAGCTGTAACTGCTGACGGCCAAACAGCTACTGCACAGACTTTTACAAAACAATAAGCGGTAGTTTGATATGCCGGCATTAACTTTGGCATTGCCATGATGCAATTATTTTTCAACTTATCGCTGGCATTCAGGGCTATCAGAACAAATCGCCTGCGTACAATGCTGACCGTAGCCATTATTGGCTTGGGTATTATGGCATTGGTTGGCATCCTTACAGCCATTGAGGTGATGAAAGCAAGTGTGTATTCCAACTTCAGCAGTATGGGTGCAAATAGCTTTCAGATAACCAGCGATGTGGTTAAGAAAAAACGTAGAGGCAGAGGTATAAGTGTCAACATCAATGAAGGTAAAAATATACGTTACGAAGAGGCTATAGCATTTAAAAAGCGTTATCGTTTCCCTGCAAAAGTTGGTGTATCTATGTCGGGCAGCAGTATTGCTACGGTGAGGTATGCATCCATCAAAACCAATCCGAACATTACAGTAATGAGTGTTGACGAAAACTATCTGGATATATCTGACACAAAACTGGAAGCAGGCAGGAATTTTTCCAATACAGAATTAGAGTTTGGATCTTATGTATGCATACTGGGTAACGGTATGGCCAAGAAGCTATTTGGCAGAAGTTATCTGGACTGCATTGGCAAAGCTGTTACGGTGGGCGATATAAAATACGTAGTAACAGGTATAGCTGCATCGAAGGGTAGCAGCATGATAATGAACAGCGACAATCTTGTGCTGATACCATTGGCAAACGGCCGTGCTACTTACGGTAATAATGAACGCTATGTTATCAATGTAAAGATTACTGACATCAATACTAAAGATATAGCTGCACAGGAAGCTGAGGGTTTATTCAGGGTAATAAGAAAAGTACCTGTGGGTGTAGGTAACGATTTCACCGTAGAGCAGAACGACAACCTTGCAGAGATGGTGCTGGATAGTATTAAATATATTAGTTGGGCTGCACTGGTAATAGGTATTGTTACACTATTAGGTTCTGTAGTTGGTTTGATGAATATCATGTTGGTATCTGTTGCAGAGCGTACAAGGGAGATAGGTGTGAGTAAAGCATTGGGAGCAAGGGCATCTACCATCAAACAGCAATTCCTTACAGAGTCTATTATGATAAGCCTGAGTGGTGGTGTGGTAGGTGTAATACTGGGTATGTTGGTGGGCAATATTTTCAGCCTCGTATTCCATACAGGTTTTATCGTGCCATGGTTGTGGATAGGCGTTGGGGTAAGCCTTTGCGCTGTGGTGGGTATTATATCGGGTATTTATCCTGCAGTTAAGGCCGCCAAGCTGGATCCTATTGAAGCATTAAGACATGACTAAAAGCAACTGCAAATAAACATGAGTGAATTGAAAGGACTGGTATATAAGTCGACAGGCAGTTGGTACATAGTGCGCGATGAGCATGGTAAAATATGGAATGCGCGTATAAAAGGTAAGTTGAAAATTGATGGGAACATATCGTCTACCAACCCGATAGCAGTAGGCGATACCGTAATTTGTGATATTGAAGAGAAAGAAGAAAACATTGCGACAATCAAAACCATTGACGAACGCAATAATTATATAGTGCGTGTATCTCCGCACAACAAAAATCAAAAACATATTGTAGCTGCCAATCTTGATGCTGCTTTGGTTGTGGCAACTATTGCAGAGCCAAGAACATCTCCCGGTTTTATAGACCGCTTCCTGATAACGGCAGAAGCTTATCATATACCTGCAATACTCGTCATCAATAAAATAGACCTGCTGAAAGAAAAACACAAAGAGCAACTGGAACTGTGGCAGCATATATATACAGATGCAGGTTATGAGGTATATCCGATAGTGGCATTGCAACCAGAAACAGTTGCGGTACTTGCGGAAAGGCTGAAAGATAAAACAACGCTATTCAGCGGGCATTCCGGTGTGGGCAAAAGCACGTTGATAAACCAATTGATACCCGGTGTTGAATTGCGCACGCAAGAAGTATCGGGCTATAGCGGTAAGGGGCAACATACTACCACATTTGCAGAAATGTTTGACCTGCCTGGCGGCGGTAAGATAATAGACACACCGGGTGTGAAAGAATTCGGACTGATAGATTTTGAAAAAGAGGAGCTGGCACAATACTTTCCTGAAATGAGGCGTGTGATGCAGCATTGTAGGTTTAATAACTGCCTTCATATAAACGAGCCGGGTTGTGCTGTGAAAGAAGCGGTGAATGCATCTGTTATCAGTATAGACAGATATGCCAGCTACATGACCATCATGGACACGATAGAAAAGAAGTGGTAAAATAATAACCGATGATTATCTACAACGTAACAATAAAAATAGATCACAGTATACACGATGAGTGGGTACAATGGATGAAGGGAGAACATATCCCGGATTTGATGCAGACAGGATTGTTTACAGATGCAAGATTGTGCAGATTGCTGGAACAGGATGAAACAGACGGGCCAACCTATGCGGCACAGTATTTCTGCAAGTCTTTAGAGGAATATAATCAATATATTTCAAACCATGCAACACAAATGCGTGAAAAAGGCTTCGCGAAATTTGGTAATAAATTTATTGCATTCCGCACGGTGATGGAAATCATTTCCTGATTTTACAAATCCCTTACAAGCCTTTGTTAACAAGGGTTTAGGTGAAGCAAAAAACTTGCCAATATAACGAAAATCAATACAGGTAAGGGTTTGGAGGTATGTTAATTTTGCAATACCACCCGAAAAATGTGCATAAGTTGTGGAAACCTGCTACAGGCAAGGGTTTTGAAGTCAGGAATTTTTTTTGGGGATATTTGGAAGTGTACTAAAGGTGAGTATATTTGCCTATCCTCGAAATTATTTATTTCACGACTAAACACACAACAAATGAACAAAGCTGAATTGATTGACAAAATTGCCAAAGATGCAGGCGTTACTAAAACTCAAGCTAACGATGCATTGGATTCTTTCACAAACGCTGTAGTTGCCGCACTGAAAAAAGGCGACCGCGTTACTTTGGTTGGTTTTGGTACATTCTCAGTTTCTGAGCGTTCTGCACGTAATGGCCGCAACCCTCAAACTGGCGAAGTAATCAAAATCAAAGCTCGCAAAGTGCCTAAGTTCAAGGCTGGTAAAGAATTCTCTACTAAAATTGCAAGCGGCAAGAAATAGTCAATCTTGTAAAACAAAAGAGAATAAAAGCAGGAACGCACAGTTACCTGCTTTTTTTTTATATTTGCAATCTAAAATTTTTAATCATGGGTAGAGGCGATAAACGCACTAAACGCGGTAAAATTTCAATGGGTAGCTTCGGTAAACACCGTCCTGCCAAAATCGCGAAGAAAACTACAGCTAGTGCTGACAAGAAAGCGTAATTGATACGTTACATTATTTGAAGCCCCGATATCGGGGCTTTCTTGTTTGTAGAAGTCTTGTAAACGATGTGTTATTAGCACATCCAATCCTTTCAGATATCTGTTATTTGCCATAAGTTTGCGCAGCCTGTATAAGGGGCATTATTAATTATGGCAGCGTTTCATACAAAAGATATATCGGGTAGCAGCTTTCTGGTAACAGGTGGCGCAGGTTTCATAGGTTCTCACATTACTGAGTACCTGCTGAAAAATGGTGCAGGCAGGGTGCTTGTGCTGGATAATCTGGCTACAGGTTTTCAAAAGAATATAGACCTGTTTACAGGCTATAGCAATTTTGAGTTTCTGCAAGGCGATATCCGCGACTATGAAACCTGTAAAAAAGCTTGTGAGGGTATAGACTATGTAACGCACCAAGCGGCGCTAGGTTCTGTTCCACGTTCAGTAAAAGATCCTGTAACAAGTAATGAGGTGAACGTAAGCGGTTTTATCAATATGATAACTGCTGCCAAAGATGCAGGCGTGAAGTCTTTTGTGTATGCTTCATCATCTTCTGTATATGGCGATGAGCCTAACCTGCCAAAGGTAGAAGAAAGAGTAGGCAACCCATTATCGCCGTACGCTGTAACGAAAAAGACCAATGAATTGTACGCAGACGTGTTTGCAAAGCTCTACGGCATGAAAATAGTAGGACTCAGGTACTTCAACGTATTTGGCCCTCGTCAGGATCCTGACGGTCCTTATGCGGCTGTAATACCTTTGTTTGTAAGTGGCATCATCAATCAGACGCCTGTATATATAAATGGTGATGGTGAGCAAACGCGCGACTTTACATTTGTAGACAATGCAGTGCAGGCAAATGTACGTGGTATGTTATGCGACAATCCTGATGCATTTGGCAAAGCATACAACGTGGCTGTTGGAGAAAACTTCTCTGTTAATTATCTGTATACTGCCATACGCGAAATGCTGGGCATACAACACGAAGCTACATACAGGGAAGAACGTGCAGGCGATATCCGTAATTCGCTGGCTGATATTTCTAAGGCGAGAACATTGCTTGGGTATGAGCCAACACAGCGCTTTATGGATGGCCTGAAACAGACTGTAGCTTTCTTTAAAGAAATGTATAGTTAGATAGAATCTTCAAGAGAAGACGGAACAGGACGGCCAAGACGGTCGCGGTAGTTTACACCTTTTTTATCGAGCAGCGAATAATAGTATTCGCTCATATCGCCAACAAGGCGTTGATAAGAGAATTTGGTTTGCACAAAGTTGCGGCCTTGTGTACCAAAGTAAGTGCGCATTTCTGGCTTGTTGATGAGTTGCAGCAATGCTTCTGCAAAAATGTTGGCATCATTCGGTTCTGTAATAAAGCCGCAAAGATTATCAGTCACAACATCGGCCACGCCACCAACATTTGTAGATACTACAGGGCGGGATGCTGCCTGTGCTTCTATCAGAGATACAGGTGTACCCTCGTTGTGAGATGTAAGTGCTACGATGTCCAAACCTGCTAACACTACATCCATATCAGTTTGCCATGAAGTGCAGATAGCAGTTGCTTCGCGCGGATTTTCGGGGTAGTATGCGTAGTCTATACCAGCTTCTTTGAATTCAGCTTCCATTTGTTGGCGCATATCGCCATCGCCTATTACTACAAACTTTACTCTTGCAGATGTTTGTTCCAATACTTTCTTAGCCGCTGCAACAAACAAGCTGTGATTCTTAACAGGTACTACACGGCCAATGATACCAATGGCAATATCACCGTCAAACAGATTGTATTTCTGACGGAATTCGGCACGTTTAATATCCTGATGTAGTTGAAACTTATCAAGGTCGAGGCCAAGCTGAATGATTTTCATTTTTTCAGCAGGGCATATTTTATAGATATTGGTAAGCTCGTTCTTCTGCAATTCGCTGATGGCAATGATGCCTGTTGAGCGTTTGGCAAGGTAGCGTTCTATCTGAATGAAAGTATTCGTCTTCCACCTGTTGAAGTAGCTGTGAAATACGTGCCCGTGAAATGTATGCACTATAACAGGGACATTGCACGCATCTGCTGCCAGGCGGCCTATTACACCCGATTTTGCAGCATGTGTATGCACAATATCAGGGCGAAATTTTTCTATAAGCCTTTTGATTTTTTTATAAGCAATACCATCATCTACAGGGCTGATGCTGCGCTTCATTTCAGGTACTTCTACAGGTGAGATGCCAAGATCCATACTTAGATGATCGGCATCCTGCTCGTGATCGTCTTTACCGCCAATTACCAACATGGTCTCAAATTCAGGCGCCATATACTTTGTGAGGTATGTGGCATTGATGGCGGGACCGCCTATTATTAACCTGTTTAGTATCCTTAAAACCCGTGGCATGTATAGCTTATAACGGGGTTAAAATTACGATAAATCTGTAAGTAATAAAAGTATAAAACTTAGTTGTAGTACTTTTTCCACCAGTATTGGAACACTATGAGTGCCCATATCGTAGCGTGGCTGTCTTCAGGGTTTGTGCAGTGCAGTTTTTTCTTCAGTTGTTCTATAGCAGTAGGGTTGAAGATGCCCTGTTGTTCAACGAAAGAGCGGCTTAATAAATCATCATTTATCAGCCCCCAAAGCTCTTTACGGAACCAATCGAGCAAAGGTATTTCAAAACCGTGTTTAGGACGGTTGTATATTTCCTCAGGCAACATACTGCGGAAAGCATCCTGTACAATTCTTTTCTTCATACTTCCGTCTACCTTATAATCTACAGGTAGCGAGAAGGCAAAATCTACTACTTTATAATCAAGGAACGGGCTTCGTACTTCAAGGCTGTTTGCCATGCTCATCATATCTACCTTCACCAGCATATCGCTCAGCAGTACGAGGTTCATGTCTGTCAGCAGTACCTCATTGAAGTCACCTGTTTTGAAGTGTTGCAGTATTTCTTTTCGTTGTTGTGTGAATACTGCATCATCTACCTGTGCCCTTGACTTGTCTGATAACAAAGCCCCTGCCTGCTGAGGGGTGTTGAAAGAAGCCCAACGCCAATAGCGGTCGCTCTCAGAAAGGCTGGCACCTTCTGCAAAGCGGTTGAGTTGACGGAAGAGGTTGGTTATTTTATTGTTTCTGCTGCGTGGTAATGCCTTCCAGAGAGGACCGCCAAGCTTTACTAATGTATTAAGCAAAGACTGTTGACGCATCTTCCACTCAGCAGCATGTTTGTTATAACCTGCAAACACTTCATCGCCACCATCACCGCTTAGTGCAACTGTAACGTGCTTGCGGGTATAATAGCAAAGTATGTATTCTGGTATGGCAGAAGAATCAGCAAATGGTTCATCCAGATAATCGAGTACGCTGTACACATGCTCCAGGAAATTGTCTGTAGATAGCGAGAATACCGTGTGATTGGTGTTGTATTTCTCAGCTACAAGCTTTGCATATTTCGTTTCGTCGAAAAACGGATTGTCTTTGTAGCCTATGGAGAATGTGTTCAGTTTGTCAGTGTATCGGCTTGCAAGTGCTACGATAACTGAAGAATCTATACCACCACTCAGGAATGCACCAAGCGGCACATCTGCAATCATACGTTCCTGCACAGCTACATCCATGTGTTGCACCAGCATTTGCTGTGCTGTATTGTAATCGTATTTGCCGTAAGATGCCTTGTCTATCTGTATTTCATAGTAAGGCTTTATTTCTTTTACACCATTTGCATCACAAATCATACAATGTCCTTGCGGCAACTTGGCAACACCTTCAAGCATGCTTTGGGGTTGCGGTATATAGTTGAGTTGCAAGTATTGATACAGGGTAGTGTAGTTGATAGCTTTGGGTATATTCCATTCCAGCAGCGCTTTTATCTCAGATGCAAAAGCAATATGCTCTTCTGTAGCATGATATACAAGCGGCTTTTTACCAAAGCGGTCGCGGGCTATAATCATGCGGCCTGTTTCGGTATCGTAAAAACTGAAAGCAAAGAAGCCAGCCAGCCATTGAATACAGCTTTCGCCATATTTGATTAGCAGATATAGCAGTATTTCCGTGTCGGATGTAGTTTTAGCTCCTCCAATGCGTTGCCATACGTCCTGCAGGTATTTGTCTGAAAGCTCTTGATAATTAAATATCTCGCCATTGAAAACGATAGTGTACCTTCCCGTTACATCCGTCATTGGTTGAGATGCTCCGTTGGATGTATCGATGATTGATAAACGACGGTGGCCAAGGGCTACATTTTTATGTGTATAAACATTGCCTGTATCGGGGCCACGAAGCAATAATTTGTCTGTCGATTGTGTTATTTTTGTAAGGTTGGATGCAGCGTTAGCCTTGAAAGCGTAATAACCTGTAATACCACACATGATACAGACAAATAGTAGTGAGAAAGTTAGTAATAATGAAATTTAAAACCTGATGCAAGATAGCAATCAATTTATTACGTTGCTCGACTATTTGCTGCTTCCTTTCTATTTGGGCATCATTTACCTGATAGCTATCAAAATACGGGATTCAAGGTATCCGCCGGGGCATAAATGGAGGCCATACTTCTTGCCCGGGCTTACTGCTAAGATTGGTGGGGCAATATTCATCGGGTTGATTTATCAGTACTATTATGGTGGTGGCGGTGATACGGTAAACTATTTCAGGCACGCAGAGGTTATCAACTGGTCGTTTAGTGAGTCTTTTAATAAATGGCTGAATCTGATACTACACATCCCTAAATGGTACGACCCTGCATACTATGGCAAGTATATATCGCAAATGACGTGGTACTATGAGGGACCGACAGAGTATGTAGTATGTTCTATCATCGCTTTTCTTGGCATCTTTACGTTCACTACTTACCTGCCAACGGCGGTTTTGCTTGGCACACTTGCATTTACAGGTATGTGGGCGTTGTTCAGAACATTTGCTACACAATACCCTTTGTATACAAAGCAGATAGCCATTTGTGTATTGTACATACCAAGTACGGTAATGTGGGGGTCGGGTATCTTTAAAGATACGGTGTGTATGTTCGGGCTTGGTTGGCTTACCTACGGTGTGTTTCGGCTTATCATCAATAGAGATTTCAGCTTCGGTGCAATAGCCCTTACCGTAGCCAGTTTTTATCTGATTGTATCGATCAAAGTATATATCGTTATGGCTTTCCTGCCTGCATTGTTGCTTTGGGTAATGTTCTCTTATTCTCAGAAAATAAGAAGTGCATTTGGCAGGTTCTTACTGAAGCTATTGGTGGTAGGTGGTGCTGCAGGTGGCTTTCTGGCTATAACAGCACAGTTTGCCAGCTCTTTGGGTAAGTATTCTTTGGAGAATGTGGCACAGACATCTTATGTTACGAGTACTTATATCGCGTCTGTATCAGATGAAGGCTCTGCTTATGATTTAGGTACCATGGACCCATCGTTTGGTGGTATGATTAAAAAGTTTCCGCAGGCAGTAGTGGTATCACTTTTCCGCCCGTATATATGGGAAACCCGAAAAGTGATGCAGATGCTGAATGCATTGGAAGCCGCGATGTTTTTGTGGGTGACTATAAAAGTGTTGCTAACCATTGGTCCACGACGAACGTGGCGAACCATATCTGCGGACCCTACTATTCAGTTCTGTCTGATATTCGCCATCATCTTTGCATTTGCGGTAGGTATATCTTCGGGTAACTTTGGTGCGCTATCGCGTTATCGTATACCTGCATTGCCATTCTACGGTATAGCGATGATGCTGATATTCTACAAGAACAACAGCCTTGATAAAAATATATTCTCACTGAGATTAAGAGGCTAACTGAATAATTTCAAGAAAGTTTTGTACTGCGATTGAGTGCTGTAAAATTGTAGCATATACGCCTGACCTGCTTTACCCATATCTGCGCGTTTTTGCGCATCGGTAATCAGTACTTTAATATATTGCTTCCAGTCTGCATCGTTGTCGCAGAGGTGCCCATTGACGCCTTCCTGAATAATAATATTATTAACACCCACAGGACTTGCCAAAGCAGGTATAGCGAGTGATAAGTATTGTATCAGTTTGAAGCCGCATTTGCCCTCGCTCCAGGCATCTGCCTGCAGTGGCATAATGCCAATATCCATTCTTAATAAATCCTGTATTTCAGTAGCCGCACTCCAAGGTGCAAACTGAAAGTCTTTCAACGGCAATTCAGGGTTCTTATCTGCAATTACAAGGAATGTAAAATCTATTTCGTCCTGCAGTTCTTTAATGATGCTTACAATGTTGTCGAGATATTGTAGGGTAGAGTGGCTACCCGTCCACCCAACTACTGGTTTGTGATTGCCATGTTGTTTTGTGCCTTTGTGCATACGCTCCATGTCTACACAGGTTGGCATCAGCACTGCGTTGTTATTGTACTGTAGTGCATAGTTGCGCAGGTAGTCGTTACCTGCAGCTATCTTGTAAGACAGCTTAATAATGTGTTTAACTTTCCAGAAGCATTTAAGTTTTGCAGCTATACTATTCTCGCTACTTGTATTAGCAATCCAGATGGCATCGTCATAGTCGAAAATCATTTTCTTGCGCCATAGCTTCGCAACAATCCACTCAAATATAGGCGGTCCTAATGGTGCTGCTTCGCGGTGTACGAATACATAATTGTAATTATGTACGTCTATCAGTACGGTCTTAAGTCTTTTCAGATAGCCTTTGATAATGCCCCATACTTTCTGGAAAACCGAACCTTGCTTATATAGGTGTTGCCACGTAGCATCATCCATAAATGGTGCAATGCGATAATGAATGCCTGCTTCTTTCAGATATGGTTCAAACAGCTCGACACGGAAGCGCTGTGAAGGCGCTTTGCCAAGCGGATATGGAACCATAAATAAAACCTTAGGCGTATTCATTATGATGCAAGTATAGCTTCAAATTCTTGTATAAAATGTTCTTTGCCAAATTTGTTACGGACATAAGTTCTGCCTGCTTCGGCATATTGCTTTCTTATAGTTGCATTGTTTGCCAATGTAAGTATGGCATTTATCATAGCATCTATATCTGCAACAGGCACTAACAATCCCGTTTCTTTATCAATAATTACCTCTTCGGGGCCGCCGCATTTTGTAGCAATAACTGCCGTGCCGTAATATGCGGCCTCCAGGCAAGTCATGGATAGTGATTCGGAATTAGAGAAATTCAACAACACATCAGCAGCCTTTATCTCAGCTTCTATATTGCTGTTAAAGTCGGCAAAAGTTACTACTTCTTCCAATCCATGTTCTTTTACTTTGTCTATCAGCGTTTGTTTGAATTCTCTGTTTTTTTCAAGGCTCATGTCACCACCTGTGTATTTAAGGCGCAGTTGCTTGTTATGCTGATATGCTTTAATAAAAGCCTCCAGTGCATAGTCTTGTCCCTTACCACGTATATAGTTGGATAGGTATAGGAACTGAATAGTATCTGACGCTGATTTTTCTGTTGTAATCAGCTCTTGCAAATTTGCAGGGTCGTAGAGGCGAATGGTGTTTTTATTAATTGGTAGTTCTTTCAGTACAGTATCTGAAACTGCTATAACACGATGGCTGTATTGCTGTGCAAAGTATGTCCACAGCTTTCTGAAAGGTGCAGGCATTGCAGATGGTACAAAACGTACATAAGTTATCAACTTGCCTTTGTAACCGAATATCTTAAGGAAAGCGCCGATGAGGTTGTAGAAATCATTCATCTGCACCACATCTATTTTCTCACGATTTATTATGCTGCGTACTCTGTATGTATTGAGTAGTAGCATGAAAGGATATAGGAGGACAGTCGGAGATTTGCGAATCTCTTGCAGCTTGATTGTATGATAAGGTATATTGCTGGCTTCAAGATTAGCTCTTACTTTGCTTTCAGGGTGAATGATGAATGTAAATTTATGTTTGTCTGATAATAGTATAGCCTCACTCAGTGCGCATTTAAATGCACCTGTAAAAGCAAGGGAGTTGTCTATAATCAGAATGTTCATCTTAGTTATCTATTACATTTTTCCACTGTTGCAGCATAGAGTGTAACGTGAAACGTTTTGTAAGTGTTTCAAACTCTTTTTTAGATGGCGCAGATTGCTGCAGCCATTTTACAATTGCATCTGTCCACAGCTCTTGTGTTTTGTTGCTCAGATGGTTGACCATCGGCAGTAGTGTTCCTACAGGAGTATCTATGCTATAGTCAATTGGTTCTTTGGGTAGATTTGGTACATTCAATATTTCTCTTGGCCCAGTTGGACAATCTGTAGATACTACTGGAATGCCGCATATCAGCGCCTCTGCCAGAACATTCGGGAAGCCCTCCCATGATGAAGTGAGTGCAAATAGCTTGCTGTGTTTATAATATTTAAAGGCGTTGTGCTGAAACCCCATTAGATAAACATCTGCATCGGCCTTTTTCTCAATTTGCCAATCACAAGCTCTTAAGTCCAATTGATTGCATAACTCAATAAAAGGTTCTTTCAATTCTCCGTCTCCTAGTATCATGACACGAGCATCTACCGTTTGCTTCACTGTTTTCAGTATGCGAATCAGCTTGTCTTGTTCTTTGGCCACATGCAAGCGGCCTGATGTGATAATGACAGGTTTTGAAAATATCTGTTCTTCTTCGGCAGTTAGTGTTTCGTTGCTTTTGATGATGATATCATCAATCTCATAAAAATTGTAGATAGTAGTAAGCCTTTCTCTGCGAATGCCGAAGTGTTCGTGTAATTCATCTGCAAGTGCATCTGTAACACAAACAATTTCATTAGCTTTTCTGTATAGCTGTGGTATCAGCACTTTTTTGCGTATTGCGCCTATAGTACCGCTTATCACTTTATCGTGCATTTTTGACCCACGAATACTCAGCACTACTTTCTCTTTTCCTTTGGTCAGTACATTGACATAATCGGGCCCTTCCAGAAAGCTGATAGAAGTGTCGATTTTTAGGTCGCGTTTAAGCTGTTTCAGTTTTTGTAGTCTGTATCTCCACGCTTTTATCTTGCCAACAAGCCCTGCATATGCAGGCGGGTCTATGAATACTACGTTTTTACAAGTCTTATAAAACTTCTCCCTGTCTGTGCCTGAAAGTATGCAAAGTGTAACGTTGTAGCCTTCCTGCTCCAGATAATAACTCAGCAGAGAGATAGAGCGTTCTGCTCCTCCCTTGCCTAATTCAGATCCGAGTAGTAGTACATTTTTCATTTAGTTATACTTTGCTTTCTAAATAGTCTGCTAATTCCTGCATGAATGATTCCATGCTGTAGGTTTGCATATTGTATCTGGCATATTCTCCGGTCTGTTTGCAAATGTCTGTATTGTTGTAAGCAAACAGTATGCGTTCTTTGATAGCATCTTTATCTCTTATTGGAATAACCCAACATCCGGGGTTGTTCCTTATCAATAGTTCGTAAGAACCACAATGATCTGTGATGATGCTCGGTATGCTATTATATGCAGCCTCAAGTGGTGTAGAAGGTCCTGCATCTACAAGGCTTGGTACTACGAGTAAATCAAGCTGTTGCATGAACGCAGGTATATCTGACACATGCCCATGCCATTTTACATTTACCAAACCTTTAAAGTGCTTGTCAATGTAGTTTTTCATTGGCTCATCTGCATTGCCGCCAATATGTAGCATTATATTTTGTATGCCAAGTTCATTAATGTCTTTCCATGCGGCTAATAAGTAATGCAAACCCTTAAGTAGTACTGTGTGTGCTACATAGCCTACATGGAATGTTGCATCATTTTTTGCTACAGTTGTTACGGGTTTTAAGTCGGGTGTCATATGCCCGACAATAGTTACTATTTCAGCTTTATGTTTTGCTTCTTTGTAGGATGTGAGTACTACAGGGTGCGGAGCAATCACTTTATCTACATATTGAATGCTCTTATTATAGTAATTCAGTCTTTTTTTATAAGTATACGCATCTGTTGCATGGATGCCTGTTTTTTTATTTTCTTCATCTACAATATTGAAGATGTAATTTTCTTCAGGTGTACCCGGAAGTAATACTACCAACATGCCTAGTTTTTTAGCTCTTCTGAATGTGCGTTGCATAAACGGATTGGTAGAGAATAGTATGGCCGTACCTTTCTTTAAACGCCACTGGCAAAACCAGTCGAACAATACTTCCTGCAGATATCTGGATTTGTACGCAGGTACTGACAGTATTGCTACCAGCTTATTGATGACAAATAAATAATAACGGGAAAATGCAGATACAGGTTGAGAAGGGAATGCAGTATCAAATTTTCCCTTTGAATGAATAATGAAATCCTGTAGTATGCCTCTCTTGTGTAGTTCGGTTGAAAGCATGTGACCCAAACGAGCCATGCCTGCACCACTGTTGCCGGTCAGCGACTGAAACGATATTACCTGAACTTTCTTACTCATCTCTTTATATGTTACAGTTTCTCACACCATTTATCCCACCACATCATAAAACTTAGGATACGCCACATTTTTTCAATGTTGTATTCCTTGTTGTTCTGCTTGTTCCACTTGTATTTTTCATACTCATTAAGAACAGTAGCGGTATTAAATATGTTTGTTTTATCCAGTTTCTCTTTTGTGAGGTAATAATCAAAGAGCACATCCATATGCTGGCTGAACCAGTTGAAGATAGGGATAGAAAAGCCCATCTTCGGACGTGTAAACATTTCTCGGGGTATGTATTCGCTAAGGATTTGTTTAAGAATCCATTTACTTTCATTGTTGCGCCACTTCAAGTCTACGGGCATCTGGCAGGCAATTTTTACCAACCTGTGGTCAAGAAACGGTTCACGACCCTCTATGCTATTGTACATAGTTGCCCTATCCATCTTTACCAGCAGATCGTCAGGCAGGTAGTGGCCAATATCATATATCATCAGGCCTGTCATGTCATCCTGCACCAGTTCTGTGTCTTGCGTATCGCGACCATTTTGTTTTAGTAACGATAGCATTTCTAGATGGCCCTGATTAGCAAGGAACGAATTATAGAAATCGCCCAATTCATTTACGCCCAGTAGCTCGTTTAATACTGCTACACGATGCTCTGTGTTTTTTGTGTATACATATTTCATCAATCCGCTTTTGTATAGCGCACCTGTACTCCATTTCATTGTATGGCGTATAGCTGATGGTATAGACAAAAAGCGATTGTAGTAGCTGAGTGTTGTATGATAGTGCCTGTAGCCTGCAAACAATTCATCACCGCCATTGGCTGATAGTACAACTTTTATGCCTTGCTCTGCAGCCAAGCGAGAAACGATAGTACTAGGAATGCCTGACGAGTCTGCATAAGGCTCATCGTATATATCATAAAATTTCTCCAAGATGCTGAATGCTTCCTGTGTATTGAGTGTAAACTCTGTATGATTGGTGCCTAAATGTTGTGCTACCTGACGTGCATACGGCGCTTCGTTATATCTTTCATGATCGAAGCCAATGGTAAATGTGTTGATTTTGCCATAATGCTTTTGCAGAATAGCAGAAACCAAAGAACTGTCTATGCCACCACTCAGAAACACACCTACAGGTACATCCGATACCATACGAAGGCTGAATGCCTCAATCAATTCCTTGTGCAGAAGCTCCTGCCATTCACTTTCACTTAGTTTAGGGTGAGATTGAGAGGTGATTAATTTTGCATCCCAATAGCAATATGCTCGGGCTTTGCCGTCTTTGTATTTCAGGTAGTAGCCTGATAGTAACTTCTTAGCTTCTTTAAAGATTGTTTTTTCTTCAGATATATAACCAAACCTGAAGTATTCGTAAACAGCATTTTGGTCTATTGTACGCTTAGGTATAAATGGCAGGATACTGCGCAATTCGCTGCCAAAAGCAAAGCCGCCTGTTGTAGTGTAGTACAATGGTTTTACGCCAAAGCGATCTCTTAACAGATAAATGCAGTCTTCTTTTTTATCGAACAGTGCAATGGCAAACATCCCGATGAATCTATGCACAGCTTCAATGCCCCATTTGTGGAATGCTTTGATGATTACTTCTGTGTCGGATGTTGATATGAATTCATAACCCAGAGAAATCAGTTCGGCTTTTACTTTTTTAAAATTGTATACCTCACCATTATACACCATGCTCAGGTGTTCGTAGTGGTAAGGCTGTGCACCCAGTTCGCTCAGGTCTATGATGGAAAGTCTGTGATGCATGAGGGTTACATCCTGATGCTTGAAGATGCCATTAGCGTCGGGCCCGCGATGTCTGATGCTATCGAAGGACGCAGCTATTGTTTTGTCATCATATTTGCCTCTGCAACCGGCTATGCCACACATGCGTTAGTTAGCGTTTATCTTTATTAAATTATTTTCTAAATAGTTGGCAATATCTGTTATTAATTCATCCATCCGGTAAGTGTCAAGATTGTGTTTCGCATTCATTCCCATTTTTAGAGATGCCGAACGGTTGTTGTATGCTTTTTCTATTTCGTTTTTAATAGCGGCTGCATCTCTGATAGGTACTATACTACATCCGGATTCGTTTCGTGATAACAGCTCTGCTGATCCGCAATTCTCTGTAATAACTACAGGTACTGCATAGTGCGCAGCTTCCAGTGCCGTATAGGGGCCACCATCTATCAGGCTAGGTACTACAAATAAGTGTAGTTGCTTGTAGAATTCTTTTATATCAGGTATTCTGCCAAGCTTTTCTGTTTTGGGTAGTGATGGGTATTTTTCGTTGATATATTGCTCAATAGCAGTATCTACTTTACCTGCAATCAGGAGCTTAATGTTGTATTCAGTATGTTCCTGCATCAGCATTTTCCATGCTTCTATCAGATAGTGCAAGCCCTTTAGCGCAACCGTGTGTGCCAGATAGCCAACTACAAAAGTACCTGTGGTTACCTCTTTGTTGTCAATAGTTAATGGCTTGAAGTCAGGCTTCAGGTGGCCAATCATTTTGATTACTTGTCCTTTATATGCAGCGTTCTTATAGGTCTCATACACCGTAGGATAGGTGCCTATTACTTTATCTATATAGTTTACAGATTCATTGAACAACTGTATGCGTTTGGGATATGTATAAGCATCCACCGCATGGATATTCAGCTTGTTCTGTTCTTCTGTTACAATATTGCAGATATAGTTCTCTTCAGGGTTTGCGGGAATGAATATGATTTCAATCCCCAGCTTTTTAGCCTTTCTGAATGTGCGTGGCAGGTAGGGCTGTGTTACAAATAGTATACCTGTATCTTTTGTTACTTTATTTACGCACAGAAAGTCGAATATCAGCTCTTGCACATATCTGAACTTATAGGGAGCAAAGTGTAGCTTCTTATCAAGAAAATTGAGCAGAAACAATATATGCCTTGACCAGTAAGATACAGGCGATGATTTGAAAGATGTATTGAACTTGCCTTTTGAATAAACAATAAAATCTTGCAGTACACCTCGTTTATCCAGTTGTTCGGAAAGGTAGTAGCCAAGACGTGCCATCCCCGCACCGCTATTCGCGGTGAGCGATTGGAATGAAACGACCAATATTTTTTTGTCAGTTTTCAAGCGTTAATGTTTCAATAGTTGTGATAAAGACATTTTTTGTACATCGCTGTACTTGGATATATAATCGAGAAAGTCCATCAGCACGTGCTTCATGGTAATATTCTCATCATATACCATAGAGTAATCAAACTCTACATAGTGGGTTGAAAGCACGAAATCGCCATTGTACTTGCGTACCATTTCAAAATCGTCTATCAGGCTTTTAAGTCTTGTGCCCGGTTGCAGCGGATAGTGATATGCAATCTCTGTATGATTGCTATAACGCAGTACGCGTGGGTAATCGGCTTCTTTATTGATGAGTTTAAAAGCAAGTTGCTTTCCTATATTAATGAGCCCTTGCAGGTCTTTTTCTTTTTTATAAAAAGTAATGCCACCACCACATAGATTCAGCCCTGCGTTTAATACACATTCATAACCTTGTTGTGAAAGCAGATTTTGTGGTGGAGTAAATACAGAAATATTTGTGTTCAGTAGCTTGTTAAGGTGTGTTACTTCTTCTTTTATTTCATTAGTAACATCTCTGTTGGTAAAGTACTCTGCGCCACGTACATAGTTGTTAGACATTTCCTTTGGTAAAGAACTGTCTTCATTGCGATGGTATTTGGCATGGTAGCCAACATCCAGCTTTCCGTCTTTTATTTTTTCTTTCAGAAATGCTACCAATTCTGTATTGCTTTCAATAGGGTGTGGGGTATTGTCTGCTGTCCAGGCAGCCCAGTCGGTATCTTGTTTGTCTTTATATATTTGGTGAACCCATTTTGCCCAGTCACCTTTTACTTTCGATATCAGGCAAAGCGTAGGTGCGAATTCATGCCATATATCGCCATAGCATTGCTGCAACTCTGCGGGAGTTGTAAAGAAGTTGGTATCATCGTCTCTTATAGCAAATCGCATGTGGATATTGTTTAGTTAGATGATTGCTGTTCGATTTTATCCAGTATTGAATTGTAATAAATGTTGTAATACGATGCCAGACATTTATCCATATCAAACTGATTATAGCATAGCACTGCATTTGCTTTATGCTCTTCGTAAAACTGTTTGTCTGTTAGGTATTGCTGCATAGCATCTTTTACACCATCTACAGATACGCTGCCATTTACTATCGGTATTACAAGTCCTGCCTGCTTGCCTTCGTATTGCAACATGTTTACTATTTCACCCGCATCTGATGCGACGCTCGGTATACCGCAGCATAAGTATTCAATTATAATAGTTGGTAAACTCTCTGATGGGTATGTTGTAGGCAAAAGACCAACATCCATTATTTTGATCCAATCGAGTGGTTTATCAGAATGCCCTGTGAAGTAAATGTTTTTGTATGATGAGTACGAGTTGCTCAATGCTCTCATGTACTCACTCTCGCCAACAAGCACCAGATGTGTATTCGGTGCATTCAATTTCAGGAATGCTTCGATAGCTACTTCCCAGCCTTTTTCAGCTATGCCTCGGGACACCATCCCGAATACAAAATCGTTTTCAGGAATACCTAACAGCTTTTTGAGTGAGCGAGCATCGGGAGATGGTATGCCGTCGTAGCCATTGTATATTTTGGCAAGCTTACCACGTACTATTGGTTCAAACTTATCGTTGAAGAACTGTAGTTGTTTGTCGGATATACAAACAATCTCGTCCAGCTCTTTGATGTTTTTAAGTGCTTTTTCTTTGTAGTGAAGTAGTGGTATAGGTATTTTGCTCTGTGTCTTATTATAAAACTGCAAATAGTCCCCATGTATAGTTGTGATGACCGGTATGGAGAACTTAGAAGCTACCTGCAGGCATATCTTATCAGACTTTAGCAGGTTGCTGTGTATGATTTTAGTTTTTTCCTTTTTGATAAGCTTTGACAATGAACGCTTGATGAAATAATTTCTGCAACTGAAATCTATATTCATTCTGAAAAGCGCTGCATCAATCTTAGACATCAACCATGAAAAAGGTATGTAGGCAATCGTCAATGGTACATCAGGGGCAAACATTTTATAAAGCCCTTCATTGAAATTGTCTTCATAAAATATAAAAATGTGAACCTTGTGCCCACACTGTTTCAGCGCGTTTGAAAGACGCAATACGAAAGTTTCTGCACCACCGGGGTGTATTACTTCAGTAGCTAATAGAATGTTCAGTCTTTTCAATTGGCGCCTAAATATCTTTTCTTGATGTAATAAAATATTGTTCTGTATGCTGTGCTGTCTGCTTTGCCGGTTGCAATGCATTTTTTTATAAGGTCTGTAGCCTGCTTCCAGTGCCTTTTGTCTATTGCTTTTGCAGCCCATTGGCGATAGCGTTCTGCCATCAGTTTATTATTCCTGTACAGACTTTCTTCAAATGCCAGCATTTCCTCATCCTTCCCTTGTGATAGTAAGTCGGTACCGGAACTACTCAGCTGTCTGTGCAGTTTTGCAATAATATCCTGTGCTATCAGTTTACGTGGCTTATCGAAGACATTTGTAATAGAATTCGGATTGATACGATAACCATACAATGCTTCTTTAAGAAAGTATATAGGATACTTCTTGTTCACACGCATTGCCCAGTAGTGGTCATCGCCATATATGCCATCGAAGTATTCTGAAAACAGTCCGAATTCTGTAATCAGTTCTTTTCTGAACATCAGCCCCGGAAACCAGAAAGGGTATTCCAGCATCAGTTCTGTTATTAGAAAATCCTTATCCTGTTTTTTGCTTTGCAGTATGTTGCTTGCAGTGTCAATAATATCGTAATTGCTACCGCATATTTTTATGTCAGGGTACTTTTCAAAAATACTAACCTGCAATGCTAGTCTGTTTGCCGGGCAGTTATCATCAGCATCCAGTTGCGTTAACAAATCGCCTGATGCATAGCTAAAGGCTCTGTTTTTGTTAGCTACGTAGCCTTTATTTTCTTTATGCTCATAAAGCTTTATGCGAGGGTCGCTTGTATATTGCTTTATGATGCTTATGGTGCCGTCAGTAGATTTATCATCACTGATAATGAGCTCCCAGTTGGTGTAAGTTTGATGCAATATGCTCTCAATAGCCTCTTTGATAAAGGCTTCGGTATTATAAGAACACATGATTATACTTACTTTCATATCTGTTAGTGGCTACGGTGTTTTATCAGTTCATCGTATGTATAGCTAGCAGCTACACTGCCTTTGTTGAGCTCGTATATTTTGTCGCAGTATTTAAGCGATGTATACCTGTGTGCTATGATGATGATAGTAAGGTCTTCGTGGCCAAGCTCACGGATAGAGTTTGTAATTTCTTCTTCTGTTTTCGAATCCAGTGCAGATGTAGCTTCGTCAAATATTAACACCTGTGCACCTTTATATATAGCACGTGCTATCGCAATACGTTGTTTCTGTCCACCTGAAAGATTGTTGCCTCTTTCATTTAGCATCGTATTAATACCTTCAGGCCAGCCTCTAACCAACTCGTCAAGGCTCGATAAACGAACTGCTTTGTCCATGCGTTGTTTGTCTATCTGGTCTGCAGTTTCGCCAATGGCTATGTTTTCAGCAAAGGTTTTGTTCATGACAAAAACCTCTTGCCTTACATAGCCTAGTATCTTCCACCATTGTGCAACATTGCTTCTGTCCAGCTTAGTACCGTCAATTTTTATCTGTCCCTGAGTAGGGTAGAGGAAGCCAAGTATATTACCAATCAGTGTAGATTTACCCGCACCTGACTTACCTATGAAGCCTACTTTTTCACCTTTTTTAATGGTGATGTTGCAATCGTTAATTACGTAGTTATTATCTCCGGGATATTGATAAGATACGTGGTCGAAAATAATATTGTTATTGTAGTTGATAGGCTCTGCTACAGGAGCTTCTTTTTCTTCTCTTGGAATAAAATCCGGATCGTTGAAAACAAATTCTGTAGAGTTCAGGTTGTTCATAGCTATCACAAATCTGTTAACAGATGGGATGCTGCGATACGCTATCACGGAGAAGAAGCTGATAGTAGATACAATCTTTCCAGTGTCTTTCAACACGAATACACCATATAGGAGTATCAGGATAATACAAAGGAAGATTGTTATCTCAATGATGCGCGTAGGTATAAACATCATAAAATCGAGCCTGCCTTGATATATACTATAATTTTTTGCAAAGCCTCTGAATCGCTCTTTAAAGTTCCTTTCTGTGCCTGCTATTTTGATATCTGTGTAGCCAAATATCATTTCTTGTGCACTGGCGTAGAGCCTGGTAGCATTTTCTGTTTTTTCCAAGCCTGCCTGTTTTATCATGTTCTTAACACGATTGTAGAATAATCCCAGGCTAGGCGCCATTACACCAATCAGCAACAGAAATAGTTTCCAGTCCCAAAAACAAGTACTGATAGCCGTAAGTATGAAAATGATAGCTTCATTTATCAGTATGATAGTAGATATGGCAGCGTTGCTGCAAAGTGCAGACTGATAATATGTTAGTTTTGTAACAAGATCGTTGGATGTGTCTTTCTGTATGTCAAGCAGCGGACGTTCGTATATCCTTTCCAATACGTTCATGGATGATGATACGTACAGGTTGCGCACAAAATTTACCTGCAGTTTATTAATGTATAACCCGAAAGCATTTTTCAGGATGATAATGACAAAGAAGGTAGATACTGTGTAGAGTAGTAACTGTGTTTTTGTAAAGTTGCCTAAGAAAGGCACTGTGGCCGTCATTGTTTTGTGAAAGTCTTCGGACAGTACAAGACCTACAACTGGTATTACAAAACCAAGACCTATCAGGTCGGTCAATGAGCTGATGAACGTAAAAAATACCAACCACAGAAAATGTTTTTTCTGTGCAGGTGTAAACAGCTTGTATAGTTTGGAAGCACTAGCTACTGCCCCCAGTTGTTTTAAATTCATTACAAAGCCCTCTATGTTTGGCGCTGTAAAACTACCCATATAGCCTTACAGATACTACGTCCGCCTTGTTATTGATATGTGAACGGGTTTTATACCGTTCTCTCTTATTTTGTAAAAAATCCTTTTAAACTGCTACCGTTCTGCTTCTTTTTAGGGTTTGTTTCTTCGTAGTAGCCATATCCGTATCCATAACCATAAGAATACCCATATCCGCTGCCACCATACCCGTATCCGTATTTCTTAAGGAATTCAACACCGTTAAATATGATAGCAGGGTTTTGAATTTTACCGTCTTTGTGCAGCACATCAAACATGCGTACCTGGTCTTTGATGGTATAAGACTGGCGTATTACAAACAGATTGATGCCTGCGTATTGCGACAATACCAATGCATCTGATACAAGCCCGATAGGTGCAGTATCGATGATAACAACATCAAACATTTCTTTCAGTTGTTCTATCATTTGTCCTGTCTTTGGCAATACCAACAACTCACCGGGGTTTGGTGGTATTGGTCCGCAGTTGGCTATGTACAGGTTCTCGTGTATGCCCGATGCTTTGATGGCAATATCAAGATCCCCAAGCCCTGCAAGGTAGCTACTGATACCGCCATGATTTGGCAGGCCGAGGTATTGAGATATTTTAGGTTTCCTGAGGTCGAACTCCATAATGACAACACGCTTTTTGGCAAGTGTCATTGTAATACCCAAGTTGATAGAGATAAATGATTTACCCTCGCCGCTGGAGCTGGATGTAATCATGAATACACGATTATTGTTTGCCGCAGCCATAAACTCGAGGTTGGCACGGATAAGGCGGAACTGCTCTGCAACACCTGTGCGTATGTGCGGGCCTACAACTATTGTATTTTCTCTTGTGCTGGCAGCCTCTACGCGGCTGATGCTACCAACAATAGGTATGTTGGTTAGCGATTCAATATCGTGGTCGTTGATTACTTTGTTGTTCAGCATTTCGCGAATGACAAGGTAACCACCAGGTATCAGCAAGCCGAGGAGGAATACAATTGCATAGATAGTTTTAGGAACAGGCTTAATAGGATCAGAAGTAGCAAACGGTACAACAATTACTTTCGATTTGTTGGTGGCTGCATATACCGATATTTCATTCTCTACGTCTTTTTGGTAGAGCAATAAATATGTTTGTTGCAATACATCATAACCACGAGATACGTCTTTGATATTGCGTTCTACGTTTGGTGTATTGCGTATGCGGCTGGTGTATTCTGCTGCATTTTTAGCAGCGTTCTGTAAGGTGATATTTAGCTTCGCAATAGCATTGTCGCAGGCAAGTATGATGCGCTTACGTTGTTCCAGAATAGATATTTCGTACTCTTTTAGCGTAGGATGCTCTGGCCCTACGCTGCGAGCAAAGGCTTCTCTTTTTACTACTATGTCGTTGTGCGAACCTATCAGTTGTGCGAGGGTTGGATCTTCAGATGCTATACTGAGTATAGAAAAACGATTGCTAGACATGCCCATTACTGTTCGCTTCATGCTCTCCAGCGATTGCTTGGCCATCAAGAGTTCATCCATCTTTGTTTCAGAAGCAGTTTTTGCACTCATAAACTGCTCTGTTTGTGCGGTAGGGTCTACGATATCATTATTCAGTTTGATATCTACCTGCATAGAGTCGATGAACCTCAACTCGTCTTTAATATTTGCTTTCTTGGCTTTCAGGAAAGCGCGTGTTTTTTCAGCTTTCTTGTTGATATTTTCAAGCTCGTTTTTCTGATAGAAGTATATCAGTACGTTCATGAAATCTACACCACGTTGCGGAATATTATCTGTATAGCTGAGGCCAAGAAGGCTGGTACGTCCGTCATTAAGGGCTACGGTAAATAAACCTGTTACACGGCCTATAGCAGCAACACGTGGCTCTGCTTTTACAATAAATTCGGTACTCTTCAGGTAGCCCCTATTAACACCAACACCGTTGGTATACATGATTTTGAAACGACCGTACGGTTTGCGTACCCATGTGTCGTACAGCACTTTGTCTGCAGTACCACCATTAGTTACTTCAAACTGGCCTTCCATCACCTGTTTTATCTTCAGTTCAACAGTACCGCCCGTTAGGCCTGTAGTATCGAACACAACTTTTATAGGAGACTCTTTATAAATCTCTGTCTCTTTGATGCGGCCTCTTGCCCAGTAACGCACATTCAGCGCAAGCGAATCGACCACTTTGGCAATCATATCCTGCGATTGCAGTACTACCTGTTCGTTAAAGAGGTTGACTTTAGATTTATCGTTCTGCGGATCGAGCTTGCTCAATACATTTTGCGCAACATTATCCTGCGCTTCGTCTATCAGTATAGAGCTGCCTATTTCATAGACACGGGTAGTATAACGCAGATATAGGAAACCCGCAGTTACAGTGATAGATATGGACAGGACAAACCAATACCAGTTGCTGACAATAGTGCCTAGCAATCGCTTAAAGTCGAACGACGAGTTAAACTGTTTCAGTATCTTTTCAGATATCTGCTGTTGGTTGGGTTGCTCCATGAATCCTTTCTATCTACCTCCTTTTATTTTGTAAGTTTTGTGATACCATAAATTGTTACTGCAGACGATAATATCGTCATGATAGTAGGCAGGTAAAACTTCAGGAAATCGTTGTTTTCCTGTTTCCTGATTCTTGCAGGTTCAATGTATATGATGTCGTTTTGTTTTAAATAGTAGTACGGACTGCTGAATAGTGTTCTGCTATTCAGGTTCAGCCTTGCATATTCGCGTTTACCTTCCGTCTCGCGGATGATGAGCACATTGTCTTTGCGGCCCGAAATAGGAATATCACCGGCAGCAGCCAGTGCATCCAGAATGCTTATTTTCTGGTTGGCAGCTACTATTTGGCCAACCCTGCCTACCTCACCAAATACGGTAACATGGAAGTTGATGATATTAGCTTCAACAACCGGTTCTTTTACATAGGCTTTCAGTTTGTCTGCCAGCAAGTCTTTCAACTGCCTCATTGTAAGCCCTGAAACTTTTAGTTTGCCTATCACAGGATAGTCAATAAAACCATTCACATCTACCAGAAAACCAAGGTTTTGTGCAGAGTTTGCTGCACCACCACCTGCACCCCCTGCAGATGCGGTAATGCTGTAAGCGGTGCCACCCTCGTTGAATATTGCAACAGGGTTGATACCACCTTTTTCAACAATACTGCTGATGGTAGATACTTTGATGGCAAGAATATCTTCCGGCAGAATAGTAACCTCCTTACGGCGGTCTATATTATCTACCTGTACAGATGCATTCTGCAATGTATTGTCGCTGAAATAGATGGTTTTTTGTGGTGTAGAGCACGCAGTAACCATCATCAAACCTATTACGGTGAGCGTGTATAAAAACTTGCGCATACGTTAATGAATTTAAATGGGTGTTGTGATGTGTTGTGAACCGGGGACAGAGTTGTGAAGCCGTGCCCGGGCTGCTCTATTACAATGCGATATGTGGGTATTGTACTTAGCACTATTTCGTAATAAACCGCTTTTAACACGGCTTATATTACAATATATATTAGTGCAAAATACTTTGTTATTACCGCATTATAAACAAATGTGGATAACTTATTCACATCTTATCAACAGTTTATTAACATCGTTTTCACCCGTTAAATACAAAATTATCGGATGGGTGAATGTCAACCATCAAAGCTGCTGTTATCCTGCTGTTAATGTGTGGCTGTTTACGGTGCCAGGCGGCATTTCTGCCATGTTCCGTCTGCGTTTCTGGAGAATAATATGCGGTCGTGCATGCGGCTGCTGCGGCCTTGCCAGAACTCTATAGAAGATGGAATGATGCGGTACCCACCCCAATGTTCGGGACGCGGAGCATTATCGCCATACTGTTCTGTGTATTGTTTGTAGTTTTCTTCTAATATATCTCGGTTGGGGATAACCGTGCTTTGCGGAGAAGACCATGCACCTATACGGCTGCCTGCAGGGCGAGAGTGGAAGTATTCATCACTTTCCGCACCGCTTACTTTTTCGGCAATACCCTCTATACATACCTGCCTTTCCAGCTCCTTCCAGAAGAAAACTACTGATACGTTGGGGTTTTCGGCAATATCTCTGCCTTTTTCGCTGGTGTAATTGGTATAAAAAACAAAGCCTTTATCATCCAGGCCTTTCAGTAATACAATGCGTGCGTGGGGCTTTCCTGCGGCATTAACAGTAGCCAGTGTCATGGCATTTACCTCTTCGGCATCTGCCTGCTGTGCCTCTGCAAACCATTTATGGAAAAAAGCAAAAGGATCATCACCTGCTACTTGTTCATCAAGTACTGCCAGTTGATAATCCTTGCGTATTGCTGCAATATGTTTACCCGTGTGGGACAATTACTTAGTTTTTTTCTCGCCACCCAGATATTTAGCCATCACGTATACCAGTTCAATAACCATCAGTATGATGAATGTATAAACCAGTACGTCGCCAACACCGTATGCGAAAGTATCATAGAAAGCGCCTAACATTAAAGATTTCATATCCTTGATTAAGATTAGGGCTGCAAGATACAAAAAGCTGTTTGTAAATACTACTGTTTATGCAATTCGCATTTTTGTGATTAATTTTCGCCCTCGGTTAAAGATAGAGGGATAAACATGCTGTTGCGACACATACCGTTTTTGAAGACCGTACTTCTGTACGCGTTTACGGCTTTTGGCGGTCCGCAGGGGCATTTGGGGATGATGGTAAAGTCTTTTGCCAATAAAAGGCACGATGTGACGGAGGAAGAAATTGCAGAGTACAATGCCTTCTCACAAATGTTACCGGGCCCTTCTTCTACCCAAACAGTAATGCTGATAGGCTACAAACGTGGTGGTGTACCGTTGGCTATTCTTACATTGTTGCTATGGGTATTGCCCGCCACACTCATCATGTCTGCATTTTCCTTTCTCATATATTATTTTGATGTAAAGGATATTCAGACCAATATGTTCAAATACGTGCAGCCCATGTCTGTAGGGTTTATTGCTTTTGCAGCTGTGCGTATGATGCGAACCAGTGTGCGCCATGTGGCTACATGGGCCATCATGACGGGTAGTTTGATTGTGACGATTGCAGTGCCCACGCCATGGGTATTTCCTGTGTTGCTATTGGTGGCAGGTACTATCAGCAATTTCAGTAACAAGCGTATCCCTATGAAGTACGAAAAGCCAAAGCCCATCAAATGGATGAGCCTGTGGATTTTCTTTGTAGTCTTTATACTGGCAGGTATATTCAGTGAATTATCTAAAGCCTACAACTGGGAATACGGGCGCTTCTTCAACCTGTTCGAAAACTTTTACCGTTTCGGCTCTTTTGTGTTTGGTGGCGGGCAGGCATTGCTGCCGATGATGTTGTACCAGTTTGTGTACAGGCCCAAGGCAATAGGAGATGCACCACTGATAAGCAGTGAGAATCTGTTGAATGGTTATGGATTGGTGCAGGCGGTACCCGGTCCGGTATTTTCAATTTGTTCCTTTACAGGTGGTATGGTAATGAGCAGCTACGGACCGGTATGGCAGGCGATTGGCTGCCTTGTTGCAACGGTTGCTGTATTCTTGCCAAGTACGTTGTTATTGCTATTCCTATTTCCTGTATATCAGCACCTAAAGCAACATGTTATCATCTTCCGCGCGCTGGAGGGTATTAATGCAGCCATTGTTGGTATTATATGGGCATCGGGCATAGTACTTTTTCAGGCTATACCTTTTGAATGGACCAATGTGGTAGTAGCAGTTATTACTTTTTCTATCCTGATGTTTACCAAAATACCATCACCGTATGTAGTAGTAGGATGGTTGTTATTGGGGCTGGCTATGAATGTCTAGCCTTTATTCTTCTTTTAGCAATTCTTTGATGTCCCCTATCAGTTGATTTACTTCACCTGCATTCAGTCCGTCGTATTGTCCGCGTATGCGGCCACCTTTGTCTACCAGTATAAAACGCTCGGAGTGTATAAAGTCTGAATTGATATCTGGAGTAGCAGTATCATCTACCGCTGTTACCAGATATTCATCGCGTGCCATTTCGTACAGGGCTTTTTTGTCGCCGGTAAGGAACATCCATTGGTTAGGGTCTGCCTCAAAGTGCATGCTGTATGCCTTCATCGCCCCTACTGTGTCTTTCTTAGGGTCTACTGTATGAGAAAGGATAAGAATATCATTATTGCCACGATATGCCTGATATACTTTGGTCATATTCTCGTTCATACGTGGGCAAATGCCTTTGCAAGTAGTAAAGAAGTAATTAACCACACGGATTTTACCATCTACATTGGCAAGTGTTACTGTTTTGCCATCCTGATTGGTGAAGGAGAAGTCACCTACTTTGTGGCCCGGATTCCCCAGTATAGGTAATTTTTTGGGCAAATCGCGTGTTTGTGTGTAATAGTATGTCATGAACACTGCCGCAAACACAATGAAGAATGATACCAGTATGATGGTTGTAGTCCTTTTACTCATAGCGGTGCAAAGTTAGTGGCTTTGTAAATGCAAAACATACCTGCAAGGCAAATTGTTATTGCCCGCAGGTATGTTGTTACTGCCGGAATTTAATTAAAGATGGCACGTAGTGTTGCTGATGGCCGTGCTGCCTTCATAGCGTTCGCATGCATCATCTGCGTCCCGCAATGACTGGTTTTGAAGATCATAAGTCTTGGTAGTAGATGCGCTGCCAACTGTTGTTGTGCAAGTACATGTGTAGTCTTTTTTGCAAGATGCAAATGACAGTGTGCCTAGTACTGCAAATAGCAGTACAATTTTTGAATATTTCATGATTATCGGTTTTGATTCATATTACCTATTGAAAATACCGTGCCGTTAATTCACAAAACTGTCTTAAAGAGCCGTTATTATGCAGCTATTATGTTAAAAGAAAAATCCCCTGTGTTTTACAGGGGATTTATATCGTTGACTGTGATGTAGTTATACAACTACGTTTATCATTTTGCCTTTTACGTAAATGAATTTTTTAACAGGCTTTCCTTCCATCCATTTCTGAATAGTTTCATCTGCAAGCACGGCAGCTTCCAGTGCTGCCTGTTCCATATCCAGTGCAAATTCCATTTCGGCACGTGTTTTACCATTTACCGCAACAGGGTATACTTTGCTGTTATCTACCGTGTACTTCTCTTCGTATGCAGGGAATGCAGCATCCAGTACTGTTGTTGTGTTCCCAAAGCAGTGTTGCCACAACTCTTCTGCAAGGTGTGGTGCAAATGGTGTTATCAATACAGTCAATGGCTCCAGTATTGCACGCTTGTGGCAGTTGAGTGATGTCAGTTCGTTTACACAAATCATAAATTGACTGACAGCGGTATTGAAAGAAAAACGTTCAATATCATCACCAATTTTCTTGATGGTTTTGTGCAGCAGTTTCAACTCCACATCAGTAGCAGCATCGTCTGTTACTATCCATCCTGTTTGCTCATCGGCATATAAGCGCCACATTTTTTTGATGAAGCGGTGAACACCTTCAATGCCTTTTTGCTCCCACGGCTTGCTTACATCTATCGGACCGAGGAACATTTCGTACATACGGAATGTATCTGCGCCAAAATCTCCTACAATATCATCAGGGTTTACGACATTGTATTTCGACTTCGACATTTTTTCTACCTCTGCACCACAGATGTATTTACCATCTTCAAGAATAAATTCTGCATCTGCATAATCCGGACGCCAGTTTTTGAATGCTTCAATATCAAGCTCCAAACCGTTTACAATGTTTACATCAACATTGATGGCATTAGTTTGATATTGGTTCTTCAAACCTGCAGATACCAATTGTTTAGTACCATGTACACGATACACAAATCTTGAGCTACCCTGTATCATTCCCTGATTCACCAGTTTCTTAAATGGTTCTTCAAAGCTGATGTGGCCAAGGTCGTGCAATACTTTTGTCCATAAGCGGCTGTAGAGCAAGTGGCCTACTGCGTGTTCAGTACCACCTATATACAGGTCTACCTCGCGCCAGTAGTCTGTAGCACTTTTGCTAGCAAACTCAGCATCGTTCTTTGGGTCCATATAGCGCAGGAAGTACCAACTGCTACCGGCATAGCCGGGCATGGTATTCGTTTCGCGTGTGCCTTTATCAGTAGTTACCCATTCTGTTACATTGGCAAGCGGGCCTTCACCTTCAGGGCCCGGTTTGTAGTTTTCTACCATTGGCAGTTCTACAGGCAGGTTGCCACCATTCTCTATTTCGTCTGTTGCGTATGGTATGCCATTCACGTATACAATCGGGAATGGTTCGCCCCAATAGCGCTGACGGCTGAAACCCGCATCGCGCATTTTGAAGTTCACTTTTGCCTTACCGATACCTGCATCTACAATAGCACGTATGGCTACGTCTATTGCTTTAGATAAATCGATACCCGACAGGAAACCACTGTTTTCCAGCGTACCTGTTTTATCGGTGTATGCAGCCTCTCCGTTGTAATTACTACCAAATATGTTTGTTATCGGTATTTCAAAATGTTTGGCAAATGCATGGTCGCGATCATCACCACTTGGCACTGCCATGATAGCACCTGTACCATAACCCGCCAATACATATTCAGATATCCAAATAGGCACTTGCTTGCGTGTGAAAGGGTGTGTAACATAAGCTCCCGTAAAACAGCCTGTGACTTGTTTCACCTCCGCCATACGCTCGCGTTCGCTGCGGCTTTGTACGTATTTCTTATATTCTGCTATTGCTTCTTTTTGTTCGGCTGTTGTAATGGTATCTACCAGGTCATGCTCTGGTGCCAGTACCATAAAGTCTACACCAAATATGGTGTCCGGGCGTGTAGTAAACACCGTGATGTGTTTGTCTGCAAAACCCTGTACATCAAAACGTACTTCTGCACCGTTGCTCTTGCCAATCCAATTGCGTTGCATTTCTTTCATAGCATCGCTCCATTCCAGCTTGTCAAGGCTTGTCAGTAGGCGGTCTGCATACTCTGTAATGCGCAAAAACCACTGGCGCATCTGTTTACGGATAACAGGGTGACCTCCACGTTCAGACACACCATTCACTACCTCGTCATTTGCCAACACAGTACCCAATGCCTCGCACCACCATACTTCTGCATATCCCTGAAAGGCAAGGCGATACTTCATCAATGTATCGCGCTTTTCTTTTTCACTCATGCCTGCCCATGCTTTCGCATCAAAGCTCAGCTTGTCATCGTCAGGGCAAGTGTTGTTTGTGTTGCCTTCTTTTTCAAAGATGGTAATCAGTTCTTTTATAGGACGTGCTTTCTGTTGCTTGCGGTCGTACCAGCTATGAAACAGTTGCAGGAATATCCATTGTGTCCATTTATAATAGTTGGGCTCGCTGGTGCGCACTTCACGTTCCCAGTCGTAGCAGAAGCCGATATTGTCCAACTGTTCTTTATATCGCGCAATATTCTTTTCAGTTGTAACGGCAGGGTGTTGTCCTGTTTCCAGTGCGTATTGTTCGGCAGGCAGGCCAAATGCATCAAACCCCATTGGGTGCAATACATTAAAACCCTTCATACGCTTATATCGTGCATAGATATCTGATGCTATGTAACCGAGTGGGTGGCCTACGTGAAGGCCTGCACCACTCGGGTAGGGAAACATATCGAGTATGTAATATTTAGGTTTGCTGCTATCGTTGCTTACACGATATACATTATTGTCTTGCCAGTACTTTTTCCACTTCTTTTCAATGGTACTAAACGCGTATTCCATGCTATGTTATGTATAAATGGGACGCCAAAAGTACGAAAACGCATACAGGAATGGAAAATGTATGCCCTGGCTAGCTGAAAAGTCCTACCAGCTTGCGCATTCGGTCTTTGTAAACTCAAATCGGGACAAGTCCTGACGGTAGAAATAATGGAGTTTCATTGCCTGATTGCCGTATTGCAGTTTCTTTTTCTTTGCCATAACGGGCATAACCCAGTATTGGTAATATTCCAGGTAACGATACCATTTTGCAAAATAGAAGATGGGTATCTGCGTCTGCTGTTCTTTTTGAAGTTTATACAACACCTTTTGGTTGCTGTCTGCATCTACAAGATGTATGCGATACCCATTTACACTATCGGGCAGCGACTTGATATAGTCTGTTTTGATGATATAAATGTCATTTGCATCAGGTGAAAGGGCAAGACTACAAGTGTCGTTTAGTTTCCCTTTAGTTTCTGTAATAAAATGAATCATGTGTTTATACACGTCCGGCTCTTGCCACATTTCTACTGTTTGGGCAGGTTGTGCCCATGCGAGAATAGGCAATAATAGGAGTGCTAAGAGTAAACGCATATTAATCCTCTTTTTTTGCAGGTGGACAGATGGCATTTGCAAAACACAGTTTGCCTGTTTCTCTGTTCACAACAAAGTTCAGTTTGCAACCTTTAGTGGGGTAGTCCATCTCAATCTCGTTGCCTTGTTTTACTAGGTTCACAGGCATCATCCATAAGTGGCAGGTGTCTGCACCAATAGCAAGGTCTGTCATGTACATGCAGATGGCTTTCTTTGCCTGCTGCTGTTTGTACAGTTCAGTTGTCTGTTCGCTTATGTCTTCGTAATGGTAGTTAATGCCTTCAGCGCTCTCAGGCAGGTTTACCGTAAAGTATTGTTTTGAAATATAAACGTCTGTTATTTTAGCCGGCAATATTTGTTTACGAAACTTAGCTAATCCATCGCTGCCTTTGGCAAAAGCTTTAAGACTATATACATAACAACCATAAATATCCAGTTGGCAATCGATATTCTTCATTTGTGCCGATGTAACCACAGGTAAAAGTCCTAACAGTAGAAGTAACCTTTTCATAGCAGCAATTTACGGGATTAGCGAATAATTTGCACATTTGTAATTATGCTAAGTTATTGGGAGCAGCAAAGCTTTGTTCGATACAACCATATTGTAATAGGTGCTGGTATTGTAGGCCTTAGTACTGCTATTGAACTGAAAGATAAATATCCTGCACATTCTGTATTGGTGTTGGAACGTGGTTTGTTGCCAACAGGTGCCAGTAGCCGCAATGCGGGATTTGCATGCATGGGCAGTCTTACAGAAATACTGGACGATAGCCAATATTCAGACGAAGCAGAAATTGTAAAACTATATGACTGGCGCAAACGGGGGCTTGAATTATTACGTAGCAGGCTGGGAGATGCAGCAATAGGTTATAAAAGCAACGGTAGTTATGAACTGATAGGTGATAATGAATTGCCTGCACTTGATAAAATAGATTATATCAACAATCTTCTGCTACCTGTAACAAAGCAGCCGGCATTTAAATTAGTGATTGATAAGATAGATGCTTTTGGTTTCGGGAAGCAAGCAGTGAAAGCATTGGTTGAAAATACTTGTGAAGGTGAATTGCATACAGGGAAGATGTTGAGAGCACTGACTGATTGTGCACTTGCAAAAGGCATAGAGATAAAAACAGGTGCAGAGGTTTGCAGGTTTGATGAAGAAGAAAAACAGGTAGTAGTGCAGGTAGCAGACCCGGTAAGGGATAATATGCTGATGTTGCATTGTGACACATTATCTATTTGCACCAATGCATTTACAAAACAACTATTGCCCGATGTAGATGTTGTGCCAGGGCGTGGACAGGTGGTGATAACAGAGCCCATTGAAGGCTTGAAGTTCAAAGGGGTATATCACTTTGATAAAGGCTATTATTATTTCCGTGAAATAGATGGTAGAGTATTGCTAGGTGGTGGGCGCAATCTTGATTTTGAGGGAGAAACAACTACAGATTTTTCCTTTACAGAACTGATACAAAAAGACCTGGAAGAAAAACTAAGAACAGTAATACTGCCTGATACAGATTTCACTATTGCACAACGTTGGGCAGGCATCATGGCTTTTGGTAAAACCAAGCAGCCAATAGTACAAGCATTCTCAAACAGAGTATATGGAGCTTTCCGTATGGGCGGTATGGGTGTGGCGTTGGGTAGTGATGTTGGCCGTTCTTTAGTACAATTGATTAATCTATAAACTCTCGGTTCAGTCTTTTCACCACCTCGCCAATCGGCAGGCCCATTACGTTGTAATAGTCGCCGTTTATTTTTTCTATGCCTATCATACCAATCCATTCCTGTATCGCATAAGCACCTGCTTTGTCGTATGGTTTATAATTGCTTACATAGTGTTTTATCTGCTCTTGCGTCAGCGGACGAAAATAAACTTCCGTTACGGTAGAGAAACTGATTTGTTTTTGTCCATGTTGCATACAAACACCTGTTACTACCTCATGCTTTCTGCCAGATAGTTTAGTAAGGATGTTGATAGCGTCAGCTTCATCTTTAGGTTTGCCTAGTATTTCATGGTCGAGCAATACAACTGTATCGGCGGCTATGATAATAGCATCGTGCACACGCTCTTCTATTGCTGCGGCTTTCTTTTTAGCAAGATACTCTGGCACAAGGTCGCCCTGCATACCCGGCGGGTTTGTTTCATCAACATCGGAAATAATTATGTCAAATTGCAATTCTGCCAGCTCCATCAATTGTTTGCGGCGTGGCGATTGTGAAGCAAGTATAATCTTATGCATGTGCCTGAAAATAGTAGATAATCAATGAACCTATGCCCGATAGCATGATGAATTTCAGCCATCGGCTCATGGTGTGGTAGTGTACGGATGTAGCTTTTTTAGGTAGGTAATACATCCATAAGATAATAGGTAATGCAAGCAAAACGATGGTGTATATACCCAACACTATCCAGTTGGCATTGATGAGTTTTATAGCACCAACTATCAGTGGTATGATGGCAATGACACCCAATGCTTGTGTGAAGCGAACAGAGCGCAGCAAGCCCCATTGTATAGGCATGGTGATACATCCTTCCTGCGCATCGCCTTTAAAATCTTCCATGTCTTTCACTATCTCGCGCATCCATGTAAGGGTAAATGCAAAGCAGGTATAGATACCCAATACCCATACAGGGTTTGGTATTTTATTGGCAGTAGTTGCAATAAATGCAGCCTCGGCAGATAATGCTCTCAGTCCCGGTTCATACAGCATTAGCGTTACGATGGTAAGTGCTGTAAGTATTGCTACCACAACATTGCCAATCATAAACTGCTTTTTGAAATGGGTAGAGTAGAACCAGAGTAGTATGGTGCATGCAAGTTGCAGTGCCAGCAGGCTGTAGTGCCCGGCAGCACGTGCTACATACGCTGCCATAATAAGCGCAGTTACATTCAGCACGCTGTGCATCACAATGGCAAACTTTAATGGTATTCTTTTCTCCAATACCAGTTTCTCAGGTCTGTTGATGATGTCGATTTTAATGTCGAAGTAATCGTTGATGATATAGCCCGCTGCTGCAATGAGTACGGTAGATAACGATAGTAAAAGAAAATATTCCGAACTGAGAAGTAGTGGAATATTGCTATAACCTTTTATTGGCAATATCACGCATGCCCAAGCCAGCAATTGTGTAAGGAATACAATCACCAGATTTTTCCACCTTATCAGTTGCAGCCAGTACATGTGTTTGATGATTTGTTGATGTGTTGACTTGTTGATTGGTTAACGGGATACTTACAAATTAACTAATCAACAAGTCAAACGACTCAACTATTTGCCCCAGCTTGCAGGGTCTACGCGCCATTGCTCAAGCGATGCTTTTTGCTCAGACGCTATCAGTTTTTGTTCTTCTGCTACTTCCATCAGTGCATTGTAATTGCTGATTGTATGTAGTGGTACATTTGCTTGTTGAAAAGCTTCAGCCGCCGCATTGAAACCATATGTAAACAATGCGCACATACCAATCACCTCTCCACCAGCAGCGCGGATAGCATCTACAGCTTGCAGGCTGCTTTTGCCGGTAGATACCAAATCTTCCACCACGACTACCTTCTTGCCCGGTTCCATATAGCCTTCAATCTGGTTGCCCATGCCGTGTTCTTTCGGCTTGCTGCGTACATAGATGAAAGGCAGCTTCAACAAATCTGCAGCCATAACACCATGTGCTATACCCGCAGTAGCCACACCTGCTATCACTTCTGCATCCGGAAAATGCTCCAGTACCATGTTTGCCAGCTCGCTTTTCACGAAATCGCGCACATATGGGTAAGATAACACTTTGCGATTATCGCAATATACCGGAGAGTTCCAGCCGGAAGCCCATACATAAGGCTTTTGCAGGTTTATCTGCAATGCTTTAATTTGCAGCAGTTTTTCGGCGAAATGTTTTTGTGTACTCATAACCGCTCAAACCTACGTCAAATACATAAGTTTACAAACTAAGGCAGCAGATGTTCACACAAAAAATATACGTTAATAACAAGCCCCTGATACTTACAACAAGCGCCCGCAGCTATGTTGAAAGCCATGCTATTGCAGGGGGGTATATGCAGTTTGTGGGTGCTTTCAGCCGCAATTTCAGGCTGGCGCTGCAACATCTGGAAAAAGCGGGTACGCTGGGAGCCATTATAGAGGATATTTCGCCTAATTCTTTGCAGGAGCAATTGTATGAGCTATACGAGCCTATAGATGCAGGTGGCGGTGTGGTGATAAATGAAGATGGTGCAGTACTGATGATATACAGGCGCGGCAAATGGGATCTACCCAAAGGCAAGCGCGATGATGGCGAAGAAATAGCAGAATGTGCGGTGCGCGAAGTGAGCGAAGAAACAGGCCTTACCAAGCTGAAACTGAAAGATAAAATCTGTGATACTTATCACGTTTATACGCAAAACGGGCAGAGCCTGCTGAAATGTACATCATGGTACAAGATGCAGGGCAGCAATGCAGATACACTAGCCCCACAGGCGGAAGAAAATATTGAAAAAGCAAGCTGGATAGCAGAACGCGATTTGCGTGGTGTGGTTTATAAATCATATGAGGCCATCCGTGAAGTGCTGACAGAAGCGGGCTTCAGGTGGTAGTACTGTCAGGTATACCAAGCTACCATATATTTACAGCACAAGGTTGAATGTTTGATTATTTTTGCCATTCATGAACGAACAGGCTCGCAAAGCTATTTACATATTACTTGCTGTATTTACAGTCAGTCCCTGGTGCAGCGCCCCTGTTGCCTTATTTATGGGTATTGTTGTTGCATTGGCTATCGGCAATCCTTTTATCAAATTCAGTAAAAAAGCATCAGGCTATTTGTTGCGTACTTCCGTAGTCTTGCTTGGCTTCGGTATGAATTTTCATACAGCCATGGAAGCAGGCAGGCAAGGTATTGTATTCACGCTGGTTTCTATAGCAGGTACGCTATTGTTGGGTCTGCTGCTTGGCAGGTTGCTGAAGACAGATAAGAAAATATCTGTACTGATATCTTCTGGTACTGCTATATGCGGTGGTAGTGCTATTGCGGCTGTATCGCCTGTTGTAGAGGCCGAGGAGCAACAAATGTCTGTATCGCTGGGTGTGGTATTTATATTGAATGCTATTGCCTTATTTATATTCCCTGTTATAGGCCATGCTTTGCATTTATCGCAACAGCAGTTTGGGGTGTGGAGTGCCATTGCCATACACGATACCAGCTCTGTAGTAGGTGCTGCCGGTGCGTATGGCAAAGAAGCATTGGGTATTGCTACTACTATCAAAATGCTGCGTACGCTATGGATAATTCCTGTTGCCATGCTCATTGCATTTCTCTACAAATCGAAAAACACAAGTATTAAAATACCGTGGTTTATAGGACTGTATATGCTGGCAATGCTTGTTAATACGTATTTTCTGCAGTCCGGTGCACTCAGCGATGCTTTGGTGCGTATTGCGAAGGCAGGGTTGCAGCTCACGTTGTTCTTCATTGGTTCGGGTATGTCAAAACAGGCAATCCGCTCTGTGGGTGCACGTCCTTTTCTGCAAGGTGTATTGTTGTGGCTGGCTATCTCTGCCGCTTCTCTATGGGCGGTGCTTTACATCACTTATCAATAGGCGTCATTTTAACGTTACATAAGCTATTCCTTAACACCCCCTCAACATTAGCAGGGGTAATTTTGTGTAAAAGGAGCGGATGATGGCGAGGGTTACACAAATAAGAAAATCAAGCAACATACACACCGGTTGGCAGTTGATAAAGAACCGTAAGACCATGTGGTGTATGATAAAAGATACATGGAACGGCAGTTATCATATGTCGGGCCTAAGTAAGTGGCTGTTGTTGATAGGTTCCATGTACGTGCTCCTTCCTTTCGATTTCGACTGGATACCGGTGTTGGGTTGGATAGATGACGGTATCATCATCTACCTGTTAATAAAACTATTGCAGAAAGAAACACAACGCTATGTGCGTGCAAAAGTAATGGGGAGAAAAGGAGAGTATTAAAACTTCACTTCCTTCGGTACTATCTTGCTTACATCGCCGTTGTTGCGTATCACATCGCGTACTATGGTAGATGATATAGTAGAGTATTCAGGCGCGCATGTCAGGAACAGTGTTTCAACTTCCGGCATCAGCATACGGTTCATATCTGCTATCGCTTTCTCATATTCAAAATCAGATATGTAGCGTATGCCACGTATCATATACTGGGCACCTACTTCTTTACAGAAATTGATGGTAAGACCCGAATAGCTGGTAACGCTTATTTGCGGATAGTCTTTAAAAATTTCCTCAATCCATTCAATACGTTGTTCTATGGTGAACATCGGTGCTTTTTGCGAGTTTTTGCCGATAGCGATAATCATCTTATCGAACAAAGAAACAGAACGCTTGATGACGTCTACATGCCCGAGTGTAATGGGATCGAACGTGCCGGGAAATAAGCAGATGCGTTGCATAGTCTATTCGCTTGGTTGTTTGAAGAATGTAAACACGGTTGTCCCGTAGTTTTTCATCCGTATAAAGTTAGGATGTTTTTGATAGTCGTTTCGCTGTGCGTGTTCCTGCACAAATATGCCGCCCGGTGCCAGTATGTTTTTCTCAAATACCAGCATCGGTATATCGTCTATATTATCTAATGCGTAGGGTGGGTCTGCAAAGATGAAATCGTATTGTTCTGTACATTTCTGCAAAAACTTAAATACATCTCCGCGTACTATTGTAAACCTGTCTGTGATGCCCAAAGTAGCAGCCGTCTTTTTAATGAAAGTAAGATTGCCCGGGTCACGTTCGATAAGCGTTATATTTGCTGCTCCGCGCGATGCCAGCTCGTAGCTGATGCTACCTGTACCTGCAAACAGGTCGAGCGCTTTGACATTTTCTACATCAATCAGATTATCCAGAATATTAAAAAGAGATTCCTTGGCTACATCTGTAGTAGGACGAGCAGGTGTATTGGTTGGCGGTGTAAAACGCCTGCCACTAAACTCGCCACCTACAATGCGCATGCGTACAACTGTTGTAATAGATATATCGTTCCCGTCCAGCTACGGTCGTTCGATGGTACATTGCCTGTGCCGTCTTTCAGTTCAGGGAAGTATTGCGAAAGCTCTGTAACAATGCCTGCCAGATTGCGGTTGGCATTAGTGCATTGCAGCGCAAGTTCACTTTCGTGTATGTTGTGGTGCTGACACAGATGTTTTATCTGGTAAGCAATATCTTCTGCTGTTTGGTAATTGAATACCTGATGCCAATGCAGGCTACGGTTCTTGTATAGTGTTGCAAATACCTGTTCGTTTGTAACAGCACATTGCAAAGAACACTCAGACTTGAATGGTTTGTAAAACTGATATGCTGAGAACGGCAGTACTTTCGCTTTGCTGAAGTAGCGGCCTATCAGGCTTTTGATGGCTGCAGGCCATGCATACATGTAGTGTGCCTTGTCTTCGCGAAGGTGGAAGGTGCTCATTATTTCGCTCTTCTCAACAAAGTGCAGTTGTCTTACCCATTTGTCTGCTTCCTGTTCTTTAAACAGTATTTCAGGTATCAGCATAGCCTTGTCTGTAGCAACAAAGGCAGATATTACTTTGTGTGGTGCGTTCAGCAGTTTATCGTTCAGGAATTCGTGTTCAAAGAAATCGATAATCCACGGCGGCAGACTTTTCTTGTAGTCGTTGTGGCTTATCATCAGCAAATCGCCCGGCTCGCTGAAGCCTGCGGTTGTGATACTACGAGGTGTCAGCACGATGATAATACGTGCTACCTGCGACACAAGGCTATCGCCATTGTGCACCTTATAAATCTGCTGATTGAATCCACTATTTGTAACGTCAGACATAGAAAAGCACACAATTATAGGGTAAATTTGCGACACTTACACCATATTGTTTGTATCAAAAGGTGTTTGTGTTCCTTTGAAATACTTACGGATATTGTCATAGGTTGAAATAATATTATTTGTAGCTTGTTTTCAGATATTACAGATTGTGCAACTATCAGTTACCAACAGAGGCATTATAAAACTGGCGGCGCCCATATCGCTTGCCATCCTTATTCCGCAACTTAATTTTCTTACCAATACCGCCTTCCTTGGCAGGCTGGGAGAGAGGGAGTTGGCAGTGAACGGGCTTACGGGGGTGTTCTACCTCATCATGAGTATGATAGGCTATGGGCTGAACAGTGGTATACAGGCACAGATGGCACGCCGTGGTGGCGAGGGCGATGATGCAGGGCTTGGTAAAACACTGACCAACGGCCTGATGCTGGGAGTAATATCATCTATGGTGCTGATGATGCTTGCTATGTGGCTGGCGCCTTTCATTTTTGAGCTAAGCCTGCACGAGCAGAGCCATGTGGTGAGCAGTATCAACTATCTGTATATCCGTATTTGGGGTATACCGTTTTTGTTGCTGGTGCAGTTGATGAATGCATTTTACATTTCTACAGGGCGTTCTAAATTCCTGATGTATGGTTCGCTGGCTGGTACGGCTACCAATATCATACTCGATTATCTTTTCATATTCGGCAAAGCAGGCTTGCCTGTTATGGGGCTGAATGGTGCTGCACTGGCATCTGTAATAGCAGAGGCTGTGTATGCTTTGGTAATGTGTGGCATCTTCTACTTCGGCAGGATGTACAGGCAGTTTCCGGTATTCACAACATCCAATTTCGATACGGCGCTGGCACGCCGCAGCCTCAATGTATCTGCACCATTAATAGTGCAATACCTCTTCAGCATTGGTGGGTGGCAGGTGTTCTTCATATTTGTAGAGCATCTGGGGCAGCGGGAGCTGGCAGCATCGCAGATACTGCGTAGTGTGTTTGGTGTAGTGAGTGTGGTAACATGGGCTTTTGCCAGTACCTGCAATACACTGGTGAGCAATGTAATAGGGCAGGGCAAGCAAAACGAGGTGATACCTGTAATAACCAAAATAGCCAAGCTGAGCCTGCTGTGTACGGCGGTGATATGTGTACCGCTGCTGGTGTTTCCTGCAGAGTTTTTGGCGCTTTACAGAGACGATGCATCACTGATAGCCATGTCTTTGCCAAGCCTGCGCCTGATAGTACTGGCTACGCTCATTATGTCGTTATCTACTGTATTGTTCAACGGTGTGGTAGGTACGGGCAATACTATGATAAACCTGTTTATAGAGGTTACCTGTGTCGGCATCTACCTGGTATACTGTTACATATTTATAGAGCGTGCAAGATTGCCACTGGCATGGGCTTGGGGCTCCGAGTTTGTATACTGGACTACACTATTCATCATCAGCTTCCTGTATCTGCGTACAGGCCGATGGAAAGGGAAGACTATTTAATCAGCTAATTAGCAGATGATTTGATAATTCAATGGTCTATTGTATTGTTGTCTGAATTCCTGTGGAAGAGCATCACCTAATTAGCTAATCATCACATCATCAAATCAATTACCCGCCTGTTCTACAATTTCATCCAGATAGATGCCGTTGTGGCTTTCGTCATAGATGCATTCGCCGTTTTTAATAACCAGTACCTGCGGGCTTTCGTGGTGTACATGAAAATCCTCGGCTATTTTGTTAGATATGTTGCGGTGTTGCAACAGGTCGAGATAGTAGAATTTGATACCCTCGGGCTGTGCGGACTTGTCCAGCCTGTTCTTTGCCATCACACTGATGCTGCAGCGGGTGCTGTGTTTAAAGATTACTACAGGTTGTGCAGCGCTTTCCTGTTTGATTGTTTCCAGTTGTGCCTCGTTCGATAAATCAATCCAATTCATAATGCAAATTTACGCTGTAGCCGATTAGCAGCCTTGCTGATTACTTAATTCGGATATAGGGTTTTTTTATAGCGTTTTATCAATCTACCTGTCAACTATTCAGCGAATCGACCATTAATTACTACTTTCGCCGCTGAGAAATATCCATTATAGTATATGAAGCACGCTTTTGTATTTCCCGGACAAGGGGCACAGTTTTCAGGCATGGGTAAAAACCTGTACGAATCCAGCTCGCTGGCAAAAGAGTATTTTGAACAAGCCAACGAGATATTGGGCTTCCGTATTACAGACATCATGTTCAGTGGTACAGACGAAGACCTGAAACAAACCAAAGTAACACAACCCGCAGTATTCCTGCACAGCACCATACTATTCCTTACCACACCGGGCCTGACGCCTGATATAGTAGCAGGCCACTCACTGGGCGAATTCAGCGCACTGGTAGCCAACAAAGTACTGTCTTTTGAAGACGGACTGAGGCTGGTGGCAAAACGTGCCGCTGCTATGCAACGCGCGTGCGAAATAAACCCATCGACAATGGCTGCAGTACTAGCCCTTGAAGATGCAAAGGTAGAAGAAGTATGTGCAGGCATTACAGACGAAGTAGTGGTGGCTGCCAACTACAACTGCCCCGGCCAATTGGTTATCAGCGGTAGTATCAACGGTATCAACATTGCTTGCGAGCAGATGAAAGCTGCGGGTGCTAAACGCGCACTGGTACTGCAGGTAGGTGGTGCTTTCCACTCGCCGCTGATGGAACCTGCACGCGAAGAACTGCAGGCTGCCATAGAGGCTACTACATTTGGCAATGCGATATGCCCTGTGTATCAGAACGTAGATGCAAAGCCATATACAGATGCCGCGAGCATCAAGCAAAACCTTATAAATCAACTGACTGCGCCTGTACGCTGGACACAGAGTGTGCAGAACATGGTGGCAGATGGTGCGGCTAAGTTTACAGAAGTAGGCCCGGGTAATGTACTGCAAGGGCTGGTGAAGAAAATAGCCAAAGAAGTAGAAACTGCAGGTATTAACTAATAGCAGCGGCTATTGTTGTACCAACAATTAATATTTTAATAAAAAACCCGTTATAAGACGGGTTTTTTTTATCAAATTTCTGATTACATTTGTAATAGAGAGAATTAAGAGTACATATAGAGGACACATAAATTCCCATACAGGTTTTTATAGTCGTTCTGCAAACAATATAAGGGATAGAGACAAAAGAGATGGCCAATGGCTACTTGTATTGTATTGCTTAACACTTTAAAAAATCTATGCTTATGAGCAAGACACTGAAAAATGTTGAACTGGCAGTGGGATTAGTAATGGGAGTAATTGCTTTGTACCTGCTGATGATGTAATGCAACAAACAGCTTTGCATCAGTACTCAAAAAATAAAAAACAAACACGGGCCAAACCATAAGACCCGTATGGCAATAAGCTAAGCGGTAAACCACCGCAACCATGCCACCTTGAAGGGAGAACCTGTCTTTTTGGACAGGTTTTTTCGTTTATAGCCACCCTGCAGCTGCAAACTATCTGGCTGAAAAATAAATACTTACATATTGTAATAAATAATACCAGTGTTTTACACAATTGACAGGTTGAGAGGAGTGGGGTAGATTGTGTGGTAAATTACTGTCATGAGTGACGATAAAGCAATAAACTCCCTTGAAGATGATTTAAAAGTTTTTATTTCCAAACTCCCGTATTGGTCAAAATATTTGGCAAATAAAATCATTACAAATACTTACAGTTCTTCTGATATAGACAAAGTATATAGATTGTTTTTAGAAGATAATAAACTAACTGAATTATCATCAACTCCTAGAGAAAAGTTAGAAATAGACTACTCAGCTATTAATACAACTAGTTATAAAAAGAATGTCTATTTAAAAGAGGTAAAAGACGTCGTGGGTGTCAATTCATTGGTGGAAGGACAAGTGTTATCTCTAAACAATAATATGACAGTCATTTTTGGTAAGAATGGGTCAGGAAAAAGTAGTTACTCACGGTTATTTAAAAACGCATTTTTTTCAAGGTCCGAAGAAACCATATTGCCAAATATTAGAAGTAATGTAAATAAGGATGTTAGTGCTAATTTTTTATTTTCAGTAGATGATGTTCTTACCTATGTGAATTTTCCGAGTGAAAAGATGAGCCCGTTATTGAAACAATTTTCAGTTTTCGATAATAAGAGCGTAATAGTTCATTTGGATAGTAAAAATGAGTTTGTTTTTAAACCGTCAGGATTAGGCTTTTTTTCAAAGTTTATTAATGTAATTAAGCAGGTAGAGCAAATGCTAGATGAGGAAGGTAGGAAGATGGGTACCCGTATAGACTTTACATCACTGTTTGATGGAGAGTCAGAAGTGAAAAAGGCTGTCAGTATAATATCTGAAAAAAGTAAGGTGTCTGATTTTTTAGAGCTTATTGGAAAAGCTGAAGAAAATAAACTACAACTTAATCAACTTGAGATTAAAAAGGCAGAACTGATAGCTTTAAAAAAAGATAAAGAAATAGAGTATTTAGAATCAATAAATAAACAATTAGGTGTAGTAAAGAATGCAATTGTTGATATTAATACTCATTTTAGTAATGATGGTTTTAAAGAAATAAATCGGATTATTTCTGATAAGAAGGAAATTGAAAACAAATCTATACAAAACGGTATTAAGAGTTTTAGTCATGATAAAATAAGTAACGTAGGTACTAAGGAATGGATGGACTTCATAACTTATGCAATTAAGTTTGCTGATTTACAGTCTTCATATCCTAGTACTGAAGATGTATGTTTGCTATGTCAGCAGGATTTAAAATCAGCAAATGTTGAGTTGATAAATCGTTATTCTGATTTTGTAAAGAGTAACATTGAAGCTGGCAATAAACAGATAAATGTTAAGTACGACAAGATTAAATCTGATCATGAAAAAATAAAATACAATATAATTCAATCCGATAGTACTTTATATAAATGGTTAGAGGAAAAAGAACCATCTTTTTTAAAAGATTTTCTAAAGTCAATTGAACACATCGAAGTATTCGGTAAGAAAATATTGAAGAGCATACAAGAATGTACGATATTAGATTACTCTGAACAACAAATCGGTATTGATGATATTGACAAAATAAGCGAAAACATAGTAGCACAAATTACTGCATTAAGGGATAAACAACCAAGTCAGGAAATTCAAGTTTTAGAAGATCAAATAATCCTATTAAAACATAAACTTAAGCTTTCAGAGCATATACCCTCAATTGAAAAATACATTAGCAATATCGTTTGGGCTCACAAAGCGTCCAAATCAAAAGGAGATTTAAAAACGAGAAAAATAACCGAGTGTGAGAAAAGCTTATCTGAAAAGTATTTTAATAAAAAATACGCCGATCAGTTTAATAATGAATGCAAATTATTAGATGCAGACTTTGGCGTTGATATTAAGCATTCTGGATCGTCAGGAACATCTTATCGTGCATTTAGGTTGAATGATTACCAATTAAGTAGTATATTAAGTGAGGGTGAACAAAAAGTAATATCACTTGCAGATTTTTTATCTGAAGTGTATATATCAAGCATTAATAAAGGAGTGATTTTTGATGATCCAGTGACATCGCTTGATGACGATAGGAAAGACAAAATTGCAGAAAGGCTATCACACGAAGCTTTAGAAAGGCAAGTAATAATATTTACACATGATCTAGTGTTTTTGTCTGCACTAGTTGAACATGCACAATATAATCAGTTAGAATTGCAAGTACACTGGATTGAACAGTTGAATGGCGTGCCAGGCCATATTTGGATAAATAACAGCCCGTCCTTGGAGAAGGATTATAAAAGTGTCAAGCACGCTCAGAATTACTTGGAAATGGCTAAAAAAGCTTCGCCAGAGTTAAGAGATATGAATCTTAAAAATGGATTTGCAGCTTTGAGGACTAGTTATGAAGCTCTAATTGTTTTTGAGCTATTTGCAGGAGTTGTGCAAAGATTTACTGAAAGGGTAAGTGTTGATAGTTTAGATAGTGTCTACTTTACAAACGATATTAAAGAAGAAATCTTACATCATTTTCGACAATGTTGTCGATATATGGAGGGGCATTCTCATAGCGATAAATATTCTTACAAAAAACCTACTATAGATGATCTTCAGACTGAGATTAATGAATTTAATTCGTTAAAAACTACAATTAAAGGATTGAAAAAAAATCCGAGCAGTAAGAACTAGTAGTAAGCCTCGTCTTACTCGTTCGCAATCAACAACTTACGCAACCCCCTTGAAGGGTGGTTGCAACCACCTTGCAACTAGGAGAGGATAGTACAGTACAGTAAAGAAGAGTATATAACATATAATAACAGCAACAGTACAGGATGTGTGTTGTTTGTTGTTTGTTGATGTTGGTAGGCTATGTTATAGCATATAGTCAGTAATATATCTTCCTCCCCCGCGAAGGAAAACTATCCCGATAACGTCTGTATATTGAGTAAAACACCCGTATATGCAGTTGCGTTTCCTGGTATGGTTATGTTTGTTCTGTGCGCCATTGGCTGCCACGGGGCAAAACCTGCTGCTGCATTTTGTACCCACATGGGGGCATCAGCCCATAGCGGCTGGCACCTACTACAAGCTACCCAGTGACGATAGCCTGCAGTTCAGCAGTTTCAGGTGTTATGTGTCGCATATATCACTGGCTGTAAAGGGCAAAGAAGTGTACAGCGATGCCAACCCCTACCACCTTATAGATTTGGCAGAACCACAGACGATGAATGTGCTTTTGCCGCAAATCCCCAAGTATTACGAGCTTCGTTTTGCATTGGGGGTAGATAGTGCGATGAGTGTTTCGGGTGCCTACAGCGGCGATTTAGACCCCGAAAAAGGCATGTACTGGGCTTGGCAGAGTGGTTATATCAATTTCAAGATAGAGGGTAGCAGCCCGCTTTGTAATACCCGTCGCAACGAGTTTCAGTTTCACATAGGTGGCTATGCGGGCAAAGACAATGCACTGGTGCAGGTAACACTGCAAAACACAGATGCCCCCAACGAAATGACGATAGAGATACCCTTAGATAAGTGGATGCAGCAGACAGACCTGCGCAGGCAAAACACCATCATGAGCCCGGGTACAGAGGCTGTGCAACTGGCAAGGCAATTAGCATCGGTCATAAAAATAGCTGGCAGGTGAGGAAGCTGATGGTCATAACATGTATGCTGCTTGCAGTGGGTTTACTCTCTTTCCGTACAGAGAAGCTGCAGTTTGCCACACCCAAAGGCTGGCCAAAACCTGTGTACGATTTCAGCAAAAATCCGCTTACACAAAACAAAATTGAATTGGGCAGGATGTTGTTCTACGACCCTGTTCTTTCCCGCGATAGTACTATCTCATGCGCCAGTTGTCATTCACAATACAATGCCTTTACACACGTAGACCACGACCTTAGTCATGGTATAGACAATCGCATCGGCACACGCAATTCTCCCGCACTCATGAACCTTGCATGGAGCAAAACATTCATGTGGGATGGTGCTGTGAATCATCTCGATGTGCAGGCATTAGCACCCATTACCAATCCGTTGGAGATGGACGAAAAACTGCCCGAAGTCATTCGCAAATTGCAACGCAGCAAACGCTATCCCGCATTGTTCTACAAAGCCTTTGGCGATTCTGTTGTTACAGGGCAAAAGCTGTTGTTATCGCTCTCGCAATTCATGCTCACACTGGTTAGCAACAATGCACGCTACGATAGTGTAATGCGTGGCACAGCTGCATTTACAGAGCATGAGCAAAAAGGCTATACGCTTTATAAAACACATTGCTCATCCTGCCATGCAGAACCATTGTTTACCAACAATAGCTATGAGAACAACGGGCTGTATGTCGATAATACACTGAACGATAAAGGCAGGATGGTGATATCAAAACAAGCTGTCGACTCACTAAAGTTTAAAGTGCCTACGCTACGCAACCTCAAGTATACCTATCCATATATGCACGATGGCAGGTTTAAAAATCTGGGACAGGTGCTGAATCATTATGTGATGGGCATACAGCATACAGCAAGCCTGTCGCCAGAATTGCAGCGAGGCATCTACCTTACCAACGATGATAAATTTTTCCTGATGGCATTTCTGATGACACTGAATGATAAGCAGTATGTAAGCAACCCCGCATTCAGCTATCCGAAAAATAATTTTGAAACAAGCGAAGGATTGTAATACGCCCGACGTCTATATCTGCAAACAGTTCTGAAAAGAACACTAAAACTGAAGCTATGTTGAAGAAACAATTTTTACTCGCTCTTATGTTGCTGTATGCAGGCTATGCAGGTGCGCAAGCCGTTACAGACCCGATGATAACCAAGTGGTGGTTCAATACTACCAACAATAAATACAACAACATTCTTACAGATGTGGAAGCTGTGTACTACACAACATCTATCGTGTATGTAAAGACAAGTGGTGTGCCCAATTATTACAAAGACGGTGTTTCTGTAAACAATGCGAAAGACCTGCAGGCAGTATGGTCACTACCAAGAACACAAACACCTGCCAGCAGCGGGCCTAGTGTGCCGGGCGGGCAAATGGGTATTATGTATGACGGTTCTGTATTCTTCCATCCCGGCGATGCACAGTCTTATAACAATGCAGGTGTATGGAACAGGTTGGCGTATTATTTTGAAGGTGTAGATATGGACCCATACAACGGCCACAGCACGCCCGACCAGATGTATCACCACCACTTCGATAATCTTGCCCTGCACGATTGGGATAGCAGTAAACATTCGCCGATAGTGGCTTATTCATTTGATGGTTATCCTGTTTACGGTCCGTTTGGTTATGCCAATACAGACGGTACAGGCGGCATTACTAGAATGAAAACAAGCTACAGTACAAAGACATATACAACACGTACAAACGGACCTGCGGTTAATACACAATATCCTATTGGTTGCTTTATAGAAGACTGGCAATACACAGCAGGTTCAGGGCATCTTGATGACCACAACGGGCGCTTCTGCAAAACACCGGAATACCCGAATGGTACGTATGCATACTTCACGACAGTAGATGCCAGCCTGAAGCCTGTATATCCATACTTTATCGGGCCAACATTCTATGGCAATCTGCAAACAGGCAATACAGGTCCTACAGGTGGCAAAACAACAGTACCCGGTAGCGCTACACAATACACGCCGACAACATCTGTAAAAGAAGTAGAGGAGATGGATGCAATGATAGCTATGTATCCTGTGCCGGTAAGAGATAACCTGACAGTGCAACTGAAGGCAGATAAAGCCTATACATTAACAGTGTACAATCTGGATGGTAAAGTACTACTGCAAAAGAAAATAAATACTACCACGCAGGTAGATATGAGCAGCTATGCATACGGTGTATATATAGTTGGGCTGAATGATGAAAGTGGTAATGGATTGATGAAAAGGATAGTGAAACAATAGCATTTATTCATATGTTGGTAATAAAAAAGCTGCTGAGTCTTCAACAGCTTTTGTCTTTTATAGTAGTGTAATGATTATCGTAAATCAACTACTTCCACACCCGGATATTTCTTTTTGTCAAAAGCGAACATGCCGTCGTTTACTGTAGCGTTTGGTGTAAAGCCACTCACTTCGTATTTGTACATATTGCCATTCTTTTCCCAGACATTACCGCCCACAATTGTGCTTGTGTTATCAATAGCCAGTTCTACTTTGCTCAGTTGCTTGCCTTTATTATTAGGTGTCATCTCTATAATGTCGCAAGTTTTGCTGCCTACTTTGCGTGTGCCTATATACTTGTAGGTATATTCTTTGTCGTAGAAATTGGTAAACAGTTTTGTAGGAGAAAGCGTTTGTTCATTAGCGTTGTAATTGCTCACCTGCACTTCGTTCGTAGCTTTCATGTACGTCCATACAGTTTTGTTATCGCACATTATTTCTTGTCCCGCTATTTCTACACGGTACTTAGGGCCTTTCATGTAGAAAGTACCTTTCTTTGTTTCTTTTACTTTACCGCCATTGCCTGTCAGGTGCAGTGCAAAGTTTGCTTTCAGCGATTTCAGGCTGTTTACTTTTTTGCTTACTGCTTCCAGTATGCTTTTAGCTTTGGCATCTTGTGCCATCACAGGTTGTACCAACGCCATTACGGCCACGATGCTTAAACTCAGGATCTTTTTCATTTCTTCTTATGTAGTCTTTGATTGTAAAATTAGGTTATCTATATGCTAAGACGTTTACGATGCGTAAAAGTTTAACATAATGCGTGTAGAATTTAGTCGTTTAATGTGCTCAGGAATTCTTCCAGTTCCATCTCTGTTTTGAAGTATACTTCGCGTGGTTTACTACCCATAGAAGGGCCTACAATACCTGCGCTTTCCAGCTGGTCCATGATGCGGCCTGCACGGTTATAGCCAAGGTTGTAGCGGCGTTGCAGCATACTGGTGCTACCGCTTTGTGTTTGTACTACAGTGCGTGCACAGTCTTCAAACAGCTTATCGCGGTTGGTCAGGTCAACGATTTTATCGTTTTCACTTTCTTCACCTTCATATTCAGGCAGTTCAAACGCAGAAGGGTAGCCACGTTGTGTACCAATGAAATCAACAATTTTTTCAACTTCAGGCGTATCTACAAACGCACACTGCACACGCAGCAGTTCGCTACCGTAAGATACGAGCATATCACCGCGTCCTATCAGTTGCTCAGCACCACCGGCATCCAGAATGGTACGGCTATCTACTTTAGCGGATACTTTAAATGCAATACGGCCCGGGAAGTTGGCTTTGATGGTACCTGTGATGACATTCACACTCGGGCGCTGCGTAGCGATGATGAGGTGTATGCCAATAGCACGTGCCAGTTGTGCAAGGCGCGCAATAGGCATTTCCACCTCTTTGCCCGCAGTCATTATCAGGTCGGCAAACTCATCTATTACCAGCACTATAAACGGCAGGTATTTATGGCCGCGTTGCGGGTTCAGTTTGCGTGCAATAAACTTCTCGTTATATTCTTTAATGTTCCTTGCTCCTGCTTCTTTCAGCAATTCATAACGATTATCCATCTCTATACACAGTGCATTCAGCGTATAGATAACTTTTTTGGTATCGGTAATGATGGCCTCTTCTTCGTTTGGCAGTTTTGCAAGGAAGTGTTTTTCGATAGTGCGGTATATAGACAGCTCTACTTTCTTAGGGTCTATCATCACAAACTTCAGTTGCGATGGGTGCTTTTTATACAGCAGCGATACCAGTATAGCGTTGATACCCACAGACTTACCCTGACCAGTAGCACCAGCCATCAGCAAGTGAGGCATGGTTGCAAGGTCTACAATGTAGTTCTCGTTATCAATCTTTTTACCCAAAGCTATCGGCAGGCTCATGTTCGATTTTGCGAACTTTTCGCTAGCCAGCAGCGTGCGCATAGATACTATCTGCTTGTTGGTATTAGGTACCTCAATACCTATTGTGCCACGCCCGGGAATAGGTGCAATGATACGTATACCCAGTGCTGCCAGATTCAGGGCGATATCATCTTCCAGATTGCGGATTTTAGATATGCGCACACCCTCTGCAGGTACTATTTCGTACAGGGTAACTGTAGGGCCTACCGTTGCACTGATGCGTTGTATCTCAATACCAAAGCTGCGCAGCGTCTGGATGATCTGGTTTTTATTTTTCTCCAGTTCGTCTTTATCAAGCGTAATGGTTTCTGTACGGTCTTGCAGCAAATCGAGCGTAGGGAATTTGTAATCTCTCAAATCCAACTCAGGTGCATAAGGCTCATTGTCTTCAATACTTATGTGCGCGTTCTGCGCTATTACAACAGGTTCTTCGTCCTGCTTTACTTCTATAGCCAGTTCGTGCTCTGCCTGTTGTGGTGCTTTCTTTTCTTTGTCTGCTATAGGCACGGTCAGTTCTACCTCTGTAGCAGGTTCGTCATCCTCAGTTTCTTCCTCTTCTTCAGTTTCAATTTCATCTGATGTTTGATCCATCAATTCTTCTTCCTCTTCATCAAGCATTTCCTCCTCTTCTATTTCTTCCGCTGTCATGCCAAGATCTGCAACAGGCATGGTTTTCAGTGTATTGGTGTGTGGTGCGGCTTTGTCTGTCATAGTCATGTTCCATTCATCCTGCACAGGTTCTTCCTCCATCAGTATCGGCTTCACAAAATCGCCACCTTCTGTTTTTACAGACGAAGGTTTTGCTGGTGCAGTAGCGGCTTCTTTTGCAGGCGTTTCTGCTTCAGCAGCAATAGCATCATCATCTGTTTTTACGGCAGTAGGTATAATGTTTGCAACTGCTTTGGCTGTAGTGCGTGCGCGGCGAAGAATAGGGGAGATATCCAATGCGAAAACCACAAATGCAAAGAAGCATACAATGGCAAAAAGTATCATACCCGTGCCACCATGGCCAAAGAAGCCATTCATGTATTCGATAGCTACATTGCCCCACGCGCCACCATACGGAAATGTAGAATGAGGAAGTATATAAGCCAGTATAGGCGCTACAATCAGTAACAGTATTGAAAGCCAGCGCAGGTAGCGCATTACAGGCACTACACGCTTGCCATATATCATATTAAGCCCCAGCATAGATATCCAAATGCCTATGGCCAGCGATGCTACACCCGCACCTTTATATACCAGCGATTGAGCCAGTGTATTACCAAAGCGTCCGCCCCAGTTTTCTACAGTTGTTTTGCTGTCGGCAAGGGAGCTCAGCGATGCTTTATCAAAATCTACAGTCCAATTGTAGAAATAACTGATAATAGATACAGTCAGGAAGATGCCGAATAGCATTAAAAAAAGCCCAGCACCAAGCCTTATCTGCCTGATACGGTCAATTTTCGAAGTCGTAATATTATCGGCGGGCTGCTCAGCAGCTTTTTTCTGGGTAGTCTTTGTCGTTTTGGCCATAGCAGGCAGTAGCATGCAAAAGTACAATTATAAAAAAACTGTGCAGGAAAAAAATGGTTTATGAATGGCTGATTTTATAAATATGATAGGGGTACACATTGAAATAAAATACAATCCAACCAAAATAAATAGCGGGCTGTCTATATCTCATACACGGTAGTAAAATCAGGAATTTTAACAGGTTTGACAGGTAGTTGACAGGTAGCAGTAGAACTAAAAATTATAAGCACAGGCATTGCAACTTTGAAATATTTCCGTATTTTCAACCGTTGGGATTGAACTGTATATTGAAACAATAGGTTGAAAAGCAGTTTTTTCCACTAATAGAAAAGTATATTTTTAACATTCAGATACTAACACAATAACAGGTTAATATATCATGACGATGAAAAATACAATTAGCCGGGCAAGCTTGGTAGCGGCATTAGCGCTTACCTTCAACAGCGTTCAGGCGCAAGACATCCACTTTACGCAGTTCACCGCATCGCCGCTTATTGTGAACCCTGCTTTTACGGGTGCATTCAGCGGACAATGGCGTGCAGCAGCTATTTATCGCGATCAGTGGAGGAGTGTAACATCTCCTTTCAAAACGTACGCGGTATCTGTGGACGCTCCTATCATCAACGATCTTTCGCATGATGATAATCTGGCTGCAGGTTTGCAATTGTATAACGACCGTGCGGGTGATGGTAACCTGTCTAACCTGTCTGTGTTAGGTTCTATCGCTTATCACAAATTCCTGGGTAACGGACAAAATAAAACATTGTCTGTAGGCTTTCAAGGTGGTTATACTCAAAAAAGCATCGACCTGACAAGGTTGTATTTCCCTAACGAATTCAACAATCAAGGCTTTGATCCGGGTACATCGGGCGAGGCTATGAATAACAGGGTGAACTACTTTACATTGAATGCCGGTATCTCTTGGGCGCATTCAGTAGGTTCTAGGTTTGGTTATGTTATTGGCCTTGGCGCTAACAACCTGAACCAACCACAGGAATCTCTGATGAAAAAGCGTAATAGCGATGTAGGTTTAGGTATGCGTTACACAGCACAAATAGGTGCGGTAGCTTATCTGAGCGAAACATTCAGCCTGCGTCCTGCGTTCCTGTATCAGTCCCAGTCTACAGCTACAGAAATGGTTGCAGGTAACGAATTCCACCTGATTGTTGGTAATCCTGAATTCCGCAACTTTACTACAGCAGTATTCCTTGGTGGTTACTACCGCTCAAACGATGCACTGATGGTAAATGCAGGTGTTGAATTTAAAGGTTTGCGTGTAGGTGTTAGCTACGACTACAATACATCTAGCCTTAAAACAGCTTCTAACGGCAATGGCGGCTTCGAAATCTCTCTGGTGTACATAGCACCTGATCCACTTGATTTCGCTCGCAAATTGATCTATCCTTGTACACGTTTTTAGTAATAAAAAATATCTGAAAAAGAAAGGGCAAAAAAATTTTTTAAAGCCCTTTCTTTTTTTTAAAGCAATTTATACTTTTATACCCATTAACAACGCTCGCTAACATGAGAAAAAATTGGCTGTTCCTGATTCTGGCTACGGTTTTAGTTACAATTCAAATTGATGCTAACGCTCAGCAGCAACGCAAAGAAAAGTATAGAAATAAAGCAGACGATCCTGTTTCTAAACTTCCGTACTATAAAAAACTTCGTTGGGCTGACGGACTCTTCCGCGATGGAAGCTACTTCAACGCGATAGAGTACTACCAACAATTAAAGCAGGAAGACGAACGAAATATGTACCTGACCTTCCAGCTGGCAGAGTGCTATTCTTATACAAGAGACTATGCGCCTGCTGCTGCGTACTATGCAGAAGTGTATTCGTCATCTTCTAAGCTGTATCCGGAAGCTATCTACAGGTCTGCCCTGATGGAAAAGCAACTTGGTAACTACGATGCTGCTATTGCTAAGTTCAATAAGTTCATCGCAGACAACCCGAAGACGTACAAGAAAATGAAAAAGCGTGCGTTGCGTGAAATTGAAGGCTGTAACATGGCTATGAATTCTATCAAGGATCCTCAGCAGGTTAGCATCGTTAACGCTGGTCCTAATGTGAACAGTGCTTACACAGAGTCTTCTCCATATCCACTTGGCGATTCTTCTTTGTTGTTCTCTACTATGCGTCAAAACAGCGTTGCTGAAATAGACAAACGTACTGGTGACTACATGTCTCGTTTCATGGTTTCTCACAAACAGAAACATGTAGAGCAGGCAGATTCTTTCCAATGGGCGTTGAACTATAATGATGGTGATTATAACTCTAAAAGAGAGCACGTAGCTAACGGCTGTTACAGCCCTGGTGGTGATCGTTTCTATTTCACAAAATGTGGTGAAACAGATTCAATGAAAATAGAGTGTAAAATCTACGTTTCTAATTTCGAAAAATCTAAATGGACAGAACCTAAACTGTTGGGCGAAGGTATCAACGAAGGTGGTTCTAATACAAACCCATTCTGCGCAAAAGTTGGTAAGAAAGAAGTATTGTTCTTCTCTTCAAACCGCAAATTGCAAAGCCGCGGTGGTTATGATATCTGGTACTCAGTAATTGATACTCGTACAGGTGGTTACCGCCGTCCTCAGAATGCAGGTAAACAAGTTAATACTGAAGAAGATGAAATTACTCCATACTACGACAGCCGCGAAGGTAAATTGTACTTCGCTTCTAAAGGTTGGGTAACTATGGGTGGTTTTGATATCTTCTCTGCTGTAGGTGGTCCGTCGCGTTACACTAACGTACAGAATCTGGGTTATCCTATCAACACAGCTGCTGATGAAATGTATTTCATTCAAGATCCTGTTGGTAAGCCTGATGCTTACATCGTATCAAACCGTGTTGGTTCTATTGCGCTGAAAAACCCAACTTGTTGTGATGATATCTGGCGTATTCAATATGAACCTAAACTGTTCGTAATGGGTAAAGTTGTGAATCGTAAGACTCAACAACAAATGAGTGAAGTTGTAGTTAAAATGGTAGACCAAAATGGTGACCTGAAAACTTTCAACTCTACAGATGGTACTTTCGGCTTCAATATGGCTCGTGGTAAATCTTATGTATTAACTGGTGATAAAACACAATACGCTTCTTCACGTGCTTCTGTTAGCACTATGGACTATAAGCGCACAGATCCGGGTGATACAGTTACAGTAACTATCTACATGGACGAAATAACTCCGGTATATACTTTCTCTGTAAACAATGTTTATTACGATTTTGACAAAGCTGATCTGCGTCCTGAATCAGTAGCTTCTCTGGATTCTGTAGTTGCCTTCCTGAAAGACAATCCTTCATTCAACGTAGAGGTTTACTCTTTCACAGATGGTAAAGGTAAAGACGACTACAACAAAAAACTGTCTGAAAAACGTGCACAATCTGTTATCGATTATCTGACAGGTACAGGTGGTATTGAACAAAGCCGTCTGGTAGCAAAAGGTTTCGGTGCTGCAATGCCTGCTGCTCCAAATACAGTGGGTAATAAAGACAATCCTGATGGCCGTCAGCTGAACCGTCGTACAGAATTCCGTATAGTAACTGATGTTCCTACACGCCGCATCCTGTACAATAGCGCTAAGCCTGGTAACATGGACGATCAGTCTAAAAACCTGCAGCAAAATGAAAATGCTAACGAAGATGGTGAGCCGGATACAGAACCGGATTTGAATCAACGTGGTAACAGGGTTAATAAATAATATCAACCTTATACAACATACACAGCCTCTGTTTCATACAGAGGCTGTTTTTTTATGTGTACCTTTGCAGCCTATATGCAATACAATAAAGCGGTATTACATACCATAGAAGCTACTAAGAGAGAAGTACTGATTGCCAGACTGTCTGCTGAAGGCTACAATGGTTTTGAAGAAACAGACGAAAGCCTGCTGGCATATGTAGATGCAGCAGATTTCGATACAGAAACGCTACAGCTGATAGCATCTGAATACGAAGTGCCATATGATGTGGAAACGCTCGGACATCAAAACTGGAACGCAGAGTGGGAGAAGAATTTTCAGCCGGTGATAGTAGATGGCTTTTGTACCGTGCGTGCAGATTTTCATAAGTTGGATATTGCAACACCTTATGAGATTGTCATCACTCCCAAAATGTCTTTCGGTACAGGGCATCATGCTACCACAAAGCTGATGATGACAAGGATGCAGTATATAGATTTCGTGGGTAAAGATGTATTTGATTTTGGAACAGGTACAGGTATACTGGCCATACTTGCCGAAAAACTTGGTGCTAAATATGTTTTGGCGATAGATAACGATGAGTGGTCTTTTGAGAACTCTCAGGAAAATGTACAAAGAAATAACTGCAATGTCATAGAAGTACAACAAGGTAGTATGGAGCATGTTATACCTAGGGAGTATGACGTTATTCTTGCCAATATTAACAGGCATATACTACTGCATTATATGACAGACCTGTACAAATCTGTAAAATCAGGCGGTATTTTACTGATGAGTGGTTTGCTGACAGAAGACGAAGAAATTGTTAAAACTGTAGCTACTGATGCCGGATTCATCGGTATTGAAACCAATACACTCAACGGTTGGATTACGCTACAATGCATTAAATAGTGCATAAGTATATATTTATCATTTAATTATAAGGTAATAATTCCTTCAAAAAAGTGGTAAATTGCACCTCCTTTCGGTATAGGATTTACCGAGCTGAAAGGTTATATTTGTTTTCTTCAACAGGAAATTAAACGAATGACGATTGCAATACTAATAGTACTGGCATACCTGATAGGTTCTATTCCTACGGCCGTTTGGGTAAGCAAGAGGGTGTATGGCATTGATATCAGAGAGCATGGTAGTGGCAACGCAGGTGCAACAAATACATTCAGGATTTTAGGTTCTAAAGCGGGCTCTGCAGTTATGTTTGTAGACATGCTAAAGGGCTTTATAGCAGTAAAACTTTCATTGTTATCACAATATGGCTGGCAGTCTGAAGCAATTACCAATTTGCAGATACTGTTGGGTTTAGTGGCAGTATTAGGTCATATTTTCCCGATTTGGGCCGATTTTCGCGGTGGTAAAGGGATTGCTACCCTTTTTGGTATGATACTCGCTATACAGCCATTAGCAGCACTTAGTCTGGTTATGGTATTTGTAGGTATGCTTTACCTTACCCGTTATGTATCGCTGAGTAGCATTGCTGCCAGTATAGCATTCCCGTTATTAATACTCTTTATCTTTAAAGAACCGGAATTGAGCTATCGCATCTTTGCCATAGCTACAGCCTGTCTGGTGGTACTTACACACCACAAAAACATCAACAGGTTGCTGAGTGGTAATGAAAGCAAAGTGCCATTATTCCGCAAGCGCAGGTTCCGCAAATAGTAGATTTTATTTTTGAGTGATTAACTAAACTGTAATTTTATGGTATGAAAAAACTATGTATTGTTCTGTCATTGATGACAGTATCAAGTGTATTGAGTTCGTGTTTTAAAAACCCAGTTACAGGCAGAAGTTCATTGAACCTTGCACCTGAGGGCGATATGCAACAACTGGCAGTCAAAGAATATTCAAGTTTTATAGGTACAAACAAGCCATTAACAGGCAATGATGCCGAAATGGTGAAGCGCGTTGGCAATAAGATGGTAATAGCTGTAAAACAGTTTTTGCAAGAGAGAGGAAAACTGGATTTGATTGCAGGCTACAATTGGGAGTTTAATCTGGTAAACAGTAATGAGGTGAATGCATGGTGTATGCCTGGTGGCAAAGTAGCCGTATATACAGGTATACTGCCTATTACGCAGAATGAAACAGGGCTGGCAGTTGTAATGGGGCATGAGATTGCACATGCCATAGCAAGGCATGGTAATGAGCGTGTAAGCCAACAAATAGCTGCTCAATATGGTGCACAGGGATTGTCTGCATTAATGTCGTCAAAACCTGCAGAAACACAACAGATATTCAATTATGGTATAGGCGCTACGTCTACACTGGGTATACTGGCTTTCTCTCGCAAACACGAAAGTGAAGCAGATGAAATGGGGCTGTATTTTATGGCAATGGCCGGTTATAATCCCGAAGAGGCTATTAGTTTCTGGCAACGCATGGCTGCAAAAGGTGGTCAAAAACCGCCACAGTTTCTTAGTACACACCCTAGCGATGAAACACGCGTCAGCCAACTGAAAGGTTGGATGCCAAAAGCAAAAGCACTTGCTACACAATAATATTGGTGCACATTCCGCTATACAAGAAAATACTTAGCTATCTGTATCCTGTGCAGATAGCTAAGGCTTCTACAGTACATAATAGTGTATTGGAGCTTTGTCTTAGTAATGGCCAGTTTCAATTAGCAACGCGCGATGCCTTATATTCAGACGGGGACAGGTATAGACCACTTACAATAGCTTTTAATCATCTGGGAGCGTTGTTATACAATGTAAAGGACGTTTTGATATTGGGTACTGGGCTAGGTAGCGTTGCGCAGATACTACAAGCTAAAGGGATGAAGCCTGCATATACTTTTGTAGAGTATGATGAAACGATTTTGCAATGGGCAATGCAGACATTACATGCCGATATAGTAGCAAAATCGAAAGCAGTGTGTGCAGATGCCTTGTTGTTTATGAATGATTATAAACAACAGCAAGACATGCTTGTGGTTGATATCTTCAATAGCAGAGTAGTGCCTGCATTTGTTACCACAGAAGACTTCTTAAAAAAATGCCGCCTATGCATAAAGCCCGGCGGACATTTTGTGTTGAATTATATTGTACTGAATAATACAGATTGGTCTACTGTAGAGCGTTCCGTAAAATCTGTATTCCCTGATCTTACAGTGCTCGAAAACGGCATCAACCGTATTATAGTTGCTACAGTTTAGCAGACTGTATACGCAGCACTTTCCTGTTTTTCTTTTGTACACGCATTTTTTCGGGTACCAGATTTATTATCTCATCTGTAACTGTCTGCAGCAGCGATGAGCGTACAAAATGATCGTTTGTAATGATGCTGATTTCTCTAACCGGTTCCGGATCTTCAAAATAGCGTACACGGTCTTGCTGATCTTCTGTGAATTCCATTGTTGCAAGCTCCGGCAATACAGTGATGCCTTTATTTTTATCTACCATTTTGCGCAGCATCTCTACATTGCTGCTATCATAACGGTATGGCTTATCTGCCTGCAGTGCCTGCACTTGGTCGCTGCACAGGTCCAGTACCTGATTGCGCATACAATGCCCTTCATTCAGCAGCCATATACGCTCCATAGCAATATCAGATGCCGAAATCATACGCTTTTTAAGCGCAGGTTCATCAGGAGAGAAGTAGGCAACAAATGGTTCTGAAAACAGCGGATATTCTTTAATGTTAGATTCTTCCAATGGTGTACTCAACAAAGCAGCATCCAATTCATTATTGCGAAGTGCGGTGATGATTTGCTTAGTTTCCATTTCTTTAACCTGAAGTTTAACGTCAGGGTATTTTGCAGCATAGTTCTCAAGTAGTCCTGGAAGTATATATGGCGCAACAGTAGGAATAACTGCCAGTTTAAAAACGCCACTAACTGTATTCTGTTGTTTTTGTATCAACTCATTAATGCGCTCACATTCTGCCAATACTACTTTTGCCTGCTCTACGATTTCCTCACCCAATTCTGTAATAGCTATCGGATGCTTGTTGCGGTCAAATAGCTTTATACCAAGTTCTTCTTCCAGTTTTTGTATTTGCATGCTGAGTGTCGGTTGTGTCACAAAGCATTTATCTGCAGCTGCCACAAAGCTTTTGTATGTAGCTACAGCGACAACATATTCTAATTGTGTAATGGTCATAATATTGATAATAGTTATACAAACCTACGCTATAAAACCTATATAGACCAAATTTATAGTGTTAATAGATTAACCTGATTATACAAAGCAATTTGCATAAAAACTGGTTAAGGAATGGTGGATATTAATTTTACATTAAAATTTACTAATTAAAAACGTGTTAAAAAGTGTTAATAAAAATTACATGGTAAAATATTACTCTACCTTTGTTATACAAATTACAACCTCATGCCCTTTTTCACATCTTGCCGTCTAACATTGATTACTCCCTTACGTTAAACAACATAAATACCCTTGTTATGTCTTACAAGTATCTACAATCAAAAACAAGAATACTACTCTTGTTATTAACGCTAAGTATCAGTAGTAAGTTATCTGCACAGATAACAGCGTATGTTCGCACTGCATTAACAGGACAAGCCTATTCGCAGGTTAACGGGACAATTATTAATACTGATGCACAGCTTTCTCCCGGTATGTCGGGCAATCAGGATGATGGATCTGTATTGGTAAATCTGCCATTTACATTTACTTACAATGGCAACAATTTTACACAGGTTACATTCTGTACAAATGGCTGGATAGGAATGGGCAATCAAACACTGTCTGTATCTGCTGCACAAGGGCGTGCACCTGGAAATTTGTTTTCTGCAACGGTTCCTAACAACACACTAGCAGCGTGGTTTGGCGATATGGGCGCAAATTTTCCTGCACCAACAGGTGTGGGTAGTATGGTACATGGCCTTGCAGGTAATGGTGTCTATGCTTTTGAGTGGAGAAATGCTGTAGGTTCAGGTTTTAGTGCTACAACTACAAACCTGATAAACTTTATGATAAAGCTATACGGCCCTACTTCTATATTCCCCGGGCGTATAGAGTTTTTATATGGTACTCAGGCTGGTGCATTAACCACAGGCCGTTCTATTGGTATAGAAGATGCTGTAGGTGGTGCTAATAGGTTTATAAATGCAGTAAATGGTTCGTTTACATCTACGGCTACTGCCACTGCATGGCCGGGCAATGGCAACGGCTTTCGTTTTGATCCGCCAACACCTGCTTGTTCCGGTACGCCAAATGCAGGTACTATTGTAGGGCCATCTACAGTTTGTCCCGGCAATTTCACAATTTCACTAACAGGTCACAGCTATGGTACAGGTATTTCATACCAATGGCAGTCTAAACCAACTACAGGTAGTACTTATACTAATGTTGCAGGTGCTACAACGGCTTCGCTCACTACATCTATCATCACATCTACCAACTATAGGTGTGTAGTTACATGTGCTAATGGCAATCAATCGTCAATCACAGCACCTGTAGCTATAACATTTAATAATTTCTATTTCTGTTATTGCAAAACCGGTTTGGGTGGTGCACCGGGATTATCAATAGATTCTGTTCAGATACTTGAAACTACATTAAATAACGCTTCTCCGGGCTCAGCACCGGGCTTTTATACACAGTATCCTATCGGTGGCTCAACAACAGCTTCTTTGCAAGCTGGTGGTTTGTATGTACTAAAAGTTAAGTATGGTGCGCCTGCCATCGGTTCTATGTGGTTAGATGCAAATCAGAACGGTACTTTTGAAGCAAGCGAGTGGGTACAAATAAATACATCAGCACCTAATGGTAGTGTTACATTTCAAGTGCCTCCCGGCGCAGTGCCTGGCCCTACAGGCTTGCGTATACGCAGTGCGGCATCAGGAAATGCTGCTGCTAATGCCTGTACAAACAATGCAACAGGCGAAACAGAAGATTATGTAGTTACGATAACACCTGCACCAAATAAAGATGTAAAAGTACAAACTGTACTTACGCCTAAAGATGGCATGGAACTGTGCCCGTACAAAGTAGTACCTGCCAAAGTAGTTATCTATAACAATGGTACAACACCTGTTACAGGCTTCACTGTTAGCCTCAATCTGAATGGTCCTACAGTGCTTACAAACATATTGCCTTACACAAATACACTAGCGCCATTCCGTACAGATACATTAACATTTCCTGACTACACATTCATGTTTACAGGGCCATTTAATGTGCGCGCTATAATATCGCAGGCAGGTCCTGATGATATCCCTGCAAATGATACCTCGTCATTCAACAACTTTCTGGTTAAACCTTCTGCAAACATACCTGTGATAAGAGTCGATTCTGTTTGTATAGGACAAGAGGCAATGTTGCATGTATTGCCTGATGGCTATAGGCACAATTGGTACAGAACACCTGTTTATGGTAATAAACTTTTTGTAGGTGATACACTGCGTATTCCAAACATGCAGAAAGATACGCTGCTGTATGTATGTTCAGAGCCGCTTACTACAGATACAGGGTCATTATTTACCACTTCTGCAGCAGGCAATGGCTGTACCGGTGGTGCAATGGTAAATCTTATACCAGCTACCAATTTGCGTGTAGATAGTTTTGCAGCATTATTTGCAGCCACTGGTTCGCAAACAGTTAATGTGTATTACCGAGTTGGTACATTTATAGGCAATGAAACAAATGCAGCAGCATGGACACTGTTGGGTACAGCAACTGTCAATGCTACGTCTACAACAACGCTAACAAGATTTACAGTAAACAATCCTATATTACTCAATAGCGGTACTACATACGGTTTCTATTTCAACTACAATGCTTCGTATACGAATGGTACTACAACCTATACCAATCCGGATTTGTCTATTGAAACCGGTACGGGGCTATGTGCTCAGTTCGGCAGTACCAACGCAGGCAGGATGTTTAATGGAAGAGTATTTTATAGCAAACCGGCTTCAGTTTGTGAAAGTCCGCTGTTGCCAATTAAGGCATTCGTAGGGCAGGCGCCTGTAGTAAATCTGGGCGCTGATATAGTAGGTTGTGAAAAGCAGGATATCATACTGGACGCTGGTCATTTTGGTGCTACATATATGTGGAACAATCAACTGCAGACACAAACAATCAATGTCAAAGACCAGCCTGGTAAATACTGGGTAGAGGTTGACCGTTATTGCATAGGCAGCGATACTGTGAATGTAACACTGAAACCATTGCCTAGAACCTCAGGTATCACATATACCAGAGAAGGCAATAAATATCGCTTTACAGTGGGTGGTATGTCTAATGCCAATACTATACTATGGTTGTTTGGTGATGGTAGTAGTTCTATCATGCAAAACCCAATACATATCTATGCCAACAGCGGCAATTATAAGGTATTGTTGATACTGACAAATGATTGTGGTTCTGACACAACTGCTATGATAATACCATTGGGTATATCAAACATAGAAGCGGGCAAGGGCGTGAATTTATATCCAAATCCTGCTACAGATAACATAACCCTGGAGTTTGATAACGCTCCTGCAAAAGGTGCGGACATGATTGTGGTAAACAGTGTCGGATCAACAGTGCTGAAGCTGAAATCAGGAGGCATGAAGAAAGAGGTGATAGACGTGCATGCTTTGCCTGCAGGCAATTATGTACTGAAAGTGATAGATGCAGAAGCTATGGCAACCAAGCCATTTGTGATTACCAGGTAATTTTGATTTTTGACATAACAATGAGCGGGCCGAATTTTTTCGGTCCGCTTTTGTTTTGGGCATACCACATAAAAACAGGTAACTTTGCGCCCAAATTACATATGTAATGGCTGTAACTGACAAACTGAGGTTAAAACAGGATAGCCCCTTGCTGGTGTTAAATATGCCCGATGATTGTTTGGGTATGTTTGATGCTTTTGAGGTAAAAACAAACCTTGCAGGTAAAGCAAAATACAATCAGTGCATATTGTTTGCCTGCAACAAGGTTGATCTTGACAAGCACTACGAAAAACTGATATCTAGGCTTGAAAAAGATGCAGTGGTTTGGATTGCATATCCTAAGAAGAGCAGTGGCATCATTTCGGATCTTGTAAGAGATGATGGTTGGGATGTTGTCAATAAATCTACCTATCATTTTGTAAGCTCAGCTTCAATCAGTGATGTTTGGAGCGGTATGCGTATAAAAGAAAAAGACCTCAATAAAACCTACCTGAGAGACAAGACAGCAAAGGAGCGCAATATGGAAGGGATAGATTATGAGAAACGAACAGTTGCATTGCCGGCAGATGCAATAGCGGCTATGAAACCTTTTAAAGGGCTTGAAGATTTTTTCAATGCAATGTCCTTTACCCACAAGAAAGAATATGTAGAGGCGATAGTAGAGGCTAAGAAACCTGAAACAAGACAACGCCGCATAGATAAAATGATTGAGATGGTAACAGCATTGAAAGTTGCCAAAGAAAATAAGAAGAAGAAATGAGTTATAAGGAAATACCGCAGGGCGCATTGCTGCAATTTATAAAGGATAATTATCTGGGAAAGGTTGTGACAGACTCACGTTCTGCAGCAGGCAATTGGATGAATTTTACGCTGGAAGCTATAGACAAAGGCAAGGCCACGATTTCGCTGGAGGTGAAGCATGAAATGACCAACCCATATGGCAATATACACGGTGGCATGATGGCATTGGTGATGGATGAGGTGATAGGCTGGGCTGTAGTAAGTCTGGATACGAATAACCACTACACATCACTGAACCTGAATGTAGATTTCCTGTATGCTATAAAAGAGGGTGACAGACTAAAGGCAACATCAGAAGTGATACGTGCAGGTAAGAAAATAATACACGTAGAGTGTAGAGTGTATGATATGCAGGATAGGATATTGGGAAAAGCAACCAGCAACCTGATTGTAACAGGCATGAAACCTGTTGATGGTGATTATAAAGTGGCGAATTAAGCCCTTTGATTTCACTTTTGAATTAAGACGTTTTACTTTTGACCAGAATATATGCTGAACGGTAAAAAAATAGTGGTAGTACTGCCTGCTTACAAAGCCGCCCTTACAATGGAGCGCACGTATGCAGAGATACCATTTGATATAGTGGACGATGTGGTACTGGTAGATGACCACAGCCCCGATAATACGGCCGAGGTGGGTGCGAAACTGGGTATCAGGCACATAATACGCCACGAAATAAACAAGGGGTACGGTGGCAATCAGAAAAGCTGCTATGCAAAAGCATTGGAGATAGGTGCAGATATTGTTATCATGCTTCACCCCGACTATCAGTATACACCAAAGCTGATACATGCTATGGCCGCTGTAATTGCATTTGATGTATATCCTGTATCATTCGGTAGCCGTATACTGGGTAAAGGTGCACTGAAAGGTGGTATGCCCATGTATAAATACATCTTCAACCGTTGCCTTACATTGTTCGAGAACATTATGCTTGGGCAAAAGTTGAGCGAATACCATACAGGTTATCGTGCATTCAGTGCAGAGGTTATCCGTTCTATCGATTTCACGCACAACAGCGATGATTTTGTATTCGACAACGAAATGATATCGCAGATATTTATGAATGGCTACGAGATAGGCGAGGTTACATGTCCTACCAAATATTTTGAAGAAGCAAGCAGCATCAATTTCAGCCGAAGTATGAAGTATGGCTTTGGTGTGTTGCGTGTATCTATGGCACACTGGCTGCACAAAAGAGGCATTGTAAAAAGTAAATTGTATAACAAACCGCAATAAAAAAACACCGCTCATTTAGCGGTGTTTTTTCTTAATAACAACTCTTAACTATTTCATTGTTACTACAGGTGCTTTCACTTCCTGTTTAACAGGTGTTTTTGCTGTTTCTGTAGTTTTATTGCTGTACATGTTTGCCAGTGTAGGCGCAATAACCAGTGCAACAATAGACATCAGTTTAATCAGGATGTTCATTGACGGACCTGATGTGTCTTTGAAAGGATCGCCCACAGTGTCACCTGTTACAGATGCTTTGTGCGGATCAGATTTTTTGTAGTACATCTCGCCATTTATTTCAACACCTTTTTCGAAAGATTTCTTAGCGTTATCCCAAGCACCACCTGCGTTGTTCTGGAACATACCCATCAGTACACCACTTACAGTAGCACCTGCAAGCATACCACCCAGTGCTTCAGGGCCTGCAAGGAAACCTACCAACAACGGAGCCGCAATTGTGATGGCACCCGGCAGTATCATTTTTTTGATAGAAGCATCTGTAGAGATAGCAACACACTTGTCGTATTCAGGTTTGCCTTTACCTTCCATAATGCCCGGTATTTCACGGAACTGGCGACGAACTTCTTCAACCATTGCCATAGCAGCCTCACCAACCGCGCGGATAGCCAGAGAAGAGAAGATGAAAGGTATCATAGCACCAACAAACAACATAGACAGTACTTCTGCTTTGTAGATATCAATACCATCGATGCCTGCAACACCTACATAAGCAGCAAACAGTGCCAGTGCAGTCAGTGCAGCAGATGCAATCGCAAAACCTTTACCTGTAGCAGCAGTTGTGTTACCAACGGCATCCAGTATGTCAGTTTTTTCACGTACTTCTTTTTCCAGTTCGCTCATTTCGGCAATACCACCTGCGTTATCAGCTATCGGGCCAAAAGCGTCGATTGCCAATTGCATAGCCGTAGTAGCCATCATACCTGCAGCAGCTATTGCCACACCATAAAGGCCTGCCATAGCATAAGAACCCCAGATACCACCAGCAAGTACCAGAATAGGAAGGAATGTACTTTCCATACCAATAGCCAGACCGCCGATAACGTTTGTAGCGTGGCCTGTTGCAGACTGACGGATGATGCTCAATACAGGGCGTTTACCCATTGCAGTATAGTATTCTGTAATGATGCTCATCAGCGTACCAACCACAAGGCCTATCACGATAGCACCAAATACTTGCGTATTGCTGAATACATGGCCGCGCAGCTCCATAGAAGATGGCAGTATATACATTACAAGGAAGTAAGAAACAATTGCAGTCAGTACCATAGAGCCATAGTTGCCCATGTTCAGCGCTCTTTGCACAGCACTTGTGCTAATGCCTGCACTGTCAGATATGCGTACCATCATAGTACCAATGATAGAAAGAACGATACCGAAACCTGCTATCAGCATAGGCAGCAATATCGGACCAAAGCCGTTGAAATTATCTACAGATGCAGTTTCGCGGCCCAGTACCATTGTAGCCAGTACGGTAGCAACATAAGAACCGAAAAGATCGGCACCCATACCTGCTACGTCACCTACGTTATCACCTACGTTATCTGCAATAGTTGCAGGGTTGCGTGGGTCATCTTCAGGAATACCTGCTTCTACTTTACCTACAAGGTCAGCACCAACGTCTGCAGCTTTTGTGTAGATACCACCACCCACACGTGCAAACAGTGCAATGCTTTCAGCACCCAGAGAGAAACCTGTCAGTACTTCAATAGCACGTTCCATTTCTTCGCTGTTTACCAATGCATCTGGTGCAAACATCATTTTGAAAATGATGAAAAGGCTACCAAGACCCAGCACCGCCAGACCGGCAACACCCATACCCATTACAGCACCACCGCCAAAAGAAACAGACAGTGCCTTGCTGAGGCTGGTACGTGCAGCGTGTGCAGTACGTACGTTGGCCTTTGTAGCTATGCGCATGCCTATAAAACCTGCCAATGCGCTGAATACAGCACCAATGATGAACGCAAGCGCTATCACGGGGCTCGATTTAGGATTGCTGTAGCCCATGAAGCCCAGCAGCAAACCCGCTATGATTACGAAATAGGTGAGTATTTTATACTCTGCCTTCAAAAACGCCATAGCACCCTCCGCTATGTACTTAGAAATTTCTTTCATGCGGTCGTTGCCGGCATCTTGTTTGCTAACCCATGCGCCCTTGACCATGGTGTATAGCAGCGCCAGCACACCAAACGCCGGGACTAAGTAGAATAATGAACTCATATTAAAACTATGTGTTGTAAATAAAGTGGGGCAAATATAGCTTTTTGAAGCAGAAAAACATAGGTTCTCAGCCTTATGTGACAAGATTGTATATACTCTTTTTGAGTATATGTATTATGATGATTTCTTAACATCTATTTGTTTATTTTTACTTGAACTGAAACTGAATAAAGGGAGTAGACTTTTGCCGCAGGGAGATTATAAAAAACTGGCCGATGAAGAACTGGTGTTTCGCTATGCACAGCGGGGCGAGCAGGCTGCGTTTACAGCGCTTTTTGAGCGTTACGGGCATCTGGTGTATGGTATATGCCTCAAATACCTGAAAGACCCCGAAGCTGCAAAAGATGCCATGCAGCAGATATTCATAAAACTGCTGGAAGACTTGCGTCGTTTTAAGGTAGAAGCATTCAAGCCATGGCTATACCAAGTAAGCAAAAATTATTGCTTCATGCAGCTCCGCAAAACCGTTCATGAGATAAATACGGATGCCGAACATGGAGAAAATATGGAATTTGAGGATGAATGGCATCATAAGATAGAACAGGAGCAATTGCTGGATAATCTGGAAACATGCGTAGAAGAACTGAATGATGAGCAGCGTACCTGCATCAAGCTGTTTTATATGCAGAAGATGAGCTACGTAGATATAACTGCACAAACAGGCTATACCATGATGCAGGTAAAAAGTGCGATACAGAACGGCAAGCGAAACCTGAAAATAAAACTTGAGGCGAAAAGAAACGTGAACACATGAGTAAGGAACAATTGAAACATATTTTCGAGCAGAGCAGTTGTCTTACTAAAAAGCAACTGAAGGAGTATGTAAGCGGCAGCATGAGCCCCGAAGAGGCGCATGCAGTTGAGCAGCACCTTCACAGTTGCCCTATGTGCAGCGATGCTGCAGACGGGCTGATGGCACAGCAGGGAAAAGGTATAGAAGTAATGAACACCATCAATGCCGATTTCCTTACAAAACATCTTGGTGCTGCAAATCCGCAGGCGTCACGCAATATAAATATGTCAGCTGCAAATAATACCCATACAAACGACACGAAGAAAAAGCCTTCACCTGCCATGATAAAGGCAAAACCTGTGAGGAGCTATTTTGCTTTCAGGACAATGTCTGTTGCGGCTGTTATCTTGTTTGCAATAGTTGGTATATGGTACTACAGGCTTACAAACGATGTATTGCAGGAAAGCCAACCCGTAGCGCAAGAGCTACCAAAGCCTGCACCTGTAGAGCAACCTGCAGTAGCGCAATATGTAGAAGATACAGAACAGGCAGTAGCTGCAGCAGCGGATATGATAAGCAATGGTGCAGCAGAAGTAGGCACGCAACCATCTATAACGCAAAGCCCCGCAACAAAAGATAAGGGAGTAGTGGCAATGGCTGCACCTGCACCCGAAAAAGAAGAGAAGCAGGGACTGCTGAAAAGGCTTGGCAATAAAATAGAAGCAGCAGCTGCAAAGAAAACAACGCAGCAATTATTGGGTGCTATCAAAAACGATAACCCCGATAAATATGCAACATCTGCAAAGAACCAGTTTGTAGAAGAGCAGCGCATGAAGCCAAAAGAAGAACGCTCAGATGTAGCAGATATGCAAGCGGGAAATGCTTCAAGAGCTACAGGCAACAGCTACCAGCCTACTGAAGATGTAAAAGCGGTAACAATAAGCGAAAAAGAAGCATTAGAGCCTGTCAGCAAAATTGATAAAGCAGACCAGTTATTAAAATCGGGCAAGGCAAGCGACGCGCTTAATCTCTATACACAGGAAATGCGTGGTGCAAGCAGTAAGGGCAAACGTCAGGAAGCAGCTATTGGTGCCGCACGCTGTTATGTTGCATTGGGCAACCGCTACAAAGCAAAAGACATACTGCTAAGCATAGTAGATGAGGGTGGCCCACGCAAACGCGAAGCCAAACGTATGCTGAAAGAGCTGGGTTGGGAGGAATAACGAAATCATTGCCTGTAAACTATGAAGAGAATCCTGCGTTGGCTGTTTGTAATATTTATTCTACTAAATGTTGTCGCGGCTATTCATGCGTATAAATTCACCCACTATTCCAACGATGTGTCTGTAAAGACAGATGCACGACAGCTAACTGCTGCAGATAAAATCAAGATACTATTTACAGGTGTTAATAATCCTAAACCACTTAACCAAACAAAGCCTTCCGATGCTTATAAGCATATTGTATTGAAAGGAAGGGGGGATATAGATTGTTGGTTTTTAGATAAAGATTCATCAAAAGGTACTGTTATCATCTTTCACGGCTTTTCAGGAGAGAAGTCGGGTATGGTTGAAAAAGCTGAAATACTCCATTCAATGGGTTATAAGGTTATGCTTGCCGATTTTGTTGGTTCTGGTGCGTCATCAGGCAATCAGGTAACACTGGGTTATAAAGAAGCTGAAGATGTAAAAGTCTGTGCTGATTATTGCAAGGAGCAGGGCGAGCAAAATATTTATCTATTGGGTACATCTATGGGTGCTGCGGCAATACTTCGTGCTGTTCATGAAAAATATGTCAGCCCCCAAGGTATTATGATAGAGTGTCCGTTCGGAACAATGTATGATGCCGTTGCTATTCGCTTCGATATGATGCATGTGCCCAAATTCCCTATGGCACACATGCTTATGTTTTGGGGTGGGTTTGAAAATGGTTTCTGGGCATATAACCATAATCCGCAGGATTATGCAAAGGCGGTAACTTTTCCTGCACTATTGATGTTTGGTGAAAAAGATGATAGGGTAACCCGTGCCGAGATAGATAGGGTATACCAAAATCTTGCAGGTAAAAAGCAATTGGTGTTGTTCCCAGAGTCAGGTCATGAAAGTTACCTGATAGCTCATAAAAATGATTGGAATGAAGCAGTAAAACAATTCCTCAACACCAATCAGTAAACCCATAAAAAAAACCGCTCTGCAATTGAGAACGGTAATATGATGAAGGCTTTGTGGTTGTAGCTCTGGTGTTAGCTCATACAGGGGCTGTATCCGATATCGACCACACACTTCATTTGCCTCAGCTACAAAAATATACCAATAAGTTCGGATTAAGAGTAAATTAAATGTAAAAAATACCTTAAATAATCCGCGTAACTATTAACACCTGTTATAAACTTCCCCCTTTCTGCCAATTTTCCTTGTTGTATTTTCACGCAGTTTTACGAAAAGATTAATATGAGAAGATATTTATCTCTGTTGCTGTGCTTCACAGTTGCTACAACAACTTTTGCACAATCGGGCGATTACAGAAGTGCTTCCAATCCGCTGTATTGGAAAAACCGCAAACCTGATGGGGCTTACTGGCAGCAGGATGTTCACTATAAGATAGATGCCAAGGTTAATGAGCTGACTAATGTCATATCTGCTGAAGAAACGCTGGAGTATTGGAACAACTCGCCCGATACATTACGCTTTGTATATTTCCACCTGTGGCAGAATGCTTTTGTAAAAGGCTCGCACCTGCACGATCTGGAAGAGGCTATCAATACCAAAGTACGTATGGGCAGGTACGAGAAGCAAGGGCTTGGTACTACCATCGATGGCTTGAAGGCCGACGGGCAGGAAGTAAAAACAGAGCTTGATAATACCATATTGAAAGTGTACCTGCCAAAACCATTGTTGCCCAATAGCAAGGTTACTTTCAGCATGAATTTCATGACCTATTACGACAATGGTGCTACGCGCCGCCGTATGAAGATGTATGATGCATGGGGCTACAAGCACTACAACGGTGTGCAGTGGTTTCCTAAAATATGTGTGTACGACCGCAAGTTTGGATGGGATACACATCAACACCTTAATAAAGAGTTTTATGCAGACTTCGGTTCTTACGATGTATCGCTCGATTTTGCATCAAACTATATAGTAGAAGCAACAGGTGCATTGCAAAACAGGAAGGAAGTATTGCCTGACGACCTGCGTGCAAAACTGGATATCAAAAACTTTGCGAAGAAGCCGTGGAATGAAAAACCAAGTGAGATAATTCCTTACAAAAAAGACGAGCGCAAAGTATGGCGATTCAAAGCAAACAACGTGCACGACTTTGCATTTACTGCAGACCCTACTTACCGCATAGGTACTACTACATGGAATGGTGTGGAATGCGTAGCACTTGTGCAGGAACCACATGCAAAAGGCTGGCAGAATGCTGCAGATTATGTTGCAAAAATCATCAAGACTTTCTCTGAAGATGTAGGCATGTACCAATACCCTAAAATGGTAGCGGCAGATGCAGCAGATGGTATGGAATACCCGATGCTGACATTGGATGGTGGTAGCGACCCCGGTTATCGTGGTTTGTTGGTGCACGAGATTGCGCACAATTGGTTCTACGGTCAGGTGGGTAATAACGAAACATACCGTGCTGCACTTGATGAAGGCTTTACGCAGTTCCTCACAGCATGGGGCCTGCGCCGCATAGATGGCGATACATTGGTTGATAATAAACCTAAAGGCTACAAAGGTTTGTTTTACGAGCCTGAAGTAGTGGTTGATAAAAGAGTATATAACGCATACTTGTTTGATGCATTGAATAAAGAAGAGCTGCCGCTCAATACACACTCAAATGATTTTAACGATGCGGTTGGTCACGAGGGTGGTTATCGCGGGGTGTACTACAAAACGGCTACCATGCTCTACAATCTGCAATACACATTGGGCGATTCATTGTTTCAGGCTGCACTGAAAAACTATTTCCACCAATGGCGTTTTGCGCATCCTTATTTCGAAGATTTTCGCAATTCTGTTATTCAATATACTAAGGTTGACCTCAACTGGTTCTTCGACCAATGGTTGGAAACTACAAAAGCTATTGACTATAGTATTGAAGGCATACGCAGAAAATCAGACGATACATTTGCTATCAGATTCCGCCGCAGGGGGCAGATGCAAATGCCTATAGATTTTACTGTAACCACACGCAATGGCGAAAAGCAAAACTTCCACATACCTAATACATGGTTTGTAAAAGAAACACCTGCAACGGTATTGCCTAAATGGTATGGCTGGGGCAAGCTGCACGATGAGTACACTGCTTATGTGCAAGTACCCGATGGTATTCGCAATGTGCAGATAGATACAAGTTACAGACTGGCAGACGTGTACATACTGGATAACTATAAAACACGTGGTTTACCATTATCTCCTAAGGCAATAGCTGTAAAACTGGATGGTGGTGTATCTGCACCATGGGACAGAAGACACAAGCGCATGTATGTGCGTCCTGATGTATGGTACAATCCTGTAGATGGTATAAAAGCAGGTATCCATTTCGAGGGAGATTATCTATATACGATGCACAAAGTAGATGCTACTATTTGGTGGAATACACACGTATTGCAGCACTACGATTTCAAATCTACTGTTAGCCAGGGCTGGTACGAAAAGTATGTGCCTGTAAACTATACATTCACACACACATCGCCCATCACACGTTGGGTGCCTAAACTGCATTCGCAAATCAGCAGCCGTTTCTTAGATGGTTTGTGGTATCATCGTGTTGGCGGAAACTATCTTGTCAACAGCCGCAATACATTGTCGCTCTATGCACAAACTATGTGGCGTTCGCTTAGCTACGACAGAGATTACCTGATTTATCAGAACGAATGGAGCAGCGCACGCGCTATGCCCAATTCATCGCTCAATGCTTCATGGTCTCATAGCTATGCATACAAGAGAGGATATGGTAATTACAAATTCAGCTTGCGTGCACCATTCCTGACGGGTAATAATCCTGCTGCATTCAATTATGCATATGCACAGCTTGAAGCAGTAAACTATAACAAGCTGGGCAAGTTGGAAATCCGCACACGCATCTTTGGCCGCTATGGTACAGGTAGCAATGTGCCTAACGAAAGTGCATTGTGGCTGGCAGGTGCAAACCCCGAAGAGCTGATGGAAAATAAATACACCCGCAGCATCGGGTTCATACCTGATAACTGGAGCAATATTTCTCAGTACGAAACAAACCATTTTCAGATGGGTGGTGGTTTGAATCTGCGTGGCTATGCAGGCTATTTTGTAGCAGACCAGCGCAATGGTAATATATTGATAGGCTACAAAGGCCGTAGTGGTGCATCTGCAAGTGCCGAGGTAGATTTTGATGAGTACATAAAATTCCGTCCGAAATACCTGCGTGATTATCTGCATTTGGATGCCTACCTGTTTGCAGATGCGGGTGCAATAGAGCTGAGCAATGCAACTCTTTCACAATACTGGAATATTGCACCTACTACTATGTGGAGCGATATCCGTGTAGATGCAGGTCTTGGCTTTGCACTGACGGTTAAGAAGTTTGGTTGGTTCAATAAAGCCAACCCGCTTACGCTGCGTTTCGATATGCCATTCTTGCTCAATCGCCCGCCGTATGCAAATCCGGATTACGCAAACTTCCGTTACGTAGTGGGTGTAAACAGAACATTCTAATACACAGCAACATTTCTGATAATAATAAAGCCGCTCATTGAGCGGCTTTATTTATGTAGTGTGTAGTGCAAATAATATGCAATCAGTATTTTACTATCTGCTGTGTGAAGCTGGTATTTGTTGTTTGGAATATAAGCGTATAAATACCAGATAGTAAAGAACGCAGGTCTAATGTAAGATTGGCCAATGGTTCCATACTTGTTTCATAACATACACGTCCGTTCATATCTACTACCAGTAGCGAGCATGCTTCTTGTTCTTTGTTTTTGATGTTTATCATCTTTCCGTATGCGTTGTTGTTTTAAGGGTTTTAAAAACAAAATCGTCTTACATGATAACAGTATTCCAACCGGTTTGGTTGTGTTTGTTTGTTCAATATTCGGTATCGATTTTTAGTCGCTGCAACCGGTTCTTTTACGCAAAAAATAAGGTGCCTTATTTTTTATAAGGCACCGAAACTATGTAATAATTCAGTATTTGAAAATTAATTTTTCAGCAGTTTTCTAAGTGTTTGTTTATCAATAAAATATATTAATAACCCCTGCCTTCCTTGCGTTCCATGTAGTTGATAAAGGCCTTGTTGGCTACTTTATTACCACCCGGTGTAGGATAGTTACCGGTAAAATACCAGTCACCATGATTCTTAGGGCATGCATCATACAGGCCTTCTATCGATTGGTAAATGATATCCACTTCGGCAGTTACATCATCAGGACGCAGCATCTTAGCAATCTGTGTGCTTATCTCATCCGGAGTAAACGGTGAGTAGATAGCCTGCACAAAGTTTTGTTCTTTCAGTGTACCAGCTTCGTCTGCGGCTTTACATTTAGCGTATACTTCATCCAGCAGTGCTTCTTTGCCATTTTCTTTCAGCAAAGCAACAGCAGCCTGGAAGGCAATGAAATCGCCCATGCGGCTCATGTCTATGCCATAGCAGTCGGGATAGCGTATCTGCGGTGCGGAAGAAACAATGATGATGCGTTTTGGCCCCAGCCTGTCCAGCATTTTAATAATGCTTTCGCGCAGTGTAGTACCGCGTACTATCGAGTCATCTATCACAACCAGTGTATCAACGCCACGCTCTACAGTACCATAGGTAATGTCATACACATGCTGCACCATCTCGTTGCGGCTTGCATCTTCAGTAATGAAGGTGCGCATCTTCACGTCTTTGATGGCTATCTTTTCGATGCGTACACGGCGGTTGATGAGTTCTTCTGTTTCTTCAGCACTCAACTTGCCCGATGTAATGCGTTCTACTTTTATTTTATTCAGGAACTGTTCCAGCCCTTTTATCAAACCATAGAAAGCAGTCTCTGCTGTATTCGGTATGAATGATATGATGGTATTCTTCAGCTTGTAGTCTACAGCCTCCAGTACTTTCTCTGCAAGGTTGCGTCCCAGTTGCTTACGTTCTTTATATATTTCTGTATCGCTACCACGACTGAAGTAAATGCGCTCGAAGCTGCATGCTTTTAGTTCTTTTTCTGCTAGTATGCGCGGATTACTGAAGTCGCCGTTTGCTTTAACAATAACAGCATGCCCCGGTTGCAGTTCCTTTACTTCTTCCAGTGGTGCATTGAATGCCGTCATGATAGCAGGACGCTCAGATGCAACAACCACTACCTCGTCATCTTTGTAGAAATATGCAGGGCGTATGCCGTTTGCATCACGCAGTACAAAGCTGTCACCGTTACCTACAAGGCCGCTGCAAACAAAACCGCCGTCAAAATGAGCTGCTGCTTGTTTCAGTGCACCTTCCAGATTCAGGTTTTGCGGGTCTGTTTCATCTGCCATGCACAGGTAGTAATGCACCATTTCTATCATAGCGCCCAAATCGCTCTCGCGGATGGTGCTGGTAGGGTGTGCATTCAGCAGGTCAAACAATTCATCCGTATTTACGAGATTGAAGTTGCCCGCCATGGCAAGGTTGCGTGTCGGGTTGATGTCCGGCTTGTGGAACGGATGGCAGAACTCAATATTATTCTTGCCTTGTGTACCGTAACGCAGGTGGCCCAGCAACACTTCGCCCATAAAGCGCAGATAGCCTTTCAGCAGTCCCGGATACTGGCGTATCTCAGGGTACATCTTTTCAAGCTCGCTAACTTCTTGTTGTACGTTCTGGAAAATCTGGGAGATAGCTTGTGCGCCGCTTACCCGCAGGCGGTGCATAAACTGGTGTCCCGGTTCTGTATTTAGCTTTACGGTTGCTATACCGGCGCCGTCCTGTCCACGGTTATGTTGCTTTTCCATGAGCAGGTACAGTTTGTTAAGGCCGTAGAAAGCTGTACCGTATTTGCGGTGGTAATATGCCAGTGGCTTCAGCAGGCGGATATAAGCCAATCCACATTCGTGGCGAATCGCGTCAGACATGAGGCGGCAAAGATACTAAGCTTTGGCAAAGTTTGTATTATATACGGATTGAATTTGCTGATACGATGTCCTTTGTTTGATTTCAGGCTGCTTAAAATGGATATTCAATGCAGTACTGATGAATAAAGCAATACCTATAGACAATATGCAAATGGCAGATATTTTCTGCAAATACATGATTCTGCGCAGTGTAAGCTTGCGGCGGATAGCATCTGCCAAAAATACTTTTAATATGTCTATGGAAAGTATCAGCCCCAGACAAGTACCAAACAGTACAAATCTGTATAAAGACGTGGTATTAGCTGTAGCAGTAACAGCGCCTAGCCATATAATAATAACACCCGGATTAAATGTGTTTATCAGAAAACCACTGCTGAATATGCGGAAATAGTGTCCTCCGCTGATGGTAATGGTTTTTGCGCTGGGTCTCACCGGTTTATACTTTCTGATGACCCCTGCCAGCCCGACAATAATAAGTACAATGGCACCGCCATATGCAATGTATTTTTCATATTCATTCAGTAGTTCCAGCCATTCTGCCGCTACATTGGCAATGGTTACATACAGTATATCACTCAGCGACACCCCGGCAATAAACGCAATGCCGGCTTTGTAGCTGTGGTTCAGGCTATAGCGCAATACGGCAAACAGCGTAGGGCCTACCGAGATAGCCATAAACAGTCCAAGCAAAAATCCTTTTATGATAGCATCAATCAAATGCATACTGTAAGATATAAAACTATTGCAGAAGGGCGATTGATTGTCGTCATAAAGCAGATATAAAAAATATGCTATTGCGTATGTTTTATTTCACCCAAACAGTCATGTTGCGTGTGTCAGGCCCTGTAGATTCAATGGTAATCCACAGGTGCGGATGTGGCAGTAATTCAGGTGCTTTTTCCGGCCACTCTATGAAGGAATAGTTATTTTTCTGCATCACGCAGTCTTCCATCCCTGCATTGATGGCTTCTTCCGTATCGCGCAGGCGGTACCAGTCCATATGATATATGGTGCGGTCTGTGCCGTCTTTCAGAAAATGGTATTCATTTATCAGTGCAAATGTGGGGCTGCTTACAGCGTCCTGTACCCCAAGCGTATTGCAAAGGGTGTGTACAAAGGTGGTTTTGCCTGCACCCATCTCGCCGCTGAAGGCCCATACGTTGTATTGATGTGCAGATTGCCACAACTGATTTACAGCATTTTCTATTGTGGCCAAAGAATAGGAAATTTGTAATAACGGAGCCGGTGCCATAGTAGCGCGAAGATACTATCAAATGCCGGTACAAAACATCATGCAGAAAACACATGCAACAGTAGTAGAGGGGATGACCTGTGGCAATTGCGCATTGACGATATCGAAACTGTTGGAGAAAAAAGGTGCTACCAATATTTCTGCCAATGCCGCATCGGGCGATGTTAGCTTTTCGCTGCCCGAGGCGCAGGATGTGGATGTGATATACGATACTATAGATAGCATGGGCTATCATGTGGTAAGGGAGGGGCAGGATGGAGCTGTTGCTGACGAGCATGCGCATCACGATTATTCAACAAGGTATTTATTAATCTGTGCAGCATTCACCATTCCTTTGTTGCTGCATATGTTTATCTCCTGGCATTGGTTGCACAACCCTTATGTACAGTTGGCATTATCTACACCTGTATACGCAATAGGTATGTGGGTGTTTGGTAAAAGCGCGCTGCGTTCTTTGCAGCACCGCCTACCCAATATGGATGTGTTGATAGTATTGGGTGCATCTGCCGCTTATATCTATTCCATTATTGGCCTTGTGGTATATACAGACCATGCGCACGATTATCTGTTTTTTGAAACAGCTGCATCTATTATCACTTTGGTAATGCTTGGTAATTGGCTGGAGCATCAAACCGTAAAATCTACCACGGTAGCAATAGATGCATTGGTAAAACTGCAACCGCAGCATGCACGCATCATCATGACAGATAGTGTGGGCAAAGAAACCATACTGGATGTAGAAAGCAAGTATGTACGTGCAGGTGATGTAGTAATGGTGAACCACGGAGACAGTGTGCCTGTAGACGGGGAAATAATATATGGTGAGGGGCAAATAGACGAACACATGATAACGGGCGAAAGTGTACCCGTGCATAAGATAATAGGAGATGCAGTGGTTGGTGGTACACTCGTGGTAGATGGCAATATTAAAGTGCGCGCTACTACAGTTGGCAATAGTTCTGTGCTGTCCAACATCATACGTATGGTGCGCGAGGCGCAGGGCACTAAGCCACCATTGCAAAAACTGGCAGATAAAATCAGTGCCATATTTGTGCCAACAGTTGCAGGCATAGCATTGCTTACAATTATTGTCAATTACTTCTTTCTGCATCACAGTTTTGCAGAAGCTATGATGCGTGCTATAGCTGTAATGGTAATATCGTGCCCATGTGCTATGGGGCTGGCAACACCTGCCGCGGTAGCAGTAGGTTTGGGTAGGGCAGCCAGAAATGGTATGCTTATAAAAGGTGGCGATACATTGGAAAGGTTAAAGACTATCAGGCAGATAGTTTTTGATAAAACAGGTACGCTTACTACAGGCAAGCTACAGGTAGATGAGTTTGTGTTTGATAATAACATCATTAATGAAGCTGATTTTAAATCTGTTGTTGCATCCATTGAAAATCATTCTTCACACCCTATTGCAAAGTCTGTAAGCAACCAATGGAAAAATGAAAAACAAACCGCTTTTGCAGATGTGAAAGAAGTAAAAGGCAAGGGTATGGAGGCTAGAGATGAACAAGGCAACCTTTGGCAACTTGGCTCTGAAAAATGGTTGAATAAAGATGTAGCAAAAGCAGGGTATGATTTGTATCTCTATAAAAACAGTGAGTATATAGGCGCACTGCGTATTACCGATGCTTTAAGAACGGATGCAGTTGCTACTATCAACCAACTGAAAAAAATGGGCTACAAAACCATATTGCTCAGTGGCGATAAGAAAGAGAAATGTGAACGCTTGGCAAGTCACTTGGGTATAGATGAGGTTTATGCAGAGCATAGTCCTGAAATGAAGAATGTCAAACTGGATGAGTTGCTCGCAAAAGCCCCAACTGCCATGGTGGGCGATGGTATTAATGATGCGCCTGCTCTTGCAAAAGCTACAGTAGGTATATCGCTCAGCGAATCTACACAAATAGCCATCCAGTCTGCCAATGTAATATTATCAAACAATCAACTGGCTACTTTGCCAAAAGCCATTCGTCTTGGTATTTATACAGACCAGACCATCAAACAAAATCTGTTCTGGGCATTTTTGTATAATATTATAGCCATTCCTGTAGCAGCAATGGGTATGCTGAAGCCAACTTATGGTGCCGGTATTATGGCACTGAGCGATGTGGTGCTCATAATAAACTCGCTCAGGCTGGGTATTCGCAAAATTTCAGATTAGCGTCATTGTCATAAAAAAGACACACAGGTTACATTTTCCTGCATGGGTTTTGCTAACTTAGTTATCTGAAACCCAACTCAAATACGCTAAGTATGAGAAGAATTACATTGGCACTATGCCTTGCCTTATCACTGAATGCGTCTGCCTATACAGATATGTGGACGAATATTACAGCAGTACCGCCTTCTGTAATACAAGTTGTTTTCCCGGGGTCTTATACATTGTTAAAGTTGCAGGAAGCGCAGCTTAAATATGCATTGGGTACTGAGGGAGGTACAATACTATTGCCATCGCCCGATGGTAAAATTAGGAGTTTTGTAGTGTCAGCTTCTTCTTGCTTGCATCCAACATTAGCTGCAAAATTTCCGGAGATAAAAACCTATACCGGCATCGCTAAAGATAATAAGGGGGTTACCGCTAAGTTTGACTTTACATACACAGGATTTCACGCTATTGTTTTCGATGGGGAAAATACATACATCATAGACCCATATGGCTATAACAGCGCCGAGGGTTATTACGTGTGTTATTATCAGCGGAATTTGAAGCGCAGCGGAGATTTCCAGTTTTGTTCTAATGACGATACTACTGTAAGAGAAATACACAAGAACAAGGAGTTGAATGTGGGTTCGGGTAATGTGCGCCCGGTTCAGTTCAAAATGAGTGGTGCATCCAGAAAAACATATCGATTGGTTGTTGCATGTACAGGTGAGTATTCAGCTGCGGCAGCAGGTTCTTCTGCTCCAAGCAAAGCGCTGTCTCTCAGTGCAATTGTAACGTCTGTAAATCGTGTAAACGGTTTGTATGAAAGGGAGATAGGTGTACACATGGAGCTGGTTGCCAACAACGATGATGTAATATACCTTGATGGTAGTGCAGATCCTTATTCAAACAGTAGCGGCAATACAATGATGGGGCAAAATCAGACGAACATTGATAATGTTATAGGTACAACTAACTATGATATTGGCCATGTATTCAGCACTGGTGGTGGTGGTATAGCTCAGCTCGGTTCTGTATGCGATCCTTTTCAAAAAGCGCAGGGTGTAACAGGGCAACCAAATCCTTTAGGTGCTGCGTTCGATTATGACTTTGTAGCACACGAAATGGGACATCAGTTTGGTGCTGTGCATACATTTAACGCAAATACAGGTTCTTGTACGGCCAACGGTGTTTCAACTGCTGCATATGAGCCTGCCGGGGGTACCACAATTATGGCTTATGCAGGTATTTGTGCAGGTAACAATATACAAGGGCATAGCGATGCATATTTCCATGCAAAAAGCCTCGACCAGATTACTGATTTCCTTATGGTAAATGGTGCTATTTGCGCATCATCTGCTGCTTCAGGCAATACGCCGCCTATTGTTTCTGGATATCAGCAAACTTACGAAATACCATACCTGACTCCTTTTGAGCTAACTGCACCTGCAGCAACAGACTCGGACCACGATACACTGACATATTGCTGGGAAGAGTGGGATTTGGGAAGTTTTGGTTCTTCTTTCTCGAATACAACAGTTACGGGACCTATTTTCAGGTCCGTAAATCCCGATTTTTCAAGAACGCGCATATTCACCAGATTAGATAGCCTGCGCAGGAATGTTACCAGTTATTTGGGCGAAAAACTGCCACAGGTATCTAGAGTACTGAATTTCAGGCTGACGGTAAGAGATATTTACAATGGTTACGGAACATTCAATCTCCACGATGATTTGATAAAATTGAATGTTACAAATACTTCAGGTCCGTTTAGGATTATTTATCCCAATCTATATGCAGACTATCTGCAATCAGGCACATCTTCTACCATAACATGGGATGTTGCGAATACTACAGCAGTACCTGTTAGCTGCAGTAATGTAGATATCTACCTATCGGTAGATGATGGTATAACATTCCCGTATACACTGGCATCAAATACAGCAAACGATGGTTCTGAAACTGTAAACATACCTGCAGGTATTTATGCAGGTGGATGCAGAATAAAAGTAAAAGGTGTTGGTAATGTATTCTTTGATATGAGCGACGAAGGTTTCCGCATATTCCCATGGGCTTCATCTTCTGTAAATAATGTAGAAGACGATAATGCTAAAGTATACCCTGTGCCTGCAAGAGAAGTGTTGAATATAGAGCTGAAAGGCAGTGCGAAGTACATGGCAATCATCACCAACGCGATGGGGCAACATGTATATACAACAGAAATACAAAACAAAGCTGTAGTATATACTGCACAGTGGGCTGCAGGTGTTTATTCATTGCAATTAATCAATACAGAAAACAACGAAGTGCTGAATAAGAAATTTGTCGTTCAATAAAACACTACTTACAGATAAGAAAAGGGCTGATGAATTTTATCAGCCCTTTATTGTTTTATAACTCTTCTTTCAGGTATCTGCCCGTGTGGCTCTCTTTTATTTTTGCAATAGCTTCAGGCGTACCGGCGCCAACCAACTGGCCACCGCCGCTACCACCTTCGGGACCCATATCTATCACGTAGTCTGCTACTTTTATCACATCCAGATTGTGCTCTATTACCAATACGGTATTGCCTCTCTCCACCAACCTGTTCAACACTGCCAACAGGTGTTTAATGTCTTCGAAGTGCAGCCCTGTTGTTGGCTCGTCGAGTATATATATTGTTTGCCCCGTATCGCGTTTCGATAATTCTGTTGCCAGCTTCACACGCTGCGCCTCACCCCCGCTTAGTGTTACCGCACTCTGTCCAAGTGTTACATAACCAAGGCCTACATCTTGCAGTGTTTTTATTTTGCGGTGCAGGTAGTTCACATTCACAAAAAACTCTACTGCCTCATCCACCGTCATGTCCAGTATATCTGCTATAGATTTTCCTTTATAGCGTATCTCCAGTGTTTCCCTGTTATAGCGTCGGCCATTACATTTTTCGCAAGGCACATATACATCCGGCAGAAAGTTCATTTCTATCACACGCATACCTCCGCCCTGACATTCTTCGCACCTGCCGCCTTTTACATTGAAAGAAAAACGCCCTGCGTTGTATCCGCGAATTTTTGCTTCGGGTACTTGTGCAAACAACTGGCGTACTTCGTTGAAGAACCCGCAATACGTAGCAGGGTTGCTGCGCGGTGTGCGCCCTATAGGGCTCTGGTCTATTTCTATTACTTTGTCAAAGTTCTCAACTCCATCCGCCTTTTTATATGGCATAGGTGTTTGCTTAAAGTTGTGGTAGCAATGCTTGGCAATAATAGGGTAGAGTGTTTCATTTATCAGTGTACTTTTACCACTGCCCGATACGCCACTTACACATACGAAAGTGCCAAGTGGTATCTCTATGTTTACATTCTTCAGGTTATTGCCGCTGGCTCCTTTTATCACAAACTTTTTGCCATTGCCTTTGCGGCGCTCTTTGGGTACTTCTATTTTTAGTTGATGATTCAGGTAGCCCGCAGTTGTTGTATTGCCTTTCAATATTTCGGCAGGTGTGCCTTGTGTTACAATGCGTCCGCCATGTTTGCCAGCTGCAGGGCCTATGTCTATCAGATAGTCGGACGCCAACATGATGTCTTTATCGTGCTCTACTACCAATACGCTGTTGCCGCCATCACGCAGGTTTTTCAGCGCGCTTATCAGTTTGTGGTTATCGCGTTGGTGCAGGCCAATGCTCGGCTCATCCAGTATGTATGTAATACCCGTAAGCTGGGAGCCTATCTGTGTAGCAAGGCGTATGCGCTGACTTTCGCCTCCACTCAGTGTGCGTGTTGCACGGTCCAGTGTAAGGTAGTGCAGTCCTACATCAAGGAGGAAGTGCAGCCTGTCGCGTATTTCTTTCAGTATGTCTTTGGCAATCGTGTTCTGCTTCTTGCTTAGTTTCTTTTCTACTGTGTTAAACCATTCGCCCAAATCTTGCAAAGACATCTGCGTAAGCTCAGCAATATTCTTTTCTGCCAGTTTAAACCATAGGCTTTCTTTCTTCAGCCTCGCTCCGTTACACTCGGGGCAGGTGCTCAGCTCCATGTATCCTTCTGCCCAGTCGCGTATGGCTTCGCTGCTTGTTTCATTAAACCAACGTAGCAGCATATTTACAATACCCTCATATTGGTTCTCTGCTACTTTTTGTGTGTAGCCTTCGCTGTCATCATTTTCGTAAGTAATGATGCCCTCTTCGTTACCATATAACAGTATATTCAGTTGTTTGGCTGGTATGTCTTTTACAGGCGTTGTAAGTGATATTTTATTCTTCTTAGCAAGGATAGTGGCCTGGTTGAAAGTCCACGATTCTCTTTCGCCTCCTAGCGGAGTAATTGCTCCGTCATTAATGCTCTTAGTATTATCAGGTATTACTTCGTTCATGTTTACCTGATACACACTGCCAAGCCCTTTACACTTAGGGCATGCACCATACGGAGAGTTGAATGAAAAGGTATTAGGAGAAGGTTCTTCGTAAGAAAGCCCCGTTTCTGCACACATCAGTTGCTTGCTATATTGCGTTACACTGTTCTTATCTGCATCCAGCAAGAACATTAGGTCTTTACCTGTCTGCAGGCTTTTCTGTATGCTCTGGCTCAGGCGTGCCATTGCATCTGGTTGTACAATCAGGCGGTCAATGACTAGCTCTATATCGTGTATCTTATACCTGTCTAGCTGCATGCGCTCTTTCATCTCTACTATCTCGCCATCTACACGCACTTTCAGGTAGCCTTGCTTGCGCAGTTGTTCAAACAATTCACGATAGTGTCCTTTACGGCCACGTACTATGGGGGCAAGCAGCACTATCTTTTTGCCGTCAAAGTTTTGCTGCACATGTTCAACTATTTCATCCTCGCTGAATTTTGTCATCTTTTTGCCCGTGTTGTAAGAATATGCTTCTGCTACACGAGCGTACAACAGGCGCATAAAGTCGTACACCTCTGTAACAGTACCTACTGTAGAACGCGGGTTTCTGTTAGTTGTCTTTTGCTCTATAGAGATAACAGGGGATAGTCCGCTCACTTTGTCAACATCAGGCCGGTCAAGATCGCCCATAAACTGGCGGGCATACGCGGCAAAGCTTTCCATATACCTTCTTTGCCCTTCGGCAAAAATGGTATCGAATGCCAGCGATGATTTACCACTGCCACTGATGCCTGTAATAACTACCAACTGATTTTTGGGAATGCGTACATCAATGTTTTTGAGATTGTGTACACGTGCACCTAAAACTTCTATATAATTTTTGGTTGCAACAACCGATTCTTTCTTAGCCATAACAATGCCCCCTGCCGTAGAGGAGTTGCAAGATAAACAAAGCGAGGCTGAAACAGTTCGCAGAAAAAATTATAGGCTAGTACTTTCTGTCTATGGCATAGTTCACCAAAGATTCCATGGCATCTCTTGCAGGTGTTTGCGGATATTCCTTCAACATGGCAAGTGCTTCTTCCTTGTAGGTATTCATTTTCTTGGCAGCATACTCTATTCCGCCCGATTTGTTGACGATGTCAATAACCTCTTCTACCTTTTTGCGGTCGGTATTCTGGTTTTTGACGATGTAGATGATTTTACGCTTCGTGGCAGCATCAGCATTATTAAGGGTATAGATAAGCGGTAGTGTCATTTTCTTTTCCTTAATATCTATACCGGTAGGTTTGCCTACATTATCCTGCCCGTAATCGAAAAGGTCATCTTTTATCTGGAAGGCTATACCCACTTTTTCGCCAAAAAGCCTGAAGTGTTCAGATACTTTCAGGTCGTCTGTAGCAGAATATGCACCTGCGGAGCAGGCAGAGGATAGGAGAGAGGCTGTTTTAGCCCTTATGATTTCAAAGTATATATTTTCTTTAATGTCCAATTTTCGAGCTTTCTCCATTTGCAAAAGCTCGCCTTCGCTCATTTCCTTCACTGCACGCGATGTTATCTTCAAAATCTCAAAATCATCATTATCAAGGGATAGCAAAAGGCCCTTTGCCAGCAAATAGTCGCCCACAAGTACGGCAATTTTGTTTTTCCAGAGGGCATTTATAGAAAAAAATCCACGTCTCAGCATGGCATTATCCACAACATCGTCGTGTACCAGGGTGGCAGTATGCAGCAATTCTATGAGGGACGCGGCCCTGTAGGTCTTGTCTTTTATGCCGCCAGCTATTTTTGCCGAAAGAAATACGAACATGGGGCGCATTTGCTTGCCTTTGCGGCGTATGATGAACCGCATAATCCTATCCAGTAAAGGGTTTGAGCCTTTTACACTATCAGAAAATTTCTTCTCAAATAAGTCCAATTCCTGTCCTATAACCTGCTTTACTAGCTCCATAACGTGTTAATAACCGGTAAATGTAATGTTAACCTATAGTAAAAAAAGCAAAAATCGTTGATGTAATTGAGACTTAAAACTACTTTTACATTCTATACTCTTAAAGTGATATTTGAAAAAATATAAGATATTTAGTTCTAATGTTCTTTGTTTTTTTAAATGGTCTGGTGTACCTTTGTCATGTTTTGAGTATTTTAACCAAAATTTGTATAATTAAACAATCTGTTATGGTCAACAAAAAGTACCTATTGCTAGCCAGTGTATGCTCCTTATTGGCAACGCAGCCGGTATTTGCGCAAGAAGGTGTTCAAACCGCAAAATGGTCTGGACGTGATATGACATATCGCGGTCAGAGCTATGATGTTTTGGATACGAATTACGTACCCGGCTTCCGTATGAAACAACATCGCAAATTCTTAAACCATCAATATGCATTCCCTGCACGTCCTCGTAACATGTGGGAAATCGGCTTCGGCGCTGGTTTGTATAATGTATCGGGCGACGTACCAAGCCTGATGGCATGGCAAACAAAAGGCGGTGGCGGTTTAGGCTACCACCTGCACGTTCGCAAAGCATGGGGTTATGTTTTCTCTACTCGTCTTCAGTACGTTTATGGTACTGCAAAAGGTATGCAGTGGCAAGAAAGCCGTAACTATCGTTACAACCCGGCTTGGAAAGATTTTTATCAGGCAGCTGTGTTGGATAATCTTAATCAGCCTACTGATCCAGTATTCTACAACTACCGTATTGAAGCTCATCAGTTGAACTTAGACCTGATTGCGTCTCTGAACAACATCAAATTCCACAAAGCTAAAACAGGTATCTCTGCTTATGCTTTCGTAGGTCTTGGTGCTTATGCATACAATACACGTGTTGATGCTAGAGATAAATCTGGTCAGGCTTACGACTTCCACGCAATATTGAAAGCGCAAAGCCCTGCTGATTCTTTCTATCTGGTTAGAAATCAAATTCACGAAAATCACAGAGACATCCAGAAAGCTTTGCAAAAAGGTATGGATGGTGAATATGAACAAGATGCAGAACACGAACGCGATCGTCGTCGTCCTGAAATCTTTAACAACAAAACTTTGCAGTTTGCTCCTAGCTTCGGTCTTGGTTTCCAAATCCGTTTGAGCCAACGTATCAACTTGTCTATCGAAGACCGCGTTACTATTCCTTGGGATGATGATCTGTTAGATGGTCAGCGTTGGTCTGAACAAGTATTCGGTTCTCCGGTACAAACTAATCAGAACGATGCGGTTAACTACCTGAATCTGGGTCTTAACTTCAATCTGGGTAACAAACGTAAGAGCATCGAACCTCTGTACTGGGTTAACCCACTGGATCACGCATACAACGAGTTGTCTTACCCTCGTCACATGCAACTGCCTGACCCAATCCTGCCTGACAGCGATGGTGATGGTATCACTGATCAATTCGACAAATGTCCTGGTACTCCTGCAGGTGTTGCTGTTGACAGCCACGGTTGCCCACTGGATACAGATGGTGATGGTGTACCTGATGATCGCGATAAACAACTGATCACTCCAACAGAATGTCAACCAGTTGACGCTGACGGTGTAGGTAAATGCCCTTGTCCGGAAGGCTGTAGTACAGTTACTTCATCTTGCGGTAGCATCGGTGCTGGTAGCGTAACATTTGATAACAATGCTTCTAAGATTCGCCCTGCAGCTCAGGCTCAACTGGCTACTCTGGCAGCTCAAATGCAAGCTAACCCAACATGTAAAGTTGTTATCACTGGTGCCGGTAACGGTAGCAAAATCCAACAACAACGTTCTTGGGATCGTGTAAACGCTATCATCGAATACATGAGCGAAAAACACGGTATCGATCGTAACAAATTTATCTTCCAATATGGTCAAGCTGGTGATGCTAACGGTGTAATGTACCGTTCTGCAATGCCTGGTGAAGAAGGTCCTACTAACGTAGCACCTCCATTCCCTAACCTGAGGAGAGATTAATAACATCAGACTTCATAACAGCAAAAGTCCCCTGATTTCAGGGGGCTTTTTTTGTGCCTTATTGTTACAGAAAATCCGTAACCGTTTGTAACCGTTTTCTTCTTACCTATATATTATGCCCTTTCAAAGTATGGTTACTAAGGAAGACTCTACCTTGCAAACAATAAGGCATTGTCTGATATAGCTTATAAAAAAGCCCATGCAATTATGCACAGGCTATGTAAATATGGAAGTATTTAGTTGTTATTTGAAAGGGTCTGAATACTTAGTATCGGTAGTAAACTTAGTATCTGTCAATGTATTCAGGAAGGCTATGATTGCGTTCTTTTGTTGTTGTGTCAGATTAAGAGGCCTTGCTACTCCTGTTACAGGGTCTTTTAATCGATTGTCCAGATTAGGATGGTTTTTGATGCCCGTGCTGTAGTGCTCTAACACTTGTTCTATTGTCTGAAACCTGCCATCGTGCATATAAGGTGCGGTCAGCATCACATTTCTGAGAGAAGGAGATTTGAATTTTCCGTTGTCAATAGTCCGTCCTGTTATTTTGCCTACGCCATTGTCTGTATACACGAGGTCCAGCCCATTATTGCGTGCTACAGGCATGGTTTGCAATTCTGTATTATGGCATGGCCCTGCACAGTTGGCGGTAAATACTCTCAGACCCTGATTTTCCTGTTGGGTAAAGCCCGGCAGGTCTTCATTTGGTGCAGGTGTATGTCCAAGAGCAGTAAGTGCATCATCGTACTTCGATTGATAAGACACCATAGCTCGTATGAATTGTGCTAAGGCTTTTGATACCCGGTCTCTCGTTATGTTATCATCTCCAAAGGCCTTCTTAAAGAGTACTTTGTAGTAGTCTTTGCCACTGAGCTTTTTCTCCAGGCTATCCAGTGTCAAGCCCATTTCTACAGGGTGTTGTATCGGCATCAGCGTCTGGTCTTCCAGTGTCACAGCTCTTTCGTCCCAAAAGAACTTGCCGTTTGTATAGTAGCGTGCATTGGCAAGGCTCATGCTATTTCTTTCGGTAAGCCCGTTCAGAAAGCCCTTGCTGAATTGTATGGGCTCTGCAAAGCTGTTCGCTTGTTTATGGCATGATGCGCATGCTATTGTGTTGTTGATAGATAGCGCTTTGTCATAAAACAATACCCTGCCAAGTGTAGCCCCGTCATTGGTTATAGGGTTGGTATTTGTAGGCGTATTGTTGGTAGATGCTACCGACGGTGCCAGAAAATGTGCAGGCAGGTTGAAGCCACTATAGTTTAAGGCTGATTCAGGCAGATTCAGTGTAGCACTTATTATTTCATAGTCTGTTTTAGAAAAGCCTGTGCCGTCAGACGGGGTTGCCTTATCAGTAGCTTTCTTACAAGCAGGTAATAAGCATGTTGCTGCCAGTGTGGCGGCAATGATTGTGGGAGTACGCATAGGCATATATTTGATGTATGACTATTTAGACGTCAATTGGTTTAACATCCTTCTGTTGTGTTAAACTACAAAATCTTGCGCATCACATAATCATTCATCTGGTATCCGTTACCAATATCTATATCCTCGCTATAGGCTATTTCAAACCCCATTTTTTCATAAAAACCCATTGCAGGGTTGTGCCTGTTTACATTTAGTTCCAATATGTTCTTGCCGGTATCTTTTACCTTTCCTTCAACTGCCTGCAGCAGCAGCTTACCGTAGCCCTTCCCTTTGGTTGATGTAAGGCAGTATAATTTGTGTAGCTTATATACTTCCGGGTTTTCTGTTCTTGGAGAGTAGGCTGCAAAGCCTGTTGGCACATCATCTGAATAAAGCAACAGATAACTTTGTATACCCACTGCTATTTGCTGGCCAATGGTTTGTAGGTCATACATCTTTGCCAACATGTACTTTATCTGCTCTTCACTAAGTATGGGGCTATATGTAGGCCACCATATAGCTTCCGCCAATTGTTGAATACATAATGCATCCTCTATTACTGCTTCTCTTATAGTTATCATCATTTCTATATCAGAGATATGATTATCCCGTTTGTAAATTATATAGGAAAAGTGTTTTTATGGATTGTTTTTTTGCAGATTGCTTATTATTTTCACAGTCATGAAAAAGTTGATAGTTTTCGCAGGTGTGTTATTCACCCTCACAGCAATATTGGAATCTTGCGGACCTTCTCATAAGGTACCTCGTCCACAGGTACACCCACGCAGGCCTAGAAATCAGGCAATGATTACTCCTGTGCATATGCAGGATGCGGCTGTTCAGTACATAGCTTAATCATTTCCTTTTGGTTATAATATTCCCGGCTAGTCCGGGCTTTTTGCTTTATACCCAATTTTATACAAGCAATTTGGTATACCTGCAATATAAAAGTCCCGGCAATTGCCGGGACTTTTCACTAAAACCCACCATTACTATAAAACCAACCTATGCTTATGATTTTTGTTGAGCAAACTCAACTTTGATATCCATTGTTACTTCATCACCAACTACAGCACCACCAGCTTCAGTTACAGCACCCCATTTCAGACCAAAATCTTTACGGTTGATTTTGCCACTTGCTTTGAAACCTGCTTTTACATTACCCCATGGATCTTTTACTGTACCGCCATAAGTAACTGCGAATTTTACTTTCTTAGTTACATCACGTATAGTCAGATTACCTTCCAGTGCGTATTGGTTGCCTTTTACTTTTTTGAATGAAGTGCTAACAAACTTCATTGTAGGGTATTTCTCTGCATTGAAGAAATCATCGCTCTTCAGGTGGCCATCGCGTTTTTCATCGTCTGTATTGATGCTGTTTACATCTACTGAGAAGTTAATAGCTGCATTGTTGAAATCTGCACTTGGAGCATTAACTGAGCCATCAAATACTTTGAAAGTACCTTCAGTTTCAGATATTACCAGGTGAGAAACGCTGAATTTAACACCAGAGTGGCTGCGATCCAGGTTCCATTTTGTAGGTGTTGCAGCAGCTGCTACTGTTTTTGATGTTTGTGCCATCATAACTGCAGGTGCAAAGGCCATAGCTGTAAGTACCAGTAATTTTTTCATAATCTGTCTTTTTCGTTTATTAGTTACTTTAATGTTTGCACAACAAATGTACGTACATGTAATTGTGTTTTCCAAATTAGTTTCCTTTATACGGGTATGGTTTAGGGAAATATTAACGATATTGCCTGGCTATGAAAGAAACCGGAACGCCTGATACTACTGTATTAGAAACGGAAAGACTATTATTGAAAGAACTGACTCCTGAGCTGTATGACTATATGTTTGCCAACTGGGCAGATGCAGATATAATGGCTTATCTAGGCAACCCCACTGATGCAGACTTTGAGTTAGAGAAACAGAAATATATCAAAGGGCTTACATCGTTCTACCTTAGTTTTAAAAGTTTTATAATGGTAGAAAAAGCCACAAATCGCATAATAGGTCGTATTGGATACCATACATGGAAAGCTGTATATGAAAGAGCAGAGATAGGTTATGGTCTGTATTATGAAGACGCCAAACAGAAAGGCTATATGAAAGAGGCTATGAAGGCTGTGTTGGTATACGGTTTTGAAAATATGAAACTTAATAGAGTTGAGGCATTTGCAAGTCCATTAAATACACCGTCCATCAAACTGATAGAGAGGTACGGATTTCAATATGAAGGATTGCTGAGACAGCATTACGGGCGTAATGGTGTTCGCGAAGATTCTGCTGTTTACGGGCTGCTGCATTCGGAATATGAATCTCTTAAACATAGCTGGTAGATATTTAGAAATTAGGGATAAAAAGTGTAGGTTTGCAGCACATTTTTTTACAGTAAAGCATATTATTCTAATATGAATTTTCAACTTACAGAAGAACAATTAGCAGTACAGGCAGCAGCACGCGATTTTGCGAAAAATGAACTGTTGCCGGGTGTTATTGAACGCGATGAACACCAGAAGTTTCCTGCAGAACAAGTAAAGAAACTGGGCGAACTCGGTTTTCTGGGTATGATGGTAGACCCTAAATACGGTGGTTCTGGTATGGATACAGTATCGTATGTACTGGCTATGGAAGAAATCTCGAAAATAGATGCTTCTACTTCTGTATGTATGAGTGTAAATAACTCGCTGGTTTGCTGGGGCCTTGAAACTTATGGTAACGAAGAGCAAAAACAAAAGTACCTGACAGAACTGGCAAGCGGTCAGAAGATAGGCGCGTTCTTGCTGAGCGAACCTGAAGCTGGTTCTGATGCTACATCTCAACGCACTACTGCTGAAGATATGGGCGATTACTACCTGCTGAACGGTACTAAAAACTGGATTACTAACGGTAGCACAGCGTCTTACTATCTGGTAATAGCACAAACATACCCTGATAAAAAACACAAAGGCATCAACGCACTGATAGTGCACAAAGACTGGCCTGGTGTAACGGTGGGTGCTAAAGAAAACAAATTGGGTATTCGTGGTAGCGATACACACAGCATCATGTTCCAAGATGTGAAAGTACCTAAAGCAAACCGTATAGGTGATGATGGTTTTGGTTTCACTTTTGCCATGAAAGTACTGGCAGGCGGCCGTATAGGTATCGCCGCACAGGCACTGGGCATTGCAAGTGGCGCATACGAACTGGCACTGAAATATTCTAAAGAGCGTAAAGCATTCGGTACAGAAATATCTAACCACCAATCTATCGCTTTCAAACTGGCTGACATGGCTACAGCTATTGAAGGCGCAAGGTTGATGGTACTGAAATCTGCATGGACTAAAGACGAAGGTAAAGACTACACATTGTCTGCATCTATGGCAAAACTGTATGCTTCTGAGATAGCACAGTGGGTAACTAACGAAGCGGTACAGATACACGGCGGTTATGGCTATGTAAAAGAATTCCACGTAGAGCGCCTGATGCGCGATGCTAAGATTACGCAGATATACGAAGGTACCAGCGAGGTACAGAAAATCGTTATCAGCCGTACGGTACTGAAAGACTAATAATAACATCCAATATATCTTTGTTTAAAGCCCCGAAACTCGGGGCTTTAATATTTTGGCATTATTATTGAAAAGAAAAATACAAAACCAACCTATGCGAACCTTACTTTTTTTACTCTTAATGAGTGCTTTATCACTATCTGCATTTTCCCAAAGAGCAAATATCAAAGATACGTATTCCGAATTCGGAGTATTTTACGGTAGTGCCGTTCCACAACATTATGGAGGTGGAGTTAAAGTAGTCAGTGCAAAAAGGATTAATGGCTATTTATTGGGGGTAGACTATAATTGTGTGATAAACATGCATACCGGACCATTAAAGCTATCTGCGGGTGTTCGCGCATTGTTATGTAAGTATAAGACGCAAGAAGTATTCCTTTACAATAGCAAGTACAGTAACGGAAATATTTATGTGGATGAAGTAGATGGGACATTTGGTTATATTGGAGGGCCTGTTAGATTAAATATTGTTCAACCTATCACAAAAGGCATTTCGTTGCAACTTGGTGCAGGTAGTGTTGTTTATGGGCAAAAGGGAGGAAGAAAGAATAGCCTTATGGTAAAGGCAGATTTGGAAGGTTATGCAGGCTTAATCATTAACAGGGTGTCATTATCATTTATTGCGGACAGAACGACAAGTCCATATCCTTATGTAGTTGATGATAATACTGCTAATTATCTGTTTTGGATGTATACATACAATTTGAGGTATACTTTCAGGTAATCTTTAAACCTATAGATTAAAGGATAGTTTCATTATATTTATATAAATCTACTTTTCATGAAAAAACTACTTATAACCTCGCTCCTTGCAATTGCATCTATAGTAAGCACTGCAGAATCAAAGAAGAAAGATGCTGTAATAGTTAGTACTGCAGTGAATTGCATAATTGAAAAAGATAAGTTGCTGGCAGATCCTAATCTGCACCTTACCGAAGCGTATAAAGATTACAAGATAAAGAGCTATGCGCTTACGTATGTCCCGAAACTGGGAGATAAAGATCATGGGCCGTATTACGAACAAGGTAGTTCTTTTGCTACCGAAGAGTTGGCTGTATTGTTTACCAATCTGAATTCGGGCGACAGACTGTATTTTGAAGATGTGATATTAGAAGCACCGAATGGAAAAATCATAAAAGTAAATGCAGGTGCTAAGATTAAATAACCTGTATTATAAAAAGAAGAGCCTGTACATAATATACAGGCTCTTCTTTTTTATTGTTGTGTACATTAATAGTGCATCAACTTGGTAGTGGTCATTGTTTCGGCAAACGTACATTTTATGATATAAATACCCTTTGCAAGATTGCTGAGGTCTGCATGAATGATAGTTTCATTAGCAGCAGGCACAATGGTATGTACAACCTGCCCAAGATTGTTGATGATATCTATGCGCTTTGCAACAGCATTATTACAATTGATAGTACAAGCATCAGTTGCAGGGTTTGGATAAACAGATACTTCGCTGTTAACAACAACATTTTCAACAGAAGAAGACCACCAATAAATCAATCCCGGATCGCTTGTTAGTTGGTCGCGGAAACCGCCACCTGCTAGTTCAAGATTCACACGAGCAGCTTGTCCTTTAGAGAACATGGTACGGCAGGTATCTGCGCTGTAGTCCATGTGGTTCATATACATAACACCAGGAAATTTTTTAGAACAAGTATCCAGCAATGGGAATGCCGGGCAAATACTTTGCGTAGGGGCGCTTTCAAGTGGCGTGTCACTTACTCCGTCATCATCCGTACATGTTTTATTATCCATTGTGCTCATGCCAAACGGGTGAAATAGATTGAAGTAGTGTCCCATTTCGTGTACCAGTGTACGTCCTGCCACTGCTGCATCCAAAGGAAAGTATTGACTACTATTAGTGCGTTTACCAAAAGCCATGTAAGATATTACGATGCCTTGTTCATTCCACGGAAACTGTGTAGTGCCGCCATAGATAGCATATGGAGGAGGTGTGCCAACGCCGCCAACGCCCATTGGGGTAATATCTGTTACCCATACGTTGATGTATTTTTTTGTATCCCATGCATCTGCACCACCTGAAGATGTAAACTTTGCATCGCTGCAATACATCCCTGTTCCTTTTGTTCCGCTTTGTATATCAAATGCAGTTTTTGCACTAGTTATGATTTCATAACCGGGGCTGTAGCTACCATCCGGTGCTTTATGTGCCAGCGAAAATTTGATACCCATATTGCCATACAGTGGTTTGAAAGCTGCCGGTATCAATACACTGTCTGCATTGGCAGCATTAAAGTCTTTATTCAGCACATCTATTTGTGATTGTATGCGTTCTGCAATACCCGCAGTACCGCCCAGTTGGTTTATTTTAGTTTGTGTAAGGACAATGTGAAATACTATAGGTACTTCTTTTACAGCAGTAGTTTTATTGGCCGCGTTTGCCTGCATATAGGCCTCAGCTTTTTGTTCTATCTGCTTGTTCAGTTCATATAAATCTGCTCTGAAGTTCGGGTTATTTTGCTCACATTTTTTTATCAATACATCCCAGCCGTCTATTATGGTATTAGGTGCACTACTTTGTGCCATGGCTGTACCAAAGGTGCAGATGCCCAGCAGGGCAGTGGTTATTTGCTTATACATTTCAGTTACCTCTTTGTTTTTTATCAAAGGTAGACTGGTGTGCAACAGTGCAGATGTAATGAAAGTTAATGAGTGTTAATTAGTGTGAATGCTATTCCTGCACCAGCTTGAAACCATGTCCGCGTACATTGATGATAGAAAGTGAAGCATCTGCAGCAAGATGTTTGCGTAGTTTGGCAATGTACACATCCATATTGCGTCCGTTGAAGAAATTATCATCGCCCCATAATTTAATGAGGGTTTGCCTGCGTTCCATCAACTTATTTTTGTGTATCACCAATTCTTGCAACAGCAGTGTTTCTTTGTTAGATAATTTTATCTTCTCATTGCCCATACTCAATAGCTGCGCCTGTGGCAGGAAAGTGTATTTGCCAATCTTGTATTCTTCTGCAATATCTTCTGTGCTGACGGTGGTTTTTATCCGTCTTAATAGTTCATTGATGCGTAGGTACAACTCTTCAAGGCTGAAGGGTTTGCGCAGGTAGTCGTTGCCGCCGGACTCATATCCTTTCAGTACATCAGAAGTCTGTGAACGCGCTGTAAGGAATAGGATGGGTATATCTGTGTTGACAGCGCGTATTTGTTTGGCAAGTGTAAAGCCATCTATGCCCGGCATCATTACATCCAGTATACAAATATCGGGTTGCTCTTTTTTGTAGGCTTGCAGTGCATCGCTACCGTTCTTGGCCCACTGCACGGTAAAGCCTTTGCTTTCCATCGCTTCTTTTACAAGCTTGCCAAGTACTGCCTCGTCTTCTGCCAATAGAATATTTGTTGCCATTATCAAGTGGTTTGAGGAAGACTGATGATAAACGTACTGCCAACACCTTGCTGGCTATTGGCCATAATACTGCCATTGTGCAATGTTACAATAGCTTTTACATAACTAAGCCCCAGACCGTATCCTTTTACTTCGTGCAGGTCTCCGGCAGGTACGCGAAAGAATTTGTCGAATATCTTATCGGTATATTCCGAAGGTATGCCTTTGCCATTGTCAGTAACAAGTATCATAACATCATCTCCTTGCCTGCTGATTTGTATGTCTATTAGTGGTATGGTCTTATCGTTGTACTTAATGGCGTTGTCTATCAGATTGATGATGACATTGGCAAGGTGGAAGCAGTCTGCTTTTACAGTGAGGTCGGCAGGAGATACTTCAAGATGAACCTTAACGTTGTTTTGCTCAAGCAGTGGTTTTTGGTTGTTGATGATGTCTTGCACAAATGATTGAAGTGGTATTTGTGATGCAGACATTGTTATTTCATTCTTCTCGAAAGCCGCCATGCTCAGCACTTTTTCAACAAGGCTGTTCAGACGCTTTAGTTCGTTTTGCGCTATTTGTATATACTCATCTTTTTTGTCTTGTGGTATATTGCTATTGCCAAGTAATTCAAGCGCCACAGATGCACCGCTGATAGGAGTCTTCAGCTCGTGCGTCATGTTGTTGATGAAATCGTTACGGATTTCCGCCATCTTCTTTTGCCTGAAGAAAGTGCGCAATACATATACGTAAGAGTATACAAACAATGGGATGAAGATGACTGACAGTACTATCAACCACAGCATTTTTTTCAGGATGTAAACGTTGATGTTACTGAAACCCATTACAATGGTTTGCGTAGGCTTCTTTGAGAGTATAGTTGTTTCTTCTTTTTCCGGATATACTTTGAATAGTTTATTGAAAGAGGAGCTGTCTGTGGTGCAGTCCTTTATCTTCTTTTTTTCTAATAGTGCCAGTTCGAAGTGAATATCTATACCACGTTTTTTAAGCCCTGTTATCAGATTCTTTTTATGCTGTAGCAGATTTTCTTTCGGTATGTCAGGTGTAAGGCTACTGAACTCAAGCATCAGCTTTGCAGTATCCAGCATACGTTGTATTTCGGCTGCGGTGTCTATATGTGTGCCTTTTGCTGACACATGTTTTTGCGATAGGGTTTTTAATTGTTTTTCAAGGTTGGCTTTGTTGCCGCTCAGCATGCTTTCGCGTATGCTCTCAGTCAAAGCTTTGTTGACGGAGTCCGGCTCATCCATTACCATAACATTCATGCTGCTGGCAACAACAGATTCCATCAGCGCATTGCGCGTATCTGTGATGAAGTGTTGCTTTTGTTCTTTGAAAAGGGAAACCAGCCAGAAGAGCTGCAACCCTATTATAAGCGCAACAGATACACTGGCAGTGCCAACCAGTATGCGTAGCCTCTTTTGCATAACGAGTGTAAAGATATTTTATGCCCGTACAATGTATTAGCCCGTTAACACTAGTTAACATTGTCTGTACAAGGATTGTGGAAGCTACAATGATTAATAATGGGATAATATCAAATATTTTAAATATTGTCGGTATTTAGCTGTATCTTTGCCGCTTCTTATATAAAAAGTTCTTTATTAGATGATTTCATTTTCGAGCCTCTCGCTTAGAGAGGAATTGACTCGTGCCGTATCGGACATGGGCTTTGAGACGCCGACTCCTATTCAACAAAAAGTTATCCCTCAGTTACTATCTCAACCTTCTGATATTATCGCTCTTGCGCAAACCGGAACAGGTAAAACTGCCGCGTTTGGACTGCCGTTACTGCACCACACAGACGTTGCACTGAAACATGTGCAAACCCTTGTATTGAGCCCTACACGCGAATTGTGTATGCAAATACAAGAGGAATTTAAAAAATATGGGTACTACATGCGTGGCCTTAAAACCACTGCTGTGTACGGAGGTGTGCCTATAGGTGGCCAGATTCGTGAGGTAAAAGCAAACCCTCAGATAATAGTGGCTACACCGGGCAGGCTGATAGACTTGCTGGAACGTAAAGCAATATCATTGGAACAAGTGCAGTATGTAGTACTGGATGAAGCCGATGAAATGCTGAACATGGGCTTCCGTGAGGATATTGAGTTTATCCTGAAAAGCACACCTGCACGCCAATACACATGGTTGTTCTCTGCAACTATGAATAATGATGTGCGCAACATTGCCAAACGCTTTATGAGCAAATGGCAGGAGTTTGCTGTAGCAAAAGAAAACGTTACCAACGAAAATATTGATCACCAATACTATGTAACCAGCCATCACAACAGGTTTGAAACCCTGCGCCGTTTGTTGGATTTCACACCGGGTATTTATGGTATCATATTCACACGTACCAAACAAGACTGCCAGGACATATCTGAAAAGCTGATGAAGATGGGCTACCACGTAAGCCCGCTGCACGGTGATATGGACCAGAAGATGCGTAGCAAGGTGATGGAGCGTTTCAAAAACAAATCACTGCAATGCATCGTGGCTACAGACGTAGCGGCACGCGGTATTGACGTGAACGACATCAGCCACGTTATAAACTACGAATTGCCGGATGATCCTGAAGTATACACACACCGCAGTGGCCGTACGGCACGTGCAGGTAAGTCAGGTATCTGTATGTCTATCGTTTCTCCAAAGGAGATTTCGAACATCCGCCAGGTAGAGCGTATATCTAAAACACGCTTCCACAAGAGCGATATTCCTGATGGTGCAGAGATAGTACGTAAGAAACTGTTCTACTATCTGGAACAGATTGAAACTGCGAAACCTGAAGCCGATTTTGCTAAAATCTACCAATCTACGATCCACGAGAAATTTGAGGATATGGATAAAGATGAACTGATTCGCCGTCTGGTATGGTTGCAACTGAAAGAAACGATAGAAACATATAACGAAGCTGAAGACCTGAACGCGGGTTATGAGCAGAAAGAACGCAGCCGTGGTAACCGTAGCAGTGTGCGCCTGTTCATCAACATCGGTATCAAAGATGGTGTCAGTGGGCCTGAAAAGTTGTTGCAGTTCATTACAGATAGCACAGATATCGAAGCAAATGTGATAGACCGCATAACTGTTCGTGACCTGAGCAGCTTCTTTAATGTAAGCGGTACTGCCGCAGAATTCATCGTTCAGACACTTTCTGCCAAAAAGTACAAAGGCCGTAAGATAAGGATAGAAGAAGCGGAACAACGCGATCGTGAACGTGGTGGATTCCCTGCAAATCGTTCATTTTCAAGGGATAGTGGAGGACATGGTTACCGTAGCGGAAAGCCTAGTTCACATAAGTTTAACAGGAGAAATAGCGATAAATAATAATATATACTTGCATAGGCAGGTTGAAATGCCTATTTTTGCATAAATTTATAATGTGTATGAGGCGGTTGTTACTATTAACATTTTTAACGTTCACCTTGCCGGGGCTGAAAGCTCAGGACGCTCAGAAGAAAATCTCTGAGAGCGAGAAAGGTGTGGCAAGTTATTATCACGATAAGTTTGAAGGTCGTAAAACGACTACAGGCGATGTGTTTGATAATGACAAGTTCACTGCTGCAAGCAACAAAATAAAGCTGGGTTCGTACGTTAAGGTTACCAATATCTCGAACGGAGAGGTGGTATATGTAAAAGTAAATGACCGTATGGCTGCAGGTAACAAACGCCTGATAGACCTTGCTAGTATTGCCGCTAAAAAGCTGGACTTTCACAAAAAAGGGATCACTAAAGTAAAAGTAGAAGTGGTGACGGAAGAAGAAGGCAAAACAGGCATACTGGCTCAGAAAGTGATAGATATGCAACTCCATAAAAACGAACTATAATACTTTGGCCATAGCGCCGTAGAGATAGAGATAAAATTAAAGCCCCGATTATCGGGGCTTTATTATTTAATTTACCATGAGCTTCTGTTCTATTCTATCTGGAAGCGTTGTCGGCCTATTGTTTCCTTACCGTCCGTCAGGTCTATTATGTACATACCCAATGGTAAGCCCGTTGCTCTGATGTATGTTACGCCATTGTCATTCAGCTTTTGCTGACCTTGCCAAACTGTACGGCCTGTCTTGTCTATAATACGTATCTGCGCAACTTTGTTTGCAAACAGTGCATTATTTGCCTTTACCTGGAACACACCATTGTTAGGGTTGGGGTAAAGTTCTATATTGTTGCTTGCGTATGGTATAATGGTAACAACTTTGGTAGTAGTGTCTGTAGTATCTACAGGGGTAGTATTGTACATCTGTACTTTACTCTTCCATAAGCCACGTCCGTAAGTAGAAGCCCATATTTCTTTGGTTTTATAATTAATACCAAGGTCTGTTACCTCAATACTTGGCATAGCATTGCTGTTGTTGAATACTTCCCATTGTTTAGAAGTCGTATCCCAGTGGTATACACCTATGTCTGTACCTATGTATTTGAATTGTGTTGCTGAGTCAATCTCGATACAATGAACAGGTACATTTGGAAGGCCTGTGTTATAAGATGTCCAAGTACCTGCATCATATTGTACTACTTGCGGGCTGCCATATCCACTGAATGTAATCCAGAAACGGTCTTTCTTTTTAGGATCAACCTTAATATCTGACGGTGCAGATTTATAAGGACTAACTATTGTGCCAAATGTAACGGGTGTCGTAGCGTTATAAGAATTTGTATAGTACACTTTAACCGTATCGCCACTTGAGTATGCTAGTATAGCATAGAGTGTTTTATTGTCGGCAGGTGTCATAGCCAGTCTGTGAATGTTTCTTTTTTTATTCAAAGAGTCGCCACCGCTAAGTGATATCCAAGTATTGCCCCTGTCTGCAGATACGTACACCTGCTTGTATCCGGCTATGATGTGTGTTGGGTTGTGCGGGTTGATGATGTATGGAGTTATCCATGCACCTTGATCGGACATAAATCCGCCACCCGGTGGGATATTGTCTGATATCCTAACATCGCCGGTAGGAGTGTGGCGTGTAATTAAGCCCTGTTGAATACCGGAGTAGTAAATAGTACTATCTGAGTAATCTACGTGGCAATCCATACCGTCACCACCATTCTCGTCTGTCCATGTGGTTCCGAAGGCAAGACTTTTAGTACCGTTATCCTGTGCACCGGCCATTACAAACTGAGAAGTATGGCTAACAGCATTTCTATAGAACTGTGTAATGGCTAACCCATTTGTCATATCAGTCCACAATGAACCGGCAGTATTGTCGGTTCGGTATATACCACCATCACATCCTTGTAGCAACCTACCACTAACAAGTGGATGGAACCCTAGAAAATGTTTATCTGCATGTACAGTTGCAACGCCTGGTAACTGTGCCCACCATTGTGTGCATATTGACCAAGAGTTGCCTCCGTTTGTAGAACGGAATGCATTAACGCCACCAACAAGTACTTCATTAGCATTATTGGGATTAATAGCTATACATAAGTCGTACCAGCCTTGGTTACCACAACCAAGGGGTGTATTGTTATTGCTACCTGAAATTAAATCATTTTGTTTTGTAGAAGGGTTAAGGCTACAGTAACCCTGGGGACCAAATATTCCAGTAAAGGTTTTGCCTGTATCTGTAGAGTTATATATACTATCCAACCCGTTGGAAGAAGTACATACTATCAGTTTGACGATTTTTACATCAGCAGGTGTTACAGCTAATGCTATACGCCCTTTACCCGCAAATTGTGCAGATAAGTTAGTCCATGTTTTACCACCATTAGAAGAGCGGTAATAAAGTGCAGAACCAACAGCGTACATAATGTTTGAGTCTGTTGGATGATAAACAATGTCTTTAAAGTTACCTGTCTGAACACGAGCGAAGTTTGTGCCGCCATTGGTAGAACGGTAGATACCATCGCTGGTAGCTACTGTCAGCACATTTGGGTTTTGCTTATTGATAACCAAAGCATTTGTAAGCCTGCTTTGTGTTACAGTCCATTTCAGCCCTGTAGTGTCCCATGTTACACCACCGTTAGATGACTTCATAACACCAATGCTATATGTATCGCTGGCATCCCTGTCGCCGGTACACATGTATATTATATTCGGGTTGTTTGGATGAATATCTATATCAGATACACCCAATACCGGCAACATGTGAGACATAGACGTCCAGCTGGAGCCATTATTAGTTGTTTTCCATGCACCACCACCTGCACTGGCAACCCAAAGCTGATTGGGATCTGTAGGGTGGAACGCTATAGAATTGATACGACCAATACCTGCATAGCCGCCGGTACTTGTGGTAGGGCCCTGAAAGCTCCAGTTGGCACTGGTTGTTGCTGCAGCCGTTGTTTTATAGGCAGCGTTGCCGTAAAACTTCCTCCACTCTTCGTAGTTTTTAGATGCGGGTACAAGATAGCCGTTTTGGTCTGTGTGAGATTCTGCATGCCACTTCCAGCGGTAGAAATGATAGTCTTTGTTTTCTTTTACTGGTTCTCCCTTTACTCGCTGTTCCTCAATAGTAGCGGCTTTTTGTGCTTCGTGCGCGTTAATGATGTCCTGTAGTTTGGTTTGTTCTACATTTACATTTTCCAGCCAGGGTTGCGCATCTGCTACATTGATGGTAGCAACGCTAAGACCCAGCAGTAGTAATGATTGTTTTATCATTTATAACTAAATTTTAACTACTTATGTCCTTAATAGCCTACTAAAATACATCATTTTAGCTTTAATATCAGCGTTGTGGAAGATAAACGGTCAATTAAAGTATCAATTTCAGACAATGCGTGGCAGGCGAAAATTGCTTCTCGTTTCCTGAAATCAGATAATGCAGCCATAGTATTCGGGCGTAATATCTACTTGTGGGGCACGTCAAAGCAAGCATTTCTGGGCAATCAAAGGTGGCTGCTGCATGAATTACAACATGTTTTGCAATACCAAAGGGATGGTTTTATCGGGTTTATATACAAGTATTTACGGAATCATATTGAACACGGATATTATAATAATCCGTATGAGGTAGAGGCAAGGGCTGCCGAGCAGAATGAAGAATTGCTTAAACAGTTTGATTTGCCCTGATTTACTGCTTTTAACTTTAAAGTTTAGCTATTATATTTGCATTCAAATTATCAGAAGCAATGCCTCAGAAAATAAAACCAACAGGCCGTCAGAAATCAATATTCTTCCTGCATTTCGCTGTATTTGCAGTTGCATCTGCTATCATGCTGCTTACATATGATAAAGGTGCTACTACCTGGGTATACCCTTGGCCGGCATGGATAGTTGCTGCTTGGGGCCTTTCACTGATAGGACACGGCTGCGCTGTATATACCAGCTACGAAGATCCAGGGCACGCAGACTACACACGTCAGGAAAAGAACGGTTAATAAATCTTTATACTAACTATATTATTGAGGCACCTCTTGCAATGCGGCAGGAGGTGCTTTATTTTTAATGTATTGATACTGATATATGGATACCCCAAGATATAAGGAGTTACAAAAGGAATACGATATACTGAAAGATGAACGCGCAAAGATTGATGTCTATGTGCAAATGGCTGTAGAGGTCAGAAATTTTGATGTGGAGCAGGCAATGGATATGGCCAATGAAATCATCAATCGTGCAGATGCCATAGGCTACAGGCTGGGTAAAGGCCGTGGTATGAATCTGAAAGGCTGGTGTTATTGGCAGCAGGGCGAGTATGATGATGGTGTAGATATACTGCAGGATGCACTGAAGATATCGCGTGATATTAATAATAAGCCATTGCAGGCTCGTGTGCTGAATAATCTTGGTTATATCTACCGCGACCGTGGCGATCTTGCAGATGCACTTAATCACTTTGAAGGTGCATTGAAGATAAATGAAAAGCTGGGCGATGAAGTAGCGCAATCTGTAAACCTATCGAGCATTGCTTACCTGCTGTACGACCTGAACGATTACGAAAACGCCCTTGAGTTTGCACTGCGTTGCCTGCCGATATTTGAAAAAGCAAACGACCTGCACAGGCTCAATGCGCTGTACCACATACTTGGTAATATCTACTTCAAACAAGAGCAACACCTGGAGGCACTCAGGTATTTTGAAGAAAACCTGCGCCTGAGTGAACAGGATACGGTATTGCATGCACTGGCTATCAGCGGGCTGGGTAAGGTGTACTACAAGATGAATGATTTGGCGAATGCGCGCAAACATCTGGTAGATGCATTGAAGGAATCGGAAGAGTTGAGCAATGTAGAGGTACAGATTATATGTCAGTTCTACATAGGCAGGATGATGATGGACGAAGGTAATTACCGCCAGGCGCAGCAACACATGAATGCCGCTTTTGAGTTGGCAGATGAATACAATCGTAAGCACGACGTGATGAGTGTACATGAAGCCCTTGCGCAGTTGTACGATAAGATGGGAGATATTCCTAAAGCTTTTTATCATCTGAAGACCTACGAACAGATGAAAGAAGAAATCTTCAAGCAAACAACATTTAATAAAATACGCAACCTGCAAACACGCCAACAGGTAGAGCTTGCGCAGAAAGAAAAAGAAGTAGCAGAACAGACCGCGCAGTTAAAACAACAGTTCATGGCGAATATGAGCCATGAAATACGCACCCCTATGAATGCGATTGTAGGTATGACAAGCCTACTGATGAGCAAAAATCCACTGCCGGAGCAGATGAAATACCTAAAAGCGATTCAGCAATCGGCAGATAATCTGCTTGTAATCATTAACGATATCCTTGACCTGTCTAAGATAGAAGCAGGTAAAATTGTTATTGAACAAACCGACTTTTCGCTGCGCGAAGTAACGAACAGTGTGCGCGATATGCTCATGTTCAAAGCAGAAGAAAAAGGCCTGCAATTCAAGGTGAATGTAGAAGATGGTATACCTGCAAGAGTGATAGGAGACCCAACCCGCATCAATCAGGTATTGATAAACCTTGCAGGTAATGCGCTGAAGTTTACAGAGAAGGGGTACATAGAGGTGCGTGTTACGATTCAGAAAAAAGCAGAAAAAAAATACTGGCTAAAGTTTGAGGTGATAGATACAGGTATCGGTATTTCGCCGGACTATGTGAGCAAGATATTTGAAAGCTTTACACAAGCAGGTACAGATGTGGCGCGCAAGTTTGGTGGTACAGGCTTGGGTCTTACCATATCTAAACAATTGGTAGAGTTGATGGGGGGCGAAATAGGCGTTACCAGCGAGCTTGGGAAGGGCACTACATTCTTTGCCATCATACCGCTTACAGAATCTGATGTGCAGGTAGTAGAGCAAAAAAGCTCAGCCGTGGATGATCAGACAATGAAGAAACTGAATGATGTAAAGCTGTTGCTGGTAGAGGACAATGAGTTTAACCGCATGGTGGCAGAAGATACATTGAAAGAACTGCTGCCAAACATTACGATAGACATAGCCATAAACGGACAGGAAGCTGTAGACAGAGTGCAGGAAGAGCATTATGATATTGTACTGATGGATATACAGATGCCAGTGATGGATGGGGTGACAGCAACACGTACCATCAGGACTACACTCTCCGCACCGGCAAAAGATGTAAAAATCATTGCCATGACGGCAAATGTTTTGCAGGAAGATGTGGCGCAGTACTTTAATACTGGTATGAATGCCTACGTATCTAAGCCGTTTCAGGTAGATGAATTGTTGCTGAAAATGGCTGCTGTACTTGAAGGGCAAAAGCCTGCGATGCAGGGGGCTGCAACTGTTAAGAATACAATTGTAGCAGAACCCGCTATGCCATCGCTGCCCGATAAGATAACAGATATGCAGTTTTTGAGGCAGTTTGCAGGTGGTAATGATGAAAAAATGACCAAATACGTGGGAATGTTTCTTGAAAATGGCCCTAAACTGCTTAATACAATAGAGCAATCGCTACAGTCGAAAGACTATGCAGCGGTGAAAATAGCTGCACACTCCATGAAGCCGCAACTGTCTTATATGGGTGTGAAGGAGGATGTAAGCCATATCTTCCTGATAGAACAGACAGCAGGAGAGTCTGCCCACTATGACAGGTTGCCTACACTGGTTGTAAACCTGAAAAGGGTATGTGAGAAAGCTTTTGAAGAACTGAGAAACATATAAAAACTGACAGAAAATATATAAAGGTTGATATTAATCCTTTTTTATTTCTGAATATTTTTTCTATTTTACTAACAAATTGAATGATTTAGCTCATGGCTACTGAAAACGCTCGCTACATGTTTCTGGTTGATGATGAACCAATCCAGAATGAAATGTTGAAAGATTACCTTTCTGAAAGGTTTTTATATACCATCAAAACATTTGATAACGGCGAGGAGGCGGTTAACAACCTATCGTTGAATCCTGAAATAGTAGTGTTGGATTACCACCTGAATGCGCACCTGCCAAATGCCAAAAATGGTGTAGACATTCTGAAAATGATTGTAGAGCGTGCGCCTACTACACAGGTTATCATGCTTTCCGGTCAGGATAAAATCGATGTTGCCATCGATAGCATGAAGTACGGTGCGTATGATTATGTTGTAAAAGGTGAAACTGCGTTTTCGCGTATCGAAAACGTTATCAACAACGTAAGCGAACTGCACAAGGTTAAGACCATCAATAATGCGTATAAGAAAACAATCATATTCTTATCTGTTGTTATAGGGCTTATAGTACTGCTTGCGTTATACCTTACATTCTTTACATCTGCGTTCTCGCATATGTCATCTGCATCATAAGGCAGTATTTTAAAGGTTTTTTATCGCATTCTTATTTAGATTTGTTGTTTCGAACAACGATATAGATTGATATTTTATGCAATTAGCCCAAAGATTGAACCGTATATCTGAGCCGCAAACTATTAAAATGGCCAAACTTGGCCGCGAGTTGAGGGCACAGGGTGCTGATGTGATAGACCTGAGCCTGGGCGAACCGGATTTTAAAACACCAGCACATATTTGCGAAGCTGCAACCAAAGCAATGGAAGAAGGCTACACCAAGTATACACCTGTAGTGGGTTATCCGGAACTGAGGCAGGCAATTGCAGACAAGCTGAAGCGTGACAACGGGCTGGAATATGCTATAGATGAAATCATTGTTTCTACCGGGGCAAAACAATCGTTGGCTAATGCAATACTAAGTCTTATTAATCCCGGTGATGAGGTATTAATACCTACACCATATTGGGTTACATACAGTGCATTGGTACAGCTGAGCGAGGGTGTGGTGAAATATATTGATTGCTTTATAGATACAGACTTCAAACTTTCTCCAGAAAAACTGGAGGCTGCCATTACACCTGATACAAAACTTTTCATATTCTCTTCGCCTTGCAATCCTACAGGTAGTGTTTACTCAAAAGCAGAACTGCAGGGATTGGCAGAAGTGTTCAAACGTCATCCGCATGTTGCCATCATCAGCGATGAGATATATGAATACATCAATTACACCGGCAAGCACGAAAGCATAGCACAGTTTCCTGAACTGAGAGATAGGGTAGTGATAATAAACGGTATGTCTAAAGGCTTTGCCATGACAGGCTGGAGGCTCGGCTATATGGCCGGTCCTAAAGACTTGGTACAGGCTTGCGAAAAGCTGCAAGGGCAGTTTACATCTGCTACCAGCTCTATAACACAACGTGCATCTATAGCTGCATTAACGGGCGATTTAACACCAACGTTCAACATGACAAAATCTTTCAGAGAGCGTCGTGATTTTGTTATTGGTGAGTTGCAGAAAATGCCGGGTATTAATATCAATATGCCGGAAGGAGCGTTCTATGCTTTCCCGAACATCAGCGAATTCTTTGGCAAATCAGACGGTAATACAACCATCAATACAGATGAAGACCTGAGTATGTATCTGCTGCACAAAGCACACATCAGTTCTGTAAATGGTGCTGCATTTGGCAATAGTAATTGTATACGTCTTTCTTTTGCTACAAGCATGGACAAGCTGGAAGAGGCAATGAAGCGTATGGCAAAGGCCCTTAGTGAACTGCACTAAGCCTATTTATTAGGATAGGTAGCCTCCATCTTGCTGAATTGTGGTATCATAGCTGCATATACAGAATCCAATTTTTCAGGATTCAGTTTATACCATTTGATGCTTTCGTTGAATTCTTCAACAGACACTTTGTGATGTTCCAATATAGATTTATAGAACATTGCTAAGGAGTCCATGTTTTTGGAGCCCGACATATGCAGTGTGTCATTTAGCATAGAACTATAGGTATCGGCATAATGCATATCCGTCAATATGTCTTTCATTTTATCAGCAGATATTACATCACCGGCACTCTTTGATGTACATGAAGCTACTATGCAACACAGTATGGTAATAATGGACTTTCGTAAACGCATGTTTACTTGATGTTGTTATACTTTTGAATGTTCGGTATGTCTATCTGCTGCAGCATAGATATATACTTTGTTTTATCACCTTGCTCTTCCTGCGATACCAGACTGGCAAACTCATCAGATTTTGCACTGAAGAAAAACTGCAATAGTATAGAGCTTGGGTTTTCTCTGTTCAGCTGCACAAGTTGTGGTAGTGTTTCCAATATCAGTTTACGGCTCTCTATAGGTTTATTAGACATCTTGTCCAATCCTTCCCTGTGTATGTTATACCAAATAGCACGAAACGCTTTGAAACGAGGGTTCAGCATCTGGTCTATTATCCAATAGCGGTTTTTATTACCATCAACTGCTTTCCAGCCTGTTATTGCTTTTCCTGATTCAGGTGCATTGTTAACAATGTTCTGTGCTTTTTTGAAATAGTCAGTACCGCCATTTGGTGAAAAGCTATCATAGTCCAATCCTATTACAAGGTACGCATAGTATGCAAGCGTTGCTGTGAGGTTGGATGCAAAAGGATCGTTACCAACAACGCGATTATCATCAAACTGTAGTGGTGTAAACTGATTGAAGCGAAACTTGAATTCCCTGTCTATAAAATTGACTATTGAAGAATTGTAACTGGTATTGAATACAGGGCGTGAAGCCTGTATATTGATAGTAGCCTCAAATGCATCCTGTTCTATCTGCGATGTCAGGTTGATGAGTATGTTACATTCAATGCGTTCATTGGTTTGAAACTGATCGGTAGTCCATTTGCGTGTGTTCATGAACTCGGAAATATTACGTTCCATACCAATGAATACCTGCTTGTCTATGCCTTGTATACGGTCATACATCACCTTTATCTTACAGTTCAACTCTTGCGCAATACTGTTGATGGCAACCAATGAAAGCAGTAATATATTAAACAGCTTTTTCTGCATGTATCAGCTCTGTTATACGGGTTACAATTGCATCAGCAACAGCTTGTTTGCTTTGCAATGGTAATTCCTGTTGGGTTCCTTGTTTATCTATTAAAGTTACTTTATTTGTATCATGCCCGAAGCCTGCACCCGCATCTTTTAACGAATTCAACACAATCATGTCGGCATTCTTACGGTTCATCTTATCCAATGCGTGGTTCAGCTCGTTGGTAGTTTCTAATGCAAAACCTACCAGCAACTGCCCCGCTTTTTTGGTTGAGCCGAGTGTTGCCAGTATATCTTTGTTCTTTACCAACTGTATATCTAACGTATCGCCCTGCTTTTTTATTTTTTCAGGGGCTTTATTTGCAGCTTTATAATCCGCAACCGCCGCAGATAGTACTGCAATATCAGTATCCGAAAACGCAGTTGTACATGCATTGTACATTTCTTCCGCACTTTCTACATTGATGGTCTGTATGCCTGCCTTATTCGTATGCAAATGGCTTGGTCCCAATACCAGTGTTACGTTTGCACCTGCATCTGCCAAAGATTCAGCAATAGCTATGCCCATTTTGCCGGTTGAGAAGTTGCCGATGAAACGAACAGGGTCTATGCGTTCGTAAGTAGGGCCTGCGGTTACCAGAGCTTTCTTCCCTTTTAACGGACTATTGTTTTTTTTTTGAAAGTAGTCTGCAAGAAATGTTACCAGTTCTTCGGGCTCAGCCATGCGGCCTTCACCTATCAGTCCGCTTGCAAGTTCTCCGTGTGCTACAGGAATAATTGTATTGCCATAGCTACGCACTTTTTCAAGATTGTTTTTGGTGCTTTGATGCAACCACATATCCTCGTCCATAGCAGGTGCTATAAATACGGGGCAAATAGCAGACAGATATACAGCACACACCAAATTGTCACAAAGGCCATTCGCCATTTTAGCAAGCGTATTGGCACTGCAAGGTGCTATCAGCATAGCATCTGCCCAGCGACCAAGCTCTACGTGGTTGTTCCATGCACTACCATCGGCTACATTGCTATATACAGGGTGTTTTGACACTGTAGCTAATGCTAACGGGCTCACAAACGCTTCTGCTGCTGAGGTTGTAATAACGCGTACCTCCGCACCTGCTTTTATAAGCAAGCGCACCAACTGTGGCGTTTTATAAGCAGCTATGCTACCCGTTACTGCCAGAACAATTTTTTTACCAGCTAATTGCATAGTAATATTTTGTATGCGAGCCTTTTGGCTTGCTCTGCAAGGTACAGATTTTTATAAGATATTCATTTTGCTGTAAGTACCTTACCTGGCTGATTGTAAGTGAATAATCACATAGGCAAGGATTATCAATAATAGAATGACAACTATTGCTACCCAAGCCCAATAATTGTCTTTAATGGCTTTGGAGCGCCTGCGTGGTTTCTTTCTTATTTGTTGCTGCAGTTCGCGGTTCAGCTTGTTGGTTATTTCACGGCTTTCGTTGGCGGGCATGGCTTGCAAGCCTTCCAGAGCATCTGCTTCCATACCTGTTTCAGACAACCACATTTCTACCTCATGCTGTTGCTCGGCCGATAGCTTGCCGTCAAAATATGCCTGTAGCATATCTTCGGTCAGCTTATCGCTTTTGTGGTTCCATATGTTGTCCTTACCGTTCATTATTTCTTTTGCGTCAGTATCAGTTTCAGGTTGCGTTTCCCATTCTGAATATAGCTCTTTACCTGTTCAAAGGTAAATTTTGTCTGCTCCATTATCTGCTTATAGCTTTGTTTCTGCATATAGAAGAGCTGTATACACAGTTTTTGTTCAGGTTCCAGCTTCTGTATAGCATATTGCATAGCTTCAAGCGTAGCCTCTTTCCATACCCTGTCTTCCTTATCGTCTTCTGTTGCAGATACGTTGTAAAGTATAGCCTCATCTGTATGATAATGCTTGTCTCGCAGCTGTTGCAGGCAGTAATTGCGCATTAGCACATACAGCCATCCTTTAAAGTTTTGAATATCATCTTTGGGTAGATGCGATATTGCTTTCATGAATACATGCTGTACGGCGTCTTCCGCAGCAGTCTTGTCCTTCAGGTATTTCATAGCCACACCTAGCAGCAACATTGTGTAGCGTTGCAGCAGCAGCCCCATCAGCGTATTATCTCCGCTTTTTCTGAAGGCACTCAGCAGTTCCTCATCGGTTTTATATGTAGTTTCTCCCGTCGGCAAATGACAAACTATATTCTATAGAAGCAAGAAACAGCAATTTCCACAAAAAATGACTTTTAACTGTTTGTATATAATAATGATTTATTGCATTTTAGTGCCAAATATCAACTACCTATGATAAACAGACTACCTGTATTTCTGCTATTATTTATACTTGCTTTTTCCGCTAGCTTCCGATCTTTCGCTAAGGAAGATTATATAAAACAAGGTTATGTAAAGCAAAGCCGATTACCATACAGCTTGCATAAATTCCAGTTGGGTATATCTTCATTTGCCGCTAGCTCTTACTATAAGGGCGATTTTGTGAGCTATATAGATGGTAACTATAAAAGTGTTTATTACGATGGTCCGTCAACCTCTAAAGGCGGACTTGGTGTAACAATTGGTACACATTCCCGTTTGTTGAGGATGGGTAAGGCAACCGTATTGACTTGGGATTTGGATTTCATGTACGGGTGGACATATTGGAAAGGTATAGGCCAGGGTTTCTATAGAGAAAGAGAGTGGAACAATGGTGCTGTGACAACACAAATGGCATTGCCTACCGGTATTAGTCTTAGGTTTGGTTCTGATGCTGCACGTGAAAAAAATCAACGTTTCTGTATGAATTTCGGAGGTGGTTTTATGCCTATGTACAACAAAACAAGGTTGGAAGACACAGGTAAGAAAAATCCGAATGTTCAGAAATTCTTCGGGCTTACACCATACGTACGATTTGAAGTAGGCATTTTTGCAGGTATCTGCTGGAAGCTGCGCGTGAACTACAATTTCGGAGATTTTAAACTGATTGATAACAATGATAACTGGCACAAAGACAATCCGTTTGGTGTAGATAATTTCAACCTGAGAGGTAAAACAGGTTTGAATGTATCATTGATTATGATGCCTTTCTCTTACGACTGGCCCGATAACGGTTGGTGGAATAATTCCCGAACATCCACCAAAATGTGGAAGGGGTGGAAGGCACGGAACAAAGTAGATTAACGCCTCAATCTTTTTATCTTTAGCCATCTATGAAAGGATGGCTATTTTTTTGTTTCTCACTGTTATTGGCATCTGCCAATGCTCAGGATTTTGAAACCGTATTTGAGCGCAGCGGCGGCACGCAATCTGTTACATATCAGCAACTGATAAAGTATTACCATGAGCTGGATGAGCAGTATGCTACCATACGCATGGCAGAAGCGGGCGAAACCGACACTTACTATCCGCTGCAAGTAGTGTACTATAGCAACGATGCAGGTTTTGATATAGCCGAGTGGAAGGTTAAGAATAAACTGATAATACTGATAAACAACGGCATACATCCCGGAGAGCCCGATGGTATAGATGCCAGCATGATGTTGCTGCGCGATGCTGCACAGGGCAAAATAAAAGTACCTGATAATATAGTGTTGGCAGTAATTCCCGTATTTAATATCGGAGGTATGCTGAATCGGGGCAGTCATAGCCGTGCCAATCAAAACGGACCACTGGAGTATGGTTTCAGGGGTAATGCACAGAACCTTGATCTGAACAGAGACTTCATGAAGATGGATGCTAAAGAAACGCAAAGCCTTGTATCACTATTCCGCAGCCTCGACCCCGATATATTTATTGATAACCACGTAAGTGATGGTGCAGACTATCAGCATGTAATGACACTGCTGACAACACAGTACGATAAGCTTGGCGGTGTGATGGGCAAATACCTGAAAGAAAATCTTGAACCTGCAGTATACAGAGAAATGAAGAAGAAAGGCTACGACCTTGTGCCTTATGTAAATCACTGGGGGCATACACCAGATCAGGGTTGGTTGGCTTTTCATGAAGGCCCGCGTTTTGCAAGTGGTTTTGCAGCCCTGTATCATACGTTTTCTTTTGTTAGTGAAACACATATGCTGAAGCCGTTTAAGCAACGTGTAGAAGCCACCTATACAATGATGAGCAGCTTTATAGGTATTGCAGGTACTGACGGTGCAGAGATACAGAAAACAAGAGCCAGGCAAAAAGTAGCCTATATGAAGCAATCTGCCATACCTATTGCATGGGTGCCCGATTCTTCAAGCCATTCTACCATCACCTTCAAAGGATATGAAAGTGGTTTCAAACCAAGTGATATATCGGGTAAGCCAAGATTGTATTACGACAGAGAGAAGCCTTATACCAAACAAATAACGTACTACGACCATTATAAGGCATCACAGACGGTTGCAGCGCCGCGCGCATATTATGTGTCACGTGGCTGGGGCAGGGTTGTAGACAGGCTGAAAGTGAATAATGTAGCCATGCAGGAAGTGCAGGCAGATACATTGATGCAGCTGGGCGTATATATGATAGCGGGTTATGAAACATCTCCGCGACCATACGAAGGGCATTATCTGCACAGTAAAGTAAGGGTAAAGTATGAGAAGCAATTTGTGAAACTATACAAAGGCGATTATATCGTTTCGCTCAATCAGCCATCTGCACGCTATCTGGTAGAAGTGCTGGAGCCAACGGCGCCTGATGCATTCTTTGCTTGGGGCTTTTTTGATGCCGTGCTGCAACAGAAAGAATACTTCAGTGATTATGTATTTGAAGATGAAGGTGCAAGGCTGCTACAGGCAGACAAAGTATTGCAACAAAAGCTGAACGAGCAGAAAGCAGCAGATGCAAAATTTGCAGAAGATGGCGAAGCTCAGCTTGATTTTGTATACAAAAACTCGCCATACTACGAGCCGGTGCACATGCGCTATCCTGTTTTCAGGCTAGATTAATTTATCAATATCGTTTGCTAATGCAAGATCTTTATCGGTAACGATATTGCCTGCGTCGTGCGTGCTCAGCCATAATTCTACAGTGTTCCAAACATTCGTCCATTTTGGGTGGTGATTATGCTTTTCGGCAAGTATGGCAACGCGTGTCATAAAGGCAAATGCTTCAGAGAAATCATTGAATTGAAAGCGTTTGTAAAGCGTATTGTTTTCTTCTTTCCACATAGTATCAGGATTATGACTAAAGTTAGTCTTTTACATCAAACCAAACGGGTGTGGCATTGTCCCAATCGCCATTATAATTAATGGTTAGTTCTTCTTTTTCAGCAATAGCACGTACTGTTTTGATGATGATGATTTTCTCATCATAGTTCATAAAGTACTCGCAGTTAGATGCATAAGAGTGATTGTACACAGAAATATACCCCTGTGCCATACAGCATTGATGAGGGTTTTCCGGTGGATTCCATTCAAAAATATAATCGTGCAGCAGGGTTTTATCCAGCAATACCCTTTCCTCTGCACTCATTATAATCACAGGTGATACTTCAATTATCGTATCTGCTTCTATTGCCTCCAGCGTAAAAACACCACGCCCTTTGTTTGCAGTAGTATCTATGTATAGAGAATGCAGTATCATACTACAAATGTCTTTTGAATATGCATTAAAACAAAAACATCCCGCAGATATTGCAGGATGTTTTGTTGTATGATGTTATAAAGATTATGCGTTTTGTACCTGTGCACCAACTGCTTTCTTTGCCAAGTGGTAAGTGCCAAACAATACTACACTACCTATCAGGTCTGTAGCAAGGCTATTTTTGTAGAAAGGTATTGCATCAATAAACGTCTTAGCAAGACCGCTCATTGCATAGCCATTCCACCCTGCCAGATAGTAACCAAAGTTTGATACTACGAAGAAGATGAAAGAGCCAATCAGTGAATAGCCCAATACTTTAATACCCGTTACATTGCCCATTTTAGTACCCAGGAATGTAGTAAGTGCCATGCCACCATATACAAACAACTGGTCTATGCCGTAGAAGCCTTTAATACCTGTAAACAGGGTAAAGTACAAATCGGCCAGGAACATAGCAGCCAACGGTAGTATGTAAGCATATTTTTTATCGGCAATAACAGCACCGCCAAACAGACCTACAGCCGCTATTGGCGTGATGTTCGGTATGAACATTTCAGCAGAAATAATGCGCATAACGGCAGCAGCCAGTATTAAACCCGCAGCCAGTATAATATTTGTATAGTTACGTTTCATCTTACGTCAAAAGTATAAAGTAGGAAGCAATTATTAAAAAACAAAAATTCACATATCCCCAATTGTCATACAAGGGCTATTGTAAGCCCCTGCCATGACAACTTTTGTATTTCTTACCACTACCGCAAGGGCAAGGGTCATTTCGGCCTATTTTAGGGCCTGCCTGTACCGGTGTGCGCCTTACTTCTGTATCTCCGTTATAGATATCGCGTTCGTCAGCTGCATAATCCTGTCCTGCCTCGTCTATGTCTTCTTTGTTCATCTGCAATTCGCTCATATCTGTATGCTGCGGAATCTCATCTACAGCCTGTGGCGGTGCATCTTGCATTGGTATGCCGGCACGCAGCAGGAACGATGTGATGGTTTTGTTCGTTTCCAGCATCATTTGTTTAAACAGGTTGAACGCTTCAAATTTGTATATCAACAGCGGGTCTTTCTGTTCGTACGATGCCATCTGTACAGAATTGCGAAGGTCGTCCATAGCACGCAGGTGGTCTTTCCACGCATCGTCTATCAGTGCCAGCGTCATATTCTTTTCCAGTGTCTGGTATACACTGCGGCCATTGCTGGCAACAGCATCTTTCAGATTTGCATATACCTGTATGCCACGTATGCCATCTGTAAACGGAATAACGATGTTTTCAACACGGTCGCCGTTTTCATTCAGTATCTGTGTAAGCGCAGGCAGTATATTTTCACTTATAGCAGCAGTTTTGCGTGCGTAGTATTCTTTTACCTGATTGTACAGTTTATCACCTATTGCAGTCAGGTCGCCTTTTGCAAATTCATCTTCTGTAATGCCTTGCGGTTCCATAGCAAGGTGCATCATTACATCCAGTTTGAATGCTTCAAAGTCTCTGCTGTCTTCAAACTTGGTAGCAGTATCTATGCACACATCATACATTGCATTGTCGATGTCTATTGCAAGACGGTCGCCAAACAATGCGTGGTTACGGCGTTTATAGATAACGTCGCGCTGAGAGTTCATTACGTCATCGTATTCCAGCAGGCGCTTACGTATACCAAAGTTGTTCTCTTCTACTTTCTTCTGTGCACGCTCAATAGATTTGGTAATCATGCTGTGTTGCAGTACCTCGCCATCTTTATGGCCCATTTTATCCATCAACGATGCAATGCGTTCAGAACCGAAAAGGCGCATCAGATCATCTTCCAGTGATACGAAGAATTGAGATGTACCCGGATCGCCCTGACGGCCTGCACGACCACGCAACTGGCGGTCTACACGACGGCTTTCGTGGCGTTCTGTACCTATGATGGCAAGGCCACCTGCTTCCTTCACACCCGGTCCGAGCTTGATATCCGTACCACGGCCTGCCATGTTGGTAGCTATGGTTACAGCACCTGTCAAGCCCGCTTCTGCTACTACCTGTGCTTCTTTAGAGTGTTGTTTCGCATTCAGTACATTGTGCGGTATTTTCTTTTGCTGCAGCATACGGCTCAGCAATTCTGATACCTCTACAGATGTAGTACCTACCAGTACGGGGCGGCCTACACCACGCAGTGCTTCTATCTCGTCGATAACAGCTTTATACTTCTCGCGTTTGGTTTTATAAACAAGGTCTTGCTGGTCTTTACGAGATATTGGTACGTTTGTAGGGATAGCTACTACGTCCAGTTTATAGATTTCCCAAAGTTCGCCTGCTTCTGTTTCTGCGGTACCCGTCATACCACCCAGTTTGTGATACATACGGAAGAAGTTTTGTAGCGTGATGGTAGCGAATGTTTGTGTAGCTGCTTCAACCTCTACGTTTTCTTTCGCTTCTATCGCCTGATGCAAACCATCGCTATAGCGGCGGCCATCCAGAATACGGCCTGTTTGTTCGTCAACGATTTTTACTTTACCGTCCATTACTACATACTCCACGTCTTTTTCAAACAATGTGTATGCTTTCAGCAATTGCTGAATAGAGTGGATGCGGTCTGCTTTTATGGAATATTCCTGCAATAGCGCGTCTTTGCGTTGTGCTTTTTCTTCAGGAGATACGTCTAGGTTTTCAATTGCAGTAAGCCCTGTTGCAATATCCGGCAGGATAAAGAAGTGAGGGTCTTCGCCTGATTGAGTTATCAGTGCAAGGCCTTTTTCTGTAAGGTCTACGCTGTTTTGTTTTTCTTCTATGTAGAAGTATAGTTCAGAGTCCACCACAGGCATATTGCGTTTTTGCTCGCCTATAAAGTGGTTTTCTGCTTTTTGCAGTATTTGCTTGTTACCTTCTTCGCTCAGGAATTTGATAAGGGCAGTGCTCTTTGGCAAGCCTCTGTATGCACGATACAAGTGCAGGCCACCGTTGTCTTTGTCCGCTTTACCTTCAGCTATCAGTTTCTTAGCTTCTGTAATGCTGTTATTAATGACACGTTTCTGTGCTTCAATCAGTTTTTCGATGCGCGGCTTCAGTATGTGGAACTGTTGCTCATCGCCACGTGGCACAGGGCCTGATATGATAAGCGGTGTACGCGCATCATCCACCAGTACGCTATCCACCTCATCCACCATTGCATAGTGGTGCTTGCGCTGCACTTTTTCGTCTGGGTGGTGTACCATGTTATCGCGCAGATAGTCAAAACCGAACTCGTTATTAGTACCGTATGTGATGTCTGAGAGATACGCTTTGCGGCGCATTGGAGAGTTTGGCTGGTGTTTATCGATACAATCAACCGTCAGGCCGAGGAATTCGAACAGTGGACCATTCCATTCCTGGTCACGACGAGCCAGATAATCATTCACCGTTACTATATGTACACCTTCGCCCGGAAGTGCGTTCAGGTATGCAGGCAGGGTAGATACAAGTGTTTTACCCTCACCCGTAGCCATTTCCGCAATTTTACCTTCGTGCAGGGTAAGGCCACCTATCAGCTGCACATCATAGTGCACCATGTTCCATGTTACAGTATTACCTGCAGCCTGCCATGTATTGCTGAAGTGGCACATATCGCCTTCTATACGTATGTAGTCTTTTTCAAGCGCCAGTTCTTTATCCAGTTCAGTAGCTTTCGATACAATAACCGGATTTTCTTTCAGCCTGCGGGCAGCTTCTTTTACTACTGCAAAAGCCTGCGGTGCCAGTTTTTCCAGAATTTCTTCTATTTGCTGGTCGCGCTTTTTAATCAGTTTGTCTACTTCGTTATATACGGCCTCGCGTGCGTGCAGGTCTGTTTCAGCATATTGTTCTCCGGTAGCTTTTTGTTCAGCTATCTGTGCATCAACATCTTTCAGATACTCGCGGATTTGTGCACGGAACTCATAAGTTTTATTACGCAGTTCATCATGCGACAGGGATTGCAGTTCATTGTATATCCTGTTAATCTCGGCTACAATCGGTTGTACACGTTTTACGTCTTTGTCAGACTTGCTGCCGCCAAACAGTTTGGAAAGGAAACCAATCATTTTTACGTTCTGTTATTAATTATGATTCCGAAATATCTCTTTGAGCCATCCGGGGTTAAAAAACAATAAGTATCAAAAGCTGTGCAGTTTTTGAAAACTGACAGCCTGACACCTAAAGGGCACCAAAACTACGCCAAATGCTGCATTTGAGCAAGGAAATAAATGCCATAAACGCCTGATTAAAAAAAAATTGCCCCTACCTATTGCAAGGCAAGAAAATTTTTATGTATTTTGGAAACGATTTAGAAAAAAAAGCGACTAATTATGAAAAAAACCTTCATCCTCATTACAACTGTGTTGGCATCGGTTTTTGCTACTAATACTGGTTTTGCTCAAAACGATGAACTGGTTAGGGTATATCGTTGGTACAATCCAAACGATCAGAACTATGTTACAGTTGCTGAAGGAGAATATCAGGACGGCCAAATGCTGAACTGGGGCTGGAAAGAAAAAACTTTGATGTTTGTAGCTTATCGCAACCCGGGTCCTGGTCGCGTAGCTGTTAACAGCTGGTACAATCCTGACACTAAAGATTATGCGAGCATCTCTGACGATGAGTTCAGCGATGACCAAATGATAAAAATGGGTTATACTAACAAGCATTCTCAGTTCTACGCTCTGACAGGTCGTGGTGCTAACACTGTTACTATCTATCGTTGGTATGTACCTAAAAACCACGATTGGGTAACTATACCTGAAGAAGGTAACACTGATGCGTACTACAAAAAAGGCTATCGCAAGAAATCATTCCAGTATTTCGGTATAGCTCGCGCAGCAGATGCTTATATATACAACCAACTGTAATATCTTATTTAGTAAGTATATACAATGTTAAAGGCTACCATCCGGTAGCCTTTAGTTTTTATATCTCTGTTTGATTTCTCTTTTACATTACCTGTACTATCAGGAATTTCAGGTATTGTGTGGTTGGTACATGCCAAAGTATCGGGTGGTCTGATGCCTGGGTCTGCCATGTTACCTGACGTATTTTCCTTTTGGCATCTTTAGCTGCCATTTCGATTGTTTTCAGGAACATATCGGGTGGTACCAGATTGGTACATGATGCAGTAACAAGGAATCCGCCCGGCTTTGTCAGCTTCATACCGCGCAGGTTTATTTCTTTATAACCTGTGATAGCTTTCTGTATATTTTCGCGGCTTTTGGTAAATGCAGGCGGATCAAGCATTACAACATCATAGCGCTTACCTTCTTTTACCCATTGTTTCAGTACGTCGAAAGCGTTTACGGCTTCAAACTTACATTTGTCTTGAAAACCATTCAGCTCAGCATTGCGGCGTGCAGTGTTTACGGCGCTTTCTGAAATATCAAGCCCTAGTACAGACTTTGCACCATAGTGTGCTGCATGCATGGAGAATGTGCCTGTATAGCAAAAAGCCTCCAGTACGTCTGCATCTTTTACTATGTGCTGCACAGCACGGCGATTGTCTTGCTGATCGAGGAAGTAACCTGTTTTCTGTCCGTTTACAATGTCAACGTGAAACTTCAACCCGTTTTCATTCAGAATGATGTTAGTATCGAACGGAGCAGATAAAAATCCTTTTTGTTGTGGTAATCCTTCCAGTTCACGCACAGGCACATCGTTTCTTTCATAAATGCCTTTTGGTTTGAAGATGGTCTCCAAAGCCTTTACTATGGCTGGTTTCCACTTATCTATACCTAGTGCCAGTGTTTGTATTACAAAGTAGTCGTTGAACTTATCTATGATAAGTGCCGGCAGTTGGTCTGCCTCACCAAATATCAGCCTGCAGTTTTCTACATAGCCAATGCTTTGCCTGTATGCCCATGCTTCGGCAATGCGCTTGTGGAAAAACTGCTCATCAATAACTTCTTCCTTATCTCTTGATACAAGGCGGATGCGTATTTGCGATGCAGGGTTTATGTAGCCCTTGCCCACAAAAGAACCGTTGTAAGAAAATACATCTACAATATCACCCGGTTCGTAAGTACCTTCACTATCGCCAAGTTCGTTGCCGAAAATCCATGGGTGGCCGTTTATGACACGGTCGCCTGCTTTTTTCCTCAAAAAGAATTTTGCCATCGTGCAAAAATAATATACTGCCGACAACAGGGGGTTATTTATTTTTGTTCTACTGCACAGTTATATGTTACAGAAGCTTGTTATTAGAAATTACGCCATTATAGATAATCTGGAAGTAAAGCCGGACGCACATCTCAATACCATAACGGGCGAGACAGGTGCCGGTAAAAGTATTATTCTCGGTGCGTTGTCGCTCATCCTCGGTGCGCGTGCAGATACGTCTGTACTGATAAACAAAGAGGAGAAGTGTGTGGCAGAAGCACATTTTGATGTGGCTGATAATAAAGCCTTCGGGCAGTTGCTGGAACAGGAAGATATAGATTTTGAACCTGTAGCCATCATACGCAGAGAGATAAGTGCAGCCGGAAAATCAAGGGCTTTTGTGAACGATACTCCCGTTACACTGCCTGTGCTTACAAAGCTTACTTCTATGCTGGTAGATCTGCAACAGCAGTTTGGCCATCTTGCATTGGAAAACGATAGCTTTCAACTGGATGTAATAGATGCTATTGCACAATCTGTGCAAGACAGAGAAGCATATAATATTCAGTACAAAGAATACAGAAAACTATCTGCCAGCCTTGCAGACTTACAACAACAGCAATTGCAATGGCAGAAAGAAGCAGACTATAACAGCTTTCTGCTGCAAGAGCTTACAGAAGCGGGCTTCAAAGAAAATGAAATTGAAGATGCGGAAAAGCAATTGAAGCAATTGCTGCATGCAGAAAAAATTATCAATACGCTAAAAGCTGCACAAGCATCGCTGGAAGAAGGCGAACTGCCGATGGTGAATGAAGCGAAACGCACCACGCAAAGCCTGCAAGCTATTACAGATGTGTTTACGGAAGCATCTCCACTGCAAGAACGTATGAACTCTGTATGGTTGGAGTTGAAAGATATTGCCGCAGAACTTTCTGCATTGCAGGACAAAGTATCGCTGGATGAAGAACTGGTAAGTAAGCTGCAAGAACGTGTAGACATAGGTTATAAACTATTAAAGAAGCACGGCTTGCAGGATACCAATGCTTTGCTTGCCTTGCAAAATACATTGCAACATGCAATGGATGATAACAGCGCACTGACAGATAAGATTGCTGCACTGGAAAAAGAACAACAAGTATTGTTTGCGCAATTACAAAAGAGTGGTGAAGCATTATCTGTAAAGCGCGCAAAAGCGATGCCTGCATTTATTGCACAGATAAATGAACTGCTGGCATTGGTAGGCATGCCGAATGCTCTTATAGACATACAGATGAAGAAGTTTGACACACCAGCATTGCACGGTGTTGATGACATAGCCTTCTTGCTGGATGCCAATAAAAGCGGACAATTTTTGCCTGTACAAAAAGCTGCATCGGGTGGTGAGATGAGCAGGATAATGCTTTGCATAAAGTCATTGACTGCTGCTGCAATGCAATTGCCAACGCTCATATTTGATGAGGTAGATACAGGTATATCAGGAGAGGCAGCGAGGCAGGTGGGTATACTGCTACGGAAACTGGCGTCGCATCATCAAATCATCTGCATTACACACCAGCCACAGGTTGCAGCTAAGGGTACTTCTCACTTCTATGTGTTTAAAGACGAAGGGAAAGATGGCAGAATTAAGACACAATTAAAGCTATTGGCGCAAGACGAAAGGGTAGATGCCATAGCACGTATGATAGGTGGTGAGCAGCCAAGCAAAGCAGCCATAGACAATGCAAAAGAACTTGTTGAAGCATAAACAAAGGGAAGCAATTGCTTCCCTTTGTTATTATCATTCAGTTTGCAAGCTGCTGCTTATTGGTAAGACACCATTTTAGCTTTAGAGAATACAATATTGTCTTTCAATACTTGTACCATATAGCTGCCTGTTGCCAATGATGCATCTATGTTTACTTTACCATCAGTAGGTACTTTCATGTTTTGTTTCCATACAGTGCGTCCTTGCATGTCTACAATCTGCACATCTACATTGCTGTTCAGTAATGCTTTGTTAGTTGTTTGCAAGGTGAAGCTTCCTTTGTTTGGATTCGGGAATACTTTGATAACATCTGCAGCATACGGGCTAACTGTTGTAATGCCAACCGGGAAACCATAACGAGGCGATTTCCACATACCGCGTCCATATGTAGATGCCCATATTTCGTTGGTTGTGTAGTTGATGCCAAGGTCTGTAACTTCTACATTGGGCAAACCATTATTGTACGGTTCCCATTGCGTCATAGTTGTAGCACGATAATAAACACCAAAGTCTGTACCTATGTATAAAGTGCCGTCAGCATTATCTATAGTCATGCAATACACCGGGATATTCGGCAGGTTTTCGTTCATGGTTTGCCACTTCCCATTCAGTGTATAGGTAGCAACTTTTACAGTGTCATAGCCACTATATGTAAGGTATATTTTGTCCCCGTTTTTAGGGTCTGCTGCAATGTCAGAGATAGTACCATTAGGCTTGTTGGTTATCGTTTTCCAGTTAGCGCCAAAGTCTGTAGTATATCGCAATCCGCTGCTGGCAAGCACCACGTATATGTTGTTATTATTGTCCGGAGACATAGCTATACGTTTTGCATTAGAGCCCAGAGCTCCTGATATAGCAGTCCATGAATCTCCACGGTCTGTAGAGAAGAAGATTTTATTGTAACCTGCAAGTATATTGTTACTATTGTTTGGTTGCAGTATGTATGGCGTTATCCATTCACCTGTTCCACTTACATTGCCCGGTATTTTGTTAGAGATACTTGAAAAACTGGCGCCTCCATTTTCTGTTTTTCGCAAATCTCCATTCTGAATAGCAGTATAGAATATTTTGTTGTCTGTAGGGTCGTGTTCACAGTTCATGCCATCGCCTCCTGTAAGGTCGCTGTATATATTGCCTTGTAATTTTTTAGATCCATTATCCTGCGCCCCTCCTAGTACAAATGGTGAAATATCTGAAACCGAATTGCGATAAAACTGTGTTATGCCAAGTCCGTTTGTAAGGTCTGTCCACAATGAGCTGAGTGGATTGCTGGACTTATAAATACCCCCATCGTTACATTCATAAAGAGTATTGGGTGTCAGTGGGTTGAATGTGTGAAAATGCTTATCTGCGTGCACCACTTTTATACCGGGCAAAGAACCTGTCCATTGGTTAGCAATATTCCATGTGCTGCCACCATTGGTTGAGTACCATGTGTTTACAGCGCCAACTACTACATTTTGTGCATTTAGCGGGCTGATAGCAATGGTGAGGTCATACCATGACTGTCCATCGCAAGCGTTTGCTTCTGGTCTGATGGATAAGATGTTACCCACACAAGTACCTGCGGTATCTCTGTATATCAACGTGTATGTTTTACCCGTGTCCGAAGAGGTGTATATTCCCTCCAGGCTGTAGTTGCCCGCCTGTGCAACTACTGCTTTTACTACAGAAGCATCTGCTGTTGTTACTGCTGCTGCAACACGAGAGTTAGCGCCGAAGTTTGATTGCTGTATCCATGTGTAGCCACCATCAACAGAGCGGAAAATCTGGTTGGTACCAGTTGTTGTGCCTGTAGCATATAATATATTAGTATCAGCAGGGTTGTATATCACCTGTTTAAAACTACCACTGAGTGTTTGAATAAAAGTTTTACCACCGTCATTCGACTTGAAGATGCCTGCTGTGGTAGATACCGTTAATGAGTTAGTATCAATTGGGTTGATAACAATGTTTGTTATCTGTTTGAAGTCGCGTATCACCCATGTTAGTCCTGTAGTGTCCCAACTTGCCCCGCCATCTGTACTTTTCAACAGCCCTACAGTGTAGGTGTCGTTGGCTTCTCTATCGCCGGTTGCCAGGTATATTGTATTGGGGTTGATGGGGTTGTAAACAATATCAGATACACCCATCACCGGAAACTGATCTCCAAGCGATGTCCATGTAAGCCCGCCGTTAGTAGTTTTCCATGTACCGCCGCCTGCGCTGCCTACAAGAAAAGTATTGCTATCTGTGGGGTGAAAGGCAACAACATTTACGCGTCCTACACCACTATAGCCGCCGTTCGATTTGTCCGGGCCCTGAAATGTCCACGATGAGCTGAATGCGGTAGATTTATTTTGTGCTGTGTGCTGCTTTGCTTTATACCACTCCTGCAGTTTTACAGATGGCGATACCAGATATCCTTTGGCATCTGTGTGGTGTTCCCAGTACCATTTCCACCTGTCATAATGGTAATGCCCATCTTCTTCAGGTTCGCTATTGGCAGATTTTTGCTGTTCGCGTTCTTCCGCTTCTTTTTCTTGCTGCATCTCTTCGACAATATCTCTCAGCTTCACGGGTTTGCTGCCAAGATTTTTTGTCCATGGTTGTGCCTGTACTGCAGCAGTGACAAACAAAGTGCTGAGTACTAATAATAATCTCCTCATAAATCATTTTACGGCATAGCTATATCCGGTCTTTTTATGCAAGATTTTACCGGTACATACAGCCATGTAGTTGCTTTTGTTTTAAAAAATAGTCTGTTAGTCATTTGCGGTGTAATAGCTTCCGGCACAGGTGTCTTGCCACCATATACAGGTATTAATTCTACTGTGTCACCTTTTCTTATTTTTTCAGGGGAGATATTTGTAGTAGTATACCAGTTTTCACCAAATTGATATTTGGGTTTAGTATTTGTTTTGTTTTTGCTCACTTTGCTGATAGTGCATTCAGTCCATCCGTCCTCGCCACGCCAAACAAATGTTTCAGGTTTGCTGGTGCTTTTCCATACCAATACAATGCGTTTGGTTGTGGTGGGCTCCATTTCGGGCCTGCCGGGTAGCGTGGTTTGTTCTGCACACTCTAACAATTTGGCATAAGAAGTACCTGACTGTACCGTATTTGTTTTTTTAGTTTGTGCACAAGCACTGATGGTTGTTATGCAAAGACCTGCAATAATGGGTAATGCTGTTTTTCTCATAATAAATATGATAAGTTGTAAATATAAGTAAAGCGGTGTGCAATCTTAGTGCACACCGCCTCAAAATAATGTGTTATGACAGTTATCTGACTATTTGCGTATTAATTTCATCTCTTTGAGCAACCAACCCGCATCGCCGAATTTTTCTACAACGAAAAGGGTATAGCGAATATCAAGTGTGATGTTTCTGCAAAGGTTCGGGTCAAAGTATAAATCGCTCATGGTACCTTCCCATATTCTGTCAAAGTTTGTGCCTATCAATTCGCCCCTGGCGTTCAACACAGGGCTGCCAGAATTGCCACCTGAAGTATGGTTGTTGGCAATAAATGCTACCGGTACAGTGCCATTAACTGCCCAGCTTCCGTAGTTTTTCTTGCTATGAAGCTCTTTTAGTTTTTCCGGTACTTTAAACTCTTCTACATCAGGGTTGTCTTTTGCAATAACACCATCCAGATTGGTTTGGAAAGAATAACCTGCAGGGCCGTCAGGATCTATGCCTGCAACCTGCCCGTAGGTAAGGCGCAGTGTAAGGTTGGCATCAGGGAAGAAGGCTTTATTCCTGTCCAGTTTCATTTGTGCGTTCATGTACAGTCTGTTCAGGTAGGCCATATCTGCAGTGTATTGAGAAAGAACAGGGTTTATTTTGTCTTTTCTTAATTGTGCAATTCCGTTGTATAATTGCCATGCTGCATCACCTATTATTTTATTACTGTCGGCACTTGTTGCACTGCTTGCAAAAGATGTAATAGCATCCTGAGATGCAGCCATAGAGCTGAATACATAATTGCTCCATTGTGCATAGTCTGAACCATTTTCTCTATACTGATTGCTGAATGTTTTAGGGATAAAGTTGCCGGCATTTTTCATGTACAATGGCATAAGTGCTGCAAATACATCTTTGTCAGTAGCTGCATCGTAGTTTTTATAATAGCCGGTTGTAGCTTTTGCCAGTTTGCTAAGTGTGTCTTGCAGTGCAGTGCCTTTGTATCCTGCGCGTATGGTTTGCAACATCTTATCCAATACTGCTGCCTGTTGTATTATTTCAACGCCAAAGGCAGCTTCTTTGATATACTCATCAGCTTTCAATACATCGTTTACGGCCATAGATTTTGCTGCTATGTTAGCCAACAGATTATCGGCATATGGTAGCTTGTCGTCCAACGTAGCCCAACCTTGAAAACTGTTTTCATAATCCTGTTTTTTCTGCATCACATTATTAATGCGCAGGCCACGTACTTCACCCTGCCACTTTTTCCAGCCATTAGCAACGCCAGCCCTTTTAGAAGTATATTTCAGAAACACATCGCGGTTCTGTTGCATGTTTTTAGTCCATGCATTCAGGCGGAGGGTGCGTGCTTCAATGCGTATTGGGTCCAGAATACTGTATACTTGATTAAGTTGTTGTGATGGTATGTATTCCATAGTAGTACCTGGGAAACCATACACCATTGTAAAATCGCCTTCTTTATAGCCCGCTACATTAATGGCAAAATATTGCGCTGTACTATATGGTTTATTGTCTTTGCTATAGTCTGCCGGCTTGTTGTCTTTGCCTGCATAGATGCGAAACATACTGAAGTCGCCGGTATGGCGTGGCCACATCCAGTTGTCTGTATCTCCACCGAAAGTGCCTATACCGTTTGGGGGAAAACCGACCAACCTGATGTCTTTATACGTTTCAGACAGTATTACCCAATATTGATTATTGTTGTAATATGGCTTGATGGTAGCGTCCATGCCGGTAGAAAACTTGTAGCCTTTTTCAAGGTTTTTAATTCTGGTTTGTACTACGGCATTGCGGGCTGCTTCATTCATAGTGTCGGCAAGCCCGGTGGTTATTTTATCTGTCACATTCTCCATTTTTCTAATAAATGTGACTGTCAGTCCTGGGCATGGAAGCTCTTCTGCATTGTTTTTTGCCCAAAAGCCGTTGGCAAAATAGTCATGTTCTTTGCTGCTAAGGCCTTGAACGGTGCCATAACCACAGTGGTGATTGGTAAGCAGCAAGCCTTTTGAAGATATTATCTCACCAGTACATCCTTTCCCAAATAATACGACAGCATTATTCAGCCCAGTGCCATTTTCATTATACAATTGCTCAACGGGTATTTCCAGTCCCATTTTTTTCATGTCATTTTCCCTATTTTTCAGGGTTGGGGGTAGCCACATACCCTCTTTGGCAATTGCCGGGGCAAAATTGCCAACCAAAGCGGTAAAAACGGCGGTCTTTAAGAATAATGGGCGAAAACGGATGCCTTTATACATAAATGTTTCTTGGTTTAAAGAAATAAAAATACAGTATTGCTATAAAAGTTTTGTCCGATTTGTTATATTAGCCCATTAGAAAGTGAAATTCGTTTCAGTATTATGAGAAAATACCTACTGTTTGCAGCGCTGCTGATGGTGACATATATGAATGTATCACGTGCACAAGGGTTGTTTACTGCCCCTGATACGGTGTGTATGCGTCAGAAAGTGCAGCTAAAAAGCAATGTGCCAAACGCAGCTTCGCACTTTTGGGGTTTTTGCTCCGGTTACATATTCAACAAGCCTGTAGGTACTGATATGGGGGCCAGTTTCGGCCTGGATGGTGCTACTGCTATTGAGGTTGAGAAAGATGGCGACAACTACTATGCATTTGTATTGAATGCAGGTCCTACAAACTCTTTTGTAAGATTAGAGTTTGGTGCAAGCCTTGATAATGTGCCACGTGTTACTAACTATGGCAACATGAATGGTGTATTGCCTTTGCAGCCTAGTTCTTTGCACATTGTTAAAGACACCGCAAAAGGTAACTGGCATGTGTTTGTAGTAGGTGGTTCTACAATTGGAAATTCTGCAATAGCACGTATGGACTTTGGAAAGTCGCTTGCTAATACACCGAACATCGTAAACTTTGGCAACTATGATAATCTACTGGAAAACCCGGTAGGTTTGTTCATCGCTAAAGAAAGTAAAAAATGGTTCGGTTATACTTTCAACAGGTTGAAAAACGAACTGATTAAAATTGAATTTGATACGCTGTTGTCTTACACTCCTGTACTTACAAATCTGGGTGTTATTGGCAATATTAATGGCCCTAACGACTATGCGCCAATTCGCCATAATGGTATATGGTACTTCTTCGTAACAAACGAGACTAACAGCGATCTGACACGTGTTGCTATTGGTTCTTCATTAGAAACACCTGTTGTTACAAGCTCTCTGTTAGGTAACTTTACTAATGAATTAAGGAACCCTACAGGTATATCAATTATACGTGATTGTGATAGCTTCCACATCTTTATGACAAACAAACAAACACGCGAGTTTGTGAAACTGGATGTAAACAATATAGAAGGTGTAGCTACAGATTTCAAGTTGGTAAACTTTGGTATACTGGGCAATATGTTAGCACCTACAGGTCTTACAAGGCCTATCAGGCATAGAGATAATATATTCCTTTTCTCTACCAACCAGACCGACAATATTCTTGTAAAGATTAAATTCCAACAGTGTTCAAACGCCAGCATTCAGTCTTCTACAACTGTGGTGCCTCCGGTGTATACTTATGATACTGCAGGTATATACAATCTATACTACATGGTAAATGAAGGTATGCCGGATATGCAAGCGCAGTGTAAACTGATATATGTACTGCCTACACCGCCTATTACAATGAGTAATGATACCAGCATTTGCGCAGGCGATACTATTTCACTGAAAGTATTGTCGGTTAACGCTATCAACAAAACATGGAGCCCTGACTATAACATCTCTAGCACTACTGTAGATGAAGTACGTATATGGCCTCGTTACAGTACTACTTATCGTATTTTTATGCCATATTTGTCTGGTTGTACAGTAGATACTGCTATCAAAGTAACAGTAGCTAAAGTGAAATCTGATGCAGGTCCTGACCGTACATTGGATGATGGTGCTACCACACTTGTGGGTGGGCCATTTACAAGCGTAGGTACAAACTATACATATAAGTGGACACCTGACAGGTATATCAGCAGTACAGGTATTGCTAACCCAACAGTATATCCTCCGTTCGATTATACTTATTATCTGACAGTTACAGACGGAAATTCTGGCTGTAAAGCAACCGATACTGTAGTAGTGAGCGTAGGTTGTAACAGTGCTAACCTTCCTAATGCCTTCATACCTGAGGGTAACAAATTCCAAAATCGTTTTGGTTTGGCTAATAGCCAGATTGTGAAAGTGCTGGAATTCAGCGTATTCGATCGTTGGGGACGTAAAGTGTTTACAACAACCGATGCTACAAAAGAATGGGATGGTAAAGTAAATGACCAAGTTGCACCAATGGGTGTGTATGTATGGATAGTAGATGGTTTCTGCTCTTCAGGCAAACGCATACAAGCACAAGGCAACGTAACCTTGATAAGATAATATTCAACGAGATTTATAAGATAAAAAGGCTATCATTAAATGATAGCCTTTTTCTATGCATGCTAGTTTGCCGCAGAAGGTAGTTTCTTAGATGTAATATAAATATAGCTAAGGCTCGGCAATCACGGGTAACGGGAGTGTTGCTAGAGTTAAATAGGTAAGACTGCAAAAAGTGAACGGTGCGTATATTACGCACCGTTCACTTTTCTATTTCCTTCTTTTTGAAGGGTTGTTCTATGCCAGCGGAAGCATTACAGTAAAGGTACTTCCCTTACCAAGAGAACTGTCTACATTCACCTTGCCCTGATGCGCTTCAACAGTAGCCTTTACATAGCTAAGGCCAAGTCCAAAGCCTTTAACATTATGAATATTGCCGGTGTGTGCGCGATAGAATTTCTCGAACACCCTTGATTGTGTTTCCCTGTTCATACCTATGCCATTGTCTTTTACAATAATAGCCAGCATGCCGTTCATTATCTTAGTAGATACCTCAATATGCAGGTTTTCTTTCGAATACTTAATGGCATTATCCAGCAAGTTAAAGACAATGTTAGAGAAGTGTACCTCGTCAGCTTCAATTACATGCTTGTCAGCATTCAGCGATAACGACAATGAACCGTTCTTCTCCTGTATTTGCAACGATAGATTGTCTGCCACTTTGTTGATGATCTCGTGTGCATCCAGTTTTTGGAGGTTTAGTTTTATATCCTGACGCTCTATGCGGGCGGCCTGTAGTATTTTCTCTACCTGCTTATTCATCCGTTTGTTTTCATCCTTTATCATGCTGCTATAGTAGCGCACCTTGTCCGAGTCGTGAATTACTTTCTCGTTGGTCAATGCATCAATTGCAAGTGATATAGTAGCCAACGGCGTTTTCAGCTCGTGCGTCATGTTATTAATAAAGTCCGACTTTATTTCCGAAAGCTTCTTCTGGTTGAAGAGTGTACGTACCGTTAGCGCAAAGGCCGATATGATGATAGCTGTAAAGAAGATAGATGCGGCAATCATCCAACCCATCTTTTTCAGGATATAGTTTTTGTCTTCACTTATATATAGGTGAAATACCTCTGGTGTTCTGGACCTATCCGGGTCTGGTGTTAGTGATATAGAAATGCCATCGTTCAGGTTATCTATATTAAAGCCTTTAGAGTTTTTTACAGGAACCTGATATATGTTAGTTATGGCATATTCATACTTCTCTTTGATATTGTATTTGCGTAGCGATGTATCAACAATCAGCTTTACTTCATCATCGCTCAGTGTTTGGACTGTAAAGCCCTGCAAATAGTACATTTTAGACTCCTCGTCCAGGTAGCCTATATTCCCCGATTTTATCAGGTAATTGCGCCACGCCATTTCCTTTATCTGGTTCAGCGCATAGCCTATATCTTCTTTTCTTTGGTTTTGCCGCAGCTTTATGGCATCCCTTATCCACGACATCTGTATAAAGATGATGCCGAGTACAGACAGGGTTATCAGAAATACTATGACAGGAAATACTCTTTTCATGTTATCGCAAAATTAAATGCAAACAGGGGTATTGCAGATAGCTTTCTTTTGTTTAACGCCACTTTAACGCCCAAATACTATGCTGCTGATTGTTTGAAAATACAATTGTTTTTAGTTTTTATAATTAATTATAAACTATACGGCATATACGCTGTTATTTTGCATATCGATGGCTGCAGATACAATTATAGAAGCTAAAAACCTATCTAAGTACTTTGGCAAGTTCAAGGCCGTAGAAGACCTGTCGTTTGCCATCAATCATGGCGATGTGTATGGTTTTCTGGGACAGAATGGTGCGGGAAAGAGCACTACCATGCGCATGTTGCTGGGGCTTATCTTTCCGGACGAGGGTAGCGTATACATCAAAGGTGAAAAATTTGGCAATCGCAGCAGGCATTTGCTAAAGCATGTAGGTGCGGTTATAGAACGTCCTGATTTGTATAAATATCTATCAGGTTGGGACAATCTGCGCATGTTTGCACAGTTGAGTGGTGTACCCATTACAACCAACAGACTGCACGAAGTGCTGGAGATAGTAGGGTTGAAGGGCAGAGAACAGGACAAAGTAAAAGGCTATTCTCAGGGTATGAAGCAACGTTTGGGCATAGCCATAGCAATGGTGCATAATCCCGATTTACTAATACTGGATGAACCTACCAACGGACTGGACCCGCAGGGTATCTTCGAGATGCGTGTGCTGATACAGCGTCTCAGTAAAGATTTCGGCAAAACCATATTGATATCATCTCACCTGCTGTACGAAATAGAGCAGATAGCAACACGTATGATTATCATAAACCGTGGTAAGAAGATAATTGAAGGTGATGTTACCACACTGCTTTCGCCCGATGATACGAATGTAGATGTGCGCATTGGTGCGGTTGATGTTGCAACATCGTTAAAAGCATCGCAATGGGCATCTGCACTGACTAATGCTGTGGATGGAAAATTGCAATTTCGCATGAATCCGTCACATATTCCTGCACTCAACAAATGGTTGGTAGCACTGGGTGCGGATGTTTATGAAATCAAAGCATCTCACTCATTGGAGGCTTATTTCTTATCACTTACAAACGAAGACAATGCTAAGGCTTGAGCTCTATAAAATATTCAAACGTCCGCGTACTTATATCAGCTTTGCTATCATCACAGCATTTGCTTTAGTTATACAGTTAGCCTTGGTTGCCGATGGTAAGAACTTTATATCATTCGCATTACAAGGTGTTAATGAACAGTTTGATGTAAAAGGAAACATACTGAATGGGTATCTTGTTACATACATCATATTACAATCACTATTGGTGCAGATACCGTTACTGGTAGCGTTGGTTGCGGGCGATGTGCTTGCGGGTGAAGCCAATATGGGCACAATGCGCTTGTTGCTTACCAAGCCCGTATCGCGTACCAGACTTGTATTGGTAAAGTACACTGCATCTGTTTGCTATGCTTTATTGCTGATAACATGGTTGGCTGTTATTGCGCTGGCATTATCAGTTTCTATATTCGGTGCGGGCGATTTGATAAATCTTAAAAGCGACTCTTTCGTAATCATATTGAAGGATGACGTTTTGTGGCGTTATTTGGCAGCATTTGGTTTTGCCGCATTGGCCATGTCTACCGTTTCTGCGTTAGCATTGTTCCTGTCTTCCTTTGCAGATAATGCTATTGGCCCTATTATGGGTACAATGGGGGTAATAGTTGTGTTGATGATTTTCACTACGCTCGATTTGCCCATCTTCAATACAATTAGCAGATACCTCTTTACCACCCATATGATAGGGTGGAAGGGCTTCTTTGACGACCCGGTACCATATGCGGCAATAACAAGGTCGGCAGTCATATTGGCTATATATACAGTATTGTTTGTAGGTGCTACTATTTGGTGGTTCAATAAAAAAGATATTCAGTCATGAGGAAGGTATTATTGGTAGGCTTGTTCAGTATGGTTGCGTCTGTTGCATCTGCACAGCAGATGGAAGCAAACATGTTGTTTACGAAGCTGAGGAGCAAAATAGATGCGGTAAAAGACTACGTAGCAACGGTAGACATGAAGATTGATGTGTCCTTCATAAAAGTGCCAAAGCTAAAGGGCAAGCTCTACTTCAAAGCACCCGATAAGATGAAGCTGGAACGTAACGGGGGCATTTCTATTCTGCCCAAAAACAGCATCAATATGACGGTCAATAACCTATTGCCTGCATCTGGTGCTACCGTAATTGACGCGGGTGCAGACAATATAAAAGGCATACCTGTACGTGTGCTGAAGGTAATACCTGATACCGAAGGTGATATAGTACTATCTAAAATATGGGTAGATGAAAAAAGGCTGTTAGCATTAAAGACAGAAACCACTACCCGCGATAATGGTACTGTGAAAATGGAACTGGAATTTGGCAAGTTTGAAAGACTGGCACTACCCGATAGGGTAACATTCTATCTGGATGTAAAGGACTTCAAGCTGCCCAAAGGAGTAACAATGGATTATGAAACCAATCAGCAGCCTGCACCCAAACCCGAAGAAAAGGGCAAAATGAAAAAGGGGAAAATATTAATTAATTATCTGGACTATACAGTTAATAAAGGCATTGCAGACAATGTCTTTACTGAAAAGAAGAAATAAATTTTCAGCCTAAAACCTTTTGCAACATCAATATATTGTTTAGTTTTAGGGGATAATACGATACTTTATTATGAAATATTGTTTACTGATTGTATTCTCATTATTGACGATTGCTTCCTGCAAAAAGGTAGAAGTACCGCAATCTAAGCAGGAAAAACTACGTGCGTCAGACTGGGTGGTAGATACAATCATGGTTACGTATCTTGATACTAATGGTGCTGATTCTGAAATAGTAGGTGCATGGAAGCGTTATGAAAACGGTGCGGAAACATACGATAGACCATCTTGCTACAAAGACGATAAAATTCAGTTTAAAGAAAACTTCAGCGGCGTACACGTTACAGGTGCTGAAAACTGTGTGTCAAATGAACCGGCTTTCATCGATTTTACATGGGGCTTCAGAGATGCTGATACCAAGTTCTATATCTACGGGTTGTACAATCTGTTTGGTGTAGATGTAAACGCAGATATACTGTACTTTAAAGATGATGAGTTTTCATTTGTATTTCGTAAAAAAATACAGAAAAATTCTACGTCTACCGATAGCATAACGGTAAAGAATACGTTTAAATTCAAGAAAAAGTAACCGGCAAACTTATGTCATAAACCCACCGGTACTATATCGGTGGGTTTTTTATATCCACGAAGGCAATTCGTACATTTGCAACCAATTAATAACGATTATCAATAGTTTATGATACATATTACACTACCCGACGGAGCCGTACGCGAGTATCAGGAAGGGGTATCGGCCATGGATGTGGCAAAATCCATCAGCGAAGGGCTGGCACGCAAAGTGCTGGCTGCAGAGGTGAATGGCGAGGTTTGGGATGCTTCCCGCCCTATCAATAGCGATGCAAGCCTGAAACTGTTGACGTGGGATAATAAAGAAGGTAAATCTACATTCTGGCACTCATCTGCTCACCTCATGGCAGAAGCGCTGGAAGCACTCTATCCCGGTGTGAAGCTGGGTATCGGCCCTTCTATTGAAACAGGCTTTTATTACGATATAGACCTTGGAGATAACAGGGTTATCAAAGAAGAAGACCTGAAGAAGATAGAAGACAAAATGAAGGAACTTGCTAAGAACAATAGCGTGTACACACGCAAAGATGTTAGCAAGGGCGATGCGGTAGCATATTTTACAGACAAGCAAGATCCATACAAACTGGAATTGATTGAAGGTTTGGAAGACGGGCAGATAACTTTCTATACACAAGGTGGTTTTACAGACCTGTGCCGCGGGCCACACATTCCGCATACAGGTTTCATCAAGGCCATCAAGCTGATGAATATTGCCGGTGCATACTGGAGGGGTAATGAAAAGAACAAAATGCTTACACGTATTTACGGTGTAACATTCCCTGCACAGAAAGAACTGGACGAACACATAGCCCTGCTGGAAGAAGCGAAGAAACGCGACCACCGCAAGCTGGGTAAAGAACTGGAACTGTTTGCATTCTCTGAAAAAGTAGGTAGTGGTTTGCCTTTATGGTTGCCTAAAGGTGCTATGCTGCGCGAACGCCTGCAGCAATTCCTGCAAAAAGCACAGTTAGATACAGGTTATTTGCCTGTTATCACGCCGCATATAGGTAGCAAGCAGTTGTATGTAACATCAGGCCACTGGGAAAAATACGGTAAGGATAGCTTCCGCCCTATAACTACACCACAAGAGGGTGAAGAGTTTATGCTGAAGCCGATGAACTGTCCGCACCACTGCGAGATATACAAAACATCTCCACGCTCTTACAAAGACCTGCCTTTGCGTCTTGCAGAGTTTGGTACGGTATACCGTTACGAGCAGTCGGGCGAATTGCATGGTCTGACACGTGTACGCGGCTTTACCCAGGATGATGCGCACCTTTTCTGCCGTCCTGATCAGGTATTGGAAGAGTTTAAGAAAGTAATAGATCTGGTGATGTATGTATTTACATCGCTCGATTTCCAAAACTTTACAGCACAGGTATCGCTGCGCGATAAAGAAGATCGCAGCAAGTATATAGGTAGCGAAGAAAACTGGCAGATAGCAGAACAAGCTATCATACAGGCTGCTGCCGAAAAAGGCCTTAATACTGTTGTAGAATATGGCGAGGCTGCATTCTATGGCCCTAAGCTCGACTTCATGGTGAAGGATGCACTGGGACGTAGCTGGCAGTTGGGCACGATACAGGTAGACTATAACCTGCCTGAACGCTTTGAACTGGAATATGTAGACAGCGATAACAGCCGTAAACGCCCGGTAATGATACACCGCGCGCCGTTTGGCTCTATGGAGCGCTTCATTGCCGTATTGCTGGAACACTGCGGTGGTAACCTGCCTTTGTGGCTGGCTCCTGTACAGCTCAAAGTATTGCCTATCAGCGATAAGTTTGGCGAATATGCAGAGCAGGTAGCTAAAGCACTGAAAGCAGAAGGCATCAGGGCCGAAGTAGATGACCGCAACGAGAAAATAGGCAAGAAAATACGCGATACAGAGCTGATGAAAGTGCCTTATATGCTGGTAGTGGGCGAGAAGGAAATGAACGAAGGCATGGTAGCGGTGCGCAAACATGGCGAAGGTGATAAAGGAACATTACCACTACAGGAATTCATAACTGAAATAACAAACACTGTAAAAGAGCAGATTAGCGGCAAAAAATAGCTGTTTTAAATGTATATAAACATGGCTGTTCATATACATTTGAATTGTAAATACACTATTTTTGCCATCATTTATTAATAATCATTAATGCAAAGAAGAAGTAAAGGACCATACTTTAGACCGAGAGTACCACAAAACGAACATCGTTTAAACCGTGAAATCACTGCACAGGAAGTGCGTCTGATAGGCGAGGGCATAGAGCCTGCTGTCTACAAACTGGAAGATGCATTGAGGCTTGCACAAGAGCAGGAAGTAGATCTGGTAGAGATTTCTCCGAATGCAGTTCCTCCTGTGTGTCGTCTTATCGACTACAAAAAGTTCCTCTACGAAAAGAAGAAGAAGGATAAAGAACAGAAGGCAAAGTCTAAGCAGTCTGAACTGAAGGAAATCCGTTTTACACCAAATACGGATGAGCACGATTTCGACTTCAAAGCAAAACACGCAGAGAAATTCCTGCAGGAAGGCAACAAGGTGAAATGCTATGTGCAATTCAAAGGCCGTGCTATCATGTTTCAGGAAAGGGGCGAGTTGCTTTTGTTAAAGTTTGCTGAGAGATTGGCAGAAGTAGGCTCTTTGGAATCGATGCCTAAAATGGAGGGACGTAGGATGTTAGCTATCTTTACGCCTAAGAAAAAGAAATAATATTCTGTTAATAACACAGATTAAAATTTTGTAAGAAACTTGTTTTAAATTAAAACCCTTCTTACATTTGCATTATAAAATCTGATACCATATAACGCTTCGGCGTTCTATCATAAGAAGTTTTCATGGTGATAGGGTTTATAGGGGCTGGCCTGTTCTCAGGTCGGCTTTTTTATTTTACTTTAGCATACAAATACCAAGTATGCCCCGTGTTTCTCTGATTGTCTTATTGATACTCTGCTTCGGATTTACGACCAATGCGCAACTGGCGTGCTACGTCAATATGCAAAATCAGGTAATGGTCTGGGACAAGGGCATGATACGTAAAGTAGACTACCTGCAGCCTACAGAGGTGAAAGTGGGCAAGATTACCATACCATATCTTGATAATACACGTTCATTCAAAATATACTACGGCGGTGGTGTTAAGACTGTCAACATCGGGTTTACGAACGAGTTTAAAGTAAGTGATAATCTGGTCACTTTTCTGAACAGTAAATCGTTGAATGTATTTGACAAAGGCAATATCAAAAACCTCTCTACCTTCTGCACGCAATACTTTATGGGCGACAGTGTTGTCCTGTTTTTTGACGGGGTTCGCAGCGAGTATAAAGCGTATTACGAAGGCAATGTATATCCTATAGAAGGCTTTCTGGCAGGCACGCCGCTAGAGGTTATTAAAGTGTCTGATAACATAGTAGCGTATGATAACTATGCAAACCAGTTCCGCATATTCTATCATGGGCAGATACTGGAACAAGAAAACTATGCTGTTAGCAGTTTTGAGGTTGGCCGCAATACAGTTGCATATCAGGATATAAACAGGCAATTCAAAATCTTTCACAGCGGACAGACATTTGTTGTAGAAGACTTTCCGCCACAAACCTATCAGGCAGGTGATAATGTTGTGGCATTTGTATCAACAGATGGTTATTTCAAGATTTTCTATGGCGATAGTGTTCGTACCATAGGCTTCTTCTCTCCGCAAGACCTGCGTGTTGCAGATAACATGGTTGCGTACAGAGATCAGAGCGGCTATTTCAAAGTATTCTACAAAGGCAATATCTATTCTTTAGAAAGCTATTATCCGGATAAGTATGTGATGCAATACAATTCTGTTGCTTACGTAAACAGAATAGGCATGCTGCGCCTCTTTACAGAAGGCGAGATATATGATGTTACCAATGCCGAACTTGAAAATTGGGAAATCAATTACGACGTGCTCAAATACCAGATAGGTATGAACATGTTCCGCATTTACCACAAAGGCAACGAGTACGATTAATCCTGTCTAAAAGAAACGCTTTATCAGGCGTAGTTGGTGGGTGCGTTTGCGCAGTCCCACACTGATGATACCCCCTTGGTCTATACGATCTATAACCACACGTCCGCTGGTTTCTGTGGCATGTATAATGGTATCATGATCCAGCAACATACCCACGTGTACTATTTTACCATCTGCATTGTTGAAGAATGCAAGGTCGCCACACTGCGCATGTTGCAAAAAGTCTACAGCAATGCCCTCGTTAGCCTGTTGGCTGGCATCGCGCGAAATGGCTTTGCCGCACAGCTTGTATACCATCTGGGTGAAACCTGAACAATCTATACCAGAAATACTGCGACCACCCCACAGGTAAGGTGCATGTAAGTACTTCATAGCCATAGTTTTAAGGCTATTTTCATCAAGCTGCATTTTATCTTGGCGTAGCCTTTTACCACGGAATTTGGCTTCAGGCAGATTGAGCGGAGCTTTGCCGCCCTTCAGTCCAAATAAATCGCTGCCTATAGGTAGCCATTGCTCACCCTGTTCAAACACAAGCTTGCTTTTCAGGGAGAATGCCACCGCTTTCGGGGCTTTTCTGTATTCCTTCAGCGATACCATAGAAAGCTGGCCAAAACGGCACCAACCTTCATATCCGTCCCATTCGCAACGTATTCTTGCCCAGTCCTTCTCGTTAATTTCCAATATCTCGCAACGTTCGCCATATAGCATCTGGTTTACCTGTTCTGCGCTGTGGCTTGGCTCGCTGCGCATAGGCATTTCAGATACGTTGCAATATGCATATGATAAAACCATTATGTATTCGCTGTGTGGTACAATATTACGGTGTTAAAACCATATATGGCAGCCCAATCGCCATTTCCTTAACCGAAATCTTTTCTTAACTTAGCAGGCTAATGAAGCCAAACCGTATTATTTAATATATATATAATTAATAACTAAGGAAAAGGCCGAATAAAAATGGAATAAACTAACGGACTAAAAGCAAAAGTTAAACAACATTATGGATTCAACAATTATCGTTGCCGTCGTGGCGGTAGCGGCTATATTAATAGGTATCATTTTAGGTAAATTCTTATTCGCAAAAAACACACAAAAACAGGTTGAAGAAGCAGAACTGACAGCAGGCAAGATAGTAGAAGCAGCTAAGGACAAAGCCGAAGCGCTGAAAAAAGAAAAAATACTGGAAGCTAAAGAGCATTTTCAACAACTGAAGAGCGAACACGAAAAAGAAGCACTACAACGTAACCAAAAAATAGCCGAAGCCGAAGCGCGCATTAAGCAACAACAACAAAGCGTAAACGATAAGAACGCTGCACTGCAAAAGCAGACTAACGAAAACCAGCAACTGAAGGAAAAGCTGGATGCGCAACTGGAAGCTGTAAACATCAAACGCAGCGAACTGGAACGCCATCAGGAAGAACACATCAAGCGTCTGGAGAAAGTAGCCAATCTGAGTGCTGAAGAAGCAAAGGCTGAGTTGATGGAGGCTGTGAAAGAAGAAGCCCGTACAGCTGCTATGGCACATGTGAAGGAGATAATGGAAGAGGCGAAGCAAAACGCATCTAAAGAAGCTAAGAAAATTATCATCCAGACTATACAACGTACAGGTGCTGAGCAGACTATCGAAAATGCCATCACTGTATTCAATCTGGAAAGTGACGAAATCAAAGGTCAGATCATTGGCCGTGAGGGTCGTAACATTCGTGCGCTGGAAGCAGCAACCGGTGTTGACCTTATAATAGACGATACACCTGAGGCAATTGTATTGAGCTGTTTCGATCCGCTACGCCGCGAGGTAGCACGCCTGTCGCTGCAACGCCTTGTACAGGATGGCCGTATACACCCTGCACGTATCGAAGAAGTGGTGGAGAAAACCAAAAAGCAACTGGAAGAACAAGTACTGGAAATAGGCGAACGAACTATTATAGAACTGGGAATCCACGGTCTGCACAAAGACCTGGTGCGTATGGTAGGTAAAATGCGCTTCCGCTCTTCTTATGGCCAGAACCTGTTGATGCACTCTAAAGAAACTGCCAACCTTTGCGGTATCATGGCAGCTGAACTGGGTCTTGGACAGAAAGTAGTGAAACTGGCTAAACGTGCTGGCCTTCTCCATGATATAGGTAAAGTGCCTGATGAAGAAACAGAACTGAGCCATGCGTTGCTGGGTGCTAAACTGGCTGAGAAATGTGGCGAACATCCTGCCATCGTAAACGCCATAGGTGCGCACCACGATGAGATGGAAATGACTTATATCATCAGCCCTATCATACAGGCTTGTGATGCCATCAGCGGTGCAAGGCCTGGTGCGCGTCGCGAAATGATGCAAAGCTATCTGCAACGTATCAAAGATCTGGAAGCATTGGCAATGGCTTACAACGGTGTTGAGAAAGCTTACGCTATACAAGCAGGCCGCGAACTGCGCGTGATAGTAGAAGCTGAAAAAGTAAGCGATGCAGACAGCACACGCCTCTCTTTCGAGATTGCAGACAAAATACAGAAGGAAATGCAATACCCGGGACAAGTAAAAGTAACCGTAATACGCGAACTGCGCGCGGTGAACATTGCCCGCTAATTGTTGCAACAAATGATAACAAAAACGGCTCCGAAACATCGGGGCCGTTTTTTATTACCTTATAATTGCCTGATAAACAGGCTGATTTTTGTTGTGCTGAAATTTTGTTTCACTTTGTTGCCAATTTTATGATGTCTAAAAGCTGAAACAATATTAACTGTTGGTGATAAAGAAACGGTATGTCAAAGAGCAGGTAATCATAACTAAATTACTACTGCAAATATACGTTATTTATACACTTTTTAGTTTATCTATTTTATGGCCTCCCACCACGGATGGTGCTGATTGCTGCCTTGCAGGTTTACAATCTGTCCTATCATTGGGGTAACCATCGGTACATTCTTTTTCTTGCCTTCTGCCAATGCCCGTTTAATAGGTTCATCCCACGCATGCAGTGCAAGGCTAAATTTTGACCAGTGCACCGGCATCAGTGTTTTGGCTTTCAGGTCTATCGCTGCTTGTACCACTTCTTCGGGCATCATGTGTATGTATTTCCAGTAGGGGTGATATTGCCCACATTCCAGCAATACAAAATCGAAGGGGCCGTGTTGCTTGCCTATTGCCTCGAAGTGGGTATCATAGCCTGAGTCTCCACCCAGAAATATCTTCATAGATGGTGTCTGCAAAACATAAGACATCCACAACGATTGATTGCGCTTAAAACCTCTGCCTGAAAAATGCCTGCCCGGTGTGGTGTGTACAGTAAAGCCACTATCAAGTGTTACTATCTCATGCCAATCACGTTCCACGATTGCCGATGTGTCGAAACCCCAGTGTTCAAAATGTTCACCCACGCCAAGCCCCATGATTATCTTACCAACTTTCGGTTTCAGCTTCATGATTGTTTCGTAATCAAGATGATCGTAGTGGTCGTGTGTAATGAACAGATAATCTATCGGCGGAAAATCTTCTACAGTATATGCGTCACTGCCTTTAAAGCTTTTGGTAGTAAAGCTGACAGGCGAAGCGCTGCCACTCAGCACAGGGTCTACCAATATACGTTTACCGTCTATCTGAATATAGTAAGACGAGTGGCCAAACCATACCAGCACATTTGTATCTGAAGGCAGGCTATGCAGGTCTGTTTTTTGTGTAGGTATAATATCCTTCGGGGTGTTCCTTTTGTCTTTATCAAAGAAGAAATCCTTCATCACCCTGTAGTAGCTCACTCCCTCTGCCAAGTCGGGTGTATGGCTAAGGTTCTGAAACTTACCATCGCGATAATTGGGCGATTTTTTTATTCTTTCAAGCCTTGCACCTGATGGTGTTTTGCCGAATGTTGCTTTTTGCATATAAATAATAGTAGCTGAAGTTAGTATGAATACGGTTATTACTATCATGTAGATTATGTTTTTAATGATGCGCATCTTACTTCATTTGGCTGAGCATCAGGCTGTCAAACATGCGGTCGCTAAGCAATGCATGCGCCAGCAGCACTGGCTTGGCACTAGCGCCTGCTACATATCTTGTTTTTGGTTTCTTAGCATTAACCGCGCTGCTTATGGCACGTGCTATTACGATTGGTTCCGATGCCATTTTGCTATCGGCTCTTTCCAACATGCGGAAGTGTTTGGCGGCAAGTTCTTTGTAGGCTGTTTGTCCTGATACTTTCATCAGATTTTCTCTGGCTATAGTATTCCATTCTGTTTTAATGGCTCCGGGTTGCACCACAACCACGTCTATATTAAATTGCTTCAACTCCATGCGCAGGCTATCGCTCAAGCCTTCCAGCGCGAATTTGGTAGCATGATACCATGCGCCGTGTGGCTCGCCAATCTTGCCACCCATAGATGATATGTTGATGATTTTGCCAGAACGTTGTTGTCGCATATACGGCAGCACCAATTGTGTAAGCCTTGCTAATCCGAATATGTTTACCTCAAACTGATATCTGGCTTCGCTGATGGGTACGTCTTCCAACGCGCCATAAGAACCATAGCCTGCATTGTTTACCAATACATCTATTGTTTTGTGTGCAGCTACTATGGTATTTACGGCGCTTACCATAGCGGCATCGTCTGTTACGTCCATTGCAATCAGTTTAACGCCATATTGCTCCAGATCTTTCATTTTGTCTATACGGCGAGCAGTGCCATATACTGTATAACCCTGCTGTGCCAGCATTTTGGCTGTTTCTTTGCCAATACCTGATGATGCGCCTGTTATTAATACTACCTGATTTTTCATTTTATTATATTTTTTAAGATTATTAGATTGAGTAGTCACTCTATTATTTTGTCAAAAAAATATTACGTAATCATCTTCCAAACCAGTTCGAAAGATTCATTGATAAGTTGCTTTTGTTTTGCAGTGCTTAATTTTTGTGAATTGATATATTGGTTTACCCCATACAGATGGCTGCTGATGATAGACATCACATATTCTGCAGGTGTTACTTTTATCACTTTCTGCTTGATGCCCTCTTTTATCATGTTGATCATAGCCAGGCTTTGCTCAACAAGCTCTGCAGGTATCATAGATACGTACGGAGAGCTGAGGAATTGCTGAATGTAACGGAACTCTGTTTCATTGTCTATGCCCCAATGCAATGCGGCTACATAGTATTTGCGTGCTGTTTCTTTGATGCTATCTTCGGGTTGAATGTCTTGAGATACGCAGAAACCTAATTGCTTTTTGATATCTACATACAGGGCAACAATCAGCTCGTCCTTAGTTTTGAAATAATGGAACAATGTACCATTAGCCACACCAGCCTCCTGCGCTATTTTGCTGGTAGGCGTGCCATGAAAACCGAATTCAGTAAACAGTTTCAGTGCGGCGTTGAGTATGTCTTTTTGTTTATCCATTACTATATGATTGACTAATCACTCCACAAATGTACGACGCATTCATAGAATGCCTAATAAATTTTGTTGATGGGGAGATTATTAACGTAAAAAGGATGGCATATAATGCCATCCTTTTTACGTTAAGCAGGTTGGTTTTTATTTATCCAATACTAATCTTGCAGATTTTACAACATTGCCAAGCTCGTCTGTAATAATAACCATGTACATGGCAGCAGCGTTTTCGCCAATAGACATTTTAGTAACACCTTTACCTGCTTTAGATGTAGCTATTTTTTTACCGGTCAAATCCATAACACTTACATTCATCTCTTTGTCTTCTGGGTTTTTGATGTAGATATCCCCTTTCGTAGGGTTAGGGAAAATCATAACTTTATCAGATGTAGACTCTGCTAACGCCTCCGAAATTGTTGATGCATTTTTTGATTCGGCCCAAGTACTACCATCACAACTTATTTTTCTAGTCATTACAAAATCACAACAAATAGGAATAGTAGGATTGTCATCGTTCATTCCAAGGTTAACGCCGAGAATCCTAACAGTGATATTACCTGCTGAGCCACTGGCTAATGAAAACGTCTGTGTATTGCTTGATGAAATGAATACGCCAACACCGGGAACATTCCATTCGTAGCCAAGTACTGTAACACCAGGGCGAGGTGTGCCGTTTGCAGTAGCTTGAAACTGGCAGTTACCGAGGTGTGTAATAACCATTTGTGGTGAGAAATAACAACCTTTAGGACATGTAGTAGGATAGTTGTTGCAAGCAGTGTAGTTAATGTCATATTTACACAGTAAGTACTCGTTAGTAGCATCAATTTCTGTTTGTGTAAGTTTTCTGTTATAGACCAACACTTCAAAAATATAACCTTCAAAAGGAGGATATATATTCATGGAGTTGTATATGCAATTTCTTCTGGAGCCAATTGTTATCAGCCTGCCCAATGGTTCGTGGTTTAATGGGCTTAGGAAACCTGAGCTTAATAGCATTGAATTAGTAGACTGTATGCCGTTTACATAATACTCAAGATCATAAAAACTTGTGCCATAAGTAGCCGCAACTACTGCCGGTCTGTTAAGAGGTAACTGTGTAAAACACTGGTGGTTTTTCACAGTAAGTACATTCCAGCCGGGAGTTGCCGGAGTTGCCGGGGTTCCGATGGTTCCGGTTTCCAAGGAAGCAATATGTGCACCCCAGTCTCTCATCAATGCAAATTCATCTCTCACTGCAGGTGGTGTACCTGCAGGCCAAGGCCAATACATTCCAGGAGATGAGTTCGGTTCAACACTTGATAAAGAGACCATTACGTTACCTTCATCATTGCCGGCAAAACCAAGCCAACCGGCTTTTTTTTGCATGCGCACGCAGAAAATAGTGCTTTCTGTATTGCCAGGGATTGGAGGACTTGCACCAAGGTCTCTTGCTTCCAAACCATGAGCTGCTACAGCAGGATTGGTTATGGAAGATTCCATATAGTCATTTCTATCAAAAAGTATTCCCGTAAAGCCAGTACCCATAACATTAGCTACTTGCACAGGATTCGCATTGGTTTCAATAGGTACGCTTGCTGTAGGACAAAAAGCAGGTCTTGAAGCATCACACCATGTCATAATATAGCCTGTTTCTACATCGTTGGGAAGCTGGCCTGTGATCCATAGAGGTGACTGGTCAGCCCATTTTGCTGATACATATGTCCCTGACACCGCATTAAAACCTGCTGGTAAACTAGGTGGATATATGTATTTATTTGGAGAGCCGTTCGAAAAACCCACAGCAGCATCCAGATGTTGAATCAGGCCATTTAATACAGGTGGCTGGGTTTGTGCAGAAACTACACTGCTATATATGGCAAAGAGTAATGCCAGAATTGATATTTTTTTCATGAATAAAAGTTTTTAGTTAAAATTGTTAATTAACACCGCCAACACCTACATTGTCGCACCAGACATCTGCAGTCATAGTAAAGTCGCAACACAGATCTCCATTTATTGGTGTATGACCACTGTCATAGGTATATACACGTACTGTTACAGTACCGGTATTGTTTGTGGTGGTGGTGCTGTGAGGTAATGAGAATGTAAATGTGTTACCACCAACACCAGGTATTCTTACAGGTGCTTGTCCCGGTGCTGTCCATTCATATCCAATGATTGTTTGACCAGCTACCAGCGAAACATTAGCAATTGCTGTAAACTCGCAATCGCCGTTTATATCAGTACCGACGTAGTTTGTTGTGAGGCTGGATGTAACTCTAGGTGCGGGTAGATTGTTTAGGCATTGTGGGCACATCGCCTGCACAGGGTTGCAAGCCATATAGTTAATTTTGTATTTACATTTCAGGTATTCATTTACCTGATGTACTTCTTGGTCTGTTAACCTTCTGTCGTATGCAAGAATTTCAATAATATCTCCTGTGAAGAACTCCTGTACAAATCCAGTACTCCACCGTGCGCCCATTGTCCAATTTCTAGAGATTGGTAGATAAGGTGCAGCCGGGCTTGCTGTACCAGGTGGAAATACAGGCAATGTAGACATATCATCATTTAGCCAATAGTCTATATCGTTACCTGCAGTGCCAAGCCTAGCTGTGACTACTGCTGGTTTGTTAGTTGGTAACGGGCTTGACGCATTTGTCCAACATTGGTGTTGCCTAATACTAAATTGTCCATTTGATGTATGGTGTTTTGCTGTATTACTACTTAGCAAAAACTCATGTTCCCAAGATCGACTTCCAGGGTTTCCTGGTTCATCACCCGCAATAGATAAGATTGATGTTAATGGCTGTATTGTGCCATTAGGAATATATGCTCTGGTTCGGGTATTAGAAATACGTACTGCAAATAATGTGGCTTCAGTTCCTGTGAATGCTGTAAAAGGACTTCTATTATTTACCATTGCCTCGTGTCCCAAAAACCGAACAGCATTTATGCCTGGCAGAACATTGGAGACAAATTGGGGATGATTCCAAGGAGTTTGTGATTCAACATCTAGTCCATTACCGGACCTATCAAGCCAAAATGCTTTTTTTCCGGCACTACCGGGAATAAAGCTAGACGGATTGTTTAGTACTTCATAGTACAATTGAAGGTTGGCAGTAACAGGTGGATCTTGGGCATAGCTTTTTACTAAAAAAAGCAACGCCACTCCTGCAAAAAGAAGGACTTTTTTCATTTTAAAGGTTTTTAAGTATTAAGAAAATGGTTGTAAAAGATTCGGGTTGCCCGTACTAATTTGGATTTATAGGTTTTTGTAGAGTGATAAAATTTGGAATGCTTATGCAATATGCAACAAGAATGGAACGCATAATCATGCCATTGCACGAAATGCAAGTATGGTTATACGAATGGTCTGTATGATTCTACGAATAGCAATTAATGCATTGACTTACAATGCACTCTTTCTATTATCCATAAACTTCACCTGCTTGCGGCTGTTTGGAGGAAACTGCATTTGCTGCATTTCGCTGCCGCTATGGAAGTGGAGTAGTGGTGCCACACGTAGTTTAGATTGCAGCAATGGTTTCAGTTTGGCTTCGCAGTCATCTACCGGCAGTGGAGTGTTTACGTGAATACGTAGTTCATCAGTACCCAATTCATTCGTGAATACTTCTACCACATATTCTTTAATAAATGGAATATTGTTGAGTATATCGAACACCGCAGGTGGATATAGTGTTGTGCCTTTGTATTTAATCATTTGCTGCTTGCGGCCAAGCACAGGGCTGAGCCTGCGGCTGTATCTGCCACAACTGCATTGTGTTTCGTAAAAAGTACAGATATCACCGGTACGATAGCGTATCAGTGGCATGCCCTCTACACCAAGTGTGGTAATGGTTACTTCGCCATATTGACCTGCAGGCAGCGGGTCGCCATGCTCGTTCAGTATTTCCAGAATTATTAAATCAGGTATTTCGTGGCCACCCATACCTGCACCACATTCTGTAAATGCTGTTTGCATTTCGGTAGATGCATAGGTACTATAGAATTTGATTGGCCAGTCGCTGTATATCTTATTGCCGAGTACATTCAGCTCAAAATCTGCGGCACGCAGACTTTCGCCTATGCAGATAGCTTTTTTAACTGGTGTATGGTGCAGGTCTATCTGGTGCTCTTGTGCATATTCTATCATCTTCAGCATAAAAGATGGAACAGCCACTATGCTGTTGCTCTGCAGGCGAAAGATGGTATCCCACTGCATGGCAGGTAGCCCGGGGCCTGTGCGTACCAATGCACCACCAAGTTTGCGGATGCCCTGATAGTATGCAATGCCGGCCATAAACTGGCGATCGAGCGTGAGCATGAGTTGATAGCAATCTTCAGGTTTGCCATCGGCGGTAAGGAACGATTGCTGTTCGTTGTAGGCAAGGCGATCAAGGTCGCTTGCTGTAAGTGCAATAGTAACAGGCCTGCCCAATGTACCCGATGTAGCGGTGTATTCTTTTATTTCGGTAGAGGGGACACAAAGGAATTCCCAGTTGTGTTCCTGCATATCGCTTTTGGTAGTAGTGGGCAGGTAGCCCATGTCTTTCACACCCTTGATGTTGGCCAGATTAATATTATGCTCCTTGAACAGGCGCTGATAATATGGCGACCTGTTCTGTACATAATGCAGCAGTTTTACCAAGGCCTCAGACTGCCATTCTTCCTGTTTGCTACGGGTTTCAAACGCCAGATGCGGGTGCTGTGTCATCAAGGGGGAATTTTACGAAAAGTACAAAAAATCTTGTCGCGAACGGCCGGATTTTTATTGGGGTTAAAAAATATTGATGCCTGAAAGGCCTTACTGTAGCGGCTTTTATAGTGCTATCGACGTTTGCTATGGCAGATTTTTTTAAATTCAAATTCTTACATTACCTTTGCACATGGCAATAAAATCTAAGTTTTACGGCGAAGGCCTCACGTTTGATGACGTTCTCCTTGTGCCGGCTTACTCCGAAGTTCTTCCACGCGAAGTAAGTACCGTTACTCAACTGACAAAAGATATTAAGCTTAACATTCCGATGGTATCAGCAGCAATGGATACTGTTACGGAAGCTACATTGGCTATTGCATTGGCTCGTGAGGGTGGTATAGGCATGTTGCACAAAAACATGAGCATTGAGCGCCAGGCAGAACAGGTACGCAAAGTGAAGCGTAGTGAAAGCGGTTTGATTGTTGATCCGATAACATTGACACCTGATGCTACAGTTGCAGAGGCACTGAAACTGATGCGCGATAATAAAATAGGTGGTATACCCATAGTAGATAAAAACAACCTGCTGGTAGGTATTCTTACAAACCGTGATATGCGTTTTGAAAAGAACACCAAGAAGAAGGTAAGCGAAATAATGACCAAGGAAAATCTTGTAACTGCACCAGCAGGTACAAGCATGCTGAAAGCAGAAAGTATCCTGGAGCATTATAAAATTGAAAAACTCCCGATTGTAGATAAGAAAGGCAAACTGATAGGTTTGATAACCTTCCGCGATACAATGCAAATCAAAAGTCATCCGAACTCAGCTAAAGATAACATGGGCCGCCTGTTGGCAGGTGCTGCTGTTGGTATTACTGCAGATACACTGCAACGTGTAGAAGCACTGAAAGCTGCAGGTGTGGATGTGATAACACTGGACAGCGCACACGGACATTCTAAAGGTGTAGTAGATATGGTGAAGCTGGTAAAGAAAACTTTCAAAGGCTTGCCTGTAATAGCAGGTAACATAGCTACTGCATCAGGTGCAAAAGCACTGGCAGATGCAGGTGCTGATGCAGTGAAAGTAGGTGTAGGACCTGGTTCTATCTGTACTACACGTGTAGTAACAGGTGCAGGTGCTCCGCAGCTTACAGCTATTATGGAAGCAGTTTCTGTATTGAAGAAAAGAGGTGTTCCGGTAATTGCTGATGGTGGCATCCGTTATACGGGTGACATGGTGAAAGCAATGGTTGCAGGTGCATCTTGTGTGATGGCTGGTTCCATCTTTGCAGGTACGGAAGAAAGCCCTGGTGAAACTATTATCTATGAAGGGCGTAAGTTTAAGTCTTACCGTGGCATGGGTAGTGTAGAGGCAATGCAGGAAGGTTCTAAAGACCGTTATTTCCAAGATATGGAGGCAGACATTAAGAAACTGGTACCGGAAGGTATAGTAGGACGTGTACCATATAAAGGCTCGCTGAACGAAGTTGTACAACAATTTGTTGGTGGACTGCGTGCAGGTATGGGTTACTGTGGTGCTAAAGACATCAAAACACTGCAAGACAATGCGCAATTTATCCGCATCACATCGGCAAGTATGGCAGAAAGCCACCCGCACGATATCGTGATAACGAAAGAAGCGCCAAACTACAGCCGCTAATTTTATTGCTTAATAATTATAAAAGCCCCGAACCATCGGGGCTTTTACTTTTTAGAAACTGAATGATGCACCGATAACAAACCGACCGTTTTTATTCCAGTCGAAAGGTGTATTCGCCCAATGATAGAAGCCACCAACGTTTAGATTGAGGTAGACTATGTTCAGATAATTGAGGCGAATGATATTGTTGATAATCAAACCAGATTCGTGATAGCCATTTGATGGTGCAGTGATACCTGCATCTGCTGCAGCAGATTTTGACGATAAGCTACCGTAGGTAAGATTGTGTGCAATGCTGAGTGATGGCTTGCTGTATTTGTGATTGTAGAAATACCTGTCGAAATCGTGACGGTAGAAAACAGATGCAAACTGATTGCTGAAATAAGAGAATGGCAACATGGTCATAAAACCGCCCCATGCATATAGCTGGTATTCAGAATTGAACCTGTAACCATTGCCTGCAAGCAACAGCGAACGTGGTAGTGCATTATCATTTTCAGCTTGTATCATACCACCAAGTAGCCTGATATTGTCCTGCCCCCAGCGGTTGATGTGTACTTTGTAATCTAGTGCTGCAAGTATGCGGGTATAGTTTGTTGTGTAGCTGCCGCTGGTCAATTGCCCGCTTCCTAGTTGCAGATAGAGTATGGGAAATTTAGTGCCTGCAGGCAGATAGTAGCCATATACAGGTGTACGCTTTTCTTTGTAAGCATAGCGAATATTGAGTGATGCTTCTTTCACATCATATTCTCCTGCTTTTACACCGAATTCGTTGAAGTTGTAGAAATATTGTGGTTGCAGTTTTTGCTGCTTGCCAGTAATATCAAATTCCCAATAGCCGAAACGTCCGTGTGCGGTGGCTTTGTATTCTTCTATCTTATCTACCTGCACAAGCAGCCAGTTTTGCAGGCCGCGTCTGTCTATCTCGGTGTGTATGTTTACATTACCCGTGTTGCGATAATTGTTTTGATACGCAAACTCTATCCAATGCTCCTTTTTGCCTGTAGGGAAGATGCGTGCCGATGCTCCGTATTTCCATACACGGTCTCTGAAACCATAGCCAAACCATCCGCCTACAGAAAAGTATTTTGATATTTTATCGTTGGTATATACACCAATACCTAAGCGTGTTTTCTCATAAGAGTTGAACGCGAGCAGGCGTGTAAGGTCGAGGTCGATAAACTTGATAGGGATTCTGCCAATAGCAAGATTGCCTGCATTTTCAAGGTATTTATTAATGCCTGTTTTATCCATCAGGCTATCCATCATGGTATAGGTGTTTTGCTCTTTTACTTTTATAGAGTCGAACCTGTAGCGTTGCCACTCTTCGGCTGTACGCATGTCTACAGAGTCGTGCAGTTTTACGGCATGTGCTTTGTCAAACCTGGTATTACCTGTGTTATAAAATACAGAGTCGATAATTGAGTGTCCTGAAAGTATCATACCCAATTCGGGGCTTGGGTATTTTGTGAAGATGAAATCATAATTCAATTCCCGTGGAAACCATTTGCCACCAACATGTCGATATACTTGTTGCATCTTCAATACGCGCCCATCGCCCGTATCGGGTGTTTGTGCGGTGATGTGCGATATGGCATAGCCGTTGGTGTTGATGTACAACATGCCTTGCAACGATTTAAATACTACGCCTTTCTTTGCCTTGTATTTAAAGATAAAGATCGTATCTGTACCATCTTGCAATTCATCAATCAGGTCGAACTGATAACGAGATTGCCAACCTGTAGAAAGCGGATTGACATAATCTACCGTATTCAGTTTTACGAAATCGTTGTAAGCATGAAAGGGTAGAACACCCGTTACTACATTGGTAAAAAAGGTTTTCTTAAAACCCGAAAAGCGTGATGCCAGAACCGTTTCCTGTCTTCTGCCCGGACGCTCATAGGTAACCCTGCTGTAGGTTTCAGAAAACAATACGTGGTTGTTATTGAAGAAAGAATCGTTTTCTTTTTTTGTTGCAGCACGCATAGAGTCTATGCTGCGTTGTGCTTCTTCGCTGCGTTTGGCTTGCTTGTCTTCTTTAGCTCTGCGTGCTTTCAGTGCTTCTTCATTGGGCACGGCATCTGCCAGCATTTTGTAATAAATATCGTAGCGATACTGTTCGTACTTATCAGGATTGTTGTATTGCTTGTTGCGAATTGCAGTGTTGATGATGCGCTTTATTTTGTCGTAAGGAGGCCTTATAATTACCTCCTGCGAAGTATTGTATGCAGGCTGCAGAAAGATAGTGTCTGTATTGGTTGTATTAACCGTCTTCGTTTGGTAGCCTGTGTAGGATATGGTGATAGTATTTACACCCGAAAGTAGATTGAATGCAAAGCGTCCGTTGATGTCGGCAATGAAGCCCTGCTTGCTTTCTTGTTGCCTGAGTGTGGCAAATGGTAGTGGCTGATGTGTTTCTGCATCCAGCACTATACCTTTTATGGCTTGTTGTGCCGAGGTATGCAAATTCAAAAACAGAAAAATGAAACAAAGAAAACGTTGTATCATAACTATACAATATAGTAAACAGTCTATGCTATATACCAGCAAAAACTGATTATTTATGAAATATTTATGATGTAATAACGGTTATCAGTCAGGATATTGTATGCCGTTTATTGCTTATCGTTCAGGTGCAAATACGTTTTTATGTCATTTACGTATTTCTCAAATGCTTTTGTGCCTTTCTTGGTGATACTACATTTGGTGAGCGGGTAGTTATTTTTTCTGGTTTTAGTAATGGTGATATAACCTGCTTCGCTAAGTTTGTCTAATTGCAAACTGAGATTACCCGCAGTGGTTTTTGTTTTTTCTTTCAGGTATACAAACTCTGCTTCTTCTAGGCTTATCAACAAAGACATGATACCAAGCCTTAGTTGTGAGTGTAATAAAGGGTCGAGCTCATTAAGCATTAGTCCGCTGTTTGTAATAACTTTTCATCATCAGTCCCGGTATTACGTGCACAAATAATACTGCTGCTGCACATACCAGATTTTGCATCGCAAAGTTAACAAACATAGCTACAACTGCGAAAAGCAAACAAATAACACTGCCTACGATTGATGGGGTATATTTTGTAGTTCCGCCTGTTATAAACGATGCCAGTGCATACATCATAAGCGTAACGGGTATTATCGCATTCATTCCCATGACAGGGCCAAATCCCCAGGTCACTGCTAGGCATGCGCCAACGCCACCCCATACAAACATATACAGCCTGTCGTGCCTGCCAACCGCTTTTTCTGTCTTTTCTGTTTGTTTGTTCTTGATAAAAGAAAGGATGCCTCCAATTGCAAACAGAATTGTGCTCCACGATTCCCAACCATTGCCTGTTGATAGCCCTATGTAATTGATGATTGAGTATACCATCATTATTATACCCCAGAGTACAAAGTAATATGCCGCACCTGTAGAGTATTCTTCTCTTGCAGTCAGCATCATGTCTTCTATGATATTCAGGCTGTCTTTTTGTTTAAAATTCGCATCCATATTGATAATTTAGTTACAATAATAAACAAGTTAATTTTATTAACCAAAATATTTAAAAAGAAGAGCTGCAATCACAGCCCTGCTTTTTGGTAATTATCCTTCTGTATCAAAACCCTTATCGGCATCCGTATTTTTCAGAATGCTGTATACAACAGGTGCCTGCCTGTAGATGCTGCTGCTGTATTTGTTGCCGAGGATGATGATGGTAAAATTATCTTGTATAAAACGGTAGAATACTGTGTTATTGCCATGCCACCAACCGTTGTGATAAATTATTTTATCCCCATCGGGATAGCAAAGCATACGCCAACCCAGGCCATAGTTTTTAACGCCCGGTTTCTCGAAAGAGCAAGGACCGTATGCCATCTCAATCGTTTCGTTGCTCAGGAAAGTATTTTTATAGAAAGACTGGTCCCAACGATACATATCTTCTACAGTACTGTATATACCCTTATCGCCCCATACACCATCAGAGAATTGATCAGGTTCTTTTACCCAATTTGCTTTATAGCTGATGGTGTTACCGTATGGTAATCCTTTAAATGGATTGTAAGCAAATGTATTCTTCATGCCTAGTGGCGTAAAGATGTATTTATTCATGAACTCATCATATCCCATACCAATCACTTCTTCAATAATAGAAGCAAGGATAGCATAGTTACTATTACAGTATTTGAATCGAGTGTTTGGGCGAGATTCTAATTTAGGTTTATGTTTTGCAAACATTTCTATAACTTCTGCATTCGTCATTAGTGCATTGCCTTTGCGAAATGCAGGAATCCATTTGATATAATCAGGAATGCCCGAACGGTGACACAGCAACATCCTGACAGTAACATCGGGATAAGGTAGTTGTGGTATGTAGGTTTGCACTTTTTCGTCGATGTTCAGATACTTCTGTTGGTGCAGCCACAGGATAGCTGCAGCCGTAAAAGTTTTAGAAACAGATGCCAGTTGCACTGCGCTGTTTGGATTCAGCTTCAGTCCTGTTTCTCTGTTGGCAATGCCATAATATCTTTCATACAACACCTTGCCCTTGTAGCCTACCAGTACACTGCCGTTAAAGCCTGTGCGTGCTTGTATAGCATAAAAAGAATCGAGCCTGCGCACCATTCTGCGAAATTCAGGTTGTGTAGTGTCTTCATATTTCAGTTTGATACTGCCGAATTTCTTTTCTTCGGGTATGCGTGGCTTGGCGTTTGCGGGTTCGGACTGAGAGTTGCAGGCAACTATTACAATTAAAATAAGTATAGTAGCTATGTATGGGAAAAAATATTTGCGCATGACTAATTTAAAATACCAAAAAACCGAACCGTTCAAAAATACTATGCGTATTGCCAATTCTACAGGCTTAACTCAAGTTTAACAAATTTAACAACGTCATCCATAAATTCATAATAACACTGGTTTAGTTGATAAAATTGTGTGATGAATGTGGCGTATGCTTTATCTACAGGTGGCAGATGTTTGGCGCGTCTTGAGAGCCCGCCGAGTGATTGTTGGATGCCACGCAGATTGTAGTAACCATGCAACCAGTTTTCTTTTTGCATGTAGGGAAACATGTATGCAAAGCGTTCGGGGAAGTATTGGCTATTGGTTGCCAGTTGGTTATATGTTTGTTGCGAGAAATTGAATAAGGCTTCTTTGGATGCAAAGTGCTTAGGGTCGTTTGCCAGAAAATGATCGTACAAAATATCCAGAATAGCGCCCGAATACAAGCCATAGTCGTTTCTGAACCAGACTTTTGCACGTTGGTTGGCAGGGTGGTTATCTGCAAACGAATCTATTTTGCGATGCAGCATCAGCCCTTTCTGTATGTTTTCGGGATATTTTTCCAGAGCCAGTTTGCCCTTTACATAATCTCCCATCATATTTCCCGTCAATATTTCGGTGTCTCCGAAAGATAAATAGGCGTGCCCCAGATAGTTCATACTGCGAAGCTAAGGCATTATTCTTTTTCGCGGTTGGCAAGATGCAGCAGATCTGTATGCATGGCTTTCAGTTCTATGATCATGCGGTCCAGATACATCAGTTGTGTTTCAGACAATGGTGCATTGTAGGTAGCCTGCACATCATCGCCTAACACGTCTGTCTGTTTATCCAGATTGATAGCATTACTGAGGCGGACATTTTTATTGAACCATGTAAGCGCTGTATGCAGTTTTATCTTTTGTTCGATGCTGATATTATCAGCTTGATTTACGGAGCGATTGTCTTCTTCCAAATGAATATTATTCAGCTCTCGTGTGATGCGCACATTATGTGTAATGATGTGGTAGTATACCGATACTGTCTTGCGTTTCAGGCTGGGTTCCTGCATATAGCGGTTGAAGGAATCGAAAGCGTTGGTGTTCTTCGATTCTGCATTTCGTTTCATGCGCGTCCAGTTGGCAAGCCTGCTATCTGCAAAAAAACTTTCCCTGAAGTATTGGTAATTGGCATTAATACAATCGGAAAGGTGGATGGGTAGCCACTTGGTGTCCCAGTGTGGCAGCAGTGCAAAACCTGCTATGATAGCAAGCGTAGCACCACCAACTGTTGATAGCCCGCGTGTGATGAGCAGCGTAGTATCAAGCGTACCTTCTACGTTGAAGAGCATTACAAGGCTGAGCGTGATGAAAAAAACCGCCACTGCATAGCGCTTGTGTATGAAATACACCATCATGATGAAGCTGATAAACAGCATGATTTCTTTGATGTACAAACCTGTAGGCAAACCCATAATAAGGCCACCTGCTATACCACCTGCAACAGTACCAATTACACGGTCGATAGCTTTTTTGATAGTAGCGCCAAAGTAGGGCTGCAATACCAGCAGCGTAGTAAAGGGCAGCCAATACCCGTGGCTGATATGGAACCACTTGGCTATAAACAACCCTATAGTAGCAGCCACAGCTGCGCGTATGGCATAGCGTGTGGTAAAGGTGTTGAAATTGAACAATACCTGCAGGTTGCGTATCCAGTGTTTGGGGTGTAGTATGAAGATGGTTTTGATAAGCGAATAGGAGCGGAACACCGCACGTTCATCACGCGATTTCTCAAGGCGTTCCATGCTGCTTTGTATCAGCTTGGTACACCGCTCTGCCAGTTGTGTGGCGCGTTTTATCGGATGGTAGTTTGCGTCGTTCTCATCTATGTTATATTCTTTCAGCAGTGCCGTCAGTTTATCCAATCTGCTGATGCGCGACTCTAACAGCAGTTCTTCCTCGGGCTTTAGGTTTACAACATATACCGCCATGCGGTCTACCGTTTGCTGCAATGCTTTCAGCACGGCATATATCTTCAGCCTCAGCGAAGTATCTATATCGCGGATATTCAATTGCTCCAGTTCTTCGCTGATGGCAATAATGTGTGTGGCAACCAGTGCTGTGGCTTTGCGCACCTGCGCCAGTTCGTATTCGTGCGTATCTTTTTTATTGGCCTGATGCGCCATCGCCTCATACAGGTGCAGCGAAGTATCTATTGCTGCACGTACTTCTTTTTCCTGCAAATAAATATCGCGGATATTGCTGCGCACATCTTTACCATCCCAACCCTTGGCAACAGTATCTATCAGTCCGTGTATGCTTTTCCATATCACCGCAATAGTACGCCTGTATGGCTGCTTGGCAGGTGTGTACAAGGCCGCAGCAATACCTACAAGTGCATTCCACAGACCACCTATAAATATCAATTCCACACGGTGCTGCAATTCGTGCCACGAATGGGTAGGGTAGTTGTTGGTGATGATGAATAGTACAAATACGCTCATGGCAAGCCCGCTGCCACGGTCGCCCAGGTTTTTAAAAAGGCCTGAAATGAATCCTACAAGCAACATGCAAAGCAAACTCAGCCAAAGCCAATCGCCCGTTACACTGCCCAGCATACCGAAGAATAAAGAGAGCATGATGCCACCCGTCAGTATGCGCAGCCTTTGCCCGAAAGAGCCTTTCAGCTCTACCCAGCAGATACTTTCTGCAGTCAGAGCTATCCATGTAGCATCTTCGCCACGCCCTGTGTACAAACCCCACAGCACAGGCACAATGGCTGCTATTGCCATGCGCAGTCCCCAACTGAAAACAGGTTCAAAAGTTTCCTGCTCTATCAGTTTGGTAAATGTCTTGTATGAGGGTAGTAATCTCAATTATTGTAAAGCCAGTTGTTTTTCTATCAGTAGCTGCAATTGTGGTGCAGTGATGGTACCTTCAAACAGGTTGGTGTATTCCATCTTTTTGTAGTACAGCATAGTAGCAGGTATAGAGCCCTGCCAGCGGTCATCTATTTTCGGGATGAACTCGTTGGCATTGGTTTCATTCAGCCATACCACCTCGTGTTGCAGTTTCTTTTTTGCAACGAATGCTGCCAGTTTCTTCGGATACGCTTCTTTAAAGTCGAGGCTTACCAATAGTATTTTCACAGGCCTGCCCGTCAGCTGCTCTGAAAGTTTGGTAAATTGGGGTAGCTCTTTAATACAAGGCCCGCACCAGGTAGCCCAGAAGTTGACTACATAAAATGTATCCGGGTTGGCTACCCGCTGCATCAGCTCTGTAGCCTTGTATGCCTGTATAGGCTGTGCTTTAGCTTGCAGCGAAAAAAAGAATAATATAATAAGTGTAGCGTATCTCATTGCTCAGTTTATAGTAAAGTTATTGCAGTAGCGGGTAGAATACAATCTTTCCTAGCCTAAATCCTTGTTATAAATAGTTGTTGTTTGGGGTGTTTTGCATTAGGTTTGTTGCACAATTTTTGAATATCTGCGAGATGGACAAGGTATCTGTATTAAAAAGCAAACAAGAAGAAGCACTGCTTGGTGGTGGTGCAAAACGCATAGAAAGCCAACACAAAAAAGGTAAGCTGACAGCACGCGAACGTATACAACTGCTGCTTGACGAAGGTTCTTTTGAAGAAATAGGTATGCTGGTACAACACCGTACCCGCGACTTCGGTATGGAAAAAGAAATGTACCCGGGAGATGGTGTAGTGACTGGTTATGGTACTGTAAATGGACGCCTGGTATATGTGTATTCGCAAGACTTCACCGTATTTGGTGGCAGCCTTTCTGAAACACATGCAGAGAAGATTTGTAAAATAATGGACCTCGCTATACAAAACGGCGCACCAGTTGTGGGTTTGAACGATAGTGGTGGTGCACGTATACAGGAAGGTGTTGTGTCATTGGGTGGTTATGCTGATATCTTTTACCGCAATGTAAAATCATCAGGTGTTGTACCACAATTGTCTGCTATCATGGGGCCGTGCGCGGGTGGTGCGGTTTATTCGCCTGCCATCACAGATTTCATCCTGATGGTGGAGAACACTTCTTACATGTTCGTAACTGGTCCAAACGTTGTGAAGACAGTAACGCATGAAACAGTAACAAGTGAAGAACTGGGTGGTGCGCATACACATGCATCAAAATCAGGTGTTACGCATTTTGCACTGGCAAACGAAGTGGAATGTATAGACCACATCAAGCGCTTGCTAAGTTATATGCCTCAAAATTGCGAAGAAGAAGCACCTGTATATGCTTACGAAGCTGCTGATGAAACACGTGCAAAGTTGGATAGCATAATCCCAGAGAATCCGAATCAGCCATACGATATTAAAGAAGTGATTGAAGAAGTAGTAGATGCTGATTCTTTCCTTGAAGTGCATAAAGAATATGCAGAAAACATTGTTGTAGGATTTGCCCGCATAGGTGGCCGCAGTGTTGGTGTTGTGGCTAACCAGCCCGCATTTCTCGCAGGTGTGTTAGATATCAATTCAAGCAAAAAAGGTGCACGTTTCGTGCGCTTCTGCGATGCCTTCAATATTCCGTTGCTGGTGCTGGTAGATGTGCCGGGCTTCCTGCCGGGTACAGACCAGGAATGGCATGGTATCATTACCAACGGTGCTAAACTGCTGTATGCCCTGAGCGAGGCTACAGTGCCTAAAGTAACTGTCATCACACGTAAGGCTTATGGTGGTGCATACGATGTGATGAACTCTAAACACATTGGTGCCGACCTGAACTATGCATGGCCTACAGCTGAGATTGCAGTAATGGGTGCTAAAGGCGCTGCGGAAATCATCTTCAAAAAAGAGATAGCAGAAGCTGCAGACAGCGAAGCAAAATGGAAAGAGAAAGAAATGGAATACATGGAAAAGTTTGCAAACCCTTATGGTGCAGCTGCTCGTGGTTTCATTGACGAAGTAATACTGCCATCAGAAACGCGTGCTAAATTGATAAAAGCATACAAAATGCTTGAAAACAAAGTAGTTAGCATGCCTAAGCGTAAACATGGTAATATACCGCTGTAAGATTGAAATAATATAAATGAATAAATAAGGATACGGCTGCATTTGCAGCCGTATTTTTGTTGGTACATGCTACGCAGGCTTACAGATTGGATATTGTTTACAAGCATCTTTGCTGCACTATGTGCTATGTGTATGTGTATGGCTACGGAAAAACTGGTGCTTGGTAGTACACCGCATGCTATTACGACACTGCATCTGTTGTTGTTTTCAAGTACGCTTGTGGTATATAATCTTCATTTCATACTACGTACAATGGCGCAGGTAAATGAAGAACACTGGTCGAAGTACAAGAGCATGTGGCATTGGGTTATGGTAGTAGCCGGTAGTGTGGGTTTATTGTTCAGTCTGTTTTATGTAAGTGCAGATATATTAGGGTGGTGTGCGGTAATGGGTGTATGCTCATTCATGTATTCATTTCCCTTATTGCCATTTGCCAACAAAAGAAGGCTGAAAGATTATGGATGGGGAAAGATAATAGCATTGGTAACCGTGTGGGTGATTGCAACTTGTGTCTTGCCAATTTTGTACCTGCACAATAGCATAACTGATTATCCGTTTGAGATATTGATACGGACGAGCATGCTACTTGCATTGTGTATTGCATTTGACATACGCGATATGCAGGCAGATGCACAAAAAGATATACAAACCATACCTAACAGAATAGGAGCTGCAAGAAGCTATGTATTGATAGATGTATCGATAATTGTATTTGCCATAAGCAGTATCATTCAATATTTCAGATACCCTCATACCGGCCGATTAGTTGCAGAGCTAATAACAGCTATGTGTATGAAAGTAGTAATGCTGTATGTAAAGAAGCATCCATCTGACAAAGCTTATCTGGGCCTTGTAGATGGTATGATGCTATTGTATGCCTTGTTGATAATACTATTAAACTAAAGCGCACAATAAGTGCGCTTTAGTATTGTAAGAGTTGTATTGGTTATTGTTTTATAAACGGCATTACTTGTTGTTCTCCATTGTGTGCTACGCGAAGCATGTATAGCCCGCTTGCCAGTGAAGATGTATTTACATTGTGTTCCAACACACCATTATTTACTTCGGTGTTAGTAGTGCTTACCACTTGTCCGCTATTATTTATTATCTGCATTTCATAGCTGCCGTTATCAGTAGACTGTCTTTTGATATTTAGCATTGCAGATGCAGGATTAGGATACAGACTGAACTTATTTTCTTTAGTCAGATACGGTGTATTCAGCGACTCTGCCAAACCAATCATAATAGGGCTGCTTGGTTTATCGTTGGCGCTGGTGCCATCCCCGTTTACAGCATTTACCACACCATAGAAACGAACTTGTCCGCTATTTTTGGAGGGAGCCTTCCATACAAATGTTACAGACATTTGAGAGCCGGCAATAGTATCTGTGTGTTCAAGCAAGGTCCTGCCCCCAACAGTTTTTGATTGTACTTTTGGTCCGAGGTTAGAGATTGTGCCCGCATTTGTAGAGTCGCTCAGTTTCACTACTTCCAGTTGAAAACCAAACTTAGTCAGCGTAAGATGTGTACCTGTAAATTTCACTGTGTACAGTGAGTCCGGCATGTAAGAATTGACAATCGCGTTTGAGTCTGGTTTAAAACGTTTGCGCACTTCAAATGCACCCGTAGTAGTACCAATGCCGCTTGTATGGCATCCTGCCATTCCACAAGTTTCCCCGTTAGATCCGGGACCACCTGTTTTGTTACCTTGTCCGTTAGTTGCCGGGCCTGTCTTGTTGCTTGTTAGGGTAATAAAAGTAAGGGCTGTAAAGGCTGTTGTAAGTAAAACTTTCTTTGTCATAAAGTAGCTTTTTAAAGGTTAATGAATGGATGTGCAAACGGGTTCCATTACCTAAAAAACTAATGCCGCGTAGTTTCCTGTACTTATGCCATGCTTACTGTAAAGAACTAATACAAAGGTATAATTGATATATGCTATGTGTTATTAAAATCTTACTGCGTTTTTTAATGTTACGCAAAACAAAAAAGCAACTCTGTAACAGAGTTGCTTTCATTTATCAATCAGTATAACTTATCGTTTTACGATAGGCATTACTTTTGTTTCAGTTTCATTACCTATTTGTACATAGTACATACCTGCAGCCCATTTAGAGCAATCTATATTCGTATTCAAATTACTATTGCTTGAAGTAACGCTTTGTGTTGCAATTACTTTGCCACGCAGATCATATACTGCTACATTCCAGTTGCCACTGCTGATACCATCTGCATTGATAGTAATAAAACTAGTTGCCGGATTAGGATAAGCACTGAATGACGCAGTGCTGCCAATAGTCGGTACAGAAGTAGATTCACCAATCAGTGAAGAAGCTGCATTCGGAGCATCACCACCAACGCCTGAACCGTTAACAGCATTAATGGTAGTATACAGTTTTACCTGCCCCGTACCTGCAGCAGGTGCAGTCCAGTATAAGTTAGCAGTATATGCCCAGGTAGTACCAGTACCGGTACCGCTTAGCGGCATAGTGTGTTCACCTATTTGCAAGCCGCCTACAGTTCTTACAGCCGTGTTGGCTGTACTTGTGCCACCTGCAGCAATTGTACCTGCTTGTGTAGAAGTGCTGCTAGCTTTTACCGTAGAAACCTGGAAGCCAAATTTAGACTGTGACAGAGTTGTAGTAGCGCCAGCTACACGCAGACGATATTTTTTACCCGGAACATATGAAGTTATAGGGGTAGTGCTGCCTGTGTCGGTAATTACTACTGTTACATTCAAGGCTGTATTATTTGCTGCATGGCAACCACTGCCATCGCAACTGGCCGAGGTATTATTGCTACCTGTACGGTTAAGGCCGTTCAGTGCAGGGCCGTTGTCATAACTGGAAGCTAAAATGGCAGCAAAAACTGCTGAAATAGATAGTAGTAGACTTTTTTTCTTCATATAGTTGATTTAAAATGACAAAATTTAAGATTAAGCTAATGCTTATCTTTGCTTCCTATATGGGGCAAAAGAAATTACTTAAGTTCGCGGCAATTGGCAATTACCCGAATGTACTACAATATCCTGAGAATGTAAAAGGTAAGTGGAGTGATTTTTTCGGTAATAATCAACCAGTTACGCTAGAGTTGGCATGCGGAAAAGGTGAATACAGTGTGGGGCTTGGCCGCGTGCACAAAGACAGAAATTTTATTGGTGTTGACATAAAAGGAAACAGAATATATACAGGCGCAAAAACAGCACTTACCGAAAATCTTACCAACGTTGCATTCATGCGTACGCATATTGGTAAGCTGACGGAATATTTTGAACCCGGAGAGGTAAAGGAAATTTGGATCATTTTCCCCGATCCGTTCCTGCGCGAATCCAGAGCTAAGAACAGATTAACACACGCGCGTTTTCTGCATCTGTATCAGCAGGTATTGGTACCCGGTGCTAAAATCAACCTGAAGACAGACTCTAAAGAGCTGTACGATTTTACACTGGAAACAATAGCCGAACAAGGTTGTCATATACACGAAAACCTTGCAGACATATATGGCAAGGGACTGGCAACAGGCCCGCTGGCTATACAGACCTACTACGAAAAAATGCACCTTGCAGAAGGGCGCACTATTTATTTCATATCATTCTCATTGCCAGATAAGCCAATCATATTACCCGAAAGGTTTCAGAAGCATGAAGCAATTGATTGAGGGGGAAGACTACTACATGCTGCCAGATGGCAGGTTGGTTTTTTCAGCAAAGTACCATCTTGACAGAGGGTACTGCTGCGGTAAGGGCTGCCTGAACTGCCCCTTTGAGTATGTGAATGTAGATGATGAAATACGCCGTAGCAGACTGCTGGATAAAAGAAAACAAAATGGCGAAGCCGACAGATAAAGAAAGCATCTATGATGTGATATATGATGTGGTAAGGGCTATACCCAAAGGCAGGGTAAGCTCTTACGGTGCTGTTGCTGCAGCTATAGGTGTAAAGTCGGGGGCACGTATGGTAGGCTATGCTATGAATGCCTGCCACAATGCCAAGCCCAAAGTACCCGCACACAGGGTTGTGAATCGTAACGGTATGCTGACGGGCAAGCACCATTTCTCCCCGCCCGAAAAAATGGAACAACTTCTAATGAAAGAAGGGGTTAAAGTTGCAGATGATAAAGTGGTCGATTTTGATAAACTTTTCTGGGATCCTGCAAAAGAATTAATACTATAAGAAATTGGGAACGGTTTTTGTATCATTACCCGATAAACACATCGCACACCATTTTCATGGAAATCTCTAAACGAAGCAGGAAGTACATTCCGCTATTATTACTCATTATTATTGCCGTATCTGTTACTACATCTTGCCGCTCTCGCAAATCGAGGAGCATGAGCAAGCATGCAGATGCCAAAGAAGCACCGAAACAAACATCAAAATTCAATGATGCAGATGTTGCAGATGCCATTGAGTCTGCTATAGGTAGCAATACCATTGATGACAGTGTCTGGGCAAAGAATAAGGTATATGATATCAATGCTGTGATGCAGCGATCTTATGCAGATGAAGACTTCTTCCCCATATGGCTAACAGAAAACGGAGACGTAAGCTATGCAACCAGTCTGTTGAAAGAACTGGAAGACATACAGTATGACGGGTTGAATACAGAACGGTACAAACTCACAGAACTCAGAAAACTGTTGCAAGAGTATCAGTCTGCAAAAACAGTGAATACCGATTTTGTTGTGAACTTCGATACACTTTGTACAAAGAGCTATCTGTTGGCATCGAGAGATTTGCTGCAAGGTGCTGTGTTGCCCAAAAATGCAGATTCACTCTGGCATCATGCTAATGACTCATTGTGGCAACCATATACTTTGCTGAGTGCGCTTGGTAAGGGCGATGCTGATTATCCGTCTTTAGATACCTTCCGTAGTAAATACAAAACATACACGCTGCTGCGCGATGTGATGAAGAAATACGTACCGCTTACTACAGATAGCAATTATGCAAAAGCAAAACAGGCAATTAATGCAGGTGGCTATTCAGACAGTGTTCGCGATGCAGTGATAGCAGCAGAATTGCCTTGGGAAGCTACCACGTCTGATACGTTGAGTGCTACAGCCAGTATGCTGAAATCTTACCAATACTATTTGGGTGTAAAAGACCATCGCAAAAAAGATAGCCTGACGCAAGCATACCTGAAATCACCTATTGATAGTTTGATGAAACGTGCGGCTGTAAATCTGGAGCGACTGCGCTGGATGACACAAACGCCCGAAGAGAAGTATGTATTGGTAGATGTGCCTTTGATGGAACTCTTCTTTCGTATAAATGGTGAGAATGCCATGCACATGGAAGTGGTGGTAGGTAAAACCATCAGACAGACACCCAGCCTCAATGCGAATATGGCCAATGTAGTCATCAATCCGCCATGGGGGGTGCCGCCAACTATCATGAAGAAAGATGTATTGCCCGGTATGGCAAAAAGCGGACAGGCATACCTGAACAGAAAAGGCCTGAAAGTATATGACATGAAGGGTAACAGGGTAAGTGCATCGGGAGTAAACAGCAACAATTACAAGCGTTATGTTTTCCGTCAGGATCCCGGCGATGATAATGCATTGGGATATGTAAAATTCAACCTGCCTAATAAATGGGATATATACCTGCACGATACACCGCACCGCGAAGACTTTGGTAAGAAAGACCGCTTCCTAAGTTCGGGTTGTATACGTGTGCAGAAGCCTAAAGAAATGGCAGAGTTTATACTTAGTGAAATGGAAGGCAAACGCTACCCGATATCAAGAATAGACAGTGTGATAACAACCAAGAAAACTAGGTACGAGGTATTGAAAAACAAGATACCTGTGCACATCGTTTACCTGACAGCATTTGAAGATACTACAGGTTCACAGATACACTTCCTGACAGATGTGTATAAGCGCGATGCTAAGCTGAGTGCTATGTTACAATAATGGTAGCCTGATTGGCGGAATCTCTTTTAATATGGCCTGCATACGCGGGCCATATTCATATTCTATCACCGGTGCTTTTTGCAGCATCGGGTATTTTGCAGCTATATCCTGTGGCAGGTGGCTGATGTTTTTCTTCAGCCATACAGAAGATTTCAGATATTGCTTCTGCGGATAGTATATGAAAAGGCAAGTACCGTCTTTAATATGGTCTATCACTCTGTTGGATAGCTTGGCTGGTACTGCAGGGCAGCCCCAGCTGCGTCCCAGTCGCTCGTTGCTGCAAATGAAATCTTTAGATACATATTCTGCACCATGCACTACAATGTCACGTTCGTAGGCCATATTATTAAAGCCCTTGTCCATACCATGCAGGTATAGCGAGCGCCCGTGGTCGCCATTGTAGGTATCGCCCGTTACATAAAAGCCGAGGCTGGTTTGGTGAGAGTTCATTTTGTTAGAGAACTTCATGGCATACTCCTCGCCACTGCCTTGCCCGTGTGCTACCAGTGTGTGCAGCAATACCTTTTTTTGAGACAGGTCTATAATCCACATTCTGTTTTCGTTGGCAGAAAGGGAAAGATCGCAAATGGTAAGTATATGCTTATTAGTATTCAGCCTGCCTGCATTTTGCAGATTCAGGTAGCCGCGATAAGCTTTTTCAAAAACAGCATAAGAGGGCAGCGAATTGCCATCTGCACATATAGCGTTGTACACATCTTCTATATGCATATCTGCGGCAGTACTGCTGATGCCCATACCTTCATCTGCGTAAGAAGCGGTTGGTGTGTTTATTATCAGCAGGGATGCCATAGCCCACAAGACCAATTTCTTCATCATCCTTTCCTTGTTTTGAAATCTGTAATGGATAATCCAAAGATATATATATGCGTTGTTGGCTGTTGTTAACAGCTTTTCGTTTTAACGGTGGTTTAACAGGCTTTTATTTTAGATTAATCTAATAAGTATACCGCTATAGCGGCAATTTATGCAGATACATTACCATATCTTTTTTTCCGTACATTTGGCGCGTCTTAAAAAAATTTTCTTTTATGAAAGAAGTGTATATCGTATCGGCTGTGCGTACTGCAATGGGCGCATGGGGTGGTGCTTTAAAAGATTTCTCTGCTACGCAACTGGGTTCAATTGCTATCAAAGGTGCTATCAATAAAATTGGTCTTAATCCTGAGGAAGTAAATGAAGTACTGATGGGTTGCGTATTGCAAGGTAACCTCGGACAGGCTCCTGCACGCCAGGCTGCCCGTTTTGCAGGTATTCCTGACAATGTACCATGTACTACTGTAAACAAAGTATGTGCAAGCGGTATGAAAGCCATAATGCAAGGTGCACAGGCTATCATGCTGGGCGATGCTGATGTAGTGGTAGCAGGTGGTATGGAAAGCATGAGCAATGTACCTTTCTACAACGCAAACCTGCGTTGGGGTAGCAAGTATGGTAACGTAACACTGATAGACGGCCTTGCAAAAGACGGTTTGACAGATGTGTACCATCAGTACCCGATGGGTAATGCTGCTGAACTGTGTGCAAAAGAATGTAACATCAGCCGCGAAGCACAGGACGAATTTGCAATTGAAAGCTACAAACGCAGCCAGTCTGCGTGGGATGCCGGTAAATTTGCGGATGAGATAGTACCTGTTGAAATTCCTAACAAGAAAGGCGACCCGATAGTTTTCGCAAAAGACGAAGATCCTTGGAATGTAAAATTTGATAAAATACCTCAACTGAAATCTGCTTTCGTAAAAGACGGTAGCGTAACTGCTGCTAACGCAAGTACGATGAACGACGGTGCTGCTGCACTGGTGTTGATGAGCAAAGAAAAAGCAGAAGCATTAGGCATTAAACCAATAGCAAAAATAAAAGGCTATGCAGATGCTGAACAAGCACCTGAATGGTTTACAACTACACCATCTATTGCTGTGCCTAAAGCGGTTGCTAAAGCAGGCCTGAAAATGGAAGATATCAACTACTTCGAACTGAATGAAGCATTCAGCGTAGTAGGCTTGGTAAACATGCAGAAGATGAACCTGAAGCCTGAGCAAGTGAACGTGAATGGTGGTGCAGTATCACTGGGTCACCCACTGGGTGCTAGTGGTGCGCGTATCATCGTTACACTGTTGAGCGTACTGAACCAGAATGGTGGTAAGTACGGTGCTGCAGGTATCTGTAACGGTGGCGGTGGCGCAAGCGCTGTTGTTATCGAGAAAATGTAATCTGTTGACTGGGTTGACCAGTTGATTAGAATAATAGTAAAAGCCGTTACGATGAGTAGCGGCTTTTTTATGTAGATTTAAATATGGAATATACTGGTTTGGCATTATTGTTTGATAGTGGTGGAAGTAAATTATTGATTAAGCCACATAAATATCAGTTTCCGGAATCAACATGTGCGGATGATAGAAGTTGTATTTATACCACTGTGAGGATTGAGGTAAAAGGATTTGTAGGACGTTACGCAGTCACAATCAGAGATGTTGAGTTTGCTCTTCTGTGCAAAGAGTTGAAGTGTTGTTATGCAGATTTAAAGTATGAATTTGAATTCAGCATTATGGAAGGTGGCTTGAGATTATATGTTAAGGGCGATGGGCTTGGACACTTTTTAGTTAATGTAGTATGTGAACAAGATGATTTAAGACTAAGCTTTGAAATAATATTTGATCAGTCATTTTTTCCAAAAATGATTGACGATTTGGAAGAGATTAATAAACGCTATCCATATAACAGAAAGAGGTTTTCTATCTAAATTTACCCCATGCTCATAGGTCAACTCTCCAGACTATCAGGTTTTTCGCGCGATACCATCAGGTACTACGAGAAGATTGGTTTGATTGTGTTGCCACGTAAAGCGCGCAGAGAGAATAATTACAAAGACTATCCCGAAGATGTTCTGCACCAACTCCATGCTATTCGAAAGTATAAAGACTTGGGTTTTACACTTGAAGAAATACGTGAGTTGCTCGTATTGCAATCTATCAAAGTGCTGGATGTATCGAAACTGCTGCAACTGATAGAGATAAAAATAACGGGCGTAGATGAAGAGATAGAACGCCTGCATGCCATGCGTATGCAACTAAACAAAGCACGTCAGGCGCTCTATGAAAAACGAACTAACCACACCATAGAACTCCCCGAAATGAAACTGGCTGCTTAGCCTGCCATCTTATCTACAATGCCGTAAGCAAGGGCTTCCTTTGCATCCATCCAGTAGTCGCGGTCAAAATCGCGCATGATGGTTTTTACATCTTTGCCGCAATTGGCTGCAAGTATTTTCGCACTCAGTTCTTTGGTCTTCATTATTTGTTGGGCATGTATTTCTATATCCTTTGCACGTGCCTGAAAGCCACCCATACCCGGTTGGTGTATCATAACCTCGGCCGTAGGGAATATATAGCGATTCCCTTTCTCTCCTGCAGATAAAAGGATAGAACCCATAGATGCCGCAAAGCCTATGCAGTAGGTATATACAGGCGTGCTGATGCTATTCATGGTGTCTAATATCGTATTGCCCGCAGTTACCACACCACCGGGACTGTTGATGTAAAAATGAATAGGACTTTCCGCATCCTGCACAGAGAGGTAATGCAATTGCTCTACAATAGTGCGCGCACTTTCATCCTCTACCATCCCCCAAAGAAATACCTTGCGCTGTTGCAGCAGGCTGCGTTGTACTATCGTGCTGATCTTTGGTGTGTACTGTTCTGTAACTATATCCATACTTGTTTTTCATACAAGTATAAGGGGTGGAGTATAGTCTATGGTTTTGGTTTCTTCGCCAAAAAAGCTTCAAACTCTTTCAGTGTAAAACTGCTGAGGTTGTGTTTTGCAGTAAGCCCGCCTTTCTGTGCTGCCATCACGCCAAAATACACGTCGTCAAATCCGCCTATTACGTGAGCATCAGGGTCTATAGATAACAGTGCGCCTTGCTGCATGGCATATTCTACCCAAGTCCAGTCAAGATCCAGCCTGCGTGGGTGTGCGTTTATTTCTATCACCACGTTGTGTTTCACACACTCATCTATTATCAGTTTATGGTCCAGCGGATAACCCTCACGGCTTAGTAACAGTCTGCCCGTAGGGTGACCGAGGATAGTTGTGTAAGGATTGCGAATAGCATTCAGCACGCGCTCCATAGCACGCTCTTGTGTCATCTTCAGGTTGCTGTGCACAGATGCTATCACCAGGTCGAATGTCTTCAGTACATCCTCATTATAGTCAAGGCTACCATCTCCCAATATATCGGCCTCCACACTTTTGAAAATGCGGAATGGTGCAAGTTTTGCATTCAGGTTGTCTATCTCTATCTGCTGCGCAGCAATGCGTTCAGGGCTTAGACCGTTTGCATAGTATGCACTCTGCGAGTGGTCGCTGATAACAAGGTATTCAAACCCCTTGTCCATACATGCTTTTGCCATGTCTGCAATGGTATTCATGCCATCGCTCCATGTGCTGTGGTTGTGTATGATGCCTTTGATGTCTGTCGGCTGAATGACTTGTTGCAAGCTGTTCTTCGCAGCTTTGTCAAGCACATCTACAAACTCCCTTTGTGCGGCAGGTATGTATTGCAAACCGTTTGCTTCAAAGATGGCTTCTTCGCTTGCGGGCTGTTCGGGTATTTTATATCGTTCGTTGAAAGCCTGCAGGAATGTATCGCTGCAAGAAGTATTGAACAGGGTGGTATAGAAAGCAGTCGTGCTTGTGCAATGCACTTTTATCAATGGCTGATTGGGGGCATTCACCAACAGCACATCTCCCTGCTCTTCAATTTGTATGCCTGGTGTTATGCCAAATTGCTGTTTGATGATGGCAGCAGGTGTATCAGTTACTATATCTATGCATTCCACCGTAGGCATCTGCCTGCGAAAAGAACCTGACAGCGAAAACAGTTTGCCCGCATTGGCCCTGCCAAGCTGTGTGGTGAGTGTATTGGCAATGCCTTGTACCTCTGCCCACAAATGGAAACCCTGATTAGAGCGTATGAATGTTATGTTTTGCAGTATGGCTTCCTGTGTTTTGGCACCAAAGCCTTTAAAGTTGGTCAGGCGGTTTTCATTGCAAGCATATTCCAGTTCGCCCACACTTTCTATGCCCATCTCTTTCCATATCACAGCTACTTTCTTTGGGCCGAGGCCTTTTATCTGCATGATGTCGAGCACGCCCTGTGGTGTGCGTGCCAGTATATCTTCCAGTGGCGATAACTTGCCTGTTGTTTGCAGTTCGCGTATATAGCGTCCCATGCTTTCGCCGATGCCTTTCTGTGCAAACAGTTCGGCATCATCCATCTCTGCAACTTCTTTCTCAAATTTCTCCAGATAAAAAGATGCAACGCCAAAAGACTTGGCACGGAATGCATTTTCACCATGCAGGTCCATCAGCTTCGATAAAAAACTAAAGTGGTCGGCTATTTCGTAATTGGTCATGCTGAAAATTCAAAAATCAAAAGCACCCCTGCTTTTGAGAATACCCAAAAGTCAAAATTCAAACGCAAAAAATGAAATGATTTTTTACACAGCGTTTGCAGCTGTTCTATCTTCTACCCAACCAATCACTTTTTCAAGCTGTTCTTCACGCGTCAGGTTGCTGTTGTCCAGCACTACGGCATCGTCGGCTTGCCTTAATGGGCTTTCCTCACGGTTGCTGTCTATATAGTCGCGCATTTCCAGGTTGTGCTTTACTTCTTCCAGCGTTATGTTGGGGTTGCTGGCATACAATTCCTGAAAGCGGCGTTTCACCCTTACCTCGGGCGATGCAGTCATAAATATCTTTAGTTCTGCATCTGGGAAAACGGTTGTGCCTATATCGCGGCCATCCATTACAATGCCGCGTTTCTTGCCCAGTTTCTTTTGCTGTGCAGTGGCAAATGCACGTACTTCTTTTATGGCTGCTACTTCACTCACTTTCTCCGCCACAATCATATCGCGGATGTAGTGTTCAACGTTCTCGTCATTCAGTTGAATCTCAGACTTATTACTAGCCTCGTTAAATGCAAACGATAGATGGATATCTGCCAGTGCATTCAGTATTTCGGAGCTGTCTTTAAAGTCTATATTATTGCGCAGAAAATAGAGCGTGATGGCGCGGTACATAGCGCCGCTGTCTATATAGTTATAACCAAGTCTGGCAGCCAGTTCTTTGGCCACTGTACTCTTGCCGCAGGATGAGTATCCGTCTATCGCTATTATGATTTTTGGCTTTGCCATCACTGCAAATTTCTGTCATCTATTTGGTAATAAAAACATTGTATTTTTTATTAAATATCTGTAAATTAAAATGGCACCCATCGGGTGCCATTTCTTATTCGTTATATTAACAGATATTAATTGCTCATTTCTACCAGATACTTATGGAAGTATGGGATAGTTTCAATACCCTTGAAGTAGTTGAAGATATCGTACTTCTCATTTGGTGAGTGGATGTTATCGTTATCCAGACCAAAGCCAAGTAATACTGTTTTCAGGCCCAATACACGTTCAAACAATGCAATGATAGGAATACTGCCACCACCGCGTGTAGGTATCGGGTCTTTGCCAAATGCTGTTTGGATTGCTTTTGCAGCAGCTTTGTAGGCTACAGAGTCTGTTGGTGTTACAACAGGTTCGCCACCGTGGTGAGCTGTCACTGTTACTTTCACACCTGCAGGCGCGATGCTTTCAAAATGTTTCTGGAACAGTGCAGATATCTCGTCAGAGCTTTGGTTTGGTACAAGGCGCATAGAGATTTTTGCATTTGCTTTTGAAGGCAATACTGTTTTAGCACCTTCGCCAATGTAGCCACCCCATATACCGTTTACATCCAGCGTAGGGCGTGTACCCGTGCGCTCCAGTGTAGTATAGCCTTTTTCGCCCTGCACTTCCTTAATGCCCAATTCTTCCTGGTATTCTTTCAGGTCGAATGGTGCACTATTCAGCGCATTGCGTTCAGCTTCTGTCAGGTCTTGTACTTTGTCGTAGAAGCCCGGTATAGTAATGTGGTTGTTCTCGTCGTGCAGCGATGCAATCATTTTCGCCAGTGTGTTTATCGGGTTGGCTACTGCACCACCATATACACCACTGTGCAGGTCGCGGTTAGGCCCTACCACTTCCACTTCCATATATGCCAGTCCGCGCAGGCCTGTTTCCAGTGATGGGTGTTCCATGCTTATCATAGAAGTATCAGATACCAGTACGATGTCTGCTTTCAGTTTTTCTTTATTGCCCTCCAGGAAGATGCCGAGGTTTGAAGAACCAACTTCTTCTTCACCTTCAATCATAAACTTCACGTTGCATGGCAGTGTATTGGTTTTCACCATCACTTCCAGTGCTTTTACGTGCATAAACATCTGGCCTTTATCATCACATGCACCGCGTGCATATATTTTCTCGTCTTTTATAACAGGCTCAAACGGACCGCTGTGCCACAATTCCAACGGATCTGCAGGCTGCACATCGTAGTGGCCGTAAACCAGTACAGTTGGCAGTTTAGGGTCTATCATTTTTTCGCCATACACGATAGGGTGGCCTGCCGTAGGGCATATCTCTGCATTATCGCAACCTGCATCCAGCAGGCTTTTCTTTACAGCATCCGCACAGCGTGCTACATCTGCTTTATACTTACTGTCTGCACTTACAGATGGTATGCGCAGCAGGTCTAACAGTTCATCCAGGAAACGCTGTTTATTGGCAGCGAGGTATTCATTCCAAACTTGCATGAAAAAAGAATTTAGGGCTCAAATGTAAATAATTAGCCACATAGCCCAATGCTACCCCTGTTAAATAACCCCCAATTTGCCCTTTCTGCCTGCATCAGGGTGGGAAATGCCATTTTTCGTCATAACACATTGGTTTATAATAAATAAATAATATGTTGGTTTCCGCTTGTTTTTATGTTAACTTTGCACACTTTTAAATTACAGTTCCGTATATGAAGTTGTCGCAATTCAAATTTGACCTTCCACTTAACCTGATTGCCCAGCATCCTGCTAAAACCAGAGAAGAAAGCCGGTTGATGGTTGTGCACCGCGACACGGGAAAGATAGAACACAAAACTTTCCGCGATATCATCAACTACTTTGATGATAAAGACGTGATGGTTGTGAACAACACCAAAGTATTTCCTGCACGCCTGTATGGACGCAAGGAAAAGACAGGTGCAAAAATCGAAGTTTTCCTGCTGCGCGAACTGAACAAGCCAAACCGCCTGTGGGATGTTATCGTTGACCCTGCCCGTAAAATACGTGTAGGTAACAAACTGTACTTCGGTGACAACGACGAACTGGTTGCAGAAGTTATAGATAACACTACATCTCGTGGCCGTACCATTCGTTTCCTGTTTGACGGCGACGAAGAGGCTTTCAAGAAAATACTGGATACACTGGGCGAAACGCCACTTCCTAAATACATCAAGCGCAAGCCTGAAGAAGAAGATAAAGAACGCTACCAAACGGTATATGCTAAGTACGAAGGTGCTGTAGCTGCACCAACAGCAGGTCTGCACTTCAGTAAAGAGCTGATCAAGCGTCTTGAAATTGAAGGCGTTAAGTTTGCAGAGGTTACCCTGCATACAGGCTTGGGTACTTTCCGCCCTATCGAGGTGGAAGACCTTTCTAAACACAAAATGGATGCAGAATACTTCCGTGTAGAAGATTTCTCTACCAAAATTGTGAACAAGGCAAAACTGGAAAACAGGCGCATCTGTTCTATCGGTACTACTACTATGCGCGCACTGGAAAGCTCTGTAACTGCACAGGGTTTGCTGAAAGCAGAGGAAGGCTGGACGAACTTGTTCATCCACCCACCGCACGATTTTTCTATCGCTAATACATTGGTTACAAACTTCCACCTGCCAAAAACAAGCCTGATGATAATGGTTTGTGCATTTGCCGGCTACGATCTTACAATGGAAGCGTACAACACGGCTATCAAAGAAAAATACCGTTTCTTCAGCTATGGCGATGCGATGCTGATACTATAATATTCACACAGAAATACCGTTTTATAAACAGCGCACGTTTTATATCGTGCGCTGTTGTATTTTTGAAACACATGCAGCAACAGATCAAAGACATTCTGCAACGTTCTATAGACGTAAAAGCACAGATAATAAATAATGCAGTACTGCTACAGACCATTGAAGCAGTAACAGAACAACTGGTTATTGCATTTCGCAATGGCAATAAAGTATTGTTTTGCGGCAACGGTGGCAGCGCGGCAGATGCACAGCATCTTTCGGCAGAGTTCAGCGGCCGTTTTTACACAGACAGAAATCCGTTGCCTTCGGAAGCCTTACACTGCAATACATCGTATATAACAGCAGTGGCTAATGATTACGGATATGATGTAGTGTACAGCAGGATGGTTAAAGGCATCGGCAGACAGGGCGATGTGCTGATAGGCCTCAGTACCTCTGGCAATTCTGCTAATATTACAAACGCATTACAAACTGCTAAGGAGATTGGTATGATTACTGTAGGATTTACAGGAGAGGGTGGTGGCAAAATGAAAGACATCTGCGACTATCTTATTAATATACCAAGTACCGATACACCAAGGATTCAAGAGAGCCATATTACCGTGGGGCATATAATATGTCAACTAGTAGAAGAAAGCATGTTTTAAAGACTAAAATGAATTGAAATGGCAACTTTTAACGTACAGGCACCTATAGATAAAAGCTGGACATTGTTCCTGGACAGAGATGGCGTGATAAATGTGGAGAATATAGGCTCTTATATAACCAACTGGCAGGAATTTGAATTTTGTGAAGGCGTGCAGGATGCCATGAAGCACCTGAGCGATGTTTTTGGTAGTATAGTAGTGGTAACCAATCAGCGTGGGGTAGGCAAGGGAATCATGAGCAAGGAAGACCTGAAGATAATAGGCGAGCAAATGACCAATGCCATCGTATCTACAGGCGGACGCATTGATAAAATATACGCTTGTATAGCTACGGAGGATACAGACCCTAACCGCAAGCCAAATACAGGAATGGCGCATCAGGCAAAAGAAGACTTCCCGCAGATAAACTTTAAGCACAGTGTGATGGTGGGCAACAGTATCAGCGATATGGAGTTTGGCAAGCGAATGGGTATGCACACGGTATTTCTTACCAGCAAGCACCAGCCATACCAGCTGCCGCACGATCTGATAGATGAACAATACAGCTCGCTGAAAGAATGGGCATCTACCATAAAAACAGTGGAAATGGTAGGGTAATTCACATTTTATTTATTTGTTATAATATTTGATTTTCAGGCACTTCAGGTGCCTGTTTTCATTATATTTGCACCCCCGAGGGCCAATATTTAAGAATATAATATTCGGAACTCTAATTTATTTGGATAGAAAAAAAATACCCATTACCTTTGCAGTCCTTAAAAATATGGCTAAACAGTCTCTGATTAAACAAGACGGAACAATCGTTGAAGCTCTGTCGAATGCAATGTTCCGCGTACGTCTTGAAAACGGACACGAAATTTTGGCTACCATCTCGGGTAAAATGCGCATGCACTACATCCGCATCCTGCCCGGCGATAAGGTTGGCGTTGAAATGAGTCCGTATGATTTGAGCCGCGGCCGTATTATATACAGGTACAAGTAACAGATAACTAACAATAAAAACAATAACCGGTCATGAAGGTTAGAGCAGCTATCAAAAAGCGTAGTGCAGATTGCAAAATAGTTCGCCGCAAAGGCAGATTATATGTAATTAACAAGAAAAACCCACGTTTCAAACAACGTCAGGGATAATCGTATTTAGTAATTAGTATTTTAAAATAATAACATACATGGCTCGTATAGCTGGTATAGACCTTCCGAAGAACAAGCGTGGTGAGATAGCTCTCACTTATATTTACGGTATTGGCCGTAGCACTGCTCAATATATCCTTGACAAATCAGGGATTAATTATGATAAGAAAGCGATGGAGTGGAATGACGAAGAGCAAGCTGCCATCCGTAATATCATCAGCACTGAGTTCAAAGTAGAAGGCCAGTTGCGTTCTGAAGTTCAGATGAACATCAAACGCCTGATGGATATTGCTTGTTATCGCGGTCTGCGTCACCGTAAAGGTTTGCCTTTGCGTGGTCAGCGTACACGTACCAACAGCCGTACCCGTAAAGGTAAGCGCAAAACTGTTGCAGGTAAAAAGAAAGCAGCTAAGAAATAATCCACGAACCACTGCCGGATCTGCTAAGCTGCTGCAGGGAGGAGTGGAACGGGGCCGGGTAATACCGGCTTATAGTTTTTTTAACGAGTACCTTTTTAAAGTAAAATGGCAAAAGCACAATCTTCTGCAAAAACCGCTGCTAAAAAGCGCGTAGTGAAAGTTGAACCGCATGGCGACGTGCATATCAGCGCAACTTTCAACAACATCATCGTTAGTATCACTAACAAGCAAGGTCAGGTTATCTCTTGGTCTTCTGCAGGTAAAATGGGTTTCCGTGGTTCTAAAAAGAACACACCATACGCTGCACAAATGGCATCTCAGGACTGCGGTAAAGTAGCAGCTGATGCAGGTTTGAAAAAAGTAGACGTTTTCGTTAAAGGTCCTGGTTCGGGTCGCGAAGGTGCTATCCGTGCACTGGCTAGTGTTGGTATCGAAGTTACTTCTATCAAAGACGTTACGCCTATGCCGCACAACGGTTGCCGTCCTCCTAAAAAACGCAGGGTATAATCTGCAACTATTATTACAGTTAATTATTTTTTCACAATAACAATACTGCTCCGTATCGGGATTTACGATTTTAAATGATACGGAGCAGTTTTTTAAAAATCGACTATGGCACGTTATACAGGTCCTAAGAACAGAATCTGCCGCATCTTCGGCGAACCAATACTGGGTTCAGGTAAGAACCTTGGTAAAAACAGCAACCCTCCGGGTCAACACGGTGGTACTCGCAAACGCAAAACTGCATCTGAGTACGCTATCCAGCTGAAAGAAAAACAAAAAGCAAAATACACTTACGGTGTATTGGAAAAACAATTCCGCAACACATACGTAGAGGCTTCTCGCCTGAAAGGTGCGACTGGTGAAAACCTGATCAAACTGTTGGAAGCTCGTCTTGACAACACTATCTACCGTATGGGTATTTCTCCTACTCGTCCTGCTGCTCGTCAGTTGGTTTCTCACAAACACATCATGGTAAATGGTGAAGTGGTTAACATCCCTTCTTACCAACTGAAACCGGGTGATATCATTGAACTGAAACCTAAGAGCAAAATCAATCCTACAATCACAAGCCTGATGCGTGGTAAAAATCCTAAAATCAGCTGGGTTGATTGGAACGAGAAAGAAATGAAAGGTACTTATATCGCTAATCCTGAGCGTGAAAGTGTTCCTGAGAATATCAAAGAACAACTGATCGTAGAATTGTATTCTAAATAATAATTTTTAAGCAGTTTATTAACCGATTGCGTTGGATAGAATGTCCCTCGCGAATCACAAATTAATAAGTATATGGCTATTTTAAATTTCCAAAAACCGGATAAAATTGTTCTTCAGAAAGCAACAGATTTCGAAGCACAATTCGAATTCCGTCCGCTGGAACCGGGTTATGGTGTTACCATCGGTAACGCGCTGCGTCGCGTATTGTTGTCTTCTCTGGAAGGTTATGCTATCACAGCTATCAAAATAGCTGGAGCTGACCACGAATTTGCAACTATCAAAGGTGTGCTGGAAGATGTAACTGAAATCATCCTGAACCTGAAGCAAGTTCGCCTGAAGAAAGTTGTTGACAGCGATGTAACATCTGACAGGGTAGAACTGAACATTAAAGGTCAGGAAGTATTCACCGCAGGTATGATTGGTGAAGCACTGCCTAACTTTGAAGTAATGAATCCTGAGTTGCTGATATGCACAATGGATCCTGGTACTTCTTTCCATATAGAATTGCACATTGGTAAAGGCCGTGGTTATGTGCCTGCAGAAGAGAACCGTTCACTGGAAGCGCCTGTAGGCCTGATAGCGATCGACTCTATCTACACACCAATCAAGAATGTAAAATACAGCATCGAAAATACGCGCGTTGAACAACGTACGGACTTCGAAAAACTGATAATGGAAGTAGTAACAGATGGTACTATTCATCCTGAAGAAGCTGTGAAAGAAGCTTCACGCATACTGATTCAGCACCTGATGATCATCACAGATGAAAACATCTCTCTGGATACTAAACGTGAAGAAAAAGAAGCAGTAGTAGATGAAGAAACACTGCAACTGCGCAAAGTATTGAACACACCGCTTGAAGATCTGGAACTTTCTGTACGTGCATTCAACTGTCTGAAAGCTGCTAAGATCAACTCTCTGAGCGAACTGGTACAATATACACAGGAAGAACTGATGAAATTCCGCAACTTCGGTCAGAAATCACTTTCTGAAATCGAACAAGTGCTGGGCGAACGCGGTCTGCACTTCGGTATGGATATCAGCAAATTCCACCGCAGCAACGATTAATTAATTCATAAAGTCAAAACCCTGCAATATGGGTTTTGACTTTTACCTTTTTTATTAACATCAGTACCTCATATACCTTGACTACGGTATGGGGGAATTAAAAACTAACAGTCATGCGTCACGGAGACAAAATCAAAAACTTAGGCCGCACCGCTTCTCACCGCGCTGCGTTGCTTTCTAACCTTACTTGCCAGCTGATTGAGCACAAGCGTATCATCACTACACTGGCTAAAGCAAAATCTTTGCGTGTTTATGCAGAACCACTGATCACTCGTGGTAAAACTGATAGCATGCACAACCGTCGTGTTGTGTTCAGCTACCTGCAAGACAAAGAAGCTATCAAAGAATTGTTTGGTGTTATTGGTGATAAAGTAGCCGGCCGTCCTGGTGGTTACACTCGCATCATCAAGCTGCCTCGCCGTATGGGTGATGCTGCTGACATGGCGATGATTGAGCTGGTTGACTTCAACGAAATCTACAAGAAAGACGCTAAAGAAGGCGCTAAGAAAACACGTCGTAGCCGTCGTAGCGGTACTGCAGCTCCTAAAAAAGCTGAAACACCAGCTCCGGCAAACGAAACTCCTGCTACTGATGCAACTCCGGAAGCACCGGCTGCAGAAGGTACAGAAGAAAACAATGCTTAATTCTGTAAAGGATTATAAACGTATAAAGGCTACCAATCCGGTAGCCTTTATTATTTAGGTATATTTGGTTGTTATACATTCTTATCTGTCAATCATATACCTGATATGAGCAATTCAAAAACTTTGGAGAGCACTGTGCTGATACGCTTTCCTGATTGCGATCCGTTCAATCATCTGAACAATGCACGCTACCTCGATTATTTTATCAATGCCCGCGAAGACCAGTTGTGGGAGAACTACCAGTTTAATGTGTATCACTATGCCAAAGAGCATGGTAAAAGCTGGGTAGTAGGTTCTAACCAGATAGTGTATCTGAAACCTGCCATGCTGATGGAGACTGTAGTAATACAATCTACACTGCGAAAGCTGCGTGAAAAGGAAATACTGGTAGAGATGATGATGTGGAACAAAGACAAGACACAACTTAAGGCTGTATTGTGGAGCACGTTTGTACACTTCAATATGCAAACGCAAAGAAGCGAAGCACACAGCAAAGAATTGACTGAGTATTTCAGCGCATTTGAAGAGCCTTTTGAAACCGCAATAACATTTGAAGAACGCATAGCGCAACTAAAAGCTAAATAAAAAGAGGCTACTGATTGGTAGCCTCTTTTTTGTCTTTATAATTGTCTCTGTCTTAATTCAAGGGATAGTCTATAAAACCTTCTTTACCAGCAGAAAAGAACAATGCAGGGTCTGCTGTATTCAGCTCTACTGCATGCTTCAACTTGTGTGGCAGATTAGGGTTTGATACGAATGGTGTACCGAACGATACTGCATCTGCCAGTCCGTTAGCTAATACCTCTTCTGCTCGTTCTTTGTTATAGCCACCATTCAGTATCAATGTATTTGTAAAGTTGTTGCGGATAGTCTGTATCAGCAACAGACCTTCTTCAGTTGCTCGTGCCGCATAGTCTATCATGTGCAGGTATGCAATGCCAATATTATTCAGCTCTTTGCTCAGGTAGTCGTATGTTGCAAATACTTCATTGTATGCAGGCATGCTGTTATACGGATTGTACGGAGATATGCGTAAGCCCACTTTTTCTTTGCCTATTTTATCTGCTACTGCTTTTGCTACTTCTATTACAAATCTTGCACGGTTTTCAATGCTGCCACCATAGTTGTCTGTACGTTGGTTTACACCCGGGTTCAGGAATTGCTCTAATAGATATCCGTTAGCTCCGTGCAGTTCTATACCGTCAAAGCCTGCATCAATAGCGTTTTGCGCTGATTGTACGTATTCCAGTATCGTGCTTGCAACTTCTTCAGTAGTCATGGCACTTGGTACCGGCATTGGTTGCATAGCCTCTGTGTCTGTCCATATATCGCCTGTTGCTGCTACCGCAGACGGGGCTACAACTTTTGCGCCTGCAGGCATATTGGCAATATGCGATACACGGCCTGTATGCATTATCTGTGCGAAGATTTTACCACCTGCATTGTGTACAGCATCTGTTACTTTCTTCCAGCTTGCTACCTGTGCTTCGTTGAATAAGCCCGGGATGCGCGCATAACCCAATCCGTTTGGTGATGGTGCAATACCTTCGGATATAATGAGGCCCGCGCTTGCACGCTGTGTATAGTATTCTGCAATCATATCGTTAGCTACATTGCCTATTGCACGAGAGCGTGTCATAGGTGCCATTATGATACGATTAGATAATTCTATCGCCCCCATGTGGTAGGGTTCAAACATATTCACTTTACTTTGTAGTTCCATTGTCTTTTGTAGTTGTGTTACTTGATTTCTATGTCAAAGGTGGCACTTGTGAGAATGCATAACAATAAGTCAGAAAAATATGACCGACAATACCACTATAATAAATCACAATAACTGCCCTGGGCAGGATATACTGAATGTACTTTCTACAAAATGGGTGCCGGGTATATTCAAGGTGATGCATTTTAATAATGAGCCTATACGTTTTAGCGAATTGCTCAAGGCATTACCGGGGTCTAATAAGCAATCGCTATCTGTAGCGCTGCACCTGATGGAAAGCCATAGTCTGATAGAGAAGCGAGTAGTAAGAGAGAAGCCACTGCACATAGAGTATAATATATCTGATACAGGCACTTACCTGCTAGATGTTTTTAAAACACTATCCGAGATTTCAACCATAAACAAACAAAAAGAAATAGCTGCAGTATAGCAGCTATTTCTCTTTTTTATCTTCATCATCTTTCTTTTTGGTAGCAGGTTTTTTTCGTCCTGCGTCCTTCAGTGCTTTATCAATTATCCATTCCAGTTGCCCGTTTGCACTGCGAAACTCATCCGCAGCCCATTTTTCAATGGCTTTGAATGTTTCTTCATCTATACGCAGTACAAAACTTTTTTTAGACATGTTAAACCCGGATTAATGAGATTGATTGATGAGCCCGGATAATCCCTTCATCAGGAAAATCCGGGTTCAATTTATTGATGCAATGTACCTGTGTTCAATACCGGTTGTGCACCACGTTCGCCACACAATACAACCATCAGGTTGCTAACCATTGTAGCTTTCTTGTCTTCGTCCAGTTCTACAATATTCTTTTTGCTCAGGTGTTCCAGTGCCATTTCTACCATGCCAACTGCACCCTCTACTATTTTGTATCGTGCAGCAACGATTGCTGTTGCCTGTTGGCGTTGCAGCATAGCGCCTGCTATTTCCTGTGCATATGCCAGGTGGCTGATGCGCGCTTCCAGTATAGTAAGCCCCGAACTATGCAGGCGGTCATTGAGTTCTTTCTCAAGCAGTTCGTTTACTTTCTGCCCGCCATCGCGCAGGGTGATGGTAGCCGTTTCATCTTCTATGTTATCGTAAGAGAAGCTAGTAGCCAGATTGCGAAGCGCAGCCTCACTTTGTGTTTTTATATAAGATACGAAGTCAGATACTTCATAAGCAGCTTTGTAAGTGTCTGATACCTGCCATACTATCACCGAAGCTATCTCTATCGGATTGCCCATTTTGTCGTTCACCTTCAGTGTAGGTGTTGCAAGGTTAGATGCCCTTTGCGAGATTTTAACGGTAGCATACAGCGGGTTTACAAAGAACATACCGTTGTCTTTTACACTACCTACATATTTACCAAAGAAGTTGAGCACGCGTGCGTGGTTGGGCTGAATAATCATCAACCCTTTCCAGATGAAGATGGTAGCTGCTATGCATAGTATTGCAGGAGCCACTATGATAGGCATAACAGGTGCCAGTGTAAAGAGGTAAGCCCCGACAGCAAGCAGTATCAGCGATAATACCAGTGCCATGTAGCCATTCGTAGGTTTGAGTACTTTTTCCATATTGCGTTGTTTTAGTTAATTCAGTGTGATATTAATTTGATATCACAAAGATATAATGGTTTTTGACTCACCACCAAAACATTAACAAAAAATCTTGGCGAATTAACATTGGCAGCCTCCCGCTTTTCTTCCTATTTTTGATGCAATGCAATTCTCATCTGTAGTAGGACAATCGGCGGCTAAGCACGGACTTATCAATATGTACCAGAGCGGGCACTTCCCGCATGCACTGTTGCTTTCGGGCAATGAAGGCACGGGTGGATTGCCATTTGCCCTGGCATTGGCACAGTACATATTCTGCGAGGCTCCTATAGCTACAGACAGTTGCGGCCAATGCCCTAACTGCCAGAAGGTGAGCAAACTGGAGCATGCCGACCTGCACTTGAGCTTCCCGAGCATACCACCTAAACCAGGTACAAAAGCAATGAGCCGCCACTATATGACGGACTTCAGAGAGTTTGTGAAGCAGACACCGTATGGTACTACCTACGACTGGCTGCAGTTCATCAACGCAGAGAACAAGCAAGGCAACCTGACCGCCGAAGAATGTCGAGAGATTATCGATATGCTGAACCTGAAATCTTACGAAGGTGGCAAGAAGGTGCAGATAATATGGCGTCCCGAATATCTGGGTAAAGAAGGCAACATACTGCTGAAGCTGATAGAAGAACCACCCGCAGATACCATACTGATACTGGTTGCAGAATCGCAGGAGGATATACTGCCTACCATACTATCCAGAACACAGGATGTAAGGCTGGTGCCAATATCGGCAGGAGATGTAGCCAATGCGCTGGTGCAACGCGGCCTTGCCGATGAGCGCAATGCCATGCAGATAGGTCATCTTGCCAACGGCAGCTTTACCGAGGCACTGCGTTTGTTACAACATACACAGAACGACCTTTTCCCCGACGTAAGAAACTGGTTCAATGCGTTGTTTACTAACAACGGCATAGCCATAGCCAAGTTTGCAGATGAATGGAGCAAAGCAGGCCGTGAACAACAAAAGAACTTCTTACAATATGTGATAAGCCTGCTGGAGCATGCCATACGTAGCAGATACCTGCCGCAGCAACCGCCTGCACTACCACAGGAAGAGGCGCTGTTTGCACAAAAGCTGGCTGCAATGAAAATAAGCTTTAAGGCTTTGCAGCAAATGACAGAAATGATATCGAAAACGATATACTATATAGAGCGCAATGCACACAGCAAAACGCAACTGCACACGCTCTCTGTAAAGCTGGTATATATTATACAGGGCAAAAAGATACCCGCTTAACAGCTGATTAGTTCAACTCAATCATCAGATCCATGATGATGGCTTCACATTCGCTGATTTGGATGGCTTCGATCGGGAATATTAACTCTTGCATTGTCTGTTTGATTTGATAATGCAAACTTAATAAGCCCCATCCCTGTTAGGAAAATAATAGAGGCAGGTTAACAGTGCCTTTGCAAGCCGTTAACAAGCGGTTAACAAAAAACGACTCTATTTTTTACGGACCAGTGTATACTTCAGTGCTCCTTTCTCCAGTTTGGTGCGCTCTGCATTCTCGGCAGATGCGAATAGGCGTACGGTATCGCCCGAAAACTGGTAGATAAAAGGCTTCTGTGTTTTTGTGCCCGGGTCCAGCGTGAACTCATCTACTTTATAGCCATCTTCCTCGGTCATATAGTCTGAGTAGATGTGGTAGGTACTTGCACCTTCCATACCTTGTACCATACCATCTCTGGTAAGGGTGATGTCTTTGGTAGTGCCTGCATCGTCTGTGGCAGTATAGCTACCCTCGAACAGCACACTGTTGATGCCGCGTTGGAAACCGTTTGGTTCGCCGTCGTCCGAAACGGTTCCGGTTATTTTAGAAAAGTTACGTTTATCCAACAGTTTGTTTCCGCTACCGTAGTGGTAGAGAACAAGCATGGTATCCTTGCCTGCTGTTTCGTAACCAAGCTCGTAGAAGTTTGTAGTATTCTCGTTGTCGGTAAGGTTGATTTTGATGGCATTGTCTTCCTGCCCGGGGCGGAAGTATGCCATAAAGCCACCACCTTCATGATTGTTGAAGCTGACAGGTATATACAGGCTGTCGCCGCTGTAGGTAGATGTCAGGATATCCATATACACTACACCCTGCAACTTGTTGTAAGATGCCAGTGCAGATTTTGTCTTGCCGAGGTCGGTAAGATAATCGGTCATAACCCATGCACCATTGATGATGGGTGTAAAGCGTGCAGCCAGTTCTTTGCTTTCTTCGGCATCGCGGGTGGCTTTGTCTTTACATGCGGCAAGCAGTACTACAGGAGCAAGTATATAGAGTAATCTTTTCATGTTATAAATATAACTCTAAATGAGAATTATTAGTATGTGTTGATAGTTTTTGATAGTGTTTGCACAGTTTTAAAACGAAACATGGCTGATAATCAATGAATAGCAATTCTATTGGTTACAGGGTGAAACAAATACGGATAAGGAGATTTCATAGCAATTTCGTATGATATTTATTATTACAAAAATACAATAATTATATCAAATAATACGCTTGCGTATTCATCCTGTTATTGCACGTTACGATTTGCTGCAAGATGCGGTGATGCCTGTTAGCAGGCTTTCTATGGCTGTATAGAGTTCTTTATTGATTGCCGCTGTTTTTTTATTGCTGAGGAAAAAGAAAACCTCGAGGGTTGCAGGGCGCTTGTTGTTTTTGGTGCATATAGATTTATCAAACTGCAGATAGAATTTGCCCCGATTGCCCTTTACCAGCTTTATGTTTTTTCCAACTACTGCTTTGCTGAAGTCTATATCGTACAATGCAGGGTTGGGGTCTTTGCTGCCCAATACTTCTACCATTTCGGTTATGCGAAGTTTACAGTTGGTATTGTCTGCAGGCCATGCTTTGTATCTGAATCTTGAGAGTACTGCATTGGAGCCTGATTTTTCACTAATCATACCGACCAGTGCAGCAGTATTGTCTTGTGCCACTGATTGCAAGGATAATAATATCGATAGCATAAGCAAGGTCCGCTTCATGAGCTTTTTTTGCAAATAACAAGGCGGGGTAAATGATTGTTTGTAGCAGGGAGGGGGATTTTTGGGGTAGCAATCTGCGGGCAGAAATAAGCCTACCTTTACAGAAATATACACCATGCTTATAAAAGAGATACTGACCGAAATAGAAACTTCCACACACCCTGTAGCAAAAGCACTGCACAAAGGTGAGCATTTTAAAGTACTGGTAATAGGCTTTAAAAACGGAATGGTGCTGAAGGAACATAAAGCACATGTGCCATCTAAACTAACGGTAATGGACGGAAGTGTAGAATACAGGCAGGGCGATGATATTGTGCTGCTACACAAACATGACAGCTTTGATATACCTGTGGAAGAGGTGCATAGTGTGTGGGCAAAGGAAGACAGTCTTTGCTTGCTGACGCAAGGGTAACTGTTCCTATCTCGCGTCATTGCGAGGAGGTACGACGAAGCAACCTCGCGAAATGAGTATTGTATTTTGCCGCACTCTTTCCTGCGCTTCCTTTCTTTCTTTTGGCAGCAAAAGAAAGAAACAAAGAAAAGCTGCCGACTTTAAAAACTGCCTTAAAGTCGGTTGTTACCTTGATTGCACTTCACCTCGACTGTGCTGCCAAGCTTATAGCCTTGATTATTTATTTCATAGTATAGTATTTCTCATTTCGCGTCATTGCGAGGAACGAAGCAATATGGTCTTGCGTTGAGTTTACTCACTACAAGCCAACCACCCCGATTGGCAACGACATGCTTCGCACCTCTCTGCCAATATCCCCTCCTAAAAACAGGAGGGGGGCTTTTTGTGTTGTTGGTGTTCTTAACATGCAATTCTCGTACAACAGCTTGTTGCTAAAGAACACCAACAATGGCATCAAAATGTTAACGCTACTTAAAAGTATAATTGTAAAATATTACTTGAGAATTGTCTTGATATAATACATGGTTTAGACCATTCTTCCTTACTACTTTCACTACACCTATCTTTTTCCCTTTAGCAGTTATGGTCAGTGTATTATTATCGTTTGCAAACACTGATAACTCGTTTATAGTACCGTAAATATCTCTGAATTCAAGATAGTTTTTAAGATGTCCTTTGCTATCCCAGTTTATAAATTGAAAATTTTCAGTACTCCCATCATTCGCATCAACCATATTTGCACAGGAGTGTTCTGAATAGGAAAGACTCTCCCGATTATTCTTTTTTAAGAAGTACGATGTTGTACTTGCCTGTCCAATAAAAGCGAGATTAAACTGCTTTATACCTGTAAAATACTTATTAATAATACTGTTCCATTTACCCGCAAAACGAGTGGAGGTGCAGCAGTCAGTCAAATCTACCGTATCTCTGCGATATGATATCTGTTGCTTCCATGTGCCACGTTCATCTCCTTTGTGATATACTAGTATCACTCTTCCATTTTCATCGTAATTAAACACAACAGTAGTATATGTTAATACATGTTGCTCAGTATCGCTACTGTGTACTGTGCTATCAAGTCTTTTGTCATTGTTGTAATAATACGTGTGTGTTTTTACTTCCTTTATGTGATTATGTAATCTGGTTTGATACTTAATTATTTTGTTGTTAATGTATTTATAGTCATCTATATCTACCCATAAAGTATCAAATAAAACTCCGTAATGATATACAGTATAGATAACTTGTTTTGTTATTCTGCCAGCTTTATCAAACTCCTCAATATCATGATACCATACTTTCTTAGTAATTGTGTCTATGTGTTTTTTCTCAATTTTAGTGATGTGATACTTTTTAGCTGTTGTGCTGAAAAACTCCTTATACGAGTTAGGGTAATTCCACGGATATAATAGTCTGCTATATAAATTGTAGTGACTGTAGTATTCCGCATTAAAATCGGTATCAAACCAATAGATTTTTCGCTGAGAGTAAGATTTGAAACAACAGCAAATATTTATGAAAGAAGTCAGCATAAATATTTGGATGAGATTGGCTTTATTGATAAAAAGCCACTTATTAATCTTACACATCAATTGCTGTGACCGATTGTTGCTATGTACTTTCATGCTGGTCTTAGGTATGTTAACATGCTCTATACGAATTTACCATATTCTTGCAAGTTGTTCCTGTGTAATTGGTAGTAAGGAGAAGTTATATAAAGAGAATTTACTTTACTATGTGAAATAATGCAGTGGTGGGTTAGATCCCCCTCTTTTTATCCACAAAACCGTATTGTTTCACAAAATGCGGTCGTGGAACATTATTTTTGTATAGGAACCCAAAGGGAGGATTTTTCATGCAGTTTACTTATTACGGACATGCTTGTTTTATGGTGGAAACAGTGGGCAAAAAGCTGCTGTTCGACCCGTTTATCAATGGAAATCCGTTGATGACAGGCTTTGATATCAATACAATACAAGCGGATTATATACTGGTTTCGCATGCACATGGAGACCACATCGGCGACCTGATGGCTATTGCCCAAAACACAGGTGCTAAGGTGATAGCGGTGGCTGAGATTGCAGACTGGGTACAGAAAAACGGCTATCAGAACGTGCATAGCATGAACTATGGCCCTGTTCAACTGGATTTTGGTAAGGTGCGTATGGTGCCAGCCATGCACAGTAGCAGTTTCCCCGATGGTACGTATGGCGGCAATCCTGCGGGCTTTATCGTAACAACGGAAGACGGCAGCTTTTACTATAGCGGCGATACCTGCCTGACGATGGATATGAAGCTGATACCTGATTATGCAGGCCTCTATGCAGCCATCCTGCCGATAGGTGGCAACTATACCATGGATGTGGAAGATGCACTAATGGCGAGCAATTTTATACAATGCGATAAGATAGTGGGTGTACACTTTGATACATGGCCGCCAATATCGATAGACAGGGAAAAAGGCACGCGCCTGTTTGAGGCTGCGGGCAAGCAATTGATACTGCCACCATTGAAAGAAACGATAACATTATAACTATCAATAAAATACGTACCTTTTGAAGTATAAAGAAGGGTACTAAACTATAAGACATGGCTAAAGTAATAGCGATAGCAAACCAAAAGGGTGGTGTAGGAAAGACGACGACAGCCATTAACCTGGCTGCGAGCCTTGCGGTTTTGGAATATAAGACGCTGCTGGTAGATGCCGACCCGCAGGCAAACAGTACGACAGGTAACGGCTTCGACCTGAAGAATATTCAGTTGAGCCTGTACGATTGCATGGTGAATGATACACCGGCATCGCAGGTGATACTGGAAACAGAAACGCCCAACCTGTACCTGCTGCCATCTCATCTTGACTTGGTGGGTGCGGAGATAGAGTTGATTCACCACCCCAACCGCGAGCATGTAATGCGCAATGCGCTGGAAGAGCAAAGCAAAAAGTTCGATTTCATCATCATAGACTGTTCACCGTCTCTGGGCCTGATAACGGTAAATGCGTTGACGGCTGCAGATAGCGTGGCAATACCTGTACAGTGCGAATACTTTGCCCTGGAAGGTTTGGGCAAATTGCTCAACACCATCAAAATAGTGCAGACACGCATCAATACAGAGTTGCAGATAGAAGGTATCCTGATGACGATGTATGACGGCCGCCTGCGCCTGAGCAATCAGGTAGTGGAAGAAATTAAAAACCACTTCGGCGAACTGGTGTTCAATACCATCGTACACCGTAACACAAGGCTGGGCGAGGCGCCAAGCTTTGGTACACCTGCATTGATGTATGATGCGGAAAGTACAGGTGCTATCAACTACCTGAATCTTGCAAAAGAGATTTTGCAGAAGAACAACATGACGAAAATAAAGAACGAGGACAGAATATTTGAAACAGGAGACCATGTCGCAGATCAATAAGAAACAGGCTTTGGGCAAGGGTATCCGCGCATTGCTCAACACGATAGACGAGGAAATGAAGACGCCCGCAGAGGGTAGTGGTGGCAATAATGCGCCTGTGCCTCCTGCTGTCAGCGGACAAACGCCTGCAGGTGCGGGTTCTATCATACGCATACCTGTAGAGCAGATAGATGTAAACCCGAAGCAGCCGCGCCGCGATTTTGACGAGCAGGCACTGAAGGAACTTTCTGAAAGCATCAAACTGCACGATATTATACAGCCTATTACGGTTGTAAAAATCAGTGCTACACAATACCAACTGATATCCGGTGAACGCCGTTTGCGTGCATCGAAACTGGCAGGGCTGAAAGATATACCTGCGTATATACGTACTGCAGACGATCAGCAAATGCTGGAAATGGCATTGCTGGAAAACCTGCAACGCGAAGACCTGAATGCGATAGAAATATCGCTGAGCTATAAAAGGTTGATGGATGAATGTGAACTGACACAGGAACAAGTGGCAGAGCGCATGAAGAAAGACCGCAGTACCGTAACAAACTATCTGCGCCTGTTGAAACTGCCGCCCGATATTCAGAAGAGTGTACGTGACGGGCATCTGAGCATGGGCCATGCACGCGCTATCATAGGCCTTGATAAGGTAGATGAGCAGTTGTATGTGTATCGCGAAACATTGGAGAAAGGATTATCTGTGCGCCAGGTAGAACAATTGGTGAAAAATATGCTGAGTGGTGGCAAAACAATGCCGACTGCTGCCAGTGCTGCGAGCAATAAACTGCCACCTGCATACAAGCGTATTGAAGATAATATGGCTTCTCACTTCAGCACAAAGGTGAAACTGGACCGCAAGAAAAATGGTAAGGGACAGATAGTTATTGAATTCTATAACGATAACGATCTGGAACGCATCATGGAGAAGATGAGCATCTGATAGTTGATTTGTTCAATAGTTAATTCGTTAATCTGTAAGATATATTCGGGGCTGTTTTACAGCCCCTTTTTGATAAAGCAGTTTTGTTATGATAACAGAAAACTGGGAAAAGTCTGCGAAGGACAATCAAAAGGCATACAAGCGTGTGCTGGAAAAGGGCAATAAGAATAAGATACTGAAAGCCCTGCCCGACCTGCATGAGGAAGCCTTCAGCAAAATAGACTGCCTGCAGTGTGCTAACTGTTGCAAGAACTATTCTCCGCGATTTAAAACACCCGATATAAAACGCATAGCCAAACTGCTACGCATGCGCGAGGGCGATTTTGTGGAAACCTATTTAAGACTGGATGAGGATAACGACTATGTGGTGAAACAATCACCATGCCCTTTTCTGGATGATGATAATACCTGTAAAATATACGACGACAGGCCAAGTGACTGTCGTCGTTATCCATATACCGATGAAGATGTATTAATAAAGCGTGTTCAGCTGACGCTGAAGAATACTACCGTATGCCCTGCAACCCATTATGTAATGGAAAAGCTGTTGCTGATGGAAGGCAAGTAGTTATTTTTTTGCAGCCATGATTGTAGACTCTCCCTGCAGGCTGCAAGAATACATATCTCCTACAAGGCCATTGCCGCTTTTGCAAGCGTTTTCTGCTCTTTTCTCAGAGGTATTTGTAATAATAGTAGTTACAGTATCAGTGGTTTTGTACTTATGAATGCAACGGCAGGCATAGTCTTTCTTGCATGAAGTATAAGCAACAAGGGTAAAGATACCCGCCATTATAAGTAGCGTATGTTTCATTCCGTTTAGTGTTTGCATAAATTTATAAAAAACTTTCAATCTCACCCCATACTTCGCCCATATTATTAATAATGTCTCCTGCTATCAGCCCTTGCTGCCCTTGCTTGATAGCCGCTTTGTCTCCCGCTTGGGCATGCAGGTATACGCCTAATATGGTAGCATCATAACCGGTATAGCCCTGTGCAAGCAGCCCAGTAATGGTGCCTGTTAATACATCGCCGCTGCCACCTGTTGCCATACCTGCATTACCATCTGTGCAGTACCAACATTCGCCCTCGGGTGTACATATAGCAGTGTGGTGACCTTTCAGTACTATAAAGATATTGTAGCGCATAGCCTGCGTACGCGCCAGTTCCAATTGCTGCATGCTATTGGCTGCCGTGCCGAACATGCGTTCAAATTCTTTAGGGTGGGGTGTGAGTATGCTGTTCGCAGGTATTTTGTTGATAAGCTCGGGATGTTTGCCCAGTATATTCAGCGCATCGGCGTCCAATACTATGGGTTGTTTTACCACTTCTATAAAATCGGTAAACGCCTTAATTGTGTATTCGTGTGTACCCAGTCCCGGTCCTATACCTATACTTTCACAGTCGGCCCAGTTAGCTATTTTGGTAACATAATTTTCGCCACTAACCATGCACATAGCTTCAGGGACAGTGGTTTGAATAATGTTGTAACCTATTTGTGGAACCAGTGCTTTTACCTTTCCTGCACCGCTTCGCAATGCTGCTTTTGTAGCAAGTACGGCAGCGCCCATCATACCACAGCTACCCGCTATTACCAGTGCAGTGCCATAATCGCCTTTGTGGCTGAACGGGCTGCGAGCTTTGTAAAGAGTCTTTATAGTATCACTATCAATTGTCTGATAGTTGGTATGGGTAGACTCGATGAATGTCGGGTGCAATTCAATATCCAACAGTTCTATATTGCCTGCATATTTGCCTGTTTCGGGATGCAGGAAAGAGCGTTTGTAGAATTGGAAGCTGAGTGTATAATCGGCCTTTAGTATCTCGGCCTCTTTTGCCGGTATATTATCGGCAGGCATACCGCTTGGTATATCAACAGCTATTTTTCGGTTGTCTACATCATTAATATGATTGATGAAATCTGCCAGCCAACCCTCTACTGCTCTGTTGAGCCCTGTACCCAGTATAGCATCTATTATTATAATGTGTTTGGGAATGTCTGTAATGAAAGTGCCGGGTTGCAGTGTTTCGACCAGCGCGTGGTCTATTGCCTGCAATCGGTCCAGATTAGTTTGGCAATCGTCTGAAAGGCTTTCTGAGAACTGCAGGAGAAATGCCTTGGCACCATAGCCCATATTGTGCAGCATACGTGTGATGGCGAGGCCATCGCCACCATTATTGCCGGTGCCGCAAAGCACAATAAACACACTGTCTTTTGGCGTATTGGCACTTATCCATTCGGTGCAACGTGCTGCTGCGCGTTCCATTAGATCGATGCTATTGATGTTGGATGCATGTATGGTGTAGGCATCACAGGCTTTGATTTGTGAGGCTGTGAATATTTTCATAAAGACAATATTACAAAAACAAAGCACTTATAAGGGGGAAATATAAGGGGATATTGCCATGCAATTTCCGTAGTTGAGGGTGTTAATAACCGCTTTTGGTCACTATACTGTAATTCCTATCTTTGCTAAGCCCTAAATATGCAGGAATAACTTATTTTTCGGGGCAATTTTAATAAATATTTAATGAAAACCTTTTTTGTACAACAACGTATTACCCTAATAGCAGCAATGCTACTTATGGTATTTTCTAAAACCCAGGCACAAACAGCAACTACGGCTATCATCAAAGGCTTTGTTTACGACAAGGCATCCGGAGAGCCTGTAATATTTACAAACGTATTGCTGGAAGGAACAAAAATAGGTGTGCAAACAGACGTAAATGGTTATTTCACCTTTACACAACTGAAGCCTGGTACATATACATTAATGACCAGCCTGATTGGTTACGATACTGTAAAAACTACGGTAACGCTGAAGCCGGGGGAGGTTGTTACCAAAAAACTATTCCTTGGGCAGCGCAGACAAGAGCTGACGAGTGTAGAGGTATCTGCAAGAAAGACTGAAAATATTACGCAGATAAATGCAGGTTCTGTAACTGTTACCCCAAGAGAAATGAAATTACTGCCAAGTGCGGGTGGCGAACCTGATATAGCGCAGTACCTGCAGGTAGTACCTGGTGTGGTGTTTACCGGAGATCAGGGTGGACAGTTATACATACGTGGTGGTGCACCATCGCAAACAGGTATTTTGCTGGATGGTATCACAATTTACAATCCATTTCACTCTATAGGGTTGTACTCAGTTTTTGAAACAGATGCTATACGCAACGTTGAGGTGCAAACAGCAGGTTTCAATGCTCAGTACGGTAACCGTACATCTGCAATACTGGATGTGCGCACAAAAGATGGTAATAAAAATCGTTTATCAGGTAAAGTATCTGCATCACCTATTATGGCGCGTGCAATGCTGGAAGGTCCACTAATAAAAGCTAAAAAAGAAGGTGGTTCATCAACAACATTCCTGTTGTCTGTAAAACACAGCTATCTCGACAAAACATCAAAATCATTATACGGTGGTTTTGGAGAACCGTTCAGCAATGGCCTGCCATATAGCTTTACCGACTTGTATGGTAAAGTAACATTCAATGGTGATAATGGTAGTAAATTGAACATATTCGGTTTTAATTTTGACGATAAAGCACAAGTACTGAAGCCTGGTACGTCTGTTTCTAATGCAGACTTCCATTGGAAAGCATCCGGCGCGGGTGCAACGTTTGTTGTAACACCGGGTACCAGTTCTGCGCTTATCAACGGTAGGTTTGCATATTCTAAATACAACATAGATTATACCAATCTGAATGATGTACCCGTAGTGCCGCAATCAAGTGGTATTGACGGTTTTGAAGGTGCTATAGATTTTACATACTATTTTAAAGGATACAGCCAGCTGAAATATGGTGTTGAGGTAAGTGGTTTCCATACCAGCCTCAACTACAAAGATAATTTTGGTAAAGTATCTACACTGGACAGGCGTAATACGTTGGCTGCTTTGTATGTGATGTACAGGAAGAACTTTAATGAAAAACTGGTGTTTGAACCAGGCTTCAGGGTACAATACTATGCTGGCCTTAACCAGTTTTCTCCAGAGCCACGTCTTGGTATGAAATACAACCTGACAAGCACTGTTCGTCTGAAAGCTGCTACAGGTTTGTATTCACAAAATATCATCAGTACAAAGAGCGACAGGGATATCGTAAACTTCTTTACAGGATTTATTCTGAGTCCTGACCAACAGATAGCTAACACTGATGGCAAGGTTGTAAACAGCAATTTACAAAGAGCATACCACGTATTGGGTGGCATCGAGGTAGATGTAAGAAATGTTGAATTTAATCTGGAGCCATGGTATAAAAACTTTACTCAAAACGTAGAGTTGAGCAAGATAAAATATAATAGTTCGGACGCAGACTTTATTGCCGGTAATGGTAAGGCTTATGGTGTTGACCTTTCGGCCAAATACAATAAAGGGCGTTGGTATCTTTGGGGTGTAGTATCTTATCAGATGGTGAAATATGAAACACTGGTATTGAAAGGTAATAAAGTAACTGCACCTGATACATCAAGCCCTATAACGCTAAAGGCGGTAACAGAGAAACAAACGTATGCACCGCCATTTGACAGGAGGCTTAACATAAACCTGTTGGCTTCTTATACATTTGGCAAGAAACGTGATATAGAGGTATCAGGCAGGTTCAACTATGGTTCTGCATTCCCATTCACGCAGACACAAGGCTTTTATGAAAATCTGAATCCTACAGCCAACAGCATAGGCACTAACCTCTACCAACAAAACGGAACAATTGGCATACTATATGCTAGTGATATAAACGGTGGCAGGTTATCGCCATACCATCGTTTAGACTTGTCTGTAAAAAAACGTTTTGTATTGAGCAAATATTCTAATGTAGAAGCATTGCTGAGTATAACAAACGTATACAACAGGAATAACATATTCTATGTAGATCGTAAAGACAATATACGCGTTTACCAATTGCCGGTGTTCCCGAGCCTTGGTGCTACATGGAATTTTTAATGAAACAAACTGAATGAGTAATACTAAGGGATTGTTACATAAACGAAGCCTGATGTGTTTAGCAACCGCGATGTTGCTGAGCCATCAGGCTTCGGCTCAATTACATACTGTCAATACACCGCCGGAAAGCATATTGGTATTGGCTACAGAGCAATTTGAACAGGGGGCATTTAAAAATGCAGCGCAAAGTGCAGAGAAATATATGTCTGCTATGCACTACACGCTGCGCACCATTAATACAGATGCTGCTGATAAAGCAGGTTATGTGTTGGTGACAGCGAAACTGAAAATTGATGAACAAGGTAGCGATGCACTAGCTGTTGATTACCTGAATAAAACAGCTAACCCTGCATACAAACAACGGGCGGCGTTTGCATTGGCGCAATATTATTTCAGACACAATCAGCTGGTAAGTGCTATTTATTACTACGAGCTGGCAGGCATTGCAAATCTTACTAACAAAGAGATAGCCGATGCTAAGTTTGAACTGGCTTATTGCTACTTCAACAGCAAGCAGTTTGATAAAGCAGCTTCGCTTTTTCAGGCAATTAAAGAACTGGAAGGAAAGTATTTTCTGGCAGGCAACTATTATTACGGTTTGCTGGCATACAATCAGGGCAATTATGAAGATGCGCTGAAATCATTTGACCGTATTGCTAATGATAAGGGCTACAAAGCAATAGTGCCTTACTATGTAGCAGAGATATACTACTTCACAGGCAATAAGGATAAGGCACTGAAAGAAGCAAAGCGATTGATGGCATTGCCTGAAAAGCTTTACTACGACAACGAATTGCATTTGCTGGCAGCACAGGTGTTGTTTGAAGAAAAACGCTACAAGGAAGCACTGCCTTATTTTGAACATTATTATAATCTTGTGGACCAGATACGCAAAGAAGATTTGTATGAACTGGCTTATTGTTATTATCACCAGCAAGAGTGGGATAAGGCAATTGATAAGTTTTCACAGTTGAGTGATACGCGCGACTCGTTGGCGCAGACAGCTATGTATCTGCTTGGTGATTGCTATCTGAAAACAGGTGACAACAAGAGTGCCCGTAATGCATTTACAATATGTGCGGATATGCCATTCAACCAATCGCAACGCGAAGCAGCATTATTGCTGGCAGCAAAGCTGTCTTATGCAATGGGCTACAACAGCGAAGCATTGACACATATCAATGACTTGTTGGAGTCTTACCCGAACAGTGAGTATAAAGACGAAGCAAAGACGATGAAATCGGACTTGCTGATAAAAACAAACCAATATGTAGCAGCATACAATTCGCTACTGGGGGTAAAAGATAAAGATGCTGCATACTGGCAGGTGCGCCAGAAAGTGATGTATGGATTTGCTATGATGCAGATGCAGAAAGGCGACATGCAGTTTGCAGATAGTTTATTGTCTATGTCGCTGCAACGTAGCAGCGATGAGAAGTATGAGCAGGCTGCTAACTTTTGGAAGAGCGAGCTGGCATATAAAACGAGGCGCTTTGAAGATGCGATTGCCTACGGTGAAAAATATGTAAATAGAGCTGTAATTCGTAACAAGGCAGAAGCACTTGCACAAAATGCAACATTGCAGAATGCATATACTACGATGGGCTATGCGGCAATGGAGTTGCAACGCTTTGATGTAGCACAGCAATACTTCAGCACAGCGCAGATGAAGGCTACAGATGCAGGCAGCACGATGGATGCAGTGTTGAGAGAGGCAGACGCTGTGTTTATGCAGAAGGGCTATATGAAAGCCATAGCACTGTATGATAAAGTGATAGCTGCAAAAGGCGAAGATGCAGACTATGCGAAATACCAGAAAGGTATAGTGCTGGGTGTGATAGGTAAGCGTGCAGATAAGGCAACTGTGATGCAGAGCTTAATGAATGCAAAGCCTGTATCTAAATACGCCAACGAAGCACGCTATGAACTGGCATTGGTGCAGATAGAAGAAGATAAATATCAGGCGGCTATCAGTACATTGGCACCATTGGCGAATGTTACAGATAAAGGAAACTTTGCGGTAAAATCGCTGATGAAAACTGCATTCTGCTATCAGCAGATGAATGCAGATGACAAGGCGATAGAAACACTGAAGAAAGTTGTAGCAGACTATCCTGCGGCAGAAGAAAGAACTGCGGTACTGGATGCGTTGAGAGGATTGTATATTGATAATAATCAGCCGCAGGCATTTGCACAATTGCTGAAAGAAAATAACATCAGGCTGACGGATGATAAGAGTATGGACAGTACCTACTATGGTGCTGCCGAAACACAATACGCTGCTGGCAACTGGGCAAAAGCAAAACAATCTTTCGGTACGTATCTACAACAATATCCTGATGGGGTATTTGCTACAAAAGCTGCCTTCTACAAAGCAGAGGCAAGCTATCAGCTGAATGATATGAAAGAAGCATTGACGGCTTATGATGCTGTGCTGCAAAAAGGCTGGAGCGATTTTGCAGAACGCAGTGCGCTGAAAGCCGCGACCATCAGCGCTGTGAATAACGACCATGCTGCGGCAATGAGGTATTACGGGCTGTTGCGCAACTATGCAATGGGTAAAGAAAACCTGCAGGAGTCTTATACAGGTATGATGCGCAGCGCTTATCACGAAAAGCAATATGGTAGTGCCGCATTGTATGCAGATACACTGCTGACGATGCCGGGTATTGCAGAGGGCTTGCAGACAGAAGGTTCGTACATCAAAGCAAAATCATTGTACGAAACAGGCAAGCAGGATGAAGCATATCCGTTGTTTGCAAAGCTGACGAATAATAAGAAGTCGATAGTTGCTGCAGAGGCTAGCTATTATGTCGCAGAGTCTTTACTGAAAAACGGTAAGCTGAAAGAAGCGGAAGAACAGGCAAATAAAGCAGTGAAACTGGCAGGTGGTAATGATGTGCTGACAGTAAAGTCTTACCTGCTGATAGCGGACGTATTGATAAAACAGGATGACTACTTCAATGCGAAGGCATTGCTGCAGAGTATAGCGAAGAATGCCAAAGTGCCTGCGCTGAAAGAAGAAGCAACGAAGAAGCTGGAAGAAGCAAAAGCTACTGAAACTAAAAAAGGTAAACTGAAGCAAGAATAACACAGTGCACAACATGAAGCTAAGAATAACATACATATTGATATTGCTGCTGGCACTGACGTTGAATGTTGATGCACAGCGCAAGAAGGGTAGTGCAAAGAAGCCTGCAAAGACTTCTGTAAAGAAAGCTGTGAAGAAAGAGAAAGGTAAAAAACAACCTGTCAAGAAAGGCAAGCAAGCAGCTGCACCCAAAACAAAAGTTGTAGTAAAAGATTCTGCCGACCTGAAGTCTGCTACGATAGAAATAGTACAGTCTTACAAGCCTGAAGTAAAGCAGGCCGTGAAGCCTGAACTGCATGTAGACCTGCCGCCTGTAGATACATCGCTGGTAGCGATGAACTATGATGTGCCGCCGCAAAGTTTGTATTACTCTTACAATGCACTGCCGTTGAGGCCGCTTGCATTGGGCAAGGATACAATTATTGATAAACTGGTGAACTATGTGAAGTTAGGAGGTGGTAATCTGTCTACTATATTGCTGGATGCAGGCATTACTGCATTGAAAGGATATAACTATTATTCGGTACTGAATATTCGCCATCTGTCGCAAGCAGGTAGTTTGAAATACCAAAAGTCATCGCTGACAGGTGTGGATGCAGATGCATACATAAAAGGTGATAACCTGCTGTGGCATGCAGGGCTTGGTGTACAGTATAACAGGTTCTACCTGTATAGGTATGACCATAATGTGTTGAATTATACCACCGACCAAACAGGCAGAACATTATGGGGAGCGAATGTGACGATAGATGCAAAGAACAGAAACGAGGACAAGGCACTGGGCTATCACCCGTCTGTTAATCTGCGTACGTATTACCTCAACGCTGTTACAGGATTTGATGCATCGGAATATAATATCATTGCGAAACTGCCATTTACCTATACAATAGATACTTCGTTGAAACTTGGCATTGCACTGAACGGAGCACTCTCTAAAATGGAGAACTCACTGGCAAATTCGAACCAGCCTAACAACTATGTGCAAATAGCACCAACCATCGATTTCAAAAAAGGGGTGTTTGCAACACGCATAGGGTTGTCGCCAACATTGGGTGCAATGAATACCTTTTATGTGCTGCCCGATATGAATGTAAGTTTCAAGCTGATACGTAAATCGCAAATGCTCTTCTTACTGGGTTGGGATGGCAGGCTGAGGCAAAATACATTCGAGCAGCTATCTACTATTAACCCATACATGACAGTTGCTAAGGGTGTTGCTCAGACACATACGGATGAAGTGTATGGTAGTCTGCAAACAAATGTAGGCAGACATATAACGGTAAGCGGCAGGGTGTCTTGGTGGCAGTACGGGAATATGCCGCTCTTCATCAACGATACCGCAACAGATAAAAAACTGCTGAATGTAGTGTATGATAAGGTAAATGCTGTTTCATTACAGGGTGGGCTGCGCTATACCGTAGGGCAAACGCTTTCTGTGGGTGGTAGCATCATATTTACTACTTACGATGCCGATATGAACAGGTATGCATGGCACGAGCCATCGTTGAGGTTGAATGCTGACCTGTCTGTAAGGCCTATACCACAATTGCTTGTTACGGGCTACCTGACGGTAATGGACGGCATGTATGCATTGGACAATGGCAACCGTAGCATAAAGCTGCCAACCGTATTTGATATGGGGGCAGGGGCAGAGTATAGTTTTGCGCCTAGGTTGAGTGCTTTTGCGCAGGTAAATAATATATTTAATAATCAATATGAGCGTTGGTACGGCTACAGGGCATACGGGTTTAACATATTCGGCGGGGTGCGCCTTAAATTTTAAACCTATTTAGTTATTTTACAGCCGATTTCGGAACATCATCAATGGATATTGCAAAATACATAGGGCTATACTTACTCAAAAACCAGAGCTGTTATATACACGGGCTGGGTAGTATTGAGATGAGGCGCAAGCCTGCATCTTACGACGGGCGCAATCTTGTACCCGGTGTAAGTGAGGTAGTGGTAGTACCAGTGAATGCCGTTGATGACTCGTTATCGAACTTTATTGCTACCAACGAGCAGATTAGCATATCGAAAGCAGGCAGTGCCCTGAAAGACTATGTGGCTGCTGCCATGGCCGATATACAGGCAGGCAAAGAGGTGCTGATACCTGCAATAGGCAGCTTTTTTGAAGTAAACGGTAAACTGCAGTTTGCTACAGCACCACAGTTGTTGCTGACACCACCGCCAATACCCGCAGAAAAAAGCCTGCCACGCCGCACTGCTACGGCAGGCATGGCACAGCCCGGCGGATATGCAGAGCAACAACAGGCACCACCTGCATACGCTGCACCTGCACAGATGGCTCCGCCACCACAACAACCAACACCGGCGTACCAATATCCGCCGATGGAAGAAGAGAAAAAAGGTGGTATGAACTGGGGCAGGGTGATACTGTTTGTATTGATATTGCTTGCATTGATTGCCGGCGTTGTATATGTAGCTAAAAACATACTGAAAATAGGTGTGAACACACCAACACCTATACAACAACCAATGGTAGTACCTGCACCAGCAGATACCATATCTCAACAAGCTGCACCTGTGGTGGATACTGCTACTGCTATAGACAGTACAGAAACAATGGGTGTAGAACCTGTGCCAATGGCGCCTGCACCACAAACTACAGACAAGGGTCCAGCATCTAATTTTAAAGTTATCATCAATACATACGATGAACGTGCACGTGCTGAAAAACGCATGAACAGACTGAGAGGCTACGGACACAAAGCAGAATTAGTTGCAGAAGATTCCAGCACATACTATATCCTCATACCTGTATCTACACGCAGGGCAGACTCTGCAAGGGTTATAGATTCTCTGAGGAGAACCTACAACCCTGACGGAGTAATGGTTTATTAATACCTGATTTTATTATTTGAATTCGTAACCGATATCGCGGCGATAGTATTTGCCTGCGTATTCGATATGTTCGGCATTCTGGTAGCTTGTAGCCAAAGCTTCTTGTATAGTATTGCCGTAAGATGTGATGGCTATAACACGGCCGCCGCTTGTCACTACTTCGCCGTCTTTGTTGGCCGTACCCGCATGGAAAAGTGTTGAACCTTGTACTTTATCAAAACCTGTCATTACCCTGCCTTTAGGATAAGAACCGGGATAGCCTTCTGATACCAGCATTACGGTGCATGCCGCGCGCTTATCGTGTTGCACAGTTATTTCATTCAGCTTGCCTTCACCCATTTTCACCATCATCTCTACAAAGTCATTTTCCAGACGCGGCATTACAACTTCAGTTTCAGGATCGCCCATGCGGCAGTTGTATTCTATCACATAAGGTTCTCCGCCAACATTGATAAGGCCAAAGAACACAAAACCATTGTAGATAATGTTTTCAGCAGCCAGTCCGCTGATGGTTGGGTTTACAATGCGTTCTACTACTTTGTTCATGAAATCGCCTTGTGCAAACGGTACGGGAGATACAGCACCCATGCCACCTGTGTTCAGTCCTGTATCACCCTCGCCTATGCGTTTGTAGTCTTTAGCTTCAGGCAGTAGTACGTAGTTTTTGCCATCTGTAAAAGCGAAAACAGAAAGTTCTATACCTGTCAGGAATTGCTCTACTACTACTTTTTTACTTGCATCACCAAACTGTGCTTCTTTTATCATGGTAGTGAAAGCCTCAATAGCCTCATCGTGGCTTTGCGCTATCACCACACCTTTGCCCGCAGCAAGCCCGTCTGCCTTCAATACAATCGGCAGGCTGTGCTGACGCAGGTAGGCAACACCTTCTTCAAAGTTTTCTTCTGTAAACTCGCGGTATGCAGCCGTAGGTATATTGTGGCGCTCCATGAATTTCTTTGAGAAGGCCTTACTGCCTTCCAACTGAGCACCTTCTTTTGAAGGGCCAACTATGATGATGTGTTTCACTGCATCATCTGCTTTCATATAATCGTACAGACCGTTAACCAATGGGTCTTCAGGGCCGGGAACAAGTATATCGATATTGTTTTCGATGCAAGCCTGTTTAATGCCTTCAAAATCAGACACCGGAATATTAAGATTGCTGCCCAATTGTGCCGTGCCGGGATTGCCCGGTGCTATGAACAGTTCTTTGCAAAGCTTGCTTTGGCGCATTTTCCAAGCAAGTGCATTTTCGCGTCCGCCCGAGCCTAACAGCAGTATATTGTAAGATGACATTGTGATGTATTGTTATTTACTATCTTCAGACCGCAAAAGTATCGAAACTTAATGGAACAGACGAATGAGAAAAAGCACCCGAAGGGGTTGCCGTTTTTGTTTTTTACAGAAATGTGGGAGCGCTTTGGCTACTACCTGATGCTGGGCATTTTTGTCCTCTACATGATAGATGTGAAAAACGGCCTTGCTATACCCGATAAAATGGCCGATGATGTATTTGGTACGTTTATCGCATTTACGTACCTGACGCCGTTCCTGGGCGGTTTTCTGGCCGACAGAAAATTCGGGTACATAAAGTCTGTGTATTTAGGTGGATTGCTGATGGCATTAGGCTATCTGGGGCTTGCATTGCACAATATCAATACATTCTACATATCTGTAGCCATCATTATCATAGGTAACGGTTTCTTTAAGCCAAACATATCTACCCTGTTGGGTAATCTGTATTCTACAGACGAATACAAGGCAAAGAAAGACAGTGGGTACAACCTGTTTTATATGGGTATCAACATAGGAGCTTTTCTGGGGCCTATAATAGCTGCCTTCATGCGCAATAAATATAGCTGGTCGGCAGCTTTTGCAACGGCAGGTATAGGGATGTTGGTAGGTCTGGTGGTATTCTCTTTCGGCCTGAAGCATATAAAACATGCAGATGTACTGAAGCCTGTTGAGAAAGGCGATGCAAGTATGGGTCAGGTATTTGGCGCTGTATTCTTGCCGGCTATCATAGCAGGTGTACTTGGGTGGATGATACCGGGAAATATATTAGGTAGCGACAGTACTGATGGTTTTATAGCTGCGGCTATACCAGTGGTAATATTCTACGTATCGCTTTGGGTAAGGGCAAATAAAGTAGATAAGCGCCCTATAGCGGCACTACTGGTAATATTTGCATTGAGTGCGGCTTTCTGGGCTGTGTTTAAACAGAACGGTACGGCGCTGACACGTTGGGCAAAATACTATACAGACCGTGAGGTGCCTGCAGCAATAGAAAAGCCTGCACGTGCTTTGTATCAGGTAGAGACGATGCCAAGTAAACTTGACTCTGTTACCAAATATGATGTACAATACCAGGCAGTAAAAGTGGATGGCAAAGTGCAGAAAGAATGGGGCAGGGATGTGTACTTCCGCAATCAGCCACCGGATAAAATGCCAAAAGATGATGAGCCTGTGTATCTGGCAAGTACAGAATTGTTCCAGTCCATCAACCCGGCTTGGGTGGTATTGCTGACACCTGTAGTTGTTGGCTTCTTTGCCATGCTGAACAGGCGGAAGAAAGAACCATCTACCGCAACCAAGATTGCATTCGGGCTATTGATATCCGCCCTTTCAACCCTTGTAATGGTTTGGGCTGTGGGTGTTGGCAGCAATGGTGCAGTGAAAGTATCGCCAATGTGGCTGATAGGTTGTTATGGGGTGATAACGGTAGGCGAACTGTTGCTGAGCCCGATGGGATTATCGTTGGTATCGAAACTGAGCCCACCGAGGCTGACGGCTCTGATGATGGGTGGCTTCTTCCTATCTACTTCCATAGGTAATAAAATGTCGGGTGTGCTGGCGAGTAAATGGTATGACTACACAGATAAAGGCGACTTCTTCCTCTTTAACTGTATGCTGTTGATGATAGCGACGGTATTAGCATTCATTGTACTGAGATGGCTGAACGGTATTATGAAAGAGAAAAACCTGCATTAAGATTAATTGTCAAATAAAGAGAAAATACCGCTTCATGCGGTATTTTTCGTTTCAGGGGCTTTCAGCACTGGCAAATTTTACTATCTTTCGACACTAATCTATTTCTAAAACGATAATTATGAGTGAACAAAAAGGCCACCCTAAGGGGCTGTACGTACTCTTCGCCACAGAATTCTGGGAAAGGTTCAGCTATTATGGTATGCGTGCCATCTTCTTCCTGTACATGACTACCATGCTTTTTGGCAACGAACAGGCAGGTATATCAGAGGCAGGTAACGTATACGGTACCTACACCGGTTTGGTGTATTTAACGCCACTGATAGGTGGCTATGTAGCAGACAGGTATTGGGGAAACAGAAAGTCAATATTCGTAGGGGGCTTACTGATGGCATTGGGGCAGTTCATTATGTTCTTCTCTGCTGCTGCAGCTCACAGTGCAGATAAAGGAACTGCTATTACCTTGATGTGGACAGGTTTGGCGTTTTTGATATTCGGTAACGGTTTCTTCAAGCCCAATATATCTACAATGGTAGGGCAGCTTTATCCTGATGGCGACAGCAGGAAAGATGCTGCATATACTATCTTCTACATGGGTATCAATGCGGGTGCGTTCTTAGCACCATTGGTATGTGGTTATCTTGGTGAAAAAGTAGATTTCAAATGGGGTTTCCTTGCGGCAGGTATAGGTATGCTGGTGAGCCTGGTAATATTCTACCTGACAAAGGATAAATATGTTGTAGGCCCTGATGGCAAACAATTAGGCGTAGGCCCGAATAAGCTGATGGATGCAGCGCCGCTTGGTGGTGATGAAGAAACAGGTATCGCAAGCGAAAAAGCAGCGAAACCTAGCGATGGCAGCTTCAGTACACAACAATTGGTAATATTGATAGGTGGTATTATTGCCGCGTTCTCTATCATTCACTTTGGTTTTGGCGTAGACCTTTGGGGTTCGCTGATATATGGTATGACGCTTGTTGCCCCATTCGTTATTATAACAGATAAGTCGCTTACTAAAATTGAAAAAGATAAGCTGTGGGTTATCATTATCATTATGATATTCGTGATATTCTTCTGGATGTGTTTTGAACAGGCAGGTGCATCACTGACAGCCTTTGCTGCTAACCAGACAGACCGTCACATATTTGGTTTTGAAATGCCTGCAAGTTACTTCCAGAGCTTTAATGCAGGGTTCATCATATTGCTTGCTCCGATTATCAGTGCTATATGGGTAAGGCTTGCTAAAAAAGGCGTAAACCCTGCTGCTCCATACAAGCAATCATTAGGTCTTGCTTTCCTAGCATTCGGTTATTTGTTTATTGCTTTGGGTTCAAAAAGTATTCCTGCTGCGGGTGCAAGTATGATATGGCTGACTGGCTTGTACTTCCTGCATACAGTAGGTGAACTGTTCCTGAGCCCTATTGGTTTGTCTATGGTAAATAAACTGACTCCGGGCAGGTTCACATCATTGATGATGGGTGTATGGTTCCTTGCTATTGCAACAGGTAATAAACTGGCAGGTACAATGAGTGCGTTGTATCCTGATCCTAAATCTGCAACGCATCCTAATTTCTTAGGCATGGAAATAGATGGCCTGTACACGTACTTCATGATATTTGTAGGCTTCTCAGGTGCAGCAGCAATTATACTGTTTGTACTTTGCAGGAAGCTGCAAAAAATGATGCACGGCGTTAGCTAAACAATCTTAATCTATTCATACATGAAGCCACCTCTCAATGAGGTGGCTTCTTTTTTGTGGCAAAGGGGTAGAAAAAGTGTTAATCAGAAATAAAGTTTATTTTGGTGCGTTAATAAACAATAATTAAAACGAGTATATGTCTCAACACCTGACATTAGAAGAGATACATGATTTTAAGGGGAAATACCCTAAGCAATTGTGGTACCTGTTCCTTACCGAAATGTGGGAGCGTTTTTGTTTCTATGGCCTCCGCGGTATGCTTACCGTATTCATGGTTACCCAACTGATGATTGACGAGAAAGCTGCCAACCTACAGTACGGTGCTATTCAGGCATTCATTTATGCGTTCACTTTTATTGGTGGTTTGTTTGCAGATAAGATATTGGGCTTCCGTAAATCACTTTTCTGGGGTGGTATACTGATGATAGCGGGTAGCTTTATCATTGCAGCCAACCCTACAGGGTTCTTTTATATAGGTACTTGTTTCACCATTGTTGGTACGGGCTTCTTCAAGCCTAATATTTCTACCATGGTGGGTGAACTGTACCGTGCGGGAGACCCGCGCAGAGATGCAGGGTTTGGTCTGTTCTATTCGGGCATCAACATTGGCGCTATGCTTGGCGGCGCGCTATGTGTATGGCTTGGACAAAATGAAAACTTCGGCTGGAGCTGGGCATTCGGTGCAGCGGGTGTTGTAATGATAATAGGTTTGCTGACATTCGTCTTTACACAAGGTAGCCTTGGTCCTATTGGTTTATCACCATTGAAGGATAAACCTGCGGGTACAAGAAAGGGATATGAAATAGCTACGTTTATAGGTTCGCTGGTGGTGATGCCGCTGATATTGCTGATGGTGAGCAAAACGGAATACACCGATTATTTCATGTACACGATTGGTCCTGTAACCTTGATATATCTGGCATACGAGATGAGTAAACTGACAGGTGCAGAACGCAAGAAGATGGTTGCTGCATTGGTGTTTATCGTATTCTCAATCTTCTTCTGGGCATTTTTTGAACAGAGTGGCGGATCGCTTAGTTTGTTTGCGTTGTACAACCTGAACGATACATTGCTGGGTACCATACACATGAACCCGAATTCGGTAAACAACAGTGCCAATTCAATATTTGTAATCATATTCAGCATAGTAATAGGTTTGCTATGGGTGTGGATGGCAAAGAAGAAAATAGAGCCGAACTCTGTAGTGAAATTTGGCCTTGGCTTCCTGTTCCTTGCGGCAGCGTTCTACATATTCTTTGCTACACGTTTCTTTGCAGGTCCTGATGGGAAAACATCGTTGGATATTTTTACACTGGCTTATCTGATTATTACATTCGGTGAGTTGTGTCTTTCTCCAATCGGCTTGTCGCTGATGACGAAACTGGCACCTAAAAAGCTGTGGGGGGTAATGATGGGTATGTGGTTCCTTGCCAGTGCATACGGACAGTATGTTGCAGGTTTGCTGGGTGCAGGCATGGCTACCACCAATGAGAATGCAACACTGACAGAAAAACTGATTTCTTATACAGACGGCTACAAGCAACTTGGCCTGTATGCGCTTATAGCTGGTATTGTACTGATTGTAATATCTCCGATGGTCAGGAAGCTGATGCAGGAAGTGAAATAATAAATGCTTTTTAAATAGGAAGCCCCGCACTGCGGGGCTTTTTCTTTGTTGTATAAATTATATACTGTTTTTTTGTGGCTGTATCTATGAAGAAATATGCAGTAATAGTAGCAGGTGGTAAAGGTGTACGCATGGGCAGTGCCGTGCCGAAGCAGTTTTTGCCACTGAACGGGCATCCGATTTTGTATCATACCATCAAGGCATTTGCTGATGCGTATGCAGATATGCAATTGGTACTTGTATTGCCGCAAGACCAACTGAGCTATGCCCAGATGGTGTTGCAGTCTTTCCCCGAAAGGATAGATATAACAATAGTGGCTGGTGGAGAAACTCGCTACCACAGTGTGCAGAACGGCCTGAAGGTTGTAGATGCAGACAGTATTGTATTTGTACACGATGGTGTGCGCCCGTTGGCAACAACAGAACTGATACATCGCTGCTACGAGCAGGCTGTAGATAAAGGCAGTGCCATACCTGCCATCCCCGTTGCAGACAGCATGCGTATACTGGAAGATGAAGACAGCCGCCCGATAGACAGAGAACAAATGCGCATTATTCAAACCCCGCAAACATTCAAAGCAGAAGTGATACTGCCTGCATTTGCACAGGAGTATCAGACTGCATTTACAGACGAGGCTACTGTTGTAGAGGCTTATGGAGACAATGTATATCTGGTGCAAGGTGAGCGCAGCAATATAAAAGTAACAACGCCCGAGGATATGATAGTGGCCGAGGCTTTACTGAAAGCAAGAGAAAATGCGTAGTCTTTTAACCCTGATATTGATTGTATGCAGTGCTGTGTCTTTTGCGCAAAAAGATACCAGCATCTTTAAGCTGCCGGTAAAGATGGACGATGTGGTGGTGAAGGCGGTGCGCAAGGGGTGGGATGTGCAGGGTTTTATAAAGCGAGTTAAGACAGACACCACTTTCTATAAGGCTTTCCGTAGCCTGCATGTGCTTACGTGGAATGCCACCAACGATATTCGTGTATACAATAATAAGAACGGTATACAGGCATCGCTCTACAGCAAGACAAAACAGATACGTGCCAACGGATGCCGTACCATGCAGGTACTGGAAGAAAAAACTACAGGCGATTTCTATACCAGAAAGCGACAATACAATTATTATACCGCAGAACTATATGCTTACCTGTTCTTTACACAAGGCAGAAAATGTGGTGAGGACGATTATGTAACAGGTGGTATACAAAAAGTGGGTGGCAGCAAAAATGAAAGCAACAGCTATAAGCTAAAGCAACTGATGTTCAACCCAGGTAGTAGGGTAACCGGTGTGCCGCTGATGGGTGATAAGAGTGCCATATTTGAGCCTGAAATAGCGAAGCTGTATGATTTTAAATTATCATCGCAGCAGCATGATGGGATAGATTGTTATGTGTTTATTGCTGTGCCAAAGAAGGGTTATGAAAAAGATGTAGTATACGATAATCTTACTACATGGTTTAGCAAATCGGACTACAGCATTGTAGCGCGCGACTATTCATTGTCTTACCATGCAGTGTTATACGATTTTGATGTGCGGATGAAAGTGCGCATGACACATGCACATGGAAAAATGGTGCCATCGTATATAGAATATGACGGAAACTGGCATGTATTTACCAAGAAGCGTGAAAGAGTGAAGTTTACCACCAGTTTGACGTATACCCCCTAGCCCCCTGAAGGGGGAATTTTAAAATGTGACTTAGCCCCTTTAGGGGTTGGGGCTTTTAGTTAACTTCGCAGCATGATTTCTCCCGCATCTATACAAGAGGTAATGAACCGCGCCGACGTCGTTGAGGTGATCGGCCAGTTTTTGCGCCTCAAAAAGCGTGGGATAAACTATATAGCCAACTGTCCTTTCCACAACGAAAAGACACCATCATTTACCGTATCGGGTACCAAAGGTTTGTATAAGTGCTTTGGCTGTGGTAAGGGTGGTAACGTAGTGAGCTTTGTGCAGGAGCATGAGAAGCTTACCTACCCCGAAGCTATCCGCTGGCTGGCAGATTACTACAAGATAAAGCTGGAAGAAACAGAGCGTTCGCCTGAACAACAGCAACTGCAACTGGCAGAAGAAGCATTGCGCATATTGAATGAATATGCGGCACAATACTTCAACGATACATTGCTGCAAACAGAAGAGGGGCAAACGATAGGTGGTAGCTATTTTAAACAAAGAGGTTTTACTAAAGAGATAATAGAAAAATTCAGGCTTGGTTACAATCCTGAAAGCGGCGAGGCTTTTTATCAGGCTGCACAGAAGAAAGGCTATAACGCAGAACTGCTGGAGAAAGCAGGGCTTGTAAAAAATGGCGGTCGTGGCTTCTACGATATTTATCGTGGCAGGGTGATATTCCCTATACAGAGTATGACTGGACGTGTACTAGGCTTTGGTGCGAGAATACTGAAGACCAACGACCGTGCGCCGAAATACATCAACACACCGGAGAATGAGCTGTATAACAAAAGCCGCGTGCTGTATGGTATGTACCAGAGTCGTAACGCCATCAGCAAACAGGACGAGTGTTTTCTGGTAGAGGGTTATACAGACGTGATATCTCTACACCAGGGTGGTGTAGAGAATGTAGTGGCTAGTAGCGGTACATCGCTTACCGAAGGTCAGCTAAGGTTGATTGGTCAACTGACGCACAACCTGACAATACTGTATGATGGGGATGCCGCAGGTGTGAAAGCTGCGCTGCGTGGGCTTGATATGGCATTGGGCCAAAGCTTTAATGTAAAACTGGTACTACTGCCCGAAGGTGAAGACCCCGATAGCTTTATACAAAAGAATAGTGAGCATGGTTTTCGTGAATACGTAAAAGAACATAAACAGGATGTTATCAACTTCCGTATGGAAGTTGGTATGAAAGAAGTGGGCGATGACCCTGTACGCAAATCGAAACTTGTAAATGAGATTGCGGAAAGTGTAGCCCGTATAGATAAAGCAGAAGATTTTTCCTTACAGGATTATTATATACGCGAGGCCGCAAGGCGCTTGCAGGTTGATGAAACCAAACTGGTAAATCTGGTAAACAAATACATCCGCGAGCGGGTAGAGAATGACCAGAAACAACAGGAGCGCAACAAAGCAGCAGCGGCACCTACCACAGACCCTGACCAGATAAATACAGAGAATGAGCCTGTAGATTATGTGCAGAAGGTAAAGGCCAATGTGCAACAGGAGTGGGAGTTGATAAGGGTATTGCTGGAGCATGGAGCCAAGGAAATACCTGACTTTACAAATGTGGCAGATAAAGTGCACCAGACGGTAGACCCCGATCTGATAGAGAATGAACTGGCGCGAAGGATATTTGACGACTATTATAAATACCTCAACACACACGGGCATCCACCCGATGTGCAATATGTGGTGAATAATACCGGTAAGGATGTGCTGGATATAATATCGAGTGTGTTGTATGTGCGTACAGATATCAGCCACAACTGGAAAGATATTTATGGGATAGAGGCAGTGCATGGCGAAATGAATTATATCAACGAAGTGGACAGCTCGTTGGCATACTTTGAAGTCAAGAACCTGAAAATGATGCAGGCACAATTGCTCAACAGGCTGGCAACAGAAACAGAGCAGCCACGCATCATGGCATTGGTAAAAAAACAGATGGAACTAAAGCGTACAGAGGCCGAGATTATGAAGCGAATGGGTACCGTTATCCTGAAAATCTGGAAGAATCAAATATAATATGGGCAGGATAGTAGCACTGGATTATGGGAAGAAGCGCACAGGTGTAGCGGCTACAGACCCTTTACAAATAATAGCTACGGCTGTTGATACCGTAGAAACAGGAGAGCTGATAGGCTGGCTGAAAAAGTACATAGCTGCCGAGCCTGTTGAAATGATAGTGATTGGCTACCCCCTGAATTTTGATGATACACCTACCGACGCTACCCCTCTGGTAGAGAAATTTATAGGAAAATTTAAGAATGTATTCCCCGATATGCCCGTCGTAACATGGGATGAGCGTATGACATCGCGTATGGCATCGCAGGCAATTGCAGAAATGGGGCTGAAAAAGAAAATCCGTGAGCGGAAAGAACTCGTAGATAGTATCGCCGCGGTCATCATTTTGCGTGAATACCTTGAAAGCCGTGGCTAATTCGTACTTTTGCGGCTTATAATTTAAAAATCGATATGGTTTTACCGATTGTAGCATACGGGCATCCTGTTTTGAGGAAGGTATGTAATGATATAACGGCTGAGTACCCTGAGTTGAAAAAACTGATTGCTGATATGTGGGAAAGCATGTACCATACTAATGGTGTGGGTCTTGCAGCTCCGCAAATCAATCGCCCGATACGCATGTTTGTGGTGGATACTGTGCAGATAGTAGAGAATTTTGATGATGAAGACAAGAAAGAATATCCCAATGAAAAACCTATCAAAAAGGTTTTCATCAATGCACATAAAGTAGATGAGAGTGGTGAGCCGTGGGCATATAATGAAGGCTGCCTGAGTATTCCTAAAGTGCGTGAAGATGTAATGCGTCAGCCGAAAGTGAAGATGCGTTATATGGATGAGAACTTTCAGGAGCACGAAGAAGAATTTGATGGTATTACTGCACGTGTTATACAACACGAGTACGACCACATAGAAGGCAAACTGTTTATAGATTATTTGCCGATGCTGAAACGACGCCTGATAAAGAAAAAACTGGATGATATAAGCGCGGGTAAAATCAGAACTGATTACCGCATGGTTTTTAGCAAATAATCGATACTTTTAGACATCTGAAACTGATTGGCACCTGTACTAACATATAGCGAAGAAGAACTGGTTGTGTTGCTGAAGCAACAAAGCCAGGATGCTTTCAACTACCTGTATAAAAATTATGCAGGCGTGTTGTATGGCGTTATTCGCAAAGTGATACAGGACGAGCAAACAGCACAGGATGTATTGCAGGACGTGTTTGTGAAAGTGTGGAACAATATAGGCCAGTACAGTACGGAGAAGGGCAGGATATATACATGGATGATTAACATAGCCCGCAATGCTGCTATAGACAAGCTGCGCTCTAAGGGTGAAATTATGAAATCTAAAATCCAGACAGGAGAAGATGCCGTATATAATGTACAGAAGGGCATGAAGACGGAGCAGGCGACAGATACAATAGGATTGAAGGAAGCGGTGGCGGCATTGAAGCCCGAACACCAGACAATTGTCAGTCTTGCTTACTTCAAAGGTTTCACAATGGATGAGATTGCAAGAACCCTTGAAATACCGTTGGGCACGGTAAAAACCCGTATGCGTGCTGCCATGCAGTCGTTAAGAGAATATTATAATAGTAATTAGTAAAAGTGAATATAAAGGAATACATAGAATCGGGCATCTTAGAAGCTTATGTGCTGGGCGCACTCACAGAGGGTGAGCGTGCGGCGGTAGAGGCTGATATGGTGATGTATCCTGAGCTGGCACAAGAGATAGCTGCTATTGAGGCGGCTATGCAATCTTTTGCTGAAGCTAATGCCGAGGAACCACCTGCACATATGCAGCAGCAGATATGGAATGCTATACAGCAGCAGTCTGCGCCTCAATCGGTACCCGAATCACAACCTGCACAGGAAGCAAAACCACAACCGAAAGTTGTAGAGTTTGCTTCACCGGCAGCACCGGCACGCCCTACATGGCAGCGTGCGGCTGTTTGGGCAGCAGTAGGTGTAAGTGTACTTACCAACTTTATGCTCCTATCGCAACGCAATAAGACGAAAGAAGAGATTGCACAGATGACATCGCAGATGGATTCTTTGAAGGCATCGCAGCAGCAAGTACTGGCCGAGTACAAGAAAGGCCGTGATATGCTGGTAGATACTTCTATGAAAACGGTAGTTATGCGTAGTATGCAGCCCGGTAAAGAAATGACGGGTATGATGTTCTGGAGCAAAGTAACAGGAGAATCTTACCTGACTATACATGCCATGCCAATGCCTGAAAAAGGTAAGCAATACCAACTGTGGGTGATACAGGATGGCAAACCTGTAAGTATGGGTGTGATAGATAATAACCTTGTAGCTAATGCAGGTATGATGTATAAAATACCAATGCAGGTAAAAGGCGGACAGGCATTTGCCATATCGCTTGAAAAAGAAGGTGGTAACCCTACGCCTACAGAAGTAATGGCAGTTGGTGCTATCTGATTTCAAAAACCAATAACTTCGGTACGTAATAGCATCCTATGAAGCGTATCATTATGTGGTTATTCATTTCCTTTTTATTTATTGTACTAAGTGTATTTGTTATTGACTGGTGGGTTGGTAAAACAGTCAGAGAGCAAGTGTATTCATCTGTTAGCGAAGTGCCGCATAAAAGAATAGGCTTGTTGCTAGGTACATCAAAATACGTTGCGGGCAATTATGTAAATCTGTTTTATAAATACAGGTTGGAGGCAACTGTAGAGTTGTATAAAGCAGGTAAGATAGATTTTGTACTGATAAGCGGCGATAACGGCAGGAAAGAATACAGCGAACCTGAAATGATGCAGGCAGACCTGATAGCAATGGGTATTCCTGCAGAGAAAATATACCTCGACTATGCAGGCTTCAGAACACTGGATAGTATTGTAAGGTGTAAGCTGGTGTTTGGCGAAGATGATATACTTATCATCTCACAAAAGTTCCATAATGAAAGAGCATTATTTCTTGCCAATAAGAATGGGCTGCATGCGGTAGCATACAATGCCAAAGATGTGCCAGATAAGTATTCTACCAAAACAATGATAAGGGAGAAATTTGCGCGTGCTAAAATGTTGCTTGACTTGTTCTTCGGGAAGGAACCAAAGTATCTCGGGCAGAGAGTGGTTATTCACTAATCGTTTTCTTCATCAGCATCAAACTCGCACTATTCAGTGTGTAGTGATTTACAATCAGGATATTATTGATAGCAGGGTTGATGCCTTTCTTTTGAATCAATACTTCAGGTGTTGATTGTTCCTGAAATAGTTTTGTAGCCAGCCACATAGCAAATCCTGTGCTGGTATCATATTCACCGCAAAGGTGTTTGAATGCTGCTACAGTTGTATGCGCAGTGGTGCTTTCAAGTATTGGTGTGTACAGTGATTGAAAGCGAGCATCACCACTCATACCACACAGTACCACATCAATATCTTTCAGCTTCATACCATGTGCTGCAAGTATATTATCAATGCTAGCCTGTACTGATGCTGCAGTAGGTTGTTGCAGCATTTTCAATTGTTCTATACTGCAAATGCTATTGGCACTTGTGTTGGTAATTGTAAAGAATGCTGCCCCTTCTCCGCCAATACTGCCTTGCGTATTGCTATGTTGCAATACTTGCAGACTGTTGGGTAGTTCCTTTTTCCAGTAGCCTATTTTATTTTTAACGATGAAGTAATCATCCGTCATTTCATCCAGACAACCCACCAGATATGTTTGTGGTTCTGTAGCATCGTGCAGCAGCATCTTTGCATCCAGTACAGACATTTCTAAAGAATGGCCACGGTGTACATATGTCTGGTTATAACCTGTGCATTTTGTCTGCATAGCCAACCATCCGTTAACACTGTTGTAGGTGCTTTGTATAAAGTAAGTAGGGTTTAGTGCTTCTTCTTTCAGGCGTATCATATCGCCGAGAAAAAGTTCCATATCGCGCATGCTGCCGCGCCCGGTACCTGTAATAATGCCATCCAGTTTTTCAACACCCGAAACTTGTACAGCCTTCATACCTGTGCTTATACCTATTTTTAGCATACGGCTCATGCGGCGTATAGCAACAGGGTTGATGAATTTTGAATAGTCTGTATCCTTTACAAATAGCTTTCCATTATCACTACTGATAACATCGGGCAAAAGTGTATCTACATCAAAACTGTTTTGAGGAGATAATGCTGTCGCAGCTGATATGTAAACAGGCTTCATCATACCTTGCTGAATAATAATGAAACATTATTGCCACCAAAGCCAAATGAATTGCTGATGACATGGTTGATGGCAGCATCTGTAAGTGTAGTAACAGGACGAACAGTTACATCTTCCATTGGTGTAGTGAAATTAAGATTGGGCCATGCTTTTTGTTGTTGCAATGCCCATATGCTGAAGATGGCTTCTATACTACCTGCCGCAGCCAGAGTATGCCCGGTGTATGGCTTAGTAGAGCTGAACAGTGGTATGTTATTTTCAAACAAACGCTCTATAGCTTTGCCTTCTGCTGCATCGTTATTGATGGTAGCAGTACCATGTGCATTGATGTAGCTGATATCTTGTGGTTGCAAGCCTGCTTTTGATAGTGCCAATTGCATGGTATTGTATGCACCGTCGCCATTAGGAGACGGGGCAGTAGGGTGGTAGGCATCGTTAGTATTGCCATAGCCCGATAATACTGCAAGTATTTCCGCGCCACGTTCTTTGGCAGACTTCTCTGTTTCCAGCAACAGGTAGCCTGCTGCTTCTCCGAGGTTCAGACCAAAGCGTGTATTATCGAATGGGCGACAAGGTTGCTTGTCTACATTCTTCAAAGAGTGAAAGCCATTGAGTGTAAAACGGCTCAAAGCATCGCACCCACCACAAATGGCACGTTTCACAATGCCATGTTGTATCATCCTGGCACCAAGAATAATAGCGTTAGCAGAAGATGAACAGGCAGTGCTGATGGTAGCCGTAAACGGATGAATGTCGAAATAGTCAACCACGTTTTGTGTACTCTCGGCACAGTCAAGCGTATCAACATACTTCAGGAAATCGCCCTCTTGCTTATCAGAAATAAATTCGGGATATAAATCTTCAACCGCGCACATACCACCAACCGTATTGGCATTGATATATGCAAAGCCTTCGCTTTGCAGCAGGTCTTTGTCTATACCTTTCATTACCTCCTGCATGGCAACAAGTGCCAGCAGCGATGTGCGGGTATAACCATTATTGCCCGTAGGCAGGCCCAGTATGGCAGATAGTTCATCGTTGCTATATGCTACTTCGCCCATGAGAAACTCATGGGCGTGTATGCTTTGCAACAGCGTCGGTGTATGCACGCCACTTTTCAGGGACAACAGCGAATGCAGATTTTCATCTGTGCCGTTTCCCAAAGCAGACAGGATTCCCAGCGATGTAACTACTATTTTTTCCGCCATGCGGTGCGGCTGTTATATTTTGCGATTTTGCTCGATGTATGCAGCCATGGAAGCTACAGATTCCAGCACTTTACGGCCTTCGCGTGCGTCTTCAATTTTGATGCCGTAGTTACGCTCCAGCAATACCATCAGCTCCAGAGAGTCGATGCTGTCCAGTCCCAGACCATCGCCAAACAAAGGGGCGTTATCATCAATATCCGCAGGTGTCATGCCTTGCAGGTTCAGCGATTCGATGATTTGTTGCTTAAGCGTTAATTTCAAGTCTTCCATATCAATATCAGGTGTGCGGCAAAAATAATATAAAAGCGCCTTATTACTAGTAGAATTAAAACAAAAACAGGGCTAATTAGCCCTGTTTTGTGTGTTGTATAATTGTTTTTCTTTAAATGTCGAATGCTTTGTCTATCAGTGCTTGTTGCTCTTTAGCGTGCATTTTGCTGTAGCCTGTTGCACTTGCTGCACCTGCAGGACGGCTGAAGTATTTAGTCACTGCTTCTTCTTCCTGCATTTTCAGGAAGCCGAGTGCGCCCATGTTGTATGGTTCTTCCTGCAGCCAAACCCATTCTGCTTTCTTGTATTTAGCACGCAGTTCTGCCAGTTGTTTAGCAGGGAAAGGATATATCTGCTCCAGACGAACGATGGCAACATCTTGCCTGTTATCAGCCATTTGTTTTTCGCTCAGGTCGAAGTATACTTTACCGCTACAAAGCACTACACGTTTTACTTTGCTGGCTGTTTTGATGTTTGCATCGTCTATCACTTCCTTAAAGCCACCTGTTGTGAAGTCTTCTATAGCGGAGTATGCACGTACGTGGCGCAGGTTTGCTTTAGGAGAGAAGTTGATAAGTGGTTTGCGGAAATCCCATTTCAACTGTCGGCGGAACATGTGGAACAAGTTGGCAGCAGTTGTAATGTTGGTAACGATCATGTTATTTTCAGCACACAATTGCAGGAAGCGTTCCAAACGCGCTGAAGAGTGTTCAGGCCCCTGGCCTTCGTAACCGTGTGGCAGCAGCATAACAAGGCCGCTCATTTTCTGCCATTTAGTTTCTGCAGATGCTATGTATTGGTCTATTACTGTTTGTGCGCCGTTTGCGAAGTCGCCAAACTGTGCCTCCCATATAGTAAGTGCGTTCGGATTGGCTATAGAATAACCATACTCAAAGCCCAATACTGCAAATTCACTCAGCAGTGAATTGTATATCTGGAAATGAGCCTGACTGTCGCTCAGTTTGCTAAGGCGGCTGTATTCTGCATTTGTTGATTCATCGTGCAGTACTGCATGACGGTGAGAGAATGTACCACGCTCTACGTCCTGACCACTAAGGCGAACAGGTGTGCCATCTGTCAGTAAACTCGCATAGGCCAACAGTTCGCCTGTTGACCAGTCGAGCTGTCCTTTTTCCTGATACAGTTTTACTTTCTCTTCTATCAACTTCTGAATCTTACGCAGCGGTTTGAAGTCTGCAGGAATATTCATCAAAGCATTGAACAGTTGCTCTACGCGTTCTTTGCTGATGCCTGTTTCAGGCGATTTGTCAAAGTCTTCGAAAGTAGAGCGGCGCAGTTCTGACCATGCTTTTTCTGGTGCCTGCATCTGGTAAGGAACAGTTTTTTGTTTTACCTCGTCAAGCCTTTGTTGCAGGTCGTCCCAGAAACGTTTTTCCATTTCCTTTGCAAGATCCTGTGCATCAGGTGTACCGTTTTTCAACAGGTATTCTGTATATACTTCGCGTGGGTTCTGATGTTTCTTAATCAGATCGTACAGTTGCGGTTGTGTGAAACTAGGATCATCGCCCTCGTTGTGGCCATGCTTACGATAGCATACCATATCGATGAAGATATCCTGATTGAACTGCTGACGATACATTACCGCCAGTTTCGCAGCTTTTACCACTGCTTCAGGATCATCACCATTAACGTGCAGTACCGGAGCCTGTACCATTGATGCCACGCTAGTACAGTAGTCTGCAGAGCGAGCCTCATCAAAGTCTGTTGTAAAACCTATCTGGTTGTTGATAACGAAGTGGATGGTACCGCCTGTTTTGTAACCTGGCAGTTTGCTCATCTGCAACAGTTCGTAAACAACACCCTGACCTGCAACTGCACTATCGCCATGTATCAAAATTGGCAATACTTCGTCGTATGCGCTATTATAAAGTATATCTGCTTTTGCGCGAGAAAAACCTGCAACAACAGGGTCAACCACTTCAAGGTGCGAAGGATTGGGTGTCAGTTGTACATTGATTTCTTTACCATCAGGTGTTTGAATATTGCTGCGGAAACCGAGGTGGTATTTCACGTCGCCGCTACCCATGGTAGTATCAGGAGGCATATTGCCTTCGAACTCAGAGAATACCTGTTCGTATGTTTTGCGCAGTGTATTTGTCAATACATTGAGGCGGCCACGGTGTGCCATACCTATTACTACTTCCTTCACGCCGCTGTTGGCAGCACTGTTAATAATAGTATCTAAAGCAGGTATAGTACTTTCGCCACCTTCAAGGCTGAAGCGTTTCTGGCCGATGTATTTGGTGTGCAGGAATTTCTCGAAAATTACACCTTCGTTCAGTTTTTCAAGAATGCGTTTCTTTTCAGTCAACGTCAATTCCTGTTCCTGCATTTTTTCGTAGGCATCTTGTACCCACATGCAGGTATCGTAATTGTTGATGTATGTGTACTCTATACCAACATTGCCTGCATAGAGTTTTTTTAGGCGTGCTATGATATCGCTCAATTTGGCTTTGCCCAAACCTGCGAATGTACCCGAATGAAATTCTGTATTCAGGTCAGCATCAGACAGGCCAAAGTCTGACAGTGCCAGAAATGGTTTACGGTCTTTACGAGGACGAATAGGATTGGTTGTTGCTACCAGGTGTCCACGCTTCCAATAGCTGCGGATGAGGCGGTAAACGCTCAATTCTTTAGATACCTGTTCGTTGCTGACAGGTGTTTTATCGATTGTGATGGTAGCAACAGCAGCACCGCCATTACCATTGCCTTTTGACACGGCAAAGTCGAAGCCTTCAAAAAACTTCTTCCACTCAGGGTCTACAGTTGTAGAATCTTTTACATAGTCATTGTACATAGACTCTATGTAAGAAGGGTGTGAACTCATCACGTACGAAAAATCTTTCATCGTAAAACCGTCTGTTTTTGCAGAAATTCTATAATAAGATAGGGCGTAAAGTTAACGGTAATTAGGGGAATCTTAAAATGGGGAACGCCTGTTTTTGCTAATAGAGTATAGATTTTCGGTATATGGAGAAAACTGTTAATTTATCATCGCCCAATTGAAGCCAAAACGTATCATGAAATTTTGTGCAGCATAGCCCGGGGCAATAATTGTATTGCGGCTGAATAGCTGCTGCAATTGGTCGGCCATCAGGTAGGCACGGAAACGTTTTACTTTGAAATTGAAGTAATAGCTCAGCTCAGGAGTGTTTGCAGCAGTATATGTATTCTGATAATAGAAGCGATTGAAGTATGTGCTGTAACCGGCAGGTGTGTATGCGCTATGGTAGCGAGCTTCAAAGCCTGTAGCTGCCAGCATCGATTTTTTAAAGATGTATTTCTCAATACCCAACCTGTGCCTGCCAAGCAGTTGAGGAACATTGACAGGTGCTGTAGCATCTGTTTGCTGATAAATGATTTCATTATCCAATATCCATGCGCCTATGCAGAATTCCTTTCTCAGCCAAATCTGTGCAATGTTGAATGTATTGGCATATTGTGAGGGCAATTGCAGGTTATTGAGATAAATATAGTTGCTGATGATATAGTCCCTGGCACCTACACTAAGATTCCAACGATCTATAGCCCATTGGCCGTTTATTTGCGATACACTTTCTTTATTGAAAGAGGTAAGAATGGTGTCGTATTGGTTGTAGTATGTTGTATAATTGTATGGTGCTGCGTTGATGTTTTGAGATGCTCCGACAGACAGGCTTCCCCATTTGCCCATATCCTTGCCTAGCAAAGCATTGATGGCTGAAGAGCCGGCTGTATTTCCCGTTACATAACTCAGTAAATGCGCTTCATAAAACCATTTACCGGAAAGCAAGGCTTCTTTTTTGAGTGATGCTATTACATAGTTGTGCAACTGCTTGTCTTTGCTGGTACTGACAAGGTATGTGCTGCTGAAATTATCTGTACGGATACCAAGCCCTGCGCTGAACTGCAATTGATTTTCCTGCTTGCCAATAAAGCCATTCAGCATAAAACGGTTGTCAATAAACGCCCATTCCTGACGGCTGAATATAGAGTCGGTAGACTTGAGGCTACGCTTGAAGAACTGACTGTAACGTGCTGAATCTGCAGCAAGGTCTTTATATAAATGCCTTTCGCCACTTACTTCTATGCGATGTGTGATGCTGAAACGCGGTGTAAGTGAAAGGCTGAATTTTGTACTATCTGCATTGTATACCGTATCTGTTTTGCCCCAAGTATAGCCATGCTGCAACATTACTGAATAGTCGCGCAGCATATTTGATACAGAGGAGCGGCGTATGTTAGCAGTATTGCCAAAAGCATCGTTCTGAAAACCTACGCGCACCGTACGCCTGTCGTTGTATGCACTGCTGTCTAGTTGCTTTTCGTCAACTATTCCACCGTTTTCATCCTGTTGCATTTTATTATATACAACACCGCCATACAATTCGTAGTGCAGTTTCTTACTTTGATAATGCGTACTCAGGTACGCCATATCGTTATTGGTACGTTGTATATTATAATGGCCGGGAGCGTTTATTTTACGATAGCCTACTGCAAAATTCCAGTTGGGTTTGATGTTTTGTGTGTGCATAAGCGATGCCATCTGCTCTTGCTTGCTGCCCAACTGATACCCGAAGACAGAATAGGGGCGATTGGTATTGTAATAGTTCAGGCTGTCAACATCGTATCTGTAAACATCGTATACACGATAGCCAAAACTTGGCCCTGTGCGGTCTTCGGCAGTAAAGAGCAGATTGCGTACGGCACTGCCATTATTGCCAAGGTCTCTGTAAGGAAAATTGACTAACCTGCGATGAATGGTGCTGATAGAAGAATCCTGAAGAAATACTTTGTCTGAATGTAGCTTTCTGTAGAAAAGGCGATAGCTCTCATCTTTCCAGTCGGTAGTATTGGTTTTGCCAAACTGGGTACTGTCTTTCTTATTCTGGTCGAAAACAGAGCGTCCCTGGCCGGGAGGCTGAATCTGGGCATAGCCATTGAAATTGGTTGATGCCCAGAGGACAAAAAACAATACAACTATTCGTATATATATATGGTTCTTCAAAAAGGAGCTATAAAACTTCGCAAAGATAACAGAATTAGTACCTACATTTTTTGAATAATACCCGCAACCAGTGCAGCCAGTTTCGGTGCGGCTGCATTGGCAGCTGCCAATACCTCTTCGTGCGATACTTTGTGTACGATGCCCGGCACCCCCAAGTCTGTGATAATACTTGCCGCAAATACGCGCATGCCACCGTGTTTGGCAACTATGTTTTCAGGTACTGTACTCATACCAACTGCATCGCCGCCTATTACATGCAGCCATTTATATTCGGCAGGGGTTTCGAAGGTAGGACCCTGCAGGCCTATATAGGTGCCTTCTTTTACATCCAGCTTTTGAGATGTGGCTACTTCTTTAGCCATTGCGAGCAGCTTATGGTCGTAAGGTTCGCTCATATCAGGAAAGCGTGTGCCGAGGCGTTCATCATTTGACCCGCGAAGCGGGTGCTCAGGAAACAGGTTGATATGGTCGTTTATGAGCATGATATCACCTACTTTGAAAGACGCATTCATACCACCGGCAGCATTGCTTAAGAACAAGGTTTCAACGCCCAATGCCTTCATTACACGAACAGGAAAAGTTACATCCTCCATCGTGTAGCCTTCATAATAATGGAAGCGGCCAGCCATCATCACAACCTCTTTGCCGCCCAATGTGCCAAACAACATATTGCCTGCATGCCCTTCTACAGTGCTTTGCGGAAAGTCGGGAATATCTTTATAAGAAATCTCTTTTGTTACCTGCATGGCATCTACCAATCCGCCGAGGCCACTGCCCAGAATGATGCCTATTGTGGGTTGTGCATTGGTTTGTTGCCTGATATATGATGCTGTTTGTTGTATCCTGTCGTATAAAATCATAACGGTAAAGGTAATAACTACTTACTATTTGCTTTAATGCTATGACAATACTTGAATAATGTATATATGTTTTATTGTTTTATATTTGTGGCTTAAACCGAATATAATATGAAACAACTTCTACCCCTGCTGTTGTTGAGCAGTGTATTAATTACCAAAGCATTGGCACAAAAAACGACTGCAACCGGTTCAAGAATGACGAGTGCCTCTTATTACGAACATGATGGTGCAAAGTTTGTACCATCAGATAGTACGAGATATGTTTATTCAGGTGACAGAGGAGGTGATGCGCTCGTTACCCCGAAGTCTGATACTGCTGTATACATGACTTACAGCACGGCTACAATGACATGGGGAAATAAGAACCTATTGTTGCAGACGTTTGACACCAAAAGTAATATGCTCTCATATATTGCGCGTACGTGGGATAATGCAACAAGTAGCTGGAAGAATTCTTCCGGTAACTATTATACCTATACCACCGTTGCAGGAAAAGATTTGCGGGAAACAGCAATAAGTCAAAACTGGGATAATGCAACAAGTAGTTGGAAGAATTCGGTCAAATACATCTTCTCTTATAATGCAGACGGAGAAATAGATACCATGTTTTTGCAAACTTGGGATGCAGGGTCAACAGCCTGGAAAAACTCGAAGATGGGAGAGTATGTGTACAATAGTTCTGACAAAACATTGACCGAGATTATTGAATACAACTGGAATTCGGGTGCGAGTAAGTGGGATAAATACAGGCGTAATTTCCATCAGTATGATGCCAATCTGAATATGGTATTTAAAACACAAGAAAATTGGAATAGCGGAACGTCTGCTTGGGTATATGTAAAAAGGGACCTATATACATATGATGTCAATAAGAACAAAAAGTCGTACACAATACAAAACTGGAATGCAGGTACTACATCTTGGGATAATAGCGATAAAAAATTATATACTTACAACACATCTAACATTCTGATATCTGAAACATCCCAATATTGGGATGGTGCTACCTCTGCTTTTATCAACAGTTATAAAACAGATTATAGCCTTGACGCTGCAAATAATGTAACGATGGAATTATATTTTAACTGGGATAAACCAAGCATCAGTTGGAAACAATACTTGCGTACGCAGTATGCATATAACAGCTATAATCAACGTACATCTGCAATACGCGATAGATGGAATTCAGGTGGTTTCTGGGAATACACCGTTAACGATTATAAAAGGAACTATTATTATGAAGAGTACACACTTGGAGTTAAAGAATTAGCCATAGCATCAGTTGGTAATCTTAACGTCTATCCTAACCCTGCCAGTACTGTAGTAAACATCAATATGCAATGGGCGAAACCACAGGCGTTTGAAGTGTTAATAACCAACAATATGGGGCAGTTAGTGTATCGTATGGCTGAGCATGCGCAGGCATCATACACACGTTCTATTCCTATTTCGGAATTACAGAATGGTGTATATCATGTTGTGCTGAAAGGGGGGGCAAATAAAATAACAAAGACGATATTGATACAGAAGTAATAAGATACAAGCATAAAAAAGGGTGGCAATTGCCACCCTTTTTATTATTTGCAAGTAGTATTAATCAGTCCGTCTACTGTCTGGTCGCCATATAGCTTGGCATTTTGGAAATCGCTGCATGCCTGTGCTTTTCTGTTGGTATTCATATACAGAATACCTCTGTTTTTGTAAGCATCAGAGAAATCCTTTTTGAGGCTGAGCGCTTTGTCTAGGTCTTTTTCTGCTGCTGGCAGGTTGTTGATAGAGAAGTATACTGCTGCACGAATATTATATACTTCAGGCAACTGCGGATTGATGGTTATACATTTATTGGCGGCTTCGAGCGCACCATTGTAATCTTTCAGATTGTACCTGATGAATGCGATGTTGGAATATGACAAGGCAAACTTCGGATTATATTTTATTGAAGAATCGAGGTCGGCTAATGCTTCCTGCCAACGGCTTACTTTTACATAAGTAATAGCCCTGTTGTAGTAAGATTGTCCGTCATCGGGTTTTACTTTCAGTGCCGAAGTAAAATCCGCAATTGCTTCGTTTATCATGCCATTGTTCAGGAAATAGTTGCCCCTGTTGCCATAGGCGCGCGAGATATATGGCACAGGTTCGTTCTTTTCAATAATGTCTGTCAGGAAAATGTAGTCGTTATTCCATGTTTTGTTGCGCTCCCATATAGCATAGCAATAAACAAGCCCTGCCGCAACCAGTACTATGCCAAAGGTTTGCAGGTATTTCTTTGCCAGTGCTTCGTTTTGTTGCAACTGATTATAGATATAGCCTACAATAAAGAACAAGCCTACATATGGGAAGTATGCATAGCGGTCTGTTGTGATGAACAGACGCGATGGTATCAGCTGGATATTGATAGAGATTGTGATGAAGAATAATGCCGCACCAAATATTACAGCCCTGTTTTTACGGAAGCGATATAGCAGGAATAATATGCCGAGTAGTAGTAATGGCGATGCATAATATTCCCATGGAAGAGAGCCCCCCGTTTTAGGTGGGTAAACATATATGCCACAGAGGTTGGCAGGTAGTATCAGTTTTACAAAATAGAAAGCAAAAGAATAGCAGACCATGAAAAACAAGTCGATGGCATTGTAAGAAATCAGCATGCCATCTTTCAGGTTGCCCTGTGTGTCGCTGTCCATTACAGTTATCAGACCAAATACCACACTTAAAGCAAAAAAAGGAATTTTCTCCAGCACCAGCTTTGCATTCAGTTTGCGGCTGTAGTAATAGTCTATAGCAAATAGCAGTACCGGTAGCGTGACAGCCTGTGCCTTGCTGAAAAGCGATACTATAAAGTATAGCGCGGCAATTATCAGGTGCTTTGTCTGGAAATTTGTTTTGTGATACCTGACGTAGCTGCGAAGCGCCAACAGGTAGAACAATACATACATACTACTGCTGCGTGCAGACATCCATGATACGGCTTCTACGTTCATAGGGTGTAGTGCAAACAGGAATGCAACTATGAGTGCTATATTTTTCTTCTCCGTTAGCTCGCTGATGAATTTGAAAACAAGCCAGATGTTTATCAGGTGCATCACCACATTCATCAAGTGTATTGGAACAGGGTCCATACCTGTGGTGGCGTAGTTGATAGCAAAGGTCAGCACGGGCAGCGGCTGATACATGATGAGGTAATAGCTGGTAAATATCTTCTTTACACTTGCCAGGGATAGGTTGATAACCTCGGGGTACATGTTATAGTACTCCAAGTCATCGAAGTTCAGTATAGCATTATTGAGGCAGCCCGAATATACTACGCCTGTGATGGCAATGATAATCCATACCAGCAGGTTGTAGTTAGTTTCTTTGGGTGTGTCAGTTAATTGCTTTGCAGCTTGTTGTGTAGCTTTTTTTGCCATATCAGTTCATATCAGCCAAGGCTTAAAACTAATATAGGTAATTCAAAAAAACTAAAGATGGTCAATTAAGCCTTTCCGCCTTCGTAGCCGGGGTTCAGCACTTCATTAACTCTGGCAGGAATTACGACGCCTTCTTCCTGAAAATCGGGCAGTTCTAAGAAGTGGCGTTGTTCTATGGCATCGATGGCTGCTTTGCGTTTCAGATGCTGGCCAACCATATTTTTGATGTCTTTGCCTGCCTGGCTCAGTATATTATTCTTCAGCCTTATCTGCCTGAGCGATGTGCCCAGAAAATAAAGCAGTAAAGAAATGATACCTATCATACCATATATGGCAAATGTGAACATGCGCACATTGATAAAGCCAAGTTTGGCATAGTCGCCTTTGTATTGAAGTTCGGCAAGTATGTAGAACGGATAAATTTTTGTCAGGAAGAATGCAAAAACAAGCATACCCACCGCAAGCAGGTAGCAAAGAATTTCGGAAACAACAAGTATACCTGTACTAACCAAACGTTGGGCGGCAGGCTTGCTTAGCTGTGTGCCCAGTGGGTCGAATACTTCGAGCTGGTTATATATCAGCGCCTTTTGTTCCTTGAATTCATTCAATAAATCATCATTCAGCCTAGGCATGTATCTCACTCAGTTTTCAGAAAACAAAAGTAAAATATTGGAGGAAAGCCGCAAGCCGCAAGGTCTGTAATGTGGAAATTGTGGGTGAAATGTGGATTTTTAAAGAAGAAATGTCACAGGCAGATGGGCATATATCAAAGCTGTTTTTCAACTGTCTGCACCTAAAGTCGCCCAAAAATCGCAACTTTGCGCTTCCGTTTCAGGAAATAGGAGCTTCATGTCCTGTCTGCCTGATAGGATATTTGAACTATAGCAATGAAATACGAAAAGGAAATTAACTGCAGGCGCACATTTGCCATCATATCTCACCCCGATGCCGGTAAAACCACATTGACAGAAAAACTGCTGTTGTTTGGTGGCGCCATACAGGTGGCAGGCGCGGTAAAAAGCAATAAGATAAAGAAACATGCAACCAGCGACTTTATGGAAATAGAGCGTCAGCGTGGTATCTCTGTGGCTACCTCTGTTATGAGCTTTGAGTATAAAAATACACTCATCAACCTGCTGGATACGCCCGGTCACAAGGATTTTGCTGAAGATACCTACCGCACACTAACGGCTGTGGATAGTGTAATACTGGTGATAGACAGCGTGAATGGTGTGGAGGAACAAACGCGCCGCCTGATGGAAGTGTGCCGTATGCGCGACACGCCGGTGATTGTATTCGTGAACAAGATGGACCGTGATGGTAAGTTCCCATTCGACCTGCTGGATGAGATAGAGAAAGAACTGAATATATCACTGCACCCACTTTCATGGCCTATTAATATGGGTAAAGAGTTTAAGGGTGTATATAACCTGTATGATAAAAGCCTGAACCTGTTTACAGCCAGCCAGAAAGCGACAGATGAAAACTCTGTACCTATTCCGGACTTGAAAGACAGCCTGCTGGATGAAAAAATAGGTGAGCGTGATGCCAACCAACTACGCGAGGATGTAGACCTGCTGGATGGCGTATATGGCGAACTGGATACCGATGCATACCTGAAAGGTAAAGTAGCACCGGTGTTCTTTGGTTCTGCTGTAAACAATTTTGGTGTAAAGGAGTTGCTGGATACATTTATTCGTATTGCTCCGCATCCATTGGGCAGGGCTACTGATAAGCGCTATGTAGAGCCGGGTGAAGATAAGTTTACAGGCTTCATATTTAAGATACATGCCAATCTGGACCCCCGCCACCGTGACCGTATCGCCTTCCTGCGTGTATGTAGCGGTAAGTTCGAGCGTAATAAATATTACAAACACACCCGTATAGAAAAAGATGTTCGCTTCAGCAATCCTTATTCATTCCTTGCGCGTGAAAAGGATGTAATTGAAGAAGCGTTCCCGGGCGATGTGGTAGGTCTGTTTGATACCGGCAACTTCAAAATAGGCGATACATTGACAGAGGGCGAAAAAATGCAATTCACAGGTATTCCTACATTCTCTCCGGAGATATTTAAAGAACTGGTGAACAAAGACCCGATGAAGACCAAACAGTTGGAAAAGGGTATTAACCAGTTGACGGATGAAGGTGTTGCACAGCTTTTTACACAGCACGGTGGCAACCGTAAAGTGATAGGTTGTGTGGGCGAACTGCAATTTGAAGTAATACAATACCGTCTGCTACAGGAGTATGGTGCATCTTGTGCCTTCGTGCCGCTGAACTTCTACAAAGCTTGCTGGATAACGGGCGATAAGAAAAAGCTGGAAGACTTCATCCGCTTTAAGCAGGCAAACGTGATGGAAGACAAGGATGGCAATCTCGTTTACCTTGCACAGAGTGAATGGTTCTTAAACACAGAACGCCAGAATAATCCTGATATCGAATTCCACTTTACAAGTGAGTTTAAAACACAAATGGCATAAAATAATAAAGGCGGCATTTGCCGCCTTTATTATTTTATGATACTTACTCTTTAAGTAATTTGCCGGTGTATATTTCGTCCTCTCCGGCAGATATTTTATATAAATAAATGCCACCAGGTAATGAGCTGATATCCATTTTTACTTCACGTTGATTTGCTGATTGATGGATGACCGTGTATCCGGTAAGGTTGTAAATACAAATATCCTTGATGTTATTGTTGCCGGATTGTATTGTCAGTGTGTTGAAAGCCGGATTAGGGAATATTTTTAAACCGCTTTCTTGTGTAACGTTATCTATTCCTGTAGGAAAGTATACTGTAGTGTCAGGTATGGTCAAACTACTTGCGCAACTACCATCAGAAGCCTGCAGGAAGGGCATAAATTTAGCCTCACCGCCTACAAAATTATCCCAATAGTCATTTATAGTAGCGGCTATTTTTGCAGAATCAGTTTCGCCCCAGTAATTGCCAGAAACATTTACAATTACCCTTAAACGATCCATATTTACTTTGTTGTGTGCGATACAGTTATTATGAATACTGTGTGTACTATCAACACCCCAAATACCTGTTTGGTTATACTCAATACTATTTTGGTACAAGTCTACAGGAGCAGTCCAATCATTAATTATCCCGTATCCGTTATTCCATATCTGATTATTAGATACATAGTTACATAATGAGATGCCATAGTTTTTATTGTAACTAACTACATTATTGCTAACATGGGTACATTTAGTGATGGCTTTTTCAGAATTGTAGAATACGTTGTTGGTACAAGTGTTGTTAACGTTCCATGTGTTTACAATAAGTCCATACGATTTGCACTTAGTCACTAAATTGTTAGTGAACACTGTTGGGCCGTCTGAAAACATTGCAGCCTCACAATAATTGAATCTGCAATTGCTAACATGGGTGTATGAGCGTGGGCCTTTACCATTATATATGCCCGTTCCGCAATATTCGAATAAGCAGTTAGTGACAATTGAGGCCATGTTTTCTACACTTACACCACCACCTACATACTTAAAATGGCAATATTCAAATCGTAAAGTATCTGTTGATTTGTTATTTCGAACAACAAATCCTGATGAAACAGCTCTAGGATATTTTGCATTGGTTGTTACGAATATATTGTCTGTAGCTGTGCCCTTCATGTTTAGCATGCCATCTACATAAAGTAGTTTGTATTCATCGAATTTTACAACCGTGCCAGGCTCTATGGTAAGTGTTGCGTTAGAGTCTATCAGTGTATAGCCGGTTATAATGTATGGGCTATTGGCTTTGGTCCAGGTAGTGTTCTGATTTATATAGCCGGAAATATTTATGGCAAATGATTGTATGGATACTACAATTGCCAATAAGGTCAATAGAGATTTCTTCATATCGGGTAGTTTATATATGAACGATCAGTTTTTGTTGGTTATTAAATTGAGGCAAATTTTATTGTTTAACAAACTTGCCGGAAACTGCATTGTTCTCTGTGATAACCTTATAAGTAAATATACCTGCGACAAAAGAAGAAGTGTTAACAGAAACAGCGTTGTTACTGCATTGTTGTCTATATACTTCCTTGCCTGTCATGTCATAAACAACTACCATATCAATCCGTTTGCCACTAGTAAAAGTGATATTGTCTGTTGCAGGGTTGGGATAAGCAATAACATTGTTATTCAGGATATTGATGGCTTCATTGATGCTAGTAGTTATGGGTACAGGAAGTGATATGCTATCAATACAGCTGAGGTCTTTATCTTGAAGCGGAGGCATGAAGGTTGATTTGCCGGAAGTAAGATTGTCGTAGAAGTCGTATATCTTGTTAGATAAAATTACAGAGTCGGAGGAGCCCCAATAGTTTTCTGAAATATCTGCAGGAAAAATGGTGTAGTTTACGTAGTCGTAAGATGTACTGTTTCTGATGCAGTTGTGTATCAGGTTGTGCCCGGGATTTACAGAGTAATTGCCGTTGATGGCAATGTTGTTGTAGTTAAATCCATTATTTTCTACAAGGCCACCACCTCTGTGTATCAAGCCTGTTTTATTAAACCACACCTGATTGTCCTTTACCATCCCGCGGCCATCAATTCCTAAAGAACTATTATAAGCAACGGTATTACCGCCAATATAGATAGGACCTGCAACACCAACGGAATTATAGTAGATTTTGTTATTTACAACTACACAATTAGGGCCTGTATCCTGTACGCCGAATTCGTTATAGCCGATATTGTTTTTGTCAATGAGGGCCCTACCACCTATGTAAATGGCAGTTCCATTACGTTCAAAAGTGCAGCTATTGATGTAAGCATATGCAGCAGGCCAAGATAAATTTTTGAAGCCTGTTTTGTTATTAGTAAAAACACAATTAGTAAGTTTTATGCTGTAGGCGCGTACATACAATGTAGCATCATTACCGTATTTGAAGTTGCAATAATCGAACAATAATGTGTCGTTTGGCACATTGTAGAAGAGTTCTATGCCTTCCCAATCTCCCGGTTTGGGCGATGTTTTGTTTGAGGTAAAGGTAATAGAGTCGGATGCTGTTCCGTCAGCCATTATTCGTCCGTATACGTACATCTTATATCCAGCGTCAAATCGTACTACTACTCCGGGCTCTATTGTTAAAGTAGCCGGTGTATCAATTGCTATATTTCCCGTTACTATATATGGGCTATTGGCTTTGGTCCAGGTAGTATTTGCAGAAATCAGGCCTGATACATTAGTGGCATATCCTTGTAAGAATAATAGTAGGAAACTAAGGGTTAAAAAGGTTTTAGTCATAAGTAAAGGTTTAGTATAGTAAAATTATGCAAAAATCGTTCCGAAAACAGATTCAGTGTTTTTTTTTGATATTAAAATGACATTGCCATTTCATACTGACTGATTAAATGCGCTAAACCTGTTGATTGTATGAATGTATTGGCTTCAGAAGCATCTTCAATATTTACTACCAGAATAGGCGTAGCACAGTTTTGGGCTAAGTATTGAAATAATGCAGATGCGAGGCCTTTTCTTCTGTGGGTTTCCGCAGTGCCGAATTGATGAACTCTGCTAGCTTTGGCATCAAAATGCATATAGGCTACAATCTCGTTATTGTTTCTTATGCATATTGTGGTAATGATGTCGGCTCGATTCTGAATGCGCTTATCCATTTGCTGCCATGCAAATTTGAAACCACCTAGTTTGGATAGCATCCCAAAATCAGGATCAGTTAATACTTCAATGCGATAGTTGTGATTTTTGTTAATGCTGATTTGCCCTTTGTAGCCATGCAGCTTTCTGGTGATGCTAAAGCCCGCACTTTCATATATATTACGCGCACCAACATTGTTTTCAAGTACCTCTAGCAATACATGATTTACGCCCTGTGCTTTCAGGATAGGGAAACTGTACTCAAGCATTCTTTGTGTCAGCTTTTGTCCCCTGTACGCAGGTATTACACATGTGCCACCATCCCAGGCAGTAGTGCCGTCTATACCAAAGAATATAAACCCAACCAGTTTATCATTGTCAAATGCACCTACAGAATACTTGAGGTCAATATCTTCAAACAGTATTTTTTGCAGCATTGTTTCCTGAGTAAACTGCAAAGGCAGTTCATAGTCTGCAAAAGATTGGTTGAAAGCATCTACAATATCAGCTATCGGTGTGTTTTCTAAGGACTTCAGAAGCATAGGCAAAGCTACAGGTTGCAATATTTACAATATCACCCGTTTGCGGGTATTTTTTACAGCCAAAACAAGCTACTTTCGCAGTTCAAACTCTCTAATTGTATGAACAAGAAGCTGATAGGGGCTATTGCCCTTTCCACAGTTTTCGTAGCCTGCAAAAACGAAGGCAAGCAGGAAGCTGCCAAAGGCGATATACTCGTTGCCAATATGGATACAACGGTCAATCCTGCAGACGACTTTTTTGAATATGCCAACGGTGGCTGGATAAAAGCCAACCCGATACCCGGCGATGAAACAGGTTGGGGGATAGCCAACCTTGTACAGGAGGAATTGTATAAACGCCTGTTGCACATCAATGAAGAGGCATTGAAGAAAAATGCTAAATCGGGTACTGATCAACAGATCGGAGATTTCTGGTTCAGCGCTATGGATACTGTCAGCATCGAAAAAGAAGGTATTAATCCGCTGAAGCCTGAGCTGGATAAAATCTATGCACTCGCAGATGCAAAAGCGCTGATGGCTTATGTAGCATACGCGCACGAAAATGGTATCGGCCTGTTCTTTGGCGAAGGCGTATCGCAAGATGCGATGAACAGCGAAGTGATGGCGTACTATCTGAGTCAAGGTGGCTTGGGTCTGCCTAATCGCGATTACTATTTTAATACAGACGAGCGTACAACAAAAATCCGCAACGCATATCCTGCTTATGTTGCTAAGATGTTGTCGCTGATGGGTAATGATACAGCTGCGGCAAAAACAAAAGCTGCATCTATCATAGCGATAGAAACAAAGCTTGCACAGGCATCGCGCAAACTGGAAGACCTGCGCGACCCATACAAGAACTATAACAAGATGGCCATCAGCCAGCTTAAAACAATGTCGCCAACAATCGACTGGCCAACTACATTACAACAAATGGGTGTTAAGAGTGTAGATAGTGTAATTGTAGGACAACCTGAGTTTTACAAACAACTGGATAAAGTAATATCTACAGAAAACCTCCAAAACCTGAAAGACTATATGGCGTTCCATTTTGTACGCTCTATGGCAGGTTATTTGAGCAAGCCATTTGTAGATGCGAACTTCGATTTCTACAGCAAAATGATACGTGGTGCACAGGCACAGAAACCACGTTGGAAACGTGCATTGTCTGCTGAAGAAGGTGCAATGGGCGAGGCACTTGGCCAGCTGTTTGCTAAAGAGTACTTCAACGAAAAGGCTAAGAAGCGTTATGAAGACATGGTTGAAAATGTACGAAGCGCTTACAAAGCACGTATAGAAAAGCTGGATTGGATGACGGACAGCACGAAGAAGAAAGCATTGGCTAAACTGGCTACTATTACGAAGAAAGTTGGTTATCCTGATAAATGGAAAGATTTCTCGAGCCTGAAAGTGGACCGTGGTCCGTATGTGCTGAATGCTATGCGTGCCAATAAATGGTGGAATGACTACTATATGAACAAACTGGGCAAGCCAGTTGACCGTACTGAATGGGAAATGACACCACAAACATACAATGCGTATTACAACCCATCTAACAACGAAATCGTACTTCCGGCAGGTATCTTCACAGTGCCGGGTTACCGCGATGAAGAACTGGACGACGCTTTGGTATATGGCTATGGTGGCGCATCTACAATAGGCCATGAGATAACACACGGCTTTGACGATGAAGGGCGTCAGTTTGACGAAAAGGGTAACCTGAAAAACTGGTGGAGCAAAACAGACGAAGATCAGTTCAAGGCTCGCGCGGAGGTATTGGTACAGCAGTTCAATAAAATGATGCCTGTAGATACCATGCACATCAACGGTAAAGCTACATTGGGTGAAAACTTGGCTGACCTTGGTGGTATACTGATAGGTCTGGATGCCTTCAAGCAAACAGAAGCGTATAAGAAAGGTGAAAAGATAAACGGGCTCACACCACTGCAACGCTACTTTATGGGCTATGCACTGGGTTGGATGTACCATACACGTAAAGAAGAACTGGCTAACCGTCTGTTGACAGACGTACACTCTCCTGCTAAAGAACGTGTAAACGGTCCGTTTCCTAATGTGCCAGAATTCTACGAAGCATTCAACGTGAAGCCGGGTAACAAGATGTACATACCGGACAGCCTGCGCGTACGATTGTGGTAAAACACAGGTACGATTGTGCTAAAAAAACATCTTTTTGAAAATAATTAGTTAAGCACCAACCTCAGGTTGGTGCTTTTGTTTTTATGGCATTAGTTTTGCTATGAAATAGCAATTGCTTTTTTCCGGAAAAATGAACATCAAAAAATTACTCATTGCCAACAGGGGCGAGATAGCTATACGCATCTGCCGTGCTGCATCAGAACTGAACATCCAGACAGTTGCTATTTACACTTACGAAGACCGTTATTCGCTGCACCGATACAAGGCCGACGAGGCTTATCAGATAGGTGAGGATAACGACCCTTTGAAGCCTTACCTGAATATCAATGAAATTATCAGAGTGGCTAAGGAATGTGGTGCCGATGCCATACATCCCGGTTATGGCTTCCTGTCAGAGAATGCAAACTTTGCAGCAAAGTGTGCAGAGCATGGTGTTGTGTTTGTTGGCCCTTCTCCGGAAGCTATGGCAGCGCTGGGCGATAAGGTAACGGCTAAAGAGGTAGCACTGAAAGCAGGTATCCCGCTTATAGAAAGCAATATAGATGCGTTGGTCGATGAGGCTACTGCATTGAAAGAAGCACAACGCATTGGCTATCCGCTGATGTTGAAGGCTGCAGCAGGTGGTGGTGGACGTGGGATGCGTGTAGTAAGGGATGATGAACAATTGAAGAAAGCATTTCATGAGGCAAGGAGTGAGGCGAAAAATGCATTTGGTGATGATACAGTGTTTCTGGAAAAATTTGTAGAGAATCCTAAGCACATAGAAATACAGATAGCAGCCGACAGGCACGGTAATATTGTACACCTCTACGAAAGGGACTGCTCTGTGCAGCGCCGTTTTCAGAAAGTGGTAGAGGTAGCACCGTCAACAACGCTCAGTCAAGCGGCCTTGAATAAGCTGTATGGCTATGCTGTTAAGATTGCAGAGGCGGTTAATTATAATAATCTTGGTACGGTAGAGTTTCTGGTGGATGCTGCGGAGAATATCTACTTTATAGAAGTGAACCCGCGTATACAGGTAGAGCATACTGTTACAGAGATGATAACAGGTGTTGACCTGATAAAAACACAGCTGTTTATCGCAGATGGCTACAAACTGTCTGATAAAGAAATAGGACTGGGTAACCAGCAGGCTATACCAAAGAATGGTGTGGCTATACAGTGCCGCATAACAACAGAAGACCCTGCAAGTGATTTTAAGCCTGACTATGGTACGCTGCTTACCTATCGCAATGCAACAGGTTTTGGTGTGCGTCTGGATGAAGGTAGTTCATACCCGGGTATGAAGATTAGTCCATTTTTTGACAGTATGCTGGTGAAAGTGAGCACTTGGGGTAACACGCAGCAGGATGCAGCACAGAAGATGCACCGTGCATTGAGGGAGTTCCGTATTCGTGGTGTGAAGAATAATATTCCATTCCTCGAAAATCTGATAACGAACAAAGACTTTATTGAAGGCAAGGCAACAGTAAATTTTATCCAAGAGCATCCGGAGTTGTTTAATATGCCACAGCGCCAGGACAGGGGTACAAAGATGCTGAAATTTTTGGGCGAGGTGACGGTGAATGGCAACAGTGATGTGCAAGTGAAACACGACGGTCGCAAATTTGAAAAGCCTGTAGTGCCTGCATTTGACAGCCTGCAAGCATATCCTAAAGGAACAAAAGACCTGCTGACAGAACTAGGACCCGATGCATTTGCGCAATGGCTGAAGAACGAAAAGCAGATACACTATACAGATACTACCTTCCGCGATGCACACCAATCGCTACTTGCAACGCGTATGCGTACCTACGATATGATGAAAGTGGCGAAGAGTTTTGCCATGAATCATCCGAATACTTTCAGTATGGAAGTATGGGGTGGTGCAACATTCGACGTTTGTATCCGTTTTCTGAAAGAAGATCCGTGGAAGCGCCTTGCAGACCTGCGTAAAGCAATACCGAATATCTTGCTGCAAATGCTGATACGTGGTGCTAACGGCGTTGGTTATGCTGCGTATCCCGATAACCTGATTGAGAAGTTTGTAGAGAAATCTTGGGAGACGGGTGTAGATATATTCCGCATTTTCGATTCGCTGAACTGGATGGAAAATGTAGTGCCTGTAATAGATATGGTGCGCAAGCGTACAGGTGGTCTTGCAGAAGCATCGCTTTGCTATACGGGCGATATACTGGATGTGAAGCGCACGAAATACACGCTCGATTATTATCTGCGTATAGCTAAAGATTTAGAGAATGCAGGTGCGCATATACTTGCTATTAAGGATATGAGCGGCTTGTTGAAACCGTACGCTGCTAAGGAATTGATAACTGCATTGAAGAGTACGGTTAATATTCCTATCCACCTGCATACGCACGATACCTCTTCTCTGCAACCTGCAACCTACATGATGGCGATTGATGCAGGTGTAGATGCGGTAGACTGTGCATTGGGTTCTTTGTCGGGCCTTACATCTCAGCCAAACTTCAACGCGATTGTGGAGATGATGAAATTCCACGAACGCGAAAACGAGTACGATATAAAATCGCTTAACAGGTATTCTGATTATTGGGGTGCTGTACGTGAATACTACTATCCGTTTGAATCAGGTTTGAAAGCAAGCGCTGCGGATGTATTCCAACACGAGATACCTGGCGGACAGTACTCAAACCTGAAACCACAAGCCATAGCATTAGGGCTTGGTGATAAGTTTGAACAGATAAAAGACATGTATGCTACGGTGAATGATATGTTTGGTGATATAGTGAAGGTAACACCAAGCTCTAAAGTAGTGGGCGACATGGCACAATTTATGGTTGCTAACAACCTGACGCGCGAAGATGTGTATGCTAATGGTGAGAATATTTCGTTCCCAGAATCTGTACAGCAGTTCTTTATGGGCGAGATAGGACAGCCTGAAGGAGGCTTGCCAAAAGACTTGCAAAAGATCGTACTGAAAGATAAGACTCCATTTACCGATAGGCCAAACAAACACCTGCTACCTGTTGATTTTGATAAAGAGATCGAAGCTTTCAAAGAGAAATTCAGCAAAGACCTGACGATGACGGATTTCCTTTCTTACAAATTCTATCCGAAGGTATTTGAAGAAGGTTTTGCCTTTTGGCAGGAGTATGGCGATGTGTCTGCAGTACCTACGTCCATATTCTTTTACGGTATGGAAATGGGGCAGGATACAACCATAGAGATAGCCAAAGGAAAGACATTGCTGATACGCCTGCTGAGCATTGGCCCTGTTGATGATAAAGGGCATCGTACCGTATTCTTCAAACTAAACGGGCAGACGCGCAATGTGGATGTGTTGGATAAGTCTGTAAAAGTGCAAAAGGTTGAAAACCGCAAAGCAGACAAAGCAGATGCCAACCAGATAGGCGCGCCGCTACAAGGTATGCTTTCTAAATTGTTGGTGAACAAAGGCGATAAGGTAAAGAAAAACCAACCACTGTTTGTAATAGAAGCCATGAAGATGGAGACAGTCGTAACTGCTCCACATGATGCTACTATAACCAGTATTGACTTGCTATCAAGCACGCTTGTGAATACAGGTGATCTGGTGCTGATAATTGCTTAATATACCTGATAAAAGAAAAGATGCCAATGTGAGTTGGCATCTTTTCTTATGTTTAATCTTTTATAATTAAGCCCAAGTGGCAGCAACAGTAGCTAATGCCTCACTGTTACTTGTCAATTCCGCCAATCGCTCCATTACACGCTCTACCAAAGCATCGGGGCAAGAAGCACCAGATGTAATCATAATACGCAGCGGCGATTTGTTTGGCAGGTAGTTATTTGTTTCAACCTCTGTATGAGTATGCAGGTCGAAGTGTTTGATGAGTGTATCAGATATCAGACAATGCTCGTCTTTAATGAAGAACGTCGGCAATTTCAGTTCGCAAAGCTCTACCAGGTGAGATGTGTTAGAACTGTTATATCCACCTATTACAATGGCCAGGTCTGCATCTTTATCCAACATGCCTTGTACGGCACTCTGGTTGTCGTTTGTGGCATAGCAAAGGGTATCACGGGTATCTGCAACATAATTGCTGATGGTCTCTGTAGTCGGCTTGTAGTGGTCTATCATAACCTGTCTCAGATAGTCTGCAATGCCTTGCGTTTCGCTGGCAAGCATGGTTGTCTGGTTTACAACGCCTATACGTTGCAGGTCGTTGGTTACATCAAATCCCTCAGAGTATTGACCTTTAAAATCTGTATAAAACTGCTCAGCAGGTAATTCGCCTGTTATGTATTTAGCAAGACGTTCCGTCTGCTCCATATCCTTTACTACAACGGTATGTGTATTTGCCTGACTATGTGAAAACGTCGCACGTGTTTCTTCGTGGTTAGGCTTACCGTGTACTATAATGGTATAGCCATCTTTACCAATCTTCTCTGCACGGTTCCATACTTTTTCTACAAACGGACAAGTGGTTTCGTATCTGCTTGGTTCAATACCTTTATCGCGGAGTGTTTTCTCCAGTTCCAGCGTGGTGCCGAATGCTGGGATTATAACAATATCGTCTGATGTCAGTTCGTCCCAAGCCATCAGCATATTGCCTTTGGTATCCATGATGAATTTCACCCCAAGATTCTGCAGGTCTGCATTCACACCCGGGTTGTGTATCATTTCACTGAGCAGGAAAACTCTTTTGCCCGGATTCTCAGTAACAGCACGAAATGCTATCTCGATAGCATTTTCTACACCATAGCAAAAACCAAAATGCCTTGCCAATACAATATGCAACGCCCCAGCCTCTAAAATTGTAGGGCTGAAGTCCTTTTTCATCTTGTCAGCAGCTTTGCGCTTTTGTTTGATGGCAGTAACCAGTGTACTGCGGTAGTGTACCGGAACGTCGAACGATTTCATTGCGGTGCAAAGTTACGCTTTAGGCTGTTATTAAATATATAATGTGTAAGTACTATCAGCTACGCAGCTTGCTAACTTTCACATCCATACCCTGCTTGGCTTGCATCAGCCCTGTCAGGATGATGGTGTCGCCGGCAGACAGACCTTGAAGTATCTCTACTTTATCGCTGGTGCGTTGGCCCAGTTTTACAACTGTAAGCTCAATTTTGCCATCTTTTATACGGGCTACTTTCTTGTCTTTGGTTGTAGGTATAATGGCCTGAGATGGGATGAGTATAGCATTGTTTTCGCTATTCAGCTGCAGTTTTATGTTAGCATAAGCGCCTGCGGTCAATTTGCCATCGGTATTAGCTACCGTAGCACGCACTTTCACGGTACGAGTGCCCGCTTCTGCGCCTGCGTCTATTGCAGCTATTTTACCAGTCAAAGTATCCATTCTGCCTGCTACAGAGAAATAAACAGTATTACCGACAGCAACAGATTTCAGATATTGCTCAGGTATATTGAAATCCATTTTCAGTTGATGTGTCTGCTGCAGGGTAGATATTACGGTAGTAGGAGATACCACTGCACCAACACTGATAGAGCGAATGCCTATTGTGCCATCAAAAGGTGCTACAATACGTGTTGCCCTCAATTGTGCATCTGCATAAGCTATGTCTGCGTTAATAGATGCAATCTGTGCTTCGGTAGTTTCATAGTCCTGCTTGCTGATGCCACCAATTTTCAAGAGTTCTTCCTGGCGTTTCAGTATATTCTGTTGCAGTTTCAGTTGAGAGCGTTGTTTTTGTACTTGCGCTTTTATCTCACCATCGTATAGTTGCACAAGGGTTTGTCCTTTATGTACTTTGCTACCTTCTTTAAAGTTGATTTCTGTAACACGGCCTGCTATTTCAGGGTGTATTTCAATTTCTTCATTTGCTAGCAATGAACCACTTGCTTCAAACTCGCTGCTGAAAGATTGTGGTGTAGCAATATAAGCCTCGGCATTCAATCCCTTAGGTTTATTCTTGGCAGCATTTTCGTCTTCGCCACTGCTACATGCACCTGCAAGTGTAGCTAATAGTAATAAAGCCGCTGCCTGTTTTTGATATGCCATGCTCGTTCCTTTCATTATTTATTCAGAAATTGTGTAGCAAATATATCGATAACTGAACTTGCAATATGCAGGAAACACATCATAAATGGCATTGGCGCTATAGGCAAAAACTAATACAGATAGCTGTAGTTGCGGTTTTATCTGCTATTGGTATTTGGTATCTGGCTGATTGCCCGTGTCATGCAGATGCGTATAATTATTATGTATTTCAGCCCTATCAGCTGTTGAGAAATCTGTTTTTCGGGAAAATTCCATTCAGTATAGGTGATATTATTTATGTGTTATGGGGGCTTGGCTTGGTGGCGCTGGTTATCAGGTGGGTATATTATCTGCTGAACCTGAAAGATTATGCAGATACGCTGAAGTATTCTTTTGTAAAAGGCATAGCATCATTGGTTGGTATCTACTTTATGTTTATGATGGGGTGGGGGGGTAACTATTACAAAGAGCCGTTGGCCAATTATTGGCATATAGATACTGCCAGGTGGAATGATAGTTCTATAATTGAGTTCGATAAATTTCTGGTACAACAACTGAATGCTACAGCGTCTCATTACAAGCCCCATAGATTTAATGACATAACCAGAAAAGCAAAAACATATTACCAAGCTAATACAGATTGTTATCGCAACGGTAAAGGGCTTGACATCAAGCCGTCTATGTTTGGTAATTGGATGCAGTACATGGGCGTACAGGGTTATTACAATCCGTTTACTGGAGAAGGGCAAGTTAATACCGGAGAGTTGCCATTTATGTTGCCTTATATCGTGTGCCATGAAATGGCGCATCAGACAGGTGTGGGTGCAGAGGACGATGCTAACTTATTAGCTTATGCACTGTCTGTCAATTCGCGAGATACAACATTTATGTATTCCGCTTATTTCAACATCTGGCTATATACACATATGCAATTGCGCATGCGTGATACTATTGCGGCTAATGCAATTAAGGAATCATTAAACCCGACAACTATTGCACACTTAAAGGCATTGAGAGAGCAACGCCGTAAATACCGTAGCAAGATTGGTGCATACACAGGCGATGTGTACGACCAATACCTGAAACTCAATGGACAGAAAGATGGCATTGAGAGCTACGATAAAGTAACAGTAAGTGCGTGGCTGTGGGAACAGCAACGCAATAGCAAAACGGAAAAACTATATATCCCTTAGCCTTTATATTCTCCCCACACTGCGCGCAGTGTATCAGAGATTTCACCAAGTGTACACAGGTTTTCTACCGCTTCAATAACAGCAGGCATCAGGTTGTCTGTACCTAAAGCTTTTTCGCGGATAGCTGCAAGGCAGGCATCTGCTTTTGCATTATCACGTTTTGCACGTAGTGCTTTCAGCTTTTCACTTTGTACTACGCGGATAGAATCATCTATCTTCAGCAGTGGTGTATCGTTTGTTTCTTTTGAAGTGAATTTGTTTACACCAACAATTATCTTTTCGCCCGTTTCTATGGCGCTGTTGTATTTGTATGCGCTACGTGCTATTTCTTCCTGTATAAAGCCTTGTTCAATAGCTTTTACAGCACCACCCATGGCATCTATCTTGTCTATCAACTTCCATGCTGCGGCTTCTACTTCGTTAGTCAGTTGCTCTACATAGTAAGAACCTGCCAATGGGTCAACCGTATCAGTAGCACCACTTTCAAATGCAATGATTTGTTGTGTACGCAGCGCGATAGTAGCAGCCGCTTCTGTTGGCAGCGACAGTGCTTCGTCATAGCCATTTGTATGCAGGGACTGAGTGCCACCCAGCACAGCGCTCAACGCTTGTAGGCCCACACGTACTATATTGTTTTGTGGTTGCTGTGCCGTGAGTGTGCTGCCACCTGTTTGCGTATGGAAGCGCAGCATTTGAGCTTTAGGGTCTGTAGCGCCGAGGTCTTTAGTAATCTTAGCCCACATGCGGCGTGCAGCACGGAACTTGGCTACTTCTTCAAATATATTGTTGTGTGCATTGAAGAAGAAAGAAAGGCGTTGTGCAAATACATTGATGTCAAGCCCTTTCTCAATAGCTGCTTGTAAATATGCTTTACCATTCGCAAGTGTAAATGCTAATTCCTGTACAGCAGTAGAGCCTGCTTCGCGAATGTGGTAGCCAGAAATGGAGATAGTATTCCATTTGGGTACTTCCTTACTGCAGTATTCAAATATATCTGTGATGATACGCATGGATGGTGCTGGAGGATATATATAAGTACCGCGAGCCGCGTATTCTTTCAGTATGTCATTCTGGATAGTACCTGATATTTTTCTGACATCGGCACCTTGTTTCTTGGCAAGTGCTATGTACAATGACAGCAGGATAAAGCCTGTAGCATTGATTGTCATAGAGGTCGAAACATCTTGCAGGTTGATGCCTTTAAATAGTATCTCCATGTCTTCAAGCGAGTCGATGGCAACACCTACTTTACCTACTTCGCCCTCACTCATGACATGGTCAGAGTCGTAGCCTATTTGTGTTGGCAGGTCGAAAGCGACAGAAAGCCCCATCACACCCTGGCTAAGCAGGTAGTGGTAGCGTTTGTTCGATTCTTCAGCAGTACTGAAACCCGCGTATTGGCGCATCGTCCAGAGCCTGTCGCGATACATGGCAGCGTGTACGCCACGGGTAAAGGGAAATTCACCTGGTTGTTCGGTCATTGCAACCGGTTCGCAATACACTTGTTTTATTTCAATACCTGAATCTGTAACAATCTTCTTGTCGCTCACTTGTATGTATTTGAATTTGCGTACTTAAAAAAAGATAAAACTAAGCCATAGCACCACCCGAAAGGATGCGTTTAGCTTCTTCATTGATGATTTGCAGGGCAACAGTTGTTGGTGGTTCGCTTGCGTCTGTAAGCACCACATCTACAATGCGCATATGCAGGTCTTTGGCAGATGCATCCGGTTTCAGTTGCTGTGCAATAACGCCAATCATATTTATCTCCTGTTCCATTACACCTTTTACAGTATTCCATACATTGCTCGATACATATATCTGTTGAGAAAGATTATGTTCAAACTCACCTCGAATAGTAAAAACCAATGCTTGCTGCAGATCTGTAACCGTCATGCCGCTCATATATACACGTGGTATAAGAGAGCGTGGGTTAATACGTTCAATGTACAATGCCAGCCTTTCCAATGCCTGCAGGCGCATACGGACAGTAAATTCCTGATTCTCACGAAGCATAGCAATTTGTTTGCGTTGCATATCCGTAACGAGGAATTTCTGTACTATCGTATAACAAGCTATCAGTACAATTATAGCAGGGAGGATGTATTTCAGTATCTCTAATACAGTGTTCATATTAAATTATTGCGTCGCAAATTATCGATTTTTTCGGGTAAGGACTACTATTTATAACGTTTTCAGTCGTAATTTATAGGGTAAATTGGTTAATACGTATCTATAAAGGTCTTTTGAAAAGGAAGTAATAATATTACACCTGCAATGAGAGGATTCTATGTATAAGATTTTAGTTGTAGATGATGATAAGGACATGTGCATGCTGCTGGACCGTTTCCTGACAAGGAACGGCTACAGTGTAAAATGCCTGCATACAGGTAAGGATGCGTTGCAGTACCTGCAAAAGAATAAACCCGATATAATCCTCTGCGACTTCAGGCTTGATGATATGACAGGTTCTAAGCTGTTGCAGAAAATCAAAGAAATGATACCTGCGGCACTGGTTATCATTATTACAGGCTATAGCGATGTGAAAGATGCGGTAGAGGTAATGAAGATGGGGGCTTACGATTATGTTACCAAGCCGCTCTTCCCAGACGAAATACTGTTGACGATAAAAAAAGCACTGTCTACACAGGGGGCAAAAGAAAAGAAAGAAGAGGTAAAGCCACAGATAGAGACGGAGGAAGAACACATTTATGGCAACAGCCCTGAATTTCAGAATATCATAAAACAAATAGGGCTTGTAGCGCCTACAAACTTCAGCGTAATAATATATGGGGAAAGTGGTAGTGGTAAAGAAGCTATCGCTAAAATGATACATGAAAAGAGTGAGCGTGCTAATCAACCATTTGTAGCCATTGATTGCGGTGCATTAACGGCTGAGCTGGCAGGCAGTGAATTGTTTGGACATGAAAAAGGTGCGTTTACAGGAGCTGTATCACAAAAAGTTGGCTCGCTGGAAACGGCCAATGGTGGTACCGTGTTTCTGGATGAGGTTGCTAACCTGTCTTATGATATACAGGTATCACTGCTGCGTGTAGTGCAGGAAAGAAAGATAAGGCGTGTGGGTGGCGTGAAAGATATAGGCCTTGATGTGCGCATCATAGTTGCCAGCAACGAGAAACTATGGGATGCTGCATTGAATGGCCGCTTCCGCGAAGATTTGTATCACAGATTTAATGAGTTCAGTATAGAAGTGCCGCCACTGCGCAACAGAAAAGATGATATCATGCTCTTTGCAGAACATTTTTTGAAACGTACCAATGCAGAGCTAAAGAAGCATGTTAGAGGTTTTTCTCAAGATGTGAAAGACATATTTATGGAATATGTGTGGCACGGCAATCTGCGTGAACTATTGAACGTAGTAAAGCGTGCTACGTTATTGACGGACGGAGAGTTGATTGAGGTAACGGCATTGCCTTTTGAAATAAACAATTATAAAAAATTGCAGTTTGATAATGTAAAATCAGACTTGCAGGCAGATAGTATTGAAAGCCTTGAGAATAAATATAAGGCTGTTAATATAAATGCTGAATATGAGGTAATACTGGAGGCGTTGAGGCGTACACAATTCAATAAAACCAAAGCAGCCAAGCTGTTGAACATTGACAGGAAAACGCTGTATAATAAGATTAAGCAATACAAAGGCTTGGAATAAGGTATGGCTGAGCAGAATAACATGAACGATGCAAGACTTGATAAAGCAGATGCTGTGTTTAAGAACGCAGAACTGCTTTCAGGGTCTTATGCAATGTTGGTTGTTGAAACTAATACCAACCGCATATTGCATTGTACCAACCATACAGAACAGGTGTTGGGTTACAGTCTGGAAGAAATAAGTCAAAAAGGGCTTACCATTCCTGATATTATAGATGAGCGCCAACAAGACCAGTTTACGCATCAGACAGCAAGAATATTCAATACAGAGAATGCCGAGAGCCAATATGTGATGTATAGCATCCTGATGAAGGATGGCAGGAAGCAGATGTGTTTTCTGTTTGCTACACCTCCTGCAGGTACTACAGGCATTCAGGAGTACTATATCGTTTTGATTATTCCCGATTTGTCGGGACAGGAACTTCCGTTTACATCTTTCGATTCCAGAAGGTTGTTTCTTGAAAAGCTGAGCAATTTCAGCTTTGGTACGTTTGAGTGGATAGTAAGTGAGGACAAAGTATTCTGGTCTGACGGTATCTACAAAGTATATGAATTAGACAAAGAGACACCACTTACTTATGATGCTGTAAGGATATACTCGCACCCTGACGATAAGGAAAGAGCAGGGCAAGCAGTTGCGAATGCACTGAAAACAGGTGAAGATTATGATATAGAGATGCGCATTATTACGCCTGCCAATAAGGTAAAGATAATTAGTGCATCGGGTAGGGTACTGAAAGATGAGCACGGTAATGTTGTGAAGATGGTGGGTAGTGTGCTTGATATTACGGGACAAAAGCAAATAGAAACAGACCTTAAGAAGACGGTAGCAGAATTATACAGGTCGAACAAAGAACTGGAAGAGTTTGCCTATGTAGCCAGTCACGACTTGCACGAACCATTGAGGAAGATTACAACATTCAGCGAAAAGCTGTTTGATGAATGCAATCATTTACTTACGGAAGAGGGCCGTCATTATCTGGACAGGATAAAATATTCAGCAGATAATATGACGAAGCTGATAGATAATCTGCTTGAATTTTCACTACTCAATCAGTATTCAGACCCTTACGGACAGGAGTCGCTTAATACGGTATTGAAAGAAGTACTTGAGGATTTAGACCTGCTAATAGAGGAAACCGGGGCTACCTTGCAAGTAGATGGTTTGCCTGAGTTGGAATGTTCTCATTCGCAAATGAAACAGTTGTTTGCAAATCTTATCAACAATGCAATAAAGTTCAGAAAGAATGATGTTCCCGTTGTTGTAAATATTTTGAGTGAAGTGTTGAATGATGAAGAAAAAGCTGTCTTATATCTGAATCCAACGGTTAAATACTATAAGATAGTGGTTAGTGATAACGGAATAGGGTTTAAGCAGGAATATGCGGATGTGATATTTCAGATTTTTAAAAGGCTTTATGGCCGTTCTACCTATGCAGGGTCAGGTATTGGCTTGGCAATATGCAAGAAGATATGCGACCACCACAAGGGGGTAATATATGCCGAAGGTGAGCCAGGAGTAGGTGCAAAGTTTATTGTTGTACTGCCTGAAAAACAAGAGCCATAAACTATGCTGTCTTCATTTTTCAGAATATTGATTGTGGATGATGATAAAGATGACTTCTTTATCACAAGCGACTATATAAAAAAAATCCCCGGGGTTAATGTGCAGATAGACTGGTGTGATGATTATGATACGGCATTGAGCCATATTGCGCGCAGGAATTATGATATCTACTTTGTAGATTATCTGTTAGGTGCAAAGTCCGGGGTAGAGCTATTGCAGGATGCATTGAAGCTGAACTGTGAAGAGCCTATTGTAATGCTTACCGGCAAAGGGAGAAGGTTGTTGGATATTGAAGCGATGGAATCCGGCGCTGTAGACTTCCTTGTGAAATCAGAGATTAATACAGAGAAAGTAGAGCGTAGTATACGCTATGCATTGTTGCGCTCTCGCAGTATCAAAGCGCTGAAAGCCAGCGAACAAAAATACCGGAGCGTTTTTGAGCAGTTGAAGGACGTGATATTTGTAGCAGACCTTGAGCTGCATTTGCTTGATATTAACGATGCAGCCATTGCAATGTTTGGTTATGACAAGGAGCAATTGCTGGCAATGAGACTTACGGACTTATTGCTACCACTTCCTGATATGGAAAGCTCCGCGAGTGCATTGATGCAGGCGAATGGCGAAGATGTGGAGGTAGTGCTGAAAACTGCCGATGGCGGATGGCGCAATTGCATTGTATCTGCTACAACACATTTTGATATAAAGGGTAGTGCATACGTGCAGGGGGTGATACATGATATCACAAAACTAAAGAAAGCAGAGCGGGCAATATTACAATCTGAAAAGCTGGCGGCTACAGGTCGTCTGGTAAGAACATTGGCACATGAGGTGCGTAATCCATTAAATAACATCATTCTTTCTGTAGAGCAAATGAAAGCAGAAGGGGTGGATGAAACCGTACAGTTTTACAGTGAAATAGTATTACGCAATAGCTCAAGGATAAACAGCTTGATAACAGCCCTACTTTCTACCTCGCGACCTACTGATATTGTCCTGAAGCCCATTGATATCGCTATGGTCATTGATACAGTGCTAAGTCGTGCTGCAGATAGTATGTTGCTGAAAGGTGTAGCCTGCGAAATGGTTCTGCAAGCCGACAATATCCTGATTGAAGCAGATGCAGATAAATTGCCGATTGCACTGTTCAACATTATAATAAACGGTATTGAAGCAGTTGAAGAGGGTAAAGGGCTTATTCGTGTCAACGTTGAGGTGGATGAGTCATACGCAATCATTAAGATAGCAGATAATGGTAGTGGTATCAGCGATGAAAATATTGCACGCCTCTTTGAGCCATATTTTACACAAAAGCGCAACGGCTTAGGCTTAGGGCTCGCAGCATCATTCAATATAATACAGGCACACAATGGTAGAATAGAAGTTGCATCAGAACCGGGCAACGGTGCTGTATTCTCTGTTTACATACCGCTACACAAAGGTTAATGGCCCGCACCAATAGCCTCGTCTATGTCAGATAGCTTTATTGGTTTTTCTATGATTTTCAGTTTGTGGCTATTTGTGATATCGATATCATAATCAAATGCACTCATACAAATGATTTTCAGGTTTCGATATGTTTCTGAAAGCTCAACCGCAAACTTCCAACCCAGCCCATCGGGCAGGTTATTGTCTATAAATAAGATATCTGGAGAAATAGAGGCTATAGATTTTCTGCCAACATCTATGTTATTGGCCGTATAGACTGTATATCCCTTTGGTTGCAGGTACATGGTGAATAGTTCACACAAGTCCTGCTCATCATCAATGATGAGAATTGTTTTGTTTAGCATAAGCGCCCCCCGGTGCTATAATGCTATCAAGATAGGCGATTTTTTTTATCTGCAATAGCGTGTGGTAGTAATTCTACACAGACCTAGTTGCGAGGAGAATATTCAGGGTTGGATATTCTTCAGTATTTTTAGTGCATTATGAATATAGAGAACGAATACCTGGAGGTGAACCGAAAACTGTGGAATGCAAAAACTCCACACCATGTAACTTCAGATTTTTATGACAATGATTCCTTTATTGCCGGTAAATCAACACTTAAGGAAGTAGAGATTGGCTTGCTTGGCGACATTAAATGCAAATCTGTATTGCATTTGCAATGCCATTTTGGGCAAGATACAATGTCAATGTCTCGTATGGGGGCGAAATGTACGGGTGTTGATTTCTCTGATGTGGCCATGGACAAAGCGAAAGATTTGAACGCCCAGCTTGGGTTAGACGCAACTTTTATTTGCTCTGAAGTATACAAGTTGCCTGAGGTGCTGGATGAAAAATTTGATATTGTATTTACTACTTATGGTGTATTGGGTTGGTTGCCCGATATGACGCGTTGGGCAAATGTGGTTTCACATTTCCTGAAACCGGGAGGTAAGTTAGTGTTAGTAGAGCTTCACCCCGCAGTATGGATGTTTGATAATGCCTTTACCTATGTGCAATATCCTTATTTCAATAAAGAAGCTATTGTTGAAACACTGCAGGGTACTTATGCAGATAGAAGCGCAGATATAGAGCTGCAGGAAATAGGTTGGAATCATCCGCTGTCAGAAGTAATGCAGGCGTTAATTAATGCAGGGGTAGAAATCAGGATATTTAACGAATACGATTACTCTACACAAAACTGCTTTGCAAATATGGTAGAGATAGCACCGGACAGATTTTGCCTGAAAGGTATGGAGGGTAAACTTCCTTTGATGTATGCTGTTGTAGCAGAAAAGAAATAAGTGGCGAAAAAGAAAGCAAGCATATCGGTAAACGGATTTGAGGTAATCAGAGAATGGTTGCATGCTAAAGGCTTGCAGCCATTTCCTTTTCAGGAAGAGGCATGGCAGTTGTATGCAGAAGGGTTGAGTGGTATTGTGAATGCCCCTACCGGCTTCGGTAAAACATTTTCTGTTTTTCTGGGCGTAATGATAGATTGGATAAACAACAATCCTGATTACAAATCGAAAACCAAAAACGGATTGCAACTACTTTGGGTGTCACCGTTGCGTGCATTGGCAAAAGATGTAGGCAGGGCAATGGAACAGGCATTGTCGGAGTTGGGTATTCCCTGGAAGGTGGCTGTGCGAAACGGAGATACATCAACCGCAGAGCGGCAGCGGCAGAAAACACATATGCCCGAGGTGCTGATTATCACACCCGAAAGCCTGCACTTGCTGATAGCCACTAAAAACAATAAAGACATCTTCAGGTCGCTCAGATGTATAGCAGTTGATGAATGGCATGAGTTATTAGGTTCAAAGCGCGGTGTACAAATGGAGCTTGCTTTGTCTTACCTGAAAACACTGCCTGCACAGGAAAGTATGTTGCGCGTCTGGGGGATATCGGCAACAATAGGTAATCTTGAAGAAGCGCTGTATGTATTGTTGGGCGATAATCATAACGGTACGATTGTAAAAGCAGACATCCGAAAAGAAGTAGCCATTCATACCATATTGCCCGAAACGGTTGAGTGTTTTCCTTGGGCAGGGCATTTGGGTGTACGTATGATAGAACATGTGCTGCCCGTAATACATAACAACAGGTCTACACTCTTATTTACAAACGTCCGCTCGCAGGCAGAGATATGGTATCAGGCATTGCTTGATGCTGATCCTGATCTTGCAGGTGTCATTGCATTGCATCATAGTGCAATAGATGCAGATGTGCGTGTGTGGGTAGAAGAGCAATTGCATGCAGGCACGTTAAAGGTGGTAGTATGTACTGCCAGTTTAGATTTGGGTGTCGATTTTCGACCTGTTGATACTGTAATACAAGTAGGCAGCCCTAAAGGTATTGCTCGTTTTCTGCAACGTGCGGGGCGTAGTGGTCATGAGCCGGGTGCTGTCAGTAATATTTACTTTGTACCTACGCATACTTTAGAAATAGTTGAGGCTGCAGCGTTGCAGGAAGCTTATGAAAAGCAACTGGTAGAAAGTCGCAGTCCTGTTGTCCTTGCATTTGATGCGCTGGTGCAATATATGGTTACCCGTGCCACGGGAGATGGTTTTATTAGTGAAGCTTTAATTGCAGAGGTAAGAACAACAAACTGCTACAGAGATATTACAGATGCCGAATGGGAATGGTTACTTGGATTCATTACACACGGCGGTTCTTTGTTGAAAGAATATGATGAATACCATCGTGTGATAAATATAGACGGCGTGTATCGTGTAGCTAACAGGCGTGTGGCTATGCGGCATCGTTTACATATAGGTACTATAGTGGGTGATGCATTGTTGCGGGTAAAGTTTATGAGCGGCGGTAATGTAGGTACGATAGAAGAATACTTTATTTCAAAGCTTGTACCCGGAGATGTATTTGTATTGGCGGGCAGAAAGCTGGAACTGGTGATGATACGCGACATGGTAGTATATGTCCGCAAGTCGAACGCGAAGAAGGCACACGTGCCTGCATGGGCAGGCGGGCGTATGCCATTGTCTGCCAATCTGGGTAGTGTGTTGCGTCATACGTTTCAGCAGGCAGCATTAGAGCCGCACACAAATAATTTGTTGATGTTCTTGCAGCCACTGTTTTTGAAACAACAGGAGCTATCAGTTGTGCCAAAAGAAGATGAGTTGCTGGTAGAGCTTATTAATACTAAAGATGGCTATCACCTGTTTGTATATCCTTTTGAAGGCAGGCTGGTGCATCAGGCAATGGCTTCATTGCTTGCATATAGAATATCACAACTTTTGCCGATTACCTTCTCAATAGCTATGAATGATTATGGTTTCGAATTATTAAGTGATCAACCGATACCTGTAAGCGAAGAGAATATAAAACAACTGTTGAGCCCCGATGCATGGTATGCAGACTTGCAACGTAGTATTAATGCTGCAGAGATGGGGCGCAGAAAGTTTCGCGATATTGCCGTTATATCTGGCCTTGTGTTTCAGGGAATGCCTGGTGCATATAAGAAACAGCGCCACTTGCAAAACTCTACATCACTTATATATGAAGTGATCAGCCAGAACGAACCATCTAATATATTATTGCAACAGGCCTACACAGAAGTGTTGACGTACGAAGTAGAAGCAACACGCTTATATAATACACTGCAACGCATAGCTGCAGGTAGCATCATTATATCTCGTCCTGCTAATCTTACGCCCTTTTGTTTCCCTATAAAAGTTGATTCTTTGCGCGAGGAATTGAGTAGTGAGAAGTTGGAAGATAGAATTCGCAGAATGCAACAATCGGCTCAAAAGCAAACCAGATAAGTAATAGCGCCGACATATTACAAATGCCGAATAAAAATATGCAGTACAATGTTTGGAAGTAGAACTTTCTTATCTACTTTTGCACTCCCAATCGATACAGAGCGGGTAAGTTCTTAAAGCGATAGTTAC
>DDFF01000008.1 GCA_002337045.1 Bacteroidetes bacterium UBA1935 | reverse complement strand
GAACAATGCTAACTTCTCATACACAGGGACAAGAACTCCTGCTCCTGTAATCCCGGTAGCTGGTGTTCTTGACCTGCGTGTTCCTACAAACGCACCCGGTGGTGCTATCGCTTCTCCGTTCAGCGCATCTAGCTATGCTGACCTGAGTGCAACTGCACAAAACCTGTTGACAAACTGTAACAACGGTGGCAACCAAACATTCAGCATCCAATACAATGCTACACCTGGTTTCGCTTACCCTGCAGGTACTTATACTGTAGATGTAGTTTATACTGCTACGCAACTGTGATCTGATAATTGGTTAGACAATATAATATATACAAAAGCCCCGCTGATGCGGGGCTTTTACTATTTACATAAGCAGTAACATAACTGCACTCATAACGACCATCAATAAATCTTCAAACAAAGTAACCTTGCTTAGTGGTAGCTTTATAACCGTACCGAGACATGCACATTGAAATGGTGTTTTCTTCAGCAGACTATTTACAACCCCAATAGTACTTACAGCCATAACAACTAATGCTACGATATTAGTAGCGTATGGTTCAAAGCCTGTAATAATGGCAACACCTAATGCCAGTTCTATAAACGGATAGACAAATCCATATGCAGGTATTGCTTTGGCAACTATATCGTAGGTTCTGTACCCTTCTGCAAATGCTTTCAGGCTCATCATCTTGAAGAATGAGAACACGATAAAGAACCCTGCCATAAAATGCTGCATCCATTGCATAAGGCTGAAAGAGCCGCTTACAAACTGAATAAGCAATGTAATACCTGCTATGTATCCGAATATTAAAAAGATGGGGAAATAGGATACATTGTCGTCTGTCGTTTTCATTACTGTGCTGCCTGCTGCTTCGGTTATTGCATACTTGCCGTCAAAACTAATTGCCGCCTGCAATGTACTGAGCGGAATGTGTTTCTGCATAGTAATGGTAGCCTGTGGTGCATCTCTTTGCACATCTGCCTCCAGCACATCTCCCAGTTTCAGAATAGCAGATTTTACCTTTGCAACACAGCTGTTGCACGTCATTCCTGTAATGTTGTATGTGTGTGTCATATCGGTTAATATTATACAGCAAAGCTACCGACAGCATTACCCGACTATGTTATAAGACTATGGATGTGTTTTATAAAATTATGCAGTATGCCCACCAATATTATCCAATGGCTTACGTTCTCTTTTACTGCTATTTTTAAACACAGTGGGTGTCATCCCCGTTACTTTTTTGAATTGTGCAGACAAATGTGCCACACTGCTATACCCCATCTGGTAGGAAACTTCACTTAAAGAAAGTTCATCGTACACAAGCAACTCTTTTACACGTTCTATCTTCTGGTTGATGATGTACTGCTCTATCGTAATACCCTCCACTTCAGAAAAAAGTTTGCTGAGGTACGAATAATCATGCTGTAGTTTTGTGGAGAGATAGTCGCTGTATTTTATGGCTATAGGCTCGCTTGTATGATGAATAATATCAATCACAGCCGTTTTGATACCTTCAATCACCTTACTCTTCTTATCATCAATTATTTCAAAACCAACGGCTTCCAAAGCAGCTTGCAGGTTTTTCAACACTTCTTTAGACAACTCCTTTTCTGCAATCTCCACCTCGCCCAAATCGGCATGCAATACTTGCAAACCAGCTTTGTGCAAAATATCTGCAACAGCCATCTTACACCTGTTGCAAACCATATTTCTGATATACAAACGCATGATGCAAAGGTAAGCCTTGCATCATTCAATAGTTTATCCGTATTTAATAACGATGGCTTCTACCGTATCTACCATATTCTCGCACTTTTCAAGAAGTACTTGTAGTATATCGTAGTGCTCCATCCATTTTATGATATCTACCACTTCTGTATGGCTTGGGAAAAGCCCTGTAATAGCAGCATCAATACGATTATCGCAAGTGTTGATAATCTTCCTCATTTCGAGGCAGGTAGTTTCTAATTTAGGCAGCGAACGCTTATTACTGAGTGCCTTTATCGCATCGCCCAAAAGGCCAATCAGGCGTTTATACTCACCTGCCACATATTGTGTAGTATTGCCCGGGGTAGTTAGCCCGTAATTATTCAGTTGGCGTACAGTACCGTAAGTAAGGTCTGCAATATCATCCAGTCCCGAAGCCAGAAGGTGTATATCTTCTCTGTCGAAAGGTGTGATAAAATTCCTACCCAGCTCATGAAACAGCTTGCGAGTAGAAAGGTCTATTGCTTTCTCCAATTCATCCAACCGAGCAAGGTTAGTCTGCATAATGCCATTGCCTGCACATATTGTTTCGTAAAACAGCTTACTCATTATCTGCAGATTATCTGCCACCTCATCAAAAAGCCTGTAGAACTTTTGCCCATCCGGCATAAACAACTTTTTCAACGTCGCCATAAACCCTTGTTTGTCAACAAAAGTATTGTGATTGAAAACCTTTGTAAATAGCCGTGCAGTGACTTAATATTAACTTAATACTGTCTTAACATTAGACAAAAAAGCCTGCAAAATTTGCAGGCTTTCAGAACGTTCTCTTTTAATATTTACTTAATGCTTTTGAGCTTTGCCATCATATCCTCGCGGCTTACAAAACCTACATTATTCCACACCAATTGCTTGTTTTTGTAGATAAACACGGTTGGCAATGCATCTACCTTCATGCTTGTAGCAAGTGTAGGATTGGCATCAGCATCTATACGCACTACAGATACTGTAGCAGCCATATCTTTTGAAATTTCTGCCAGGTATGGTTCCATTTTTTTACAAGGACCACACCATGTAGCATAAAAATCTACCAATACTATTTTATCTGTATTCAGCAGTGCTTCAAAGTCTTGTGCTGTCATACCTTTGGTACCACCTTGTGCTGTAGCAGCACCACCCTCTTCAGGCAGTCCTTCAGACCTCCATTTTATCATACCACCCTTCATTTCATACACCTGCTTGAAGCCCATGCTTCGCATAGCTGCAGCTGCAGAACCACTGCGGCCACCTGAAAGGCAATACACAAACACCGGCTTTGCTTTATCCAGCTTTGCTACTTCCGCATCAAAGTTGCCACCATTCCAGTCTATATTCAATGCACCTGCAAGATGGCCTTCTGCATATTCTCCGGGTGTACGTACATCCAGCAATACTTTGTCGGCTGTAGCTTCAAGTTTCTGTTTAAACTCTGCAACTTTCAATTCGTTGTTGGCAGATGCTTGCTGGCAAGATGTAGCCGTAAGTATAGCAACTACTGCCAGTAGTAATGCGAATGGCTTGAATATCGACTTCTTCATACGTTAAGATACTGTTGATGCAACTTTGATTTCCGGTGTAAAGATAATCTTTGATTTGATGGAATTGGAAATAAGGCATGCCGCTTCAGACTTTTGTAATACACGCATTGCCTTCTCACGGTCTTCTTCGTTTGCTATCACCAATATTGGGTTCAGCTCTACCTCGCTAATCATGTATTTACCATCCACTACTTCTAGCTTACCTACTCCGTTCGATTCGAATTGCTCGTAAGACAGTTTTGAATTTTCGGCTATTGCCAGAAAAGTTGTCATCAGACAACTGTTTACCGCTGCTACAAGCAGATGCTCGGGCGACCACTTATTAGGTATGCCTTTTGCAAATTGTGGCGGTGTTACAACCTCCAGTGTATTATCAAAATCAGGAGAGCTCATAACACCCAACCTGTCTGTCTGCCATTTTACGGCAACTTCATAAAAATGTGCTTCACTCATACATTCTGTTATTGATACTGTTCTATAATCTGCCTCAGTTGGTTAGCGGGCAATACGCCGCTTTGTCTCCATTTTACCTCTCCGTTCTTAAATAGTATCAGTGTAGGCACGCCGGATATGTTGTATGCTGCGGCGGCCTGTGGGTTTTTATCTACATCTATCTTAATGATAGTTGCAGCATCGCCTATGCCTTGTTTAAGTTCCTGCAATATGGGAGCCATCATTTTACAAGGCCCGCACCACTCTGCCGAAAAATCAACCAGTACCGGCTTGTCTGAATTGATGAGCTCTGAAAATTTTGTTGACATGGTTTATTTATTTTACTTCTTCAAATTGAATATCCTCTGTTTTGCCTTTTGCTGCAGCGTTTCTATCGTAGGTAGGTGCACAGCTTTCGCCGCAGCATCCTGTGTTAGTTACACCCTGATACAGAAAGAACGCAGCCATCATACCTACCAGATAATCCTTCATCATAACTGCCTGTACTGCAAACACTACGCCAAATACCAGCCTCAGTATGCGCATGAAATGCCAACCACCCGATAGCTTTTCTTTCAGATAGCCTATTATCATGCTTTGTATTTTCTCAGGTTCATCCAACTACCACCGTTGTGTACCTCTGCAAAACCGCTCGCTTTCAGCATACCACGGGCAGATGCACTACGCATACCTGATGCGCAACAAGTGATGATTACCTTATCTTTTTTCAGCGAAGACATTTTAGACTTCAACTGGTCTACAGGTATATTGATAGAACCTTTGATGTGGCCACCTGCATACTCGCCAGGGGTACGCACATCCAGAATCACTGCACCGTCATTTATCAGCTGACCTAAATCTACTTTTGGACCAAAACCGAATAATTTGCTTAAAAAACCCATTCTATAATTACATTAAGTTGTTTACAATCTTGTATTGAACATTCGTCCACGGACCACCATCTGCTACATTTGTCATACCCTGTTGCACCAGCAACTGGCGCGCCATGCTGCTGCGCATGCCCGATGCACAACACAATACGATATCGCCTTCTATCTCTTTCAGTCTTTCAATATTATTCTGCAATTCATTTACAGGAATATTCAATGAATCTACAACATGACCGCTTGCATATTCTTCGCGGCTACGTACATCTACTACAGTCATTTTTTTAGCTGACATAACTATTATCCTTTTTTATTGATTTTTTTCTCTTGTGCAAATATGCTAAAGAATAAGCCTCCCATCACTGCACCATATACACTGCTATTAAGTGGTTTGGATGTTATCATACACGTACCGCTTGCACAACCAACAAAATACCAATACGCAAACCCACCGATAGCGCCCAACACCACACCTATTATCACCAGCTTATTCTTTAGCAAAAGTTGTTTCATTTATTTTTTTTGTATAGTAAACACAGGCAATTGCAAACTACGCATCTTTCTTTGTACGCATACCGAAGATGGTATATAGCGGACAAAAACCAATGAGGCTTGTAAGCAAAAACACTACAGCTACGATTGTCAGTACCAATCCGAGTGTACCGGGAACTGTACCTGTGAAATACAGTGCGGCAAAGATGACAGCTATTATCACCCTGATAATTCTGTCTGCTGAACTCATGTTTACTTTCATAATTGATTGATTTTATAACACAAATGTCAGCAAGTATCAGGGGCTATACAGCTACTAATGTTACATAAGCAAAATTTTATTTCGGCCCAGCTTCACCATACCCTCTCCTTCCATCTGCTTCAACAGACGGGAAACCACGACACGAGAGGTTCCCAGCTCTTCAGACAGTTCCTGATGTGTTATGGCAATTTCATTTGAGCCAATCAGTTTTTGCTTTTCTTTAAGAAAGTGAAGAATCCTGTCATCCATTTTTTTGAAGGCAACTTCGTTCACTACAGATAGTAGTTCTTCAAAACGTTTGTGATACAGGCGGAAGATATAATCCAACCACTCAGAATTGTCCTTAATAAGCATACCTGCTTTTTCGATAGGGATAAACAGTATCTCCACATCCTCTTCCGCCACTGCTTTTACCTTGCTTGTTTCGCTATGAATACCACCAAGAAACGACATGATACAGCTTTCACCCGGGCGGATATAATAGAGTAATATTTCTCTGCCTTCTTCATCCACACGCATTACCCGTATACTACCGGTCAAAACAATTGGAATAGCGCGGATGTATGAATTTTCATTCATAATAATCTCGCCTTCTTTATACAGCTTTATGGTACCCATTTCATAAAGCTTGTCTTTCATTTGCGTAGAAAGTGCCAGACTGTTATTTTCTATCGTATTTGCCATGTAGTTTTAGTCTTTCCTTGTTAGTAAGATATTAATGGATTTACCTTCTTCCAAATGGTCGGTAATTATCTTCAAAATTGCAACAAAAGGAATAAATAATACCATCCCTGCCACACCCCATACTATTCCGCCTGAAATAATAGCCACCAGTGTGGCCCAGGTACTCACATTCAGCTGTGCACCAACAACTTTGGGGAAGATGACATTCGCTTCCAGATACTGAACAAATGAAAAAACGCCTATTACTGCCAACGGGTACCACAACGAGTCTTTGGTAAGAAACGCAACAGATATAGGCAACATAGCACTGATGATGATGCCAACATACGGCACTATTGTCATAATAGCAGTTAGCATACCAAAGAGTATGGCATGCTTTATACCCAATGCCAGCAAACCAACACTATTGAGCACACCTACTATAATGTAAACCATTACCATACCTTTTATATACCGGAAATAGGTATGAGTAGTTTCTGACAATATTTTATCTATCTGTGCATGTCTTGCTGCACCTGCTATACTTTTTACAAACTGTACAAACATGCCCCTGTGATACAGAAACAAGGCAGCATATATAGGAATGATAAACAATGAAAACAAAGTAGAAACAGTCGCAGAGAAAGAACCTGCGATGTATGCACCTGCACTGTTCTTAACATCTCCCGATAGCTTATCTATCCATTCTTGCTGTGTTTTGTAGGATAAACCCCAGTTTTCGGCAAGCCAACGCTGTAGTTCGGGTAGTTTGGCAGAGAGTTTATCGGCAATAAAAGGCAAATCCTGCCTGAAAAGGCTCAATTGCCAGAATAGCAACCAAATGAGTGCGAGAAAGAGTAAAACTACTATTGACAAACTTATTGTAATGGCAATGCTCTTTGTTATCCTCTTTCTTTCTAACCATACGCATACGGGAAACATAACCATTGCAATCAGTAGCCCCATGAACATGGGCACAAAAAGGCTTTTGCCAAAATAGAGCAGCAAGCCACCGCCTAATACGGCGACTATGTACTTGTATATTGTATCAATAGATTGTATCCGTGGTTGCATAATGGCAAACTATATAAAATACCTTAGTCAGATTGTGACGTAGGTCATCATTATGAAATTACTCTTTTACTGTGTAACAATCATTACACTGTACTAAGCCTATACAGCCTACTTTCGCACTAAACTGAAACTTTGGCAACGATTGCAGGATATCTTAGTGCAATACTGATAGGAATATCATTGGGGCTTATTGGTGGTGGTGGTTCTATTCTCACGGTTCCAGTATTGGTATACTTGTTTGGCATATCCCCTGCTATTGCTACATCTTATTCATTATTTATAGTAGGTACCAGCAGCCTTGTTGGCGCTTACAGAAACTATCTCAAGGGGTGGACTGATATTAAGACCGCGCTGCTATTCGGCACATCTTCTATTACCACCGTTTTCCTGACTAGAAAATTTATCATACCCAACATACCGGACAACCTGTTTACACTCAGTCAATTGACCGTAACAAAGTCTACGGCTACAATGGTTCTGTTTGCCATACTGATGATACTTGCTTCATCATCGATGATAAGAAGTAAAAATACAGTGGCTAATAATACGAACACACAATCAATAGGCAAGCTATTACTATACGGTATTGGTATAGGTATTGTAACAGGACTGTTGGGTGCAGGTGGTGGATTCCTCATTATACCAGCGCTTGTATTCTTTGTAGGGCTTGACATGAAGAAAGCAATCGGCACTTCTTTATTGATTATAGCACTTAATTCACTTATTGGTTTTACTGGAGATATTGGCCAGTATAATATTGATTGGAAACTACTTGGCAGCGTTACTACCCTTGCCATTGCAGGTATATTCATTGGCGGATACATAGGCAAGTCTATACCCGGCAATAAACTGAAAAAAGGCTTTGGGTGGTTTGTGCTTATAATGGGTATCTATATCATTATAAAAGAAACCATACTGAAATAATTTACTTCTGTAATAATTGTTACCGTCGCGAAACTTTATGTTGCCCATCTTTGTATCATTACAAGAAAACAATACTTCTTATGAAAATAGAACAAATCTATACGGGATGCCTGGCACAGGGAGCATATTATATTGAGAGCAACGGAGAGGCAGCAATTCTAGATCCGCTACGTGAGGTGCAGCCATACATAGAAAAAGCAGCTAAGAATAATGTCACAATCAAGTATGTGCTGGAAACTCATTTTCACGCAGACTTCGTATCGGGACATGTAGACCTTGCTAAAAAAACGGGCGCTACAATCGTTTACGGCCCTACAGCTGCTCCGGGTTTTGATGCTCACATAGCACAAGACTACGAAATATTGAAACTTGGCAACATTACGATAAAAGTATTACACACACCGGGCCATACAATGGAAAGTACATGCTATCTGGTGAAAGATGAAAAGGGGAAAGAGATAGCATGCTTTACAGGCGACACACTTTTTATAGGCGATGTTGGCCGTCCTGACCTTGCACAAAAAGCAGCACACCTTACTCAAGAAGAATTAGCCGGCCTGTTGTTCGACTCATTGAGAACCAAGATTATGCCATTGGCAGATGATATCATCGTTTATCCTGCACACGGCGCAGGTAGTGCTTGTGGCAAAAATATGAGTAAGGAAACAACTGATACTCTCGGGCATCAGAAAGAAACCAATTATGCCCTACGTGCAGATATGACAAGAGATGAATTCATCAAAGAAGTAACAAACGGACTGATGCCACCACCTGCATACTTCCCCGCCAATGTAATGATGAACAAGCAAGGGTATGACAGTATAGACACTGTTCTGAACAGAGGCCTGCAGGCGCTGAAACCGCAAGCTTTTGAAACAGCAGCACACGAAGCGGAAGCTTTGGTGCTGGATACACGCAATCCGCAAACATTTACAAAAGGATTTATACCGGGTTCTATCAACATAGGTATTGATGGCAATTTTGCTCCATGGGTAGGCGCGCTGATAACTGACATTAAACAACCAATATTGATAGTTGCCGATAATGGCCGTGAAGAAGAAGTAGTGACAAGACTGGCACGTGTAGGCTATGACAACACAATCGGATTTCTGGAGGGAAGTTATGAGGCATGGCAGCAAGCCGGAAAAGAAACAGACTACATTATATCCGTATCAGCCGACGACCTGAGCCATCTGATGGCAAACACGGAGGCACATATACTGGATGTACGCAAACAAAGTGAATACTACAGCGAACATATCATTGGTGCGGAAAATGCACCACTGGATTTCATGAACGAATCTATGTCTGTAATAGACAAAAGCAAAACATACCATGTACACTGTGCAGGTGGTTATCGTTCTATGATATTTATATCCATATTGAGGGCTCGCGGATACAATAATCTGATAGACGTTAAGGGTGGATTTAAAGAGATAAAAGAAACAGGCAAGTTCAGTATTACGGATTATGTATGTCCGACAACGATGTTGTAGCAAACAGGGGTGGGTGTGAATATGAAAAGCCTCCGATATTCCGGAGGCTTTCTGCATACACAGGAATAGCTTAACTTCACTACAGAGAGATATGCAGTACAAAATATATCCTGTTTGTAAAGAGCTGAAACCGTGGGTGCGCTACTTTTGGAGCTACGATGCAATGCTTGGTGAAAAACGCACACTGCATATCAGATCTTTTGCAGACAGGTACCCACGCCTGATATATCAGGATACAGACAACTACGCACCTATTTTTGAACATCAGAGCAGCGAAAACAAACCACGCTGCTACGTCAGTGGCATAGACACAAAACCTACAGATGCTACATGGTTAGGGTCTTTTTCTCACTTCGGGGTTAGTTTCTTTCCACATGCACTACCAGCATTTTGGGGTATTGATGCAACTATGCTTACAGATATAACACCGGATATCATATTGCTCGACAAAACAGACCTTCCTGAAAAGCTGCGTGGCGCACACAGCCATAAAGAACGAGTAAAGTATACTTCTGCATACCTGATTGAAAAACTGTACACGCGCAAGCAGGATACACTGCTTAACGATATCTTTCACCATACACCTATAGACAGTACAGACAAAAATGTATCTATTGATAAACTTGTAAAAGAATATAAACTTTCTGAAAGGCAACTGCAACGCAGATTTAAAGCAAACGTAGGTATATCTGCAAAAAAACTGCAACGCATTACCCGTTTCGAAAACGCACTACAGATACTAAGCAATGCCAACTATGGTAAGCTTACAAACATTGCGTATGAATTAGGATATACGGACCAATCACATTTCATTAAAGACTTTACAGATTTTTCTGGTATAACACCTTATGATTTTGTACAACAACAAAACTTAGGATCGGAAAGCTCTTCTTTCATCTATCCCGGAGACAAAGACGCATAATGTCGTTTTTTTACAATTCTGCCTCTTTTATCAAAACTATTTTTGAAGTTAAAGAGATAGATATGATTAAAAAATTATTACCCGCGCTATTACTAATGGTATCAGTTAGTGGTTTTGTTTCCTGCAAAAAATCAGACAACACAACATCTACACCGACACCAACTCCGTCTACACCTACACAATCGCGAACAGTTAAGTATGAACTGACTGGCAGCTACACTGGCACTTTGCTTGTCAGCTATACCAATCAGGATGGTGCAAACCAGGTAGTAGATAAAGTAAAACTGCCATGGTCTACAGAGGTTACTGTAAAAGGAAGTGGATTTACTATGGTAGGTTTTGGTGCAAGCTCAGAAGTAGGTGGCTTTGGAAAAGCAGGTGAAACACTCACAGGCAAACTATATGTAGGTGGCGTAGAAAAGAAATCCGCTACTGTTAATTCAACCAGTACGGGTTACATAGACTTATCTGCACTAACACAACAGTTGCAGTAATGTCAGGTACAATTGGGAGAAAGCTGAGTAATGTTTGGCTACGTATTTGCGTAGCCATCATTCTTTTTATGCATAGTATACCCGGTATGCTATCTGGTGATATACAATCTTTCGGGAAGGACTACCTAGACAAAATTGGCTTTGCTCCTTTTGGAGTTTTCTTGGCATGGAACATAAAGCTTACACATATATTTTGCATTGTTGCATTACTGACTAATATCGGTCTATACATAGCGTCGTCAATTATGATACTGATACTTTTATTGGGCATCTTTATGGTGCACGGTCAGCATGGCTGGTATGTTGTTGGTGGTGGTACAAACGGGATAGAATTCAACTTGCTCTTAATTGCAACATTTATTCAGATAATGGCTGATAATAAACGTAAAGTATGAAGCAGGAAAAAATAAAACATTACACATTCATCAAACAAAAGGAACATGAGGGCGATTCTTGCCCTCATTTCTTTTTAATGTTATGTCATATCATTTTTGATAACCGTTACAGTAATTGGGTGTTTTCAATAATCTCTTATCCAAACAGACAGTATAAATAAAATAAATACTCCCATAAATAATAGTATTACTATCATTGCAAATAGCAATATTACCTTTGGCGTAAATATCTGTTATGATAGACAAACTGAAGATAGGGATACTTGGCGGAGACCAGCTTGGTACTATGTTGATAAGACATGCCATAGACTATGGCCTCAATGTCTCTGTAATGGATAAAGACCCAAATTCGCCCGGGGCGCGCTATACGAATTCTTTTAAGGTAGGCGACCCGATGAATTACGAAGATGTAATAGACTTCGGACAGTATCTGGATATCATAACAATAGAGAAAGAAACCGTAAACACACATGCATTAAAAGACCTTGTTAAGAAAGGAGTAAAGGTCTACCCCTCACCAGACATAATAGATATAATACAGGACAGATACATACAAAAGAAGTTTTTAGAAACATATGATATACCTGTAGCAGCACTAGTACCTGTACTCAATAAAAAAGATTTGTCAGCAAACATACATAGACTTCCAGGCTGCCTGAAAAAATGTAAAAACAGCCATGATGGCAAAGGCAGCATGATACTCCATACAAAAGAAGATATAGACAAAGCTTTTGATGAACCATGCTTTCTGGAAGAATGGGTTGACATCAAACACGAAATATCAGTTATAGTTTCCAGAAACGAAAAGGGTACTGTTGAATGTTATGACCCTGTAATGATGATATTCAACAAACAACAAATGGTGCTCGATTTTCAGCTTTGCCCTGCACACATACCGAAAGACAAAGCAATAGAAGCTTGCAACCTTGCCATAAAAACAGCTGAGGCACTAAATCTTGTAGGTATACTTGCTGTAGAAATATTCCTTACTACTGACGGCAGATTGCTGGTAAATGAGTTGGCACCCAGGCCGCACAACAGTGGACATCATACGGTAGAATCCTGCACCACGTCTCAATATGAGCAACAACTACGTGTAATGTTGGGGCTACCAATGGGCGATACAAGCCTGAAAAACACCAGTGTATTGGTTAATGTCTTTGAACCTGCAGCTTACAGAAAAAAAAGTATAGAAGACGCACTGAAAGTCATACTCTGTTCAAACGATGTACACATGCATTTGTATGGCAAAAGAGAAGGCACAGCAGGTAGCAGAATGGGACATATCAACATAACAGAAGACACAATTGAAAACGCGCTTTCGAAAGCAACAATGATTCGTCACATACTAAGAGGCTCATATGGACAACACTAAGATTAATCTGAGTTGCTATAAATTATCGGGCTGGCAAGGTGATGTCAATTCAACAGCATTTGTTGAAAATGCAATTGACATAGTATTAATTATTAATGAGGACGAAATAAAATATTGAATATAAAGCGAAGTTATACTTCGCTTTTTTAATGCACTTAAATACACAATAGATATGCAAACAAGCACAATGAACGCAACTGCGAACGCGAAACTTGAAACAACGCCTGTACCAATTACAGTGGCATACGGCGATGGCATTGGCCCGGAAATCATGGAAGCAACACTGCACATCCTGAAAAAAGCTGGTGCAGCACTTGAAATTGAAGAAATAGAAATTGGCGAGAAAGTGTATATGCGCGGCAACTCTGCAGGCATAGACAACAGTGCATGGGACTCACTGAGGAAAACAAAAGTATTCCTGAAAGCACCAATCACTACACCACAAGGTGGCGGATTCAAAAGCCTGAATGTAACCACACGCAAAGTACTCGGGCTGTATGCCAACGTGAGGCCTTGTGTTTCTTATCACCCGTTTGTACAAACCAAGCACCCGGTAATGGATGTGATAATAGTACGCGAGAATGAAGAAGACTTGTATGCAGGCATAGAGCATCAGCAAACAGACGAAGTAATACAGTGTTTGAAACTGATATCAAAACCGGGTACAGAGAAAATAATACGCTATGCTTTTGAATACGCTAAAGCATACGGTCGCAAGAAAGTAACCTGCTTCACGAAAGACAATATTATGAAGATGACAGATGGTCTGTTTCATAAGATGTTTGACGAGATAGGTGCAGAATATCCTGAAATAGAGAAAGAACACTGGATAATAGATATAGGCGCTGCAAAACTTGCAGATACCCCGGAGGCATTTGATGTGATAGTGATGCCAAATCTATATGGTGACATACTGAGCGACGTTGCAGCACAAATAACAGGCTCGGTAGGACTTGCTGGAAGTGCCAACATAGGCGAAGGCTTTGCAATGTTTGAAGCCATACACGGTTCTGCACCAAGGATTGCAGGGCAAAATAAAGCTAACCCCTCAGGGCTACTCTTAGGCGCTATCCAGATGCTGGTACACATTGGCCAGGAAGCAGTGGCGGAAAAAATACAGAATGCTTGGTTAAAAACACTGGAAGACGGGCATCATACCTACGACATCTACAAAGAAGGAACCTCTGTTAAATGTATAGGAACAAAAGAATTTGCAGAAGCAGTAATTCAAAGGCTTGGACAAAAACCATCTATCTTAAAAGCTGTTGATTACTCAAAAGCTAAAGCCGGCTTCAACATCAAAGTAACGCCTACTAAACCTGCGATAAAAGAATTGGTAGGTGTAGATGTCTTCCTGCAATACAAAAACAGAGATGCAGAAGAATTGGCAACTAAGATTAAAGACCTTGAATCTGCTGGACTACAACTAAATATGATTACAAACAGGGGCACAAAAGTATGGCCTAATGGTTTTCCTGAAACATTCTGTACAGACCACTGGAGGTGTAGGTTTAAAAACGACAAGAAAAATGGTGTTAGCTACCAGGCAGTGATAGACCTGCTGCAAAAAATACAGAACAGAAATCTGGAAATAATAAAAACTGAAAACCTTTACCTGCTTGATGGGCAACCTTCGTTTACCGCTGCACAAGGTCAATAAACTAAACAAAATATATGGATACACTGAAATTAGTAAACGGACGATTTGAAGAACTACAGGCAGAACGTTTAATAACGAGCCTGGTAGATGTAAAAATTGAGTTTCACAAAGACAAAATCAACGGACTGCAGAATGAAGAAGACATAAAGAGCTCTGAAAAGAGGATAATAGAACTGCAGAACTATAGAAATGAGTTATTGCAAACTGTGCGCTCTTCAAATGGCATGGTAGATATAAGTGCAGATATTTCGCTGAAAATATAATCTACTGATGGAGTTATTCAAAGGCAGAAGACTGATTATTGCTACAATGCACGGAAAGGAACGAGTTATAGCTCCAATTTTAGAAGAGGCATTAGGCGTAGAGGTTGTTGTACCGGACATAAGCAACTTCAATACAGATATGTTCGGCACTTTCTCTGGAGAAATAGAACGTATGCTTGATCCTGTAGAAACAGCAAGACAAAAATGTATCGTTGCTTGCAAGGCTATGAATGAAACCCTCGCTGTAGCAAGCGAGGGCTCATTCGGGCCACACCCTGTACTTATGTTTATACCGGCAGATGAAGAGCTGATTCTACTGAAAGACACGCTGAATGATATTGAAATCGCAGTACGCATTACAAGTACCAATACCAATTTCGGAGGTGAAGAAGTATACTCATGGGAAGCACTGAAAACATTTGCGACAAACGCAGGCTTTCCTGAACACGGATTGATTCTGAGAGATGCAAAAGATAGTAAAGAACACATCTGTAAAGGCATAACCTCCTGGAGTGAATTAGAAAACAAATTCAGGGATATATTATCATTCAAAAGCTATGCGTTCGTAGAAACTGATATGCGAGCACACCTCAACCCAACCAGGATGAAGATAATAGCACTCACCACAGAAAAGCTGGTTGAAAAAGTAAAAGCCTGTTGTCCATATTGCGAAACTCCGGGGTTTGACGTTATGGATGTAAAAGAAGGTTTACCATGTACCCTTTGTAAACTACCTACCAAAAGCATCAAAAGCCTTGTGTACAGATGCAAGAAATGTAATCATTCATCTGAAAAACTATATCCAAAGGGCAAAACAGAGGAAGACCCGATGTTTTGTGATAATTGTAATCCATAAATTATGTTACAGACTATTATCGGAACAGACATATATCAAGCTGCAAGCTTACTAGCAAAAGGAGAGGCAGTTGCCATCCCGACAGAAACCGTTTACGGCCTTGGCTGCAATACGTATTCAGATAGTGCAGTCAGAAATGTATTTAATATAAAAGGCAGACCAACGAATAATCCGCTAATAGTACATTGTTACGATATTAACGCAGTTGGAAATATTGCTGCAGAAGTACCAGATTTAGCCTACCGATTATTTGAACACTTTAGCCCGGGGCCTTTGAGTATTGTTTTTCCCAAAGGCAATCATATACCAGACATTGTAACTGCTGGCAATGACACTGTGGCTATACGGATACCCAATCATCCTGTTACAAGGCAACTATTGGAACTTTTACCGTTTCCTGTTGCAGCACCAAGCGCTAACAAGTTTATGTCTGTAAGCCCTACAAGTGCATTACATGTACACCAACAACTAAACGGATTAGTACCATATATATTGGACGGTGGAGAAGCTGATAATGGGATAGAATCCACTGTAGTAAAAGTAGAAAGAGACACAATAATAGTATTGAGGCAAGGTTCTGTAACTGTAGATGAGTTGCAACAGGTAAGTAAAAACGTCATTACAGGAAAGCCTGATAAGAAACTTGAATCTCCTGGGCTTTTCAAAAAACACTACTCTCCTAATACACAGGTAATATTATCTACAGATGATACTATTGATATAGACTACAACAACACTGCACTACTGACATTTGGCGATAAGGAGCAATCACACAAATACAAAGTTATACTTAATCTATCGCCAACAGGCAATATGAGAGAAGCCGCAAAAAATCTGTACAAATACTTACACGACCTTGACGCACTCAATTTGAAATATATTGTCGTTGAACTGTTACCTGATATAGGATTGGGGGCAGCAATCAATGACAGACTGAAAAGAGCAGCTACTATTTTATAATAAAAAAATTATTGATGATAAAATGCCCTATACTAAGCATTTCCTTCTAAATACACTTTGGGGCTATTCTGCTTCTATTTTCGGGCTCTAATAATGTTATTATTTTGATTGAATACTTATATCGCAATAAGCAAACATTATACAACACATACAATCATAAATAATAGTATTACTATCTTTACATGAAATACTACTATTATGAAGTATGATTTACTGATAAGTAACCTGACCAACCCAACCCTACTCTTCTTTGTACTAGGCATTGTTGCAACCATTGTAAAAAGCGATCTTGAAATACCTGCCACTACATCAAAGTTTATCTCCCTCTATCTTTTATTTTCCATTGGCTTCAAAGGAGGGCAAGAGCTTGCCCATAGTGGCATAAACACGGAAATCCTGACTACCCTTTTGTTATCTGTAGCATTTGCTTTAATTGTACCTCTGTACAGTTTTTTCCTGCTCAGGAAGCGAGTTGGCGTATACAATGCAGGGGCAATTGCAGCAGCCTATGGTTCTGTAAGCGCAGTTACATTCGTTGCAGCTACAGGATTTTTAGAAAACCAGGCCATCAGTTATGGAGGCCATATGGTTGCATCAATGGCACTGATGGAAAGCCCGGCAATAATAGTGGGCGTATTGCTGATGAGAAAGTACACTAAGGAAGAGAACAATAAAAGCCTTAAATCCATACTTCACGAATCATTCACCAACGGTTCGGTATTGATGATACTTGGAAGCCTTGTAATAGGCATCATAACAGACGTAAAACAGGCAGAGGGGATCAAACCATTTACTACAGATATTTTCAAAGGCTTTCTTGCAATCTTTCTGCTAGAGATGGGGATGGTGGCGGCCAAAAGGTTTAATTCTTTTAAAAGCTATGGCAAATCTGCAACAATGTTTGCATTGATCATGCCATTGTTTAATGGTGTACTCTCCATACTTATCAGTTCTCAATTTCCTATGCATGAAGGCAACAGGCTGCTGTTGGCAATATTAGCCTCTAGTGCATCTTACATAGCAGTGCCCGCTGCCATGCGTCAGGTTGCCCCTAAAGCCGACCCTGGCTTATACATCCCTATGGCGCTTGGTGTTACATTCCCATTAAATCTTACACTAGGATTACCGCTTTATTGGTCAATAATCAGTTATTTACATTGATAGATGCGAAAACTACTGTTTATATTGTTGCCATTTATACTTACATCCTGTAGCCTTCATGCACAGACATATGTTGGTATTAAACATGGTATAAGCCTGTGGCTTACTAAAACGGGCTACGGGCGTGGTAGTCTATCCTTTTCAGAAAGACAAACAGCTGCCTATGACAAGGGTATAACATCCAGAATAACACTATCCCCAAAATTTGTACTGGAAGAAAGCATCCTATACTATACTTATAAAGAAACAGGAATCAACAACGCAGAAAATGTATTAGAACTCAAGAACAGTATCCAGTACGATGTTACATATCCGTTGCTTGGCTATATGTTCCCTATATTGAAGCACACAAAAACCTATGTTGGACTGTCTATCGCACCCAGAATACACATGTTGAGAAGTAGTGAAGAACTAACCGACAATAAAGAAACCTTCTATTCTTGTCTGTTAGGCTTTAGCTACACCCATATCATTCCTTTATCAAAAAACCTTTTTGTTCAATCTCAGTATACATTTGAGATGAAACCTTTAGACAATCATAAGATATACACCGGTAATGTGCCACTGGATAACAGGCGTATAAGTTGGAATACTTCATTGATTTTCAAGTTATAGCCTATACAAATGATAGTATAATCACGTTTTATGATAGTTTTACTATCATTTAACATTTTACACCTTATGTTTGCATTACAAACTAACCAATGCAAAAGAAGTCGCCAAATACCATAATAAAGTTTCTGAACCTGTTGAAGTTTGAAAGGGCTGAGATATATGCGATATATATATATGCTATTCTTGCAGGTATTATACAGTTATCTCTGCCATTAGGCATACAATCAATCATCAGCTTTGTATTGGGTGGCGCTATTTCCACATCTATAGTTATCTTGATAATTGTAGTCATTGCAGGTGTACTTGCCGCAGGCTTGTTGAAAGTAAACCAGATGAAGATTATTGAAAAGATTCAACAACAATTGTTTGTGCGTTATTCATTTCAGTATGCCAACAACATTCCTAAGCTGAATCTGAATGATGTGGATGATTATTATCTGCCGGAACTCACCAATCGCTTCTTCGATACTGTAACGCTGCAAAAAGGCATAGCTAAACTCTTATTGGATGTACCTGCTGCCACTATACAGATACTATTCGGGTTGATACTACTTTCTTTTTACCACCCTGTTTTCATATTCTTTGGCATACTGCTGTTGTTTATAGTATACATGATCCTGAGAATAACAGGTAACAGGGGCTTGCAAACCAGCGTGCAGGAAAGCGACTATAAATATCAGGTAGCTGCACACCTGCAGGAAATGTCTCGGGTTGTAAGAACCTATAAATTCAGCAGAGATACGCAACTGCCCATAACAAAGGCCGATAACTATGTAACAAATTACCTCAGGTCCCGCACTTCTCACTTCAACATTCTGCTTTTTCAATACTGGACATTGATTGTGTTCAAAGTATTGGTAACAGCCGCAATGCTGATTGTAGGTGCATTTCTGTTGGTAAGCCAGCAATTGAATATAGGCCAGTTCATTGCAGCGGAAATAGTAATCATCATGATTATCGACTCTGTTGAAAAGCTGATTGTGAACCTCGACAATGTGTATGACGTACTTACCTCTGTTGAAAAAATAACTAAGGTTACAGAAAAACCACTGGAAAAAAACGGCTCATTAGAAATTACTGCGCAAGGCGCATTTTCTGTGAAAGCACAAAACCTAAGCTTTGGCTATTCAAACGATGCGCCTGTGCTAAAAAATATAAACTTCAATATTGGTGCAGGAGAAAAAATTTGTCTGCAAGGGCCTTACAGTTCGGGTAAGTCATCTTTGCTGAAGGTAATAAGTGGGAGTTATAAAGATTTTGAAGGCACACTGAATATTAATGAAATATCCATTCACAACTACAATATGCACTCGCTGAGAGCGCGCATTGGTATACTTCTGAACATTCAGGAAATATTTAAAGGTACTCTACACGAAAACATATGCCTGGGAGATAGCTCTATCTCTTATGTACATCTCGATAAAATTGCAGGCATTACCGGCTTGAAATCGTACATAGACGGACTGAAAGACGGTTATGAAACTGAGCTGCAACCATTGGGCCAACACCTGTCTTACAGAGTCATTAAAAAGATACTTTTATGCAGGGCTTTGATTAATAACCCTTCTCTGCTATTGCTAGAAGAACCGTGGATGGGGCTTGAAGATGAATATGCTGCTTCTATACAGCAATATATTTTGAATGAGCTGAAAGATACAACAGCTGTGATAGTAACAAGGGATAATAACTTTGCAGCTAAATGCGACCAACTGTTTGTGATTGAAAATGGCGGACTAATAACTGTACAAAACAAAGACTGATGAAGGAGATAAAAGATACATTAGAATCACAAAATCCTGATGTCGGATTTAAGGCTTTTAGTACTGTTTACCGTTCTGATAAGAAAAGCAGGGTAAAATATTGGTTTTACATTATCCTATTTGCACTCATCATTATACTGTTTTTACCATGGACACAGAATATACGCAGCAAAGGATACGTAACCACACTAAAACAAGAGCAGCGTCCTCAAGAGCTTAACTCTATAATATCAGGTAGAATTATTAAATGGTATGTAAAAGAGGGCGACCATGTAAATGCAGGTGATACCATTGCCCAATTGGGTGAGGTAAAAGATGCCTATCTGGATCCGCAACTTTTAAAACGAACCGAGCAGCAGATAGATGCAAAAAAAGCAAGCATAGAGTTTTACAATACTAAAATATCCGCAACAGATGCGCAGTTGGGAGCTATGCAACAGGCTTTGCAACTGAAGCTAAAACAACTATCGCTGAAAGTAATCAGTGATAGTATGGATGTGATTGCGGCCACCAACGATATGAAAATAGCTGAAGAACAATATAGAAGGCAGCGTATAATGAGAGATAGTGGCCTTGCATCTATGGTGCAGCTGGAGCAACGTAATCAATACTACCAATCAGCTTTAGCAAAGAAAACTGGCGCAGAGGTAAAATTGATGAATACACGGATTGAGCTGAATCAGGTAACACAGGAGTATGCTGAAAAAATGTTCAAAGCGCAGGGAGAAAGAGCTTCTGCTCAAAGTGATGCAGCAACGGGATCTGCTGAAGTTGCTAAGCTCGAAAACCAATACTCGAACTATAAAATACGTAATGGCATGTATTTCCTGATAGCACCACAAAGTGGTCAGGTAGTACAAGCAAGCAAAGCGGGCATCAACGAGATACTGAAAGAAGGAGAGAAAATAGCAGAGATAGTACCAGACAAAATTGACTATGCGGTAGAGCTCTTCGTTCGCCCGGTAGATTTACCATTACTCTCTATAGGAAGTGAAGTAAGATTTTTATTCGATGGTTACCCTGCAATAGTATTCAGCGGGTGGCCGCAGGCATCATACGGCACTTTTAGCGGCAAAATTGTAGCTATAGAAAACAGAGTAAGCAACAATGGCTTGTTCAGGATACTGGTAGGTGAAAATGCTGCTTACAAAGTATGGCCACAAAATCTACGTATGGGTTCAGGTGCACAGGGTATTGCATTGCTGAAGGATGTACCTATCTGGTATGAGCTATGGCGTAATATCAACGGTTTCCCGCCAGACTATTACAAAACAAACAACAAGGAGAATGATAAGGATAAAAAGTAAAATTCTTCTGCTGTTTTCATTTGTTGTCTGTAGCATTCATACGTATGCTACAGATACTACACGTTATTTATCCAAGGATGAATTTGTAAGCATTGTAAAAGCATACCATCCTGTTGTAAGGCAGGCAGATATTGGTGTTGAAAAAGCAAAGTCAAACCTGTTAAAATCCAGAGGTGTATTTGACCCAGTTGCTGAAGCAGATTTTGATAGAAAGACATTTGACGGCAAACTATACTACAGTTATTTCAATCCACAGATTACAGTACCTACATGGTATGGTATAGATGTAAAGGCAGGTGTGGAAGAAATAATAGGTGACAGGGTTTCCAGCGAATCTACATTTGGGCAAACAAGCTATGTAGGTGTAAAACTGTCTTCTAATAGCTTATTTTTTGATAGCAGAAGAGCTATACTACAACAGGCAAAGCTATTCAGGCAACAATCTGAAGCCGAAAGAAGGCTGATAATAAACGATGTGATGTATGATGCCGTTAGTGCATACTGGAATTGGGTAAGAGAGTACAGAAACTACAAAATCATCAGCGATGTAATATCGGTTAATGAAGCGCGCCTGTCTTTTACAAGAACAGAATATCAACAAGGTAGCAGGCCTGCTATAGATACCACTGAAGCATTAGCTCAATTGCAAGGCTTTTATGTGCAACAAGAAGCGGCAAAATTAGCTTATACCAATGCAGGGCTTTCATTATCCAACTTTCTTTGGGCTGACGGCAATACACCAGTGTTATGGAACGAGTATATACTACCCGATACAAATGATATGCAGGAAATAGCTGCACCACCACTGAATAATCTGCTGACACTTGTAGACAAGCATCCTAAAATAGAAGTACTTGCATCAAAAATCGACATCCTGAAGGTTGATAGAAAATTGAAACAACAGTATTTCATACCTAAACTATCTGTGAGTGCTAACATGTTGAGCAAAGGCTATAACACAGACTTTACGCTCAGCCAAAGCTTTCTGGAGAACAATCATAAATTGGGTGCTACACTGAACATACCACTGTTTTACAGAGATGCGATAGGTGGGTTCAGAATGGCGAAACTGAAAGTAGCGGAGACCGAACTGGAACAAAGCAATCAACTACTGCAAATTGAAAATAAGGTACGCAGCTACTACAACGAGGTATTGGCTATCCAAAAGCAAATAGAAATTTATACCGAAGTATATAAAAACAATCAGAAACTTTTCTTTGGCGAGCAGTTTCGTTTCAATAATGGAGAAAGCTCACTATTTATACTCAACTCCAGAGAAAACAAATTATTGGAGGCTTCCATCAAACTACTTGAGCTGAAGATGAAACTCCAAAAATCTTACATAGGCTTACTGTGGGCAGCGGGCCAACTTGGCTAATTATTTCTTCTTAACAACAGTGTCTAGCGCGCTGTATACTATGTGGTTCAGATACTTTGTCAGCAGCACTACATCTTTGGCAAGGCCAAAATCTGTAAGGCGTGGTAGATTGTCTTTAAAATACATCTGATGATGTGCTGTTTCTATCAGTGTACTTGCCAATGAATGCGGGAACTGAAAACCAGGTTTATACTCAAGAAATATTTCTGCTATACGATGGCATAAGTCTTTATATGGCTTGAACAGCATAGACTTGTTATCTTCTGTCACATGTTTTGTCAGGTAAGACTTATTACCTTCTGCAATTACAATATAGTGCAGTATATCTTTATTGATGTGTTCTAAGAAAAACTGGTCTTTCTCCTGAAAGGTCAGCAAATTAATTATAGTACTAATTTTCTGTTTGCTATCCTTCAGGTTGTTGGTATGAAATATCAATTGGTATTCCATCCATGTCCAGAACCAAGTAGTGATATACGTGAGTAAACGGTGTTTATTCTCAAAATAGCGGTAAATACTAGCTTCAGTTGTACCAATCTTCTGCGCAAGCTTTTTGAATGTAAAATCTTCGAAGCCGATTTCATGAATCATCAATATACCATGCTTAATGATATTCTTTCCCAGTTCTGAAGTTTCAGGGTCTCTGACAAAGAGATTAGGATTCATTTTTATCTGCAACTGTAGTTCCATATTACCGAATTAAGGGAGATAGCAAAGTTAGCATTTGTAAAGTAGTTATCAATATAAACAAAATAAATACTGCGATAAAGTATAGTATCACTATCAAAACAGATAGCTGTATATAAGTATTATATTTGCGAAAAATATTGGTATGGTAGATAAACTGAAAATCGGAGTATTAGGGGGCGGTCAGCTTGGAGCTATGCTTATGAGGCATGCTGTAGATTATGGGCTGAACATTGCAGTATTGGATAAAGACCCCAATGCCCCGTGCTCCAGATATTCAGGCTCTTTTGTTGTGGGCGACCCTATGAACTATGATGATGTAATGTCATTTGGCAGCAAGCTCGATATTATCACCATAGAAATGGAAGCTGTTAATACACAGGCATTAAGAGAACTTGCAAAAGCGGGTGTCAAGGTATATCCGTCTGCCGATGTTATCGAGATTATTCAGGACAAATACACACAAAAGAAATATTTAGAAGACAAAGGCATTGCAGTGCCTCGCTTGATACAGATAAATAATAAAGCAGAATTGGCACAGCACTTGGAAATGATGCCTGCGTGCCTCAAGAAATGTAAAAATGGCTATGATGGCAAGGGCGTAATGATGTTATATACCCCTGCTGATATAGAAAATGCATTTGACGAGCCATGCATTCTTGAAGAACTGATAGATATAAAGCATGAAATATCTGTAATCGTATGCCGAAACGAAGCAGGTGAAGTGATATGTTACGACCCTGTTCTGATGGTTTTCAATAACCAACAGGTGTTAGATTATCAGCTGTGCCCGGCAAACATGACTGAAGAAAAGATAACAGAAGCGTTTGACGTGGCTGTAAAAACGATAGAAGCCATGAATATGGTGGGTATTCTTGCAGTAGAGATGTTCCTGACAAAAGAAGACAAGCTATTGGTAAACGAACTGGCACCACGTCCGCACAACAGTGGCCACCACACCATAGAAACATGCATTACATCTCAGTACGAGCAATTATTACGCATCATAACAGGCATGCCGCTTGGTGACACAAAATTGAAAAGCAGCAGTGTAATGATTAATCTCTTTGAACCTGCTGCCGATAAGAAAAAAAGTATAAATGATGCCATGCAATCTATACTGCGCATATCAGGTGCGCATGTTCACTGGTATGGCAAAGGTGAAGGAAAGCCGGGAAGAAAGATGGGGCACATTACCATATCTGAAGACACTGTAGAAAAAGCACTGACTAATGCAATAACAATCCGCAACATATTAAAAGAGTCATATGGCCAAGAATAAAGTAGCAGTTATAATGGGTAGCATATCAGATGCTGACATTATGGAGAAAGCTGTAAATATATTGCAGCAATACAAAGTAGACTACGAATTTATGGTAGTCTCTGCCCATCGCAGCCCTGAATGGATGTACCAATATGCATCTGAGGCTGATAAGAAAAACATCAAAGTAATAATAGCAGGCGCAGGTGGGGCTGCTCACCTACCAGGTATGGTTGCAGCACTTACAACAGTTCCTGTTATTGGTGTGCCTATCAAATCTTCCAACTCATTGGATGGGTGGGACTCGCTGTTATCGATAGCACAAATGCCAAATGATATTCCTGTAGCAACCGTTGCCGTAAACGGAGCACATAACGCGGGTATGCTTGCTGTAGAAATGCTTGCAATCAGCGATGCAAGGTTAAAGAAAATGCTGGCTAACACGAAGAAGGAAAATAACCTGAAAGTGCAGAAACAAAATGAGGAGTTGAAAAAGAGAAAATAACTTCCAAGCTGTATCTGTTTACAACTGATTAATATAAGCCCCTGAAAATCTGGTAAAAGACTTTCAGGGGTTTAAAATTTTAATTCAAAAGCAACTGACTGATTGCATGCTATAAAGCCTCAAAGAAAACCTTCCTGATACACCCTTCTTGATTTATTGCCACAAACTTGAATACATTTGCTATGACAATGAAGCCAGCCATACTCATAATTGACGATGAAGAAAAACTAAGAGGTCTGCTGAAACGCATCGTAAGCCTGGAAGGATATGATGTAACAGAAGCAGGCACGCTCAGTGGTGCACAGCATATACTTGCAAGCAAGAATACTGATATAGTATTATGCGATGTAAAATTGCCCGATGGTAACGGTGTTGATTTTGTCAAGGATATAAAAACCGCCTACCCTCATATTGAAGTAGTATTACTAACCGCATATGGCAATATTCCTGATGGTGTAAAAGCCATTAAGAACGGTGCTTTTGATTACTTGGTAAAAGGTGATGATAACGAGAAAATCATTCCTGTTCTTAGTCAGTTAAGTACAATCATAGCAGGAAAAAAAGACACTTTACCTAAAGAAAGACCGGGAGGATTTACTTATATAATTGGCAATAGTAAGTCTACAAAAGATGCTATTGTATTGGCAGAAAAAGTAGCTGCAACCGACACGGCCGTATTACTAACCGGCGAAACAGGAACCGGCAAAGAAGTATTTGCAAATGCAATTCACACGACTAGCAAACGTGCAGCTAAACCATTTGTGGCTATCAACTGTAGTGCATTCAGCAAAGAACTGTTAGAAAGTGAATTGTTCGGACATAAAGCAGGTGCTTTTACAGGCGCCAATAAAGACAAGAAAGGACTGATTGAAGAAGCTAATGGAGGAACACTCTTTCTTGATGAAATCGGAGAAATGTCAATAGACCTTCAGCCTAAGCTGCTGCGCCTTCTGGAAAATGGCACCTACCTGCGTGTTGGAGATACAAAAGAGCAGAGAGCAGACATTCGCATAATTGCAGCTACGAATCGCACGCTGGAAGATGAAATAGCAACACACCGCTTCCGCAGCGATTTGTATTACCGCATTGCAGTGTTTAACATCACACTATCACCACTTCTAGAACGGAAGGATGATATTCCACTTCTTGCTGCACATTACCTCAATACATACAGCAAAAAAATAAATAAACCTGTTACATCTATTGCTCCAGATGCAATGAACATGTTACAGCAATATGAGTGGAAAGGCAATATCAGAGAGCTGAAAAATACAATTGAGAGAGCTGTTATTCTTGAAGACTCAAACACATTAACAGTTGATAGCTTACCTATTGATATACAAAACAAAAAAGCAGACGTAAGTGGTTTATCGGCCTTTCATTTAGCCAGTGTAGAAAAACTTCATATCCAGAAAGTACTGAACCACACAAAGGGTAATAAAACAGAAGCGGCCAGGCTGATGGGTATCGGACTAGCTACTTTATACAGAAAAATTGAAGAATACAGATTAAAGTAATCCTCTCATTTTGATACAAACCTTCTCATTTTGAGAAGGTTTTTTGTTTTTAGCATATTATATACTTGTCAAGGAAAAATAACCAAACCCTTTACTGTATTGGTGATTGGCTATCTTTTCCCGGAATAATGCTACACAGGCACACCTTTAGCAGTAACATCAGCAAACTAGAAACTGATGAACAAAGCAGCTACCAGCCGACAAGGCTACAAAATCAAACCATTCCATATTCTATTGGCACTATACACTACCATAGCAATAGTTGGTATTATATACAGAAGCATGAATTAATAGAAAAAATGACAACTACTATATTGATAATAGTCGGGCTACTGTGCTTTGGTTTGCTCTATAAGTCTGTAGACTGGTTTGAAAAAATTTAAGATGACAGGATTATTAATTGTGGCAATAGGTGTTTTTATATACATGGGCTACGTATTGGTTAAGCCGGAAAAATTTTAAGCATGATGAATACAGAATTACTCAGCGTAGTTGTAATGTTTGTTGGCACGCTGCTATTGGCGGTACCATTGGGCAAATACATAGCCAAAGTATATGCAGGAGAAAAGCTACTTGGAGACAAGGTATTTAACCCCATCGAAAAACTATTTTTTAAAATCTCCCGTATAGATGCGACCAAAGAAATGACATGGAAACAGCATCTAAAAACATTACTAACTATAAACCTAATCTGGTTTCTGTGGGCAATGTTCTGCCTTACCAATCAAGGTTGGTTGCCATTGAACCCTGACAATATAGCATCTCAATCACCCGACCTAGCATTTAATACAGCCATTTCGTTCTTAGTGAATTGTAACCTGCAACACTATAGCGGAGAGACTGGTGCATCCTACTTTACACAGATATATGCGCTCATGTTCCTGCAGTTTGTAAGCGCCGGTTCAGGTATGGCAGCGGCTGCAGTAGTATTTAATGCACTTAAAGAAAGAACAACAGATAAGCTAGGTAATTTCTATAACTACTTCCTGAAAAGCTGTACCAGAATTCTACTACCGCTTTGTTTATTGATGGCTACGATACAGATTTTTGAAGGCAGCCCGATGACATACAAAGGCATGGACACTATCACTACTATACAAGGTGATAAACAGCACGTGAGCAGAGGTCCTGTAGCAGGTTTTGTCGCAATTAAACATCTTGGCACAAATGGTGGTGGCTTCTATGGTGCCAATTCAGCACACCCATTAGAGAATCCCAGCTATCTGACTAATATGGTACAGATGATAGCACAAGTGCTTATCCCTTTCGCTATGGTATTTGCTATGGGATACTATCTGCGCCGCAAAAAGCTAGCTTGGATGATATGGGGTGTAATGACAGTTGGCTTCCTCGCATTGGTAATACCAACAATTAATGCAGAAATAGCAGGAAACCCCTTGATTGCCAAAATGGGCATAACACAAAGCCATGGCAGTATGGAAGGCAAAGAAACAAGATTCGGTGCCATGGCATCAGCCTACTGGAGTATTGCTACTACTGTTATATCTACTGGCTCTGTCAATAGCATGCATGACAGTGCAATGCCATTATCGAGCATGAATATGATGCTTGGCATGATGATTAACTCATTCTATGGAGGGGTTGGTGTTGGCTTCCTGAACTTCTACATATACCTGATACTGGCAGTATTTATAGGTGGATTGATGGTGGGGCGTACACCTGAATTTCTAGGCAAGAAAGTAGAAGCCAAAGAAATGAAAATAGCCATGATAGTAGCACTTCTTCATCCATTCCTGATACTGGTTGGCACAGCTATAGCAAGCCATCTTGCAGCGCACAATACTGTAATGGGATGGTGGTGGATGGGCGCTGGTGGCAGGCCAATGAGAGCGAGTATGTGGCTGAACAATTCGGGTTATCATGGGTTCAGCGAAATGCTGTATGAATACACATCATCATCTGCCAATAATGGCAGTGGATTTGAAGGGCTTGGTGATAATAATCCATTCTGGAACATTACTACAGGCATTGTACTGATACTATCACGCTTTCTCCCAATTATAGGCCCTGTAGCAATTGCCGGTTTGCTTGCGTCTAAAAAGCATATTCCTGAAAGTGCAGGCACTTTAAAACCAGACACTGCAACATTCGGATTACTAATACTGGCGGTGAAAGTAATAATAGCCGCATTGGCATTCTTCCCTGCAATGGCATTAGGCCCTATTGCTGAATGGTTAAGCATGAAATAGGAAAACTTAAAAAAGATTGAAATGACTAATCAGAATAAAAAAAGCCTGTTTGAGTGGCCACTTGTGAAGGAGGCTATAGGGCAATCATTCATAAAACTCAATCCTAAGATTCAGTTCAGAAACCCTGTAATGTTTACTGTAGAGATTGGCACAATTATAATGCTTGCAGTATGTATCTGGGTACTTGCCGGCGAACAATCGCAAGGCTCATTTGCCTACAACTTCATTGTGTTTCTTGTACTATTCATAACATTGCTCTTTGCAAATTTTGCTGAGGCACTTGCAGAGGCTAGAGGTAAAGCACAAGCAGCATCACTACGCAAAACACGGGAAGAAACACCTGCAAAGAAAGTAGAGTTAATGGGTGAGATATTTATGAACGAAGTTCATATAGTTCCCTCATCTGCATTGAGGAAAGGAGATTATTTTATTTGTGATGCTGGAGATATTATACCTATTGATGGCGAAATAGTAGAAGGCATTGCAACAATTGATGAATCTGCTATAACCGGCGAATCTGCTCCCGTTATACGCGAAGCAGGTGGCGACAAATCTTCTGTGACCGGGGGTACAAAAGTACTGTCAGGCCATATAAAAGTAAGGGTAACAACTGAAGCCGGAGAAAGCTTTCTGGATAAAATGATAGCATTGGTAGAGGGGGCATCCAGACAAAAAACACCCAATGAAATAGCCCTTACAATATTACTTGCAGGTTTTACACTGGTATTTGTCATTGTTTGTGTAACACTACAACCATTTGCTGCATATGCAAAAACACCCATCCCGGTAGCAGCATATATATCGCTCTTCGTGTGCCTGATACCTACAACTATCGGTGGGCTTTTATCAGCTATAGGCATATCGGGTATGGATAGAGCTTTGCGTGCTAATGTAATTGCAAAATCGGGCAAAGCTGTTGAAACAGCTGGCGACCTTGACACTTTGCTGTTAGACAAGACAGGCACTATCACAATCGGCAATCGTAAAGCAACGCATTTCTATCATGCAAATGGTGTAGATGAAAAACACCTGATAAGGTGTGTGGTACTATCTTCTCTGGCAGATGAAACGCCGGAAGGTAAGTCTATAATAGAACTGGCAGGTGTAAACCCGTCGAGTTATCAGATAAGCAACCCAAGATTTATAAAGTTTACCGCTGAAACACGCAGCAGTGGTATCGACTACGATGGCATTCAGATAAGGAAAGGCGCATACGATGCTATTCGCAATATAGTCGCGAAAGCAGGCAACGATTTTCCAACAGAAATAAAAACTGAGGTAGATGAAATAAGCTCTAACGGCGGCACACCACTTGTAGTAGCAGAAAATAACAAAGTAGTAGGCGTGGTTGAATTGCAGGACATCATAAAAACCGGTATCAGTGAACGCTTTGAACGCCTGCGCAAAATGGGTGTGAAAACTGTAATGGTAACAGGCGACAATCCATTAACTGCAAAATACATAGCTGAAAAAGCCGGTGTTGATGATTTTATAGCAGAAGCCAAACCGGAAGATAAAATGGCTTATATCCGTAAAGAGCAACAGAACGGAAAGTTGGTTGCCATGATGGGCGATGGTACAAACGACGCCCCTGCCCTAGCACAGGCAGATGTAGGTGTGGCAATGAATAGCGGCACCGCTGCGGCAAAAGAAGCCGGCAACATGGTAGACCTTGATAATGACCCAACCAAATTGATTGAGATTGTTGAAATAGGCAAACAACTGCTAATGACACGAGGCACATTAACCACATTCTCTATTGCTAATGATGTCGCTAAATACTTTGCTATTGTACCAGCACTGTTTATAGTTTCAATACCAGCATTACGTGGTTTGAATATTATGAACCTGCACAGTCCTCAAAGCGCTATACTATCTGCAGTAATATTTAATGCTATCGTAATCCCGTTACTCATCCCGCTCGCATTACGGGGTATAGCCTACAAGCCAATTGGTGCAAGCGCACTGCTTCGCAGAAATCTTTTCGTCTACGGGCTTGGCGGCATTATTGTACCATTTATCGGCATCAAACTGATAGACATCATTGTATCAATATTTATGTAGTGTTTGTTTTAAAATAAGGAAAATGAAAAAGGAAATTTTGTCATCCACAATACTTACTGCATTGTGCATAATATTTTTCTCCGGGCTATATCCACTAATACTTACTGGCATCGCAGAGCTTGCACCCGGCAAAGGCGAAGGCATCTTACAAGTAGTACAAGGTAAAAAATACTACGTGAACATAGCACAAAAGTTTACCGATGATAAATACTTCTGGCCAAGACCATCGGTGGTAGATTACAATGCAGCAGGTTCTGCAGGTAGCAATAAAGGCCCTTCAAACACCGACTATCTTGCCTTGGTACAACTGCGTATAGATACATTCTCAGCTCGCAATCCTGATATAGCTAAACAAGATATCCCTTCAGAATTAGTTACATCAAGCGGTAGCGGCTTAGACCCTGACATCAGTCCCCAAGCTGCATTAGCACAAGCCAGTCGTGTAGCGAAATCCCGAAACATCTCTATCGAAGAAGTAAAAGACCTGATCAAGCAACAAACAGAAAAACCACTACTGGGACTATTGGGTCCTGAAAAAATAAATGTATTGAAACTGAATATTGAATTAGACAATCTTAATTAGTAGATATGAAACAACAATTTACACGTATTGCAACATTAGCCCTGATTAGCTCCATTTCTTTGACCGGTGTATATGCACAATCCGGAGAAACTATGAGGGCAACTTACAAAGACAAAATGGAAGATGAAACAGAAAACAAAAAGACTGTAGTAGAGATTGTACCTTTTGAAGGACAAGACCAGACATGGCAGAACGGTAGCGACAGGCGTACTGAATCTGTTTTGCAGAACAAGTTTTTCACAGGTTCTTTCATGCTGGATGCTAATTACAACTACTCTTTCAACAACCCTATCGATAATACTGTAGTTGGCTCCACCGCGCTTGCTCGTCACAACGAATTGAATATTATGTATGTTGGCATAGGCGGCGATTTTAACTATAAAAATGCACGTGGCCGTGTAATGACACAATTCGGCAACCGCGCTATAGTAATACCAAGAAATGACTACAGCCCTTATCGCGGACAGTATCAACTGAATAATGCATTGCGCTACCTGAGCGAGGCTTATGCCGGCTATCATTTCAACATAGGTAAAGTACCGGTAAATGTAGATGCGGGCCTGTTCATGTCTTATGTAGGGCTTAACTCATACTATCAGGTAGAAAACTGGGAGTATCAGGCATCGTTTACATCAGATAATACTCCTTGGTTTTTTAATGGCATGAGGATACAGATATTCCCATCTAAAAAACTTAAGATAGAGCCATGGATAATAAATGGCTGGCAGAGCTATGGCAAGTTTAACAGCATGCCCGGGTTTGGTGCCAACATTACATGGTGTCCTAATGAAAATGTAAAATTGCTTACTAACGATTATTATGGTAGCGATGCTGCAATGATACCGGACAGAAAGCGTTTCCATTCAGACAACAGCTTACTGGTACGTTATTACAACAATCCTAAAAACAAAGGTATCAGCCGTATGGCATTCTCATTAACGGGAGACCTCGGTTTTGAAAAAGGTGGTGGTGTAAACGGTTTTAACAATAATGATTCTGCAAAAGGGCCTGCACAATACTTTTTGAGTGGCATGGTTTACAACCGCATATGGTTCAACAAAAATAAATTTGCATGGACAATTGGTGGCGGTGTAATGACTAACCCCGGCCGCTATCTGGTACTATATCCTACGGGCGATGCAAGCCCGCTACCTAATCCTAACGACCCAACAAAAACAGAAGGCACACACCCTTTCAGTGCAAATCCCGGAGATCAATATAAAGGATGGGATTGGTCTACAAATATAGACTGGATGCCTAATCAAAGCCTGACTGTTCGTCTTGAATATGTACATCGCGAAGCTAACGTACCATATTTCGCAGGCCGTGGTGGTGTTACGTCCCCTACAGGATATACAACAACACCAATACCTGCCGGTTGGGCTCCGGACCTTGTAAAGAAAGAAAGTAAGATAATTTTTGCAGTGCTATTCAGGCTATAGTACATAATCTTACAGAGCACCATATATAATGGAACATACCTCTTATAACAACACGCTTATTGTATGAAGCGTGTTGTTTGTATTTGGAATAATATTGCAATATGTAACACAAGTACAAAGTGAAAGAAATGAGTGAAAACGATAACAACGCTGAGCATTTTCTTGACCTTATCCGAAAATCAAGAAAGGGTAAGTTCAAGTTATATATTGGTATGGCAGCAGGTGTTGGGAAAAGCTATCGGATGCTGCAGGAAGCTCACTCACTGCTGCAAAATGGTGTTGACATAAAGATTGGCTATATAGAAACACATAACAGGGCAGACACTCTTGCAATGGTAGATGGTTTGCCTGTTATTCCGCGCAAACAAGTATACTATAAAGGAAAAGAGTTGGAAGAGATGGATTTGCAGGCAATCATCAACCTGCGTCCCGAAGTTGTAGTTGTAGATGAATTGGCCCATACCAACATACCGGGTAGTAAGCACGAAAAGCGCTGGCAGGATGTAATAGAAATACTTGAAGCTGGTATTAATGTTATTAGTGCTGTCAATATTCAACACTTAGAAAGCCTGAATGACCTTGTAAAAGACATTACGGGTATTGAGGTAGCAGAGCGGGTTCCAGATAGCGTTCTAAAAATAGCAGATGAAATTGTAAATATAGACCTGACAGCAGATGATTTAATCGACAGACTGAAGGCGGGTAAAATATATGCACCTGAAAAAGTACAACAAGCATTAGAAAACTTCTTCAAACCGGAAAGTATATTACAGCTTCGAGAGCTTGCATTAAAAGAGGTTGCCGGACAGATTGAACGTAAGGTAGAAACTCAAATACCTAAAAACCAGACCTACAAGCACGAAAAACTAATGGCTTGCATAGGTACAAACGAAAAAACAGCAAGAACCATTATTCGAAAAACAGCCAGGCTTGCCGGATACTATAATGCGCAATGGTGGGTATTATTTGTTGAAACCCCAAAAGAGAATCCGAACAAGATTGCATTGCATAAACAACGATATTTGATTAATAATTTCAAATTGGCAACAGAGCTGGGCGCAAACGTGCTTAAAATTAAACAAGATCGGGTTTCAAAAGGAATATTGAGTACGGTGGAAGAAAAAGGCATTACAACAGTTTGTATTGGCAAGCCGCATCTAAACCTGACACAAATCATACTTGCCACTAGCTCTTTCAACGAATTGTTAAATACACTGTCTAGCAAAAAGATAGACCTGATAATATTATCATAATATGCCAAAGACCATCAAAGGTAAAATAGCTTTAGGTATCGGAGCACTTTTCGTGTTGCTGCTCACTATCAGCATAGTGGCATTTGTATTTATCAATCTATTATCGCACCGTACAGAAAATTTACTGACGGCCAACTACAAGACCATCCGGTATTGCAACCAGATGATGCATGCAGTCAATACTAAATCCCTTGACAGTAACTCACTCAATATTTTTGAAGAAAACCTATTGCTGCAGGAAAAAAACATTACAGAACAAGGTGAAAGAGAAGCTACACAAAAGCTACGCCTGTATTTTGAGCTGATTAAGAAAAGACTTGACGACACTACAATCATAGACTCTGTAAATAAGCAGTTGTACACTATCGCTTTGCTAAACCAGCATGCGCTTGAATACAAAAATGAAAAGGCTCTTCAAACTGCCGGATCTGCCAAACTATGGATATCTGTACTTACTGCCATATTAATCTTAATCAGTTTTACACTAGTAGTAAATTTCCCGGGGTACATTGCAAATCCGATACGCTTACTAACGGAAGGTATTAAAGAGATAGCACAAAAAAACTACAATAAGAGAATATACATTGACAATAAAGATGAGTTTGGAGAGATGGCTTCCGCATTTAACAAAATGGCAGAAAAGCTATATGAATATGAGAACAGTAATATAAATCAGCTGATGTTTGAAAAACAACGAGTAGAAACCATCATCAACCAGATGAACGATGGCGTTGTAGGGCTGGATAGTAAAGGGAAAATCTTGTTTATCAATAATACTGCACAGCAAGTACTGAACCTGAAAGCGAATGAAATAAGAGGCAAATATGCACCTGATATAGCATTGCGAAATGATTTGCTTCGCTTCATTCTGCAAAAAGACAAAAAGCAACAACCGTTGAAGATTGTAGTTGACGGGAAAGAAAACTACTTCTCAATTGACAATAAAACTGTTGAAACAGAAGATAAAATCATTGGTGAGGTATTTATCCTTAAAAACATCACACTCTTCAAAGAACTAGACATCTCTAAAACCAACCTTCTGGCAACCATCTCTCACGAACTGAAAACACCCATATCATCCATAAAAATGAGTACTAAGTTGATTGAAGATAAACGTACTGGCTCGTTAAATACAGAACAGAAAGAATTGATAGACAACATCAATGAAGATGCAGAGCGACTACTGAAACTAACAGGAGAGTTGCTGAATATGACACAGGTAGAAACTGGTAATATTCAGCTAAAACTGCAAAAAGTGAGTCCTGAAGAAATAATTGACATTGCGTTGAAAGCCCTACACACACAAGCCGAACAGAAACAGATACATCTATCAGTAAATACCAACGAAAACCTGCCAGACATATTGGCTGATGCAGATAAAACATCGTGGGTATTAATTAACATATTAGGGAACGCTATAAAATACAGTAACACCAACGGATCAGTTAAAATTGATTTAACACTTGTGAATAATATGATTCACTTTACAGTGAAGGATGATGGACCGGGCATTGACGAAAAATATGTCAGCAGAATATTTGATCGTTATTTTAAAGTGCCTGGCACCCAACAAACGGGGACAGGATTAGGATTAGCAATATCAAAAGAATTTATAGAAGCACAAGGTGGAAATATATCCTTCTCAAACAATCCCGAAAAAGGGGCAACTGTTACCTTTTCCTTACCAATTGTATAGGAGGATGCACTCAACAATAGAATAAGGTTAAAAATTCGAAGAATCTCAAGAGCAAATACTTTCAGGAATTTTCTTAATTGCAGGAAAAAAATTATACCCAAAAATCGAACAACAAAAGGTTTTTTCTTGCAATCACACTGCTTAAAGATGTTGTTAAAGAGCAAACCGTAACAACTAATCCCATAGCAATCAGGCCATATTCATTTTCTTGATAGCTGCGCCAAAACCATCGTTGCCGTGATGAGTATATACACCATAGGCATCCAGGCTATAGCCTACTATACCGTCATTAGTCCTTATCAGGTAGATAATTGCCTGCTCTGCAGGATCTGTATCTTCTTCAAACCTGTAAATATGAATTATAGATATTTCACTGTTCTTATACCTTTTACCACATAGCAAGATAGCCCCACTCTTAGCTATCGAAAACTCATTGTCTTGTCCCTTATTCTTAAGCGAATTAAGAACCATACTGATTGTATCCATTTGTTGACATTTAAACGGTTGTTGTATCAAATCAGTTCTTCGTAACCACTTTTTATTACAGTCGATAACATCTTGAACCTTTCATTAGCTTTAATTTCGTGAGGAGAATGTGCCGGAATGATGATTGACTCTCCGGTTAAGAGCATTTGCGTGGTATCGCCGATTATTATCTCCGCTTTCCCTTCAATTACCTGAATAAAAGTGTCAAATTGTACAGTTTTATTACCGAGCGACTCTCCATAGTCGAATGAAACGGCTGTGACATTACCTGTCGCCTTTTTTATAATAGTCTTAATAACTACCGAATTAGGCACGTACTCAATAATTTCCACCACTATAAAAGCTTTAGCCTTTTCTATCTCCTTTTCTGCGTTATTCAAATTCTGCTGATCCATATTTATAAATATTGTTGATGAATGTTAATGTTATCGTGGCCATTCAAGCTAAGCATACTGCGCTGTGACTGTGGCATACAAATCAATCCCGGCTTGTAAATATCACAGATCTTCAATAGCTGTTCTTTTTTGATCGCGAAGCTTCTTGAAATAGCTGGGAGTAAGCCCTGTTATTTTTTTAAACTGATTAGAAAGATGAGCTACACTGCTATAATTAAGAAGGCGAGCGATTTCAGTCAGGTTCATATCGTTGTACAATATCATCTCTTTTGCTCTTTCAATCTTGTTGATAATAATGTACTGCTGTATAGTAATGCCTTTTACTTCCGAAAATATATTAGCCAGGTATGTATAATTATAACCAAGCTTCTGGCTGATATATTCTGAATATTTGAGCGTAGGCAGTTCATCTGAATAATGAATCATTTCAACTACTATACTTTTTACCTTCTCTATCAATATTGCTTTCTTATCATCTAATAATTCCAATCCATAGTGAGATAATCCTGTTTTTAATGCTGCGTAATCATCAGGTGTTATCTCGTCGCAAACGTCTATAATTCCCAGATCGATACTTACGTATTTTATCCCGAGTTTTATCAGTTCTTGTTTTACGATCATTTTACACCGTAAGCTGACCATATACTTGATGTATAACTTCATAGTATATCATTCAGTTGTTGAAAATATTTTATCTGGCCCCAGTATTAATATTTTCTAGTGCAATAAAAAGTACGATTTCGGAAACAAGAAGGGTATAAATAGCAACCTGTACTAAGGGTTGATTGAGGTTATATTTCCAATAAAATACGATTAGCAATTGTGAAGGTCGTCTTATTTTCCATATAAACACTAAAAATGATTTTTATTAATCACTATTAACAAAATGCCTACTGTATTGCGTTTCAGCAATGTCGTAAACACGTCCCCAAAAGCTAATCTGTAAATCATCGGCAATATCCATATTACCTGTAAAATCACTGGCATACTTATGTTAAGTATGATTTAAGCAACTATTTGAATGTAGCGTGTAATATTTTATAACCAAAACAAACAGACCTTTACAATGTGAAAGTTCTTTCACAATAAAACATTAATAAAATGCAAGAAGAAACAAAACCAAGAACGGCTGAGTTCAAGATTACGGGAAACTGGGAAAATTCTTCAAAACAACTAATGAAGAACCATCCAACGCTTACAGAACAGGATGTAAAGCTGGAAAGCGGTAAAGAAAATGAATTGCTGAGCCGTGTTGAAAAAAAGCTAAACATGAAAAGAGAAGAAGTAATTTCTCTTATTCAAGATGTTCAGTCTAAACACTAAAACTAGCTATAGAATCATTCAATGGTCTGGCTGATTCTGTATGTCCGCCTCTGAAATCTCTCACAGTAATTCATACAATGAAAATACATGAGAGTTTCAGTTGGAGGGCACCATATCCGACCGACAAAAAAACAATCATGAAAAATACAATCTACGCAATCTTAATACTTTGCCTAAGCAATGCTGCAACAGCGCAGACTATTAAACGAAATTATATGATCGGAGCAAACATTATGACAAGCTCTGTAAACATTCAGAACAACAATACAGGATACAATGCAAGCCTTCAACCCAAGCTTGGGTACTTTCTGAACGAAAACCTTGTAATAGGTATGGCTGTAGAGCTAGGCGTTGACGTTGTAAACGCTAATACAACGATGAACTACGGTGCAACGCCATTTGCCAGAATATTTGTGGGCAAAGACAATTTTCAGGACATCCCACGCCGTGTTATGTTCTTCGTAGAGGGTGGCGCAGGTTTTGGTGGCAGAAATAGTCGCTTTAAAAATGCAGATGGTACTAAAACCAATGTAACTACCAATGGCGGCATACTGTATGTAAACCCCGGCATAGATATTTTCCTGAATAAAAATGTGGCACTGGAAGTTGGTGGAGAGTATCGTCACATCGGCGGAACACCTCAGGTCAACCGTATATCCATCAATCTTGGTTTTCAGATATTCTTATCAAAAGCTGAAGGCATAAAAGTGCAGAGAGATATCATTTTGGATAAATAGTAATCCGCCTTTCTACAGATTCAGGCACATTATTACAACAATAAATCATTACACATGAAAAATATAATACTGGTATGTTGTCTTAGCTTTATTACTGTTTCGGCATATGCCCAGGCAACAGAAGGCACAGTACGACTACAAAGAACAGAACAACCTGCGGCAACAATAGAACTACCATACTCATCTGACATTGTGAAGGAAGCGCTAAACGACTATTTGTCAAAAAAAGGCAAGTCAAAAGGTACAGACCTTAAAGGTTTCACAACCTTCAGGAATACGCAAAGCATTGCCTCCGGTAATGACAATGCAGACCTCTATTTTAAAATAGAACAAAAAAGCAGGCAAGACAGAGGGTTCACGATAGTATCCCTACTATTGACGAAACCGAGTGATGAAAAGGGAGCTGCAACAGAACTGAACTATCTGAACATGGAACAAGCCAAGGCCTACTTAAATGGACTAACCCCTGCCATTGAAGCCTATAATCTGGAGCTAATGATTAAGGAACAAAATCAGGTTGTAATAAAATCTGAATCTACATACAAAACACAATTCAATAACGGTGCTGAACTTGAGCAGAAACGCGCTGAACTTGAAACACGTATTCTTGAAAACAAAACTGAGCAGGAAAAATATCAGGCTGATGTAAACACACAAAAGCAAAAGCTTACAGATTTAGTCAACCGGAGAAAATAGAATGTTCAGTTTTGAGCAATAAACAACAGTATCAACCAACTATTACTAATATAGACACACTACAATACTTACACCAATTCTAATTGAAATCTGAAGCTAACCAAAAAAACTATTATCATATCAATGAAGCTTTGAGACCGTACGCCCCCCTATATAGAAGAAGTATAAGCCCTATCACCATGAATTTCATTTATACCGACAAAAAACGCTAGCCTTTCAACTTAATAAGATAGTAAACACACATTGGTAGTATGCACAAAAATCATAGGTACATATTACTCACACAGCAAACAAGACAACATAAAAAGCATCTTTACTCAAGCACAAAATAAAAAATGAAGAAACTGGAAAGCAAAACAATATTCATTACAGGCGGGCTATCAGGTATAGGGAAATCTTGCGCCATTGCCGCTGCCAGAGAAGGAGCAAACGTTGTTATTGCAGACTTAAAGTCTGACATAAGCGATATTGTTATGGCAGAAATACAAAGGGAAAACGATGCTGCCTTATTCATTGATTGCAATGTATCTGTTTACGGGGATGTAAAAAGTGCAATAGATACTACTGTAGAAAAATTCAAAACAATTGATGTTGCACTAAACAATGCAGGCATTGGGGGTGAGCCCAATAAAGTTGGCGATATGACACAGGATGCCTGGCTGAAAGTCATTGATGTAAACCTTAATGGTGTTTTTAATTGTATGAGCCATGAATTGAGCCAGATGGAGAAACAAAAGAAGGGTGTTATCATAAACATGTCGTCGATCTTGGGCAAGGTGGGCTTCCCTATGTCATCTCATTACGTAGCTGCCAAACACGGCGTTATCGGGCTAACACAAACGGCAGCATTAGAATATGCAGCAATGGGCATCAGAGTCAATGCAATTTGCCCTGGCTTTATCAATACTCCGATGTTAGCCGAGGCGGGCATCACTAAGGATATAGACACAGAGCAAAAGATAATTGACCTACATCCTATGAAGCGATTGGGAATACCTGAAGAAATCACAAAGGGGTTCATTTTCCTAGCCAGCGATGACAGCTCTTTTATTACAGGTTCTACACTAGAAATAGATGGCGGTTTTCTGGCACAGTAAGGCCAATTTATCATACACTCAAAATCAATACAATTAATTATGAAGACAAACATCGGTATTACAGACAAAAATCTACAAAACAGCACAACTTTACTTTCCGGCATACTATCGAATGAAATGGTATTGTATACCAAAACCCGAAAGTTTCACTGGAATGTGGCAGGGGAAAGCTTTATGGAGCTACACAAGCTATTTGAAAAACAATATAAAGAGCTGGAAGAAGCTATCGATGAAGTAGCCGAGCGCATTGGCAAGCTTGGTTTCAATACTATAGGTACTATGCAAGAGTTCCTTTCGCTATCCACTATCAAAGAGCGTCCTGACAAATATGCCCAGCCCAAAGATTTGCTGAAAGAGCTGCTCACTGACCATGAAACCATGGTTGTGATTTTAAGAAAAGGCATAGATGAATCTTCGGATAAAAATAAAGATGCAGGTACTGCGGACTTTCTTACCGGCTTAATGGAACAACACGAAACTACAGCCTGGATACTGAGGCGTTATCTGAACTAATAACAGTTTATTAAAAAGCTAAACAGAAACATATGGTTACAACCAACATCTGGTCTATTGACCAAGCACATAGTGAAATCTCATTCAAAGTGAGGCATCTGTTAATATCCAATATCAAGGGGTCATTTAAAAAAATAGACGTAAGTGTACATACCAGCGACAAGAATTTTGAAACTGCAGAGATTGATTTATCGATTGAGGTTGCATCCATTGACACAGGTGATGCTCTACGTGATGAACATTTGAAAAGTGAAGATTTCTTTGATGTAAAAAATTATCCGTAGATCACCTTTACATCAAACGGGATAGCTAAAGCAGACACGGATGGTAACCAAAAGCTATGGGGCTATTTAACACTGAAGGGCATTACCAAACCTGTCAGGTTCAATGTACAATACGATGGCATTATCTATGACCTTTGGGGAAATGAAAAAGCAGGATTTTCAGTTACCGGAAAAATAAACAGAATGGAATGGGGCTTGGTATTGAATAATGGTTTAGAAACCGGAGGAGCAATGATAGGGGAAGACGTAACAATAACCTGTGAGTTTGATCTCATCAATTCTACCAAAAAGCAATTAGCAATAGAATCTGCACAATCTAACAACTTAACACTCATTAATCAATCAAACTAAGTATGCAACAAATACTATACATTATTGCCGTTATTCTTGTTACCATTTGGGCAATCGGATTCATCGGATACGGCGTAGGCGGCATTATTCACATCTTATTAGTTTTAGCTGTGATAGCAGTGATATTCAGGATTATACAGGGCCGTAGAGTTCTCTAAAATGATTGCGCCATTTTCAATGCGTACTATGGATGCACTACTAATCTTTGTAAGTATATCCGTGATATTATTAGCAGGGATAATATTTTTATGCTGAATGTATTTAGGATATATATCGCCATTATTTCGCAAGCCCTACAAGAAGACATCCCTGAATATATCATTGCAAATAATCGGAAACAGGCTGAAATTTTTAAAAAAAATACCATGGAGAAATAGCAACAGCTTACTTGTAACATATTTGTAGCGAGTTTGTAGTAGTCACTAACAAACAATTCAAGTACAATAATCTAGATACTTTTATGCTCTAAATAACACATTAAACAATCACCAGTAGATTATATCCTCTAGTAAAATTTTCAAAAATATTTATAGAAGATTAATAAATAATAGTTAACCCTGCCCCAAGCCCCATATCACTATCATAATGGCTGGATACAGCAATATATTTTGTGACGATATAACGTAAGCCTGCCATGTATTCACGATCTGTATTGACCATAAAATTCAGGCGAAGCCTTTTAGCAACAGGAATATCTTCCCTGCTCACTTGTAATCTCACCTTACCATCTCCATCAATGCGGGCATCAGCAACAAAAAGCATAGGCAGAATATATTGTACACCAGCAACAACCGTTTTTCGATTATTCTTATTGCTGAGCTGACCAAACAAGTTATATGCTTCATCCAAACGGATACCTGATTGTGCTTTATAGTGGTAGTCAAAACCTGCATATACATACCACCATTGCATTTTTCCCAAATACCGACCTACACTTGTCTCACTTTCATATCCATGATGTTCCTGATATCCCAAGTGCCATAATGTCTCTAGGCGCCAACGTTTATTATTCAACATTGCACGTCCATCACTACCGTTAGTTTCTATACCAATTTCAGCCATTAGGTGAAAGCTTCGGTCATCCTGAAATAGTTTCCGCTGTGCATACTTCGGGTCCGGGATATCAGGATTAGGAGGACTGCTTTCATAACTAAATATTCTACCCATACCACTCATCATATGATACAATATGTGGCAATGGAAAAACCAGTCGCCGCTTTCAGTGGCAGCAAATTCAATCGTATCTCTCTCCATTGGCATAATATCCAATGTATTCTTTAAGGGTGAATAAGCACCATGCTTATTCAGTAAACGAAAAAAATGACCATGTAAATGCATAGGATGTCGCATCATTGTGTTATTGAAAAGCACAATTCGAATAATTTCTCCCTTCTTTATCCATATGCGCTTAGCTTCTGAAACAGCTCTATTATCTATCGTCCAAACATAGCGATTCATGTTGCCTGTTAGATTGAAAAAAAATGTGCGTTTTGACCAATTATCAGGAAGTGTGGTTTTATTAGGAGCCTTTAACATAGCATAGTTAAGTGTTATGATATCTGAATTCCCCGTATTCATATTTTCAGCATTATGTATTGCGCTGTTATCCTTACCTATCATATCATGGCTAGCGTCCATTATCTCAGGGTACATAACGGTGTTCATATCCATCACTTGATTTGTCATTTTCATTCCCGGCATTTCTTTCATATCACCATTCATTTTCATCATACCATTCATCATCTTCATACCTTCGAAATACTTCAATTTAGGCATTCGGATTGCTGGCATACTCATGCCTTTCCCTAGCCATATAGAAGCATATTTAGTTCTGTCTTCCGGTGTAACTAAAAACTCGTAACGCATATTATCAGGGATTGTAACAATAACATCGTAGGTTTCCGCGGTACCAATAATAAGTCTATCAACAGCAACAGGTTCGACATCTTCACCATCATTAGCAACTACAGTCATTTTTCCACCAGCAAACTTCAGCCAGAAATACGATGATGCGCTTCCATTGATTATACGCAGTTTTACCTTATCGCCTTTCTTATATTGTGAAAACGTTTTTGCAGTATCTCCATTAACAAGAAACCGATCATATGCAACATCACTTACATCCATCGCAAGCATACGTTTCCATTCATTACCAATCTTTGTCCCAAAGTGTCCTACACTTATGGCTTCTGCATAACTTTGAACTGCATTTTTCTTTATTGCAAACCAGTCAGTTTGGCTATGTAAACTACGGTCAATTTCATGCGGTCGCATGTCTGCCCATTCACTAATAACTATAGCCTGTTGTTTGATATCAGGTTCTTCTCGTTTATAAAATATCAATGCACCATACATTCCACTTTGCTCTTGTACTTTGGTATGGGAGTGATACCAATAAGTACCGCTTTGAATTACAGGAAAACGAAAAACATGTGTTCGGCCTGGCTTAATAGGTGCCGTTGTAAGATATGGCACGCCGTCTTCTTTATTAGGCAATATAATACCATGCCAATGTATAGAGGTTTCATGACGCATGGTATTATGTACATAAATCTCTGCAGTATCTCCTTCTGTAAAAAACAATGTAGGTGCAGGTATTGACCCATTAATAGCAATTGCTTTTTTTCTTTTACCGGTATAGTTAACAATTGTGTCCGCTACATAGAGATCATAGCGTATTTTTTTAGGTTGCTTCGCCTTAATTATTTTTGTTACTGATTCAATTGGACTCGGCATTTCCTCTACTGTTGTCTTAACAGGCATTTGTAATTCCTTATTATGATACGTATGTTCTTCAGTATCCGTGTTCTTTTCGTGCGATGAATTGCCTGTAGGTTTGTCTTTGTTACTAGTATCGTACAAAGTATCAGCTGAGGTATTGCGTTGTGATTTACCCGAATCTTTCAATTGCTTCTTCACTAATACCATGCCGCACTTGGGGCATTTACCTGGTTGGCTAGCCCTAACTTCAGGATGCATAGTACACGTATAATAGATTACTTTTTTCTTCTCTTGTGCATATTGCGTGCCCGTTGAAAGCATTAGCAAAATCAAAAACAATATGTGTTTCATATTTATATTTTATCTTAATACCTACCCGTCTTAATCATTTTTTCTTTCATTATTTACTTATCAAGTTCTAAAGCAGTTCTTTCTGCCCATGTAATCAGCATTTTTCGCTCTGCTTCAGACAGTCGTGCAGCCGGATGAAGCAATAAGTAGGAAGCAAGTGGCATTTCTTGTTTTTTTATCACGCTTGCAATAGTTTTTAATTTATTGCTTTGCCTTCTTGGTGTATATGATCCAAAGTCGCTAAAGTTCAGTTTTGATTTACCACCTCTAATATGCCTGCTAATAAACCATGCCATCGGTTGCACTCTCGCATACCATGGATATTCAGTCTTATTGCTATGGCAATCATAACAAGATTTCTTAAGTAGATGTTGTACTTTTTCGGGAAGTGTTATAACCTTTGTAATATCTGTAGCAAGAACCTGCTCGTTATCATTACGAGCAGGCTGCCAAAGCTGGATTAATATCGACGCAATAATAATACTGATCCAAATTTTGCTATATTTTCTCATAGCGTTTATTTGAGCTTTTCCTGTACTTCACCGCATTTTGGCATCTGCCCTCCTAAGTACGGATTTCGGATATCTTCATATTCACTTAACCAGAATGCACCTTTACCTTCTGATGCCATCGGGCAAAAATCTTTATACAATGTCTGACCGGCACCAAAAGCTTTAACTAAATCGTATACGTCCTTACTTAGCATTTCAAAATGTTCACGTTGATGACTTATCTTCTCAGCATTATCCCTAATATGCGCCGCATTCTCTTTAATATCATCTAATACAAGCATATAGGCTTTATGTTTTTGCTCATCCATCGCAGCCATATCTATGCTTTGTATATCTATCAACAGACTATTAGCCGCATCAGCTGCTTCTTTACTATCATCGTCTGCAAGTGCATTTTTGAGTTTAAGGTAATTGCTCAGAATAACACTTACCGGCGATGCAGGTAATGCCAACGAATTCTCTTTAGCTACAGCACTTGTATCCGCGGTTTCATTATTCGTAGAGGCGCTATTGCAGGCCGAGAATATAGTCATAAGAGCTGTCATACATAACACTATTCTTTTCATGATTCGTTATTTTATTGTTAGAAAAAATGATTGGTATATTCTTATTTTTTTACCCGTAGTAACCGGGCATTAATTGCAACTATTATTGTGCTGATACTCATTAGCACTGCACCCATCGCGGGGCTCAATATAAACGCAGGATATAGAACACCTGCTGCCAAAGGAATTGCAATTACATTATAGCCTACTGCCCATACTAAATTCTGGATCATTTTACTGTATGTGGCTTTGCCAAAAGCTATCATGTTCACAACATCTCCAGGATCACTGTTTACTAATATTATATCTGCTGTTTCTGCAGCAACATCTGTACCAGACCCTATTGCAATGCCTATATCTGCTATTGCAAGGGCGGGTGCATCATTTACGCCATCTCCAGTCATTGCTATAACTTCTCCACTCTTCTGGAACTGCTGAACTTTTTGCTGTTTCTCATGCGGTAATACATTTGCCATATATCCATCCATATTCAGTTCAGCAGCTACTGCAGCAGCTATATTCTCATTATCTCCGGTGAGCAAATATGATTTTATTTGCATCTTTTTGAGATCCGCTATTGCTTGTACTGCGGTATCCCTGATACTATCTGCAAGAGTAATAAGGCCGACCGGATAGTCATCAATTAAAAGAAAACTGACAGTATATATAGATCGATTGATACTCTCAGGTACATTCGGGATATTTATTTGTCGTTCCCTGAAATAATTTGGGCCTGCAATCACAACCTTTTTATCGTTTACTGTTGCACTTACACCAATGCCTTGCATATAATAAAATGTCCCAGATGGCAATAGCGGCAGTTGCTTCTGTTTTAGTTTATTAAGTATGCCGCGTGCAATGTAATGCTCTGAGTATTGCTGTACTGACGCAGCATACTGCAATATCTCATCTGATGTATATTGGCTATCCAAAGAAAGTATTTGTTGAACCTCATGACTTCCTTTAGTCAGCGTACCTGTTTTATCAAAAATAACCGTGGTGATATTTCTTGCATTTTCAAATGCTGTACGATTGCGTATCAATAAGCCATGTGTTGCAGCTAAACTGGTAGATACCGAAACAACTAAAGGTATGGCTACCCCAAGTGCGTGTGGACAAGAGGTGACCATAACTGTCACCATACGTTCCAATGCAAAAGAAAGTGAAGAGCCATTTACTAACCATACAATAAAGGTCATAAGACCTACGCTTAGTGAAAAAAGTGTAAGCCAACGGGCTACTTTATTTGCGAGGTTTTGAGTTTGGGATTTAACACCTTGTGCAGTTTGAACCATGCTAACAATCTTATGTAGATAGCTCTCCTTACCCGTACCGGTGACACGGATTTTTAGAAAGCCATCTCCATTTATAGCCCCCCCGATCAGATTATCATTCACACTTTTTTTAATTGGTAAACTCTCCCCCGTAAGCATACTTTCGTTTATATAGGAATCGCCTTCTATAATCCGCCCATCGGCAGGTATTTTTTCTCCCGGCCGTATGTGAACTATATCATTTCTTTCTAAATCCTGCAGTGTGGTATCAACCACTTTACCGTTCTTTTCCAAGTGAACAACAGACGGTAGTAATGCAACCAAAGATTCTAGCGCTCGTGATGCTGCCATTCCAGATCGTATCTCAAGCCAGTGTCCCAGCAACATAATATCAATTAATGTTGCCAACTCCCAAAAAAAATCCATCCCCGGCAGCCCGAACACTATAGCTACACTATAAACATAAGCTGCAGAAATTGCCACAGCAATCAAGGTCATCATGCCTGGTTCAGCCCTTTTCAATTCATTAAAAAGACCTCTTAAAAAAGGCATCCCCCCATAGAAATAGATGAAGCTACCCAATAGAAGCAACACATACTTATCGCCTTCAAAATCCAGTTTTATACCTACCCATTGTTGTATCATATGAGACAACAGCAATACAGGCAAACTAATAGCAGTACATATCCAAAACCGTTTCAGGAAGTCTTCAATATGATGACCTTTGTGTGCATCGTGTTCTTCTATTTTATCCGTCGTTTTTACAAATGGACCACCCAGATATTGTTTACTAGACAAATCATGTGCACTATTTTTCGCTTCCGTTTCATGCATGTCGTTGTGCACATGTTTATGATCTTTCCCTCTGTGTTGCATATTGTTAGTGCTATTGAATGACCACCTTTTGTACTGCAACACCATATTTACCGGATAGTGCAATCAAGTAGACCCCTTTGGTATAATGCGATATATCAATATTGTGAGTTGATCCGTTTGTAGACCCACTATATATAATACGCCCTGTCATATCGGACATACTTATAGCTAAAGATTCTTTTGTCTGATTATTTACTTCTATTGAAAGAGTTGTAGTGGCGGGATTGGGATAAACAGAAAATGACATGCTACTTACCATATTCTCCTGCACACCAACCACATTCGGATTTTCTAAGCGTATCAGTTCCTTTGTAGTTTTATTTACAAACCAGATACGGTTATTATCATCTATTCTTAGCCCCATAACTCCAGATGCACCAGTACTGATAGACCCTTTCAGTGTTGCAGGCGTTGTTGTTACGTCATATATATATAGCTTACCATCAGCATTATCGCTTACCACAATTCTGCCTGAACGATAATCAATTCCGCAAGGTGAAGTAAGACCTGAAGAAACAATTGTTTCTGTTGTTGCGTTGATCACAGATTCATAAACGGCTAATGGCTCACCTGCGGTTGTTGGCACTGTAAGGGTACTGCCTTTTACACCGCTATTTGTTTTGAGGCGCAATATCTTTCCGGATCCACCATCTACAATGTAAAGCCAATTATTCTGTTTGTCTAGTGCAAGGTGGCTTGGCATATTAGGTTTTCTCGTTACCGTCACACCTGTATAACGATATATTCGTCCATCCGAATGATCATCTCCGCCAATCTCATGCGGCGTCGAAAACTGATACTTGCAGATATTACCATTATATCCATCAAAATACCAATATACATTGCCCGTATCATGCGCAACTCCCATACCAAAGGGGCTTTGGTGTAACATATCCAGATGACTACCTAATGGTTGACCACTTACCCAGTTATTCTGATTAATTCTGGCAAAAATTGCTGTGTCGCTTGACCATAAAGCCGGGCCCATAAACGTAGAAGATGCAGAGCCGGTATTTTTAATTTCTTGCGCAGTACAAAATGTGCCATTATTACCCATCGAAATAGCAACAGCGTTAACCATAAAGTGATCATTATGAGAGTCCCGACGAAATTGTGAAAACTGTGTTGGCTTTCCTGCATCAAAAAATATGACTACACTACCACCACCAGACTCTTTATTTAGTACCCATAACTCTCCGGGACGACCAGGGACAAAATCTAAATCATGTGGTGCCGTCAGGTTGTTAGAGGTGCTGCCAATAACTTTAAAGACATTGGATGCTGTCAGGTATTTATCCAGCTCACTTTGTGCTAATGCAACGTAACTTATACTTAGTTGCAGCAATAGAAATAATCCTTTTTTCATACTGTATTTTTTTAGTGATTAGTAATTTGTTTTTGATAACAATAATGTATTTGTTGCTGTGGCTGTTCTAATCTTTAAGGCATATACCCCCTCATATAGTTGGCTACATACAATAGTGGAATTGAATTTGGCATTCACAACAGGTACAGAATCTATATACACGAGCCTACCCGTCATGTCATAAAGAGCTAGTTCAACAATATGACTATTGGCCGAGCCTTCAATCTTCCAAGCCATATTGGCTGGATTCGGATATACTTTGTAATTGATGTTTTCTGTAAGATTAATTTTTACGGACGAGGAAGTATCTAATACTATAAAGGAGCCCATCATACCTTCATCCTCATGGTGCAATAAATGGCAATGGTACATAAATGGCACAATTGGGTCTGCGAAATCTTCAAATCTTGTAATAAACCGGACAGTATCGTTTGGCGGAACTAATACCACATCTTTTTTCCCTCTCTCATATAGTGGAGGTGGCATTCCATTAATGTCTAAAATGTAAAACCAAACATCGTGGATGTGAAACGGGTGCGCTATTTCTGTGGTATTTATCAACCTCCATATTTCAGTTTGTCCAAGCTTGACAGTATCGTTAACAACATTCATATCAAAGCTCTTACCATTAATGAGGAATGGTCCTTCAACTTCTTTATCCGGCGATGAAGGGGGTTCAGGTTCGAACAAAAAAGTACGAGACTTATTTACGCTACTTAATGGTGGCGGGGTTTGTGATATTAAAGCGGTCGGAATCGTTGTTACAGGTAGGGTTGTTGTTGGACTCACCATGAGTTTAAGTATATCGTAATCCGCTCCATTTAGCTTATTATCAACATACCCGGGAATAATACCTCCTGTAGTACCAACTTGTGCAGAACCATGTATACCGTTAGTAATTTCCGAACCGAAATTTCTCAGGTAAATAGTTTGTCCGGATTTACCGGTTAGGTTTAGCAAAATCTCATAGCGTTCACCCGGAGCAATTTGAAGACGTGTTAAAGTTGTTGGGCTATCTAATAGTCCTGCATCATTTCCAATGAGTGAGAATGAGATATTACCGGTGAATCCCAATTTAAAGCTTCTGCTAGTCGAACCGTTAAGAAGACGGAGCCGTACTACCTGTGCAGGTGCATTCAGATAAGGCTCCATAGTACCATTTACAAGCATGGTTGTGTCATCCTCTGTAGCTATAGCTATCTGTTTTAAAATATCAAACGATTTAGACTGAATAATTAATGGGAAATCATCTACTCCATATGTTCTTGGTAATGTAAGTAGACTCTCTTGCTGATCCTTTACTATAATCATTCCAGCGATTCCTTTACTTACATGTAATTCAGTTTTTTTGTCTCCATGAGGATGATACCAGAATGTCCCTGCATCATTCATCACTTTAAATCTTGGGCTCCAGCTGCTACCTGCATTAATAATCTGGTGTGGGCCTCCATCCCATTTAGATGGAAGATGTAAACCATGCCAATGAATGGTTGTACTGACTGGCAAATTATTAGTCACATCGAATGTGACACTATCACCTTTGTTAATAACTAATGTAGGTGCCATCCATACACCATTGACACCATAAGTTGGGGTATTAAATCCGCTAAAAATATTTGTAGTCCCAGATTGTATAACTAGATTGAATGATGTACCAACCAATGCTGGCGGTATATACAAGGCATTTTGTGCCAGTACCGTATTAATGCCTGTAAACAGAAGACAAACAAAAAAACTATAGCATGATATTCTCATTATTAAATATTTTAGTTGCTGATAAACACTTTCAATTGTTTGTTCACACCTCTCAGACTTATCAGATAGACTCCATCCTGATATGGCGACATATCAATAACTTCATTTTCGGTTTCAATTTTTTTAGTTAGTACATGCTTACCGTACAAATCAAAAATGACAACCTGCGTACCAATTAGTCCTGTAAGTTGTGTGAGGTATATTTTTTTCCTATTGCTATACATATTGGACTCCGATGACGGTCCTATTGCTATACTTGTCGGAAAAGTTGTAATTATCCATGTGAGCGTATCAATAAGAGAAGGTTGTTGAAGGTCCCAAACCGCATACCGAACAATACCCATTCCGGAAACAGTATAGGCGTTCACATGCAGGCTTAAAAAACCAAATTCTCCAGGGGATATCTGCGCCATCGTTCCTGAATCTGGTAGATTATTGTAACATGTGCCATTATCACAGATAAAAACATTCCATAGTGAAGGATATACAGCGGATAGCTTACTCCAACCCAGACTGAGTGTATTGGGAGAAATGGATTCCTGTCTGATATACAACAATTTCTTTTCACCTATACCTATTACAGTAATCATGGTATCTTGGGGAGATATCTTGTATTTTTTTTGAGCTATAGTAATGGTAGCGACCGTCATTAAAACAGTCACCACCACTATCAGCACACCATTCCCTCTCCTCATTTTGTAACAATTATAGTATGCCTGGAAGTAATATTATTGTTCTCCTTAACGTTGGAAATATAAGAGCCTGGTACAAACTGTGATATTGGAATCCTTTTCCTGAAATCACCTATAGGAACCTTATTGTTTACTTCTTCCCATTCAATACTGCCGGTGATGTCAACTATTTGGATTGTGATATCCGTTGTTTCCTTAACATAGAATTCAATGTTAAGGAAATCGCTGACCGGGTTCGGAAAAATTGATACGTTTGCCAGTTTAGATTCTTTCCCTGTAATACCAGTTGGGTTTAGGAATTTATTTATTTCGGTTCTGATTTTTGAAGTATCCCCTTTAGAATAGCCAGCATTACTTGCATTAGCCATATAAAGAATCTTGTGCCCTGTACCTGCTACAACAGCAATTGTAGGCATAGCAAACCCACCATAATAAGCTACTTGTGTTGCTGCAGAGTCCATTGGTATCGCAGAAATACCCAAATTCGACACCCATGTTTTAATCGTTGCACAACTATAACTATTCTGAAACCCCATGGCATAACTCATTATTTTACCAGGATATTTAGTGAGCAAACTATTCTTCAAGCCTTCTATTTCTTTTGCAGCATCTTCACAAGCTGTACAATTTGGGCCCATAAAATATTCAAGTATTACTACTTTTCCAGAGTCCAAATCTGTGAACAAATGGCGCATATTACCGTTACAATCCATACGATTGAAATCTAATGCTGTAGTTTGTGCATTGGAAACAGCTACTACTGACATCAATGCTATTGATGAAATAATTTTTTTCATTGAGTTGATTTTAGTAATTTTTTAAAAAGTACATATCGTGCAATCAAAGAATGAACTGAGTATTGCAATGCGACATTTAACTATTCTACCCCTTTCAAGTCCATTTCACAAACAGGACATTTACCTGGTTTTTCGTAAGTTTTATCTTGCTCACATCTCATAGGACATTGGTACTTACTATACTTTTTTTCAGTACACGCAACAAGTGGAATAGACAGGAATATTGATAATACTATAAAGTATGTCTTCATAAAAATTCGATTACGATAAACTAATATGTTTCGATATGCATAAAGCACCCCTAGCCATGAACCCATTAAGGTTACGGCCGATACACATATTACTATATCAAATCAGGAAGACCTCATTAAGAAGATAAAGAGGAGGGGAATAAATATCAGGAGGAGAATTATTGTGAATTGGCTTTTCTTCAACTTTGTAAGCTATAGAAGAGTTCAGATAAAAATCAAAAGAAGTTGGCACATCGGTTAGCAGCAGAGTTTGAAAACTTAGCTTTAGTTGCTCACCTAATAAATCATTACCGTTTTTTTTGAACTTGATTTTATTGTCTTTGCAACACCCCGGGGGCATTACTTTTTTCTTGCAACACTTTTTCTCATGATTATCCTTAAACGTAACGTATTTAAGGTGGCCGCCACAGTAATGAAAATTCATACTTATGCCAAACGCAGATAGCGTATAACAAACTAAAAGCAGTATGACTAGAATTCTTTTCATTGTAAGCAACTATACCAAATCTAAGTTAATTATGATAACAACGCGATATACGAGGAAGCTTTAACCAACACGTGACAATCAACACCAAAAATGGAAAATGACTGTTTCTATAACCATAAAATACGTATATTAATACCTGTCTTACTATAAACTACATCTGATTGTTAGCTTTATTTAATTCACTATAGCATTCGGCAACCAACCTCTACCCCTACGATGCAATACTTGAGAAATAACCAACTACAACTCGATCTGTCTATAATTCTTTCACATCAATCTATTGTAATCAGCGCTTAAAGTTCTTTAACTGACTTAATAAATGTAACTGTACCAAAAGCAGTATTTATATGTTTAAATTCATCAACTACTAAAAAACCTGCTGCTCTAACAAAATTGGGTAATTGTCCCTTGGCGTTAGCACGTGTTTGTTCTTCTCCATCTAATCTTCTGAAAATGGCGAATGCTATCTTGGCATATGTAGTAACAGGTTTCCCAAAATCTGCTATGATTAATTGCCCGCCAGGCTTAAGTACTCTAAAAATTTCTTTGAGTACTACGGCCTTCATATTGGTTGGGATATGATGAAAAACAAGCGACGAAACCACTGTATCGAATTTTTCATTTGTAAATGGCAGTCGTTTCCCATCATATACCAACAGCTCTACAGTGTTTTTTAGTTTTCCATATGCTATCGTCAGAATATTATCATCTACATCTACCCCCCAGATACGAATATTTGGATATTGGGTTTTTAACATCTGCGAAAGCGTACCGGTTCCTATGCCAAAGTCCAAGGCTTGTTCATCTCCCCGTAACTCTGACATATCAATAAGTTGTTGCTTTATCTTCCTTTCAGGAAATGTAATAGACAACAAAAAATCATACATACCTGTAAGCCAATGAAACCTTAATGCAGGATTAAACTTTAGTTTTTCCATATTGTTAGTTTTGTGATGACGCCACACCTATCTAGGTGTTAGGTCATCTATTATAGTAATTACACTTATAGGCTGCGGGGCCCATACCTGTATGTTTTCTAAAAAACTTCAAAAACTCATATTCATTCCGAAACCCCAACTGTTCCGCTATCTCTGCAGGATGCAGGCTTGTTTTGTACAATAATTCTTTAGCAGAACGTAAAATATTATGGCGTTGCAATTGCAGTAAAGAGCATTTAAAATATATTTTCAAGTTATAATTCAGTTGTTCTTCAGGCATATTCAATTCTTTTGAAACGACAGACTGTTGTGGTTTATGGCAATATTTACACTGAAGGTGTTTGTTGATTTGATTGTACAATCTGGCAATAAAGCGGTTTTTGTTAGTACTCAACTGTTCCTGATGATTTCTAATAATTTTCAGCAGAAGCACTGCCACTACGTTAAGTAGCAGAGAGTCCTTATGTTGTTTCAGCAAATCATTTGCATATGGGAGTATTGCATTGTATAGCTTACGGAATTCTTCTGAATGTGCTTTGTAGATGTATCTTTCATGTTCTGAGCCTTCTTCCAATGCTGAAAAATCAAAATGGATCAAGTGTTCGAGATAAGCATCTGTAAAACAGATTATAACACCTTTAACCTTTCTAAACGCCCTGATCATATGGGGTATTCCGGCAGGTACTATGTGATAGGAGCAATCTGTAATTTTATAATCCTCAAAAGCTATTTCATGAACTCCTGTGCCTTTGGAAAAAACAAAGAGTTGATGATACCCTTTTATTACAAGCTTTGTCAATCTGGATGCAAACTCGTCGTTCCAGAACAATATTTGCACATCAGCATGATTACTACCAATAGTAGCATAGCTATTTTTAGGCAACAGCATCTTAAGGATTTTTGTTAAATAGCATTAGTCTAACCTTTATAATGGATCGACACATGTCTATACAATAATTTTTCTTCAGACACAGGCTATAGTAGACGCTTTATATAAAGCTGTCAATTACTAAATATGGAGTAGTCATATAGTAACTACAAAAATCACACTAGCCTGAGATTACTAAACCTTTTTTCGGAAAACAGCCCGAAAATTGTTTGTAAAATCAAATCAATAATGAGAGAAACGAGATGTATAAAGGAAGCTTAGAGATTACATCAGGAGGGACAAAAATATGTGAGTTGAAAGCAATGGCTTTTTGAAGAACCATACAAGGACGCACTATATCATGCAGTACGGATGGTAATACAAAATCTTTGATTAAATCATTATTGGCAAATATCTTTGATTGCAATAGGCTACCCTCATCCGTCTTAACAACTTTTTGCACATCCTCACAACAGCCATTCTTTTCTGATTGTTTTTTCATGCCACAACCACCACATGGGGCATCCTCATCTTGCTGAGCGAATGCAATGCCCACCACATTACCCATGCAAACATGTAGATGAATACTTAGCCCTAAATTCAGGACAAGTATCATAATCGCCAATATGGTTGCAACTATTCTACGCATTACGTTGTTTAATAACGGTAATCGTCTAAAACAAATTGTATATAAAACATATCCTTCAGCCTATTTTGCAATGAAGAGCAAGATATATGGAAGTACTAAGCAATCCGACTGTAAACCATATTTATTATCATTATTTTTAAATATGTCATGGTTTTGACATAAGACGATTAAATACGTATGACCTGTCAATTATACACCCTTAAGACATGTCAAATAACATATTTTATTTGACATATATCAGATAAATTTAGTAACATCCCCTAGATACAAAAAGAGTTGGACAATGAATTTTACCACAACAGAAAAACGCTGTAATGCATTGAGTATAATTAATTCTTTTTCTATTATTTATAAATAGAAAAAATGAGCTAAATAAAAAAAAAACTGAAATCCTTTGGTGTAAAGGATTTGATGGGTTTTTAAGATTTAATTTGTGGAGTCTACGGAACGAGTGTCGAACCAATTGAAGGATTTTTTCTGGCGTATTTATCCCTTGAAAGACAGTGTAGGGTTGGCTTTGAACAGTTTTCACTGAGCCGATTTTTCAAACTCGTTCAAAATATAATATTTTAGAAAACTGGCGATTATTAATAATATGTGTCTGTTTGACTAACAACTATTGTAATTCAAATTGAATGTATACTTCATACAGGACTATACAAATGTATATATCTTAATCTTAAGGTATGGTCAAATAGAAAACAGGCCTTTTCGTTGAGAAAAATACATTTGCTAGCCAGTGTTTGAATATTTATAGTTGTTCATTTGTCTTGCAGTTTTGTCTATGGTTGCCAATAACGACTCCCTCAATATCAATGAGCGCGAATTATAGCGTTAAAGTTCAATCAAAGCTATTGCCCCCACTTTGGGCAATACTAGTAACAGTATTCCTCAGTCTAAATCCATTTTTACTTCTTGTCCATCTTTTTCAATCCTTACTAATTTAATATTCATTACATTGGTTGGTGAACCCCATTGTGTAACATCCATATTTTGGCTTGCACTACCTGAACCGTCAGAATTAATAGTAATATTATAAGAACCATTCGGTGTACGAGTGGTATGTGTATATTTTGTGGCTATAAACTGAACCGTTATATAGTATTCTCCTGGTTTCAGATTTTGAAATGAAAAACTGCCTTTATTATCTGTAACTTCGGTAAAAAGCGTTTGTTCTTTTACTTCCAATGGTAATGGATAAGGGCCACAACCACTAATTATCTGCCCACCAACAAGTTTTCCTGGGAATTTTTTTTGTATTGAAAGATTGAATTCTGACCACTCTTTAAAATATGGTGTATTGGGAATTAACATTACAATGCTTCCTTTTGGTGCTCTTATTTTGTCTCTACTTTTAAGACTCTCCATTATAGTTCTTGGCTTATTTTCATCCACAGTATATGCTTTGCCAGTAACCCTGGCAGTGCCTTGGCTAATCATTGCCTTAGCTTCTTCTGCATCAAACTTTGTTTTTATTGGTTGAATATCTTCTTGGTTATCTACATAAAACTTTTCACCACTACCGTTATAGACAACCGTAAGTATCCTTCTTGTTTTTTTGTCTATTACTATTTTATATGTTTCAGTAATAGTAAGTGTGTTTCTAAGCTCTACCAAAAAAACATCTAATACTTCTCCTGTTCTGCAAGAAGGGGTTTTAAGTTCTTGTACTTTTTCTATCTCCCAACGCATTACCTTGGTTCTGTAGCCTTGATCAAAACTTACTTGGGGAATAAATGCTTTATAACCTTCTTTTAGCGGTAAAATACTTATCAAAATTTCTAATGAACTTCCAACAAAAAACTTTTCTTCAATAGGCACATCAAACTTTTCTTTTTCACCATTTGCATAATTTTCTAATTCACCTTTTATTTTACTTCCAAAAACTAAATTATAAGAAAATTTTTCTGTTTCTGCTACAGCGCTCAACGGTTCAAAAGTTCTTGCGTTTAAAACAGATTTTCTTTTAACCACATCCTTTCCATTTTCTGTAATGCGTTCTTCAATGGTTATTTCCTTTACTGTCTTACCAATAGTGATAAAGCGTTTATTTGGAATTTGAGGTTTTTCGGCATTAAATAGATTGCTTACATTTTGTTCCCATACAAAACTTCCCGTGTGAAGTAGTGCGGTATTGATACTTGAGCTACTTGGTTGAACAATATCTGGTTTTTGGGCAAATCCGTGATATATATGGAATACTAAAAGAATTGATAATAAGAGTTTTCTATTGCTTTTCTTGATTATTTCATTCATATTCATAATTTAATATTATTTTTAATTTATTGTTTCATTGAGAAGTATTTACGTAAAATTATCAGTAACGATGTTAGATGTTCAATGTTTTATTATTATAAGCTTTAAATCAAGTCATTAATATTTGTGGCTACTTCTTTCAATTTTTGTTCGCAGATATAATATGCTCTTTCTTTAAATTATTTAAAATCTTCTTTGCTACTCCATATTTATTGGTATTATTCTTGTTCAGTGATGAAGGAATAATATGGTCTTTTTACTGACAATAAAAAGCAAAGGCTGATGCAACTTTTTAAATTCAATGTAGACATCCTTTTCAGTAGCATTTCCTGGGATATTCCTGCTTTCAGGCACTACAAAATCATTAAACACTTTAGTGGTTTGTTCCACCTTCATAGTATTGCAAAAAGCATAATGCACCCAATTGACATAAGGAAGACAAACTGAAGTTCCTTTCAACGGATTAATTGTTGGGAAGTTAACTTTAAAGAAACTCCACTTCAAACTAAACACTCCATTTGACAGTACATAATAAATGTATATGCCTGCAACAACTTTGTCTAATGAAATAAGCTTTTGCACTGCAGGCCAACACTTAGAATGCACGATATGAATGAGCTTCTCCATAAACTGATCAATGCAATTTGAAAGACTATCAATCACTTGACCAAAAGTGACTTTACACAATGTAAGCTACTGTTTTTTCTTAGCTCTACTGGTTTTTCTTCATGATATAGATATGCAAGTATATATACAAATAAATTTTATTATACGATATTTTTCCATTCTATCAAGGAATTGGGGTTTCTTGAATAGACCATAGATGAAGACATTTTTTGAATGTATCATTTTGTCTTCTGGTTATTTATTTATCCTCTTGTTGATATTATTGAAATAAATGCAATAAAAACAATAAAATATATTTTAAGTTCTGCCATTGAACCCTACGGGACATCGAACCCTTAAAACTATAACTTTCAATAGATTACAGATAACGATAAAAACTTGGCGAAAATATCGAAGCAACTGAAGGATTTTTTCTGGCGCATATACCCACTGAAAGACACTGTAGACTTTACTTTAACCGGTTTACATCGCGCCATTTTTTCAAACTCGTTCAAAATATAATATTTTAGAAAACTGGTGATTATCGATTACATGAGCCCGTTAGATGATAAGAAAAAGGAGCCAATATGGCTCCTTTTTCTTTTAATAAACGCGCAACTATTATTCCAACTAACATTAAGTGTATACCTATAGACAGACGATACAAGACTATGATCAAATTTTAGATTGCAAACATTTTTCAATACTGCTACTTAATATAAAATAATTCAACGCATGCAATATTGACTAATGCAATTATTCTCTACATATTTGTATTAATCCTCATGATCAATTCTACTATGCGTAACACCCCATCAAAGCATACATTAGCTATATACATATTATATATGGTATTCAGCAACATATGCTCTGCCCAAACAACTCAACAAAAAATAGACTCACTAAAGCAAGTATTGCTGGTAGCAAAAGACGACACCAATAAAGTGTTATTATTAGCTGAGCTATCTAATGAATACAGCAAGATAAATCTGGATACGAGCCGTGCATTTGCAACACAAGCACTCACACTTTCCGAAAAAAAGCAATACAGTTATGGCCAACTGAAAGCAAACAACCTGATAGGGCGCAGCTACGCACTGCAAAACAATATACCATCTGCACTACGCCACTATAACACAGCTCTGTCTATTGCCCGCATTCAGAAAAACCCTGCTCGTATTGCTATTATGGCGGTAGCCATTAGCGCGTTATATACCCAAAATGCAGATTGGGATAAAGCCTACCAATACCTGATGATAGCTAAAGAAGCGTATGAAAAAGCGGGTATCCCCTATCCAAACAGTCTCTGTATCAACATGGGCTACTACTACAGTGCTCGCGAAGACCATAAAGAGGCTATCAGCTGGTATAGGAAAGCAGTTGAAAATGAAGAAAAGAAAGCTACACACAGCCCAGACTTGGCACAACTGTATGGAAACATTGGGGGAGAATTGATACTGTTAAATCAATATCACAATGCACTAAGCTATCTCTATAAAGCACTTGCTCTGAATACTGCAATGGGCAACGACAAAGGTATTGCCTTTAATTTGAGCGGTATTGGGTCAACATATGCAGGTGCTTACATCAACTATAGCAATTTGCCGGATAGCATGAAAGATGGGCCAAAATTATTAGCAAAAGCTGAACACTACCTGTTAGATGCATTGCAACTAAATAATAAGATAGGATTACAGGATAATAAACTAGACATCTACAATTGGCTGAGCTTTGTTGGTGAAAAAAAGCAAGACTATAAACAAGCGTATATATGGCATGTAGCCTATACAAAACTGAAAGACAGCATCAAAGGCTCTGATGTGCAGAAAGAGATTGCACATGTCGAGGCCGAATTCAGAGTACAAAAAACAACAGACTCACTCAAATACTCCTCTGTTGTAAAAGACATCGAGATAAAGCGTAATAAACTACAACGCAATGCTGTTATTGCCCTCATCATTATGACAGGGCTGCTGGGTGTTTTGTTCATCAATCGTCAAAAACTAAAACACAGGAATAAACTGATAGCCGTAGAAGCAGAAAAGGAGAAAATAGAACAACTGTCGCGTCATCAGTTGGAAGACTTTACCAAAAGCATACAGGAAAAGAACAATCTTATTGAGCAGTTTACATCAGAGATAGAAAAATATCAGGCGCTGCCATGCGCCAACGAAATACCCTTACACGCGGACTACCTGTATACATTAAAACGCTCTGTAATACTTACAGATGAGCAATGGGCAGAGTTTCAGGCACTATTCGAAAAAGTAGACCCGGGATATATCGGACGTGTGCGTACTAAGTTTCCTGACATTACTGCTGCCGAAATGCGATTTGTATTACTTACCAAACTGGGGCTTAATAATAAAGAGATGGCTGCCATGCTGGGCGTTAGCAACGATGCAGTACGCGTAAGCAAATACCGCCTGCTGAAGAAGATACAATTGCCTGATGATATATCTCCAGAAGATTTTTTCAATAGCATATAATATCATACTATATAATAAATTGATTTTCATAGCGTAACAGACTGTTACGCTAATTGTTACGCAAGTTGTTACGCTAAAAATTTCTCCATATATAAACTACAGCGGTTATTTGTTCCATTGTAAAACACCCCTGTATGTATAAGCTAAATAAATATAACATCTTCACCGCATTGGTAGTGTTATGTACATTGTTTGCTTCTATAGTGGTGTTACTATACTTCTAAAACAAACACCTCTGTATGAAAAAAATGAAACATGTATTAATTGCAGTAGCTGTATTGCTATGCATGCATCTAAACACCTATGCCCAGTTATGGGAAAACCCGGTATCTCTTGTAAATCCAATTAACGGAACAGGTGGTGTTCTGGGACAATATGCTAAAATGGCCATAGTAAACGGCAACCCTGCTATGGTATGTTATGATGCCACTCATCAGGACCTTGTATATGTACGCGCAACCGATGCTACTGGAAGCAGCTGGGGTACTCCGATAACTGTAGCTTCTGCAGGTTCTGTAGGGCAATACTCAAGCCTGCAAATAGTAAATGGCAACCCCGCTATAGCGTATCAAGATAATTCCAATGGCGACCTGGTATATATACGTGCCACCGATGCCAATGGTAGCAGCTGGGCTACTCCAGTAACTGTAGCTTCTTCAGGTGATGTAGGACAATTCACCAGCATGCAAATAGTAAATGGCAATCCCGCTATATCGTATTATGATGTTACCAATGCCGACCTGGTATATGTACGCGCCACCGATGCCAATGGTAGCAGTTGGGCTACTCCGGTAACGGTAGCTTCTGCAGGTGCCGTAGGACTCTACACCAGCATGCAAATAGTAAATGGCAACCCCGCTATATCGTATTATGATTTTACCAATGGCGACCTGGTATATATACGCGCAACCGATGCCAATGGTAGCAGCTGGGGTACTCCGGTAACGGTAGCTTCTGCAGGTGCTGTAGGACTCTACACCAGCATGCAAATAGTAAATGGCAACCCCGCTATAGCGTATCATGATAATACCAATGGCGACCTGCTATATGTACGCGCAACCGATGCCAATGGTAGCAGCTGGGCTACTCCGGTAACAGTAGCTTCTGCAGGTGCTGTAGGATACTACACAAGTCTGCAAATAGTGAATGGCAACCCCGCTATATCGTATTCTGATAATACCAATGGCGACCTGGTATATGTACGCGCCACCGATGTCAGTGGTAGCAGCTGGGCTACTCCGGTAACCGTAGCTTCTGCAGGAACTACAGGGCAATACACCAGCATGCAAATAGTAAATGGCAACCCCGCTATAGCGTATTTTTATATTAACATTGGCAATCTGGAATATGTACGCGCCACCGATGCCAATGGTAGCAGCTGGGGTACTCCGGTAAGTATGGATGTTGCAGGTATCGTAGGACAATACACCAGCATGCAAATAGTAAATAGCAACCCCGCTGTAGCCTATTTTGATGGTACCAATGGCGACCTGGCATATGTACGCGCCACCGATGCCAATGGTAGCAGCTGGGCTACTCCGGTAACAGCAGTAGCTTCTTCAGGTGATGTAGGGACATACACCAGCATGCAAATAGTGAATGGCAACCCCGCTATAGCGTATCATGATATTAGCGGTAGCGACCTGGAATATGTACGCGCCACCGATGCCAATGGTAGCAGCTGGGGTACTCCGGTAACTGTAGCTTCTGCAGGTATCGTAGGGCAACACACCAGTATGCAAATAGTAAATGGCAACCCCGCTATAGCCTATTATGATAATACCAATGCCAACCTGGTATATGTGCGCGCCACCGATGCTAATGGTAGCAGCTGGGGTACTCCGGTAACGGTAGCTTCTGCAGGTGTCGTAGGGCAATACACCAGCATGCAAATAGTGAATGGCAACCCCGCTATAGCCTATTATGATGGTACCAATGCCAACCTGGTATATGTGCGCGCCACCGATGCTAATGGTAGCAGCTGGGGTACTCCGGTAACGGTAGCTTCTTCAGGTAATGTAGGGCAATACACCAGCATGCAAATAGTGAATGGCAACCCCGCTATATCATATTATAATAATACCAATTTCGATCTGGTATATGTACGCGCCAGCGATGCCAATGGTAGCAGCTGGGGTACTCCGGTAACCGTAGCTTCTTCAGGAACTACAGGGCAATACACAAGCCTGCAAATAGTAAATGGCAACCCCGCTATATCGTATTATGATAATACCAATGGCGACCTGGTATATATACGCGCCACCGATGCCAGCGGTAGCAGCTGGGGTACTCCGGTAACCTTAGCTTCTTCAGGAAATACAGGGCAATTTACTTCTATGGTGGCTAATAGCAACCATGTATTCATAGCGTTTTATTCCCCTATTGAAGCGCAACCCTATATAGTACACGGATATCCTTTTTCCTGGACAGGCACTACCAATAATAACTGGACAACAGGTACAAACTGGCAGGGCGGCAGCGCCCCTAGTAACACAGATAATATAGGCATACCTGCAGGTTGTCCTAATTATCCAGATATTACATCCGGCACGGTTAGCTGTCAATCTATCATCATCAATAGTGGCGCAAGTGTAGCGGTAAGCGGTGGTACACTGCAGGTAACAGGCAATATCAGCAACAGCGGTACTGTAAACGGTACAGGTGGTACAGTAGAACTGAATGGTACTTCTGCACAAAGCATTGCAGCAGGCACATTGAACATCAGCAATCTTATATTAAATAACAGTACAGGTGCTACTATCAGTAGTGGTACTGTAAATATACTTGGCACTTACACACCTACAAGTGGTGTGCTTACCACAGGTGGTCTACTTACATTGAAATCTACCGCCACAGGTACTGCACGCATTGCTGCAGGCAGCGGTGCAGGTGGCTACATCAGCGGTGTGGTGAATACAGAACGTTATGTACCCGGCAAGCGTGCTTTCCGTTTCTTATCGCATCCGTTTACTACTGCGCAAAGCATGAGTGCGTTGACGGATGATATAGACATAACAGGTAGTGGTGGTTCTCCATTTACAACTACGGCAACTAATAATCCTTCTGCTTTCTACTTCGATGTTATTGCAGGTGATAACAGCACTACAGGCAACAATCCCGGCTGGACGGCTTACACTGCATCTTCTACATGGGCACAGTATCAGGCAATGCGTGTACTGGTGCGTGGTGCTAAGGGCGAAGGACTGACAGCAGGCAGCTATACACCAAGCAATAATACGCTGGATATGAGTGGTACGGTAAATCAGGGCGATGTTACCGTGAACCTTACTAAAGGCAGCGGTACTGACTTTGTACTGGTAGGTAATCCGTTCCCGAGCCAGGTAAATATGGATGCACTGGCACTTACCAACGTAGGTAGCAGCTTCTATATCTGGGATGCTAATCAGGGTACACGTGGTGCTTATACATCTTATACTTTCGGTTCTTCTTCTTTCAATCTGCCTTGTGGTGGTGCGTTTGCTACTACCCTTTCTGCAAATGGTTCTATTGTGTTTGAAGAGGCAGACAAAACAAGTGGCACTGCAGGCACCATGTTCAAAACTACAGGCATGGCTAATCAGGTAGAACTGAAGCTGGAAGACAGCACTATATTCTGGGACAGGCTGTTGCTGAATTTTGATGATAACGCAATGGCAACTGTAGATTATCCTGATGCTGCGAAACTCTACAATCCTGATATGACTTTCTACACACTCAGCAAAGATGACTCGATGCTTTCTATAGATACACGTCCGTATGTAGCAAGCGAAACAATCAAGCTTGGTTTGTATGCAGGCATCAAAAAGAATTTCAAATTCACTGCACCAAATGTAAATATGCCTGTAGGTACAAAGCTCTACTTTACAGATAAACTGCTGAGCAAAACAATAGAAGTAACACCTGCGTTTGAATACTGGTTTACTGTAGATAGTAGTAGCGCAAGCTGGGGCAACAACCGCTTCGAGTTGAATACACAGGGCGAACCTACAAGCATCAAAAATATAAATGCAAGCAAGCTGAAAGTTAAATTAGTTCCCAACCCTACTACAGATAATGTAACACTGTTTTACGAAGGTGCAGGCAAAGAGCTCAACATTATTGTAACAAATATGATGGGTGTAAAAGTGGCAACGGCGAAAGCTGAAAATGTAAATGGTAATGTAACGATACCTACGGCACAACTTGCCAACGGCATCTACAACGTAACCATCTACAACGGCAGTGAAGTGATGACACAGAAACTGATAAAACAATAATCCCTTCACAACGCTAAAACATTCTCTATATGAAACAACTAAGAATAATTGCCGCATATATATTCTTCACCCTGCTGTCTGCAACAGCATATGCACAAGGACCGGGCTTTGATGACGATGTGGTTGATGAAGTACCTATTGACGGTGGCGTAAGCGCACTGGTGATAGCAGGCGCTGCCTACGGCGCTAAGAAGTTGAAGGACATGAAGAAAAAATAATGCTTAATACCAGCTTATAAGAATACTATTAAAAGTATTCTAAATTAAAGACCCCTGAAAAGCCTTACAACAGCAACTTTCAGGGGTCTTTAATTTAGAAAGTGGAGTCTGCATACAGAACGAGTATTAAACCAATTGAAGATTTTTTTTGGGCGCACATACCCTTTAAAAGACAATGTAGGCCTTGACATTTATTTGTTCCCTTAATGAATAATTCTTACGTACCTGATGTGTAAATACTAAGTACAATTGAATAGTCGTTACTAATGCTTTTTCTACGCTGATTTAAAAGGAATTTGTATGTGATTCCCATGCTTTTAAAAGTTTGCATGAGTTCCACTTGAACACGTTCAAGTAATGCTCATGCAGAATGGGGCATTTTACCCCTATTTTGACTACTTATTTGTTGATGTGATTTAAAAGTAAAAAACCTCCAAAAAGCTTATCAGTAAAGCACTTTAGAGGTTTTTATTCTGTGGAGTCTACGGAACGAGTGTCGAACCAATTGAAGGATTTTTTCTGGCGTATTTATCCCCTGAAAGACAGTGTAGGCTTTACTTTAAGTGGTTTACATTGATGCTATTTCCCAAACTCGTTCAAAATATAATATTTTAGAAAACTATCGATTATTAATAATATGAGCTTGTTAAACACCACAACAACTTGTATAAAAAATCCCCCACAACGGCAGGGGATTGTTCGTATATATTGTCTATTAAGCCTATTTCTTCTTTCTATCCTTCAACTTCTTAGCGCCGTAGGCAGCGCCTGCTATTACCAGTGCACTAACGCCACCATCCAGCGGTACTTCGTCTACCACATCATCATCAAAGCCAGGGCCTTGTGCATATGCTGTTGCAGACAGCAGGGTGAAGAAAATATATGCTGCAATTATTCTTAGTTGTTTCATTACTTAAGAGGATTGTTTTTGTAGCGTGAAGGGATTATTGTTTTATGAGTTTCTGTGTCATCACTTCGCTGCCGTTGTAGATGGTTACGTTGTAGATGCCGCTTGCCAGTTGTGCCGTAGGTATCGTTACGTTACCGTTTACATTTTCTGCTTTTGTGGTTGCCACTTTAACACCCATCATATTTGTTACTGCTATGTTCAGTTCTTTGCCTGCACCTTCGTAATAGAGTGTTACATTGTCTGTAGCAGGGTTAGGCACTAATTTCACTTTCAGCTTGCTTGCGTTTACGTTTGCGATGCTGCTCGTAGGCACGCCTTGTGTGTTCAGCTCAAAGCGGTTATTGCCCCAAGATGCGCTGCTTGTATCTACGGTAAACCAGTATTCAAACGCAGGGGTTACTTCAATTGTTTTGCTCAGCAGTTTATCTGTGAAATACAGTTTTGTACACGCAGGCATATTTACATTTGGTGCAGTGAATTTGAAATTCCTTTTGATACCTGCATACAAACCAAGCTTGATTACTTCACTTGCTACGTACGGACGCGTATCTATAGACAGCATACTGTCATCTTTGCTCAATGTGTAGAAGGTCATATCGGGATTGTACAACTTAGAGGCATCCGGATAATCTACCGTAGCCATAGCATTGTCATCAAAATTCAGCAACAACCTGTCCCAGAATATCGTGCTGTCTTCCAATTGCAGTTCTACCTGATTAGGTATGCCTGTTGTCTTCAACATAGTACCCGGAGTACTGCTTGTCTTGTCAGCTTCTTCTATTACTACAGAACCATTTGCAGAAAGCGTAGTAACAAATGCGCCACCTGCAGGCAGGTTGAAAGATGAAGAACCGAAAGTGTAAGAAGTATAGCCACCCTTCGTACCCTGATTAGCATTCCAGATGTAGAAGCTGCTACCAATGTTGGTGCCGCTTACTGCATCCATATTTACCTGACTCTGGAATGGATTGCCCACTAAAACAAAACTTGTACCGCTACCTTTTGTAAGGGTGATGGTTTGGTTACCCTGATTTACAGTACCACTCATATCAATGGTTACTGCACTTGGTGTATATGCACCGCTTGTCAGGCCTTCGCCCTTGGCACCGCGCACCAGTACACGCATTGCCTGATATTGTGCCCATGTAGAAGATGCTGTGTAGGCCGTCCAGCCGGGGTTGTTGCCTGTAGTTGTATTATCTCCCGTTGCTACATCAAAGAAGAAAGCAGAAGGATTGTTGCTACCAGTAGTTGTGAACGGAGAGCCGCCAGTGCCTGTTATGTCAATATCATCTGTCAACGCACTCATGCTTTGTGCAGATGTGAACGGATGTGCAAGGAAACGGAATGCTCTGCGTCCACCTGGTATATAACGTTGTGTATTAACCGTACCGCTGATTGTACCCGCACTATTGCCTATGCGCCCTGTGTTGGTAGCATCTGATGTGAAAGTGAGTAGACCCGCAGTAGTAAGTGTAGCGCCCGATGCTACCGTTACCGTACCTGCACAAGAGATGGAATTGCCGCTGAGGGTGCTGCTTGCCGCAAAGTTGAAAGTACCTGTACCGCTGAAGCCATTGCCATTGTTGGTAAGGCTGCCATTGATATTGGCAGTAGCGCCGCTGTTCATTGTCAATGCTACACCACTGTTGATGGTTAGTGTCTTGCAGGTGAAGCTGCCTGGTGTAGTGCTGCTGGCAATAATGGCATCAACAGATGCTGTTGGTGTGCCATTGCTCCATGTAGTGCCATTCCATGTGGTTGCGGTGGCTGCAAGAAAAGAACACCCTGTTGGCAGTGTAAATGATGGAGTAGTGCCAATGCCTACACCTATAATATCTTTTGTCCAATTGCTCAATGTGTAAATACTTGTTTTGATATTGGCTACTGTAGAAAGATTGCCTGAGCAATTGAAACGCGCATTTACTGTTTCAGAAGATATTACGCCTTGTGTTCCCAACCAAATTGCATTAACACCACCTGTAAGGCCTGTTGGCATATTACTTGAAAATGCGGAGTTGTTTGTGCCATCCCACGCAGCGGCAGTGGTTGTGACTGGATCGCTATTGGTAGTAGAATACACATTGGAGTGTAAGCCTGTAATAAATGTGGGGCTTGATGTAAGTGTACTACCCTGATAGCAGAGTATCTGGTCACCATTGAAATTGAGGCTCAAAGCACCACCTGTTACAACCAAACTCCCAGCAGAAGAACTATTGTTCAATACAGCAGTACTTGCACCACTGACTATGGTTATTTCTGTGCCTGCTGCATATGCTGCATTGCTTGTCCATTCAATATCGGTTTCGCCAGTTCTGAATGCACTACCCAACCAACCGTTATCTGTAAAGTGGATAGTAGTGCTCGGGTCGATTGGAGCAAGTAATACAAATGAAAACTGGTCAGGTATCGTTCCCGTATTATTGAATATATAGCCTGTGAAAGCAATGTCACCGGCACTAAGTGTCGTTGCTGCAGTTGCGACAAATGATAATGTATTCAATAGCGCTATGATAACTATTTTTCGCATGTATGTTATGTTAACTTAATAACAAAGCTAAGTCTGCACAATAGCCATAACGAGCCATTTACATGACTGATGTAGCCAATTCACAAAACTACTACTCACACTATTCCTGAAAAAACGATTATGTAGAATGAGCTTACTGAAAACCTGAGAGAAGTATAGTATGTCTGGCACACAAAAGATGGCTGCTTTTGTCGACAGCTTGGCTTTTTTAGGTTTAACGAAATGAAGCGTTAAGACGTCTAACATTATACATATTATTAACCTCAAAAAATAAAAAAAATGAAAACAAAATGGTTTGTGTTGGTATTCATTATTCTATTCAGCAATACTTTGGTAAACGCACAAGAGTATAGCTTCAAAACTATTCTTGAAAACAGGTATAGTGGTATTACAACACAAAAAGTACTTGTACAATCTATCAGGCCAAGCGGTAAATATGCAGTAGTGACAATTGATCAGAATGGCTATGATATCATCATTAGTCTTCTAAATAGTAAGGGAAAGTACCAGAAATCTGTAAAAGTAACAATACCGGCACCCGCATCAGGGCTTACTACAGAAAAAGTTGATTTAGTAGGGATACATCAAAAAGGTAAAATCTACCTGACACTAACAGGGTGGTATACTGTTAATGGCCAGTCTTTCGAACACCCCGTACAATTATTGTTTGATGAAGAATTGAATGTTTCAGATGCAAAATTTGATATTATTTCAGATACTAATTATTCAAATACGGTATACACAGTTTTTGATACTGATTATAACGATGTATCAGGAAATAGCTACTATGTAGGCAGGGCGACCGTACTTAGCACTACACCTAACAAGGTGTATATGTATGTTGCAAAACTTGACTATAATGGCACTATTATCTGGGCAAAAGCTTTACCTGAACTGTTTCCGGTATATGGCATTGAAGTAAATGCTAATGATGAGCTATTCATCTATGGTACAAGTAAACTTCGCGGTACAGGCATTAATGATTCACTGAAGATAGTTAAGCTAAGCCCGGCTGGTAATGTTCTTTTTAATAAACAATACTCTCCTAATAAAAATCTGTTCTATTATTTTCACAGTGCTTACAATAATCAGCTAAACAGGTTATGTCTATCAAGCCAACGCGCAGAATTAGCGCAGGGTAGTAGTACTGAGTGGAGTTCTTATTATTACACATTCGATGGAACTACTGGCGAGATGTTGCAGAATAATTATTATTACACTGATAAGACATATTATCCTTATTTGACCGGTCCTGTATTCAATGGTGTCGTAGCCTCGCCACAAGATTCTTCTTGGGTTTTCTTGATGAATAATGTTAATCCGATTAGTCCTTTTGTAGATAATAAAAATGTCGGTCTGATGAAGGTTGACCATAATGGAAATGTTGTATTCAATGCTATGTATGATAATGATGACAGCAGCTTTACATTCTTAGGTAGAGATAAACTGAGCGCTACCTTTGATGAAGGATTTGTAATGGCAGGTTATAGGAAAAACTCGAATAATCAAACATCTGTTTTTATAAACAAATTGAGAAGTGATGGCAACATGCAGTGCGCATCTAGAAATACACTGACATTTGAAAAGCGTTCTGATAATATTGTAACAGTAGATGCAGGGCCTATTATTACCTATGATTTAAATGATACTTTCAAATTTCTACCTGTAACTACAAGTCCTGTAACGCTCAATTCATCTATTGTATGTTTAGATTCTGCATATACCCACCATGGCTTAGGGTACAATTCTATTGTTAAAAAGAATATTGGAATAGAAATAGACGGTAGTAATATTTTAAGTCAAAATGAAATACTTCGTTTAAAGCTCTCTAATGTAAGTAGTGCCAAGTTTATTATATACAATAGTTATGGTCAAAAAATGACTAATGGCGAACTTAAAGAGGGTGCTAATGCCATTGATATTGCAGGATACATGCCTGGTATGTATATCGTAAAATCTCAATACATGGACGAAGATAAGAGTTTGAAGTTTATAGTGCACTAATGCCAATAATCACGATTAATGTAACCCTTAAGATATATTTTATGAAAAGGATATTAAGCATATTAGTACTAACAGTAAGTGCGTCAGCTGTTTTTGCTCAAGCGCCGACAATTAATGCTTCAAACTATTTTAAGGTAGGTAAGTGGTATCCATACAAACTTACAATGGATAGTATTTTGTGGAAGATGTCTCCGGGCAACGGAGGTGCGAATGTAGTTTGGGACTACTCTGCAATAAAATGGTCAGACTATTTTTGTATCGACACTACGTATGCTTTAAACCCTGTAGGTACTCCAAAGTTTGCAACCTGCGGCATTTCAGCAACAGACACAGCAAATATTTGTTTATTAAACAAGAGCCCGCTTTATTCACGTTCAGACGATTACCATTACTATAAAGTAAGAAATGGTAAAATTATAGAAATCGGTTATGATCAAGACAATGGAGTAGTAGAAGATATCCAGTTTCAATTTTCAAATTGTATGCTGGAAGGTCTGTTACCATTTACCTATCTGACTTCGAATACCAACTTGTTTAGGGGTACTTATTACAGCCATCTTGATGGGATACATACAATAACCGGTACTGATACAATAATAGCAGATGGTTATGGTATGCTTAAGATAGATAACACTGTGTATGAAAATTGTATTCGCTTGAAGCATATTCAGAGTAAGACAGATAGCAACCAGCTAAGAGGCATTCACGTAACAAAGAATATTAAGTATACATGGTATAGTCAATCTAAGGAAGGGCCAGTATTAATCATGGAACAAGATGCGTCTCCAAATACCTATAAGAACGGTTATTTTTCAGCAAGTTACTATTACCCGGCAAAGTATACTCAAGTGCCTGTTAATACTTCAGTTGGTGTATCTTTTTATCCTAACCCCGCAACCGACTACGTGTATGTTTCATTTAATGAAAAGCCTGTTAAGTCATCTATCTCTATAAATAACAGTCTAGGGCAGCAAGTGTTAGAAGAAAAGCTTGCAGGTAATGTGAATGGTATAAATGTATCAGCTTTTCAACCTGGGGTTTACAATTATATTTTGATAAATAACGGAATATTGCTGCAAGGTGTTTTTGTTAAACAATAGTACGTGTATAGTAATTTATATGTATTATAGCTTGTGTAAGAGTAATCTTTGAATAATATGAAATTGATGGTGGTTACTACTTTAGTTATGGTGGCACTATCTGGTGTAATTTATTTAATTGTACCTGGTATTTGGATACCTATTACCATACCCTTTACGTCAACAATGACTATGAAATTGAGCCCAGTAAAAGGTTTTTTACTGGGCTTTTGCAGTATGTCCCTACTTTGCATGTTGTATACAGTTGTTGCAGGTACAAGTCATCATCTAATGTTGCCGTTTATTGAAATAGATTCAACTGCAATTATTGGTAAATCACTTTACTTATCAATGAATATATTGGTAGTAGGTTTTATTGGAGCTGTGTCCGGGTTGTGTGGCACAATACTTAATAAGTATCTAAATAAAAAGGGTTCGCAAAAGTGATTCATATGTATTTCTTACTCAAAAATACCCGGTCATAAAGGGTTAGTAAGAAGAAGAAAAAAACAATCAGTTCTATCAAAGATTTGTATGCGATTAAAAAACTCTCGGAGTCAACTGATTTTGAGAGTTTTATTATAATAGTTTTTTGTTTGTTTTATCGAGGTAAAATTTATGCTCTGTAGTTAGAGTTATGTTTTTTGTACATACACCTGCCGCATATCTCTTTGTGTATAGTCATACCACAGAAAATAGATATTATCATTGTATAGCTCAATGTCATCCGGATATGGGTGTTCCAATTTAATTTTTTGCTCTTTTAGTGTACCATTAGAAAGGTCAATTTTTTGCAGATAATGCCATATACCGTCATCATATGTATCAAGATAATAAGTATTGGTTACACGGTCTTTTATTACTGATGTACGTAGTATGTTCTTGTATTCAAAATTGAGTGCTGTCTGCTTTATCAGATTTCCGTTCTGGTTATAGCATAGTATATGATTTGTAAGAAAATCGAAAATAATCAACGTATCATTTTGGTCAAATACTGGTACATTTACTTTTTTCAATGTAGACTTGTCGCACAATAATCTTGTTGAAGCATATTTGAATGCAGTTTTATAGTCTCCCATCGACAGGTAAAAGTTTGCTAATGCAAGTTCTTCAAGGCTGGCTCTTACCAGCGTAGAATCACTAACCCTTGTCAGTTTTTTGAATTTTGCACTATCCTGATTATAAGCATAGATGTTTGATGTGAAGAAATTTCTGTTGTAAAACTTATAAAATAATGTGTTGTTGATATGTGCCTGGCATTGTTTGAATGATTCTAAATATGTTGAACTGTATTTCTTATTCAGTTGTATTGTGCTGTCTGCTGTCAATGAATAAAAACATCTTGGTGTGATCAGGTAGAGCGAGTCAAGGCAGCTTTTGAATAGCTCTACCGGTTCAGTATCAATATTAATAGTATGCAATACTTGTCCATCAATTGTAGTAAGGTATAGTTTATTTTTGTTGCCCATACTACCATAATTTGTAGCAATCACAATTTTGCCTTTGTGAAAAGCATAATCAACTACATATTCATTCTCTTTTTGTAAAATATTTATAGGCTTGTTTTTTACTATTACTTCTTCAAGATTTTTTTCGAGTAAACGTAACGCTACGATACTTGTATTGGGGTAAAGAGTATCCATCATATAATTTACGGCATACACAATTAAGTATGGTTGCTGGTCAGATATATTCGATTTTAAAAGTATACTCCCGCTTCTGTTAGATTTAGCCACAATGAACCATCTATTTTTAGTATTAATACTCCTTCAATAGGACTATTGGTAGCTTTGTCAATAACAAGTACGTTTCGCAGAGTATCTGCTTGACTATACGAAGTATTATAGAATAGGCAAATTGATATAAGGACGACAAGATAACGCAACATACTTGATACTATAATTTATGCTAGCTAAATTTAGTAACAAGATGAATGTAAAAAGTGGACACATAGTAAACTTGGCTTGATATGTCTCTATGTTGTCTGTAGTTGTTAATGAGAAAACATTCAATTTAGCAGTACATAAAAATCGCTGATATGAAAAGGTTTATTCTGTTAACCTGTTTTACAGCAATTACAGTGCTGAGTTGTAATAAAAAAAATAATGACACCGTAACCATTAAAGACGATGCCGTTATAACAACATCTGCAATACTGAACCTACCCAATGACCCATATAATTATGCCAATGAATCTTATCCTTCACACATACAGTCTATCATTAGTGCGTTTGATAATACGCCTCTTAATAATCCAATTACAAATCATGGTGCCACATTAGGTAGGGTATTATTTTATGACAAAAGCCTATCGCTAAGCAAGACAGTATCGTGCGCGAGTTGTCATAAACAAGAGATTGGATTTTCTGACTCAAAAATAAAAAGTTTGGGACATGCAGGAGGCACTACACGACGCAATAGTATGCCGTTGCTTAACCTTAGGTTCTACAGGTCTGGCAAGATGTTTTGGGATGAGCGTGCTACAACATTAGAAGAGCAGGTGCTATTACCAATACAGGATAATATTGAAATGGGGCTAACGCTGGACTCACTTATTCATAGGTTGAATAAAACAAATTACTATGCTTCATTATTTAATAATGCTTTCGGTAGTACGGAAATAACTGCAGACAGAATATCGAAAGCATTAGCTCAGTTTCTTCGTAGTATAGTTACCTACAGGTCTAAGTATGACAAAGTGCAGCAGGGTATGGCAACGTACACACCTCAAGAAGAGGAAGGCCAGATGTTTTTTAATAGTACAGGGCCATTAGGTGCATGTGCAGATTGCCATGCAGGTGGCGCAGTTACTAATCACTTTCAGCAAGCAGTCATTCCGATTAAAAACCCTGCAGACTTTTTCAATACAAATGATTTGGGCGTGTTTGAAGCAACACAGAATCCCGATGATTCTGCGAAGTTTAAAATACCATCATTACGAAATGTGCCTATGACGGCTCCCTACATGCATAATGGTGCTGTAGCCACTTTGGATAACTTATTTAATAGTAATTATCATAAATTTCAGCTTAGTGCAATTCAAAAACAAAATATTATTGCCTACCTCCACGCCCTTACTGATGAAGAAATAACCCGTGATGTAAGGTTTTCTAATCCTTTCAAATAATATATTTGTCATTAGTTTGTTCATTTGTTCTGTTTAGATTTCCTGTATTGTAATGAAGCGAAAAATTGTTTTTCTGGTATTGCCACATGTGCATCTGATGGATTTGGCAGGTCCTGATCAGGTGTTTAATGAAGCAATCGGTTTTAATGTACCGATAGAAATATTGTATTGTACAGTTGCACAACAGGTTAGTACATCGGCACATATGCCAATAGGAACTCTGAGCCATTTTTCATCATTGCAATTATCAGCCAAAGATATGTTGATAGTGCCAGGAGCAGAGGTTAGCTATCTATTATCAGATGATTTCAGGAATAACCATGAATTGCATCAGTGGATAAGACAATGTAAAAGAAATGATGTGCTGATATGTAGTATCTGTAGTGGTGCTTTTGCATTGGCACAAAGTGGTGTGTTGAATGGACTGAGGTGTACAACGCATTGGAAGCGGACAAAAGAATTGCAGGAATTATACCCTTCGATAAAGGTGGAAGAGAATATACTTTTTACTGAAGATGACGGAGTGTATACTAGTGCTGGTGTTGCTGCAGGTATAGACCTTGCCTTATATATATTAGAGAAAATAAGTGATAGCTATACATCCCACAAAGTAGCCAGAGAACTGGTTGTGTATACGCGTAGAAGTGGTAATGAACAACAGTATAATGAGTTGTATAGTTTCAGAAACCATATTCATGCAGGTATACATAACGTACAAGACTGGCTGAATGAAAATCTGCATAAGAAAACTACTATACGGGATCTTGCCGCTATCGCACATATGAGTGAGCGTAATTTTACCAGAACATTTAAAAAAGAAACTTCGGTAACTGTAAACAAGTATATCACAACCTTACGCATACAGCGCATACAGCAATTGCTGAATAATCCTGATGTCTCTAATAAAGAAATTGCCCGTTTATGCGGGCTCAAGAGTGAAAGACAATTAGCCAGACTAATAGCTGCAAACAAGTAGAAAAAGCTTTGGCAATTTATATGTGCATTTGTCAAGGTGCCCATTCATAATAATTATGCTCTTCATCAAGCAAGAATGATGTAGACTTATAAAGGCTGTTAGCTGCAATATTATTCTTTGCAGTTTCAAGTATCAATGCACAACTGGAGACTTCAACGCAGTGTTTTTTTACAGCCTCTATCAGTAGTTTTGATATGCCTGTGCCCCTATAGTCAGGAGATACAAACAAATCGTTCAACAATAACAGCGGTTTCATCCTTGTAGATGAGTATAGAGGATAAAGTTGTACAAATCCAGTAATAATATTACTGCTATTGACTGCTATGAATATTGTAGAAGCATTATATAAAATTAGCGTGCGCAAAAAAAACGTAGCACCTTCTATGTCAGAGTTCTTTTTATAGAATACCCTGTACTGGTCGAATAAAAGAGATAGTTGCACAATATCTTCTTCTATGCACTTACGGATTATCATACACGTTATTTTATAAGCGGATAATACTTTTCTTCGAGAATATTCAGATGCCATCTTTGATGGCCTGGCATACAAAAACCAATTGATGCTACAGAGTATTCTCCTTTGAAGCCCATACCTTTTCTTTCCAGCATTTCTGGGGTAAAAGATTCCATCATTGCTTTGAAAGAAAGACGTGTTTGCATTAGCTCTGTTATAAGACTATTAAGTGATCTCTTATTTGCATTAGACATCATTTCGTAAGCGTCTTCATCAAAAGATAACATGCGTTGTTTTTCTCCCCTGGCAAAAGCCAATGCCCGGTACGTGAAAATTCTTTCTGTGTCTATAAGGTGTTGCAGAATGTTTTTTACAGTCCACTTACCAGGGGCATATACCGTGTCCCCCAATTTTTCCCAAATGTCAACAGGGAACTTGTAGATTTCATCAATACTTGTCTGGATGGCTTCTGTAATATGTACATCGTCGCATTGCAGAATATACCTGTCAAAATATTCGGGTAGTTGTTTTAGTTCAGATCGTTTCATGTGTAAATTTTAGCAAGAATACATACTACTCACGTACGATTACAGACAAAATAAAGCATTATATAGCCACTAGTTTAGCTTTCTTCATAATATATAATGGCTGTATGAGTCTTGATTATGACTATATCGGTCAAACTTACAGTTATAGTTTTGTGTATATCAAAGTATTGCTATTATGTATACGTTATGTACAAGCCTCAAACTTATTATTTGCTCGATTTTATCAGTCCTGTGCAGTATATCTTATGCGCAAGCGCAAAAAAAAACAGAACAGCTCGTGATTATAAAGGATAAAGAACTAATAGTAAAACCGTCTGCTTCATCTTCTGAAGCAGATTTTGATTTTTTGCAAGGCAAATGGAAGGTCCAAAATAAGATGCTGAAAAAAAGACTGGATAATAATAATGAATGGATCGAGTTCGAATCTACACTGCATCTGACCAAAGTATTGACAGGGTTGGGTAATATTGAAAATTTTTATTCAAGCTTTAATGGTAATGATTTTGAAGGAATGGCGATAAGATTATTCAATTCTCAGACCAAACTTTGGAAGGTCTACTGGGTAGATATAAATGGCTGTACTATGGATGAACATCCGGTTACCGGCTCTTTCCAGGATGGAGTAGGTAAGTTTTACACTAAAGACAGTTTTAATGGAAAGGAGATAATTGTATTGTATCAGTGGGACGCTACTGATATTTTACATCCGAAGTGGTCGCAGGCCTACTCTGAAGACTATGGACAGACTTGGGAATTCAATTGGTATATGGTGTTAACTAAAAACTCCTAGCTTTTAGAAATTACCACATCTAGCTATAGATATTAATTCTAAAAAACTAGATAAAACTAATGTCCATTAATTTTACAGTTGCTTATATTACCGGCGTTTTCAGCATCTAATATCACTCTGAATTGAGCGCTCCAAGTAGGTATTTATAAGTATTGTTCTAGCGAGTGAAATATTGACGAAATATATGATTTTCTGAAAAGCTAATTTCTCATTCTGTTTGTTGCTAAGCTATTTCAATAATTCTTAGTTACATAGATACCTGTGTATATTTTTTGCCCTCATTCACATAATAAGTACACAATAGCGGTTTAGTTTGTAAAGTGCAATTAAATAGCATAGTGCTTAAAAAGCAACTATGCTACCCAAAATATTTATTAGAATCTATACCCTAGATGAAACGTGAATCTAAACGCAAAATCAGGACTTATTGTATTTTTATATCCCACCATATTACCTCCTATAGCTAAATCACTGCCTATAAACACATGTTTTGAAAACATTATGGTAATAGAGTTGTTAAATACCAAACCCGCCTCATATCTTGATGTGAATTGTGTTTCAGTCTTTTCGGATTGGCTTTCTGCTAATCGCGTGTTTGTTTCGCTAGAAGCATTTTCTAAGAGGCAGCTACAATTACTGTTACCAACACCAGTTGAAGCACTAACACCCATACCATATACCATCCGATGATTTTTGCCTGCAGGATAGAATTTAATGCCCGGGTATACGCGGAGCATTCTTGTCTTTTCTTTAGAATCACAAGGGTTGCTATTGCCAAAGGAGTATGAAATAGGTAGTGTAATACTCCATTTGTTGTCTATAAACTTTTCATACTGAACGCTAAAGCCTCTTCGCGTTGTTTGTGTTACTACAAAAGGAGCAACAGAGATATAGTTTGTAGCGTTGTAACTATCCTGTGCACTTGCTTCATAGCACATCATGGAAAGCATCAATAAAGCTATTCTTTGCATAGTATCAGATTTTATGTTGTAAACGATTAGCAGCAAATCATATTGTAGTAAGGCAAAGTAATCTAAACTTATTGGCCTTGAATGTCTATTAAATGACCAACTATGGCACATAATTACATCACTCATCAAGCTGCAGTTTTGCCAAAGTTATATAGACTAAAAATGTCCTACTTTTGTCTGCTTCTTTCTTATCTAAAGCATAATAATTGCAGTCTTAGATAATTATGAAAGTGAATGCTATTCTGATACTGCTAATAATTTTGCTCTTTGATGCATCAGCACAGAACTTAGTGCCTAACCCTAGCTTTGAAATGTATAATAATTGTCCAATAGGGTTGGGAGATATCTCTTATTCACCGGCACACAGTAGTTTTCCAGGAATTAAAGATTGGACAAATCCACACAAGATAGCTACACCAGACTACTTCAATACCTGTGCTTCTATAGTATCAGGTGTTAATCTTCCTAATAATTATGTTGCCACAAAGAACGCCAGAACAGGAAGCGGAGCTGTAGGGTTATATGTATTAGCTAATAATCTGGCAACTGAATCTAAGTACTCGGAAAATATTCAATGTAAATTATCACAAAAACTTAAAGCAGGGGTTAAGTATGAAGTTTCATTTTACGTTTGTTATGCAAATTCTACTGGCCTTAACATGCTTCATGATTTGGTTGCAGTTGATAATATAGGTGCATCTATAGACAATTTCGCAATTGCCGATACTAGTTCGTCAAAGTTATACTTAACTGAAAGTTACGAGGTAGTCAATAAAAGTGGAAATTTTCTTACCGACAGTATTAATTGGACAAAAATAACAGGATATTATATAGCAAAAGGTGGCGAACAATATCTTACTATAGGCTATTTCGATGACGGATCTCCTCAAAACTATACCTTAGTTTCAAGTGGACCAGGACTATCTCCAACGATACGTGCTTATTATTTTGTTGATGATGTTTCATTAACAGAAGCTATAGTTTGTGACACAATATTTAAAACAAAAGACACTATAATCTGCAATTTTGAACCATACAGTCTACAGCTATCATCCACAAAAAATAGTGCTGTTTACAATTGGAGTAACGGTAGCACGGCTCAGCATATAAACGTCGACTCTGCTGGTATCTTTTGGTGTGAGGCAAAAACCGGTTGTAATCTTACTGTTGATACTTTCAAAATAAAACCTGCATTGAACCATTCAGGGAACATAAAGGATACATTAGTATGTGAAGGCGTCCCATTCGTATTGGAAACAGATAAATCGGATAAATACAAATGGAACACAGGAGATTCAACCCAGATAATAACAAAGGGTAAAACTGGTCTTTATATCTGCCAGAGGTTGAAAAATTGCCATATAGAAATCGATAGCTACCGTGTTGCCTTTCATTCTTTCAGCATACCAGAGTTGGGAAATGATACTATAATTTGTAAAGGAGATTTATATACACTAGGCAAGCAGTTACCTTTTGTAAAGTATAAGTGGAATACTGGCGACACAACTTGCTGCATAAATATATTACGCGATGGAAACTATAAGCTTACAACTTATAATACATGCTTGAGCTATTCCGACTCTGTAAGCATTGGTTTTACACAGTGTGATAATTGCTTTTTTATTCCAGATGCCTTTACTCCCAATGGAGACGGTAAAAACGATTTATTTGGCTGTATATCACAATGCGAGTTTGGCAGTTTTTCCATTTCCATATTTAATCGCTGGGGAGAACAAGTATTTGTAGCTAACAATATATACGACAAATGGGCAGGAGATTATAAGGGGACATATGCTGAAATGGGCACCTACTATTATATTATTAAGTACAGGGTATTTAAAAGGCAGAAAATAGAAATTGCTAAAGGCTCTTTTATTTTGATTAGGTAGTAAAATAGAAGGTTATATTTCTTTATAACGGTATGATAGGGGCTTACAGATAACTTGAGATAGTGATTCATTGTTCTTCAATTTTAATGTCATTAAACAAAACTATAGTTCAACAAATTCAGTACTTAAACCTGAACCTAGTTATAAAAATTTTCAGGTAAGACCATTTTAGCATTCACGAAGATATACCTGAAGTATGTTGAGATTGTGTGCTGACGGTAAATGAATATAAATAATAGCTCTTATACCCCTAGTCTATCTTTTGTTCTATTATTGGGAGGAAGTTGTACAATTGGAAGTGAGTGCGCAACGGTATTGTAAAGCTAATTATTAATCCAAGCTACAAAAAGTAATTCAAAATTTTATAGTGTTGATTGCATACTGAGCCTGTGCTCCAATTGTTGAATAATCAATATTAATTTCTGTAGCCCTACTATAGTTCTTGTTTATTAAGCTGTATGTTTTAGTGCTTTTTTCAGACGTTGATTTGTAAAATGATTAGCACAAAATCTCTCTGATTATTTTGGGTTAATCCCTGAGTATATTAATGATAATCATTTGTACACTGGATTTGAATTCCTGAAAAACATGCCCTTATTTGACTGTTTATTGGCTTAAATCAACCCTTTAATTTTCTTTTTTAAACACGTCTTTGTAATAAGAAATCATAAAGACATGAAATTTCCTTCCAAAGGATAATACATGTTTAAATGTTTCTACTTCAAATGCGACTATGAGATAGGAATATAGCTTTAATACTGGGTTAGAAATAAATATGTGGCCGCTAATTATTGATATAAGGCCAAGCTTAATTTCATGCTCAGCTGTGATTTAGAATTATTTTCTCACAATCATAATAAAATGAAATCTAAAATGAACAAAATTTTCGCTTTCGCTGCAATGCTAATGCTGACTAAAATCAGTTCGGCGCAAACTACATCTTTACCTTATAGCACAGGGTTTGAAAACAATAATCCACCGTCATGGCAAGTTTTTCGAAAAGGTGCACAAGATCCGGCCAGCATCTGGACTTTTAATTCAGTTGGTGCATACGCTGGAACAAAGTGTCTGTATCATGGTTACCCGACAAGTGGATCAACTGCCACAGATGATTGGTATGTATCCCCACCGTTTGCTTTTACTGCTGGTGGAAATCTTGATTCATTCAGGGCTTCATTTACAGGTTTAGGGATGCCAGACATCGGTGATACTGTGGCTATATACCTATTAAAAGGTTCAGCCGACCCCGCCCTTGCAACTAGCAAGACGCTTCTTCTTGATTTTCGTGGAAGTAATTATCAAACTGGTATAGGATGGAGGAAGTTTACCGGTATTACTATCCCCAACACTCTAGGCACCAGTTACATTGCATTTAGGTATCGGACAGTTAACAACTGGATGGACGTTAGCTTCGACAATTTAAGTGTCAGTGGCAAAGGAGGCGCATCAGGGGTCTTTGACAATTCACTTGGCGGTAGGCTTTTTAAAGTTTCAACTAGCCCTACATGTGCATCGCTAACGATTGAAAATGCTATAGGAGCAAATGCTTCATTGCTCAACAGTAATGGACAACAAATGTTACAGATAGTTTTGAATACAGAAAATGTCACTACAGACATTAGCTCTTTACCTGTAGGCATTTACTTCCTTCAACTCAAGGATAAGCTCGGCAATCACAGTATAGTCAAGGTCTTAAAGAATCAATAGTTTGAAACATTTATTTCTTGGGAAGCCTGCAAGTAGCGGGCTTTTTATTTCAACTCATACTTAATATTAATCAATGCGCTTTAATCTTGTTTGCATTGGCCTTATTATGTTCTGCTCTACATACGCGCTTATTAGCTTTGCTAGACAACGTTCAAGCACATCTGGTGCGACAAAGAGTATAGTTATACCATTTACACTTACACCGCATAAAAGTATTGTAGTCCGGGCATTACTTAATAAAAGAGATACAATTCGGCTAATGTTCAGTACTGCGTCTGACGGAGTTTACCTCATCAAAGATGTGACCGGTAAATTAAAATCGCTGCGCTTCAATAGCGTACAGGACACTATCAGCAGTTGGGGTAAATCTGTAAATCTTTCTAGAAGCAGTGAAAATAATACGCTACAAATTGGCGACAAAGTCTGGAAGAATCTACCAATCACTGAAGACATAAACTCCAGTTTTGAGACAGATGGCAAATTCGGCATGGCTCTGTTTGCTGGTAAGGTTGTAGAAATTGATTTTGATAGGCTTCTAATTATAGTTTCAACAAAATTACCATTTAAGGTCAAACAGTACAAAAGACTGAAGTTATCCAATCTTCAAGGTCTATCACTTGTTGAGGCAACTTGCAAAACAATACGATCCAGTACCAGACGTCTCTTTCTCTTGCATTCGGGATATGATGGCGGTCTTTTACTTGCCGATTCTTGTGAACAGGAACCATGCCTTCAAGATGAATTACCGAGTTTAGGTGAACAAAATTTGGAAAATGCTTATGGTGAAAAAATCCGAAGTAGGCAATCTGTAATGCCTACATTTATTCTTGGTGATTATGTATTAAACAATATACAAATTGGTTTTATTGAAGGGCTATTAAACAATCGTCGAATCAATGTTGCAGGGAGTGAAATTATCATACGTTTCAATATTATTATAGATGCAAAAAGACGAAACATATTCGTACGCCCTAGTCATTTCATGAATTTGTAAGATTAGTTGTTAACATGCTATGTCAGAACTTCAGATTATCGACCGTTGTAAACGACTTATTGTAACAACAAATTAGCCCCAAAGCGCATTTAATAACTTACAACATTCCGAAATAGGTAGACAAAACGATTTATTAATACCGTCCTTGTGTATCAAATAAGAAGATACATCGGAACAATATTATCCTAAAGGGATACCTAGTATGTTCTTGGCATATATGTATCAGCGTTTATCCTAGAAAATAGCTCGTGTAAAACCGTCAAAGTAGCGGGAACAATAACTATAGTAGCATCTGCATACGGTTTGATGATAACCATATTAAAGATAATAGACCAGCAGCATTAAACGCAAAGGACAGTTTATCTCTTGCTATAATTTTTCGAAATATGCATTTAAATTTGATAACAAAGATATTTAGAGGAAACACAAACAAGATCAATTAGTATATAATTAGCACATGTTCAGACAAAACTCTTATTGGATTCATTAGAAGTATAATGACACAGTATAAAATCTATACAATGTCAGTTTGTATCAATTATAGTTGCTATACACTTATAGTATCAAATTGTGCCACACTCACTACTATAAGCTATCAAAATCGTGTGCAGTTTTCGCTATAATAAATCTGTATTAAGGTACATTCTGTGGTATAGCAATTATGACTCCATTAAAACTGTATCTGTTGTGAGTGCAAATGGTGTACAACTGAAAAAAGGGCTCCAAAGTATATACTTTGAAACTCTTATCAATTATGTGAAGTCTACAGGGATCGAACCAAACGATATTAAAAATCAGATATTTACAAATAGCAAAAAAATAATTCAAAAAACGTCAAACCCCTGAAAAAACGCTACAGTAGCGACTTTCAGGGGCTTTAAATTTTAGAAAGTGGAGTCTACGGAACGAGTGTCGAACCAACTGAAGGACTTTTTCTGGCGTATTTATCCCCTGAAAGACAATGTAGGCTTAACTTTAAGCAGTTTTCACTGAGTCTATTTTTCAAACTCGTTCAAAATATAATATTTTAGAAAACTGGTAATTATTGATAATATGAGCCCGTTAGAGTCAATAATAAAGGAGCCAATAAGGCTCCTTTATTATTTAATGTATATGCAAGTGATATTCCAACTCCTAACAAGTGTAAACTTTATACAGGATAGACACAAATTTCTTGCTCATTTTCAGGTAGCATTTGTAGCATTTTACATAAGTCATTGATAATAAGTAAGATAATTGCAAATCCAGCATTTTTCATTGTAGCAGATTTCGAGCAACATTGTAGCAAAATCTGAATACAAATTACCATGGAGCAATTACATTTGTCAACCTCATCGTACAAGGTGATAGCATTAACAATAATCATAGGCTGATAGCTAGCTCACAGGGTAAACAGATTCATTAAGTATGTACTGGAATTTTCCATCCTATACCACACTTCATTCGTTTCTATTGCACTCCGCTTCACACTTCTCTCATTCAGTCTGGCATAGTCCATCCGCTGTTTGATGGCTTGCTCGCCTGCGCTACCAACGGCTGCGTAATGGATTTTTGCTTGCACAAACTTTAGCTGAATAGCATACAGCGCAAAAATCCTTCACTGAGACTCACACCGCATTGCATGCTTATGTGCTCACACCAGCCTTTGGAGCTCGCAACTACATTCTCTCAATGCTTCGTTCATTTCGTTTTGAAAGCGAGCAGTGAAATATAAATTGTGTAAAAAAAATGCTCCAGAAGAACTGGAGCAGAGGCTTGTCGCCTGCGGAATAATCACTTATTGTGATAAGCTTTCAAATCAAAGATAAGAAATATCATAAACTATAAAACAGATTTTCAAATGAGTAGTTTGAAAGTTCAAACATCAATTTTAAAACACAAACTTGTTTGTAAGAGAATAATTCATTAATTTTTGACTTAATATTTCCTTACATAAAACCTTATATGTAAGCTATAACCTATCAAGAATTAGATTTTTACTTTAAAAGTAATAACCATGAAAAAGATTCTTGGTCTTGATATCGGCATTAACAGCATTGGTTGGGCGTTAATTGAAGAAGATAAAAAAATAATTGATTGCGGTGTACGGATATTTCCTGTCGGAGTAAAAGAAGACGATTATAATAAATCTGGAAGTGAAATTTCAAAGAATGCTTCTAGAAGATTAGCCCGTAGTATACGTAGGGGATATTTCAGATATAAATTAAGGCGAAAGACATTAATTGCAATATTAGGAGAGCTAAATATGCTTCCTGAAAATAATCTCATACAACTGCCATCAAAAGAACTGTATGCCCTTAGAAGAAAAGGGTTAGATGAAAAATTATCTTTAGAAGAATTTGGCAGAATAATATTGTTGCTAAATCAAAGGAGGGGTTTTAAAAGCAGCAAAAAAGGAAAGACGGATGAAAAAGAAAGAAGTGTTCTAAAGCTCGAAATGAAAGAGTTAGAGCGAACAATAGTTGATAATAACTGTAGGACTATTGGGGAATATTTTTATTTACTTTTCCTTAAAAATACTGATAATGAAAATACTTATAACACTCAAGAGCCAACAGAACGAATACGAACTAAACACGTAGACAGAAAACTGTATAGCCAGGAATTTGACCTATTATGGGGGAAACAAAAAGACTATTATCCCGATGTACTAACAGAGAATAATAAAAAACGAATCAAAGACGATTGCCTGTACTATCAACGAAAGCTAAAATCACAAAAGCATTTAGTTGGTAAATGTTGGTTTGAACCATCTAAAAAATGCTGTCCGGTAAGCAAAATAGAGTTTCAAGAATTTCGAATCTGGCAGTTAATTAATAATATCAGAATAACTACCGGAGATCGTTATAGAGAATCGCTTACTGTAGAGGAAAGAAATAAACTATTTTACTTACTGAATGTAAATGAAAGCTGTTCTGTTACACAAATAAAAAAAGTACTGGAACTTACACACGTAACGTTCAATGAAATACCTGAAAAGATTAAAGGTAACACTACTCATGCAAGAATCGCTATAGCAATCGGCAGCGATTATTGGACATTTAGTGCTGAAAAGCAGCATCAATTATGGCATATATTATTTTTTGCTGATGATGAAGATTGGCTATACCACTATGCTATAGATAAACTAGATTTTACAGATATTCAGGCTGAAAAATTTGCTGCAGTATTGTTAGAGGATGGCTATGCCAATATTAGCACCAAAGCGTTACTCAAAGGTAGAGAAGGAGATGTTATTGAGAATGGAATTTTGTTTCATTTGAAAAATGGCATGAGCTATTCTGAGGCGGCAACAGCAGCTGGGTATCATCATTCCTATAATGCTGAAGACAATTATCCTGACAGAGTTTTGCAAGATAAAATAGTAATAGACTCCAAAGATTTAATTAAAAACCCCTTAGTACAACAATGTATCAGCGAAAGTGCCCGGCTCGTTAATGCAATAATTCAAAAATATGGCCATCCTGACAGTATTAAAGTGGAGATGGCACGTTCATTGAAGAAGCCTAAAAATGAACGTGAACAAATGAAAAGAAGAAATGACGATACAAATAGGCGCAGAGACGAGTATAGAGATTTTTTAAAGAAACGACTTGGAAAAGAGTACATAAGCAAATCAGAATTAATAAAATTTGAATTATTTCTAGAAATGCAGTTTGCAGAGGATGAGCTTAAAAAAATAAATGGACATATTGATACTGACGAGTTCAAAAAATTTGCTCGTAATATAAAAACAAATGATAAAGAAAAATATGAGTTGTGGCTTGAGTGTGGACGAATCTCTCCATATACCGGCAATGTTATTAATCTAACAAAGCTATTTAGTTCTGAAATAGAAATAGAGCATATCATCCCATACAGTAAGTGTATGAATGACTCATTCGCTAATAAAACTTTATGTGAAAAGGACATAAACGAGGATAAAGGTAATCGCACACCTTTTGAATATTTAGGGCACAAGCCGGAACAATGGAAGGCTTTTAAAGAGCGTATAAAACATTTTAATGATAATAAACAGCAGCAATTTACTAGAACAGAGCTACCAGATGACTTTTTAAACAGCCAACTTAATAACACTGCGTATGTCGCTAGAGAAGTGGTAACTCATTTTAAGAAAGTATGTACTAGCGTAAAGGTTACAAATGGGCAAGCTACTAGCTGGCTTAGGAAATTTTGGGGATTAAATGAACTACTAAACCTTGAAGGGGTTAACGAAAAATCAAGACATGACCATCGGCATCATATTATTGATGCTGTTGTCATTGCGTTCACAAGTGAAAGATATATACAAATACTTAGCAAAGAAAGCCAATTCGATGGATTAGGTAAAATGCGTGTTGAAGGAATAAAATTTCCTTACCCTTCGTTTAAATTAGAAGTAAATGAACGTTTACAGAATGTCCTTGTTTCGTACAGGGATAAGAAAAGGCTCTTGAACACAAAAACGAATAAGTATATTCATTCTGCTTCTCATAAAAAGTATAAACAAAAAACATTCCAAGTCAGAGGGTCATTACATGAAGATACCCATTATGGACTTATTAATAATCCGCATACAGGCGAACAAAATTATGTGTATCGAAAGCCAACCAATAAAATCGAAACTGAAAAACATATTGACAAAATAGTAGACCCTAAGATTCGAGAAATAATTAAAGACCACATCTCAAATAATGGCGGAAAAATAAAACAAGCGTTGGCTCTACCGGTATTTATGAAAACAAAAACTGGTAAGAAAGTGCCTATTAACTCCGTGAGAATAATTGATAATGCTGAAAACCTTATTCAATTAAGACCTAAAGAAAATCCAAAATTATTTGTTTCCTCGGGAAATAATTATTGCATAGCGATTTATCAAGGTTCTGATGGTAAAAGGGATTTTGAAACAGTATCCTTTTACGAAGCCGTTAAAAACAAGCGGGAACACAAGCCATTAATCCCCATATCAAAAAATAATAAAAAACTATTATACTCTTTGAAGCAAAAAGAAATGGTTGTTGTTTACAGCGACCACCCAGATGAAATTGATTGGGAGAATAGACGAGAATTATTTAATCGTTTATATCAAGTTGTGAAATTTAATGTTAATGGGCAAATAGCACTTTCTAAACATCATTATTCTAATGTTAATACTGATAAACCAAAAGAATATGCATCTGGAGTTGTAATTAATGTTCGCCATTCAACGATTAAAGCTGTAAAAGTTAAAATTGATACACTTGGTAATATTCTAAAAATATAGGCATGATTAAGCGTACCCTTTACTTTGGAAACCCTGCATACTTGAAAACCACCAATGAGCAAATGGTTATAGAGATGCATGACAGCGGTGAGATAAAACAAGCACCAATAGAAGACATCGGGCTTGTCATACTTGACCACCAACAAATAACAATTACGCAAGCCCTAATGGCTAAGTTGCTTGCGAATAACACCGCATTAATTACCTGTGATACCACCCATCATCCGGTGGGTTTGTTTTTAAACTTAGACGGCAATACGCTTCAAAGTGAGAAGTTTCAAGCACAGGTAGAAGCTACTGTACCCCTAAAAAAGCAATTATGGCAACAGACAGTTATTGCTAAAATAACTAATCAGGCAGCAGTACTGCAAAAAGAAAAAACGGATAATAAGTTATTATTAAACTTCGCAAAAGAAGTAAAAAGTGGCGACAGTGATAATCATGAAGCTAGAGCAGCGGTATATTATTGGAAGAACCTTTTCCCTCCTTTTCTGAATTTTACCCGTGAACGGTATGGCGCTCCACCCAATAACCTATTAAATTATGGATATGCAATATTAAGAGCACTTGTAGCCCGTAGCTTGGTAGGATCCGGCTTGTTACCAACGCTCGGAATTTTTCATAAGAACCAGTATAATGCTTACTGTTTAGCTGATGATATTATGGAACCTTATAGGCCATTTGTAGATCAAATCGTGTGTGAGATAGTAAGTAATAATGGGCAATTTCTGGAATTGACCCCGAACATGAAGAAGCAGTTATTGACAATACCTGCAATGGATGTTGTGATAGGTGAGCAAAAAAGCCCTTTAATGAATGCTGTCCAGCGAACTACCGCAAGCCTTGCTAAATGTTTTGAAGGAAAAACCCGAAAAATATTATATCCTATCCTTTCTTAGGAAGTTTATACAAATCAATAATGTATTCACGCCTAAACGCATATCGTATTATGTGGGTACTTGTCTTTTTTGACCTGCCAACGGAAACAAAAAAAGATCGAAAAAGCTATACTCTTTTTCGGAAAAATATGATGGCAGATGGGTTTCAAATGTTCCAGTTTAGTATTTACCTACGGCATTGCAGCAGTAAGGAAAATGCTGATGTACATATGAAAAGGGTAAAATCCATATTACCACCCAAAGGACACGTTGGGATTATGTATGTTACTGATAAACAGTTCGGTATGATGGAGATTTTTCAGGGTAGAGATCCCGTGACAGCACCGGATACTACACAGCAACTGGAATTATTTTAAGTAAATAGGATTGAAAAAACGAGTTGAAAACTCATTTTTTCAATCCTAAAAAACAACCTAAAGTCAATACCATAAGGCATTTCAGCGAATCGTGTTGTTTGTAAGAGCTAAGCTACTTAAAATTGAAAGCAAATCACAACCTCTTCTTTTGCTTGCCTCATCCATTCGTTGTTGTTTGTAAGAGCTAAGCTACTTAAAATTGAAAGCAAATCACAACTAGCGTGTCCATATACAAACAAGCTGCCAGTTGTTTGTAAGAGCTAAGCTACTTAAAATTGAAAGCAAATCACAACTATTGCTCTAGCACTTCCATCCATTGGGTGTTGTTTGTAAGAGCTAAGCTACTTAAAATTGAAAGCAAATCACAACCGAATAGCATACTCACCATTATATTGACATGTTGTTTGTAAGAGCTAAGCTACTTAAAATTGAAAGCAAATCACAACTTACCTTCAATACCACCTGCTAAGCGTAAAGTTGTTTGTAAGAGCTAAGCTACTTAAAATTGAAAGCAAATCACAACCGTTGATATGGTAGCTCTCATCGCTTAGGGTTGTTTGTAAGAGCTAAGCTACTTAAAATTGAAAGCAAATCACAACTATATGCCTGGTGCCGAACTCGATAAGTGTGTTGTTTGTAAGAGCTAAGCTACTTAAAATTGAAAGCAAATCACAACAAGTTGCCAGTGTTGCAGGTTGGTGTACTGGTTGTTTGTAAGAGCTAAGCTACTTAAAATTGAAAGCAAATCACAACTACGACGATGTGGTTGAACAAACGGACGAGTTGTTTGTAAGAGCTAAGCTACTTAAAATTGAAAGCAAATCACAACGTAAAGGGGTACAGCGTATTGCAAACACAGGTTGTTTGTAAGAGCTAAGCTACTTAAAATTGAAAGCAAATCACAACAGGTGCGTGTACCTGAAGATGTGCAACTGAGTTGTTTGTAAGAGCTAAGCTACTTAAAATTGAAAGCAAATCACAACAGGCTGCCATATCTAACTCAAAAACACGCTGTTGTTTGTAAGAGCTAAGCTACTTAAAATTGAAAGCAAATCACAACTGTATTAGCTAATTGATATGAAACCTATACGTTGTTTGTAAGAGCTAAGCTACTTAAAATTGAAAGCAAATCACAACTATATGCCTGGTGCCGAACTCGATAAGTGTGTTGTTTGTAAGAGCTAAGCTACTTAAAATTGAAAGCAAATCACAACTAGTCTATACCAGCCCTGTCAAGGTTCATTGTTGTTTGTAAGAGCTAAGCTACTTAAAATTGAAAGCAAATCACAACTATATCGCATGTGTGGTGCTTGCATACGGTGTTGTTTGTAAGAGCTAAGCTACTTAAAATTGAAAGCAAATCACAACAAGGAGAGCTTGCGCCCGAAATCCCGCCGTGTTGTTTGTAAGAGCTAAGCTACTTAAAATTGAAAGCAAATCACAACCCATGTTACCAGAGCTTGCAGCTTTCAAAAGTTGTTTGTAAGAGCTAAGCTACTTAAAATTGAAAGCAAATCACAACAGTGCTGCAATAGCTTCGGACAGCTCCCCGGTTGTTTGTAAGAGCTAAGCTACTTAAAATTGAAAGCAAATCACAACTGCACAAGCATATGACTCAGACGAGACGTGTTGTTTGTAAGAGCTAAGCTACTTAAAATTGAAAGCAAATCACAACCCAGCGGGTTCTCTATACCCATTTCTTTACGTTGTTTGTAAGAGCTAAGCTACTTAAAATTGAAAGCAAATCACAACCGGACAGTCTGGTAGTAACATCAGCCCCAAGTTGTTTGTAAGAGCTAAGCTACTTAAAATTGAAAGCAAATCACAACCCATTGAACTGATAACATCATCTGTAGATAGTTGTTTGTAAGAGCTAAGCTACTTAAAATTGAAAGCAAATCACAACTGTGGGGTGGTTAGTACCCTGTTATTTATGTTGTTTGTAAGAGCTAAGCTACTTAAAATTGAAAGCAAATCACAACTATCCTGCCTACGTTCAAAGTATTGGCTCAGTTGTTTGTAAGAGCTAAGCTACTTAAAATTGAAAGCAAATCACAACTTGCTAGCCAGGTCTGCCACTAACCCTGTTGTTGTTTGTAAGAGCTAAGCTACTTAAAATTGAAAGCAAATCACAACAGTGATATCATGCGGTTGTATTCTTTCAGGGTTGTTTGTAAGAGCTAAGCTACTTAAAATTGAAAGCAAATCACAACTTATAATGGCTGATGTAAAAATCAAGCAAGGTTGTTTGTAAGAGCTAAGCTACTTAAAATTGAAAGCAAATCACAACACAGACTTGTGATAGTCCTTTGACTTTTTAGTTGTTTGTAAGAGCTAAGCTACTTAAAATTGAAAGCAAATCACAACTCTACCTGGGTATAAACGATAAGTTTCACGGTTGTTTGTAAGAGCTAAGCTACTTAAAATTGAAAGCAAATCACAACTCACGGTGTCCTCATCGCATCCTACCAAGTGTTGTTTGTAAGAGCTAAGCTACCTAAAATTGCAAGCAATCACAACCTTTTTCTAGTTAAAGCATTGTTTCTAATGCCACATGCTGACTGTTCTGCTTTGTCCAGTCCTTAGGTGGACATTATCAACTAATTGAGCACCAAATTACGTTTTTCATTGACCACCTTAAGTGTTGATTATCAAAGTAAGAGGTGGTCAGCTTCGAGGATAATTTAGTGGCCAAACTCAGTGATATTTTCCATACTGACAGTATAGAGAATTGCCAATACCATAATATCCCTAATACAAGAAAGGAGTATAGCATTTTTAGGGCAAATGATAAAGGGATTGGCATTCTACTCTATACAATCAGGGGAGAAGTACATTGGTTCAGGAGTCTTGAAGGAAAGCAGAAAACCAAGGAGTATTATCAGACTCGTTTATTGCATCCTAAAAAAAGGAAAGATAGCTCAGTACAGAAGTATGACATTCCCAAAGGACAAAAGACGCTACCTTTTTTCCCTCCGCTATTACTCAGGCATTTTGAATCTAGCGAAACTATTGAAACACTGTACCTGACAGAAGGACATTTTAAGGCTTTTAAAGCTACAATGCATGGCATTCTTTGCGTAGGGTTACCTTCCATCACTTGCTTACGTGACAAGGATGGACTCATGTACGATGACATTATTGCATTGATTAAAAAATGCCAAGTGCAAAGGGTGGTGTGGCTACATGACGGAGACTGTCGTAATATAACATCCAATGAAATAACAGACCAAACTGACCTTAGTACAAGGCCGTACATTTTTTATAAGAGTGTAGAGGCTTTTTATGACCTGATGAGTAAGGAGGGTGTTCGCCTGTACTTCGCCCATATCAACTCCCAGGAAGTGACGGGAAATCCAAAAGGACTTGACGACTTACTTTGCTCACTAAATGAATCTGAACAACATGAAGCAGCTAAAGAGTTTAATGACTTCAGGGTACAGAAATCGGGGACATATACAGGTGTTTACCTGACACGAATAGAAGTGACACGTTCTACCCGCTCTGTATTTCAATATTTCATGTTGGATAATGTGGATGATTTCTATCATTTTCATCTCGAGCAACGACCAGAATTGAAGGAGTTACAATTCAAATTCTTCGGGACCACCTATAGGTATGATCATGGTTCTAATAAATGTGTGATTGTAACACCTAGAAGTGCAGCAAATTACTTCCGGGTAGGCGATACCTATTATCAATATGTTGAAATACCCGATCAATGGAACACCCTCATAAAAACTTTTGAACGTAGGGAACGTAAAACTATACTGGAAGATAACGGCAAAGAAATATTTGAGCACATACACAAGTACACATCCTTTTGTAATGTACCGAGCCATACAGACTATCAGCAGGTGATACATAATTGTTATAACCTATATCATCCTTTTGATTGGCAAGCCTCCGAAGAAGATAGTTCTTGTCCTTACACGCTAGGCTTCATCAAACATATATTTGGCTCGGAAAGCATATTACTTAATGTTGACGATGCTAGTAGTGCTATCGAAAGATGGGAGTTAGGTCTGGACTATTTACAATTGCTGTTTCAAAAACCACAACAGGTGTTACCAATACTCTGTTTAATTAGTAAAGAACGACAAACCGGTAAAACCACTTTTGGCGACTGGCTGAAAGAGCTATACAAAGAGAATATGGCTATTGTAGGTAATGCAGACTTAAAAAGTGAATTTAATGCCCACTGGATTAGTAAGCTGATTGTTATGGTTGATGAAACAAAGGTTGACCAGGAAGTGGTAGTTGAAAGGCTCAAAGCTTTATCTACAGCGAAATCAGCTATTTGGAACAGTAAAGGTAAAGACCAGAAGAGCATACCAACTTTTGCCAAGTTCATCCTAATCTCTAACAGGGAAGAAGATTTTATTCGCATTGATAAACATGAGATACGCTTTTGGGTAATACGAGTACCTAAACTATCTGAAGAAACGCTAGACGTTAAGCTGCTTAGAAAAATGGTGGATGAAATACCCAGTTTTTTGAATTACTTGTGTACCAGAAAAGTCAAGGCACCGGAAAAAGAACGCCATTGGTTTGAAAGCCGTTTACTAGTAACTGAGGCACTGCAGTCAATAGTTGCTCATAGCAAGATTACAGTTGAGAAGCAAATTGAGATAGCACTAACGGAACTATTTGAATCCAGCGGCGAGCAGGTCATTACAATGCCATTAACTGACTTGGCTACGCTTGTAAAACAACAAAACAAAAGCTACGTGAGTGAAGTACTGAATCGAATGGGATATAAATCTTCAGAATATCCGTCCTCAAAGTATTTTCCACGAATCAGCGAGAGACGTGAGTCAACTGGTGAAATACATCTTTGCTGTGAATACGTGAAATTCAAAGGAAGGTTCTATACTTTTAATCGTAAAGATTTCACAGCATCTCCGGAAGGCATTATTGAAGGCTAAACAACGAGACTGAGAAGCCTAGTCTAATTTCAACCAAGCTAGTCGTGCTCGTTTATCGTCTCCATTAACTACAATAGTAGCCCATGTATGTGTGGTCTCATCAAAGGCTGATACACCTACCATAGCATAATGGTCATCATTTCTTTTCTGAGGTGCTCCCCATGCGTAACTCTTTTCAATTTTGCCGTTTATCATTTTACATACTATCGTATTAGCATCTGATATAGTTAGCAATGCATGAGGCTTTGCCTTCTCCGGTTTATCTACATTTTCTTCAAGATCATTGAATATGAGATAATCTGCACTTGGGGTGCTTAAATACTGGTAGTCATAGTAAGCCTCAGGAGCGTGCATACGGTATAGGTTAGCAGATATTTCACGTATACGCATTACATAACCACTCGTTGCTTTAGAATCTGTCCCAAGTTTAGTAACTCCTATCTTGCTAACCATAGTAGCAGTTACACCTGAACCATACCCGGAACGTGTCACTACATGTTGTTCCTCCTGAACAATAACAGGAGATTTGTCTGCATACAAATAGTATGATGGCATCACTCCGTTAAATCCATCCTTTTCGCCCAGTTTTTCTTTTGCATACACATCAACTAATGAACCATCTATCCCTCCCATGTGTTTGGTTTCCATCGTAGCCGCATCCAATTTAATGATACCACTCGTCAAATACTGTGTTGATTCTGAACCATCAGAAAAGAAACCACCTGTATTTTTCTTACTCGTCTCAGTTGTAATCAGCAAATCAAGTGTCTTTGTAGCAGGATTATATGTCATTTTACAATCACTGTTAATTGCAAAAGGCTTAATGTTTAATACAGTTGTGGTAAAAGCATCTGCACCGTCCCTTAATGCACTGATACACAATGGCACTTCCTGTCCTTTTTCTTTGGCATTGCGCATGTTAGTTCCTAGATAAACTGTCTTATCATACATACATATACCAGCAAAATGCACGGCCCTATCCTTTGTCGAAAGTGCATCTAAGACTACTGTTTTAACCATTTGATGATTACCATCAAATGTCATTAGCTTTACTCGATCTGGCATATCCTCTGTATATCCATTAAACACTAGCACAGCATACATATCAGATACAGGGTCTTTTGTTACATATATATCATTGTAGGTCATAGTTGACAAATTATACCCCCAACTACGAACTTTCTCTGTTTCGCAAATCTTATCTCCTTTAGTTATCTTACCGGTTGCAGGGTCTAAAACAAAACGATAGAGATTTTGTACGCAATTGACGTATCCGCCCATTCCACAACCTGTATTACAGGACATCAAAATGACAATATTATCCTTCACCTCATATACTGCTTTCAATACAGGGTCTGTACCCTGCATCCCGCCTTGCACTGCACTGCGATAAGGAATATTTTGGTTGTTAATTGATTTATGATCTTTATCATAAATCATAATTCGGAAATTGGATGCATTACCGTTGATATAAACCGTATTCCCGTTTTTAAGTATGATAATTTTGTTCCAACCGTTAACCGGTTCATTGAAACTATTCTCACTGTAGACAGCATTTGATTGTGCAAAAGCTGATATACATATAATTGTGCTAGCAAAGAATGTAAGTATCTTTTTCATCAGATTTATGTTGGGTTATTTACGGATAGGTAAACCTTAATTTCATACTTGAAGTACAGCTACGAAACAGATCATCATAATAATTCATGCTGCAAACAGTGATCTCTATAGTTTTGTTATCAATCTCCGTTACGTAAAGTTTGGCTCCGTTTGTTACATAAGTGCGATCCATTAATATTGTTACATTATCATTATTGCTTGTATTTTCCCATATCTTATACACTCCGCTTACAGGCTTGATCTTGAACTCCAGATCAATTGTATGATTGTCAGTAGTAGCTCTGAACCGTGTAGAACTATATACATATTTGTTTCTAATTTTTTCGCTTTTTGTTGTTACCGTATTATTCTCAGTGAAAGTATCAAGAGGCAATGTACAAGGTGTTGTTGGTGGTTTTATATACACTGAATCAATGGTGACTTCACCCTCACCAATAGAATAACCATAGCTATTTGCAGCAAAAGCTTTGAAATAGTATTTATTCGATTTACTCAATGACTTGTAGGTTGCTGTAAAACTCGCTTCTGGATCATTGATGACCATCTGATTACTAGTCATTTTAGGATTAGAAACAACATCCATACAGAATCCTCTGTACATTATTTTGTCAGCACCTTCGCTGATAACTGTACCGGTAACTACAACAGAACCGTCATCTTGAAGTGAGGCACTTGTTACTTTGACCTTCGGATAATAGTCCTGTACATTCTTTTTGTATTTAGAGCATCCGTTGAAAAGCAATATTGATGCTAAAAGAATAAGTGTAATTAATTGTTTCATTAGTTAGCTTTTATACGATAATTGAGCCCCAGCCCGAAAAAATGATGTGAAAAATTGTAAGACCAATCTGTTGCTACTAAAGCATTATGACCAATAAACGCACATACCTGCGCATGTGAACTTATTGTGTAAACACCTTGTATACTAGCTCCTAAACCACCGTAGTAATTATCATTTGCGCCTGCATTCACATATGTCGGGTTATATTTATCATAGGTATCATAAGAAGATTTAGATAAGCCCATAGTAAGGCGTACACCGGCATAAAAACTAAACTGTTGAACACTGAATATCCTAAAACTATTATCTATATAGAAAGCATAGTTCTTCATCGGCTTATAAACCCTTAGCTCCGGCATAACAGAATTACCATTTCCGGAATTTCCGGCACCATCCTGATAGGTAGGAAAACTATCTGCTCTGGGAGCTAAAGAAGTAAATGATAATCCGAGTGTAGAACGTATACGCCCCTTGCGCCGATCCAGCATATAACACAAATCGTAAGAAAGACCGTTTTTAAATACAGCTCCCATATCTCCACGAGGTGTTACAAGGCTGATCCTGGCTCCTATCTGAGAATACGCGGAACTCATGCCCCCAGCCAATAACAGGGTTAATAATAGTAGTTTTTTCAAGGATATAAATTTTAGTGGCAGTAAAACTAATAGGATTAATTAAGAAATCAATTATAGTATATGGTTTCTATTCACTTTTACCTGGTGTTTCAATTTGGAATTGCCTGAACAAATACTCTGCAAATAGATTACAAGTATAGGCAACTGCATTAATCAACTCAGGGTTAAGTTCAATGGTACTACCTAAGGGGAAACTAACCATTTTGCAAACATTTTGCATGCCCAAAGCAGTAGTTTGAATTTGTTTTTCCTTCACTTCTTTGGTCAACAATACCCATTCGTTGCCAACTTGAATTTTTGCAACATTTTCTACATAGTGAAGTTCCAAACCAACACCTCCATTTTTACCATACTTTTGCAGTACCAATGCGTCATTGTGAACAATGCAGTTTCTCACACTGTTGATACTAAGTATCTCTTTCTCAAAAGAAAGTATTTCTAAACCTAGACCTTTTTTTACCTCTTCGAATAAATCAGGAATAGATAGCTTTCTGGATTTTACTTCAACCTTGTCAAGTTTTTCGTCTAAATGAGCCTTATCATGAATAACATTATTACTTTCCTTAGCTAGTGTCTGAATTTCCAGTAATAATCTTGAAGCAATTAATGACTCTGCAGCACCTGCCAAAAAGTTAGAAAAACAGTTTCTATATACCCATTGCCGAACTTTGGTTTGCGGTATCTTATCTCCTTCAACAGGATCGGTATAGGTGATTGGGATAAAATCAATCAACATTGGCACAAACACATCTTGTGGATAAGCATCTATTGCATGAAACAAGAATGTGGTAGCTCTATAAGCTTCTGAAACTTTCTGTGCGCATCGGTTATAAATATCAGATACTTGAAAGCGCAATTCGTAAACGCCATTTTTAGGATTTTCATTTAATAGAGTTCGAGTTAATATACCCATTATGTAATTGCAAATTTTACTTATTCTTTTTTTCATTCCAAGAATGATCGTTACTTCTTTATAGGTATACCACTTTTTTCAAGCTTCTTGGATCTTTAATTTACTCTGGAAGAAACATAATGCACACTTCCATCACAATTGACCTTAAACGCCCTTAGGAGTTTAAGGTCAATACATTCGGTTTATTTTTTTTCATCAAGCTTTGTTATGTGACAACAATGTTGCTAATCTATTTTTATATATGTTTCGTCATCAATGGTCGAATATGCAACTAAGCCGACTTCTTTATTCCAAAAGAAACTTTTAAAGTACTCTTTCTCACCAAATTGTTCAGTGTTTAACCCTTTAGCATAATAATACACTGACTTTAAACTCACCCCTCTAATGGTAGTATCAATTGGAGTAGGAAGTTTATTCTGCAAATTGTTCAAAAATGGGCCAAGATTAGCGAATATTATTTCCGGAATATGATGCTTCCATTCTTCAGTAGAAATAGTTATAAATGGTTCTCGAATTTTGTATGACTGTATTGACCTAAATTTGAACGTGACTCCATAAACCTCATATTGATAGTTAGACAATTCGATTTTATTGCATTGAGTAAAATAACTAACGACTGATTTAACTTCAAGTGTATCCAACAGGCCATGAGAATTCATATAATAAGACTGCTGTCCAACATTAAAATGATTTATCCACGCCTTTTCTTCATTAGTCAAAGCTAATTTTTCACAATTTCCACACCCAATGGCCGAAAAAATACAGAAAAGTAACAATGATAATTTTGCTTGAAATTTCATATGTAGCAATTAAACATCAGCTTTATTAGATAATTACCACTAAGCTACTACTACTTATGTATAACTGTCTTCAATTCCCACACTATACCGCTGTATGTAACATACTTAATTAAACCAAATGATTTACTCCAATATATTATTCTGGGTATAGTATTGTACTCAACTTCTTTTTGGGGTTTCCATGCAGTATCACTACCCGAAATAAGCCATATATCTTGGTATCTAATACCATTTATAGTGATGTCACTATCTACTTTAATTTGATTATCATATTTATCACTTGAAAATAAACTATTATAATAATTTACTATCCAATATGCTGGTTTATCCGGCACGTCTTTAAAAACTGCGATTATACTTTCTTTCTTCGTTTCATTGAACATTTTAGAATTATAGTAAACAATTTCACCAATCTGAGGAATATATTTTGGAGTAATTCCATTTGGCTTGTAATCAGAATAGTACACCTTTTTCTCTACAATATAGCTCGTGTCACTTAAGCCTTCTGATGATGAAAATATCAACATATCACCCGCTACATAAGGCGTCAACCAGCTCAAATCTTGCTTGTCTAGTTTTGTCTTAATCCCCACACATGCAGATCCAAATAGTATAGAAATTGGTATAAATAAAAAAAGTATCGTTTTCATATTTGTTATCATTGTTGTGGTGGAGAACTTGGTTTTTGACTTGGTATTAGTTTAAAAATTGGCGCGAACGTTCCTACGTTGTGGCCACCTCTTTTGCCAAAAATACCATTTCCTTTACCTGTCATATCAGGCATACGAATAAACTTATCAACCCCTTTAACTGCACCATATTTTGATCCTCCTGAAACGACTCCTGTACTAACAAACCCTTTTGATGATACAAGATCACTTCGACGACTATATTGCAACGAAGGTATACCATTGGGAGTTGTGAACTCAGTAGGTTGGTGAGGGGCTATGTACACGATTTGCTCTACTCTGTTTTTAATTAGCCCACTATTATAAGCAGATTGTAACGCAGATGCCATACCTGCTGCATGCGCTCCACCCTGACTATGTCCGACTAATTTTATCGTCTCATCATTTGCTAGCTTTATCTCTCCAGATATTATTTTTTTAACCATTTCCTGACCAGATTTCATACCGGCAGCGTACCTCTCGCTTGCTTCTGACCAAGTATGATCAGTACCATTTACGAAGTAGTTATTTCTGTCATTAAACGCTTTATTAAAACCAGCTACCATATCTTCCTCTCCATTTCCCCAATATTGAAATGTCTTACCCAAATAAGTTGGCCCCTTACTTGACTGTTCATAAGTCGGGTACGGGCGTGCAGGCATATCTGGCATATCTTGGCCTACAGATCCCCCTACATTACTTCCGATTGCCTGATCTAACATTAGGCCATTTACAAAAACAATTATCTTACCATCAGGATCTACAGCTTGAATAGGGGTGTTCCCAGCAAAATTAAAAGGGCTCATTGCTGGGTATTTTGAAGCTAACGGATCAACACTCATCCACCTACCTATCATAGGGTTATACATCCTAGCATCAAAATCATATTGATTAAATTGGCCATAAGGTTCATCATTTTTTAGTTTACCGTTAAACCCGAATTTATATACTGTATCACCAACTTCACTATGCCATTCCTTCATCCTTTGTCCGAATGGATAATAACCCTGTGCGGTGCTGATATCAGGCAAGTAATAATCATAGCTACTTGCGCCGCCACCCGGGTTGTGGCCAGTCTTTCTATCAAGAACCGTAGCCAATACATTACCCAAATGATCTGTCAGCTCATAGTTTCTGTAACCGAGTGTTCTTCCCAAGGTCAGCTCGCCAACATGTGAGTTTCCATAAGGTTCTTTGACGCTGGCATCTATCAGGTCGTTATACCTGTTATCATACCACACTGCAGGACTACTGAGGCCCGTTAAAGGTGTAATGCTTGTATTCACATTATACGTCTGCCTGTACAAGCTGTCCTTATAGTTCTGCACACCCAGCCTGCTGCTACCATATATATGGTGCTCTGCAAGGCTGGTAGTATCTACCACTGGCCCAAAGCTGTAAATGTTCACAGGGTCCATCGGTGGCAAGCCTACATTATACGTACTGTTAGTGCTTACACGGGCATCATAGTAGTCAAATGCCAGTACATCTTCCGCATTTGCAAGCACGGTATCAAGCACTTCTACATCAGGCGCAATGGCTATCCAATCGGCCAACACATTATCCGGGTCTGCACGGTATACCAATTGCAAACGGTCACTTTGGGTAGTATTCTCTGCCAGCCAATCTCCTGTATTAGCCCAGCCATCCAAAAACTCCATTACCTGAGATTGTTCTGCATTGGCATGTACAAGATTCTCAACTTGTGTAGTAAACGTACTTCCTGCACCTCTCAGGTTAGTTGATTCAAATATGATATCATCCTGCATCACAGCATGATAGAACGCTTGTGCTTGCGGGTTCACTCCAGGATCCATCACAAGGGTCTGTATCGCACCCACAACGGCCGGCTGCTGGTTATTCAGCTTCATCCATTTGTACAGTGTATCAGCATTTTGCACATGCACAGGTGTACGTGTTGCATCTATACCAATATTCGTCCATAGCTGGTTCAGCTCCATGTCAGGCAATTGCTCATCCAAATGCTCCAGTAGCTTTTTCCCCTCTACAGTATAGTTCAGCACTTCATCTATAAGGTTTGCAGCCTCGGTAGGAGAACCCATCAATGTATTACTGAATATCTGTGGTGCCGCACTCGCATCATATGCTTGTAAATCATTCAGATAGTCTGCAGCAGAAGTACCTGTTAAAATATTACCGTATAACGCCGGGCTATTTTGGAAATAAAAGCTTGCCGGCTTATCGGTTTGGCCATCCGCCCATGTTCCGGTCACATCTATAGCCTTATCTGCAAATCCTTTTACATAGCTACCTGTTACAGCTACTGCATTTACATACTTAGGGAAGTTAGGGTCGCTATAAATACCTGTGTTAGTCAGCTTAATTAGTGAGATTTTAGAGAACGTTGTATTGAACTTGTAAGTGGTCAATATATTGCCGCTAGCATCTCTAACATAATATTCGCCAACATGGCTTTCACTGCCACCACCTATATTGGTAACCATGTCCTTGCGTACTCTGTTACCTTGTCCGTCATAATCGTACCACAGTTTCTTTTTCGGTGATGAAGTCAGGAAGTCTACACTACGCAGCTTACCATACAGGTTCCATTCCATTTTCAGATTTGCCTGGTTATCCTGCGTCATATTGCCAATAGCATCATAACTGTAGTTACCTGCAACTTGTCCTTTCTGGAAATCGGTGCCACCACTAATATTATTAACAACATCATCAGCGTAGCCTAAACGGTTTGTATTCGTAGCATAGTTATAATGTATACTATCTATCTTTGCTACAGTAGAAGCACCATTATAACGAGTCAACCACGTGAGGTTACCATCCAGATCATATTTATAATTATTAGCAAATTTAGCAGTACTAGCGGTAGTCAGGCTACTTTCTGTAATACTTTCATAAGCCGCTTTTACCAATCGCTGTGCCTGGTCGTAGGTATAGCTGGCACGCATATTGTCGTTAGCACCTCCACTATTTGACACGCCACGTATCGCCGTAGTAGTGCGAGCTATATTACCATTATACAATCCTTTAGCCGGACCTCCGAAATTGAAGCCGTTTACAGTATTGACAACAGCCTTATAATCATTATTAAAATAATCAATTGCATGTGCCATGGCATCTCTCGCATAGGTTACATTGCCAGTTGATCCATCCGGCAGCATTTGCTTGTCAGTACGCAATACGTCGCCATTTATCGTTTTCAACCACCCTTGTATAGTATAAGCGTAGTCAAGACTCTGTATCTGGTTATTACCAATCTTTGTATTTGCTAACGGACCATGTTTATAATAAGTATAACTGGCATCTCTGTTCCATATCAAGCCATCATTACTTGTTTCAGCTAATATAATGCGGTTATCTGCATCATATTGATAACGCTGGTAGAACTGGTCAGGTCTACCATGGTTATAACTTATCATATTCACTTTCCCGCTTATCTGATCATAGTCATAGTCCACGCGTTTGTACTGTTGTTTTGCCTGCAGCATAGCTGGACAGTTATATGATACTGTTTTCACATTTCCCACCGCATCATAGCTATAGTAAGTAGCAAAATGAGGGGTTGGATCAGTGCCACCACTATAGTCGGCAGCTTTTGATAAATAATAAGTTACCGTACTAACCCTGTTTAACAGATTATCTTGGGTGCTTAGATTTTCACCAGCTATTGCTCCTATATCTGTTTTCATGGTATCGTATGTTGTAATAACAACATCATACCTCGTTTGTGTCTTTACATAGCGTATCAGCGTATCCGTTGGGTAGTTCTCATCATTAAAGGAATTTTCGACATATACAGGCGCAGACGCATTCGGGGAGGTCAGTACAACTTCACCGGTTTCTTTCGGTCGGCTTAGTTCATCATATAAAGTATAACTAAACTTACCTAATGCTTTCTGCTTGTCATTCTGTGAAAATGCTAGCCTGCCGACTGCATCATAATAGAAATTAGTAGTTCCGCCATCAGGTGTTATTTGATTACGCAAAAGGTTACGGGAATCATAGGTATAAGTTGTCACTTTCGTATGTGCTGCATTGCCGGAAGCATCCACACCTGCTGGTGGCACGGTGCGTTGCAGATTACCATTGAGATCATAATAATACAGCGTTACCATATTCTTCGCATTCTGTGTGCAGAGCAGTAAAGTATCTCTTGTATTATCCAATATATACCTGTACATTTTGTTGCTATGGCTTGCAACAGTAGAATCAAAATAAAATGCGTAACGTGCTTTACCTGCCAGTATAGCCTGCTCCTGTATCAGATACTCGCAATCAATACTATCTAGACAATCCAGTGAGCCAGGCTTATTGTATAATACTACGTCTTGTACACGCTGGCCATAACCCAAAACAAAACTTGCATAACCTCTGCATGGTATAACTTCTGCTGTATTACCATCGTAGTGCATGTATGCTGTAAAACGTTTGAGACTATCAGTACCTGGCCCTATTCTCACTGAATCCAGTTTAAGGGTATTTATATCGAAAGGCGAATTAATCGGAGGCTCCAGATAAGCATTGTATAAATTATTAGAAGCATCGAAATAACGGTACCAGTGTACACCATTTGCTTTGCGATATACTTTCAGATTCGAGTTGATTACCTGTGCATTCGATGTTCCGGCTAAGAAAAGTTTGTAAGAACCCAACTGACCACTTACCGAACTGAATATACTATTCAGTCTTGTTGTTCCGGGGTGCGTACTCTGATCAGAAGTACAGATATACAAGTCTCGTTTATTTTCGCCGCACATAGGGTCATCATATTTCAGTGCTTTCGTACTTACACCAGCCAACCTAAATTTTAAATTGTACGCATCTATCGAGTCACGAATATCATTACGTGACTTTCCTTCTAAAGCAAATACATAAGCGAGATAGTTTTGCTTATTGGTACTGTTATAGTCATCTGTGCGATAAAGTTGAGCATCCTTTAACAGGAATGAGTTAGAACAACTACTGATATAATTTTTTAGGTTCGCTAACAGGCTCGCATGGGCATAGGCATTGGCATAACTTCCTGTGTAAGTAAATGCACTATCCACATACATGAGATTCTTGCCATTGTAAATACCTGCAATATCCTTACTAAAACTACCATAAGTGGTAATATATGGAGCAGGTGTACATGTCGTACTCCTTAAAACTTTTAAAGCATCTGTCGGTAAATAATGAACTGTTGCACCTGCATTTCCGCCCAATGTTATTAGATCATTCTTGCAACGTAACACTGAATCATAAGGTACTACACTAAAATCCAAACCTATATGCGTAATGCCTGTACCATAGTACTTAATACGTGTATCAATGATTTTTCTGGATGTATATCGCCCAATCCTGTCAACAATTGAATCTGCAATAGCATCGCTACTTGTATAGTACCGTATAAATGCAAAATGATTAGGCAATTCAACAGAGTCACTCACTGCGCAACCTTTCATCAGGTTGATGTATTCATAATAGGTATGGCGTTTATTGAGTTTGTAATTAAGATAGTTGGTCAACGTAATGTCTGCGAACGGATGGTTACCCGCATCATCATAACCATAAGTAGCTTTATCAGCTTTGAATGCTTTTAAGGCATTTTTAATATCAACGCAGGTCAAACATGCAAGTGGCAATTTATTACCAGGTTGCACCATCAGCGGAATATCCCTGCTCCAGATATAGTAACGTCTACTGACTGTTGTAACACCACTTACATAGTAATCTGCGACAGCAGTATACTGGGAGGCATAACCTGTATGTAAGCCATCATCATCATTCAAGCAGCTCACATCATTCACAGCCAAACTGCTTGCAGTATCCAAATATGGCGAACTGCTTGACTTACGTTTGAAATAGAAAGAAATACTTGTACTTGTACTAGGCTTAGTAATTTTTAGTTTTACATACTTCAGGAAGAAAGTGCTGGAGTATTTTATAGTGTCTAAAAACCCTTCTACCCATACCGGATCGGAATTACTTGACAGTCCAAGTTTAGTTGCAATTTTATTCTCAAAACTGTTAGTTGCGTTCAGATTGATTGTTTGGTAACCACTACCTGCATAATCTGCATCCATGATAACGGACTTCACTTCACTCCTATTAAGGAATGATTTCAGGTCAGTGTATAATTCAGGGCGACCACAATCATACGTATATTCCTGCTCATCTTTATCTGTATTATAAGCCACTAAGAAGCTGTGACAAAGATCATTCACAGAAACATTTACGTCTGTAAGAGCGGTCTTAATCACTGCAGGTGTTAAGTCACTACCTAGTCCCACATAATATAGCAACCTGCTTTTGATCAATGCAAGGGTATCCTGGTTTATTGAACAGTTGACGAGTTTTCTTACAATCGCATCCACTGTTCCACTTGCCAATGAATCTTTAGTCTTGTTTATCAGAGAATCGGATATATTCGATGGTGGTGGGTTAAAACCTGAAGGGTTATAACTCGGATCCATTGAATTATTAAACACATCCTTCAGCCAGGTAGGCATGTTAATATCTGAAGCAATGGTATTACTGTTAGAACTGAACAATCTTGGGAACACTGCCGGCTCTACCAACGTCATACGGGCAGATGTACAAGGTGCGCAAGTTGCACTTGTACTATCCAATGCTTTTTGAAGAATATAAGAACGATTGCCTAAATACAAACTCTTAAGTGCCTCAAAATATTGCTGTTTTACTGGTGAGTCAACAAACTGAGTGTTCAATATTTCATTAGCATATAGAAACTTGGCATTATGTTGTACTTCCTGGCCATTACCAGCTGCACAATATGCCTGCTCTAAAGCTATCTTATCAATACGTTTATCCGTATTATTCTTCATGAACGACAAGCGGGTTTTAATACCCGGCTTATCCGTACTGTTTGCTTTTATATACAACGGATCATGTGCTATAATCGAATCAAGTACAAAACGGTTCCCTTGCACTGCCTGTTTTTGCGTCTGGAACGATTTCAATTCTTCTATGTATTCACCATCATCACAAAATGCTGTTTTACAAAACTCAGGATGTAAAGACAATAACGCCGTTGCGATGGTATCATTGAATATATAAATGAAGGTATCTACAGGAAGGTTTTTTATGTCCGTATAGGTACGTCCGTTTTTAGTAACGCTTGTCGGCATTGTGATACAATCGTCCTGGTAACGGAATTTCAAACAACTTGGATGTAAAATAGTTGTAGGAGCAACAGATGATACACACGGGGAATATCTAATATTGCAAACTTGCATTGCTGTAAAGATCGAATTGCCGTTTGATGATTGTGGGATTCTCACAGTATGTACCCTTACACCAGAAGAGTCGAAACACACAGAGTCCATCGCAAAGCTTCCGTCTGAATTTTTACCATATGCTCCATATTTTGCATCCGGATATAGTTCTTGTATCATCCGGTATTTACGATTACCACAAGAATCTTTAGTGATATTATTAATACAAGGTACACCTGCATTCTCCACACTGGTTCGAATGAATGATTTTTCGTTAGGTGAACATTGTGCCGCTTCTAACGCCAATACACCTTGTCTTACCCGATAGTTAACCTCATAACGGTTAAACAAAAGACTTTTGTTTACGGTGTGATTGCCTTTTGACAATGGATACAGGGTGGCTGTAGAACTGTAATAGTCAAACCCAGCTGGCATAGATGTTACAACTGAATCAAAGCCAAGTGTACCCGTTGTCCTCGGAATACGTGGTATGCCGCATTCATCTGTTGCGCTAAAATCATAATTAGCACGAGCCAATACGCTTATATTACCACAACCTAAACTATAAGCCGGTATTTTCACTCTGTATTGAATACTATGATCGCCATCTATCTCAACATAAAATTTTTTATTGATGGAAATTCCATTCGCACTAACATTCTGCTGCACACCATTTAAAATATTTGAACAAAATGGAGCTGTATTTTGTCCCCCAATACTTTCTATTGGTGTTGTGCTGCTGGGTAAGCCTATTAGTCCGGTTGCAATAGGTTTGCCAGCAGGATTACTGATTGTAAAACTGCTTTGCAGATTCGGGTCCATCGTTACTTTCTTGGGGAAACTCGACGCTACTCCCGCTTCATTCTTAAAGTAAAAATCCAGCTCCCCATCTAATGGTTCAGTATACTCGTAACGTGTACCGTGTAAAGTCCACAATTGATGGTCGTAGCCTGCACCACCCTGCCATAACAATCTATTATCAGGTGAATAGATAGATTGAATTATAGGGTAACCTTTAGCATCAGGCACGAATTTCTGTACACCTGCGGTATCAGTATTGGCAGAAGAATAATAATTGCCTGCAACAGAGGTACCTAGCAGTGGTGGTAAAGAATCGGGTTGACTGCATGATACCCTATCATAATCTGATGGACTATAAGGCCGAGAGCTTCCAACTTTGACAATATCATCCCTATAACCTAAATAAGTCTGTTGCAATGGGGTCGGCAAAGTTTGAATAGCCGGATGTCCTTCATAGTCATAAGACTTATCGAGTGCAATGATATACAGGCTGTCCGTATTAATCTTTGTTTGCGTTTGCCTGCCCCTAAGTGAACCATCGAAATAATTGATAACGTGCTTATATTTACCCTCTTCTGCAAAATTGATTGTATACTGCCAGTTTAGATTATCACCCATATGTGCTGAAGGGATTAGGTAGGCTCTGCCTATATCTGTTGATGAAACTGTACCAGCATCCGCAGTATTCCATGCTCCGTATATAACGTCTCTGTAATTCGTTTGAGTTGGGCGCACTATACGTATACGGTACACAATTGCGCCACCTTCATACACCAGAGGTATATCATATGTATTTTCTTTCAAGCGTACCCGGGTGCTGTTTTTCCTGAAATCATAAGGTATATTACCACTGAATGAACCAGATTGAAAAAAATGCGATCCGGTGTGATTACTGAAATCATAACGATAATCATCCACATAAGTCCATTCCAATTCAAACTCGACCGGTTGAATTAAATTGTCTAAAGACATATTGGTACCCCATTTGATATGCAGGTTATTATCACTATTGGTAAGATAGGATACCGCATATATTGGGATGCTACTTATTGATGTTGTATTATACTCATCCGTGATTACTCCGGTCTCAACATAAAAGTTCTTCGCTAATGAACCTATAGGAACAGTTACGGGTGTGGTGCCGCTTATATCTTCAATCTTGGTAATACTCGCCTGGAATCGGTGGTAACCTGAGAATTTAAATACTGCAACATCCGTATACGGTTTCAAAGAATCCGGATCGTAACTTATTTCAAGCGCTATCGTTTTAGTTGTTGCCGGGGTTGCACCTGAATACGCCTGACGGTTTATCAAGTCAATCGTTACTAAATACTTATATTTTGCAACAATAAGGGCGGTATCCTTATTGACTCCCACTTTTACATAGCCGAGGGTACTTTTAAAAACGCCGTCAGTATACGAAGTAGCACCGGTAGTAATACTGGTGCTAGAAAATAATCCATCTTGCACTGCAGTCATTGTATAGGGATAGCTACTACTTGCCGCGATCGTATGGCTTTTCACCTTTTGCACATACTCATTCGGGAATAGGTAAAAATTCTGTGCCTGTACCAATTGGCAAGCCAGTAATGTAATCAGGGATAATAATAGTTTTCTGTACATGGTACGTAAACTTTATTTGGTTAAAGTATTTAGTTGATATCTGGCATATCTGCCACTCAATACAATCTTCTTGTCAGTGCCCAGTTTAAAAAAACGATTGAAATCAAAGACCCTTTCGTCTATACTGAACTTAAAATGTTGCATTTCATATACCTGAAAAACATCCGTTTCTCCGCTAACGGGTGTTTCCATTTTTATTGACTGAACTTGTAAGCTTTCCTTACGGGCTGTTATTACCATTTTAGAATTATACGGCGCAGTCATGTTCAGCTCTATTACATAATTGCCAGCTCCTCCCTGTAACATATTCACCTTTCCATATTTCTTAATGATTGAGTCAGGCAGTGGGATAACATTACCAGCAGTTTCCTCCAATGGCATGCCCATTTTTTTCCTGAAAGCAGCTACCTCAAAAATGGTTGCGCTCTGTTCACGGAAATTCAGCTTACAGTAATAACCCTTCAATACAGCGGATATGTAATAGCTATTGCTATCTATGTAGTTATTACCTTGCTTTAAAAGCTTACCGCTTGCACAATCACTCAACCCACCAATCTGTTTCCTGCATACAGTATAATCATAACTGATAGCTTTCAGGTTATTAGCATCACGTATTTTCCCTAATAACAACACAGGGTCAGTTTCCTGGGCTGATATTATCGCTGGTGACAATAACAAACCAATCATCATTCTTAATCTGACTAAACTCATATTCATCTTATTGCTTTGCATTTGAACGCCTGCTTTCACTAACTGTCTGAATACCTCTATCAGTTTCTTTCTTCACTCGTACCAACAATCCTTCCTGATCATATTCATAGAACGTTGTGAAATTATTTTCATCATGTTGTGCTGTTAATTTGAATGAAACAGGATCATATACATACGATTTCATATTCGCATCAATTGGTACCATGCGTATATCATCGAAATAAACTCCTGATGGCAATGTGAGATACATGTAATTCATTGCAGGTGTGATATACTCCGCCTTATACCATCCGTCAACATTACCGGTCTTTAGTACAAATGGATAGCTTGTAGATGATGACATGATTGAATTGGTATACGCAAAACCGATATTGCTTAGCACAGTAGATGCGGCACCAGATACAGGTTTAAACCAGAAACTAACAACGTATTTCCTGTTTACATCCAGCCTGAATAGCTCAGCATTTACAAGTAGATTAAACAGACTAGTTGCTTCACTGTTTCTAGTCTGACCACCAATTGTAAACGTTCTATTCGCACTAAACCTCATAGAATAGTTACCGCTATGCGCCGCAGCTGAGGTAATAGAGTCTCCATTATTAACCATTGCGTATTGCCTGTAATCTTGCCCGTACCTATCATTACGCACTTTAGCAGGTGCCATATCCAGTGTCTGATGATAAGACTTGGCAAATGGGGTTTTATGATAATAAGTATTTTTATATAGGAAGTGAAGGTTCTTAGGCAATAGCATACTATAGTCTTCAAAACCTTCAAAGAAGAAACTACGTTGCTGTACATTATTAGCAACGGCTGTTGGTAACGCTTTATTATAGCCGTATTGTACTGCTGTACGTTTACCTGTTGAAGTCTCCATACCGTAATTCCAGCTATTACCTGTTAGTGGATATACCCGATTCGCTGTAGCATCGAGCTCTTCAAGCACATTACCGAAAACGTCATACTTTGTCACAGCACGGGTCTTCTTCCAGTATGGCGCTTCAGCACCAGTAGTATTTAGGATGGTGTAGTTACTTGCTGAAGCATTCACATTGCCCCAGAATGGATGTGTTTTGATAGAATAAGCACCGTCTGTTTTTACATTATTGGCATAAGTCCTGTTATCAATGTATATGTATTCAGTGGATGGTCGGAAATTACCTCTGTGCCCCAAAACGTACCTGTTTAAAACTTGCTTATTAGCGCTATCAATATCAACAGGGAACATATGCGGGTGATAATAACCAGCTGGTGCAGCGTCCCATGATGTTGTATCTGTTGCAATAGATCCATATGGTGTAGCTAACTCCGTAAACTCTTGTACACCCACATTTAGCACTTTCGTAAATGCTGTGCTACCGGAAGAACCACCTAACAGGTCATTGATACTACTGCTGTATGGGTTTTGTGCTAAAGTAGTCTGTTGTACAAATTTGTCAAGCATATTTCTGCGTGCTGACCTGAGTATCCTGACCGTGACATCTTTTACATAATCGCCACCGTCCAAACCACCAGGCCATAGCGAACCACCACTACTATTTTGCAACGCTCGTAATGCAACCCATTTAATGTTGGCCGCAGGCGGCTGAGTAGGTGGATAGGCTGTTACCCTATACGGTGAAGGAACCATACCACTTGCAATAAATTTATAGTCTTCCATGATCCAGCCTTTAGCCTGATAGACAGTATTATCAGTCCCCACTTTATAGGTTAGCAAGACTTCATCTCCTGCAAAAAAGTTCTTCGAGTTTAGATGGAGCTTCCCATATAATGACCCTGACTCAATGATAAGTGAGTCTGATTTTTCTTCAAAACCCACATGCATGTAAGCAGGACCCATTTTTTCATAAGCCCAATATGCCGGATATTTCAAATCATAGATATCTGTGTTGTACTCATTATTTGTTTTGGAGAGTAACACCCCTCCCGTTTCACTATCAAAGATTACATTACTTGTCTTTGTTACGGCACCATGATCCATTTTCTCAACTGATTCCAGTATACCGTAACGTTGTACAATCTTTGTTGTAACCATCGAATGGAATGTTTCTGTCTCTTCTTTTTCCGGCAGGAACATAGTCGGTATCGGTACAGGGAATACACCAAAGATCACCACGTTCAGGTTCATACTGATATTCCGCTTAAACGTCCTGTTATATCGTTCCCTTGTATCAACTGTAAAATCAGTTTCTACACCAAGGGTTGTACTGTCAACTGCATAAGTATTAATAGTTCCACGGTTGCGCTTTAGTGCAAGCACTTTATTGTACAGCTTTCCATCCTGTTCACGGTATTTATAGTAAACACTTGATACAGGTTCCGGAGTAACTGATGTACCATTAGACTTCAAAATTGTATTAGTAATACGTTTCGGCTTACCATGCATATCATTAAACCGTAGCGCATAACCCTGGAATACTTTTACTTCCAATGTTTTCTTACTTAATCCGCTATGTTTGGTAGGTGCGGGCGCTTCTTTATCAGTATAGTCTACTTCTATTGGGTAGTCTTTCGCAGTATAAAACTCGTAGTCTTCATAAGACTGTGAAGAACGTCCCTGTTCAATATGTACACTGCTTACCCTGATATTACTATAGCCTACCACAGGTGGTGGGAAAAAAGACTCTCCGAAAGGCGTTTCCTGGAAGAATTCAATTTTAGGCAATAACCTTCCACCTTCTGCCGTATAAGGAACCGGCATCCTGAATGGATTTTCATCACCGCCATATATTGGTTCGTAACTAGCTACTCCACTGCTGACAAGTCCGTACCTGTCATCAATTTTTGTATAGCTATAGTTTTTGCCATAATCGGCATCAACATTCGTACTACTGCCTGTCAATGACTTCCAAGAGTCTGACAATGTCAATTGTTTTACCCTAATTCCTCCACCTTTCTTGGTCAGTCCGGGACGATGTAACCTAATGAAAGATTTGTCTATATCAATGTCCCTTCCTATATGTTTATTTTCTACTAATCTCACAATCGGATTTTGGTTTACAGAACCCAACTCACCCAGTGCATCGAGTAGTGCTTTACCAATTTTAACGCCTCCTTCATCTCCGTTGAGGTAACCCGGATATATGATATGTTGTAAATAACAGCGTCCGTTATTGATACCGTAAATAGTAGCAGGATGCATTAATGAGGGGTGGTCTCCAGGATGTTCTTTTCTTATTTTGATGTAACAATAACTGGTATCATCACTACATTTATCCATCGCATCAATATGTGCATAGCCCTTCATATGCTCATACTTACCGGAACCACTTATATCCAATGCAAAACTGTAGTACAGATAATCAGTACCTTCCAGATAATTATCCTTCATGGATAAATTGCGGTTTTCTTTTGCAGGTACCCTTTTAAAATAGAGGTAATCATTTACCGTATTAAGATCCTCATATAATTTCGATTGGTTATCCTTCTTAGTAGAATTACCAACACCTTCTATATGAAACATCTGCATCGTTCGCTTATCCTGAATATAAGCATAGTCATCACTCTCATACACTACATTTATCTTACCACCAGATGGCAAAAGAATTTCGGTGAGGTTCCAGGGCGCTTTATCTACATCTAAATTTGATCCATCCTGCGCTGTATAAGGGAACTCATAATTACTCAACTTACTATCTTTGGTATGGTCTTTATAATTACCCCACCTGTCTTTATCAGCGAAATTATAATCCGGGTTAGCACCTGTATAGTTAAATACATAAGGGCTTAATAGGTTTTTCTCCGACTTACCATATCGGAAATAAATCCTTTTAAGCGTCAACTTACCACTTGTGCCCGGTGTATTGCTATTGGGAATTTTCTTACATAGACTATAATCGTATTCAAAAATGACCGTCTTGATGGGTGTTGCATTATTTCCATTAATATACCTGTCATGCTTGTTAAATAGTCTGATGGAATCCAGCTTATAGGAATATCCCGCATCCGACAGATTACTGGTTAAATCCCCATTGTCGAAACTGTATTTGCTGCCATTGTAAATTCTACTTGTTACACCGCGACCATCCGTTCTTTTAGACACATAAAATTCTGCTACATAATTCTTTGACTCAATAGCACGCACATGCCATTGCTGACGCGAGCCAATCAAATAGCTACCCTTATCATCCTGTTTATCCGACCAAAATCCCGGATTGTACTGTGCTTTATCTCCTTCATACGGAGTGCGCCAGCGGTAATCATTATCCCATAACGTATAGTTCATTTTCACCCAGCCACCCATATCATCATCTGTCGGACCATCACCTAATACGTCCACATAATCAGTTGCCAATACCGAACTCAACAAATAACTATGCGCATATGCAGGTGTTGTAGTTGAGCTGTAAAATTTCTCCTTCGGCTGATTATTATCTTTACTATCATCCGTTCCTCCGAAACTAACTAAGCCAGTTTCTAAATCAGCACCAGCACTATTAACACTGAATGTTACTTCACGACTCAGATTATTCATCGCTGGTATGCCATACACATAACGTCTACCGTCTGGTAATGTCTGTGTAAACTCACTGATATGAGTAGCCTGTGGCTTATCTGCCTTTCCGGCACTATACCTGTCATTGACAATTGCTGCGCCTGGTTTATAAAATGCTGTATCTGAAGTACTTTCACCAAATTTATCATAGTGACGGATTTTGGCATCTTGCGCAACATCCGTAATTGATGCTTCTTCTGCAGTCAGGTAGCTTATAAGATTAGCTCGTGTTGTACGATCCATTGTACTACCAGTATTATAAACATGTGCATTGCCAAACTTAGATGGCAGTGCACCTATATTACCACTCTTCCCTTTCAGCGTCACCATATTCTCTGCCAAGTAAATCGGCGCGTCGCTGAATATCCCAGCTGCTTGCTGGTTATTATAAGTCAACTCTCCACCCTGCTTAAAAAAGGCTTTTTCATATAACGAGTTCTGTTCATTGCCGCGGAAATTCAATCTGTTCCATGGGCCTGAATTGGCTTCATTGTCGACTAACGATATGTCAGTACCAACTTCCACCAAATTGCCAATACCAGCTTCTGTAAGAACTGAAGTAATATCACTCTTTGGAGACTTCACTTCCGGATCATAGATACTACCAATATCATTACGAAACGGGCGGAATATACCACCGGTTCCTTGACCGCTTATTGAGTACACATCATAGGTCATTGATGACAATGGAAGGTTTTCCATGGTTTTGTTATACCTGCCGTCTCTATCCCTGCTAAAGTCTGTTATTGCCGTAGAAGGCGCATTTTCTGAATACAAATAACCATAGCCGGATCTGGCACCATCTTTCACAAAACTCATCGTACTCTTCTGAATACTCAAGAAACCATTTGGGAACGTATATAATAACTCAGTACCAATCCTTGCCTGAAATTCAAATGAGCTCAATGAGCTTGGATTTGTAACCACAGGCACATAGTTCTGTAAGCCGATTGGAATACTACCGCTGAAGGATAAAGGCATTTGTGTATTGTTATACGTACCACTTACACCGAACGCAATATCTTTCATACCTGTTCTGGTATTAAAACCTGTACCTATAGAACCGTTGCCTCCTGGCCCCATATCAGTGCTAACGGTTTTAGGTATATGAAAGCCTGCGCTTAAATCAACATCAGCACCTGCTTGAGACCCGACTCCCATTCCAACTCCGGCATTAAAGTAGCCAAGGGAAATAGACGCTTCTGTACTAATACCAATGCTGGTGCCTTTATAGTTATTAAACTGTATATAATTTTTAAATCCTAGCGACAATCTGGTGTCAAAGCCACCCAATTCAAAACCCATGCTAATACCGGTGCCCACTTTGAAGTTTTTCTCATCTTCAATGTTAAGTTCCTTATCGATAGTTTCTCCGTTGAAATCATCCGGCAAACCGCGTACTGCACGGCTGATATTACCAGGATTAATATTCCAGCCAAGCCCTACCCAGCTTGCTTCTTGCTCAATACCCACGCCACTGTGATAACTGATATTAACTGGGTAACCTTCAATATCAAGCAAAGGTATATTGTAGTTAAAATCCCCGGTAAACATATCTACCATCTCAGTAGTACCTATCGGTTCAAAACTCTGCACCTCCGGCTGAGACGGCCCACTTGTTAGCGCATAGCTATATAACGGAAAACCCAACTGGTATACCATCGATACCAATAATGTCTTTGCAGTGATTCGTAAGAGGGTCTTTTTCATATGTACTAATTCGTTTTTACTGATATGCTAGGTAATGCAGATAATTCATCTTTTGAAAACCCGGCTTTTATCAGTGGTGTATGTGTGTATCGGTCGTTAAATATTAATTGCATGTCTTCTTTACTATAATCTCCGGCAAATCCCACAACGATTGTATTATAAGGAGACAAGCCGTAATTATCTTCATATACATAGGTGGAAGGCATCTGCTCAAATGCTCCCGCTTTCAATACAATATCATTGGCAGCCTGTTGCTGGTAATACATAACCCGCTGCTCTGCACCGGCATTCTGTGTTATACGTTCACTAATCGTCTGCTCTGATGCTTTGCGAGGATAAATATTGACCAAAAAGAAAACATGTCCCTTCATTGCTTCCATCCGTTTTTTGTACCCATCCATGACTCCCTGCTCCATCTCTTTATAATATTGCCTGCTGGCAAGGTATTCAGCCGGCGCAAACTGAATGTGATATTCATAGGCACCAACTGTTACTGTTTTCATTAAGCCATTTTCTGCATCTTCCATGTATTCCATGTAAGCCACAGGATTTAATGTCTTTCGCCCACCGCAGGAAGACAGTAATATTGTTGTCAACAATAAACCGCTAATTACCTTTCTCATATTTACCGTTCAGATACTTAATTAAATCATCTGTCATGTCAATTCCTTTATCACCGTACAATACAGTTCCTGCTCCATTCGCACCTACCAACAATCGAATTTTTCGTTCCTTACCATACTGCTCCATCAATGGATTCAGCCGCTCCCATATTTTCTCACTGATACTCCTGTTCGATTGCTCATAATATTGCTGAAATGCATATTGCACATATTGTAATTGCGAATCCAATCTCGGTGTAGGAGTACCTAATACAGCTTTTTTTATCATCTTCAGGCTATCGGACACTGACTTTATTCTTTGCAAATCAACATTTGCCTGCTTATCCAAATCTTTTTTCATCTGGTATCCACTAACTAGCTTTCCAATATCAATGTAAGCTACATCGGCAGGCTTCATTAACTGCCAACAAAACGCCGCACCTATTAACAATACCATTGCCGATAACACTGTCAGCCATGCATAAATCTTACTTATCATTCTTTTGTCCATCTATCAGAATTGGGTTTAAATATTTAAACGGCACTACAAATACTTTTTTGTCTTTATTCATCAACTGCAGGTTATAGTTCCTGCCATGACCAAGCTTTACTTTTTCGTATAATGGTATGATGAAATAATTTTCTCCATTGTGCATCCCTATCGTCACCTGAGGAACTTTTATTGGTGTGTTTTGTTCATCTATAATTTTCACCTCGAGACTGTCATACATCATATCCGATGTATACTTCAGTTTAATCTCTCCGATGGCCGTGATTCTGGATTCACCATAGTGTCCGGCGAAATCATAATAGGACTGTTCGGCATTATATTCTTTTAGCAGGCTGTCTTCTATTATAGTAAACCGCCACGCCTCAGCACCTCCCAAGAGTATACCTTTATAATAAGCATCTACCGTCCAGGCATAAGGTTGAAATTTTTCTAATGGCTTTGCTGTTGCAGGATAGATCATGCTGGTTGACATCACTTGATTATCCTGGTACACAGGATTGTTCCTGTTAATCGCATTTTCATTATTCTGCCCTTCTTTCACTTGCGCTATCCTGATACGATAGGTTAACTGACTGGCAAACGGATAGTTTACTACCCACGAAAACATCGGGTTCAACTCATACAGCTTGGCGTTGTTTTCCGGCTCTATCAGGTTGATGAGAAAAATATCATTCACGGTCTGATACGTACACTCACTGATCGGTTCGCCTGCATCATATTCAGGGTTGATGGTCTTTAATGATACAGTTACACAATACTCATAAGTCCCCTGTGGCAGTTTCCCATAATCTTTGAATAATTCCTTTAATCCATTGTCTGAAAAACTCCAGATAGCAGAATTTCCCCTTTCTTTACCAATCGGGTTATTGCCCGGTTGTAAGCGAATGTTCAGGCTATAACTTGCCTTGAGTGCTGAGTTACGATAGCGAATACTACCCTGGATTGCAACATCTTTACCACTACCTGTATTGTTCAGGATTTCATAATTAAATACATTCTCCGGGTTTAGTTCAATGCCATCAATCTGCGCAAGGTTTACAACAAGGGATGTGCCTTGCGCTCTGCCTTGCCAGCTTGTTGCCACAATCAACAGCAGCAATAAGGTGCTGACTCTTTGGATTATTGGTTTTCTGATTCGCATATCAATACTTTTATAACGCTTATTTCCTTTTAAACTTTGGTGTTTGTGTCTTAAACCTGCATTGCACGCCCAGTTGTCCAAACCATATATTTTTTATGACCGTTGTTTCATTGGCGCGTATGCCCGCATAACGACATTGGGTGTATACAGTGAATGGCAATTTTTCAAAACGGTAATTCAGTCCCAGTGTTGTTGCACGACGTTGCAAACCAAATCCTGCATAGGCAAGCTCCTGTCCCAGATTAACCATCAGTTGTTTCGTTATTCTCTTACTACCACTTACACCACCGAATACCACGCTATTAGTCAGCATCGTACCATCCGGCATATAGTAAGGCTGGGAAGACCATCCGCTATTGGCTGTAAATGTCAGCTTGGTTGATGTGTATATATAACTTGCCTGTAGCGTATGTGATTGATACGACAATGTATCTACCGTACTTTTATTACGGTTATAACTCAGCATAAACCGGTGGTTAGCAGGCTTACGCTTAAACTGATAGGTTGCCCTGGCTATCCAGACAGAACCGAAAACAGGACGTTGTGCAATGGCAAACGTATCTTCCGCTCTTCTGAATGTACTAAATGGCTTATACGATACTAAGAGGTTGGGGTATTGTTTCGATTTGGTCTGCAAATCAAATCCCCATTTCGTGTTATATCCTGTGCTGTAGAATGTGCTTTGTTGTACCCTGTTGAATTGTACGCCTGCTTTCAAAAATGATTTAAATAAAGAGAAGTCTGTTGCAAGCATATACCGTTCTATACCTGCTCTTGTATAAGGCAAGGCATTATTTTCAAACTGCTTTCCTACTTGCTCCCATTCCGCTTTCAGGTGTACCGGTATCTTTGGCAACTCGTATTGTAAGCCGGATTTAATGGCTGTATGATGCAGGTCTATATCACTATTGGCACGGGTATTTTTATACGAATATGCACCTTCAGACTCCATCTGCAAGCCCTTTGTTATTGTACCACTATGAGTAAGGCTCACGATATGTACCGGTTGCCTGAAGCTGGGTACAGACAAATCCGTTTTTGTAAATGAGGAATCGTCTAAAATCTGCTTGGTTGGTGTGTACCCATAATAGATAAGGCCTATTTTCTGCTTGCCAACTGGTTTAAAATCTAGTTTCAGTAAATAGGTATTATACCTGTCTATATCCCCGTTCCTTGAAACATATTCTGTTTTACCTGCTGTAAGTCCAACTGTAAACAGATTGAGGTCATAGCCGAAGTTTAAGCCTTTGAGTGTTTGTCCTGAAATGGTGTAATTTGACTCGTAGTCATTGAGTATACCTATGTTCAGCTTAGTTAAACCGCTTAGAAATGATTTTGCTTTGGATTCAGGAAGTATATTGCCGGCTGCTTTCACCAGTGACTTGTAGGAATAGTCCTTACTGCCCGTTGCTTCCTGTATTTTAGAATAGTTCAGGCTGGAATCGAAATACTGTGCATTACGATACTGGTCTAATAGTTTTTGATACTTTGTAATCTTTGCCTGCGTTTCCTGCATTTGCAGGTAACGCTGCTGTATCGCATCTTTATCTTTCCTGAGTTTCGCAGCCGTAGCGCTATCTGTACCCGCTGCCAATTCTTCTACATCACCACCGCTTACCATTAATTTATCTCCGCTAATCCGATAATTTGACTGAAACTGGTGAGCCGATAATACTTGTTGTTGTTGCAACTGATTGAGTAGCGCAGAAGCTCCATTAGTAATACCTTGTCCGGATGCGCCTGCACGCTCGTACATCCCCTTGTAATTACCTACTTCTTTGTTCAGTTTCTCCTTTTGCTTCTCCAGATCATACCGAACCCTGATATAACTTGCTTTAGCTTTCCTGTTTTTGTCCTGAGTCGTATAATACCCTTCTATCACTACCGGCATATTCAATATCTCTGCATGCAGGTCGCCTCTCAGTTCCTGATAATTATTATCCTGCGCTGAATTAGGTTCCTGCCCGTTACTGAAATTGCCAATAATGTCTATACTTCCTTCTATCTCTTCTTGTTGATCTTTATCCTTTGCATTCGCTTTTTTGAACTGAGAACTTACAGAGGTAAATTGCGGCAGGTCTGTTTTCAGAAGGGAAGCCGGATTGTTTTTTAGCCGCTCTGTCTCGGTATTCGCTTGGTTAACCATTTCTGCACGTTCGTGTTGCTCATAATACCCCAGAAACCAGCTATGGTAGTAGAGTGCATTATATACTGTATTGCCTTTTTTGACGATCGTACTTGTTACCCCGGATTGTCTCGATGCGTTTTTTCGAGTCAGATTAGCAGCTTGCTGTATTTTTTTATCATAGGGTGAAATAGGAGACAAGCTTTTCAAGCGTTTTGTGACAATGCCTGTTCCTTTACCTGTTGCAAAAGATTGATTCAGGCTTTGTCTGAGTCCTGAATAAGCAGGCAAAATACTGTCTATATTATGCGTAAATGTTTCTGCATAGATTTGGCGGGACTCATCATACAATACCATCGTTGTAATATAGACTCCGGGTGGTAGTTGATTAAACCTCTTGATAGTCTCTAGGAAGGTATATTCAATCTTGTAGGCTTTATCGTTCTTCTCCAGGTTTAACTCAATATGATGAATGCCTTTTTTGAGTTTTACTTTATCAAATACAAGATCATATACACAGATACTGTCTGTTGCAGTATGTTGGTAACACTTTAATCGTATAGAGGTCTTTACTTCTGATGGAATAGAAAAACTGAGCGGCTGATAAACGTATTTTTGCTCTGTGTGTAACGGATCCAGCGAGAAGCGTATTGCGCTGTCAGCTTGCTGCCCGTGGCACAAGACGCTTACAAGTGTAAGCCCAAACAACAAATAATAGCGCCAAACAGCTCGCATTGGCAAAACAGTTTATGGTGTAGTAATGACAATATGCCATTACCTCAAAACAATCAATTTGTGCATACAAATCCTGTAAGCAACCACAGGGCTATACCGGTGTTTGGCTCCTAAAGATTATTGCATTTGTTTGTACCCAGGATTAGAATATCGGAGAAGAACTGTATTTCATTTTCTCATGGTCGCACAAGCATTTTTCAATGCTGTCTTCATTCAATATTGCTAATAGTTTGTGTTTGTCTTACAATTATACAAATAGTTTGTTAATATTTTATATCGCATAAATAGTTTTATTCTGTAGATTTTTTACTACAAATTGTAAGGCTTTATATACCCGCCATTACACTTGTTTCTACTATTTATGTACTAGTAAATACAACAATTAATTAATCTACATAACTCGCTAACAGCGGCTATTGTTTTAAACTTATGTTCACTTTGCCGACATCATTATCAAGGCTTTCAATTACTCTTTGCATTAAATGTTCTCTGCGTTGGCAACTTTTAATGTCTTAGGTATACCATCGTCCTTCCTGATATCCCTCACACCATTTTTAGTCAACCAAGCTTTAAATTGCTGCACATCATCCGCAATAAAATGAACAATTTGTCCATTTTTCAGCGATATGATAAACGTATCAATACTGAATGAAAATGCTGAAAGTTCTTTGGCTTCATGGTCGAATTTGGGATAGCTACTAGTATGCATGATTATTCTTCAATTTCTAAATAACAATAGGTAGTCACGTTAATTTTCAAAGCCTCAAATCGACATCTGGTCTGCAGTTGTTGTATTTATCATATTCATAATATTTTCAGGTGGTTCTTTTAAAGAAAATACCCCATCCAGATGCAATGCGGACGCAAATTGCAAATCTGCTTCATCGATATAGTAACCAATAACTTTTGTTGATATTGCCTGTTGCATAATGGAATTGATAACTGTAGTATCTCCGTCTGCCAGCATGCAAAGATTAAAAAGGCATATGTCCGGATAGTTTGTAGTAAGCTGCAAAGCAGCATGCAGCTAGGGCAAGCTAGAGGTATTGATCGGGATGGAACAACCATTATCTTTCAACAGACAGGATAATCCCTCCAAATAGAGCATTTTGTTTTCAACTATAGCAATGGTGGTGGGTGTCATGGATATTAAATAAATTTGCTGCTAAAGTAAGCGTGGTTTTCAAGAAAGCAATATGGTAATTGTTGTATTTTACCTGAAAACTATTGTATTTTACCGTTTATATATGATGACTTAAACCGCATCAAAAATTACAGTCAATGGTTCATTTAGGAAAAAACATATCCAGCCTTCGCAATTTTCGCCGCATACCGCAAAAGGAAATGGCTTCCAAGCTCCAAATTTCGCAACAGGAATATTCAAGGCTGGAAAGCAAAGAAGAAATTGATGATGAATGGCTGAACAAAATAGCGGCAGTATTGGATTTTCCTGTTGACGCTATTAAGAACATGGACAGTGCCGCTACTTTTCAAACCGTCTACCAGCAGACAGGCAATAACGGCAATGGCTTTTACGTGAACTCCAACGAAAAAGTGATCGAGATGTATGAGCGTTTACTAAAAGAAAAAGACGCAGTCATCGAAATGCAAAAAGGTATTATAGAGATGTATAAAGAGTCCAAAAAATCCTGATCACCAACTTTTGAAGTAAATAGATTAAGGCACACCCGTTATCGGGATCATATCGATACTACTTCAAACAAAACAAACATAAAGGATAGGCATAAAGCCTATCCTTTGTAATTAGTGTAGCTATAAACTAGTTTGCAAAGCAGATATACTCAGATCATTGGGTGGTGCAAATCTACCCTGTGCATATGCCACGCCGTCCTCCACGCGTACCAATATATCTACATCATGTGCGTAGGTTTGTCCTCCTCTGAACTTCCCGTCCTTCGTAGCATGGAATATACCTATGATAGAAGTAGGTTTATTAGATTTAATGAGTTGCTTAAATGCCTGTTCATCCAGTCCTGCATCACTGACACTATCGATAAACACATATTGATACGAACTCAGATGAGCAGGTAGTTTATTCGCAAAATCCAATCTGGGCACGTCTGCATTATTGCGTTTTACCTTATCCTGTAAGGTATAACCATGCCCTTCTTCAAATGCACAATACAGTACCCTGCCATGCTTCGTTAATTCCTTGGCAAAATCAATCGCCACTGTTGACTTACCTTGTTTAGGCTTGCCAAATATCATGGCTGAAAACCCGGGTTCAGGGTCTCCCAAAAGCTTTCGGTACTTACCCGCCAGTCCCATTGTTTTAAATTTCTTGCTGACCAATTCTTTGGCAGATATGATCTGTACATCTTGTGATGCAATAGGTAATGGCGTTTCTTCTACCCCGTTTAACCCACCACCAGTATGCTTATGCTGATTTCTACCAGCTTTCTTCAGACGCATATCTATCAACTCTGTTTCGATATCATATTGTTCCGCACCTGCTAGCGCTGCCCGCTTTGCCAGTTTTGCAGGATTGCGGATCATGCTCATGGTAAGTTGCTTCCTTTCCATCAACTTATGTGCAATAGCCTTACAAAGCGATGGCGCTACTGTATCTTCAAATGCCCTTTCCAGTTCTTCATCTGAAAGATTCTTTACCTTCTCTTCTAAGAGTTTATACACAACTGCATTTTGTGCCCTGGTAAATCCGTCTAACCCTTCTTCACACGCGCAACCCATGACTGCAATCTCTCCAATGCCGCTCAGGCTATAAGTACTGACATCTACTACTTCTGTTTCTCTGTCTATATAAGCTTTGATAGCGGTATATGCTTTACGTACTTCCCGGATATACCTGTCACCTTTCAATCGTCCCTCTGCTTCCGCTTTTTCAATTCGTCGCAGCAGTTTTTCTGCTCGTTCATGCCATCCTTTCATGCCGGATATATTAATGTACTCCATCAGGATACCCACACCAACAGACTTTTCAACACTATGTGCTATCTCATCATAAACTTTTAGGCGGGCATCCGGAATAACCAGGTGCAGGCTCCCGGCTTCACTTGCCTCATGTACTGCTACACGCAGGCTTGCATTCATAGCTGCTATTTCTGCATGATAAGGGGAGTCCCTGATAACTTTTCGCTCTACAATAGCTTTATTGAATGCCCTCCATATTGCCAGTATTTGAACATAGCTCTTGTCTTTATCATGTAGTGAAAGGTATTTTTTGACAAGCGCGATATCAGACGGTATATGCGACACCTGCTCCGATTGATACTTTATTTTTTCCTTTCTCTTTGGTTTTGGCTTTGCTGTTTTCTTAGGCGTTTCTGCTTTGGGCTTTGTAACAGGTTTCGGTTGCTTGGTCGGCGCTACTTTTTTTGTCTTGGTTTTAGAAAGCTTTTCATCCTGGCTATTCAGGTTCTTCAGAAACAAATCAAATGTCTCCCTGATCTCAGGAGACTTATCGATATTGTTTGGCTCTTTACCCTGCTTGGTTACTTTATTAATAAACTGGTAAGTGGCTTCAAAGTCCTCATCCTTTTCAATGATATGCTTGTATGCACCTATCTGCTGGAAATAATTCATTCGGTTTAGTTTCATCTTCATACTATTTGTGTTATGCTGCTAATCTTAGTTTGAGTCTTAGTTTAAGTTTGAGTGCTTCTGCTTCGAGCTGGAGTAATTCTAATTCCTGGTCACTCGCTTGATATGCTTCCTCGGGTTCAGGCATCCTGATAGGCTTGCGCCGGTGATGCACCGTAACTTGTTTTTCCATCTGGCTGAACTGATGGCGGCTTATCATCACAGAACATGTATGCTTATCCTGTATAATACCTACAAAATTTTCTATGGCTTCAATATTCAGTTGCGCTACCATCCTATCTGATACGCGATTGAAATTATTACCATCTACCAACGCGAGTAAATCCTTATCGAGATAAATATCGCCTGCTACTTTTCGTGCCATCGGAACAATGACTTTATAGCCTGCCGGCTGCCTGATAAAACCAATGCCGGTACTGGTCACAATAGAATGTCCAACCGTAAGTGATTTAATTAGCGGCAGTGCTTTTAAGACAGGTATACTCACCTTATCCTGCACTTGCTCATCCATCACCCAATTCTCCGGTAGCAGGATGCCTTTTTCAATCTTGCCATCCAGTGTGGTATAGTTTACCAGCTTCCCCCTGAAATCACTGAATGCCTGCAAGAGGTTACCGGTTACGATATGCCTGGTCTTCCTGTCCGCATTATTCTGCTGGATATATACCCCCCAGTTATGCAATACCTGCTCCAGCCCTATTCTTGGCAGTTCCGCGCTTGCACCGATGATCTTATCAATGTCTTCAAAAGATGCGGGCATGGCAAAGTATTTATTACTGTTTGCCAGTGCGAAGCGCAGTTTAATTTTAGAAGGCAGGAAAGGATTCTTGCGCTTCCAATCAATTACGAAGCCTAAGAATACCGTCGGTACATATTCCATATAACCACTACCCGTACTTATCGGAAAACTCAGGTTACGCCCGATATAGAAAAACTTAAACAGCTTTTCGAGATAAAATTTTCTGGCTGCAGCTTTGTCCAGTAATTGCTTCAACGCTTTCCCATGCGCTTCTTCTATCTCTTTTTCGCGCTGGTGATAGTAAGCTTCTCTTTCGCTGTCGGTCTTGAGCCGCTGAAATTTCTTCTCCAGGTTAATACGCTTAGCCAGCTCATGATAGCGTTCATTAAGTTCTTTCGCTTCAATATCCACCGCCATTGCCGTCTCTTCGTTATAGTCACGTATAATATCCTGCTGTATTTTCAGTGCGTCTTCTCCCTGCAATGATTCTTTGAGCAGATTGTCCAGTTCTGTCGCCGTAAATGGTTTGCGTAACACATTGGCATGTACTGTTTCTAAAATACTGTCCTCGCTGAATACACTACCTGAACCACCGCCTACTTTCACGACTTTACTATTCACTGTTTCCGCTTCCAGGTTCATCGCTTCCATCTCCAAATCATAATCTCCGATCTGTTGCAGGTAGGACACGTAATCATTATACCGCTCTGTTATCTCTGCATAAAACTCCTGCTGCATTTTTACAGACAGTACGGCTACTCGTCCGCTTACTTTATGCGCCGCATTCTCCATGGCCTGTGCGTCCCCTTGTTCGCTATCGGTTGTATTCTTCAGCTTCAAAGGATCATCCAGCATCCTGTTCACAGCAGGGTTTTCCAACAAGTATTCCTTGACAACCCTGTCTCCGTATTTATTCAGGAAATCAGGCACATCTAAAATCTTGCTGGATTGCTTTTGATTAGAGGCTGTGTTGGCATCCAATGATTTCAGCTTTTTTTGCAGCATCATCATCAACCGGAGCTCTGCCGGTATGGCTGAAGTCATGTAATCATAAGTAGGCTTCAGTAATTGCCCAGTACGATTAATACGGCCACGTTTCTGCACTTCCGTATTAATATCCAGTTCTGCTTGCAGCACGATCATGACCCTTTGCCTCACTTTGTCCTTCGGCACTTTGGAAGTAGGAATCGCATGTGCTGATGCACCCGTACTGCCGCTTTGGTTGATAAGCAGCACGTCTACTTCGTTATTATTAAATTCCCGAAAAGCATCATTGGTGTTTATCTTCTTACGTAATGCCACAATGGCTTTGCGTACCGAATTGTTTTTATTGCCTTCCGGTAAGAGCTCGTTCATCGGGTCATTCTCCTCCAGCCACTGTAATTCATATTTACGCCCTGTCACTTCTGCAACCCTATAGCCTGCCGCTTTTATTTTTTGCACCACCACATCAATCGGTGAAATAGAAATACCCGTGGCTATCTCATCAATACGTTTACGGATACTGAAGTATACCGCCTGTGCTTCAGGCGATAGTTCTGTAATCTCAAAAGCTTTGTAAACAGGTTCTCCGTTCGGGCTTTTTTCAGTATAGCGCATCACCCCATCTAAACCTCGGCGCAATACTTCGGAAAAATCAGGCATAATAACAGAACCATCACTTACAGGCAATCCTTTCTCGTCCGTCATGTCTTCCAAAAAACTACCCATTGTGGAAGAGAAAGCAATCACCGGCTTTTTACCCTCTTTCAATCTTTCGATGGCTCGTTCCGCAACGGATGCTGCTTTGATGGAAAACAACATCTGGTTGATAATATTAAAGACCTTACTGAAATAGGGGGTATTGTCTACGCCTGCTTTGTTCGTACCATCACGCATACCAACTGCTTTACCATCAGCAACAGCTATGGTGTCTAATTCTTCAACAACAGCATCGACATAATCTTTCTGAAAACTGATGATATCGCGGATAATACCTGTAATATTATCTGCTATCGCAGCGTGTTCCTGTGCCTTATCCTGTAAAGTGATATAGTTCACTTCTACCCCCTCAAAACTTCTTTCCCTGCGGATCATCTGTCCTTCAGCTACGAGTTGTGAAGACAATACTTCCTGCAATGCCACACCTCCGCGCTGTATCGCTTCCACCAACTGGTCACGGCTCATATTACAATCCGAGATAGCGGTCTTTACCGCGTAGATGGGCATATTATCAGGGCGTTTCGCAAAAGTGGCGGAGAGGTAAACTACGCCGCTGGCCTGCGCTATAACACCTTGCAGGAAATTACCCGTATTGGATGAACCGCTGCTGTTATGAGATTCATCCATGATGAAGATGGTATCTCTTGCGATCGCACTTAGAAAAGCAGGCTTTTCGGGCTTCTTTTCAGGGCTGTTAAATTGACTATATGTACCTATCGCAAAATCAAATCCTGCCGGTAGCTTTTCCGCTTTGAATGCAGCCGTTTGCTCTGCATAGGGTAATGCCTGGTAGATGATATTACCGTCTTCGTCTTTGATATCGGTCTTACTTTCCCTGCCATTGACAATAAAGGGACGCAGATGCCCGGAGCCGATTGCATACAGGTCACGGTATAAATCCGAGAACAGGTTCGCTTTCTCCGTTAAAAATATCGGCTTTAGTCCCTGGTGGTGTGCATAGCGTAACATGGCTGCAGCCACACGCCCTTTACCGATACCTGTCTGGTCACCGATAATCATGCCTTGTCCCCTTGCTTCGATATTGTATATCCCCATCATCACCGCATCAGTCTGTTCTGCTGACAGGGCTTTACATAGAGCCGTTTTAGTTGGGTAACCCAAACGGTCGCGCACGAAATTATCCGTATCACCACCCACAGCTTCTTTGATAGCTGCCAATGCTTCCTGCGTTTCAAAAGCCATACTGTCCGGCACTTGTGTGTCCAGTACGATACATGCATTCGATGAGGGCTGATAGGGGGCTCCCAAATCCCCCTCATGCTTTGGCTTTTGCTGATCTATCAGGCGTAGTATTTTATTCAATTCCTGATCGACACGCTCTTGTAAATCATGGGTATGATAGCGGGTATCTTCTATCAGCACAGGCTTATAACCCGCATCCTGTAATTGCTGTATACGTAAGAACAATAATGATTTGGACGAACCGGTAATAAAATATTTGAACACACCACCTTCTGACATTTTGATGATGCCGATATTACAGGTCTTGGCTAATGCCTCCGCATCTTCATTAAAAGCAACAAAGGTTTCAGGGGTTTCAAGCAGGTAGAGCGCATCAGCCTTATTTTGTTTGTACTGCTTGTATTGTTCATACAAAGCATCATGATCGACCAGGTCATCATCTTCGCTGCCTTGCAGGGATCTCTTATGTTTTGTTTGAAACAAAGGCTTTAGTTCTTTTGATAATTGCAGCAGGGCATCTTTTTGTAAACACTGTAGTTTTCGCCTGATACCATTCAACTGATTGCCTGCATGAACAATCGTTTTCAGGTAGGTAAGTCTCGCATCCTGACTTAGTTTCATACGGGGATAATCCACCAGTACTTCATCGCTTACGATAATATCCATCGTCATCGCCAGCCTGACATTATAGTTGTGGATGATTTTCAGGCATTGCTGCCTGAATGCACGCCGTGACAATTCCTTTCTTCCGCTATCAGTATATGGATTATCCGGGTAGGCATCGTACACGTTCGCACCTAAAAAAGTGTTGAACATAATAACATATTCTGTCTTATATGGGAGCTCATAGGCAATACCATTAGCTGATTGCTCATTATAAGCCTGCTCTTCCGATGCCAAAAATTTTTCTAGTGGGATTTCCCAAAGCTGCTTATCAGGCATATCTTTATTTGCGCGTGTTACTGGATTTGAATTGGCCGCATCATCTGTAAGGATGAAACGAATACCCATTTTTTGTAGCATTTGGATAAGTCTTGTCATTGCTGCCTCGTCCAATGCGGTATATTCAATATACACACCATCGCAGAGGAATGTTGTTTTACTGATACCTGGCAACAAATGCTTCAAAAAACCTGCATCTTTTCCGTAGACCTCATAATAGTTTTCAGTTCGTAGAAATATCAATGCGTCATTATACAATTCCTGCAATGGCAGGTATTGTTCGGTGTATGTCATAGCGTACCTGCTATCCGCTTCCTCCATGCCATCCAGCGATTTGCCACGCAAGGCTTGTAATAATCTTCTTGCTTCCGTACTCATATCTTGGTTTGAATTAATATTGTGTTGCTGTATTGTTGCTTGTGGTCGTGCATCGTCGGATTTTTTCCACTGCATAGCTGTCATTACACGTTGGAATAATTCGTCAAAACTGTGTACGACTTGGTCGATGGCAGGATTACAAACAGGTGCAGCTCCCACAGGTTCGTGCTTTCTGCCTGCAATTAATATCAGCCTTGTATTAAATGCTGTTCCCTGACGTGCATACAACTGCTTACCGTCCAGCAGGATTACATCTGCTACATGGTAGTGGTGGTAGAGATAGTTAAAGAAGATGCGGTTCTTGCCCGCCTGTATACGTCCTTTACTATCCCATGTCGTATGCCCGCCAATAATGATAGCAGCCTTACCATCCATTGCCATCGTATCCAGCGCATAGATAGCCATCAGGTGTTCCAGTATCGCAATAGGGTAACCATTTATCACTACTGCCTTATCCAGTTTACCGAAAGGCGGATTGGTAAGTACTGCCATAAATCTTTGTTGCACATCAAAGAATGGCTGACTGCCATCACGGCTCCAGACATTGGCAAAACCTTGCTGCCGTAGGTTGGTACCTCGCAGTTCATCAACTTCATTTACATACACTCGTTCAGGCATTGCAGCGACCGTTAAAAGACCATTCCCCGCCGAAGGTTCAAACGCATAACCACCTTTCAAGTGCAGTTTATCTATACCACAGAAAACACCCATCAGATAACCAATGGGTGCAGGGGTACTGTATTGTTGTAGTAATATGCTTTGTGAGGTGCGGTGAGACAGATTGACTTGTGCCTTATAGAGTTGCACCATCTGCCCGAACTTTTCCTCCGTTGTACTGTCTTTTTGTAGCGCAATGTTTCGTGCAGTATTTACAATCGCCAGTTCCGTTAATTCCTTTACTTCATTTTGATCACCAATACCCATGGCTGCAGCTCGTGATTCAAGACTGCGCTTTGTTTGCTTCGTACGAGTTCGCAAATCGTTTTCTACTGACTGCACATAAGCTCTTTGTTTCGTCGTCATCTTCATCCTATCAAGCTGTCATTTTGATTGTTCCTGCCCTATATGGCGAATGAGAAAAAAAAAGCTACAATAGTTCCGATACCTGCAACGGCTCCCCCAATCGTATCGGTGTTGTCATTAATGACTTTTACAACACTATCCGCCTTCTTTTTAGCCGCTTGTGTTATCTGTGCTGCTGCAAATACCATATCCCTTACTGCATCGGGTGTGCTGTTCCATACATACTGTCTAAACTCTGCCATCGTTATTTTTCCGTCTTTTACGGTATCTATTGCAGGATTCTGACTGGCAATCAGCGATGCGGGTAGCTTACTAGTTGCAAACACGTAATGGTCACTTTGCCCCACTGCCGCAGGAAAGAAGGTAACCAGGTATACATCAAAATAGCTGTGCATCTTTCCCCTGTATGGCGCGAAATACTTTTTGACTTCATCTAACTGTTGCAGGTGATTATACTTCAGTACGCTTTGCGGCGCACCGGGAAAACCGGAGGCTTTTGTCCATTGCAATATGCCTGCCGCTATCAGTCTTTTGTTTTTAATATTCTGTGCTTTGGCATTTAAGCGGCTTTCGGCATACATCACCTGCATCAGCCAGTTCGGGTCTATACCCAGCCATGCAGCAATAGCTGTTACTTTTTGTGCAAACGCCTCACGTATGGACAAAGGAATATTGGGGTGGTCTATATGAATGAGTTTCATTGAATACGAAATGATATATCTGATAATGGTTGTTTAGGACAAGGAATACTGTCGATTGAACAGGAGATCAAATGCACCTCCCTGTCCGCAGAATTTTAGGATATGCCTGCTGGTCTCGTCTTTCTTACCTGCTGATAATTGCGAGGAACGAATGACATGTACTAAGCCGGTGGTATCTGCAATGGGTGTTTTATAAAAACTATAATTCGGACCCGTGTTATAAGCACTCATGACTTTATCCAGCCGCAGGACATTACCATCAATAAACTTGGGGTGCTGGCATAAGTAATGTAAATACAGCGACCCCATCAGCACATTAAACTCCGCACCTTCTTGTGTGTCGGATGCCGCGAGTGCAAACGCAGCATCTGCATGTATGGTTTCGCCTTTGCCATAACCTTTAAAAAACTTGCGGATAATCGGAGTAGCCCGTACTACCACTTGCTGTGGCGCAGCCCAACGTTTACCGTCTGAATACATTTTGCCGTCGAGATAATCCAGGCAGGCCACGATTGTAGTCTTGCCTATCTGCATTAAGCCTACATGTGCAGTGTTGGAGGTTTTCTGGTTGCCCCCGCTTTCGACTGCTGCCTTAGCTACCAGTAATGTAACAGGTAAACCTGTTACGCCTGCTGCCTGTTTGAAATAGGGCAGCCAGTTCATTTTGATACGGTCAAAAAACTGAAACATCGCGTCCCTTGAAAAAGGATTGGCTGCATTGATAGAAGGGAAAGTCTGTATTCTTAAAAACATTTTTAAGGTATTGTTTTAACTGCTCTTGGGTTTATATCTGTTCAAAGGTTTAGCGGCTGCTGTCTTACGTGTTGGTTTACCTTTGGGTATCGTCTTTCTTTGCGGTGCTTGCTTGACAACCGGCCTCCGAACTACAACTGCTTTTCCGGTAATGATTTGTTTATACAATGTTTCTGATACTTCAGACACGTTGAATCTGTTTCGTAAAGCCGTCAAAGTCATTGTCCCGAAATACCCGGTCGCAGGAACACCAATACGCCGCTGCACTTCCTTTACATAGGAGTTGGTCATTCCCATACGCAGCGGAAATATTTTGCCATTCCCGTTCGGGGTTGCTTTTACAGCATTAGTTTTCACCGCAACAGGCATCGGCGCTTGCGGTGGGGTAAGGGGTTGATGCGTGGCTCCGGGACGATAGTTCACCGGCTGACTCATTCGATTATCAAAACGTGCTTGCTTTGGGTTGTAAGCTCCCGGACGGTAAGCAGTGGATTGATTCACCATTGCACCCTGTGTTCGCATCGATGGCTTGCCGCCCGGCAAAAATGGTTGCTGCGTTCGCATCACCGGCTTAGTTTGCTTGCGTGCAACAGGAAGCATACTACTATTCTGTCTCGTATAACCTGTGCTATCAATTTCACTACCGCTGTCATAACCGCCTGCCTCCTCCTCACTAAAGTCTTGTCCATCATCCTGCGATACTGCGCTTTGTTCATCTGCTGTATCGTCAATCTGCCTTTCATCAGCACCCTCATCACTCGTTTCTGCTATAGGTTGTATTGGTGGCGTATATGACGGTGCAGGATTCGGGTTGATCTGTCCGGGTGCAACGATTTCTACAGGTGGTGCTTTGGCATCATCACCTGTAGTATTTAAAGGTGGTAGTGCTGTCGTGCTTGTTGCAGCCGAAGCCTTCTTGTTCAATCCTGCCAGCAGTAACAAGACACCTGCCCCGATGCCCAATGGCAACAATAGATTTTTTTTAGTTGGTTCTTTCATCGCTGCAATTGAATAATCCGTGAATAATAAATAGCTGCGTTAGGATTTTTGAAATACACCCTTTGCATTAATTCCTTCCTGCTGAAAATCCATAACCAGGGGTGCTTGCGTTTATAGAAAACAACTTGTGTCATCGTATCGCGCGTACTGATATGCAAGAACTGTTTGTCCAGCAAAGCATAGCCTGAGACGTCATAATAACTATCGTGGTAGCTAAACACACGAAAACGCAGGCTGTCACCTGTTGTCTTCAAATAATGAAAACCTATTGTTCCTATTTGTTTGGGAACAAAAACAATGCTATCCCTAAGCGTAGATGTAAGTGATTGATGCAAGCCGAATGTTGTCGTACTGACTGTATGCGCAGAACGTGGCTTAATGCCCATTGTCTTCAGCTCCCCATAAAGCTGCGGGAACATACGTAACAACTCTTGTTGCCTGAGTTGCAATACGCCTGTTTGCGAAGCGATGCGTCCGTTAGCAAGCAGTATTTGTTGCTGGGTCTGTAGTAAGACTTGCTGATTGCTGCCCAGCCTTGTTATCTCCTTGTGCATCTTCCTTAACTGGCGTATCATCAGCAGCAATGCTGCGATTATCACCAATAGCCATACTATCGGCGACTTGAATATTTTTAGTAGTGTCATCATTGATTTTTTGAAAAGAGTAGGTTGTTAAGAACATATAGATCACGGTACCTGCCACACGTATTGCTGCCTGCATATAGGGAGAAAAACCCATCGCCTCAATGAGCTCATAATGTTCATTGATAAGAATGCAGCAACCGTACAATACCGTATGGAATAACCATCTCCATACATACTTCTTAGGAGTAGCTGCCGTGAGCCTGCGAATAAAATCTGTATGAGGTATCATCGTATCTGTTTAAACAAAACAAGCCGGGAAGGACTTGCCATTCCCGGCTTGTAAGAATATTAGCTTTGCGGAACGCCCGGCTTCAGGCGGTAGTCCACGATTATTTTCTCAGGATAGTTACCTGTAAATCCACTATTGAGTATAATACCATTTGGCAGGCTCGGATCATTGAAGCGATAATCGATGGTCGGCTCCATGCGTAAACCGTTGCGGTATACTTTAATACTGCTGGTATCAATCTGTGAGATGGAATAGCTCAGGTTCACATTGTTACCTTCTACCAGGTCACGGAATATTTCCGTGAGGTCATTGGTATGACCGAGTGTAGTGGCCGCTTTAGGTTTCCATTGCAGGTCCGTATGATCCCACGCTAGTACCGTACTGCCACCTTTAGCCAATTCATTGTCAAGCAATAACTGTGTGACGGTAACATCTTCGAGATTGTCCAATACGCGTGGCAGTGTATTCAGGAATGCCTGCGAAAGCGTTGCGTTCAAAGGACTCTCCGGTGTACCATTCCCAGACAGGGTGATATATTCCGTATTCTGCGTAACAACTGCCAATAGTGAGGTCAGATCAACCGTATGCACCGTACCATTGGATTCGGTGATCTTTAAACGGTATATACCCGCACTTGGGTTCTCCAGCCTAGCATCCGCTACATGTATATCCGTCTCGCTGAAGTTCAATGGTGTAGATACCACCTGCTGGTTGCCATCTTCGGCGGTATACTTGATAACGATATTACCGTTCACTAATTCAACGGAGTCGAGGTGCGTAACTGTTTCACCGGATTTAATCAGGGCATCTATTGCCGAAAACTGTAATTCACCATTGCCATCTGAAAGCGGAACGTATTTATAGCCCGGCGCTTTCTGTAACTGTTTGTCTAACCTGATTCTTGTTTCTTGCATTTCTAAAACTTGTTTTTAATTGTTATGATAATTTGACCGGTCACTTAGTAAGTATAGATACACAGCAGGCTGTCCTGCGAATTGAGCGAAAAGGGTAATTGCACCCTGTTGCCATCTATATGATAATCTGCACCGCGACGCAGCTCCACACCATTGAGCATCACCATCAGCACCGGCGGTGCAGGTATGCGTTGCAGGGTGAATACTGTTTGTCCCTGTGCCTGAAAAAATGTTTCTGTATGCCAATTAAGTGGTGTGCTGCTACCGCCACCTCCATTTCCATTATTGTCCCTGAAGCTGGAGAGATTAAAAACATCTTCTCCGTCCTCCAGCCATATTTCATCATTCACAGGATCACCCAATAATTTGAGTATCTCCAGTAAACTGAAATCTTTGTATTGCCCGGTACGTTGCGACCGGAGTGAAAAAACTGCCATTGTCTGAATGCTGCGGGTATGTTTTCTATTGTCTGCTATAGGTACGTATCTGTATAGCTGATACTTAGCATCATTTTTTAGTGTATTGATGCAGCATCGCAATGCTGATACTTCGTTGTCCTGTTTTACTGTAGAGCGCGTTTTCTGTTTGTTGCCCGAAATCACTGTCTGCTATCCGCTCCCCTTGCTTCGCTGATGCTTTATCTTTAAAGCCCAGCCATTTTTGTAATCGGTATACATCTGCACCTCGACTCCCTCTCTTCAGTACCGGCGATGTATTAGTGGGTTGTAGCGTCTTCAGCTTAGATAGCATAATAGATGGGTATTGTGAAGCGGTGACGCTTGTGATACCAAACTGCCTAAAAAGTGCTGACTGTGTTTCACTACCAAATACACCATCTGCCGTAACGCCTAATTTCTGCTGCAATGCCTGTATGCGTTCTCCTCTCATACCTTTACGAAGCGGAAAAGATTCGGTATTGTTTGAATTGGATACAGGTTGTTTGGGCATTACAACGGCACTGTCATTATCAACGACTATTTCCTTAGCCGGTTGCAGCGTTACAATAGCTGCCGTAGCACGTTTTGGCTTCAGTAAATACTGTAAACCAAAATATGCGGCGGCGGCATAGATAATATAACGCACCGTATGTTCACCCTTCCCTGTCTGCTTTTGTTCTTCCAATGTGTCCACTGCCTTTGTTTTAAACAAACCTGATCGCAATACCCTTACGGGCATAATTCTTATTGATAGATTCCTTTTGAGCCTTATTGAGGTTAGAGGAAATCGCCTGTGTCAAATCCTTTAGTCCTCCGTCAGGAAAAATACCGAGCCAAGTTTCTTGTCTTCTGCCATAGTATTTATAGAGCAGTGCAAAGTCTGCGTCATTACCCACATAGGTCATGCAATACCTGGCGTCATCATGGGCGTCACCTACTGCACTGAATTGGGTGTCCCGATAAATACGTTCTGCCAGTTGCGCCCAGAACCCATCAGGGCGCGTCGGCTTTTGCTTCTTAGGCATTTCATTCACGTATCGTTCTATCGCTTTCTGTGATTGCTTTTCACTTTTGACCTGCTCATCTGATTTCTTCAGTTGCAATGCCTGCGCAATCTCATCAGCAGTCTGTCCTGCACCTTTCAATATTTTAGACGCGAGGTAGAGGGTACCGCCAGCGAGTAGGATCATCGGCAGGTTGCTGATAAGCTGCCCTTGTAGCTCGGAACGCTTATCAGCCATCTACAGAAAAGTTTTAATCATGCTTCGGTTGGTCGGTGTCTTTAACTTGTGTGCAGCACTTTTCATTTCCTTCAGCGAAAAATGCTGTACAAAACTCTGAATGGCTTGTTGCATCTCAGCTGCTTCCTGTTCATTTTGAGCCGCTACCTGAATGGTCACATCAAATTGCTTTGCTTGTCCATTTGCAGGTTTGCTATGGAGTATTGGTAATTTCATGATTGTTGTGTGAGTTGATTAAGTAGTTTTTGAATGACTGTTTTGTCTTTTTGTATTTCTACGAACATCAGATAGATGGTAGCGACTTCTTGCTGACTCAATTCCTCCAGCATATAATCACGTAGCATCAATACCATCTGCTCTCTTTCATCTTTTGGTTCTACCTTGACAGGCGTCTCTGTTGCAGCAGCTCCGATAGCAGGTTGTACTTGTTCTGCTTTTTCTTCCGTTCCGGCCAGCATACTCAGTATACTTGCACCACCAAAGAATTTAGATAAGCCCGGTAATGCCATGCCGAGAATACGCATATAGCTCTCAGTTGTCTCTTTGGCAGCAATGTCATGGCGGAGATCTGCATTACGCGCTTCCAGTTCCGCAATCTGTGATTGCATTTTTTGGTTTTCATCCCTCAGTCTCTCATAATCTTCTGTACGGCGCATTTCGGTCAACCGCTTTTCGACAAGGTTATTGACATCCGCTTCTCCTAAGCCTTGAAAAGTCACAGGTGCGGCCTGTATCATACGTGGTTGCACCAGCTCTTCTTCGCGCTGCAGCCTGCCAACAGAAAAAGTATGTTCGAATAGTTTTTCGCTGGTATCTGCGTTATGCCAGGTAATGGTAATGCTATCCGGCTGGCATACCTGGAAACGTCCGCAGATAACGGTCGTAAATGCAGTCAGCGATGTTTTGTCTTTACTCTCAGCTATCTTTTTACCCAGCTTACTGTATACTGCTGTAAATGCTATCTGCTTTTCAGAGAGTTGTTTCTCTCCCTTCAGCATCTTGACTACTTCTCTGTTTTTATCAAAAAGGGAACGCAGTTCCGGAAAATCACTTTGTGCCATAGGTTGTGCTAATCTTCATTTATTTAGGTATCACCTGGTAAAACAATGCCTGGCATAAACTGCCGGTAAAGGAATCAGGTAACTGTATTTTGATCTTACCCCAGAACTCTTCCATCGTATCGTTGGTATGCGCTTCCAGCAGCAGTACATTGGTATCACTGGTGATGCGCGTGCCGACAGGCAGTTCGTAAGCATTGACCAGAAACCAATACTGGTTATAGGCATCGAAGTCCATACTATTGTTCAGCACTTTGCCGGTACTATCCGTAATCCTTCTTACAACCACCGGTAGCATACGTGCATAAGCAATCTCCATGCCTCGCCTGCGCATCTGCCGCTCTACATAATCCTCTACATTAATCATCCGATAGTGCTTTGAGATAGATGGTTACGATATAATTGCTCCATTTGTCTGTTATAGTTCCGTCCGCTTTCTGGTACTCGATGCCGGTAAACACTTTGTTTTCATAATTGCCTGTCAGCAGGCTACCTGCCATGATGTCTATGGCGGCATCATGATACGCATCGCTCGCTTCCGCACGGTTATCAAAAGGAACATCGAGATGCCCGAAGTGATATTGCTTATTGTTGAACTCCAGCGACAGATAACCGATAACAGGCAAATACGCTGCTGTCGTCATCGACTGCACGCCTACCGAATGCACCACTTTAATACCAATCACTTTACGGATATGACTCGGTAAAACCGTATTGATCGTCACGGGTGTCAAGGGTTGTCGAACGATAAAAGGAACAGGGTGGTATATAATCCTCGTCTTAGTCATCGCTACCTGGATAAAAACATTGTAATCTTTACATCATAGGGATAATACACTGGGGCCGGTGCGGAAGGCGATGCGCCTGTACTTGGCATCGTCATGCTGCTGTTACCCAGTCCTATATTAATTGGTGCGTTGTACACAGGTACATTATCTACTACCGCGTTACCGTAAGAGACAATATCCTTACCTGATACATAGGTCTTTTTAACATTCACATCTGTGGCAGCAATCACACCACCACCGGGGCTGTAACTGATATTACCCAGCAGTGACTGTAAAGCACTATCCGTATAAATCCCTTCCAGTTTAGCACTGTGTATTGGTATCGGTTTTTCAAAGAACAGCATCCTGTTATTGGGAGGTACGTCATTGCCAAATACCAACAGGTGTGCTTCATGGCTTTCATCCAACACTTTCTTCTCATCCACCCGAAATCCGAATGTGCTGCCAAACAATGCACCATCATAACCCACCGATAAGGCAATACCCTTCAGCATCGAAAAATCTTTATGGCTTTCCGCATTGAAGTAAACACGCTGCCCGCTTTTACTGATGCGCAGACTGACTTTTTGAAAACGATATCCCTGTATCATCTTAGGCTTCGTTGGTTAACCAGATATTGATAATCACATCATAAGGGAACACCACACCATACGGGTTGGTGGTATACCCGGCAAGGGTTTTAAAGTCCACCTTGCCGGGATCATATACACCACTGTCTTCCCCATTATCTACCAGTAAAGGATATTTACTTCCATCCGTATACCTGCCCTCAATACTGCCACCCAATGCTTCTATTTTCTCCGGGAACAGGAAAAACTTATTATTCGGAGCTACGCCATTAGATGCAGTCAGGTTCTTTACCTCATGTCCGTCATCAAGTACTTCCACGTTATTCAGTCGAAAGCCCAGCATCGAACCCTGTATGGCTTTATCCTGGGGTAGCGAAACAAAAATGCCTTTGATGTTACGAAAGCCTTTGTCGCAAACAGCATTGAAGCGTAGTGTCTCTCCTGCGGATGATACCCGCAACCGTATACGTTGGAATTTGTTATTCTTCACTGGTAGATTTTTTAGTCTGATGAACCCCTATAAACCCTATAACCCTATCTGTAAACCCCGACCCTGTTAGGCTTTTACAACCGTAGTACCAATCAGTACCACTTTCAGGAATGCGTTCGGCGGCGCATTTGTTCCCCATTCCAGGTTGAACTCGATGGTTTGCTGGTCACGTATCAGTTTTGGATTATCCAGCACATACGTACCTTCTACCAGCTTGTTATTGCCTTTGGTATTGAATACTTCCAGCGATGTATTCGGCACCAGCACTGCACCATTGGCTTTGAACTCAAATTCACCGTTACGGATAAAATCCGGTGTGATCGAGAAATTGACATTTAGCGGGCTGTTTGTTCCCTGGTCTGCTACACCATACATCAGGCGTATCGCATGTAAAAGGAAGAAAGCACCTTTCTCCAGTTTCGCGGAACTGATATTGGTATAGCCTACGGTTTTATTATCATCATCACGCAGCATCTTTACGACCTTGCTGTTGGTAATATCTTTCACCGCATAATAGCTGATGTCAACCGACTGCAGTGATTTACTCGCCAAGCCTTTTTGTATGTCACGCGGCAATAAATTGATACGGCTTTCAAAATCACCACGGCTGCCACGTGCATTTTTACCTGCACCCTGGCGGGCTATCTCTTTGGTCTTGCGGAAAAACCTTGCTTTCTCTTCCGGTTGTGCCTGCTCTACTGCACCGAGGAACTCAGCCTCACTCATAGCGCCAAGTAAATTGTATTCACTTTCGTTGATCTGTCCTAGTGTAAACATATTTTTTCTATTTGCGCTGCTCATCTCATGAACAGCAATGATTAATTGTGATTTGATTGACTTTTAAAAGCGGGTTTAGGCTATAATATCTGGAGGTCATCATTGCCAGTCATTTGGGCGATATATTCCTCACTCTGTCCCAGCATCTGCTCTTCTTCACCGCCATAAAGCGGTTCGTCTATATTGCGCGCGTAACCCACCTGTTGCGCATACATGGGTTCAGGCTCTCCCATATAAGCCGGCGCATCGATATAATAACCGGAACTGCCTGCCGGAGGCTGTACATTGCCTAAATCAGGAAAGCCCATGCCCGATATAGGTGTACGCTCATGATACAGCCACCTGTCGCCATTCGATACCGCAGCTACCGGTGTCAGGCCCAAGCCATCACCTGCCAGGAAGGTGGCAGTAGGCATCAGCGTTTTAACCGTTTTATATGCACCTGCCATAGCTGCGCCTTGCAGGATATTCTTAAGCATCGGTTGTTCTACTTTCGTAGCACCATACATCGCACCTGCCGATACAACCAGTGGTGGCAGCATTTTTTTGATGCCCTTCTGCGACGCGTCCGCAGGGTCTACTTTCATTACTTTATTCGCCATATTCACGGCAATGTTGCCGATCACAAAACCCGCGACGTTCTCTATCATCGGCTGCACTTGTTTAAGCACTTCTTTGATACCGGGTGCCGGGTTTGTATTTGCTGAACTTGTCATTGTTGAATTGTATTTATTGTTAGAAAATCATTTAAGCCAGTAGATGTATCCTTGACTCCGGAGGATGCCTGCCACTACTACTATGTCCTGTCAGTACGGGTGCGGTAGTGGCTTTTGACGTTTTGTCAGTGTTATCACTGTCTAAGACTTTATACACACCGTAGGCTATCGCACCTCCAATAGCAATACCTAATACAGGATTGTTCTGTGCGAATTTGATAGCACCCGTTGCTATATTACCTAAACCACTTATGCCATCTTCTCCGCTAGGCTCCTCATCAATTGGCAGCTCACTATTCTCTTCAGTTGGTGAACTATTTCCATCTTCAAAACTTACACCATCATCTTCTGTGGCTTCGCCTTCTGTAGCTGATATATCAATGGCTTCATCTTTTTTCGCCAGCCCGGTATCACGCATGATTTTTACCACTGCCGTGATGAGTGGTGTTGCTGCAGCAACGGCTGCTGCCACAGGCACAACACCTAAACCATGCAGGCTTCCTTTCTTGCCACTGAGAATCGCTTTACGCAGGTTGTCTTTTTTACCACCTACTTTTTCAAACAGTTTTTCGACTTTCTCCAGGGCTTTTTTTGCACGGACAATCATCGCCGGATTAACGCCTTTCGCCCTTGCTTGTTCCGGTGTAGCATACGCCCATTTCAGACGGCTGGACATTTTACCGACATTGAGTTTCAGTGCCAGCAGAAAACCATTACGGGATGCAATGGTCGCAGGATTAAAACGAACCAATCCTTTACCTACCTTCTTTAGACCTTGTCCGACTTTCTTAAAAAATCCTTTCTTCTTTGCTTTGGGCTGTTTTGCTGCTTTGCTTTTCTTAGCACGTCCTAATTGTAAGTCGTCATCCCCGAAGAAAATATCATCGTCACCATACAAAGCGTCATCACCCAATAAACCGTCGAGGTTACCAAAACCATTGAGCCTGTCCAGCAAGGCTTCGTTGGCCATCAGCTGACCAAGCGCGGTATCTCTTTTGTCAGTGAACCAATACTGGATGGCATAATCCAGCATTTTTAACAGCTCCTGGTGGTTATAACCTGCCACAAAAGAAGTGACAGGATTTTCTGCAATGGCTTGTCTGGTAGCCAGCAGGTAACGATACAAGCCTTGCTCTAATGCGTTGTCTTTGACTACGCCCTGTAAATAGGTTTCGCCATCCAGGATACCCAACCCTTGTAAGTCTACTCCGAATATCGTTGCATGTAATGCAACATTGTTAGCAGCAGCGAGCTGCATGGAGTTCATTATTATTCTGCCGGTATCGTTCGCGGATGGCGAATTATGTTCTACGCCGCTTAACACGGCGATCTTGATTCCATCTAAACTCATGGTATAATCCATTTTTTGCGTGAAGGGCTTTTCGTAATTGAATTGCCCCAGTACAGCGTCTATGGTATAATAACCTTCATTATTATTGAGAGGTACGATCACATAGATATGCTGCCAGTGTGGTTGTGAATACCTGGTAATGCGAAAGCGATGAGGGATTCCCAAATTGCACAGTATCGAAGAGCAGAAGATGGAAAAGCAATCACAATCAATGCCTGACATGCGGTCGTGCCATGCTCTCGCAGGCCTGCGTAATTCCTCCATGCCTTGCTTGTCCAATTTGTATTGGATATTGTGGTACAAAAACTCCCAGATATTTTTCAGGGTGTCTTCCAGTCTGTCACTTTTCAGACTTTGCGCTATTTCCTTTGTATCACCAATAAACTTCCAGACCACTTCTTCTATCACTTTGAGGGTGTCTGCAACCTCCCCATTATCCATAACGACTGTGTCCTTTGCATCTGCTTTCGGGAACAGGTGGTTATACCTTGCTCCGTCTGTTCGCAGTATGCGCTGACCACTGCTGATCTCCAGGTCGGGATGATAATCCCTGTTAAAAATCTTCATCGTCATTTATTGATAATGGTTTTAGGTGTCTCAACGGTCATCCCTTCCACCTGCATGATGACTGACATCGCAATGGGCTGCGTAAAGGATTTTAATACGCCCTTAGTGCCGCCTTTACTGAAAAGGCTGATAATGCTGGCTATATTCTTAATACCCATCAGTGGCAGTATCGTAGTCCAGGAAAGCGGTAGTAAAATCTCACCTACTTCACTCTGGCGATTGGCGGCTATCGGGAAACTTTTATTAGCCGATGGGCTTTCTGCAATCATGCCACCCTTGTTATTCCACAAACGCACTACCGGATTGATAATCGTTACTGATACATCAGAAGGATTATTAACTTTTGCAGTCGCAGCTATTTCAACACCGGATAGATTGACTTTATGTACGCGGACTTTGGATAGTGATACGGAAACATTGGCAGCCAGTTTGTTCAGTTGTAACAAACGACCGGCTATTACCAAAGCACCTACACCCAATCCTATTTTTACCGCTGTGTGCATCTCTAGTTTTTCTTCCTAAATTTTTCAAACAGATAATCCATTCCCTTCTTCGTGCAATAGCCAATCACGGCACTCATAAATGCGTAAGACACGACTGCAACACTGCCGTCCATCGTTAAACTGTTCAATAAAAGATGTGGTATTGCTTGTGCCTTATAAACACCGCCTATTGTACCGAATGCTACCGTCCATAGGGTTGTAGCTTCACCAAAAGGCCATTCACTATTATTTTGTGTCGGATAATCCATTCGTAATCTTGTTCTGAGCTGTTTGACTGTTAGTTTATACAGCAAAGATTACGACGTAAAAAAGCAGGGTTGCAAGCTAACGCGAGCCAACGATAGCCTTTGATAGGCAGTGATAGCCAATGTCGGTTTATTCGCAATATCAATGTGGTGTCACCCCAAAGAATATCATAACATGCAAGACTATTTTTTGCAGAATTAAACCTGATCCTATAATTTGCACGCTTTCATGGTAATAAGGTTTATAGGGGCTCGGCTTATCTAAGTCGGGCTTTTTTATTGCCCGTATTTTCCGCTCATCTTCACTTACACTAAAATATTGTCTACAAATGATCTAAAGTGTATAGTTATTTTAGGACGTAACATAGCATTTGCAGGTTTTGGAGGTAGCATTTGTAGCAATTATTCGCAATGTCAATACCAGCAAGACATTCAGGCATTTTTTGAAGCAAATGCATTGTAGCAGCTTTGTAGCAATATCAGAGCATTTATATATATACGTTTGCTACAATTTGTTTTGAGCTCGCTAAAATAAAACTACTTTGTAGCACGCTAGAACCTTTACCTGTATTGATTTTCGAGTGCATTTGCTACAAATGCTACAATTTGCTACAGGTTTTCAGGTGCTGCGGAATTTTCAGTTTTTTTATCCAGATTCTTCTAAAATTTTAGAAAGACTAACCAGATTGTGTTCTGAGAGACTGTGCATGGAATAGTCTTTGCGGATGGGCAAAAAAATAACCCGCCGGTAAATAGCGGGTTAATCATTTTCAGCATGAAGCGTCTTCAGTCACATCTCAAAACGGTTCACCTAAAACTTCTACTATAGCAGCCACCTGATTTTTAGTAAGTAACCGCCTGCGTAGTATAGACTTTTTTACTGCAACACCTTCAGGACTGGCTTCTAATAACCGGTTCAGATTCAAATAGGCACTTTCTGGGGATTGACTGTTGGGAAAATACATGTTCGATAATTCTTTTCGGGAATACGGTTTTATTTCAAACATTGATAGCGTTTATTATTTCGGCAAAAATATTGACACTATTCATTTCAACGTACAATTGTCTAAAACATTGTAAAGGTTTTTTTTCACACTAAGTAATCAAGTGTATTAATCCGCTACTTTTCTTTGATTACATTTTTACATACTTACATCACTTATTTACTACATCAATAATACGATATTACTACGTTCTGTTACGAAATCAGGAGGAAGTATTACATAAATTACTTCCAAGAAGATGAGTTAACTATCATTCCCTATCACTGGCTATCGTTAATCGATTTGCAATCACCAATAATGCGCATTATTGCAACGGATTTGAATACAGCATATCCGTTTTACTTTTTTCAACCTGCTAATAGAATTCAGTTGCAACCTTGTAATACCCTTTTCAACGTTATCATCTACCAGCTTCGGGTCAACCCGTTATCAAGTGTATTATTTATAATAATGGAAACTCAATTGCATTATTTGCGCGACAGTACTTGTCATCATCCGTTAGCACAAAAACTTACAATGGGGTTGAATCGGATTAATACTCATCAGGACATCCCTGCACAACAGCATATATCATTATAACCTTATTACTTTAATACCCTATCCTAAGCATGGTAAGAGATAAAGCAATGCAAGAAGCCGTGGCAATCGAACGAGAAGCATTGGAAAATACATCAACCGATATTTTTAGTGATCGTGTATCGATTGATAAACTACGCAAAATCTGGAATGACCGTAGTCGCCAGTATACCGATGATGAACTATATCAAATCCGTGACTGGTTATATGTGATTGCCGGGGCTGTCGTACATACTCTTGAAAATAATACACCTGAAACGCTGGAATCCATCCGCAGCGCTAAAACGAAGAAACGCATTAACAAGAATGCCTTGGTATTCGTACATAAAGCTAAGACAGCATCTTAGCTGGTAAATACCCTAAATAATTTTATAAACATTTGATTATCAATGTTTTGTATCTTTATGCAAGTAAGGATACGCGACGACTATTATGTAAACCTTACGACTAACCTAAAACAGAAATATGATGAAAAGTAGAAAGGCCATTTTGTATATAAGGGTAAGCACGGACGAACAGGCAGAGAAAGGGCATAGCCTCGCACACCAGGAAGAAATGTTACGCAGACATTGTGCTGTAAATAATATTGAAGTAGTTGCTTTCTTTAAAGAGGATTATTCAGCAAAGACTTTTGAACGTCCGCAGTTTAAAAAACTACTGGAGTTCCAACGAAAGAACAAAGGGATTGCCGACTTATTGTTATTCCTTAAGTGGGACAGGTTCTCTCGTAATGCACCGGAAGCTTATACGATGATTTCTAAACTTCATTCATTGGGACTCGAACCTCAAGCTATTGAGCAGCCACTGAACATGGAGATACCGGAACAGAAATTTTTACTGGCTTTGTATCTGACTGCTCCTGAAGTAGAGAATGATCGTAGGTCAATGAATATTTTAGCAGGTGTGCGTAAAGCGATGAAAGAAGGACGTTATATGGGTTCTGCTCCTTATGGCTATAAACACGGTCGTACTGAAAATAATAAACCAACTATTGTCCCATCGAAAGATAAAGCAATGGTATTGCAGTCTTTTGAAATGATGGCAACAGGTTTATACCAGATAGAGGAACTAAGACGTATGCTGAATAAAAAAGGAATGCCACTAGGGCGTACCCGTTTTTGGTACATGATGCGCAATCCTACTTATATAGGTAAAGTATTTATCGCAGCACATAAAAATGAACCTGCCAGTTTAGTCAAAGGTGTTCATGAAGCAATTGTCTCTGAATCCCTCTTCTATGAAGTGCAGGACATACTGGATGGGAGAAAGAAAAAAGAGCAGCCTGTAACCATTTGCCAAAAAGATGAATTGCCTTTGCGTGGCTTTTTACTATGTGCCCAATGCGGTAAGCATTTAACCGGAAGTGCATCCAAAGGCAGAAGTGCGAGGTATTATTATTACCACTGTAAGTTCGGCTGTAAAGAACGATTTCGTGCTGATGAAGCAAACTCACTTTTTAATGATGTATTACATGCCGTAAGTAATAATGACAAAGTTTATCGTTCACTAGAACTGATACTAGGAGGAGAGAATAAAGAAGAAGCTGAAATCCGAGCTAAAGAACTCGCTGAATTGAAAAATAAGTTAGAGACCTATGAACAACGAATGGAAAGGGCGCAGGTTTTAATGCTTGACGGCAAGATGGATTTTGTAGATTATCAACCTATCAAAGCGAAACTGGAAGAAGATGCACATCGCTTGAAATTAAAAATAGAAGCAATAGAAGAATTGCAACCAAAAGATGAAAACGATGTAATGGAGTTCGGATTTTATTTTTTATCAAATCTTGGGAAACTATTTACCAGCGCAGCTTTGGAAGTAAAACAACAAATAATTGGTTCGACCTTCCCTGAAAAGTTGATTTATGAAAATAACCAGTTTCGAACCGCTTCTGACAATAATGTGCTGTTGCTGATAGCCGCACCCAGCAAGGCTTTTGCTGTAAAAAAAGAAAGCAGATTAGAATTTTCTAATCTGCTTTCCCGTAGAGTGGAAGCACACGGGATCGAACCGCGGACCCCCTGCTTGTAAGGCAGGTGCTCTGAACCAGCTGAGCTATGCTTCCTTACTGTGTTCCCTTGCTCGGAAACGGAGTGCAAATATAGAGACGAAATTTGTTTCTCCAAAACCTTTTTCAAAGAATTTTTATCATTATATATTTTCAAGCCTGTAGATTGCTTTACTGTTTAGTATTTTCGCAGCCTAATAAGAATTATCCGTATGCAAACACAGTGGCAAGAAATGATTGAGGCGGCTTATCAAAACCGCGAATTACTGAAAGACGAAAAATATAAAGACGCCATCAGGGCAGTGATAGAAGAGGTAGACAAGGGCCGTCTGCGCGTTGCATCTCCTTCAGATAATGGTTGGGTAGTCAATCAATGGGTTAAGCAAGCCATTCTGTTATACTTTGGCATTCAGCCTATGCAAACATGGACAATGGAGCCGTTTGAATTTTATGATAAAATGCTGCTGAAGAAAGACTATGCAGGGCTTGGCGTGCGCGCAGTACCACATGCTGTTGCTCGTTACGGTGCATACATTGCAAAGAATGTAGTGCTGATGCCATCTTATGTAAACATCGGTGCATTTGTAGACGAAGGCACTATGGTCGACACATGGGCTACTGTAGGTTCTTGTGCGCAAATAGGCAAAGGCGTACACCTGAGTGGCGGTGTAGGTATTGGTGGTGTACTGGAACCACTGCAGGCATCTCCTGTAGTTATTGAAGATGGTTGTTTCATAGGTTCACGTTGTATAGTTGTAGAGGGCGTAATTGTTGAAAAAGAAGCAGTATTGGGTGCAAATGTTGTGCTGACTCAATCAACAAAAATCATCGACGTTAGCGGTAGCGAACCTGTTGAATACAAAGGCCGCGTACCTGCACGCAGTGTAGTAATACCGGGCAGTTATACCAAAAAATTCCCTTCAGGTGAATATCAGGTTAGTTGTGCATTGATAATAGGACAACGTAAAGCATCTACAGATTTGAAAACGAGTCTGAACGACGCACTGCGCGAGTTTAACGTTTCTGTATAATTATAACACCGAAATTAGCTACAATGAATTTTGCACTATTAGCTATCAACTGGCAAAACCTTGAGTCTAAAATAGGCGGAGAGAAAATCTCCAATATTTTGTGGTGTGCAGGTATCATTGTGGCTACTTTGCTTGCCAAAAAAACACTCGCACGCTTCATAGCCCGTGGTATATCTTCTGTCACCAACAGGTTTACAGACAAAAAGCATGGCAATACTTTTTGTCAACTAATACAAAGCCCGTTAGAGTCTCTGCTACAGGTTGGTTTCTTCTATATTGCCATCAATCAACTGAATGGCCTGCTGAACAGTTTTTTGCTGCATCGTATGAACGACAAGCACGAGGAGCTTGCTATTCGTTTAAGCGATTTAGTTGACCATATCTTTCTGTTCCTTGCTATACTGTTTGCTACAATAGCACTTTCGCGTATACTTGATTTCATATTTCATGTACAACTGGACGATGCGAATGAACGTGAAAATAAAGAGCGTCAACAACTGTTGCCGATACTAAAAGATGTACTGAAAGTAGTGCTGTGGACAATAGGCGGCTTCTGGGTACTCGGTACGGTATTTCATGTCAATATCCCTGCGCTTATTACTGGTCTAGGTATTGGTGGTGTGGCTATCGCATTGGCAGCTAAAGAAAGTATAGAAAATCTGTTTGGTGCATTCACCATTCTTACAGATAAACCTTTTCAGGTTGGCGATACCGTTAAGCTTGGCAATGTAGAGGGTACTGTAGAGCGTATCGGCTTCCGCAGTACACGTCTTCGCAGCCCGGATGGCTCTGCGATTACTATCCCTAACAAAAAGCTAGTGTATGAGAATCTGGAAAACCTTACCAATCGTTATAGCCGCAAGGTAAAACTAAATGTAAGCCTTCGTTACGGCATAAGTTTCCCTACACTGCAGACATCGGTAAAAGATATACGCAGTTCGCTACAAAACACACTATATGTTACCGAGCCTATAGAAGTAGTTACAGATGGATTTGGTGAAAATGTATTTCAATTGATCATCTCCTATTCACTGCCAGTACCACTGCCACAAGGTGCTACACTCAACGACATTAAACATCAGGTAAATATGGGGGTATATAATGTACTTGCTAAACACAATGCACTGCCTGCCACTGGCGTAGATGTTAGCACTGGTATCGTTAACGAAGTATTGGACGAGCCAATTACTGAAAGCAATCAGGAAGAATAAAAAATGCACTAATATTATACTGAAAGCCTGTATGGATAAGCCATACAGGCTTTTTTCATACCTCTAGATATAGCCTTCATTTGTTAATCGGTTGTTAACCGCTTGCAAAGCCAGGGTTAACAAGGCCTGAAAATACCTTTGTTTAGATTGTTTGTTCAACCTTTGTATCATCAAACGAACAAAACAAACAACATTCAAATAAATCAAACAAATTCAAACAAATGAAAAAATTACTTTCAATTGCCGTTCTTGCTATCGCTGGTTTCGCAGCAAAAGCACAAGTTGCTTCTACAGCTACACAAACAGTTAACCTGAATCTGAGCAACGCAATCGAGTTGACTTTTACAGGATCTACTACAGCTACAGGTGCTGCTGTTAACCTGGCTTTCAACACAGTTAACGACTACGCAAATGGTGTAGCATCTACTGCACAAGAACTGAAAGTACGTTCTAACAAAAAATTCGGTGTTACTGTAAAAACTAACAATGCTAACTTTTCATATACAGGTACAACTACTCCTGCTCCTGTAATGCCTGTATCTGGTGTACTGGCACTTAAAGTAAGTGCAAACGCAACAGGTGGTGCTATAGCTTCTCCGTTCAGTGCTTCTGCTTACAGCGGTCTTTCTAACACAGCTACAAACCTGATAACTAACGCAAACAACGGTGGTAACCAAACATTCAGTGTGATGTACAATGCAACTCCGGGTTTTGCTTACCCTGCAGGTACTTACACTGTAGACGTAGTTTATACCGCTACTCAACTGTAATCAATCAGTAAGATTTTCATAAGCATAATATAAGAGAAAGCGTCCCCGCAGGACGCTTTCTCTTATTTCGCTAACAGACCATTTCCCTGAATGTATCAGCCTCAAACTCACCCCAATACGCAGTTTTTTGTGTATTTTGCCACACAAGGAGGATACTTATGTTGTATGCAGCAGGTGCACCGAAGGTCACTACCTGTTTGTATCCAATGCACGCAGCAGTATTAATGAGAAACACCCGTACATATCATATCCTGAAGGTATGTCTTATACCTATACTACTTGCCGTCTTTACTACTACCGTCAGCGCACAGCTCAGTAAAACAATATACAAGACCATTGTAACCAATGATACGCTGGTAGCTATGGGCAATCGCGACTTTATGTTCAACAACATAAACGTTACTAACCTGACAGACAAGAAAATCAGCATCATTGTAAACGTATATGCACCCGAAGGCTGGGATATGGTGACCCAAAAACTGGTGACGCTGAATATAGAACCCAATGGCAATACCAGCCTGCCCATAAGGTTGGTACCTACCAAATCTAAAACAGCAGCATGGCAAACAGTACGCATAGAATACCAACTGAATGACGGTATAGAAAAGCTGATAGATACTTTCAGGGTTCGTGTAAAGGAGTTTACAAAGTTCAAAGCTACCCTGCCTCTATCCAGCTATTCTATGGCGGGGTACGAAAAGAACATCAAGTTTCCTGTGCAGATAAAAAACACAGGCAATACCCCCAACAATTTCACTGTCAGGTTTATCAATGCTTTTTTGCAGCTCGACTACAAGAAAGATCTGGTTCTGCAACCGGCACAAGACACCACCTTCTATATACCGCTGCACATTAACGACAGGCAGTGGAATGCTTTGCGTCGAGAAGAAATAAAAGTGCAGATAGGTGTTGAGAATGGAGAGACCATGAACATGATGCAGCTAATAACCCGCATCGGTAGCTCGCTGAAAGACAATAGCTCTGCATTTCTGGATATGCCGCTACAGGTTGAGATAGGTGGTACATCTCAGGGTACTGACGATATACAATATTATGGTGCACTGCATGGTGCAGTAGATCTTACACCACAAGACAAGGTAGCATTTGACTTGCGTAGCAAAACCCTTAGTAAGGGGCAAGCCGCAGACAACAGCATCATGCGGATTGAGTATATAGGCCAAAAATGGAGCGCCTCTGCGGGTAATGTAAACGAACTTACCGACTTCTATATGGATGGTTATGGTGCCAAATTGGGCCGTAGCTGGCGGCAGCAACGCGACAATATTGGCGTGTATGGTATGTTCAAAAGCCGTGCAGGCGATAGCAAACTGGCGGGCATGAATTATCAATACGGAGGGTTTCACCCCAACATCAAGATAAATGGTAACGCTACTGCCAATTTTGATAACGACCGTAAACTAAACAGCTATTTGTACAAACAAGGTGGTGAATGGAAAATTGGTGAGGATGGGAAATTGGTTGTAAGTGGTGGTGTAGGTATGGAGCAAAGCCTTGCCAATCTAGTAAATACAGATAAAAACACACAGATAGGTACATCAGTAGGCTACAACTTCAACATAGAGAAAAAGCATTTTGCAGCAATATCTAACCTGCAACTTAATAGCAACGCTTACCCTGGTATTTTTAAAGGACAGCGCGCACAAAACCATGATGTTCGTGCTATATTCGGCAAGTTTTTTATGGGGGGCTTTTACGAAACCAGTCTACGTAAAGCAAACTTCTATCAAGACACCGCATATTTCTCAGACGTATTCAACCTGAAGACCCAAACCTACGGCGCACGCACCGGTATTGGCTTTAAAGGAACCAATATTGTAATATCTGCTGCCAACCAATTGCAGATAAATAGCGATACCGGTATTCATGCACAATATCGTTTTCAGTACCTCAACCTGAACGCATCCGTATCTCCGTTCAAGCACCTGTTTCTTACACTCAACTCTTACTATGGCGTTGGTACCATACCGGGGCAAGAAGCTACCACATCTGTTGTCATCAACAGCAATCAGGGCAATCTGCAATACCGTTGGATAAGCATTGCGGCACGCTATGATAATGGCCCGTATTACTACCACGAGTATATCGCCTACATCAAAAATCCTGAGGAGTATAAGCGCATCATCATAGGACCGTCATTAGAACTACCTTTATTCAAGAAAAGGCTGAATATCCGTTCTCAATTAAACTATGCCAAAACCATTCCCGGCAATACAGAAACGTCCAACCTGCTCAGCAATATCACCTACACAAGCCTTAAACATGGTTTCGACTTCAACGTAATCGGCATCATACCCATCAAACAAGTACAGGCCACACCGTATGTCAGCGCTTCGTTGCGTGTCAGGTTACACACACCTTTCGTGCTGATACGCAAGTACTACAACATGAAGCTGGTACTCTTTAAAGACTCTAATAACGACGGAGAAATGAACCCGGGTGAAGAACCGATTGAAGGACAGATGCTGGCAATAAAAGGCAGCAGGTTCATTACAGACGACAGGGGTGTTGCAATGTTCAAAAACGTAGACAAATCTGAAGAAGGCTATAAAGTAGATTTTGGTTTTGCCAGTAAAATACGCGGCTGGGTACCTAGTGGCGGACCTGTGCAGATACTGAAAATGAATGGCAACAAAACCTTCTTCATTCCTTACAAAGCCAGTAAAATACTGAATGGACAATTGAAACTGGAGTTGGATGACAAATCGAACCTGTCATTCAAATTATCCAATATCAAAGTAACTGCAAAAATCATCAATCAGGCAGACACTATCACCTACTCTACCCTTACGCAAGAGAATGGTGAATTCTACTTCAACCTGCCTGGTGGTATGTATACAATAGAACTAAGCCCGCTTGCGTTTGACGACAACTTCCGCCCTACTACCTTCTCTCAGCAGGTAGACCTAATCAACAACAGCGAGAAGATGGTTTACTTTGACATCAAGCAGCGTAAGCGTTCCATCAACATCAAAAAGCGCGATTAAAGATTACACGACCGACCTACTTGTTAACCGCTCGTTAAGCGCTTGCAAAACAAGCGTTAACCAAACGGCATTTTTTGCACTATACATTACAAGCGACGCATATTTGTAGCATCAAACAAAACTTCTACTTATATGAATACGCAAGAGAGAAAAATCGCAGCATTTGCACGCATGGCAGAACTGGTTGTAAAAAAACACATCAGAGAACGTGCACTTAACTCGTACGACTATCTGGGTAGTATGATTAACAACATGCAGATGATTAACACTACGTTGATGACAACGGCAGTAAACGTTATCAGAAAAATGAGGGAAGACAAGGAAGTGAACCTTGATTATATGACGGGTGAATTCCGTAAAATCATTCAGCACTCTGTAGAGCAATACACAATGAAAGCCTAAAGCGCTTATAAAATAAAAAGCCCCGAAATTTTCGGGGCTTTTCTATGAGTTGCTGAATTGATTAAGCTATTTTCTCTACCTGCATGTAGTTCAGTTCTACAGGTGTGGCACGGCCGAAGATTTTCACAACTACTTTCAGTTTCTTCTTCTCTTCATTTACTTCTTCTATCGTACCGTTAAAGTCGTTGAACGGACCATCTGTTATACGTACAGTCTCACCAACAATATATGGTTCTGCATAGCCGATGCCCTGCTCGCTAACCTCATCCATTTTACCAAACATCTTGTTCACTTCGCTTTTGCGCAGTGATGTTGGATGGTCTTTACCAAGGAAGTGTATAACGCCCGATACGTTTTTGATTGTCTGAATCATATCATCCGTCAGCTTGCCATCTGCTGCTTCCAGCATCAGGTAGCCCGGGTACAATATTTTTTCGCGCAATACTTTTTTACCGGCTTGTACTTTGAATACTTTTTCAACAGGACACAATACCTGATGAATAGCTGCACCCCAGCCATTTATCTTTATCTCTTTATCTACGTATTCTTTGGCTTTTTTCTCTTTGCCGCTGATTACACGCAGTACATACCACTTCGATTCCTGTGTTGTAGTAGCTTCAGCCATAAAAATTGTTTGCTTTACTTACCTAAAATACCGTACAGTATGGTCAACAGACGTTCTGAAACGAAGTCCATGCCAAAGATTACAATTGTAGTGATCAGGAGACCTACCATTACAATCACGGTTGTTTGCTGCAACTCCTCCCACGAAGGCCAGCTCACTTTGTGAACCAACTCATCATAAGCTTCCTGGATATATGTGCCAAACTTGCTCATAGAATTTTGTTAGCTGTCTTGCTGATGCGCTAACGGTGCAGTCAGCAAGGCAATGTTAGCACGGGCACGCGGATTCGAACCACGATCTAAGGTTTTGGAGACCTCTATTCTACCGTTGAACTATGCCCGTAAAAAAAAGCCCCCTTATCAGGGGCGAATGCAAATGTAAGAAAATTCCGTTCAATTTTCCCAAAAAAATCGTGGCATCTTCCTGCCTATCCCATATCTTATTTTATATAATGCACGTAGCCTATTATTACTGCCACATTATAGTACCTGAATTCCGTTTCAGTGGTCTCGCCCATCAGTATTATTCCGTCTGTCGGCTGATTGATATTGGCAGCCTGAAGTACCTTGTTTTTACCATATGCTGCCGATACGCCAACGCATATATCGCTCTTCGGCCTGTTGGCCATTACCCCTATGCTGCCATGCAGCAAATTGGCACTGGTAAAAGAAAGCTGGTTTCCGATATCATCTGCCGCAGGGTTAAAGAATGAATTATCTGTACGGGCACCTACCAACAGGCTGTATTCTTTAAAAAGCTTTTGCTCCAGACCCAATGCTATATTAAAAACAGGCAATGCACCACCCGATACACTCAACAACTCTCTGCTGCTACCCAGTGCAAGCCCCTTGGGGCGAATAAAATCTTTTGCCTGTGGTTGTATGTATACATACGGGCTGATGCCTCCAAAATACTCTCCCGTCAGGTGTATTTTTGTTGTTCTGAATGATGTACTCAATCCGCCCGATATGCTCCATGAAGACTTATAGCGCGCCTTCAGATTATCTTGTCTGTCGTTGGCAATAAATGTACCTCGTTCACCTGTTTCAGGGTCTATTATCACATTTGTCCCCGTCAGGTCGCCATCCATTGTAGCCTCGCTATAAAGGTTAATGCTGGGCAATGTAACTGCAAGTCCTGTATTTACCTTACCAAGATTGGCCGAAATACCCACCTTACTGATAATGCGCACTGCCAGATAATCTACATTATACAAAAAATTGGAAGTAGATGCTTGAAAGAAAGAGCCCGTATTAGCTATGGTTCGGGCTATAAAATTGTAGTTGTATTTACGCTCTCTGTAAGCACCAAATTCAGACAATCCCACAGCTATTTTGTCATTAATCTTATACGACAATGTAAGCCCGCCCCATATCTCACTCAGGCTGTTATTCAGGTCTAGTTGAGATACAAATTCCTCATTACCCGGGCTATAGTCATCACCCAATGCATTCAGCGAGCCATCAAAACGTTGAGAGCCTTCAAACTTATATCTTGCTTTGTCTATCAGTGCATAACCAACACTCCAACGCTTATGTTTTTTGTCTTTGAAGACACCCGATAGTATCAATGGGATGTTATTGGGTTGTATAGACTGCATGTCAAGGTCTTTACCTGCATAATCCCTGAACAAACTACTGGATAGCGAATACGCATTAGTGGTAATAGACAAGTTGGGAATAGTATTAAAACCCAATCCACCGGGATTGTTATAGATAGCACTGTTATCGCGCGATGTTGCGGCATCACTACCACTCAGCAACGAGCTTTTAGGACCGTACTGTTGTGTCCAGTAATGGGTGTCTTGTGCGTTAGCATTGGTAAGTAATGCAGTCAATAAAAAAAGTGTTGTTGTAATGCTGCGATTCATAATTCGCAATTTCTACTTTGTATAAAATGAACGCAGACATGCGGCCATTGCCATCACTTCTGCTGCTGTGTTATAATAATGCATGCTGATGCGCAACAGTCCGTTGCGCTGTGTTACAACAATATTGTGTTGTTTTATCCAATCGCCCAACCTGTTTTCGTCTTTCAGTATTACTATCGATGCTCGGTTTTTTGTAGAGAAATCGCCAATCAACTTCACTGGCAGGTCTTTGATGTTATCCAACAGTAACTGTGTTAGTTTTTCGTTTGATGCTGTTATAGCAGCTACACCCAATTCCTGTTTGTGTTTAATGGCAGCATCAAGCACCGTCAACCCGTACATATTAGGATGTCCAGGCTCATAGCTCAGCACAGATGGCCTGTATTGCATGGTGCCATCTATCATCCTGTAGCTGTTGTTGCCACCCACAACAGGCGGATACTTTTGCAGGAATGTTTGTTTGATGCTCAGCACACCTGTACCAAAGCCCGCATTCATCCATTTATAATTGCTGGCAGCATACACGTCTATATGCAATGCAGATAGGTCTATAACATGCGCTCCCATGCTTTGGGTACCATCTACAAACAGCATTACACCATGCTCTTTGCAAAGCTTACCTATGTGTGCAATATCAATCCTGTAGCCTGATGTCCATTGCACATGGCTGATGGCTACAATATCTACCTTGTTGTTTACAATAGCATCTTCTATAGCGGCAATATCTATATTGAATTCATCAGGCGCATCTACCCAGGTAATATTAAACTTATTGATGCGGAATGGCTCTAGCAGCGATGGGTAGTCATGCTTGTACAACAATACTTTTTCATCTCCTCTTAGCGATTGTATAACTGCATTCATAACCCAGGAAAAATTAGGCACCATTGCAACCGTATCGGGCGATGTATTCAGAAACCCCGCTATCGTTTCTCTGATGGGTGTTTCCTCCTCAAAGCGCCAATGCTCTGCACGGGAGCTGCTATTTGTTTCCAGCGCTTTGTATAGTGCTGTTGCTGCGGCTATAGTTGCAGCCGGCACTAGGCCGCATGCTGCTGTGTTGAGGTAGATGGTATTTGTTGACATAAATCTAAAGACTACAGACAAATATCGAATATTATAAAAATAAAACAGCCCCGGAATATCCGAGGCTGCTTATTATTTAATCAAACAGTATTGCTACTGTACGATATTACTTGATGATTTCAGTTACCTGACCAGCACCAACTGTACGGCCACCTTCGCGGATCGCGAATTTCAGACCTTTTTCCATCGCGATTGGAGCGATCAGTTGTACGTGCAGGTTAACGTTATCGCCAGGCATAACCATTTCTACACCGTCAGGAAGTTTACACTCACCTGTAACGTCTGTAGTACGGAAATAGAACTGAGGACGGTATTTGTTGAAGAATGGAGTGTGACGACCACCTTCTTCTTTGCTCAGTACGTATACTTCACCTTTGAATTCAGTGTGCGGAGTGATGCTCTTAGGAGCGCAGATAACCATACCACGACGGATATCTTTTTTCTCAATACCGCGGAGCAGCAGACCTGCGTTATCACCAGCCTGACCTTGATCCAACAGTTTTTTGAACATCTCAACACCTGTACAAGTAGAAGTCAGCGGAGAATCATTGAAACCAACGATTTCAACGTTTTCACCAACTTTAATGATACCACGTTCGATACGACCTGTAGCAACTGTACCACGACCTGTAATAGTGAATACGTCTTCTACAGACATCAGGAACGCTTGATCAACCGGACGTGGAGGCAGTGGAATATATTCGTCAACTGCAGCCATCAGTTCGTCAACTGCAGCAACCCATTTGTCTTCACCAGCCAGTGCACCTGTAGCAGAACCTTTAATGATTGGTGTGTTATCACCATCATATTCGTATTTGCTCAGCAGTTCACGGATTTCCATTTCAACTAGGTCAAGGATTTCAGCATCATCAACCAAATCTACTTTGTTCATGAACACAACGATACGTGGAACGCCTACCTGACGAGCCAACAGTATGTGTTCTTTAGTTTGCGGCATCGGACCGTCTGTAGCAGCAACCACCAGGATCGCACCATCCATCTGAGCAGCACCTGTAATCATGTTTTTCACATAGTCAGCGTGACCTGGACAGTCAACGTGCGCATAGTGACGATTAGCAGTTTCATACTCTACGTGTGCAGTGTTGATAGTGATACCGCGCTCTTTTTCTTCAGGAGCAGCATCAATCTCGTCATAACCCCTTTTCTCTGCCAAACCTTTGTTTGCCAGAATAGTAGTTATAGCTGCAGTCAATGTAGTCTTACCATGGTCCACGTGGCCAATGGTACCGATGTTTACGTGGGGTTTTTCCCGCTTGAACGTCTCTTTTGCCATTGTTATTGTTGTTTAAAAATTTGAATATTTCTATTTCTAAAAAGTGTGCAAATATAAGTTATTTTTGATTCAAATAAATTTATTTTTCCGAAGCCACATATTGTTTTTTTAATTCATTGGCAGATGTTGCCACCCACAGGCACAAAACAGGCATCGAAATATAAAACATCCGCTCCAAAGAGCCAGATAATAGCATTTGCAACACTACCGATGCCATAAACCACACTATAACAGGCTCCATCCCTTTAACAGCACGTCTAAAATATCCCGGGATTAATATATATGAAGCCAGCGGCACTATACCCCATATAAATACATTAGACAATACTTTATATAGACCCGTAAAACATAAAAGTGTTTGTGCATATTTAGGTATTAAAGCAATATGATGCAAATCTGCCTGCATACCGGTATTACCTTTTACAGGCGCGTACAATTCATAGAAATATCTGTAAACAAACACTACCAGCCCGGAAATCATGAAGTAACCCAGCTGTTTGCGCTTATCTATATGGCTGTAAAAAAATATGAGCGGAGCTACAAAGATGAAAGCCTCTTTGGCAAAAGGCCCCATAAAAATAGCCGTAATCAACATTCCTGTATTTCTTTTGCGGATTCCTAGCAGAACCAATGCAACTACAACTAAGAATAGTGAATCTACCATTGGCAAAGCTGCAGTGTAGCAAGTATATCTACAGGTAAGCATTACCAACAAGCCTAATAAAGATATAGCTGTTGATATGCCGTATGACTTGCAATACTTGTATATCAAAACACCATAATAAGACATCAGGGAAATATTTACCAGAAAAAAACTGAATGGCAACCCAAAATCACCCTTAAAATAAGATGGTGCGAGTTTTGAAAACACGTCGCCAAAGACTTTATTTAATGCTGCAGCGGCAAAAGGAATAAGAACCCTGAAACGGCGCACAGGGCTTTGATCAAAATCAAAATGAGCTAACCCCAGATATGTATAGCAGTCTTTTGTCAGAGACAGATCGAAAGCAAACAAAATTGCAATTGCAGGACCGGTCATTACAGCCATGCAAAAGACAAATACTAAGTTATGTTCGCGCAATAAAAAACGACGAATTGCCTGCATAAGCAGCAAACATAGAGAAACAATAAAATAAAAGGAAAAAATAAGAGAGCTGTTGAGCAGGATTGAACTGCCGACCTCTTCCTTACCAAGGAAGTGCTCTACCACTGAGCTACAACAGCTTCAATCTATTTCAAAGATGCAAAGAGAGCGGGAGACGAGATTCGAACCCGCGACCTACAGTTTGGAAGACTGTCGCTCTACCAGCTGAGCTACTCCCGCGTATACAATCTGTCAACAGTACGCAATTCATATTTAAAGCTAACCTTAAAATGAGTGCATACTGTATAACTAGATGTGGGCAGAGAAGGATTCGAACCTCCGTACTCGTGAGAGAACAGATTTACAGTCTGTCGCCTTTAGCCACTCGGCCATCTGCCCTTGTACAAAATAAAAAAAGAGCCGCTTGCCGGAATCGAACCAGCGACCTACTGATTACAAATCAGTTGCTCTACCAGCTGAGCTAAAGCGGCTTCTTGATATTATTAAGTGTGTAACTTTTCAAAGAACTGCCGATGTGAATCGGGATTGCAAAAGTATACAACAAATTCATTTCTGCAAATTTTTTTCAAACAATCGCTCAAATGTTTTTTGATTTAATAAATCAAACCCCACGAAAACTATTGTCAGTCCTATCACATTGCAGTAGTTACTATTGTTTGTAGCTGGCGATGAAACTTACACTATCTCTCACAACTTTCCCTGACTCAAGGTATGTAAGATTAAAGTCGCAACTTATTTCACTACCTACATCATTGATCCTACCTGCCCCTTTCAAGATTGTAATGTATGTACCAGCTATTGTTTGATTAGCATTCAGCACAAACTTTGTCACTGCATCCGACTCTAAAGCAGTACCAACATATTTGCGACCAATAACCCCTGCAATGTTATTGTAACCCCCACCCATGAAATTATCTATCAGAATATCAAGCACCATGCTCCCCTTGCGCACTTTTATTGTATAGTAGTTTATTTTACCAATATTGGCCGGTTTACTACTACCGGCAATTGTTTCCGTTACATCCCACTCTCCAAGGTATCTGCTAATGGATGCTTTATCACACTTTTCACCCTCATAACCTACTGTACAATAACACACACCTTCTACACAACTACCTCCGTTTTGACATACTACACCTATACATTTATTATCCACCGGCTGGGTAGTATTTTCTTTTTTGCAAGACGTATACACCACACTGCCAAATGCAAAAATTACGGCGAATGCAGTCGTCAACACATTTACACCTTGTCTCCTGATCATCTCCTGATGTTTATATAAAATTACTATTGCTTAGCGTTTCCAAGAAAAATACACCGTCACGGTTGTGTCTTTAGTTGTGGAATCCTGCTGCGTTATTTTACGTAAATATGAATAGTTACCTGTTATTACCCCACTTACAGAATCAAGTGTACCGGTACCACCTTTTATTGTGATAAATGAGTCTATCTTTTGTTCTGCAAAAGAAAACACACGGTATGCCGATTTTTTGCAAAGCACAAAAAGCGATAGCGTATCAGAAAAGCCTACTATGTAAAAACTATCCCTCAATACACTGCCTTGAACATTAATATCATACGTAAATGCAGGCTTTGTAGTTTTATTGAAGCTATCTCTCACATTCCACCTGCCTGAAAATTTTTCGTTCCACACTTTACTGCAACTGGTTCCTTCATAGCCAGTAGGGCATGTACAAGTACCATCTACACATACGCCACCATTATTGCAAACAACTATGCCGCACTTATCCTTTATGCAAGCGTTATACATCACCAAAGAGGCAATAAAACAACTGAACAAAACCGTAAACAATCTTCTATTCATCGCAACAAATATAGTCTATTAGAGATATCACAAAAAAAAGAGCGCTGCCATAGCAACGCTCTCGTATTCTTTTTTATTGTTTCTGTTAAACCTGTTTCAGCTCAGACACAAGATCTTGAAGTACCTTCTTGGCATCGCCAAAAAGCATGGATGTCTTCGGCCTGAAGAAGAGCTCATTTTCAATACCTGCATAGCCGGGCTTCATACTGCGTTTATTCACAATTACGTGCTCTGCTTTTTCCACTTCCAATATCGGCATACCGTATATAGGGCTTGCCGGATCTTCTTTTGCAGCAGGGTTCACTACGTCGTTGGCGCCAAGCACCATTACAACGGTTGTGCTACCCATCTGGTCGTTGGCATCTTCCATTTCCAACAGCTTTTCATACGGCACATCGGCCTCTGCCAGCAATACGTTCATGTGCCCCGGCATACGCCCTGCTACAGGGTGGATGCCATAAAATACTTCAACACCTTTTTCCTGCAGCACTTTTTCCAGTTCGTGGCATACGTGTTGCGCCTGTGCAACCGCAAGGCCATAACCCGGAATAATCATCACTTTTGATGCATAAGCCATCAATACTGCAGTATCATTCAGTGATATTTCTTTGTAGTTACCCTGTTCTTTTGCTGCACCACCAGCACCTGCTTTTGCACCACCACCAAACGAACCAATCAGTACATTTTTCAGTGAGCGGTTCATGGCTTTACACATCAGTATAGTAAGGATGGTACCAGCAGAACCTACAAGTATACCACCTGTCAGCATTACCGGATTATTGTACAGGAAGCCGCCAAATGCTGCTGCCACACCAGTAAAGGAGTTGAGCAACGAAATAACCACAGGCATATCCGCACCACCAATCGGGAATACAAACATAATACCGTACACCAGCGACAAAGCAAGGATTACATAGAACAACATGACAGTTGTTTCAGGCCTCATAGCCACTACATATACCGTAAGCGCTGTAATGATACCCAACAGCAAGAGGTTTACAATATGCTGACCGTTAAATGAAAAATCTTTGATTTTGCCGTTCAGCTTGCCCCATGCTATAATACTACCTGCAAAAGATACACTACCTATCACCATACCTACTATGATGGTTATAAACAGGGTACCCGGTATCATCTTCAGTGCAGATGCACCTGCTTCTTCGTACAGGTCTGCAGGTATAGATGTGTGGTGCTTGAACTCGATAATGGATATCAACATAGCACAGGCGCCGCCCATACCATTGAAGAGGCTTACCATTTCGGGCATTGCCGTCATCTGCACTTTCTTGGCTGCCAGTGTACCTACTATAGTACCTATAATGAGGCCACCAAATATCCACGCGTAGTTGCCCAGTTTATTTCCGTTTTCATCAGTATACAGAAATATGGTAGCCAGTATAGCTATCGTCATACCTACGGCGGCAACAAGGTTTCCCTTGCGTGCAGTTTCAGGATGAGAAAGCATTTTAAGACCTATGATAAATGTTACCGAGCCTATCAGGTAACTAAGTGGCAATATTGCTGCTTGCATAAACTTCTTTTAGTTGTTGCGGTTTTGTCAGTAGTTTAGATACTAACGTTTCTTTTTCTTATCAAACATTTCGAGCATCCTGTCTGTAACCACAAAACCACCTACCACATTCAGCGTTCCCAACACTACAGAAAGGAAACCCAGAATCAGTGCCAGATAATCGTCGCTATGCGCCTGACCCATTACAATGATGGCACCGATTATAACCACACCATGTATGGCATTTGCACCACTCATCAGCGGTGTATGCAGTACAGATGGCACGCGCGATATCACTTCTATACCCAGAAATATTGATAAGATTACGATTGTCAGCAACCTGTATGTTGCCGGGTCTGAGAATAATTGTGTTATAAAATCCATAGCTATTTATGCATTTGCTGTTTGTGGACTAATTAATGATTGTACCCTTTCGTTTGTAATACTACCGCCTGTTGCTATACAAGTACCTTTCACAATATCATCTTCAAAATTCAGATTCATATTACCTTCCTTGTCTATTACCAGCTTCAGGAAGTTTAGTACGTTTTTAGAATAAACCTTGCTGGCATCTGCCGATGCTGTAGCAGCAAGGGCTGAATTACCAATGATGGCTACACCATTGTGCATTACAGTCTCCCTGTCTTTCGTCAGGTCTGTATTACCACCCGTTACAGATGCTATGTCAATTATCACAGAGCCTGCACGCATATCCTCTATCATTTCTTTGGTGATGAGTATCGGAGCTTTGCGGCCAGGTATCTGTGCGGTAGTAATGATGATGTCTGATTTCTTAGCGTGCTCGTGTATTTTTTCACGCTGCTTGCGTTGGAAGTCTTCACTCTGCTCTACCGCATAGCCACCTGCTTTAGATGCATCTGCCGCACCTTCTACTTCCACAAATTTGGCACCAAGGCTCATTACTTCTTCCTTCACTGCAGGACGTGTATCAAATACTTCTACCACTGCCCCAAGCCTGCGTGCTGTAGCAATAGCCTGCAAGCCTGCAACACCGGCACCCAGTATCAGTACTTTTGCAGGTGGTATGCTACCTGCTGCGGTCATAAACATCGGGAAGTAGCGACAATATTGAAATGCTGCCAGCAATACCGCTTTATAACCCGCAATATTTGCCTGAGAACTCAATACATCCATGGCCTGCGCACGTGTGGTACGCGGTATGGTATCGAGGCTGAAAACGGTGTAACCTTTACCTGCCCACTGTTGCATTTGCTTTGTATTGAACAGTGGCTGGAATACCCCCATCACAACTGTGCCCTGCTTTACACCTTCGGGCATATTGTCTGTATGGATAGCCAGTATCAGGTTGGCTTCGCTTACAATAGTATTTCTGTCTTTGATAACCGCACCTGCATCCGTATAGCTTTTATCGCTATGAAATGCCGTATCGCCCGCACCCGGTTCTACATATACCGAGACGTTCATCTTCACTAATGCGGCTACTACTTCGGGCACAAGAGACACTCTTGTTTCGGGTGCCTGTTCCTTCAATACGCCTATTACCATATTATTTCAGGATTCGTTTTTAAGATTTATGAAAATAATTTTTTTTAATGAGACCTCAAAGCCACCAAGAGATTATTACAAATAAATAATGAAGCCTCGACGAATGCGTTAATTTTGCACCATGCATTATGTTTCGGCAGAAGGGATCAGCAAATCGTTTGGCGTAAAACCTTTATTTCAGAAAATCACTTTTCATATCAGCGAGGGCGATAAAATAGCCCTTGTAGCAAAAAATGGTAGCGGTAAATCTACCCTACTTAAAATACTGGCAGGACAAGACCAGCCGGATGAAGGCACCGTCTGGATACACAAAGATGTAACCGTTGCCTTGTTTGAACAGGAACCCAAATTTAACGAAGAGCTTTCTGTGGTAGATAACATCTTCCACTACAAGCACCCGGTGGCAGAAGCTCTGCGCGATTATGAGCGTATACTGGATAGCGAAGAAAAAGACCCTATTGCCCTTTCAGAGGCGCTGGCAAAGCTCGACGAGCTGAGCGCATGGGATTTTGAAGCCAAAGTGAAACAAATCCTCGGCAAGCTGAACATCCACCATCTCGACCAGCCTGTTAAAACCCTATCAGGCGGACAGCGCAAGCGCGTGGCACTGGCACAAACGCTGATAGACATTGGCTTTGAGCACAAGCACGTATTGCTGATAATGGACGAACCTACCAACCACCTGGATGTGGAAATGGTAGAATGGCTGGAGCACTACCTGAATCAGGAAAAAGTAACCCTGCTGATGGTAACCCACGACCGCTACTTTCTGGATGCTGTGTGTGATGAAATATGGGAACTGGATGGTAGCACACTGTACGAATACAAGGGCGACTACGAAAACTACATAGAAAAGAAAGCTGCCCGTATAGACAGCCAGCAAGCTAGTATAGACAAAGCGCGCAACGAATACCGCAAAGAGCTGGAATGGATGCGGAAGCAACCTAAAGCTCGCTCTACCAAAGCACGCAGCCGTATAGACAATTTCTACGATGTAGAATCTCGTGCCAAACAACGCATTGAGGATAGCAAGGTAGAACTGCAGATGAAGATGAACCGCCTGGGCGGTAAAATTGCAGAACTGAAGAAAGTGTACAAAAGTTACGGTGATAAAGTATTGCTGAAGGGCTTTGACTATACATTCAAAAAAGGTGACCGCATAGGTGTGGTGGGTAAGAACGGTGCAGGCAAGTCTACCTTTCTGCAAATGCTGCAAGGCCACGAGCCTGCAGACAGTGGTAAGATAAACATCGGTGACACGGTTATCTTCGGCAACTTCTCGCAACAAGGGCTTGAGATTAAGGAAGACATGCGTGTGATAGAGTATGTAAAGAACATTGCAGAGAACTTCCCGTTGGCCGATGGCAGCACATTGAGTGCAGCACAGTTTTTGCAACTATTCCTCTTTCCGCCAGAGCAGCAATACACCTACCTGAGCAAACTGAGCGGTGGTGAAAAGAAGCGTCTGCAATTGCTGACAATACTCTTCCGCAATCCCAACTTCCTGATACTGGATGAACCTACCAACGATCTGGACCTTCCTACACTATCAGTATTAGAAACGTTCCTGAGCGAATATCAGGGTTGCCTGCTCATCGTATCGCACGACAGGTATTTTATGGACCGTCTGGTAGACCACCTTTTTGTATTTGAAGGCAATGGTATAATACGCGACTTCCCCGGCAACTATACGCTGTATCGTATTGCACAAAAGGAAGAAGAACAGCAGAAGAAGCAACAAGAGCTTGCTGCCGCACAAATGGCCGCTGCTACAGAAAGCAAAGCAAAAGATAAAAAGAAGCTATCCTTCAACGAAAAACGCGAGTTTGAACAATTGGAGAAGGACATACCTGCATTAGAAAAAGAAAAAGCAGAAATAACCGAGAAAATGAGTGCCGGAAATATTGCCTACGAAGAACTGGATAAACTAAGCAAACGCATAACTGAAGTAACACAACTGCTGGAAGAAAAAGAAATGCGCTGGCTGGAGCTTAGCGAACTGGCATAAAGAAAAAGGAGCAACAAATGTTGCTCCTTTTTCTTTCAAGTCTTTATTTGAATTAAGGTGTTACTTCACCTTCTTTTTTCTTCAGATCATCAAATTCAAACATCAGCGAGAAACGCAGTGTATTTGAAAGCGGATTCCTTGTCACACCGCTACCTGAAGGAATCAGGTATGCGAAGTTAAGATTGAAGATGTTGTAGCGTACACCCAGACCACAAGTCAGGAATTTACGATCACCTTTGTCTTTGTTTTCGTAGAAATAACCCGCACGCAGCGCAAACTGATTTTGATACCAGTATTCAAGGCCTGCAGATATCTGCCACTCTTTCAACTCTTCGCTAAAGCCACCCGGCGCATCGCCAAATGAGCCAAACATACCCGATACAACTGTTTTGTCAGGAATAGCATATTTCTTAACGCCCGGTGTAGTAGATGTATCTTGCGGTGTAGGCACCAAAAGTTTGTTCAGATCCAACGCAGCAGTTACTTTATTATACTCATCTATCTTGTAAGTATATGCAGCACCCAAGCCCAGATTGATAGGAATGAAGTCTCTACGCGTAGAACTGTAAGCTATTTTAGTACCCACGTTGCTCAGCACAGCACCAAAGCTGAAGTTTGTGCTGCGGAAATCATCTATGTCTTTAGACTTAGTGTAGTACACACCCAAATCTGCACTTACCGCATTACCCGGTTTGTAGTCTATACCTGATGTAGAAGCCAGACCAGTTGCAATTGCAGAGTGTATATAACGGAAGCTAAGGCCTGTAGACAGGTTTGGAGACAACTGACGAGAATAACCCAAGTCAAAAGAGTATTCATTTGGTTTACCTGTACCTAATGGACTTGCATCAAGTGCTGTATAATTTATTTCACCCAATGAGAAGTAACGGAAACCAAAGCTGATAGCTTGTGGCGTTTTCTCCCCGAATTTTGCATAGCCTGTGAGATATGCCAGAAATATATCAGGGACGATATCCTTCAACCATGGCGTATATGTTGCAGAAACAGCATATTTCTTTTCTGCAAAAGGTATTTTAGATACGTTCCAGTATTGTGCGTTAGCATCAGGCGTTATTGCCAAACCTACATCACCCATAGCGCCCGAACGTGCATCAGGAGAAATGCGTAGGAAAGGAACTGCTGTTGTCACGGTATTTACTGTACTCTGTCCGTTAAGGCCTGTCTGTGCGGTGGCATTTAGGGCTAGTGCCAAACTTAATCCAACTAAAGCAAAGCGATTTGCCATTCTAATTATAATTTATTTTAAAGTTTTGCAAAGGTATTTTATTTCACAATCACCACAAATTATAATGCGGTTAACTATAGGGATTGCTAATATACACCATATCATTGACTATTAACGTGCAATAACCAGTTTTTGGTATGCGACGTCTTTTGCACCATTTTCTGCAACTACCTGCAACTTATACAAATATACCCCTGAAGGTAGTGTTGCGCCACTTGCATCAGTGCCATCCCACACCAGTTCTCTGCTCGCACCACTGCCTGCTTCGTATACCTGTTTCAGGGTACGCACCAGCCTTCCATCCATGCTATATATATAAATTTCTGAATATAAATATTCGTCCGGGTGATTATGCTCAAATACAAAATGTGTCTTGTCTTTGAATGGGTTCGGATAGTTCGACAACTTCTGCATTTTCACCAGCTTGCCATCCGCAACCTCAAAATCAACGGTTCCCTCACCCGAATTATTGTTGACATCCCATGCTTTCACCGTTAATCTGTGCCTGCCATTTGCCAGGTTGCTGAGAGGGAAATTTACATAGCCTTTTTTATAGGTGTTTGCCTCTGTTTCGTAGTAGTCATTCAATACAAACGGATTCTCAACATTTCCATCCAGTACGCCTGTCAGATCATGGCCTACAGCATTACCGGAAACATTTATACCGGTTTCATCATGCAACACAACAAACAAAAGACTGTTAGCACCTGTTAGTCCTCCGTTTATAAACATGCTATCGCCAATGTAAGGCTTTACAACCGGAGGATTTTTCTCCAGAATCGGATTATCAGAGTACCCTCCGACACTATACGTAGTATCAAAACCTGCACCATCTATCTGTCCGTTCTCAGCATAATAGCTTATTTTGCCTTTTCCTAATTCATAATTTATGTCTTTAGGCGCTATAAAGGATACTGTGAATTTACCATTAGTAACCGTGGCTTTACCACGATAGATAATGTTGTTACGTACTTTGAAAGTTTTATTGATAGATGTAATGGTTTTCACAGTACGGGGTTTATCATAGATAATCAGCGTTACCCTACCATTAAAGCCACTTAGCAACTGTTTATTCTCATTGCCTACATAACCGCTAACTGTGTAGCTGCCAAGCGCAGAAAGTTTATTAACCGACTGCCCTGTCACACCATCTTTTATACTTTCAGTATATATGTATTGTTCAGGAAAATTGGGGGTAAGTGCAGGGTCACCCAACAAGGCAAATTTCCTGAAGTTTTCGATGTAGGATGAAGACGTACCCGACACACTGTAAGTTTTGTTTTTACCAATGCGTATAGCATCGCCGAAAGTATGCCATTTACCGTTTTCACGGTCAAACTGCGCATCCAGAAAATCTTTATTGATGATGCGGTTAGGGTCCTGATATACCAACTGTGTAGTAGTTAGAGAAGCTATGGCACCACCATCATTTTTTAATACAATTTGTTCGCCAGCCGATACAAACTGTGGTTGATCAAACTGTCCGAAATCGCAGGTAGCCGTTATCATAAATGGCAGCTTATACAAGTTGGCCCATTTACTATAATCATCCTGTGTTATGATGCGTTCATGTGCCAATACATCTATGTTACCATGCCCGTTATAGTTTAGCAGCAGAGTACCTTTAAATATCTGATCATTTATAGATTTATTTGCCTGCGGTGCACGCGCGCCTCCCGGTGTAGACACAAAAGGTGTAGCATCCAGATATATCTTACTACTGTTATAAAGACGCGATCTATAGGCGATGGTTGTATCCATTATTTCACCATCTTCCATATGTGGACCTGCTTCGTCTTCGTTGTCTGTTACAAGTGTGGTCGATATCCTCCATGGCCCCAATGATTCAGGACTTTTATATGCTTTCACTTTATTCACCATGCCGTATGCTTCTTGCAGTGTTTTTACAGGAAAACGGCCTACGCCAACATCCAAAGTGTTAGCAATGTTTGTATTTTCAATATCCTCGTTATCATCCAAAAAACCAAAGAAATCATCACCACTATAACTTGCTATTCTATTAAAAGATTGCAATGATTCAAACGTAGGTACAAAGTTGGTATTATTACTTACTCTGTTTCTGTAATCGAAAGATGCATCGCCTAATAACAAAAGATATTTCGGCATTTGTGCAACGTCATTTCCAGCCCTGTCATAAAACATCTTTACAAAATCGCGGAGAGCGCTTATGTCCTGCCCGCCGGATGAAAATTCGTTGTAAATCTGCTGCGGTGTTACTACTATTACCCGATACTTGTTATGCTGCCTGTGGAAGTCTGCAAGATCGCCTGCTGCAGGCACAAATTCGGGTGCTGTAACGATGATATAATCCACCTGATCTTCTGCATGCAGGTTTTGATTGTTTACTTTGCCAACATAATCAGGCGTAGCTGCATCTGCGCCATGCACTACTGCAAACTGGTGCAATGAGCCCGCATCCTGCACAAACTGATATTCGCTACCAGCAAGTGTACCATTCATCTTCACAGCGTTGTTTGCATCAGTTACATCCCATACCTGCAGGTTAGCATCTGCATTACTTATTTTGTATGTTACTATTTTGCCGGAACCGGTAGTATATGCATCTCTGAATACAAATGCGCTGCCCCCATATGCCAGTGCTTTTCTGGTATTAACTTCTATAAAATCCAGATAACCTGTGACATCAGATTTTGCACCCTGAAAGTTGAATTTCATTGCGTTTTTGCCGGAAGCACTCGCTTCTGTCCAAACCACTTCTTTAGTTATCATGGGTGGTGCATCATCATTCCATGCAGACGAACCCAATTGATACGAACCAACGGATGCTCCGTTTCTGGTAACAGTAAATGTATTAGGGCTGGCATCGCCTCTCGATGCCAAAACCATCCTAAATGAAGCAGCATCATTCAGTGTACCTAAATCAAACTCTATAGTTCTGTTATCTACTTTGCCCGCCAGTGTGCTAAACTCCTCACCAACCCAGTTTTTACCATATTTAGCTGGGTTATTCAGGTCGTTTTCGTGCAGGTAATAGTCGTTGTAAGAAGATGCCGTAGTATTGGCAGACAAAGCGCCTTGTTGTACAGGCAAACGTTTGCCCACAGCATCAAAATTCAGGAAGTAATATGCTTTATCTTCGTACAGGTTCTTGGTATGGGCAAAAGTCTTGCCATCACTGTTCACTGCCCATTTTGTAGGCCCTACAGCATAGAAAATCACATAGTCGCCGGGGCCGAAACTGCCATCGCCTCCATCATTTACCCATATTGCAGTTTCTGTCAGGTCGTATTTCCTGTCTATCGCGTTGTTTTCGGGCAGCATATTACCACCATTGCCAAAAATACGGATGTTTGATGGGCTAATTTTAGCTGCATCAACCCCAAGCTTCGTTGCTATGAAATCATAATCGACCTTGTAAACCCCTGTTTCGCCAACAGCAATCTTATACCAGTTACCATTAGCCAGCGGAGAGCTTGCAGCTGTTGTTTTAGCTGCCGGTACAGTTGCCGAAACTGGCACCTCATCTACCGTTACTGAAAAACTGTTGATTCGCTTAAAAGCCCCCTGAGAACCTGCAAATGCAGGTACCCTTACCAATGCAAAAGGGCGTTTCCGCTCTTTACCTAAAACAATATCAAAATTATCTGCCTTGCAAGGATATGCATCTACGGGTATCTGGTCGGCATCTGTATAGTCAACAGATTCCAATGCAATTTTGGGCATTGCATAGCTCTGCAGCCATATTTTTTTAACAACATATCCGTTAGAAATCTCTCCTTTCAATACAGAAAAATCATGCTTTTCAGCCCTTGCTGCAGTGGCAGCAAAAGCGGCAAATAAGGTTATGGCAAAAACTACTTTCTTCATACTAAAACACTGGATTTACCTTGGTTTGTATCTATCAAAATTAATGTATTAACACCACGCACAGACAATTGTAATTCTGCGACTGTAATCTTAACGTAAAACTTCAGATATTATTATATTTTATTTAACATTATCCAAACCCAGAATTTTTGCATGATAAATGTTTGAAAGCTTGACATTTTGAAATTAATGCTCTATCATTGTAACACTTTTAACAAATTGTTCAACCAATTTCGTAGCAAATATTTTTCTCTGATTATGAAAAGAACTCTCATTGGCGTGAGCTTGCTTTGCATCGGAACAGCTACCTTTCTAACGGCATGCTCTTCTAAACAAAATGTCGGTGTTTCACAGACTACCGGCTGGGATTATAACGATCCGCGCCTCGGTGGTTTTGATGTGTCAAACTATCCCGGCCAGCAAACAGGCCCTGGTCTTACGTTTATTGAAGGTGGTCGTTTTACAATGGGACAAACCGAAGAAGATTTAACCATCGAACGTAACAATATTCCGCGTACAGTTTCTGTTTCTTCATTCTACATGGATGAAACAGAGGTAGCCAACATCCACTACCGCGAATACATCTACTGGTTGTATCGTACTTACGGATCTGACTATCCGAACCTGATCGCGAAAGCATTGCCTGATACAAACTGCTGGCGCAAAGCTCTTTCATACAATGAGCCTCTGGTTCAATATTATTTCCGTCACGCGGCGTACAACTACTATCCTGTAGTTGGTGTTAACTGGAATCAGGCTAACGAATTCGCTAAATGGCGCAGTGACCGTGTTAATGAATATATCCTCATTAAAAACGGCTTCCTGAAAAAGAATGCAAACCAAGTGAACGAAGACATCTTCGATTCAGAAACATATGTAAATGGTCAGTACGACGGTACGCCGGGTCACAATCGTAAACGCGATTACGATCCTTCAGGTTCAGGCAAACGTAACATGCGTTATTCTGACGGCTACCTGCTGCCAAACTACCGCCTCCCGACAGAAGCTGAATGGGAATATGCTGCTGTAGCTAACATCGGCAACAACCCAGAACGCGAAACTGGTCGTCGTCGTGGTGAAGAAGTTGTTACAGATCGCAATGTTTACCCTTGGGGTGATGCTTATACTACTCGTTATGGCATCCGTAACTCTTACCAAGGTCAATTCCTGGGCAACTTCAAACGTGGTAAAGGTGACGCAATGGGTGTTGCAGGTGGTCTGAATGACAACGCTGATATCCCAGCTCCAATCTACTCTTACCAACCAAACTCTTACGGTCTGTATAACATGGCTGGTAACGTTTCTGAGTGGGTGCTGGATACTTACCGTCCTTATACTAACGATATGAACGATTTCCGTCCATTCCGTGGTAACGTATATGAAACTTACAACCGTATAGCTGAAGATAACTCTCTGGAAGACAAAGACAGCTTAGGTCATCTATCTCGTCGTGTAATGACAAACGAAGAAATCATGGCACGCGAAATATTTGATGGCAACGTAGCAGACCTGCGCGACTATCAAGATGGTGACAGTGCTTCTCAGTTTGTTTACAACTACGGCAACAGCACACTGGTTAACAATGATGCTAAAATATATAAAGGTGCATCTTGGAACGACCGCGCTTACTGGATGTCACCTGGCACACGTCGTTACATGCAAGCTAAACAATCTAGCTGCACAGTTGGTTTCCGTTGTGTAATGGATCGTCTGGGTTCTCCTAACGGCCGCAACGACGAAAGAGCTGGTAACTACTTCGGCAAAAAAGGTGGTCGTCCTCCACGCAAATAATCAGAGATTCTTTTCATAATTCAAACCCCTTCTTCCGAAGGGGTTTGTTATTTTTATGCCCTAAACAATCCGGCATTGGAAATAGCAGCCTTATACGAGATTTATAAAAAATACCCATCCGTACAGACAGATACCCGAAAGCTGAAAGAGGGAGATATCTTTTTTGCGCTGAAAGGCCCCAACTTCAACGGCAATGCATTTGCCAAACAAGCATTGGAAGCAGGTGCAGCCTACGCAGTAATAGACGAGAAAGAATTTGCTACAGACGAACGCTACCTGCTGGTAGATGATGTACTGACAGCTTTGCAAGAACTGGCAAAATACCACCGTCGGCAATTCAATGTCCCATTCATTGCCATTACAGGCTCTAACGGTAAAACAACGACCAAAGAACTGGTAACAACCGTACTGCAACAGCAGTATAAAACATACGCTACAGAAGGTAATCTCAACAATCATATCGGCGTACCGCTAACACTTTTAAAAATTAAAAGCGATGCGCAGATGGCTGTAATAGAGATGGGCGCCAACCACCAGAAGGAGATTGAAAGCTATTGCAAAATAGCCCTGCCTACACATGCCATCATTACCAATTGTGGCAAAGCACATATTGAGGGCTTTGGCGGCATTGAAGGCGTGCGCAAGGGCAAAGGTGAGCTCTACGACTACATACGCGAAAATAACGGCATTATATTCCGAAATACAGACCTTGATTATCTCGTTGGCATGAGTCACGGCATTGGCAATCAGATTACCTATGGCAGTGCAGATGCAGATTATATCGGCACTGTAGCCATGAAGGATGTATTCCTGTCTGTAGAACTGTCAAAACCAACTACAAAAACAATTGACACCCAATTAGTTGGCGATTACAACTTCCCCAATGCAATGGTTGCTATTGCTGTAGGTATGTACTTTGGTATAGACATAGCTACCATCAGCAATGCCATAGCACATTACAACCCGGACAATAGCCGTTCTCAATGGCTGCAAAAAGGCAGTAATAAAATCATTCTGGACGCTTATAATGCCAACCCTACCAGCATGCGCGCAGCTATTACCAATTTTGCCAATGCACAGCTAAACAACAAAATGCTGTGGATAGGCGGCATGAAAGAAATGGGCACAGAAGAAGCAAAAGAACACGATGAACTGGTACAACTGGTACAGCAATACAACTGGAGCAATGTAATACTGGTAGGTAAGGAATTTGACGGCATAGCCCACAACTATCAACATTTCCAAACATCGGCACATGCTGCAAACTATGTAAAGGAACATATGCCCGCAGACGCTGCTATCCTGATAAAGGGCTCTCGTGGCAGCAGGATGGAGGTATTGCTCGATGCTTTATCATAATTATACTAATTTCACCCACAGAGAAACTGATAAGCGATGAAAACCAACGAAGTACCGCAGGATAAGCGCGACTTTAAAGAGGGCGATAAAATACACAAACTGATGTATGCCGTAGATAACGACGGCAAATACACAGGCATCACCTCTGCGGGTTGGGAAGCCGAAAACATTGCCACCAAACAGGCATGGGATGCAGTAGATGAAGAACTGGCAGAAACTGCCGAAAAAGTAAAAAAAGGCGAACTGAGCCCCATAGCCTACTACATGCAGAAAAACCTGATGGAAGTAGCACTGCTTGCAAGTTATGTGGGCAAATGGCAATGGCAGGTGAAACGCCACTTCAAGCCATCGGTTTTCAATAAGCTGAGTGCGGATGTATTGGCTAAATACGCTGCAGTTTTCAATATCTCTGTCGATGAGCTGAAGAGCTTCGGCAAATAATCATTACCCCCCTTAGTACTACATGAGCACAGTATTATACAAACACTACCAGCATGCCCATTGCGAGAGCGGCGTTACCGCCAATCTGCTGAGGCATGAAGGCATCAACATAAGCGAACCTATGGCTTTTGGCATAGGTGCGGGTATTTTCTTTGCCCACCTGCCGTTTGTAAAAGTGAGCGGCACGCCGGGCACAACATTCCGTACATGGCCGGGCGCTATCTTCAAGCGTACTACACAGCGTTTGGGCATAGAAATGCATACTGAGCGCTTCCGTTCACCCGAACGTGCCAATCAGGCGCTGGATAGTGTAATAGCTACCGGAAAGCCCGTTGGTATGCTCAGCAGCGTATATTACCTGCCCTACCTGCCCGAAGCCTTCCGTTTCCACTTTAACGCGCACAATTTGGTGGTATATGGCAAAGAAAACGGCCGGTACCTTGTCAGCGACCCGATACTGGAAGATGTGGCTACCATTGCCCCCGAAGACCTTGCAAAAGCACGTTTTGCCAAAGGCACGCCCGAGCCGCGCGGGTTTATGTATTATGTAAAATCTGTACCCCAACATATAGACTATACCAAAGCCATACAGGCTGGCATCAAGCAGACTTGCTTTTTCATGCTGTCTCCGCCATTACCATGGTTTGGCAACAAAGCCATCTTTCTGTTGTCAAAACAGATAAAAAAATACCCGCAAAAGCTTACACCACGCAAAGCATCCCTGTATCTGGGCAATGTGGTGCGCATGCAGGAAGAAATAGGTACCGGCGGTGCAGGCTTCCGTTTTCTGTATGCCGCGTTCCTGCAAGAAGCAGGAACAATGCTGAAAAGGGACGATTTGCAGGGTTTTTCTGCAGAATTGACCAAAATAGGTGACGACTGGCGCAATTTTGCCTACCATGCAGCCCGTTTGATGAAAGACCGCAAGTCTGACCTTGTGTCTTTCGACGAATTGAGCGACCTGTTGCGTGTTTGCGGCGAAAAAGAGCGCGACTTATTTGGCCGTATTCAAAAAATAAAGTGGTAAGCATCAGCGTATTAACATCTCGGTAGAAAAATATCTTTATTTTTGCCGTCTTATTCCTCTGTGTGTGAACGGTAATAACAGACGTGCCATATTGAGCTTTATAGATTTCTTCCATCCGCCATTCTCGCGTTGGATAAATCGCCAGACCTTCCGCTACCTTGCTTGTGGGGGCACTAATACTATGCTCGATATCGTCATCTACTGGTTCAGCTACAACTTTCTGCTCGATAAGCAGACCGTACACATTGCCGGCCTGCATATTGCCCCGCACATTTTCGCCTTCATGATATCATTTTCCATCAGCTTTCCACTAGGTTTCATGTTGTCGAAATACCTGGTTTTCTCAGAATCTAACCTGAAAGGGCGGGTACAGCTCTTCCGCTATGCGGTATTGGTTAGCATGTGCATAGTACTCAACTATGTATTCCTGAAGTTGTTTGTAGATGGTTTTGGTTGGTATCCTACCCCGTCAAAAATTCTCACAACAGCACTAGTGGCTATCTTCAGCTACGTATCCCAACGCAATTTCACCTTCAAAGTGAAGCCTGATACTGCGGTTGTAGAGTAAATCTATTTTTATGTCTGCAACTACACCCAATGCTCATGAGTTCTTTATGCGCAAATGCATCGACCTAGCTATAGAATCCAAAACCAACGGAGAAAGTCCTGTGGGCAGTATCATAGTTAGAAACGATACTGTAATAGCAACAGGAATAGAAGCTGGCAAGGCAAATATGGACATTACTTTTCATGCAGAGATTGAAGCCATCAGAATGGCAAGAAAAGTGCTTAATACTGCTGACTTATCTGACTGCATTATATATACAACTCATGAACCGTGTATCATGTGTTCTTATGTAATACGTCAAGCCGGAATAGGCATGGTGGTAATGAGCCTCTCCTCTGGCGATACTGGTGGTTTTAACTCTCAACTTCCTGTACTTAAAGACACATCAATAACTAAATGGGGTGCACCACCAATAGTTATTACTGGCATCCTTGATGCTGCATGCAGGGAATTGTAAGAACTACCCTCACAATCATACCGAGCGGTAACCATATACGTTAATTGGCCTAACAGCTGTATTGTAGATATTGAGAAACACGCAAACCAATTTCCTATATCTGTACAGATAAATCCAATCTAAGTACACCCTACGCCTTACGCCTAATATTGTACCTTTGTCCACACATTATGACACAGGAAAACCTGAAAGAAATGCGCGAGCGGGTACAGCACCTGCATCGCTTTTTGAAAGTTGAAGATAGAAATGCCAAGGTAGAAAACGACCGTACCCTAACACTTGCACCCGGTTTCTGGGACGATAACACACGTGCTACAGGCATACTGAAAGAAATAAAAATCAATAAATACTGGATAGACCTCTGGGAAGCGGTAAACACCGCCGTAGAGGATTTTGGCATACTGTTCGATTTCTGGAAAGAAGGCGCAGCAAGCGAAGAAGAAACACAGGAATCTTACGACAAGGCGCTTAAAGCAATAGACGATCTTGAATTTAAATCTACCCTCAACCAACCCGAGGACGAAATGCCTGCCGTGATGGTCATAAACAGTGGTGCCGGTGGTACAGAAAGCCAGGACTGGGCCGAAATGCTGCTGCGCATGTACCGTATGTATGGCGAAAAGCAAGGCTGGAAAGTATCTGAAATAGATGTGCAGTATGGCGATGGCGCGGGCATCAAACAGGCAACCATAGAGTTTGAAGGTGCATTTTCTTACGGCCAGCTGAAGGCAGAAAGCGGTGTACACCGTCTGGTGCGCATCTCCCCTTTCGATAGCAATGCCCGCAGGCACACTTCATTTGCTTCTGTGTTTGTATATCCGTTGGTAGATGATAGTATTGAGATTGCCGTTAGCCCTGCAGATCTGGAATGGGAATTTTACCGCGCAGGTGGTAAAGGCGGACAGAACGTAAACAAGGTAGAAACTGCCGTACGTCTGAAGCACATACCAAGCGGCATCATCGTTGAGTGTCAGCAGGCACGTACACAGGGCGAGAACCGCGAAAAAGCATTGACCATGCTGAAAAGCCGCCTCTACGAAGAGGAACTGCGCAAACGCGAGGAACTGAAAAACGCCAGCAACAGCAGCAAGAAAAAAATTGAGTGGGGTTCACAGATACGTTCTTACGTGTTCCACCCATATAAGATGATAAAAGACCACCGTACCGATTACGAAGTAGGCAACGTAGGCCCTGTAATGGATGGTGAGATAGATGATTTCATTAAGGCATACCTGATGAGTTTTAAAGAAGAGGTATAATACCCTCCCGTTAGCATGAGCGATGTAAAAAAGATTTTTGACCTGGGGTTGCTGCGCCGCATATTTTCATTTGCGGCACCCTACAAGCGTAGCCTGTATATATCTATGGCTATGTCTGTAGTATTGGCAGCCATGTCTCCCTTGCGCCCATACCTTATACAGCTATCGGTAGATAAATACATTGCCAACCATATGCTGCAGATGCTCATCAACATCAGCATTGTGCAATTGGTTATACTCTTATTGGAAAACGGCCTGCGCTTCTGGTTCCTCTACCGTATCAACTGGCTGGGGCAATCAGTTATCAACGATATGCGCAAGTCTGTATTCAAAAAGATACTTTTCCAAAACATCGGCTATTACGACCGCACCCCTATCGGTACGCTAACTACCCGCACCATCAACGATGTGGAAGCAGTGAACGATGTATTCTCTGAAGGTATTATTTCCATCATAGCAGATATACTCACCATCATCGCCATCATGATTATCATGTTCATCACAGACTGGCGGTTGACACTGGTATGCCTTGCTCCGTTCCCGATACTGATATTTGCTACCTACTGGTTCAAGGAAAGTGTCAACAAGTCTTTCCAGCGTGTGCGTAATGCGGTATCTGCACTCAATGCTTTTGTGCAGGAGCATATTGTGGGTATGTACATCGTACAGGCATTTGCTGCGGAGAAAACCGAGATGGATAAATTCAAAAACATCAACAAAGAGCACCGCGATGCCAATATCAAAGCCATCTTTGCCTATTCTGTTTTCTTTCCTGTAGTAGAGATTATCCTCGCTATGTCTATGGGTTTATTGGTATGGTGGGGTGCGCACCGCATGCTCAACTATGCAGTAACACCCGGCGTGGTGATAGCATTTGTTATGTACCTCAACCTGCTCTTCCGCCCGCTGCGTATGATGGCAGATAAATTCAACGTACTGCAAATGGGCATGATAGCAGGCGAACGTGTGTTTACCGTGTTGGATAGTAAAGAAAATCTTGATGGCAATGGCAACATTACTGCCGATGACATAAAAGGCAAAGTGACGTTTGACAATGTACACTTCAGCTATAAAGAGGGCACACCTGTGCTGAAAGGCATATCTTTTGAAATACCTGCAGGCAAAACAATGGCAGTTGTAGGACATACAGGCGCAGGCAAAACATCTATTATCAGCATCCTGAACAGGCTGTATGAGATAGAAGCCGGCAGCATAAAAATTGACGGTACAGACCTGAAGGATTACGACATCTATAGCCTACGCAATCATATAGGCATTGTATTGCAGGATGTGTTCCTGTTCTCGGGTACCATTGCAGACAATATCACCCTACGCAATGCAGATATACCACGCGATAAAGTAGAGGCTGTTTGCAAGCTTTTAGGCATACACGATTTTATCATGAGCCTGCCGGGTGGTTACGATTTCAATGTAATGGAGCGTGGCAACACCCTCTCGCAAGGGCAAAGGCAGCTTTTGTCTTTTGCACGCGCATTACTCTACAATCCTTCTATCCTGATACTGGACGAAGCCACCTCTTCTGTAGACAGCGAAAGCGAACAACTGATACAACAGGCTATAGATAAGATGATTACGGGGCGAACGTCTATCGTTATAGCCCACCGCCTCTCTACCATACGCCAGGCAGATGAAATCATTGTAATGGACAAAGGGCAAATCATAGAGCGTGGCAATCACCAATCGCTCATTGCAGCACAAGGAGAATACTACAAACTATATACAGCTGTTGAAAAGCAAAAAGAAAGGGCGATATCATAATCGCCCTTTCTTTTTATTTCACTTTCTTATCAAGCCAGTCGCTAACCGCTTTCAAAGCATTTTCAGATATAGTCTCTTTCAGTGTGCCGTATTCCTGTGGCGAACAAGTATTGCAGCGTTGGAAAAGGTGATTCAATCCCGGTAATTCTTTTACTTCAAAATTCTTATTCTTACCCTTTGTTAGCGATTGTTTGATGCCTTCCAGATTTTGCTTTGCCAGCACCTGCATATCTTTCTCTCCGTTCAATGCCAGTACTTTACAAGTCAGTTTCTGCAATACCGGCTGCGGGTCGTATTTCAGAAAGTATTTAAACCACGCATCATGATACAATCCCATAAAATCATCAATAAACTTTTTCTCCTTTTCAAAATCACCTATATCTACCACATCTATAGCCTCTTTCGATGCACTGCTCTTCCAGGCACCTGTTACGTCAATCATTTTCAATTGTGCTTCTTCCCCTGTTTTGGATGAGATAATAGCCTGCTCTATTCCGCGATATAGTTTTCTGTATTCTGCTACAACCTGCCCACTTACACCACTTACAGTCATCATTGCGGCACTCTGGTCTTCCATCAGTTCATACACTTTCACTCCCGGGCCAGCCATCAGTATAACGAAGTCTATATCTTTTCTTTCGGTTGCAACCATAGGAGCTATCATACCACCTTCGCTATGTCCCATGATGCCTATCTTCTTATGGTTTACTTCTTTGCGTGTCTTCAGATAATCTATAGCTGCATTGGCATCTTTTGCAAAATCTGCACTTGTTGCTTTTTTTCTATCGCCTGTTGTTTGCCCTACACCACGGTCATCCACGCGCAGCACTATGTATCCTTTATTTGTAAGGTAGTTGGCTATCACAGCAAATGGCTTATGCCCCATCAGTTCTTCGTCCCTGTTTTGCGGGCCCGAACCACTTACCAGCAATACCGCAGGATATGTCTTTCCACCTTTGGGTATGGTTATCGTTGCGCCATAGCTGATGCTACCATCCGCGTTTTTGAATGTTACGTCTTCGCTAATATAGTCGAACGGCGGCTTTGGTGTTTGCGGCCTTACCAGTTCTGTTGGTTTATCGGTACGCTTCATCACCAACGGAAATTTCCTGCCCGCCTGCTTCCACACACCTTGTATCTCATCACCACTCAGCAAGCCTGTGTACTGTATGCCTGCATTGCTGAGGTCGAACAACACACTGTCCGCATTCATACTGGTGCTAGCCACAGGTATACCCGTCACTCCCTGATCGGGGCTATCCATGGTCGTAGATAGTTTACCATCTGCTTCTTTTACTTTGAATACTAGTCTTACCTTCTGCCCCACGTTCATCTCACCTTCCCAATTACCCGGCAATTTACTTTGTGCGCCTGCTGTCAGCGATAACGCCATGCAAGCTGCTGCGAGTTGTAACCTCATATCTTTATTAGTTTTGACTTTTAGTTTTTCTGAATAATAAATAGGAATAGCCCACGGGTATGATAACCATAATGGCAACCAATACCAACATCAAGACTTCCATTATTTCGGGTTTTGCAATCAGCGATGCTACAGTTATGGTAAGCCCACCTGCCACCCATACATGGCTGGCTATGCGATGTGTTTGTTTCCAGTTGTCTTCGTCGTGCAGCGTCCATGGTATACGTATGCCGGCAAAATAGTTGGGCTTGATGTTATTCATATAATTGCCGATAAATGCCAGCAGCAATCCCACCATTGGTAACAAAGCTTTGGTGGCTATGCTCTTACCTTGATTCATTCCATCCATTATAATTACAATCGTAAGGGCTGTCAGAAAAAAACTCACACCCATTGCCAGTTTGTCGAATGTAGGCGACTGCTCTGCTTTACTGCGTTTGGGGTCTATTTTATGAATATTGCTGATGATGAGAAAAGTAGCCAGATTCACTATAGACAATATGAATATCGCACCCAGAAAATCCATTTTATTGCCCATGCTGTCTATCTCGCCTTTGGCATTATAGTGCAGCGGCATTCTTTCAGGCAATACATTCCACGATAGCAGCAAATAGACCAATGGTAAAGCAATGATGACGCTTACTACCAATTGTTTAAGAAAACGAGCGTTTTGCATTGTTTGCAGTTTTAGCCTTTTTTTTTGTTTGCTTCAGTTCCACCAGCCATTTCAGAAATTCATCTACCACTGTAGTATTCAGCGAGTAGTAGATGAACTGCCCCTGCTTATCGGCCTCTATCAGCCCTGCCTGCTTCAGCAGGTCCAGATGATGTGATATGCTGGGCTTCGAGATATCAAACTTGTCTGCTATCTCCCCTGCCGTCAGTTCCTTCTCCTTCAGCAGTTCCAGTATATCTCTCCGCGTCTGGTCATTCAGTGCTTTGAATAACTTATCCATTTAGACATTTAGTTAATTAGACAAATTTCTAAATACTTATTCATATCTCATAGCACATTAACAAAAAAGGTCCGCAATTGCGGACCTTTTTAACAATACTATTAGTATGCTTATGCTACGGTAGTAGCTGTTTCAAATTCCAGTGCTTTTGCAACCAGGTTTTTAGAACCTATGTATATAGGTACACGCTGGTGCAGTTCTGTTGGTGCTACATCCAGCACGCTGCTATAACCTGTACTTGCTGTACCACCCGCAGCTTCTACAAGGAAGGCCATCGGGTTGCACTCATATTGCAGGCGCAGCTTACCGTTTGCATTGCTCTTATCTGCAGGGTACATAAAGATGCCACCTTTTATAAGCGTGCGGTGCATATCTGCCACCATGCTACCTATGTAGCGTTGAGAGTATGGGCGTCCTTCTTCCTTATTACTTTCCATGCAATAGTTCAGGAAGTTTTTAGTGCCTTCATGATACTTCACACTATTACCCTGATTGATAGAATAGATTTTACCTTTTTCAGGGCATTTCATATCCGGGTGGCTCAGGCAAAACTCACCGATAGACGGTTCCAACGTAAAACCGTTGATGCTTGCTTTGGTAGCATACACCATCATGGTGCTGCTGCCATATATTACATAACCCGCAGCCATCAGCTTGTTGCCAGGTTGCAGGAAGTCTGCCGCCGTACATGGCTTGCCCAATTCACTCACACGGCGATAGATAGAGAAGATGGTACCAATAGGCGCGTTTACATCTATGTTTGATGAACCGTCCAATGGGTCGAACAGTACAACGTATTTAGAGTTTACAGACCATTCATCATCAAAGCTGATGAAATCGTCATTTTCTTCAGATGCTATACCTGCACAGTCGGCGCTGTTACGCAATACGTTTATCAGCGTTTCGTCTGCATAAATGTCCAGCTTCATTTGCTCTTCGCCCTGCACATTGGTAGCACCATGCTTGCCCAGTATATCTACAAGCCCCGCTTTCAGTACTTGTTTGTTTATCAGTTTGCAGGCAAGTCCTATATCCCTCAACAAAGCTGAGAGCTCGCCGGTTGCTTGCGGAAATTTTCTCGTTTCCTGGATGGTAAATTCATCCAGCGTCATAAGTTTTTTGGGATTCATGACGCAAAGATAATCAAAGCCGTCAAGAGGGTGAAATCACTGTTATATTAGATTTAAAAAGTTGCAACACAGGAGGCGGAAGGGGTATCTTTTTATTACCTTTGGTGCACATTTTAAACACACCCTGCCGGAGCAATGGTTCAATACTTCAAAAACATCAACCGCCAGACGCTGGAAATACAGCAACCAGAGGGTGCTAACTGGATAAATGTTACTCCGCCTTTCCAGGAAAACGAGATAGACAACCTGTCTCGTTCCCTTGCAATACCACGCGATTTACTGACAGATACGCTCGATATTGAAGAACGTGCCCGTTATGAAATGGAAGATGGCGTAAAGCTCATCATCCTGAAAACGCCTGTTGATAATAAATCGCTGAATGAGGGTGATGCGGACTATGTTACTATTCCAATATCTATCATCATCAACGAACGCAATCAGGTGGTTACGGTCAACTCATTCGAGAATGTAGCCATCCGCCGCTTCCTGAACACTTTTGCCAAACGCCACCCTGAGCGCCCCAATATGATGGTGCTGAAGATTTTTGAAAAAGTGGTGATGGACTTCATGGAAGTACTGAAAGAAATAAACCACAGCCGCAATACGCTGGAGCAGAAACTGTATGCCAGCAATCGTAACGAGGAGCTGCTGTACCTGATGAGCGTACAAAAAAGCCTTGTATACTTTGTTACAGCACTGCGCAGCAACGAATTGTTGCTGATGAAAATGGAACGCACCAACTTCCTGAAATGCGATGAAGAAGAGCGCGAATTTCTGAGTGACCTGGTAGTAGAATTCTCTCAGGCCCTGGAGATGGCGAATACATACACTAACATCCTTACCAGTACCTTAGATACATTCGCAAGCATTATTAATAACAACATGAACCTTGTTATTAAACGCCTCACCAGTATCACCATCATGATATCTATCCCAACGCTTATTGCCAGCTTTTTTGGTATGAACGTGGAGATACCATTTTCGCATGGTGCACATAGCTTCTACCTGCCAATACTTTTATCATTAATAGTATCTGTTATTGTGGTATTCTATTTCAATAAGAAGAAGTGGTTCTAAATGCAACCCCTAAAACGTTTTAATGTACGCGTATATGGCCTGTGGCTGCACAACGGGCAGGTATTGGTAAATGAAGAGATGATACGCGGGCGCAAAGTCATCAAATTTCCCGGCGGGGGATTGGATTGGGGCGAAGGCACCATCGACTGTCTTAAACGTGAATGGATGGAAGAACTGAACCTTACGGTAGAAGTACAATCACACTATTATACCACCGATTTTTTTCAGCATTCCGCTTTCGACGATTCTCAAGTCATCAGTATCTATTATCTGGTATCAGCAGACATCAATCAGCCAATCGTAAACAACATACCCGAAGAACGCACCTATTGGATGCCATTATCACACATTACAACAGATACTTTTACATTGCCGATAGATAAGATTGTAGGCAATATGCTACTTCACAGCCAATAATATTTTTTCTAAATCTCCTTTGTGTATAAAACTGCATCTATACGGCAGTAGTGGTGCTCTGCGACCATCTTCGGTAGTATAAGGAGCAGCTTCCCATATTTTTCGCTTTTGTTTATCTAATATCAGCATCAGATTCAGCGTACCCATGTTTACCAAAAGGCAGTCGTCATCCAATATCGAAACACTACCACCTCTTATTGCTGTCTGTGCCGCATTTTTATCATCGGTAAGCCTGATGCCCATATCCCAGTTCTTGATAAGGCTATTGCTGTTACCCGGCGGCACTTTGTATTTGGATACATGAGACACCACATACCCTGCTTCATCTACCTGTGTTGCGGATACCGGTATTATATCGCTATGATTATTATTAAATAAGCACAGTTCGTTAGTACGGCTATTGTAGCGCACACTGTGCTGTCCGTAAAACAGACTGTAATGATGGCGTGCACTACCTTCATCTCCATAACGAGCAAGCACATTGCCTGCAGGATAACTAATCTTTAGAACAGTATTATTGTTTTTGTAACTGATGAATATCACTTTGTCTACTTCTATTACATCAAAGCTATTCATGTACGGATTACCATCGTATGGCTGAACCAAGTCGGCTTTATTCCAGAAAAAGTCAGCATCTGTCATATGCTCTGCAGTTCTCCAAGACCATACTACATTGCCTGCTGTATCATACTCTATCAATGTACCACAGGTAAACTCTTTATAGTATATACCATTGCTACCTTTTGTTACAGATTTATCTGTTTCAGCAAAATATTCTTCTGGCAAACCCGGTATTGGTTTCTTCACTATTTCAGAACCGGCAACCATATAATGCCCATTGCTGAGTTTCGTCAATTCATGATGATAACCCTCCTTATTCTTACCACTCACTTTACCATCATTCGGCGCTTTCCACACTACCTTTCCATTGTAGTCTATCTCAAGTGCATCTTCCTGTGTCAGAAAAGTAAATGTACCATCCGCAGTGGCTTTAAAATCCCTGATACTGATATCTCTTTTCTTTATTTCGGGTATATCCGGCATATACCAAACAGGGTTGCCAGCCATATCATACATTACAAGATTCCTGTCCGTCAGTACATACAAGTCTTTATGGTCTGTAGCACGCCTCAATACCACCAACCCGTTTTTAGATGTATCTACAAAAGGCGTTATTCCTGTTTCAATGTGGTGCAGGCCTGAATTGCCAATTTCTTTGCCGTCTTTATCTTTATACACTACCCTCCAGGTATACTTTTTCCCCCAATTGGGCAATTCTGCAATATCGCTTGGCTTATTTGTTTTGTGTTGTATGATAACCGACTTTAAAAAAACTTGTTCATTAGCAATATCTCCTTTCGCCAGTTGAAATAAGTATGATGCCGCTTTCGTGTTTTCTTGTACAGAAAATCCCGCCAATCGATAATTCAATACTGCATTATCAATCGGGCTAACCTGTGCTTTTGAGATAACGACAAAAAGACACATGGTTAATATTCCTATAGGTTTTAACATGAGTAATCAAAAAAAGATTAAAAAACCATTAAGGAGTAATTAAAAATAGATTAAAAGGCTATTAAAATTACTATATATATTTACTTAACAAAGCTTTTTACATTAAAAATCATTACAAATAAATTACAATTCATAACGCATGCATTAGCAGTGCATTAAATAAAAAAAGAGGCTATCTGAATGACAGCCTCTCCCTTTAATAAATAATGTTGTTTTACTCCTTCACCACCTTCTCCGTCATTACTTCGCCGTCTGTCGTGGTCAGTATCAGCAGGTAGTTGCCTGTGGTTAGTTGCGATGTGTTCAGTACTGTTTTGGTTTGTGTTGCTGTGGTGTGTTAACCTGCCTGCCCGGTACATCTTTTAATTGTATCATTATACCTTTCATTACACCCTCTACCGTCAGTGTAGTTTGTGTCGGGTTCGGGTAGATGCTGATATTATTGGCTGCTATAAGGCAATCCGCAAGGGTTGCCTTTTTCTATAGCACCTATCCTTATTATTTCGTATATTTGTTATAATAAATCAGTTCTTTAAAAAAACGGGGGTAAACGCGAAACAATTATCAATTAATACTGCAACATCATCTGTTGCTTTATAAGCAATCCGTAACCTACTTGTTCCGGCAGGCAGGCGTTTTGTAACCATTCCGGCAACAACCCTGTATTGATAATCAACAACCTAAATGGTTACGGAACAAAAAACAGGCGAAACACTATCAAAAACTATCAACACATAATACAAAGCATAATATAAATACACCCAATAAATATGATACCCCCTTTTAGCAGGTCGGGGGTTTGTCAAACAATTATCATATGTACTCCCTGTAGCCAAACTATCGGGTAAACTCCTATCTTTGTTGGCTGTGCCCCGGCACATGGTACATATTATGAAGAAACTACTTATCCCCGCTTTACTGGCCGCATCATTGGGCATGCAGTCTTGCAAAGACGACTTTCAGGTGGCAGCACCTTATAAGGAGATTATGATGGCCTATGGCATGATCAATGCCACAGACACCGCTCACTACATCCGCATCGAAAAGGCTTTTCTGGACAATAACAAGAGCGCTATAGACATGAGTCAGATAGCCGACAGCAGCTATTTCAAAAACCTGACGGTGGTAATGAAGGAATATGATGGTACTAACAATGCACTCAGGCGTGTTATACCTATGTATCGTGTAGATATGAGGCTGGAAGGGTATCCTAAAGATGCAGCAGGCAGCCAGGGCTTTTTCACCGATCCGCACTATACGTACAAGCTGAAAACCAGCAGCAACCCAGACAGCGTATTGAACCCGTACCGTAAGTATAGGTTGGTAGTTACAAATGCAGATGCAGGCCGTACAGACTCCAGCGAGATATTCTATGTAGTAAACACAGACAAAAGCGACAACCCTAATAGCTTCTACATATCCAAACTTAACGACGCCAATTTTACCCTTAGCTTTCCCAAAACTACACTGAAAGCTTCTTTCACCTTATCGGGCAATACGCCCCGCAATGGCAGGATGATTGAAGGCATCATACGTTTCAATTATGTAGAAAAGAACAACAGCACAGGAGAAAAGACGCGCAAAAGTGCCGACTTTACTTTTGGCAGGGACGTAAAATCCGGCGCTCAGCAATTTAAAATGGAAACGCTGAACAGCAGTTTTTATGGTTTCCTGTATGATGCTATGGGGCCTGCCCCGGCAAATGTTGTCCGTTATCTGGATAGCTGTGATTTCATCATATACTGTGGTGGCAATGAGTTGTACAACTACTATCAGCTATCTACCATACAAAGTGGTAGCATTGTAGGAGAACAGATTAAGCCATTCTACAGCAATATGAAGGGTGATAACGCATATGGTATTATAACATCGCGTGCACTCAACATGCGTAAAAATATCCCTATTGATAATATAACGATTGATTCCATCAAGCTGAACCCTATTACAAAATCACTCAACATCGTAGGTGTAAGCGAAGATTAATTGACATTATTTCATATATAATTAATAGAAAATGCCTTAATGTTAGTTCATTAAGGCATTTTTCATTCAAGCTGTCATGCAAACTGCCAATATTGCCGAAATGGCGCAACTGGCATATCTATTGACTATCTGTCTTTAACTACTGTAAATAACAAAACGATATAATTAAGAAAAAGACTATGAGTAAGATTATCGGCATTGACTTAGGTACTACCAACTCTTGCGTTTCTGTAATGGAAGGCAACGAACCTGTGGTGATTGCAAACGACGAAGGTCGCCGCACCACACCATCGGTAGTAGCCTTTTTGAAAAACGGTGAACGCAAAGTGGGCGACCCTGCCAAGCGCCAGGCTATCACCAACCCAATGAATACCATCATGTCTATCAAACGTTACATGGGTCGTCGTTTTGACGAGGTAACGGGTGAAATGACACACAACTCTTACAAGATTGTGAAAGGTGATAACAACACCCCACGTGTTGAGATTGAAGGCCGTATGTATACGCCACAGGAAATCAGCGCTATGATTCTGCAAAAGATGAAAAAGACTGCTGAAGATTTTCTGGGTCAGGAAGTAAAAGAAGCGGTTATTACCGTACCTGCATACTTTAACGATGCGCAACGCCAGGCTACTAAAGAAGCGGGCGAAATTGCAGGCCTGAATGTTCGTCGCATCATCAACGAACCTACAGCTGCAGCACTGGCTTATGGCCTTGACAAGAAAAATCAGGATAGCAAAATAGCTGTGTTCGACCTTGGTGGTGGTACGTTCGACGTATCAGTACTGGAACTGGGCGACGGTGTATTTGAAGTGAAATCTACGAATGGTGATACGCACCTTGGTGGTGACGACTTTGATAAAGTTATCATGGACTGGTTGGCTGACGAGTTTAAGAAAGACGAAGCTATCGACCTGCGCAAAGACCCTATGGCTTGGCAGCGTTTGAAAGAAAGCGCTGAAAAAGCGAAAATCGAGCTTTCTTCTTCTCAGGAAACAGAAATCAACCTGCCATACATCACAGCTGTAGACGGTGTTCCTAAACATCTGGTTCGTAAACTGAGCCGTGCTAAGTTTGAACAACTGGCAGACAGCCTGATAGAACGTACACTGGAACCATGCCGCAAAGCATTGAAAGATGCAGGCATGAACCCAAGCGAAATTGACGAAGTGATATTGGTTGGTGGTAGTACACGTATACCTAAAGTGCAGGAAGTAGTTGAGAAATTCTTCGGCAAAAAACCTAACCGCAGCGTGAACCCGGATGAGGTTGTTGCAATAGGTGCTGCAATACAAGGTGGTGTACTGACAGGTGATGTAAAAGACGTACTGTTGCTCGACGTTACTCCGCTATCGCTGGGTATCGAAACAATGGGTGGTGTAATGACTCGCCTGATTGATTCGAATACAACCATTCCTACTAAAAAGAGCGAAACATTCTCTACGGCAAGTGACAACCAGCCGAGTGTAGAAATCAACGTACTGCAAGGTGAGCGCCCGATGGCAAACCAAAACAAATCGCTGGGTCGCTTCATCCTGGATGGCATTCCGCCGGCACCACGTGGTGTACCTCAGGTAGAAGTTATCTTCGACATCGATGCGAATGGTATCCTGCACGTAACTGCGAAAGATAAAGGCACAGGCAAACAACAAAACATCCGTATAGAAGCCGGTAGTGGCCTTAGCAAAGAAGAGATCGAAAAGATGAAGAACGAAGCTAAAGCGAACGAAGAAGCTGACAAAGCGGTACGTGAGCGTGTAGAAAAACTGAACATGGCTGATGGCCTTGTGTTCAACTCAGAAAAACAACTGAAAGACTACGGTGATAAAATACCTGATGCAGAAAAAACAACTATAGAAGCTGCGATGAACAAGCTGAAAGAAGCCCACAAAGCAGAAGATATGGATGGTATAGACAAAGCTGCAGAAGAACTGAACAATGCATGGCAAGCTGCCAGCCAGCACATTTACAATGCACAGCAAGAAGCTGGTGCTGCGGATGGCAGCGCACAACAACAACCTGCAGGTGATGCAGACGGTGGTGTAGCAGATGCAGAATATGAAGAAGTGAAGTAATCAATATAGGGTTGGTGAGTGTGATGCATGTGGAGATTGATACCACAAAAAGCGGCGGTACTGAAAAGTATCGCCGCTTTTCTTTTATAGCTTCGCAAAATAATATTGTCCTGATATCGTTTATGCAGTATGCGAAGATTATACACGCTTCTTTTGCTTGTTTACTTATGCCATAATACGCATGCCCAGTCGCTAAGTACTTATCTGGGTGGTGGTATAGGCTACGATGCGTTTATACGTAATAAGGATGTAATGCCTGATAAGCTGAACAGGCGCATATTGCTCTCACCTCAATTCATAGCAGGGTTGCGCTACTATACGGCACAGAAGTTCAATCTGATGGTAGACTTTACGCTTGGGCTCTCACGCTTCAATATGCCTGTAAAATCGCCCAATACACAACAGTTTTATTATGAGCAAGTGCGCTCGTTAATCACCATCGGCAGCGGCTTGTATATGGAGATAGACGAAGAGCAAAGCTTTATGCCCTATATACAATTGGGCGTGGGCTTCTATGACTTCAGCAGTATGGAAGAGAAAGTACCTGTTGGCTATATAGGTATACAAACAGACTACAACAGCAAGCACTTTGTAGCTGCGTGCGGTGCAGGGTTTGAATACAGTTTCAGGATGATAGGCAAGTCGGCCATTAATGTAAGAGGCTTATATACACCTACAGACATCTTCCCCGAACCGGTGAAGTATGGCATTGATGGCATCAACAAGAATGGCACTTATGCCTTGCAAGGCAAACTATTGCAGCTACTGATTACCTACCAGATAAACATACCGCTAATTAAGGAGCGGTATTATTAGCCCTTAGATTTTCCATATCCATTTAATATAGTCCGTGCCCGGTATCTGCGTAACACCCGCCTGACGCAGCATTGTTACCAACTGCCCCCTGTGATAGGTAGCATGGTTGAAGATATGCGTCAGCACCTCGAACACAGGTGTCTTAAACTGCACCTGTTGCAGGTTCTGATACTGCACCACATGCTCCAATGCCCTGTCGTCAAACTGCTTATTTACAAATGCCAGCAGCTCTTCGCTCACCTGCAGCCAGTGTTGGCACACCTCCTCCATACTTTTATCAGTAGCATTACCCACCCATACAGGATGCTCAGCCAGCTGCAGGCGTTGCAGCCATATATACTCGGCAGCATAGGTATGCATGATGGTTTTGCGTATGCTGTCGAAGCTGCTGACAATAGTCATATCAAGCTGTTCCGGCGTCAATTTCAGAATGGTGTCTACCATCAACTTGTTAGCCCAGAGATTATATTGAGCAAATTGTAATAAGGTCTGTTTCATACTATAAATGTACCTTTGCATGGCAAAATTAATGATCCTCTCAATGAGCGACGCAAATAATTCAAAAGGCTTCGACACCCTGTGCATACACGGTGGTCACAAAGCAGAAAACAACAGGGCTCACCTTACGCCCATCTATGCAACAAGCACTTATACTTTCGATAGCGCGGAACAAGGTATTGCCATCTTCAAAGGTGAAGAACAAGGTTATATATACGGCCGCTTCGGCAGCCCTAATACCAATGAGGTAGAAGAAAAGATTGCCTTGCTGGAAACTTACGGGCTGAAAGACGAAAACGGCAACCCACTGCAAGCGAAAGCTATACTACATGCATCAGGCATGGCGGCTATCACAACTATGCTGCTCGCCAACCTGAAAGCAGGCGATACCATCATCACCCACCACTCGCTGTACGGCGGCACGCAAGAGATGATTGACAAGATTCTGCCCAATCTGGATATACGTGTAACGATTACCGACTTCCATAACATAGCAGATGTAGAGGCCGCTATAAAAGCAGACAGCAGCATCAAGCTGATGTATATAGAAACACCTGCCAATCCTACCCTGCAATGTGTAGACATGGAAGCACTGACTGCAGTGGGCAAGGCACACAACCTGATAGTATGTGCAGATAATACGTTTGCTACACCATACTTGCAACAGCCTTTTAAATATGGTGTTGACTACATCATGCACTCAACCACCAAATTTCTGAACGGACACGGTACTGCTGTAGGTGGTATATTGGTAGGGCGAGATGTAAATAAGATGAAAACGACTGTTACCAAAACACACAGGTTGCTTGGCGCTAACAGCAATTCATTCGAAGCATTCCTTTTAAATAACGGACTTCGCACGTTTGCGCTGCGTATGGAAAGGCATTGCAGCAATGCAGAGAAAGTAGCGCAGTTTCTGGCGCGACACCCTGCTGTAGCTAAGGTGAACTACCTGGGGCTTGCATCGCACCCCGATCATGCCATTGCTATGAAGCAAATGAAACATGCAGGTGCCATGCTGAGCTTTGAACTGAAAGGCGGCTTTGATGCAGGCACACAATTCATCAACAAACTGAAACTTTGCATCAGTGCAGTATCATTGGGCACATGCGATACGCTGATATCTCATCCTGCATCCACCACACACGTAGGTGTAAAACCTGAGGACAGAATCAAATTCGGCATTACAGATGGACTGATACGCATGAGCGTAGGCATTGAAACTGTTGAAGACATTATTAACGACTTAACACAAGCATTAGCATAATTATGAAAGAGGTTTTTGTTATTGACGCAGTTAGAACCCCGATAGGGAAATATGGTGGGACTTTATCTACAGTGAGGCCCGATGATTTACTGGCACATGTTATTAACTCGATTGTAGAGCGTAACCCTGCTGTAGATGTAAATGCAATAGAAGATGTGATAGCAGGTGCTGCAAATCAGGCGGGTGAAGATAACCGCAACGTAGCACGTATGGCAGTATTGCTGGCAGGGCTTCCGCAAACAATTGGCGGATGTACGGTAAACCGTCTTTGTGCATCAGGACTGCAAGCTATCATGGATGCATCTCGCGCTATTATGTGCGGCGATGGTGATATATATATAGCAGGTGGTGTAGAAAGCATGACGCGTGCACCATTTGTAATGGGTAAAGCAGAAAGTGCATACAGCCGCAATACAGAAATGTATGATACTACAATGGGCTGGCGCTTCGTCAACAAGAAGTTCAATAAAGAAAGCAACTACCCGTACACGATGGGTGAAACTGCAGAAAATGTTGCTGCTAAATATAATGTAAGCCGCGAGGCACAGGACGAATTCGGGCTGCGTAGCCAGCAGCGTTATTTTGCTGCACAGGCCGCGGGCAAATTCAAAGACGAGATAGCACCACTGACAATAGACCTTGGCAAAGGAAAGACTGTTGTATTTGATACAGACGAACACCCACGCGAAACAACACTGGAGAAAATGGCGAGTCTGAAACCTGCTTTCAAAAAAGACGGCACAGTAACAGCAGGCAATTCAAGTGGCATTAACGACGGTGCATCTGCACTCTTGCTGGCAAGCGGTGAAGCTGTTGCTAAATACGGCCTTAAGCCAATAGCAAAAATTAAGAGTATGGCAATAGCAGGTGTAGACCCTGCATACATGGGCATAGGCCCTGTACCTGCTACACAAAAAGCACTGCAACGCGCAGGTCTGGAATCTAAAGACCTTGACCTCGTAGAGCTGAACGAAGCATTTGCTGCGCAAGGCATTCCTTGTATGCAAGAGCTGGGGCTGGATGCAGAGAAAGTGAATGTGAATGGTGGTGCCATAGCAATTGGTCACCCATTAGGTTGCAGTGGTGCACGCATCTCTACTACCCTGCTGCATGAACTAAAACGCCGCGGTGGCAAATACGGTCTTGCAACAATGTGTATTGGTGTAGGGCAGGGCTCAGCTATCATTTACGAAATGGTGTAATAGCTTATAGGAATAACGTAGTTTTAGATAGACTTATAAATTATGACATTGAGAAAGATAGATATACATACGCACATCATGCCGGAGAACATACCGAACTGGTTTCAAAAGTTTGGCTATGGCGATTTCATCAGGCTGGAGCATCATAAGCCTTGCTGTGCAAAGATGATAAAGGGAGACAAGGTTTTTCGTGAGATAGAGGAAAATTGCTGGGACCCTAAGGCACGGATGAAAGAGATGGATATGACAGATGTTACCGTACAGGTATTGTCTACCATTCCTGTTCTATTCAACTACTGGGCAAAGCCCGAGCATGGCATCGAAACATCGCGCTTTTTCAACGACCATATTGCACAATGCGTAGCAGATAATCCTACACGCTTTGCAGGGCTTGGCACAGTGCCTATGCAGGACATGTACTTTGCCATCAAAGAAATGGAGCGTTGTGTTACAGAACTGAAAATGCCGGGCATTGAAATAGGTTCCAACATCAATGGCAAAAACCTGAGCGACCCGTTCTTTGATCCGTTCTGGAAAGCTGCTGAAGAACTGGGCTGCTGCATATTTGTACACCCGTGGGAAATGATGGGCGAGAACGACATGCAGAAATACTGGCTGCCATGGCTGGTAGGTATGCCTGCAGAAACTGCACGTGCTATTGCATCCATGATATTCGGTGGTGTGTTTGAACGCTTCCCTAAACTGCGTGTGGCATTTGCACATGGTGGTGGTTCATTCCCCTTCACCATAGGCAGGATAGAGCATGGCTTTAATGTGCGTCCTGATTTGTGCGCAATAGACAATGCAGTGAACCCGCGCGACTATCTGGGCAAATTCTGGATAGATGCTTTGGTACACGACCCTAAAGCACTGCAATATGTGGTAGATGTAATGGGACACGATAAGGTGTGCATGGGTAGCGATTACCCCTTCCCGCTGGGCGAACACCACCCGGGCAAACTGATAGAAAGTATGGAAAGCTTTACTGCAACACAAACAGAACAATTGCTGTACAAAAACGCAATAGACTGGATGGGGCTACAAGAGAACCATTTTACTAAATAAGAAGAAGAGCCCCTCGGACAATTGTATGCAGGATATGAACCGAGGGGCTTACTTCAACTGTATGAGCTTAGGCTCATGATGACAGGGCTATGATCAATTAAGCATTACCAGAACCTGCGCGGCGTTTCTCATCTTCCGCACCACCACGGCGCCTTTGTACAGGAGCTACCGTACGTTTCCCGAATCGATAAACAACAGACAGACTCAGCTGCCTTGTTTCTCTTTGTGCGGTAAAGCGCTCTACATAATCTTTGTACACAGAAGTGGCATGCGGATAGCTACGCCAGAAAATATCAGCACAGTTAAGTTTTACTGTTAGTTTTTTATCAAAGAGGTGTTTTTGCACACCTGCATTCAAAGACCATATCGGGTCTATAACCATGTAGCCATGCAGTTGGCTGGTTTGGTAAAAGAAGCTAAGCTCTGCAGACCAGTCTTTAGGAAGCAAGAAACTATTTGCAACATTTATATCAGCCGTCAGCCTGCCTGTGTTCAGGTTTGAATTGGCAATGTTGCCCTTGAAAACAGAATAGTAACAATTGAAGTTGATACTACCCGACCACCATTTGAAATACTGCAACTGATACGCACCACTCAAATCGTAAAACAACTGACTGGTAAGATTTTTATTGGTCTGCACCGTTACTCGTTTCTGTGTAGTATCATCGCTTGGCTGTATTACTTCTGTTATCGGGTCTTTCAGATAGCTGAACATAAAAGTGGTAACAAAGCGTTGTTTGAATGTGTGCGACATTTCTATGTTGTACGTCAGCTCGGGCATCAGGTATGGATAGCCCGATGCGTAGGTGCTCGGGTCCAGATAGTTTTTAAACGGATTCAACTGCTCGTAGTTGGGCCTGTTGATACGACGGCTGAGTGTAAGCCCTAAATCGTTGGTAGTATTTATGTGACGCTGTACTGCGAAGCTTGGGAAGAGTTGTGCATAGTTTCTGTCGAAAGTCTGATTGTACACTTTCTGGTCGCCCTTAGCAACAGTCTGTTCTACACGCAGACCAAGCTGCACACTCCATGCAGTCCAATCTTTATTGGCATTTACATACGCCGCGTTGATGTTTTCTTTGTAGATGAAATGATTGCTCTTTGTAGAATCGTATATGTATGCGCCTGTGCTATAATCGAAGAAGCCTGCATTGATATCCTGCGTTACATAACTCGATTTCAAACCTGCTTCCAAACGCAGTGTTTGCGATACAGGATGTACATAGTCTGCTTTCAATGAACGAATAGAAGTCAGCGCATCCAAATCACCGGCAAGCAAATAGCGTGGCAGATAGTCTGAGCCGGTACGGTCGATGTATCGTGTAACAAAGTCCTGCGGGCGTCTTGCGCGGTAGTTACTGTAGTCAATATCTACAGACAGTTGTTTGCCTGTACTGTCAAACGTATGGCGCAGGTTGGTGTTTACAGAATAGTTATAGTTTGAATTGTGTGCCGTATTATCTGTTGTAAAGTAAGACTGCAATGCTTTGTTGCTATCCAACACGCGGGAATAACTGCGGCGGGTTATCTCAAAATCCAATGGGCTTGTATTCAACATCACACCCACCGTAGTTTTTTTACTGATGGTATAATCTGCCCCAAGCGATGCTGTGTGGCTGTAAATATCGAACACCGTATTATTATCCTGGTCGTATGCATTTTTAAAAACACCGTTATCATAAAAAGAACGATAGAGAAATAAGTGATTAAACCCTCGCCTGTATGAGTAGTTGTAACTACCCGTCAGCAACCATTTCTTATCTCTGTAGTTCAGGCTGATGCCACTATTCATTTTAGGATATACACCCTGTGCATAAGAAGCATTGGCAGTGCCGTTAAAGCCCAGACGTTTATCGCGCTTGGTTTTTATATTGATGATACCTGCAGTACCTGCTGCATCGTAACGTGCAGATGGATTGCTGATGATTTCTATTTGCTCTACCGTAGATGATGGCATTGCCTTCAGCATATTCGACAAGTCGCTTCCGCTTAGTACAGTGCGTTTACCATCTATCAACACCTCTACGCCCGATTTTCCTTTCAGACTGATATTATCGTTCTGGTCTACACGCACACCGGGAGAACGACCAATAACATCTAATACAGAAGAACCTGCATTTACAATACTATTCTCTACATTCACCACTAGTTTATCTGCTTTTATTTCTATCAGTGGCTTTGTGGTACGTATGGTTACTTCTTTCAGCGAGCCTGCTTTTGCAACCAGTTTCACTTCGGGCATGGCAATGTCTCCATCCTGTACTTTTATCACTTCAGAACTGTACACTTCATAGCCGGGCACTGTTATCTTCAATATGTATTCGCCATCGGGTATATTATCAAAAACAAATACACCATTCTCTGCAGATACGTCTGCTTTCACCAATGTTTTATTATCCGTCTTCAGCAATACCACATTAGCGGCATCTATCGGTTTGCCATCCGCGTCATTCACCTTGCCGTTGATGTTGCCGGGTTTGGCATACATTGTAAGCGCAGTAAATAAGAAGCAAAAAATAAAGGGGATGGCTCTCATAATCGTGGGTGTGTATTTCGATTTCAAAAGTATCTGTATGAAATTTCTGAGCCTTCACCCATTGCGGGGGAAATGGTGTTTTACCACACCACCCTATATGGGGGATTTATTCGAAAAACAAACAGCAGCAGCATTTCAACACAGCAAATGCAGGCAATGATGTAACTTCACTTTTGTGAATCGACTCTTGAAAATTGCCTTTGTTTTATCGTTGCTATGCGTATGCACAACAGTATATGCACAGCGCTACCCATTCTACAATCTGAATGTAGAAAACGGACTGATACAATCGCAGGCTACATCTATGGTGCAGGACAAGTACGGGCATCTGTGGATTGGCACATTGGGTGGCTTATCGCGCTACGATGGCAGCAGCTTTGTAAACTACACCGTACGCGATGGCATGACGGACAATACTGTGAATGCACTGGCAACAGACAAGCAAGGCAATATATGGGTGGGCACACGCAAGGGTGTATCTAAGTATGATGGTAAAGCATTCAGACACTTCGTTTTTCAATCGCCCGAAAACCCGAATGCAAATGCAGTATCTAATATTGAGATAGGCAATGATGGCACGGCATGGTGTATAGCAGGCAATAAGCTCTACGAAATAAAAGATGGCAAAAGCAAGAGCCTTGCCATACCCAATAAGGATGCTAATGTAACATCTGTATTGCCCGACGGCAAAAACCTGTGGATAGCGGTTGCCAATGGCACTATATATAATCATCATGATGGGCGTTGGGATAGCCTGCGCTTTAACGAACCGCAACTGAATGGCATACCACAGGTATTCTCTATGTATAAAGACAGCCGCAACAGATTGTGGGCTACTACAAACGGCGGACTTTACAATATTGCAGATGGCAAAATAGCTGTTGCCAAACTGAATGGCATGTCGCTATACTCGTTGCCTGCCATCTTCAGCATTACGGAAGACAAGAGTAAAAACATATGGCTCGGCACATCGAGCGGCACATTCAGGCTCAACGACAGCAGCCTTGTGTACTGCAACAAGAAGAACGGACTTACAGATAACACCATCAATAAACTGCTGACAGATAAAGAAGGTAATGTGTGGATGGCATCAGACGGGCGTGGTGTATATCGTTTTTCAGGAGCGCAGTTTTCTGTGCTCGATGAAACATCGGGATTGCCAAGTGCACAGGTAATGAGCATAGCTGCACAAGGTGGTAAAGTATACATAGGCACATTTGATGCAGGCTTGTTTGTGTATGAGAACGGCGTTGTGAACAGGCTGCCTATACCCCTGCAACCAATGACGGCTATTACGGCAATCTACATCAACCATGCAAATGAAATATGGCTTGGCACCCGCAACCGTGGCTTGTGGAAATATAATGGCAGCAGCTTCAGGCAATATACCACACCTACCATATCATCGAACCTGATAACGTGCATCTACAAAGATGGCGAAGGGCGCATGTGGATAGGCACGGGCAACGCTGCTACTTACTACAGAGATGATACTTTCCATAAAGTAATACTGAATACTGCCGTACAAAATATAACCGGTGCAGGTAGCGACAGCATTATACTTGCAACAACAGACGGACTGCAATTGTACCACAACGAAGAATCTGTAAAGATGAAAACAGGTGGTGCGGCAGACAGCTCTACACCGCAATGCGTTACCGTACGTGGCAGAGAACTGTGGATAGGCAGCAGTGATAACGGTGTTATCTGCTACAACCTGCAGACAGGCAAAACGGAAGTTATTAATAAAAACAACGGACTGAAATCTGACTTCATCTATAACATAACAACAGACGATGCTGGCAATGTGTGGTTGGGTACGGGTTTTGGTATTCATAAAATCAGCACAAAGAATGGCAAACACAGTGTGCAGTTTTATGGCAAAGAGCAAGGCATTACTGGTATGGAAAGCAACCACAATGCAGTCTTCAAAGCGGCAGACGGCAGTATATGGTTTGGTACTACCAACGGTGCGGTGCGCTACAACCCGAAATCGAAAATAGTAATGCCCGAAGCGACGAGTATAGTATTACAATCTGTAAAAGTATTTGGCGAAAACATAAGCGACAGCAGCTATTACGACAGTACCGATGTATGGTACAAAGTACCTATAGGACTGCACTTGCCCTATCGCAAAAACAATATCACATTCACCTTTCAGGCACTGACACTCAGCGGCACAGAGCAACTGAAATACCGTTACCGCATAGCAGGGCTGGAAGCACACTGGAGCGACTGGTCTGCCGTGAACACAGTAACCTACTCTGCACTGCCACCCGGCAAATACACATTGCAGGTAGAATGCTCAACAGGCGATAGCAGCGTTATCAAAAAACTGGATTATCCGTTTGAAATCATCACACCGTTTCACAAAACAAGCTGGTTCCGTTTGGTGATATTGGCAGGCTGCATATTGCTTGGTGTTACGATACAGTACATCGTCAACAAACGTAAACAAAACAGACAAGCACTGCTGGAACGCCTGCGTCGTGAAGAGCAGAATAAAGTGCGCCAGCGTACTGCCGAAGATTTTCATGATGAAGTAGGTAATAAGCTAACACGCATCAATGTGCTGACCAATGTGCTGAAGAATAAGATAGGCCCGCTAACTGCAGACACACAACGCATCATAGAACAGATACAGGATAACACCGGGCAACTATACAGCGGTACAAGAGATATACTCTGGTCGCTGAAACCAACAAACGACAGCCTGTACGAAATACTGCACCGCATCCGCGATTTTGGTGGAGAGCTGTATCAGGATACGGAAATAGATTTTGAGTTCGTTGGCACAGACGAAAAATGGAAAGACTACAGGTTGCCCCTGGATACAGGTCGCAACCTGATAATGATTTTCAAAGAAGCACTGAACAACTGCCTGAAATATGCCAATGCTACCAAGGTAGTACTGACAGCAGAGCTGAAAGACAAAGACATTCTGCATCTGGAACTGAGAGATAATGGTAGGGGCTTTGACATAGAAACTGTGAAACGCGGGCATGGCATAGATAATATGAACACCCGCGCCAAACGCATGGATGGCAGGCTGTATATAGATGCAAACGAAGGCAGAGGCACTGTTATCAGCCTCAGCTTCAGGCTGCCTAAGCAAATGTCATAGACTTGTTAATATTTAAAAATAACCTGATTTGGGGGAGTAGTATCACCCGCAATCTTTGCAATTTTATACAAACATCAGCCACATGAGCCGAGACCTTGACATACGCGTTTGCATAATTGAAGATGATGAAACCATCCGCGAGGGGTATGTATACCTGATAGGTAATACGCCCGGCTACAAAGTAGTGGGCAGCTACCCGTCTTTTGAAGATGCTGCCAAAAAGATAGCAACAGACGACCCGGATGTGTTGCTGCTGGATGTGGAACTACCGGGCATATCGGGCATAGACGCTTTGCCGAAACTAAAGAAGCTGATACCTGAAGCGTATATACTGATACTGACAGTGTATGAGCAAGACATACTCATCTTCCGCGCATTGGGCAATGGTGCATCCGGCTACCTGACCAAGAATACACCACCTGAAAAAATCATCAGTGCCATACAGGAAGTAATGGAAGGCGGCGGGCCGATGAGTGCGCACATAGCACGCATGGTCATCAGTTCATTCCAACGCAATGAGGCTTCTCCCCTCACCCGCAGAGAAACCGAAATACTGGAACAGATAGCAACGGGCAAAAGCCGCAAGCGCATAGCACAGGAATTGTTTATTGATCTGGAAACGGTGAAGTCGCACATCAAAAACATATACCACAAGCTGAACGTACACAGTAAGGCAGATGCCATCAAGACTGCCAAAGACAATAAGTTTATATAGGCTTATAATTTATAACCATATAAAAGCTGAAATGCCTGATTAGTTTTGCAGGTAATTTCTGCCAATTGCAAACCGACGCACAACAAGCCGAACCAAAACTGGAAAGGGAGTTATCCCTGTTGCAAGCTACTGCCATCAATATGATTGATATGGTGGGCATAGGCCCGTTTGTAACCATACCGCTGATAGTAGGTATGATGCAGGGCCCAATCTGCCTGCTCGCATGGATACTCGGCGCAGTGCTCTCTTATATGGATGGCATGGTGTGGGCGGAGATGGGTGCCAAATGGCCTGCTGCGGGTGGCAGCTATGTTTTTCTGCAAAAACTGTTTGGCAGTAAATGGGGCAAGATGATGGCCTTCCTGTTTGTTTGGCAGACAACCATACAAGCGCCATTGGTGGTTGCCAGCGGCGCTATAGGCTTTGCAGATTATTTCACCTTTCTGGTGCCACTGCCTGCCGAAAGCGAGGTATTACTAAAGAAAGCAATCAGTGGTGGATTGGTGATACTGATAACCATCTTGCTATACAGGGGTATTAAGGGCATTGGCAAAATCTCGGTATTTCTTTGGGTGATAACGGGTGGCACTATGCTGTGGCTTATCATATCGGGCTTGGGGCATTTCAATGCAGCACAGGCTTTCGACTGGAAGATGCCAAACATGACGATGGTGGCTTTCTTTGCCGCATTCGGGCAGGCATCTCAAAAAGCTGTTTATTCTTACCTCGGTTACTATAATGTTTGCCATCTGGGAGGGGAAATCAAAAATCCATCGAAGAATATACCTCGCGCCATTTTCATTTCTATAACGGGTATTGCTATCCTGTATCTGTGTATGCAAACGGTAGTGCTGGGTGTATTGCCCTGGCAAGAACTGGCAGCATCCAAATACATGGTGAGCATTTACTTTGAGCATATCTACAATCATCAGGTAGCGCAGATAGCTACGGTGCTGATACTGTGTATTGCATTGGCTTCTCTTTTCTCGGTGATACTCGGTTATTCCCGCGTTCCATATTCTGCTGCATTGAATGGTGATTTCTTTCCCGTATTCGGAAAGCTGCACCCTAAACATCACTTCCCCCACATATCGCTATTGGCCCTATGCGGCATGGCGTTTATATTCAGCCTGCTATTTAAATTGGCAGATGTTATCACAGCCATTATCACTATGCGGATACTGATACAATTCGTTTCGCAGGCTGTAGGACTATTATTATGGCACTATAAAAAGAAAGGTGGCGATATGCCATACAGGATGCCGCTGTTCCCGATACCTGCCATTATATCCATCCTCATCTGGCTGTTTATCTTCCTGATGGGCGAAAACAAATACAAGTTGTTTGCATTTATCATCATCATTACCGGCATTGCCCTCTTCTACCTGAAGGAAAAATATACCCGCAAACAGGGGGCTTTGCAAGATTAAAATGCAGAAAATGCTTCTTTAAAACCTGATTATACCTTTACTTTGCATATAAAGACTGACGGGTATAAGGCAGGAAACATGTAGAGGATGTTCTTCGGGCGCCAATAGTTTATATCCCATTAGTTATCAACATGTGTATAGATTATTAGTTTTTTTCAAACTAAGATTACTATATTAGAACTTAATTAGTAACTGCTGATGCTACGCGCTATATTATTAGTCATTGCGGGTGTTCTTTCTATCATCCTTTACAGGATGTTGAGCCGTGGCGGCAAAACCTATGCGTACGACCGTACCCAGATGCTTACCTTCCTGAGCGACGGATCTGAAAACGTAGTACACGAGTCTACCAACGGCAGCATTATCATTACCAACAAAACAGTATTGATAGACGGGCTGGAATACATTTACAAACCCAACGAAGATGAGCCATTGCAGGCATTGCTTGACTATGACGATAACGGACTGCGCAGCATACGCGTACTACTGCAAGAGGGCGAAAAACAATACTTCATCAATCGTGGTCCTGCTATGAGGATGGCATAAAACAGACTAAATTACTCATTACATAAAAAGCAGCCTGATGGCTGCTTTTCTTATTCTATAAACTTCAATTCTCTTTTCATAACCTCTACTGTATTGTAGATGATAGGGCAGCTTGGGTAATGTAACAGCGTGCCCAGAAAACGCTCTTTAAACCCGGGCTTGTGGAGGTGTGGAAAATCTCTGCACTCGGTAAACCTTTCTGGGTAGATGCTGCAACTGGTGCCAGACAAAAAATGACAAGGTACCGTATTGATAAAGCAATTGCCTGCAAGGCTTTCTTCAATATACTTTTCGCGCAGGTTTTCTTCTGTCATGTTCATAAACACAGCCAGCCTTTCAATTTCGGGTTGTGTGATGTTTACCACCAGCTTCTGGCAGCAATTGCCGCAAGCGGTACAATCTACGGCAGCATTCACATCCTGATAAATGCGGTTGGCCATTTCATCGAGCACTGCACCACTGTGATGGCGAAGCGAGCGCAGAAAGTGGTCGTTTTCTTCTTCTTTTTCAGAAGCTATTGCTGCAATCGCTTGCAGATTGGTTTCGTATGCAGTATTTGACAAAAGAGCGAATTAAGCTGTAAAGGTAAGCAATTACATTCTGCCTGCCTCTTCGGTCTTAGCATTATGCTGCTGAGCGCCATCCAGCTTCTTGCCAAAATTGTAACTGAACCCCAGTGCTACAGACTGCGAACCGAACCGTAAGGACGATGCAGTTTCAATACCATTCCAATTGGATGTACTCGTCATCTTATTCATCCTGAAAGGGTCTTCTATTGATAGCCTAATAGTAGCTGCTTCTTTCATCACTTTCTTAGCCACATTAAAACCCAGCCAATAGCTTGGCCCGTATCGGTCTATCACATTCTGCAAATCGCCGGTGCTGGCATAGAAAGTAGTATCTATCGTCCAGCCTTTATTCAGGCTGAATGTGCCTTGCAAATAACCTGATGCACCCAAAGATGTGCCCAACAATTCGTGGCCACGGTAGCTGAGGAATTTGTTGTAGTACACATCTCCCGCAGTTGTTAGTAATAGCCATTTTGTACATTGTTTATTATAGTTGCAAGAGCCATGTAGTACATAATCATCGGCATAGTTGCCCCAAGTGGCAAATACGGCTTTGTTATTAGCATCGTAGCCAAGTATCGGTGTTATATAACCTGTTATTTTGCGCAAGCCCATAGACACAAACAGCTCATTTTGGTTATTATACTTTAGCTCAAGATAGTTTCTGTATGCGGGCGACAAATCGGGATTGCCTTTCTGATAATAGTATTGTGAGAAGTAAGTAACAAAAGGGCTCATCATAGTATATGCAGGTCGATTGATGCGTCTGCCACAGCTAGCCTCTACGCTGTTGTTATCATCTATCCTATAGCTCACAAAAGCTGTGGGGAATACTGATGTATTGCTACGCTGAAACTCGCCACCTTGTTGCGTTTCCTCGCCATCATTATTCATATTCTCCACACGCACACCTGCTTGTGTATTCCATTTTTTACCAAATGCTTTTGAAACATTTACGTAGGCCGAGTTGATATTTTCTTTGTAGATGAAGTGATTTGTGCGCGTAGTATCGTTTATCCAGTTACCGCTATTCAGCGTCTGAAAATATGCACCGTTATCTACCACTGCATAGCTCGACTTTACACCTGCTTCTGCATTCCAACCTTTGGCTACCTCACCAGTATAATCTGCTTTTGCAGTAACTACATTGATTATTGATTGCGATTGATTATCTAAATCAAGATTGCCAACAACAGGATTGCCTTGTGTATCATAGTTTCTACCGACTGTCTTATGTGTTTCGCGCTGATCGCGGTAGATGTAGTCAGCATCAGCAGTTATCTTATGCCCCTTTGCAGGTTCATGCTTGATGTATGCATTGCACAGATAGTGATTACGTTCAAACGTGTGATTGTTGACAGTAGTATTATATACCACATTACCTGCTGCATCTGTAACTACAGCACCTGCTTCATCGCGCTGCACATTAGGATGATAAATACCTTTTGCACTTGCACCAACAGTTGTCTTTTCAGTAGCAGCATAGTCTGCACCAAACTGTGCATTATAATCTCCAAACGTCTCTTTCATGAAGATGGACTGATCTGTATTGTTGATAAACTCACCTGTTTGCGGATTGCTTGCTTTGCGTGTATCTTTCCTGTTCAGAAAACCTGTAGCCGCCATCTGGCCGAGATTTGTATATAGTGTCAGTTTATTGTTTCTGTAAGTAAGGTTGCCGCTGTTATGTGTATTAGGATATACAGTCTGTCCTGCTTCCAGCGCTACATTACCATTCAAGCCTTTCTTTTTTATTCTCTTTGTTTTGATGTTGATGATGCCTCCCGTGCCTTCTGCATCGTATTTGCTCGATGGTTGTGTTATCAGTTCCAATGCGGCGACATTATCACCCGTCATGCTTTTCAGGTAATCTTCCAGGTCTTTACCCGTAAGGTAGGTTTGTTTATCGTCTATTAATACCGTAACGCCTACACCTTGCAGTGTTACATTTCCATTGTTAGCATTTACACCGGGAGATTTGCGCAGTAAATCCCAAGCAGAATTGCCGAGTGTATTTACTTGGTCAAGGTTCACCACAGTTTTTCCCAAACCTGTTTCTATGCGTGGCGATTTGCTACTCACAACTACATCCTGCAATGTTGTGTTGGCTGTCAGTTGCAGTTTCAGCGTTTCGTTCTTTTCTTTCACCTCTACCTGTTGCATCAGCTTTGCAAAGCCTGCTGCATTTACTGCCAGGATGTAGCTACCCGCTTTTGCAACGTGCAACACAAATGCACCATTATCATCTGCCAGTTCAGACTGCACCCAAGTAGAGTCTGCATTCAACAACGATACGGTAGCAGCAACTACAGGCTTGTCTTGTGCATCATTTACAGTACCATTCAGAGAAGTTTGTTGTGCATATATTTTTGTCGACACGACAAGCAAGAGCACAATAACTACAGCGAGTGATTTTTGCATAGATAGATTTTGGAGGTGAAAGCACTAAAGTACTATCAGCTGAAACCTAGAACCAACAACACGCGGTAGGGTTTTGGTTAATATTAACATAAATAAAAATAGCCGGCGAACCGGCTATTAATTATCAATTAAATTATTGTGTTTTAGTTACTCAAACTACGGAAGTCTACCGGCACCAGTTTACTAACGCCCGGCTCCTGCATCGTAACACCGTAGATAACATCTACGGCTGCCATCGTTTGCTTGTTGTGTGTTACGATGATGAACTGAGAGTTGTCACTGAACTTACGAATCATCTGTGTAAACTTGCCAACGTTCGCATCATCGAGCGGTGCATCCACCTCATCCAGAATACAGAACGGTGCAGGCTTAATCAGGTAGATAGCGAATAGGAACGCTGTAGATGTAAGCGTTTTTTCACCACCAGAAAGCTGTGTAAGCGTACTTGGCTTTTTACCTTTTGGCTGTGCATATATTTCAATGCCGCTATCAGCCAGGTTATCAGGATCTGTAAGACGCAGATCACAATTATCTTCTGCAGTGAAGAGTGCTTTAAATACCTCTACGAAGTTTTCGCGCACTTTATCAAATGTCTCGCGGAATTTTGCATTCGCTGTCTGCTCTACTTCTTCAATCGTAGCCATCAGCGATTCTTTCGCGTTCACAAGGTCAGTCTTCTGCTCTACGATAAAGTCGTGACGCGCTTTCATTTCTGTAAACGCCTCGATAGCAGTCGGGTTGATTTCACCCATATTTTCCAGACGCTTCTTCATGCGTTCTGCCTCTGCTGTCAGTTCATCTACCGTCAGTTCGTTTGCACGTGCCTGATCCAGTATCTCGTCCAGATTTACTTTAAACTCAACACTCAAACGCTCTTTCATACCAGCCAGTTTCAGCTTCATATCATTCAGCTGATCTTTGATGCTGTTGAGCAATGTTTCTGCATGTTCTTTTTCGCGGCGCTTCTGATTCAGTTGTCCTTCCTGTGCAGAAATGGTATTGCGCATTTCGTAGTACAGGCGGTCTTTTTCATTCAGTACTTTTTCTTCTGTGTCTTTGCGTGTCAGCAATTCGTACAGTTCATTATCGCCCGCATGCAGTTGTGTTTCTGTTTCGCCCAGTTGGCCTGCAATCTGTTGCAATTGCTCGCTGTTGCTGGCTATCTGGCGTTTCAGATCGTTCAGTTGGTTGCTGCGGAAGCTCAGTTCCTGCTTCAAACCTTCCTGCTTGCTCTGCTCTTTTGTGTACTGAATGTTGTGATTATTATACTGTTGCGTAGCCATGTTGAATTCCATTTCTACTGCATGGAATTCAGACTCTGCGTTTTGTATATTTTGTTGCAGCGATTGCAATTGGTCGTTGATAGATTCCAATTCGCTGCGCGTATCTGCTATGCTTGCATGCGTATCTTCCAATTGCTCCTGCAGATCTTGCAAACGTTGCTCACCATTTTGGTTCAGGTGTTCAAAGTTTTCAATCCTGTTACTCAGGTTTACAATATGGTTTTGCAGGCGGTTTATTTCCTGACGTGTTTGCTCGATAGCCCTGTCGTTCAGCTCCTGATTGAATCCTGTTATCTGCGTTTGCGTATCGCTGATTTGTTGTTTCAGTTGTGTAGTAATAGCCGTCAGGTCTTCTATCTCTTTTGCAAGGCGCTCCAGATTTTTTGCACGGCCTATTTTATTACCCTCGAACAAGCCAACAGAACCACCACCCAGTGTGTACTTGCCACGCACTACTTTACCACTCTTCTCTACTATCACATTGCCATTAGTCATAGCGAGGTCTGTGATTGCGGCTTCGTTATCGGCAATGTACACATGACCCAGCAGGTGCTGTGCCAGCGGCATGTATTGTTCGTCAACATTCACTACACTCAGCGCAGGTGTTAGGCCCGCAGGTGCATTGTGCTGTGCTGCCTGATATTGTTGAAACTGATTGGTAACAAAGAAATTGGCTTTACCCTTTTTATTGCTTTCCAACAGGTGAACTGCTTTTGCAGCTTCGCCAATGTTCTCAACTATATAATAGTTCAGGTAATTGTCCAGTACGTTTTCCAGTGCAGTACGGTATTCGTTCTGCACCACAAACACGTCTGACAATAGCGGCGCTTCGCTGTTCCAGTCTTTGTTCTTTTTCAGGAACTTGATACTATCAGGATAACCTTCAAGGCTTTCTACCAGCGACTTCAACAGGTCGTGTTCGTTGCGGCGACTATCCAGTTTACGGTTTTCGTCTACCGATTGCGAACGTAGTGTTTCTAATTGCTCCTGGCTTTGCAGGATTTTAGATTTCACTTCTTCGTAGCGGGCAACAAGTGTTTGTAACTCATCGTTCTTCTCTTGCAGGTCACCTTCCGCATCAGTACGCTCGTTGGTCAGTTGTGTTATCTGATTAGCGCGTTGTGCTTTTTCTTCCTGTATCTGCTGGATGCTGCGTTGCAGGTTCATCACAGAAGTATCTGCAATGGCTACTTTCTTCTCCGCATCAAACTGTGTGCGTTGTTTGCTTTGATATTCAGTACGCAGTTGCTCCATCACTTTTTTCTTCGCATCAAAGGCATCGCGTTTTTCATCTACTATACCACGCATGCTTTCTAATTCATCGCGCAGCTTTTCTATGATTTCGTTTTCTTCTTCTATCTGCTTCTCTGCAAATGTGATAGACTCCTCGAGGCTTTGCAATTGCATACCTGCACCAGAGAGGAATTCACTCAGGCTTTTTTCGCGTTCTTTCAGATGGTCCAAACGCTGCGCTGCAAGGCGCTTGTCGCTTTCTAACTGGCGTACACGATTTATCAGTTCGTTGAATTGTTTTTGCAAACCGTTCAGCTCCTGTTCTTTCTCTATCAGCTTCACTTTATCCTGCTCTACAATCGCTTCTTCTGTAGCTACAACTGCTTCCAGTTGTGTCTTGCGATCTGTCTCGGTATCGTGCTGCTCGTTGAGCGATTTATATTGGTCGTTGAAATGCTCCAGCGACGCTTTTGCCAATTCAACACTTACTTCTTTATACTCCCCTTTTATCTGGAAATAGCGTTCTGCTTTCTTTGCCTGACTTTCGAGTGTACGAAGGTTGTTGCCAATCTCGAATAACAAGTCTTCGATACGCGCAAGGTCTTGCTCTGTTGCATCCAGTTTCAGCTTAGCCTCTTTCTTACGTGTTTTGTAGATAGAGATACCAGCAGCCTGCTCCAGCATACGGCGGCGAGAATTGTCTTTGTCTTTGATGATGTCATCGACCATGCCAAGCTCTATGATGGCATAAGAGTCGTTACTAACACCTGTATCCAAAAACAGATTGTGGATGTCTTTCAAACGACATGTTACATCGTTCAAACGATACTCACTCTCACCATTCTTATAGAACTTACGTGTGATGGTCACCGTGGTAAATTCTGTAGGCAATAGATTGCGGGTGTTCTCGAACGTCAGTGATACTTCTGCCATACCCGAACCGGCTCGCGTACGCGAGCCATTGAATATCAGGTCTTCGAGGTTATCAGAACGCAAGGCTTTAATCTTGTGCTCACCAATAACCCAGCGGATAGCATCCACGATGTTCGACTTACCACAACCATTTGGCCCTACGATACCTGTAATGGGGTGATCGAGCAGCACATGGGTCTTATCTGCAAAGGATTTGAATCCTTTTATGTCCAACGATTTTAAACGCAATTTTTCAGTTTTTGTGGGGATGACAAATTTAGACATTTCGCCCGTTTGTCAAGGGTATATTATAGATATACAGCACATTTGTTAGCAATGTGGGGAATAATAATATGTGAGCGCCTATCAAGTGCAAAATATTAATAATATACCTGTAGAAATTTTAGCGTTTGCCACCCATTAACCATTTCGCATATACATACACTGCTTATAAATATTAGTTTTACCGCCAGATAATGAGAAAACACATCCCCAGCCTGAACGGACTACGCGCCATCAGCATCCTGATGGTGATAATAGGGCATATTGACCAGAAGAACCTGAACGATTTTTTCTACAGCAGGTGGCCTATGCTGATAGATGCCCAGCTTGGTGTGAATGTGTTTTTCGTGATTTCGGGCTTTCTGATAACTACCCTGCTACTGCAGGAAGAAGCGCAAACCCAAACCATATCACTCAAAAGCTTTTACATCAAGCGGTCTTTCCGCATATTCCCCATATACTATACCCTGCTTGGGGTGTATCTGGTACTGCAACTGATAGGCCTGCTGCACTTCACCGCACAATCCTGGCTTACCGCCCTTACCTATACCAAATACCTGAACTGGCATGCCGATTGGGAAATGGGGCACCTGTGGTCGCTCTCTATAGAGGAGCAGTTTTACCTGCTGTGGCCCTTTGTTTTCAAATTTGCAAGGAAGTACAGGATGCATTTTGCCTTTGCTATCATACTGATAGTACCTGCGCTGAGGATGCTATATGTAAAAACCCAATATGAGTGGATGAACGACCTGACGCTGTTCCAACGGGTAGATGCTATTATGTGGGGTTGTGTGTTTGCCATGTATCACGACAAGCTGCTGGCGTTTACCCAGCGCATGGCTGCCAAAGCAAAGTTCTGGTTGTGGATACCGTTTTTAGCCATCCCTACCTTATCGGCATTCTCGCTCATGAACCACTATTATGATATGCATCTGGGCTGGCTGATAGTGCCGTTTGGCAATACCACAGGCACTATTGCAGATATTGCCATCGGGTTCATTATCCTCATTACCATTCACTACAGCAATAATATTGTTTTCAAAACGCTGAATGCGAAACCGCTTGACTATATCGGCAAGCTATCTTACAGCCTGTATATATGGCAGCAGCTATTCTTCTCTACCAAGCTAGGCTTTACAGGTATGTTTCCGCTTAATGTGTTATTGATAGCCATAGCGGCATTGGTGTCTTTCTACCTTATAGAAAAACCATTCCTGAAACTGCGATTTAAAGTATTGCCCGAGTAGCGGCTATTCTATCGGCTTGGGAAAGTCGTTCTTTTCGGCATATTCATCCAGGTATTTAAACATTACCTCGTGCTTTGCCATATCCTCTTTGGTAGTAGTTATCAGCTCGTTGAAGGCTTTTTGCAGGGTAGAATCTGATGTATCGCCATTGAAAGACTCAAATTCTTTCATTTTAGGGAGTACCACATCATTTTCAAACTTCAGGATATCCAAAAGGGAAGCGCGTAGCTTTTCAGAGCCGCCCACATCTTTCAGCCCTTTTACATAGACGGTTTGCTGGGTAATATAATCCTGTATATGCTGCCTTTTAGGTTGCAGGTAGGTGAAATCTTTGGTGTTTACTGCAGGTTTGAACTCGTCCATCCAGTCTTTGCCCATTACATTCAGCGAGTCGTTGACACGCGTAAGGCTGTTGCATAGTTTGATGGCTTCCTCGCGGTTGTTCCAGCTACAGGATGCAAGGCCTGTAACAAGCAATAAGGCAGATATGTATGCTAAGGGACGCATAGTTTTGCAGTACAATGATTCAAATATATCTATTGAATCGTTTAAGAAACGTGAAAGTTACAGGAATATTATACCCTTTATTGGCTGATAGGTAATAATAGCTGAAGAACTGCGCTGCATGCGCTACCTTTGTGCCTCCAAAAATAAGTATATGGGCAAAGTAGCCATCAATATAGCCACAGGCAGCCTGCAACAGAAAGAAACCATTGTAGGTATAGACCTGGGCACAACCAACAGCCTGATAGCAATAGTGCGCGAGGATACCCGCCAACCACTGGCACTACGCGAGATTGACGGTCTGACACTGGTACCATCTATCGTACACTTTGACGAATATGGTGGTGCTACAGTGGGCAATACAGCCAAAGAAAAACTGATAGCACAACCACACCGAACTATATACAGCGCCAAGCGCCTGATGGGTAAGTCTTACAAAGACATCAGCGAGCATGCGGGCTTTTTCTCTTATAAAGTGATAGATGACGATACAGAGTCGCTGGTAAAAGTGCAGGTGGGCGATAAATTTTATTCGCCGATAGAACTGTCGTCTTTCATACTGAAAGAACTGAAGCAACGTGCAGAGCATATCCTGAAAACACCCGTGAACAAAGCGGTAATAACAGTACCTGCATACTTTAACGATGCACAAAGGCAGGCTACGCGCGATGCGGGCAGGCTGGCAGGACTGGATGTGCTGCGTATAGTAAACGAGCCTACAGCGGCTAGCCTTGCATACGGTATGGGTGTGAACCCTGATGAAGAAAAAACAATTGCCGTGTACGACCTTGGTGGTGGTACGTTTGATATATCTGTACTGAAAATAACGAATGGCATATTTGAGGTGCTCTCTACCAATGGTGATACCTACCTGGGTGGTGATGATCTGGACCGTGCATTGGCTATGCACTGGCAGCAAGCATTGGGCATCAGCGATGAGGAACTGCAACAACACAAATCGCTGGCGCAGGAGCTGAGGCTGACGGCAGAAGAAGCTAAGAAACACCTGAGTAGTAACGATAGTTTTGAAGGTGCAGTAGCAGGCGAGAAAGTGAGCATCATAAAAGCGGCTTTCAACGAACTGATACAACCACTGATAGACCGTACCATAACATGCTGCCAAAACGCTATGCGCGATGCAGGACTGCAAACAAGTGCGATAGACGCGGTAGTAATGGTAGGCGGCAGTACACGTGTACCGCTGGTAAAAGAAAGCGTTAGCAAATTCTTTGGTAGGGAAGTATATGATAATCTGAACCCTGACGAGGTAGTAGCATTGGGTGCTGCGGTGCAGGCAGATATACTGGCAGGCAACAATACAGATATGCTGCTGCTCGATATTACCCCGCTGAGCCTGGGTCTGGAAACAATGGGCGGACTGATGGATGTATTGATACCACGCAATTCTAAAATACCTGTACGTGCAGGCCGCCAATACACGACTCAAAAAGACGGACAGAGCGGTATGCGCATCTCTGTATATCAGGGTGAACGCGACCTTGTGAAGGATAATCGCAAACTGGCAGAGTTTAACCTGACAGGTATACCCGCTATGCCTGCGGGATTACCAAAGGTAGAAGTGAACTTCCTGATAGATGCGGATGGTATATTGAAGGTAACAGCCAAAGAACTACGTAGCGGTGTAGAGACAAGTGTTGAGGTGAAACCGCAATATGGTCTTACTGACGAGCAGGTAGAGCAAATGCTGATGGACTCGCTGACGCATGCTAAAGAAGATATACAAACACGTGCACTGGTAGAAGCAACTACAGAAGCAGAACAAATGCTGGAAACGACTGAGAAGTTTATAACCAAGCATCGTGAGCTACTGACAGAAGAAGAAATTGCTACCACACAAACCCACATGCAGCAGCTGCGCGATGCCATAGCTGCCAAGAATAAAGACCTTGTGCAGAAAGAAACAGAACAGCTGAATGATGTGAGCCGTCCATTTGCTGAACGTGTAATGGACGCAGCACTGAAAGATGCAATGAAAGGGAAGAAGATTCTTTAGTTGATTGGTTGAATAGTTGACTGGTTGATTAGACAAATAACAAATCAACCAGTCAACAAATCAACTATTTCATAACCACCTGTACGGTGTGCCTTGTCTTTTGTTCGAGGAGTGTGTAGCGTCCTTTGGTTAGTTCAAATACAATCTCCGGTGTGTAGTGGCGGATGGTGAGCAGGCTCACATCATCGTTGCGGAGTACTTTATAGTTTTTGCTCAGTACATCTACCAGCTTCTTCACGTTCTCCTCTTTGTTATCTATACATGCTACAAAGCTGATGGCAGCATTTTGTATCAGGTTTACTTTTATTTTCAGGTCGTGCAGGATGCTGTATAGTTCGCTCAGATTATCTTCTGTTACAAAAGAAAAATCTTTAGACGTTACCTGCAGCAATACCTGGTCTTTCTTCAATACTATCAGTGGTGGATAGAAGATGCTGTTCACCTCGTTCTGTATCACCGTTCCTTTCAGGTCTTTATCAAGGAAACATTTTACATACAGCGGTATATTATTGTTCTGCAATGGCTTGATGGTTTTAGGGTGAATAACCTGCGCACCATAGTATGCCATCTCAATTACTTCATGATACGTGATTGCTTCAATCTTTACGGTATTCGGGAACAGTTTAGGATCTGCGTTCTGCAAGCCTTCCACGTCCTTCCATATAGTAACACCGTTTGCACCTAACATAGCAGCCAGCATAGCAGCTGTATAGTCAGAGCCTTCACGACCCAGTGTTACAGAAGCATTATCGGCAGTAGCACCAATGAAACCTTGGGTGATGATGCTTTTACCTGAACTCAATAGCGGGGAAAATAATTCTACGGCTTTCGCCTTGGAGAAATCCCAATCTACACGCGCATCGCGGTAGGTATCGTCTGTGCGAATGACATCGCGCACGTCTGCCCACTCAAAAGGCAGACCACTTTGCTGCAGGTAGAAACCGAATATGCGTGTTGATAGCAATTCGCCCATACACACTATCTGGTCGTAAGAATAATCGTATTTATCAGCCGTAGCATCATCTACCGCCCATTGCAGTTCTGTAAAGAAAACATTCAATCCTTTTACAGCCTGTGCATAATATTCATCATTCAGCAAACCTTTACAGTAATCAAGGTGGGCTTGCTCCAATGCTTTCAGCAAATCCTGTGCTTCCTGTTTCTTACCCTTGCAGGCGTTGGCTACGATTGCTTCCAGCGCGTTGGTTGTTTTACCATAAGCAGATACCACCATGATGATGGGATGTTCTGCGTCTTTAATAATCGGCAAAAGTGCCGTCATTCTTTCAGGGCTTGCTATAGAAGCACCACCAAATTTGTAAACCTGCATTGTATAAAAAGTAAAAATCAAAAAAGTAAAAAACGTAAAACCTAATCTTTAGCTAAGTACCATCAGCTTTTGCAGTGCTGCTTCCAGCATGCCCAGCATTTCGCTTATTTCTTCTTTCTTGCAAGTACCTATACTAAGCCTGTACCAAGGCGATGTACGGTCTGCGCCAAATGCATAGAACGGAACGATTGCCAGCTTTGCTTCGCTGAGCAGGTATTCGGTAACATCTGCCTGATTCTCCAGTTGCTTATCGCCAGCCTGCATACCTTTCAGGTCTATCTTGATGGTAAGATAAATAGCAGCCTGCGGTGCAACAGCATCTACAGGATATCCTTTTTCTTTCAACGCTTTGAAACCATTGTAGATAGCCCACAATCTGTCTTCCAGCTCTTGCTTGAAAGATGTAAGGTACGTCTGCACCGCCTCTTTTTGCAACAGGTATTTTGCAGTAGCTTTTTGCTCTGCCATTGGTGCCCATGCACCTATATGGCTCAGCAAGGCTTTCATTTTGCCAATCAGATGCGCAGGGCCCAGCGACCAACCCAAACGCACACCCGTTGCAGAGAATGCTTTTGATATACCATCTACAAAAACGGTGTACTGCTTCATTTCAGGACGCAACGATACAGGATTGTAGTGTTGTGTTTCGCCGTATGTAAGGGTGAAATACATCTGGTCGAACATCAGATAGAGTTTCTTTTCATCTGCACTACGGCTGGCGTTCTCTGCCAATACCAGGTCACATATCTTTTCCAGTTCTGCCTTTGCCAGTGTAGTACCTGTAGGATTCTGTGGTGTACACAGGCACAGCAATGCTGCACCTTTTATGTGCGGCTCTATGTCTGTTGCCGTAGGCATAAAGTCATTTTCTACAGTAGCCTCTATCACACAATGTTCGCCATCGTTCATGTGTGTGTAGTGGTTGTTATTCCAAGATGGTACGGCATATATCACTTTATCACCGGCATCTACAATAGCGCGAAAAACAGAGTATATCAACGGTCGGCCACCACCTGCTATCAGTACTTCATTAGCTGCATATTCTATACCCTCTCTGTCTTTGATAAAAGACGCGACAGCCTGCCTCAGTTCAAGAATACCATCGCCGGGAGGGTAGTTTGTTTGTTTATTACGATAAGCATCAACAATGGCATCTTCCAACTCTTGCGGAATAGGAAATATCTGCGGATCGAAATCGCCGATGGTATAATTATAAATTTTCTCTCCACGGTTCACACGTACCGCAATTTCATTACCCAGGCGCACTATTTCAGAGCCTATCAATGTTTCCGCCAGACGGCTAAGCTTACTCATGTCGTTGTTGTTTATGCGTATTAAAAAAGGCTTACCTTTTTGGGGTAAGCCTTTGTAAACTATGTTGTAGCTACATAAGAAATCGGCCTACCCTATGGTATGCGTTTTATGTCTTTCTTATATGCCATTTTGTGCATCATTGCGGGTGCAAAAGTAAATATATTTTTAAATCTGCCAAATTTACTACTGAAAGAGTTGCTCAATTGATGTAGGTCGTTTGTCTATCAACCACCTGAAACGTTTGAGCTTCATGTTCGGCAAATCGGCCTTGTCCATGGGTGTCAGCTTGCTTTTCACATCCTGCTCATAGGTTATTTTATGCAGTCCTTCGTCTTTGAAGTAAATCCTCATTCGGGTAGCCGTCACTTCGTTTACACCTATATATGCACCATTATCGTCTTTGCCATAATAGATAGTCTGCGCATCGGGTTTTACCAGCATATAGTCTACCTGCCCGTCTTTGAAGATGCCTGTCATGGTCTTGCCCTGTACCTGATCGTATAGCTGTGCTTTATCAGGGCCGGACTGTGATACCATAAATGCATTGTTCGGCACATATATCTGGCGCACTTTACTGCTATCCAAGAGCATGGTAATGGTATCGCCCGTTATCTGGCTTTTGCGCGACCATACTATCGGGTCGTACATCAGGCGCATGGTAGAGTCTGCCTGCGTATAACTGATGCTATCGCATTTGCCCTGCATAGAGTCTGAGAATATCAGCACATGATGGAAACCTATAAAACAACGCGGTGTTTTACTGTTGACAGATGTTGTATCTTCTGCTACTGCCACCTGTTTTTGTTTTTTCTTTCCTTTAGCTGTTGCTTTCTGTTTTGAAGAGTCTATTTTTTTGCCTGCAGGGAATGAATAGAATGTATCGGCACGAATGTAGAGGCTGTCTTTATTGTTCACTTGCTTCAACACAGGTTTTATTGAAGCCAGCATTGTCTTTTTCTTTTCGTTGAAATCGCCCCTGCCACAGTAAAGCGTTGTGTGCTGTGCCGTATCTAGTGCTATTACGTTGCCTTTGGCAAAGCCCACACCTGTTTTACGATTATGATCAATGGTATCGGCTTCTATATACTGCTCGCTGTTAAGGATAGACGAGCGGCATTTAAAATGTGCTATTTCATTTTTGGTATCGTAGCTACCGCAACTGGTTGTTAGTACAGAACTATCGCTGGTTACAACAGATGGTGCAAAGAATGTTACAATCTTTGATTCTGTATTGTAACCCATATCATCTGAAACGATGTTGTACTGCGGATCTGTAACGATTACCTCTCCTGTAAAACGAGCGTCTTTTGTTTTTGTATTGTAAGAGCCTGCGTTGCTTGATAAGGTAGTTGTGCTATCCTGTAATGTCCCCCCTTGCGTGTACACCCCTATTTTGGTTCCTGTGTTATAGGTCAGGTCTTCAGACCAAAGGTGGCTGCGACCATCTGTCAGCATCACATTACCTTTCATAAAACCAGTCTTCTGATTGCCGACATAGCGCATATAATCGCTCTGTGCCTCGCTGCCAGGTTGTACTACGCGTACATTACCAAAAGCTTCCATGGTATTCTTGGCAAGGCTGAAGTATGCACTATCGCAATACATAAAGGTTTCGCCCTGCTTTACAACTACGGTATCTATCAGCTTATCTATTTCGCCACTATCTGTAGTAACGTGTACAAGAGAGCGTGCACTTACAATTTCTACTTTGGTAGTAGAGTCTGCCTTTTTCTGTGCAGATGCAGAGAAGGTAATCACGAATAGTAAAACAACTGAAAGCATTGCTTTCAGCACAGTATTACCAAACAGTCTTTTAGAATATTGCGGCACCTATTACTTGTTCTTATTTTTTCTGCCAAAGATGGTAACATTGATGTAACGCGATGGGTGTGCATTAATATCTGCCATCAGCGCATTCAGTGTTTTCAGCGATTCTGACAGGTTATCGTGTAATGCTTTGTCATTTACCAGCATACCAAGCGAGCCTTCGTTGTTATTAATCTTAGCCATGATGCCATTCAACTGTTTGATGGTAGACTGCAGGTCTTTCACAGTTGTTTCAATAGGCGCGTTCGCCAACTGTCCGCTGATGTTATCAGCGTTCTTCATGATATTGGTTATCTGCTGATTGCTGTTGGCAAGATTGGTAGTGATGCTATTGGCATTACGAATAACAGATGCAAGTTGGTTGCTTTCGCTATTCAGTTTTTCAGACAGTGCAGAGAAATTTTTCAATGTAACATCCAGCGATGCCATGCTGTTTGCAAGATGCTGACGGGTATCCTGATTCAGCATATTGTTTACCCCCAGCAATACAGTATCGAGCGTAGAAACTACGTGGCGTATATCTGTAACCAGTGGTGCTATTTCGCCAGAAAGATTATCAATAAGACTACCTTCTACTATTGCAGGCAGTACAGATTCTTCAGCCAGTTCTTTATCCCCTTTCGCTATATCCAGTTTCAATACTTTAGTACCCAGCAAATCGGCCGACGCTAATTTTACAGAAGAACCTTCCGTTACTTTTGTTTTCTTGCCTACCGCAAGTAACACTTTTACTTTCCCGTCTTTTTCATTCAACGTTATAGCTACAACCCTACCCACTGTAAGGCCTTTTACCTGAACGCCGGAAGATGTCTGCAGCCCCTGCACATCATCGAAATAGGCAACGTATTCAGTTTCTCCCGAAAACAGATTAGCTCCTTTCAGAAAATAAAACCCAGCTATAAATATAAATAGTGCTATGGCGACTAACAGTCCTATTCTTGCTTCTTTAGAAAACTTCATACAGGTATGCGATATAAGTGCAATATATACTTGGCAAAAGTAATGAAAAGCAGCGCAATACCCTGAAACAATGCTGTTAAAAAGAAAGAGCCTCTTTTGCAAGAGGCTCTTTGAATATGTATCGTTTCAATATTAGAAATCGGTACCAATAGAGAAGTGGAACAACAGCCCTCCATCATCTATATTGCTGGCTGCATCTACACGCAGGAAGTAGCCAAAGATAGAGGTGCGCATACCGCCACCATAACCAAGGCAAATGCCACCTGTTTCATCAACAATCACCAGATTTACCTGACTATTGCTACCGTAGCTTGGCAGGTAGGTGTTGTTTTGCAGCTTTTCTGTAGTTGGCAGCAAACCCTGCCAAGCCGATCCCAAATCAGCAAATGCTATCAATTGCAGGTTTTTCAGCATTGGCGACTGTATAGGCCTTTTCATAAAGGTTGTGAGCAATGGCAACCTGAACTCTGTATTTACGACTATATAAGTATTACCATTACGTGCGTTTTGTTTGTAACCACGCATGTTGTTTGCCTGTGCTATAAACGCATAGTCCTGCTGCGGGCGTACTGGTGTGTACTGACTAACCTGAGGGCTGATCCAGTTGTCTACACCTCCCATCTGATACATAATCCTTTTATCGCCACCGGAGTGTGCAAATGCTAATCTTGTAGCCCAGATAAAGTTTTTATGAATCTTGGTATAGTTACGAACATCTGCACCCAAACCATAGAAACCACCAGTTTTACCATTCATGCGATACATATACTCTGCAAATATTTTGTAGCGTATACCGTTGCGTATGTTCAGTGCAGGAGAAATAGAGTTGTCGTATACATATTCTGCACGGCTCAGTACCCACGATTGATTTTTATCTTTCACATCGTAGAGCAAACTCAATTGCTCTTGTGCTTTGAAACGGAATGCATCATTGCGATACGCAAGTTGCATCCTTATACTATTCCTTCTGTCAAACGGATAAGTAGCAGAACCCTGAATCATATTGGTAACTGTCTTACCAAGTTGATCTTTAACAAAGGTATTCCTACTTATGGTGTCAATGTATTCTACACTATAATTGCTGAAGGTTGAGTTTCGCAGGTACATAAGACTCCAGTCTACTCTGCGTTTAGTATTTTCATATTGGAGGAAGTATGTAGAACCTGACAAGGACAGTGGCAATCTGATACCACCTGTAATACGGTGATCTTCCATCAGGTCGTTCAGGCTTACAGCAAGCATACCACTCAATGGCGGGTTTATCCAGCGGCCACCTGTCTGGTCCATAGACTGGTAACGATTGAACAATACACTGTTATCTAATTTCAACGACAGGAAATCGGGCTTGAAAGACAATTTATATGGTTGTGCTTTCATTTTCAGATACTCGCTATCTGCAGCCTGTACTACATTTATTTCAGCACCTGTATCGTCGTTTATCTTATTCTGCCTTCTGCGTGCAGCTTTTGAAGTTTCATCTTCTTTAAACTCTGACTGGAATGTACTACCACTCTTCATCACACTTCCATTTCCTTCAGACTCGCGCGATTCCCTATCTTTGGCAGTATGGTCATCGCTCTGCTTCAACAATGTTGGTGATAATTGTTTAGGGAAAGCTGTTTTACCAGGTATCAGTAATGGTTTGAAATACACTTTGTATTTATCGCCCACTTGCAGTACATCAGCCACTTTATTACCTGCAGCATTGTATTGATGCGCTAACAGGTTTCGTGCATGGTTGGTAACAGGCATTGATACCGCATACTCTTTATTGCTTGCATTCTTTTTCATCTCTACGATGTATTGGTTTTGTACACCATTACTATCGTATATGAATGCATAGTTGTCTGTACCGTATTGGGTAGGCTGTGTTACATTTCCCGTTTTGAAATCGGTCATCTGCAACAGCTCTTTGCGTTTGGTCTTTGTGTTGTAGAAAAACACATTCATAGCGCCGTTTGGCAATTCATTTACCTGCAAAGGCACATCCAAGTTTGGCTTTGTTCTGTTTGACAGAAAAAGCAAACCTCTGCGAGAACCACCGCTTACAAACTGTGGTTGCACATCATCCCACACATCATTGGTAATATTTTTCAGTTTAGCACCTTTGATGATAAACTCGAACAAATCTGTCTGGCTTTTCTTGATGGCAGAGAATACCATTTTATCATCGTCTTCGTTGAATGTAAGGCCTAGTGCCCTGTCAAAACGATTACCCGGAATTTTATAGTTCTCTATCCTTGCATTGTAAGAATTATAAACACGCAGCAGTACATTCGATTTCACTTTGTACATAATAGCCAGCTTGTAGCCATTATTAGACCATGCCAGCAACGGATAGTCCGGGTCGGGTTGCTTTTCGTTATAGTCTAGCTTGCCACCTTTCAGCATTACTATCGTAGGCTTATCACCACGAGAGCTCGTCATACGTACCTCGTATTCACCATTGCGATAAGCAACATATGAAACATCCGAACCGGTAGGAGACACTTTGAAATTCCTTAGTACCCATCCATCTTTAGGCACCGGAATTTCTACCAGCAAGTTGTTTGTATCAGGCTTCTCCTGAAATTGTTCATCTTGCTGATATACTGTTTTAAAGTAATTCAGTGCAGAATCAAATACAGGTTTGATACCCATACCCAGACCGGCTTTCACACCTTGATTCAGGCTATTTTTAGATTGTATAGTGTATAGCAAGTTTTTAGCACCGTTATCACCGTTTTTATCTGCAATATATTTCCAGAAAGCCTTGCCTGCCTGGTCGGGGTACTTCTCTGCCAGTTGATAAAAACTGGATTTAGGATGTGCTTCCAGTATATTCTTCCAATCACTGTTTTCTTTTGCATCCCAGCCATCTACCAGATATGACACAAAGCCATAAGCCGTCCAGTTTGGCATGTTAGATACCAAAGCATTGCGCACTATCTCACGGAAGTTTTCGCCAAAGAGCATACGCTCCATGATAACGCGCGACATGCCTTCCCTTGTTTGGCGGCGCAGGTCTGTATGTATACCGCTGAAGTAAACCGTCAGCTTATCGCCTACAACATCTATAGTACCCGCAGGTGCATCCTGCAATTGAGATGCAAATGTTCTCCCAATATTCGTTTGGCGATAATCATCGTAGGTATTGTACACAACTATCTTGAATCTGTGCGGAAACTTACCACTCATCTTGCGCTCTACAACACGAATATCATTTTCTACCTGCTCGGCTACATATCTTGCAAGGTCTCGACCTGCCCTGTCATAGTGATATATGCGGAAGTGCTTTGTATCAAAATATTTCCAGTCGAATTTTCGGTACTGAACCCTGTTCTGCCCGAAGGTTTCGAGATTGGTTTGTGCGTGTAGCTGATACGCACTGCTGCCCAGCAAAATAGTGGATGCAACAGATAGTATAGCCGCCCTGTACTGAGGGTTGATCTTCATAAACGAAATACTGTTAAAGAAACCTTGCGTTATTACTCGGTTTAATTGACTTCTAAGCTTTAAGTTTGTGTTCTAAATTAATGAAAAATAGCTTAAGCAATGCTACATATTGAATGTTTTACTTTTAATGCTTTTCAGGAAAATACCTATGTCATTCATAATAACGCAAAAGACTGCTGGATAATAGACCCGGGCATGTATGATGCGGCAGAAGTAGCACATTTGAAGAAGTATATTGCTGATAATCAATTGAAACCGAAAGCTATCATCAATACCCATACACACATAGACCATATATTTGGTGTTGCGGCCATCAAAGAGGCGTATAATATTCCCTTTGGCATACATACCAAGGATGCACCTGTACTGAACGGTGCCGCAGGTGCTGCTATGTTGTTTGGCTTCACTTTTGGCAAAGCGCCAGAGCCGGATTTCTTTATAACAGAAGGCAGCAGCCCTTTTGCTGGGCTAGAAGATGTGCAGGTACTTTTTACTCCCGGACACTCTCCCGGCAGCATCAGCTTTTACAGCCCCAACGCCAAATGGCTGGTAGCGGGCGATGTACTGTTTAACGGCAGCATAGGCCGTACAGACCTGCCTGGTGGCGACTTTAATACACTCATCAACAGTATCAAAACACAGCTTTTTGTATTGCCTGAGGACACGGTTGTATACAGCGGGCACGGACCCAATACTACTATTCGCAACGAGAAGCTTTACAATCCCTTCCTGCAGGGTTAGCATATTTTAACAGATTTTCAGATTTGTTTTAACGGAATTTTGACACCGGCTGGTTTTATGGGTACTTAAATTCGTATCCATAAATTGTCCTTTTGTATGAAAACAGTATTTATAACAGCTACAGCTTTGGCAGTATGCCTTTCTGCTACAAGCGGCTATTCTCAGCAATCATCCGGTAAAAAGGCAGGCAAGATAAAAAGCGAAGAAACCATCATTATTAAAGATGGTAAGCGTTCCAATACAACCATAGAGGTGCGCGATTGGGAGGTTTTTATAAACGGAGAAAAAGTAGCTAATACAGAAAACGGCAATCTGCAAAAGAAAATAATCATTGATAATGATGATATAGTAGGTTCTGAACCGATGCATCCTTTCTTTGACAGAGAAACTACGAGCGGCAACAAAGCAATGCTTGGCGTATATACCCGTAGCGACAAAAAGACAAACGGGGCAGAAATAGAGCGCGTAATGCCAGGTTCAGCAGCAGACGAAGCAGGCCTTGAAAGTGGTGATATCATTACACACATAAATGATATTGCCATCAAAGACGGTAAACAACTTTCTGATGAAATAGCAGCGTTCAAGCCGGGAGAAAAGGTTGGTATTACTTATGAGCGTGAGGGAAAATCGAAATTGACAGATGCAGCACTTTCTAAAGCAAATACTGCTACAGCAAGGGTTTTCAGGTATCCGAATGATCTGAACGAACATTTTATTCCTAACCCAATGGTACGTCCGTTTACATTCGACATCAGCGATATGCCAAACGCAGATGCACCTAAAATGGGCATAATGGCTGAAGACCTGATGGATGGCAAAGGTGTGAAAGTGGCTGATGTGCAGCCAAACTCTGCTGCGGAGGCTGCAGGGCTTCATAAGGGAGATATCATCCGCAAACTGAATGATGAAACCATCGTTTCGGTAGATGACCTGCAAGAAAGTGTGGCACTCTCAAAACGCAACCAGAAAATACCGTTGCAGTATATACGAGATGGCAAGAGTACCACCACACATATCATCTTTAATAAGCCTGTAAAAAAGAGAGAACTGTAGTTACGGGCTTTTGTATAAAGAAAAGGGTAGCTGATGCTACCCTTTTAATATTCTATTGGTATATTACCAACTCTCTGCCCTTCAGTATAGGCACTACGGGGTGCAAATCGGGCGTGGCGCAATATTCCATATCAGAAGCCAGTCCGTATGCAGAAAGGCGTTTGTAATGCGAGCTGTCTTTTAAAAACTCAATAAAACTGGTTTCTGCAGAATGCACATAGAGGTAATTGGCAGCACGTGCACTATCGCAATTGATGGTATAATGTTCCTTAATACGATTAACCACAGCACCTGCAAAAAGCGTGTCTTCCAGATTGAACCTGTCTTTCCACGCAGCACATCCAAGCAGTACATTTTTGCCCGAGGCTATCAGGAAATCGCACACTGCGCTAAGATTAAGGAATGAACCTGTAATAATAATATCTGCATCCTTTACCATATGCAACAAACGTGTACCATTGGTAGTAGTTAGTACCAACGTCTTACCATCAATAAATTCTTTAGGATATTCAGAAGGAGAATTACCATACTGTAGCCCTTCAGCTACTTTACCATCACGCTCGCCTGCAGTAATGCTATCTTCTATCTGGCTACCTAGTTCTATACACTCCTGTACGGCAGCTACGGGTATAACACTCTTAGCACCATTGTGCAATGCTGCAGCAATAGTAGATGTGGCCCTGAAAACATCTATAATAACAACTACTGCACCCTTAGTATCGTAGAGATGCAATAGCGCAGGAGACAAACAAACTTCCAGTCTTGGTAATGTATTGGTAGCCATTCAAAAAAGCTTAAAAACAGTGCAAGATAATTCAAATAGAGGGTTGATAAAAAGGAAACGCCACCAAATATTGGTGGCGTTTCTATATTCTTTGAAAGTGGTATTAGTATACCCACATATCATGTTCTTTGTTAAAGAGTGTTTCTGTAGCTTTTTGTCCTTCGTAGAGTGCTTCCAGATTACCCATGCCTTTTTCTTTGAATGAGTAGTCGAATGGATTGCTAACTTTAATAATACGGCTAGCAAAGTAGCGACCTTCAAAGAAATCGTACCATGTCATACGAGCTACGTCATTGTCTGGATTGAACACTTCGTATTGCGCAAGCATGCTAGTGATTTCAGGATAGTACAACCAGAACACAGCTTGTGATGCACGGAAAGATCCATCATCGTTATAGATATCTTTGAACGGAGCGATACCGATAATTTGCCTTTGCATACGGCCTACATTCCTATCAATGTACCAGTCTTCTTTCAAACGATATTTAGTTACAACATCCGGGTTGAATTCCCTTCTTTTGATAACCATTTTCTCTTGTTGTGTTTCAGGATCTGTAACCCAAGTAGTATCAGGCTGACCAACAAGCATATCAATGATTTGATCTTTAGTCAATGCAGTAGTAAACCTGTCATCCATGTTTGAGTAAGCTTTGATCTTGCCTTTGCTTACTGCATCAAGGATAATCTCGATAAACTGACCACCACCTGTATAATCATCGCCAGGATAACGGAAAGCCATATTTTGCTTCTCGCGTATATCGATTTCCCTCCAGATACGCTTCTTATACATCAAGTCATTTTCGCGAACATTTTGAGGCAAAAGTGGTGAATTGATGTGCTGAACACGATCATAAACACCATCCCTTACCAAAGAAGGTTTCCAATCTTTGGTAACGCCATCATAGCTGCTGAAATTGCTTGCCGGATCGTTCTGAGCAAATGCTACACCACCCATGAATAATAATGCGGTAGAAGCTGCGATTTTATATGTCTTGAGGATACTCATAATCCTGAATCTATTTGCTAATTAATAAAGTTATATAAAATTACTTAAGTGTCAAACCTACAGTACCCAATTTACGAGTTGTTCCGTCAGGGCCGCGTGCTTGAATTTCTTCAATGTACACTTTATCACCTGGCTTACACCTTTCAATTGCTTGCATTACTTGTGAATTCGATTCAAACCTTGAACTCCTTACAGGGAATGGACCAATTGGCTCACCACGTTTAGGAACAACACTGAATTCAAAGCTAGTAACTACGAATTTAGCATCAAAGTCAAAGTTATCAAGTGCTGCAACAACACCAAGTTGAGATTTGAAGATGCTGGAGAACATACCACCACCTATTTGACCACCAACTTTAGCTACCGGATCAGGAATACGTTTAACGCGTATTTCCATAGAACCAACTTTCTTCATACCAGCTGCTGTTCTGGCCATGATATTAGCCATTACATTACCGGCTTTAGCAACAGTAACTTCAAATTTACCTTTAGCTGCACCACCTTTTACAGTAGCGCCAGGGATATCAACTGATACGTCTTCCAGTGAATAACCGGCAGCAGAAACTGTAATCGGGTTAGGAACACCAATATAGAATACGTTCATTTTATCTAACTGCATTGAAGCACCTTCAGAACCTACCATATAAGTAAACTCATAAGGTTTAGTTTCTTTACGAGGACCGAGGTCGAGTGTTACAGTACCGCGTACTGTTTGCTGACCAACGCCTGCTGCAGTAGTTTCCCAAGTAGCAACGCCATTTTCAACTTTTGCTACACGACCACCGCTAGAAGTAACCTGAGGGTTAACAGCTTTGTTGTATGCAGCAATCATGATGTTAGCTTCAACCTTCTGCCCAGCCAATACATAACTGTTTTTAGGTACTGCGATAGCTTGAATTTCGTCAAATTTAACCTGCACGTCACCAGCTTCTTTAGCTAATTGATTGATGATAACCGCTTCACTGTTGCGTACGTCATTTTGAAACTTAGCGAGCAATGTAACAACCGCCATAGTAGGCATGTTATAGAAGTTACCTGTAGACCAGTCTGCTTGAGGGTTGTTATCTGACTTCTCAGGATTAACAACTTTCATTGGCAGGTCGTTAGACAATTGTTCTTTAGCATCGCCAGATACAACACTCAACATCATTTCGCGAAGCTGAGTCAGTTTAGTTTTGATTTCATCACCACCTTTCTTTTCTACCAATAACATAGTAGAGGCGTCGATGTTGTCTTTACGTTTGATTGTACCGTCTTCTTCACGGCCACCTGATTCCTGAACGATTTTCTCTTTCCAGTCTTCGAGGTATTTAATCATGTCAGCAGAAGCATTTTTAACTTGCTTTGCTTTATCATTATAAGGTTTCACACGGTCGCGAGAAGCTTCCTGCGCTTCCTGATCATCCAATCCTTTGTAGAGTTTGCCGTTCTTCTCTTCAATTGCTTTGTTAGAAGAAGTGATACTCTGATTGATCGTTTCGAAAGCGTGCAGAATTTCCGAGGACACGTTAAGCGCCAGCATAGCAGTCAACACCAAGTACATGAGGTTGATCATTAACTGCCGTGGCTCTTTAGGCATTGACATGCTGCAAAAAATTTACGAGTTATCTAAATTGTTTCTAGTTAATTAATAATACCTGTTTGAGAGCTACTATTAACGACCTTGCATTGCAGCAAGCATGTTTCCATATATAGAGTTCAATGTTGTCAGGTTCTTAGACAGCAATGAAATCTGATCTTTAGCCGCTACTGCGTCAGTTGCACTCGAAGCCATTGCATCAGATGCGCTAACCAGATTGCTATAGAATTTGTTCATAGCTTTCAGATGGTTGTTAGCATCTTGCAGTTCTACTTCATATATCTGATTCAGAGAACCAAGATTACGAGACAGAACAACAACTTGTTCGTGGAATTTAGCAGTATCGTCAGCTGCATTGTTGAAAGAAGCCATTGTGTTTGAAGCGCCGATGAAAGTGTTTTTCATTTCGCCCAATGCACTAGCAGCTTCGCGTGCACTCTGAGAGTATTCGCCTGTTGCAGATGTGATGTCAGATATATCTTTAATTTGCTCTACAACTACACCAAAACGTTGGAAGTTTTCGCCCAGTTTGCGAATGTTAGCCGGAGTGATCTGTGCATCTTCCATCATTTTATCAAGAGATGCTCCCGGAGAAATTTTACCGGCACCTGAATCAAACTTAGTACCTTTTTTATAAGCTTCTACGTGTGGATTCTCGTCGATATTTGGATAAAAACGTTCCCAGTAGTAATCTTTGTGAGGTGGGAGAAGACCCAACAGTGCGAAGATGAATGCCTCAGTCAACATACCAGCTGTCAGCATCGGACCTGCACCTGGCCAGTGCTGAATTTTAAACAGCGCTCCCATCAATACTACAGATGCACCCAGACCGATAATCAGGTTTTTAATATACTTACCCTGTTTGGTTTCGAAAAACAGTGATATTGAATTCATTTCTATAATTTTTCTAAAGGGTTGAAAAAATCTTGTTACTACTTTTTAAACGCTTGGTTGTATTTATTATTGTATTTTATTACCTAACGGTTAAAAATTAACGTCTGTTAGTTAATGCCGGTGCAATCTGTTGATATGCACAACGGAAACCGATGTAAGCTTTAGCAGTATCTGCATATTCGAAATCGCGAGTACCATTTTGCAGATAGAAAGCTACGTCTCTCCAGCTACCACCACGGATAACTTTACGTTTCATCCACTGAGGATCGCTTTCGCGCATTTTGTGGTTCAACTCAGGATTTATATCTGATACAGTTTGATATGCAGTACCGAAGTAAGAATCGCGTGTCCATTCTGCAACGTTACCTGCCATGTTATAAAGACCGTAATCGTTTGGCCAGTAGCGGTCTACAGGAACAGTGTACAAGCCACCGTCTGCAGCATAGTTACCACGTTGAGGCTTAAAGTTAGCCAGGTAACAACCTTTTTTGTTAACCAGATACGGACCGCCCCAAGGATATGGAGATTCTGTATGGCCACCGCGAGCTGCCCATTCCCATTGCTGTTCGTTAGGCAACATGAATTCACCTTCAAAATACATTTTGTTTTTCTCGCGATCTTGCTTCCACAGCATCGTACGCCAGTTACAGAATGCATTTGCCTGGTGCCAGTTAACACCTACAACAGGATATTGGTTGAACGCAGGAAACCAGTTGTATTGCATTGCAATTGGTTCGTTGTATGAATATTGCAGTTGCCTTACCCATACTGTAGTATCCGGATAGATAGCTACATTGTATTCTTTATTGAATGAGCTCTTAGTCTGACCAGGATTCAATACATTTTCACGATAATCGTAAACTGTATAGTGGTATATCAGCTTTGAGTTATCAAATTCTTTTTTACCCCAACCAGACTGATCTGCAGGAATGAAGAAAGAACTCAGTTGTTCTTGCAGATCCGGATCTCTCCAGTTGATTTTTTTCCTCATGTCCAAACGCTGATTGCCATCCGCATCGTCTATCACATCACCAAGTGCTTGGTGCGCCATAGAGTCACGTACCCAGTTGGTAAACTGGCGGTACTCTGCGTTAGTTATTTCAGTAGCGTCCATGTAGAAGCCCGTTAACTGAGCGGTACGAATCATCGCGTCATTTTTCCCGCGAACATCTTCATCACTAGCTCCCATTTTTAAAACACCAGACGGTACATACACCATGCCTATCGGAACCGGTGGCTTGTATGTCATCATGTTAGGCTCACCTACAAGCTGACCTCCATTGCCTGGTTTTCCGCAGCCGGCAGCCAATGCTAGTAATGCTACAGCCGAGATCTTCAGGGAAAGTTGTTTCATACTACTTATTGTTATTGTTTTTGCTATTGGCAAATAAAGTAATTTTTTGGTTCTGCCAGAAACTTTCTGACAGAACTGTTGCACAATATTTGAAGTTTTTTCCAGAAATGCAAGTTTCAAAAAAAAATTTGTTAAGAATTTCCGCCTGCTTTTAAGGAAAAGGGGAATGAAAATACTGCTTTATTTTAACACTTGCAAATATTTCAAAACATCGGCTGCAAGCCTTGTTGGCGGCAAACAGCTATCTGTGGTACATATAAATATGCTGTCTTGAGACCATTCAAATTTGTTTTTCAATAATGGGATATCAGATATTTCTTTTTGTGAAGTGATAATATATAAGGCAGGAAGTAACCTTTGATGCAGGTAAGATGCCTGCCCTCCGGTACAAACCGCTGTCTTATAACCAATAGTGTATTGTTGCAGCAATGTAGCCCAATAGCTGAATGAGTATGTATATCTGTGTGCCGTACCGGCAATACGCAGCAGCATAGCGTATGCCTGCTCCAACCAGGCTGCATTATCCATGCAAAGCCCCAATAGTAGCAGGTTGTGTGCCATTACTGCATTTGCAGATGGTAGTGCGCCATCGTATACATCCGTCTTACGTACAGGTATGTCTTTCTGAAGGACGGATGAATAGTAGAAAAACGTTTGTTCTTCATTGATAAAATCTCCGTGAATAGCCTGTAACAGGTCAGACGCCTGTACAATGTACTCATTGCGCCCTGTTGCAGATGCCAGTTGCAGCATAGCTTGCAGCAAATAAGCGTAGTCTTCCAGATTGGCTGCAATCCTTGCCTGTCCTGCCTTCCATGTATGGTGCCACTCCCCTTCTTTCCTGAAGTTTGTATGCATCCAGTCCATATGTTCTAAAGCTCGTGATGCATAAGCGCCATTAGCTAATACCATAGCGGCTTTGCTGAGTGCAATATTCATCAGTGCATTCCACGACAGCAGGCTTTTATCGTCTGTAAGCGGGCGTATGCGCTTTTCTCTGGCTTCAAAAAGCTTCTTTTTTGCAGCTGCAACATGATTCAACACATCTACCGAACCGAGGCACATGCGCATAGCAATATTTTCGGCAGGCTGTGCTACATGCAATATGTTGGTGTGCTCCCAATTTCCTTCTTCAGACACACCAAAATATGACATCAATATTTCATCACTTCCTATTAATTCTTGCCATTCTTCCCATGTCCATGTATAGTACTTACCTTCTACCCCTTCACTGTCTGCATCCAATGCGCTGTAATATCCGCCTGTATGGTCTTTCAGCTCTCTTTCTACAAATGTTATTATCTCTTCGACAGCAGTCTTGTAACGGTTGTTTTTAGTCACAGCATAGGCATCGCACAATACACTAACCAACAATGCATTATCGTAGAGCATTTTCTCGAAGTGTGGTATCAGCCATTTATCATCTGTAGCATAGCGTGCAAGACCTCCACCTATCTGGTCGTAGATACCACCGTCAAGCATGGCATCCAGGCTTTTCACGGCATGTTGCAGCGATGGCTCATCTGCCGTCAGCACATAGTGTTGCAAGAGATAGCCTATTGCCATTGTACCGGGGAACTTCGGTGCCTTGCCAAAGCCCCCAAGTTCTTTATCTGCCTGCTTAAGGAGGTTTCCTGCCATTTCTTTGCAGGTAGCAGCATCCCACTGCTTGCCTGCACCTGCTGTACCCACTTTCGATGCGTTTTGCAGGTATTGCAGCATTTGTGTACTCTGCTGTGCTACCTCGTCCTGCCTGCTTGTCCATATTTCGTGCATGCGCTCCAGTATCTGCATCCAAGAAGAGCGTCCGTATAATGGCTTTGGCGGAAAATAAGTACCCCCGTAAAACGGCAACCTGTCGGGCGTTACAAACACATTCAACGGCCAGCCACCGCTGCCTGTGATGGCCTGTACGGCATCCATGTACATATGGTCTACTGCGGGGTGTTCTTCCCTGTCTACTTTTATGCATACAAAATGCTCGTTCATATATGCAGCCGTAGCGGCATCTTCAAAACTTTCCTGCTCCATAACATGGCACCAGTGGCAGGCGGCATAGCCAATGCTCACTATTACAGGCTTATGCTCTCTTTTAGCGCGTTCAAAGGGCTCATCGCCCCAAGGATACCAATCGACAGGATTGTGGGCGTGTTGCAGCAAATAAGGGCTCAATTCATCTATCAGTCTGTTGGGCATTACATCATTGTATTTAGCAGCATAAATGTACGCACTAAACAACCCTTAAAAGCAAAAGCACCGCTGTGATGCGGTGCTTTTGACAAATATGGAGAACGGCGTTACTTCTTGTTTTGTATCAGGTATTGTTCCAGCGCGGCTACCATAGATGGTGCATTGGGTGCCGGTGCTTTGATGTCGAGCCTCAGGCCTGCATCTTCAATTGCTTTAGATGTAGTAGGACCGAATGCACCTATAAGTGTACCGTTTTGTTTGAATTTCGGGTCGAAATCGAACAATGTCTGTACGCTGAACGGGCTGAAGAACACAATCATATCATGGTGCTCTTTCATTATCTCCGTTACATCATTCGACACCGTTCGGTACAATGTAGCCTCTGAGTGCTGAATATTGTGACTTTGAAGGAACTGACCTATATCGTTCTTACCATTATCGGCAGTAGGTAGTATGAACTTCTCGTTGTGTTTGTGCTTGGCTATTACTTCCAACAGGCCGTCTGTAGTACCGTCTGCAGAAAAGAATACTTTGCGCTTGCGATACAGGATGAATTTCTGCAGATATAACGCAACTGCTTCTGTGATACAGAAATACTTCATATCCTGCGATACTTTCACTTTCAGCTCTTCGCAGATACGGAAGAAATGATCTACCGCATTGCGGCTGGTGAAAATAATAGCCGTATGCTCTCCGATATCAACTTTTTGCTTGCGGAAATCTTTGCCTGTAAGGCCTTCAACCCTGATGAAAGGATGGAAAGTAAGCTTCACTTCATACTTCTTGGCCAAATCGAAGTACGGGGATTTTTCCGTTTCCGGGCGTGGTTGGGTTATAAGTATAGCACCAACCTTTTGCGTATCTTTTTTCCCTGTGCTTTTAGTCTGTGAACGTTCAGCTTTTGCCATATTGGGTTAAAAACGGATGTTTTATGTTAACACTCCGCACAGGGAACTTCATTAAATATCAATAAAGCAGTCCACGTACGAGTAGTTTCATTAACACTGCCAGCGGCAATATTTCTGAGGCGCAAAGGTACGTAAAAAAATGGAATTTGCTGAACTGGAAGAACGAGCCGAATACCTGCCACGACCTGATGTACCTGCTGACAAACAGCAGAGCTATCAGAATGGCCGAAACGATAAGGGCAGGACCTGCGTAGACAGGTGCTGCAAAGGCTATCAGCAATACAAAGGGCAATAGCACCATTGCCATTATCTTATTAACAAGAAATATATTAAAAATATATGATTTAGAAACTGCGTCCAGCTTGAAAGCCCATCCACCAAAGCTGATGGTCACATATTTGGCAAGATATATCAGCCCTACCCCCGCCATCAGCATCAGCATCAGCAAGCCGTGTGGTATGCCGGCAGTAGTGGCTGCGGGTGTATTGGCAAGTACCAGATAATACACGTAAAGCCCCGATACCATGGCAAAAAATACATTCATAAACAGGTTGGAAAAACCCGCCACTTCCAGTTGTTCTTTTGAAGCGTGAGAATGCCCGGGACTACGGAATGTACTCCAGAGATTGTGGAAATACTTGGGATTAGCATAACGCACAACACCCAGCATCAGTACGATGATGAGTATTACATAGAAATCGAGCGTCTTATCCTGAAACACATGCGCTTTTTCTACCGCATTATATACCACTTTGCTGTTCAGCATGGGGTTGATATGCAGCATGCTATCGGCAAGGCGGTTTGCCTCTGCCATCCGTACGTTTTTATCGGGCAGTGAAAATGGCAATTGCTTCAGGTTGACGCCCGCAAAAGCAGTGCCCGCAAGCAGCAAAACCATTGATAAAGTAAGAGATATAAAACGTTTCAGAGACATAGTGCCGTAGGCAAAGTTACATTTCGGGGATTAAGATGACATATTTATCTGAAACCGATATTCAGACGTGTACGGATAAGGTTATAGACAATCTCCAGTTTGTCTTTGTTATCTGTCTTGCAAACCTCCAAAGCCAGCATGCGCGACTGTTTGTAGCAATCCTTCAAAGGTGCTCCTTCGCAATTACCATCAATATCATTGGCTATGGCGGCTGCCCACGCTTCTTTGTAAACGGGCTTCACGCTTTTAGAGAACAAAAGCTCCAACGCACCATTGGGATAATTCTGCAAACACCTGCGGCACGCAGCACCCAGCATTAGTTTCAAGCTTTTGTTTTGTGTATTGTACAGCGTTTTCGATACCAGGAAAATATAGAAAGGACGCGTATCCTCGTTTTCGGTAAACATACTATCAGCAATACTTGCCATTACAGCATCGTCTGTAGGCCTTACCACACCTGCGTGTATATCCTTAGCAGCTTTAGACACATTGGGCAAGCCCATATAATAGGTTGTCTGCTTCAGGTCTTGCGCTTGGCAATAAACCCATGAAGCCGATATACATGCTGTAAAGAATAGCCTTTTCATCTGCATCGGTATGTTCCGATATTAAAAATAACACGGCGTTTTAAATATTGCCAATGCCAAATCAGATTTTTTACAAATACATATTACCGTCTGTAGCATGTAGCTTTGCGGCAAACGATACAAAAGTGGCAGGCATCTACCTACATATACCATTCTGCAAGCAGGCATGCACCTACTGCAATTTCCATTTTTCTACAAGCCTGCAGATGAAGGATGATATGATAGCCGCCATACTGCGCGAGCTGGAAGTACGTCGGGACTACCTGCCCGAACAAACGATTGAAACCATCTACTTTGGTGGCGGCACACCGTCTGTGCTATCGGCCGACGAGATAAAACAGATAACCGAGCAGATATACAAACTATACAAGGTTGAAAGCCTGAAAGAGTTTACACTGGAAGCAAACCCCGACGACCTGACGGCGCAATACTTAAAGGAGTTGAGAGATACTGCCATCAGCAGGTTCAGCATCGGGGTGCAGTCTTTCAGAGATGAAGACCTGCAGTACATGAACCGTGCACACAATGCACAACAGGCAGACAGGGCTATAAAAACAGCACAGGATGCAGGCTTCAGCAATCTGACAATAGACCTGATATACGGCACACCGGGGCTGACTGATGCGGATTGGAAGTGTAATCTGGGTATGATTAAAACACTCGGCATCCCCCACTTCAGCTCTTATGCGCTGACGGTAGAGGAAGGCACTTTATTGCACCATAACATCAAAAGAAACAAGACAACACCTGTAGATCCCGCGCAGGCTGCCAGCCAGTTTGAAATACTGATGGCTGCGGCGGCAGATATGGGGTATGACCATTACGAGATATCGAACCTAGCACTACCGGGGCATCATGCCGTGCATAATACCAACTACTGGATGGGTGTGCCCTACATAGGCATCGGGCCTTCGGCACATTCTTACAACCTGCAAAGCCGCAGTTGGAACATAGCCAACAATGCTCTGTATATAAAAAGCATGCTGACAGAAAACACAATACCACTGGAAACAGAAACACTGACTACGGAGCAGCAATTGAATGAATACCTGATGACATCGCTGCGAACCATGTGGGGGTGCGATATGAGTAAGATTACCGCTACATGGGGCACAGACTACAGCAAGCAAATACTGCACGATGCTGAACGCTTTGCAGAACGCGGGCAACTATTGCTGAAAGACAATAAACTAATACTGACAGATGCAGGCAAGCTGTTTGCAGACAGTATAGCGGGTGAGCTATTCGTATAATAACAATTTATCCGTAATTTCACTATTAAACCAACTATGTATGAAGCGCAGCATACTAACCCTTGCCATACTGGCACTTCCTCTTCTGTCCATTGCCAAAGGCAAGAAATACAATAACATATCGCTCGACTCGCTGAGTGAAGAATTTCTTTACAATATAAACGACAACTTTCTGGTTGTAGATGCATATAGCGACGGAATGATACAAGAAGGTAAGCCTTATGACATCAGCGTATATAAAACCAATGTATCGGTAAATGGTAAAACACTACCCGCAAAGCTGGGAAAGAAATACGCAACTAAGCTGAATGAATATTGGAACAAATATGAAGTAGCGGCTGATTTGCAAACAATAAAAATACACGGTGACAAGCTGGATATGGATGCAGTTTGCAAGGTCTTTGTAAAGAGGTATATGCCTGTAATATCAAAACCTGCAAGTACTGAAGAGCAATTGAAAGCACGTAAAGAAATGAAAGATTCTTTCAGCGATATATTTGCCAACCTGAAAGACATAGAAGAGCTGGCCAAAAACCTATGCAGCGATATGATAATTAGGCAGCCGATGGATGTACACCTCAGATACAATACAGACGAGGTGTGGGTGAATGGCAAACTGATGAACAAACGCTTCACTAAAAAATACCTGGTTCTTATCAGTAAAGTTGTTAAAAAACAGGCTGCGTCTACATCTGAATACATTGGCTACACTGTTGACAGCAGGGATATACGTGCTCAACTGAACAAGAAATCGTAAGTACAGCGATAATTGCTATTGAGTATCAATAACAAATTGACTATTAAATATTTATAACAAAAGCCACCGTAATCAGGGTGGCTTTTTTCTTTTATCCTGCCTTAATAGCTTGTTATCTGAATTACACATGATTTGTTGTTTCCACTGCCTATAGCTTGTTAATCCCTAATTATAGTGATGTTGCATACAAAAATCATATATACTTTCGCACTACAGACAAACTGAACAAACTGTTTTTATTATGAGTAAAGCCCCTATTAAGGTAATCATTGCCAATGGCAATGCCCTGATGGGTGCGGGTATAAAGTCCGCACTGGCATCAGGCGGCTGTAAGGTGATATTCGAGACAGAGTCTGGCAAAGCGCTGCTTGCCAAATTAAAGACCAAACCACAGGTAGATGTATTGGTTACAGACATCTCGCTAAAGCATATCAATGGCTTTATGCTGATGAAAGAACTGAAAGGCAAATACCCCAACCTGAAGGTTGTATTCGTATCTCCGCATACACACAGCTATACATTGAGCTATATGCTCTACTTTGGCGCACGTGGTTTTGTAGCTGCCAACGCAGATGAGAAAACATTGCTGAAAGCAGTAAACGATGTGCACGTGAAAGGCTACCACTACAGCAAGCTGGTACCGAAGGCACTGGTAGAAGAATCGCGCGAGAACAAGCCTGAAGTACTGACACCCCGCCAGATAACTTTTCTGGAATGGTGCTGTACAGAGCTGCCATACTATGATATGGCTACGAAGATGAAACTGAGTACACGTACCGTGGATTGGTACCGCGATATTATGTTCGAAAAATTTTCGTTGACAAACAGGACAGACCTCGTACTGTTTTGCCTGCGCACTGGATTAGTAAGCTTATAATAGCAGTTATTCAAAAACAGCATGCCTCTTTTTGAATAACTGCTTACAAAGCACAACTACTTAGCCGCATCCGCTTTGGCAGGCTTCACCATTGTGATGCCTGTTTTCTTTTTGTACATCAGGAAGGTTGATATCAAACCCAATTCTTCCGGTGTTATCTGCTCCTCCAGCAAACTCATTTCGTGCTTGGGGTTCGATACCCTTATCTCATAACCACGAATCTGGTCTTGTGTAAAATCAGGAATCAGTGATGCATGTTTGGTTTCTGTATTGTGGCATTTCGCACAATTCATATCATACAGAATCTTCCCTTTGTCGCAGAGCTTTGCATATTCAGTCTTTACTTCTGGCTTCATAGCCTCGGGCAGTTCGTATGCAGGCCCTTGTGCTTTTTTAGCCGTATGGCAAGCTATTGCCAACATGCAGAGCATTACAAGCATTGCTATCTTCTTTGTGTTCTTCATTTTAGTATTCCCCTCCTATTTTCCTGTTATTCAGTGCTTTTATTTTTGATTGCGGGAGCCTTGCGGGAGCCTGCTCAAAAACCACTTTCTCATTCAGGGTATTGATGAATGCTATCAGGTTCGATTTATCTACCCTCGTCAGCTTCAACGAATCGGAAGAAAGGGTTTGATTATCTACTACCAATCCGCGGCCTGCACCACCACCTCCATCATAGAAGTCTATTACCTGCTCCAGTGTTTTGAAAACACCATTGTGCATATATGGCTTGGTATAGGCAGCATTGCGCATAGTGCCTGTACGAAAGGCATTCATAGTTTCCTTTGCGGGGTTGATGTCATAACGGCCTTTGTCTGCGCTCAGCGCTTTGTAAGCCGTATCTGCAGGTGTGCCCAATACTTCAAACTCAGACCCTATGTACGGAGGTTTTACACCATTAAACTGTGGCACAAAATGGCAGGTGGCGCATTGCGACTTGCTCATAAAAAGATTGAAGCCTTGCTTTGCCTGTGCAGATATGGGTTGGTTATTATTGATAGCATCATCGAACAGAGAATAGTATTTACTGAACTTGCTGTAGTAGTAGGTAATGGCAGATGCTATATGCTCTATACTAAGTTGAGGCTCCTGCGGTGTGTATTGCAGTAGCTTTTCAAATGCTGTTTTGTACTCTTCGCAGCTCAATACTTTTTCAACTATTTCTTTTTCATTGCCCCCCATTTCTACAGGACTGGTCATTACGCCTTTTGCCTGATGCTGCAATGTAAAATGCTTACCATCCAGCATTGACAAATGATTGTACTGTGCATTGATGATGGTTGGTGTATTGCGAGGCAAGTAACCCGCGTGGTCTAACTGATAAGATGTGGCACTGATAGTATCTGTAAAATAGGCAGTGGGATTGTGGCAAGACGCGCAGCTACGCATATTATTGCCGGAAAGAATAGGATCGTAAAACAATAGCTTACCCAGCCTATCTATCTCTGCAAGTATGGCTTCATCCTTTACCCGCAGAAACACACCTTTACTATTCTGCCCCGTATAGAGTCCTTTGTTGAAGATGGTTATTTCATTCTTATTCAGCGCATAGTCTACCATGCTGCGCGATACCACTTTATGCTGGTTAATCAGTTGCTGATTGAGCAAATACAATGGATTGACATAGTCTTTTATAAACGTAAAATGGTCGAAACTACTGTAGTCTTGCGGTTGTGCTTTTACAAAAGCAAGTGCCCCATTATACAGGCTCAAGTATTCATCAGACAGTTTTTGTTGGGGAAAAGATGCATTGAATGCAGTATATGTATTGGCAACCGTTTGCATCATACTGCGTAACTCAGGTATTATCTGTGCAGTATCCGGACATTCAAAGCCTGTGGTATATATAGCAGCGAGATTGAGGATATGCAACCTGTTGCAGAGATAGAAATGATGGTAAGACGTAAGGTCTTTTGTAATAGAATCGGCTGCATAAGTTTTGCATGCTTCTATGGCTGCATTTACCAGTGCTGCAAGCGAATCTTTATACGGGTTTTCCTCTTCGAGATACAGCGATGCCAGTGTAAGCCCAGCGCCTTCTCTTTTATATGGTTTTTCAAATTTTTCAAATACTTCCGTTTCCCATTCTACCGGTAGCGGGCTGTTTACTTTCTTGTAGGCCAGCGGTTCCATATAGCGTATCCAGAAATCCATACCCTTCATATTGAAACGGGCTGCCTGTATACGCTGCTGTACCTGCTCTATATCTTTTGGGTTGCTGAGGTTTGCACTTTGTATATAGCTGTGCAAATCCTGCAATGACTTTACAAATTCATTCAGCTGTGCGTGATAGGTTTGTGTGTAGCGCTCTGTATTGGTGGTATTATCAAACGAGTAAGAAAAGATGATGGCTGCCAATGCCACCAGTATGATTGTAAATTTTCTCCGCATACCTGTTACTGCTCAAATGATTAATTAAATGTGGTGTTATTTGAAATTCAATATGGGGTACGCATGTTATCGCACCCCATATTGGTATTGTATGATGTTATACAGCAAATATTAGTGCATAACTACCAGCCTCATTTTAGTAGACACATTACCTGCAGCTATTTGTACAAAGTATGCACCATTAGCCAGGTCGGCAGTGTTTACGTTTATTTGTTGTTCGCCGGCAGACATTGTTTTTTCCATTGCAGGAACCACAACACGACCGTTCATATCCAGTACGCTAACAGTTACTTTTTCTTCTTTTTTCAGTGTCAGTGCAACTGTTACGTTGTTTGAAGTCGGGTTAGGATACAGCTTAGCAAAGTTTGCAGCTTCCAGATTGTTGATACCTGTAGTTGGCAGACCAACACCCAGTACTGAATAGTTGAAAGCAGCTTCATCAAAGTCGTTGCTCACGATGTTGATTTTAGCATTGCGCAGGCCTACAGCAGTTGGTTTGAACTGAACTGTGATTGTCTGGCTTGCAGTACTTGCTATCGTCAGCGGGAAAGTAGGCGCACTTACCAGTGTAAATTCTGAAGCATTAGCACCTGTGATGTTGATACCTGAAACTTTCAGCGCAGCAGCACCTGTATTGTTGATGGTAAATGTTTTAGTGATTGTACCATTTACAGCTACGTTACCAAAGTCAGTATTATCACTTGATGATGGAGTGCTTTTACCATTATCGATATTGTTACCATTACCCGCAACAGCTATTTCAGGATTTGAGTTATATGAATCAGGATTGTACATAGCAAAAAGTTGACCGCCTTCTACTACCTCACCAGCTATAGAATAGTGAGCCTGATCTGTACCTAACCACCAACCGGCACCCAGAATTTCCTGTGCATCGATGATACCTGAAGCCTCTTCATCTTGTGTCAGGTATTTAGAACCACCTGTCAGGAAACGTGTACTATCATGAGACATTAATTCTTTCAGGCCGTCTGTAGCAATATCATACTGCCAAGTTTTACCAAGGTGAGCGTTGTTACCAACATCTTCCTGAATCAGAATGTGACCAAATTTGTCGATACCCATGTTATCCATCATTTTAGGACCTTCAGTACCTTCTATCAGGGCTGTAATAGTACCACCTGCAGCAGGGTTGCTGATGTCTGAAAAACGAAGTCTCCACAAACGAGAGTTTGCAGTAAATGAGTTCGTAGTAACAAAATAAAAATCGTTTGGATTTGCAGGGTCCCATGCACCATCTTCAGGACGCAGGAAATTTGTAACACCTGCAGTATTACTGTTAGTATTTAATGTAGCACCGGTGATGTTGTGTACCGTACCTATATCTACAAGTGTAAATGCAGTACCTGCAGTTGGTATGCTGCTGTTCGATTCGGCTACCATACCGCTAACTGCCACACCATAGAGTTTACCACCGTTCAGGCCTGCTTTATCTATGTCTGTACCTGTTGTACCTTTCATACCAACATACACATATACCTGACCAGGTGTAGCATCGTCGGTACCTACAACTATCGTTGTATCGCTTTCGCGTGGATTAGCTACTGAGTTTTCCCAAGAAAATTTACCCAGATAAGGCAATTCATACGTATTACCTGCAGCAGGGCCAGATGCGATGTGCGCAAAGCCACGGCCTTCAGAACCAGCTTCTTCGCCATTCAGGAAGATGCGTGCATTAGTACCTTTACCTGTTTTTGAATTAAAGAATGCCGTAGGCGCAGCAAGGTCTGCAGAGCAGAAACGACCCAATGTTGGCGTGTATGGATTTGCTGAATAGTATACACTGTAGGTCATACCTACAGGATCCCACAGGTGTACTCTTTGAATCAAATCACCACCACTTAGAACTGTAAGGTCAGATTTACGGATAACCCATTTTGATACGAAGGTACCTGAGCTACCGTGTGCACGTACAGCACCACCAAGATTACCTATTTCATGGTTAACCAACATAGTGAATGTACCGTCACCATTGTCAAAAGCACCTGCACCATCAGGCAAACCAACCATTTTATAACCAGACACAATGTCTCCGGCTGTCAGGATTGATTTAATCTGAACGCCTGTAGCGCTTATTGTCTGATAAGGTGTTTGTGATGAACTTGGCCCTTTCACCAGCTGAGCTTGTGCACCGAGCAAGGCCAGCATGCTCATAGATGTTAGTAAAGTCTTTTTCATTTTCGCAGTTTAATGCTGCAAAGGTGAAGCAGGCATGTTACCGAACTGTATCTGCAACATTAACACTGCGTAAAGAGAAAGTTATGAACGTTAAGCCTGTGTAAACAACAGCTTTATGTAGATTCATTACAAAACTCATATACTACAACAAGCTTATGGTTAACCTACTAATAACCACCATATTAATATCAATAAGATGTCTGTGTACCCATAAAGCGCTAATCATTCTACAAGTTTTTTCCCCATTTGGCACAGCATTTGCGAAATTGTGGTTGTAATTATGAAGAATATGGTAAATAAAACAAAAGCCTCATTGATTGTTATTGCCGCAATGAGTTTGGCAAGTTGTTCGCCGAAGCTGACAGGCACGTGGAATATTGCGAGCTACGAGTCTAAATCGCCTAACGGGCAGGAAATTAAAGTAGCCAATATTGGTACAATAGATTTCAAACGCAATAAAACAGGCGTAAAGAAAATCAACTATTCCCTGTTTGAAAATAAGGTAGAAGACAATACAGGCTTCAAATGGGCTAAGGAAAAAGAAAGTGATAACATCACCATCACCAGCGAGGGTAGCCAGCTGAACAAAACATGGATAATCGTGAAAAATGAACGCAAGTACCAGAAATGGAAATCGACCGATGGTAGCAATACCGTACAGGTACTGGAGCTGAAGAAAGCAAAGAAGTAATAATATATACGGATACAGAACATAAAGGGTAAGTAGTTTTTGCATTGTACCTTTGCAAACTGCTTACCTTTTTATATGAATAATAATACACAAGTGTCTGAAAGAGGCCCGCTGACAAACCACCCCATAACGGAAAGCTTTGCAGACTGGAGCCACATGGTAGATGGCAAGAAGTTTCTGGAACAGCTGACAAGGCATGCTTACCGTGTTTGCAATTACATGGCCGTTACAGACAATTACGAGGCATTTCACCAACACTTCGGGCAGAGAGGCACTATACACTTTGCAGTAAAAGCAAGTGCCGAACCTTTTGTACTGAAAAAACTGATAGCACTGGGTGCAGGTTTTGAAATAGCTACCTATAGCGAACTGCGTCTGCTGATAGAATGCGGACTGACAAGAAACATCATCAGCAAGAAAGTAAACTTCGGGCAAACGCAGAAAGAACGCTCTGATATAAAGAAAGCACTACGCGATGGTGTTCGCAATTTTGCCACAGACAATATTCATGATGTAAGAATCATAACAGAAGTAGCAGGAGAGCTGCAGCTGAACAAAAAAGACATCCGCCTGCAAATAAGGCTGTTCAATGCCGAGGGTAGCAGTTCGGGCGGCGGATACAGCCAGTCTTTCAACAAACGATATGGTGTAGATAATGAACAAGCCATGCAGCTTGCAGAAAGCATTACCGCTACAGGCATGACGGTTGCAGGCTTTACCTTCCACCCGGGCAGCGGCTCTAACAACCCCAACCTGTGGGACTATGGCGTGCGCAATGCTGCCATACTAAGCCGCAAGCTGAAAGAAGAACTGGGCGTTTCGGTAACAGAACTGAACCTGAGCGGTGGTTTTGACCCTGCATTGCCTATAGCACATTACAGCGCGCATATACTGCCACTTATAGAAAGCATTTACCACGAAGAAGGTGCTGCTTTACCGGAAAGTATAGATACAGAACCGGGCAGGTGGCTGGTGGCCAATGCAGAGGTATTGATAGGCAAAGTATCGAACATAAAAATAAACAGAGACGGCACACGCATTGTAACAATGACAACAGGCGTTTCAGAAAACGGTACACTTACAGACCTGGGGCTTGATTTCGATTACTTTATTCTTGAAAACGGCAAGGCACGCAAACTGGAAAAGCGTGCAGAGCTGCGCGCCAATCTTCACGGACGTGCATGTGCAGACTTTGATGTGATTGCAGAAAACACACCTGTGCCTGCAGAGCTGCACCCCGACAACCCCATAGCCGACGATGTATTTGTTGTAATACATGGCGCAGGTGCTTATTCTCACTACATGGAGCGCAACTTCTGGTGCGGCATTACCCCACCTATGAAGATGAACTATGATGAGTTCAGAAACTGCATAACGAGCGAGATGAATTATCAGCGAGCACTCATCAACTCTTATGCTGAACGTTCTGGCCTGCCATTAAAAAATGCCATGACGTTTATTACACACTCGGCAGACAATAAATTCGGCCAGATAAAAGGATCTGAAATTGCACAGATTCTGGACAATCCTGAACTGCTGAACAAACTGGGCATTCATATACTAACCAGCGTGGCAGAGTTTGTACATACTCACAATATTGAAAAGAACTAATCAAAAGTTACTATCAAACACTTAACACTTCCAAAGCAATAATCCACATCGTCAAGCAGTAAACGCTGTTTGTCAAGCAATAGGATTCGTTAGCGTAAAAGCAGCTATAGGGCAAGAGAAACACGGATAACTTGCCCTAAACACTTTTATGAAAAAAACATTACTAATCCTATTGTTATTAATTGCTGCTAAAGCAGATGCCCAAATGACATTCAGCAAGCTGAATACGGGTACGAAAACCGAACTGAAAGGCATTGCAGCAACAGACTCCAACACGGTGTATGCATGCGGAGACACAGGCATCATCATCAAAACAACCAACGGAGGCACAAGCTGGACAAAGCTTACAACAGGCACCACCAATCCGCTCTGGGATATAAAAATAGTACCCGGCAGCAGCGGACAGCAAATTGTAGCAGTAGGCGATAACAATACAATCCTCAAATCGACCAATGGCGGCACAAGCTGGACTATGCAAACACCACCTACACCTGCCAACACATTTATCTTCGGCATATACTGTGCAGATGCCAATACCTACTACGCATGTGGCGGAAGCATTGCTACCTCATCTGCGATTGTTCTTAAAACCACAAACGGTGGCAGCAGTTGGACATTGACCAATGTTTCTTCTGCCTTTTTTCTAGATAAGATATTTGCACAGGGTTCAAGCATATATACCGTAGGTACGGGATCGTTATCGGGCGATGGAGTAATACTGAAAGGAAATGGCACAACCTATACATCGTCCAAAAGTGCACCTGCAGTTGTCAGCAATCTGTGGTGTATAGATGCCAATAGAGTGATAGGCGTATCTACAAATGGCAGTATATGGAGAACCAACAATGGCGGTAGTACATGGACAGATAAAAGCCCCAGCTTCTTTGGAGAGCTGTTCGGCATCAAATTCAGAAACAATGCAGAAGGTTTTGTTTGCGGTGTGCTCTCGGGCAATACTGCCATATTGAGAACGACAGATACAGGCCTTACGTGGACCAACATAGCAGTTGCCGATACAATTGGGCTACTGGCTATTGAGATAGCAGGCAATAGAGTATATACCTGTGGAGAGTATGGCACTGTCATGAAGAGCACCATATCAAACACCAACAGTATTCAGCATACAGCAATTGCAACGAAGAAAATATACCCCAATCCTGCAACAGACATTATAACCATAGATGGAGGCAATGCACAACAAACAACAATCTACAACATCATAGACGGTACAGGCAGACTAATAATGACCGGAAGTATTACAGGTACAGGTAGCATCAATATATCAGCACTGGCAAGTGGCAACTATACAATTTCATTTTCAGAAGATGCAGCCATATATCAATTCACAAAACGCTAAAGCCAAACTCGAAACTTATCAAAAGGCGAATAGACCAGATCTATTCGCCTTTTACCGTCAATACATAGGGGCTTTATTACATTTACCCGTTATTAATCATGCAACAACGATTATATTCGGTGAAATAATGTCATTTAAAAGGATAGTCAGGCATATAATATTTTGGCTTGCTAATATTGCTTTATATAGCAGCACCACTATCCTTGCAGGAGGATTTACAACTGCGGCATTGCTTTCAGGCATCATACACTTTATGATACTGGCAGCTGTAGTATATACAAACCTGAATTGGCTCTTGCCCAGATACCTCCAAACAGAAAAATACCTCCATTATTTTAGCCTGATTGTTGCTACAATAACAATCGGCACAATCGCGCTAGGATATGCAGAGCATTATTACCTTAATAAGTATCTGCACACAAACCCACCCATTACGTTGTTCGATGCAATGTACGGGAGCGCTATTGCATGCAGTGGCTTTGTTGTTGTAACAAGCACCATCAAATTTACACTAGAGGCTTTCAGGCAAAGAAAGCGGGCTGCAGAGTTGGAGGTTACAAATCTGAAGAATGAATTACTATACCTTAAAGCCCAGATGAACCCCCATTTTCTATTCAATTCTATCAATGCAATATATGCAAGCATTGATAAGCAGAACGAATCCGCAAGGCAGATGCTGCTGAAGTTTTCAGACATCCTTCGGTATCAACTATACGAATGTGACGATGACTATGTGCTATACAGTAAAGAGATAAAATACCTTAAAAGCTATATTGACCTACAAAAGACAAGAAAAAACGACAACGTAGCAATCACCTACACATTCAACACTGTCGATGCGGACAATAAGATACCACCGTTGTTATTTATCCCGTTTGTAGAAAATGCATTTAAGTATGTAACTACGGATGACGCCAAGCAAAACTTCATTCGCATAGAAATGTACGCTACTGCACAACAATTACATTTTACATGTATAAACAGTAAAGAAAACAATGCACCTGCTACCACAAAGCAAGGTATTGGTATTGCAAACGTAAAACGAAGACTGGCATTGCTATTCGATAAAAACTATGAATTGACAATAAAAGATACAGCCGATACTTATTCTGTGTACTTAAATATTAACTATGCGAAATTTGCAATGCCTGGTAGTTGATGATGAACCGATGGCTCGGAAAATAATAAAGGAATACATTTCAGATATTCCTTTTCTGGACTTGGCCGGCGAGGCGGACACAGCAGAAAAAGCAGGCATAGAACTGCGAAGTACACATACAGACCTTATGTTCCTTGACATTGAAATGCCCAAACAGAACGGGCTGGACTTTTTAAAGAATATACCCATGCCGCCCATCACTATTTTAACCACCGCTTTCTCTGAATTTGCCTTGGAGGGGTTTGAACTAAACGTAACAGACTACCTACTGAAACCAATATCTTATGAGCGTTTTCAGAAAGCTGTACTTAAAGCATACAAACATATAGAAACAGCAGATGCAAGGAAGCAAAGAGAAACATATTTCTTCGTGAAGGTGAACCAGAAAATTGAGAAGATATACTTTGCAGATGTGCTGTACATAGAGGGTATGACCAACTATGTCATTATTCATACCAAGAGCAAAAAACTCATTACCTACCTTACCTTTAAGGGTATTGAAGACCAGTTGCCGCAAGAAAAATTTATCCGTATTCACAAATCATACATCGTATCTACCGATGCCATAAAAACTATTGATGCAAACCAGATGGATGTAGGGGGTTTTCTGCTACCAATAGGTAAATCTTATAAACCAGCACTTATGTCTCGCATAGACAGTATATTCTTCAGGCGTTAAGCTTACAATCAACCTGATAGCTTTACTCTATTGTGCTTGCACAATTCACATATGTTTTTTATAATTGCGTTATAACCAAATAAAACTTATGAAAAAACTTATCCTTTTTGGCTTGTTAACCCTTTCTGTAGCATCTTTCAGCTCTTGTGTAAAACTGACTAAATGCGACTGCCCTGCCGGCAAATCACTGAGCGTAAATGGCGACGATGATTCTGAAATCCGTGCTAATTGTGAATCAAAATCGGGTGGTGTTTGTACATACTAGTAAAACACTACTACTATAGCATTGACAAAGGCTTACGAAAACGTAAGCCTTTAATTTTTAATGCCTGTCTGTAAGGATTTTCCCTTAGCATCAACCGATAGTTATTAAAGTCTCGTTAAGGTTTAAATAAAATGTAATTCCATATATAATTTATCCTTCGTGCAGCGTTATATTTATAATACATCCGTATTATATGAAATCCACTCTCAGGCTACTTGTCATACTCATGGTATGTGTAGCATTCTCTGCCTGCAACCGAAATGGCGGTATTAACATCAAACCAGATTTTGGCGAGGAAATCGAAACACAGCAAAACCTAATTTTCAACTTCGACAAAGACATTTTCCCTGACAGCCTGCTGAACACATGGGACAATACGTCTTATATCGAATTCACCCCGGCGGTTGGCGGCTCTTATAAATGGAACAGCTCCAGCCAGCTTATGTTCTCCCCCTCTTCGGGTTTTCAACCGGGTACGGAGTACAAGGCTGTTGTCACCAAGCATATTTTTGACAAGAGCAAAAAGAAGCAGGCTATTGCCAACAATACGTTCAAGTTTCATACAGCACCACTGCGGGTTGCGGCTACACGTGTTGCATGGACACGCGGCCAGAGCATGGCCAATGTATTGGTGCAGGTAGATGTAGATTTCAATTACGATGTAAAAATCAGTGATGCGGCTGCACGCATCAAACTAAGTACGGGTGGCAGGGGCATTGTTACCAATACCATTAACAATGGTACGGGCAAAACGGTATCGCTGCAATTTGTACCCGTAAACGAGCTGGATGCGGAAACGCCTTTGAAAATAGAAGTAAACAAAAGCATACCACTTGCAATGGGCAAGACCATTGCACAGAAAGACACAATCGTTAATACGGTGATACCATCGCGCTTCTCACTGTCTGTAACGGGTGTTACTGCCGAGCATTCGGGTACCGAAGGTTATATCACGGTTAATACCTCTCAGCCTGTAATGGAAGAAAGCCTGAAAGCAAGCATATCGCTGGAGCCTGCAGTAGCATTCGAAGTAGCGGTAACGGATGATGGTTTCATTATCAGCAGCAATCAACTGAAAGTAACACAGACATACCAACTGAGCATCTCTAAGAAAATGGAAGGTGCTTTTGGTGGCAAACTGAAAACAGACTATGAAGAGCAGGTAACATTTGGCACTCCTGCGCCTACCATAAAGTTTGTAAACACAAAAGGCATGTACATCAGTTCGCAAGGCTACAAAAACCTTGCGTTGAATATTGTGAACGTACCAAAAGTGGAAGTGCGTGTGATAAAAGTGTTTGAGAACAATCTTGAATTCTTTATGCGTGCAGGCACGCGCTATGGTTATGAGTATGATGAAGAGACGGACAATTATGGCTATTACGACTACTACGATACAGAAAATCTGGGCGACACCGTCTTCAAACAAACATACGAAACAGCCAAACTACCCAAGCAAAACGCAGCATCTGTATTGCATCTCGACTTCAGCGATAAGCTGAAAGGCTATGACGGGGTGTATGTTGTCACCGTAGCATCTAAAGACCATAAATGGGTGCAACATTCTAAAATCCTGTCTATCTCGGATATAGGGCTGATAGTAAAAGAAGACAACGACAATGTATATGTGTTTGCTAATTCCATCAGGAATGCTACGGCTATGTCTGATGTCAAAATATCGCTCATCAGCAATACCAACCAGCGTATGTTTGATGCCACAACCGATGCTGAAGGGGTAGCTGTGTTTAAAGATATCCGTAATAAACTACCGGGCTTTAACGTAGCCATGGTGACTGCCAAGAAGAACAGCGAGTTCAGCTTTGTATGGCTTACGCAAAGCAGAATAGAAACATCTCGTTTTGATGTGGGTGGGCGCATGCCTAACAAAACCAACCTGAATGCCATGATATATGCAGAACGCAACCTGTATCGTCCTGGCGAAACCATCAATGCCAGCACCATACTGCGCGATGAGCAATGGAACACACCGGGAGCCATCCCAGTGAAGCTGCGCCTGCTGATGCCTAACGGCAAAGAATTTGCCAACTACAGAAAAATCCTGAATGCAGAAGGCGCTTGCGAAACATCATTCAAACTGCCGCCTACTACCATTACAGGTACTTATACGCTTGAGGTATATACGGGCAATGATGTATTGCTGAACAACTATGATATAAGTGTAGAAGACTTTATGCCCGACAGGCTGAAGGTGCAACTGAAAACGGATAAGACGGAATACCATCCCGGAGATTCTATACAAGCCATTATACAGGCAGACAATCTGTTTGGCACACCTGCGGCGGGCAGGTATTATGAGAGCATTCTCAATATCAGCAAAACAGATTTCACTGCAGACAAATTCCCCGACTATTCATTTGCCATCAAAAACGAGGTGAATGTAAACTTTGATGTAAAGAAAGGGAGCACCGCATCCAACGGTTCTGCAGCGTCTGGCTTTACACTGCCAAACGACCTTGCATATACAGGCCTGCTTTCGGGCAATGTAATGTGTGCGGTATCTGACGAGACCGGACGTCCTGTACATCGTTATCAGAATATAAAAGTATATACACAGCCATCATTCATAGGCATCCGCAATATGGATGAGTATGTAGACACGCGCAAGCCATTGAAGATAATGCTGGTAGCCACAGACAAAAACGGCAATGCACAAAACAATGTGCAGGCACAAGTAGTAGTGCTGAAGCGTGAATGGCATACTGTGATACAACAGGAAGGCAGCAGCTACAGGTATGTTTCGCAGTCTGAAGATAAAATCATTAAACAACAGACTATCAACATCAGTGGCACTAATACTGCCTTTATGTTTACACCCGCCATCAGCGGGCAATACGAATTCCGCATATCATTAGCAGGTACAGCCAACTATGTATCGCAGACCTTCTACGCATACGGTGGCGGATGGGATACACAGTATTCGTCTTTTGAGGTGAACAATGAGGGTAACGTAACCATCAAAGCAGATAAAGACAAATATCAGAGTGGCGAAAACATGAATATCCTCTTCACCATGCCATTTGAAGGCAGGATGCTTGTGACGATAGAACGCAACAATATAAAGGAATACCACTACCTGACAACACAAAACAAATCTGCATCGCTGAACCTGAAAGCCACAGATGAGTTGGTACCGAATGTGTATGTTACAGCAACACTCTTCCGCCCGATGGATGGCAGCGACATGCCACTGACGGTAGCACACGGCTTTAAATCTGTAACGGTAGAAAACAGACAATATCATCTACCTGTCAGCGTAGCTATTACAGATAAGTCTCGCTCTAAAACAAAGCAGACGATAACGGTAAAAACAACACCGGGTGCTTTTGTTACCATTGCTGCGGTAGATGAAGGCATATTGCAGGTACGTAATTACGAAACACCTGACGCTTATAAATACTTCTACCAGAAAGTAGCACTGGCAACTAACACATACGACATCTATCCGCTATTGCTACCGGAGATACGTACAAGACGTTCCAGCACGGGTGGCGATGCGGCCGCTGCAAGCGATATGCGCGTGAACCCGATGTTTGTAAACAGGGTTAAAAACGTTTCATACTGGAGTGGTATACTACAAGCAAACAGCAGTGGTATTGTAAAATATACAGTTGATATACCACAGTTCTCCGGAGACCTGCGCGTAATGGCTATCGCGTACAAAGGCAAAGGATTTGGCGGTGCCGACCAACATATGAAGGTGGCAGACCCGCTCATCATCAGCACGGCACTACCGCGCTTCCTGAGCCCGAAAGACGAAGCATTGATGCCGATAACACTCAGTAACACCACTGCCAAAGATGCGAATGTATCTGTAAGCACAACTGTAAACGGACCGCTTAGCATTGCGGGCAGTGCATCACAAAATGTTTTCATCAAAGCCAATAGCGAACAGCGTGTGGTATTCCGTGTGGCAGCACAGCCAAACATAGGCGCGGGCAAGGTTACTGTTACTGCACGTGGCATGGGCGAAACATTTATCAACGAGACAGACATCAGTATTCGTCCGCCGGCATCATTGCAAAAAGTATATGCAAGCGGGCAGGTATCTGAAGGAAGTAATACCGTGGTTGGTCAGCAAAATGATTTTATACCAAGCACCGTAAGAGGCAAGTTGGTGGTTGCTAATAGTCCATTGGTGCAATTCAGTAAAAACCTCTCATACCTTGTACAATACCCTTATGGCTGCGTAGAGCAAACTACATCAGCAGTGTTCCCGCAGTTGTATTACCACGACCTAGTTAAGAGCCTTTCAGGCATTGACGACCCGAATATGAACCCTGCATACAATGTGCAACAGGCTATAGCCAAATTGCAATCTATGCAGCTATCAAACGGTGCACTTTCTTACTGGCCTGATGGTGGCAGCGAAAGCTGGTGGGGCAGTGTATACGCTACACACTTCCTGCTGGAAGCTAAAAAAGCAGGTTATGATGTAAACACAAGTACAGTAGACCGTCTGCTGAAATACCTGCAGTTTAAGATGAACAAACGCGAAACGGAAATACTGTACTACAATCAGAATCTGAAAAGAGAAATCGCTGCAAAGGAAATCACCTATTCGCTGTATGTGCTTGCACTGGCAGGGCAACCACAGCAATCTACTATGAACTATTATAAGGCACACTTAGATATGCTGAGCCTCGACAGCCGCTATATGCTGGCGGCAGCCTATGCTATGGCAGGTCAAAAAGATAAAGCCAAACAAGTAATGCCACCTGCATTTACAGGCGAGAAATCTACAGGCGTTACAGGTGGTAGCTTCTATTCTTATGTAAGGGACATGGCGGTGTCTTTAAATGCACTGATTGATACTGACCCTGACAACCCGCAGGTAGGCACACTGGCACGCATGCTTTCAGAACAATTGCTGCGCGAGCGCTATCTGAACACACAGGAAAATGCATTCAGCATACTTGCATTTGGCAAAATAGCACGCAGGGCAAATAAGACTACCGCTACGGCAGATGTAGTTGTGAATGGTAAAGTGTTGGCAAGTACAAAAGGACAAGCTGTAAGTACAGACCTGCGCAATGCTGCCAACAGTAAACTACAGGTGAATGTAAAAGGCAAAGGCATCTATTATTATTTCTACGAGCTTTCGGGCATATCTGCAACAGGCACAGTAAAAGAAGAAGACAGCTACCTGAAAGTGCGTCGTAGCTATTTCACAAGGGATGGCAAGCCAATTACAAACAATACATTCAGACAGAATGATTTGATAATTGTGAAGCTGACGTTGGAATCGCAGTATAGCGGTGGCGTAGACAATGTAGTTGTAACAGACATGTTGCCTGCAGGACTTGAAATTGAAAATGCAAGGCTGAATACACTGCCCGAAATAAAATGGATTAAGAACAATGCCGAACCCGATTATATGGACATACGCGATGACAGGATAAACCTGTTTACCAACGCAGGCAAAGAAGCTAAAACATTCTACTACATGGTACGTGCAGTATCTCCGGGCACTTATCAACTGGGGCCTGTGCAGGCAGATGCTATGTACAATGGCGCCTACCATTCTTACAATGGCAGTGGTGTAGTAAAAGTGACAGAAAACTAATATCAATGTCCCAAGCCAGGCAAAGGGCTATCCGCATATTGAAAGGCATAGGGATAGGGGCTGCAGTATTTATACTTGCAGACCTTATCTTCCCTGTGCATACTAATATTGAGTACACCCCGGTAGTACTTGGCAAAGACGGCACCGTGCTCCACACCTTCCTGACGCGCGATGAACAATGGCGTTTTAAAACCCAATTGAATGAGATAACACCCGAACTCAAAAAAGCCATCATCTACAAAGAGGATAAATATTTTCGTTACCATCCGGGCATTAATGTATTTGCAGTAGGCAGGGCGGCTTTTAACAATGTAACGCACATGAAGCGCACATCGGGCGCGTCTACCATTACCATGCAGGTAGCGCGTATGCTGCAGCCAAAGCGACGTACATACTTCAATAAGTTGTTGGAGATGTTTCGTGCATTGCAATTGGAAGTACACTATAGCAAAGACGAGATATTACAGCTATACCTGAACCTTGTGCCATATGGTTCTAACATACAAGGTGTAAAAGCTGCATCCATACTCTACTTCAACAAACTACCAGACCAGCTATCTGTTGCAGAAATTACCGCACTGAGCATCATACCCAACAGGCCGAACACGCTGGTGATAGGCAAAGACAACACCGCTATTGTAAAACAACGCAATATATGGTTGCGCCGTTTTGAGAAAGACGAACTCTTTCCCAAACAACAGATTGAAGATGCAATAGAAGAGCCGCTGCACGCATCCCGCCTTGACGCACCTGCCATGATACCACAACTGGCATACCGTATGCGCAACATGCAACCGGGCAATGCCATGATACAAACCACCATCCGCCCCGACATACAACACAAAGCGGCAGACCTTACATACAACTACACGCGTGCACTGAAGCTGAATAACATCCACAATGCATCTGTCATCATCATAGACAATAAAACAAGAGAAGTGTGTGCATACGTTGGCTCTGCAGACTTCAGCGACTTTCAGCACAATGGGCAGGTAGATGGCGTATCTGCCATACGCTCTCCCGGCAGCACATTAAAGCCTGTACTGTATGGCATGTGTATGGATATGGGTCTGATAACACCCAAGGCTATAATAGCTGATGTACCCATCAATATAGACGGATACATACCCGAAAACTACGATCTTTCATTTCGTGGTAATGTGACGGTGGAAGATGCGCTGCGCAACTCACTGAATATACCCGCTGTAAAAATGCTGCACGATGCAGGTGTAAAAAATTTTGTAACGAAACTGACAGATGCAGGCTTTACTTCAATATGGAATAAGCGCAATAAACTGGGGCTCTCTATGATACTTGGCGGTTGCGGCGTAAGGCTGGAGGAACTTACGGCGCTCTATGCATCGCTTGCCAATGAGGGTTTGTACGTTCCACCAAAGTATACAACAGACACAGTTAAGAAACAGAAAGGCGCTCGGTTGCTTTCGCCGGAAGCAAGCTATATGATAAGCAGTATTCTTACAGAACTGCACAGACCAGAACTGCCCAACCTGTACGAACAAGCGTATAACATACCGAAGATTGCATGGAAAACAGGCACATCTTACGGACGCAAAGATGCATGGAGTATTGGCTACAACAAGAACTATACCATTGGCGTATGGATAGGCAATTTCAACGGCACAGGTGTTGCGGGACTGAATGGTGCAGGCACCGCTACCCCGCTGCTGTTTCAACTCTTCAACCTGATAGACCGCAGTGCAGGCAGGGAATGGCTGAAGCAACCCGAAGACCTTGCCATGCGATTTGTATGCAATGAAAGTGGTATGCTGCCCAATGACTATTGCACTGCACAAACAATGGATTATTATATACCTGGCATATCATCGGCAGAAAGATGCAACCACCTTACAGATGTATGGATAGCACCTGATGAAAGCATTTCTTACTGCACAACATGCCTGCCTGCCAGTGGATATAAAACAAAACAGTACCCCAACATCTCTGCGGAGCTGGCAGCGTATTATGAAAGCAATCATACCGCTTATCAGAAAATTCCCCCGCACAATCCTGCATGTTCGCGCGTGTTTGATGGGAAACCACCTGTCATCACATCGCTCACCAACAAGATGACATACATTATACTTGACAAAAACGAGCAGCAATTGCAGTTAATGTGCTCAGCATCAAACGATGTAAAAGAGGTGTACTGGTATGTAAACGACCAGTTCTACTGCAGCTCGCAGCCATCAGAAAAGAAGTTCTTTGTACCATCTACACCCGTTATAAAAATATCGTGCACAGACGATAAAGGACGTACCACAAATATCGAAATAAAAGTAAAGTACTAAGCTCAAAGAGGGCAATAACAACAATGGCTCACGTTTCCGTAAGCCATACTAATCTTGTACTGGTATTTTAAAACTGAATCAATAATGTATCAGCACTTATACCCTCTTCAACCAGCCTGTAATGCTCATGCGTGGTCTGTGCGCAATGGCTACTTCATGCTCCAGCTCACTGCTTTGAAAGAATACAGCTTTTTGCATATCGGGCAAAATAGTTTCTGTCTTATCGTCCTGATATACTATCAGCGCGCCACCATCTGTTTCCTGCCAGTCATCATTCAGGTAGTTTATCAAGGAGTACTTTCTATCCTGATTGGTTTTAAACTGGTCTTTGTGCCGGTGATAATAACTACCTGTATCATACAATGCATAGTGAAACTCGTAAGCATTGATGCCGGTGTAGCAAGTCCTGTTCAGGTATTCGATGAAATGCTCTACCTCTTCCAGAAAAGCAAGCTCGTGAACATTGTTATTCTTTTTGTCTATCCAGCATATCTTATCGCGTCTTTTCTGCTGGTGCTGGTCTTTTATCAAATCATTGCCAATACCTGCCGGCAACATTCGGTTTTCCAAATCCAGTTGTTCAAGATTTGTTCTTAGGTTTTTAGACAACTCTGCCGAGAGGAAGGAAGTGGATATTCCTATTTTATTATCGATAAAACTACCGATAAACGCATCATACTTATCATTCATTACCCTACTACAGCATATTAAAACTATCCAACCGAAAAGTCCGATGCTGACACAATATAGACTTATTATCGTTGTTATTGGCGCTCTATGGCCACAAGCCCCCTTATTAACAGTCAGAATTTTGTGTTTGTAGTAGTTAAACGTTAACTTTGAAACTCATTAAAGACGCAGTAAATACAATACTTTCAGCCAATTTTACCGAGAAGAAAACATACCACTGACATGGTATATACAAATCGTTAAAGACAAATGTAAGAGAAGGCTAAACGCAACAACACAAAAACAATGGAAGACATACTATTTGACTTTATGTCAAAATACATTTCGCTGACAGAAGAGGAAAAGAATATCATACTATCATTGGATATATTTCGCACTGTTAAAAAAGGAACAATTTTACTCAAAGAAGGACAAAAATCGAAAAGCAGCTATTTTGTACTTAAAGGTTGTATCCGCACATATTACGTTATAGATAGTGAAGAAAAAACTACAGCTTTCTATACAGAAATGGAAGCCCTGACCCCACCTTGTGTTATAACTCAAACTCCGTCCGAATATTATGTTAGTTGCATAGAAGACACACTGCTTACAGTTACAAATTCTGATATGGAAGTAGAAGTAAATGCTAAATTTCCAAAGTTTGAAATCATGTGCAGAAAACTATCCGAAGAAAATTTAGCCAAGCAACAAATCAATTTTGACGAGTTTAAAACTTCTTCACCGGAACAACGATATCTAAACTTATTGCAGAAAAGGCCAGACCTCATCCAACGTGTGCCACAATATCAGCTGGCAAGCTATCTGGGCATCAAACCTGAATCATTAAGCAGGGTAAGAGCAAGGATTACAGAGAAAAATAAAGAGTAGTTCATTTCTTAACTTAAGTGAACGAATTGAGGCATCCTGCCTATCTACTTTTGCATATCATTCAAAAAAAACGATTAGAATTGATATGCAGAAGAAAATTATGTTTATGAGCCTTGTCTTAATGATGGCAAGCACATTTCAAATCAAAGCAGAGCCTGGTTTAAAAGACAACAATTTCAAAAGGTTTTATATTGGTAGTTCCCTGTATATGTTGGGGAATTTCATTCCTAATGACAAAAACAGGCCTGAGTATGTACAATTAAACTTCGGTTATAGGGTAACAACCAAAGATGTTGTTTCCGTAGAATTTAAAAGATCGGTATATGCATGGCCAATAGGCATTCCTTTCGGTCCATCGTTTGACGGACCGGGACTAAACTATCCCGGACGTGCACGCATACTTGCACCTACAGTAGGCTACCAGCGTTTCTGGTGGAAAGGAGCTTATACATCTGTATATGCATTGAATGCTTTTGAAAAATACATGGATGAGAATAAAAAGAAGATTGGGAACGGATATACATTATATGTAAACTTCCATGTGGGTTACCAGTTTAAGTTCTTCAAAAATCGTATCTTTTTTGAACCGGCTATCGGTGTTAGCTACTGGCCTATCAGGACCAATGTACCGGAGTCATTTAAGAAAGTAGAAGAAAAATGGCCTAACTATTTTATTCAACCGGGGCTGCATTTCGGATACAATTTCAATTGATACATTCTCAATACTCAAAACAACAATTAGCAAGCTATAGTTAACACTCCTCAATCGCAAAGCAGGCTTGCATAAGCGCGAAAGGATTCATTTCTTAACTTAAGTGAACGAGTTGTAGCATAGTGTCAATCTATTTTTGCAGCAATGTTTAAAACAAATAGAATTGATATGCAAAAGAAAATTTTCTTGCTTGGTTTTGCTTTAATGATGATGTGCACACCCCAACTAAAAGCACAGTATGCCAAAACAGACAGCACTTATAAAAAGTGTTTTGTAGGTAGCACTTTGTTTTTATTAGGGAATCTTTCCACCGTTAATCCTCCGGGGTTTGCGCAGTTGAATCTGGGTTATCGCCTGACGAGAAGAGATGTTATTTCTCTGGAACTGATAACATGGAAACATGCCTGGCCACTTGGTATAAACCCGTTTTACAATAAGTCATACGGAAAACCTGAAGAGAAGTTTCCGGGTTATATACGCGAGTATGGAATAGGGCTGGCTTATCAAAGGTATGTGTGGAAAGGGCTATATGCAGCCGTACACGCAATGCCTATGTGGCAAACCTTTAAGAATGATAACGGTGATAAAGTGGGTAGCGGTTTTATCATATTCAACACGTATAGGGTTGGCTATCACTTTAAGCTGCTGAAGGATAGGTTTTTCATAGAACCATCGATTGGTGTTGCAGGCCGTGCTTATTACACAAAAATGCCTGCAGGATTTAAAGAAAAAGATGACAAGTGGCCGAAATGGACACCTGAACCAGGGCTACACTTTGGGTACAATTTTTAATTGCTAAATCATCAACACACAAAACACACCAAAATTTATGAATACGCAAAACACATCAAAAAACTCATTGGAAGACATTAAAGTGAATGTGAAACTAAAGCTCTCTGCATTGTGGGCGAGCTTAATGTTTCTCATTATCTATATTGATTATTTCGCGTTATACATGCCAAATAATATAGAAAACATCCTGAAAGGCAAAGTTTTTGTATTCGATATTACGCAGGGATTTCTTGTCGGAGCACTTACAGTAGTAACAATTCCTGCACTAATGATTTTCTTATCTGTTGCATTGCCAGCAAAAGCTAACCGCATGATAAACATCATTGCAGCGGCGGTGAATATTCCACTTATACTGTTTAACCTGACTGGAGAGGCTTGGGCACACATGGTGTTGGGCGCTGCTGTAGAGGTTATTCTTCTTAGCTTGATTCTCCGCTATGCATGGAAGTGGCCGCGCACAGGAATGTAAAAGCATCAATGATAGATTTCATGAAAAGGTAGCATGGCTGCATATAATTTCTAAACCCATAACAGGAATCAAATGAAAGCAATTATTTGTACCCGATATGGTACGCCTGATGTTTTGCAATTGGCAAAAGTCCCCACACTCCTACCTAAAGAAAATGAAATACTTGTAAGGATAATTGCAACATCCGTAAACTCTGGAGATGTAAGAGTAAGAAGCCTGGATGTACAGGGCTTTATGAAAATAATTATGCGATTGGTGTTGGGTATTACAAAACCAAGAAAAGCTATTTTAGGAAACGTATTTGCAGGCGTTGTTGAAACTGTGGGTAACAGGGTTTCTACCTTCAATGTGGGCGATAAGGTGTTCGGTATGACGGGTTTGAAATTCGGCACCTATGCAGAATACATTACAGTCAGCCCGAAGAGCAATGTAATTGCAATGCCCGATAATGCAACATTTCAGGAAGCTGCTGCTATTGTTTTTGGCGGGCAGACAGCCATATATTTTTTGGAGAAAGCGAAGATAGTTGAAAAGGCAAATCCCAAAATCCTGATTATCGGTGCAACAGGGTCGGTGGGGACATCGGCCATACAGATTGCAAGACAATACAAAGCAGTTATAACTGCAGTTTGCAGTACCGAAGGAGAACAACTTGTAAGGAAACTTGGCGTGGATAAGATTGTATTGTATGACAAGCAAGACTTTACCAAACAGTCCGAAAAATTTGACATCGTTTTTGACGCTGTAGGCAAATTCAACAAAAAGCAATGCGAACCGCTGTTGAACAAAAACGGAATATTTAAGACTGTCAGTTCTGTATACGCCTCGGAAACCGTACAACAACTATACTTGCTGAAAGCGCTATTTGAAAAAGGAGAACTAAAGGCAGTTATTGACAAGACTTTTCAAATGGACGAGATTGTAGCTGCACACAGGTATGTAGAATCGGGAAGGAAAAAGGGTAATGTAGTACTGAAAATCAGTGAGTAGAAATACAGCGGATTGTTTATTTTGATTTTGAGTGTAGTAAAAAAGGCTTACGGAAACGTGAGCCTTTTGTTATTGGTAAATTATTCGCTGTTGCAGGTTTTCTTCACCTGCAATTCTTGTATCATTCCTTTGTTGGTGAAGAACACCAACAAAGGAAAAAATTTTGGTATCTTTTTCAAGATTCTTGTAATAAGGGAATCTTATATATTCTATATAGTTTTGATAAGCGTTACGTTGTTTCGCTCGTAATATTCTACTTACAAGACTATTAATGATTGTTACATTAGGTATGTTGAGATAATGAATATTGTAATGTCAAATTAAATTTAAAGCCCATTTACATCATGTCCATCAAGCTTCAATTGTATTTTTTGATATTCAGCAAGTAGATGGGGATATTTTGCATACCATTCAACAATTCTCTGCAAATTATCAACAGTTGGATTGAGTGGCTTATCTATAAGTAATGCACTTGCAAACGCATGATTATATATATCTTTGAAAATATCCTGAGCTATAGTTATGAGAGTTTCTGTTTCCATGAAAGACAGGTAACGGGTTGAGGAAGTATCGGACGGTTTTTTAAAATGAGCAATTCCATTATTTCGGATACCACCAACAGCATCAATGATTAATCTCTGTTCGTTGATTCTTTTTCGCCATTCTTTGACAGTTCCTACAGGAATATTAAGCGCTTTATAAGAACCAGATGTAACTATTTTGATGAACTTAAAAAAACTATAATCTTCACCATCAGAAAAAAGCTTATGAAGATTTATATAAATACTGTATGCACAGTTTTCAATGCATAACGCGAAGAAAACTCCCTTTTTTGCATCGTCAATTTGTTGGTTTGAATCTGATGATAATAGATAGCGAATACAAGCATAGTTCTCTTGAACGGACATTAATGCTTCTCTAATAGCCTTAAATTCAATATCGAACATCTCCTTTAAAGGTATAGTTTCGAAATCATCGTCATAATCGGTGTTCATATGATAGTCTTACATATGAAGATAATAAAATGACTTTTCCTAACAATAACTTACAACTTGAAATTCCTCCTTAGCTCAGTTGGTTTGAGCACCAAACATATCAGCATTAAGTCCGTTTAGTGAGTAATCACATGTAAATTATTTAGGTGTCAATTTTGACACAAACTCAGGTCATTTGACCTAAAAAAAGACTAAAAAGAAGATTTTACTGCTTATTTCAGTGCGGTTAAAAAACAAAAAAGGCTTACGTTTCCGTAAGCCTTTCTAATTTTTCGCTCCCCCTTCAGGACTTGAACCTGAGACCCCCTGATTAACAGTCAGGTGCTCTAACCAACTGAGCTAAGGAGGAGTGTAATTCCCCGATTGGGATTGCAAAAATAATCGTTTTCTTATTTCTGCAAAATCTTTTTTGAATTTATTCCCAGATATTTAAAATTCTTAAGTATCAGTGTCAAATCTGCACCTGCCGTGTATTGCTGTGCATAGATGCTATCTAGCTGAGAAGCCACGGTGGCAGAGGGTTCGTAGTCTGCAGCTATAAAATATGGCGGCAGTATACCCTTGCGTATAGCAGGCAGTTGGTTGTTGGCAGTTGTGTAGCCTACCCATGTATTTCTGCCCGTCAGCACCAATATGCAGTTTACCCAGAATTGCAGTCCGTTTTTTACAAACAGCAGCAGCAATGGCCACATTATCAGGAAGATTACAGACAGCCCGGCATCCAGTATGCGCTTATTGCGTTGCAGTGAGAATTTGGAGAGGTTGTAGCGTTTATCAAGCGTATACAGGTCGCCTGCGGTGTGGCTGCTGTTGCTGCCCACAAAACTCTCGCTGCCCTGCAGGTGTATCTTGTATTCGTACGCGCCACCACAATACTGCATCTGTTGCAATATCTGCGCATAGCTAAGGCCGTTTACACAAAATATCACTTCGTTGATGCCTGCGGTAAAGAGGTAAGGCTTCAGCTCGTTGATGCCTGCCAGTGCCGTGCCCTTGTTATTGTCAGTAGCTATACGTCCGTTCAGGTCCGGTGCGTAGTGTACACGACGCAATGTATTGGCAGTATCAGCATAGTTCTTTTCATCAGCTACTATCACGGCTTTGCGTGGCAGCTTATCGTACGGGATGAACTTGAAGATACCCAGACGGAAAAACAGCTCGTGCAGCGCCAGCATAATAACCGTACCCGATATACCACTGAATATGATTATAGCGCGAGAGTATCGCAAACCCGGCTGCAGCAAACCATAGTATGCCAGTATCATAATGGTACCTATCACCATAGCGCGTATCACGCGCAGGCCGCGATACGACTGGTCGTACACACCATTGATGTACAAACTAACCACCCACAACGCAATATATACAGGGAAGGTAGCCAGTACAGAACTGAGCGGTATAGGCTCTATATTCTTTACATGCACCACCCAGAATTCTTTCATAAACCACAGCGTGCCCAGCATTACTAGTGCATCAAACAAAGGCATGCGCAGCACTTTCAGCACCTGCTTTACCACACCCAGTATGGCACGCAGTACTATGCCTATATTGATGAAGATGGTAAACAACTGTGCATTGCCCTTGCTATAGTGCTTGCGCACAAAAGTAGAGAGCGCCTCGTTGAATATGCGCACATAAGACAGTGTAGCCTTGCGCGTGCTTTCTCCTTTATAATGTATCAGTGTAGCCTCGGGGAAATAGATATTCTGATAGCCTGCCTTTTGTATGCGGTAAGAAAGGTCTACGTCTTCGCAATACATGAAATAGTCTTCGTCGAATGCGCCACCTATTTTGGACAGCACAGCAGTACGCACCAGCATACAGCAGCCCGAGAGTACATCTACCGCAGCAGTTTCATCGTCGCCAATGTGTACGGCATAGTATTTATTGAAGTAGGGAGATTTGCTGAATACCTTATTAATACCCGTTGTTTTGAAGATAGCTACCGATAGCGAAGGGAAAGACTTCTTGCCGTCGGGCGCAAACTGTCCTTTACCATCCAGCAGCTTGGGGCCTATGCTACCCGCTTCGGGGTGGGCATCCATATAGCCGATGGTTTTGGTAAAGAAATCTTCAGGCATTACCGTGTCGGGATTCAGAAAGAGGATGTACTCCCCTTTGGCTATTGCCACACCCTGATTATTGGCCCTGCCAAAGCCCGCATTGTCTTTGTTCTCTATACGGATGACGGTGGGGAATTTCTCTGCCACCATCTGCATACTGCCATCGGTACTGTTATTATCTACCACTATCACCTCGGCATCAAACCCATTGGTAGCACGCAGCACACTGTGCAGGCATACCTCCAAAAAGTACTTCACATTATAATTAACAATGATAACCGATATCTTCATCAGGCAGTATAAGCGTCTGCGAATATAAGCGCAGCAATCCTAATAACGAAAAAACAAGGTGGAGATTGCGTTGTGGTCAATCTCCTTTTGTGCATTTCAATCTCAACTTATTCACAGATAAATGTGTATAACGCATGTCAAATAATACACATATTGGCATTATCCGTATCTTTAGTTTACTAAGGCAATGTAGCCTTAGTATAAAAAACACACACCATGCATTATTACACTTTTTCAGCCCTCATTTTTCAAGATGGTCAAATTCGAGACGCAGTAAACCTACTCCATGAAAGTGACAATCCTTCCACAATTGTTGATTTCAGAAAGAAAGTTGAAATGTACCATGCTGGCCCACCTAACACATATAGCGCAATTATAATCGCCTGCTGGCAGGAAATTGACAAAGCAACATATGATGTTATAGCTGCAGACTTTGAAAAATTAAATGAAGTCAAAGAACGAGCTTTCGATGTAGGATTTAACGAGGAGTTTAAATAAAAGGTAATTGTTCTAAAATGAAGGCCACTTAATAGTGGCTTTCATTTTTAATTCCACCTGGTTAGTATCACAAATATGCATTTAAATAAAAATGAAAATCAACTGCTCTTATTAAGTATTTTTATTGGTATAGTAAAAGTGTTGAACCTAAAAAAACATTAAGTAATATGAATGCTATCGACCTAAAATTTAAAGAGATTATTGAGGGCAAAAAATGTGCAACCCACAATCAGTCTGCACAATTAATAATATCAGACAAGGGATGGAAATTAAAAAACGTTTGTTGCAAAGACTTTGAATATGAGCTAAAAAACATAGTGATAGAAAGCTCAGGCAATGGAGAAATTAAAGAGTTAAAATAGAAATATGCACTATAAAGTAGTCTCATTTTTTTTACAATACTTAGCTCAATTGCGTATATATTTCCTGAACTGTTAATACGGAAAGAAATAAAAAATCTGCCTCTGATTTGCTATCTTCATGCTATGGCAAGAACAAATGATGAAGATTTCGACATGTCCGACATGGGCACGCTGAACAAGTATAAGGCAGAAGTAGTGAACGGTGTGGTAAAGGGCATACAGCTAACTGATAAAAAAGTAGATGGTATCAGTGTAGAGGGCAAAACCATTGATGGTACGTACACCATAAAGACCATCTACCTCGTGGCATATAGCGAGGAAGAAGCACACCGAATACTGAACGAAGTAAAACAAAAGTATAAACTGCAATAGAGCCACCGTAAAAAGTGGCTTTTTTATTTTCTACCCTTCCCATAATTGTTAATTCTCTGCATCCGTCAACAATCGAATTATACAATTAGCTACTTTCACAATACAAGAACAGGTACTATGGAGGCAATCAGCAAAATAGGTATTATGACATCTGGCGGGGATAGCCCCGGGATGAACGCTGCGGTGCGTGCGGCAGTGCGTACAGCCGTGTATCATGGCATGGAAGTGTATGGCATTCGCCATGGTTATCAGGGTATGATAGAGGGCGATATCTACCGCATGGAAGCTACCGATGTATCGAACATCATACAGCGTGGCGGCACTATACTAAAGACTGCCCGCAGCAAAGAATTCATGACCGAAGAAGGCATGCAGAAAGCCTACAACCAGTTGCAGCAACATGGCATCAACGGTCTGGTGCTGATAGGTGGCGACGGTACTTTCCGTGGTGCGGTAGAGTTCTTTAAACGATATACCATACCTGCTGTTGGCTTGCCCGGTACGATAGATAAAGACCTTGCAGGTACAGACTACACCATTGGTTTTGATACGGCTGTGAATACGGCTGTAGAGGCGATAGATAAAATACGTGATACGGCAGAGGCGCACAATCGCCTGTTTATTGTAGAGGTAATGGGGCGCGACGCGGGCTATATAGCCCTGCACAGCGGCATAGCCTGTGGTGCGGAAGACATACTGATACCCGAAACAGAAACCGACATCAACCATGTGCTGAACCGTATAGATATGGACGAGCGCCGCAAGAAGAATGTGCACATCATTGTAGTAGCAGAGGGCGATGATTTTGGTGGTGCGAAAGAACTACATGCTGCAGTACAACGCAGATTCCCACTGCTGGATGTGCGCAGTACCGTACTGGGCCACATACAGCGTGGTGGCAGCCCTACCTGTGCAGACAGGGTATTGGCAAGCCGCTTAGGACATGCAGCCGTAGAGGCACTACGCACCGGCAAAACACAGGTGATGGCAGGCATTATGAACGGAGAGATTGTCTACACACCGTTTGAAAGCTGTGTGAAACAAAACGCCATCATTAGCAAAGACATGATAGAGATGATACATGTACTGGCAGTGTAAATACTAATATCGAAATGGTAATTTCTAAATCCTATACGGTGTCGTGCGCATTAGCAGTTGTATAAAAATAACAATTAAGCTCTCCTCCTGTTCTTAGGAGGAGTACCCGAGTGAAACGAGGGGGAGGTGGTCAACACTCGCTACGAGCCAACCACCCCGATTGGCAACGACATGCTTCGCATCTCTCTGCCAATATCCCCTCCTAAAAACAGGAGGGGAGCTTTTCATACATGTGTACCACATCCCTCATCTAAGGTGGAATTTCATAACTTGCTACGCTACTCAACCAATTAACAATTGAACAAACTCATTCTAACATTCATAGTTTTTCTTTATGCTTTCACGGCAAACGCACAGGTGTACCCTGTTGTGTTCTACAATCTCGAAAACCTGTTTGACCCTGCAGATGACCCGCTGACGGATGATGAGGAGTTTACTCCCAATGGCAGCTATAGGTATACAGATAAGATATACAGCCAGAAGCTGCACAACATGGCATATGCACTGCAACGTGCAGGCACAGACAAAAATGCAAACGGTGCTTCACTGATAGGTATTGCAGAGGTAGAAAATAATAAAGTACTGAACGATCTGGTGAATACCACCGAACTGAAAACACGCAACTATAAATATGTATGGTATAACAGTACAGACCCGCGCGGTATAGATGTGGCACTGCTCTACAATCCTGCTGTGTTTAAAGTACTGGCATCTAAACAACTACCTGTACGCAAAGGAGCGCGCGAGCCATTGTATGTAAAAGGCATACTGGCGGGTGATACCGTACATGTGCTGGTAAACCACTGGCCATCGCGCAGAGAAGGTGCAGACGAAACGGAATATAAACGCAGAGAGATGGCTGCTGCTAATAGAAAGATGATTGATGAGATTCGTCGCACGAACCGCAATGCACGTATATTGATGATGGGCGACCTGAATGATAACCCTACAGATGCCAGCCTTACGCAAGAACTGGGCAGCATTACAGATGCCAATGCGGTGGGTAATAACACGATGTACAATCCATTCACGAGCATCTATGCAAGTGGCAAGGGCACAGCTGTGTTTCAGCGCAAGTGGGATTTGTTTGACCAGATGATACTGTCTGCGGGCTTTGTAAAAAGCAAGGGTATACAGTATGCAGGTGCAGAGATATACGACCGTCCATTCCTAAGGCAGGAAGGTGGTAAATTCCGCAACTATCCTTTCCGTAGTTTTCGTGGCACGTACTGGAACAATGGCTATAGCGACCATTTTCCCGTTATTGTTTATCTGAAGAAGTAAATACCTGTTTTCGTAACTTTAGTGTATGAAAAAGCTACTCTTGTTATCTGCTGTATTATACCTGTCTGCCTGTAGTGGCGATGCGGGAAAATCTACCGAAGGGGAAGACCTTGCAACCATAGCGGCTACACAATCGCCTACACTGGGACAGGTGGCAGAGGCTGTTGCAGATGCATCGGCCATACCGCAAATGATACAGGGTAGCTGGGTGAGTGTGGAAGACCCGAAGGCTACACTCGTCATCACCAAAGACAAATACATACTAGGCTACGAAGGCAGTGGTAATGATACGGTCGATTATACCATCAGCCACAAAAGCTGCACCGACAGTACCGAGAATGAGGACTACTACCTCTATATTCCTAAAGACGATATGTGCTATATAGTAGTAGATGCCGGCGAGAAAAACCTCTCCTTCATCTACACAGCACGCGGCAATACGCTTACTTATACAAGAGTGAAATAAAAAAGGGAGTGAAAACTCCCTTTTACTTTATACTACACACCAAGTTTTCGAAAAAACTATTTAATCAACCTTTTAGTGTTTTTATCTCTTGTTCCCTGATACAAAATAACAACAGGCAGATGGCGTGGAATATGACCTAGATCAATCGGTGTAATGATCTGCGTCACAGATATTACCCCACCACGGGGGATGATTGCTGGCAGTGTTTTTGATAGCTTTGCCACAGCATTATAAGACCGACTTTTTATGAAAAAACTATTACCGATTCTCCTGCTCGTTGCAGGTACCATCACCGCATCTGCACAAAGCACCAAGCCTTTTGTACTGGGCGTTGTAGACAGCCTGTATTCCACCTCACTTGCGCAACAGCGTACCATCAACATCTACCTGCCCGATGGTTATCATGATGATACAGCAAAGAACTTCCCCGTCATCTACCAACTGGATGGCAGCGCTAACGAAGACTTTATACATACGGTGGGCAATGTACAGTTCCTCACCATGATAGGCTATATGCAGCCAAGTATTGTAGTAGGTATTGCCAACGTAAACCGCAAACACGATTTCACTTTCCCTGCCATCAATACCAACAAAAAGAGGCAGGCAGATACTTTCCTTACCTACCTCGAAAAGCAACTTGCACCCATAGCGGGTGGTTCGCCGCAGTTCATATCATTTATAGAAAAAGAATTGCAGCCCTATATCAACAGCCATTACAAAACAGGCGGTACTACTACGCTTATCGGTCAGTCTTTGGGTGGTTTGCTGGCGGCAGAGATATTACTGAAGAAACCCAATCTGTTTGATAACTACATCATTGTAAGCCCCAGCCTGTGGTGGGACGGAGAATCGCTGCTGAGCGCTGCACCAACACTGCTCAAAACACCATACACCAACAAAAAGCAAGTATACATAACTACAGGCACAGAGGGCCCGATTATGGAAGGCGATGCCGCTAAACTTGCCGCACTGCTGAAACAATACAAAAGCAAAGAAGCCCGCATAAAACTGTCTAAGATGCCGCAGGAAACCCACCTTACCATTTTGCACCGTGCGGTGTACAATGCGCTGCTGTGGATGAACGGGCAATAATAGTTTTCCCTTATACCCCATTACAGCTATACCCAAGTATAGTGCAGGTTGTTATAGCTACATGCATAGTACCTTTGCAGGGTAAATGATTTGTAAACAATACCTGCTGACGACTGCAATGGCTGTGGCTATGGCGATACCCGCCACTGCGCAAAAGGGTGTACAGAAACTACCCGCAAAGCAACAGGTACAAACAATAGGTAAAAAGATGAAAGTAGATATCTGGAGCGATGTGATGTGCCCCTTCTGCTATATAGGCAAAAGAAAGTTTGAGGCTGCACTGGCAAAATTCCCCAACGGAAAAGATATAGAAATAGAGTGGCACAGTTTTCAGCTTGACCCGGACATAACCGCACAACCCGGCAAAGATGTATATACCTACCTGGCAGAGCGCAAGGGTATGACGGTAGAGCAAAGTAAGCAGATGCACAAACAAGTGGTGCAGATGGCTGCGGGCGAGGGTTTGGAATATAACTTTGACAAGGCAGTGATAGCGAATAGCTTTGATGCACACCGCATCAGCCACCTGGCAAAGAAACATGGCAAGGGCGATGCAATGGAAGAGCAACTGTTTCGCGGGTATTTTACCGAAGGCAAAGACATAGCCAACCGCGATGTGCTGATTGCTATGGCAAAAACCATTGGCATACCCGAGCAGGAAGTAGTTGATGTGCTGAACAGCAATAAATATGCAGCTGAGGTAGAGGCCGATATAGTACGTGCATCGCAGATAGGTGTGCGTGGTGTACCTTTCTTTGTGCTGGATAATAAATATGCGGTGAGTGGTGCACAACCATCAGAAACTTTTCTGCAAGCCCTTACACAGGCATGGACAGAATACGAAAAAGCAAATCCTAAACTGACAGTAGTTGGTGGTGATGCTACCGTGTGCGAGCCCGGTGGTGAATGTAAATAAAGGCAACAGACGCTAATGCAATAAATAATGAAAGCACCCGAATGGGTGCTTTCCGTTCTTCATTCTCAAACAATTGTAAACGTTTGCCATACCCACGCACTATTAGCGTATTGTAAAAGCCCCCGTGTGTTTTATTTAGTGTTTCTACGTTTTTAGTTATTAATCAATATGTTATGAGAATTTCTGTTAGTTCACTCTATACGAAACAGAAATAATAGACAAGTGCAACACTGTTAAAAGTACATTGCGACTATACCGAATGCAATATCTTAAAGCTGTTTTTATTCACATGGTTACCCCCAAAATGCGGCAGCCATGCATGCAATAGCCTATCTCTTTGCACCTCTTCGATGGCTGTAACTATCTCCGGGAAATCTTGGCTTGTAGCCTATGATATCTTCTAATAATGCCGTGTATTTCTTTTCCTTTTCTCCTTCCACTTTGTTATTATTCACATACAGTCCGTTGGGATACCACTTCAGGTTGATGGGCTCATGCTCATCCAGCAGGCTATCTGCAGCCATAGCTGTTATTACCGCATCCAGCTTTTCTTCTTTTTCACGGTCGCTGTTCTTGCCTTTTTTACCCTGTTCCTCTTTTTGCAGTTTATCCAGATTCAACGAGCTGCCTGTTACAGAGAATGCGCTGTGTACACTTCCCTGCTTTTTCAGAAAGGCCTCCATCTTTTCGGCGTAGCGGCTGCGGTAGGGTTCGCTCAGTTGCTCTCCGTTCAGGCTGATATCTCCGTCATCGTACTCGTAACTATAGGGCATTTTTTCCAGTAGCAGTCCGTCTTTCAATGCATCTATCAGCAGAAAATTCTTATTGCCTTCATCAAACATTTTGCGGCTGATGGTATTCAGCTTTGCGGTATCTGTTTTGCTGCCTGCGAAGGAAAGGAAAGGCAGTGCCATTGCCAGTAACAGGCTTTTTAACTTAGGATTAATTGGTATCATAGCATATAAGTGTTTATACAAATTAAAGACTAATTGTAATAGATGCGTCTATACAAAACGTTAATAATACGGCCATTGGCGTAGCGTTTGCGCTTGGTAAAATTGCCGTGAGTATCAAACACATACTCATAGGTATCGGTTGATATCAGTGTATCGTTTTGATAGTTCACCGATTTTGCACACAGGTTGTAGAGCCCGTATTCGTAAATACTATGTGTGGTACGTTCTGTAATACCCGTCTTCCATTCTTCGGCTACACGCCCCTGTTCATCATACTTTCGGATGGTAGTAGCAACCACTTTATAAGGGCCAATATAATAACGCATAGTATCTGTGCGTCTACCAGCATCTTTTACGATGTAGAACGTAGGCTCTGTATAGTTGTGCATTTGCTGGCTGCCAGAAGGCTTGCGTATGTAGCTAAACCTTACAGCCTGTTTGGCACCGGGCATCCTGTTCTCCATATAGTTAATATCTCCATCGTCATTCAGCACATACAGCAGGTCTTTGAAATGGCTATCATAATGATACTGCGTAGCAGATATGGTATCGGCAGCCAGATAGTGATACATTGCACTGTCTTGCAGTTTGTATTCTTCTTCGTTCTCTTCATTGCCGGGTGGCCATACCAGCTTGCTAGCCACAGATACCGAGTCTGCCGTGCCGCGTATCTTAAAGAGCATTTCATCATCGAACAGCTGTGCATACAGGCTGTTGGCAAACAAGAGCAGGAGTATGGTAAGGAGTGGCTTCAATACGATGTGGTTTTGAAGAAAAAGATAAACAAAACATATTGCACAGTTTCGGGCAATTGGCTAATTTAACATTTACTAAAAACTTAGAAACCTGTATGAAGTACTTCCTTATCGCGCTGCTGATGTGCCAGGCTATCATGGCGAATGCACGCATTGGCCTTGCCCCTGCAAGCGCAGCAGCTTATCCGTCCAATAAAATCAGTTTCAACTATCCGGCCACGCCACCACCGTACAATAATTACAGAAACGATGTAGATGCCGCAGGTGTAGGTGCCTATGTACTGGGCGCTATAGGTGCGGGTTTGATGTTCTACCCCGTGGGCGTGTTTATAGCAGGCGGACAGCCCAACTGGCTGATATCGCTGGCGGGTGTGGGTGTTGTAGGGCTAGCCATACCGCTTACCATCATCAGCAACAATCACGAGAAGGAAAGCTGGTCTGCTATGGATTATAAACCAAAACAAACAGAACTGAAACTGGTAGCAAATAATCAGGGTATAGGTTTGGCTATAGGATTTTAACAATCATATGCAACAGATACAGAAGCTCTGCAAACGCGGGGCTTTATTTTTTGCTTAGAATGATTATTTTATTGTATTTTTGCATTAATAAAATTATCACTATCAACCTAAACCTATTTGTACCATGAAACAGAAAGATAATCACTGGTTTGCCCACGACAAGAATGCTATGAACGACCCTAAACTAATGTCGCTGAAAGCCGTATATGGCATGAAGGGCTACGGTATATGGTGGGCACTGATGGAAGTGCTGCGTGGCAGCGAAGGCTACCGCTACAACCTGACCGAAGAATTTGCCTACACCCACCTTTCCCGCTTGCTGGAAGAAATGACACCCGATGAGGTACACAAGTTTATAGACGATTGCATCAACCGCTTCAAACTACTGAAACTAAAAAATGGCTGCATCTACCACGAAGAAATGACTGAACAACTACGTGCGCTTGACAGAAAAAGAAAGGAGTTAAGTGATAAAGGTAAACGTGCCGCAGCAGCTAAGAAATCAAAGACATTGACAGACAACGAGTTATCAACCAGTGGTGTACCAGTGGTTAACCAAACCTCAACCAAGGAAAGGACAACAGAGGATAGAACAGAATATAACAGTATAGCACACAACAGCACAGCAGAGGATGGTGGGAATGCTACTGTTGTTGGTGGTAAAACGGCTATAAGCCTTATACCTGATAACACTAAACACATAGCACCCAACGATACACACTACACGCTGGAACAATTGCTGGAACGTAGTATGGCTGATGATAACTTCAACCTGCTAACTACTGAATTAAAAAAGATAACTCCCGAACAACTACGCAACTGGCTCACGGCATTCAACAAATGGCTGCGCTACACAGCGGAAACTGAAAAGACAGATACAGACTATCGCAAGCACTTCCGCAACTGGCTGGGGCATCACGATGTGAAAACAGAAAACCCGCTTACCTACAATCCTGCTGCCGATGCACAAAAGCCCAAAGGCAAATATGCACTACCACCCGCACCCGTAGGCATCAGTGCCAAAGAAGCCCTGCGCAGGCACAAAGAAGAAATGGAACGCAGCCGCAAGATAGATGAAGACCTTGCCATAGCACGCGGCAAAATAAAACCTGAGGACTTGGGAAGGGCGAGTTGATGGGGTGAATATGTATCTTAGTACTACTATAAAGAATAACCTGTAGTTACGATGGAGTTTATTAATCAACAAATCTCATTTACTGAACGTGTAATCAGAAAGGCTATACCATCTGCTATTATTAAGCTTTTAATTGTTTCAATAGTTGCATTTGCTACAAATAGTTTTACTAAAGACAACTTAGAAATAGTAAGCATATTGGTTGGTGCAGTCTTACTTGCAATGATTATTTTCGAGTTCTACCGAAATTATAAAGACTGTATCAATTGGATAGAATTGTTTATTATAAATGAAGACAGGCAAACCTGTACATTAAGATTATTACAAAAAGACAATTTGTATAAAGCAGTAGAATTACCGATTACATCTATATCCTGTAAAGAAAAAACAAAATCAAGGGGACGTGATGGCAACAGGTATTTTTTAGAAATCCACTATAATAACGAATACCTATTTGACGTAAGTGATGCTATAATCAGTCGTTACAAACTACTGGAGATATTAAAGTACTTCAACAATGAAACCACTCGTTGATAAAAAATACAAGCTTCAGAAATACCCCGGCAAGGGTGGGTGGACATTTGCCGTGATTGAAGAAATTGCACCTGATAAGAAGTCGCGCTTTGGGTGGGTGCAGGTATGCGGCACTATAGATGGTTTTGCCATCACACAATACAAACTGATGCCCATGGGCGATGGCAACCTCTTTCTGCCACTGCGGGCAGAGATACGCAAAGCCATCAAAAAAGAAGCAGGCGATACGGTACACATCGTCCTGTACCCCGATGACAGTGCTGTAGAAATACCCGGCGAATTGCAACTATGCCTGGAAGACGAGCCGCAGGCGCTGCGCTTCTTTACCAAACTAAGCGATAGTGAAAAGAAATACTACATACAATGGATATACGGTGCCAAAAAGCAGGAAACCAAAATAGACCGCATGGCAAAGACCATAGAGCGCCTTTCCCGTGGATTGAAGATGTATGATAAAGAATAAAACCACAACACTACTATGAAGAACCTGCTGCTTATCCTCTTGTTGATACCCGTATTGTCTTTCGCACAATCGAAAGATGAACTCTTTTTGCGGGATAGCGCACAGCTTGCAAAAGAGCTGAAAGAACTGAAAAATGCACGCTGTAGCGACGAGCGCATCGGCGACTTTACTATTACGCACTTCCCGTATGTGCAGCGTATGATACAAATCATCAACAAATATGGCTACCCTTCCCGCACCAGGTATGGCTTCAGGGGAAATGCAGAGGCCATCATCTTACGTACGCCACGCATGTATGCAGATACCATATTAAATTTATTAGATGCTGAAAAAAAAGCAGGAAGAATAGGCCATTATGAATATGCCTACTTCTACTGGCGGCTAGATCGCACTATCGTCCTGCCTACGCTTAGTAGTATATCTGCCATCAAAACAAAACGTAAACGCAGCGATACAACATTATTCATCGGAGGTTATCATAGTTATTAAGCCGAAAGGATGTGCTTAGCCGTATCTACAACAATACCAAACAGCTACGCACGGCAAAAACCATAGAACGCCTAGCCCGTGGATTGAAAATGCATGATAAAGAGTTGTAAAACTGTAATTTAGTATTGCACAAACACATGCTATGGCAGCTATTACCAATACTACGTGGTTCTATTTTGTATATCCGCTATTGCTGATAGGCTCTATATGGTTGGGGGCTGTTATTGCCAGGCGGCGATACCACAAAAAGAATATTGCATGGAAACCTGCGGGGCTGGAGACATCGGTAGTAGGCATTTTTGGTCTGATACTTTCTTTCACGCTCAATTCATCGAACACAGAATACCGCAACCGTACTGCCAACCTCAATGCAGAGTCGGACGTGGTAGCACAGATGCGCAGAGAGAGCCTGTTTATGGATACTGCTGTGCGCAATGAGGTGAAAAACTATTTGATAGCCTTCACTGGTGTACATGCCGAAATAAACGATAATCATTGGACGCATCAACAGATGCTGGATACCATTGCCAATATCAACGGGCAGTTTGTAGATTATCTGTTGCAGCTACACAAAGACAGCAGCGTCCATCAGGCAAACATTACCACACTACTGCGCTATCACAACACACTGTGTACCCATTTTTACAAAAATGCTTTTTCTTATACAGAGCGCACACCCGGCACTATCATGTTCCTGCTGATAGTAGGCTCGCTGCTGATAGGCTTGCTGGTTGGGTTTATGAATACCTTTACACTGGGCTACAAATCGTACATACTACCCATACTCTATACATTCCTCACCAGCCTTGCCATACTTGCCATCTGCGATATGGACAATCCTAAAACGGGCATTATAAAACCAGATACGCGCAATATTCAGTACATGCACCAACGCCTGCTGACCAGTGAACGGTAGTGTAGGACCACTACCCTACTACCCTGTTCTTCATCAATTGGTATACCAGATACACGGTACTGATAGCTATAAACAACAGATTGAATAACAAGAGGTTTATGTAATTGCATATCATATCGGGAAAATGCCTGTCGGTATCAAGACGTATATACAGCAGTATGGCACCTACAAAATAGGTAGCACCATTCGCCATGGCAAATGGTTTATTATACCTGTAGCCCGTTGCTATCAGCAGTGCACATAGCAATGTACTTATGTGCAATAAGATATTCCCATCCATATACAAAGGGTTTAGTACATCTTATGTAATGCAACAACCGTGCCTTTAATAATTAACCGATAACTGTACATACAACAATAACAATTGAGTACACATGATTAAAATCTGACAATTGCGAATAAAAAAATACGCTACATTTGGCTTCAGGTTTTGAAAAAGGTACTCGGCATATTGATACTGGTTTGTTATGCGTTCTGCGCATTCAATATCAGTTTGTCTTTCCACCATTGCGGCGGAGAGCTGGCCTATGTATCTGTAAATAATGATGACGACCACGAGGTGAAATGCTGCGACAGCAAGAAACCCATGCCGCCCGATTGCTGCAAAAGCAATAAAGTAACCTTCTCTAAAACAGACGATAAAGCACAGGCATACTACACACTCGATTTGCAGAAGATGCAAACAGATGTAGCCCTGCCGGTATATCATATATACTATGTAGCATCGGTACAACCTGCTACAGGTACCAAAGCAAAACAATTGCTGCGGCCACCACCCGAACGAACGGGCATCCCGCTTTATCAACTCCATTCCGTATATCGTATCTGATACCGTATTAGTATTACACAACCTTACACACAGGGTTGCACATCCTCATGGCTGCACACCGCAGCATTGTTAATACTCAATACAGATTTAGCATGAAACTATTTTCGCGTATAGCCATCGTTGCACTGGCAGGCGCTATCGCATTTTCTTCCTGCGGCGAAGAAAAGTACACCAAGTACCAATGCCCCATGAAGTGCGAACAGGAAAAAACATACGACAAGCCCGGCACATGCCCTGTTTGCGGTATGAAGCTGAAAGGCATTAAATAAGCATTTGCATAACACTCACATAAAAAATTAACTACGATGAAAAAACTATTTATCGCAGCATCGCTGATGCTGGCTACAAGCGCATCTTTTGCACAAACAAACGCTACAGACTGGACAGCCACAGACTGCAGCAGCACCAGCCACAATCTGTTTACAGACCTGAACGCAGGCAAGATAGTGGTAATGGTATGGGTAATGCCATGCGGCTCTTGCATCAATGGTGCAAAGGCGGCATACAACGCCTACCAAAGCTTTGCGACAAGCCATCCCGGCAAGGTGGTTTATTACCTGGCAGACGATATGGGGGATGAATCTTGCACAGACCTGAATACATGGATTACCAGCAACAGCGTCGGCACCCTCAGCAACATGACGGTGTTCAGCAACTCGGGCAATGTGATTAAAGAGAGCGACTTTGGTGGCTCTGGCATGCCACACGTAGTGGTAATGGGTGGTACAGACCATAAAATCTACTACAACAAAAAGAACAGTGCTACCAACGATTTGTCGGGCATTACAGCAGCAGTAAACAGCGCACTGAAAACTACAGCCGTTAGCAATATTGCCAACAATATCAGCTTCAGCGCATCTCCAAACCCTGCTACCAATACCATCAGCATCAACTATGCAAAGGCTGTAAAAAGCATCAGCATTACTGCGCTGAACGGACAGGTGGTAAAAGAACTGAACATGGGCACTGGCAAAGTAAATCCTGTTATCAATACAGCAGATCTGTCTGCAGGTATCTACACCATCCGCCTTACAGATGCAGAGGGCAAAACAGGTCTTACAAAATTCATCAAAGAATAATAGTGCATGAAGAAGTTTACAATCATCATAACAATTGCTGCTATTACTACGGGCATCTATGCTTGTAAGAAAGACCCGGATACTACTCCTGCTGCCGATGTATACAACCCAACGGCAATGAGCGTAACCGTGCCCGCATGGGTAAAAACCTATGTAGGAGAAATGAAGCACCCGTCAGATAATCCGCTGACGGTAGAGGGTGTGTATCTGGGCAGAAAGCTCTTTTATGAAAAGATGCTGAGCAATGATATGACCATGAGCTGTGCTACCTGCCACAAGCAGGAGAATGCCTTTGACGACCCACGCCCCTTCAGCCAGGGTACCAATGGCGTATTCGGCGACAGGAATGCGATGGCTATCATCAATCTGGGGTGGAGCACCAGTTTCTTTTGGGACGGACGCAGACAAACACTGGAAGGACAGGCACACGACCCTGTTACCAACCCGATAGAAATGGCTAACAAATGGCCCGACGTAGTAGCACGTCTGCAAAACAGTACGGTGTATCCCGATCTTTTCTTCAAAGCATTTGGTACACGCACGGTAGATAGCAACCTGGTAACCAAAGCCATAGCACAGTTTGAACGCACATTGGTTTCTTACAATTCAAAGTTCGACAAGTATTACTACGGCAACGATACCACCGTATTCAACCAGCAAGAAAAGAATGGCTATGCCATCTTTAAAGGAAAAGGTTTGTGCAAAAATTGCCACCTGATGAATACCCAACTGGCAGACGAAGTGTATCGCAACAACGGGCTGGATGCCAACCCTAAAGATGACGGGTATATGAAGCACACCGGCAAAGCCGATGACAGAGGTAAATTTAAAGTACCTACCCTGCGAAATATAGCGCAGACAGCACCATATATGCACGATAGCCGCTTCAAAACACTGGAAGAAGTAGTAGACTTCTACAGCAGCAAAGTGCAGCAAAGCAGCCCGAATATAGACGAGCATATGCCCGATTTCGGTACGGGGCTAAACCTTACCACACAAGAAAAAGCAGACCTGATAGCATTTCTTAAAACGCTATCAGACAATGATTTTCTTACAAATCCATCTTTCAGCGAACCTAAATAATTGCCTTTTGCCTGCACTACAACAAGCCCTGCTAATCTGATTAGCGGGGCTTTGTTTTTTTAACATTGTTGTAATATAAACATAGTTGTTTGTTTAATGTATTCTTCGTAAATTCATAGTAAAACCGAAAAGCTATGAGAGGTGCAGCAGTAGATATGGGCTGGGTAGTGCTGATACTGATAAGCATTGCAGGCCTGATAATAGGCACAGAAAAAACCATTAAGTGGTACAAAGCACGCAGGCAACGTAAATTGCGCGAAGCTGACATGCACGACTACGGCATATAACGCTGTTGTTTGTACAACAATCATTTACCCCCCCAATAATATACGGGTAGCATACTGCATGCATACCCTGTAGCTATTCTACACGCAAATACGGTTGCAGAAATTGATGTAGGTCAATGGCAAATTGTAAATGTGTATGTAATTTTACAAAGCAATCAATGAATTGCGTTTTCATCTTTCCCCTGTACAGAAACGTACAAACAACACAAACACATTTAGCTTAAAAGCTTCAGACAGCCCCACCTGCACCGTGAACGGCAAGATGTGCTGCGGCACACACTGCACTTGGCAGTCTTTTTATATAAACGAACAAACACCTTCTACACTAACAGGCAATGCATATAGCACGTATGAACAGGTGCTGCGTGCGTTGCCTTTTTCTTTTACAGATACCGATTAATTGACTTTAGTCAAAAAATAATACTATTAATACAATTAGATTTGTAATCTGTTGTAAATCAATGCAACAGCATTGCAGCTTCAATCTCCCCCAATGCCTGCTGCAATGTACCGGCTTTGCTGACTGATATGTTGGTGCTGAACTATAAAAACAGCACACATTCGCTTGCGGATGTAATAAAAATATGTTGGCAATCTTTTTATCAATGAGAATAACCACTTCCTTACAAAACAAACTGCTTGTGGCAGCTACAGCCTGCTGCTTCGCATTATCAGTTGCCTCCTGTACAAAAGGCAAACGCATTGACGAGCCGGGCAATCTTGTACCAAAAACAGCAGATCAGGATGCATCTGTACCATCTGCTAAAATCGGTGATGCCATTCTTCACACCGAAGCATTCGGTAACCCCGATAGCCCCATGTTGCTGGTGCTGCATGGCGGTCCGGGCAGCGACTACCGCTACCTGCTCAATTGCAAGGCTTTTGCCAACGATGGCTACTATGTAGTCTTCTACGACCAGCGTGGCAGCGGCCTGTCGCAGCGCTTTTCTAGAAGCTCTTACACCATAGACCAGGTGATTGAAGAAGTAGGCGATGTGATAAAACATTACCGCACTGCTGCAAAACAAAAAGTATTCATACTAGGGCATTCATGGGGGGGTATGCTGGCCAGTGCATACATCAACAAATATCCGCAGGCTATAGATGGTGCCATACTTGGCGAACCCGGCGGACTTACCTACGACCAGATGAGGGATTATCTGAGCCGTTCGCGCCCCAGTAACGTAACCAAGGAAATAACCAACGATGCCGTCTATATAGATCAGATACTGACAGGTACGAAAAACGGGCACGAAATACTTGACTATAAAATGATGCTGATGGCTACTGCTGATGCAAGTGAGGAAAGTGCAATCGGCAATGAAGGCACTGTGCCCGAATGGAGGACAGGAGCCGTAATCAGCTATGCCCTATTCGACCTTGGTAAAAAACAAGGTTTCAACTGGACATCCAACCTATCACAGTTCAATCATAAAATCCTGTTCCTCTATAGCAGCAACAACAAAGCTTACGGAGAGGCACATGCCAAAGCAGTAGCTGCCCCTTACCGCAACGTGCAACTATATCGTGTAGATGGTGCAGGGCACGATATGCTCTCCTTTCCCACAGGCTGGAAAAATGCATACGGTGCTATGCTGCAATACCTCAACGAATCAAAATAGCAGACTATGAAAAGAATTGTATTTATAATCATAATACTCAGCATACTTGTAGCCATCAGTACACATGCACAAGGCATCAACTGGCAAAGCATGCCAAAGAAAAGCAAATCGCTGCTACACATCAACACCGGTTACGACTATGGCCTGGTATATGGTGCTGGCTATGCTTATAGAATGAAGACAAAACCACCCATACTGCTGCATGGCACATTCAGTTTCCCATCCGGCAAAAAATTGTTCGATGATTTCAAGATACGCTTAGGCGCGCAGGGCAGGTTGTTTCAGTATTCTCACTTCACACTCAGTGCTAGGGTGTACGGCATCTACCGCAGGTATCAGAACGATGTTGTGCGTATGCAAAACTTTGGCAGCGAGTTTGGCATTGTTGCAGGTTATTATCGCAAACATTGGTTTGTTGCAGGTGCCATCGGGTTCGATAAAGCTATTGTCACTCACTTCAAGCACAACGCAAAGTACAGAGAGCTGTATAGCGGAGTACAGGATGGCTGGTACGAACCACCCACTGGCGGCAATTACAGATACGGGCTGGAAGCAGGTATATCGTTTATGAAAAGCGATATAGTACTGAGTGGCGGCAAAATGATAGAACAGGATTTTCAATCAGACTATATAATACCATTTCACGGACAGCTAAGCTGGAATTACAAATTCTGATACTGCAAGATTTTAAGCATTACTAATACACACCTCAAGGATATGTTCAGTCCCGAGTTTACAATCAGCAAAGGCAATACCAACTTCAACGCACTGTACGAAACTATACTGCGCATAGGCAAACCCATGACGGTACCAAAGGGCAAAGCCATCATCAGGCATGGCAGCTATTCCAATTTCTTCTTCTACATCCGCAGTGGCGTATTCAGAAGCTATACGATGGTAAACGGGAAAGAATACGGTATCGGTTTCACCTTTCAGGACGATATTGATTGCTGCCCGCAGGGATTGTTCAGCGGCATACCCAACAACTATACCATAGAGGCTGTAAGAGACAGCGAAGTACTGGTGTGCGACTATAAAGAATTTAAAACACTTGGCAACGAAAAGCATGAACAGATGCTGAACGATTTGCTGACACACTACCTGGGCATTGTAGAAAACAGGTTGATAGAAGCCATATCGCTGACGGCAGAAGAACGCTATCTGCGCCTGATGGAAACACACCCCGAGAAGCTGAATCTGGTACCGTTATCGCACGTGGCATCTTATCTGGGTATTTCGCAGGAAAGACTTAGCAGAATCAGACGGAAATTGACGTAAGTCAAATTCTTGCACAATTATAGAAGATAGTTTTGCCAAAATACTTTCTCCCAAAACAGTACAAAAACAATGAGGATTATGAAAATGAACGCGAAAAACATGATTGCGATTGCAGGTGCTGCCATCTTGATGACAGGCTTTGCAGCATGCAAAAAAGACAGCAACAACAACACGCCTACGCCAACGCCTACACCAACACCAACTGCCTATCCTAAGACGGTAAACATTGAGTATACCCTTACTAAAGTAACAGGTATAGACTCTGTAAGCACAATTGCCTATACCAACGAAAGCGGTGGCACCAGCAGCGCAAGCAACGTAAGACTGCCATTCAGCAAGAAAATTACTCGTACTGTTAATCGTTACGATAATCTGGGTTATGGTTTTAATGCTGCAGGTACAGGCTCTGTGCAAATGAAGATTCTGGTAGACGGCACGGTTGTAAAAGACCAGACATTCAGCGGCACTACGGTTATATCCGGTACGTTGCCATACATATTTCAGTAGTTGAATAGCAATCGGGGTGATTTAGACAAATGCTATTTGTCCTTAGCAACAAACCCTATCATCTTCATCACAAGAACGGATGCTTGCCGGTACATGTGTTAGCTCTCTCTCACTTAATGTACTTTTCCCTGAGGCAGGCACCGTTTTTTTAGTTTATTACCTCCCAAAACAGGCTTTTAAAAATAAATTACAAAATTTAAAAATATCTTTGTACATTTGTTCCTTATTTTAAAAGTTAAATACAATGCAAGAAGGTACAGTTAAATTCTTCAATGAAACTAAAGGTTTCGGTTTCATCACACCTTCAGCAGGTGGTCAAGACATTTTTGTTCACGTTTCAGGTCTTATCGACGAGATTCGTGAGAACAATCGTGTGTCTTACGAAGTACAAAATGGTCAGAAAGGTTTAAATGCAGTTAACGTTCGCGTTATCTAATTTCATATCGACATTATCATTTAAAGCCCCGCATATGCGGGGCTTTTTTTATGCTACGGATTACTAATTGTTATCGTGCAACTTGCCTCGCACCATTGCAGTACCCAATAATATCAGCCATATAATAAGCCCGGCAGATAACGTCCTGAAGCCGGAAAGGCTTGTGAAAACAAACCCTGCCATAAAGCTTACTACAATCAAAAAACTGAGCAGCAGCCCCGCATAGGCTACCCATACGGCTTTTAACTTTTGCTGCAGTATAGCTACAGACCACATTGCAATCGCCACACATAGCGAGCCTATCATTACATAATCGAATGCTTTGTTCAGCGTCAGGCAATACTTGATTACTACATACACCATACGCTCCTGTTCGGCATCCGGTGCGGGATATTTGGAAGCAAACAACGGTAATGTTATACCATTTATTGCACCTGCTACTATAGCCGCGCTAAAACCTGTTATGGTAAATACAAACGCAGTATCGCTTCGCAACAACCTTTTTACGTTTACAAAACCTACTATCAGTATCTGCAGGGCAATAATAGCCAGATAGTGTGTTGCCATAAATACAGGGGCCATTTTACTCAGGTATAGGGCATCGCCACCTGCGGGATGCAGGCCCATTGTTACAACACACATCAGGCTGCCACATATCAGCAACCAACCACCTTTTCGGGTATTTTCATTCATATTGCAATAGTTTTTTGCAATACTACCTTGCCACATTTGCATCATCACTTGACACAAATCAATTAATGAGCAGATGAACAAACTATTTTATCCTGCTGCGTATACGGCTGATGGTTTCGGGGGTGATGCGCAGATACGAGGCAATATACTTCAGTGGGAACGCTTGTATTATCTGCGGGTTGTTGTTCAGCAAATCAAGATATCTTTCTTCTGCAGATAGCAGGCTTTGGGAATGGTCTGTAAGCTGTACTTTATTTAACATCATACCCAATTTCAGAAAGGCCTGCGATTTTGCTATCAGATTGTGTACACTTTCCACATGCAGTGCCACAAGTTCGCAATCCTCAAAAGCCACAATATTGTTTCTGGAAGGCTGCCTGGATGTAAAACTGAAATGGTCTGTAACCCATACACCGGGTGTATACAGCCCGATGGTTATATCATTATCTATATCATCGGTTTCGTGTATATAGTAGTGGCGCGCACTGCCATTATGCAGGTAATACATAATCAGGCTTGTTTCTCCTTTCTTCAGCAATAACTCGCCTGCAGGAAAGTGTACCAGTTGCATGATGCCCGCAATCATATCCAGTTCTGCACTGCTGAAACCACATACCGCTTGTATAGATGCGAGTGCAGCCTTATACATTTCCATATTACTAATCTTCGGGTGTCAAAATAAAGCTAAATGCGGAAACAATTATTGGCGGTCTGGTATTGTTGATGTTTTCAGCCAAATATAGAACCGATACTTACCCAAATCCCCGATAATTATTACTTTAGCGGCACAAATCCACCTTTCTGATGAAATTATTAGAAAATAAGGTAGCCCTCGTTACCGGTGCAAGCCGTGGCATTGGCGAGGCTATCGCTATCAAGTTTGCAGAGCATGGGGCGCATGTAGCGTTTACCTACCTCAGCAGCGACGAGAAAGCACAGGCACTAGAGGCAAAACTGAAAGGCTACGGTGTTAACGCCAAAGCCTACAAAAGCAACGCGGCAGACTATGCAGCGTCTGAGCAACTGGCAAACGATGTAATGAAAGATTTTGGCGGCATTGATATATGTGTAAACAACGCCGGTATATCTAAAGATAACCTGCTACTACGCCTTACACCCGAGCAGTGGGACGATGTAATGCAGGCCAATCTGAAATCTGTATATAACCTGACGCGCCAGGTGATAAAACCAATGATGAAGGCACGCGCAGGCAGCATCATCAATATGAGCAGTGTGGTAGGCGTAGAGGGCAATGGCGGGCAAAGCAGCTACGCGGCATCAAAAGCGGGCATCATAGGCTTTACAAAGAGTATAGCACAGGAACTGGGCAGCCGCAACATACGTTGCAATGCCATAGCACCGGGCTTTATAGAAACAGACATGACACACTACCTTAAAGACGGTGGTGCGGAGAAATGGTTTGAAAAAATACCACTGGCGCGCTTTGGCAAGCCTGAAGAAATAGCAAACGTGGCACTGTTTCTGGCATCAGACATGAGCAGCTACGTTAGCGGACAGGTTATCAATGCCTGTGGCGCTATGTGTACATAAAATACCGGCAGGAATTTGGGGTTCAGGACAAGAATTAGAAAAAAACTAATTTAAACAGTGCTCAATACCAAATTCCTGCCTACTTCCTACCCAATACCAAATTCCACTAACTTTGCATCTCTAAAGATTTTTTAATGCAGAAAACAACAGCTGCGATTACAGCCATAGGCGGGTATGTACCCGACTATATATTGACGAATAAAGAACTGGAGACGATAGTAGATACTACCGACGAGTGGATAACCACACGCACAGGCATTAAAGAACGCCATATACTGAAGGGCGAAGGCCTGGGCAGCAGCGATATAGCTGTAGAAGCAGTAAAAGAACTGCTGAAAAAACGCCCGGACATAACAACAGACGATATAGACCTGCTGATATGCGCCACTACAACGCCCGATTTTCAGTTTCCGGCTACAGCCAATGTTATTTGCGATAAAGCAGGCCTGAAGAATGCCTTCGGGTACGATATAAATGCCGCATGCAGCGGCTTTTTGTTTGCACTGAACACCGGTGCACAATTCATTGCCAACGGTACATACAAGAAAGTAATAGTGGTAGGTGTAGACAAAATGAGCTCTATACTGAACTACGAAGACCGTACTACCTGCATCATATTTGGTGATGGTGGCGGTGCCGTATTGCTGGAGCCTGATACAGAAGGCTATGGTGTGGTAGATGCCGTACTGCGCAGCGATGGCGCAGGCCGTGCACACCTGCACCAGAAAGCGGGCGGCTCTGTAAAACCTGCTACTGTAGAAACGGTAATGAACAAAGAACACTTTGTGTATCAGGAAGGGCAGACGGTTTTCAAATTTGCGGTAAAAAACATGGCAGATGTTGCAGCACAGATAATGGAGCGCAACAATCTGGTGGCAGACGATATACAATGGCTGGTGCCACATCAGGCCAACCTGCGCATCATAGCAGCTACTTACGAGCGTATGGGCCTGCCGATAGAAAAAGTAATGATAAACATAGAGCGCTACGGCAATACCACCAATGGTACACTGCCACTGTGCCTGTGGGACTATGAGAAGCAACTGAAAAAAGGCGACAACATAGTACTGGCTGCATTTGGCGGTGGCTTTACATGGGGTGCTACTTACATCAAGTGGGCATACGATGGTGCTGCTTATAGCCTTAAGTAGATAGTAAAAAGTACTTGAAATAATTAAGAGCCTGCCATGTGCAGGCTTTTTTAGTTCTATCAATTATCCTATCATTACAAAATGTATGACGAAGTTTGGGAACAATTGGAATCTTTACTACATAGTCAATCTTCTCTAATCGAAGATTGGCAAACCATCATCCATTCCCTAGTCCAGAACAATCAAGACTCGTACAACAAATATCTTGCTATTGATACTGCAATCGATAAACAGGAAATAAAAGAATGGATAATAGAAACGATTAAAGCATTCACCATTCCTGATAATACTGTTGTTATCAAAATCGGACTATTTGACACCATATATCAAGACAAAGAAATCAGTGCATTATCCATTACTGGTTATAGTCAAAACATCCCAAACACATCTGAGGATGCAGAATTTCTGGTATATGCACCGGAGAACCGATATTTTGTACCTGATGGTCTAAATGCGCTAAGAAGTATTCTGCAGTCAGAAAAAGATAATTCCGATTTTTTTCTGTGGATTCTCCCAATTTGTTATATCGCAATTCTATTTAAATCTACAATTTTTGAAACCATCGAATTGCCTGAACACATTAAAATTGTGTGTGGATATACAGATGGAGACTATATCGAAATACCACACTAAGCTTCCACACCCAACCATACCCGTTTATACATCAGTCATATTATGTATGATACTTTCATATTTATGTCATTTTCAGTGCGTTGCGCTGAGGCATACAATTTGAGGTTTAACTTTACGTTATACTACTGCACCTATGCAAAAGTCGCCTCTCCTACTTCGCATTACTAACATCTATTTTCTGCTGCTGGGCATAGGCACCGCTATACCTACGCTCATCTTTAAATACTTTTCCATTTTAGAGATACTGGTACTGGGGCTGTGTGCATTACCCATACTGGCGCGCAAAGCATGGATACGGGTAGTATGTGGTGTATTGGGGGCTGTGGCAGGTGTGGTCATATTCTTCGCACTCATCAGCGATTTTATAGACTACATCAGCGGCAAGGTAGTAGGACACCCTTGGGCATACTTCGGCATTGGTTTTTTGCTCGCATTGTCCATGCTTTTCTTCAGTGGCGTACTCCTGTATTTCGGATTCAGACACGATGAAACAACCGAAGTTTCCAAACCTGTATCCTAACACATGCTGCGCCCCATAGACAGTTATTTTCTAAGCCTTGATGAGCCGATAAAAAGCACCTTGCTTTTTCTCAGAGATTTTATTCCCTCGCTCGATGGCAACATTACCGAAGAATGGAAATACAAGCTGCCATTCTTTTGCTATAAAGGAAAAATGTTTTGCTACCTGTGGGTGCACAAAAAATACAAGCAACCCTACATAGGCATAGTGGCAGGAGATAAACTAAACCACCCCGACCTGCTATTGGAAAAACGTGCTAAGATGAAGATACTGCTGATAAATCCTGAACAGGATATTGACACGCATAAGATAACCACGATACTGAAAGAAGCAATGCGATACTACCAGACACAATAATGGCTGTAATGAAAACACTACAGCCATTAATCAGTAAAAGAATATTAGTTAGGAATAACGCAAGCCTTAGTGCTATTAGATTTAGCAATACAAGAAACTTGTGCAGCATCCTTGTTAGCGCCGCCAATTTTATCTACAGTTTGTGCACCTGAATTTATGTCAGTACACGTACAATCGTACTTTTTGCTACAAGAAGTACCGAAAACAAGCAAGCCTGCAAATGCAGTAAGGGTAAGAATTTTCTTCATACAATGTTTTTTTTATAAGTAAATAGAATTGCTTTAAAGATATAGATTTTCAGCTAGTTATACAACAAAACAACAATTAAATCATCCTATTCTACCTTGTATTTTTCTGCTAGTTTTTTAGGCGCAACAGTGCAGTAGGCAACGGTTAGCACGTCTTGCAGCATCTCTTTTCGTACGGCACGCAGGTTCACATGCGTCCATCCTTGTTTTCCCCACGCATTGGGTACAGGGTATATCACCGTAGCATCGAAGGTGCAGAAAACATTCTGGTCCAGTGCAGATAGCTTTACCGTCATTCGCTTTTCAGCCTCATTCATCGTTGCAAAGATTTTCTTCTTCACTTTGAATGCCGTGTTTTCAAAATGCGGTTCTTCTGTTACCTCGTCAAATGCTGTTGCCAGCTTACGGGCAGTTGCTGCTATAAGCATGTTTTGTGTTTTAACAATAGTTTACACGTTGTGTAAAAATATACTATTCGCTAAACAGTTATACTTGCAAGAGATAAATAGATGCGCAGCGTACTACTATTCTTACTTATAATAGCCCGTATCGATACCATAAATGCCCAACCTGTAAAGCTGCTGGCGCATATTGGTGCGGGTACATCATACAATTCCAAACAGCGTAGCGACAATTATTATATGCAGGCAACAAGGTTTAAACCTGCCATGTATTACAAAGCAGCTTTGGCCTTGCAGGTACCTATTGCTAACCATGTAGCATTTGAAACAGGTATTGGCTATGAAAGACGAACCATACGTTCTGTACAAAGTTATTACTTCGATAATACACACTCGCTGACAAATAACGCAAAACTCAACTACCATTACATTGCATTACCTATACAATTGTCTGTGTGTTTGTACCAATCAAAACAAAAACAATTTTGGATAAACGGAGGCATTAATTATGGCTTCCTGATACAGGCAAACAAATGTATCTCAACAACCTATTACTACAACGGAACACCCATGAATCAGGCACAAGAGGACTGTTACAATCTTTCTGTTGTTTTGTTTAGGGACGAAAGTAGATTTAACACACAACCTTACAGGCAATTATATGCTTTTGACGTTGCAACGTCATTAGGGCTATCATATACAATAACATCACGCATTGCTATACGCGCACACTACAACTACAGCTTGTATAATACGGAGATAACCTCTGACGGTAATATCCATCAGCACAACACAGGATTGTCTTTTCTGTTCAGGCTTATATAGCTACCCTTCCGCCTTATCTACATTGGCCAGCTGGCCGCAAGCAGCATCTATGTCTTTACCACGGCTGCGGCGCAGGCGGGCATTTACACGTTTGCTATCCAGATATGCCATAAAGCTGTCTGTAGTATCCTCGTCTGGCTTGCTGAAGTCTGCCTTCTCTATCGGGTTGTACTCTATGATGTTTACCAGATCTACCGGCACACGGCGGTATAGTTTCACCAACTCATCTGCATCGGTCTGGCTGTCATTAAACTTGTTGAAGAGGATGTATTCAAACGTTATTTCGTTCTTTGTTTTCTGGTAGAAGTAGTTGAGCGAATCTACCAGTTCATCCAGATTGCTGGTTTCGTTGATAGGCATAATCTCGTCGCGCTTCCTGTCATTTGCCGCGTGCAGCGACAGTGCCAGTTTAAAGCGCACCTCGTCATCGCCCAGTTTGCGTATCATCTTGCTGATGCCTGCGGTAGATACCGTAATACGGCGCGGGCTCATACCCAAGCCATCAGGTGCAGGGGCTGTTATTTTATTGATAGCCTTTAGCACATTGTTATAGTTCAGCAGGGGCTCACCCATACCCATAAATACGATATTGGTAATGCCTTTGCCATAGTGCTCCAAAGCTTGTTGATTGGCAAGTGTCACCTCGTCTACTATCTCGTCAAAGTCCATATTGCGCTTGCGCGGCAGGAAGCCCGTAGCACAGAACTTGCAGGCAAGCGAGCAGCCCACCTGGCTCGATACACATACAGTCAGCCTTTTTTCGGTAGGTATCAGTACACTCTCTACAAAATGGCCATCGTGCAGTTGCAGGCGGTTTTTTATAGTACCATCGCTGCTAAACTGGCTGTGGTGGATTTTTACCTTCGGAATATGAAAATCGGCACTCAGCTTTTCGCGCAGGCTTTTGGGCAGGTTGGTCATTTCATCAATGCTACCTGCATGTTTTTGCCATATCCACTCATATACCTGCTTCGCCCTGAATTTAGGTTCACCCCACTCAACAAGCAGGATTTCAAGGTCTTGCAGGCTGCTGTTCCGTATATTTTTCATGCTGCAAAGGTACGTTACACATTATAAATGGAATTTATAATCATTACCAACAAATTAAACTTTAATAAAAATGACATACGGGAAGAATAGTTAAACAAAACTTTTCATTAGCTTTCGGCAAAATCAAATCGCATTATGAAAAAAGTACTCAAATTTTTGGGGATACTCATCCTGATTCTGGTGGTGGGTTACCTCGTATTATGTATTGCTTCTCCGGCTGAGGGAAAGGTAGAGGCAAGCGCAATTATAGACGCACCGAAATCTGTAGTATGGAAACAAGTATCAGACTTTAACAACTGGGGCAACTGGAGCCCGTGGAAGGAAATGGATACGACCATTGTTGCAGAAGCCAGCGGACCTGCAGGACAGGAAGGTGCAAAATACCACTACAAAGGTAAAAGCAGCGGCGAGGGCACATGTACCAATGTAGGTGTTAACGGTATGGAAATGAAATACCGTATGGATTTCATCACTCCTTTCCCCGGCAAGGCTGATGGTATTTATAAAGTAAGCGACGAAGGCGGCAAGACAAAAGTTACCATGACATACAATCAGGAAACATCTTTCATGATGCGCGGTATGTGGGCACTGATGGGCAAAAGCATGCTGTCAAAAATGTTCAACCGTGGTTTTGAATTGCTGAAAGTATACAGCGAAGCACACAGAGATGATACTGCTGTTGTTACTCCATTCAGGATAGAAGATGCGCAGTTTGACGCACACATATATGCAGGTGTTCGCAAAATGATTAAGTGGGCAGACATGATGAAATTCTATAGCGATACTTATGCTGCTATGGGCCAGGCATTGGGTAGCCGCATCGTAGGCCCTGCATCAGATATTGTATATCAATGGGACGAGGCTAACCAACAGGCAGATATGCACGTAGGCTTCCCTGTGGCAGACAATGCGCCTGTTGCAGGTGGTACTATTGTAGAAGTACCTGCTTCTCAGGCTTACAAAATTGTATACACAGGTGGCTATTCGGGCAGTGCCGCAGCACACGAGGCACTTGGCGCACATATGGCTGCCAACGGCAAAACAATGGGTCTGGTTATTGAAGAATACATCAAAGGACCGGGCGAAACTACAGACAGCAATCAGTATATCACTAACATATACTACCTGCACAACTAAACAATATTGAGGTATTGCAAAAAAGCCTGCACATATACTTGCGGGCTTTTTCATGCCCACAAAAAAAGCCATTACTAAAAAGTAACGGCTTTGCTTACTGCCCCCTTAGCAGCAAGCAGGTATTGCAAATCTGTATGCTTATGATGCTACATTCGCTGTTTCGTCCTCATTAACAGCAGCAGGCACCAAATGGTTGTCAAAGAATGAAACTTTGCCTGTGCTTACGTTATACATAGCACCTACTATGCCCACTTTGCCTTCTTCTACCAGTTGCTTAATGATGCTGCTCTGCTCCATTATTTTATTGATAGAGTTTTCTACATTCAGCATTGCCACTGCATCTACAAACGCACCGTTGCTGCTTGTTCTGTTTTCAGTAATAGTATTTTCATTGCGTACCGATGTTTGTATTTTATCCAGCACGGTAGTGATGTTGCCCATCTGCACATTATCGCACGCGCCTTTTATAGCACCGCAACCTGTGTGGCCCAATACCACTATCAGGCGGCTGCCTACTACGGCAGTAGCATATTCCAGACTACCCAGTATACCCTCGCTCACAATATTACCCGCAATGCGTATGCTGAAGATATCGCCCAATCCGAGGTCAAATATCAGCTCTGCAGATGTGCGGGAATCCATGCAACTAAGGACGGCTGCAAAGGGCCACTGGCTATCTTTGGTATAGTTTACCTGCTCCAGCAAATCGCGGTTCACTTTCAGGTTGTTAATGAAACGGAAATTTCCCTTCTTCAATATCTGTACCGCTTGTGCAGGGTTAATATCTTGTGGTATCGGTTGTGTATTGTGTATTGTTGACATTGTAATTCGTTTTTTTGAAATTTTTAGTTGATTAATTCTTCTGCTTAGTCAGTTCCTGTCAGTTGTTTTATCAGTTTTTTATACCCACCTGCACTGCGTTTGGGTACTTCATCACCATCTGCCAGTTCAGACACCACATCCCATTCAGACACTGCCGATGGTACTTTGTAAGAGTTCTTAAATCCTATCAGCGACATCTTGATGTTTTTATCCTGTGCTTTGGTATCGTCAAAGTCGCGTATCAGTTGCAGCACATCAAAATCTATATACTCTGTCTGGCTGGCATCTATGATCACGTTGGTATTTTCGGGCAGGTTTTCCAGTGTTTCTTTGATGCTGGCTTTGTTAAGGAAAGAAACCTCCTGTGCCAGTGTCAGTTTCACCAGCTCGCCATTGCTGAAACTGCTGCGCTGATAGTAATACGGGATGCGCATATTGTTGCGCAGTATGTAGAAGATACTGATGACCATACCTATGCCTACACCCTTCAGCAAATCGAGCGATACTACACATATAGCCGTAGCCGCAAACGGAATAAACTGCTGCATACCACCATGCTTCCACATATGGATGAATACAGCAGGCTTGCACAAACGGTAACCTGTATATATCAATATAGCTGCCAGCGATGCTTTCGGTATCAGGTTCAATACCATCGGTATAGATGCCACACATATCAGCAATAATGCACCGTGTATAATGGCAGACATCTTGGTACGCGCACCTGCATTGATGTTGGCAGAAGAACGCACAATAACCGATGTAACAGGCAAGCCACCTATCAAACCACTCAGCATATTGCCTATCCCCTGTGCACGCAGCTCTCTGTTAGTGGGGCTATAGCGTTTGTAGGGGTCCAGCTTGTCTGTAGCTTCCAGGCAGAGTAGTGTTTCTATAGATGCCACGATGGCTATAACCACACCTGTCTTCCATACGGCAGGGTTTGCAAATCCACTGACATCAGGCATAGTAAAATTACTGATGAAGCCGCCCAGGCTGTCGGCCACGGGCAGGCTTACCAGATGTGTGGCATCCAAATACAGATTACCACCCTTAAAAACACCGTTCATCACTACACCCAATATAACTACAACTAGTCCGGCAGGTATCATCTTCAGCCTGCTGAATGCTTTTGTTTGCCACAGTATCAGTATAATGATACCTACGATGGCTATGATTGCCGCACCGGGCTCTATGTGCTCCAGTGCGTCTTCTATAATATTTGCACTAAACCCGTCTTCAGCATCCACCATGCTATCGTGGTTTTGCTTGGTATAGCCTACAGCATCGGGTATCTGCTTGATGATGATGGTGAGGCCTATACCCGCAAGCATACCCTCTATCACACTATTCGGAAAATAGTTGGCTATCATGCCCGCCTTCAGTACACCCAGTATAAACTGTACTGCACCTGCCACTATCACACTACACAGAAAAATATCGAAAGCACCCAGCTCGCCAATAGCTACCAGCACAATGGCTGTAAGCCCTGCCGCCGGGCCCGTAACACTCAATTGCGAACCACTGAGCGCACCAATTACTATACCACCTATTATACCTGCTACAATACCAGAGAAAAGCGGGGCGCCCGATGCCAGGGCAATACCTAAACACAAAGGCAAGGCTATCAGGAATACGATGAGGCCTGATACAAAATCATTCTTTATATGGGCAAACATGTTGCCACTACTCTTATTTGTCATTCTTTTTTGGGGAGAAATTCATTATAAATGGATGCAATACCTAACAGGTACATACTGCCACAGACACCATAGTGTCTTATGTAGCTATGCGTCGGCACATGATGCCGCAATAATGAATTAACAGTTGGGAGGCGGGGTGAATATATCTGTAACGTGCGATATCGGTACCTGATCGGCTAAATGTATGGCTACATTGACAGCCTCGTCTGTATAATGAATATACACCTCTGATGTAGGTACTACGGTATAAAACTCCTTCAGCGGGTCTGAACCCAGCTTCAGGGCAGGATCATCCGGACAATCTTCTGCTTCGTGTGTTTCATGTATTTCCTCGGTCATCATTCCCTTATATAATATCCTGCCCAGCTGCTTAACGGGAAGCACCTGAAAACTGAATATTATTAAAAAAAAGTATGCGAGAAACCTTTTCACTGTTACAAATAAACGTCAAAATCATGGCAATCAGGGAATTGTTTCAATAATAAAATGTTAAACACCCATAATTAATACATATTCAATATTATTTTTTATTACTTCAACCCTTTTTTCAGAGTACTTTTGCGCAGATTTTACACATGCTGAAACACCTCATAACTATATTATCTATATGCGCGCTACCCCTCGTTGCATCGGCTCAGGACAGCTGGCCATCGCCCGAGGTAGAGCAGATGTATAATAATGCCCGCGCCCAAATGATGCAGGGCGACCTGAAGCAAGCCATTATTACCTACAAGCAGGCTATACAGTTGGCACCAGAAAAAATGGTGCTGTATCGCGACCTTGCGCATGCACAATACCTTTCTTCTGATATTGATGGTGCACAGGCTACGCTTGAGCCTATACTGAAAAGCGGTGAGGCTGATGAACAGGTTTATAGCATTGCTGCCGGATGCCTGGCATCTAAAAAAGAAACAAAGAAAGCAAAGACATTACTGCAAGATGCGCTGAAACGCTATCAGCATTCGGGTATGCTGTACAATCAGCTGTCTAAAATACAGGAGCAGGAAAATGATAACGAAGCTGCCCTTGCTACCTTGCTGACGGGCATAGAGCAAGAGCCTGCCTACCACGTAAACTACTACGATGCTGCCAGAATGTATATGGGCACAACAAAGCCTGTATGGGCCGTTATCTATGCAGAGATATTCCTGAACATAGAACAATATACCCCACGGGCTACAGAAACTAAAGACATGCTATTGGGGGCCTACATGCGCCTGTTTGCCAATATGGCTAATAAGGAATTGCCTAAATACAAAGGCACTGCTGCGGCCAGCAATATACAGGGCTTTGAAGATGCGGTATATAATACCTACCTAAAACTATCGCCTGTGGTGAGCGATGGCATCAACGCAGAAAACCTGATAATGCTGCGTACACGCTTTATGATGGAATGGGTAAAAGGCTATGCACAGCGCTACCCTTTCAGCATGTTCAGCAGATTGGATGATATGCTGCGCGATGGCTATTTCGATATGTACAACCAGTGGGTATTCGGCAATATCGACAACCCGCAGCAGTTTGATGCATGGACAAAGTTTCACCCGGAGGCTATGGAAAAGATAACACAGTGGCTGAAAGAGCATCCGTACCGACCTATAGCGGCCGACTATTACAATGCAAAAGCCGTTAAAGGCATTTTCATACAAACAGATAACGAGGAAGAAGGTAAAAAGAAGAAAAGGAAATAAAGGCATAAGAGGTGAAGGATAAGCTGTTTATATCAAAACCTTAACGTTTGCCTTTATACATTTGAACACGATTTTAGCATAAATATGAAGTATAATAAATATGGCACTGTCTTAAAGTTCGGCCTTGCCGTTGCTGCACTGCTTGCGGGCAATGCTGCAAATGCGCAATTGCTGGATAAGATTGCTGCCGTAGTGGGTAAAAACCGTATCATCCTGCAGTCTGAAGTAGATGTACAGGTAGCCAATACCAAACAAAGCGACCCTACAGCAGACGAAACCGCACTGAAGTGCGACATCATGGAGCAGATGATACTGCAAAAGATGCTGGTAGAGCAGGCAGAACGCGATAGCCTTGTGGTAAGTGAAGAAGAGGTAGAGAGTGCGCTGGATAACAGGGTGCGCTACTTTGTAAGCATGTTTGGCAGCAAAGAAAAACTGGAAGAAGTATCGGGCAAAACCATCTTTCAACTGAAAGAAGACTACCGCGATATGACCCGCGAAAATATGATGGCAGAGAAAGTGCAGGGGCAGATATTGCAGGGTGTAAAGATTACACCGGCAGAGGTTCGTGCTTTCTTTAATACCATCCCTGTAGACAGCTTGCCTTTCTTCCCTGCCATGGTAGAGATGGGGCAGATTGTCATCAACCCGCCAACCAACCCCGAGCTTGATTTGTATGCGCGCACCAAACTGGAAGGCATCCGTAAAGAGATAGTGGTAGACAAGAAAGATTTTGAAACTATGGCGGGCATCTATAGCGATGACCCGGGTAGCCGCAACAACGGTGGCCGCTACGATGGCATCAGCCGCAAAGGTGGTGGCTGGGCTGCAGAGTTTGTGGCTGCAACATTCAAGCTGCAAAACGGTGAGGTATCTCCTATTGTAAAGACACAATTCGGCTACCACATCATACAAATGATAAAACGCCGTGGCGATGAGGCAGATGTAAGGCACATCCTCATCAAACCCGAACATACATCAGCAGACTTCAAAGCTGCTTTCGTAAAACTGGATTCTATCCGCAACGAACTGGTAGCAGGCAAAATATCATTTCAGGAAGCGGTAGGCAAATACTCTCAAGACGAAATGAGCAACCGTACAGGCGGTATGATACTAGACCAGCAAACCAACTCATCACTAATGGAAGTTGAAAAGCTGGATGCATCAATAGCACTGATGGTAGACACTATGAAAGTGGGCAGCTACTCTCAACCACAGGTATTTGACAATGGCCGTGGCGACCGCTCTTGCCGCATTGTGTATATGAAAAATATTACCAAGCCACACAAAGCAAATCTGGTAGATGACTATGCACGCATACAGGAGATAGCACTGCAGCAAAAGAAATCGAAAAAACTGCAAGACTGGGTGGCAGAAAAATCGCCTACCTACTATGTGAAGATAGAACCTGAATACATGACTTGCGATAAGTTGAAAACATATATAAACAGCAACAAGAAATAAACGATAACAACATAAAAGAAAAAGGACGCTAACACAGCGTCTTTTTTTATTGCAATTATATTAGCTCAGCAGGTAAGCAATATCTTCCTTCGTCAGTCGTTTTAGGAAGGCATTATCGTCCGATACCAATTCGGTTGCTAATGCACGTTTACGTTCCTGCAGTATCAGCATTTTTTCTTCTATCGTGTCTTTACATATCAGACGGTAGGCAAAGATGTTCTTTGTTTGCCCGATACGGTGCGTACGGTCTATGGCTTGTTGTTCTACCGCAGGGTTCCACCACGGGTCTACAATGTACACATAGTCGGCCGCAGTAAGGTTCAAGCCTATACCACCCGCTTTCAGCGATATCAGGAATACTTTACAATCAGGATTGTTCTGGAATTCGCTAATGGCTTCCTCACGCGCCGTTGCACTGGTACTACCATCAAAGTATACATACGGTATTCCTTTTGCTTCCAGCTCTTTGCGTATCAACGCCAGCATACCCAGGAATTGTGAGAAGATAAGCGCTTTGTGCTTACCCACGTTCTCATCTATTTCACGCGTCAGTTCATCCAGCTTCACACTGTAGTTATGGTAGCGTTCTGCTTCGTTGAGGATGGCAGGCGAGTCGCATATCTGGCGCAGGCGTGTAAGGCCCTGCAATATGTGCATAGTACTACGCTCTACACCACGCTCTTCTATCATGCCCATTATCTGCTCGCGGTAGGTATTGCGATACGCATCGTAAATCTTACGTTGCTCTGCACCCATTTCGCAGTACAGAATCATCTCTGTTTTTTCAGGCAGGTCTTTTGCTACCTGTTCTTTGGTACGGCGCAGCAGGAAAGGATAGGTGAGCTTGCGCAATTGCTGTTTCACTTCATCTTCCTGAAACTTATCTATCGGTGTTGCAAATTCATTCATAAAGAATTCTCTGCTACCCAGCATGCCCGGGTTCAGGAAATTCATCTGCGCAAACAGGTCGAAGGTATTGTTTTGTACCGGCGTACCGCTCAACGCAAGTTTATGTTTTGCATTCAGCAACAGCGATGCCTTCGCTACCTGCGATTGCGGATTTTTAATACTCTGGCTTTCATCCAGTACGATGTAGTCAAACTCCATGTCTTTCAGGATTTTGATATCGCTGCGCATGGTACCATATGTGGTAATGATGATATCGTATGGTTCAAAAGCCTTGACAGATGCCATACGCTTAGGCCCGTGGTGTATAAAGTGTGTGAGCGACGGTGTAAATTTCTTTATCTCGTTCTCCCAGTTATACATCAGTGTGGTAGGGCATACCACCATAAACTTCGCATCAGGCTTTTCCTTCTTGTTGTGCAGGAAGTAGGTAAGTGTTTGTACTGTTTTACCAAGACCCATATCATCGGCCAGTATACCACCCCAGCCTGCTTCTTTCAGAAACAGCAACCACTGGAAACCCGCCAACTGGTATGGACGCAGTGTAGCCCTCAAATCTTCGGGAGCGCTAACGCTGCTGTAGTCGTTGTCTATAATATTAGTCAGCCTTTCTTTCTTGTCTTCCAGCTCCTGTTGCAGTTGTTCTTCATCTACATCTGCCAGCAGTTCATCCAGCACACTGAAGTGGAATTTCTTCAGGCGTACGGTATTGCCCTTGGTATCGCCCATTTTTATGAGCAGGGCATATTTCTTCAGCCATTCTTCGGGCAGCAAACCAATGCTGCCATCGCCCAGGCGTACAAAGTTTTGTTTTTGTGCAAGCGCACGCTTCACCTCAACCAACGATACCGACTGGTCGCCGAACACTACTTCTACTGTAGCATCAAACCAATCTATGCCACTGCTTACCTGTATGCGTGTATCGGGCTTGTAGGTGCTGATGCGCAGGTTCTTCAGGTTGTCGAAGCCAAACAGCTCTACATTCCATTCCTTCATCACATCTGCAAAACGGAAGAACCAGTTATTGGCCAATACAGATGTTGCAGGTATGTAGAAGAAGTGTTCTTTTACATTGTGCTGCATATCGCTGTGCAATGTGCGCAGCATGTTTACATACTCCTGCTCTTCAGGCTCGCTGCGCTTCACTACTTTCACCACACCATTCAGTGGCTCTATCACATCGCCAAAGAAACCCCATTTTATTTCTACACCGTTGTAAGCAAATGCAGGCTGCAATACCAGCATCTGTTCTTTTTCGGTAAGGTATAGCCTGTATTGCGGTTTCACCGTGTCTACATGCTCTACTATATCATCGCCAAAGTTTACATGCATCAGCTGGCTCCACTGCATTAGTTTATCTGTCAGGAATGTTGGCCATTCTTTGGCAGATACTTTCATGGTGCCATCGGGCAAGAACTGTTCTACCAGCCTTGCCAGCTGCACGGTTGCTACGGCATATATATTGTAATCGTGCATGATGAGCCCGGCATTCAATACCTGTGCATCTTTGAACGGTACATATTTATCTTCTATTATCCACGATAGCTCTACACGATAGCTGCCTTTCTCCAGCTTCACCGCGCTTAGTTGCGGTTGTGCTTTGTACGGAGAGAAAGCTACTGCTTCCAATGTTTTGGAGCTGAGCGTTTTTGTATTGCTTTTGATGAAGCTGAGCGTGTGGTCTTTGTAACGCTCCAGCAATTTCTGGTACTTTGGCAACAGGTATTCCCACACCTGCTCTGTTACATCTTCAGCAGGTGTTTCTTTCAGTACGGTTGTGTAGTCGTCCAGAAAATCGCCGAACGGCAAATTCTTTTTCAGATAGCGTAGTATCTCTTCAGGAGAAAACTTGCGTACCACAGGTATCAGTTCGCGCTCGTCTTCGCGAAATGCCATTGGGTTTACATACTGTTGCAAATCCAGTTGCTGCAGGCCACTCAAAAACTTCGTTGCTTCTTCATCTGTTTCGCCTGCTACCAGTGTTACGTTTACAAACGGGTACCAGCTCACTTTTGCATCCAGCACTATACCCAGTCGCTTAGGGTCTTCTACCTGCACTTCTTTTACGGGCTCTACCTCTTTCTTCACTACAACGTTTGAAGAAGATGCCGCATGATATGTAGGCTGTGTTGATACTTTCTTGATAGTAGTATCGAGCACACGCAGGAAGGGTTTACCATTCTGGTAGATGAATTCAAACTTACCCGTCAGGTCGTCCTTCAAGCTAAAACCATACAGTGCAAGCAGTTTGTTCTTCTGCTCATCCCAATCTCGTACCGTCTGGAAGTATTGTGAACCTTGTTCGTTCAGTATCTGAATGAACATAGCGGCTTTGTGTACACAGAGCGGATATTTCTTTTCATTACATCCGCACGATGTATCGAAGTAGCGCTCGTCGTTTTGCTTCAGTACTACTTTGTAAGTATGGTCGCCATCAGGCACTTCGCCTTCCACACGGTCGGTCTTGTTGCCTGTGTATATTACTTTCTTATTGTTTGCCCAGATGGTTGCCTTTTCTATTATCTCTGCCGATGCAAATACACGCAGCATTTGCAGGCTCACCTGGCGCATACGCACTACAGAGTGCTTCTGGTCGTAAGTGATATCAGCGTTTTCGAAGAAACCACTTTGCAGAATATCATTGAGCTGAAACAATGCCGCTACTTCGTGTCTGCATATATCGCCCATGTTATAAGGGCACTGGCAGCGCACCGCAAGATTCTTATGATCCAGGTATTTGTTGATGGTAACCGTATAATAGTTTTGGTACACATCATTGCGCACACGAAAGCGCACCTGCTCCAGCAGATGATCAACATCTAACATCTGCACACCGGCAGTGTAGAATATTTTTTTACCACGGCGGATAACTTCTTCTGTCCCATGGTTGTAAACGTGCTTTAGCAGTGCAGGTAATGACATTCTATTGTATCTCTGTGTTCAGCGATCTGCGATTTTTCCAATCCGAAAAAGGCAATCTGCAAAAGTAACGGAAAAAGGCGCTCACTTGAGCGCCTTTTTCAATTAAATTCTCGTTAATGTAATATATTATACAAACAATGATGTGATTGCATATACGATACCGGCTATCACCGCACTGACAGGAATGGTTAATACCCATGCCCACAGCAGGTTTACAGTAACACCCCAGCGTACTGCCGACAGGCGTTTTGTAGCACCCACACCAATAATAGAACCTGTAATTGTGTGCGTAGTAGATACCGGAATACCCATTTGTTCTGTCATAAACAAGGTAAGTGCACCTGCCGTTTCCGCACTCACACCTTCCAGCGGTGTTACTTTGGTAATGCGTGAACCCATTGTTTTTACAATCTTCCAGCCACCACTTAGTGTACCTGCTGCTATAGCAGTGTAACATGCAAGTGGTACCCAACCCAGGTCTTTCAGCGCAGAGCTGATGTCCGGGTATTTCTGTGTATTGTATGCTACGAAGGCTGCAGAGATGATACCCATTACCTTTTGCGCATCGTTACCACCATGGCCAAGGCTGAATGCTGCCGATGACAACAACTGCAGGCGTTTGAACATGTTTGCCTTACGGCTGGCGCTAGGATCGCGCAGCAGATCTATATAGATATAGCTGAGAATGAAGATTGTCACCACACCCATTATACCGTACATCAACAGTGAGTTGTCACCTTTTTCCAGTGTCTTCACTACTTCTTTGCGTACATCTATCTTATCTATGCCTTTGGTCAGTTTTTCGCGTTGCACGTCTGTCATAGCCAGTACGGTAGCAATGCTGTCTGCAAGGTGTTCGTTTGGTACAGAACCATACATTTTTGCAAGGCCCTTAACACTTTCTACTACTTCATTCAGACTGTCTGCCAGTGGTTTTACAGAAGGGTCTACACCTGCTACAGCTTTAATACTGTCTAGTCCGTAGATTTTTTTAACCTCGTCTTTTGCCTTGTTGTAACCTACAGATTTTGTAAGGCCAAGTGTTGCAACACTATCTGCTACTTTGCCTGCGCCCAGTGCATCGTAGTATTTAGCAACAGCCATTACTTCTTTCACTTCACCCTTTGCTTTTTCCAGTTTCTCTTTGGTCTTTTCATCTTCAGGGTGTTTCTTCAGTTCTTTCTCGTACTTGTCTACTTTATAGAGCTTGGCAACGTTTTCTTTGATTTTACCTTGTTCAAAGTTGTTGAAAAGCACCCATGTGAACACTGTAGAAAGAATGATGATACCTATCCTTAGCCATACATTGCGCATGATGGTAACCAATGTAATGAACATGGATATCACCATACCTATAAGCGGTGCCAGGAAGATGAATAGAACTGTTTTAGAGATTTTTTCTATCTCGATGATAGAACTGAATGCAACAAAGCCTTTGGTCATATACGCGTGCATAACTGCTGCACCCGCAAAGCCACCTATCAGTGTGTGTGATGATGATGACGGAATACCGTACCACCATGTAAGCAGGTTCCATGCAATAGCGGCAATAAGGCCTGCAAATATTACAGGAAGGGTAATAAACTCAGGGTATACTGTTTTACCTATTGTATTGGCTACAGCATGGTCCTGAAAGATAAAGTAAGCTGCGAAGTTGAACGCCGCAGCCCATATTACCGCCTGAAACGGCGTTAGTACTTTTGTAGACACGATAGTGGCAATAGAGTTTGCCGCATCGTGAAAGCCGTTGATGTAGTCGAACACCAGGGCCAGTACTATAATTACTACTAAGAAAGTAAACATACTGTCTGTTTTGTACCGATGGAGGATTAAACGTATTTGATAATGATTGACTCAATCACGTTAGCTGCGTCTTCACACTTGTCAGTTACGATTTCCAGCATCTGGTACAGGTCTTTTTTCTTAATAATTTCTACCGGGTTGATGCCAGAAGAGAACAGTTGCATCATACCTTTATCCAATGTATCGTCACCTTCGTTTTCCAGGCTGTTGATAACCACACAAGCTTCTGTCAGCGAGCGCAGGTCTTTCATATCGCGCAGGCCATATACAGCTTTGTTCAGTGCAGTGATAGATTTTGCGATAATAGATGCAAACTCTACAGTTATATCATCCAGATCGTCAATACCATAGTTCATTACACGCTTTGATGCACCCCACAGATAGTCTGCGATGTCATCCAGTGATGTAGCCAGATAGTGAATATCCTCACGGTCGAACGGCGTGATGAAGTTTCTGCCCAGTTCAATGAATATTTTATGTGTAACCTCGTCGTTCTTGTGCTCCCACTCTTCCAGGCTCTTCAGCAGTGTGTTGCGTGCTGTCACATCTTTCTCTGCTACAGCTTTGTTGAAAATATCGCTCATCTGTGTGAGGTTGCTGCTCACTTCTTCAAACAAGCCGTAGAATACCCTGTCTTTAGGCAGGAAAATCTTCATAATTGAGGCAAAACCCATATCTGTTTTATTGAATTGTCCGCAAATGTATTTTTGTTTCTCAAGGCTATGGAATCGGTAACATACACTTAATAATTCCTTAACATTGAGTTTAGTATTATTTAATTATTTAATGACTTTGAATTGATTTTTAGAAGTTAATCTGTGCCTGTAATCTCAATAAAGAGCCTTCCTGCAGATTGTTTTGCTTCGCGAAATCCTCAAATCGGCGAGATGAGATGGTGTACATTGCAACCAGCTCAAATTGCTTAACAGGCTGCCACTCAACACCTACTTCAAACTCATTTACCTTGTAGCTGCGTGCATCTTTTTCGTGTTTTTTACCACCTTCATAGTACTGTATCCTTGTAAATGGAAAGAATATGTGATTTTTATACTTAATCTGATAATTCAGCAATACATAACCACCGGTCAAATCTTTTGCTTCGATGCTATCGCTAGCTGTATTAAACTCTGGGCCTTTACCAATATTATATTCTGCCTGCACACCAAATGGTTTCGGATACAGTGTTACGCTCGCAGCAGCCCTTTTGTCGATATATGTCAGGTCTTTTCTGTATTTAACGCCTGTAGAAAGCTGGTCTGATGCCAATGTATAGAAACCTGTATAGCCCTGCACACCTGCTTCCAGTATCTGTGTACCTATCTGGAAAGGATAAGAGATACGGCCCACTACGTGGCGGTCGTTATTCAGTTCGGGTTTGTTGGCAGTTTGTCCGTTGTACACACCAAAACCTACCACACCATAGTCGCCGGAACCCTTTAAACCATCATTTACCAGTTTAGAGAATAGTTCTCTTGTTTTTGCAGGGGCATAGTAAAACATCACACCCAGGTCGCGCTCGTTTGCCAATGCGCTATTCAGCGCGTCGTTACGGTCAAGCGGCAGGCGGTTCTGGCTCGATTGCATGTTTTCGAAACCATAAGGTATTTTGCTCTGTCCTATACGGAAACGGAAACGATTCTTTTTATCAACCCCAATATCAAAGTAAGCATCCCTCAACTGGCCGAAATGCAAACCTGTAGTAGATGCAGAGCTTGCAAAGTCGGGCTGAATGTAGAAATACACCTGTTTGCTTATCTGCCCGAAAAAGATAATACGTACGCGCCTCAGGAAGAAGCCGCCGTTATCGCCCCAGCTACGGTCACACTGTTCGCAACTCAGTTTATCGTTTGTTTCCAGCAGACGGTTGTACCTTGCCTGTACATATCCCCTGATGCTTACAGATTCATACCATTTCTTTTTGGGTGCCGCATCTGTTTTCAGCTCCATAGCCTCGCCTTTCTGTGCAAAAACTGCTGTAGACGATGTTAACGATAATACGATTGCAATACCTGCTTGTAAAAGTTTACGCATTTTGGTTTTAAAATTTCTGGACGCAAATGTATTTTGGTAACAATTCCGTAAGAAATTCATAACCAACACTTAATGATTTGGTAACATTGGAGTTAAAGTTGTTTTGTAGAGTCCTTTTCCTATTTAATAGGTTGCACTTAGCATGATTATTGCTTTATAATACAAAAACCCTTTATGCGTAAATTGATATTTCCACTGCTCGTAGTAGGTGTTTCGCTTAACATGACGTCTTGCAATTGCGGTGGGGCTGACGAGATTATTACTACAACAGGTATAGAAATGACTACCCCTGCTACCTATAGCGCCGCGTCATCTATGCCTGCCATAGAGGTACAGGAAACAACCATAACCGAGAAAGGAACCAGGAAATGTCATTATAAAAACCTAGTGATGTCTTTTCGCAATTCCTTCCTTACAAATACGGTGAAAGTGTATGCAGACAAAGAGTTGAAACTAACTACCGTTACCATACCTGCCGGTGAAAACCTGCTTCAGTACAAGCAATTGGGGATTAGCGGCTACGATACTTCTTTCAAAAGTTTCAGCAGATGCAGTATTTATTTCGGCAACCTGATAGACACCAACACGCGCAAATGTCAGTACCGTTTTTATGTACAGGCCACAACAGACCAGAACAATACCTACCGCGATTCGAGCGATGTAGTAATACAGTAAAAACTATTGCAGTCTTACCCGCGGATCCAGCCAGCCGTAGAGCATATCTGTTACCAGATTTACAATGATGAAGATAAATGCGGTGAGCAGTACAGAACCCATCACCAAAGGGAAGTCGAACTTATCGAGTGCATCAACAGTTATCTTGCCTACGCCCTTCCAACCAAAAATGTATTCGACAAAGAAAGAACCTGCCAGCAATTCTGCCAGCCAGCCTGAAATGGCTGTAACAACGGGGTTCAGCGCATTAGGCAATGCATGGCGAAACACTACTTTGGTGGTAGATAATCCCTTTGCATAAGCCGTGCGGATATAATCTTGCGAAAGCACATCAAGCAAGGCACTGCGGGTAAGTTGTGTAATGATAGCCAACGGACGAATACCCAATGCAACAGCGGGCAGTATCAGGTTCTTCAATGCCAGATGACTGCCGGTGATGGCATCATACTCCCACAGGCTGCCCGTCATGTTCAGCCCAGTATAGCTGTGCAATACATAGCCAAAGAAATAAGCTATTACCAAACCAGCAAAAAATGAAGGCATAGAAACCCCCGCCACACTTGCGGCAATGGAAGAAGTATCGAGCCAAGTATCTTTTTTCAATGCTGCTACTATACCAAGCAAAATACCGCAGATAGTTGCAATAATCATAGCAGCCAATGCCAGTATGATGGTACCGGGGAGTGCCTCTGTAAGCACTGCATTTACCTCTCGTTTGGTATTGTAGCTGCGCCCCAGATAGGGAGCTTTCAGCCCCAGTGCATGATTGCCTAATGGTAGCAGTGTGACATAACTATACTTGGCTTTGTCTGCACTATCGCGCTTGTGATAGCCTATCGGCGATATATCGTTGAGGTATAAAAAATAGCGTGTGGCAAGCGGCTTGTCGAGGTTCATTTCGCGTCTTGCATTTTCTACAGATGCAAGATCGCTGCGCTGCCCCATGGTGAGCCTTGCAGGGTCTCCGGGCAGTACATTGAACAGAAAGAACACAACCGTAATAACACCTGCCAATACCAGCAGGCTGTAACGTATGCGCCGTGCCAGAAAGCGCAGCACTATTTACCTGATTTTGCAGCAGACAGTGTAGACGGATAGTCTTTGTAGCTCCACTTGCCACGTATCACACCCTGATCCAGCAGCATAAGCCCGGGATTAGCGCGCAGTGCAGTTTTAGCTACCGTACCATCAAACATGTACAGGATGCCTTTTTCTATATTATTTGCCTTGCGGAAGGCTTCTGCTTTGTCTTTTGTAGTAGAGATGAGTATGTAAGTAGGTACGTTGTTTTTCTCTGCATCTTCTATCAGGTTGTGCAGTTTATCCATATTCTCTGTGCTGGCTTTTTCTACGTCTTTTACAAACAGCAGCAGTGTATTACCGGGTGCTGTCAGCACACTCTCCGTTACATCATTGCCGTCGTAATCAGAGATTACAAAGTCTTTGATTTTCGGCTCTGCATTACCTTTTTTAATCAGTTTTGATTCGCTGCTTACATACTTCCATGTGGTATCCTGCCAAGGGAAATTTTTGGTATCAAATTCTTTCTTCACACCGTCTTTTTCATACACCAGCATTGTTTCATAGACATCAGGTATGGCACCTTCAGGTATCTTACGGTCTTTCTCAAGGTTCACACCTACTTTGTACGGCAGGCAATCGTAGTACGGCAGGTGGCCCAATGCATACCATTGCATCCCGAAAGCAAATACCACCGTCAGGATCATCAGCGGCGTATTTATTTTGCCTGAGAATACAGGCTGTATTCTTTTGCGGTAGATGAACAGTATCAAACCCAATACTGTCAGTGCCACATCTTTCCAAAAGGTTTCTTCGTTGCTTATTTTTATACAATCACCAAAACAACCACACTCTTTTATCTTACCGCTGAATAGTACATATGCAGTCAGGAAAGTGAAGAAAACTATCAGCCCCAGTAGCAGTACAGAAAATACTTTCTGCGCATAACCCAGCAATACCGCTACGCCTGCTATTATCTCAAACGCTATCATCATTACAGAAAGCGTTAGTGAGAATGGCATCATCCAGTGCATTTGCCACACTTCAAAAAATTCATCCATCTTGTAGCTAAGGCCCAACGGGTCGTTCGCTTTTACAAGGCCTGAGAAAATGAACAGAACGCCTACAATAATTCTGATGAGCCACAGTATGTACTTCATATTTGTTGGTTTATGCGTTTAGTATTGACCGCTAATTTGCTAAATGGGTTTGTAATAAACTGTTAAAGCCTATGCTTTGCCTTCGTCTATTTTGATGAGGGCAAATATGGCATAGTTTACGATATCGTGAAAATTGGCATCTGCCCCTTCCGATACAATAGTCTGCCCGTCGTTGGCAAGTATCTGTTTGATGCGCAATAGTTTTACCAGTATCAGATCTACGAAAGACTGCTGAGAAAGCTCTCTCCATGCCTCGCCATAGTCGTGGTTCTTTTGCTGCATCAGGTTTTCAATATCCTGCGCTTTGTCCTCGTACCACTGTTTAGCCTCTTCGTAGCTCAGGTCTATCGGTGCATCAGCAGGCATGGCATTCTGTATCAGGGCTATGATGCCGTAGTTTACAATACCCACAAACTCGCTCTCTATGCTGTCTCCTATTTTCTGCTGCCCCGTTTCCTGTATCTGGCGTATGCGCCATGCTTTGATGTATATCTGGTCTACAATAGATATGCCGCGCAGCACCCGCCACGATGTACCGTAGTCTTTGGCTTTTTTCACGTACATATCCTTGCAGCGGCCTACAACAGCCCTGTATTGTGCTAAAGTATTTGTCATTATGTTGGCGCTTACGCTATCCTGCATTTTCTTTGTAGTGCTATGAGTTTCAAAAATACAGTTTTACCCGTAGAAACCACCCTGCAAAGTAGGGGCAGATTGCTGGACATATCTACACCCGTTGTAATGGGTATACTGAATGCCACGCCCGACAGCTTCTACAATCAGGGCCGCGATAGCGATACGGACAGCATACTGCGCAATGCAGAGCGTATGCTCAACGAGGGAGCTGCGATACTGGATGTAGGCGGTGCCAGCACTAAACCCGGCAGTGCCATCATAGACCCGGAAGAGGAACTGAAGCGTGTAATACCTGCTATAGAAGCAATTCACAAGCGTTTTCCCGAAGCCTGGTTGTCTGTTGACACCTATCATAGCACGGTAGCAACAGCGGCCGTAAACGCAGGCGCATCTATCATAAACGATGTAAGCAGCGGTAGTATAGATGGCAATATGATAGCTACCGTGGCGCAGCTACAGGTATCTTACATAGCCATGCACATGCAGGGCACACCTGCCACCATGCAGCAAAACCCACAATACAGCAACGTAACACTGGATATACTGAACTACCTGCGGAAGATGGTTGATAAATGCGAAGCCGCAGGCATCAAAGACATCATTATAGACCCTGGCTTTGGTTTTGGCAAAACACTGGAGCATAACTACGAACTACTAAGCAATATGCACACCCTGCGCATACTTGGCAAGCCTGTACTGGCTGGCATATCGCGCAAGGGCATGATATGGAAAGCACTCGGCACCGCACCCGAAGAAGCCCTGAACGGCACTACCGCACTACACATGGTAGCCCTGCAACAAGGCGCAAACATCCTAAGAGCACATGATGTAAAGGAAGCGATGGAAACTATTAAGCTATATAAATGGCTGACTAATCAACAAGGCAACTAATCATCCAATCATAGGATGCCTCTTAAACTCTTTACTCCTGTCAAACAGATAGCGAAGTGTTTGTAGCCTGCGGCTGCGGTAGGTGCCCAAGCTTTCGCCTATGCTTATCATCTTTGGGTTGAAGTCGCCAATCCATTGCATTTCGTAGTCTTCGTATTTGGCGGCGGCCTGTATCACTTTCGCACCGCTCATTATCATATAGCCATCTACCCCTTTACCCTGAAATTCAGGCACAACACCAAATGCCAGCCCTACAAAGCGTGTGCATTTACCAAATTGCTTCAGCCACAAAAATTGCAGTTTCTGCAACAGTCCAAACTTACCGTTCAGGTGTTTGAAATACTGGTTCAGGTCGGGTAGGTTCACCCAGAAAGCAATCGGTTCACCTTTGTAGTATACAAACCACTGTATGCTCTCGTCTATCACAGGCTTCATGGTTTTAAACATCTTTATCACCGTCTTTTCCTCCATCTCCTTACCACCGCCGTGTTTTGCCCATGCCTTGTTATATATAATCGTAAAGTCTTTTGCAAATTTCTCCAATTGGTCTTTGCGGATGTGCATGGCGCTATAGTCAGGGTCTGTGGCATACTTATCATATGCTTCGTAAAACTTATCCTGCAAGCGGTTCTTTACTTTCAGTGCAAAACATATCTGTTCATAATACACCTGAAAACCGTAGTTGCTGAATAGCTTGGGGTAATACTCGGGGTTGAAATTCATGCAATACAAAGGCTCCTGAAAGCCTTCTACCAGCAGCCCCCACCATTTATCGCGCTCCCCAAAATTGATGGGGCCATCCATTGCTTCCATGCCACGCTCCTGCAGCCATTGTTTACAATAGTCGAACATAAAATTGGCGGCCTTCTGGCTATCTATACATTCAAAAAAGCCGATACCACCCGTAGGCTGTTCGTTTTTGTATTGTGTATTTACAAATGCAGCTATACGGCCTATTATAGTGCCGTTATCATCTTTCAGCAACCATCTTGCACATTCCCCTTTTTTGAAAAACTTGTTTTTGGCGGGGTCGAAGACTTCTTCTATATCCTTATCCAACGGGCGCACCCAGTTGGGATTGTTTTGATTAATTGCGTTGGGTAATGCTAAAAATGCCTGCTTATCCGTTTCGGATGCTACTAAACGCATTCTCATGGCGCAAAATTAGCAATAAGATTTTTGCCGCGAAACCATCAATACAATGCAATTGTTTATTCAACAATTAGTTAATTCAATTTATTTAACAAGACTATTACACACATAGCTCTTTTTGCGAATGTTATCTGCGCTCATTTTTCATTAGATTGCAAGGATATGCAAGTACTACTCTGGGCCATAGCAATCATCCTTTCGGCAGGTGCCGCATGGTGGGTATATCGTGCAGATAAAAAGCGCGCTACACCCTACCCGTGGCTTACAGCAACACTGCGTGGCATTGTAGTATTTCTTGCACTCTTATTATTACTTGCACCTGTCATCAGCATTACCAGCAACGAGACACAGAAACCCGTAGTGGTTTTCGTACAGGATAATTCAAGCTCTATAGGTACAGCACTTGGTAAAGACAGCAGCACCTATCAGAAGAATACACAATCGCTGATAGACAAGCTTTCGGGCGACTATAAAGTAATAACATGGAACCTGAACGGTAATACTGCTGCAGACAGCCTGTTTCGGTATACCACCCAAAGCACAGATATATCTAAAGTGCTGGAAAACGTGCAGGAATATTACGGTGCGCAAAATCTGGGCGCAGTTGTGTTAGCTACCGATGGCAAGTACAATCAGGGTAGCAATCCATTGTTTCAGCAATTATCATTGCAGATCCCGCTATACACAGTTGGCATAGGCGATAGCAGCATGCAGAAAGACCTGCGCATATCACAGGTTTATAGCAACAAAACAGTATCGCTCAATAGCAATTTTGAAATACGTGCCGATATTATTTCTACACTTTGCAATGGGTATAGTAACAACATACAACTAACAGAAGATGGGCAAACAATTGCCACTACACCCATAGGCATCAATAACAATCAGTACGACCGCACCATCTCGTTCAGCATCAAAGCAACTAAAGCAGGGCTGCATCATTATACCATCGTTGCACCAACTGCAGATGGCGAGCAAAACACTGCTAACAACCGAAGAGATGTATTTGTAGAAGTGGTAGATGAACAAAAGAAAATACTGATAGCTGCTGCTGCACCGCATCCTGACATAAAAGCTATACAGGAAGCACTGGGCACTATGGAAAGCTACAAGGTAACGGTGGCTATGGCAAATGAAATACCATCGCTGCAAGACTATAAAGTAGTAATACTACACCAACTGCCATCGCAGTTCCTCAACAACAGCCGCGATATTGCTACCATGCGCAAACCTGTATGGTATATACTCGGCTGCCAAACAAACCCTGCGGCAGTAATGCAACTATCATCGCCTGTGCAGATGAGCATCAACCCGCTTGCATCAAGAGATTTATACCCTGCATACAATGCAGCATTCAATAGCTTCTCTGTGCCGCAAAACACGCAGGCAGTGATGGACAAGATGCCACCACTCAGCGTACCGCAAGGCACTATACAGGCAAAGCCAAATGCAGATGTACTTTTCCGTCAGCGCGATGGCGAGCAACAGCCACTGTGGGTGCTGCAACAGGGCAATCCTTCTGCAGCCATCACTACAGGTGAGGGCATCTGGCGCTGGAGAATGTACGAGTATAAAAACTTCAACACACATAATACCATTGATGAGTGTATTCGCCAGACGGTTTCTTTCCTTGCAGCCAACAGCTACGAAAAGCCATTCTACCTGCAGCTACCAAAATATGTATGGAGCGACCAGGAAAACATTGGCATGAACGCCTACTTGTTGAATGCTACTAACCAACAGGTAAATAATGCAGATGTGCAATTGATAATAACAGACACCACTGGCAGGAAACAAAACTTCAGCTTTGAAAAGAGCGGCAGCAGCTACAGACTGAACACAGGTATATGGGCAGCTGGCACATACAACTACGCTGCACGCGCAGTATACAACGGTACTATCTACACATCAAACGGCAGCTTTGTGGTAGAGCACATGCCGCTTGAGCAAATGGAAACAGGTGCAGACTACAACATGCTGTTTACTCTTGCTAAGAAATACAATGGTGGCTTTGTACCTGCTGCAAGCATCACATCATTGGCAGATAGCATTAAGAAGAATACCAACATCAAGCCTGTAATACAAAGCAATATCCAGTCTGTACCATTGGTAGATTGGAAATGGTATTCCCTGCTGATACTCATCTTTGCTGTGGCAGAATGGCTGCTACGCAAATACTGGCTGGCTCAATAATAGTTTCGGAAAAATCAGCTTATCGCACTTCAGGCAGCATCAGTTCAAACTTAGAGAAGCTGATACATTTATCAGGATTTTTTGCTGCGTGCTTGTACACAATATTGCGGATGTAATCATTATCTGGCATCGGTTCCAGCTTTTCCTGTAGCTCCAGAATATTATCGGGCATCACACCATCGTGCAGATAACCCATACCATAGAATGACCCTTTGTTGATGAAGATGCAACTCTGCTCATCATCATTAATACCTTTATCTACTAATGCAAATGTCGGCAATGTTTTGTGCAGCCATTTTACGGCATCATCTACTTTGCGGTTATACCTTTTCGTTTTCATGGTAGCACCGCACACACCAGTACAGCTATCTGCAAACACACCATTGGTGCAGTCTGCATTCTTGGCAAGGTTGCACAGGCGCGCGCACAGCCCAAACTCTGCAATCATCTCGCGTATTCTGTTGTGCCCCTCTATCAGTGTGTTGAAAGTATGCACGGGTTTCAATACCTGTTTATTCTTTTCGATGGCTATACGCTTGTAACCCTTTTGGTCTTCGTACACAAACAATCCAAACTTTGGCAGGTAGCCCCTTTGGCTGCGATTATACATAGGCCATAGCCTGCGTATCTCTGTACTTTCAAGTATATGTGCCATCAAATCGGTAGCACATTCTTTATAGCTGATGCGGTGTATATCGCGCAGAAAATCCTGCTTCTGTTTGCCTGTTTTATTATTGCTGAAATGGCTTTTTACCCTGCGCTTCAGGTTCTTTGCCTTGCCCACATATATCACCTTGCCACCAATATTGTAGAAGTAGTAAACGCCGGGCACAGGCGGCAGGCTGTCTACCTGCTCTACAGGTACATGCGGTGGTAAATACTGTTCGCGGTTGCGGCCTTTCAGCATGGTATTTATAACACCCTCGGCATCGTTTGCTACCAGCATGGCAAACAAATCTGCCGTTGCCATAGCATCACCACCTGCACGGTGATGATTAGCATGATTGATACCCAACTGCACGCAAAGCTTACCGAGGCTATAGCTTGTTTTACCGGGCAATATCTTCCTTGCCATGCGTACGGTACACAGTTTCTTTACACCCAGTTCATACCCACTGGCTTCCAGATGATGCTTTACAAAAGAGTAATCGAAATTGACGTTGTGGGCAACAAATACTTTATCCTTCAGCAATTCGTGCACACGTGCTGCTACCTCGCTGAAGCGTGGTGCATTTTCTACCATGCTATTGGTAATACCCGTAAGCTTTTGAATAAAGTAAGGAATCTGTGCATTGGGATTGATGAGCGTTTCGTAAAAATCTACTACCTGCTTACCGTCGTGCACTACAATGGCTATTTCCGTAATACCGTTTCCTGCGGCATAACTCCCCGTCGTTTCAATATCTACTATCGCATACAGCATTGCATGTTAAAGATAAGGCGAAAATGCCTTTCATTTATTACGCATCTTTTCAAGCAGTTTTATACTAGGACTTTCTGCCAGAAAATAAAGCCCATATGCTACTACTAATGAAAGCAATATGCCTGTATACCACACAAAGAGATTATCAATCAGATAAAAACCCATACCGAAATGGCAGGTGAGTATTTTGATGCAGAAAATTGTTGCTATGTGTGTTACATACAATGTGTAACTGTAATGCCCGATATTATTGAGCCAGCCTACAACAAAATTGTGCCGCATAGCACCAAACAGTAGCCAGTAGGCAAATACAGCTGTCATGGTGCCGGTCACTTTGTTGGTTTCTTCATGAAATGCATACCCTTTCACAAGTACCAATAACAGGAAGAAAATGAATGCAAAAACTATCCATGCTGCCTTGCCCATCGGGAAGGACTTTACAAGCATATCGCGATACTTATAGAACAGCACACCTAACAAAAAGTATACGCCGTAATCTGCAAACAATTGCAGAAACACATTGCTGTCATCAGGGTCTCTGTACACTATCCCGTCATAAAGCAGAAATGCGGTGTATATCAGCAATGTAATGATGCCCCATACCTTCATTTTCCTGATGATAAATGGCGCAGCGAGATAAAACAATACTTCCAGGGGCAGCGACCAGTATTGGTGTGTCAGGTAGTTTTGTTCATGAATGTAAACGGCAGACAACAATAGATTTTTCAGCGAAATAAACCTGTGGTAATATTCCTGCACAGGCGGATTGCCATCTACGTTGTTAAAGAATACATCGGGGCAGAAAAACCGTATCAACCCAAACACCACCAATGCCCACAACAACCCTATCAGATAAGTAGGATAAAGGCGTACCAGCCTGCGTTTATAAAACCCTGCAGTATCTACATTGGCAGATAAGCTATGTGCTATAGAAAAGCCGGACAAGACGAAAAACAGTATCACAAACTCAGAACCAAGCGTTGCAAACTGGGTAGCCAACATCAATACCCACTCCCATATCTGCCAGCTTTGTTTAGCGTGCACATGTGTAGCATACTGCACATCGTCAGAGAAAAGCAAACCACGCGCATGGTTTACAACAACACCAAGTGCAGCAAAACCTCTCAGCGCATTAATGATGCGCCAATTTATTTTTAGTGGTTGTTCGTTTAGCATATTACCGTCTTAAAAAGGGGGAAACGGCGATACAAAATACTATATGTCAACACATTATTTTGTAGATTTTTTATTCATACACACATAAACGCTGAGTTTATGTATAATATACTATCTAGCTATAGACACAAGAACAGGGAATCTTGATGGTTGATAAAAGCATCGGATAACGACGTAAAAACAGGATAATATTTCCAAGATTGCGAGGGTGGTATAAGATTCCTAATCATACCATACTATAATCAGCTACAGAAATTATAGTAATCCTTCTTACACTTTTCACACTTTTGATACTCTTCGTAGTTGTATTGGTTATAGCTATCACAATGAGGACATCTTGCTGTAACGCTATAGCAGGTTTCACATCTATAAGCAAATTCAACCATCTGACGAATGCCCAAAACCACCAGTAATTTTGATATTCTGATAGACCCAAAAGATGAACGCACAAAGAAAAAGGTAGCTACTGGTGCATCCTGATTAGTATTGTAGTATGTAGCATCTTTTTCAGTATTGCACTTTTTGCAAAACTTCTTTTCGATAACCATAATTAAATGTAGCCAAAAACAACAAAGGGTAGCAAATTGCTACCCTTCATTATATCATTAAAGCCTTTACTCAATTAGCTTTGGCTAGCTTTCCATTTTTTAACTGCTTCTGTCAGGCGAGGCAGTACATCCATTACATCGCCCAGTACACCATAGTCTGCCGCTTTGAAGAACGGAGCTTCAGGGTCTTTGTTGATAACAACAATAGTCTTAGAGCTGTTAACACCTGCCAGGTGTTGGATAGCACCGCTGATACCCGCAGCAATATACAGGTTAGGGCGGATGGTACCACCTGTCTGGCCTACGTGCTCGTGGTGAGGACGCCAGTGAGAATCTGCCACAGGACGGCTACAAGCTGTAGCTGCACCCAGTTCTGTTGCCAGGGTTTCCAGTATATGCCAGTTTTCAGGACCTTTCATACCACGGCCACCGCTTACTACCAGTTCAGCTTCGCTCAGTGGTACTGCGCCTGTTACTTTGCTTACTTCTTTTACTGTGATGCCGAAGTCTTTATCATCAAAAGCTACATCCAGTTTTTCAACTGCTGCGCTGCCTTCGCCTTTCTTCACTGCAAAAGTGTTAGGCATCAGGTTGATGATTTTAACATCGGTAGTGATATTCACAAAAGCGAATGCTTTACCCGAGAATACAGTTTTCTTAACGATGAAGCCATTGCTTGTATCAGGCTGCGATACTGCACCGGCTACCATACCCGCCTTCAGGCGTGCAGACATGCGAGGAGCAACCGCTTTACCCGTTACATCGTGCAGGCAAACGATAACTTTTGCGCCTTCTTTTTCGGCAGCAGTAGCCAGTGCTTTTGTATAGGCACGTGCATTCAGGTTATCGAGGCGTGCATCTGCTACGTGCAATACTTTGGTAGCGCCATACTGGCCCAGTTCCTGCATAGCAGCATCGTTTACATTACCCAGTGCTACCGCAGTAACAGTGGTGCCCATTTTCTGTGCCAGTTCGGCAGCGTATTGAACCGCTTCAAAGGTTTTCTTTTTGAAAGAACCCTGTGCGTTTTCTGCTAATACTAAAATCGACATACTTAATTATTTGAGCCGGGATGAACCGGATATGATTAATATTTACTTTCTATTTTATGCTTACGACTATCTACTGAACAAATCAGATAACTTTTGCTTCGTTGTGCAACAATGCAACCAGTTCGTCCATGTTGTTTTCGTCTATCATCTTTACGCCTGTTTTTGCCGGTGGCAAATCGTAAGAAGCGATAGTAGTAAGCGCATCGATAGCTGCAGGTGCAACTACTTTAAGCGGCTTGGTACGTGCAGCCATGATACCGCGCATGTTTGGTATACGCGCTTCTGCCATACCCTTCTGGCAAGAAACAACCAGTGGCAATGAGCAAGTATCTGTTTCTTCGCCACCTTCTATTTCGCGTTTCACTGTTGCTACGCCACCTGCTACTTCCAGTGCAGATGCAAAGCCTATGTAGTTCATATCCAGCAATTCTGCCAGCATAGCACCCATCACACCATTGTTATAGTCGATAGATTCTTTACCGCACAGTACCATGTCATAACCTTCGCTCTTAGCATATTCAGCTATTTGCGCAGCTACCACATAAGGGTCGTTGCTGTCTGTGTCTATACGGATAGCTTCATCGCCACCCAGTGCCAATGCTTTGCGGATAACGGGTTCGGCATCTGCCTTACCAACAGTCACCAGATTTACAGCCGTTGCAATGCCTGCTTCTTTCAGTTCCAGCGCGCGCACCAGTGCATACCATTCATCATACGGGTTGATGATAAGTGTTACACCTGCTGTGTTAAATTGCGTGTTGTTGTCGCTGAAAGCGATTTTGGTAGTTGTGTCAGGCACCTGGCTTATACAAACTAATATCTTCATCAGATTTCGAGATTTGATATACTAATACAAACTACAAATATGTAGCCCGAATGGTTGGCAAAAGTACGGCAAAAATCACATCGGAACGAATGTAAAGCTTACAGATTTGGTAAAACTTAAAAAGAGAAAGGGGCTTAAATAAGCCCCTTTCATCAATACATTATATAAATATTATTTTATTTCTACTTTATCGTTCAGGTCAACATCAACCAGTACACGGCCACAGTGTTCACACACGATGATCTTTTTGTGCTGGCGGATTTCGCTTTGGCGTTGCGGCGGGATAACGTTGAAGCAACCACCACAAGAATCGCGATGGATAGGCACTACTGCCAGACCATTCCTGTAGCTGCTACGGATGCGCTCGTAAGCAGACAGCAGACGTGCGTCTACTTTCTCTCTTGCAGCGTTCGATTTTTCAGCCAGTACAGCTTCTTCTTTCTCCGTTTCACCGATGATTTTTTCCAGCTCTTTCTTTTTGCCTTTCAGTACGTCTTCTACGTCCCTGATTTTATCTTCCGTACGTTGGCGGGCAACAGCGCGGTCTTTCAGTTCGAAGTTAGCGTCTTTAATGTGCTTCTCGTTCAGCTTCACTTCCAGCTCCTGCAGCTCCATTTCTTTATTAATAGCTTCGAACTCACGATTGTTTTTTACGTTGTCCTGTTGCTTTTCGTACTTCTTTATCAGCGCCAGCGCTTCTTTCTTACCTTCAGTTTTCTGATCGATAAATTCGTTGATGCTTGCTATCTCAGCATCAATGTTTTGTACGCGTTTCTGCAATCCTTCAATCTCATCTTCCAGGTCTTTCACTTCCATCGGCAGTTCACCTTTCAGCGTTTTGATTTCATCTATTTTAGAATCAATCTTTTGCAGGGTAAGAACGGCGATGAGTTTTTCTTCAACCGAAAAGTCTTTAACAGTAGCCATCAGCAATAATATTTTACCGGATTTGTATTAGTAATTGATACAAGGACGGCAAAATTAGGAAATTTTCTATTAATTATATCGGCAAATATTTCTACCGTGTATTGTTCGCTTTCATAATGCCCTATATCGGCTATTACTATCCTGCCCTCGGCATCAAAAAACTGGTGGTATTTAAAGTCGCCCGTTACAAAAACATCTGCCCCCGCACCTATAGCGTCCTTCAGCAGGAAGCTACCCGAGCCACCACATATTGCCACTTTCTTTATATCTGTACCTATCAGCGCTGTATGGCGGATACAACCAACCTGCATTTTTTCCTTCAAAAAGCCTAAAAACTCGCTTTCAGGCATCGGTTTTGGCAAAAAACCTACCATTCCTGCCCCTAATTGCTGGTTTTTGTTCTCCAGCGCCACTACCTCATATGCCACTTCTTCATACGGATGCGCCTCAAAAAGTGCCTTCAGCACCCTGCCCTCGTTATGTTTTTCCAGCAGCACTTCCAGTTTCACCTCGTTGGCTACTTCTCTGGCACCTCCTGCCACCCCTACTACAGGGTTGGCGTCTGCCGCCGCGCGGAAAGTGCCTTTGCCCTCTGTACCAAAGCTGCATTCGCTGTATTTACCTATCTGGCCCGCGCCTGCTGCAAAAAGAGCATCACGTACCTTATCAAGGTCGGCAACGGGTACATATGTATTCAGTTTGCGCAGTGTACCGCTCATTACTGAGAGTATTTCGGTATCAACCAGCCCCAGCTTCTCAGCTATTTTGGCATTTACGCCTGCCCGCACATTATCCAGATTGGTGTGCGCTGCATAGATATGTATATCGTTTTTGATTGCTTTGTGTACAATGCGCTCTACATAGTTTCGCCCCGTGATGCGCTTTAGCCCCGAAAATATTACAGGGTGATGCGCCACTACCATATTAGCACCCCGCTCAATAGCCTCATCGAGCACAGCCTCGGTCACGTCCAGCGTCAATAGCACGCCCGTAACGGCTGCATTGGTATCGCCCACCTGCAATCCACTGTTATCATACCCCTCCTGATATGCCACAGGAGCATACGCTTCTATGGCTGCCATGATGTCTTTTACAAAAATCATATACCGTAAATATAGCCTTTAGCACAAAACTACACATAAGGCTTATCTTTGCGCCATGCAATTACTCGACGGCAAAGCGGTATCCGCCCATATCAAAGCGCAGATTAAACAAGAAACCGAAGAACTGAAGGCCCAAACAGGCAAAGTGCCACACCTGGCAGCCATACTGGTAGGCAACAATCCTGCCAGCGAAGCCTATGTAGGTTCTAAAGTGCGTACATGCGAGGAACTGGGCTTTGGCTCTACCCTGCTCCGTTTTGATGAAAGCATATCGGAAGCAGCCCTGCTCGAGGAAATTAAAAAACTGAATAGCGACAACCGCATAGATGGCATACTGGTGCAGTTGCCATTGCCAAAGCACATTAGCGACGACGCGGTAATCAATACCATAGAGGCGGGCAAAGATGTGGATGGCTTCCACCCTGTATCGCAAGGCAAGATGGTGCTGGGACAACCAAGCTACCTGCCTGCCACACCATACGGTATGCTGCTGATGCTGGAACATTATGGCATCAACACGTCCGGCATGCACTGTGTGGTGATAGGCCGTAGCAATATTGTTGGTACGCCAATGAGTGTGCTGATGAGCCGCAATGCCAACCCGGGCAATGCAACGGTTACCATCTGCCACAGCAAAACAAAGAACCTGAAAGAAATTTGCCTGCAGGCAGATATAATAGTGGCAGCTATTGGCCGTCCGCGATATGTAACGGCAGATATGGTGAAAGAAGGTGCAATTGTACTGGATGTAGGTATCAACCGCATTGACGATGCTACGAAGAAAAGCGGTTCTCGTCTGGTAGGTGATGTTGACTTTGACAACGTGGCACCAAAATGCAGCTATATAACACCTGTACCTGGCGGTGTAGGCTTAATGACCATTTGCGGCCTGATGAAAAACACACTGGAAGCAGCGAAACAACATATTTAATACCGTGTCTGTTACTACCAATCAAATAACATCATATCCTGTGATGGAGCATTTCTACACGCTTCAGGGAGAGGGTATGTACAGCGGACATGCTGCCTATTTCATTCGCCTTGGCGGGTGCGATGTGGGCTGTGTGTGGTGCGATGTAAAAGACAGTTGGGATGCATCCAAACATCCTGTAATGACGGTTGAAGAAATTACTACTATAGCATCTGCAAACCCGGGACGTATAGCCGTAATAACCGGTGGCGAACCTGCGATGCACAATCTTGTGAATATCTGCCAATCGCTGCACGATGCAGGCTTTCGAGTGCACATAGAAACATCGGGCGCGCATCCGCTAAGTGGAAAGCTCGATTGGATAACACTGTCTCCGAAAAAATTCAAAGCTCCGCTTGAAGAAAACATGGAGCTGGCACATGAGCTAAAGATTGTAGTGTACAACAAATCGGACTTTGCATGGGCAGAAGAACATGCTGCCAAAGTAGGCAAGCAATGTAAGCTGTATCTGCAACCTGAATGGAGTCGCATAGATACCATGACGCCGCTCATCATCGACTATATAAAACAACATCCGCAATGGCAATTGTCTTTGCAAACGCATAAATACATCAACATACCATAATGACTTTATTCCAATCAATCATCCTTGGCATCGTAGAGGGCATCACAGAGTTTTTACCTATCTCTTCTACTGGACATATGATACTTGCCAGCTACTTCATGGGTATTCAGGAAGACAGCTTTACAAAACTGTTTGAAGTATGCATACAGCTTGGTGCTATCCTCTCTGTAGTAGTATTGTACTGGAAGAAGTTTTTCGATTTCAAAAAATGGCAGTTTTATGTAAAACTGATAGTGGCTGTAATACCTGCGCTTGTACTCGGTTTCCTGTTCAACGATGCTATTGAAGAACTATTGGAAAGCCCGCTGACGGTTTCCGTATCGCTGATATTGGGTGGTGTGGTATTGTTATTTATAGATAAAGCATTTAATAATCCTACCATTACAACTGAAGAAAACATCTCTCACAAAAATGGCTTTGTCATTGGCTTGTGGCAGTGTATATCTATGATACCGGGCGTTAGCCGCAGTGCGGCAACCATCATAGGCGGTATGCAGCAAAAGCTGACACGCAGTGTAGCAGCGGAATTTTCTTTCTTCCTCGCAGTGCCTACCATGGCGGCAGCTACTGGCTATTCGCTGGTGTTGAAACACTGGACTGTAAACGGTACAGAAATGAAAGGCTATGAAATGCTGACACAGAACAGCGACAACCTGATGATATTTGGCGTAGGGGCGTTGGTATCATTTGTAGTAGCCATGATTGCCATTAAATCATTCATCAGCTTCCTGCAGAAATATGGCTTCAGGCTGTTTGGCATCTACCGCATCATAGCTGGCATTATCGTACTGCTGTTGTTGGGATTGAACAAGTAATCGAACTATTCAGGCTTCCATGCATTGAAGAGGAGGTTCAGGTAATGATTCTCTTCTTTGGTGATTACATTATCTGCCTTGGTTAGCTTGATGGCGAAACGCAACAGGCTGTTGCGCTCTTCTTCTGTAGAGTCGTCGTAGAAATCGTCTAATGCTTTCTGGAAATGTGCCTCCCACTCATCGTGGCGCAGATTGCTGATGATTTCCATCTGCTTATCAAGATTCACCCTGAACGGAAATTCCTCCACTATATACTCACGTATCACATTGTCCTCATCTGCACTAATACGAAAATCCACTGCCGATAGTATCATCAGCAGATGGTATCCCGCAATGGTTTTGTTCATTCTATTGTTGGGCATACAATTCCTCAGCTTATAGTTAGCTCTGGGTTGCCAGCAGCAAATCCAGGTCTGTGTATTTAAAGTTAAAACGTTTGGCTATCGGCGCATTCGTCACACAACCTTTATACATATACACCCCATTACGTATGCCACCTTTTGCCTGTATCAGGCTTTCAAAGCCGCCCATATCTGCACACTGCATCATAATGGGCATCAATACATTGCTGATAGCGCGTGATGCGGTACGCGATACTGCAGATGCCATATTAGGCACACAGTAGTGTATCACATCATACTTCTTATATATCGGGTTTTCGTGCGTGGTAGCTTTTGATGTTTCGAAGCAGCCACCACGGTCTATACTAACGTCTACAATAACAGAGCCTGCTTTCATATTGCTCACCATCTCGTCTGTCACTACCACAGGTGTAATACCGTTCTTGGGCTTCAGTGCACCTACTACCACATCTGTATTGGCCAGTTCCTCAGCCAGTGTTACAGGTTCTATTACGGATGTAGAACAACGCCTGCCGATATTGTTTTGCAAACGCATCAGTCGGTAAATGGAATTATCGAATATCATTACCGATGCACCAAGGCCCAATGCAGTACGTGCTGCAAACTCGCCCACTACACCCGCACCCAGTATCAACACCTTGGCAGGTGGCACACCCGATATACCGCCTAACAGTATACCCTTGCCGTTGTGGACGTTGTTCAGGTATTTGGCTGCGGTAAGTATGGCAGAGCTACCAGCTATTTCGCTCATAGAGCGTACAATAGGGTAAGTGCCTGAATCATCTTTAATAGAATCGAATGCAATAGCAATGATTTTCTTTTGTATCAGATGCTCTATCATTTCCTTTTTCAGGAAAGGCATATGAATTGGCGATATCACCACCTGATTGGGTTGCAGCAGTGCTACTTCTTCTTCAGATATGGGTGCCGACTTAATAATCGTCGTTGCTTTGTAAACTTCCGATTTTTCGTACACGATGCGTGCACCTGCTTCGCTATAGTCACTGTCGAAGTAAAAAGAGCCTTCGCCTGCATTATGCTCAACCACCACATCGTGGCCATTATTAACTAAAACTGAAACCGCTTCGGGTGTCAGCGCCACACGATTTTCCTGAAAAGAGCTCTCCTTAGGTATACCTATAAAAAGATCTTTCTTCTTAGGCAGTATTTCCAATGTTTCCTCAAGCGGAACATAGGAAAACGATGGCGATATATATGGCTTCTTACTCATGCACTAACCACGATACATTTGTGCAGAAAAGTACAAAACAAGTTTCGATAAAAGAAGCCTGTTAACACCCAAATGATTGTTAAGATAAAGTCAGGTTTTTGAAATAGTCTGCAGCTTTGCCCTATTTGTCGCCTTAAATTTTATTTTTGTAAGGAAGACAGGAATATGCTCAGACAGTCGCAACAGCAGAAGTTACTACAAAAACTATCCCCCCAACAGATTCAGCTCATGAAACTGTTGCAGATACCTACTGCCAACCTTGAAGAAAGAATAAAAGAAGAACTGGAAGAAAACCCGGCGCTGGAAGTAGGCAACGAGGATAATGCGGCTGATGAATATGACCTGCAGGATAATGAAAGCAGTGACGACTTTGAAGAAGCAGATGATGTGGAACTGAGTGATGATACTGCAGAGAAAGTAGATATAGATGATTTTCTTCGTCATGAAGATGATGATACAGGCAGAGATTACGGCGACGATTACTATGGCAACAGTGGCGATACAGAACGTGGTAGCGCACCAGTAAGGGTAGAAACAAGCTTTCACGACCATGTACTTGACCAACTGGGCATGCTGGAACTGGACGACCGCGCACATGCCATTGCAGAACAGATTATCGGTAGCATGGACGAGGATGGCTATCTGCGCAGAGAAATCACAGCCTTGGTAGATGACCTTGCTTTCGGGCAAAACATCTATACTGATGAAGCAGAGGTTAACTCGCTGATTGCAAAAATTCAACAGTTCGACCCACCCGGTTTATGTGCATGGACGCTGCAGGAATGTCTGTTGCTGCAACTGAAACGCATCGACCCGCAAACAAAAGCATCGAAAAATGCCATTGAGGTCATAGACAAATACTTCAATGAATTTATAAAGAAACACTACGACAAAATACAGCGCCATCTGGGGCTGAATAATGAAGACTTTAAAGAAGTCATCAATTCCATCATCAAGCTGAATCCGAAACCCGGGGCTGCTTTCGCTATTGTAAACAAGGCAGAAAGCTATATCATCCCCGATTTCTTTGTATTCAACAACAATGGCAAACTGGAGCTTTCCCTTAACTCTAAAAACGCCCCTGAACTGAGAATATCAGACGGCTATAAAGAGATGATGCGTGCATACGACCGTGGCGATAAAAAAGATAAGCGTCAGAAAGAAGCGGTACAGTTCATCAAGCAAAAGCTCGACTCTGCAAAATGGTTTATAGATGCCATCAAGCAAAGGCAGCATACACTGTTGCAAACCATGCAGGCTATCATCGTGTTCCAGACAGAGTTTTTCCTGAGTGGAGATGAAACATCGCTGAAGCCAATGATTCTGAAAGACATAGCACAGATGACGGCACTGGATGTTTCAACTGTATCGCGCGTAGCAAATAGCAAATTTGTACAAACTGAGTTCGGCACATATAAATTGAAGTACTTCTTCTCTGAGGCATTGCAAACGGAAAGTGGCGAAGAAGTATCTACCAGAGAGGTAAAAACGATATTAAACGATATCATCGGCAGTGAAAACAAACGCAAACCACACTCTGACGAGAAATTGACAGAGATGCTGCAGGAAAAAGGTTACAACATAGCACGCCGTACAGTAGCAAAGTATCGCGAGCAGTTGAACATTCCCGTAGCACGTTTGCGTAAAGAATTGTAGTACAATTCACCATTTTATTCATCACCCCATTATGACATTTGAAGCAATACTAGAGGGTAGGCCTGAGCCTTTGCAAAAAACCGCTATGCAGCTGAAAGGCTTGGCACTGCGCGTTGACAAGCTCATCAACGAACAGATTTACGGTGGTACAAAATCGAAGGTGGCACTTTACAGCAAGGGCAAACCCGATAATGTATTGTTTGGCATACAGCTTACAGATAAGTACTGCGTGTTATACCTGCACTATACAGATGCTGCCGATACCATGAGCCTAAAAATAGAAGGCGATGGCAAGCATGCCAAGCACGTAAAGCTTACAGAAATGACCCCCGAACTGGAAACTGAGATAAAGCAGGTGATGAAAAACATCATCCGCGCCAGCAGACACTAACGGTTTTTATCCGCATTCATTTTTTTAGCTACGGCATCCAGTGTATCATAAAACTCCTCTCCGTATTTGCGGGTTATGGAGTCTTTCAGAAACTTGTATACAGGCACTTTCAGCTGCTTGCCCAGCTTGCAGGCAGGTTTGCACATCTGCTTGCGCGGTTCGTAGTTTACGGCTTCGTATCCATCCATCTGCTTGATGCGGATGGGATATAAATGGCAGGAAATAGGTTTTTTGAAATCTATCTTACCCTCGTTGTATGCTTTTTCAAAAGCACATTTCACAATACCCACTTCATCGGTATAGGCATATACACATATACCACCGTTTACTGTAGGCGTTACAAAGCCATACTCATCATCTATGGTATGTGTGCCTTGTTTCTTTACCTCTTCCACATATTCGGATAGCAGGTATGGCTTTACCATAGGATATACTTTTGCAATGATTTTTGTTTCTTCTTCGGTTAGCGGCGCACCACAGTCACCATCTACACAGCAGCCACCTTTACATGCGTTCAGGTCGCATACAAACTGTTCTTCAACCACCTGGTCGCTCAGTAAAACATTATCTATCGCAATCATTGAAAAGGAAAATATGGATGCAAAGATACAACTACATATTGAGGTAGTTCATCAGGTTGTTAAACCTGTCTTGCAGGCTGTCCTGATCTGTTGTATCTCCAAACACTTCTTTTACTTTATAATTATGCCTTTCCAGTGCAGATACTACACCGCCAAGGCTATTTCTGTTTGTTTTCAGCGTTACTTCCAGCTTGCCTGTCAGCTTGTTACTGAATATCTGTGTGCTGATAAGCAACACTTCCTCGCTCTCGCAAATACGTGCTATTTCGTACAGGCTGTAGTTGCGCGGGTCTATCTCCAACACAATAATACCACCCGGATTATTCAGCCCTGTATTTTCTGTAACGTAGCGCAGCAGTTCATCTCTGGTTATAGACCCTACATAGGTATTCTCTGCATCTACCACAGGTACTACTGCCAGGTTTTGCTGGTGTGCTATACGCAGTGCTTCGTACGGATGCCCGGATGCCAGTACGGCAGGACGATAACCCAGAAAGTCTGCATTCTGTAAAGATTTGTCGGGTGTTTCCCAGTCCAGCAGGTCGTTTTCCTGTACAAGGCCTACATATTTTTCATCGGCAATCAACGGTAGCTGTGCGAGGTTATTCTCGTCCATCAGTGTCAAAGCTTTGTCTCCTGTGTCTGTAGGAATCAGGGTGGGTACTGTCGGTGATATCAGTTGTTCAACTACCATTTTGTTTGATGCCCCTTTGCTATTATATAACGTAGAATATGCAAATCAGGTTTATTGTTTGCATTAAATATAACAGCAGGGTGACAATTATGTTTGTTATCCTTTGTGTTTTGCTAAGAATCCGTCCAATATCACATTAAACTCTGCAGGCACTTCCATCATCGGTGCGTGGCCGCATTTGTCTATCCAGTGCAGTTCAGAGTTTGGTATCAGCTTTTTAAATTCTTCTGCTACCATTGGCGGAGTGATGGTATCATTCTTACCCCATACAAGGCAAGTAGGCACTTTTATTTCTTTGAGCTCATCGCCCAGATTGTGTCTGATGGCCGATTTTGCCAGTGCTATTATCTTCAGGGCTTTCAGCCTGTTGTTTACTATAGAATACACCTCATCAACGAGCTCTTTATTAGCTATGGCAGGATCGTAAAAAGTAAGTTCTGTTTTCTTTTTGATAAAATCGTAATCGCCACGCTTAGGATATGTTTCGCCCATTCCGTTTTCAAAAAGGCCCGAGCTACCTGTCAGTGTCAGGGTTTTAACTTTATCCTGATGCTTAAGAGTATATACAAGCCCTACGTGCCCACCCAAAGAGTTGCCCAGCAGGTGCACTTTGCCATAGTTCATTGTATCCAGAAACTTCTGCACATGCTTGGCAAGGCCACCAACGGTAGTATCCAATATCGTAAGGTCGAACAGCGGCAGCATAGGTATAATAACCTTATGCGTTTGCTTAAAATGATCGACGAGGTCTTTAAAATTGCTCAGTGCACCAAAAAGTCCGTGTAACAGTACCAATGGCTCGCCTGCGCCCTCTTCTACATATTTAAATTTACCGTTCTGTTTTACTTCGTATTGCATGTTGCCGTTAATGGTTGTACTAAATTACTGTGTTTTCCGCAAAATTATAGTTTTTCGCCTATCGGGTAACTATTTCCTCTTTTGTTTGTTGTTATCAAAATATCAATAAATAAACTATTCTCATAGCTTTTTTCACAATTTGCTTCAATTCATTCTGCTAAATTTGCACTGCATTATATCAGCTCTATGTTGCAATACTATTGTTCTTCGCTCACATCGTACCAAAGGCTTAAAACCAAAGAAGTAAAAATCGGTGATTTACTGCTTGGCAATGGCAACCCCATCCGCATACAAACCATGACGACTACAGACACCATGGATACAGAGGCTACCGTTGCCCAATGTGTGCGTTGTATAGAGGCTGGTGCAGAACTGGTACGCATTACCGCACCCAGCAAAAACGAGGCTGAAAACCTGCTGCACATCAAAAACAAACTGCGTACAATGGGCTATAATACCCCGCTTGTTGCAGACATACATTTTACACCCAACGCAGCAGAGATTGCTGCCCGACTTATAGAAAAAGTGCGCGTAAACCCCGGCAACTATATTGACAAAAAGAAGTTTGACTTCATAGAATATACCGACAGCGAATATGCTGCCGAAATAGACCGCATACGCGAGCGCTTTACACCGCTTGTAAAGATTTGTAAAGAGTATGGTACGGCTATGCGCATTGGCACCAACCACGGCTCGCTGAGCGACCGCATTATGAGCCGATACGGGGATTCTCCCATAGGCATGGTAGAAAGTGCAATGGAGTTTTTGCGAATAGCTCGTGGTGAAAATTATCATCAGATAATACTCAGCATGAAATCGAGCAATCCGCAAGTAATGGTACAGGCTTATCGTTTGCTGGTGCAAAAGATGGATGAAGAGTTTGGCGAATGCTACCCGCTGCACTTAGGCGTAACAGAAGCTGGCGATGGTGAAGATGGGCGTATTAAGAGTGCAGTAGGCATAGGCACATTGCTGGAAGATGGAATTGGCGACACTATCCGCGTATCACTGACTGAAGATCCTGAGTTTGAAATACCTGTTTGTAAAGACATCGTATCGCGCTATACCAATAGAACGAATACTGACATTATACATCCGTATAACGAAGACAAAATTATACTGCCATACAATCCATTTGAATACAAACGCAGAGCAACAAACGCTGTAGAAAACATCGGCGGACACCATGTACCTGTAGTACTTGCTAATCTGAAAGAAGAAGAAAATCTGCAACCTGCAGACCTTGAAGCAATAGGCTATAAGTATGACGAAGCGACAGATAAATGGAATATCGGCGATGGCGCAGCAGACTATATTTATCTTGGCAACAAGAGCATCAACTTTGCACTACCGGGTACACTGAAAGTAATCTGCAGCTACGATGTATGGCAACAAGCGGTAGACAAAACAGCCTACAGGCCATTATTTGACACCACATCTTTCAATGCATTAGCTACGCTGCCAGACACCCCGCATTTTGTTGTAATGGATACTAATAGCGATTGGCAGAACATTATCGACACCATCACACACGCCAATCACAACACTGTTATTTGCCTGTTCAATACTGATACTAATAACATGCCTTCTATCAGGCGTGTGGTGGCAGAGATGATGATGCGCAACATCAAATCGCCTGTGATACTTTGCTGCAACAACAAAGACAAAACTATCGACGAACAACTGATAGACTTTGCGACCGTCACAGGTGGTCTATTGCTTGATGGCATGGGCGATGGCGTATGGCTTTGGAACCACATGCGCGAAGTACAAAACATCAAAGCTACAGGGCGTACCTATCTGGAAGTAAAGAACAACAATCAATTCCTTAATAACACTGCATTCTCTATACTGCAAGCTACACGCACACGTATCAGCAAGACAGAATACATCAGCTGCCCTAGCTGCGGCCGCACACTCTTCGACCTGCAGGAAACAACAGCGAAAATCCGCAATGCTACCAACCACCTTAAGGGCGTAAAGATTGCCATCATGGGTTGTATAGTAAACGGGCCGGGCGAAATGGCAGATGCAGACTTTGGCTATGTAGGCAGTGGCCCGGGTAAAATAACCCTGTACAAAGGCAAAGAAGTAGTAAAGAAAAATGTGCCAAGTGAAATTGCCGTAAGCGAACTAATACAGCTATTGAAAGACAACGAAGCGTGGATAGAACCTGCTACTGCGTAACAGTTGCAGTTTCTTTTTCTTCTTTCTCCAATTGCTTGCTCTTGGCAGTAAGCAATACCAGCAGCGATATGCTCAAATAAAACAGCGAACCTACTTTGTGTGTTTCTATCAACTCTGAAAAGAAGTTGTTGATGAAGCCTGCGCCGAACATCATTACCACCCCCATGGTACATAGTTTGTAGAATCTGTCTTTGAAACGATGGTAGGTTTTTTGCGCTTGTGCTATCATTACCATTACCATAATGGCATACAATATCATAGCCGGCCAACCCTGCTCTACCAGCATGTAGAGGTAGTAGTTGTGCGTAGTAGATTTTTCAAAATTGTGGCTTACCCATGTTTTGAAAGAGGCTACACCGTATGGTTTGTAATAATAGTAGAATGTATTGGGGCCGAAACCTTTCACAGGTTCATCCTGACTCATACGTACCGCAGCTATCCAGCGATACAGGCGCTCCATAGAAGACATATCCTGCCCACGAAATGTAGCCACTATATGGTCTGTAAACTTCTTACGCATGAAGGTATGCTCATAGTCGGGACGGAAGTCCATAAACTTCTTGTCCGTAGACATATATATGATAAGCATTGTTATGAGGCCGTAAAACACAGGCATTATCCACTGTGCCAGTTTCAGCCTGATGGCAATTGCAATACCAATTGCAAATACTACCGCAAGCATGGCAGCACGTGCATAGGTAAGATATATGGCAGGTAAAAACACAACTATTATCAGCAGTAAAGGCAATCTCACCAACAGGCTTTTGCCCCTTGTAAGTGCATATGCCACCCAAAGTAAAGGATAGAACATAGACATAACCGTAGAATAATCTACGTGGTTATTATAAACTTCGCCAATAGCTATTTCTATCCTGCGAAAGTTGAAACCTATCTGTGCGTGTCTGTACACTACTATTGCAATGGTAATAAACAAAGGAACCAGTGAAACAATAAAGCCTTTAACAAAGTCTTTCTTCTCTTTGAAGATAAACATGGGCAGTACCACAAACGATGCCATAAACCATGTCTTTGCCAGCAAAAACTTCAAAGACAATAATGGCATGTGCGAATACATTACCGCCACTATCAGCCATACATATTGCGCGGCAAGTATCAGTATTAATGGATTGGTAAGCCATTCGCGCTGAAAGAGGGCTGGCCTGCTTGCTGCTAGTACAAAGAGCAACAACAGAAACAACCACATAATGGGCTCATCGGGTACCGAAGTAGACAGTGTTTCACCAAAAAAGTGAACATCCATCGACAACGGAATGGTAAAAAGAAATACCCAATATGCAGTCTTCCAGCTAACGCCCGTCAGCATCAGGAACAGAAAAGCAAATGGCACACCTGCCAACAGGAAATTTCCCGTGTAGGCATAGGCCATTATGGAGAGAAATAATACTCCCCAAGGTACCAGCTTATCTATTCTGTTACTGAAAAGCAGTGGCTGCATCTTAGCGTGCTGTAGCTATTAAAGATTTGTAGTAAGTGCGTATGAGCAAATAAATACTGCTAAAGAACAAACCTATCAACGCACAAGACAGAACCGTCAATACCAGACCGGGTGGTTTTGGTTTCACAGGAGGTCTTGCAGTAGTAGTGATGTGCAATAAAGGGATATCATTAACCTGTGCAGTAGTGCTGTACTCATTCAGACGAGAGGTGTAACGCGCACGGTCTGCAACCAGTTGGTCTTTCAGAGAAGATATGTTTTGAACCTGCTCCATTGCCTGTCCATAACCTGCTCCACCTCCGTGTCCGCCCGATGCAATCAGGTTTTTACTTGCAGGATTAATAACATCATAGATTTTGTATTGATCGCGCAGTTTTGCAAGCGTGTCGGTCATAGAAGCGATAGAGCTATCCATTTCGCTTATTTTGCTTTGCAGCGATAACATCATCTTAGCACGTTGGTTTACATAGTACCCTCTGAACAGGCTTTCAATAGTCTGCATTGTAGTATTTACCACATTAGCAGCTGTTCCAGGCTCTGTATCTATATAGCTAACTTCGCAAGCGTTGTATTCAGAACGTATTACTTTATATTCATCCTTAAAGATGTCCAGCAATTTTTTAACGTCTTTTGGCTTAGAGCGGTCAAGTTTGTAGTGGTCCCAAAGGTTGATTTTATCTGCTACGAGATATTTGATGGTATCAGATTCCACCAACGACATCAGCCTGTCCACATCATCATCGCCTGCAAAATAGTCTACAAACTGAATACCACTTTCCTGAAAGAGGTTGTTGCGGTCTGTATACAATGGGTTGGTCATAATAAAGCCGCCTATAGCCTTATACTCTCTTTGAGAAAGCAAATAAAAAGCAGTTCCCAGCAATGCAGCTACTATTGATACTATCAGTATCGTCTTCCTGTTGTTTCGCAGTGTGTGTGTTACATCTACGATGTCGAAACGAGGTGTACTCATTAGGATGTTTTATTAAAAACTTTAAACTTAGCTATTATTCTTCATTACAAAAGCTGCAGCAGTATTATATTACTGTTTCGCCCGATTGCATTTTTTCTGCATTCTCAGCAAACTGCAGTGCATCTATCATATCACCGATGTTACCATTCATAAACTCATCCAGATTATAAACAGTCATGTTGATGCGGTGATCCGTAATCCTTCCCTGCGGAAAGTTGTACGTCCTGATTTTTGCAGACCTGTCGCCCGAGCTTACGAGGCTCTTCCTTCTTCGCGAAATCTCTTCTTCCTGTTTTCTTACCTGCTCTTCATACAGTTTGGTACGCATCATGGCAGTTGCTTTTTCACGGTTACCCAGCTGTGTACGCTCTGTCTGACAAGTAATAACGGTACCTGTAGGTACGTGTGTGAGGATAACTTTCGTTTCCACCTTGTTAACGTTCTGTCCACCTGCACCACCACTTCGCGCGGTTTCCATTTTCAGGTCGCTTTCTTTCAGTTCAAAGTCTATCTCTTCAGCCTCCGGCATTACCGCAACAGTAGCTGCAGATGTGTGTACCCTGCCACTTGCTTCTGTATCGGGCACGCGCTGCACACGGTGTACACCACTTTCAAACTTCATGGTACCATACACATCATCACCCTCTACTTCCAGCTGCACCTCTTTATATCCGCCAACAGTACCTTCTGTTTCAGAAAGCACAGATACTTTCCATCCTTTCTTTTCGCAATAGCGCAGATACATACGCATCAGGTCGCCCGCAAATAGGCTTGCTTCGTCGCCACCAGTACCTGCACGTATCTCCAGTATTGCATTTTTCTCATCCTGTGGGTCTTTCGGTATCAGCAATTGGCGCACTTCGGCTTCCAGCTCTTCAAACTGTGCTTCCTGCTTTTCCAAATCTTCCTTAGCCATATCGCGCAGGTCAGCATCACTTTCCGTTTCCAGCACTTCTTTGGCAAATGCAATGCCATCTACACATGCCTTATAACGCTTATAAGCATCTACAATTTTTTCCAACTTGCGGTATTCGCGGCTCACCTGCGAAAAACGCTTGTTGTCATTTACTACTTCAGGATTGGTAAGCGCTATCCCCAAATCATCAAACCTAGCTTTGATAGCTTCCAGTTTTCCCAGAACAGAACTCATGTATAACGTATTATTGAGTCAAAAATTATCAGCATGCAAAATTAAACTATTAAGCCGCTGTTACTAAAAAAAGTGAGCCTTGTTTCAAAACAAAGCTCACCTTCACATTATATAACCTACCTACAAAGTACGTTTCACTTCCACCTCATCGAAGCCTTCGATAATATCACCTACACGTATATCGTTGTAGTTTTTAATCATTAAACCACATTCGTAGCCTGCGTTCACTTCTTTCACGTCGTCTTTGAAACGTTTCAGAGAAGAAAGCTCACCCGTATGTATTACGATACCATCACGTACTATATTCAGTTTGGTATTTCTTGTCATTTTACCATCCAGCACATAGCTACCTGCAATAGTACCTATGCCACCAATCTTGAACACCTCACGCACTTCGATATTACATACTGTTTTCTTCTCAATCTTAGGTTCAAGAAGACCTTCCATCGCGCTCTTGATTTCGTCAATCGCATCGTAGATGATGGAGTAGTAACGTATCTCAATGTTTTCCTGTTCTGCCAGTCTTGATGTTTGCAGTGATGGACGAACCTGGAAGCCGAGGATGATGGCGTCTGATGCAGTTGCGAGCAATACGTCGCTTTCTGTAATCTGACCAACACCTTTGTGTACGATGTTTACCGCTACCTCTGCAGTAGAAAGTTTCTGCAATGAATCGCTCAACGCCTCTACAGAACCATCGAAGTCACCTTTGATGATAAGCGCCAGTTCTTTAAAGTTACCCAGTGCAAGACGACGGCCGATTTCATCGAGCGTGATGTGCTTGCGGGCACGTATACCTTGCTCACGCAAGATTTGTGCACGGTGGTTAGCTATTTCTTTTGCTTCATTTTCGTCTTCGTAAACTTTGAATTTCTCACCCGCTTGCGGCGCACCATTCAGACCCAGTACCTGTACAGGTGTAGATGGTCCTGCTTTTTCAACACGCTGTCCGCGTTCGTTGAACATGGCTTTAATTTTACCGAAGTGCTGTCCGCACACTATCATATCACCTTGTTCCAATGTACCGTTCTGTACAAGGATGGTAGACTGATAACCACGGCCTTTATCCAGCGATGCCTCAATAACGCTACCTGTTGCAAACCTGTCCGGATTAGCTTTCACTTCCAGCAATTCTGCTTCCAGCAATATTTTCTCTAGCAGCAGGTCTATGTTGATACCTTTCTTGGCAGATATTTCCTGGCTTTGGAATTTACCACCCCAGTCTTCTACCAATATATTCATCTGTGCCAGTTGCTCCTTGATTTTTTCAGGGTTGGCACCATCTTTATCTATTTTGTTGATGGCAAATACCATCGGCAGGTTTGCAGCCTGTGCGTGCGATATCGCTTCTTTTGTCTGAGGCATGATAGCATCATCCGCAGCAACTACGATAACTGCAACGTCGGCAACTTTGGCACCACGCGCACGCATCGCTGTAAACGCTTCGTGACCCGGTGTATCGAGGAAGGTAATTTTCTTACCCTCTTTCGTTGTTACCTGATATGCACCAATGTGCTGAGTGATACCACCTGCTTCACCCGCTACCACATTCGCTTCGCGGATATAGTCAAGCAATGATGTTTTACCGTGATCGACGTGACCCATAATGGTAACAATCGGTGCACGTGGCAGCATATCTTCCGGATCATCTGTATCGTCTTCTTCGATATCAGCTTCTTGTTCCAGATTGATAAACTCTACATCATAACCAAACTCGCTTGATACCAGTTCTATCACCTCTGCATCCAGACGCTGGTTGATAGACACCATGATACCGAGGCTCATACATTTGCTGATTACTTCCGCAAAGCTTACATCCAGCAGGCTTGCCAGCTCACTTACAGAGATAAATTCAGTTACCTGTATTACGTTGCCTGCCTGATTATCTTCGGCAGCCGCACGTTTTTCAGCCATTTCTTCTCGCTTGTTACGGCGATACTTAGACTTCATGTTCTTGCCGCGTGTACCGCCTGCAAGTTTTGCTTGTGTCTGGCGTATTTTTTCCTGTATTGCTTTAGCATCAATTTCTTGTTGCTGTGCAGATACCGGTGCATTTCTGTCTTGCCTTCTGCGGTCGCCACCACCTTGCTGGCCACCACCACGATTTTGGTTGAAACCACCCGGACCACGGTTGCCACCTTGCTGGCCGCCACCGCCACGGTTTTGGTTGAAACCACCCGGACCGCGGTTGCCACCTTGCTGGCCGCCACCGCCACGGTTATTATTATTGTTACGATCGCCGCCACCCTGTTGCTGACTACCACCTTGCTGGCCACGGCTTTGCGGATCGTTCGGATTAAATGTTTCCGGTTTTTTCTGAACAGGGATACGCTTACGATTGCGTTTTTCCTTGCTGTCTCTGTTGCCACCCGGCTGAGAAACAGGAAGCTCTATCCTGCCTATGATTTTCGGGCCTTCCAGTCTCGGAGCCTTCATTTCAATATGCTCTGGCTTCTCATCTTCTTCAGGAGCTGCCGGTGCAGGCGTTGGCGTTGGTGCAGGCGCAGGTGCTTGTACTGGTTCTTCTGCAACCGGTGCAGGTTTTTCCTCTACAGGCTTAGCTTTCTTAGGTTTTTCAACCACTTCTTCCTGCGGTGCTGCTGCCTCTGCAGGTTTCACCTCTTCTGCCTCCTCTTTCTTCTTCGTACCTTTTTTAGGTCTTGAAGATTGGTTCAGTTCATCGAGGTTGATTTTACCCAATATATTCGGACCACCTAGTTTAGGTGCTTTTACCTCTATATGTGCAGGCTCTTCTGCTGTAGGTGTTTCTGCAACAGGTGCTGCTTTGGGCGTTTCCGCCACTACAGGTTTCACCTCTTCTTTCGGTGCTTCTGCTACCGGTTCAGGTTTTGGCGCAGGCGCTTCTACCACTACAGGCTTCACCTCTTCTTTCGGTGCTTCCGCTACCGGTTCAGGTACAGGTGCAGGTTTTTCTTCAACCTTTTTCTCTTCCACCTTTGGTGCAGGCTCTTCCGCTACTTTCTTCTCTTTGGCAACCACCTCTTCTTTAGGCTTCTTGGCATCGCCCAGAGAACCCTTAGGCAGTGCAATCTCGTCGCTCTTGCGTTTGGCAGCTTTGTCTTGCGCAAACTCTGCCTGCAGAGAGTCGTACATCTGCTCTGTAAGTTTGGTGTTCGGGTTGCTGGCATTTATCTCAAAGCCTTTGCCTGTCAGATATTCAACAAGGGTATCTTTACCGATGTTGAATTCTTTGGCCGCTGCCAGTAACCTTGGTGTTTTTGTTCCTGTTGACATTCAGTATATACTCAAATATTATTCGCTAATTATTTTAGTCCTTAGCCTGTTCTACAAACCTACGCCATTTTTGCCTAATGGCTTTTTCAATCCTTGTTTCTAATGCCTTTCTTACAATTGTTCTACATTACTACTATTGACCATCCTGAAACTCTGATTGCAGGATTTTCTGCACATCGCGTACTGTTTCTTCTTCCAGATCGGTACGGCGAACAAGTTCTTCAACCGATAAGCCCAGTACACTCAGTGCTGTATCGCAACCGATTTTCTTGAACTCTTCGATAACCCATGCGTCGATTTCGTCTGAGAATTCGTCAAGATCGATATCGTATTCACCTGTTTCTTCCTGAGAATCGCGGTAAACATCTATGCTGTAACCTGTAAGCTCTTGTGCCAGTTTAATGTTAACACCTTTCTTACCGATAGCCAGTGATACCTGATCAGGTTCCAGATACACATCTGCATGCAGGCCTTCACCATCTATTTCCATACGGCTGATGCGCGCAGGTGTCAGTGAACGCTGTATAAGTAGTTGAATATTAGCAGTGTAGTTAATAATGTCGATGTTTTCATTGCGCAGTTCGCGAACGATGCCGTGTATACGGCTACCTTTCATACCCACGCAAGCACCTACCGGATCTATACGGTCGTCATAGCTTTCTACAGCTACTTTGGCACGTTCGCCCGGTTCGCGTACTATTTTCTTAATCACTATCAGGCCATCCATGATTTCAGGCACTTCAATTTCCAGCAGTTTCTCCAAGAAAGAAGGGTGTGTGCGGCTCAGGATGATAACCGGCGCATTGTTGCGCATTTCTACTTTCTTTACTACAGCACGTACAGCCTCACCTTTTTTGAAGAAGTCTGTAGGTATCTGTTCAGATTTAGGAAGGATAACCTCGTTGCCTTCATCATCCAGCAAAAGGATTTCTTTTTTCCATATCTGGTATACTTCCGCGCTTGTTATTTCACCAATGCGATCAGCATATTTTTTCAAAAGATTGTTTTTCTTCAGGTCGCCGATACGTGCTGCCAATGTTTGTTTTGCAGCCAATATAGCACGACGGCCAAAGTCCGTTACGTTCATTTCCTCATATACCTCTTCACCTACGCTATAATCAGGTTCTATTTTGATAGCTTCGCTATATTCAATCTGCAGGTTATCATCTTCAGACATACCGTCTTCTACAATCTCCCTTCGACGGAAGATTTCAAGGTCACCTGTCTGGTCGTTTACGATTACGTCAAAGTTTTCATCTGTGCCGTATTTCTTACGCAGCAAGGTTTTGAATACGTCTTCAATAACCTTCATTAAGGTAGGGCGGTCAATGTTTTCCGCCTCCTTAAACTCCTGAAACGAATCAATAAGATTGATACTTGCCATTATTGTCACTTTTTGCCCTCTCGGGCGTTGTTATTAAAATGTAATTTGTACTACGGTTTTTTTGATATCTGCCAATGGTACTTCTACCATGGTTGTTTCTTTCTTCTTAGGCACTTTTACTTCCAGCACCAGCTTGTCTTCCTGTACTTCTTTCAGCAGGCCTAGGATGTCTTTCCCTTCAGCAGGCGTTATCAGTACGGTACGGCCGATGTTCTTTTTGTATTGCCTGTCAGACAGCAGCGGTTCATCTACACCCGGGCTTGAAACCTCCAGCGAGAAATCTCCGTCGGGAAACATAGCTTCTGCTTCTATCAGCTTATACAGCTTCCTGTTTATCTCTGCACTTTTACCTACAGACAGGCCACCATCAGCATCCAGATACAGTTTAATATTGTTAGTGGGCTTAATCTTAACATTAACAATAAACATATCCGTGCCTTCTAAAAGTGGCTCGGTTAATAACTTTATTTTTTCTAATACGTCACTCATGGGTAAAAAACAAGGGGACTATTATGTCCCCTTCTTTCGAATTAAATCCATTGCAAATGTAAGTGATTTTCCGTTTTCAGCCAAAAAACTGCCAACAGATACAATTATATTTTCATTAACGGGCTATGAACATGGTTTTTGTACCTTTGGTATCCTTATGATACTTAAGATAATTATCTGGTCTATCGTCCTTACAATGATTGTGAGGTTTGTCTTCCGATTCTTATTCCCGGTAATGACAATGACCAAGGTGGCGCAGGAAAGGATGATGCAGATGCAACAGCAAATGGAAGAGATGCAACGCAGACAGCAGGCGGCTTCTCAGCCACAGGCTGCCCCTAAAAAGAACATCGACGGCGATTATATAGACTATGAAGAGGTAAAATAATCCCAGCCTTATTTTTTGGGCAGGAATATATTATCCTCAATCGTCATCCCTTTTTCCAGATATATAGTACGGATACCTACCGACTTGGCCCCTTCTATATGCTGCGGGCTATCGTCAATAAACAACGTATCTGTCGCATTCAGCCCGTTTTCATCCAGTATGTGACGGAAAACCTCCGTGTTGGGCTTGCGCATTCCTATACGGTGAGATAAGTAGACCTTGTCGAAAAACACACCCAACGTAGGCATACCATGCGCCTTGTACAATATATCGTTGAAGGCAGCCTCGTGTATGGCATTCGTATTGCTCAGCAACAACAAATCGTAATATAACCTCAACTGTTGCAGTATCTGCAACCTGCGTAGCGGAAAATCGAGCAGCATGGCATTCCATGCATCTGTTATTTGCTGTGCTGTAAGCGGCATACCTGCCATTGCCTGCATTTGCGCTATAAATTCAGCTGTATCTATCTTACCGGTTTCAAAATCATCGAAAACAGGCGTCTGGCTCAGCTGACTATAGCGTTGCGGAAAATCTGTAATACCTAAATCTATGAAAGCCTTTTCTGTAAGCTTATAGTCTATGTTTAGCAATACCCCACCCAGATCGAATAATATGTGCTTTACTCCTTCTATCATTTTACAAAAATAAAGTTGTAAAGAAGATTTTTCATTTTTCGAGAAAGTCCATTACATTTGCAATCCATTTTGGCAATACGCCATGGGTCCTATAGCTCAGTTGGTTAGAGCACCTGACTCATAATCAGGGGGTCCTAGGTTCAAGTCCTAGTGGGACCACAACACAAAAAAGGCTTCAGATATCTGAAGCCTTTTTTATTCCACTAATACTATATTGAAACTACTACCTTGTCAAGTGCCAATCTGGACTTAGGCTTCAACACAGGTTGATTTGCATCTGTTGTATCCCTTCTTCCAATTGCAACTGCAAATAGCGTTTTATAACCACTCAGACTCAGTATTCGGGTATACTTTTCATTTTCTATTCCTTCCATTGGGCTGGAATCTACACCCATTACTGCACAGGCACTTAGAAAATATCCAAGCGATAGATATACCTGATGCGCTAACCAGCTTTTTATCTCAGACTCGGGCAATGACTTTATAAATGTATTGTAGTAAGCTACAGAACCTTCAGGCAGATGCGCCTGTATATGTGCCTCAAACTGTTCAATATCATCTATCACATTGAATACTATCAGGTGGCTTGCCTCGTTTATTTTATTTTTATTGAAATAAGACGCTTCTGCTAGCTGCGACTTTACTTGCTCATCCGAAACAAACACGAACTTCCAAGGTTGGCTATTGATTGATGACGGGCTCAACCTGAGGATTTCCTTTAGTTTTTCTATAGTTTCATCTGTAAGCTTTGTTTCTCTGTCATACTTCTTTGTGGTATACCTGCTATTGGCAATCTCTAAAAATTCCATACGATTATTTTAACTATCATTTTTATAGTTGCAAACATAAGTATAGTATAATACCTTTACAATAACGGTCAAAAGTGATAGTATAAAATGTATTGTATAGACGACAAGAAATACCCATGTTCTACCAGCCTGACCATGAAATATATTGGTGGCAAATGGAAGGCAGTTATCCTTATTCATTTGTCAAAAGAAAAGAAGCGCTACAATGAACTGCGAAAGGAAATCTCCGTGATAACAGAACGCACACTAAGCCTGCAACTAAAAGAATTAGAAGCAGATGGGCTAGTAACAAGAGAAGTTTATACAACAAAACCACCATTAGTAGTAGAATATCAGCTGACAGAGTTTGGCAAGACACTTATACCAATACTACAAGCGTTGTCAGACTGGGGAATACAAACCGCCAAGAAAAACAAACACATAAAGACCATGGCATAAAACTATTTCCCACCCTTTTTTATCTTACATACATGCGTCTGTTTCTGTTCATACTGTTTTTAGCACTCACAATGTCTGCCAATGCACAAAGCGCATACATTATTGTACTGGGCACAGTACAGGATGGCGGCTACCCGCATCTGGGCTGTAAAAAAACAGTGCTGCGAAAAAGCTTGGAAGAATACTGGCAATAGGCAGCACATCGTAAGCCTTGCATTGGTAGATTCTCAAAGCCACAAATGGTGGTTGTTTGAGGCTACACCGGATGTAAGGGAACAACTACAACTCTTCAAAACACTTACCAAAGGCAAGTATAGTTATCTGCCGGATGGTATCTTCCTGACACATGCCCACATAGGGCACTACACAGGGCTTATGCAACTGGGGCGAGAGGTGATGGGCGCAAAAGAGGTACAAGTGTATGCCATGCCCAAAATGAAAGCATATCTGGAAACAAACGGCCCGTGGAGCCAGCTTGTATCATTGCACAACATCATTATCAATCCATTGAGTAATGAGGCGAATGTGATACCAGTAAGCGGCATCAGCATTACACCATTCATTGTTCCACATCGCGATGAATATTCTGAAACTGTGGGATACCGAATCAATACCACTGCAAAGAGCTATCTCTTTATACCTGATATAGATAAATGGCAAAAGTGGAATAAGGACATAATCATAGAAGTAAAGAAAGCAGACTATGCTTTTCTGGATGCCACATTCCTGAGCGATGCAGAACTACCAGGCAGGCGGAAGGATGAAATACCGCATCCATTTGTAAAAGAAACTATGAGCGTGTTCAGCAATCAGCCAGATGATGTGAAAAGCAAAATCCAGTTCATACACATCAACCACACCAACCCAATGCTATGGAGCAAGCCCACACAAGACAGCATTCGTAACCAACACTACAACATAGCCATACAGGGCAAAGCATATTAAAAAAGGGGCTTAATAGCCCCTTCAATATTTATTAGCTGAACGCGTCTTTTATTTTATCGAAAAAACTGCGGTCCTCCTTCATCTTATCTGCATCAGGACCGGGTTGAAAGTTGTTCGAGTCCTTCAACTTCTCTAGTATCTTGCGTTCTTCATCCGTCAGGTGTTGTGGCGACCATGCATTTACTTCTACCAGTTGGTCCCCTTTTTCGTAAGACTGGAACGCAGGGAATCCCTTGCCTTTCAGCCTGAATATCTTACCGCTTTGTGTACCAGCAGGTATTTTGATTTTTGCCTTACCATCTATAGTTGGCACCTCTACCTGTGTACCCAATACCACCTCAGGGAATGACAGATGTAAATGATAAATCACGTCCAGTTCATTGCGCTTCAGGTGCGGGTGTTTTTCTTCTTCTATCAGTATCAGCAAATCGCCATTAGGACCACCGCGCTCACCGGCATTACCGGCACCGCCCATGCTCAGCTGCATACCATCCTGCACACCTGCAGGTATATCCAGACTGATTGTTTCTTCGCCATATACACGGCCTTCGCCTTTACAGCTTCCGCATTTAGATGTTATCTGCGTACCCTCACCATTACAGGTAGGGCATGTAGTTACTGTTTGCATCTGCCCAAGGAAGGTCTGCGTTACTTTGCGCACTTGCCCGCTACCACCACAGCTACCACAGGTTTGCACTGCATTCTTATCTTTTGCACCACTACCGCTACAGGTATTGCACGATACGTATTTCTTAACCTTTATCTTCTTGTTGGCACCATTTGCTATTTCAGCAAAGTTCATCTTCAGCTTCACACGCAGGTTGGCACCACGTGTACCCTGCCTGCGTCCGCCGCCCCTTTGGCCGCCACCGCCGCCAAAGAAACTGCCAAACATATCGTCACCAAAAATATCGCCGAAGTTCTGGAAGATGTCTTCCATGCGCATACCACCCGGTCCGCCACCATAGCCACCGCTTGCAGCGCCACCCATACCTGCATGGCCAAAACGGTCGTACTGTGCTTTCTTGTCCGGATTGCTCAATACATCATAAGCCTCTGCTGCTTCTTTAAACTTTTCTTCTGCTGCCTTATCTCCCGGGTTACGGTCAGGGTGGTATTGCATCGCTATCTTCCGATACGATTTCTTTATCTCATCTGCGCTTGCAGATTTTGATACGTTCAATACCTCGTAATAATCTCTTTTTGCCATTGTCTTTGTTAGTCGTTTGTAATCAGGAGGGGCAATCAGCGTTTATTCCTGACTACCTGTTTCCTCAGCAATTATTTTCCTACCACCACTTTCGCAAAGCGAATCAACTTATCGTTGAGGTAATACCCCGGCTGCACCTCATCTATCACTTTGCCAACCATATCTTCTGTTGGTGCAGGTATTTCTGTTATAGCCTCGTGCAGGTCTGCATCAAAAGCCTGATTTTTTGCTTCCATTTTCTTCAATCCCCTATGTTGCAGGGTAGATTGCAGCTTGCTGAATACCAGTTGCACACCTTCTTTTATCTGTGCAATATCTTCAGACGATTCCATTTGCTTCTGTGCACGCTCACTGTCATCCAGCACATCCAACATAGCCTGTATCACATCCTTACCTGCTGTTTGTATCAGTTCTATACGTTCTTTAGCCGTACGCTTCCTGAAGTTATCAAACTCAGCAGCAAGGCGTATGTATTTATCTTTAGCTTCTTCCAGTTCCATTCTCAGCTTCTCCATTTCGCTCTCCTCACCCACTTCATCGTCCAGATGCTGCATGCCATTTACACTTTCATCGGTATTCAGGCTTGCTGCCAGTGCTTCTTCATTCATTTCTGCTGACAGGTTGTCGGCGTTTTCATTCGTTAGCTGCTCTTTTTCAGACATTTGCTCGCTCATTGGCTTTTTCTTTTTGAAAAACATTGTGCAAAAATACCTTCAATTATTCTGCCATACTGCAATATGGGACAAATTGTCGCACCAAAACCCTTAGAATTGACATTTTGTAAACCGGCTAAGAAGAATCAGGCAGGTTAACGGATAAGTGATTTCAACTTCCAGATGAGAGAGTCATTCTTTTGCGGAGTCAGATAAAGTTCCCTTTGCCCGCCAAAACCACGAAAAAAACGCTCTACCCCCTGATCCATACTACCCTCCATATCAAAGCATGTATTGCCCCTCGCTTTAGCCTCTTTTATACAATGCCATAACAAGGCAGGCATGGCTTTGTAATTATCGTTGCCTGGCTTCTGCGCTCCCATAAAGTAGTAGCTGCAATTTGCGTCCCATACATTCCATATTACAGCAACTATGTCCAAGCCCTGTTTTGCTGTATATATTGCTCCGCAATTGTTGGCAATACACAGCTGCAACAGGCGTTGCATATCTGCAAGACTATGCGCCTGCATTACGTCTTTTTTATTCAGTGTGTGTTTCTGATACTCAAACAGTGTAGCTATTGCCTCATTATCCTGTGCGATAGTCAGCTCTGCAGCGGCTGCTTTTATATTTCTGCGCAGGCTTTCTTTCATATTGCCAAGCATTGCTTGTTCGTCCTGCAGCACATCAATCAGAAATGTTTGCCTGGTACTTATGGAAAAACCATTTGCTTTCAGCAAGCCTACTTGCTTCAGACCGGGCAGTAGAGATACATCCCAAACTTTGGCATCGGGCAGTTGTTTTATCAGCGCCGCAATTGTTTCGTGCTCAAAACCATCTTTGTTAGCGGTTTTTAAATCTTGCGGGTACAAAACAAATGGCCCCTGATATGGTGTCAGTTTTGGTGTACGTATAATGCTTACACCTATCTTCTGCTCTTTGTTATAAGGCCATATACCCGCTACTTTATCACCGTTCATAGCAATGGCAACATCCCAATCTGTGCACACAGCATCCATCCACCGGTATTGCAGAAATACGGGTATTTGCGGATTGGCTTCGCAGATGCTTTTATATTGTTCTTTGTTGCTCATCAAACTACCTTACAGGCTATCTTATTTGAACTGTAATACCCTTGCAGGATGAATACGGCGAATATACAACGATGGCAGCCACATACATAGTATACAAAGGATAATGGTTGCACCGTTTATAAGCACAGGCTGCCACCAGTAGAGCTTCACAGGTACATACCTGAGTGCATAGTTGGCCTCCGTAAGTTTTAGAAATCCTGTTTTTATTTGCAGCCAGCAGATGCCAAATGCAAGTATATTGCCCAATACAATACCCATACCCGATATGATGGCTGCATGATACAAAAAGACACGCTGTATCTGCCCGTTTGGCATACCCTGCGCCTTCAGTATACCCACCATACGTACCTGTTCTACTATCAGTATCAGCAATGCTGCAGCCAGATTGATGATGGCTACTATTGCCATAATGCCGATTATTACCCTTGTGTTTACGTCTTGCAGATGCAGCCAGTCAAACAGATTCGGGAAAATATCCTCCATCGTATAGGTAGTAAGTGGTGGCTGCACATAGTTGTAGAATACGGTATTGGCAACCGTATCTGCCATGGCATCGTCGTCAAGTTGCATCTGGTAGCCGTTTATCTTATTGGCATCCCAGCCGTTTACACGTTGCAGCAGGCGCAGATCGCACAGTGCGTAAGATTTGTCTATCTCTTCCATGCCAGTATGATAGGTACCGGCCAGCTTCACCTTCCTGATGCGGGGCAATACAGAACCAGGCTCTATGAAATAAAGCTCCAGCATATCGCCCGGCTTCACATTCAGCTTGTCTGCCACACCAGCTGAAAGCATAATTTCCTTGGCGTAGGCTGTATCACTGTAGTCTATCCTATGCCCTTGCACATCTATACTGGCAGGCAGCTTATAGTTTTTGTCGACACCTTTCAGTTGCAAACCCTCCATCATGTGGTTTACATTTACTATAGCAGGGCGGGCAGCAAAAGCATCTATGCTTACCACATGCTGTACTGATGTCACCGTTTTCTCCAAACCAAAGTTTCTTTCTATTGGTTCAGGCGCTATCACAGTATTGGCATTCATGGTTCTGGGTTCTACATGTACATGCCCCCAGAAGCTGAACAGCTTTTCTCTGATTTCATATTTAAACCCTGTAACAATGGCCATAGCCATGATCATAGCAGCCACACTTATAGTGGTTGCCAGTACAGCCAACCTGATGATGAATGACGAGAATGCACCTTTACGATGCATCAGGTATCTGCGTGCTATGAAAAACGGGAGATTCAACTAAGTATGCTGCTTTACCCTTCAAATATAACCTTTATGCTGCAGTGCCGAAAACAAAAAAGCCCCTCCTGTTGGAAAGGCCTTTATGTATGTATGCGGATTGATGGATTACCATATAAGCACCTGCGCACTGCCACCGCCAAGATTTGTCCATTGGGTTTTGATGGCACTGCACGTATTACATGATGTATTTGTTACCATACACGACGTAAGTGGCAATGAAGAGCAAGGAATACCTACTGCACAAACATTCTGATTAGGTGTACCACTACAGGTAGGCGACATCCATGTGTAAGGTCCGCATGGGTTCCATTCTTTGATAAATGTCCATACAGAACCAGCTGCAGGAGCAGAGCCACTCCATGTAGCAGTGCCGAATGTAAACGTGACTACTGTAGCAGGCGGAATTGCGTAATTAACCGTGTTGTAAGAAGTAGAACATGTAGGTGATCCCGCAGCCAGATAGTAATTGACTGTACACGAAGATGTGTTTTTGATGGTGATAGTTTGTGCTTTTGTGGCAAATGCAAATACTGCCAGCAATGCTGTGAAGAGAACTGTTTTCATGACTTTAAAAATTTAAATAGTTAACAATAACCTAAAGTTAAAGCCAATTTATGCTCAAGTCAATACTTACATACAACAAAATACCCCGTGATATCACGGGGTATTTGCAAAAAGTTATCCACAAGAGTGGTATTAATCAATAGCTACCGCGCTTTCTATCAGCACACTAGCTTTATTGTTCAATACCTCTACAAAGCCACCTGAGATTTCGTAACGCTCAGTGGTATTCTTGTCTTTCAGTATTTTCATTTTACCCTTACCAAGCGTAGCAATGATTGGTGCGTGGTTTTCGAGAATCTCGAAATAGCCCTCGATACCCGGCAACTGAACGCCGTAAACTGTACCGCTATATACTTTGTGTTCGGGTGTTAATATATCTAATTGCATTGTAGCAAATTCAAAAGTCAAAAAAACAAACCTATCAACAAGTCAACTAATCAACTTAGTTTTTAGCTTGTTCCATCAGTTTTTTACCCTTAGCTATCGCGTCATCGATAGTACCTACCAGGTTGAACGCTGCTTCAGGATACTCATCTACTTCACCATCCATAATCATGTTGAAACCACGGATAGTTTCTTCGATTGGTACCAGTACACCTTTCAGACCAGTAAACTGCTCTGCCACGTGGAATGGCTGAGACAGGAAACGTTGTACTTTACGTGCACGTTGTACTGTCATTTTATCATCGTCGCTCAGTTCATCCATACCAAGGATAGCGATGATATCCTGCAGTTCTTTATAGCGTTGCAGTATCAGTTTCACGCGGTTGGCACAAGTGTAGTGTGCTTCACCAACTATCAATGGAGTCAGGATACGAGATGTAGAATCCAGAGGATCCACCGCAGGATAGATACCAAGATCGGCAATCTTACGACTCAATACCGTTGTAGCATCCAGGTGGGCAAATGTTGTTGCCGGCGCCGGATCGGTCAAGTCATCCGCAGGTACGTATACCGCCTGTACGGAAGTGATTGAACCATTTTTAGTTGACGTGATACGCTCTTGCATCAGACCCATTTCTGTAGCCAGTGTAGGTTGGTAACCCACCGCTGATGGCATACGACCCAAAAGTGCCGATACCTCAGAACCAGCCTGCGTGAAACGGAAGATATTATCTACGAAGAACAGGATGTCTTTACCTTTACCTGTACCATCACCATCACGGAAGTATTCTGCCATTGTAAGACCAGACAGCGCCACACGTGCACGTGCACCCGGCGGTTCGTTCATCTGACCGAATACGAATGTAGCTTTAGAGTCTTTCAATTGTTCTGTATCTACTACAGACAGATCCCAGCCACCTTCTTCCATGCTGTGCAGGAATTTCTCACCGTATTTAACGATGCCGGCTTCAATCATCTCACGCATCAGGTCATTACCTTCACGTGTACGCTCACCAACACCTGCAAACACTGATAAACCAGAGTATGCTTTTGCGATGTTGTTGATCAGCTCCTGAATCAATACGGTTTTACCTACACCCGCACCACCAAACAGACCGATTTTACCACCTTTTGCGTATGGTTCAATCAGATCGATAACTTTGATACCAGTGAACAGGATCTCTGATGCTGTACTCAGGTTTTCAAATTTAGGAGGTTTAGCATGTATCGGACGGCCGTTGGCTTTATTTGGCTGAGGCAAACCATCGATAGCGTCACCTGTTACGTTGAACAGACGACCATTGATTTGCTCACCGATTGGCATTGCAATCGCTTTTCCTGTATCTACTACTTCCATACCACGTACCAGACCTTCGGTACCGTCCATCGCTACGCAACGTACGCTATCCTCACCAAGGTGCTGCTGTACTTCCAATACCAGTTTCTCACCGTTAGGGCGTGTCAACTCTAACGCGTTGTAGATTTCGGGCAGCTTATTTTCTGCACTGAAGTGCACGTCAATTACCGGACCGATGATTTGCTTGATTTTACCAACGTTTGGCATAAGATTCGATTATATAAAAAGACTAAATTTTAACAACATATTCGGGCAAAAATGCATGCATTTCACCCAATTTTGGCGCAAAGGTAAGGTTATAGATGCAAAATGCAAAAGGAAAATAGGATAAAAAAGCTTTAATTAGAAATATACCTATATATTATTCTAATCGAAAGGAAATTCGTTGTGCATAATAAATATCCATAGGCCTGTTATGCAATTTACCGGGCTTCCATTTAGGCATGATTTTTACTACGCGGATTGCCTCCTCGTCACAACCACCTCCTACATACTTGCCGATACTTTTAATGTCCTTCAACTCACCACTTTTAGTAACAACAAACTGAACAGTAATACTTCCTTCTATATAATTATTCTTTGCATCATCAGGATAATGTAAGTTCTCTAGCAAATGCTTGGCTATATCAAATGTCGGTTCGGGCATAATCATTATCTCACAATCTTTGCTGCTTACCGTTCCGTCAGGATTGTAACAAACCATAGTTATCATAGAATCCTTAACATAAGTTTCCTTGCTACTTATCCTCCCATTAATATAATAATAAGTCCATATACTATCTTTCAGGCCGTTTGGCCCCGTTTTACCGTAGGAGGACAAGGAACCATCCTCATAATACTCATGCTCTTCTCCTATTCCCGTGCCAGTGGTATCATAAACTCCTTTAAATACAACAGCACCAGCATCAGACCACTTATAATGTATTTTATATGGCACTCCTTTTTTATAAAACCCCGAATCTATCAACTTACCAGTACTATCATATCCTTTTAACACACCTTCTTTCAACCCATTATTATACCTCACCTTTTGCATAACTTTTCCATTTCTATGATAGTTCAAAAACATACCCTGTTCTACAGAAAACGTATCATTTTCGTACTTCTCATAATACCCCTCCATTGCTTTAGTCTGTGTAGTGAGATAAAATCTTTTCACTTTCCAAAAATTGCCATCTCTGTAAGCTAATTCATAGTAGCGGGCATATTGAGGCTCACAAACTCTTCCGGTAAAACCCAAATAATGCTCTATAGTATCTTTTGTTTCCTGAGCGTGTATTGTACATACAGGGGAAAGGCAAATGAGTAGAAAAAGAATTCTTTTCATGGCGCAAATCTATAAAAAATCAAAAAAGCTGCCATTTACAGGCAGCCTTTCTATAAGATGTAATAAGTATATTCTTAAGGTTTGTACATAATAGACACCGCACTACTGTTTTCGCATTTAGGCAATGCATCCGAATAGTATAATACACCTTTGTAGAAGATGAAAATGTACCAGTCGTTTTTCTTTTGCAAGTTTGCTAATATTTCATTCGGCTTGCTACCCGGGTTGTGCTGAAAATCGGCCATTGTTATAAACTTAGACCTGTCAGCAGTAACCCTTTGCATCAGCCAGCCCATCAGTGCCGCACTTTCTTTTTTACGCTTTGCATAGTTGCTTACCACACCGGGCGTACTCTCGCGATAGCGATAAATATCAGCACCCATTATATACTCCATCCTGTCGCAGATAAACATTTGCATGGCAGGGTCGTCCATCATACGGTTATCTACTACAATATTATACTTGCAGCTTTGGTAGCGTTCATCTTTCTGTAGCTCTGCCATTGTAGCGGCAAGCAACATGTCTGTTGACGATTTTTCACTCAAATTCTTCACCAACGATACTACGGCCTCCTTTACTACATATGCAAACAACTCGTTGCTCCACGCGCCTTCTCTGCGAGCCATTATTACCCTTTGTGTTGCCGTATTCAGCATACGTCTGTAGTCATCATTGCCCTGCACTACTATTTTCAGATATTTTGCCAAGTCATAAAAGCTTTTCAACGAGCTTGAAGTTTCCATACTGTTTGGTACAAGCATTTCATCTTTCATCAGCTTATCAAGCCCTTGCATGGTTTGCATGTATTGTGTGCGCGTCACAAATACATCTTTGCCTTTTGCCATGGTATCGAAAGCAGCTTTTTCAGTTATCAGTTGATGATACTGCAATGCTTCTTTATCCAGATTATTATCGCCAGGTACATACCAGTGGCCATTATAGTTCATAATGGTTTTATCCTGTGCGTGCCCTACTGTTGCAAAGGCAAACAAAGAAAGCGCTAATGCCAGCTTTTTCATGTGTATATTATTTTCAGAGGTTTGAAAATAGTGTTAATTGCCCTAATTTCATATATCTCTACTATTATTCTTTAAAACTCTAAAACACATTACCATGCCATCAAACATCACAGATCGTATCAAAGCCATTCAGAAAAATATTGCCGCTACTCAAACAGGCGTAATAGACATGGAAACATGTCTGAAGCTGGAAACGGCACTTAATATTAAACCAACGGGCACTTCCCTTACCACACATATCAAAGCTATACAGCGCGCACTAAATGTAGGGGACGACGGTATAGTTGGCCCTGTAACTCTTTCCCGAATAGAGGCTTTAATTCAGCCAAAACTGCCACCAATTCCAATAGGTGCATCTATGGTAATATCTGCCAAATCGCTGGACTTAATAGTTAATGCAGAAGTCACATCTAAAGATGTATACAATCAAAAATACCAATCACCAATATGGCCCGGAGGAGATAGTGGTGTTACAGTAGGTATCGGCTTCGATTGCGGCTATTGCAGCAAGCAAGAACTGGCAGATGCGTGGGGCACTACACTATCTGCTGCACAACTTGCACTATTACAAAACACATGTGGCAAAAAAGGAGCAACTTGCAAAGACCTTATACCGGGTATTAAGTCTGTAAAGATATCTTACGATGCTGCGGTAAAGGTTTTTTATCAGCACACGCTCCCCGCTTGCGCACGCGATGTAAAACGCACCTATCCCGGTATTGAGAAACTACCACCCGATACGCAAGGTGCCATATTATCTTTGGTATATAACAGGGGCTACCTAATAAATGATACTGACCGGAGAAAAGAAATGAAGGCATTGAAACCAATTATTGCCGCGGGCAACCTGCAGGGCATTGCCGCTCAGTTGCGCAGCATGAAGCGCCTGTGGGACCCCAAAAAGCAAAAAGGCCTGATAACCAGACGTGAAAACGAAGCACTGCTGGTAGAAAACGGAACATTCAATATACTACCCGAAAACACGATTATCGTATAATAAAGAACAAGGCTCGCATTGCGAGCCTTGTTCTTTATCAGGTATGTTATTGTATTCGTTGAAACTCAAAAGTAGGGTAACCCTTCACACCATTTTTGTAGAAATCGAGGAAGCGCATTTTAAAGTAATGGCCGTTCCTGTTTTTGATGGTGTAAGTCTTACTTTTATTTACTGTATAAGTAGCAGAGTTATTATTGCGGTCTATATTTACAATCTTCCAATCGTAGCCTATAACATCTCTGTGTTTTTTAAAATTATAGCCGAGCAATGTGCTTGCAGAAATATCTTCATACTTCGTCAAAGAATCTACATTGCAAGAGGTATTATTAGGATTGTGAAGTACCCCTGTTACAGGATAAGCGAAATTATTAAGGTAATAATAGATAATACGATATCGTGTAAACACTATATCCCAAGTATTTTTAGGTGGTTCGGGGTTTACGATAGTGTTCTCTGCAAACGAATAGTATACGTAATTGTAGTTTTGATTCTTAGGCAGTGTAATGGTTTGTACATTCTTACCTCTCAAATCTCCACATTGTAAAATGTATTTGTCTTCTGTTACAGCTATCAGTTGTATCTTTTTAAACGTATCCTGATGATGTGTAGGGTCCAGTTTCAGAATGTAAACTTCTTTTTTACTCAAACCGCCATTCAGCCATTCACCTATACCTGTAGAGTCGGGCAATCCGCATGATGCATCCATCAGCCACTTATTATCAGGCAATTTAGGATCATCATTAACTGCTGTAATATCTGTTTGGTGGGTATTGTAAGCCAGTACTTTGGCAGCACCATTCATAAATACATGGTAACCATTCGGTGTGGCCTCAAATGCAAGATCCCAACTAAGTATAGGACTGGTGTAAACAATTGCATTCGTTTCAAAATCGTAGAACAACTGGTCGGTATAATCTTCACCCATATCAATTTCTACCCGTTGAGACCCATTTGCCTGAGGCAGCACAACAGGTTCATCAGGTTTTTGACATGATACTACAAACAAACTGCAAGCCGTAATGAATCCACCTAGTAGTCCTTTCAATCTCATTATGATGCAAATATCCGATAGTCAATAATACATTATGTCAGACAATTGTCATTAAGCCATTATATTATGTAAGACGTATGTAAAATAAACCACTTATTTAAATTTAGCTGTATACAACAGATAATTATTTAGGTTTGCACTGCAAAAAATCAATTTAATGCGATTCAGGTTATTATTATCAAGTGTTTTTATTGCCGCAGCATTTGCATCATGCACAAACAGTGATAAACAGTTTACCATAAAAGGTGAAATTGACGGCATGCCGGAACAAACCCTTTATCTGGAAGAACTGGGAATTGATAAAATTACAATACTGGACTCTGTGAAGTCTAACACCTCCGGAAAGTTTGAACTGGAAGGCAAGACCCCGGAAGAGGGGCTGTTTCGTATCACATTCAGTGCAGATAAGAAAAAAACAATTTTGCTTTCTGCAGAAAAAGGAAATATTACCATCAAAAGCAACTGGTCAACGTTTGAGCCCATATCAATAAGCGGCTCTGAAAGTGCTGTCAGCCTTCAAAAATTCCTGTTTGTTATCCGCAACCACATGCAGGATTTCAACACCCTGGGCATAGTTCTGGATAGCTTTAAAGCCCGTGGAGATGATAGTATGATGGGGGTTGTGCAAAATGACATTCTGGAAATGAATGTCAAGCTTACCAATTTTATCGAAGACTATGCCGATACTGCCTCCTCGTTGCCTAATGCACTGTTTGCAGTTCAGTTTCTTAACCCTCAGTCAGAGAAAGGATATTTTCAGCAGTTTATACCGAGTATGAACAAACGCTTCCCTAAAGCTAAGCTGGCTCAGGACTTTACCAAAAAAATCAATGCTATATACGCTACCCCTGCAGCACCTGCAGACAACGGGCTCCCCGGCATAGGTACTGCTGCACCTGAAATATATTTGCAAACACCGGAAGGGAAGTCAGTATCGCTGACTTCATTCAAAGGCAAATATGTACTTGTAGACTTCTGGGCATCATGGTGCGGTCCTTGCCGCAAGGAAAACCCGAATGTTGTGGCTGCATACAACCAATTCAAAGACAAAAACTTTACAATATTGGGCGTATCGCTGGATGATGATAAGGATAAATGGAAAGAAGCGATTGCGAAAGATGGATTGACATGGACACATGTCAGCGACTTAAAAGGTTGGGAATCTGTAGCTGCCCGCTCTTACGAGGTACAGTCTATCCCTGCAAACTTTCTGGTAGACCCTAATGGCATCATAATCGGTGCAAATCTGCGTGGCGAAGAGCTGGCAGCTAAGCTGGCAGAGGTTTTGAAATAATTACTGAAATATTATCAATAAAAAAGGGCGGTTATTAACCGCCCTTTTTTATTGCTTTGCTACAAGTACAGATTTCGGTGTACCGGATTTAGTATACCTGATATCAAAACCAATACTTAGCATTACGAGGTTTACATTATACCCTGCATAAGGATATACCGGCAATGCCGATGTACCGGGGTATTCTGCAAAAGAGGTATTCATAAAATTGCTTGGATAGTATTGCACTTTGAATGCAATGCCGGGGTCTAAAGACACCCCTGCAAATACATAAGGCATTATCAAAGGTGTCCTGTCGCTGAACCATTCATTGAATTTATCTTTCTTACCACGCTTCACAAATCCTTTTTCACGATAGTTGAAAGGTACATCTACACCACCGCCTATAAAGCCATAGGTACGTTTTTTCAGGTTGCCGAATTTTATGCCTATTGGTGCGCCTATGGTGTATACCCTACGCTTGATGGTGCTATCAGCAATCTTATCTATAAAACCTATGTTTTTGATGCCAATACCGGTATACACACCAAAATGCTTACTGAAATCGTAATTAAAGTTGAACCCAAAGTTCAAAATATAGCTGAAACGTAATGTACTCAACTTGCTTCTGCCACCTTTTTGCAGGCTGGAAGTGGAAAATATGGCCGCATCCAGCGCATTACTCATATAAAACTTCTTTACCGGGCGGGGTTTTACATCTATCAACTCTACCTCGGTGTTTGTTTGTGCATTCAGTAAAATTGGGCTACCTGCCAGCGACGCTGCCAATAACGATGCAGTTAAGTATCTGAACTTCATATGTTTCATTTAACGCCATAAAGATAGGTTCAAAATGCATCCGTCTGCAAAAATTGCAGGTTATTTGGCTTTGGCATAAGTATTGACTAGTATCTTTACCTGCTGCTTTGCTTGCAAAGCGGCAATAATGTCATACTAGCACATGAGTACAATGAAATCAATGATGGATATGTTTTTGGGGCAATCGGAACAGGAAGTAGAATTTATGCCTATAGTACCCTTGGGCGAGGATGAGATGGACGACCAGGAAAAAGGAAGCCTGCCTACAGAAATACCTGTGATAGCACTGCGCAATACCGTTTTGTTTCCGAACGTGGTGTTGCCGATAACGGTTGCCAGGGAAAAATCTGTAAAGGCGATAGCCGAAGCACAGAAGAACGGCAAATGGATTGGCGTGGTTGCACAGATGGATGGCAGCACAGAAGACCCTGAAACAAGCGAGATATATCGCGTAGGTACGCTTGCCAAAATCGTAAAGCAGATAAAAATGCCCGATGGTAATACTACAGTATTCATCATGGGGCGTATGCGTTTCGAGATAGAGGAATACAAACAAACAGAACCATACTACACTGCATCTATCAAATATCTGGAAGACCACTTTCCGCAAGACGATGCAGAGTTCGAGGCGCTGGTGGCATCTATCAAAGAGCAGTCTGAAAACATTGCACAGCAATCGCCAAACACTGCAAGCGAAACAAGCATAGTGCTTCGCAACATAGAACACAAGTCTTTTCTGGTGCACTTTGTAGCATCTAACCTGCAGGCAAAGCTTGGCGACAAGCAAGCACTGCTGGAAGAGAACAATGTGAAAGCACGTGCCGAACGTTTGCTGCAACTGTTACAGTCTGAACTGCAACTGTTGGAACTGAAGAACGAGATTACCAACAAAACACGCGCCGATATAGACAAGCAGCAACGCGAATACTTCCTGCAACAACAGATGAAGTCAATCCGCGAAGAGTTGGGCGGCGACCCTAACGAGCGCGAGATACAAGACCTGATAAAACGTGCAGAAGGTGTTAAGTGGACAGATGCCGCCAAAGAGCTTTTCCAGAAGAATATAGAGAAGCTGCAACGCATGCACCCGAGCACACCGGACTATTCGGTTATCTACAACCATCTGGACCTGATGCTGGACTTGCCATGGGAAACCTATACAGAAGACAGCTACGACCTGAAGAAAGCACAGAAAGTGCTGGATGGCGACCACTATGGTATGGATAAAATCAAGGATCGTATTCTTGAATATCTGGCCGTACTGAAACTGAAAGGTGATATGAAATCGCCGATATTGTGTTTTGTAGGCCCTCCGGGTATTGGTAAAACATCGCTTGGCAAAAGCATTGCCAATGCCATCAACAGGAAATATGTACGTTTGAGCCTTGGTGGTCTCCACGACGAGAGCGAACTGCGCGGCCACCGCAAAACATACATCGGTGCTATGCCGGGTCGTGTTATACAATCGCTGCGCAAAATAAAATCTGCCAACCCTGTCTTTATACTGGATGAAGTAGATAAAATAGGTAAAGACTTCCGTGGCGACCCAAGCTCTGCATTGTTAGAGATTTTGGACCCTGAACAAAACAATACGTTCTACGACAACTATCTGGAGCTGGAATTCGACCTCTCTAAAGTACTGTTCATAGCTACTGCCAATAGCCTGAGTGATATTCAACCCGCACTGCGCGACCGTTTGGAAATCATCCAACTAACTGGCTATTCTATGGAAGAAAAAACCGAGATAGCGAAAAAACACCTGATACCTAAGCAGAAAGAATTGCACGGCCTCAACAAAGTGCAACTGAAATTCAGTGACAAAGTGCTGAATAAAGTGATACAGGAATACACCCGCGAATCGGGCGTGCGCGAACTTGACAGGCTGATAGCGAGTGTAATGCGCTCTGTTGCCAAACAAGTGGCAATGGAAGAAAAAGTAGCTGCTACGGTTGCTAATGAACAAATAGAAAAAGTGCTGGGCAAACCACGCTATAATAACGATATATATACCAAAGGGCACCCTGCAGGTGTAGCAGTAGGCCTTGCATGGACGTATGTAGGTGGTGATATCCTGTTTATAGAAACAGGTCTTTCAAAAGGCAAAGGTGGACTGACACTGACTGGTAATCTTGGCAATGTGATGAAAGAAAGCGCATCTACGGCACTCTCTTACCTAAAAGCACACGCTGCTGAACACAACATTGCTCCTGAGAAATTTGAGGAATACAACATACACATACACGTGCCCGAAGGCGCCGTACCTAAAGACGGACCAAGTGCAGGCGTTACTATGCTATCGGCACTTACATCTGCCTTCACAGGTCGCAAACTGCGCCCTTATCTTGCTATGACAGGTGAGATAACACTACGCGGACAAGTATTGCCTGTAGGTGGCATTAAAGAAAAAATACTGGCAGCTAAACGCGCGGGTATTAAGGAAGTGATTATGTGTGCACAAAACCAGAAAGACGTAGAAGAAATAAACCCTGCTTTTATCAAAGGTGTTAAGTTTCACTATGTAACGGAAATGAGCGAAGTAATACAACTGGCACTCGTTAAGAAATAATCTGGGCAAAGGATATATAAAAAGGGGATTACACTTGTAATCCCCTTTTTATATGTATATTTAATAACTAATAAATACCTATGAAGAGGATAATCGTTTTAGCACTTACGCTCTTTACTATCAACGGCTATGCGGTAGATAATATCGTTACTGGTAAAACTATCACTACTCCCAAAGGTGATGTGATTAGCTTTTCTGCTATCGGTAGCAAACCAGTCCATATTGCCAATAGCAACACAACCAAAACAATAGCATACGGAGAGGAAAAGCCAATCTTGTTGAATGGCAATAACATCTATTATGTAAAAGACGATAACGACACCGTAAATAACTCACGCAATTGGCAGCAATGGATTGACGCACATATAGCGGCGGAGAAAAAGCTGAACAACGCTATTAAAAAGGAGAAAAAGCAACTGCCAAAAGGCACTTATTACTACACCATGAAAAACATGGTTATCAATGCAGCAGGAGAACTTGTGTACTACGAAACTGATGGCATTGTAAGGCGCAGATATACAGAAACCACAAGACAACATCCGGGCAAACTAATGATACCTGCAAAACTGGAACAAAACATAAATGAAAAACTGAAAGCAACCGCAGATAAGCTGACATACAACGCTATGATTGTTGGTGGCAAAGCCACTGCTTATTACAATTATTATACACTTAACTTCTCAGTAAAATAAGCTATTGAAAAATCTCTTTACCATATTGTTTTGTATCTGTCACTCCCTGCTCTTTGCAGCAGAGGCCGATACAGTGAAAGTAGTGCGCAATGGGAATACGATAGAGGTAGTGCAACAACGTGCAGATACAATTGCTATCATCAATCCGCAGACCTATAAACAAGAGCAGCGCACCATTACACATCCGCCAACACCCATAAGCCTTAACGGCACTGTACTCTATTTCGATAAAGAAGCTAAAAACTTCATCATTAAAGCTGCACAAACACAGTTGCAGGATTGTATTCGTACCATGTTCAAAAACATAAAAGACGAATTACCTGCAGGCACCTACACTTGCGAAATACCCGACCTTGTTATTGATGCAGAAGGCAAAGCGGCATATTTCAGTAACAATGTATTTTACGCATCAAAAGACGTACTGCTGTCAGACAAACTATTCCAATCCATCAACGAGCAATTTGCAAAAGCAATCAACGAGATTGAATTTATACCACTTACTATAGACGGCGAGAAAGTTCCATTCCGTATAGATATGAGTGCTGACATGAGGCTTGCACAATAATATATTTTGTTTTTTCGTTTTGTAACGTATATTTACGTTATGAAACGTAAAACAACATTACAATCTCTTACAAAGGCAGAGGAAGAAGTAATGCAAATCATCTGGCAACTGGACCGTTGCCTGGTGCGTGATGTCATAGAGCATCTGGGCGATCCTGATATACCACACAGCACAGTATCATCAGTTGTACGCATACTGGAAAAGAAAGGCTTTGTAGACCACAAAGCCTATGGCAAAACGTACGAGTACTTTCCCATCATAACCAAAGAAGCGTATGCACAACATGGTGTACAAAGCCTGATGGAGAAATACTTTGGAGGTTCTCCTAAAAAGCTGGTAAGCTTTCTGGTAGAAAAAGAAGATATGAAACTGAAAGAATTGAACGAATTACTGAAATCGCTCGACAACAATAAAAAGAAATAGCCTATGCTACAGTACCTGCTCAACATGACAGCCATCTGGCTACTCAGCCTGCTGGTCTTCGACCTGTTTTTCAGAAAAGAATCTTTTCATAGCTACAACAGGCTATATCTTATTGTCACATTACTAACAGGCATCTTACTACCTCTTTGGTCTCTGCAGGAATCAGACATTGTGTACATCACCAAAGTGACCGAACCTGCTATTGAGAATGTGAGTGCCGTTAAAAAGACTATTATACAATCAACTGTAGCCGAAACAACTACAGACTATGGCAGGCTACTGTTTTATGCATATGCAACAGGTGTTGTGATTGGCATACTCTTATTGCTAAAAGAAGTTTTAACCATTGTAAGCCTTTATAGCAAGGGAAATAAAACAAAAGATGGTGTCTGGACAATCATAGAAACAGGCAAGTCGCATAGTCCATTTTCGGCATTCAGGTACGTGTTTATCAGTAGCAAGCAAAACTACACTAACGATGAGCTGAGAATGATTCTCTCTCACGAAGAGCAACATGGGCATGCTTTGCATTTTATAGACCTCACATTGTTTCAACTTGTAAGGACGTTTTGTTGGTTCAATCCATTGATTTACATATATCACAACAGGCTGCTTGTAGTACACGAATATCAGGCAGATGCCGCTGTAGATAAAACACCTGCAGAATATGGCAGATTTTTGATAGAACAAGCTTTGCTATCGCCAGCCCCTTCCCTTTCTCATTCTTTTAATCGTTCACCCATAAAAAACAGAATTATGATGCTGACAAGAAAAACCACTGCACTTGCGCAAAGCAAACGTGCGATTGCCATACCACTATTATTGGTATGTGTGCTATGCTTCACAAAAAATGCCTTCTCTGACGATAAGCGAAAGATAGACGGAAACAAAGTGACATATAAGGGCAACGTTATTACCATGCAGACATTTCCGGAAGATACTACAATTATAGAAGACCCAACAACAGGTGAGGAAAAGATGGTAATAAAGCGAATGAATCCAAGGCCCAAACTAATGAACGGAGAGAAAATCCAATATGACTATGAAAAGGATGCAAACGGCGAACATCTCCCTGTTGCCGACTTGAATACTATTGGCACATTGTCAGCATCGAGCATAATCCAAACCGTCGTTAACGAAATAAAAAACGAGCTTACCCAACTTCCTGACGACCAATACAACCTTGGCCTCAACAATGTAGTGCTGAACAAAGAAGGAGAAATTGCTTATTACGATTTTGAAGGATTCCGTCCATCTCACACAGCCACCAAAATACCTGAAGACCTGAAAAAATATATAGACAAAAAGATAGTAGCTGTTATGGATAAACTAGCTGCAAAGCCTGCAACTATAAAAGGCACGCCTATTATATATATGACTGCTAATGGCGACTTCTTTAGGAATATTACTGTAGAAAAAGGGAAAATAACGCTATACTAAATAAATAAAGCCCCGATAATATCGGGGCTTTATTTATCAAACTCATTCATTAGTTCTTAACAGGCAGCAGCGAATAGTTTTTACCAAACTCCATCATTTGCTGGTAGAAGCTTTCCGGATATTCTACTTTCACATCTGTTACTTTACCACCTTCCATTACGGGCACCAGCTTAGGCTGTATAAATCCACGGTAAGGTTTTACTCCAAGTTTAGCATAGCGTTCCAATATTTCTTTGTGCAATACAGGGTCTACCTTTACACCATAAGTTTCTACCAGGTTTTTACCTGCTTTGTAATCACCTTCAGATTTTATACGTTGTATCTCGCGCAGCAATTCACCAAACAGTGTGCGCAGCTTTTCGTAGTCATTGATTTTCACGTATGTCTTGCCATCTTTTTTCACCATTTCCACTACGTTATCTTTCTTACCTTTTTCATACACCCAGTGCGCATTCAGTGCACGGTTACGCATGTGTGCTTCTTCCAGTTGATCTCCCAGCTTCAGGCGTGTCAATTGTGTCATCAGGCCATTCATCATATAGCTGTCATACTCTGCCATACCTACTTCTTTGCTAGGCGCTACACCTATATCTACCAGTTTCTGGTCTAGTGCATAATACAGGCCTACAAGGTCTGCGCGTGCTTCTTCCAGGCAAGATGCATAGTTTTTCAGCGTCTTATCCGTTGTTTCCACACCTTCATTTATTTGTCCTGAGGCGTGGCCTATACACTCGTGCATATCAGTGTGCAGGTCAGATGCCAGTGCACCGTATTTACGAGCACGTGCTTTTGTGGCATCGTCTATAGCAAACTCATCTAACATACCGCTTTTAGCACTTGCTACATTGTATGAGTGTATGATATTGCTAAGCGATACAGACTTAGAACCGTGGTCTTTACGTATCCAGTCTGCATTCGGCAGATTGATGCCTATTGGTGTGCTTGGTGCAGCATCACCGCTTTCTACTATTACCGTAATGGCTTTTGCAGTGATACCTTTTACTTGTTTCTTTTTATGCTCAGGCATCAGCGGAGAATTATCTTCAAACCATTGCGCCTGGTCTGCTATAGCTTTGATGCGTTTGGTTGCCTCCATATCTTTCATAGATACCGTGCTTTCAAAACTACCCTTCTTGCCTATCGCGTCCATGTACACTTCTATAAAGCCGTTCACTACATCTATACGAGAGTTTACGTCTTTTACCCATGCTATGCTGTAATCGTCAAAAGTTTTCAGGTCGCCTGTCTGATAGTATTTTACCAACAGCTCCAGTGCTTGTTTCTGCTCAGCATTTTCAGCAACTGCCGCTGCCTTCTGCAACCAGCCTACAATCTTGCTGATGGCACCATCGTACATGCCGCCAACTTTCCATGTTTTTTCAACTATCTGGCCGTTTTCTTTCAGCACTTTGCTATTCAGCCCCCAAGATGGCGCATTGCCTTTGGTATCAAACTTAGCATAGTATGCTTCTACCTCTTTCTGTGTTACACCTTCGTAGAAGTTGTTTGAAGAGTTAGCGATGTTGTCGATGTTAGGGCGCAGGTCAACCAGCTTTGGTTCAACCTTAGGATCGTATATGATTGGCGATACACGTGCTATAAAAGCATCTGTACTTTCGCCCGCTTCTTTGGGCAGTTGTGTGGTATCGCTACCTTTTACCAGTGCAGCAAAATACGCAGCATCACATTCAGGCAAGAATTTTTCGTTACCATAGTGGTGGTGGTTACCATTACTGAACCAGAAACGCCCTACGTACACTTCAAATTTTTTCCAGTCTTCGGCATTCTTGTCGCCGTTATAAGTACCATAGATTGTCTCCAGCGTTTTGCGCAGCAGGATGCCATATTTACTCTTCTGGTCGTAAATAATATCGCGTCCGCAAAGCGCAGCCTCATACAGATAGTACGAAAGTTCTTTTTGCTGAAGACTAAGCTCATCCCAGCCCGGTATCTGATAGCGCAACATCTGCAGGTCTGCAAATGCTTCAGCCTCTACCTTGAAGTTGGTATCATATCCCGAAACCACTTTTGCACTGTCTGTTTTGCCGGCAGTATTATTACCACCACCGCAAGACGACAACATGATTTGTGTTCCCATAAATGCCATTACGGGTATAGCCCACTTTTTCATTGTTTATAAATTGCTTTTAAGAAGCATTAAAAATACCTGATTTAGCTCAATCATTAAAACCTACTTTTGCACCATGAAACGCACCCTTATGCTGCTCATGTCAGCCTTTCTGATGCATTCTTGTCAACCTGACGGCCCTAAAAACAACCCAACAACATCAGAACCTATTAAGTCGGGGGTAGAAATACTTGCAGATAGCCTACCCATTGCTGAAGACAAACTGAACAATCTTCATTTTAGCATACACGTCTATACCAATGATAGGACAGCAAACGGATCTTATGATGTACAAACAGAATGGGGATACAACATAGCCACAACAACCATTAAAATGCCTGATGGCGGAGAAAAATTAAAACCCATCCTTCGCAGAGGAGGCAAACCGTATAGCTTTATTATTGGTTTCAGATACGATGACGACACTGCATTTAATGACTTCTATGAAGTGCAAGGCAGTAAAAATGAAATAAAAACCAAATACCTTAAATATTACAGTTTCGAATAATTAACTCCTACTCCCCTTACTGGTAAATTTCTTGTGTGTTTGTACAAAGCCATTATTCTGGTAAAACGCATGGGCTTCCTCTCGCCAATTGCTTGAGGTTACTTCAAAAACATCATAATCTGTTTCGTTGATTATTGAACGTAGCGTAGCAATCAATTTCTTACCTATCCCCCAACCTCTGCAAGCTTCTTTTATGTACATTTCCTGTATTTCGTAAGCTGTGCCTGTATGGTGCAGCAACTGCTGGCTGTGGCAACTGATAAAGCCGCAAGGAGTATTATCTCTTTCTGCTACCAGGTAAATGATGGTATCGTTCCGCAGGTTTGTTTCAAAACACTGCATAAACCGCTCTTTGTTATGTTGCTTATCAGACAGGCAACACAGCATTTCATACACAAGCTCCACATCTGCACTCACCGCTCTGCGAATAATCAGGTTTTCCATAGCCAAAATATTATCGGCATATTAGGCCAGCTATGTCAACTGATTGTTTATTCTGTTTTAAATTTTCATAACCTACAAAAACAAAAATGGCCGGCAATGATTGCCGACCATTTCTTATTTGATTGCAGTAGTATTATTTCTTAACAAACTGAATAGTTTCAGAGATGCTTTCATCTACATTCACTACTTGCAGCATGTATACGCCTGCAGCAAGGCTTGTTAGATTGATTTTTGCATTCTTACCGCCATCCAATTGCAGTTTGTCTGTATAAACAACTTTACCCAGTTTATCCAGCACCTTCACTTCTGTATTACCTTTCAGCACTTGTTTGAAGTTGATATTCAACTCGCTACCAGTCATTGGGTTTGGATAAACATCGATACCTGTATTTTTCTGTACACCTGTTACAGACAAATTAGGATCTACAGTCAGCATACCTGCAACACTTGGTACAGTGTTAGTACATACACCATCTACAAGACAGCGATACATATTACCGTTCATTGTTACATTGATAGAAGATATACGCAGTGTGTTTGTATATACACCCGTATACCTGCCACCTTCTGCCAGATTACGGAAGCCATTACCGCTATTATCACTTTCCTGCCATTGATAACTTGTACCTGTTGGAGGAACACTGAATGTTGCTATCTGGAATGGTGTAACTTTCAGAACAGATGGATTAGTCACCGGTGCATTAATAATACCCACAGGTATGTTTGTAGAATAATACCACAAACCACACAATTGTGTTTCTGTAAGTGCACAACGGTATACCGCACCGTGAATATTAGCAGGTGCTCCGCTTATACGTAAAGAGTCTGTATTTACACCTGAGTATGGAGGAACATTTGTAAGATTAACAAATGAACCATTAGACTGCATACGCTGCCATTGATACAGTACACCTGCACCTGTTGCACGTACACCAAGTTTAGTAGTTCCGCCTTCGCATACTGTATCTGTAATGCTGCTGCTAACCACAGTTATTGGCCTCAACACATTCAGCAACACCGCATTTGAAGTAACTGCAGGAGCACATGTACCCCTTACCACACAACGGTATTGATAAGCATCCATACCAGGCGTTACTGCACTTACAGTTAATGTAGCAGAGTTTGCGCCTGTATAGCCACCATTACCCGGGAGGTTTACAAAACCTGTACCCCTGTTTTCCTGCCATTGATATGTAAGTCCTGTACCAGTTGCGGTTAGCGTAAATGTAGCATTTGTACCAGGGCACTTAGTTTGCGCCACCGGTTGTGTTGTAATTGTAGGAAGTGTAAATATAGTAATACGCGCATCATTTGTATTAACAGTTGGCGTACAAGTCTGATTACTGATAACACAACGATATGTATAACCATTCAAACCAATAGTAGCACCTGTTATTGTCATGTTTGCAGTTGTTACATTGCTGTAAGGTGCAGTATTTGTAAGATTAACATAACCAGTACCATTATTTACCTGCCACTGATAGCTGAGTACACCTGTCATTGTTGAGGCTGTACCAGCTGTTGAGAAAGTGATATTGCTACCTGCACACACTTCTCTGTCTGAAGGTTGATTAAATACTGTTGGTATAGCATTTACAAACAAGAGTGCTGTGTTTGTAGTTGCCGCAGGAGCGCAAGAACCTGTTACCACACAACGATAACCCAAGCCATGGTAGGCAGGTGTTATAGTTGTAAGCGTAAGCGAAGATGTTGTAGCGCCACTGTATATACCTGTGTTTGTAACATTAGAATATACACCTGCTGTGTTCAGCATCTGCCATTGATATGTTATACCCGTACCGGTAGCTACAACATTGAATGTTGTTGAACCACCTTCGCACACAATTGATGGTGAAGGCCCGCTTGTTATTACAGGTCTAGTATTAACATTAAGTGTAACAATATTTGTAGTAACCGCCGGAGTACAAGTACCTGTTATCACACACTGATATTGATAACCACTCATAGCTGCTGTTACGTTAGCAATACTCATGTTTGGTCCCAACACACCTGCATACGGAGCTGCATTGGTAAGGTTTACAAAGCCTAAGCCTGTATTTACCTGCCATTGATAATTTAACCCTGTACCGGTAGCTGCCACATTGAAGTTAGCAGTTTGGAAGTCGCAAATAGTAAGATTAGTTGGCTGCGTTGCAATAACCGGAGCTGGCTGCACAGTTAATGTAGCTGCAGCTGTAAAGAATGCTGCAACACATGAATTGCTGAGAACACAACGGTATTGATAGTTATTGAAGCTAAGCGGTGTATTTAATACAGAAAGCGTAGCTGTTGTAGCACCACCATAGTTTGCACCATTTGCAACGTTTGTATAACCACTACCAGTATTTACCTGCCATTGATATACTACGTTTGCACCACCAGTAGCCACGCTGAATGTTGCTGTACCTGCAGTACAAGCAATAAAGTTCGCCGGTTGTGTTATTACAGGTATAGATGTACCTATAGTTAGAGATGATGCACCGGTAATGAGGGTAAAAGGAGCACAGCTACCGGTTAGCACACAACGATATGCATAACCATTAATTGCAGGTGTAGCTGCAGATATATTCAGTGTATTAGTATTAACACCGCTGTACACACCGGCATTAGACAAATTGTAGTATCCTGTACCATCATACACCTGCCATTGGTATGTAAGGTTTGTACCAGTAGCGTTAACAGTAAAGACAGCTGGAGCACCATTACATACAATTGTGTTAGGTGTCATAGTTGTAACGCCTGTTGCAGAACCTACTGAAAGTGTTGACGTATTAGAAATCGCTGTTGCTGTATTACAACTTGTGCTGGCTACGCAACGGTATTGATAACCATTGAAAGTAGAAGGGGCTGATGTAAGCAGCAATGATCCTGTGGTAGCGCCACTGTATACACCTCCGTTTACAACATTTGTAAACCCTGTACCGGTATTTACCTGCCATTGATATGCAATACCACTACCTGTAGCTGCAGCTGTTAGTGTCAGGTTGGCACTAGGACATAGTGTACTGGATGCTGTTGGCTGCGTTGTAAATGTTGGAGATACGCAAGTCAGATTCACATTGTAATCTTCTGTTTCACCATAAGAGAATGTAGTACATGGATCTGTACTTAGTATTGCAGAAGAGTATCTAACCCTAACCCTCATTTTTGTTAAGCCTGCTGTTGCATTTGGCGGAACTACCACGTTGTTTGTTACAACAGAGCCATTGCCCGTACCTATAGAGGTATATTCAGTAGTTTCAAATATTCCGTTCTGATTATAATCAATCCAACACGCAACTCTTTCAGAACCTCCTGCACCTACTGTTACGCTTATTGGTGTAGTAGCACCTATTGCAATATTTGGTGCTGATACCGACAAGCCATAATCTGTATAAGCAGGCGTAGCTGTACAACCGGTAGTGTTATTAAGCGTACCAAAAGTTACATTATTAATTACGTCACTGAAAGCACATCCGCTTGAATATCCTGCTGCACAATAGCAAGACAGAAAGTTATTCATATTCATTTGTAATGAGCTTGAAAAACCTGTATTGCTCGAGCACGTTACCGCACAACGATAATATGTTGCTGCGCTCTGTGTTGTTGCTAAAGTAGATGATGTAGCACCTGCAATATTAGTCCATGTACTATTGTTTGGAGAAGACTGCCACTGATACGAAACGCCACTGCCGGCAATTGTATTTTGAAGCGACAATGTAAAAGTTGTACCAGGACATACAGGATTTAAAGTAGTTAATGTATTGCCTGGTGCAGGAGTACCCGAGCAAGGAGAGCCACCTGTAACCACAAGGTTATAATCCTCTACCTCACCAAATGTATAGCTTGTACAAGGATCCATACTACTACTACCTCCATACACACACCTTACACGCATACGTTTTGTACCTGCTGTTGTTCCCGATGGCACAACAAAACTACTGGCAACAAAAGCACCATATGCCAAATTAGCCGAATAAACCTGCTCACCTGCATCATAAAAATCACCATCAGCATTAAAGTCTACCCATATTTTGTAGTACTCATAATAGTAATAGTTATTTAATATGGCAAAATTCACAGTATTGCCCGCCGCCGTTGTATGCGACATAGTAGAGTAATATATATACCCACTACTTGTTGCACAACCCGTATACCAGTTACTGATATTTGTTGTACCGCCTGAGGTTGCAAATGCTTCAATGTGATCGCCCCAAGAACATGCAATACTATACAAACCAGTATTACACTGAGCTTGTGCAGTATTCGCAAGTACTGTTGTCAACAATACCAAAGAAACCTTTTTAAACCAATTGTAAAGTTTTAAATTCATAATCGTTAGATTTCAGTCACACAATATTTTACATTTATTCCAATGTGATGCGTCTACCAATTTAGTATTAATTTCTAATTAATCACAAAAAAAATTTGAAAATTTTAACATTCACACAGTAGAATACAGGTCCAGCCTACTTAAACAGAAACTTATAAAAGTCCTCTTTCCTCATAAAACTGGCTCTGTACTGCGGCAGGGGCTTCAATTGCCCATCCATTCTCTTAAATATGGGTATTGCATTCCACAAAAGCTCTTTATTCAGGTTTACAATGAAAACTCTCCCAGAACCGCCGGTACAAACCAACATTAAAGAATCTGACAATGGGTATATACTGCCCCCAGTTGGCGAACCGGGATTAGTAAATGTATCTATGTTACAAGGATATGACCATATTTTACGAAGGGGTTTCCCTGCTGTATCAGGCTCTTTATATATCTCTGCGTAAGAAACAAAGTTGGGATTTCTGATTGTATTGTTATTATAAACATACACCTTATTGTTTTCTACCCTGCACGCATGTTGATTAGAAAACAACCCATCGTTATCTACAGATAATAGTCGCCTTTGCGCGTTCATGTTCCTATCAATACTTTCCCTGTCTCTACCATCTCTTCTCATATCCATTTCCGTGTTTTTACCTTTATATGTTTCCTTCAGATAACCACTGGGATATTCAATTTTTGCTATAGTGCTAATATTTCTGAAGCCTACATATATCAGGCTATCTTTTTCGTTGAAATAGAAGCTATTCATGTGTGTCCCAATATTCGCCATTCTATTACCTGGCGAAAGCACGCCTATTGATGGAAAAAATGGCGAAGACCTCCACGACCACACCAGTTTACCATTATTATCATATTCCAGCAGATTACCACATACCGATGTTCTGAATATCTTCCCATCTTTTTTGATAACGTCTGAACTATCTGCAATTCTCAATTCTTTCGGTAGTTCGTTTTCAATTATCTCATTACCTGCAACCATATAATGACCGTTACTCAGCTTAGTAAACTCATGATGATATGTCTGTGCACCTTCTACCTTATTGGTTCCATTTAGTGGGCCAGACCACAATACCCTGCCGTAATAGTCAAATTCATAAATCCCATGTTCAAACAATGCTGTAAATGTGCCATCAGCAGTGGGTTTCAGGTCTCTCATTACATGCATATTAGTATCAAGTGTTGCATTATTTGGTAAATACCAAACAGGTTTGCCTTTCAAATCATACATAACAGCACTGTTATCCAGCAACACATATATGTCATTTGCAGGCATCTTATTCTTGAGGATGTTCATCCTGTAATAGGCCGTATCTACAAACTTAATATACCCTGTTCTGAAATAGCTGAGGGGTGTACTTCCTATCTCTTTACCTCGTTTGTCTTTATATATTATCTGCCAGGTATATAATGTATTAAAATCAGGTACAGTTTCTATTATCCTGTTGGTAGTAGCCTTTTGTTCTATAGTCTTCCGCCTGTCCAGTTGTTCAGGACTAACGACAGAGTCCTGAGCGATGCGCAAAACATATGTTGATGCTTCGTTATTTTGTGGTACCTGAAAGCCTATTATTCTGTAATTTAGTATACTGCCATTAGCCGGTTTTATCTGGGCGTATGTTACATTTATTAACACAACGGCTAATAGAAAGAGTAATTTTTTAAACATGAAGCTAAAACTTGATTATTGTAAATCTAAATATTTAAGATTACTTACCATAGCATTTACAACTACAGTAGTTACATCTTGCAATAACACAGATACACCGGCTGTTGCTAAATCTGTCGATTCTACCTTTACGCCTCCTGACACATCAACTATCCCGCACGACGAGTTTGGAGACATGGTGCGATATGGCCGCGAACTACTACTCAATACTGCATATTACATAGGACCAAACGGCACAAAGGGTAGATATCTAGGCAATAAAATGAATTGTTCCAACTGCCACCTGAAGGCAGGTACCGTACCTTATGGACTGAACTTTTTCAGTACACATGCCCGCTATCCGCAATACCGTGGCCGCGAAAACAGGGTTATGACTTTGCCAGAACGTGTAAATAACTGTATAGAACGCCCGCATAATGGCGTACCTATGCCGCTTGATAACAAAGAAATGATAGCCATTGTGTCTTATATGCGTTGGCTATCCAGCAATGTAGCTATAGGCAAACATGTACCCGGAGATGGAGCGATTGATTTGGCTTACCCATCGCGTGCTGCAGACCCCACCAAAGGTGCACAGGTATACGCAACACATTGTTCCAGCTGCCATGGACAAAATGGTCAGGGCCAATTCAATGGAGACTCTTCCACATATATATATCCGCCACTTTGGGGCGATTTTGCATTTGAATGTGGCTCAAGTATGCACAGAGTACTGAAAATGGCAAGATTTGTAAAAGCAAATATGCCTCATCTGAAAGCTAGTTGGCAAAAACCTTTCCTTACTGATATTGAGGCCGTAGATGTAGCGGCTTTTGTGGTAGACGACCGCATTCATACACGCCCTAAGAAAGAGAAAGCAGAAAGCTATTCAAACATTAAAAACAAACCTATTGACTATGATATGGGGCCTTACCCCGATCCTTTTACTGAAGATGAACACAAATTCGGTCCTTATCAACCAATTATAGACTACCACAAAGAGCACAATTTACCTGTGATATTCTAACCAACTCAACCAATGCAATGAATAAATAAGGGGCGACCTCTGGTCGCCCCTTATTTATTCATTGCCTGCTGTATTATTGTTTTACAAACTGTACAGTAGCAGCTATATTATTTTGTTCGCTCACAACCTGCAACATGTAAACTCCGGTTGCCATATCAGGCAGGTTTAGTTTGATGCTGTTTTGATTGTTCAGGCTATTGGTTTGTGTATATACAACTTTGCCCAGTTTGTCTGTAACACGCAAAGTAGTATTACCACTGATAGTCCTCTTGAAGCTGATGTTAACCTCGTTACCACTTGTTGGGTTCGGATATACATCTATACCTTCACCATTCCTGATATTAGTAACAGAAAGTGCAGGGTCTACAGTCAGTTGACCTGCATGGCTTGCAACAGTTATATTACAAACACCATCTACAATACAACGATACATATTGCCATTCATCAGCAAAGTAGCAGGGCCTACACGCAGTGTATTGGTATATACACCTGTATATAAACCACCCTCAGCAAGATTTCTGTAACCATTGCCACTATTATCATTTTCCTGCCACTGATAGCTGGTACCTGTTGGTGGCACTGCAAATGTTGCAATTTTACCAGGGCCTGTTTGTAGTGCACTAGGAGATACTATTGGTGCAGGGTTAACACCCAGTGGAATATTTGCAGTGTAGTACCATTGGCTACACAATTGCGTTTCTGTAAGCGCACAACGGTATACTGCACCATTTAATGATGCCGGCGCAGCAGATATACGCAGAGAGTCTGTATTAACACCAGAATATGGAGGAGTGTTTGCCAGATTTACAAATGAACCGTTGCTCTGCATAAGCTGCCATTGATACAAAATACCTGCACCTATAACACGCACGCCCAGTTTTACAGTTCCTGTTTCACAAACAGTATCTGTAATAGTATTGCTGCTGATTATAACAGGGCTTAGTACATTCAGCAAAACAGGATTTGAAACAGCACTTGGCACACAGTCGCCCTTCACCACACAACGATACTGATATCCATTCATTGCAGGCGTAATACCTGTAATTGTAACGATTGGCGTATTAGCCCCTCCGTAAGGTGCACTACCGGGAATATTCTGGAACCCGGCGCCTGTATTTACCTGCCACTGATAGCTAATACCAGTACCTGTTGCAGCAATGCTGAAAGTCGCATTTGCCGAAGGACATAATGTTTGCGCACTTGGCTGCGTGGTTATAGTAGGCAGTGTATTCACCGTTAGCAGCACAGCATTTGAAAGCAATGTAGGCGTACAAGTAGCATTGCTGATCAGGCAACGGTATCTATATCCGTTCATTGATACTGTAGCACCTGTTATTACCATAGATGGAGTAGTAACATTGCTGTAAGGAGCAGTATTTGTGAGGTTAGTAAAACCGGTACCGGTATTTACCTGCCATTGATAGCTTAGTGGGTTAGCCGATGTTGCTGCAGCAGTTGCTACACTGAAAAATATGTTGCTACCTGCACATACTTGTTTGTCAATCGGTTGGCTAACCATGTAAGGCGCACTGTTTATGAAAAGCAATGCGGATGAAGATGTAACGCTAGGGGCGCAAGAACCTGTTACTACACAACGGTATGCATTACCATGTGCTGCATTTGTAGCGCTTGTTATAGCAAGCGTGTTTGTTGTAACACCACTGTGAATACCTGTATTTGTAAGGTTTGTAAAACCTGCACCTGTATTTATTTGCCATTGATATGTGATTGATGTACCTGTAGCAGATACAGCAAATGTTGTACTGCCGCCATCACATGTTGTAGAATTGACAGGACCTGCAACCAGTACCGGCCTGTTAGTTATTGTAAGTGTTACAACATTACTGATAACAGACGGCGTACAAGTACCTGTTACTACACAACGGTATTGATAACCGTTCATTGCAGATGTAACATTAGCAATAGACATATTTGCGCCAAGTACACCACCGTAAGGTGCTCCATTTGTAAGGTTAACAAAACCCAAGCCTGTATTAACCTGCCATTGGTAGCTGATGCCCGTACCGGTAGCTGTTACGTTAAAGCCTACGTTTTGGAAATCGCAAGTATTAACATCCAGAGGCTGTGTAGCAATAACAGGAGAAGGTTGTACACTAAGTGTTGCAGCATTTGTAAAGAACGGAGCCACACAAGTATTGCTCAGTACACAACGATATTGATATGTATTGAAGGTAAGTGGGGTATTCAATACAGAAAGTGTAGCTGTAGTTGCACCACTGTAGTTGGTACCATTCACAACATCGGCATAGCCACTACCTGTATTTACCTGCCATTGATAAACAACATTCGCACCACCTGTTGTAACGCTCAGATTGGCAGTACCGCCAGAGCATATAGTAGTATTAGTTGGTTGCGTAGTAACTGGGATAGAGGTACCTATAGTTAATGTACCTGCACCGGATATCAAAATATTAGGAGGGCAACTACTTCCTATCACACAACGATACGCATAGCCGTTAATTGCAGGGGTAGCTGCTGAAATATTCAGTGTTGCTGTATTTACGTTGCTGTAAATACCTCCATTAGTCAGATTGAAGTAGCCAGTACCATTATATACTTGCCATTGGTATGTAGTATTGCTTGCAAGTGCATTTACAGTAAATGTAACGGGGTCTCCATTACAAACAACAGTATTCTTAGGGTCTGAAAGAATAGCTGTTGAATTACCCAATGTAAGTGTTGCAACATTAGATATTGTAGTAGTACCTGAACACAGCACTGAGCCGATACAACGATATTGATAACCGTTGAATGTTGCAGGAGGCAGTGTAAGCAATAGTGTGCCGGTAGTAGCACCGCTATACACACCACCATTTGTTACATTGGTAAATCCGGTTCCTGTATTTACCTGCCATTGATAGTTTACACCACTACCTGTTGCAGCAGCTGTCAGCGTAAGATTACTACCTGTACACAACGTAGCAGATGCTGGCTGAGTAGTAAATACCGGAATATCGCAAACAAGGTTTATATTATAGTCTTCAGTTTCGCCATATGAGAATGCAGTACAAGGGTCAGTATTTAACACCGCAGGAGTACTGGATGTAGAGTACCTGTTTCTTACACGCATTTTGGTAAGTCCTGGAGTTGCATTAACAGGGATAGCAATATTTTGAGTGACAGTTGAACCGTTACCTTTTCCTATATAAGTATATTCAGTTGTCTCGAATGTACCGTTTTGGTTATAATCTATCCAAATCGCTACGTGTTCACCACCACCTGCACCTACAGTTGCGCTGAAAGGAACTGTTGATCCAATACTGATGTTTGGCGCGCTTACCGACAGTCCGTAATCCGTACTTGCAGGCAATGCAGAACACGTTGTGGTATTATTCAAAGTACCGAACGTGACATTGGTAATCACGTCGCTCGAACCACAGCCTAGTGTATAGTTAGCCGCACAATAACAGTTCAGGAATGTGTTCATGTTCAATTGCAGTGCATTAGAAAAAGCTGTGTTGCTTGAACAAGTTACACCGCAACGATAGTAAGTAGCTGCTGTTTGGCTTGTAGCAAGTGTGCTAGATGTAGCTGCGCTGATGTTTGTCCAAGTAGTACCATTAGGAGAAGACTGCCATTGGTAAGTAACACCGGTACCAGGTGTTGTATTTTGCAAAGACAATGTAAATGTCTGGCCAGGACAAACAGGGCTGATGTTGCTCACAGTATTGCCCGGTGTTGGTGTACCTGAACATGGAGGTGGAGGATCGAACCTGTAACCAGTACCACTACCAGGCCATGTAGATGACGTGGTTGTTGAACTTGAAGAGTTTGTTATTGCATTAATATAGTTACCCGTACCACCGGTAGCATCTTCAATACCTATTGAACGGCTTGTAGTTAATGACCCTGATTGCGAACCATATAGAAACTCAATTCTTCCCGGAGTAGCCGAAGAAGGACCATACAACACAATAATAAAGTTGATGAGGTTGCTTGTTGTTGAGTTCCAACTCAATCCGCCTGCATCACGATATTCAAATGCATAAGCACCTGTACCATAAGCACCGTGCACCATAGCACCTACACCTCCGCCAGCAGGAAAGTTTGCAGTCATATCACCAAACCATGCTGCTAGTGTGTTATTGGGGGCTGCTGTTGTGAATAAGTTTCCGGCAGTACGTCCATCCGCTGCAGATACAGTCAACTGGTTACCCATACCTATCCAACCATTTGTACAAAATGTAACTTGTGTATACGAGTTGCCGTTATAAGTAAACGTAAATGGCAATGTTACTAAAACAGCACCATCGTCATCATTTGCACTCATAGCTGTGCTTGATAAACCCGAAGTAGAATTAATAACTGTACCACCAGTAATTTGTGTGTACGTTAAACCGGTAAGGGCTGTACGTGTGTACCCGGTAATTTGAGCGAAACCTTTGATACAGGTTAATAGCGTCAAAAAGAATAAAAGGTAAATTTTTCTCATAGAAACCATAATAATGAAACATTAGGGTGCGCCTAAAATTAGCTCATTAAATGGCTTCTCAAATCAAGTGATAAAAATATTTCTATGAAATTAATACACTTTTAATTTTATGACAATTTGTTTGCGAATTGTCATAAAATTAATTTAGTAACCAACAGTTAATATTGATGATTTTGATTAATAGAAATCATATTCACGCCTGTTATAATTTAGTCTGAAACCTGCGTATATGTATGTAGTTGATTGTGTGGGGAATACATTGTTTTCAAACGTACACTTACGATACGCACCACCAAGATCTATAAACAAGTTCTCTTTTAACTCATAAGCAAAGTTGATGTTTACGGATGCGCAATTTGCCCTCACACCATTTATTAAACCAACACCATAACTACTAGCCCTCGTATCATAATCTTTGAAAATATTACCCCCAAAATTCAGTCCTCCGCTATCTACACCTTTGTTATAATACATGCCTTTCAGAGAAATATATAAGTTCTTCACAGGTTGGTATTTGATAGTTCCTAACAATTCTGCAAAGCCTGCGCCTAACGGATGTGCCAGTGGTTGATTGTAATGTGTATAATTAGCGGTGCTATCAAAGTGTGTATATGTATAAGGACGAACAAGATTCAGCTCACCCTGCAAATCAAGATTCTTTACAGCGAACGCATCAAAATATTTACCACCTAATTGTATGGCAAATTTATTTGCCCAATAACCATTACCTGCTACCAGTTCTTTAGATGTAAACTCATCTAATAAAATCTGCCCATAAAATTGCAGGTGCTTTGCAGCTATCGCTTTAAAGTTAAAACCAAGTACTACGTTATCGGGGCTACCAAGCGAACGCTCTATCTGACGGTATAATATGATAGGCACCATGTAGCTGAATTCATATCTGTCTCTACGGTCAAATATTACACCTTCAAATATGCCCACGTTCAGCCACCTGGTAGCGTTGATGCTCAGATGATGCATGGTTGCATATTTATGTGGCAATTCTCTGTCTGCACCACGCCTGTATTGTGGTGTCAGTTCCATATACAGGTTTTGGTAATTGAATTTCCAAACCTTTGTATTCAAGCGCAAAAATGTTGCACCTGCAGAAAAATCACTCAGGAACATACTGCGCATACCATCACCCAGAAAATGCTTGTCGTAGCCGAATGTTACATTAATATGATCTTTCACGACTGCAAAATCTATATACCCACGTGCAGTCAGGTAGTCAAATTTGTTTGCACCTTTTCTTGTAAAGAAATCATTACCCGGTACCGCATCAGCACTATCTGCCCATGCAGCTGCAAAGCCCGGCATTGTTTCCTGATTGTCGGTAAACATGGTATAGAAGCCAACTTTCTTAGCAATCAGGCCTCTTGCCTCCAAACCTCTGCTACTGGTAAAGAGTGTACCATTATTTTTCTCATACATCCCATGTGCAGTAATGATGGGATTGGCAGACAGGAAGAAGTTGTCATTATTTACATATATCAGGTCGGGCTGCTTTTTGTAGAAATTCTTCAGTATCGCACGTTTCGAATCTATTGCACCATTTTGCTCCAGTGCCCATTCGCCACTTACAGATATTGCATGTGCTACATTATACTTATCTATCTCGCTCAGATTATCAATGTGCGATTCCTTTCGCTGCCATTGCAGAAACTCTACCGCACTTTTGCGCGATACAGGTTTTACGAACAGGAACAAGTCGTCTGACAAACGGCCTGAACGAGTCTCCAACCTGTCAAGCAGATGATAGTCTTCCTGATTCAGTTGCAGATAAGTTGTTTGTGCCTGTGCGGCTATTGCTGTGAATGCAATGGATAATGCGAGAGATGCAGCTTTTTTGTACATAGAATATGTTTTCTACAAGCGTATGCGCTAACTTGCCACAAAAATATAGTTATAATTCAGTTTATCAGTTATTTATATGGCTTCAGTATTAATAAAAGGTGCTACAGTTGTTAATGAAGGAAAACAGGAAGTAACAGATGTGCTTGTTAAAAACGGACGCATCGAAAAGATAGGCACAGGCATACAACCCGATGCTGATTGCAGAGAAATAAATGCGGAAGGTCTTTATCTGTTGCCGGGTGTTATTGACGATCAGGTACACTTTCGCGAGCCGGGCCTTACACACAAAGCCAATATTGCAAGCGAGGCGCGTGCCGCAGTAGCAGGTGGTACTACTTCTTTTATGGAGATGCCCAACACTGTGCCTGCAGCACTTACACAGGAACTGCTGGAAGATAAATATGCCATAGCTGCCGGTTCATCTGTAGCCAACTACTCTTTCTTTATGGGTGTAGCAAATGACAATGCTGACGAAGTACTGAAAACAAATGCCAAGAAGAAAGATATCTGCGGTATTAAAATATTCATGGGTTCCAGCACGGGCAATATGCTGGTAGATAATTACCTGACGCTGAACAAACTCTTTTCTGAAAGCGAATTGCTGATTGCCACACACTGCGAAGATGAGCGTGTAGTAAAAGCAAACAAAGAAAAATATGCCAACGCAGACCACGCATCTTTCCACCCGCTGATACGCGATGTAGAGGCTTGTTTTGAAAGTTCTTTCTCTGCCGTGCAACTGGCAAAGCAACACAACACACGCCTGCACATACTACATATATCTACTGCCAAAGAATTGCAGTTGTTTACAAACATGCTGCCTTTGGAAGATAAACGCATCACATCTGAAGTATGTGTGCATCACCTGCACTTTACTGCCGATGATTATACACAATTCGGCAACCTGATAAAATGTAACCCTGCCATCAAAGCACCTGAAAACAAAGCAGCACTTTGGGAGGCACTACTTGATGACAGGCTGGATATCATTGCTACAGACCATGCCCCGCATACTTGGGAAGAAAAACAACAACCCTATGCACAGGCACCTGCAGGTGTACCATTGGTACAGCACTCGCTGCTACTGATGCTGCAGTACGTAAAGCAAGGGAAAATAAGCATTGAAAAAGTAGTAGAGAAAATGAGCCATACACCTGCCATCTGCTTCCAGATTGCAGAGCGTGGTTATATACGTGAAGGCTATTGGGCCGACCTTGTGTTGGTGGATATGAACAATCCGTATACCGTTACCAAAGACAATATACTGTACAAATGCGGCTGGTCTCCATTTGAAGGCCACAGCTTCCCTGCTACGGTAAAATATACATTTGTGAGTGGACAGATAGCATACGAAAACGGAACTATCAACGATAGCATGCGCGGACAAAGGCTGCGTTTCGACAGGTAATGCAAAGCGACAAAACCACACTCAAAGACCTTTCTGTATTTGCTGCCGATGAAAACGGCAGCATCTTTGGCTTGTTGGCACATACCACCACGCAGGCAGGTAAAGACATGCTGCGCAGGCATATACAATCGCCACCTGCTACACATCAGGATTTGATGCAGATGCAGGATATGGTAAAATTCTTTTCCCGCAATACAGATGTGTGGCCTGCTATTATTACCAACGGTACATTGGTGATGATAGATAAATTCTTTGACGCTGCCGATACGCAATCTACCCCACCTGCGGGCATCAATCTGATACTGGGACGTTATTTGCAGAAATGGCTGAATAAGAATGAATACTTCTTTACACAGTTCTCGCTATCGCACATAGCAGACTTTATGAAGGGCTGCAGGCAAATGACCGCCCTGCTTCAAAGAAATGACCTACCCGAAATGCTGCGCCGCGAGCTGGAGCTGGTATTGCAGGAAACCAACCACCGCCTTACAGAAGAATTATTACTCGTAAATAAAGACACCCCTTATCGCGATCTTGCTTTGCTCAACTACAAAGTGCGCCGCGAAATGAAGCATAATATCAACCGCCTTGTAAATCACTATGCAAGAATGGATGCCTGGCAGGCTATGGCAAAAGCATCGCTGCTGCACAGCTGGCATTTCCCCCAACTGCTGCCAGCCGATGTTTCGGTGCTGGATGTGAAGGAACTATACCACCCGCTGTTGCAACAACCCATACCATACACCATCAACCTGCAAGACAAGCAAAACTTCCTGATACTGACAGGTGCCAATATGAGTGGCAAAACCACTTTTATGCGTGCGCTTGGTGTGGGGGCTTTGCTGGCACATATAGGTATGGCCGTTCCTGCTAAGGCCATGCGCATCAGCTTTTTGCAAGGCATCATTACCAATATGCATGTGGAGGACAACCTGATAAAGGGCGAAAGCTACTTTTTTGCAGAGGTACAACGGATGAAGCTGACTGCACAACAACTGCAAAATCACGGTGCTCACCTTGTATTGATGGACGAGCTTTTTAAAGGCACCAACGTACACGATGCATACGAATGCACAAAAGCTGTAATAGATGGTTTGCTGAACCATCCGCACCATCTGATGATACTTTCTACTCACCTGTACGAGGTTGCACAACATTTCAGCACCAATGCATCTATCAATTTTGCCTACTTCACCACGCAAATGGCGGGCGATGAGCAATTCCTTTTTACCTACGAGCTGAAACAAGGTATCTCAAACGACCGTATAGGCTACCGTATACTGCAAAAAGAAGGCGTGCTGACTTTGTTGCATAAACAAAAACCATGAGCCGCTGTTTTAGGATAAGATTATAATATTAAGATTTGTAATTTGAGCCTAAAGCGCATGATAGTGTGTAATTTTGGCAGCACTATTTATCAGGCGTGATAATTGAGTACCGTTACATAGACGAAACATTACAAAATGACTGAATTCAGGCCGGGGCGCTTTCAGATACTTCCTCCGATAGTTAAGAACTTAATTATCATCAATTCCATTATGGTATTTGCCCAATACGTATTGGGCAAGTTTGGTATAGATCTTTCAGACTATCTGGGCCTGCACTACTGGAAATCCGTTTACTTCAAACCGTGGCAGTACTTCACGCACATGTTTATGCATGGCAGCTATTACGATGTAAACGCAACGCTGACACACCTATTCTCCAATATGTTTGCCCTCTGGATGTTTGGTAGCATACTGGAAAACGTATGGGGGCCCAAGCGCTTTCTTACATTTTATATCGTGTGTGGTCTGGGTGCGGCGGCATTGCACATGGGTGTGCTGGCTTACGAATACCGAGTTATAGAGCAGGCATTTACCCAGTATCAGCACAATGCCACGCTCGATCAGTTCAATCTCTTCCTGAACCAACGTGTAAAAATGAGCGGCAATCCGCTCAGCATGCAGTTGTACGAAATAGCAAAAGTCTGGAGCAATTCACCGTCGCAGGATCTGGCAAATGAATCGATATCTGCCATCAACCAATATCTGCATGGCTTCAACTACAAGCCTACCGGACAGTATATTCCCGGCATATATGACGAGGCTACCGTAGGTGCTTCGGGTGCTGTATTCGGCATCTTGTTTGCCTTTGGTTATCTGTTCCCAAATACCCTGTTATATCTCTACTTCCTGGTACCTATTAAAGCAAAATATGTGGTAGCGGCCTATGCGGTGTTCGAGCTGTTTGCAGGCTTCCGCAATTCTGCCGGTGATAATGTTGCCCACTTTGCACACCTGGGTGGTATGCTAGTCGGCTTCATACTTTTGAAAATCTGGAATAAACAAAACAGGAGCAACTTCTATTAAGAGCAAAAGACATGGCAATGAATACATCGCGCAAACGTTCTCCTTTATCTTCTATACCTGGCTATAGCCAGAATGCGGTGCTGCAAATAATAGTAGCATCTGCAACAGGTTATATCACCTTCCACCTGATACGTGTTATACTACTGGTAGCAGGTTTAAGGCCCGAATATTTTGAAATCAATTTCACTCCCAATGTAGCGCTGCCTGCTATAGCCAATTTTGGCGCAAAATGGTGGACAATATTTACCTACGGGTGGACGCATGATGGTTTCTGGGTGTTGTTTACCAATATGGTATGGCTATACGGCTTCGGCTCTGTTATGCAATCGTTGGTAGGCTACAAGCAGGTAATACCGCTGTTTGTATACAGCCTGGTAGTAGGAGGGCTGTTTTATGAAATGGCACAACTGATGCCGGGTGTAGGCAGTGCAGGCTTCATGATGGGTGCGCATGCAGGTGTTGTAGGTGTAGCAACTGCCGTCCTCACACTTTCACCTTCTTACCGTTTCTATCTGGCACCTACTTTCAGCATACCTATATGGGTACTCTCCATCATCTTCTATGCGCTGATGCTGGTAAACGTAAATCTGTATACACCATCACTGTTTATGCTGGGTGGCGGTGCGCTTACGGGCTTTGTATACATGATGCTGGTAAAAAACGGCAAGCAACCGGGTATGTGGGTATACAACATGTTCGATAAGCTGAGCAATATGGCAGAACCTGATGCAGACCGCATACGCGAAAAGAACAGCAAGAAGCGCAATGAAGCGCTGAACGCCTATACTAGCAGACAACACAATCAGAAAAGAATAGATGATATTCTGGATAAAATAAACCAGAAAGGCTACGACTCGCTTACGAAGGAAGAAAAAGACATCCTGATGAAAGCAAGTAAAGACAACAACCCATAATCAACCACAACATTGAAAGACAACAAACCGGGATTTCTACGCAAGCTGCTACGCTACACTTTACTCCTGCTGAATGTTGGCAGTGTGGTATGGATAGCCCTGTGTGCGCTTGCAGCCGTCAAAAGCCCGCTTGAAGTTAGCCATCTGGCACTCGTTACCCTCACCACACCATTTGCCATTATTGCCAATGTACTCTTTGTATTCATCTGGCTATTTACCAGCAAAAAAATACGTTCGCTGTTATCACTCATAGCATTGGTGGTTTGCTACAAGCTGATATTCGTTGTTTTCGGTTTTCACTTTGGTAAAAACGATATGGCCAAGGCAAACGACCGCCTGCGTGTAGTTACGTGGAATGTACACGGCATGGGCATCTTCAAAGTGCCCCGCGATAAAGCTTTTGAAAAAGACATACTTACTTACCTGAAAGAGCTGGATGCAGACATTATGTGCCTGCCCGAATATTCTGTACCAAAGACAGACTCTATGAAGCCCTACGGGCGCAAGATAATGGAGAATGGCAACTACCCCGAATATCGCTTTCATTACGACAATACATTGGGCACCACCATATTCCTGGGTACGGCTGTTTTTACCCGTCACCAGTTCTTCAACTACAAGGCGCACCAACTGGCAGAATATACATTCCTGCTGCAGGGCGATGTGGCATTGCCCGGTGGCGATACCATGCGTACATTTTACGTACACCTCAGCACCTTTGGCCTTAGTGATGATGAGAAAGCCTATATAGAATACGTAAAGAAAAACAGCTCTGCACTTACAAACAGCCTCGGTCTCACACGCTCTTTCATCTGGAAGTTCAACTATGCATTTGCCAAACGTGCAGAAGAAACAGACAAAGCTGCTGCCATCATCGCACAAAGCCCATACCCTGTAATGATTTGCGGCGATTTCAACGATTTGCCCGGCTCTTATACATATACCAAGCTGCGTGGCAATCTTAATGATGCGTTTGCAGACAAAGGCAAATTCCTTGGCCGTACCTACAGCCAGATATTACCCACCCTACGCATCGACCACCTATTTTACGACCCTGCAGTCCTGAAGATTGTCGGTTTCGATTGTCCGCACACAGAGCTATCAGATCATAGGCCGGTTATTGCCAATTTTGAAATAATCCGCAAGGCTGGCAGTTAAAGCCTTATTTTTGCACATTATTTTACCATATGTCCGACTTACACATATACAATTCATATTCAAGAGAAAAGGAGAAGTTTGAACCAATAACCCCCGGTCACGTAGGCCTGTATGTTTGCGGCCCTACCGTATCGGGAGAATCTCACCTTGGCCACGCGCGTCCGTACATTACGTTCGATGTAGTGAATCGTTATCTGCAACACCTTGGCTACAAAGTGCGCTATGTGCGCAATATCACAGATGCAGGCCACTTTGAAGAAGAAGGCCGCGATGCGGAAGATAAGATAGCAGGCAAGGCACAGCTGGAGAAACTGGAGCCTATGGAACTGGTGCACAAATACACCAGCCTGTTCCATTGGGGTATGCGCCTGTTCAACAACCTGGAACCAAGCATAGAGCCTACAGCTACAGGCCACATCATAGAGCAGATAGACATGATTCAGAAAATCATTAAAGAAGGCTATGCTTATGAGGTAAACGGCTCTGTATATTTTGATGTTAAGAAATACGCCGAGAAATATCCTTACGGTAAACTCTCCGGCCGCATAATAGATGACCTGCTGGAAACAACCCGCGATCTTGAAGGACAGGATGAGAAACGCAACAAAACAGACTTTGCACTGTGGAAGAGCGCGCCACCTGAACACATCATGCGTTGGAACAGCCCGTGGGGCGAGGGTTTCCCGGGATGGCATATTGAGTGCTCTGCCATGAGCCGCAAATATCTGGGCGAAACATTCGATATACATGGTGGCGGTATGGACTTGCAGTTCCCTCACCACGAAAGTGAGATTGCACAATCTACCATAGCACACGGCCACCCGCCTGTGCGCTACTGGATGCACAATAACATGATTACCATCAACGGCAAGAAGATGGGCAAATCATACAACAACGTTATCAAGCTCACTGAACTGTTCAGTGGCGCACACCCGATACTGGAGCAAGCTTATCACCCGATGGTGGTACGCTTCTATATATTGCAAACACACTACCGCAGCACACTCGATTTCTCTAACGAAGCCCTGCAAGGCTCTGAGAAAGCATTGCGCCGCCTGTGGGAAGCATATGAAGTATTGAAGAAGCTGGCACACCCAGGCAACGAAACTGCAGGCGATGCGGCACTGGATACACAGGTTGTGAAATGGTGCAAAGAGTGCGACGACTTTATGAATGATGATCTGAACACTGCCAAAGTGATTGCCAATCTGTTTGAGTTGGCACCTGTAACCAATGGCATGAAGGGTGGGCAGGTTGCTATGAATGCACTTAGCGCATCAACATTCGCATTGCTGTCTGCTACATTCAAAACATACCTGGAAGATATACTTGGTTTGCAGCCGCTACAAGCACAGCAAAGCAATAAGATAGATCAGGTATTGTCGCTGCTGATAGAAATACGCAAAGACGCACGCACACGCAAAGACTTTGCAACATCAGACCAGATACGCAACAAACTGTCAGAAGCAGGCATTATACTGAAAGATGAAAAAGACGGTAGCGTCTCTTATACTATAGAATAAAAGAAAGATGAAAAGAGCCGGCAAGCTATTCAGTTACCTCAAGGATTTCAGACTTCAGGTAGTACAATTTTGTATCACTACGCTACTGGCTGTGGTGTTCGGATTGTTTTCATTCACCATGCTTGCACCTGTATTGCAGGTACTCTTCGGCACGGGCACTACACCTGTTGCAGATAGTAAAGCAAAGGGCGGACTGAATATTGCAGGCTACATCACACAATGGATAAACGATTTTGTAGCGCAACATGATAAGCTCACATCGCTCACCTATATTGTTATCACGGTTGTGGTATTTACCATACTGAAAAACCTGTTCATTTATCTTTCGCTCAATATCCTGAATCCTATCAGATATGCACTCCTGCGAAAGCTGCGCGATGACATGTTTACCAAAATACTATCGCTGCCCATAGGCTTCTTTACAGAAGAGCGCAAGGCCGATTTGATATCGCGAATGACCAACGATATCAACGAGATTGAAGTATCCATCATGAACGTGCTGGAGTCCTTCATCCGCGAGCCGTTGACCATCATCTTCGTGCTGGTATCTATGATACTCATCAGCCCGCAGCTTACAGTATTCTTGGTATTATTCCTGCCAATTGCAGGTTTTGTAATTGGTCGCATTGGCAAATCACTGAAAAAGCCATCCAACCTTGCACAGGAATATCTGGGTAGCATACTTGGCATCATAGATGAAACCATCGCAGGTATGCGTGTGGTAAAAGCATTCAATGCAGAGCGCCATCAGCAATTGAAATTCCGCGAAACAAACAATACACTCTTCCGTGTTCGCAAACAGATATCAAGGCGCAAAGAACTTGGTTCGCCCATGTCTGAAACAATGGGTGTGATAGTGGTTTGTATGATATTGTGGTACGGCGGCAAGCTCATTTTCTCAGGGCAATCGTCCCTTACAGGTCCCTTCTTCCTTACCTACATCGGCCTGTTCTACATGATTATCAACCCTATCAAAAACCTGTCTACCGCACTCAACAATGTACAGAAAGGTGCAGCAGCATTGGATAGGATAGAACACCTGCTGAACGCAGACAATACCATCACAGACAAACCTGATGCTAAGTCAATCTCTACATTCAGCCAATCGATAGAACTGAAAGATGTACGCTTTGCTTATGGCGATAAAGTGATACTTGACAACATCAACCTGACGATACACAAAGGTAAAACCATTGCCCTTGTTGGTCCATCGGGCGCTGGTAAATCTACTCTGGCAGACCTAATACCACGTTTTCACGATGTGACAGCGGGCGAGATACTGATAGACGGCATAAACGTAAAAGACTACAAGCTGTTTGACCTGCGCAAACAAATGGGCGTAGTTAGTCAGGAGCCAATTCTTTTCAACGATACTATTTACAATAACATAACACTCGGCACTGGTGGTGCGTCGTTGGAGCAGGTACATGAAGCTGCTCGCATTGCTAATGCGCACAACTTCATTACGCAAAAAGCCAATGGCTACGAAACCATTGTTGGCGACAGAGGTGCGAAATTAAGCGGCGGCGAACGCCAGCGTGTTACCATTGCTCGAGCAGTACTTAAAAATCCGCCAATACTGATATTGGATGAGGCTACGTCTTCGTTAGACACCGAAAGCGAACGCGTTGTACAGGATGCTATCAACACCCTGATGAAGAACCGTACCTGTATCGTTATTGCCCATAGACTATCTACCGTGCAGCATGCCGACGAGATTATTGTACTGGAGAAAGGCAAGGTAATGGAACGTGGCACACACAATGAACTGATAGCTAAAAACGGCTTGTATAAAAAGCTGGTAGACATGCAGCAGGTTAAATAATACGGTATATTTGTATTGTTTAATACCCCCCTCTGATTGATGAAGAAAATACTTGTAACAGGTGGTTGCGGATACATTGGCGGTCATACGATAGTAGACCTGATAGCCAATGGGTTCGACGTAATATCTGTCGACGACTTATCTCGTGGTTCGCTGCGCATGTTGCAGGGTATTGAAAAGATAACAGGCAGGCCGGTAAAAAACTACAAGGTAAACCTGTGCGATGCGGACGATACAGAAACAATCTTTATTGAGAACCCCGATATAGTAGGCATCATACATTTCGCAGCTTTCAAGTCCGTACCCGAATCTGTAGAAGAACCACTGAAATACTATAGCAATAATCTGGACTCACTCGTCAACATACTGCAGTGTGCAAAAAACTATAAAGTAAACCACTTTGTGTTTTCATCATCCTGCTCGGTATATGGCAATGCTACGAAGTTGCCTGTTGAAGAAACAGCACCGTTGGCAGAACCTGAATCTCCTTATGCACGCACCAAGCAAATAGGCGAGGCTATGTGCAGAGATCTTGCCAGGCAAAACCCCGACTTTAATGTTACACTGCTGCGCTACTTCAATCCCGTAGGTGCACATCCTTCTGTGATTATAGGTGAGTTGCAGGACAAGCCTGAAAACCTTGTACCTGTTATTACACAAACTGCCATCGGCAAGCGCAATGAGATGCAGGTATTCGGCACAGACTACCCTACCCGCGATGGCTCTTGTGTACGCGACTATATACATGTGATGGATATAGCCAATGCACATACTAAAGCACTCCAATACACCCTCGATGAGCACAACAGTACCAATTGCGATGTATTTAATCTTGGTTCGGGCAATGGTGTAACTGTACTGGAGCTGATTAATGCTTTTGAAAAAGTATCGGGAGAGAAGCTGAACTATAAATTAGGCCCACGCCGCCCGGGCGATGTGGTAGAGGTATTTGCCAACAATGCAAAAGCCCGTGCCCTGCTCGATTGGGATATCAAATATTCGCTGGATGACATGATGGACACAGCATGGAGATGGGAAGTAGCAATGAAAAAAGAAGCAGCTAAAATATCAATGAATTAAAAAAGCGGGGCAATTGCCCCGCTTTTCTTTTATTGTTATTACAAGTTTATTATTTAGAGAACAGCCTGAATATGTCCAGCCCGTTTGCGTATACCATCAGCGCAAGCAACAGTACCAGACCTACCGTGGTAGCACGTTCCATTACCTTTTCGCTTACTTGGCGTCCTGTTATCATTTCAAACAACAGGAAGATAACATAACCGCCATCCAAACCTGGTACAGGCAACAGGTTCATTACTGCCAGTATGATAGATACAAATGCTGTCAGCATCAGGAAGTCCTGCCAATCAAATACAGGTGAGAACATTTTACCAAAGCTAACGATACCACCTACGCTTTCAGATGCTTTCACTTCTTTCGATGTGAAGATCATTTTCAATTGTTGCCAGTAGTTAGCCACCTGTTCGAAAGTATATGTAAACCCTCTACCAACAGCGGTAAACGCATTGTAGTTTATCTTTTCGTACTGATAGTATTTAGAGGCATCACTTTCTCTTACAAACCCGAATAATTTATTAGCCGGTAATACACCGGTTGCATTTACTATCACGCCTTTTCGTACCAATGTCATGGTAACACTCTGACCAGCTACGAAACTATGCTTCAGTACTTCGTATTCATCATTGTATTTGATAGGTTGTCCATTCAGGGCAATTATACTATCCCCCTCCTGCAATCCCATTTTACCAGCTTCGCTTGCTTTATCCACTTCACTTATTACCAAAGGCATACGCGGTGCAATAAAGCTCTTTTGTCCTTTCAGTATTTTACGGATAGTGCCTTCAGGTATTTTTACATCTACCTGTTGTCCGTCGCGCATTACCTGCACGGTTTTTACACCATCAAATACAATACCGTATGTTATTTTATTAAACCGCTCTACTGGTTTGCCATCCAACGCTACTACCTTATCGCCACTTTTGAAACCGATGCTCTGGCCAATGCTATCTACAGCTATACCATTCGTTGCATTTTTCACAGGCAGGTATTCCTCGCCCCATACACCAAATATCAACGCATAGATGCCAATGGCTACTATCACATTCATGATGATACCACCCAGCATAATGAACAAACGTTGCCATGCTTTTTTAGAACGGTATTCCCACGGTTGCGGTGGTTGTTTCATGGCTTCAGTATCCATGCTTTCATCCACCATACCGGCTATCTTCACATAGCCACCCAATGGGAACCAGCCGAGGCCGTATTCCGTATCACCTTTCTTCTTTTTGAAGAGTGAGAAATTGAGCAGGCCCGGGAACGGGAACAGAAAATCGAAGAACAGGTAAAACTTCTCTACACGTGTTTTAAAAAGGCGCGCAAAGAAGAAGTGGCCGAATTCGTGAAGTAATATGAGTATAGATAAAGCGGCAAACAACTGTATCGCCTGCACGGCTCCACCCGACATTAAAAGCATTGAGTTAAATAACATGATTTACAAAAATAATATTTAGTGTGATAGTTGGCTGTGTTTTACCAATTCAGATGCTACGGCACGTGCTTCTTTATCAGATAGACGATAATCATCTAGTGTGGCATTGTCTACAAAAGCTACTTTACCCATTACATTCTCTATGATATCGCTCATTTCTATAAAGCTCACCCTGTTGTTCAGGAAAGACTGTACCACCACCTCGTTAGCTGCATTCATAACACATGGCACATTACCCCCCTTTTCCATTGCCTCTATAGCCAGTGCAAGATTGCGGAATGTTTTCAGGTCAGGCTGTTCGAAGGTGAACTTGCTGTAATCCCTGAAATCAAAACGCTTGAAATTGTTTTGCAGGCGGCGCGGAAAGCCCAACGCATATTGTATCGGCAGCTTCATATCGGGCAGTCCCAGCTGCGCTTTGATAGAACTGTCTGTAAACTGCACCAGTGAGTGTATGATAGATTGCGGATGCACCACTACTTCTATCTGCTCGTTCTTCAAGCCAAAGAGCCATTTAGCTTCTATCATCTCCAACCCTTTGTTCATCAGGGTTGCACTGTCGATGGTTATTTTAGCACCCATCGTCCAGTTAGGGTGCTGCAGGGCATGGCTTGCTTTTACGTTCAGCAGGTAGTTGGTCTTTTTACCCAGGAAAGGACCACCGGATGCGGTGAGTATAACTTTCTCAATCGTATTCCAGTCTTCGCCTACCAGGCATTGGAAGATGGCAGAGTGTTCGCTATCTACAGGTACTATCCTAGCACCTTTTTCAGCAGCGGCTTTCATTACGATATCGCCTGCTACTACCAATGTTTCTTTATTGGCCAGTGCTATTGTCTTACCTGCATTTACCGCAGCAAGTGTAGATGACAAGCCTGCAAAACCAACGATAGCAGTCACCACCGTATCTACAGTGTCCCATTGTACTACATCATTCAGCGCATCGGCACCAGAGAATACTTTGATGGGCAGGTTTGATAAAGCATATTTTACGGCTTCATAGCTTTCTTCATGTGTTACTACTACCGCATTGGGATTGAATTTGCGTGCCTGCTCTATGAGCAAAGCACTGTTACTATGTGCACTCAGTATCTCTACCTCAAACAATTCCGGGTGCGCAGCCACAACCTCTAAAGCCTGTGTACCTATCGATCCTGTTGAACCTAATATGGCTAAACGCGTCATTATGTATTAAATATTAATGTGTTTACTTTTCAGATGCTCAAAGGTATGCAAACAGCCCCAGTTATCGGGCATTTAACACATGTTTATTAGAGCATCTTCAAAGCTAATGGCAATATGTTTTATATTCGTAATGGCTAACATCATTTCAATAAATATTAACATCCGTATCAGCTATGCTGCAACAAGCCACCATCGACTTCCTGAAGAAGCTGGAAAAGAATAACAACAAAGAATGGTTCGACAAGAACCGCAAACTATACGAGGCTGCCAAAGCTGATTATGAAGCTTTTGTAACGGCTGTATATGCAGAACTGACCAAGCTGGAACCACGACTTGCAGAACACAAGGCCAAAGACTCCATCTTCCGCATATTCAGGGATGTACGCTTTGCCAAAGACAAGTCTCCGTACAAAGCTAATTTTGGTGCCTATATGAGCCGCGGAGGCAAAAAGTCGCCCGATGCGGGTTATTACATGCACCTGCAGCCGGGCGGCAAGTCGTTTCTCGCAGGCGGTATGTGGATGCCCGAAGGCCCCGTGCTGAAAAAAGTGCGTCAGGAGCTGGACTATAACTTCAAGGAGTTTCAAGGCATCATCAACAAAGCCAGCTTCAAAAAGCTGTTCAATAAATGGGAAGGAGAAACATTGAAGACCATTCCACAGGGCTATACGGCAGATAACCCTGCAATAGAATTCCTTAAAATGAAAAGCGTGATAGTAAGCATCCCCATGGATGATGCGGACTACACTTCAAAAACGGCAGTTTCGAAAGTGGTAAAGTTGTTTACAGAAATGAAACCATTAGTAGATTTTCTCAATAGGTCGCTGGATTAAATCAGTTACGAAATACAAGAAACTCAAAAGGTCGGTCGGCAGGATCGGCCTTTTTTCTTTTCTGTTTTTTGGCTTTGCTCTTAGAGCGATACACGTCCATTAATTCAGATGCGTGTTCTACCTGCTCGTCTGTATCTACTTTGTTTACTACTGCCATCAGCTCTTCGACCCGTTGGTCGAAGTCGTCTTGCCAATGCCGTGCAGCCTTGGTAGTTACTAACAATTCTCTGGATGTCTGCTTCATTCAGGTCGCTTTTTTAGGGGGTTCTAAACTCGATACTTAGAAAGTTAAAACATTTTTTTGCGAGAAGGAATAGCAGTTTTGTGATATATAATTTTTACAACAAGGATTAAAAGGCTTGTGAAAAATGGTTACAAACGGTTACGGATTGATGACAACAAAGACTATTTAAAATTTTATACACTCTGTAACTGATTGAACGATAATGCTATTTGATGAAATTGTTGCAGTTTGTTGCAGTTTTTCAATAAGCGTTTTTTGTTTCATTGTTACGAAAATGTTTAACCATTGGCTAAAACAGGCAACAATAGCTTAATGAAAAAAATATATTGACTTCACAATGGGATAGAGGGTTTATGTCAAAGAACCGGCCAATAAAAGATAGTGCAAATTTACAATAAATAATTGTAAAAAAACAGAACTACATTCTTTAAAAGAAAAATACGCTATTGAAACAATAGCGTATCTGTATTAATAAAACTGTGTAAGGTATGGATAGCGTTCGGCGTATAGTTCCTTTACCTTGTCAAGTATGTTCTGGCGGAGTGCGTCTATATTACGGCGCTCTGTAGCCGATACAAATACACAACGGCCACCTGTTTCATGTTCCCAACGAGATTTCAATTGGCGCAGCAGGTCTTCTTTCACTTCGCTATCCAGCCATTCATCAAACGTACGCTCTTCGTACAGGTCCATCTTGTTAAAGATAGTAACGATTGGCTTGTCGAATGCTTTGATATCCTGCAGTGTCTTATTCACTACCCCCATCTGGTCTTCGTATGCGGGGTGAGAAATATCTACCACGTGTAGCAAACAATCAGCCTCGCGCACTTCATCCAGCGTACTCTTAAAGCTTTCTACCAGATGGTGTGGCAGTTTGCGTATGAAACCTACCGTATCGCTCAGCAGAAAAGGCGTTTGTTCATACACCACTTTGCGCGTAGTTGTATCGAGCGTTGCAAAGAGTTTGTTCTCTGCAAATACTTCAGACTTTGTAAGCAAAGTCATCAGCGTGCTTTTACCTACGTTGGTATAGCCCACCAATGCTACGCGTATATATGTACCACGCTCCTGTCTTTGTGTAGCAGCCTGCTTGTCTATCTCTGCAAGGCGGCGACGCAGCAGGGAGATTTTATCCTTTACTATACGACGGTCCGTTTCAATCTCCGTTTCACCCGGACCACGCGAACCGATACCACCACCCTGACGCTCAAGGTGTTTCCACATACCACGCAGACGCGGCAGTATGTATTGATACTGTGCCAACTCTACCTGCACTTTTGCCTGCGCTGTCTTGGCACGGCGGGCAAATATGTCGAGGATAAGATCGCTTCGGTCTATCACCTTTACGCCAATAGCATCGGTGATATTACCTATCTGCGAACCTGTAAGCTCGTCATCGAATATTACCAGGTTTACACCCTTAGCCTTCACAAACTCGCGTATCTCTTCTATTTTACCTTTACCAACAAAGGTTTTACTATCAGGGTGCGGTAGCTTTTGTATAAAAGACTTCACAGTTTCGGCACCGGCAGTCTCTGCAAGAAACGCCAGCTCTGCCAAATACTCCATCGTCTGCACTTCGGTTTGTGTTTTGTGCACCAAACCTACCAGTACAGCCTTCTCCTCGTTTTTAATAATGTTCTTATTCTCAATCATCTTGTCAGAAACAAAAACCACCCGCTAAGCGGATGGTTCTGCATACAAAAATACGTTATTTGTGTCAAATACTATCAGATAAGACGTTCCTGTTCGCGCAGCCAGCGTTCTGGTATTTCATCATTGCTGGCAGCTATATAGTCGTTGTAAGAACATGGCACGTAAGAACCGTTTGGCAGCTTCATCCACCAGCGGTTGGTACGTTTGCTCTTCAGGAATACCGTTTCGTTTTCTGTAAATGCCACGTGGAATGATATAAACTCTTCGTGGTCAGTCAGTTTAGCCTCAGATTTGCGCACCAGATAGCCATCTATAAAATACCATATCATCTGCGATATGAGCTTGGCTGTCATATTATGCACATCGTGCTTAGGGTCGTAGCCATAGATGCCGAAAGAACTGAGGTTGGTACCCATACCTGCATAGCGAGTCAGTATGCAAGCCTCATCGCCCGTAAAGCCGTTCGGAGAGCCGTTTACATTTACAGGTGCGTCGCTATACCTTACAGCAGACATATCGAAGCTGAACATGTGGCTGTTGCGCAGCACAGGTTCTACATCTTCAAAATGCTCGCGCACCTTACCCAGGCGGAAGAAATCGAAACGAAGTTTATCCAGTGTTTCCAGCATACGCGGGTGGGCGTAATAGCTCTGGAAACCAATGTGGCTGTAGTGTGTTATGAAGTTGGGCTGCCCTGTCAGCATATCCATCAGGAAGCTGCGCGATGTTACGGCTTCTTCCTCATCAAGGTCTATCAGCATATCGGCTACCGTTGCATTAATCATTTTTTCAGATTTCTTGAATGCTTCGTATTGCTGCAGTGTCAGGTCGTGAGAGCCCCCGAGTACTATGACTGTTTTGCCTGCTTGTTCCAACTCGTGCAATACAGTACGCAATGCCGCGCGCGAATCGCCAAGGCCTGCACCTTCCAGAATATTGCCTGCATCGGTAATTTTTACCGCAGGGTGCCAGGAGAACATTTTATACAATTCCTCACGAATGGCATCGGGCCCGTTGCTATAGCCAAGTTCTTCATTCTCACCTCTTTGTTCGCCGCAACCAATAATAACTATCTCTGCATCGTCCCAGTCAAAATTGTCCAGCGTAGCAAATTGTATGTTGGCCCCTAGCTTCATAGACTGGTAAGTACCTGTTGGTTTGGTTTCAATAAAATGCCTGTTGGCAAAGAAATGGGTTAAATCCTGCATGTGTTAAGTTGATTCGTTGGCTAAAATAGATAAATGTTGGTTTGGTATATAACGCAACGACATAAATGAAATTGTTAAATGCATAGTAAAATAGGTATTAGCCCCCCGTTTTCTGCCTTATTTTTATATTTTTGAGCGATAAGGAAATTGAATGTCTGCCGTAAAAAAAGCAAAACCATCATATATATATGCCATCATAGGTATCTCACTGGTATTATTCCTGCTGGGCAACCTGGGTTGGCTGATGATAAACGGGCGTGCGCTGAGCCGTGTATTTAAAGAAGATATACAGGTGGATGTGATACTGCACGATAATACCCGTACAGAAAACATCCAGAAAATGAAAATGATTCTGGACAATCAGCCTTTTACCAAAAAGGCTACCATCATTACCAAAGAAGAAGCTGCGAAAAAGTTTTTTGAGGAAGGTGGTGAGGATTTTTCTGAGCTGCTGGACTTTAACCCGCTGTATGCTTCTATATCGCTCAATCTGCATTCGGCATATGTAAATAAAGACAGCCTGGTAAAAATCAGAGCGTTTGCAATGCAGAGCAATATTGTGCGCGATGTTGCTTATCCGAATACAATTGTAGATAATATCAACAGTAATTTCAGAAAGATAGGACTGATATTGGGTGGCATATCGCTGCTGCTGTTTGTAGTAGTGGCTATACTGATAGACAATACCGTACGCCTTGCTATGTTCAGCAACCGCTTCCTGATTAAGACTATGCAGATGGTGGGTGCTACACGCTACTTCATATCTCGCCCGTTTGATAAACGCGCGATACTGAATGGTTTGATAAGCGGTGTGATATCTGCTATTGGGCTGTGGTTGGTCATCTCTTTTGCTGAGAGCCAGTTCCCGCCAATCAAAGCGTTGCGCGAGCCTGCTCTGCTATTCACGCTGATATTCGGTATGATAGTGCTGGGTGTACTGATATCGCTGCTGAGCACGCACCGCTCTGTAGTGAAGTATTTAAAAATGCATGTTGACGACCTTTATTAAAAATTCTTTCCTAATATTGTAAGCTATGGCAATAACTAAAACAACAAAAGATTTAACACCTAAAGGCAACCAGACTTTCCTGTTTGATAAAGGCAATTATATGTGGATGATAGCTGGTGTTGTTGTAATACTTATCGGCTTCATGCTGATGTCCGGTGGCAAAAGCCCTGACCCGCATAAATTCAACTACGACGAAGTTTACAGCACAACACGCATCACTGTTGCACCACTGCTGATACTTTTGGGCTTTGCGATAGAAGTATATGCTATCATGAAGAAGCCTGCTAACCAAGCTTAATTAAAAAACTGCTTTATAACGAAGAAGCCCCGTTCTATAGAACGGGGCTTCTCTTTTTATGTGTAAGTATCTGCTAAGCAAATACGGCATTTATCACTTTGAATATGCGTTCGAAGTCTGCATCTGTAAGATTAGAACCGGAAGGCAGACAGAGCCCATCGCGGAATAATCGCTCCGATGTACCATCGCCATAGAAAGGAGCGTCGGCAAATATTGGTTGCATGTGCATAGGCTTCCACAACGGGCGGGATTCTATATTGTCTTGCTCTAAAGCTAGGCGCAGTATTTCTCTTGTTATACCACTTGCAGGGTCTATCAAAATAGTAGTTAGCCACCTGTTGCTGAAATAGCCTGCAGGCTCATCTACAAAAGATACGCCCTTCAGGTTTTTCATTTTGTCGTAGTACCTGTTGTATATCGCTCTGCGTTGTTCAACACGCTTAACCAATACTTCCATTTGTCCCCGACCTATGCCTGCACAAATATTGCTCATGCGGTAGTTGTAGCCAATATGCGAGTGCTCGTAATGCGGAGCAGCATCGCGTGCCTGTGTAGCAAGGAAGGTAGCTTTCTGTGTCAGCTCTTTGCTGTGTGCAACCAATGCACCGCCGCCGGATGTGGTAATGATTTTATTGCCATTGAAAGACAATGCACTGATGACACCATAAGTGCCGCACATCTTACCATCTACATAAGAACCTAAAGCCTCTGCAGCGTCTTCAATCACGGCAATGCCATACTTATCCGCTATGGCTTGTATCTCATTTATCTTAGCAGGCATACCATACAGGTGTACCGGTATGATTGCCTTGGGTGTTTTCCCTTTCGCTATCCTGTCCTGAATGGCCTGTTCCAGCAACGCGGGAGACATGTTCATTGTCTCGGACTCGCTATCTACAAATACGGGTATTGCACCGAGGTATGCGATTGGATTAGCAGATGCAGAGAACGTCATGCTCTGGCAAATAACTTCATCGCCTGCCTGTACACCTGCCAATACCAATGCAAGATGCAATGCAGCCGTACCTGAACTAAGCGCTGCAACATGCACATCTTCCTTCAGAAATGCCGTAATGTCTTTCTCGAAATTATCGACATTGGGGCCAAGTGGTGCTACCCAATTTGTATCAAAAGCCTCGTGGATGTAGCTAAGCTCTGTACCACCCATGTGCGGAGATGAAAGCCAGATTTTTGAATTCATGTATCGCTAATCTTTCTTTGAAGTTTTAATGACGCGACCCGGATTACCTACTACTGTAGCATAATCAGGAACGTCTTCTATTATTACACTACCCGCACCTATCACACACCACTTGCCTATTTTCTTTCCGGGTATTACTACAGTGCCGGCACCAATATGCGTACCCTCACCTATTGATATATTACCACACAGTGCCACGTTTGGAGATATGTGTACATAGTCGCCAATCTCACAATCATGATCTACTGATGCGTTTGTGTTGATGATGCAGTGCTTGCCGATTGTAGTATCGGGATTGATAACCACACCGCCCAAGATGACTGTACCGTTATCTATACTTACCGTTCTTGCAAGTACTGCCTGCGGGTGAATCGCAACGATATAGTTGGCATCAGAAGGCAGACGTTCTACCACTTTTTTGCGGGCTTCATTACTGCCGATTGAAATGATAATCGGTTCATCTGCCAATGATACTGCATCGGGCCTAGATGTTTCGTAATCCCATACAGGTGCAGTAGCATTATCGTCCCAGATGGTGATATCATCTATACCATTCAGTTCCAGTATATCTATAATAACCTTACCATGACCACTTGCGCCGAATAATATCATGATGCCTGTTGCTTTGGTGTTCCTTTAAATTTTTCCATTGTAGCTGCACCTTCCTGACTGACACCCTTGCCACGAAATACATTTACTACTGTCATCAGCAATATCTTTACATCGAGCAGGAAAGAAATATGATCGACATAATACACGTCGAGTTCAAATTTCTCTTCCCAAGATATAGAATTACGACCATTAACCTGTGCCCATCCCGTAATGCCTGGCTTCACTTCATGCCTGCGGCGCTGGCGTTCATTATACAACGGCAAGTACTCAGAGAGTAACGGACGTGGACCTATCAGGCTCATATCTCCAATCAGTACATTCAGCAGTTGCGGTATTTCATCGATAGATGTTTTGCGCACAATCTTACCAACTACTGTAAGGCGTTTTTCATCAGAGAGTAATTGTCCGTTTTCATCCTTTGCATCGTTCATGGTTTTGAACTTTATGATGCGGAATATTCTACCTCTCTTACCGGGACGGGGCTGAAAGAAAAACGGCTTGCCATGGTTAGCTATGAAAAGTAATATCATTGCCAGCAGAAACAATGGAGACAGAACAACAAATCCTATCAGCGCGATGAGCTTATCTAACAATGATTTGAAAAATTGCTTATACATGCCAGCCGAGGCTTTCTACAAAATTATCTGCCAATGCTTTGGTGAAATGCTTTGAACATTCCACTGCATTTTGCTTTAGTTGATTGTGCTGCGGAGCATCTATGCTTAGCAGCTTTTGCAATGCCGCATCTATATCATCTTCTTTGAAGGAGATGCCGACATTGTAGGTATCTATCAGCGATGCAATTTCTGACGAGCTATTTACCATTGCCAACAGCGGGCTACCTGCTGCTAACAGATTATATGTTTTACTTGGTACAGAATTGTTGGTAGCACTTGTATCGAGTGTTACATAACCCCAAGTAGCAATAGACAACAACTGCGACAGGTCTGCAAATGGCACTGGTGCATGAAACTGAATGTTATCAAGTCCAATTGCCAAGTCTTTCAACTTTACTTTCTTGCTATCATTGCCCACTACTACAACTGCCCAGTCAGGATATGATTGTAGTTTCTTAGCAATCTCTACTAAGTATTCAAGCGGGTGTGTAAGGCCTATATTGCCGGAATAGAGAATTACTTTCTTATCTGCCAGCCCCCATTCTTTTCTGAAATCTCTTGTCGACGCATTTACTGTTTCAACCTGTTTATTCCAGATAGGTACTACTTGTACTTTATCTGTAACAGAGGCAGGAAGGTATTTTTCTATGGCATTTTTCAAACCTGTGCCAAGCGTAAATATCTTTTGTGCAGATGGTAACACTTGCATGTTCTTCTTGGCCCAATAGTTTGCAATGTTATTCAACAAAGCATTCTTCCTAAAACCAGTTAGTACATCGGGATACAAGTCGTATATCAAAGTAGCGAACTGCATTTTCTGTAAACGTGGCAAAAAGACAAACAGTGGCGGATTAGAAACAAAGAAGAATTTTGTGTTTGCAATATCCTCCTGCTTCACCTTGTTACGCATCCAGAAGTAAAACTTCGTCCATGTCCTAAACCTGCGAAAGAAGCTTGTCCTATCGTACACAGGCCCTATATGTGTAGTAACATTAGCAGGCAATTTCGTTACATCATAATCAAAACTTCCATACCATGCTTCTATCTGCACATCAGGCATTTTGTTTGCAAACGCCGTAATGATGTCTGCAAACAGGTAATTGGCTGTCTGGTTTACAAATACAATCTTCACTTATCTTTCTACAACGCAGTTTTCAAGTACCAGCATATCCATCTTCGTACGCAGGAAACAATCCAACGCTTCGGCAGGTGTGTTTACAATCGGTTCGTTTTCGTTAAACGATGTATTCAACAATATAGGCACACCTGTCTTCTGACGGAAAGCATCTATTAGCCCGTAATAACGTGGCGATACTGTTTTATCTACACTCTGCAAACGGCCTGTGCCATCTACGTGTGTAACGGCCGGGATGGCACTGTGTTTTTCTTTCTTTATCGGGAAAACTTTTTCCATGAACGGCACATTTTCTGTGTATTCAAAGTATTCCGGTACAAACTCCTTCAATATAGATGGAGCAAACGGGCGGAAACTTTCGCGACGTTTGATTTTTGCATTCAGCAAATCTTTAGCATCTGTACGGCGCGGGTCTGCCAGTATAGACCTGCCACCCAATGCACGCGGGCCAAACTCCGCACGTCCCTGAAACCAACCAACAACACCTGCATTCACTAATCTGTCTGACACATAATCGTACAACGCAGCATCATCCAAACGTTTATAAGTGATATTGCGTTCTTTCAGGAATGCTTCAATTTCTTCGTTGCTGAATTTACTACCAGTGTAAGCAGAGTAAACAGCTTTAGCACGTGGTTGACTCAACACCTGATTGTACACATAAAATGCAGACCCCATAGAGATACCGGCATCATGTCCTGCAGAAGGTATATACAGGTTTTCGAAACCTGAGTTTGCCAATATCTTGCCATTAGCTACAGAGTTCTGCGCCACACCACCTGCTATACAAAGGTTCTTTAAACCGGTACGTTTTTGCAGGTGATTTACAATATGGAATATCAGCTCTTCTGTAAAACGCTGCACTGATGCAGCTATGTCTTTATGATATTGCGTCAGCTCATCTCCTTTGCCACGAGCCTTACCAAATTTTTCTTCAAAATATGGCGCAAACAAACTACCTACAAACGGGATGTGGTCATCGCCATAAGTAACTACAACATCTTTGGCAGACTTGAAATATTTCTGGTTCCATGTAAACAGCCCGTCTTCCGTAAACTTGATTACATCTCTTATCTTATCAACATACTTCGGTTCACCATACGGTGCAAGACCCATTACTTTGTATTCATCACCATAATGTGGGAAACCGAGGTATTGAGTGAATGCAGTATAGAATGTACCAACCGATACGGGGAAATCCACCGAATCGAGCACTTCAATTTTATTGCCTTTACCAACAGCTATCATGGTGCTGGTAAAATCGCCCGAGCCATCGATAGACAAGAGCGCAGCCTCGTTATAAGGGCTTGCAAAAAATGCAGATGCCAGGTGACTGCGGTGATGCTCTACGTTATGAATCTTTGGTTTGATTAATGCTGCATCTACACCTGTGATGCGAGACAGCTCCTGTTCTAACGATGCTACTTTCTTTGTATTGCTGAGCCTGTTCATCACAGTCTTAAATCCACCTCCGGGATTTTTAAGCAAATACAGCATCTTCTTGTCAAACTTAGCTTTCGGATCTCGGCCAATGGCGATATGGTCAACCTCATTGATGGTAATGCCTAATTCTTTCAGGCAAAACAGAATTGCTTTTTCAGGAAACCCTGCCCAGTGTTTTACCCTTGTAAACCTTTCTTCTTCAGATGCAGCAATCAATTCGCCATCTTTCAGGATAGCAGCGCTTGAGTCTGCGTGGTAGGCATTAATACCTAAAATTATCATTATGCTCTATTGTTTATTTACTTAAAAACATTGCATCATAGTCTTTCTTTACCAATGCAACATCTATACTTTTCTTAGCATACTGTGCAGTTGCACTACTGCTAGCTGCATATGCCTCATTATCGAGCGATGCCATTTTTTCGATGCCATCTATAATTGACTGTATGTTATTAATATCTACATTAAAACCTGCATTAGCCTCTTCGAGTTTATTCCACGGTGTGTAATGGCTTGTTATAACTGGTTTCCCTGCTGCAAGCGCCTCATAGATAGCATGCCCGAAGTTTTCGCTTTTACTGGGTTGTATCATGCAATGACTATCAGCAAGCACACTCAGCATTTTATCAGGTGTTACAGCACCATGATATTCCACTTTTACATTCGAGGGCATTGCTGCAATCACCGCCTGACACTCCTGCCAATATGCAGCATCTTTTATAGGTCCGTATATATTATATGAGATTTCAGCGTTACATTTCACCAAAGCTTCCAATACCAATTTGATGTTTTTCATGGGGCTTATCAGTGCAATTGTTATAAGCTTTAGCTTACCTGCATCTTTAGTTGTTGCCGGGAGTTTACTAATCACATTCGGGAAGTTCGGAGCTACAAATACTTTCACGCTACTACCAAACGTGTCTATCACGTATTGCTTCTCTTCTGCTGTGGTAACATGAAATATGCATTTCTTATGCAGCCCTAATAGCTTATATGCTGTCAGATACATCTTCTTTTTCAGCGACTTTTGACTAAGGGCACCGGGGTGCAACATTCCTCTTGCAGATACCACTTTGTGTGCGTTTCCCGACCACAGGAGTGGTTTCAGATTAAATGCAGGAGAGAAGATGCCATTTATAAATATTACATCTGGCTCTACTTCTCTCAATAAATCGTATACAGAAGTTTCACTTTTACCTGACGCGTAAAACACTTTAGTATGCTTATTGAATTGTACCCACTCATTAGTTTTTACATCTAATATAGTCCCATCTAAATCTGTATTCCTGCAATAGATATATATATCTGAATGACTGTAATTAGCAATAAGATTTGCTAATGATTGCACAGGACCACCTGCTTTGTAGGCAGGCAAAAAGTATTCATAAGTGATAAAGATTTTCATCTACGCTTTCACGTATTTATTCAAATATGGGAATAGCAAGAAGTTACCCAATAGCATAAACACGGTATAGTTCCTCACACTACCCAGATAAAATATTATATCCGACTCGAACGTACCACAACTAAGTATAGTACCAATAAAGAGAGAGTAGGTAAATATGAGGTTGTATTTGTTTGAATTGATGATATAGTTGGACACTTTGCCTATCATAAATGTGATGATAAGCAGCGGTATAAACATTAGCCAAAGGCCAAAGTCTATATACAAATCGCAGAAATAGCCCATGGATATAGACGTACCCTGCTCTGCATTGGCAAATCTTTTACCAGTATAATAAGATGTTTTTGTAGAGGGATCGAGTATTTTCTTGCCCGGATTCAGGAAACGTGGCATAGTCAAAAACTCAATAGTACTTGTGATATTCTTACCATTTTCGAAAGGGATGAACCCAGGTACACGCTCATAAACAGATGAATACTGCTGCATGTATTGCAACCTGTGCAGTAGTTTTTCTGCACCTACCTGAAAAGAGTCTACATCAAAGGTTACAGATTTGTCAACCAGATAATCTAAGGCTTCTGCCTTACTAACATTAACTTGTTGCTGCCTGTTACCTTGATTAAGGAAGTTTCTATAGCCCTCTTTTACACCAGACCAAAATACAAGGAAGCTCAACAATATCACACTAAGTGGTACAAGCAAAATAATTTGTTTGCTTTTGATTTCAGGCTTTACTGTGAGATATACAAAAACTACAAAGAAGATAATCTCTTTAAAGTTGGAGAAATAAGATGCGAAGCTTAATACAAACTCCAAGACGACCAATATGATGATAGTATTTTTATATTTTGTGTCTCTCAGGAAATAGATAAAAATCAACATCAGCAACAGCACCTTACGTATTACCGCAAAAGACTGTACTACCTGATTAAGAGAAGAATTGGAATATGTTACAGCAATAAGCGTGGGGAATATCAGTGTTGCAATACCATATGCATACAACACTTTTCTGACGTTTAACCGTTCAGCCGCATCCCTAAGTATTTGTAGATTAGGGTTGAATTTGACCTCAAAGATTCTGGAAAGAAACACAGCCATCACTCCTATTTGTAACATTGTAACCCAAAACAAATACTCCAGATACTTACTCCCAAATGCCTCGTCTAGCGTCAATCCCGAATAGTCTGCATAGTTGATGGATGAAAATACTTGCAGCCAATGGAAGCCAAATAAATATACAAGTACAGGTGGTATGTAAGGTTTTTGCAGTGAGTGAATGATAACCAATAATATTAATCCAGAAAAAATGGTAAGCCACAAATACTCTGAAAAAAATGCATAGATGATAAAACAAACCATCACGGGAATAACACGCGATGCTTTTTTATCTAGGGTTATATTACTTTCTAAATCCAGCGCCATTATATTTAATGTACTTTTCTATCAGATTCTATTTTTCTTAAAAATGAGCTGATATTATCTACTATTATCTTAAAAGAAAATGCTTGTATGTGCATTTCCGATTTTCTTGTTTGTTGATTATGAACGTGTGAATTACTTAGTAGTGACTCGATATATTTCGCACCACTTTCCACATCGTTCGGCGATATTACTATACCATTATCAGTTATCAGGTCTATAGCTCCTCCTGTTTTATCTGATGCAATGACAGGCAGACCACTAGCCATTGCCTCATTGATTGCAAGCCCCCAGGTTTCGCCGGGACCTGTTGACGGCAATACAAACACATTTGCCAATCTATAGACAACGGGCATATTTTGTTGATTCTGGAATCCCACAAAAATAATTCGCTCATCTTTTGCTGCTGCTTGTTTTAAATCAGCTTCCATAATGCCGTTGCCTACAAGTACGAAACGTATCTTTTTATCAGTCAGCATTTCTGCCAACTTAATAATATACTGAGGATTCTTTTTAGGCTCAAGCTTCCCTGCAAATAGTACAACAAAACAATCTTCTATTCCAAGTTCAGTTTTCCATTGCTTTGCTTTGGCAGTATGTTCTCCTGCTGCATCGGCAAATCGCTCGTTCTCTATTGCATGTGGCAAATACACAAGCTGTTTATCTTTAAGCCCATGTACCAGATAGTATTGCTTATTATTACGTCCTACATAAAATGCAAAGTCTACATGCCTGTATACATACTTCAAAAATAGCCGTCTGAGTATTTTTTTCAGCCCTGTGGTTTCATCCAGCAATGTTGAATCTCCTCTGAACAGTACTGGTATTTTCCCTTTAAAATATCTGAGGCATGCTAAGTGACTTTTATATGCCCACCCAAATACTAACACAGCTTCGGCTCCCCATTGTTTTATTTCTGTGTTGAGTGTCGGGTTATCGATTCCTTTAAAGTGATGTGAACCCTGATTAGCAGATACGTTTTTCACAAACGTGTATTCATACCCATCCAACAAAGGGATATCCCATTCTATCACACGACCAAAACCAGGGTCGTACTTAGCTAAGGTTTGTGAGGCTTCCCAGGTATAAAACACCCTCACCTCAATACCTTGCTGCTGAGCCAATAGCCTGAACCACGGAGCGTTGTACTGTATAGGGTGCGTTGTAACTATTGCCAGACGCATATTACTATGCTGTAATTATTTTGTTCATCCCTGCCTGCATAGCAACCAGTGAGAAATTTGTTTTAATGTTATTAAACGCTGCATCACCCATTGTGCTTAACAGGCCAGTTGTATTATATAAGTACAGCAATTTGTCTTGTATCATTGCAGGGTTGTTTTTCTCTACAATGAAACCAGTTTCACCATCAACAATACTTTCAACAAATCCACCGGAACGCGTAGCAATAATAGGAACCCTGTAGGCTCCTGCTTCCAACGCAACCAACGCAAAAGGTTCATCGTTTCGGGTGGCTGCCACTACCACATCTATACTATCGTATACTTTATTCTTATCTGCTTCAAAGCCTTTCCACTCTACATATGGTGTCAACTGTTTATTTGCAATCAGGCTTTTTAGCTTTAGTATATAAACTTCATCACCCTTTCCATATATCAGCACTTTGCATTTTATATTACTCACCAATTGACTAATTGCCTCCAGCACATCTTCATGCCCTTTGCGTTCCAATATCTGTCCTATCAATCCTATCCTTAATACACCATCAGGCATGTATTTTTTTATAATATTTGCAGGTAAATGTGTACCGTTATATACCACACTCACTTTATCTGCAGACACACCGCAGGCAATAAGGTCATTCTTTATAAAGTCAGATACCGCTACGTATTTATCCACAGCACTATCAGCCAATTGTATCATCTTTGCTTCTCTGCTACTGAATGCGTGCGGGTCGTGTACATGGAAAACCACTTTCTTTTTCAGGAATGGCTTCAACAGTATTATCTGCCTATAGCTATCCATGTATATCACATCAGGATTGAGTTGTTTTTGCAGCTTTCTGAACTGTACTATAGCAGGCACATAATTCATCAAAGAATCGAGCGACCACTTCCATTGCCTCAGATAATACCAACCCAATTTTATGGGGTGGCTAGGTATATTCATTTCGGTTAGCTGATGTTGAAACTTGCCATCGTGCCAGCCAACAAATGCAACCTCTACATTGTGGCCTGCTGCTTTCCAACTACGGATTACATCCAATGCGACAAACTCCTTACCCGACAATATATTACCACTAAGAAAGCAGAGAATTTTCATGTAGTATTAAAGAGGCTTGGTAGCGTAGTACGTCATACGCCTGCCAAAAGGTTTCATTATTTTTTTCATCAATGGACTCTTCACTTCGTCTATTGTGAATTTAGCGGGGTCTGTCCCGGGCAATAACAACATCACATATTCGCCACTTACCGTCTTTGTGTTTTTAAAGCCTGCTTTGCGGAACATACCTGCAACCTGCCAGAAGAAGAAGAAATTTTCCAAAGGCTGCACACCTGAACCTGAATCGAACGGGCGGCCAAGTATTTTCAGATATACCCTATGGTATGCATATGCGTTAAAATAGTTTTCAGTAGTAAGCACAACCATACCTCCCGGCTTGAGCAACCTGAAAATTTCTGACACCATTTTCTGTGGTACAGGTATGTGTTCCAGACATTCGCAAGATACTATGATATCGAAGCTATTATCGGGCAGTGAAATATTCTGTGCATCGCCAACCATAAAGGAAGATGTCTTTGCACCAAATACTTCTTTCTTCTGATTGGCAATCTTTATACTTTCTGTAGAAAAATCAAGCCCCAGAATATCTGCATTGTTGTTCAATGCCAGATAGTTGGAAAAATCTCCGTTACCACAACCTACTTCCAGCATCTTTTTACCAGACAAATCTTTATCGAGGAAACTGAGCACAGTTTTGTGCCATTTCATCATGTTCAGCTTATCGATATCAAGGATGTTTTTGTTGTAATCCTTATGCCACTGTTCGTACTCGGTTTGGATATTATTGGGCTGACTCATATAGTACTATTAGTTTTTAGCAGTTAATTTATTTACCAACCTGATGCAAAGCGCCATCATAGTAAGTGTTGGATTTGAATGTGATACTGTCGGGAAAACCGAACAGCTGCATACATATATATTCGGGTGCCCCCATACTTGCAGGTCTGTAGAAACCACACCATCATCCGGCGTTGCACTCATAGGTGTACCGCCCATATGATGGTTTACATCTGTAAGATGGCTCGCCCAGTTTGTGTTAGCACTATTAATATGTGCGTGTACATTCAGTTCACCAAAACCAAGTCTTTGGAGCTCCCTCTTTAAGACACCTGAAGCATAGACAACCGTATCCCAAGTTTTGTGGCTTATCTGCCAGTTAAGAGATGCCTTGCGCATACCTACTGCATCCACTTCATTCGATAATGTAATAGCACTTTCCTTCAACGGTTCTTGTTCCATCATCACTACTGCACGGGCACGCGCATTGTGTTTATATATCAGCTTATCTAGCAACAATGCTTTTGCCGATAGCAGGTAGGCACCCATATTGGCAAATAATGATGGTATTGAATTAATCTTTTTTTCGTGCAGATATTTTCTAACCTCTATATAAGGATCAATCCGTCCGTCGTTATAATCGAACATGATACCCATTGATGCGTTTAATACTTTCTGTTCGCGCTGTGCTTTTTCTGCAAGACTGATACGAACAGAGTATTTACGTTTTTTATACAAGTGTGTATTGAATGCTTTTTGAAGTTTGTATTGATTGGGAGTAGATACAATACCAATCTCTATACACGGATGTTCCATAAAGCATTTGCCCAAGCGACCAGAATGGTTACCCAATCCTCCTGCAACTTGTGCATCACTGGCCAACAATAAACGTGACGCTTCTATAGAACCTGTAGCAATCAGTACATTATTAACAAGTAGTGTTGCTTTTTCTCCTTTAAAGTTGGCAAGTTCTATATTATCTGCAAGCTTATCATCATTCACATTTATACGCGTAGCAACAGCGTTATATAATACTGTAACACTACGTTCCAGTTTGTTATAGTAGAGTTTCTTGAAGTTAGGTTCCGGCGCCCATTTAGAGAAATGATACCAAAGCTCATCTCTGTTAAATGGTTGCTTCTTCATACCTAACATGCGAAACACATCATCTTCATAGTCCGCTTCATCAACCCCCATAAAGCGATTAGCTTCGTTGTAGTATGGTTGCACTTCTTCTATAGGCAATGGCCAGCCACTATTTTCTACCCAATCTCTTTTGCTAAAATCTATTGAGTAAAATGGCAACGACTGTCCACCCCAAGCAATAGTAGTGCCGCCCACCGCACGCTTACGACCACTTTCAGCGCTTTCCAACTCCTTGCCGGTCTGTAATATTTTATTGAGTGATTGGCGTGCTGCATCCTCTTCAAAATGACCAGCTTCAACCATCAACACCCGTTTGCCCTTTTCTGTAAGCTTGACTGCTAACAAAATACCCGCAGCACCCGAGCCTATGATGGTATAATCATAGTCTTCTCTACGAATGCCAGGAAATCCTGTATTGCAATCTATATAAGGCACTATTGAATATAGTTTTTGTATGCTGTTAAATTGCTCTTCAGCACCTGTGACCTTCGGGTAGAGAACAAGACTTTCCCATTACTATTTTCTGTAGCACATTTTGCAAGTTTATACCCTGCTATATCTACTGCAGCAACTTCTTTAGGAAATGTTTCGTTTGCCACGTTATTGATACAACTATGCAGTATATGTAGCTTGTTTGGATATTGTTGTCTTAGTTGGAGAGAAATCGTGCTATCGTAGCTATACTGCAATACATCTATCTTATTTATTTCTTCTTCACTGCAAGCCTGCACATTGAATGCATCTGTAGCAATACCAATATTTTTCACCACTCCTTTCTGCTTCATGTCCATCAGGTAATGCATCGCATCATCGTGTATGAATGACGGACGACCTTCGTGCAGCAAATAGTAATCTATATAATCTGTGTTCAATCTACCAAGGCTTCTATTCAAACTACTTTCCACATCTTGTTTTGTAATGATGCGATGTGATAGGAGTTGAGGTTCATAAATACCTGGTGCAGGCGTTTTGATACCTCTTATTCTTTTATTCCAGTAGTTGAGCGGTAATGCCAATACCGTAGGCAACTTGCCAGTTTCTGTGTTGCCCAAACCAAACTTTGTGGTTATGGTAACATGCTGGCGCTTGTTGCGTATAAAACCCCCTATCAGCATTTCTGAATATCCGCGTCCGTATAATGGAGCAGTGTCAAAATGTTTTATACCGTTTTCGTAGGCAATGTTCAGCAACTTCGTCACAGCATGTTGTGATGACATACTGGAAAGCGAAGCGCCACCAAAACCTAATTGTTCGAAAACGTTATGCACAAATTTGATTTAGTGCATTCGCCAAAATTTGTGTTACAGCTTTTGCACTGTATTGGTCGAATGCTTTTGTATCAACCTGCGATGGCTGAAAATGCTGCATAAATTGCAGATAGTTTTCCATCAACTGGTTAAAATCTTTTGTTATCTTTTCAATATTCTCAGGAATAATCGGATAAGCTAACCCTGCTTTTGTACTGTTGACAACACTGAATGCTGTTGATTCACCATGCAACACTGCAAGTATCGCTTTAGATGACAATACCGCTTGATACACTTTGGATGGTGTATAGTGTGGTTCTGTGCTACCTAATATAAAAATGCCATCTGCAGCATCCAGATGAACTAATACGTCCATATATGGTATGCGTGCAGGATATTCGAAGACTACACTTTGCCATAAGCCATATTTTTCCGCAAGTGGTTTTATGTTGTATCCCTCCCGATCATTCGGCGATTTACCAGTACCAATAAAGTGAAATTCTATATTGTTGTATTTGCTCTTATCTGCACTGACAGCTTTAAAAATAGCCTCAAGTGGCTCATAAGCTTTGGGCAGCATAGCACCCGCATATACCAATTGTGTCTTAGCAGATTTTACAAACAGATATGGCTTGATATCCATCTGTGCCACTTTCGCATGATCTTCTCTTTCACCACCATAAGGCATGGCGGCAAATATGCAAGACTGCAGCAAGTGCTGATTCCTTTCGTGAACACCTTTGTAATAGCCGTCTGCTACTCCGGTAATCAGCGATGCCTTCTTTACTGCTATAGGCTCAAGAAACTTTGCAATAGTTTCGCTCAGTCTGTACCTCCATCCTGCACCCGGAAATTCATGTACCCAAGGATCTATATAATCTATACCATACTTCACCCCGGTGCTTGCATGCAGCCAACGACCAAGCAACGCAACGTAAAATGATGGAATGGGTATGTATACAAAATCAATCTTATCTCTACTAACGATTTGCTTAGCCTGCTTATAAAGCTGAAAGAAACCACGCATTCCAATATCACCTATTAACCTCGGCTTTGTTACACCAAAAGCTGATGCTTTCTCTATTTTAAGATTTGCAGGAACCAGCTTTTCAAGATTGTAGTCCAACTTCTCTTCATAGTATTTTTCATCCACCATCAGTACTGTAGGTTCCCAACCCATAGATGGCAAGTGCTGCGCAAACAAGCGCGACCTGTGTACTGCTGCAAGGTTAGATGGCGGAAAGTGAGGCGATATGATTAGTATCTTCTTCAAGAAAGTGCTTTGTTAACTACTGCAAGAAATAGCTGCTGCTCTTTATCCCAGTTCAACTCTTCTGTCGCTAGCTTGTATGCGTTGCTACGATGGCTTTGCAGTAATTGCTTATCAGAATAGTACCTGTTGATGAGTTCAGTAAGTTGAACAGCATTACCAGAAGCATACATTTGCCCAACATTTTTATACTGTTTCACAAACTGCACTTGTGCTTCTGTATCTGATGCTATTATAGCATTTCCGCAAAGCAGATACGTGAATAATTTATTGGTCAGGCAAATACGCCTGTTCAGGTTAGGACTAGCTTCTAATGCAAGGCCAATATGATGTTGCGCAACTTCATGCAAGAGCTGCTGTTCCGGCAATGGTGGCTTAAACAGTATTTTGTGCTTGCCGCTAATGAGTTTAGATGATATTGCCTGTTTTACACCGTCGGTACAATTACCAATAAGTGTCAATTGTATCGGATAATTGCTAATCAGGTTCATTGCATTTACAACATCATCAAGTCCTCTATCCAGTCCTACGTTTTGAGAAAACCACACCAGCCTAATTAGCTCACCGTTGTTTATTGGCAATTCCTTAAAAGCGGGTTTTAACTCAAGCGGAAAAACATTATTGATTACCAAAGAATTATGAGCAATGCCTGGAACATCGTTAATTGTATATTCAAGTATCAGTGGTGCAGCAGCAGAAACATAAGCAGCATGCTTTAATGTTGCCTGCATCAACTGTCTTGTACTTTGCGCTAATACTATATTACTGTACTCCCCTGGATGATAGTCTTCTACATCTATCGCGTATGGTATACATGCTTTTGTAGCTGCATTGTATACCGGATAAAACGCAGCGGGATTGTGCGCTATCAACAAATCGTATTGCAGTGCTATTTGTTGTAGCTTATTATTTAATAACCAACTTCTTTTATCTAGCATGTAAGAAGTCAGTGCAATTTTATTATTAAAGAGCTTCCGGAGCTTGCCAGCTAGTTTACTTACTAATGATGCAGCCAGCCAGCCAAACTTGGATTTACTTCCTGCATCCAGTGTTATCCATTTTACTTGTGGCAAAGAAGACTCAATTACTGCTTCGTAATCTGCAGACCAATTCCTGATATCAAACTTCAGAACAGATACATCATAGCCGCTACCCACCAATGCCCGTACTTCTTTGTAACATCTGGGATTGCATGCCAGATTAACATTGGTTACCAATAACACTTTTTTACCTGCAATCTGATTCACTATAGGTAGAATGCAATTTTCTGTAGGTTGCTTACGTAAGAATGATCTTTTGCGTAAGTAATTCTTTTTTGCTGTTGAGACACAGCATTGTATTTATTTATGTTTGCCGCTACCTCTTTAAACAGTGCAGGCAGTTTCAGATTGTTTCTTTCAGCCGGCATTTCTATCAGCCTATCTGCAGTATCGTATGTTGTGATATTATTAGATACAATTACTTTACCTGTTGCCAGATACTCTAATACCTTATGATAGTTAGTGCCACCACTCTGGTCTTTGTCTATATCATAACATATCAGGAAACCATCCATCTTCTTCAATTCCTCTGCCAAAACACGCGGCAATACCTGACCATGCAAACGTACATTGCCACACTTCTTTACTGTGTCTATAAATCTTAATGTATCAGCATCATTATCCGAAGACAAATTGGAGGTAACATACTCATAAGACCCCCACAGATTAAAAATTATTTCAGGATTTTCAATGAATATCCTCAACATAGTTTCTCTATCAAGATCTCTACGCAGGAAATTTCCAGACATCCCGATTTGCAACTGGCCGTTAACTGTTTCATCTATTTTATCATTTATAAAATAAGATGCTACACCATGACCAAGATTATACAAAGGGATACCACAACCCTCATACTTCACTAAATACTCTTTTGCTATAGACAAGACGGCCGATGCACCATGAGCAGCTTCTACAGCCACTTTATCTTTGGAATCGTCTGCCGCTATCAAAATCTTAGCACAATTGCCAAATGCGGGTAATGGTAGTGTGTTTGAAATGTCGAAAGAAATGACAGCATCTATCTTATGAGGCAATTTGCCTATTAGTTTTTTGACATGTCGCGTTATCAGGAAATTGTAAAGGCCCGGCAGTTTAAACTTTACAAATAGCGGGAAGGACAACCTATGCTTTACAAAGTAAACATTCGGGTGTTCTGTAGAGAAAATCCGAACCTCCCCTTTACTAAGGCTCATATCACTATTCGGGCCTTCAATGTAATATACATGATTACCCATCTTACCCAGTTCTACAGCATAGTGGTGTTTTGAAAGAAACATTGTTCCCCAGTCTTGCTGAGAAAGTATGAGTACTGTCTTATTTTCAAAGACCATCATTATGCCTTGAAAAAGTCTTTTATTTTCTGTGCTACGTAAGCTATCTCTTCTTCTTTCAGTTCAGGATACATTGGTAAAGACAATATTTCATCCTGATACTGTGTAGCTATCGGGAATTGTTCAGGCTTCAGACCCAGGTAAGCATACGCCTTCAGGTTGGGCAATGCGGTAGGATAGTGTATAGCAGTTTCAATACCATTTTCTTTCAGGTATTGCATCAGCTTCTCACGAACCTTTGTACGTATTATATACAAGTGGAAAGTATGTTTGGAGTCGGGCCTTGTTGCAGGCAATACGATATCCTTAACATCAGCCAGATATTTATGATACAGCGCAGCGTTATTAATACGCTGTTCTGTCCATTTGTGTATATGTGGCAACTTAGCAGATAATATGGCAGCCTGTATACTATCCAGACGGCTGTTGATGCCCTCTATCTGGTGCTGGTGTTTGGTAAGTGCACCGTGGTTTGCAAACATTCTGATTTTTGTAGCCAGCTCATCATCATTCGTAATGATACCACCGGCATCACCATAAGCACCAAGATTTTTACCAGGGTAGAAACTAAAACTACCTGCAATACCTGTAACACCCGCATATACTCCTTTGAATGCAGAGAAATGAGATTGTGCACAGTCTTCTATCAGATAAATGTTTCTTTCCTTGCAGATACGCGCAATAGTTTCTACATCTGACATCTGCCCATGCAGGTGAACGAGTATGATAGCTTTAGTAGCAGGCGTTATTGCTGCTTCCAGTTTTGTTTCGTCAATGCTATAGTAATCAGGATGAATATCTACAAACACAGGCTTTGCACCTGCCTGTGTTATTGTTTCAGAGCTCGATATCCAACTATTCGCTACTGTTATCACTTCATCACCTTCACCTATGCCCATCATCTTCATAATGATGTACAAAGAATCGGTACCGTTAGCTACAGATATCATATGCTTAACACCATATGCTTTTGCAAATGCTTCTTCAAATTCCTTCACGTACTTTCCGCCTACGAAGGATGTATTATTTATTACATTCTGAATACCCGTATCTATATCATTTTTGATGCTCAGGTATTGCTGTTTTAAGTCTACGAAAGGAATATTCATTATTATAAATCTTTTATTTTTTTAGCAGGATTACCAACATATACACCGGGCTGTGTAATATCTTTTGTCACTACAGCACCGGCACCTATTACTGCATTGTCGCAGATTGTAACGGGAAGTATGGTAGCATTGGAGCCTATAGATACGTTATTGCCAATTCTAGTTTCTCTCCACAATGCCTTATTAGCCCTTGCAGGCCCGCCATTGATGAAAGGGTCGTTAATAAACATAACACCATGTGCAATAAAACATGTTTCACCAATTGTTACCAACTCACAAATGAACGTATGCGATTGCACCTTGGTACCATCCCCTATCACTACGCCTTTTTGTATTTCAACAAATGGGCCTACAAAACAGTTATTCCCGATAGTAGCACCATATATATTTACAGGTTCTACTACAGATACGTTTTGCCCGAAGGTAGTATCAACGATTTTGCATTGTAAAAGGTGAGGCTTGTTTACCGGCTCATCTTTATGTGTCATAATTCCGGGGCTCAGATTAGTATTTTGTTGTAAAATATATTTTCTCTCCACCTACATATGTATACGGAGGTTCAAAGTTGGGCATCAGCGTTGCTCTGATGTATCGCTCAATTGTTTCTTTATCCCAGCTAAGATCTATTTGCTTCAGCTTGTCAATATCTTTTCGGTATACAATCTTAGTCCCTCTTTCTGCTACCAGATCTTTTTGAGGTATGCGTGTATATTTTCCGTTAAGAATATCAAGTATGCTTTCTCTAAACAACTCAACAGACTTTTCGGAGGTCATTTGAAAAAGCTGTTCTACATAAATCCCTTCGGGCATATCAAAGCGTTTTTCGGCAATGATATCCCCACTATCTATTCCCACGTCCAATACATGCAAAGTTGTACCAAACACTTTTGCACCTTCTACTATTGCATAAGAAAACTGATTGCATCCCCTGTACTCAGGCAGTGGAGCCATGTGCAGATTGATGGCAAGCTTTGTGGCACGTGCTATATGCTGTGGCTTTAGTATTTTATGATATTGCACAGAGATGATATAATCAAACCCCGGCAGTGTGAGCATATCATCCAACTCTTCGTAAACAGGAATATTGTTAGTTTCCGCAAGGCCAATCAACTCTCTGTTTGTACTTGCGTTCCTGTTGAGGTTGGTAAACACTGCTGCAATTTCAATATTATTACCCGAGGCTTTTTCTATCAAAAACTTCAAACATTCTAACCCTACAGTTTTAGCGCCCAGGTATGCAACTTTAATCATCTTTTAGTTTTTAATGAGGTTTACGATAGGCCGAATAAGTTTCAATACTTTGTATTTATCGTATATGGTTTTACCTATACCATAATGTTCATGCGGTAGCGGTTCTGCTTTCATGTATTCATCAAAAGCCTGCTCGCTCAGACCAAGCTTTTTCAATACAAACTCCTTGTCTATACGCATCATCTCATCCGGATAATACACTTCTTTCAGTTCTTCCAGCGCTTCTGCTTTTGTTATCTGACCCGAGCATATCAGGTTCGACAAGTGTGCCTTACGCTTATCAACACCAAACTTATTGGGCAATATATACGCCTGATAGAAACGTGTGAATACAGATTCGAAGTGCTTACCACCATAATCTCTCCAACCCAGCTTTGTTTTGATTACATCCTTCACATGGTCTTTCTTATAGTCCATGAGATTGAGCAATGCAAGGCTTTCAGTAGGGTTTGTTTTGTCGTAATAGAGCTCCTTCAGTGGTGTCATCAACGGGTACGTCTTTAACGGAACACTGCCGTATTTTTCATGTATACTTACAAGGTTAGATGTATCCTTACATATCCACGCGCGTGGCAGTACAGATTCAGTAACAACATTATCGCCAGACAAAAAGTATTTTACTTTGTACTTATGTGCTGTCTTTTTTAGCACTGCGCGAAAGGCAAGGTCTGTTATGGCTTCTATGTCTATCACGTTCGCTTTCAGGTATGCTAACTGAATATCCCTGAACTCTTCCCAGTTAATGACATAGGTATCAAGATCCATATCCAGCGTTCTGACAATGGATTGAATATTCTGCACAGCAAGTTCCGAGTTCCAGCCATTATCGCAATGCACACCAAGCGGACGAATACCCCACTCCTTTGCTACATAAGCCAGATAACTACTGTCTACACCACCACTAATACCTAGTACACAATCGTACTTCTTGCCCTTGCCGTCTGCTTTTATCTTATCAATTATAGATTGTAGTTCACGTTCCCCTTCCTGGCCGCTCTTCACAAACTGCTTTTCTTCCTGCTCATATGTTATACAATGGTTACAAATGCCTTTGTCATCAAATTTGATGAAAGGATCATCGTTTGTATCCATGATACATTGTGAGCATTGCCTGTAAGGTGTAACGTTGTATCCTCGCATTATCCGTTGTTTTTAACATTTACAGCTGCAGTGTAAATCTTATCGATTATCTCTACTGTTTTCAAACCCTCAAATGCACTTGTAGAAATAGCAGCATTATGTGTAAGTACATTTATCAGGTTTTCATAAACTTTATCATGGTTCGACATAGAACCTTGATAAGAGCCATAGTTATTAGGCTTATTGCCTTCTGGCAGATTTTCAATTTTATAGTCTTTTATGTTCTGGTATTCCAGCTCATTCAGATATTGACCTCCAATTTTCACAGTACCATTCTCTGCAAATATGGTCAGTGAACCTTCCATATTTTTCTGATAGCTATTTACCGTATAGTTGATAGTACCTATTGCACCATTGTAGAACTCTGCAATAATTGCACCTGTATCTTCAAATTCAATGGTGTCTTTGTGGGCGTAGTTACCAATATATGCCTGTACGTTCTTGATATCACCAATCATCCAGTAGAGCAAGTCTACAAAGTGGGAGAACTGTGTATATAACGTACCACCATCAAGGTCTTTTGTTCCTTTCCAGGAGTTCGCATAATAGTCATCATTCCTGTTCCAGAAACAGCTTAGCTGCACACTGAATATTTTCCCGAAACGGCCTTCATCTATTGCTTGCTTTACAGCAGCTACAGGCGGATTGAACCTGTTTTGCTTAATAGCGAATAAACGCTTGTTAGATTGTTCAGCAGCCTTTATCATTTCGCCACAGTCGTGCACATTTATGGCCATAGGCTTTTCGCACAGTGCGTGGAAGCCCGCCTTCAGTGCTTTGATAGAATGTTCCGCATGCAAACCATTTGGCGAGCATATAGACACTACATCAATATCCTTTTCGTTAGCTAAAAGCGTATCTATATCGTAATATGCTTTCGCTCCGTACAGTTCTGCCAGCGCGTCTGCTTTTTCTTTTACCACATCGCATACTGCAACAAGCACACCTTGCTTATTGATATGTTCTGCATGGCGTTGTGCTATACGGCCACAACCTACTAATGCAAATTTGATTTTATTGTCAGCCATTTCAGACAAACTTTGATTTATACTTTAAAAAACTTTTTTCGAAATATTGATACGAAATATGAGCTACTGCAACAGTTATTATGAATAGAAAAACAAAATCTATCAGGTACCTGTTGCTTATGATGGGTAAATTCAGATTAGCAAGTGAGAGTTTGACAGGATTATTAATCAGGTATTTTTCATAAAACACCTGAACAAATGCGTGTAACAAATAAAGGCCGTAAGATATTTTCCCCAAGTAAGAAATAAACTTATTTTCCAGCACCTTCTGAAACCACCCTTTATACCCTACAAGCACAGAGTAGCCAATCAATACAACACCCGTAATACTTGCGAATAATCTACCTATTGCATTGTTGAATAGTGGCCACCCGAAACGCTGTAAAACGATTTGAACAATTATGAATAGAACCAACAATATGTTTATAGGATATTTTTTAAACACCGAGGTGATGGTTTCGTTCTTATAAAGTTTATAATAAGCTAACAGCACCCCGAGAAATAAGCAATCAAGACAAAAAGGCATTAACGCATAAGCACTGATTTCGTACAAATTATTATTTACAGAAATTAGCACTATCCGGCCTACTACAGCAAATAGAATTCCTGCAACCAAATATCTTCTTATTGCTTTTACAGACAAGCTCACCATAAAAACGGAAAGAACAAATAGAACTGTTCTTCTACACACAAAGACCATAGTGGCCAAAACTCTTTTGGCACCCAATTAACATCTATTGCTTGTAATATATTATTGGTGTACAACAAATTCCACCATAAAATGCCCCCAGTAGTTACCAGCAAAGCATATAGTAGTATTGTTGCATAATACAATGGGAAGATTCGTAGTGTTCGCCTTACAAAGAAGTTTTTGATAATACTCCATTTAGCCAGGCCTTTCTCTTTTTCAAGGAAAAGTATTTCCCCCAATAGGAATCCACTTAAAACAAAAAAAATGCCACACCTGCTGGGCCTGTGTGTACATGTATTAATTCTCTTATTCCCCAGTGATCAAATAATACCAGTGCAATACAGATAAAACGAATGCCATCTAGTTGAGGGTAATACCTTAACTGCTTCACTTAGAAATTACTTTTCCGGTAGGGAAATTGATCAGTACTCCCATGCCTTTTTTCTGAAACACAAACATACTACCTGCAGCAACCGCTGATGCTCCATTATCTACAGCCTTCTGAAAATCATCTAGTGTACCTGCACCCCCGCAAGCTATTAACGGCACATTTATATTTGAGGACACTTCTTTAATCACATCAGTTGCATACCCATCCCAAGTACCGTCCAGTTCGATACTATTAATCATTATCTCACCTACGCCTGCTTGCTGTAATTGTTTAGCCCATTCAACAGGGGTATGGCTTGATGACTTTGTCCCCGAATATCCGAATGCTTTGTTCTTACTCAGCAATGGCTTCTTAAAATCTATGCAACCTACTACTGCCTGGCTACCATAAACTGAAGCTATTTTATCCACCAGCTTCAGGTCTTCAAAAAGTATTGAATTCAATATCACTTTTTCATACCCAGCATCAAACACTTTCTTAGCTGTGTCGTAATTTCTGATACCTCCCCCATATGCCATCGGCATAAATGCCTCACTTGCTATTTCACTAATCTTTACAAAATCAGGCTCACGCTTGTCTACAGATGCCGTATAGTCCAACAGAATCAACTCATCTGCTTCTTTCTCATTAAATATCTTAACTGCATTTATCGGGTCGCCAATATATGCAGGATTCTTAAACTTGATTGTTTTATACAATCCACCCTTGTTCAACAAAAGGACTGGTATGATTCTGGTTCTCGCCATTCTTATCGGTTAATTAGGGTATATCTCTTTTATCTTTTTCAGAAAACTTGCTGCACCAAATTGCTCGAGTGCATAGTTTCGGATAACCGTTGCATCGTAAGATGTGCTATTATCTATCTGCGACGCCATTGCATCAGTCAATTGAGTTTCGCTTCCAGTTTCTATCAATATGCCACATTTATCATTAACAAATGATTCGGGGCCACCACATTTTGTAGCTATTACCGGCTTACCAAATAACATTCCTTCTATCAGCACAACACCAAATGTTTCATAATCACTAGATAATACGATTGAATCAGCTTGTTGTATCGACTCCAGTATTTTCTGCCTGCTAAGTAAACCATGCATTATTACATCGTTTTGCAATTGCAAGTTTTCTATCTGCGCTTTAATAGCATCATACTCTGAACCACTGCCCGCTAACCAAAGTTTAGCATGTGCATACTTTGATTGTTTCTTCAACGCTGCAAATGCATTTATCAGCAGTTTGTGATTTTTCTTTGGGTGAAGCTCTGCAATATTCAGAAACACAAAATCACTCCCTGCATCCTTTTCTATTGTCTGGTATTTATATGCTTCTAAAAACGGATCAAGCACATTCGGGAAATAGTTAAACTTTGCTCCGCTAAACTTAGTGGCGAGCAATTCACAAAATGGTTTGCTCACTGCATATGCACCATGGCTTTTCAGGTATGCTCTGTGCATCAGATTGTGAAGGCGTCTATCTTTTATAAGACCACGCGCATGCCATGTACTGTGTTCAGTAATTACATAAGGCACTTTGTAAATATTCTTGATGGCATTTGCCAACATACCCGAATACATTGCATTATGTGCATGTACTACATCGGGCATACCATACTTGGCAACATATTTTTTGAATGCTGCAAGCCCGGCTTTTATCCAACCATAACTATTGGTATAGTCTGATGGCGCCATGTAGTAGAACCCTTCTACTCTGAACACATTAATATCCCCAACCTTTTCTTCAACAATATATTTATCTTGGTGAAACAGTTTATTATTAGCTAGTGCCAATAATTGCTTCAAAGACAAATCATCTGTATTATTCCCGGTTTCCTTTCCTGTCAGTTTGAACAAAAAAGATTTGGCTAGCATCGGTATTGAGTAAGCCTGTGTTACAGACAATACACCAACCTCGTAGCCTGCATTTTGCAGAATACAGGCTTGATGATATTGAAATATACCAAGAAAGTGATTCCGTTGTGGAACAAACTCTTCGGGTGGTATTATCAGTACTCTCACTTTATTTTTTTGCCCTGCAAATCATAAATTCCTGTGCAGGAGATTCTTTCATATTAGCAGTAAGAAAGAGCTCAACAGGATACAATACCGGCCAGATTATCGCATCAAGTACTTTCGATTTTCTTGACAACCTTGTCAACAAACTCCAGATACGAGGATAAAATTTAGTATTCGCATCCACAGGATCATTCATTAAAACATAATTCGGAACCCTGTCTACTATATCAAAACCTTTACTCTTCAATGCATTTTCATATTCGCTCAATGTTCTGCATTTCTGATGCGTAATATTATAAACTCTATCATGAATAAAATTGTCTGAGAATATGAAGTAGCCCCCAGGTTTTAGTACTCTGTAAATATTATCTAAGGCTTGACTAAACGCACTATCATCAACTATATGATACAAAACAGAGGCTGCACTTACACAATCAAAACGATTGTCATCCACAGGCAATTTTCCACTACCAATATCAAACTCCATAAAAGCACCTGATGGAAATTTGGCAGATAAGTTTTTTACTGCAGTAGCAGAAATATCCACACCTGTAACATTGTTGCCTAATGATTGCCATATCTCAACAACAAACCCTGTACCCGGGCCAATATCCAATACATTAGCACCGTTATTTGTTGCGTTTACATATTTCTTGAATAGTCGTTTAAGAATTTTCCTAGTTACGCTATAACTCCATTTATTATAATGATAACCAAGAGAAATATCCCCAACACCTATCAAGTCATAATGTGTAGCAAGTCTATTTTCCCAGTATTTTTTTGGATCAAACATAATTCATTTTTTTTGCAGGTGCTTATCTGATAAGCCTTTGAGCAAATTGCTTAACAGCACTAAATCTGTTATACCTTTTTATTTGCTGTCTGTATTTATTTTTTTCTGATTCTGTTATCGGGCAATCTTTATGTGCGAAATACCTTTCAATTACCATGTTTCTTAATGCAGCATATTGCTCTCGCGCATAGTCTGTTTGAGATTCTTGTGCCTCATGTATCCTAGACCAATACAGGCCCGTAACCATCTTAACCATCGGGTAATACATAGCTATACGAAACCACAAATCGAAATCACCTATCATTCTTTCTCCGCTAAACCCGCCAACTTTATCAAACACTTCTTTTTTTATTATCGCAGAACCCGGAGACCTATCAAAGTGGCCAAACTCTTCAAAATGCTCCTTGTATGCTTCTTTACTAGAAAGCAACATCGGGTATTTATGGTAATAATCTGCTTTAGCACACAATGCAAAGCCTGCATCCGGATACTTTTCCATAGCCTCAACCATTACCTGCAGGCAATGCGCATACATAATATCGTCTGAGTCTACATACTTTATGTACTTCCCTTGAGCGTAAGATGCTGCTTTGTTTCGATTTTTATAATCTCCAAGATTAGTTTCATTTTTGAATACACGCACCCTCGCATCTTTTTTCGCATATTCCAGTGCCACAGCGTATGAATCATCAGTAGAGCAATCATCAACAACTATTACTTCAAAATCTTTATATGCCGATAATAATACGCTATCAAGGGTTTCACGTATCAGGTCTTTCCTGTTATATAAAGTAATCAACACACTAACTATAATCATATCTATCAGGCTAAGAATGCTTAACAGGTGCTATTGGTGGCATACCACATAGCAGTTCATGTTGTTTATCCAATGCTTCATCACCAAGTTCTACAAACTGGAGAAAATCTTGGATTGCTTTAGCATATACTTTTCGTATAGCCATATTATATCTATACCACTTTATTTTTTCTCCCAAAGTCAATTTAGCTTCTTTGAATAGAAGCTTTGCTAGTTTTAACGAATCTATCAATCCCGGGCAGTAAACATTGGGGAGATTGTTGAAGAACCGATACATATGATACAATACGGTAAATGTTCGTTTATATGTATAGTCCGGATTTTCATAGTGGTAATGGCTTACAGTTGCCTCCGGATTGTAAACCAAAGTGTACCCTTTCAGATAAGCGTCTTTTGCCCATTGCGCATCTTCTGCGAAAGATGTTTTTCGAAAAGGAATTTCAACCAGTGCATCTCTCAGATACATGGCTGTTACATCGTCCCATCCGCATACGCTTTTTTTTTCTGAAGGAGAAAGGTTATTAAATATTTCTTCTGAAAAGCTATACGCTATAATCTCTCCCTTAGCCACCGGCCTATACCACTCTGCGGGATTTTTATCTTTATCATGTGGCACTATCTGCTTACCGCAAACTGCGGCAACATTTTCTGCAACACTAAATCCATCTAGCATTTTCTGCAACCAAAGGCTATCTGCTGCAACAGCATCCTGCACGGTCATCACTATATATTTACCGCTGCTCTTGGCTACACCCAAATTGCGCGTCAACCCATGATTGAATGTTTCGGGCTGAATACTAATAACCTTTAGAGGATAGGACTTTAATATGTCTAGTGTTTTATCTGTAGATCCAGAGTCTATTACAATAATCTCACATTGGGGAAACAGTGTTTGAGACATGATACCGCCCAAACATTTATCCATCCAATATTCCCCATTCTTTACAGGGATTACTATAGATATTAAAGGTTGTTGTTCTGACATTTTTATAAAGTCACTTCACCATTCCATTTGACAGATGTTATAGTAACATCTCCTGCATTACCCATATTCATAACTTTTTGCTGCACACCTTTATATAAGAACGGCAGCTTATACAGTTTCGCTTTCGAGAAAGCTATATACCTCTTTACTTTTTGGAGTTCTTGGTCATTTATTATCTGGTGCTGCAGCAATATGTCTATTATTTCGCTTACACCTTCGTAATAACCGCTCTTTACCGCACTTACTAATACATCTATACCCATCACCTTCAATGGCATAGCATATTGCCGCTGCTTGCCAACCTCCTTTACCCTTGAACATGCACCTTTATATACCGATATGCGGCTTTGCATCTTTGGTAAGGAATAATAGCCTACACGTGAAAGACTATCATCTGATGTTCTTAAAAAAACGTCAGGCTTCAGGTCTAATCTCTTTTTATACTTAACAGGATATAGTAAGCTTCTTATATGAAGCTCAATATCTTGCCAAAGCTTTAAGTCTTCCTTCCACATCCCAACTTTCACAAACGAAGACTTTTTCCACAACGGACCAGTTCCCTGGCAAACTGCATCACCTCTTAATATACGCGCTAAGTCATCTTCGTCTTTATCTATATTCCAGATAATACGTGTATCATCAGGCTTGTTTTTAAACAACAGCATAGGAAAGATTACGAAATCACAGTCTTCATTTTCTTCCATAGCTTTTACGCGCTGTTCCAGACAGAATGACGCAAGCACATCATCAGTATCCAGAAACATCACATAGTCGCCAGTACATCTTTCTACAGATATATTTCTGCAAACACAAGCCCCTTTAGGATCTCTGTTTCTTTTAAATATTTTTACGCGACTATCTGTAGCAGCATATTGTTGCAATTTCTCCCAGCTTTCATCTGTACTACCGTCATCGGTAATCACCCATTCCCAATGCGGATAGGTTTGATTAAAGATAGACTGAGCAGTCTCATCCACTATATATGCCCTGTTGAAACTGGGTGTTATTATAGAAACAACTTTATTCACTATACATGTTTTCCGGAAAGCTTTTTAAATGTATGCCACAAAGGCCGAAGTGGCTTTAGTATCGGGTAGTAATGGAAGAAAGACCCTTCCGTATCAAACTCTCTGTGATTGCGAACAGGTAGCTTCATTATTTTATCAAACTCTGGTTCGCTAAGTCCCAGCTTCTTTAAGACAAACTCTTTATCAACCTGAAACAACGTTTGATCGTAAGCAGGCTTTTTCATCTCTTCCAAAGCTTGCGTTCTTGTCATCTGCCCGGAACAAATCAAAGTTGCGTAGTGGGCTTTACGTTTATCTACACCAAACTTTACAGGCAGTATATAGCCCTGATAAAACCTTGTCCAAATACTTTCGTAATGTTTGCCGCCATAATCTTGCCAGTCGAGCTCTTGTTTCAACACTTCTTTCACTTCATCCTTCACGTAAGGCATCCAGTTGAGATAGTTTACAAATTCAACCCCTGATTCGCTGATAAACTTTTTCATTTTTTTATCTAGGAATGGGTATGTCTGCAAAGTTTTCTCTCCATACTGTTTGTGTATGGCTTTTATATTGATGTAGTCTTTCTTATTATAGGTCCAGTGATAAGGCAACACACCTTCAGTAACTACGTTATGACCACCAAGCACATACTTTATGTCATTGTCTTTTGCTATTTTGAACATAGTGCCATAAATAGCATGATCCGTCAGCACTTCTATATCTATAACTGAAGCCTTGAGATAAGCCAACTGTAAATCTTTAAACTCTTCCCAATTGATTACATATGTACTAAGATCAAAACCTAACTTATTAACTATGTGATGAATATTCATCACAGCCTGTTCACTGTTCCATCCGTTGTCAAAATGTACACACAATGCTCTAAGTCCAAGTTGTTTAGCCCTGTATGCTACATAACTGCTATCGACACCTCCACTTAATCCTATCAAGCAATCATATTGCTTATCTTTTCCGTAATCTTTTATAGTATTTACAGTTTCCTGTAACAATTGTTCACCTTCTTGCCCTTGCTTAAGATAATATGCGGCTTCAGAGTAATACCAATTACAATGGTTGCAAACCTCATTTTCATCCAACACCAAATTCGGATCATCGTTGCTATCTAATATGCAGTTTTTGCAGGAAATCACAAGACTTTTAAATAGACTTTAAAATATCAAATAAACGTTTAGAAACATTTTTATAGTAATATATACTTGCTGCTAATATTGCATTCTGTTTCAGATTCAATAACGCGTCTTTGTTATTAAGCACTGTTAGCATCGCCAACAATTCTTTAGGACTTTCATATCTTAAACATGCTGCATTAATAGGTTTTGACGTAATTAGTTTGGTAGGTATAATACCTGGCTTACCATATCTAACTATATCAAAAACTGCCCCAGTTTCTTTTGATTGACCATATTTTTCTTTAATCCCTGCATATTGAGTGTCAATAATTACAGGAGCCAATATGATATCAGTTTTATTCATCCAAAGTTCAAAATCTATTTGCTGAACATACTCCTTGAAATATATAATGTCTAAACCTTGCAATTTTAGTTCATGGCATTTGTTTATCACCGTTTCTCCATAGAATCCTTTAGGTCTTCCTAGTAAAACAAGTTTATAACGTGACTTATCTAATTTAGAAAAAACGTCAAGCGCATAGATATAATCTTTTCTACCTTCCTCAATAATACCAGGAATTACTACAACAATTTTATCAATGTTTGATTGTTCTATGTTAACGGATTCATTTACTGTATAAGGGAAAACTATTATTGGTTTTTTAATTCTATAGGTTTTCAGAGCATATTCTTTTACATTATCGCTAAGTAACAATAACGCATCAACTTTATCCACTAAACTCAGCATTTGAATATGATTACTACTCCTAGGCCTCTTAAATACCCTATATCTAGTACCCATTTTAAACCAATAATTAACATTATGAATTGTAAGTATTGATTTATGATATTTTAATTTTTCCAACCAGCAAATTGCACTTCCAAAATGTGAATATATTGTGTTTAATATCACATAATCAAAATACATTCCTTGAAAGATTATATGTTGATTGATTAACTCTTCGCTGTTAGTAGCTATAATCCAATTGAAAGTGACTTTCTCTGAATATGAATTTTGTTTCAGTTCATCTATAATATGTTTTTTAGAACATATATATATACATTCTGTATTTTGTTCTATACATTTTATCAATGAGTGTAACATTTCATAATGGTCAAAATCAACTATAATTATACTCATCGCTGTAAGTTCTATGAAGCTTTTTTAGGTTGAATACTTCCAAATATAATTAGCACCATAACTTTCATTATGTTTTTAAAGCTTGGTTTTTTGTTAAATAAATCATATGCAATTTTAGCTTTATTGATCCTACCAAGTCTTCTTGTTGAATATAGTTGTAATGCCAGTGAATGCATCTTTTTATATATTAATTCTTTATCTTCTTTAGTATTAAGTTTATACCTGTAGACTTCATCAAACATCGCCAGCTGAGACAATAGTACTTTATGCATTTTATCATTTGTCCAATTCACTGCTGTTAGAGAATCATACCTATATCTATATTTACAGTAAATATTCTTGTTGCCAACCGCCTTGCTATATCTTGTTACGAAAAGGTTTAAGTGCCAGTCCTCACAAATAAATCTGTCATCAAACTTAAACTGTAATTTTCTTAGCAATTCATTGTTATATAAAGAAGCTTGGACAAAAAACGTTATAGAATATACGATATTTTTAAATATTTCTCCTTGTGGGGGTAGATAGCCTTTATAAAATTTATCATCAAACCAAGTGGAATTTCCAAGGTTACTACCAGATTCATCTATATAACTCATATCTCCATACGCCACTCCATACTCTTTCCCTAATTCTTCAAGAATATATACTAAGTCTGTAATCTTATTTTCAGTCAGCAAGTCATCAGAAGCAAAAGTTATGTATTTACCTTGACCTTTTTCAAGTATCTCATTAAGAGAAGCATGAACACCTTTATTTTCTTTATGTTGAATAAACGTGCATTTATAGTCATTATCTTCAATCCATTTTTTTACAATTAATACAGAATCATCTATCGAGCAGTCGTCGATTATTATATGCTCAATATTCGAGTATGTTTGATTCTGAATAGACTTAAGAGTTTCTATTACATACTTTCCGGTATTGTAACAAAGGGAGCCTATTGTAACTAATGGTTGTTTTTCCAAGACTGATAAAAGCTTTATTATTCCTCTACAAGTTCAGCATAACCAAAACCTGTTTCACCATTATTATTACCATTATAAAATAAATAGGTTACGCCTTTTACACAAATAACCGCTGGATAACATATCATTTCACTATCCCAGCCATCAACCGACACATCAATACCTATTTCATTATCTTTTCTCACCCAATTATTTGCATCTTCAGACTCTGCAAATCCAATTCTGTACGAAGTACTTTCCCTTCTTACAGAATAAAACAATTGATATTTATCTGCTTTCTTATATATATAAGGCCTACCAAAGCCAAACTCATCATTTTTCAATTCAACTATATCCTCATTACCTAAAATCCATTTTATAGAATCTTTAGATTCAGCGTATCTTATTCTGTAAGTAGGGAGTAATTTACTGTTATGTACCCCTCCAATTTTTTCCCAGCCTATACCAGCAACATACCAAGCCCTCAGTATTCCTGCCTCAATCAGTACAGTTGGAGCAGAACGTATGTTCAACTCTTCATTATTGCGTTCTAAAATAGGTATATTTGAAGTCTTATGGAAATTTATACCGTCTCTAGATATTGCAAGACCTGTGAGTAATGAATATGGAACTTTGAAGTGTCTTTGATAACCTACATAAAACATTAAAATATTATTATCATACGTAACCACAGAAGATACATTCACACCGCAATCATCAAATGCTCCTATAACACCTGTATCTAGGATATAGTCTTCATGTTTATAGATAACCTCTGATGGATTATCAGCATTCAGGTCAATAAATGTTACCCTTCCAAATCTATCTTTACAAGTTGTAGAAAAGTATACACGAATAATATTTTCGCCTTCCAGATATATAGGAGTTGGCAATATCGCATACAATTGATTCCACCAGTGTGTTTTTTCAGGCGCATAAACTAATCCCCTCTTCAGCCATCTCATATTTTACTTATATTAAACTTGTCATAGGTATTTGTTTCATCAGGCCTGTTAGGCATACCTCTCATCAGAGTACCATCTTCAACATCTTTGATGATATGTACAAAAGAACCAATTAGACAATCACTACCTAGTTTAATATTATTGCCCATTGTCGCATTTACACCCATAAAGTTTGCATTACCGATCTCACAAAAACCTGAAACTACTACATGAGAAGATATAAAGTTATGACTACCTATTTGTGAGTGATGCCCTATGTGATTACCACTCCAGAAAACATTATTACTTCCAATTTTTACAAATGGTTGAATCGTATTGTCCTCAAACACAAAACAATTATCCCCCATTTCAACATTCCTCCATAGAAATGCTTTGCTACTTACATAGTTTGCTAATTTGTAACCTTTATCTCTCGCCTCGTTATAAAATTGAATTCTCACTCTATTCAAGGTGTTATATACCAATGCAATATACATTTCAAATTCAGAAGGAGGGTATAAGGCGTCTATATTTTCGAATGGAATAATAGGCAAATTAAACAGAGCATCTTTTGTCAAATAGTCTTTACTAACAGTAAATGCTACAACTTCATATTCTGAATCATACGTAAAATACTCATACGCAATCTCTGCAAAAGCGCTATCTCCGAAAATAATTAATTTCCTGCTTTTCATTTTCAACTTCTTTGGATTAATATATCTTCTCGCCTATTCCACATGGTCAAACTTTCAGGCTGTTTTAATAAGTATGTCTCAAACCCGAAATTCCTATATCGTTGCATTATTGCAAAAACAACACTATCGTCTATTTGTGCAGGCTCTAGAATATTATACTTGAATTCTGGAATCGAATTGTCGCCTGTGAATTCCTGATGCATTTTTATACCCCGCTCCGTAGAATAGAAGCGTTTGCGCTTGTCAATATTAGGTATATCTGCCAAAAGTAATTTGCCATTTGGTTTCAACATAGACACTGCAATATCTAAAAACCTGAACATACAAGTATTGTAAAAAACGTAGTGAAAAATACTATAACAGATAATGTAATCTACTTTACCTAAATAATTATTTACGATTGTGGCTGTATCATCCGGGAAATATCCAGCATATTTCTCAATCACAGTTTCGTCTCTTACCAGTTGTAACATTTCTTCAGAATCAACTAATAGTAGTTTACTATCTGCAGAAACTGCGTAATCAATAATATAGCCAACCAAGTCACTGCATCCGCATCCAATATCCATTATTATTTTCTCCTTTTCACCACTCATTTGCATCTTCTCAACAATATCATCGAATATGTATCGTTCCTTATCCTTTCTGTAAGAATCAGGAAAGCCTATTTTCTGATATATAGAAAGAGAATCATTCTGCGCTAAAGTTTTAAAATCATTATAACTAAGATTTTTAAAATTTTCGTAATCTTTCTGAAACTGGTTATCCATAATTATCTACAGTATTTTATGCATTGTTTCTCTCAAAACGCCTCTGGCACCAAATCCTTCTTTAAAGCGCATCAAACCATCATTTATAATAGCCCCTCCAGGCTCAGTTGCCATGCCAAGATTAAAATATTTATATCCATTATTCTTAGACCATGCTGCAATAGTATCTATAGCAGCATTTAATGGCCTGTATTCTTGATATCTGCTTATTGAGGCTATGTATTGTGCATGTACTACGCATTTATTAGCAACAAAACATAATATACCTCCTATCATTTTATCTTCAAGATATGCAGCAAACAGCTTGATATCATCGCCTATTAATTGTTTTAAATACTCTATTTGTTCAATACTATGTACTGGAGTAACACCATAACGTTCTCTTAGATTTGATGAAAGTATATCCCAATACTGACTTAATTCATTACTCTCTCTTACAGTTACACCTTTTTTATAAGCTGCAGTTGTACTTCTTTTGCAACTACTGCCATACATGGGATACTTATGTAAATCTATTGCAAACTCAACTTCTCTATATTTAAGCGAGAAACCACATTTCCATAAAGCATAATCAAGACTTCCTCCTAATCCGCTATTATAAATTGAAAATGTTGGCCTAATTATTATTTCACTTACCTCTAATATTTTAGCTTCATTTTCTATTTGTTCGAGAACCTCAATAATATCAATGGTTTTTGCATCATCTGAAAATACGACACCTCCATAAGTAGATCTCAAGTAAGAATGCAATATTTTATTCCCTTCCTTTTCATAAAGGTTTGCAGGAAAAACAGCTATCAATTTATTGTCGTCGTAAAACAAGTAAGAGCAGTCGTCTTGGGTATTTAGTGCATTATGCTTGTAAAATTTTCTGCTATGTAAAAAGGTACTGTTTACAGATCTATTTCTTATAAAATAGTCCCAAGCCTCTTCGTGCTCACTACTATATCTTACCAATCTTATACTCATAAACCACTCTTTTTATACGCAATAAAGTCATCATATTGCCTTATATAATCATTTTCGCCATATTTGAGTGATGCCAAAACCAGACATATTGCACCTGATGAGAAATTTGAAATAACCCTCCAAATACCAGAACATAAAAACAACCCTACGTTAGGCCTGTTTAAAGAAAACACTCTTTTATTTTCTCCATCGTCCAATGTAATATCAAAACTACCACTTGCTGCTATTATAAGCTGTTGGAGACTTTTATGTGCATGACCTCCACGGTCAGCCCCACCAGGCACATCATAGAGATAGTAAACCCTTTGAATATCAAAAGGAACCTCAATATTGTTTTGTACAGGGGTAATGTTCCCTGATCTGTTGTGAATAACAGGAAACTGAACGATTTTACAATCAAACACACTGTTAAATTTACCCATTTACATTCATTGCTTTATATTGTTCATAATTTCTTATGTATTGTTCTTCATCATACAGTTTATCTGTAACAATGAATGCAAGACTATTTGTTGAAAAATTTTCAAGCCTACGCCAAATCATTTTAGGCACATACAATGCATTATAAGAACGATTTAGTGTTACTTCTTTCTTTTCAAACCCATCGTCTATCACTACATCAAAACTACCAGACAATGCAATGATTACTTCCTGCAAATCTGTATAAGCATGCCCTCCTCGGTGTTCTCCACCCGGCACATCATATATCCAATATGCACGTTGAATTTTGAAAGGTATATGCTCATCATTTTGGAAGAATGAAAGATTACCCCTGTCATCAGGAATTTTGGGCAAATCAATAAACCTTACTGCCTCTAAAGTCATGGTTTAATTCACATTGTTGAAGATTGTACTAAATGGCATATTCAAATGCAACATACCGGGCAATACACTACTATTACTACCGCTAGCTTCATTCATTATCTCAAATTGAACGAAGTCTTCTAATGCACAAACCTCATAACGTTGACTTTCACCAAATATCAAGGTAAATTTATAAACACCTGCATTAAGTGTATGCGCTGGTATTCGTGACGATACTTTGTAGTAACCTCTCTTTGAATCTTTATTCGGGCTTAATATAGTACCGTTATGAAATACAATTATGTCGTCACTGTTTTTTAGTTCGAATGTTACATCGAGACTTATATCTTCTCTATTATTCAGAAACTCTAACTCAAAATCAAACCCTGAAGAAATAGAAATGACTTCTCCGTTTACCGGTTTTACATCAAATCGCTTGATGCGAATATGTTTATTGCCCGGTGCATTTTCAATATCTCCTTCGTGTATATACTCAAAATTTGTATTGTGAGACCTCTGATAGAAATTTACGCAATCTGTCTGCGTACCTTCAAATACCAATCTGCCATTCTTCATTACTACCGCATTGGTACATAACTGCCTCACAGCTGCCATGTTATGACTCACAAACAATACTGTTCTACCCTCCTTAGCACTCACATCTTTCATTCTACCCAAGCATTTTTTCTGAAACTCAGCATCACCTACAGCAAGTACTTCATCAACAATCAATATCTCAGATTCAAGATGTGCGGCCACTGCAAATGCCAGGCGCACATACATGCCCGAACTATAACGTTTAACTGGTGTATCTATATATCGCTCTACACCTGAGAATGAAACTATCTCATCAAACTTTCGCCTGATTTCTGTTTTTGTCATGCCGAGTATAGCACCATTCAAGAATATATTTTCCCTGCCTGTCAACTCCGGGTGGAAGCCTGTACCAACTTCTAATAAGCTTGCTATTCGACCTTTTGCCTTAATTGTACCTTTTGTAGGCGCGGTAACACGAGACAATATTTTCAACAAAGTTGATTTTCCTGCGCCATTTTTACCAATAACACCAAGTACATCACCCTGATTTACTTTGAAATTAATATCCTGTATTGCCCAAACATATTCACCACCTTTGCTTTCCCTATTATTTTCTTCACCCACTTTAGCATACGGATCTTCCTTGCCACGCAGGCGATGCCACCAACGATTAAGATCGTGTGACAGTGTACCAGTACCTACCTCACCAAGGCGGTATAATTTTGAAATATTATTGAGTTCTATTACAGTATTCGACATGTGGGTATTTTTATACGGTATCCATAAAGTTTTTCTCAACCTTATTAAATATCAGAACACCAGTCAGTAATATTATTAACGTTGCTACTGCACTATATGTAAAATATACGGGATTAAATGCACCCGCACCCAGAAACCCGAACCTGAATGTTTCAATAATTGCGGTAAACGGATTCGCTACAATCAACCATATGTATTTTTCTGGAGCAAGCGACAAAGGATAAACAATCGGCGTAGCGTACATCAACAACTGTACACCAAACGTCAGCAAGAAACGTAAGTCTCTATACTTTGTAGTTAATGCAGAGAATATCAGTCCTAAACCAAGACCTAGTAATCCCATCATTATTATTAATATAGGGAACAATGCCGCCGCCCATGTAAGATGAGTATCACTATCAGTGAAAAAAATATAGTAACCAAGGACTGCAAAAAACAAAATCAATTGTACTCCCAATCGCATCATTGCAGATACAACAATTGAAAGAGGTATTATCAACCTCGGAAAATATACCTTACCAAATATGTTTGCATTTGCAGTAAATGTTTCCGAAGTCTTTGTTAATGCCTCGGAAAAATAGCTCCAGCATGTTACGCCTGCTAGATAAAACAGAATAGCAGGAACTCCATCCGTGGGCAGTTGTGCTATCCTGCCAAAAACTAACAAAAACATTAAGGTTGTAAGTAATGGTTGAACCAAAAACCATATCGGGCCAAGAATAGTCTGTTTATAAAAAGAAACAAAATCCCTTTTTACAAGTAGCAGTACCAAATCTCTGTATCGCCAAAGCTCTCTGAAGTTTATTTCAAGAAGTCCTGTCTTAGGTTTTATTACTAAGCTCCAATCTTCGTTATGACGTTGTGTATCTTTCAAAATAGATTCTTAGTTGTTGAGAAACTTCTCTTTATATACTGCTTCAATACCCTGACGCAATCCAATCTTCGCTTTCCAACCCATTCCATGCAGCTTTGACACATCCATTAGTTTGCGTGGTGTACCGTCAGGTTTTGTAGTATCCCATACCAGTTCTCCTTTATAGCCTACAATATCTTTTATCATTAGTGCTAAATCTGCAATGCTGATATCTTCACCAACCCCAATATTTACAAAACCTGCTTCGTTGCAATGCTGCATCAGATAGTAGCAGGCATCTGCCAAATCATTAGCATGTAGAAACTCGCGCAGTGGTTTGCCAGAACCCCAAACTGTAACATTCGGAGCACCTTGTTCTTTAGCATCATGAAACTTTCGCAGTAATGCAGGCAATACATGCGAGTTATTCAAATCGTAATTATCGTTCGGACCATACAGATTGGTCGGCATCACTGATATGAAATTACATCCGTATTGAAACCTATAGGCATCGCACATTTTGATACCTGCAATTTTTGCAATGGCATACGGTTCGTTAGTTGGTTCTAACAAACCGGTCAACAGATATTCCTCCTTCAACGGTTGTGGTGCCATTTGAGGATAGATGCATGATGAGCCAAGAAACATTAGTTTCTTCACACCATGCTTATATGCCTGATGGATTACATTGTTTTGTATCATCAGGTTATCGTAAAGAAAATCTGCTTTGTATTGATTGTTGGCAAGTATACCCCCAACTTTTGCTGCAGCCAGAAAAACATAGTCAGGCTTTTCGGCAACAAAGAATTGTTCTACTGCCTGTTGGTTTCTCAAATCTAGCTCCGTAGATGTTCTGAATACCAGATTTGTAAAACCTTCAGCCTGTAGCTTTCTTGTAATGGCACTGCCCACCATTCCCTTATGCCCTGCTACATATACCTTACCGTTCTTGTTCATACTTATCACTATTCGTATTTAGGCAAAAAATCGTAGCCTGCGGCTTTCAGTATATTTTCCTTTTCAAAGTGCTTAATGTCATAAGCCACCATTTCACTCACCATTTCTTTTAGTGTGTACTTAGGTTCCCAACCCAGCTTCTCTCGTGCTTTGGTTGCATCACCAATTAACAAGTCTACTTCAGTTGGCCTGAAGTATTTAGGATCGACACTTACTACAACTTTACCTGACTTCAACATAGACCCTTCTTTTGCTGATTTCACAATGCCTTTTTCTTCTACACCTTCTCCAACAAATTCAAGCTCTACACCAACTTCTTCAAATGCCATCCTGATAAAATCGCGTACATAGGTTGTAATGCCGGTAGCTATTACATAGTCTTCTGCAACATCTTGTTGTAGTATGCGCCACATAGCATCTACATAATCTTTAGCATGGCCCCAATCGCGTTGGGCATTCAGGTTTCCAACATACAATACATCCTGCAATCCCATTGATATTTGTGCAACAGCACGTGTTATCTTACGTGTTACAAATGTTTCACCCCTCAACGGGCTCTCGTGATTGAATAAGATACCATTGCTCGCAAACATATTATACGCCTCGCGATAGTTTACAGTTATCCAGTATGCATATAGCTTTGCAACACCATAAGGTGAGCGTGGATAGAAAGGCGTTTTTTCAGACTGTGGCACTTCCTGCACCAAGCCATATAGTTCAGAAGTAGATGCCTGGTATATTTTTGTTTTTTCGGTGAGTTTCAGCAACCTTACAGCTTCCAACACACGTAGTGTGCCTGTGCCGTCTGCATTGGCAGTATATTCAGGCGTTTCAAAGCTTACCTGCACATGGCTCATTGCACCAAGATTATAAATCTCATCAGGTTGCACCTCTTGTATTATCCTGATGATATTGGTGCTATCTGTAAGGTCCCCATAATGCAGAATGAAGTTTCTACCCGTTAAATGTGGGTCTTGATACAGATGGTCTATACGATCGGTATTAAACAAAGAGCTTCTGCGCTTAATGCCGTGTACTTCATATCCTTTGTTCAATAACAGCTCACTCAGATATGCTCCATCCTGACCAGTAACACCTGTTATCAATGCTTTTTTTGCCATATTATCAGTTCAATATAGTATTCAGAATCTCTTTCAGTTTTTGTTTATATGCAGCAAAACCAAAGTATGCAATAACTTTCTGCTGCAGATTAGCAGCATATGCTGCATCGTACTTTTCTTTATTTTTTATCTTTTCTGCAATTGCAGTTGCTATTGCATCAACATTGTCTGCATCAAGTATCACACCCAATTCACCCTTACGCAATGCATCTTTGCTTCCATCAGCATTTCCTGCTACTACATTTCTTCCACATGCCATTGCTTCAATAAATACAATTCCGAACCCTTCTCCCTTGCTTGGCATTATGAATACATCTCCAAGCTGATAGTGTTTTGTTACCTCTTCGTCTTTTATATACCCTGCAAAAATCACATTGCTTTGCAGTTCATATTCAGCTATCAGTTTATCAAGCCTTGCTTTCTCCACATCATCATATTTACCCGCAAGCAGGTATTTTATTTGCGGGTATTTCGATTTTAATTGTCCGATTGCTTTTACCACCGCATCGTATCCCTTGTATTGCTCTTTTGACGATAACCTGCATAACGTATATACTACATAGTCTGTGTCTGCTATACCATAGCGAGCGATTAATTCTTTATCCTTTCCAAAGTGTTTAGGATAATCGAAGTACGGATCTATTGTATTGTGAAACACACTTACCTTGTCTGCAGGCACCCCTTGTTTCTCTACTATTTGCTGTTTGGTATAATCGCTTACTGCCAATACCCTATCTGCTTTTTGCAGCATTTTTTTTTTAATGCCCGTAACAGGTTGCCAAACTTCAATACCATGGCATATAACCATCAGTTTTTTTGATGGCGCCAATGTTTTGATAAGCCAGCCAATAACAGCCAGATTGATGTGCCCGAGTATGATTACATCTTTCGATAAGCCTGTAAGAATGGTAGACGGTACAAATTTTGCTATTGATTTACTAAAGCCTTTATACTGCTTTGAGGGATAATACTGCTCGTTTGCAACAGAATCGTACAGTGATGCCGCATTTGAAGTATAATTCAGCTCACTACTCAACTCATCCAGTGCTTTCATAAAACACCTATTGAATTTTTCCAATCCACCTGTTTGTGAAAAACCAACAAGATTCAGAAAGTAGAAGCTTTTCACTTAGCTGTGCAGGTAGTTAAAGTTGTTAGCTACAAGATATGCCCAATACCTTGTCCAGTTGATAGTACCTGATTGATACCTTTTTTTGATTTTATCATCAACATACTTGAAGCATGTATACTCACTTCCCTCTATCCAGTTTTGGAATGGGAAAACAAAACCTTGCTTCTTCCTGTCCCATATCTGGCGAGGAAGAATATCGTTGTATGCTTTTACCAAGAGTTGTTTTGGTATAGTACCATTATACTTCAACTCTGGCGATATACTGTTTACAATCTTTACTAATTCTGTATCAAGAAATGGCACCCGTACCTCAATACTATGCCACATACTCATAACATCTGTATCCTTTAGCAGTTGGCTTTGCATATAGATGTTTTTCTCCATGTAAGACACTTTATTGCCATAAGGCAATGCCTCAAGCCCATTTGATAAAGCTATATTTTGTACTGTGTCAGATACAGACTTAGTATCACTATCTAATATTTCTGCAGCTTCTCGTATGCTGAACAATCCACGATGAAAAAGATATTCATTCGTGATGTGGTCATTTGCCAAATAAGCCAGTTTTCTGTACTTATCTTTCTTCAGATGCCTGCTTGCTTTTAATAACCCTGTAGGTATCTTCTTCAGCTTCGACAACATCCTCTCTCTGCCAAAAGATGCATACCCTCCAAACAACTCATCTGCACCAAGACCGGATAATACAGCTTTCAAACCAAGCTCTTTTGCAAACTTGCAAATGAAATATGAGTTTACACCATCTATTGAAGGTTGATCCATTGCCTTGAAGATATCAGGCAATGCGTTGATGTATTCTTCTTTTGTAAGATTGTAACTTTTATGCTTAGACTTTACTTTATCAACTATCAATTGCTGATATGCCACTTCTGAGTAAGCCGCATCATCAAAAACTATTGAAAGTGTATGTAAATCATTATGTCCGGTTTCTTTTGCTATCAGCGTCAGCAAACTACTATCAATACCACCGCTAAGGAACAGACCAATCGACGCATCAGAGATCAGATGCCTGTCTACGGCTTTATCCATCCATTGCCTGACGATATCTACGGCTTCTTTTTCCGTATTGATAGTCGGTGAATAATCGTCTTTTGAATACTCTACTACAGACGACTGAAGTGTATTTACATTCATACACATGTAGCTACCTTTCGGTAGCATTTTTACATCTGCCAGTGTTGTATGCGGCTCTGGTATAAAACCATAGACTAACATGTATGACTTCCATGTATCAGACTCATGCCAATTGTATGGTAATGCCTTAAACGCTCTTACTTCCGATGCAAAATACAGGCTGTTGTTAATATTACTATAGTATAGCGGCTTGATGCCTTGGGTATCTCTTGCTAGTATTAGTTCATGTTTGTGCTTATCATATATAGCAACAGCAAACATACCTACCAGTTTACCAAAACATTCTAGCCCCCAGTATTGATAAGCGGCAAGTAATACTTCCGTATCGGATGCCGTCCTGAATTGAAAACCTTTTGCAATCAATTCAGCTTTAAGATCTTTATAATTGTATATCTCTCCGTTAAAGCTGATGATTATATCCTGTGTTACATTCAGCATTGGCTGATGCCCACCGGTTGTCAAGTCTATCAGCGACAATCTGCGATGCCCGAATGCCAACCCTGCATCAGCATCATGATACATGCCGCTGCCATCAGGCCCACCATGCGCCATACTATCACGCATAGCTATAGTGTCTGCCAATACTGTATCAGAAGATTTATTTAATACTCCTGCAATACGGCACATTTGTTAGTAATATTAGGGGCAATCATTAAGATTTATCCATGGCTTCGCCACTGTCAGTCACATAGCACTGACTTGGCTGTTACCAAAAAAACACAGGTTATATATTTAAACCTGCTCTGGGCCTATAGGAAAGATGTTATTTTTTACCTGGTATGAATTGTCTGATATTTTTGATTACTTTTTTCAAAGGTGAAGAACTTTCATCCTCTTCAAAGTATCCGTTAGAATATTTCCCATAACCATAGCCATAGCCGTAACCATAGCCATAACCATAACCAGACTCATAGCCATAGCCATAACCGTATGTATATCCACGCTTAAATACTACGTCGTTTATCACGAAGCTCAATCTGTTAATCTTCTTCTCAGCCTGCAAATCATTAGGTATCTGCAGTTGTTGTCTGAATGTATATCCTTGACGTACTACATAAAGTGTAGCATTAGCAAATCTATTTAGCAACAGGGCATCTGTAACAAGACCCGCGGGAGCAGTATCAATTATTATATAATCAAAATTTTCTTTCAGATACGCAAATAGCTCATCTACTCGCTGTAGCATAATGAGCTCTGCCGGGTTGGGTGGTACAGGTCCTGATGAAATCACGAAAAGATTATCTTCAAAGCCTGATGGTTGAATAATATCCTTTATTTCACTTTGCCCTACAGCATAGCTGGATAGACCAATACTGTTATTCAACCCCAAATTCTTTGATATCTTAGGTTTCCTCAAATCCAGCTCCAATAACACAACTTTCTTACCGGATATTGCAAAAGTACTTGCCAGATTGATGGCAATGAAAGACTTACCCTCACCACTCATACTTGATGTGAGCATAATCGTCTTATCATTTTTATCAGGCAAAAGGAATTGAATATTGGTCCTGAGTGCTCTGAATTGCTCCGAAAGTGCTGAATGGCTATTATTTTTCACCGCAACTGAACCTTCATTATCACTATGCCCTATTTCGCCTATTATCGGAATAGCAGAAGCGGTACTTATATCATTTTTGGTAATAATTCTTGTATTCAACATCCTACGCAGAATAAGTACTACTATAGGTATCAAAAAACCTATGAGTATAGCTGTACTCTTCACCCTAGATCTGTTAGGCTTTATTGCTCCGTTGTTTTCTGCAGTATTCAGCACTGTTATATTAGGAGCAGTTGATGACTTTGCTACTTCCGTTTCTTCCCTTTTCTTCAATAAATACAAGAAAAGCTCTTCCATCAAATGCTGGCGGCGTGCGTAGTCCAAATAAATACGCTCTGTTTGAGGCACCTGACGTATCTGCGCGTCTATGCTGCCATTTTGTTTTTTCAGTTCACCAATCACTACCTGCATACTACGCTTTGTAGCTTCAATACTGTGTCGCATATCCGCCCTCAGACTCTCCAACTGTTTCTTGTAAGCTATTACCTGCGGGTGAGTTTCCGTCTTAGTCAACTCCAATCTTTCTTTTTCATGCAGCACCTCATTATACTTATCTGCAATTTTTGCAAATGCGCCATTATCACTCAACATACTTGCCGGCACCACATTATCAGCATTATTTTCGTTACTTAAGAATTTTTCAAGAGAGTTTAAGACCTCTAGTTGAACTTCTTTTGCGTACAACTCTTTGTAATTCTCATTAGTATTCTCAACTAGCACTTTCGACTGTTCTACTACATCTCCCGTCAGCCTCTTACTTGTTTTAAATATTTCTATTTTCTTTTCCTGACCAACCAGCTCTTCCTCTACTCTTTTCAGACGTTCTGTAATAAAATCAATTGTATTTATTGCAGTCCTGTTTCTTTCCTCAATATTCGATACTGTATATACGCCAACCAAAGTATCCAGAATGTCTTTACCTCTGCCAGGTATTTCATCTAATGTTGCTATTGTAACATAGCTAGCACCTTTATCCGGCTTTCCTATATCAAGGCTTCCTGCATATCCGCTAGCAGCCGCCAATGCATTAGAAAAGACGAAAGAATATTTTGCATTAGGCTTTATAGGTGCAATACTTGTATTATGCACTGTTACTTCACCAATAGGTATTACTAATGGCGCCCCTATCTTACCCTTCCAGCTATCCTTATCATCACTAATTACAAAATGCAGCTTATCAGATTCAAAAACAATTTTATAGGATACATCTCCGCAGTTTTGCATTATAGAATCGGAAACATCTACCCTGAATGGGCTGTTACCATAAAACTGAGTAGTCTTTACATTGCCAAATTCAAAATACTGAAGATTTAACTTTAGCTTGTTCACTACCTGCAACATCAGTGGCTTACTCTTCAACACCCTTATCACATTATTGATGTCGTTGCTTCTGGAAGCCAACCCAAGGCCCTCAAGAATCATTTCATCGTTCTTCGAAGATTTTGAATTAGCTTCATTCAGCATTATTTCAGTGCTTAGCTTATATACAGGGGTAGTATACCGCAAATACAAGTTGGCGCAAACAAGTGCTACTATTATACTGCCTAAAAAATAAGGCCAAGTTGCTAACAAAGTTGTTAGCATCCACCTGATGTTAAATGAGTTATTATCTACCTCTTGTGAATTCTTTATAGAAAAATTATCCATTAGTATATCATTAATTATTGAGCTGGTTGGGGGTTATGCTTATGATATGTTTAGTATAAGTCTTATACTCATTTTCATGTCAACTCAATATATTAGAACGATTTGAAATTTTATAACTTTCAAACAACAAAAGTACTTTAAAAATATAAGACATCCCAACCCAAAAGCATTATCGTATCAATAATTAAACGGCCTGAAAACAAAGCATTTAAACAGGTTATATAAGATTAAGCATTCAGGTGTTCATTGACATCTTCAAGTTAGCCTCTATCTTGCCACTTGGGTTTGTTAACATTATTATTTAAGCTATTTTTGAGAAAAATTAATTGATGTTTCTGAAATCTTTCAAACGATTCAAAATCGTATTATCAGGCCTTGCAATTTTAGCAACCGTATCAGCGATCCTGACATCATGCACCAGCGCTAAAAAAGTACCATATTTCATCGATATAGCTGATAGTACTAAAAACGAATATACCCTGAAGGAATACAACTATCAGGAACCAATTATTCAGGTAAATGACCAATTATTTGTTTCTGTACAAACTATAGATACAAAACCGGGTGGCGAAGGGGGTACAACTACACTTGGCGCAAACGAAAAAGCCAACAGTTTCGTTGTTGATAAAAATGGCATGATTGAAGTACCGTTAGTTGGTATTGTTAATGTATTGGGCCAAACAACCACTGAAGCGAAGGAAACTATACGCAAAAAGGCCAGCACATATTATGTAAATCCTATTGTAAATGTAAGATTTTTAAATTTTTATATAAATGTTTTAGGGGATGTATCGCGTCCGGGCAAATATGTGGTAAATGACGAAAAGACAAGTGTTTTAGATGCCATTGCCATTGCAGGAGACCTGAGCGTAACCGGTAAACGCGATAATATACTGCTGATTCGTGAAGAAAACGGACAAAAAAGGTTTATTCGCTTTAATCTGAACTCTACTGAGCTTTTTAAATCGCCTTATTATTATATGCGTAGTGGAGATGTTTTATATGTAGAGCAAGGAAAAGCTAAGGCAAGAACAGGTACTACAGACACGTCAAAAGATAGGTATATAACACTTACTACTTCGGTACTCTCTCTCTTTGTAGTATTGTTCACTTTGTTTAATAGCACTAAATAATACCATAAAGGCTATAAAAAAATAGACCAGCGTAATACGCTGGTCTATTTTTTTATGTATGTTTTCGACATTATTATCATATGCATACACCCACCCCTCCCACATTAAGAGATGTAAAAATTACCCTCCCCATTAAATCTCACTAAACAAAATAGCCCGGTATAATACCGGGCTATTTATGTAACTATTTAAAATCTTTTTAATTAGTATTTACCTCTATTATATCGTTTGTTTTCGTAATAACGGCGGTTGTATTTATTATACGTACCATAAGCGCTTCCAGGTATTTTTATGAAAGTATAGCGCAAGCCAAATGTCACAGGGAATGCCATGATGCTATACTTCAGAGGTTGCGGATTTGTCCATATTTGCGGAGCACCTGCATCTTTGTAATCGAAATTGTAATAGCGGAAAGCAGCTTCGAGATAGATACCGATGTTTGAAGAAACATTAGCAGCATAGCCCAATTGAGCGCCAAATGCTATGCCACGGCCGCCATCAGGGCCATTGTAAGATTCGTTCGCATCATATTTGTGAGCATTGTTGCGTGCAAAACCTACACCAATAGCGCCACCGATGTACGCGTAGCTTGCTCCGCCTTTGAAGTCGAAACGCTTATTGATAACAGCCATGATATTAACAGCATGCTTTGCATAAACCAGTTTTTTATCATCGCCACCAATAGAATCTACCAACAACGCATTATTGATGTATCCACCATATTTCTTAGACGATTTTGATGAAAGTTCATGCATATGACCTTCCAAACCAATCTGCCACAGATTTTTGGTAGTATATAAAAGCCTCAGATTGGTAGAGTAGTTCATCACAGACTGGTCTCCTTTGTAGACCATATTATCTGTCGGTTGTCCATTGATACTGAAACCACCACCAACGCCACCTTCCAACTCCTGTGCCTGTGCTTTAATACCTATCAATAGCGTGAATAATAGCAATTTTTTCATACGGCAGATTTTTCAGAATACTATCCTAAATATATTATTTTATAGTTTATAACTTAACGCAAGCGTTAAATTAATCAAATTTCCGGTTTACCTATAGTTTTTAGCCCCATTTTTTACAGGCTATCAAAACAATTATTTCCTAATAAGTATACTCGGGCGATAAAAGACTAAAAAAGCCGGGCAAATTACCCGGCTTCATATTATAAGTTTCAATTTATTACATTTTCCACTCATCAACACTTGCGCTGTTATCTACGCTTTCCCCCAGATCTGAGGCTGCCATTGGAGCACCTTCTTCATTTTCCTGATCGTGATTGTAAGCATCGAAGTCGAAATCAGGCATCAGGTCTGTTTTAACGTAGTTTACAGTTTCTGTAAGTGCATTCAGGAATTTGTTGAAATCTTCCTTGTACAAGAACATTTTGTGCCTGTCATAACCGTTGTCGTCAAAGCGCTTTTTGCTTTCAGTGATAGTGATAAAATAATCATTGCCACGAGTAGAGCGAACATCAAAGAAATACGTCCTGCGTTTACCTGCTTTTATACGCTTGCTGAACAAGCTCTCACTGTTACGGTTTTCTCCACCGAAGTTTTTGTTGTCGTACGCCACTGTTCTTGTTTTTAGTTTATTAGTTATTGTACGGAGACAAATATATACAAGATAACGTACTATCCAAATCCCCCTTATTCAAACTGTTAATAACCAATATAGTTTTCAACATTTTAGCTGCTTTAAGCCTGTTTCAGGCTATCCGCAAAGGTTTTCAGCACATCATTCAGGTTCTTTATCGCCTTGCTCATCTGCCATTTCGTTTTATCTCGTGGTTCTACATAGTTAGAAATAGCACGAATTTGCACAAAAGGCACCCCCTCTTGCAGGCATACATAGTGCATTGCGGCACCTTCCATACTCTCCACATCCGGGCTATATGTATCAATTATGCGTTGAATAGTGTCTGTACTGCCAGATACTGTATTAACCGTAACTCCTGAGACTCTTTTCAATTCTAATACTTTGGGCAAGCTTATCTCTGGCGCTTCAAGCCATTTATCTGTAAATGGTGTTTCGTTTGTATGCAGCAGCCCCATGTCGAATATGTCGATATACTTACCATTATCCTCCGCACCTAAATCAGCAAAGCGTTCTTTTCCAACAATAACGACATCGGCTAAGGCTATAAAATTATTGAAAGCCCCCCCAACACCGGCTTGTAATACGATGTCGTAATGATTTTTTGCCAGTTGTTTAGTAAGGTTGTAAGCTGTAGCTACCATACCAACACCTGTAATCAACAGACTAATACCAGCATTGCCAAAAGCATAAGTTTGACCGTTTGCAGATGTTCTGAAAGGTTCAATATATTCTGTCAATGGGGCTATTTCAGCCTCTGTGGCTGCTATCAGCAGTATGTTCATACTGCAAATAACTACTTTTTGTCCAAACCGTTATCTAAAGCTAATTTTGCAACATATTAATTATTCGAAATGGTTTACCTGACACGTGTGGAGCACTTTAATGCAGCCCACAGGCTTTTCAACGAAAGTTGGAGCGCCGAAAAGAATATCGAAGTATTTGGCAAGTGTGCCAATGCCAACTGGCACGGTCACAATTATGAACTGCATGTTACTATAAAAGGCAACCCAAACCCTGATACGGGTTTTGTATTCAATGCCAAAACACTTGGTGAACTTATTAAGGATGTAATTGTTGAAAGGGTTGACCACAGAAACCTGAACCTTGATGTAGACTTTATGCAGGGCAAGTTTACCAGTGCCGAAAATTTTGCAATGGCTATCTGGGGCGAACTGAAACCGCATATTGAGAAAAATGGTGCTGCTTTGCATGCTGTTAAGCTGGTAGAGACACCTCGCATCTATGTTGAGTACTTCGGTTAATTGTTAACCTCTGAATTGACTACCGTGTCTTACAAAAAAACAGAACATTACGACGAAGACATAACCGCAAAGCTGATAGAGAACTACCGTTCTTCTATACAATTGCTGGGCGAAGATGCTGACCGAGAAGGTTTGCTGAAAACGCCTGAACGTGTTGCTAAAGCCATGCAATACCTGACACAGGGTTATGAAATGGATGCCAAAGCTATACTGAACTCTGCTAAGTTTCAGGAATCATACAGCGAAATGGTGATAGTAAAAGATATAGAACTATACTCTATGTGCGAACACCATATGCTGCCTTTCTTTGGCAAAGCGCACATTGCCTATATACCTAATGGCTACATAACAGGCCTTAGCAAACTGGCACGTGTAGTAGATTGTTTCTCTCGCCGCATGCAGGTACAGGAGCGTCTTACACACCAGATACTGGATGCATTGCAGGAAACACTGAACCCACTTGGCGTGGCAGTGGTTATAGAAGCCAAGCATTTGTGTATGATGATGCGCGGTGTACAAAAACAAAATAGTACTACTACAACATCTGCATTCAGCGGCCAGTTTGAAAAGAACGAAACACGTTCTGAATTTTTGAGACTGATAGCGGCTGATTTGCACTAATCGTTTTACATATTTTTAATAAAAGGCTACCCTGTTGGGTAGCCTTTTGTATTACAGACAAATTTTGACATCCACCATCTAAAACAGATACAGTAAATTCGCAGCTTACATTTTATCCGGCAAGTTTTGGGCAACGACCATCAACATAAACTATCTTATTTCTCCGATAGTACTGTCAATAATATAGCCTTGCCCGAAAGGTTTACTTTCCCGTTTTACTACGAACCACATCCACTTACCAAAATCGCAGCAGCAGAGTTGCAGCAATACCTTGAATCCCAAACAGACCTAGACCACAACTTTGGGCTTTCTGCGGACAGAGATGATATGGTTATCGGAAAGATGTTCGGAGTACTGGTGGTTGTAGATAATAAAGGTAAAATCGGCTATTTATCTGCCTTTTCAGGGAAGCTGGCTGGTACCAACGACCATCCGGCATTTGTTCCGCCGGTTTTCGATATGCTGACAGAGAACAGTTTTTTTCTGAAAGAACAGGAAGTAATCAGTATGGTAAACACACAGATAGAAACTATTTTATCTGACGAAAACTATAACCGACTAAAAGAACACATAGAACAGCTTACCGTACAATCTACCGAAGAAATTGCCGCGTTTAAAAAACAATTAAAGCAAAATAAGGGAATCCGTGCCCGCCTGAGAGAAGAAAAGAAAAGTAGTCTTGATGCACACGAGTACGAACTGTTTGAGGCAGACCTCATCAAGCAAAGCCTGTACGACAAATATTTATTAAAACTGCTTACTGAAAAGTGGGAAGCTGTAATTGAAGATATCAAGGCACAATTATCTTCTTATGAAACCCGTATTGATGCGTTGAAGGATGAACGCAAAGAGCGGTCAGCCATTTTGCAAAACCAAATCTTTGAGCAATATACATTTCTGAATATTGAAGGCAAGCAAAAAAGCTTGCAGGATATTTTTAAATCTACTGCCTTTGGCAAGCCGCCTGCAGGTGCAGGTGAGTGTGCTACACCAAAGCTTTTGCAATATGCATTCGCAAATGGCTACAAGCCACTTGCCATGGCAGAGTTTTGGTGGGGAAGTTCTCCAAAATCCGAAATCAGACAACACAAACAATTCTACCCTGCTTGTACAGGCAAGTGCAAACCAATACTTGCCCACATGCTGGAAGGCATAGCCGTAGATGAAAATCCTTTTTTACTGCCTGCCAAAGACAGTATCAGTCTGGATATCATCTATGAAGATGAATCTTTAGTGGTGGTAAATAAACCTGCAGGCCTGCGTTCTGTTCCGGGAGTGGATATAGACGACTCTGTATACAGCAGGCTAAAAGACAGTATGGTTATAGCCGAACCGCTGGTAATTCACAGACTCGATATGGGCACATCAGGTTTGTTATTAGTTGCCAAAACACCACAAGCACACAAACACATTCAAAGGCAATTTCTGAATCGTGCAGTAACCAAAAGATATACTGCGCTTTTATCAAAAGCTATCCTTGATAAAGAAGGGGAAATAAGCCTTCCTTTGATACCAGATTTGTATAACAGGCCTATGCAACTTGTTTGTTTTGATACAGGAAAGAAAAGCGTAACTCTGTGGAAAGTTATTGAAGTGAATGATAGCATTACCCGAATTCATTTCTGGCCGCTTACAGGCCGCACACACCAGTTGCGTGTACATGCTGCTCATCAATTGGGGCTAAATGCCCCAATAGTTGGAGATGACCTTTACGGCACTTCAGACAAAAGGCTTCACCTGCATGCAGCCTATATAGCATTTACCCATCCTGTTACCAAAAAGCGAATGGAGTTTGAAGTACCAGAAGATTTTTAGCTATCACAGCACATATACAAAAAAGCCCAACATTGCTGTTAAGCTTTTCTTTTGTCGGGAAGACAAGATTCGAACTTGCGACCCCTTGCACCCCATACAAGTGCGCTACCGGGCTGCGCCACTTCCCGAACAGTATTTGGGAGTGCAAATATAAAACGATTTCGCTTTTTTACGATACTTACCTACGTATATACAAAGTACTTATAGCGCAATAACAATCGTTTCAGCTTAGCACCGTAATTTTACATTATGAAACTAACGCTTGGATTTAGTCCCTGCCCGAATGATACATTCATTTTTGATGCAATGGTGAATGGCAAAATTGACACGAGAGGTTTAATGTTTGACTATGTGATGGAAGATGTAGAAACCCTGAATCAATGGGCTATTGCAGGCAAGCTGGATGTTACCAAACTTAGTTACAATACATTCCTGCATACAGTAGATAAATACGCGTTACTACATAGTGGTAGTGCCTTGGGCAAAGGCGTGGGCCCATTGCTCATTGCAAAACAAGCACTAGACCTTTCAAATGCTGCAGATTTCAAAATAGCTATCCCCGGCATTAACACTACTGCCAACCTACTATTATCACTTGCATTACCAGATGCTAAGAATAAAACCGAAGTACTGTTCAGTGAAATAGAGCAAGCTGTGCTGGAAGGCACTTATGATGCAGGACTAATCATACACGAAAGCCGCTTTACATACCAACAAAAAGGCTTGGTAAAACTCATAGACCTGGGCGACTGGTGGGAGCAGGAAATGAATGCGGCTATACCACTTGGTGGCATTGTAGTAAAAAGAGAATTGGGAAGTAAATTGGCAGCTACTATTGATGCTGTGATAAAAGACAGCCTTGCATACTCATGGAAGCATTACCCACAGCTATCTTCTTTTGTAGAGTGCAATGCACAAGAGATGGAAGAAGCGGTGATGCGCAAGCACATAGACCTGTATGTAAACGAATACACTACAGACTTGGGCGATACTGGCCGAGCAGCTATTCAGACAATGTTCAGCAAAGCAAAAACTGCAGGTATCATAACTACTACTGTAGAGAATATTTTCTATTGATCCTTACAGAGTGTATAAAGGTCTGGCAAGTTACGGCCCATACCGTCATAGTCCAGTCCATACCCAACAACAAAATTATCAGGTATTTCAAAGCCTGTATAGTCGGGCTCCACATCACACACGCGCGCATCCGGCTTTGACAGAAAACAGGCAATTTTTAGAGATGCCGGCTGCTGTTGCAATATCTGCGGTAAGAAACTATATAACGTACGCCCTGTATCAACTATATCCTCTACAATTACTACATGTCTTCCTGCAAGGTTTTCCTCGAGCCCTATAGCCGTAATAATATTACCTGTTGAAGTAGTGCCTTTATAAGATGCCAGTTTGATAAAAGATATTTCAGCCGGAATGGTGATGCCGCGAAACAAGTCAGCTGCAAACACGAAAGAACCATTCAGTATTCCTAGAAACAAAGGATTCAGCCCTGCATAATGCTCATTAAGCTGCACAGCCATTGCAGCTACTCGTTCTGCAATGGCTGTGTGTTGTATATATATTTCAAACTGTTTATCCAGTACTTGTACTATAGCCATAACACATTATGGTTTTACACGCAGTTTTTGCCCTTCTTGTATAGCACCAAAGTTCAGACTGTTCCAGTCATTCAACTGTCTTACAGTAATACCATATTTCTTAGCTATAGAAAATCCGGTTTCTCCTTTTTTCACAACATGAAATTTAGCTGGATCCGTTGAAGGCTGTATTTGTGCAGATGTTTCAGATACAGTTTCTGTGGGTTTAGTGATAGCACGCATTGTGTCTGGTTTTGGCACTGCAACTATTGTTGGTTGGGCAGGCACTGCAGCTCGTGTGTTATCTTTGGCGTATACTACTTTGTCAAACTTGCGTTTCAGTTTATCAAGTTCATCTTTCGGTTCTTCTTCTATAACAGGCACTTCTACTTTTTTAGCAGCAACTGCAGCAGGTTTTGCAGTAGGCAATGTTGCTGTTTTATTAACAGAAGCAACAGTCGCCATTTCTACAATAGGTTTAGGTTGTTCTACTACAACAGGTTCTTCTACCTTTACCGGCTCTGCCTGCTTAGGCACTTCTTTTACCACTACAGCTTCTGGTATTTTACTTACAGTATTTGCAGGCTCTGCTTTAGGCTGCACTTTTTCTATTGCAGGTTCTATTAGCTCCTTAGCTTTTACTACTTCTACTTTTTCCGCTACATCAATAGCTTTCTTTTCAGGTATGGCTGCTACTACTTCCTTTGTTTCTTTTACAACTTCTGTTGTCTTTATAGCTGGTTCTGACGCGACTCCTACAGGTACTGTCTGTGGCCTCACTACATCTTCCTGAACAACAGACATTGCAACCTCATCCTGTTTTACTGCCGCTTGTGGTTGAATGCTGATCTCTATTGGTTTCTCATCTGCTTTTACTGCTTCAGTTTCTTTTACTTCTTCAACTACTTTTATTTTTGATGGCTGAACTGGTTGTCTATTGGTAGGAACAGTTGTTGAAGAATTTATAGCTGCAACAGGTGTTTCAACAGGATATGCAGTTGGCTTTACATATGCCGCTGTGGCCTCTTTTGTTTTTACAACGACTACAGGTTTTACAGTCCTGTACTGTTGCAATTCAAGAATGGTTCCGGGTATTGGCTCTTCGTTAGGCTCTAACATATTCATATCCATCAGGCTCTTCACCATCATACCTTCTGCCTGTGCTATACCATATACTGTTTCGCCTTGCCTTACGGCATGTGTTGCACGTACGCCTTTGGTGTTTTTACGTTCCAGATATAAGTACATATCATTCGGTAGCGGACGTTCATCGATTTCATTCAATTCCAACAATTTCTGATACCTCATGCTTGTTTTGTAGGCATATTCAAGCGGTGTATCTCCCTTTCTAGCATACACTGCTTTCAGTCCGTTTACCCGTACCATTTGTCCATAAGCAGGTTTGAAGGCATTTGAGGTCGTTTCTGCAGCGGCAGGCATTACAGGTTGTTGCACTATTACTTCTTCTGCTACCAGAACATCTGCAGATGGTGTGCTTAATGGCTTAGAAACCACTGCAGGAGTTGCAACTACAGGTGCCGCAACTACAGGCGTTACAACTGCAGGTTTTGCAACCATTCCCTGTTGTTCTCTGGCATCTTCTTCAGGAACATAAACACCCGGTGCACTTGCATAACCTGTGTTAATATCTGTATTATTCAAAGCTGCGTAGGTAAACTCCTGTAACTTATAATCTTCTACCAGTTTTATCAGCACTTGAGCATAGCGTGGATTGGTTGCATAGCCGCAACGCTTCAGCCCTACTGCCCAAGATGCATAGTCTGTCACAGATAACTTAAACAACTCTGCATAGCGGGGGCTTTTCACCAGATAATCAGAGTGGTCTTTATAAGATTCTTCTGGCCTGCTATATTTTCTGAAACACTCATTAGGCGCATCGTCTGTATGTGCAAACGTTTCACCAGTCCATTCTTTTTTGCACTTAATTCCAAAGTGATTATTAGCCATTGTAGCCAACTCACTGGCACCTGCACTGGTTTCATGTATACCTTGCGCCAATGTTATAGCCGCAGGTATGCCACTTCTTTTCTGCTCTGCAACAGCCAAGTATTTATATTGTTCGATATAAGATTTTGCCCTTTCTTCATATCCTGCACCTTGCGCAAAAGAACACAAAGACACCATCACAAATACACCACTGAGTAAACCTTTTCTCATACTATTTCAAATACGTTTATAATCAATTCTTTATTTTTCTAACCATCATTATGCCATCCCTTACAGGCAGTAATACATGCTCTACACGGTTGTCAGCCTTTACTTTTTCATTGAATGCATGCATAGCTTTCGCATTCTTGCTCTGCTCTGCATCGGGCAGCACTACCTCTCCGTTATATAGTACATTATCTGCGAGTATAAAGCCGCCAACAGGTACTTTATCAAATACCATATCGTAGTACAGGTGATAGTTTTGTTTATCGGCATCAATGAATACAAGATCAAATTGATCATTGATGTCAGGTATTATCTCTGCAGCCTTACCTATATGTTGGGTTATTTTTTTCTCTAATCCTGCTTTGCAAAAGTAACGAAAAGACATGTCTTGCAACTCTTCGTTAATATCTATTGTATGCAAATGTCCATCATCTGTCAGTCCCTGTGCCAGACAAATAGCAGAATATCCCGTGTAAGTGCCTATTTCCAATACCGTTTTCGGCTTCAGCATATGGCTTATCATAGATAAAAAGCCGCCTTGCAGCTTACCCGATAGCATTACAGGCAACTCCACTTTTATGTGTGTTTCTCTGTTCAGCGCGGCTAGTGCCTCGCTCTCTGCAGTTGTGTATTTTTCTGCGTACCTGTCTATCTCAATAGGCAATAATACCTGTGTCATCAGAAATTGGGCTGTAATTTGTTGTGCGAATAAAACTCATGCAGGTAGCTTACCACTTCGTCTGCGGTGTCAAATATCTTAATCATATCAAGATCTCCGGGGCTGATATACGATTCCTGTTCAAACATGGTAGCCTTCATCCAGTCTATCAAACCTTTCCAGTAATCGGAGCCCATGCATATCATAGGTGTCTGGGTGAATTTCTTGGTTTGTATCAGCGTAGCTACTTCAAAAAACTCATCCATCGTACCCCATCCTCCCGGCATCATAATAAAGCCCTGAGAATATTTTGCAAACATCACTTTGCGAATAAAGAAGTAATCGAAGTTGAGCGATTTATCGGCATCTATGTACTGGTTGCCATGTTGTTCAAATGGCAATTCAATGTTTAACCCCACAGAGCGTCCACCAGCCATCTTAGCACCTTTATTACCTGCTTCCATTACACCAGGGCCTCCACCTGTGATGATACCAAAACCTTCTTCAGCCAATCGCTTCGCTACCTCCACTGTCATCTCGTAATACTTATGTCCGGGCTTGGTGCGGGCAGAACCGAATATGGAAATACATGGCCCTATCTTTGCCATCACTTCGAAACCCTGTACAAATTCTGCCATTATTTTGAATACCTGCCAGCTACTATGCGCACGGGTTTCTGTCCAGTCGCGTAGCTTGATGTTCGTCAGTTTATCTTTCATAGTTATGCCTCTTTTAGTATGTTATTCCCATTCTTGTTCGAAAACAAAAATAGCAGGGTAAAGGTCAAAGCTGCGTTAATTATCAGCAGCTCTGTTCCTATTGCGTAGCCGCCAAGCCACTCTTTATCGTGTTGTTTCAGTATATAGCATAGTACAGGTGCTATAATACATATCAGCGGCACGCTTGCACTATGCACACCACGTTTTGTAAGGATGCCAAATGAGAATAATGCCAACAGCGGACCATAGGTGTATCCTGCCACCACAAGCAGTATCTGTATCAAAGAACCATTGTCTACCTCTCTGAAAAAGAACACACAGGCAAGGAATACTACTGCAAATGCATTGTGCACCATCAACCTGATTTTAGATTGCTGCTGTTCGCTCAAATCTGCCCTGCGTTTAATACCTAGTATATCTATACAGAAAGAAGAAGTAAGCGCTGTGAGCGCGCCATCAGCACTTGGGAAGAGGGCTGACACCAGCCCTATCATAAAACAAACTGTTATAAAGAACGGCAATCCACTCTTCACAGCTATTGTAGGAAAAATATCATCACCCACAGCAGCAATGCTGTTAGCGTCTGCATACAGATACAACAAACCGCCTAATAAAAGAAAGATGAAGTTTGCCACAAGCAGCGTAAAGCAGAAAGTAATCATGTTCTTCTGCGAGTCTTTCAGATTGCTGACACTGATGTTTTTTTGCATCATTTCCTGATCAAGACCTGTCATAGCAATGGTAATGAAAGCACCGCCCAATACTTGTTTCAGGAAGAAGTTAGGTGCCATCACATCTGTTCCTACCATCTTTGTAAATCCTTTTTCGCTCAATGCATGCCATGTTGCACCGAAATCAAGATGCAGTGAACTCATGATGTACACCACGCATACCAGCAATGCCAGTATCATAAATGTTGTCTGCAAAGTATCTGTCCATACAATCGTTTTTACACCTCCTCTGTAAGTATACAGCAGAATCAATACCAGTATGACTATTGCAGTCACTTCGAAAGAGATACCCATATCTTCCAACACAAATTTCTCCAGCACTTTTATTACAAGATATAGCCTTAGCGTAGCACCAAGTGTGCGTGATATAATAAAGAAAAGCGCACCTGTTTTATAAGACGTCACCCCCAATCTCTTTTCCAGATAGGTATAAATAGAGGTAAGCTGCATTTTGTAGTAAATAGGCAGCAGTACAAACGCCACCGCAAAATAGCCAATCCAGTACCCCAACACTACCTGAAAATAGTCAAACCCTACTTTGCCAACTGTGCCTGGTACAGATATAAAAGTCATGCCCGACAGGGAAGTACCTATCATACCAAATGCAACCACCCACCACTTACTGTTGCGGTTGCCAATGAAAAAAGACTCGTTGTTGGAATGGCGGGAAGTATAAAATGCAATGCCTAGCAGCAAAGCAAAATAGCCAAGTATTATAGATAGCAGTAATGCAGAACTCATGCCGTGAAAATAGCCAAAAACTGGCTATTTGTTTAGCAATAAGGTGTAGTATACTGTCTTGTAGAATTAATTAGAACCCAGCAACTATACCAAATCGGAATGTCAACCCACCTCTGTAAGGACTGTTTTTATCTTGTAATACATCATAAAGGCCCTGAAACAGAATGGAAACTCTGTCTGATACAGGTTGGCGTATACCTGCACCAACTAATAACGAGGGAGCATTTACTTTCAATTTCACCTCTTCTATGGCCCCCATATAAATACTATTGTTATTGCGATACTGGCGTTGTGTGATGAAATTGTGCTCATATTCTATGTGCGCAAAAATATTATTCCACAATACATATCGCATCCATACACTTGGAGAATAAAGGCTACCTGTCAGTGGTTTATATACAGGATTATTGCTTGCATCGCGCAATTCAGAGTAATTCTTAACTCTCAGGTACTGATACCCCATACCAACACCTGCTGAAAAACGATCTGATACTCTATAACCAACAATTGGCGATATGCTGATATTAGTAACATTACCAAAACCGAAACCAAAGCCACCGCCAAATACTATTCGGCTTGCATCAAAACCAGTTTTTTTACGACTAGCTACTTTACCATCTCTAACAGGTTTGCCACTACTGCTGTACATAGGCACATCATCTTGTGCGAAAACGGTGTTAACACCCAAAAACAACAATACTGCAAGTGCTATCTGTTTCATAATAATTGATGTATGCTTACGAAGTTAGGCTAAAAACGTAATGAAAACGCCATTTATTGCGGCTACCCCTATTGTAAAATTTATGTCATTCAGGCTGCAAATATCTTACCCGGGTTCAGGATTCCTTTAGGGTCGAAAACTTGTTTAATATCCCTCATTATTTTTAACTGAGTGTTATTGAATGCAATATCCATATAGCTTTTCTGCACCAGCCCTATGCCATGCTCCCCCGATATGGTGCCCCCCATCCTTACCACCTCGGCAAACAGTTTTCGTATTCCTTCAGTTAGTTTATTATTCCAGTCATCATCGCTCATTGCTCCTTTCACGATATTCACATGCAGGTTGCCATCGCCCGCATGCCCGTAGCATACAGACTGAAAACCGTATTCTTTACCCAATCGTTTTATTATGCTGAGCAGTTCCGGTAGTTCTGCCCTCGGCACTACGGTATCTTCTTCTTTGTATATAGAATTACTTTTTACTGCCTCTCCTACCTTGCGCCTCAGCGTCCAGAGCATTTGCTTCTGTTCATGGGTATCTGCAAACAGCAGCTCATCAACATCATAACGCTGTACCACTTCTGCTATTGCTTCCATATCCTTATAAAGCGTATCCATATCGTTGCCGTCTACCTCTATCAGCAGATGGGCTTCAATATCATCGGGCAGCACCACACCTGTTGCCTGTGTATATTTCATAGACCATTCCAGTGCATCGCGCTCCATAAATTCCATGGCAGAAGGTGTATACCCTGCCATGAAGATGGCATTCACTGCCTCGCATGCTTCCACTGCTTTTCTGAAAGGCACCAACATCAACATATCATGCTTCACAGCAGGTATCAACCTGAGGACTATTTTTGTTATTACACCCAGTGTACCCTCGCTACCCACCAGCAATTGTGTCAGGTTATAACCAGTAGCATTTTTCAACACATTAGCCCCAGTCCATATCACTTCACCATTGGGCAATACTACTTCCAGATTCAGCACATAGTCTTTTACTACACCGTATTTTACTGCACGCGGACCTCCGGAGTTTTCAGAAACATTACCACCTATAAAGCAAGAACCTTTACTTGCAGGATCCGGCGGATAAAACAGTCCAGCTTCTTTTACATAATCCTGCAATTCTTGCGTTATCATCCCGGGTTCTACAGTCACTTGCAGGTTGCGCTTATCCAGATTGATTATTTTATTAAAGCGCTTCATATCCAGCACCACGCCACCAAACACCGGCAGTGCGCCACCGCTTAAGCCTGTACCTGCACCACGTGGAGTTACAGGTATATTATTCTTATTGCAATAAGCCATTACAGCACTTACTGCCGCAACAGTTTCCGGTTGAATGACAACTTCAGGCAGGTAGTGCAGATCTTCCGTTTCATCACTGGCACAGGCATTCAGCGCCTCTGCATCATACAGTATTTTTGCATCATTCAGCGATCTGAAGAATTGTATATCCTGCTCTTCTATCTTCTTAAAACCCATTACCACACTACTTTTTTCTTGCTACCAAAGCATAGCCCAGCGGCATTATATCATTCGTTTGTTCTGTTATCCGCTTTATCATTCGCGTTCCGTACAACATACTGCCCAGCTTGCGCCAGATAAAAAAGAACGGCCTCTTCATTGGAATATAATTGTAGTTGAAGCCTTTGTACACAAGGTCATAAATAACTTCTGGTAATCCACCATACTTGCTTATTTCTACAACTTCCAGCCCGTTACGCTCGCAAAAATCGACCAGTTTGAATTTGGTATAGCGATGATAATCGTAAGGAGAATCATGTATCCAATACATGAATGGCACAGTCAAAATCATGTGGCCACCTGGTTTCATAATCCTGGCCATCTCTGCAAATAGGTGCTCCGGCTGGCTGATGTGCTCTAGCACATCTGTACATAATATAGTATCTACTTTATTGGTCTCAACAGGTATTGAATCCCTGTTGAGGTCTGCTACATGGTCAAGAAAAGATATCTCCCCATCTTCGCGCCCCCAGTCAATACATATATTATCATCCACATGTTCTTTGTACAAGAAATAGTAAGGCACACTTCCACAACCCACATCTGCTAATATACCTTTGGCATATTTACGAATAATAGGCTCGTGAGAATAGCCTACAATTTTGTGCAAATACGAACCCATAAATTTGCCATCAGCCGTTTTCTGAAACTGGCTAGGCTTCCATAACTCTTTATTTTTCATAAGGTAGTTGCTGAATAGGGTAAATCTACAACGGAATATCCTATTTGTTGCAATCTGCAACATTTACTGTTCAAACGGCAACAAAAAAACAAAGCCCTCCGAAACCGGAGGGCTTTGTTACTATAATCAGGTAATGATTATGATTTTTTGTCTGTAGAAGCTTTTTCGTCTTTCTTAGCAGTTTCGTGCTTGTCGCAAGATTTGTTTTCGCCTTTCTTGCAGCATTCTTTCTTTTCACCTTTTTTGCAGCAAGCTTTGTCGCCTTTACCTTTACCATCGCAAGCAAAAGAAGCACCTGCAATAACCAGCGCACCAAGCAGTAATGTGAGTTTTTTCATATCAAATTGTTTTTTTACGCTTTTTTGTAATACTTGAAGTTACGAAATTAGGCAATACTACCCAAAACAGTCACCCCACCTTTCACATTATCGCCAATTTTAACATCTATTTTAGTACCTACCGGGAAATAAATATCTACCCTTGAGCCAAAACGGATGAACCCAAACTCTTCATTTTGCTTTATCGGTTGCTCTTCTTTTACATAATAGCATATTCTGCGAGCCAGTGCACCGGCTATCTGGCGCATCAGTATTTCGGTACGTTTGTTTGCCAGTACTACTGTAGTACGTTCGTTTTCTGTAGATGATTTCGGGTGCCAGGCTACCAGATACTTACCCGGGTGGTACTTCACATATTTCACAATACCTGCTATAGGGTTGCGATTTACGTGTACATTCAACGGAGACATGAAGATAGATACCTGTAGTCTCTTGTCTTTAAAGTATTCAGTTTCAGTCGTTTCCTCTATTACTACCACTTTGCCATCTGCAGGGGCTACATACAGGTTTTCGTTGTAGGTAAAATCCCTTTCCGGCAAACGGAAGAACCAGATAACCCAAAACCAAAGCAGAAAACAAGCCACATTGATAGGCCAGAAAAGTATAGGCCAATCTGCCAACAGGTATTTGTAGGTAAGAAAACCGATAATTGCCCAGATGGCAGATGCTATGAGTATGTATTTATATCCCTCGCGATGAATTGTCATGCCGCAAAGATAAGTTTAGAATTGTGAAAAAGAGGGTTAAGCCATCATAAACAAATATGCATAAGCATAGGCAAAAGGTGTAGCCACTAACAGCGAGTCGAACCTATCAAGTGCTCCGCCGTGACCGGGCATCATCGTACCACTGTCTTTGATATTTGCCATGCGCTTCAATTTCGATTCCAAAAGGTCGCCGGCAGTTCCTGCTACTGCTGCACACATGGCCAATGCCATCCAGTCTACCATATTATAGTTAGGTGAGTAATATCCCCAAATAGCAGCGCCTGCTATTGTAAGGATAGCACCACCTGCTGTGCCCTCCCATGTTTTTTTAGGAGATATGGGCGAAAAAGGTGTTTTGCCAATGAATGAACCTACTATATATGCCATCGTATCATTCATCCATATCATCAATACCAGTGCCAATGGTATGGAAAGATGAGCAGCGCGCAACTGCACTAACAAAAGCATTGGTAATAATATGTATAGCATCCCACCCAGCGACTGCATACCTGCCTGCATTGCGGTTTTTTTCGACAATGTTGTTGCCAGCAAAATAAGTATCGGCAAGAAGAGCATAGCAGGGAGGAGATTCATATCCCTTAATGCCGGTGCTGTTAGTAACAACATAAACACGCTACCCAACTGCACTAAAGCCGGTAACCACGATGGCACATACAGTTCTGCATCTATCAGTTGTATCAGTTTAAAATATTCTCTCAGGCACAACACAAGTATCAGACCTATCAGTGCAAGAAATGCCCATTCATTCCACAACAAGCCCGTCATCATAATGGCAGAGAAAACAATTGCACTGCCAAGGCGGGTAAAAAATGTAGGCCAATTCATTGCCATAGTTATCTGTTCTCGTTTTGTTCCTGAATTTCTTCGGGGGTGAAGTTTGCAGACCAGTTTGCGGGCAGGGTATTCCTAGTCTTCCAGAATGCGAATATGGAAACGGCAAACACAATAGTACCTGTAATAAGTATTGGCAGTGGCATGTGGTTGCTTTTTGTAAGTGCTTTCAACGATTCGTCGCTTTTTGCAACATATGATAAATATATCTGACTACCATTATATACCATATGCGCTATCATACCAGTAACCAATGAACTGCTCCAGTAATAAACCAAACACAATAAAGCACCTGCAATAGCAATAGACACCAGATTGTATGGCGTACCATGTACCGCGGCAAATATGAGAGAACTGATAATAATCGGCAATACCATTCTGCCGGCGCGCTGATGCCCGAACCTTAGCAACACACCTCGGAAAAACAACTCCTCACCAATACCCGGTATCACTGCCATTACCAACAGTACCTGCACAAGCTGCCCTGCTGATTTAATATCCAGCAACGCTTCTGTTATTTGCTCAATCTTATTCTGTGCGGCATCGTTTGCACTACCTAAGTTGATATTCTTTATCAAACCCGCTATTTCCAATAATATGGGCATTGCCCCCAGCATCATGGTAATGGACAATATTATATGTAAAGGATTCTTGGGAGTTTTGATACCTAAATATGATTTAACCCTCGGTGTGCTCAGGTACGCAAATACCAAAGGCGGCACCAGGAATCCGAAAACAGACACAATACCCTGCATCCACAAAAAGGCCGTTTTCTGTACATCAGTACTATCTGTGGTAATATCCTGTATAGCAGCAATAGATAATCCTGTGATTTTGGGTAATAACGACTGTACTACAACAGCCGAAAAAGCCGTCAATGTGAAAGCCATCAGCCCGAATAGCGTTACTTGCAAAACCCAGGGATATTCCCTCCAGTATCGGTTGAACATCAATGAAAAATTAGGGCAAATGTAACACAGGTTTGGCGCAATAATTGCTTAGTATCAATACAATCGTCAAAACATATCATAAAAGACTCAACTTTTAGCATCCTTTTCACGTTATAAAAACCAGTCGCATAGCAGATTTTTACCTATTTTTGAACGATTAATCCCACGTTTTCGGTAGATGGAAGAAATAGCAGCAGGCCCATTGCTGAGCCGGATTGAATATCCGGCCGATTTGAGGAAACTGAACAAAACTGATTTACAACAGGTATGTAATGAACTGAGGCAGTTTATTATAGACTGCGTGAGCATACACGGTGGCCACTTTGGCGCAAGCCTCGGTGTGGTAGAGCTGAGCGTTGCCCTGCACTATGTGCTGAATACCCCGGACGATCAACTGGTATGGGACGTAGGCCATCAGGCATACGGTCATAAAATACTGACAGGCCGTCGTAAAATATTCCATACAAACAGGAAATATGGCGGATTGAGCGGTTTCCCTAAACGCAGCGAAAGCGAATATGATGCTTTTGGCGTAGGACACTCATCTACTTCTATATCCGCTGCTTTGGGCATGGCTATAGCCTCCAAACTGAAAGGAGAGAATCATCGTCAGCACGTTGCCGTAATTGGTGATGGTGCTATGACAGCAGGCTTACCCTTCGAGGCAATGAACCATGCAGGTGTCAGCAACAGCAATGTGCTGATAATCCTGAACGACAATAATATGTCGATAGACCCGAACGTGGGCGCGCTGAAAGAATACCTGACAGATATTACCACTTCTCATACATACAATAAGTTTCGCGATGATGTTTGGAAATTGCTGGGCAAATTGCCTGCAGCAGACTTCCAGAAGATAGGTTCTAAGATTGAAGCAAGCCTGAAAGGTATGGTTTCAAAATCGAGCAACCTGTTCGAGGCACTCAACCTGCGTTATTTTGGCCCCGTTGATGGTCACAATGTTTTGAAACTGGTTGAAACGCTCGACCACATGAAAGATATTCCGGGCCCGAAACTGCTGCACATTAAGACTGTAAAGGGCAAAGGCTACGACCTTGCCGAGCAAGACCAAACACTTTGGCACGCTCCCGGCACTTTCGATAAAGTAACCGGCAAAATCAACAAGAAAGTTGTTACAACACCTGAACCTCCTAAATATCAGGATGTGTTCGGGCATACAATTATAGAACTGGCAGAGAAGAATCCTGCCATCATGGGTATCACCCCTGCCATGCCATCGGGCTGCTCGCTGAAGTTTATGATGGATGTAATGCCTGACCGCGCTATAGACGTAGGCATTGCAGAGCAACATGCTGTAACGCTGAGTGCAGGCCTTGCCACACAGGGTATGAAAGTGTTCTGTAACATCTATAGCTCCTTCATGCAGCGTGCATACGATATGGTGGTACATGATGTAGCTATTCAGAAACTACCCGTTATCTTCTGTCTTGACCGTGCAGGCCTTGTTGGTGATGACGGCCCTACACACCACGGCTGCTACGACATCCCATACATGCGCTGTATACCAAACATGGTAGTAAGCGCACCGATGAATGAAGCTGAACTACGCAACCTGATGTATACTGCGCAGCTTGACGAGAACAAGTTGCCATTCGTTATACGTTACCCACGCGGGCAAGGTGTGATGCCTGAATGGCGCACTCCGTTTGAAAAAATAGAAATAGGCTCTGGCCGCATGATACAGGACGGTGAAGAAGTAGCCATCTTAACAATAGGCCATCCGGGTAATTTTGCAGTGAAGGCTTGCCAGCAGTTGCAAACTGAAGGCTTAAGCCCTGCGCACTACGACATGCGCTTTGCTAAGCCGCTGGATGAGAAGCTGCTGCATCAGATAGCAAAACGCTTCAGCAAAATCATTACCGTTGAAGACGGAACGATTGTAGGTGGTTTTGGTAGCGCGGTGCTTGAGTTTATGGCTGAAAACAACTATTCGCCTGAGGTGAAAATGTTGGGCATACCTGACAGACTGGTAGAGCATGGTAAACCTGAAGAACTGCACCGAGAGTGCGGCTACGATGCTATTGCAATAGCAGAAGCCGTGAAGCAAATGGTTAGTGCGGATAAAAATGTACTTGTATAATAACAACTATTTTACAATAACAATAAAACACGACCTGATGGGTCGTGTTTTATTATTCTTAGAATAAAGCATTCAGATTGACAAGCTTAATATGTTCGTAATTTTCTCCTTATTTAATGGTTTCTGAATGTATTGCTTTATCTGTTTGTAGGTCTTGGCACGTTCTGTATCTTCTTCGTATATAGAAGAGCTAACCATGAACACTGCAACAGTTTTCAATGCTTCATCTGTAAGGGTATTAAATGCTTCCATAAACTCCCATCCATCCATCACGGGCATATTGATATCCAACAATATTATTCGGGGAAGTGGTGCTTTTGTATTCAGTAATTCATTCAGCGCATCTATTGCCAAACTGCCATTTGCAAACACAGATGTCTGCTTAATGCCTGCATGCAAAGACAGTTGCTTCTGCGCTGCATAAACATAAATGTGGTCATCATCTACTATCCATATATCCGAATACTCCATTCCTTTGCAACAAATTTGAATATCTACTCACATGAATACATAACAGGTTTAAAGATAGCATCTTAGACAGACACAACCTATTAACTACAGAGAAATAAAAACTGAATAAGTGATCGGTGCACAAGCAGACTATTCCTTGGGTTTAGCTTCACGAACAGGCTTTCTTTCCTCATAGCCCCAATGCTGCTTCCATTGGTCTGGCGTTGGTGCATCAGCAACATCAAAATCGCCGATTTTGGTTCTGCGCAGTTCTTGCAAATAACCGCCACAACCCAATGCAGCACCAAAATCATTTGCAAGTGAACGTATGTATGTGCCCGTACTACATGCTACACGAAAATGAACTTCAGGCAATTCTATTTTAAGAATTTCAAACTCACTGATAACAACAGGCCTTGGGTCCAGTTTTACCTCCACACCTGCACGAGCAAGGTCATAAGCCCGCTCACCTTCTTTCTTAATAGCAGAATGGATGGGAGGCACCTGCATTATATTACCTGTAAACTGCTTTACATTATCTCTTATTTCTGCTTCTGTAAGATGTGCGTATGGCTTCTCATTGTCGGGCTTGCTCTCCAGATCGTATGTAGGTGTTGTAGCACCCAAGTGTATGATACCCGTATATTCTTTGTCTTGCTTTTGGTATTCGCTTATTTTCTTCGTGAATTTGCCCGTGCAGCAAATCAACAACCCTGTAGCAAGCGGGTCTAAAGTGCCTGCATGGCCTATTTTCACTTTCACCAGGCGCTTTACCATATTTACGGCATCAAAAGATGTCCACTTGCGTGGCTTATCTATCAATATCACAGCACCATCTTTCAATTCTTCTTTAGCAGGCAGTTTTTGCATAGCGGCAAAGATAACCCTGTATTTTGAAATGGCTCAACAGGTTAGTTAGCAGTATATTTTAATATAAACGGAAACTAATCAGGTATTCGGTCAAATAATAAATCAACTGCTACCTTTGCACTATGTCATTTTTCAGTAGCGGAAATAAGCCATACATAATAGCAGGGCCTTGTAGTGCAGAAACACGAGAGCAAGTATTGGAAGTAGCAGCAGGCATTGCAGATATCCCTGTACAACTATACCGTGCGGGTGTATGGAAGCCACGTACACGTCCGGGTAGTTTTGAAGGCAATGGCATACAGGCTTTGGAATGGCTGCAGGAGGTAAAAGCGACTCATAAAATACCCGTTACGGTAGAAGTTGCAGAACCCCAACACGTAGAGCAGGCGCTGAAATATGGCATTGACGTATTGTGGCTGGGCGCCAGAACTACGGTAAACCCGTTTCAGGTGCAGCGCCTGGCAGATGCATTAAAAGGCATGAACATACCTGTAATGGTTAAAAACCCCGTGAACCCCGACGTAGACCTATGGCAGGGTGCTATAGAGCGCCTGATGCAGGCAGGCATTACAGATATAGCGGCTATACACAGAGGTTTTTCAAGCTATCAGGCGGTATCTGCATACCGTAATCAGCCCAACTGGCCCATACCAATAGAGCTGAAGCGTAGAAATCCTGAACTACCTATTTTTTGTGACCCGAGCCATATAACCGGCAACAGAGAACTTGTGGCAGATATTGCACAGAAGGCTATGGATATGGGTTTTGAGGGTTTGATGATAGAAACACACCCTAACCCACCCGTTGCATGGAGCGACGCTGCACAGCAGGTGACACCGGCAAGGCTGAAAGAAATCTTGGACCAGCTGGTAATACGCCAACAACATACTACAGATGCTGGAATCGGGCTGACACTAGAACAACTACGCCAGCAAATGGATAGCCTTGACGCTGAAATAATAGACCTGATAGCCCGACGTATGGAACTGAGCGCGCGTATAGGAGAGGTGAAAAAAGAGTGTAATATGACCGCTTACCAGCCTGAACGCTGGCGCGAAATAGTTGAAACACGTGGCTCAAGGGCTGAAAAACACAATCTTTCTAAAGAGTTCATCGTAGCACTGTACGAGAAAATACACGATGAGAGCATCAAAAAGCAATTGGAAGTACTGCAGGCATTGATGAATGAAGTAAAAGGTTAACTTTACGACGCTCAAAAAACAGGAATACATTGGCGCTCAAACAGCACAAAGACGATCAGATAAAATACGATCAACAGGTAGATAACTCACGCTCTTATGTTTTGCCTTTTATAGAAGAAACAAAGCAAGTAGGCAAAGGTGTAAACGTAATGGAAATAGGCTGCGGCGAAGGCGGCGTATTGGTGCCGTTTATGGAAAGCGGTGCATATTGTGTAGGTGTAGACCTGAACCCGTTGCGTATAGACCTTGCCAATAAGTTTTTTGCAGATGATGTTGCAGCAGGTAAAATTGAGTTCCTCTATAAAAATGTATACGACGAAGACTTTCTGCAACGCTTCAAAGGTTTCTTCGATGTCATAATCCTGAAAGATGCCATCGAGCATATTCCCAATCAGGAAAAATTTATACCCTATCTCAAAAACTTTCTGAAAGAAGGCGGGCAGATATTCTTTGGCTTCCCACCATGGTATATGCCATTTGGCGGGCACCAACAGATATGCGAACATAAGATTGGTATGATGCCCTGGTATCACATCCTACCAAAGCCTATCTACAAAAGCATTGTAAAGGCGATAGGTGAACCTGAAGGTGTGGTAAATGAGTTGATGGACATCTACGACACACAAATCACTATAGAGCGTTTTGAGAAAATTGTCCGTAGTAGTGGCATGAAGTTCATCAACAAAAGGCATTTCCTTATCAACCCGATATACAAATACAAATTTGGACTGAAACCACGCAAACAACTTGGCATCATCAGTGCTATACCATTTGTACGCAATTTCCTTACTACCTGCGTATATTACACTATCGGTTAGTATTCCATATTTGCCAGGAAGCTTCTGCCTGTAGTATCAGCATTTCATAACCATTTTTAATGGTTGCTCCCTGTTGCTTTCCTTTTTTCAGAAACAAGGTTTCTTCAGGATTATATACAAGGTCGTACAGCAGATGTTCTTTACACAAATATTGGTATGGGATCTCCGGCGCTGCATCTGTTGCGGGGTACATGCCTAATGGTGTAGTATTAATGATGAGCCTGTACTTATCCATTATACCCTCGTCAACATCTGCATACTGCATATCACCACCTGTGCGCGATACTATTTTGTATTCAACCCCTAACTGATACAAAGCATACATTACAGCCTTTGCAGCCCCCCCTGTTCCCAGTATCAGTGCATGTGTATGTTGTGGCTGCAATAAAGGTTTTAGGCTCTCTGCAAAGCCGATATGGTCGGCATTATAACCAATGAGTTTCTCTTCCTCAATCTTAATACAATTCACAGCGCCAATCTCTCTTGCAGCAACATCTGTTTCATCCAGCAATGGCAGCACCTGTTCTTTATATGGAATGGTAACGTTAAGTCCTTTCAGTTGCGGATGCTCTTTCAGCAATGTTTTCAAGTCTTGAACAGATGGTATTGCATAGGCATCGTATCGCGCCTCTATATTCTCCGTTGCAAACTTATTATTGAAATAAGCGGGAGAAAACGAATGGCTTAACGGATAACCTATCAGACCGTACATTGCTGTCATACAGTAAAGATACCTGTAGAAACAAAAAGAGGCATACAAAATTGTATGCCTCCGTATAATTTTTGCTATTTAGCTTCTTTGTCTTTGTCAAGATACAGGAAGAAGGTATCACCCCTCAACCCTACACGCATTGCCTCCAGCGGAATAACCTCGTTCGGAGCAATATTACCAAGGTTCACATTAGCACCCAACAATTCCTGAAAGTAAACCTGCTGTGCTTTTTGCGGTGCTTCCCAGATGATTTTCTCATACGGAATCTGTGTCAGGATTTCCTGTACCAGGCCTTCGCGCACCTCACCACTACCACGGTAAATACCTACGTTACCTGCTTCGCGCGCTTCTGCAATTACATAAGTAGAGCCTGCATCCAGCTCTGCACGCATCAGTTCTATCCATTTATATGGTGGGATGATGTGTGCGGCATCTTTAGAACCAACTTCTGAAAGCACTGTTACATGCTTTGCCAGTTTTTCAATATAACCGCATTTTTCAGCGTGTGGTATTGTTATAGAGCCATCAGACACCTCCACGTGTTTCAGACCGAATTCTTTTACAGTATTCAGATAGTCGTCAAACTGGCCACGTATCAGGAAAGCTTCAAACAACGTACCACCAAAATACACAGGTATATTGTGAGACTGGTATATCTCTATCTTCTCTCTCAGATTATTGGTAACGAAAGCCGTACCGAAACCAAATTTTACAATATCTACATAAGGAGCGGCAACAGATAAGAAATTCTTCACCTCGTCCAGTCCCATGCCTTTGTCCATCACCATCGTCAGGCCGTAGCTACGAGGACTTTGGGTGCGTTCAGGCAGGTTTTTCAAATGAAAATTCATGCGCTATATTTTACCTAATTGACAACAAATGTACATCTTTCGTGCCTGTATGTACAAAAATGAATTTTTCACTTGTATATTAGCATAATATTTCTGTCTTATGAAACGTAACGTTCCATTATTAGGTTTTTTAATAGGTGCAATACTACCCCTCATTGGTATATTCATCGTATACCTGATATTGTTTCGTAGTATCGCTTTCCCCGATTTTGTGAAAGACATGATACACATGCCTACACAAGCTACCAAGGTCATCAGCCTGGGTATTCTCATCAATATTCTTCCATTCATATTCTATACTAACAAGCGACTCGACTTGACAGCAAGAGGTATCTTTGTGGCTACAATGCTTTACGCAGTTGTAATGCTGCTGATAAAGTTTGCCTGGAATTAATATGCGTTACTACATTATTGCCGGTGAAGCCAGTGGCGATTTGCACGGCAGCAACCTTATTAAAGCCATCCACCAAAAGGATGCAGATGCTCATATACGTTGCTGGGGCGGCGATAAAATGCAAGCCGCAGGTGCAGAGCTTGTAAAGCATTACCGCGACCTTGCATTTATGGGTTTTGTAGAGGTACTGATGCACCTGCGCACTATTCTGAACAATATAGATTTCTGCAAAAAAGACATTGCAGCATATAAGCCTGATGTACTGGTACTGATAGACTATCCCGGTTTTAATATGCGAATAGCCGAATGGGCAAAACAGGAGAGAATAAAAGTTGTTTACTACATATCTCCACAGGTATGGGCATGGAAAGAAAGCAGGACTAAAAAGCTGAAACGTGATGTAGATAAGATGCTCGTCATACTACCTTTCGAGGTAGATTTTTATAAAAAATGGAACTACGAGGTTAATTATGTGGGCCACCCACTTATACAGGTAGTGGAGCAGGAAATGCAAACAGCACCTATCAAGTTAGCGGATAAACCTATCATTGCATTACTACCAGGCAGCCGCGCACAGGAAATAAAAGTAAAGCTGCCCATCATGCTACAGGCAGTAAAACACTATACCGACTATCAATTCATCATTGCCCAAGCACCGTCTCAGCCAGATGAATTGTATACATCTATCATAGGCCACCAGCAGGTGCAGCTGGCAAAAGGGCAGACCTACAATCTGCTGAAACAAGCCACAGCCGCACTGGTTACAAGTGGCACTGCTACGCTCGAAACAGCACTGTTTGGCGTACCACAGGTTGTATGTTACAAAGGCAACCCCATATCTTACTGGCTTGCCAAGAAGCTCATAAAAGTCAAATACATATCGTTGGTAAACCTGATTATGGATAAGCCTGTGATTACAGAGCTGATACAGGCAGACCTGAATGAAACAATGATAAAACAGGAGCTTGATAAGATTCTTAACAACAAAGAACATATCAGCAAGCTAAAAGCCGATTACAAGCAGCTATGGCACCTTCTGGGCAATAGCAATGCTTCTGAAAATGCTGCGGAAGCCATTGTAGGTATGCTACGCTAACCAATATCATCGAAATAGTTGTTTTAAAAAAATTAGTTTTGCGCCCCAAAGTAAATTTCAGGGTATGAAACTTGATGCACAACTAAAACAACGAAGCGAAAATAAATGCGAACTCTGCGGTTCTGAAACAAACCTACAGGTGTATGAAATACAGCCACAAACCAGCAGCAACGAGGATAACAGCATCTACATATGCAGCAAGTGTGTTGCACAGATAGATAAGAAAGAAGACCTTGATGCAAAGCATTGGGCATTCCTGACAACAAGTATGTGGAGCGAAGTACCGGGCGTACAGGTAGTAAGCTGGCGTATGCTCAATCGTTTCAGAAATGAAAGCTGGGCATCTGATGCGCTGGATATGATGTATCTGGATGATGAAAGACTCGCTTGGGCAAAAGCTACAGGCGACCATGATAATGATAGCAGCGTAGACCTGCACAGAGATTGCAATGGTGCACCCCTTAGTGCGGGAGATACTGTAGTACTCATAAAATCGCTGGATGTAAAAGGCACTACTCTGAATGCCAAAATGGGTACAGTTGTAAAAAACATTCGTCTGGTAGAAGATAATACTGAACAGATAGAAGGTAAGATAGAAGGGCAAGTGATAGTAATACTCACAAAATACGTTCGTAAACACAACGCATAAAAACAAGAGCCGCTCCAATGAGCGGCTCTTGTTTAAAACATCTATTAAGTCAATAATAGTATTAGTTTCTCAATAGCCTTATTATCATAACGATAATACCTACCAGAAATATAAACAGCGATATTCTGTTCATGCCATGCATAAACTTAATGTTTATGTTTGACGGCGCATTGGGATCCTTTTTACGGATGTAGAAATACGTCAGAATTTGCTTCCACATAGTGCCAAATGAGTTGTTATTAAAGGTAACAAGAAATTTGCCAAATGGTTGCAGGAAAGTTATATTTGCAGCCTCCTTATGGGGAATTAGCTCAGCTGGCTAGAGCGCTTGCATGGCATGCAAGAGGTCATCGGTTCGACTCCGTTATTCTCCACCACACCAAGTCGCTTTCGGGCGACTTTTTTCATTTTCAACCATTCTCTTTTTATACTGTTATACCTGCATGAAAAGAATTTTGATTGCAGGTGCAAGCTCGGGCATTGGTGCTGCTTTGGCGCAGGAATTATCCACACAATCTCACGAGGTTATCTCTCTGTCAAGAAACACACCTGCCGTTGCAGTAACACAACATATTACTTACGATGTCAAAAATGCTGAGCTACCACCTGCTATAGATGGTGCATTAGATGGGCTTGTATATTGCCCAGGCTCCATCAACCTGAAACCTTTTAAAAGCCTGAAAGCTGCAGACTTTCAAAACGATTTCGAAGTAAACTTATTGGGTGCAGTCAAAACTATTCAGGCATATCTGCCTAATCTTTCAGCATCCAACAATGCATCTATAGTACTGTTTAGCACTGTTGCTGTGCAGACGGGTATGCCCTATCATAGCTCTGTTGCTGCTGCCAAAGGCGCTATTGAAGGCTTTGCCAGAGCATTGGCAGCCGAGTTGGCACCTAAGATTCGTGTAAACGTCATAGCACCATCTTTGGTAAAAACACCACTAGCTGCACGCCTTACAGATAATGAAACTAAGATTGCTGCGGCATCTGAAAGACATCCGCTTAAGAAAATAGGCGAGCCTGAAGAAATTGCTGCCCTTGCTACATACTTGTTATCAGACAACTCGAAATGGATGACGGGACAGATACTGCATATAGATGGTGGTATGTCTTCTCTAAAACTATAACTATGCAAGCACAGCTTACACAAACAGATATAGACAGGATAATAGAAATGGCGTGGGAAGACCGCACGCCATTTGAAGCTATTGAAATTCAGTTTGGATTAAAGGAAGCAGATGTCATCAACCTGATGCGCAAACACTCAAAGCCTTCCAGCTTTCGTATGTGGAGGAAACGCATGAACGGACGAGACACCAAACATCTGCAGTTGCGCAGTGGCGATGTTGACCGTTTTAAATGCACACGTCAGCGCGCCATCAGCATGAACAAAATAAGCAAACGCTGATTATTTCTTCTTGTTGAAGAAGTCCCTCAGCTCGCGGCTCATCTCCTCGCCACGGCGCTTCAGGTCTTGCAGCTCTTCTGCCATATTGCGTTGTATGGTATCAAAATCCATAGGCCTGCCTGTGCTCATATATCCCAGATCTTCCATGGTACGGGCTGCAGGTATTATCATCCATGCCAGTATGTACGCTACAAGGCCTATACCCGCAGTCAGGAACAGGACTACCATCACCAGCCTTACTATTACAGGGTCTATATCAAAATAGTTGGCTACGCCACTACATACACCACCCAGTATTTTATCGTAGGTATTTCTGTATAGCCTGCGCGGCTGCGTATAGTCGTACTGCTGACGGTTGCCCTTATTTTGTTGCTCTTGTTGCTCGCCATACATTGCCGGCAGGTAGGTCGTCTTTGTAAAGCCTGCACCTGTTGGTTCATTCAGCTCGCTTGGTGCACCGAGTGTTTGCATTACTTTTTGCACATCGGCCTTGTCTATGGCAGGAGCCCCTGTTTGCAGGCGTATGTAGAACAGCTCTGCAATACGGCTTTCTATATCCTGTATTATTTCGTCTTTGCCTTCCTCTTTGGCAAATTGCTTGCCGAGCGATGCCACGTAGTTTTTAAGCAGTTGATATGCATCTTCTTCTATGGGGATGATGCGCCCCGCTATATTAATCTGGATGATACGTTGCATAGTATATTATTTTGTGTTGGTTAAGTGATTGACAGATTGGCTCAACTCGTCCCAGCTGTTTTTCAGTTGTTCATACAGCCTTTGCCCGTGCGCCGTGAGCGAATAGTATTTGCGTGGCGGGCCCGATGTAGATTCTTCCCAACGGTAGGTAAGCACCTCCGCGTTTTTTAGTCTGGTAAGCAGTGGATAGAGCGTGCCTTCCAGCACTACCAGCTTGGCCTGCTTCAGTTGTTCTAAAATATCGCTTGGGTAGGCTTCTTTTTCTTTTTGGATGATGCCCAGGATGCACAATTCCAAAAGCCCTTTCCGCATCTGCGATTCTGTATTCTCTATGTTCATCTTCACCGATTATGATGCAAACCTATGCAAAAACGTAGTACCATGCAATACATAGTACCATTTTTAGCCTAAGAAATCGGTGTATGGCGGGTTAGGGTCGGTAAACGGCAGTTATTAAAAGTCAAAAACTAGAAAATGACGCTCGTTGGCAAAATAAAATACCTTTGTCGAAGCATATCAAAATAACCTTTTGAAGAAGCGAATACACATAAATACATTCGTACTGATAATAATGATATTATTCATATCATTATTATTCCTGCTTTTCGGATGGGCTGTATGGCATCAATCAAATGGCGGTAACCGTTTGGGTAAATATGGCAAATACATTATTGACATTGCAACTATACCCAATAGCTTCCTCCAACGGTCTGAAGTAAAATCACCAATATGGGAAAAGAATAAAACTACGCAATCTGTAAATTTTGTAAGCAATAAGGCTGACAGCGGCTATCTGTTGATTCCTGCATATGATAAAATGCACAAACAGTTTGTAGTGAAACTATTCTCACTGAATCAACAAAAAACAATACATACCTGGGTTCCGGATCTGACAACTATTGCTCAGCTGAATTCTAAAAATAACGTGTTACTGGAAGATGATTTGTTAGATGCTATCTCCTTCAAAACACAACACCCAATACTTACCAATGATACAGGGTTGATTATAAAAGGCGAATATGGTCTGATAAAACTTGACAAACAATCACATATCGTTTGGTTTACTAAGGGAGTCTATCATCATAGTACAGAAATAGACCATAATGGCAACTACTGGACTGCTGGCCTAATAAAGCCATCGCTATTAGATTCCAATTTATTCCCAGAGGCAAAAGACGATGCAATAGTAAAGTTTGACTCAAATGGTAAAATATTATTTAAGAAATCTATAGCAAGTATACTGATAGAAAACGGAGCCATGTATTTACTAACCGGCATAGGGCAATACGAATCGGATATTATCCATGTTAATGATATACAACCAGTTCTGCGCAACACTATGTATGCAAATCAAGGAGATTTATTTATTAATATTAGAAACAGAAGTACGCTAATACTATATAACCCCACAAACAATAAAATAAAATGGTTGCAGACCGGACCTTGGAGTAATGAACATGACGTATCACTAATTGACTCTAATCGAATAGGTTTACTTGGTAATGATGTCATCAGACATGCCAAAAAGCGGTTTAATTTCATTAGAGGTTATAATAGTTTCTATATATACAACTTTTCTACTAAAGAGGTTGATACACCATACAATGATATAATGCGACAACAGCATATTGCCACAAAATCTGAAGGCCGAATAGAGCTATTGCCCAATGGCGACCTGTTTATAGAAGAAAGCAACTACGGCAGATTGATGCGGGTTAATACCAATGGCATAGTTTGGTGCTATATGGAAATAATAGATAAAACCCACGTATCGGTACTTGGCTGGAGCAGGTATTATAATCGCCTACCTTGGTAATACTTGCAAACTACGCTATCTTCGGCGTTTAATCGATAAACGGCAACATGATTGAATATCCCAGCAAGGTTTCCCTTTCACGGTATATTGCCGATATATTCAAGTACAGGCAATTGCTCGTCCTGCTATCCACAAAGTGGGTAAAGCTAAAATACGAACACTCCTATATCGGTATTGGCTGGATAGTCATTAACCCAATCATCACAACGCTGGTATACACTATATTTTTCGGGCTGGCCTTTGATGTAGATGTGAACAGGCTTAAGTATTTCATTTTCATATACAGCGGTATGCTTCCATGGCTTTTCTTCAGAGATTCATTTCTGGATATATTGGAAGTGTTTACTAAAGAACCCAATACCATCAAACGAACAAATTTTCCCAGAATTATCTACCCGTTATCATCTGTATTACTGAAGTTTGTAGAGTTCTCTTTTGGTCTTATTGTATTAGTGATAACATTACTTGCAAGCGGGCGCAGCATTAGCCCTGCGATGTTTTTATTACCAATATTGATACTTGAGGTTGTTATGTTTTCAATAGGCTTGGGGCTTTTGTTTCTAATACCGTCACTTATATACAGAGATATAAAACACATGCTGCGTTTTCTGTTGCCACTTGGTCTGTATTCATTACCTATTATATATAATATAAGATATGTACCTGCAAACTGGTTGCGTTACTACACACTCAACCCTATGGTATCTGTAATACAATCATTGCGAGCTATCTTGTTTCATGAAACCGTACCTTGGGTGATGCTATATAAAGGCATGTCGGTATCTCTTATTTTATTTATTGCTGGTATTCTTGTATTTAAGAAATACGAAAAGAAAATAGCAGACCTTGTGTAACACCATCGCCGAAATGATAGTACTCAATAATATAGGCAAGCAATTCAGTTCCAAAGACCGGAAATACATCGGTCGATATTTTCTGCGCAATGTATTGAATGACTTTATAGGAATGCTATCCGGCAACCGCAATGATAAGAGGTTGAAAGTATTAAGAGATATCAGCTTCACCGTTAATAAAGGAGAGCATGTAGGATTAGTAGGCAGGAATAAAGCAGGGAAGTCTACTTTGCTACAACTCATTAGTGGCATTTCCGCACCAGATAGTGGCACTATGCGCGTTGAAGGCAATATTATTCCTGTATTTGGCCAAGGCAGTGTATCTACACCCGAAATGACAGGTAGAGAATACATACATTTTTATGCATTGGCACTCGGTTACAGTAAAAAAGTGATTGCAGAACTGGAACAAAAAATCATTGATTTTAGCGAAATAACACAAATAGATACTCCTGTAAAATTTTATTCTACAGGTACACGTACACGCCTTAGTTTGGCAACTACATTACTATTGCCTGCAGACATATATATTCTGGACGAAGTGTTTTATGGAAGCGATGTGTTTTTTAAAGATAAAATATCAACCCGTATACAGGAAATACAAAGCAACCCATCAGTAACTACCATCATGGTAAGTCATCATGAAGATATACTCCGAAAATTCTGTAACAGATTGCTATTAATTGATGAGGGTACCATTGCAAAAGATGGCAGGGTGAATGATGTGCTTGAAGCCTACTACAATAAGTATCATGTAAGTTCTGAAGCTAATGCTTAACTTTGGCGTTGCCATTGCACGTAAGTGATGCGGCGTATCTGATACATGGGTAACATCCTGAAAAAAATATATCACAACAAACGCAGGTATCTTGATATACTTATTACCCTATCCAGCAATGCACTCATCCTGTATCTCGCCATAAGCGAAAATAAGTTGCTATTGGTAATGACACCTTTTCTGGTTCTACGATTTGCCTATGTGTACAATAACTATCTGCTACGTACAAAGCAAAAATCGCAGGAACAATACAAAGAAAAGCTTCCTGCATTTTCCATTATTATATGCACATACAACGAACCTGAAGAAAACCTTCAAAGTCTGTTTGAATGTATTATCAAAAGCACAGCACAGCCACAAGAAATAATTGTAATTGATGACGCCAGCAGTAAACCTTTAAGCATCGGTAATACACTTGGCGACAGATTAAAAGTATTACGTAATGAAAAAAACATCGGGCTGCGGCAATCACAGATTCGTGCAATTGAGGCGTTGCAGCAGGTTGACTATGTATTGCACATAGACTCTGATATGTACTTTGAAAAACACTGTATCGAAGAAAGCCTTAAATTCATTAGCAACAAGCCGGATGGCAATATATTTGGCGTACGCATTACCATAAAAAATGCACAGGATAATTTCCTGAATACATATATTCATTCCAGCTATCACAGCAACTATTACAAGCGTCTGTTTGAAAGCAGCATTGGTATAACATTAGCATGTAATGGTGCTTTTATGTTTACCCGATATGCGTTTATACGCACCATTACTACAGCGTACGGCAATGAGCGTTTTGCCGGCACACCTTTGTTATCTGGTACAGACAAAGCCATTACCAACTTTGCCTTGCAAACCGGTAAGAGCTATACAATACCTGATGTGAGTGTGGTACATGAGCAATTTATATTCAAGGACTACATCAAAAAAATACAACGCACTTTCAAAACAAGCATTATTTATCAGGTTCGTACAATATTCCTTCCCAATGTTTCACCATTGGTTCGAATATTATCAACGCTCGACTTTATTTCTTTTTTCATCTCCGTACCATTGCAGGTACTACTACTGGCTACCTTATTGCAGCTTCCATTTTTCTACATTCTCATGGCATGCTACTTATTGGTCTTAGTAATACGAAATGATAAATCAGTAATAGAAGTAATGAAATATAATACATATCGTATTGCTATCGGCATCTACTTTTACTTATTGAAGATTTTGACCTTGTTGCGTCTAAGGTCTACTGGCTGGGGGAATAGAAGCTAAAGTACTAATATCTTATCTACTACCTGCGGGTCATCTGCCTGCAGCCAGTGCATCTCCTTATCTTTTCTAAACCATGTCATCTGCCTTTTGGCATAGTGGCGGGTATTCTGTTTTATTTTATCTACTGCTTCCGGCAGTGTATATAGACCTTCTATATGTTCAAACAATTCGCTGTAGCCAACCGTTTGCAGATTTTTAAGATGCCTGAGTGAATACAGATTTCTTACTTCATCCAGCAGCCCATTTTCCATCATCTTATCTACCCGCGTATTGATGCGCTCGTACAATACTTCTCGTGGCAATTCCAGCCCCACTCTTACTATCCTGAAATCGCGCTTCTTTTTTTCTCCTGTTCGATAGTTAATAATACTCTCTCCAACAGAACGTTTGAAGATAAGCGCACGCAGCAAACGTGCAGGGTTTTTTATTTCTCCTTCTTTATAAAAATCAGGATCTTCTTCCATCACCGCATGTTGCAGCCATTGCAAGCCACGGGTTTCATATTCGTTATTTACATCGCGTACTACTTCATCACTTACCGCAGGCATGGTATCCAACCCTTCACACAGTGCTTTTATATATAAACCCGTGCCACCGCACACAATTGCGGCATCGTGCGTTGCAAATATATCTTGCAGATAACCCAGTGCCAGTGTTTCATAGTCTGCAGCATCTAGTGCTGTAGTTACAGAATGTGTATCTATGAAGTGATGTTTTACTACCAACAGCTCCTCCGCACTTGGTTTTGCTGTACCAACAGACATCTCTCTATAGCACTGCCTGCTATCGGCCGATACTATTTCAGTACCCAGCCGTTTTGCCAATGCAATAGCGATAGCGGTTTTGCCCACCGCAGTAGGCCCTGCTATGATGTATGCTGTCTTTACCAAGAAAATATATTGTACTGTTACTCCTCGAAGCTATCGCTGCCACCACCTGTATCTAATCCCGAATCCTCAGAGCTTTCCTCTTCGCCTTCGCTACCAAAGCCGTCCATATCATCTTCACCCAGGTCATATTTTTCCTCTACTTCCATCAGCTTATCAAGGTTCACACCCTTCACACCATATTGTGCAGGTGCTACACCTTCTTTGCGTAGTATAAAAGGATATGTTTTTCGCGAATCTTCGTCTTTGCTCACCCCTATCAATTCTACCAGGAAACTCCATTTCTTAACAGGATCATATTCATATACAAATTTATGATCAGGTGTAGTAACCAATGCCGATACAGGTGTCCGCATCATTGACAATGCAGGCGCATCACGCTTATTCACAAGCACTTCAGAATTAATTTCTCTGCCACGCGTCCACTTTTCATTGCTGTCAAAAAACGATGCCGCATGCTTACCATCAAATTCGTAAGCAGTAATGATACACTTGTGAAACTCCAAAAACGTCTGTGTCGGGCGTATTTCTATATCTCTGTACACCAAATCATCTTCTTCCCAGTAAACCCTGAATCTGAATAATGCCATATGTAACGTAAAAATAGGCGAAAAGGTGAATTTGCACCATAGTATCGCATATTTCTCTTTAAGACTTAATTTTACATATTAAAACCAGCATCAGACCAGCTGCCGAATAAAGCTTTTTAATAAAGTTTCATCATTTTTTGTTTGATTAGTAAAAAATGCTACCTTTGCCATCCCAAAAATTTTGAGGCCATGCCAAAGGTGAAGACTCATAGCCGTGCTAAAAAAACTTTCAAAGTTACAGGCACAGGTAAAATACGCAGGTATAAAGCTTTTAAAAGCCACTTGCTGACAAAAAAATCTAAAACGCGCAAACGCCATCTGCGTCAGGCTGCATTTGTACATCCTGCAAATCAGAATCTGGTAAAACGCATGTTGTGCCTGCGCTAAGTAAAAACTATTAATTAAAACGAATTAACACTATTAAAATATGCCACGTTCGGTAAATGCGGTTGCATCTCGCGCGAGAAGGAAGAAAATACTGAAACAAGCTAAAGGTTTCTACGGTAAACGTAAAAACGTATATACAGTTGCCAAAAACGTACTTGAAAAAGGTCTCGGCTACAAATATGTAGGTCGTAAACTGAAAAAACGCGATTATCGCGCTTTGTGGATAGTACGTATCAACGCTGCTTGCCGCGAAGAAGGTATCAGCTACTCTCAGTTCATGGGCAAATTGGCTGCTAAAGGTATCGATCTGAACCGTAAAGTACTGGCTGATCTGGCAATGAATGAGCCTGAAAGCTTCAAGAAAATAGTTGCTGAAGTAAAATAAGCTTCCGACTTAATAATATTCAAATAGCCGCTGCGATTATCGTAGTGGCTATTTTAGTTTCCATCACCTTATTCCAATTGCCTTTACCCCCATGTGTTCTTCGTAGGTAAGACGGGTATTAATGATTGCTTTTTGTCCTTTGGCAAATATCCCATATACAGTACTCCCACTGCCGCTCATAGCTGCATATATGGCTCCTTGTGCATATAGTTGCTCTTTAATGGCAGCAAGCTCAGGGTGTTGAGCAAAAACAGGTGCTTCAAAGTCATTACTAACTACATCTTTCCACTGTTCTATTGGCAATTCAGGCAGTTTTTGCAGGTCGAAAGGTGCAGGCTTTGGTGTTATCATCTTAAACGCCGCTGCAGTAGATACATGCATCTGCGGACAAATCAATTGTATGCTGTATGCCGATAAATCTACAGCAACAGGTTGCATCACCTCTCCCCTGCCAGTTGCATATTGCGGGGTATTCTCTATAAAAAACGGACAATCGCTGCCTAACTGCAGTGCATAGCTTATCATTGCCTCATTAGTAAGCCCCAACGCACAGTAATCATTCAGCAGCTTTATCATAAACGCACCGTCTGCAGAGCCCCCTCCCATACCTGCACCCATTGGTATATTCTTCAGCAGATGGATTGACAATGCTGGAATATTCGGAAAATCCTGTTTCAGCAATTGGTATGCCTTCCATACAAGATTATCATACATATCGCCTGCAACAATTTTTCCGTGCAGGGCAATAACTGTGGTTTCAGCAGGCACTACCTCCAAAACGTCTTTCAAATCCATTACAGGATAAAAAATAGTTTCAAGATTATGATAACCATCTGCACGTTTCGATGTTATATATAAGCCAATATTCAGCTTACAGTTGGGAAAGCAAACCATATACAAAGTGATGCGTAAAATTATCTGTATTTTTGGAATGGCACAGCGTAATATGCCCCGTTCATGAAAGAAGTTATCAGCCTGAAGGACATTCGGAAAAGTTATTATCTCGGAAAGCAGGAATTACCCGTGCTGAAAGGTATCAATCTTACTATCAATAGCAACGAATATGTCGCACTGATGGGACCATCTGGCTCGGGCAAATCTACCCTTATGAATATTATTGGTTGCCTTGACACAACAACATCTGGCCAATACGTACTGAATGGCAAAGACGTTAGCCGCATGGAAGATGATGAACTGGCTGATGTACGCAATGTAGAGATAGGCTTTGTTTTTCAACAGTTTAACCTATTACCACGCCTCACAGCATGGGAAAACGTAGCCATGCCACTGATATATGCAGGCATTGGTAAAAAGGAACGCGAGGAACGTGCTCGTGAAATGTTGGCAAAAGTAGGCCTCGGCGACAGGGCGCACCACAAACCAAACGAAATATCGGGCGGGCAAAGCCAACGCGTAGCCATAGCCAGAGCATTGATTAATAATCCATCGCTGATATTGGCCGATGAACCTACAGGTAATCTGGATACAAAAACATCTGTGGAAATTATGGAGTTATTCAGCCAGATACACTCGCAAGGCAATACAGTAGTACTGGTAACCCACGAAGAAGATATTGCCAACTACACACACCGCATCGTACGCATACGCGATGGTGTGGTAGAAACGGACAAACGCAACAAAGAAACACTTACAACAAGTATTTAATGGCATTCAAGATATACACAAAGACAGGAGACAAGGGCAGCACCAGCCTGATAGGTGGTGTGCGCGTACCAAAGAATCACATCCGCATTGAAGCTTATGGCACTGTAGATGAGCTCAATTCGTTCATTGGCATGGTAAACGATATGGCTGCTAATGAAAAAATAAGCGGCTGGCTACGCGAAATACAAGACCGCCTCTTTACTGTTGGCTCTGTATTGGCAACCAACCCTGATAAGGAAGTAAAGATGAAACTGCCCGATGTACATGATGAAGATGTAACATGGCTGGAAGGATTGATTGATGAAATGAATGAAGTATTGCCGGAAATGCGCTCATTCATACTTCCCGGAGGGCAGCTTGCGGCCTCTACCTGCCACGTAGCACGTTGTGTATGCCGCAGGGCAGAGCGTATATGCGTTAGCATGATAGAACAGCAGGAGCAGGTACCTGAGTTGATTGTACGCTATCTCAACAGATTATCAGACTTCCTGTTTGTATTGGCACGATACATATCTCACATCAACGGCGTTGAAGACCTGCCATGGAGGGCAAGGGTATAACTATATCAAAGCACATCTACAACAGGTACAGACACAAAAACTGCAGTGCCTGTTGTAGTGGGCTTAGAATCTACTTCTATCTGTCCTTTTAAAAGTGCTATCCGGCTTTGGATACTGTGCCATCCAAGCCCGCTTGAATTATTCAGTACAGTCGTATCGAAGCCTTTACCATTGTCCTCTATCATTAAACCTAGCCCCTGACTATCTTTCGAGAACTGGATTTGCACCTCAGTTGCATTTGCATATTTTAAAATATTATTCAACAGTTCCTGCACGATTCTGTATAGATGAATCTTTATTAATTCGGCCGGTTCATTATCCAATTCTTTATCATCTATCATTACCTTTAGCACTCCCGTATTATTAATTGCGCTTGCCAACTCTCTCAATGCTTCTTTAAGTCCCATTTTCACCAATATTGCCGGCATCATGGAGTGAGACATATTTCTCACTTCGTTGCAAGACTGATCGAGCAATAGCATAGCGGTGTTGTACTGCGAAAGTGTTGAGGCATTTTGTCCCAAGTCGTCTTTAAGCATACTTACGTTCAGCTTTACTGCAGACAATACCTGCCCGAGACCATCATGCAATTCCGCAGATATTCGCTTACGCTCTTCTTCCTGCGCATTTACAATAGCATTAATACGTTTGTACTCTGCATCTACTCTCAGCTGTTCGGCCTTTTTATGTTGCTTCAGATAACTATAAGTATATATTATGATTAAGATTGCACCTATCAGCACGAAAAGTGCAACAAACATAAATACTGTCTTTTTGTACTTAATATCCTGCAGCTCATTCTCTTTTTGCAAGAGCTTTATTGATGCATCTTTCTTTTCTGTTTCATATTTGGTTTGCATCTCTGCAATAGCTGTAGAGCTGGCAATATTATAGATAGAGTCCTTAGCTTTTTCTGCATCCATCATGTATTGCAAGGATTTCGCAAAGTCTTTTCTTTTCGTGCTCACATCTGCCAGGCCTTTATTTGCTTCTGCTATATCTTCCTTTTCCCCGTTAGCTTTTGCAAGCGTCAATGCCTTTTTGTAAAAATCCTCAGCTTTCCCAAGTTCATCAGTTGCAGTATATACTTTAGCCATATTATTATACATGCTAGATAAAGCAGATTTATTACCTGTCTTACTACGATAATGCCAAGACAGTTGGTAATATTCCATAGCTTTTTTATAGTCGCCTCGTTCGTAGAAAACATAGCCTAAAGAATTGTACGAATTCCCTATTAGTAAATCATCTTTTATCTGCAACTGGTATTTAAGTGCCTTCAGGTAGCAGCTGATAGCCTTTTGCGTATCGCCCAAATCATGATATACATTGCCAATATTGCCCAGCGATAAGGCTATACCTCTCGTATCATTTAGTTTTTCTTTTATCGCAAGAGACTTCAACTGATACTGTAGTGCTTTCTCGGGTTGTTGTAGCTTACGGTATGCATTCGCAATATTGTTACACACCATTGCAATACCTTTTTCATCATTCAATGCTTCTTTTAGTTTGAGTGCTTCTATGGAATAACTGACAGACTTATCAAGATTCCCTTTTGCCAAGTTGACATTGGCCAAATTGTTGTAAAGCGACCCTATTGAGGATTTGTTGTTAGATTTTTTAGCACTTTCTAATGACACCAAAAAAAACCTTTCTGCATCATAATAATTGCCCATTCTGTAGTATGTATTGCCTATGCTGTTGTTAGCCATTTCAATGGCATCCGAATTCGAATCCTGATTGGCATATTCCAGCGCTTTCTCTGCTGCCTCCAATGCACTAGTATAGTCGTTCATTGCCCAGTATACTGAGCATAAAATACAATATGGCTTTACTTTAGATGCCGGAGGGAGACTTTCGGCAGCTTGTATGCTTTCTTTTGCATACTTCATTGCTTCCTGCTGATTGATTTTATCGAGGTATATATTAGTAAGACTAATCGCTACATCACGTTTAGGTTTGCCGGGGGACATACTTTCAAATGCAGACCTAAGGCTATCAATATTCGAGGTTTGAGCACTGGCAGATAAGCATAAAAAAGCGAATAACGCTACGATATAGTACTTCATATAAAACAACAGGGGAAACTATCAATGTAAAAATAATATTAATATTGAGTACACCTCTGTAAAAAAACAAAATCAGTTAGATTTATAAGATGAAAAAAATAGTCTCGATTCTGATATGCATTTCTTTTTTCTGTTCATGTAAAGAAGATGAAGTAGTACAGAACACACAACCTGACCCCAATAAAAAAATTGATAAACTAAAATGGTGGCTGGGAAATTGGCAAATGAAATCTGCTGATGGATTGGTTATTGAAAGCTGGTCTAATACTTCAGAAAATGAATGGAATGGTTATAGTTATTACATAACACCCAAAGGTGATACTGCCAGCCATGAAACTGTAAGGCTTGTAAATGATAACGACACGCTCTTCTATATCCCGAATGTAAGCAATCAGAACAACGGCATGTCTGTACAGTTTCGGGAATCATTGCTGACAGACTCATCTATAGTATTTGAGAATGCTAGACACGATTTCCCGAAACGTATTGTATATGTAAAAACATCAGACACCTCTATACATGCTTATATAGACGGTAATGGCAAAACTGTAGATTTCTACTACACCAAGATGCGTTAAACTTACTTACGCATTTTACCAATAATGAAAAGTAAGAGTAAGGCACCTACCACTGCCAGGAAAAAGCTTTTGATGTTAAACCCGTTTACATCGCCCCAACCAAGTGCCGTACCTATCCAACCACCAATCACTGCCCCGAAAATGCCTATAACAATTGTTATCAACCAACCACCCGGGTCATCTCCTTTGCGTAATCCTTTTGCAATTGCGCCCGCTATCAGGCCAAACAATGCCCATGATATGATACCCATAGTTAATAGTTTTAGTGCATACACAAGTTACGAAAAAGGGCTCTGCAATTGCAGAGCCCTTTTGTTATTTAACGCTATTTAACTATTAGTGATGATGGTGGTGTGCAGCATGTGCATCAGGCAATTTGTAGAATTCTTCTTCGCTAACTTCCTGTTCTGCAATGCTAAACTGTGTTTCCAGAAAAGTGAAAAGTTTTTCAAACAACAGGCGGCGATAAGTTTCGTCCATTGTTTTATCATCTTTCAGCACTTTCTGCATGTAGCTATCCAACCAAGGAGCATCACCGTCTGCACCCATGCCAAAATACCCCAGCACTTGCGCTTTGATGTGTTCTTTTACTTCTTCAATGCTTACAGAGATACTATTCTCTATTATCAACTTGTCAGATATCAGTGTCCAACGCAGTTGGTGATCAAAACCTCCAAATTCGTTTTCAACTTCTGTTTCAGATTTTGGTTTTTCGCCACCTTCTTTCAACCAACGTTTCAGGAACGGAACAGGCAGTTCGAAAGATGTGTTGTGCACCAGCATTTCATATATCTCATTGTGCAGGCGTTCACGGCTTACACGATCATATTCTTTGCTCAGTTCTGCACGCAGGCGCTCTTTGAAATCAGCTACATCTTTAATCTCGTCGTTAGGGAAAATCTGTGCAAACAGTTCTTCATTCAGCTCGCGAGGTATCAGTTTTGCAACACGTGTCAGAGTGAATTTGTAATAGTTGTTAGCAGCTTCAACACCTTCTTTCAACGGGTCTTTCATGAAGCCAGCCAATTCTTCTGCTGTACAAACATCTGCCGGGCGTATAACGAATGATTCTTCATTCTTTTTACCCATCAGCATTTCCTGCAGCTTAGCAGGCAGTTTTTCCAACAATACTGTATCTTCTACCATTTTAGACTCTGCTGCAACATTACCATCAGCATCGCACAGTTCGTATTTAGAATAGATGATATCATCTTTAGATGTTACTTCAGGCTGAGTTTCTGCATTACCATAGCGTTTCGTGATGCGCTCTGTCTCATCTTCTACCATTTTATCAGCTATCGCTACTTTGTATTTAGTCAGCGCAGCTTTGTTTTTGATAGCACTTATTTCAAACTCAGGCTTTACACCAACTTCAAAAGCAAAGTCAACATCAATTGGTGCATTCATATCCAGGCTCAATGGTTTTTCATTTGGCATTACCATTGGTTGTGCAAATATTGATACCTGTTCGTTCTTCAGATATTCTTCCAGTTTAGAACCTGCAGCACGCAGTACTTCATCGCCGAAGATAGACTGGCCATACATTTTCTTAACCATACCTGCAGGCACATTACCCTTGCGGAAGCCCGGTATATTGGCAGTTTTGGCATATTGCTTCAAAGACTTTTCAAAAGAAGGCATGTAGTCTTCTTTCGTCAGTTTTACGGTTATCTTGTCGTGCAGCGTACCGATGTTTTCGCGCGTTACCGTAGCCATAGTTTATTTTAGTTTTTAAAATGTTTTTAAAAAAAAGCCGATACATTGGTATCGGCTTGTCGTTTTTCAGTGCGGGTGGAGGGACTCGAACCCCCAAGCCTCGCAGCACTAGATCCTAAGTCTAGCGTGTCTACCAATTTCACCACACCCGCTAAACGGGTGGCAAAGGTAATTAATTTTAGTAATGCTCCAAACAGATTTTAGGATTGTCATGTAAATACCATATCTCGGCCAACTATTGTCATACGGCACTAATTGTCATTATTTTTATATCAAGAAAACAGACTAAGATATGACTACTAAAGAAACCAAAGCCTCCCTTTTGGTGGTTGAAGATGAGGAAAGCTTAAGGGACGCGCTTAAACTGAACCTGGAACTGGAAGGATACGAAGTTACTACTGCCGATAATGGCCCCGCGGTTATTAAAATGGTAAAAAATGAGCACTTTGACCTGATAATACTGGATATAATGCTGCCTGATATGGACGGCATCACGGTTTGCGAAACCATACGCATGCAACACAATGATGTACCAATTATGTTTCTTTCTGCCCGCAATACAGGTGCTGACCGCGTGGAAGGCCTGAAAAAAGGGGGAGATGATTATATGACCAAACCTTTTAATCTGGAAGAGCTGCTGTTAAGAGTAGACAAATTAATAGTTAAAGACAAAAAGATTAAAACCCCGCAAGCAATAGCAGACATATATGAATTTGACGGATGTAAAATAGACTTTGCCGCACATGAATGCATAGATGTTAATGGCAAACCTCAGGAATTGAGCAAAAAAGAGGCTGCATTATTAAAATTACTAATAGAACATGAGGGTCAGGTAGTATCTCGCGAGCATATTTTGCAGGTAGTTTGGGGCTATAATGTGTACCCTACTACACGTACTATTGATAACTTCATCCTCAACTTCCGCAAGTATTTTGAGAAAGACAGCCGCAACCCCAAACACTTCCATTCTGTACGTGGTATAGGATATAAGTTTACGGCATGATTGCACCTTTAAAACTTTTTAGTATTTTCATAGCCAAATTTGTATCAAACGATTGTCATGATGCGTAAATACTTAATAGGCGCCTTTGCATTGCTGGCTGTTTTTGTGGTAGCATGTAAGAAAGATAAAAACATGGTTAATGCCACAGTTGTGGATACCGGCGATATTGCAAAAGATGGTTGTGGCTTTTTGCTTCAGTTGGGAAGTGACGGTTCGTTACTACGTCCTAAATACATACCAAGTGCATTTCAGTACAATGGGCTTAAGGTAAAAGTTAAGCTCAATAGGGATGGCGAGGGTGAAACTTGTAACACCTACCCAACTAAAAAGTTTTATGAAGTTGTGGAACTTATAGATATTAAAAAAGACCTTGAGTAATCAAGGTCTTCTTCTTTTAAGCACTTTTGTATTCATTATTTCACTTCCTGAAACATAGTATTCTTTACAAACTCTTCATCGTTCAGTGTATTCAGGAAAGCCTTCAGGTCTTCTTTCTGCTTGTCTGTAAGTGTTATACCACCAGACAACTTATTATCCAGTGTAGGTGATTGCATTATACCTGTTGTATAGTGATTCAATACCTGATCAATGGAATTGAACCTGCCATCATGCATATATGGCCACGTATACTTCAGGTTTCTCAAAGAAGGTGTTTTAAACTTGTACAAATCAGCAGAAGCCAATGTAATATGTGCACGACCGCTATCATTTACGCCTGTAGGAGGTAGGCCGTTATTTCTAAAAGAGAAATCTGTAAACAGTGGTTCTGTATGGCATGTGGCACAGTTCTGTTTGTATACATCATAACCATTCATCTCTTGTTGTGTAAATGCACTACCTGCTTCTCCTCGTTTGTATTTATCATACTTCGCATTGCTGGACACTATCATTCCCATAAACTGAGCAAAGGCCTTAGCTATACGTTGAGAATTCACTGTTTCATCACCAAATGCAGCTTTAAACATACTACGATATGTAGCATCTCCCTGCAGCTTTGTTACAACATTGGCCATTGTTTCATCCATCTCAACCGGGTTCTGTATCGGGGCTATGGGTTGATTTTCAATGTGATTAATGCCTCCATCCCACATAAATGAGGTATGCCAGTTGAGGTTGAAAAGTGGTGGTGAGTTTCTGTTACCAAGTAAATCATTAATACCGTGGCTTACGGGATGATCTATCTGGGCAAAGCCCGAAAATTGCTGATGGCAGCTACCGCATGATATAGTATTGTCTTTAGACAACCTGGCATCATAAAACATTTTCCTGCCAAGTTCAAAACCAGCTTTACTAAGCTGATTATTAGTGTAATTATAATTAGGCGAGGGCCATCCTTGCGGAACATTAAAAGCTAATGGCAGTTCGGCTTTTACATCCATATCAGGGTCTGGCTTACATGACTGCGCCAAAGCTATTGATGATAAAACAAATACTATACTAATCTTACGTATCATAATTAATCAATGTGGTCTATCGAAAACATATCTGCATAGTTATCGGCAATTATTTTTGTACTGTTTGCAGACACAACATCTATGTCCTTGATTTTTATAGTTGTTGGCGTTTTAAACCATTCTAAAGCATCTGCTTTTAAGTGTATAGTCTTTGACTGTTTGTCTGGCAATGTAATGTCTTTACTTAACGATACAGTCCTGATTGCATTAGCAGTACCACTATACCCTCCAAGATGATATAAAACTATACCTCCCGAACTTGATGGAGACTTACCTTCAAGCTTTGCCATAATATATCCTGTATTCCAATCCCAGAACATTCCTGAATTAGGATCAAGGTCTCCGGTTTGTGCACCGGATACATTGTGAGCACTATCCACGCCTATCATAAAACTTATTGTCTTGTAGTTACCAGGCGGTACATTTACTATAGTAAATGATTTAGTAGATGCATTATTTTCTCTTACTAAATGATAACTTTCTGGTTCGGTATATACAAAACCATCATCTCGAGTAAGCTTTATATTCGATATAAAGTAATTGAACACTGATATCTGCAATGAGTCGCCATTTTCATTTTTATACCAAATATCATTCAGCTTAAGTATTTGACTACCGGCATAGTTTTCAATTGCAATATTTATTTTAGCTGCAGGATTTGAGTCGACTATCGTATCCGGCTTTTTTGTACAAGCTACCGATTGCAATACAATCAGAAATAAAAATCCGAGCTTTTTCATACCTACTAAATTACGAAATATCACCATGCTAAATCGTCATCATTTTTATGACTTTTTTTATAAAATGCCCTACTCCTTACTTTTTGTAATTGCCTGTTATATATCAGTTTAGCTATTTCTATAGCTGCTTCTTTATCTATCATAGCAAGGGTTAGTTTTTTTTCGGGAATATCCAGCCTGTACATCAACTGAAAAAAAGCATCTGGCCCTTTTGCAGCAATAGCCCCCACCTGCAGAGCAAGGCTTTCTATTATTTCCTGTTCAGATACAATACCGTGCAGAGAAATTCCATATTCAGCTTCCAGCTCCCTGTTTACTATTTCTTGCTCTTGATCCATATTCATAATACAAAAAAGCCGCCAAATAAGGCGGCTGATACTTATAAAGTTTGCATTGCTTTCAACACTATGTCTTTTACCTCAGAAAGCGGTACGCGCTCCTGCAACATGGTATCTCTATAGCGTATTGTAACCGTTTGGTCTTCTTTGGTCTGACCATCAATAGTTACGCAGAATGGAGTACCAATGGCATCCTGCCTTCGGTAGCGTTTACCTATCGAATCTTTTTCTTCGTAGAAGCATTTAAAATAAGGACGGCAAGTATCCATCAGCTCTCGTGCTATTTCCGGCATGCCATCTTTTTTAGTTAGTGGCAATACAGCCAGTTTGATTGGTGCTACTACCGCTGGAAACTTCAATACAACACGGCTATCTTGTTTTTCTTCTGTGCTCAAATCTTCTTCCTGATACGCCTCACTCAATAGCATCATAACCGTACGGTCTAGTCCAATAGATGTTTCGATAACATACGGAACGTAGTGTTGGTTTATTTCAGTATCGAAATAAGTTAGTTTTTTTCCGCTGTATTCCTGATGACTCTTCAAATCGAAGTCTGTACGGCTGTGTATACCTTCTACTTCTTTAAAGCCCATCGGGAAATCATATTCTATATCGCATGCGGCATCTGCATAGTGCGCTAGTTTTACATGGTCGTGAAAACGATACCGGTCAGCAGGAATACCCAGACTCAGGTGCCATTTCATACGTGCTTCTTTCCAGTATTCGTACCATTCTTTTTGTGTACCAGGGCGTACAAAGAATTGCATCTCCATCTGTTCAAACTCGCGCATACGGAAGATGAAACCACGTGCCACTATTTCATTGCGGAAAGCCTTACCCGTTTGTGCAATACCGAATGGTATTTTCATACGGCCTGTCTTCTGCACATTCAGGAAGTTTACGAATATACCTTGCGCCGTTTCAGGACGTAGATACACTTTGTTATCCTCCGGATTATCAGATGCTACTGCACCCATCTCTGTAGAGAACATGAGATTGAACTGACGAACATCTGTCCAATTACAAGTATCACTAACGCTGCATTTAATCTTATTGTCTTCTATGAGCGATTTCAACCCTGCAAAATCATCTGCTTCCAGCAATTGCTCCATTTTTTTAATTAGTGCTTCTGCATCAGCAGCGGGTAATGTTTCTGCATAGCCTTCTATCAGATGATCTACGCGATAGCGTTTTTTGCTGTCTTTATTATCAATCATCGGGTCGCTGAAATTATCAACGTGTCCGCTGGCTTTCCATACAGTTGGATGCATAAAGATGGCAGCATCAATACCAACTATATTGTCATGCATACGTGTCATACTGTTCCACCAATAGTCACGTATATTCTTTTTCAATTCTACGCCATACTGCCCATAATCATAAACAGCGCTCAATCCGTCATAAATTTCGCTGCTTTGAAATACAAATCCGTACTCTTTACAATGTGCTATAATGCTTTGTAGCTTATTATCATTTGCCATAACGGCGCAAATGTAGCTATTTTCTACAAGGCTATATATGCTCGGCTCACCTATCACATATGTTAAAATGACAATATTAAAAAAAGATTAATAATTATATTGTTTTTGTTCAAATCTTCTTATATTCGTAAACACTCAATATTTAAAAACTACAACTACAATGAAAAAATTATTACTCGCTTCATTCGCTTTGGCAGCAGTTGGTGCAAATGCACAAACTAAGAAGGTTATCCTTCATGACTACACTGGTGTTAACTGTCAGTTTTGTACAGACGGTACAACAGTTATTGAGGGCATGCTAGCTTCAGACCCTACTAACTTCATTCCGATACAAATTCACACTGGCTCGTACACGCCATCTACCAGCCCGCTTAAAACTGCGGAAGGTGATGCATTTGATGCTGCTGCACAACCTTCAGGCTATCCTGCCGGATCTGTTGACTACGTTAAGTATAGTTCTAACACAACAGTAGCTATGGGTAGAGGTTCTTGGAGTGCAGCATATAGCACTCAAAAAGCTAAGCCCGCTATTGCATCTGTTGGTATAGCTAATCGTGTTGATAAAGGTAGTGACACATACGAAGCTGACATCATTGTTCAATTTACTGCTGCTCCTACTGCAGGTGTACCTATTACGGTAAACTTCATGGTTATTGAAGACAGTATCAAAGCTGACGGTGTTTTAAAGCAAATCAACTTCTCTGGTGGTCCTAAAGGTGGTAAAAGCCCGCTAACATACGCCGCTGACGGATATGTTCACAACAACGTACTTCGCAAAACTTTAGGTACTACATGGGGTTTTTCAGGTGTAATTCCTGCAACACCGGTAATAGGTACTAAATACACTAAAAAAGTAACTTTCACTGTTGATCCTACTTGGGTTAAGAAAAACTTAAGGGTTGTAGCATATGTTTCATACAATGGCACTACTGTTACTACACAAAGAGAAATCATCAACGCTGAAATGATGAAACTTTCAGGTTTCTTCAAAACAGGTGTTAATGAAGTAAATAATAACAACCTGAGCATCCTCAACGTATACCCTACACCTGCAAAAGTTGGTGATGTTGTTTATGTTGAATACAATACACCTACTACAGAAAAAGTATCAATGAATGTTTACAATCTGTCAGGTCAAAAAGTAGCAACTCCATATTCTAGTGTTGACGTTCAAGGCGCTCACACTATGCAATTCAAAACTGCTCTTTACAATCTGGCTTCTGGTACATACATTCTGGAAGTTGTATCTGAAAGTGGTAGCAGACAAACTCAAAAAATCGTTCTGCAATAATTTTTTATTCAGAACTTATATAAATAAAAATGGCTTCCAGATGGAAGCCATTTTTATTTATAGTATAATTCAATTTAAAGTAATGCAATAGCGTTGCTCAACCGTTTACCCAACTCTCCTTTACCAATCATTTCCGCAATATGGAATACTCCGGGCCCGTACTTACCTCCTACCAACATTATACGTAGCGGCAGTAAAACATCACCCTTTTTAAGCCCATTAGCAGCCATTACTTCGTTGAAATTAGCCTCAAGTGCCTCGTGTGTCCAGTCAGTAACTGCATCCAGCCCTGCTATCCAGCTTTCAAAGAAAGCTTTCTTCTGCTCGTTCCATTTATCCTTAATAGCACCGAGCTCGGTTATTTCAGGGGTTTTAAAGAAGAAATGTCCTTGTTCCCAGAAGTCTGGAAGTAACGTACAGCGTTCTTTAATAAGTCCTACTACTTTTTCGAGATAAGCATCTTCTGTTGTTACACCATTTGCAGTTATATATGGTTTAGCAAGCTGCACCAGCTCTGCATCTGATTTGCGTTGAATGTATTGATGGTTGTACCATTTTGCCTTTTCATAGTCAAACTTGGCACCACCTTTATGTACACGGCTTATAGAGAACTTCTCAATCAGTTCATCCATAGAGAATATCTCCTGCTCAGTCCCTGCATTCCAACCGAGCATTGCTAGGATATTGATAAATGCTTCCGGCAAGAAACCACGCTCGCGGAAACCCTGTGTCAGCTCACCCGTTTTAGGATCTTTCCAATTCATGGCAAATACTGGGAAGCCCAGACGTTCACCATCGCGCTTGCTCAGCTTTCCATGCCCATCAGGTTTCAGTATCAGTGGCAGATGTGCCCATTCAGGCATTTTATCGCCCCATCCAAGATTTCTCCATAACAAAATATGTACAGGAGCACTTGGCAGCCACTCCTCTCCACGGAAGGCATGCGTAATCCCCATCAGGTAGTCATCTACAACCACTGCCAGGTGATAAGTAGGCATACCGTCCGCTTTCAGCAATACTTTATCATCTACCAGATTGGTATCAAAATGCACTTCACCACGTATCATGTCTGTAAACACCACTTGCTCATTCTGTGGCATTTTGATGCGCACTACGTATGGTGTTCCTGCATCTATCAGCTTCTGTGCTTCTGCTATACCCAATGCCTCAGAGTTTCGCATCTGCATACGCACTTTAGCATCGTACTGCGGTGTGGGGTTAGCTTCTGTTTTCAGATTGGCTCGCATTGCTTCCAGTTCTTCGGGCGTATCAAAGGCATAATATGCATGTCCTGCATCTACCAGTTGCTTGGCATATTGGTAGTAGGATGCTTTACGCTCGCTTTGGCGGTATGGCGCATGTGGGCCACCTTTCAGCGGACTTTCGTCTGGCTCCAACCCACACCAGCTAAGGCAATTGTAGATATATTGTTCTGCACCTTCTACATAACGAGTCTGGTCTGTATCTTCTATACGCAACACAAACTCACCACCATGGTGCTTTGCAAACAGATAATTATATAAAACAGTACGCACGCCGCCAAGGTGCAAACCACCTGTAGGACTCGGTGCAAAACGAACTCGAACGTTGCTACTCATAAGGCTGCAAAGTTAATGTGATAATCGGGATGATGTACCAATTATTGCCACTTCATGCTATTGGCAAATGCAACAACAGCATTTTTACTATATGTATTATTTCCTATGGCTGCTACCCACTTTATTCTGCGGATGGCATTGCTGATAAAAACCCCATCAGCATGTTTTAAAACGGCTGGCGTCAATAATTGTTCTACCGCCTCAGTATGCTCCATGATATACCTGCGCATCACGCCACTGATGCAGCCTTCAGACAACGGCGGGGTATATATTACATTATCTTTTATCCAGAAGATATTAGCTATAGTAGTTTCAATAATATTTCCTGCACTGTTCAGTATCAGCGCGTCATTCCACTTGTTTTCTTTTGCCAGTTGTGCAGCCAGTGCATACACAAGTGCATTAGTGGTTTTGTGGTTGGCGATGCTATCATTTGCCTTTGCAAGCTCCTGCGCAATGCCCATAACAAGCCCTGCTTCATTCAACTGAAATATATGCTCTTCCAACGGATAGCATTCAATTATGTATTGCGGTTTTTGGCTTTTCCCATCAAACAAACCGCCATCATCTGCATATAGCTGCAAGCGTACCCTACATAAATGTTCCAGCTTATTTTTTCGTACAGTTTTGAGCACTTCTTCCTCAAGTATAGTAATTGTCAGCAGCTTCGGAAGTTCCAGATGCAGTGCTTTCAACCCTACCGTCAACCTTTCCCAGTGGTATGAAGCCAACGCTATTTTACCGTCCTTAATAAGCATGGTTTCAAACAGGCCGTAGCCATAGCGGAAAGACCTGTTATCTACCGATACCATTGCATTTTCTGCCTCTGTTATTTTACCGTTCAGGTTGGTGTAGCGCAAGCGTATGAGATTATCAGCTAAAGGTCTGAAAACTTGGTGCAATAATGAAATCGGCTTATCGTACTTTTGCACAAACTTTTTGGGTTTATGAAGTTTGAAAAAGGGGTTTCGGTACAGTGGCTGGCCGAATTTACGGGAGCTAAACTGGTGGGCAATACTACGCAATTAGCTACAGGCATCAACGAGATACATAAAGTAGAATCGGGCGATATTTCTTTCGTTGATTTTGAAAAATACTATAGCAAGTGTCTTAACTCTGCCGCTACCATCATCATCATCAATAAAGAGGTAGAATGCCCTGAGGGTAAAACACTATTGGTTTGCGATGATCCTTTCAGTGCATATGTGAAAATCGTTACTCATTTCCGCAGCTTTGTACTATCTGATAAGCAAATAAGCGAAACGGCCGTCATAGGCGAAGGTACCCACCTGCAGCCGGGTGTAGTTGTGGGCAATCATGTAATGATTGGTAAAAACTGTCTGATACACGGCAATGTAGTTATCTACGACCATTGTGTGATAGGCGACAATGTTATTATACATGCAAACACTGTAATTGGTGCAGATGCTTTCTACTTCAAACGTCGTAAAGAGCGTGCTGCGCAGTACGACAAGCTGGAAAGCTGTGGCCGTGTGATAATTGAAGACAATGTGGAAATAGGTGCTTGCTGCACAATTGATAAAGGCGTGAGTGGTGACACCATCATTGGCATGGGTACTAAGTTCGACAACCATATACACATTGGCCACGGTGCTGTAATTGGCAAGAATTGTCTGTTTGCAGCACAAGTAGGTGTTGGTGGTAAAGCCATAATAGAAGATGAAGTTATACTATGGGGACAGGTAGGTGTTAGCAAAGACCTGACAATTGGCAAAGGCGCTATTGTATATGCACAGAGCGGTGTGGCACAAACCATAGAAGGCGGTAAAATATACTTTGGCAGCCCTGTAGAAGATGCCAAATCAAAAATGAAAGAACTGAACTGGGTGAAGCGTATTCCTGAAATATGGGAGAAGCTGAACGAGAAAGCATAAAAATAAAGCCCCGATAAACGAGGCTTTATTTTTTACGTTCTTTCCATTCTTTCTTTAGCAGGCCTGTTATCGCAAGGTCGGTAAACATACCATTCATAATATAGCTATCGCGGATAATGCCTTCTACTTTAAAACCCTGCTTCTCTGCAATTACGGCACTGCGTTTATTGCTTGTTACAAAGTGAATTTCCAGCTTATTCAGCCCTACTTTCTCAAACAGGAAATCAATAAATCTTTCAAGGCAGGCAGATACAATTCCTCTGCCCTCGTATTCCTTACTTATCCAATAGCCAAGTTGCGCTTTTTGCAGTGTATGGTCCCACTGGTGCATGCCTATACCGCCTATTATCTTTCTTTTATGAAAGATGCCCAACGCAAGTGCTTCCTGATTGTTTTGCTGTTGCAGCGAAAGCTGTATAAACTGTTGCGAATGCTCGGGTTTGGTTGTACCGTCTACCCATATCAGCCACGGGCGCAGGTGCTGGCGAGACTCCTCTACCGAACGAAACAGTTCGGCAGCGTCTTCCAGCTGATACGAGCGCAGTAGCAAGTCATCGTCTATGAGGATAGATACCATAGACTGTGAATATAATAAATTAGTGTTTAAAGTGACGAACGCCTGTCATTACCAACGCCATGTTATTGTCTTTACAATACTGGATGGTATCATTATCGCGAACAGAACCACCCGGCTGAATCAGTGCCATAATACCTGCCTGATGTGCCATGCAAGCACAGTCATCAAACGGGAAGAATGCATCCGAAGCCAGTACTGCACCATTCAGGTCGAAGCCGAATTGTTTGGCTTTTTCCAGCGATTGACGCAGCGCATCTATACGGCTTGTTTGTCCGCAGCCTTTACCTACCAATTGCTTGTCTTTTACCAATGCAATGGCGTTAGATTTCAGGTGCTTGCAGATGATGTTCGCAAATGCCAAATCAGCCCTTTCAGCTTCAGTAGTATTGCGTGCGCCTGCTTCTGTCCAGTCTGCATAGTTTGATTTGTCTGCAGCCTGTACAAGTACACCATTCAATATGCGTTTGTATTCTTTTTCAGGATAGAAGCTTGCTTTCTGTTGCAACAGTATGCGGTTTTTCTTGCTTTTCAGCAATGCTAATGCATCTTCATCAAAAGATGGAGTAATCAGTACTTCAAAAAACAGTTCGTTTATTTTCTGTGCAACCGCCATGTTGATAGGTTGGTTGGTAACCAGCACACCACCAAATGCGCTTTCAGGGTCGCCTGCCAATGCGGCTTCCCAAGCAGTTACTACATCGCTGCGTTCTGCAACACCACACACATTTGTGTGTTTTATGATAGCAAAAGCAGGATTTGAGAATTCAGACATAATCTGGCACGCAGCATCTATGTCTACCAAGTTGTTATAAGAAAGTTCTTTACCGTTCAGTTTTGTAAACAGCGCATCAATATCGCCATAGAAAGCAGCCGCCTGATGTGGGTTTTCGCCATAGCGCAATGGCTGCTTATTAGCTACCGCCAGTTGGAATTCTGCAGTGTCTGTACCTTTTACAAAATAGTCTGCGATGGCAACATCATAATGCGCACATTCTACAAATGCGGCAGCAGCCATCTTCCTGCGGTCTTCCAGTGCTGTTTCACCATTTTTAGTGTTCAGCAATTCCAGCAGTTCGTCATACTGGTTGCGAGACGCCACGATGCACACATCTTTATGGTTTTTAGCAGCCGCACGTATCAGCGATACACCACCGATGTCTATTTTTTCGATGATTGCTTTTTCGTCTGTAGTACTCTTTACTGTTTCCTCAAACGGATACAGGTCTACAATCACAAGGTCCAGCAAAGGAATTTCGAATTCCTGTACGTGTTTTTGATCATCTTCAAAATCGCGGCGGGCAAGGATACCACCAAATACTTTCGGGTGCAGTGTTTTAACACGGCCACCTAGTATAGACGGATAGCTTGTTACATCTTCAACCGGAACACAAGGGATACCAAGGTTTTCAACAAATGTTTGGGTACCACCTGTAGAATAGATAGTAACACCCAGTTCATTCAGTTTACGAACAATTGGTTCCAGACCATCTTTGTAAAAAACAGATATCAGTGCCGATTTGATGCTGCGATTCATGCAAAAAAACTTTTAACAGGTACGAAAATGAGCCGCAAAGATAGGCAAAACAGGGCGTAAACTTATAATATAAATGTACCGTTTCGGGAAACAGTCCAGATATTGATACCCTTTGTACGGGCATCCGTTGCTATAGCCTCTTGTTTGGTACGGGATATATTATTTCCCAATACAATCTGCACCGGGCTGTACGTGGCCTGCACCTGCGCTATATCTTCTGGGCGTGCAGCAAAATTGATAACAACATAATCTACCGGAAACTTGCTATTGCCACTATCCATAGCATCCAACACCAATACCTTTTTACCCCTTACTACAAATAGCCTGTCGTTTTTATATCTCCTGTCATTCCATACACCATAACCACAATGTGCGGGTTTTAGTACGTAGTTTTTCTTGCGTTCGTCAATAATGGTATCTGTATTTATCACCCAATGCTTTTTGCCATCTATCAGTTCTATGTGGTTTATCTTATTGATATTGTAAACAACAAGATTGTGTTGATGCAATGCTTTCCATTCATCGAGATTGAAAAGTGATAGCAATACCACCATTGAGGCTAAGCCAACATAAAGCCCTCGTTTATTTTTCTGTAATAAGTAATAACCAATACCTGCAATTACTACATACAACAATACAAGCTCTGCGCCATCTATCTGCAAAAAATTGAACGCTCGCGGATTAACATTCTGCAACCCGTAAACTAACCCATTAAATACTGACACTATCAACTCAATCGCACTCCCAAGCAAAGTAGCTACAGGTACCAGTGAACTCAATGCTACTAAGAGCACACCACCAATCAAGGCAAAGCCCATAAACAAATAAGCAATTACATTGGCTACTATAAACTGCAACGGGAATAAATGGAAATAATAAACAACCAATGGCGATACCAACAATTCGGCGGCAAGGCTTGCTGCTACTACCTGCCACAGTCTTCTCAAAACTACATTGACTGGCACATACAATTTATATATCGGCCTGTAGAACAGTATCAATGATAATACGGCTACAAAAGACAACTGAAAACCTATAGCATACAGCCACATAGGCTCTGCACACAATAGTATAAATGCAGTAGCAAGTAGATGATTAAGACTATGGGAAGACTTATCGAAAGCAAAACCAATACCCAGTATAGAAAACATCAAAGCAGCCCTCACAGCACTTGGCGGTGCACCACTCATCATCACATATACCCAGACCAATGGTATTGCAGCAATGTACTTGACCCATTGCCATTTCTTATGTTTTATCCAACCTAGCAGGAAAGTAATGAGCAAAAAGAAGAATGAAATATGTGAACCCGAAATAGCCACAATATGTATAATGCCTGTTTCTGAATATGCCTGTCGAAGGTCTGCATCCATATTTGCTTCTTCACCTACCAACATTGCCTGCATCAACCCAAGTACTTGCTCGTCCTTTATATACCTGGCAATAGCAGCAACAGACCAGTTGTGCAAACGTTGAATAAAGGGTAGATTTTGGGGTAGTGTTTTTGCAAATAATACGATTTCATTAGCTGCCAGAAATTGTTGATGGTAAATATTATTTCTGTTGCAGTAAGCCGCATAGTCAAATTCAAAAGGATTGCCACTTCGCTTTATCATTTGCCATTTATCGGGCAACATTATGGTATCTCCCTGATGAATATTTAGCAGATGTTCATCTTTAAATACATATACAAAAGCCTTCCCTTCAGATGCTTTTACTGTATTCGCATCTATCGTTCGCAGCACTTCTACTTCCAGCTTCCAAGTCCTTTCTTTTTCTGCAGGTGTACTTACAACCCTTGCTACAAAAGCTTTTGCTTGCTTGTTTGCAAACCAATCCTTGTCGTTTCTGATGTCGTTGAAATAACAGAGGACCCATGCAGCAGCTATCAATGCGATATGCAAAGAAGCAAAACGCAGGTATTGCACCAGCTGATTAGTTGATTTTGTAAACGCAAAGATTCCAAACAGTAAAGTGCTGATAAATACAACAGCAAGTACTACGCTTAAATCAAAAACGGAAAAATATCTGTAAACCAAAATACCCGCAACCAATGGCAACAACAAACGCAGGAACGGAACACGCTCCCAGATGTACGCTTCATGTGTGGGCCATTTCTTCATATTGTATTAGGGGACTGCTACGCCTGCCTGCAATGTGGTCAACCTGTTGCGCGCTATCTGCACAAAAGTACTGCCACCATATTCCATTATCAACATTTCGTAATACTTCTTAGCATCGTTTGGCTTGTTCATGTAACGCTCATAGATATCAGCTATACGAAACACCGCATCATCGCCCAGCACATCTTTACCATGCTTTGCATGTATTGTTACCAAATACTCAATTGCTTTTTCGTATTCACGGTGTTTTTGTGCGAGCTTCGCTTTTTGCAGCAGTATATCATCATACAACGGGTGCTGCGGATAGTTGGTTACAATGCTATCCAGCAATGCATCTGCGTCTTTGTCTTTGTTCTGAAACAACAGCAGGTCTGCATATGCAAATCGCTTCAGCGGTGTAAAGTTGCTATCCTCAGTTATATTTTCTGTTATCAGTATAGAGAGATATAGCGCATCATTCGCTATCAGTTCCGCGGTTGATGCTTTCAACACTGTCAACTGGCCTTGTGCCCAATCAAAATCGCCACGATAATACGCCAGCTTTGCATTCCTGAAACGTGCCTCTTCACCCAACACATCTTCCCTAAATGCCTTATCTACCTGACTGTACAACAATGAAGACTCCCAAACATCGCCATCCAGTATCATATAGTCGCCCAGTTGCACCTTGCATTGTCCGTTCAGCATTTTAGTAAGCCCAGGTTGCTCCAGTGCTTTTTTCAGTATTGCAATACCTGCTTTAGGATTGTTATTGTACTGTGCCTGTAGTTTGGCATAATCGCAAACTATATCGTTTGCATAAAACTGTGGCGACTGTGTAAAGAAGGCGTCATATTGTTTCAACAGCGCATCTACATCCTGCTGTGAAAAATTCACATTCTTCTGCAGTGCAGCGAATTGCGCTGAAAGCCTTTCGCTTGCTGCAATAGTATAATAGGGAATATCATTACCAAGACTTATAATCTCATCATATGCCTTTACGGCTATATCATACTTCTCTTCTTTTACCGCATAGCGTGCAAAACCAAGTATTCTGCTTCCTTGTTCTTTCAGCCTAGTATCCAGTGCCACAACCTGCATCAGTGCTCCGTCCCAGTCGTCTTTCTGCGTATACAGCCAAGTAAGTAAATCTGTGAAGAAAGGATTATCCGGTTGTTCGTTTATCTTTTTGATGAGTGCTTTCTGTCCTGCTTGTAGTTTCTTGGGGTCATTGCCTAATATCTCCAGCAGCCCTGCTTTTGTATCTTCTGCACCATTCATCATAAATGCCTGCCCACCATCCAGCATTACAGCAATAGCTTTCTCAGTCTCTCCTTTTTTAGCATACAGCCTCGAAAGCGGGCCTGTATACATATAGTTCACACGAAACTGTTCTCTTACACGCTCATATGTTTTAATGGCGTAGTCGTCGTTGCCCATTGCTACAAACTTATTCGCCACCTGTCTTGTCCAGTTGTCATCACCGTTCAATCTTGCTATGGCCTCGTCATATTGCTCTGTTGCTTTTTTGTCTTTACCTGCCGCTTGCAATACCCTACCTGCATCTACAAAAGGCATTGGCCAGTTGGGCTTGCCCGATTTTTGTATCTCTACAATCTTTTCAGCCTCTTTATAGTTTTTGGTTTGCAGCAGTAGTTCCAGATACTCAGTATATACATCATTGTCTGCAGGGTTTTGTCCATACATTTTCTTGTATGCCTCTGCAGCTTTATCGTACTCTTTCTTTTCGGTAAATGCACGCGCCTGCGTCAAAGGGTCTGACTGTGCAAAAAGCACATTCACCATTAATAACAATACTATAACCGAAACTATTCTTTTAGCCATTCTCTTATTACTCGCTCTTGTCCTTGTTAAACTGTTCACCATTCCACACATACACCAGCCATTTACCCGTTACGTTTTTACTTTCCACAACAGGCACCAACAGCTTTCCTTTTACAAGATGTATGGTGTAGCGTTCTTTCATTTTTTTAAAATCGTAGTTAGATGCGTGATCGTAAGAATATTTGACAATGGCAGAACCACCAAATACCATGGCATCTTTCAAACCATCTTTTATACTAAGTGCCTGCACACCTTTTGTAACTCCTTGCTCCACACTTTGAGCGGTAAAGAATGGCAAATAATATTTTACACCGCCATTACCCGCTACCGCTTCAACAGAAGTATACATATAGCCTGTAGGTGTAGATTCTACTATATTCTCAGGCACTTCATTCATAACTGCTGTTTGCAATGCACCGTTGATTTCATAAACAGCTACTGCGTTGTAGTAGTGTGTTGACAAGCCTGCTTGTATATCCCAGCAATAGATGCGAAGCTTTTTATCTTCTGATGTTACGTATTTCAAATCACTGTTTTCTGACAGCTTTATATCCACTTTCAGCAATTCTGTTTTACGCTTCCCTTCGCTCAGTAAATATTGAAGCAATTGCCTGTTTGCATTTTTCACAGAGTCGTCCTGATTTACCTCTCCCGGAAAACTTGTGTCTTCTGCAGAATATTCGTACCTCCAGTATTGTATATGCTGTAGATGCGCATTCAGTTCCTTCTCTGCATTTTGTGCATACAAAGGGCCTGCCAGCAGTAGTGCGATATATAGGATGATTGCTCTAAATTTCATGAAGGTTTAGTTTCTCAGTGGCTTGCCTGTTTGCAATATGCTTTGCAGGCGTTCCAGTGTTTTGCGTTGTCCGCACAGGCTTAGGAATGCTTCACGTTCCAGATCCAGCAGATATTGTTCACTCACCATAGTAGGTGCACTCAGGTCGCCGCCACACATTACATGCGCCAACTTTTCCGCAATGAATTTATCGTAATCGCTGATATAGTTACCCCTCCACATACCATGTATTCCTGCCAGCAACGGACCGAGTCCACTACGTCCTTGCACTTTTATGTCTTTACGCATTACAGGTTGTGTATAGCCTTGCTCGTGCAACATCAACACTTTGCGTTTTGCATCAGCAATCCGTCTGTCAGGGTTGATGGATATAGCATCTGTTCCCTTACGCAGGATAGAAAGCTCGTAAGCCTCGTGTGCAGATGTAGATACTTTTGCTGTACCGATATTGATGAACAATTGTTGCAGATAGTTCAGCTCTATATCTTCTTTTATGTTTCTGTCGCTTGCACGTACTACCATTTCTTTAGTGCCACCACCACCGGGTATCAGGCCCACACCAAGTTCTACAAGGCCTATATAGCTTTCCGCAGCAGCCTGTACCGCATCTGCATGCAGGCACATTTCGCAACCGCCACCCAGTGTCATACCATGTGGAGCAACTACCACAGGCACACTGCTATAGCGCAGACGCATGGTTGTATTCTGGAACTGGCGTACCGCCATATCCAACTCATCGTACTCCTGCTCTGCAGCAAACATGAATATCAGTCCTACATTGGCACCCGCACTGAAGTTGGCGCCACCGTTTGCTATTACAAGTCCGTTAAATTTCTCTTCTGCTATGGCTACCGATTTCTGCACTGCATCAAGTACCTCGCCACCTATACTGTTCATTTTGGTATTCCATCTCAATGCTACCACGCCATCGCCTATGTCATAGAGTTTACATGCACTATTCTTCCACACCACTTTTTCATCCAGATGCTCCAACAGTATGAATGTACCTTCACCCGGTATTGCCTTATATGCCTTAGTAGCTACATCGTAATACTTACGCTGTCCGTTTTCTGTTTTGTAGAATGTGGTATTGCCTGCAGCCAGCATATCGTTTACCCACGCAGCAGGTTGTATGCCTGCAGCCTTCATCTGTTCTGCAACTTTTGCCACACCAAATACATCCCAGCTTTCAAATGCACCTATCTCCCAACCAAAGCCTGCTTTCAGGGCATCGTCTATTTTGTATAGTTCGTCTGCTATTTCAGGAATACGGTTGCTTGCGTATGCAAAAAGCATATGGTGGAATAGCCTGTAAAACTCGCCTGCTTTATCTTGTCCTGCATACAGTGCTTTCAATCTTTGTGCAAGGTCATCTATCGGCTTGGCTACTTCAAGTGTAGCGAATTTCGTTTTCACTTTCGGGCCATACTCCATTGTTTTCAGGTTCAATGTCTGTATGTCCGACTTACCACCTTCACCTTTTACTTTCTTATAAAAGCCTTGTCCTGTTTTATCGCCCAGCCACTTGTTCTCTACCATTTTTTCGAGAAAAGCAGGCAGTATGAATATATCTTTCGCTTCATCATTCGGTACGTTTTGCGGCAATGCCTTCGCTACATGCACCAATGTATCCAAACCCACCACATCGCCTGTACGGAAGGTGGCAGATTTTGGCCTACCCATTACAGGACCCGTCAGTGTATCAATTTCATCTACCGTCATATCTAGTTGCTGCATAGCATGGAATACCGCCATGAAGCCGAATACACCTACACGGTTGGCAATGAATGCAGGCGTGTCTTTACATAACACAGTGGTTTTACCCAGATGCTTATCGCCATACAACATCAGGAAGTCTATCACATCCTGTTTGGTATCAGGTGCTGGTATTATCTCCAGCAGACGCAGATAGCGTGGCGGGTTGAAGAAGTGTGTACCGCAAAAGTGCTTACGGAAATCCTCACTCCTGCCCTCACTCATCATGTGTATCGGTATGCCCGATGTATTGGTGGTAATGAGCGTACCCTGTTTGCGGTGCTGCTCTATTTTTTCAAATACTTTTTGCTTAATGTCCAGACGTTCAATAACAGCCTCTATTATCCAATCGCAATCAGCCAGTTTGCTGATGTCGTCGTCCAAATTACCTATCTGTATATTGTTGGCTACCTCTTTTGTGTACACAGCACTTGGCTTGCCCTTCAGCGTAGCTTGCAGGGCATCGTTTACAATGCGGTTACGCACCTGTTTACTCTCCAATGTCAATCCCTTTGCCTGCTCTGCAGCATTCAGTTCAAACGGTACGATATCCAGCAACAACACCTGCACACCGATACCTGCAAAATGGCAGGCAATACGGCTGCCCATAACACCACTACCTACTACCGCTACCTTACGAATAGCCCTATTCATATTCCGTGCTTATTTAGATACACAATTTAACCAAAAAACACGGCATCGCTGATGACTTCCGTAAATCTTAACAATATGGCTAATGTAACCCTAATCACGGCGCTATTGCGAACCCCTTCTGCACCTCTGAGATGGGAACATTTTCTTTAATATATATCACATCCATCACTACCGGCTTTGTGATGTACAGGCTGCCAAAATCATTATCTACACCTATTACGGCGTTGGGCTTACCTGCTATCAGGGCATTGTCTATTTCGGTAAACATCTTGGGCACTCTTCCTACAGGAGCTACATCGCGGCACAGCACTTTGCCTTGTGAGTAAAAATTCATCTGCCATGCCAGGTACATATGCAGGCTGTAAACATGTTTGATTTGGTGTTTTTGCAGATAGTCTGATACTTGCAGAATATTCTTTTCTGTCAAAGCCGTGAATTTCAATTGCCTGAATGTAAATAAAGAACCTACCCCGATTGGTATCAGCAATAAGATTGGTATCAGGTAGGGCTTACTGCTACTCCATACTATCTGCATCAGCAGCAATACTTCTACCGTTACAGGCAGCATAAACCTGTAATTAGGAAAAGGCGTTATGATGGTAATAAACAACGAAATAAACATGGATGCGGTAAGTATGATGACACCAACATCTTTAAATCTTCCCTTTACCATTTTCACCATTGCCAATATGATAGTTGTCAGCATCAACAGCACAAAGCCCGCTGCAAAAATCTTTTGAAACCATGTAGGTTGTAGTTCGGCATAGTAGCTATGAAAACCATGCAACGATACATACAGGAAAGAAGGTATCCTTGTTATATTATGCCACCAGTCTGCCATTGACAGGGTCGGGTCTGGTTTATGAAATTCGTATAGCGACTGCTTGTACATGGCTAACAGCACCAACGGCAATGCTATAGCTACGATTACACTCAACAACTTTGCAATAGAAAAATCCTTTACTAACCTATATAGCAGCAGCATAGCAGGCAATGGCATCCACAGTGGCATACTTTCATACAGCACTGCCATCAGCAAGCCCACCAACATATAGGTAGCTGGTTTTAGTTTTCTTTCTTCATCAAATAGTAGGTAAACCAATATTGCAGACAGCGTAAATGCAGTCAGGTAGCCACCTCTTGCTTTCATAGACCATTCCGTCCATGCAGGGCAAATTATCAGTAATAGGGTGAGTAATAATGGTAGTGTACCATCTGTTTTGTTAAACCTCAAAAGTGTTTTATAGGTAAATACTACCCCCGTTGTCCAAAGGCTGAGCATTGCCAGTTTTACGGCAAGCCCCGTCATACCCATCACAGCATAGAACGGCAGAATACATAATTCCTCTATCAACGAAAAACCATAACGCTGCCCGTAGAAATACAAAGGAAGCTCTTGCCTGTCATACAAATGCTTCGCCATCAGACCTACAACACTCTCGTCCCCATCCAGCAACATATTCGGGGACGTCAGCATCGGGATGCGTGACACAAAGCACAACGCTATAATCAACCAAATAGTGTAGCCTTTGTATCTCTTTATTGAATGCATCAATCGTTATTCGCAGAATTCAAAGATAGTTTTCTTACCTGCTAACAGCAACAGTTGTCTTACCCTACACTATTTTACATCAAACTCTTTTACCACTATCTCTGCAGGCATATTTTCCACTATATAGAAATCGCTGAATTTTTGTGTGTTATCCCAAGCTGTATCGCTTCCGTCATTATACTTAACCACTGCGACTCTGTCTCCCCGCTTCAGCGCATTATCAACACTATCAGACGCTGCCTGATCTCTTGCCGGTTGGTAAGGCATCCTTGCAAAAATGCTGTTCCCTGAATAAAACATTAACTCGAATGGCACCATACAGTCTGCAGTATATACGTATTTGATTTGTTCTTTTTTCAGATAGTCCACTATTCCTTTCACGCTTCCTTTCCTGCCCACAGACATATCAGAGAAACCATAAAAACAAACTGTAGATACTCCCTCCATTAAAAGGAAGATGTATATAGCAGCCGTATACCACTTTCGTATTTCCAACTTATTAATAATTATTGCAAGTGGCACTACAACATAACCTGAAACAGGCAATAAATATCGTCCTTCAGGCCCTTCTGTAAATATTGAATATACCACCACCAGCGGGGCAAATACGATAGTTGCAGTCAACATTGTTTTCAGCTTATATGCAGATGCACAGTGTAGTATCCCATATATCAACACAGCAAAAAACAAAGCACACCCTGCAATAGCTGTAAAAGCATTGAAAAAATTCGGGTTCTCGTGTGTCGCAAAGAAATAATTGCCATGCAGCGAATCATACAGATACTTAGGGAAACGTTCGAACCTGAATAAAGTCATACGAATACTTTCAGGTATAGATATCGGCATTATATGCGTTTCAGGAATATCTTGCTTATAGTACCAAAGCAACACACAGATACAAGCAGCTAAGGCCAATGTCGGTGCGCTCCATATCAATTTCTTTTTATCATAGAGCATATATATCCATACAGGCAAAACACCTACTAACCATAAGCGCTGGCTTTCGTACACCAATGCTATCAATATACCAATCAACAGGTGAAACCACCATCTTTGATAATATGATTTACAAATGAGTAAGTATAAAATGAGGTTTGAAAGCATATATGAGGTAACCGGACCACCCCATGCTTTCATTGATTGCAACATCCATGCAGGGAACAAAATAAAGCCTGTAATCATCAGCATAGATGGATAAAACTTATAGTCCATCAGCTTGTACAGCACCTTATACAACAATACTGTCCCTGTAGCCCAAACACTGAGAATACCTAGTTTAACAGCTACTGTCGTATATCCGAACAACAGATAGAACGGTAATATACTTGCACATTCAAACAATGAAAAACCATATCGCTGTCCCCAGAAAAAAAGTGGAATTTCCCTACCTGCGTACATCTCTTTCGCCATGATGGCTACCACACATTCATCACCGTCACAATACAACTCAGGACTTATTAATTGTGGCAATCTTGATAGCAGGCACAAAGCTACTATTACAAAAACAGGGTTCTTTCTGATAAATTCGGTAGTACGCATAGGAGGAGGTTACGAATACAGGTACGGTAAAAATAATAACAGAATTTTATAAAGCACTATAACGACCTTCATTATCTGTTGGCATTCAAACATTTGCCAATTTAAAAACAATGAAAGCCCTTGGTTTATTGTGTCTTATCAGTGTCATAATTTTTGCACCAGGCTTCGATACACACAGCACAGCATTGCAACAAAACGTAGACAGCATTGTAGTCCTGAAATCGAAACGCAGGCTGCAGGTGTATAACAATGGTCATTTACTGAAAACCTACAAGATTGCACTTGGCGAATCTCCGGTAGGACAAAAGCATTTTGAAGGTGACATGAAAACACCCGAAGGGCTCTATTTCATTAACGATAAGAACCCCAATAGCGATTACCACAAAAACCTCGGTATCTCATACCCCAATGCAGCCGACAGAGCATTTGCAGCTAAAAATGTCAAATCTCCCGGTGGCAGTGTAAAAATACATGGGCTGAAAAACGGTAAAGAATATATTGGTGCCGCACACCGCCTTACAGACTGGACACACGGCTGCATAGCCATTACAGACGAGGAGGTAGACGAAATATACAGCCATACCGCCGTTGGCACACCTATCAATATATTACCGTAAACATGCACTTTTCTGCCAATCAACCAATCAACCTATTAACTATCTTTGCACCCTATGCAATCCTTACAGGAACTAATTAAACAACACGAACAGGAAATAACTGCCTTCAACCCGGCAGATGCTACGGAGCTGGAAAACTACCGTATCAAATTTCTTGGCACTAAGGGTATCGTAAAGTCCATCTTTGGGGAGATGAAAAACGTACCTGTAGAACAAAAGAAAGAAGCAGGCCAGTTGCTCAATACATTCAAGCAGCTTGCCGAAGCTAAATATGAGGAGTTTGCGCACCTGCAATCGGGCACAGGCAAGAAAGACGATGGCATGGATATTACCCTGCCCGGCACACAATTGCCATTGGGTACACGCCACCCGCTGCGCATGGTAGAAAACGAAATCGTTTCCATATTCGAGAAGATAGGTTTCAGTGTGGCTACAGGCCCTGAAATAGAGGACGACTGGCACAACTTTACCTCGCTCAATATGCCCGAACACCATACAGCTCGCGATATGCAGGATACCTTCTACGTATCGCAAAAGCCTGATTGGGTGTTGCGCACACATACATCATCAGTACAGGCGCGTATTATGGAGCAGGGCAACCTACCTGTGCGTGTTATCTGTCCGGGACGTGTATACAGAAACGAAACCATATCTGCCCGTGCACACTGTTTCTTCCATCAGTGCGAGGGTTTGTATATAGATAAAAACGTGTCTTTTGCCGACCTGAAACAGACACTCTACTACTTTGTAACAGAGATGTTTGGCGCAGATACCAAAGTACGTTTCCGTCCGTCTTACTTCCCCTTCACAGAGCCGAGTGCAGAGATGGATATCTCTTGTACCGTATGTGGCGGCAGTGGCTGCAGCCTTTGCAAGCACACAGGCTGGGTAGAGATATTGGGTTGTGGCATGGTGCATCCTAATATGCTGCGCAACTTTGGTATAGACCCCGAAGTGTACACAGGCTTTGCATTTGGTATGGGTGTAGAACGCATTACGCAAATCAAGTATCAGGTAAATGACCTGCGTTTGTATTCGCAAAACGACCTCCGATTTCTCAAACAGTTTCAATCGATATAACTACAGAAGCCAAAATTCATTCTCTTCAACAGTGTGGGTTTTGGCTTCTTAACTTAGTGTTTTGACGCCTTCTTCTGATATCATATTGGTTACCGGTGCCAGTGGCTTTTTAGGCAGCCATCTGGTGCAGTTATTGTCTGCACAGGGGCATACCGTGCGTGCGTTGTACAATAGCAACCAGCCATCGGCAGCTATGATGTCGCTACCCAATGTTAGCTGGCAACGCTACGACCTGTTGGATATCTACGATGTAGAAGAAGCCATGCAAGGTGTGCGCGATGTATATCACTGTGCAGCTATTGTTTCCTTTCACCCAAAGGACAAGGAGCGTATGCTGCACTTCAATATAGAAAGCACTGCCAATATTGTCAATCAGGCTATAGAGCAGGGCGTCCGCAAGCTGGCGTTTATCAGTTCCATTGCATCACTGGGGCGTAGTGAGGAAGCAAAAGAGATTACGGAAGAAGAACAGTGGGAAGAAAGCAAATACAATTCTGTGTACTCGCAAAGCAAGCACAGTGCCGAGCTGGAAGTGTGGCGCGCCCATGCAGAAGGTATTGATACCGTGATAGTTAACCCCGGCATTATACTGGGTGAGGGTACCAACTGGAACGATGGCTCTGCCAGGCTGATGAAAGTTGCCTACAAAGAGTTTCCCTTCTACACACAGGGCATCAACGGTTGGGTAGATGTAAAGGATGTGGCATCTGTTACTTATCAGCTAATGCAATCAGACGTAAGCGGAGAGCGCTTTATACTCTGCGAGGGCAATCACAGCTACAAAGAGATATTTACCCTGATGGCAGAAGCACTGGACAAAAAACCGCCACGCATCAAAGCCAGCCAATGGATGACAGAGCTGGTTTGGCGCTGGGAAATGTTGAAGCATACCATCACAGGAAAGCCCATAACTATAACAAAAGAAACAGCCCGCACCGCACAAAAGCAGAATTTCTACAATAACACCAAGCTGTTCAGCTACTTACAGGGCTTCCGGTACACACCTATCAAGGCTACCATAGCCCGCATGGCAAAGGCCTTTATGTCACAGAATCCTTAAAAAAAGCCACATTTATTGGTTTTTTATACAAAACATTTGTAAACTTGCATATAAGGACATTCGTTCCATTCTTTAGTTATTCAGTAACCTGAATCTTTTCCCATTTCTTTATTACTCCGATTAGTTTTTGTGATTAGCGGACGAACTGAAATTAAAAAAGGGATTGTTTTTAGAATTAGTGGACAAATTGAGAACACAAAACCACATTGAAGATATTATAGCATGCAGTACGACATTGCACATCTGAACGATATGCTCGTTCCGGAGTTGGTGGACATAGCAGAAAGGATGAAAATCAATAATCCGCGTTCATTAGACAAACAAACTTTAATAGATACCATATTGAACCAACAATCTCAGCAACAGGGAGACAGCGGCGATGAAAAGAAACGCCGCACACGCAAGCCAAAGGCAGAAGCAACCCCTGCACCTGCACCACAGGAAGCAGCACCCGCTGCCGAAGAAGCAAACACAGGCGATGAAAAGAAACGCCGCCTGCGCAAGCCACGCGTAGCAGCCGAAGAAGCCGCCCCCGTAGCAGACAGCAACAATACACAAGAACAATCGCCTGCCGAAGAGGAAACAAGTACAGACTCGGGTATCACAATGCCCGATACTACTGAGGCAGAAATACAACCGCCGCAAGAGTCTGTGGCACCTGCCGAAGAGCGTCCGCAGCAGCAGCAACAACAGCATCAGCACAACAGGCACCAACCGCACCGCCGCGAGGCTCCGCAGTCCAACTTTAATGTAGAGTTTGACGGTATCGTGTTCAGTGAAGGTGTGCTGGAAATGATGCCCGATGGCTACGGCTTCCTGCGCAGCAGCGATTACAACTACCTTTCATCTCCCGATGATGTGTATGTATCGCCATCACAGATAAAACTATTCGGTCTGAAGACAGGTGATACCGTACGCGGTACAGTACGCCCGCCGAAAGAAGGCGAAAAATACTTTGCCCTGCTAAAGGTGGAAACCATCAACGGTAAACTGCCCGACGAAATACGCGACCGCGTTCCGTTCGATTATCTTACACCACTCTTCCCGTTCGAGAAACTGAACCTTTTCTCTACAGGCACCAACTACGGTACCCGCATTATGGATCTATTTACCCCGATAGGTAAGGGACAGCGTGGCCTGATAGTGGCACAGCCTAAAACGGGTAAAACCATGTTGCTGAAGGAAGTGGCGAATGCTATAGCAGCCAACCACCCTGAATGCTACCTGATGATAGTACTGGTGGATGAACGCCCGGAAGAGGTAACAGATATGCAACGCAGCGTACGTGCCGAGGTGATAGCTTCTACCTTCGACGAACCTGCCGATAAACACGTAAAAGTATCTACCATTGCCCTGCAAAAAGCGAAGCGACTGGTAGAGGTAGGCCACGATGTGGTTATCCTGCTCGACTCTATAACACGCCTGGCACGTGCACACAATACCGTAGCACCTGCAAGTGGTAAAGTATTGAGTGGTGGTGTGGAAGCAAACGCCATGCAGAAGCCAAAACAATTCTTTGGTGCGGCTCGTAAAATAGAAAACGGCGGTTCACTGACCATACTTGCTACCGCGCTGATAGATACAGGCTCTAAGATGGATGAGGTAATCTTTGAAGAATTCAAGGGTACGGGTAATATGGAACTTCAGCTGGACCGCAAACTGGCCAACAAGCGCATCTTCCCTGCCATCGATATCACATCATCATCTACCCGCCGCGACGATTTGCTGCTGGAAAAAGATGTGCTGAACAAAATGTGGATACTCCGCAATCATATTGCAGACATGAACACAGACGAGGCTATGAACTTCCTGATGAAGCAGATGAAGGGCACCCGCAACAACGAAGAGTTTTTGGCCATTATGGGTAAATAAACAAACAGACTATAAAAGCAGAAACGCCTCACAATTGTGGGGCGTTTTTATTTTGTATATAGAATCCCTTAGCTGCTGTGGTCTGCCACTATGCGCCACTGTCCTTTTATTTTTCTGAACAGCAGGGTGAAAGAGCCCGATACATCGCCCGCATTACGTGCCAGTGCCCATTTGCCCAGCACATAATAGTATTCGGCACTTAGCTGCCGCACCTGCAGTATATCAAAGTGCAGCTGCCCCATCTTGTCTGTGTTGTTGTAAGACTGCTTGTAGCGTTGAAGGGTGGCATCGTAGCCATAGGTAGGGCCGCTCTTGCCCACAAACACCAGGCTGTCGCTATGCCAGTAGCCCGTCATATACTGCTCTATACTGCCGCTGTTCCATGCATTCATTTGCATATCCAGCACTTGCAGTATCTGTTCCTTATCTGTTTGTGCATAGGTGGTAGCGGCTGTGCACAGCAGCCATAGCAGCAGTAGTTTTTTCATAGGGTATGAAAGTACTGAAAATAAAAAAGGTAACTGATAGGGACAGTTACCAAAAGAGATTTACAGGGGCCGGAGTTTCGGCTTTTGGGTTATTAGGTACACCGTTTTTCGGGGTTATAGGTCAATCTGTATAGATTGTTTGGGTTATTAGGTACTGTAAAGTACGGTTGAAAAAAACACCCTTCCAACAGGCATTAAACGAGTGGTAGGTTTGGTTATACGAATGGTATGTTTGGTACTACCAATGAAAAAAGCCCCGTCTTACGACGAGGCTGATTATTTACAAAGAGTTAAAATTATTGATTAGTGTGCTTCTTCACCCGGTTTCAACGGAGTTGTCTGAGAGATGAAGTCGTTGCCATTACCATCATCTTTGTAATCGTATGGCCAACGGTGTACTTCAGGAATATCGCCTTCCCAGTTACCATGACCGGGGTTGATTGGAGTAGTCCACTCAAGTGTTGGAGAACCCCATGGATTTTGCGTTGTCATCTTGCGACCACGGAAGATGCTCACAAAGAAGTTTACAACAAATATCAGCTGTGCAAAGAATACCAGCACCGCAGCAATACTGATGAAGCTGTTCAGGCTTTCAAATTGCTTGAAAGATTCCCAAGCACTGTAGTCGTAGTAACGACGTGGCATACCTGCAATACCTTCATAGTGCATAGGCCAGAAGATAAGGTAAGCACCGGCCAGTGTTATGAAGAAGTGGATATAACCCAGTGTATTGTTCATGAAACGGCCGAACATTTTAGGGAACCAGTGGTAGATACCCGCAAACATACCGAAGAACGCAGACACACCCATTACTATGTGGAAGTGAGCGATAACGAAGTATGTATCGTGCAGGTGAATATCCAGTGCAGAGTTACCCAGGAACAGACCTGTAAGACCACCAGAGATGAACAGCGATACGAAACCTATCGCAAACATCATTGGTACTGTAAAACGGATATTACCTTTCCAGATAGTCGTCAGCCAGTTAAATACTTTTACCGCAGATGGTACCGCAATCAAGAGCGTCAGCAATACGAAGATAGAACCCAGGAACGGACTCATACCCGTAACGAACATGTGGTGCGCCCATACAACGAATGCCAGTACAGTGATACCTATCATAGAGATAATCATCGCGCTGTAACCGAAGATTGGTTTGCGGCTGTGGTTAGACAGTACTTCTGATGCCATACCCATACCTGGTAACATGATGATGTATACCTCTGGGTGACCAAGGAACCAGAACAAGTGTTGATACAGGATAGCAGAACCACCTACGTGTGGCAGTGCTTTACCACCTATAAAGATTTCAGACAGGTAGAAGCTGGTACCGAAGTTGCGGTCGAATATCAGCAGCACGAAACCTGAGAACAATACAGGGAAAGAAAGTACACCCAGAATTGCGGTGAACAACAACGCCCATATAGTCAGCGGCATACGTGTCATCGTCATACCTTTGGTACGCATGTTCAGGATAGTAGAGATGTAGTTAAGACCACCCAGCAGTGAAGACACAACGAACAGTGCCATACTCACCAGCCACAAATCCATACCCAAACCCGAACCTAATGATGCTTCTTTCAGCGCACTCAGCGGAGGGTATGTTGTCCAACCACCTGATGCAGGACCTGTTTGTATAAATAATGAAACAAACATTATGATACTAGACAGGAAGAAGAACCAGTAAGAAAGCATATTCATGAACGGCGAAGCCATATCGCGTGCACCTATTTGCAGAGGAATAAGCAGGTTCGCGAATGTACCGCTCAGGCCAGCTGTCAATACAAAGAATACAAGTATTGTACCGTGCATTGTTACCAACGCATAGTAGAATTCAGGATTAAGTTTACCACCTTTTGCCCATTCACCTAGGAATTTCTCCATGATAGGGAATGTTTCGTTAGGGAAACCTAACTGCAAACGGAAGAATACAGACATCAGGGCACCAATAATAGCCCATATAATACCTGTGATAAGAAACTGTTTGGCAATTACCTTATGGTCTTGGCTAAAGATATACTTCGTAATGAAGTGCTGTTCATGGTGTTCATGACCATGATGCCCGCCATGCGCATCGTGTGTGTGCGCTACATTAGTTCCTTGAATGATAACGTCGCTCATTTTTTGCACTTTTATGTGTTCTGTAATAGTACAGAACGATTACTTCATCGTTATTGCTTTTACACTATCGGTTTTCTGTTCTGGTGCCGTAGTACCTTCTGCTGCAGGTGCAGCCGCAGGTGCGTTGTTGGCAGCATAGTATGCCTGTTGTTTAGCCATCCATGCATCGTACTCTTCCTGAGTTTCCACTATGATAGTACCACGCATAGAGTAGTGGCCTTTACCACACATCTGGTCGCAAGAGATTTCATAAACGAAATCTTTGTTTCCTGTGATTTCTTTCATTTTTGCGGTAGTGATGGTTGGTGTAAACCACATTGTAGTTACGATACCGGGCACTGCATCCATTTTCATACGGAAGTGAGGCAGACCCACGTCGTGGATAACGTCTCTTGAACCTATCAGGATGCTTACAGGCTTGTTTACTACAAGGTGCAGCTCACCGTTCTGAGCAATGATGTCGTCTTTATTGTCTTTATCATCCCAATCAAGACCCAACACGTTGTTTGCATCATTGATTTTTCTGAAATCTCTTTTACCAAGCACACCATCTTTACCAGGATAACGCACTATCCAGTTAAATTGTTTACCAACAACCTCTACAACTGTAGCATCTTTAGGAGCAGCGCCTGTCATTTTACCCCAGTTGCGCAGACCGATAGCTACCAGCACAGCCATTGCTATAGCAGGTACAGTAGTCCAGATCAGCTCCAGCTTGTTGTTGTGAGGGAAGAAGAATGATGTACGTTTTTCTGTAGACTGGTAGCGGTATGCAAACCAGAAAAGCAGTGTTTGGGTAATGAAGAATACAATACCTGTTACTGTTAGTGTTACCAACAGCATGCTATCATATTCTACACCGTGCTGAGATGCAGAAACAGGCAACATCTTGTCTACCATCGCATCATGGCACAGCCATATACCATACAAGCCTAGTACGAAGAAAAGAACAAGTAACAATGCCATGGTACGGTTTACCCTTGCATTGATTTTTCCTTCGCCACGCAAAATAGTAGCGTACTCACTAGCTTTTGCTATCTGGTATATGATAACAAATACCAGCCCTGTTAATAGTATTGATATAAATCCCGACATGGTCAGTTATGCTTGTATTTACTGTAATTAGTTTATACTGTGTTTATTATCCGTTGTTCTGTTATTAGCTCTGGTGTATCATTGCTTCTTTCAGCAATGGGTGGTTTGCAGGTACCAGCGATGCTTTAGACAATGTATTAGATACAGTGAATATCAGCAATCCGGCAAAGCCTGCGAAGATACCCAGTTCGTACCAGCTAAGTACCCAGTGGCCACCCAATGGGCCAGGCATTGTCATGATAAAGAAATCTAACCAGTGACCGAAGATGATAACAACTGCCATGAAGCTAACTGTGAAGTAGTTGCGCTTACTAGGGCGTGCCATCAATATCAGGATTGGCATAATGAAGTTGATGATAAATACAGAATACCATATCAGGCTGTAAGGGCCATGCTGACGCATTTTGAAATACGTAGTTTCTTCTGGTATGTTACTGTACCATATCAGCATGTACTGTGCAAACCAAACATAAGTCCAGAATACACTGAATGCGAACATGAATTTACCAAGATCGTGTACGTGCTCTTTAGTTACTATTTCAAGGTTACCTTGATTTTTCAGGTATACTACAAACAGCATGATAACAGACATACCGCTAACAAATGCACTAGCAAATGTGTACCAGCTGAACATTGTTGAATACCAGTGTGCATCAATACTCATGATCCACAACCAAGGAATAGTGCTCATTTGTGTCAGCGCATATACCAACAGGAATGCAGCAGACCATTTGAATACTGTCCAGTATATTTTAGTACTGTTCTTTGGTGCAGACTCCTGAGCTATAGAAAGCGCACGGAATTTACGACCGAAGTAAGACCACAATGCAATTGCAACTACGGTGAAGCCGATGAACATTTCCTTGTTCAGGAATGCCGATTTGCCTTCCAGTATTTTGTCGCCATGCGGGTGTACCCAATGGTAGATGGTATTGTGACCATCAACATCAAATGCTGTAGCAATGAATATCAGTATAGCACCGGCAATAACACCGAATACCCAAACATTAGCACCTATTGCTTCAGGCACTCTTTTGTAAGCTACGATCCAGCCACCTTGTGCCAAAGAAGCTGCAGCTTGTATAAATACGCTCGCTACAGTCAACAGCAAAAAGAATACACTGTTTTGCAACAGTACTAACCAGAAGCGGGTTTTATCGTGGTGGTCGTGTCCGCCCAGCATTGTTACACCGCCTATTATTAATACCAACACACCCACTGCAATCAGTGCCAGGCTGGTATTTCTTAATCTTGCAGGTACCTCAAAACGTTCTGTCATTGTAATATTATTAGAGAACTACGTTTACTTGTTTCTTGATGTTTCTTATTAATGTTTAGCAGTTTCGGTAGTTGCTGCTACAGCTTTTGCCGTATCTGCTGCAGGTGCAGGGGTCGCAGTACCTGTAGCACCAAACGCATATGCATCACCGCCGTTTTCAGACTGCACTTTCTTGATGTAAGCAATTACCATCCAACGCTGCTTCATGTCTAATTGGCTTGCATAAGAACCCATAGCGTTTTTACCATACTTGATAGCTGCATACATAGTACCTGCGCTCATGTGCAGATATTTTGCATCTTTCAGGTTGGCAGGCATGGCTGCAAACTTACCGCTTGCATACAACGGACCCTGACCATCCAGGTTGGTACCGTGGCATATACCGCAGTATATATTGAACAAACGTTTACCCTCTGCCAGTTGTACTTCATCAAAGCGCAGGCTGGTAGTGAATGATTTGTACGCATTAGTATCGCCTTCTACCATGTGGTCAGGCAATTCATGTCCTACTGCTACAGTACCGTTTATCGGCTTACGGCTTGTTTGTCCGTCAGCAAAATTCGGGTTGGCAGTATACGCATCATAAGCACGAGAGTAGGTCATATCCGGAGCGTAGATTTTACCCGGGTTGCGGCGCATGCTACCACTGTTGCACGATGCCAGACCCAGTCCTATCATCAGGCTCGCTACTACTATGCTTTTGGTTTTGTTCATAAATATTTAAAAATTCAAAAGTCAAAATTCAAATTCTCTTCACACCCTTTCTCACTATATTAACTGATCAACTATTTCAACCAATCAACTGAATTATGCCAGTTCGTATGGTTCTTTTTTGTCCCAACGGCCAAACCACCATTCAGATTCAGCAACCTGAATTGAAGTTTCTACAGCATTTGTAGATTTCAGGAAGTTGATTACTTCTTCTTCGTTAGTATGATCGTTGATTTCCAATGCTACTACAAACAAATCATCCGTTTGGCGTGGGTGGAAAACGTGTTTCTTAACACCCGGCATTATCTGGTTCAGATAGCAGAATGTAAGCACCATACCTACCGCTGCAAACAATACCGTCAACTCGAAAGTGATAGGTATGAAGGCTGGCAGCGACCAGTGTGGTTTACCACCGAAGTTAATAGGCCAGTCGCTGCAGAATATCCAGGACATGAAACCTACCGCAGTGCTGGTACCTGTGATACCATATATGAAACCTGCTACGTGAAGGTCAGTTTCTTTCAGGCCCAGCGCACCGTCCAGACCGTGCACAGGGAAAGGTGTGTACACATCGTGCAGTTTGTAACCGCTGTTGCGTACTTTCTTCACTGCAGGAAACAGCACTTCCTCATCGTCATAACAAGCAACTGCAAATTTCTTTATAGCCATTTTAAATATTAATTCAAAAGTTAAAAGTCAAAATTCAATTACGTTACCGGTCAGCTACTCAACAGATTAGTGGTGAGCGTGGTCCAGTTCGTGTTTAAACTCTTCTGTAGTCTTAGCGTCGATAGCTTCCATTTTCCTCTTATAGTTATCGCCTGATGTTTTCAGTACGAACTTGATTTCCGCAACTGCAATAACAGGGAAGTATTTAGCAAACAAGAAGAAGCATGTAAAGAACAGACCGAATGTACCTAGATAGAAACCAATTTCTGGCCATGTTGGGCTATAGTATGTCCAGCTACCAGGCAGGTAATCGCGATACAGTGAAGTAACGATGATTACAAAACGCTCGAACCACATACCGATATTCACCACGATAGACATAATGAATGTGAAAGGTATATTACGACGCAGTTTTTTGAACCAGAACAGCTGAGGAGATACCACGTTACAAGTCATCATCGCCCAGTAGCTCCACCAGTATGGGCCAAGGATACGCCATTTGAACGCATCTTGTTCATACAGTACACCACTGTACCAAGACATGAACAGCTCTGTCAGGTAGGCAACACCCACGATAGAACCTGTCAGTACGATTACCTTGTTCATTGCTTCAAGGTGACCTACTGTAATGTATTCTTCAAGGCCTAATATTTTACGACAGATAATCAACAGGGTTTGTACCATTGCGAAACCTGAGAAGATCGCACCCGCAACGAAGTATGGCGGGAAGATGGTAGTGTGCCAACCAGGGATAACTGAAGTAGCAAAGTCAAAAGATACGATTGTGTGTACTGAAAGTACAAGTGGCGTACTCAAACCTGCAAGCACCAGAGAAAGTGCTTCGTGGCGTTGCCAGTTTTTAGCAGTACCTGTCCAGCCGAAAGATGCCAGACCATACAGGCGTTTACGCAATTTAGTTGTAGCGCGATCACGTACTGTTGCAAAGTCAGGTATCAGACCTGAGTACCAGAACAACAATGATACTGTGAAGTATGTAGAGATCGCGAATACGTCCCAAAGAAGTGCCGAGTTAAAGTTTGGCCACAGCGGACCACGACCGTTCGGGTAAGGCAGTACGAAGAAACCATCCCATACACGACCCATGTGGAAGATCGGGAACTGGCCTGCGCACATTACCGCGAAGATTGTCATCGCTTCCGCAGCGCGGTTTACACCTGTCCTCCATCCCTGACGGAACAATAACAGGATAGCCGAGATAAGTGTACCGGCGTGACCGATACCTACCCACCATACGAAGTTGGTAATATCCCAACCCCAACCTACTGTACGGTTAATACCCCATACACCGATACCGTAATAAACTTCCCAAAACACTGAGAAAACCCCTAACAGCAACAGTGTAACCGAGAAGAAGAAACCTACATACCACATGCGGCCCGGTTTCTTTTCTATAGGGCTGATTATATCTTCTGTTACTTGGTGATACGTTTTATCACCATCTACCAGCGGTTCCCGTACAAACGATTCGTACTTTAAATGCATAGCGCCTTATTAGTAAAAAGTTCTTTGTTTTTATTTCTGTCGGGGCTTCTGTTTTCACATCCGTCCCTTGTTTTTTTATTTCCTGCTTCGCCTATTAAATGTGAGCTTTCAACAAGCCGTCTGTAGCTTCATTACCACCTACTATCGTTTCCGTGTTACGGATTTTCGACATGTAGTTTACGTTTGGCAATGTGTGTATTTGCTCCAGCACATAGAATACACGCTCTTTATTGTCTTTTCTCAGCTGTGCGATAGCGCTTTCTTTATCATTCACGTTACCGAACACGATAGCATCAGAAGGACATGCTTGCTGACAAGCTGTTCTTGCAGCACCGTCTTTCATTGGTGCACCTGCTTTCTTAGCCTCCAGCTTCGCTTCCTGCAAACGTTGTACGCAGAAGCTACATTTTTCCATAACACCACGGCTACGTACTGTAACGTCAGGGTTCAGTACCATGCGTGTCAGGTCGTCGTTCATATCATCACGACGGTAGTCTTCGTACAGGTTGTCGTCAAAGCAATCAGCACCGTTCCAATCCATCCAGTTGAAGTGACGTACTTTATAAGGACAGTTGTTTGCACAGTATTTAGTACCGATACAACGGTTGTAAGCCATTTGGTTCAAACCTTCGCTGCTGTGGTTGGTTGCAGACACCGGACATACGTTTTCGCATGGTGCGTTGTCGCAATGCTGACACATCATCGGTTGGAAGATAGTCTGGATAGTATCCGGATCATCAGGCATACCGCTGAAGTAACGGTCGATACGCAACCAGTGCATTTCCTGAGACTTCAGTACGTGTGTTTTACCTACTACAGAGATGTTGTTTTCAGCCTGGCAACCTATCACGCAAGCACCGCAACCAGTACATGCAGTCAGATCTATAGACATACCCCAGTGGATACCAGGAGATTCAAATTCAGGATACAGCGTACCGTTTTTACGGTAGCCTTCTTCATCTACAACTATTGCAGCAGCAGCAGCAGTAGCTACATCTACAGGATTGTGTGCTTTGTCTTCACCATGTCCTGCATTTGCGTGCTCACCACCATGTGCTTCGCCATGTTCTTCCCAAGGCAATGTAGTGTAGTGACCTATTTCTTTATTACGTGCTTCCAGCAGCAGGCTTGGATTTTTAGCGAACTCAGCCAGTGTGTATTCGCGTATAATCGGACGAGCCTCGTAGCTGTGGTGCGATTGCGTAATCGCTACGTCGTGTGTTTCTTCTGTTGGTTTGATGGTAACCGCTGCGTTGTATACAAAGTTTTGACCATTGTAGCTTACAAACGGATAAGCATTTTTACCACCTATTTCTTTACCGAATTTATCTTTACCGCTTGCAGCAGCACGGCCTACTTTAGCATCGCGGCCAAAACCTACAGCTATTGCTACTACATCGTTATTCATACCGGGCACAACTACCAGTGGCAGTTTCATTGTTTGCCCGTTTGCAGATATTTCGATTACTTTCTTAGCGTTTACTACCTCTGTGATACTTGTCAGTTCAGCACCCAGTTCAAATGCTTTCTTAGGAGATACGCAAGCGTAGTTGTCCCAAGTTGCTTTTGTTATCGGGTCTGGCATTTCCAGCAACCATGGGTTGTTACTCCATGCGCCACCTTTACCGATAGATACTTTCTGATAAACAACCAGTTCCATACCGCTTACAGCTTTTTCAGCTTGTATAGCAGCTACAGCACCTGCAACATTACCGCTGAATGATACACCGCCCATTGGCATATCGCCTGCCGGGTTGATAACACCATCCTGCAATGCTTTATCCAGATTAGCCTGGCTGCCTGTTTTAGCAGTCCAGTAGTTTTTCCAGATATCACCGTAAGTAGTTGAAGAACCTGCCCATACCAGCAAACTATCCTGGAACGCACGTGTTTTGAACAACGGCGAAATACCAGGTTGCATCAGGCTGTAGTAACCGGTCTTAGGTTCTGCATCACCCCAGCTTTCCAGCCAGTGGTTATCAGGTACTACATATTTACAGGCTTGTGCTGTTTCGTCCATACGCTCAGCGAATGATACGCTAACCGGTACGTTTTTCAGCGCTTCAGCAAATTTCTTACCGTTGTAGTAATCGTATACAGGGTTTACGTCCTGCATGAAGATTGCACCAACTTCGCCTTTGCCCATAGCTTCTGTCAGCGCTACCATATCAGCATCTATACCCGCTTTGTAATTGCTGGTAACAGCCCAGTTGATGGTAGTACCGTTAGCGCCTACAGCAGCGTTGATGGCGTTTACTACTGTTTGGATATTTACATCGTTAACACCGCAAACTACAAGGCCATTACCTTTTTTCAGGTCAGCCGCAGCTTTAGTTACGAGTTGATTCAGTTTTTTGCTGGACAGTGACGGAGCAGCACCGTTTGTTACAGCATTGTATAGCGCTATAGCTACTGCACCCATTTGCGATGGTTTGCAAGTAGCACGGTCATCTGCAGCAGCACCAGTAATAGTGTGGTTAGCTTCTACCTGATAGTGCTTAGACATATTCAGGTTTTTAGCTGTCACTTTACGGCCTTGTGCATATTGCTTAGAGAATTCTGCAGGAGACAACCATGTACCCAGGAAGTCTGCACCCAGGCCTACAATTGTTTGTGCTTTATCGAAATGATAAGAAGGCAGCGCACGTTTGCCGTAGCTAGCCTCATTTGCCTGCAGCATACCACTGTATGATATTGCATCATACGTTACGTGTTTTGCTGTAGGATATTTCGCTAAGAATTGATTGATTGATTCTTTTGTAGTAGGGCTCAGGATAGTTGATGTCAGTACGTATACTGATTTAGTGTTGCTTGCCAGTGCATCTTTCACGCTGCGGTCAATAGCATCAAATGTTGCTTCTTTACCTTCAGCAAACGGCTGGCGCAGGCGTGCTTTATCATACAGATTCAGTACAGCAGCCTGTACACGAGCTGTAGTAGCACCCTGTGTTATCGGAGACAGCTTGTTACCTTCCAGTTTAATAGGACGGCCATCGCGTGTTTTGATAACTACTGCACAATATTCACCACCGTCAACAAATGTAGAGGCGTAGTAGTTAGCTACACCCGGTACAATGTCTTCCGGCTTTATAGCATAAGGAATTACCTTACGAACAGGCATTTCGCAGCTTGCAGCCAATGTAGCAGCAACAGTGCTGAATCCCAGATATTTCAAAAAGTCGCGGCGGGGAGTAGTCGCGTCCAGCAGATTGCCACTTATGTCAAATGGCAGCGGCTCTTTAAACTCGTTATCTACTGCTTCTTTATGAGCTGCATCGTTGTTCAGCTCTTCAAGACCCTTCCAATATTGTTTTTGACTCATACGGTTCAATCCGGTATAAATTGTTTCCGAATAATTTTTATTACTTGATAATACTGCACTTCCTGATTAGTAGTGACATTTTTGACACTCAAGGCCACCGATGTCTTCTACTGTTACACCGGTACGTTTGCCCGATTTCAGTTCTGCGTGATATTTTTCAAATATTGAATAATAGTTGTTGTTTGTAAACTGTACTTCCGTTTGACGGTGACAGTTAATACACCAGCCCATAGACAATGGAGAGAATTGGTAAACCTCGTCCATTTCCTGAACAGGACCGTGACACTGCTGACACTGTACTTTACCAACTGCTACGTGCTGAGAGTGGTTGAAGTAAACGTGGTCAGGCAGGTTGTGGATTTTTACCCATTCAATAGGAGTAGCCTTGATGTTACCTTGCTCATCGCGGATGTATTCTTTCTTAGCAGGATCCCAACCGGCATATTTGTACAGTTTTTGGATTTCTGCAGTACCGTCTATTTTCTTGCCTTCAGCAGTTACCAGCGGATGCTCTTCAGCACCTGTGTATTCGTTGATCTGTTTGTGACAGTTCATACATACGTTGGTAGAAGGTATCATTGCATGCTTGCTCTTCTCAGCACCGGCGTGGCAATACAAACAGTTTACCTGATTAACGCCTGCGTGTACTTTGTGAGAGTAGAATATTGGTTGCTCAGGCATGTAGTTTTGCTGACGGCCCATTTCAACAGCACCGTTAGTTATCCAGTAACCTGCCAATATGAATGCCAGGATTACAGCCATTGCTATTACCACTTTATTGCGGTAGAAAGGAATTTCTTTTACGTTAGGAACGCCGTCTTTTTCGTTAGCCACGCGTTGCAGACCGCTGTTTACCCTCCACAGGATGAAAGCCAGTGCAAGCAGGATGATTGTTACCAGGCTATAAATCCAGTTGTTGCCTTCAGCATCTTTTGCCGAAGTTGCACTACCTGCACCATCATCTTTCTTAGCAGATGGTGGTTCTACACTGTTTACGTAAGTAACGATAGCATCGATTTCTTCGTTCGACAGGTTAGGGAACGCAGTCATCGCTGTTTTATTCCATTTAGCGTACAAGTCATTTGCATACTTGTCGCCGCTTGCAATAACAGACGCAGAGTTGTGTATCCATTTGTACAACCATTCTTTGTTTGGTACGCGACCGTCTACGCCTTTCAGCGCAGGACCTGTTGCATCCTTTAGCGGGTTGTGACAGCTGGCACAGTTAGACTGGAATAGAGCCTTACCATCTGGTGCGGCTATAGCAGGGATGTTAAATACGAATAGCGTAAACACCAAGGCAATCACACCTTGGGCAATACTCCGAACCATCGGCTTAATAAATTCTGACACTAGGAATGATTTTTTTAAAATTAACGTTCCTTTTAGACAAAGCAGGGGCGAAATTACAACACAATGACGAAAGTTTATACACATTTGTTAAAAAATGTTTTTCAATACTGGCAAGGGTTTCAGAGGATATTTTAATTCTGACAATTTGTTTTTGTCAGCTGAAAGTCACTAAATCGCACCGCCCTGTTTAATGGTTTTTTAATGTCTTCCGTAACAAAAACTATACACTAATAAATAAAATCAATCTGATAAGCATTGGGCTTCAACTAAATACTGCCCGTTCTGCCACCATCTACCGGTATGCTGGTGCCATTTACATATCCTGCGGCAGGAGAAGCGAGAAATGCCACCATTGCAGCTATTTCCTCAGGCTTTCCGAAGCGTTTGGCCGGTATCTCTTCCAGCATTTCTTTTTCCACCTCATCAAGCGCGGTGCCTGTTTTGGCAGATTTGTTGGTGATGATATTGTCCAGCCTTGCGGTTGCCGTAGCGCCCGGCAGCACATTATTTACCGTGATTCCGAATGGTGCCAGCTCGTTAGCCATTGTTTTTGCCCAGCTGGCAACTGCTCCGCGTATGGTATTGGAAACCCCCAAGCCCTTCAGCGGTATTTTTACCGAGGTCGAAATCACGTTGATAATCCTGCCATAGCCTGCAGCCTTCATACCCGGCATTGCAAGTGTAGCAAGGATGTGGTTACAAATCAAATGTTGTTGAAAAGCCTGCAGAAAATTATCAGGAGCAGCATCAACAATAGGCCCTGCAGCGGGCCCGCCGGTGTTATTTACCAGTATGTGTATGGTATTGTTTTGCACAAAACCGCTTACCGCTTCCTGCACATTTGCAGGATTGCCAAAATCGGCCACCAGATAGCTGTGTTGCTGTCCTGCTGCGGTTTCCAGCTTGGCTACTGCCGCTTTTAATGCTTCTTCATTGCGTGCTATCAGCACACAATTGGCGCCTAGGGATGCCAATGCCTGTGCACTTGCAAAGCCTATACCCTGCGTACTGCCTGCCACCAATGCGGTCTTCCCGCTCAGGTTCATCGAAAGCATGTTGTTATATGTTTAACTGCGTTTGAAAATCTATTCTTTCCCGGCTATTACCAGTACTATCTCGCCTTTTGGCGCATGTTTTTCGTAGTGATCAGCCAACTCTGCCAATGTGCCTTTCCTTGTTTCTTCAAACATTTTGGTAAGCTCTCTGCATACTGCCGCCTGCCTTTCTGCTCCCAGATATTCTGCCAGTTCTTTCAGTGCTTTTGCCAGCCTGTGTGGCGATTCGTAGAGTATTATCGTACGCTCCTCCTCTGCCAGCTTGGTCAGCATGGTATGGCGGCCCTTTTTCAGTGGCAGAAAGCCCTCGAAGGCAAATCTGTTGCTGGGTATACCACTCTGCACCAATGCAGGCACAAAGGCTGTAGCACCCGGCAGGCATTCTACAGGGATATCGTGTTTAAGACACTCCCTCAAAAGCAGAAAACCGGGGTCTGAAATGCCCGGTGTACCTGCATCTGTTATCAATGCAAAGGTTTTGCCCGCCTGCAGTTGCTCTACAAGGTGGGCAAGTATTTTGTGCTCGTTGTGCTGATGGTAAGGTGTCAGCGGCTTTTGTATGCCGTAGTGCTTCAGGAGTACGCTGCTGGTACGTGTGTCTTCGCAAAGAATCACGTCCGCATTCTTCAATACCTCTACTGCACGGTACGTAATATCGCCGAGGTTACCTATGGGGGACGGAACAAGGTACAGGCGCATGCTGTATTATCCTTCTGTAATGCTGAATTCGTAAGATTCCATTACCGGATTTGCCAGCAGCTTGCTGCACGCATCTTTCACAGCTTGTTCTGCCGCTACTTTGTCTGCTGCTTCTACATGCAGGGTGATGTGTTTGCCAATGCGTACATCCTGTACAGCTGTCAGGCCAAGATTGTGCAGGCTGTTGTTTACAGCTTTACCTTGAGGGTCCAGCAATTCTTTCAAAGGCATTACGTTGATGTGAGCAGTATATTTCATCTGTATATTATTTTATGCTTCTTTCGGTTTGTAAATAAAAGACAAAAGTATGTATAGTATAAATGCCAGTGGCAGTGCGGCTACATGCAGCAAAGGTATAGCTGCAAGCCCCGCTACTATTATCACGGCCTGTGGCCAGAAGTAGGCCAACTGCCATTTTGCAGGCATAAATTTTATAAACCGCACTTTGGATACCATCAGCCAGCACATCAGCACTATGATGGCATAAAGTACCCATTTGTTAAGTATCAGTATACCCAGCCCTATCGGGTTGTAGAAGTTGATAAGCGGCAGAAAAGCCACAAACACACCTACTGCGGGTATAGGCATACCTATAAAGGATGATTTCTGTTCTGTAATAGTAACATTAAACCTCGCCAGCCTCAACGCACCAAAACAGGCCACCAGAAAAGCAGGGCTCATTGCCAGCATGCTTACATCCAAGGCGTTTGGTTGCGACATATACGAAGCCCACAACAGCTTGAACAGTATCATAGAAGGCGCAACACCGAAAGACACCACATCTGCCAGTGAATCCAGATCTGCGCCAATAGAAGATGAAACCCTCAATGCTCGTGCAGCGGCACCATCCAGCATATCGCAAATAGCAGCTGCAAATATGAAGATACTACCCCAGTATGCCTGCTCTGTACCTACAATCCAGTATTCCATGCCCCCTACAGCCGCCAGAAACGGTTGTGAATTGAGCGTGAAGGCGATGGCTATGCAGCCACAAAACAGATTAGCTAATGTCAGCAGATTTGGTAAATGCCTCATGAGGGCGTAAAAGTAATAAAAGAAAGGTGAACACAGGCTAAACCAAACCACCTGAAAATAAAATAGGTGGCAAAAGCCACCTATATATAAAACTTGAAAATAATCTGAACTATTCAGGCACTACCAGACGGAAGCCATTACCGTGGATGTTTACGATTTCCACTGTGCTGTCTTCTTTGAGGTATTTGCGCAACTTAGCTATATACACGTCCATACTGCGACCGTTGAAGTAAGTATCGCTACCCCAGATGCGTTTCAGCGCAGCATCGCGTGGCAGCAGGTCATTTTTGTATTCGCACAGCATCAACAGCAGTTCATTTTCTTTCGGAGAAAGTGTCTGCGGCTCGCCGCCGTCAAACTGCAGTGTACGCAGCTTGCTGTTGAAGTGATAACGGCCCACTACAAACTCTACCTGAGAGTGTTGTTTTTCCTGCAATTCCTGATTACGCTTCAGGATGGCTTTGATTTTATGCAGCAATACTTCGCTATCGAAAGGCTTGGTGATATAATCATCTGCACCCAGTTTGTAGCCGTTCAGTATATCTTCTTTCATGCTCTTAGCACTCAGGAAGAACAAAGGAATATCCGGATCTACATTGCGTATCTCTTCAGCCAGTGTGAAGCCGTCCATATTTGGCATCATCACGTCCAGCAGGCATATATCATATTTTTCGCGACGGAAAGCTGCCAAGCCAAGTATACCATCTCTTGCCAGTTCTACTACAAAATCATTCAGCTCCAGGTAGTTTTTCAGTACTTGTCCAAAGTTGGTATCATCTTCAACCAACAGGACTTTAAATTTTTCGTTTTCCATACGGATGTGTTGTATTGACACCAAAAGTAATAAGTGGTGCCGTTATTCATAACAAATGTTTTGTTAATAAAAGCGAGGACAGTTCATATTCTTAGCCCTGCTGAAATGCTCCCCATATCTTCCCTGTTGAATGATAGATATTTCAAAAGCACCGTTTGCCTTCATTTCAGGCCCCAGTTTAGACGATGTGTAATCATAGCTGCTGAGTATGCGCAGCGTACCATATTGCACACCCAAAGACATAATAGTAGCATCGCCAACACGGTAGTGTGCACCTGCTATGATGCTTGTTGCTGCTTTACCTTTATCGTAAACAGTAGCCGATAAAAGCGTACCTGCTACTATTTCATGAGCACCACGTTGCGTTGTGTAGTATACAGCGGGATTAAGTGTAAATGTTTTGTTCATTACAAACGTACCATCCAGACTTGCAAACGGGCGCATACCCAATTTGCTTTCCTGATTATAAAATGTTTCTATCGGCTGTATCAGGTGCGCTACGCTTCCGCAAAATTTCACAAACACGGCTTCGTTCGGAAAATAGGAAAAGCTGACACCCGCACCTACATCATAGAAACTCGTCTTCACGATATTAATTTGTTCTCCATTGGGCAGGTTCTTATCAAACTTAAACCTATCCCACTGCATATCAAATGTCAGTGCATTATAGTTTACACTGCGGCCAGCGTATGCACCGGAAAGCCCTGCCGAAAGCAGATAATTATCGCCCACCTGCACATGATAAGCCAATGAGAAATCGGCACGTGTAAGGCTAAGGCTGCCATCACCTGCTTTATCATTATAAAACACCAACCCCATACCCAGCCAATTCGTACCGGACACACTTTTATACAATGTACAATCGCCAAATGCAGAAAACGTATTGTATGGCACAGGCAGCTTCGTCCACTGGCTGCGATAGTTAATCCCGATCCTGTAGTCATCAGCGCTCATCAATGCCGTGTTCGATGGGCTTACAATCAAAGGTGCATTATAGAACTGAGAAAAATGCACTCCTTGTGCTTTGCTCTGAGCAATAACACTGCAAATGGTTAATAACAAAAAAACTACTTTCTTCATGTTTTTATCTTAGCAGTGTTACATTACCTTTTTTACTCAAGCTGGTTCCGTCTGTAAATGTTACATTCAGCACATAACCATATGCTTCCATTTCTTGTGGCTTGCCATTGAAAGTACCGTCCCAACCTACTTCCATATCATTTGTTTCAAACACCTTTTGTCCCCAACGGTTGTAGATGCGCAGGTTCACGGTTTGCACACCATAACCGCGTACATACAACACGTCGTTCTTACCATCTCCGTTCGGGCTGAATCCTGTTGGGATATCTGCCAATGGTTTTACATCTGCCGTCAGTGGTTTACATACTGTATCGCTACATCCTTCTTTATTGAAGGCTATCAGGCAAACGTTGTAATTACCCGAACGCTTGTATGTATGTGACGGATTTATATCCTGCGAGCCTTCTCCGTCACCAAAATTCCAAGAGAATGTAATGGCATTCTTAGACTGGTTACTGAAATCGTACGGAACATTGGTTTCAGGCACTGTAGGTGAGTATGTAAAATCTGCTGTAGGAGATGGATATAATGTCACCGTCTTAGATATACTGTCTACTCTGTTACATGTCAGCGGATTGTAAGCTATCAGCGTTACTTTGTACGTACCCGTTGTATCATATTTATGCGTTCCTGAAGACTGTGTAGATGTTTTACCATCGCCAAAATACCACTTGTACGTAGCACCGTTGATGGACTTGTTCGTTACCCTGAAGGAATCTGAAATACAGTTCAAAGGTGGCACATCAAATCTCGCAAGAACCGAATCGTTTTTAAACGTAATTGTTTGCGTAGCGCTATCCGGACTATTGCATGCCGCAGGATCTGTCATTATCAGTTTTACAGTATATGTACCTGCACCGGGGAAATTTCTGTTTGGCGGCGTAACACCCGTATAGGGAGCAGAACCATCACCAAAATCCCATGTAAATACAGTACCTGCCGGTGTAGGACTGTATGAAGAACTATTTACAAAAGATGCTTTGTACGGTGCACAGGTGTCAATTACTGTGGCGGTAAATGCTGCATCTATCTTATTATTACTAACCGTCAGTATGATGGATGTGGTATCTCTTATATTACATGCACTCGGGTTTACGGCAATCAGGCGTATAATAAATGTGCCTGCTGTATTGTAAACCTTTGGCGGCGGTGCAGCACCGGTAAATGTCGGAGAGCCATCACCAAAATCCCATTCATAGGAAACAGCGTTTGAAGAAGTGTTGGTAAACGTTATACTCTCCCCTACGCATATTTTATTGGGGCTGATAGAAAACTGAGATTTTACCCTACCAAGATTCATCGCAATTTTCAATGCTACCAGGTTACAGTTGGACGAACCATTTGTTGGCTTGTACACACCCGCTGTGGTAGGGAAACTACCACCACCGCATGCACCGCAAATGGCCTGATATACAACACCATTTCTGTCGAAACGGCTCGTGCCACCATCTACGTGTTCCGGTACACCACCGCTACGCCCCATGAATGTAGAATAGAGTAGCGATGTCAGGTTTTTTGAAAAAACAATAAAGTAAAAATCTGCACCGTCTGTTGTAGACTGTGCCGGCGGATTAGGCGCGCTGGATAGCGGCATGCCGAATGTTGTACCCGTACCTGTAGGGGGGGTGAAGGTGGGCGAATAAATATCACCGCCCCAACCAGATATGTATACGTTTTCACAAGTATCTACAAGAAACGCTACCGGCGATATATTGGTTGCGCTGGAATTGCCGGAACCATACACTGTTGATATCAGGTTTGCAGACAGGTTATTATCAAGTTTCATTACAAACTGGCTTGAACCTGGATTACTATATGCCCCGGCTGTAACAGGGAATGTCCCCCCCATGGTCTGCCCCATGGTATATACATTATTGGCAAGGTCTACCTGTATACCAAAACACTGATCGTAGCCCGCACGGCCTATATAAGTACCCTTTTGCAGGGCGTAGCTACCTCCATTTTGAAAACGTACTATAAATCCGTCAATACCACCTTGTGCAGTTTCCTGATAGGTACCTGCTGTTGCAGGAAAGTTATTGCTTGCTGTACCGCCAGCTACAAACACTTGTGTTTGCGAATTATCCAATGTGAGTACATATGCAGCATCATCGCTACTACCCCCAAGATAAGTACTCCAAAGCATGGTAGTTAAAGCCCTGTTCATTTTCAACACTATACCATCTTGCACGTCGCCTGATGTCAGTGTGGTTTTTATGGCATTAAGTGTGGGAAAATCTGATGATTTTGTACATGCTGCTATATATATGTTACCTGCATTGTCCATTATCACTTCGCTACGTGCATCATCACCATAGTTGTGTTTTAAGCCCCCCCAGCCAAATTCTGCAGATGTAGTATTAGAAATATCTTCTTCGCTACCGCCCACAAATGTAGAGCCCAATAACGCTGTCCCTGCAGAACTGAATAATGTAATCACCAGATCACCTTTGCCATTGTATGTGTTATCATAACAGCCGGGTGTTGTAGGGAAATTTGCAGAATAACTGCGGCCTGCAATCGCAAGATTACCTAAAGCATCTACATACAAGCTATGTGGCTGCTCATTGTCATTACCACCCAGATAGGTTGAATATATCAATGCGGTACCGTTTGCATTAAACTTACTGATAGCAATATCGCAAGGGAAACCGTTACCACTGGTGGTAGAACCACCGCCATAGGTACTTTGTATAGCACCTGTTGCAGGCAGTATCGGGTAGCCTGTACCCCCACTCACACTGCTGGTTACACCCCCTGCATAGAAATTGCCTGCAGCGTCATAAGTAGCCGTATATCCCCAGTTATCGAAGCTGGAACCTGTGAAAGTTGCGAATACTACCGTAGGGTCTATCACCAGCATCTGTGTTTCATCATATCCATACGGAAAGCTGAATGTTACGGTTTCTCCGTCCAGTTTATATTTACACGTTACCTCGGTTCGTTCACCATTTATTATCTGGTAGGCATATGGTTTCAGCTCTTCTACATTACCAACTGTAGTACCTATTACCAGTTTACCTGCTTTCAGGCTCAGGCTGGTGGCACCTACATACTTCATCCTTATCTTACTCACATCGGCACCGGGATTCACAATCAGGTCATATTTCATGTTATCACCATCAGATGCAATATGTACATCCACATTTTTATACATATTGTGGTAGTCCAGTGCAAGTGCCGGGTGAATACCCGATTTCCATTTCGTTTGGTCGTTACCTATAAAATAATTGTAATAATGTTGTTGCAGTTTACTTTCCGTTACAGTACTATTTACATTACCCCCTTCAAACACCATTTTGTAGGCGTGGTAATTCAGAATGCCGGCTAAAGACTTACCAACTTTAAAGTCTTTAATCTTGGTGTCATTCTCAGGTGCACCTATTACATAGGTAAATGTATTGCGCTCCAGAAATACCTGTCCGTTGCCGGTTGCAGCTTTGTAAAGAAACGGGCCTTCCCATTGTCCCTTATTGGCAACAAACTCCAATGCCCCGTTCCCCGGTTTGGCCATAACACTCAATGGCAGCAAAGCCCCTAATATTAAAGAGCGGAATAATTTTTCCATCATATACCAGTTAATAACCCCAATTACTGTTAAAGTAAATGTAACATTTTTAGCACATATACCGAAGTAATAAGGGCTCAAACAGGCTTATCAGGAGATTAAAAATTATTAATGTGTCTGCTTTTAAACCCTCGGTTAATAGCTTAATGTAGAGAGGATACTTCCCCATCGGCGCTGACTTCGCCGTTTAAACAAAAGAAAGGAACAAAGTAGTCTTAGTTTACCACCTTGTCTGCACAGCAACTGCTGGCAAAAGCATCAGGTTTGGCCTTAAATGCAAATCCCATGCCCAGTATGTAACCCATGGCCTCGCGCAGGGCTTCATTGCTTTTAAACTGGGGATTGGTGTTAATGTCTGCATGTACTTCCATGTCTACATCATAGGTGTTGAAGAGGTCGCATAGCTCGTAAGCAATCTCAATGCTTTTGGCCACCTCTATCAGCATACGCTCTTTTACACTGTACTGCTGCTTTGTTTTGTCATTGCAGATGTACATAAAACCGCCATGCTTTTCCCGAAGAAACACGATTACGGTAGCAAACTCTGTTTCGCCACCCCGCACCTGCGAGTCTGTGCCAATGCAAACTTTCAGTTTCCAGCCTGCATTTCTTTCCCGCACTATTACGTTTTCTACCGCGTTCTTGACGGGTTCTTTCAGTGTTTCTCCACTAAATGTGCGCCATAACATAGGTATATATTTTAGTTATACTAAAGTTACCCATATAATTGTTACAAAATCTTTATGTGAATGTTAGATTACAATGAAATACACATGTTATAAACATTTTTACTTTGTTGTGGCTTATGGCTTTGTTATCCAGAGGTTAAACATTAACCATTTTCGTAACTCATAGATTATAATTCCGCAGGAGTGCTATATTTGTATTACTATGGTAGCCATGCTGCCGTAGCTACGAGAGAAAGCATATAGGGTGTAAGGGAATATCAGTAAACAAACTGGTTATCTCTTAAACTGATTAAATGGAATTGAACAAAGGAGAAAGGGACAGCACCGCTATGCTTCATGCCGATTACTGGACTATCGGCAGGTGGTTCTCTTTCCTTATCATATTTACAGCTGCATGGGCAGGCATTTATTTTGCTACCCACTCAGTCTATGGTGTACCCGGCTACGAGTATGCCACTTTCAATACACAACAGGTTCGGCAAATAAACCGCATACTTACCATCAATGGTGGTAGTGCAGATGTGATGCGTGTGGCACAGGATGCTAAACAGCCTGCTACATTCATAGATAGTTCCGTATCGCTTACCCCTTCTCAGAACGAGCTGAACAATGTAAATACCATTGGCGGATGCGATATCAATTGCCGTGCAGAAAAAGTATTGATGTATGTAAACAGCGAGTTTGATGGCAAAGTAACTCCCGAGCAACAACAGGCATTGAAACTGTATATAGGAACATTTGCACAACAGGATGCAGGCATTTTTCTGGCCGATTATAAACTGAAAGTTCGTTCTTACTTCTGGCTGGCTGGCCCGCTTATATATGCCGAGGTTGTTTTCTGGGTGGTGATAGGTGTTGTATGCAGCCTTTTGTTTGGTGCCGGCAATGCACTGCGCCGCAGCAACAAGCGCGGGTTCGATAATAAGCAGATAATGTATCAGGTGGCAAAGCTTTTCTATGCACCGTTTCTTACTATCGTTATACTGCTTGCATACAACTACTTCAATCACAATACTACGCTCAGCACCAACCTTGGGCAGGGTATCATTGTATTCGCTTTCATAGCAGGCTTTTTCTCCGGCCGCTTTATGAATTTTATGGACAGGCTGAAACACCTGATACTACCCGGTTCTTCCAACGAAAGTGAACTTGCCTATGGAATGGCTACACAGGGCGTACAGCAAATACCTGTTACCGCCAATGTAGGACAGATAGAAGCTGTAGAGCGCATGAAGGTGGATGAAAATGGAGAGCTCACCGAAGAGGTAGAACTTACCACGCGCAAAAAACATGCAGATGATATTGACGTAGATGTAGAAGTGAAGCTGGATATCAGCGGCCTGTTTGATGAAGAGAAAGAGGACATTCTGGCAAAAGGTTTCAGCAAGGCTATTGTAACACTGCACAATGTAAACGGCAAGGAAATAATACCTGCTAAAAAAACAGGTGCCGATGATACGCCTATATTTACGGCATACAATGTGAAGCCGGGCATCTATATAGCACGCGCCACACTATCGCAAAAACTGAAGGACGATCACATCATCAATCTCTTTGGCGAACGCACATCATATGTTACGGCAGACAAGCCGGGGCTGGAACTCTACATCCGCAAATACGAATTGGTAGACTAAATATTGAACAGAACATACTAAGAGGGGCTGCTATATGCAGCCCTTATTTTTTGCCACCACTGTCATTTGCTTTATTTTGCACCTGTATATGAAGCAGATTATCGCATTACTATTGTTGCTGGCTACAGGCTTTGCTGCCACAGCACAACAATCGGGTACTACAACACAACAAACTACACCGTTGCTCAGTCCGCGTGCTTATGTCAATACAAAGCATGTGTACATTTCTTACGGGCAGCCGTCCAAACGCAACCGTGTTATCTTCGGCGAGCTGGTACCTTATGGCCAGGTATGGCGCACGGGTGCCAACGAGGCAACAGAAATAACCTTCCGCAATAAAATGAAAATAGCAGGCGTACCTGTTGATACCGGTACGTATACATTCTTTACCATCCCAGGAGAGAAAGAATGGACCATTATCCTGAACAAACAATTAGGACAGTGGGGCGCGTACGAATACGACAAACACAAGGACAAAGATGTGGTGAAAGTAAACGTACCTGTTGTGCCAATGAAGAAGGTGCAGGAGAAACTGGTGTACGAAGTTTCGCGTAAGGTATTGACTATCAAATGGGACAAGACTTGTGTCAATATTCCATTGATTATTAACCAATAATTAATAATCACATAAAAAATATGAGCGTTACGAATTCGTCCGTCATTCTTCCCGATTCGTCCTCATTAAGTTTCATTCTGCTCAACCGCATATTATTTTTATGTCAGCTTCTTAATGAATGTTAAGAGCATAGGAGTAAACATAGGTAAACGGCAATTGCGGCGTGTTTTTTAACTCGCCGCTTTTTTTATGCCCCTACCTGCCGAACAATTACCCTTATTATTTGGTTTTACTGCATTATTTTGCGCACATGAAGATTGTTCCCGGAGAAATAAAGACAGCAGATTTACACGCATACTTACTCGGCGCTATATCGCCGCGCCCTATATGTTTTGCCAGCACGGTCGATAAAGATGGTAATGCCAATCTTTCACCATTCAGCTTTTTCAATGTATTCGGCAGCAAACCACCGGTACTGGTGTTTTCGCCTGCACGCCGCGTACGCGATAATACCATCAAGCACACGCTCGAAAATATTTACGAAACCAAGGAAGTGGTTATCAACGTAGTGAGCTACGATATGGTACAACAGATGAGCCTTGCCAGTTGCGAATATCCAAAAGGCATCAGCGAGTTTACCAAGAGCGGCTTCACACCGGTGAAGAGCGATATGGTAAAAGCATTCCGTGTAAAGGAATCGCCTGCACAGTTGGAGTGCAGAGTGACGCAGGTGATAGAAACAGGAACGGAAGGTGGTGCAGGCAACCTCATCATTTGCGAGGTACTGTGCATGCACATCAACGACGAGGTACTGAACGAAGCAGGTAAAATAGACCCACACAAAATAGACCTTGTTGCACGTATGGGTGGCGATTACTATTGCCGTGCATCGGGCAATGCGGTATTTGAAGTACCAAAGCCAAACCTGCAACTGGGTATAGGCTTAGACAACCTGCCGGAAAGCATCCGCAAGAGCACGATACTGACAGGTAATAACCTGGGCCTGCTGGGCAATAGCACATCTATTCCTATTGTAGATACCGTGCTATACGACGACAGGCTGACGCATATATTGCGCGATAACAGCAACGACGAACCGACACTTACCACTGCACTACACCTCTATGCAAAAGAACTCCTCGATGAGGGCGATGTTCACAAAGCATGGCAGGTACTGCTTGCAGGTGGATAGATATTTAAAGGCTTAGCAAATGCTAAGCCTTTTTCTTGATTAGCCTTTTCCCAAAGTATAATAGCAAAATCCCAATACTCGTCTGCACTAACATACCTAACACCCAACCACCTATAAATGCAACCATGTTGGTGTTGTTATTCGGTAATTTTTTGTAAAAAATATCCAGAGAAACGTATGCCATCATAAGAAGAACCAGTATACCTAATACTATAAGGATAATACCTATTGTCTTTTTCATTTGTGTAAACTAGCATGTTTGTTCATAAAATGCAAAGTGTTGTAGGCGGCCTCACACTTTTCCCTTAACTTTTCACTACATGAAATTCCGCCTAATACTCGCCTTTCCGCTTTGTTACCAATCGGTGCAGGCACAAGACTATTCCAATAATTACAATCAAAACCATCAGCCAACACAAAACCTCTAGTATGATATTGGGAGAGTAGAATGTTGTGGTTGTTAAGTAAACAATAGAAGGAATTCTATGTATCTGATTATCCGTTTTTTATATATTTATTACAAAGAAAATCCGGATGAAATATACCCTTACTTGCTTAGCAATTATATACTCATTTATCTGTTACGCCCAACCACAAACATGGTATTTTGGTAATGGTGCGGGACTATTTTTCGATGCTACGGGAGCTGTTTCTGCTTCTATTGTCAATCCATCCATTGCAACTTCTGAAGGCTGTGCGGTGGCTAATGATAAAGACGGGAATGTGATATTTTATACAGATGGTACTACTATATGGTATCCAAACGGCGCAGTTGCCAAAGACCCATCAGACAATGCCTATATATTAGGCGGCAATCCTTCTTCTACACAATCTGCTGTAATAATTCCTAAACCCAACAGCTGCGACACCTACTTTGTTTTTACGACAGATGCTGAAGGTGGTAAGAAAGGGATGCAAGCAAGCATGGTAACAATAGATAGAACGACAGGTAACATTACTATACCAACCACTTCTTACAATTTTCAACTTCAAAGCAATACTTCCGAAAAACTAACATTTACAAAAAACGGCAACGTCTATTGGATAGTAGGCCACGATGCTAAAAAGACAAGTGGGGCAGGGACATTTTATGCATATAAAATTGACAAAAACGCTTCTTCCTGCGCATCAATTGCAACCCCTGTTCTTTCCACTGTTGGCTTGCCAAATTATTATGGGTTAGGGCAGATGAAGATATCTAAAAGTGGGAAATACATTGCCTTGATTACGACCCATGCTAATGGGTATTTTGTTGAATGCTTCAACTTTGATAACACCACTGGGCAAGTATTATCGAGCAAGGGAGCTAATACAACATATAATGGAAATTGTGGAGGGTTAAGTTATGGACTGGAATTTTCGCCTAATGAAAGGTATATATACATCTCTACAGCTACGGCATATGCTTGTGGAAATTATATCTACAGATTCGATTTAAATACTGGCATGGCTTTGCCACCATCGTTAATATTTAATGACTACGGTACCGGTTTATGTGGCTACCAATATGGGCTTTGTGGTATGCAATTAGCACCTAACGGCATAATATATATAGCAAATGAAAATTGTGACCATTTAGCAGCTATTACAGACCCCGACAACCCATCAATAGCAAATGTCGGCTTTGTGGAAAATGCTCCCGGTACAACGCTTGCATATGGCAAGAAGTGCAGAATAACATTGCCGGCAGTAGTAAATGCACCGGATAATGCACAACCGTCAGTCCCGCCCAATGGACTGATTGCCTACTGGCCATTTAATAATGGCAGCCTGAATGATGAAAGTGGTAATGGTCATGCATTAATAATAAACACAGATAATGGCCCGGGCACATCTTTACCATACCCAACTAATGATAGATACGGATCGCAAAACTGCGCATATTACGTACCGGGAAATGCAACACGCTTATCAACAAACAATGCACCAGGTTTCAACTTTCAACCAACAGGGCAATTCAGCATTACATTGTGGTACAAGCCAGGTTATTACACTTTGCAATTCGGCGGATTGGTAGAAAGTAATTGCGGTACAAATGTATATCCTGTTAAAACCACCAATTTTTCGGTGGGGCTTTCTGACAATGGCGGTGTGTATAGACAACCATATTGTGGCGGGCTGCCATACCACAATACATCTGCCAGTTGTTTGTACGAGAACTCCGTTACATATGCAACCCCCGACAGTGGACAATGGATATTTCTAGCTGTTACACACAATAATGGCTTATGGAAAATATATCGTGACTTAAATGCCCCAAATGTTTCTTCATCTGTATCTCCTGTTACACCACATTCATCATGCGTTCCGTTGATAGGCGACATCTATATTGGCGAAAACTTTCGGGGAGATATGGATGACATCTGTATTTACAACCGAGAATTATCACAAAGCGAAATTGCACAGATACAGGGGTTGAAGTCGTCTTGCGAATTAGCAGCATCTTGCAAGCCAACAATACCAACAGGAAGGATACAATACTACTCTCAGTTAGGACAAATCTCTGCCTCACCCAACCCGAGCAATAGCCTTGTTACTATACAATCTTCTACAGCAGCACCGGGAGGCACATTGGTTGTTTACAACAGTATGGGAGTTGCAGTACAAACACAAACAAATGTCAGCTTTCCGCATTCTATCAATATTAGCGGATATCCGAATGGCATGTATGTATTCGTATACTTTCTGAACGGGGACCACACCCATTGCAACGTCATCAAAAATTAAGAATTAGTTGATTCATACTATTTTTATTTTTAACGTATATTTGCAATAATAAATATACCATGAAAACAACCCGAAACTACCGTAACAATTATTTATTACAATCTGCAACAAAACGTAACAATTCATGTTACAAATACATTGATTATCAACCCGCCTTTTGTTGCAGCAAATGAGAAACTATACAAACACTATCAAAAACTATCAACACATAGAGAAAATCAACAACCAACCTACCCTATTAAAATCTTAAATTTGGAATCTGCTTTTCGGATTTAGTGTTCAGGATTTCTTAATTAGTCAGCATGTTCAGTATCAATCGTCCATATCAGCCTGCCGGAGACCAACCCACTGCAATAGCAGAGCTGGTAAAAGGCATTAACGAAGGTGAGAAGTTTCAGACACTACTGGGTGTTACCGGTAGTGGCAAAACCTTCACTATGGCCAATGTTATACAAGAGGTGCAAAAGCCCACGCTGGTGCTTACACACAACAAGACATTGGTGGCACAGCTGTATGGAGAGTTCAGGCAGTTTTTCCCTGAAAATGCTGTGGAGTATTTCGTAAGCTATTACGACTACTATCAGCCCGAAGCATATATACCTACATCAGACACCTATATAGAAAAAGACCTCAGCATCAACGAAGAGCTGGAAAAACTTCGCCTGCGTGCTACAAGCAGTTTGCTAAGCGGCCGCAGAGATATTATTGTAGTGGCATCTGTAAGTTGCATCTATGGTATGGGTAATCCTACGGACTATGCAGCTGGTATCATCCGCCTGAACCGTGGCGATAATATAGGCCGCAATCAGTTTCTGCACAGGCTGGTGAATGCATTGTATATGCGCAGTCAGGGAGAGTTTACACGCGGTACATTCCGCGTGCAGGGCGATACGGTTGATATCAACCTGCCTTATGTAGATTACGGTTATCGCATCACCTTCTTTGGCGATGAGGTAGAAGAAATAGAAAGCTTCGAAACAGATACCGGCAAGCGCATCGGCACGATGACTAATGCTGCCATCTTCCCTGCCAATCTCTACGTTGCGCCGCGCGACCAGATGGTAAAAATCATCCACGAGATACAGGATGAGATGAACAGACAGCACGAGTATTTTAAAAGCATCGGCAAGCATATAGAAGCACAGCGTATCAAAGAGCGTGTCAATTACGATCTGGAAATGATACAGGAACTTGGCTATTGTAGTGGTATAGAAAACTACTCTCGCTTTCTCGATCGCCGCAGGCCAGGTACACGTCCGTTCTGTTTGCTCGATTATTTTCCGGATGACTTTATGATGGTGATAGATGAGAGTCACGTAACCATTCCGCAGATAAGTGGTATGTATGGCGGCGACCGCAGCCGCAAGTTGAATCTGGTGGATTTTGGCTTCCGCCTGCCGAGTGCATTGGACAACCGCCCGCTCAACTTTCACGAGTTTGAAGGCTTGCTGAACCAAGTGGTGTTTGTAAGTGCCACACCGGGAGATTATGAACTGGAACAAACAGGTGGTGTGGTGGCAGAACAGGTGGTACGTCCTACAGGCCTGTTAGACCCGCCGATAGAGATACGCCCAAGCATCAACCAGATAGACGATTTATTGGATGAAATAGATAAGCGCATCAAAAAAGGAGACCGTGTATTGGTAACAACACTTACCAAACGCATGGCCGAAGAGATGGACAAATACCTGAAGCGCATCAACATCAACAGCAGATACATACACAGCGAGGTAGATACACTGGAACGTGTAGAGATACTGCGCGATTTGCGTTTGGGAAATATAGATGTACTGGTAGGTGTAAACCTGTTGAGGGAAGGGCTAGACCTTCCTGAAGTATCGCTGATGGCCATATTGGATGCAGATAAAGAAGGCTTCCTGCGCAATGTGCGTTCGCTTACGCAGATGGCAGGGCGTGCAGCGCGTAATGCCGATGGCCTTGTTATCTTCTATGCCGATAAGGTTACCGAGAGCATGCAAAAGACGATTGACGAAACCAACCGCCGCCGTGATAAGCAGATAGCTTACAATCTGCAGCATGGCATCACACCACGTACGGTCACCAAATCGAAAGAAGAAGTATTTAAGCAGACATCTGTACTGGAAATAAAGGGTTACGACGAAAACAATCAATATGCCCTACGCGAAGAGCTGGCACCAATTGCCGCAGAAGACGAAGTAGAATACAAGAACATTGCACAGCTTGAAAAGCTGATAGCTAAAACAAAAAAAGATATGGAGAAAGCAGCCAAAGAACTCGACTTTATGGAAGCTGCCAGATTGAGGGATAAGATGTTCGAACTGCAGAAAGAAAAAGAGGCAATGAAGTGATTTATTAGTACAAGCTAACATAGAATAAAACTGCAAATCGTTACAATTCAACTAACCACAGATTAATGATTATTGTGTAAGGATTAATGTTGAGTTTGAAATGATTTTTGTCAGTTTTTAATTCAATTTTAATGTTAGTTTTGGTGTACTATGTCACCTAATCCTCGTAAAAAGAAGCTACTTCTATTTATAGCTATCACCAGTATAGTTATGAATATTGGTTTCATTTTGTTTTACAAATACTACATCAAAGAGCCCTTATCATTCAATATCGCTACCGATGTCATCAACAGTAACAAAGCCCTACACAAGCATTATTCTTACTACCTGTATTGCGATACGCTGAACGAAATAACGCTACGCCCCGAAGTAAAAGATGCGCCACTACTGCCCGATAAACTGATAGTTTACCCGGGCATCTACAAAGTAGGTAGCAGTATTGTAGACATGAGCAAAGAAGGTATGTACAGGCTCATCTTCCCCGATGAGAACAACTACCAGGTGATAGTGTATAACCACAACATGCTGGCATTACTCAGCTCAATATCATGGATACATACCCACGGCAATATAGATAACGATGCTACTGCCGAAGAGCTTACTGATAAAGCCATACACGACAAAGTATACCTTACCTGCAGCCGCATAGCAGGGTTTGCCTGCAAAGTACTTGCACAGCAAGGGTACAAAACCCGTATGGTAGGTGGCATAGCAGGCGATAGCAGCAATGGCTTTGATGACGAGCATACCATGATGGAAGTATTTGACCCTGCTACCAACAAATGGATAGTGGCAGATATAGACAACAACTCCATCTTCAAAAAGAAGGATAGCACCGGCTACCTCAGCTTCTCACAGTTCAGAGAGGCGCTATATAATAACGAGCTTGAGTTTTCACCGCTTTCTAAAGATGTACGATACGATATATCGGGCTTTAAGTCGAAGAACGACTATGCGTTTGGCTTCATTATGGAACGCCTGCACAACAAAGAAGAGCTTGCAAAATGGTACCAACGCATCTTCAGGAACATATTGGTAGAAGGGGATGTGTATACTGCAACCGATAAAGATGTAATACACCGCAAGCACCCTGAATATACATTCAGCGACTCGCTCAGTTTTCAACACAAGTATTACGAAACCGAATTATCAGGTTACACTTCTCAGCACAGTATAGCGGAGCACAGCCTCAAGCAGCAAACACACAATAGCTATAAGAGCAAAAGGAAAGAATAGCTCTGTGTATTGCTTATAGCTACTTATTTCAATCTTGGTCTTCTCCAGTTTGTCTATGTCTTTATAGATATTAGCCAGCGATGAGTTGTTCGTAGCCCTGTAATACTTGCCGCCTGTTTCGGTGGCTATCTTGCGCATCAGTGGTTCGTCTATCTGCACAGGCATCATCTGCTTCTGTATGCCAAAAGGTGTCTGCACAGGGTACGGAGCCTGTCCCATACTACCCACGCCAATTGTATACACACGCACTTTATATGCTTTGGCAATTTCCAGTGCCGTCATCGGGTCTATAAGGCCTGTGTTGTTTACGCCATCTGTCAGCAGTATCAGCACACGGCTTTTGCCTTTTGCATAGCGCAGGCGGTCAACACCTGTAGCAAGCCCCATACCTATGGCAGTGCCATCCTGCAGCATGCCGCTCTTTATATTGCTAAGCTGTTCTTTCAGTACGTTATGGTCTATGGTGATGGGACATTGTGTAAAGCTTTCGCCCGAGAAGATAACCAGACCAAGCCTGTCTGTTGGGCGGCTGTCTACAAAGTTCAGAGCTACTTTTTTCGCAGCTTCTATACGGTTTGGTTGCAGGTCTTCTGCCAACATACTCCCCGATACGTCTATCGACATTACGATGTCTACACCCTCACTGTCTATATTCTCCGTTGTGTTAGTTGTTTGCGGGCGTGCAAGTGCTGTAATAAGTGCTGCTAATGCCAGTAAACGCAGTACAAACAAGAGCGGGCGCATACGTACACGCCATGTAGGCTGCACCCTTGCTATACCTGCCAATGTTGTAAGCCTGATAGCAGGGTTGTCTTTTGTTTTGCTGCGTTGCTGCCACCAGATGATGAACGGTATCAGCAACAACAAACCGAAGAACAGCGGCTGCGCAAAACTGAGGTGTTTAAAATCTAACAAAGCACTCATGATGCAGTTGGTGGGTTTTGAGGTTCAACAACTACTACAGGCTTTGTAGCCATAATGAATTGCTTTGCATAGTCCATAGCTGCCATATGCTCTTGTGGTGTAGGCTGTGCCTTGGCAAACTTGGCAAGGTCTGCTATGTAAAAGATGTTTGTCAACAGCATCCTATGTGTTGTCATCTCTCTATGCAATGCTACTTTTTGCAGTATCTCGTCCGATGTCAGTTCCATCACATTTACACCAAAGCGTTCTTCCATGTATATGCGCAAGATGTCAACCAGTTGTGTATGGTATTCTTTCGGGTTGTTATTCTCCCAAAGCTTTTGTTGTTCCAGTTCATTCAACAAACGAATGGCTTTTTCGTTTGGTGTTTCTTTTGGCCCTTCGGGTATTGGCGCAGGTGCAGGCTGCTTTCTTTTGCGCAGGTACACTATAACTACTGCAATCAGCACAGCCAGCAGTATGCCACCTATTATGTAGCCAATGTAGTCCTTCCACGAAGACTCGACACCTACTATATCTTTAATACCCTTGAATGGTTTTGTAGTATCTACCGCTACAGGCTGCACCAATATAGGGAATGAATCTGTCTGCAAGGTTTGTGGCGTGCCACTGTTGGGCAATACGGTAAATATAAACCTTGGCACTACGTGCATACCGGAGTCAAAACCCGTAATTAGTAGGCGCTGCTTATAGGTAACGATATTGCCGTTTTTGATGGTATCTATCTTGCCCTTTTCTACTATTTCCAGTCCGTTGAATGTATCGGGTATGGTCGCCCATTGCAGCTTACTCGTTGCGGGGTTGTGCTGTGCTTCTACAAACAGTCTTGCCTGATCTCCTACGGTTATCTGTGCGACATCTATGCGCGCACCCGCTTTTTCTTCCTGTGCAAAAGAAGTATAGCCTGCCAGTAACAGCAGCAGCAATACGCGATATGTATATAGCCTTGCCCTCATGCTTATCTTGCTTTAAAGAATGTTTGCAACGATTTCACATAATCTGCATCCGTACGTATATCCAGCAACTGTGCACCGCTTTTGCGGAATGCCTGTACGCAGTATTTCTGATGCTGGTCGAAACTGTTGGCATATTGCGCACGTACAGATTTATCGTCCGTATCTACCCATTGCATAATACCGCTCTCTGCATCCATCAGTTGTACCAAGCCTGCCTGCGGCAGTTCACGGTCGTGCTTATCGTATATCTGTATGCCTACAAGATCGTGCTTGCGGGCAGCCAGTTGCAATTGCTGTTCGTATGGTTTGCTGATGAAATCGCTCATCAGGAAAGTAATACTCTTTTTCTTCTGTACCTGATTCAGATATTCCAACGCAGCTTTGATATTGGTACCCGCTTTTTGTTCAGGCTCCAGTGCTATCAGCTCGCGGATGATGCGCAGAATATGGCTGCGTCCTTTTTTAGGGGGTATGAATTTCTCTACCTTATCGCTGAAGAAGATAACACCTACTTTATCGTTGTTGGTAGCTGCTGAAAACGAAAGCACTGCACTAACTTCTGTAATCAGTTCGCGCTTCAGGCGTTTGCTGGTACCAAACAGAGAGCTGCCACTCACGTCTACCAACAGCATTACAATCAGTTCACGCTCTTCTTCAAAAACCTTTACAAACGGGTGAGAGAAACGGGCCGTTACGTTCCAGTCTATAAACTTCACATCATCGCCGGGGGCGTATTCGCGTACTTCGCTGAAGGACATACCCCTACCTTTGAATGCGGAGTGGTATTCTCCTGCAAATATGTGATTACTCAACCCTCGGGTTTTAATCTCTATCTGTCTTACACGTTTCAGTATTTCTGCCGTTGTAAGCATCTTATCAGGCGCGTTTTTTCAGATGACAAATGTAATCGTTCAGAAATATCAAATACTTAAAATTTTTCTAAAAATTAGCCCTTAGCTTTGACAAAAATTAAGAACATGGCACATATAAAAGGATTGACGGCTATACTGGCAGGCGCTACGCTGCTGTTGGCATCGTGCGGGGGTGAAAATAAGGGTGAAGGCACGGCTGTAAGCGACACAGCAGTTGTAGCTGCAAAACCAGCGGTAGAACTGGCAGATTTTTCGGCTTCGCCTGAGTTTCCGGATGCGCAACTAAGCATTGCAGATGTAAAAGCTACCGCACAGGGTACAGACTCTGTAAAACTGGCTTTCAGCTTTAATGTAAAGAACTACGAACTGAAGAACCAGACTACAGATGCTGCACAGAAAATGTGCAATAATTCCGACAAAGGACAGCACATCCACTTCATCATAGACAACAAACCATACACAGCGCTGTACGAGCCTAAGCATGAGGTGGTATTGCCAAAAGGCGGCGAACACTATGTACTGGTATTCCTTTCTCGCTCTTACCACGAATCTATCAAGGCGAAGGGAGCATCTGCATTGTACCACTTTAAGATTGACGAAAAAGGTAAGCTGGAAAAACTGGCAGAGCCTAAAACACCAATGGTATTCTACAGCAGGCCAAAAGGCGACTACATAGGCAAAAACAATACAGACAATCTGTTGCTAGATTTCTATGTATGGAACGGACAACTGAGCGATACAGGACTGAATGTAAAAGCGCATCTGGTAGCAGATGGTGTTGATACTACGTTTGTACTGAAAACATGGAAGCCTTATATGCTGAAAAATGTTTCACTTGGCAAACCAAGCATTATGCTGACACTGACAGACAAAGATGGCAATAAAGTACAGGGCGACAACACAGAAGTAACAAGGGAATTCAACCTTGCTGCTGATGAGCCGATAAAATAGTTATATCCTTATTGATATTGAAAAGCGCCACTTTGTAGTGGCGCTTTTTTATTGACTCTATATTATTCGTAAATACTTGCAGCTTTTAGAATATCAGCAAAGACAGACCAATTGACATCTTCAGGAACGGGTTTACCTGTATTTTCATAGTAGCCATTCATATCCCTTACCCATGAAGCAATTGCACCTAAATAGGAATCAAGTGTATGATTCTCCCATTGTGATGGCTTAGCATTTAACCCACTCTGCAATGAATGAACAAAATTTATGAAGTCGTCTTTTGTTTTGATAGCATCCATATACTTTACAAATTGGATAGGTTATAAAAGTTAGACAATACGCTTCACACTACCCGCCCCATCTATATCGGCTATCTGCACAATGCCGGGTGTTTTGCCTTCTTCTATTTTGCCTACGGTGTGATGCATTTGCAGGGCGCGTGCACCATTCCATGTAGCCCAGCGCAGCAGGGTGCTCCAGTCTATATTGGGGTATTGTTGTTTGATGGTTTGCAGCTCTGCCATGATGCTCAGCTGATGATTGGACGACAGGCTGTCTGTACCTATGCATATATTATTGGCATCACGCAGCAGCAGGTTAATATCTGGCAGGCGGTTTTCTATATACATATTGGCATTGGGGCACAGGCACCAGTACACATCGGGCAGCAGGCGCTGCACAGCGGTTACGTCTGCCTCTGTAGTATAGGTATTGTGTATCAGCACCAGACGGTGTGTAGGTGCCATCCAGCGCATATATGTTTGCAGGGACGACTTACCACTCGGGTGAAAGAATGCATCATCTATACCCAAACCACTCAGCAATGTGCGTACCGCACCTTCTTTGCTTTTATAAAACTCGTCCTCTGCAGGTGTTTCCTGATTGTGGATGGATATAATGCTTTCAGGATTGTGCTGGTCTATCAGTTTGAACAACGCATAAGATACCGAGTACGGTGCGTGAGGAACAATGCTCTGGTTGAGGATATGCGTATCGCTATCCTGTGCAGCAAAAGCATCGTAGGTTTTTACGGCATATTCAAATTGCTTTACGGGCATTTCATTAAAGCCGATAGCCTCTGTAAAACTGTGAAAGTGCATCTTTCCGCTCGCACGCTCGGGAAGTGTATCGTTGGTATTGCAGATATCACCTACGGCTACTATGCCATTATCCTGCATTTCGCTGAAGGCACGTTGGCGTGCTTCTGTCTTTTGCTCGTATGTAAAGCCAAAACGATGCTGCATTACCTGTTGCAGAAAAGGCACCAGCCCAGTATGCTCGGGTATGATACCTTTCATATGCGATAGCTCCAGGTGGCAGTGTACGTTTACAAAGCCCGGAGCCAGTATGCCTTCGTAGTGTGTTGCTTCAGTTTGTTTCTCAGCACCGTGTATGGCTATAATAGTGCCATCTGTTGCTGTTTCTATTACCGAACCTTCGGGCAGCCAATTGATGCCGTCGTGTATCCTGGATGCTGTAAGCAGCACGGTTGTTATATTTTAAAGTGTTTCAGCAGTATTACTTCTTTTTCTTCCAGCAGGCGCCATTTACCGCGTGGGAGATTTTTCTTGGTAAGCCCTGCATACATCACACGGTCCAGTTTTTCTACCACATAGCCGAGGCTCTCAAATATGCGGCGGACGATGCGGTTGCGACCACTGTGTATTTCTATACCTATTTCGTTTTTCTCATCCAGATAAGAAAGCGCATCTACCACTACAGGGCCATCTTCCAGTTCAAGGCCTGCCAGTATTGCTTCAAAGTCTTTCTTCGTTACGGGCTTATCCAGTGTTACCTGGTATACTTTCTTGGTCTCGTAGCTTGGGTGCGATAGTTTCTGTGCAAGGTCGCCATCGTTTGTCAGCAGCAGCAAACCAGTAGTGTTTCTATCCAGCCTGCCAACAGGGTACAGCCTGTCTACCTCTGCACCTGCCACCAAGTCCATCACAGTATCGCGGCCCTGCGGGTCGTCTGTAGTAGTGATGTATCCTTTAGGCTTGTTCAGCAACAGATATACACGGTTGCGTTGCGGAGATAGTTTTTTACCGGCAATCGTTACTTCGTCAAACTCCAGAACACGATAGCCCGGGTCAAGCATCAGCTCGCCGTTTACCTTCACCTTTCCTTTCTTCACCATTTCTGCCGCTTCCCTTCTGCTGCAAGTACCGCTATGCGCTATGTACTTGTTCAGCGTCATTTCCTTTACTTCTTTTTCTTCCTGCTCTTCTTCTTCGTCTTTGCGGAAGCGCTTTCTCTTTGTTTCGTCTTTCTTGGCGTAGTATTCCTGCTTGGCTTTTTCGTAGTTCTCAGCCTCGTTTTTGCGGAACGGGCCACTTACTTTGCGAGAACCCAGCGGGAATGGCTTGTCGAAATCTTCGGCACGCTCACCTTTCTTGATGGTAAGTTTCTTACCCTCTCCCAGTGTTTTTTCAAACTCTTTAGGGGTTACAAAGTTCTTTTCGTAATCCTCTACCGGACGGGCGGGCTTATCTTCCTTAAATATGTTGCGCTCTGAAAACTTCTTTTTGCTTTCAGGACGGTTGTCTTTTTTATCGAATTTGCCGCCTTTACCCTCTTTATCAAAGCCTTTTTTATCCTTGTCATAGCTGCGCTTTGGCTTGTCTTCCCCATCGCGGCTGAAACTGCGTTTCGGGCGATCTTCTCCATCTTTGCTGAATGAGCGTTTAGGACGGTCACCGTCTTTATCGAACGAGCGCTTAGGGCGGTCGCTGTCAAACTTGCGATCTTTATTGTAAGGCGATTTCTCGTAGCTGCTACGTTTTGGTTTATCTTCTCCATCGCGGCTGAAACTGCGCTTAGGGCGATCTTCACCATCCTTGCTGAATGAACGTTTAGGACGGTCGCCATCTTTATCAAACGAGCGCTTAGGGCGGTCGTTGTCAAATTTGCGGTCTTTATTGAATGGTTTGTCGAAGCTGCGCTTTGGTTTGTCCTCACCATCGCGGCTGAAGCTGCGTTTAGGGCGGTCTTCGCCATCTCTGCTGAAACTGCGCTTTGGCCTGTCTTCCCCATCTTTAGGGAAAGAACGCTTCGGACGGTCTGCTCCGTCTTTAGAAAATGAGCGTTTGCTCCTATCATCACGGTCAAAACTCCTTTTAGGGCCTGCCTCGTCATCACGTTTATCCCTGCCCGCAGGCTTTTTGAAGCCTCCTGCCGGTTTGCCGGTACCTCTCTTTTCAAAGCCTTTTTTATCGCCGTCCCTACCTTTGCCGGAAGATGGATTATTCCTCATTATTCAGTTTTATTCAATATGATAAGCTGCAAAGGTACAATCTTTACGGGGGACTAAAGTTTTTTTGAAAAATCTGTAACATTTTTGTTGTCACAGCTATATACTAAGGAATGGAGCTTAAAGATTACAATAACTGCGTTAAAGAGTGGGCTGATGCACTTTTCCGCTTTGCCTGTAAATGTACAGGCAACGAGGAGGACGCGAGGGATGTAGTACAGAACAGCTTCGAAGTATTGTGGCAGAAAAGGGAAAATGTGGCACCCGCCAAGGCAAAAGCCTTTCTGTTTCAGGTAGCGTACAACCAGTCTATAGACAACTACAGGAAACAGAGCAGGATGAGCTACAAAGAGGAAATAGATGATAACCGCAGCGTAACACAGGGGCAAAGTGACCTGAAACGGGTTTTGGAACGTGCACTGACCAAACTCGACGAACAGTCAAGAGCGCTGGTACTGCTGAAGGACTATGAGGGCTACAGCTACGAGGAGATAGGACAAATAACGGGACTGAACGAAAGTCAGGTAAAAGTATACCTGCACCGCGCCCGCAAAGTACTGAAGGAATATTTAATAAGTGTTGAAAACGTAATATAAATAGCGATGGTGAACCTGGAGAATTATGAAGAGTACATGATGATGTACGCAGACGGAGAGCTGAATGAGGCAGAAACCAAAGCCCTGATGGACTTTGTAGCTGCCAACCCTGAGCTGGCCAAAGAGCTGGAGGCATACTCAGCTACCAAACTGGTACCCGATACCACAATGGTATATGCCAATAAAGACCAGCTGATGAAAGCTCCACCCGCAGGCGGACGTACCATAGGTATGCGCACATGGTGGATGTATGCGGCAGCCGCAGCGGTATTATTGTTTGCCGTGACAATCTTCAGGCAAGGTGGCGATACCCCGGACAGCCCGGCGGTAGCTAGCAATACACCTGCAACAACACAACCCGTTTCAACACAACCAACACCTGTAATTGATAATAATAAAACCGAAAAGGACTCCAACAGAGAAGAGCTCCATTCAAACCCGATAGGTCCTGTTAACCATGAAAACAATATTGCAAGTGGTGAGTCGAAAGTAGAAAGTAGAAAGTCTATAGAAAGGAACAGAAAGCCTGAAACTGTAATTGAAAAACAACCTAAAGAAGAAATACGAATTGCTAAAGAAGAGAAAACAACACCTGCACAACAACAACCTGCTTACAAACCTGAAAATGAACATGTGCAACAAGTAATAGCACAGCAAACAGAAAAACCAACAAAAGTAGAAGAAGCTAGCGAACCAACAGAAGAACTGAATAATCAACCACAAAAACAAAGAAGGCGCTTGCTGGATATGTTGCCCATCAGCAAAAACAAAAGAGAAGGAGCAAGTATGATAGCCAGTGCAGTAACAAAAAGAGTAGAAAACGTAACAGACAATCTCAAAGACACAGACATAAAATTTAAAATAGGTAACAAAGAAATATTTGTAGTTAAACTCTAAAAACGAACAGAAGATGAAACTGATTTATTGCCTGATGGCGGCTACAATGATAAGCCTGAGCGCCAACGCACAAGACGGAGAAAAGAAAGAAAAAAAATCAACTACTATCACTTTAGGCTCTGATGGTATTAAGGTGAATGACAAAAAAATAGAAGAAAAACCGGAGAAGAAATTCGACTTGTCTGTAGGTATAGTAGATATTGGTATCAACTCTATCATAGATAACACCAACTACAATAGTGCTGAGGCAAAAGCTTTTATGCAAGTGCCACAAAACCTGCAAAACGAAAATCTGTTCAGCATGCGCACCGGTAAGTCATGGAACGTAAATGTATACCCTTTGATGGCTAAAATACGTTTGCACAATGGTAAAAAGCAAAGAATCTATTTTTCTACAGGTATCGGTTTGCAGATGTACAATTTCCGCTACACCAAAAACATCAGCTTCAGAAATGAAACGGTACCAATGGTTGTGATGGATACTATCAGCTTCAGCAAAAACAAAATAGGCCTTACCTACCTGACTATTCCATTGCAATTCACCTTCAAAACAAAACTGGCAGACAAAGCATGGCTGGTATATGGTGTGGGTGCTACAGGTGGCTACCGCATAGCATCTTGGAACAAACAAGTATCTCCTGAACGTGGTAAACAAAAGAACAGGGATGAATTCAACTTCAACGACTTTAATGCGTGTGTAACCGGGGAGATTGGTCTTGACAATGTTTTCCGCCTGTTTGCCAGCTATCAGGTAACACCGCTGCACAGCACAGGTTTAGATCAGCGTCCGTTTACAATAGGCCTGCGTTTTGGTGGTATATAATGAGAAAATGATTTGATTATAATACAAACAGAAAGCCCCTCGCAAAACGAGGGGCTTTTATTATGTTTTGAAACCATGCTATTTGAATAGTCCTTCCATTGCTTCACGCACTGCTTCAGGGTTGTTCATATTTTCCATACCAACCAACATTATAAACCAAATATAAAATGCAATGGTCATCAATGATAGAACAAGAGCTATAATAGCACATATCTTGCCTGCTTTCAGGTTGCTGTAAGAACCCAGTGTATACATTGTCGGATTAGCTATATAGCGGTTGGTATCTTTACCTGCCAGCACCAGTGCAATAATAGAAGTAACAAGCCCACCACCGTAGCAGCAGCATAAAAGAATAGACACAATACCTAATACCAGTACTGCAGTTGCATTGGGCAATGCAATTTGTGGCTGGTTCAGTGGTTGTTGTTCTGAGTAATTGTTTTCAGTCATATCAGTTGGTTTGAGAAGATTTTGTAGATATAGTTAATGAAGATTACGATAGCAGCTACAATATATAAATATTTCACTGCAGCAGCGCCATGCCTGAATTTAAATACCAGATGCAGCAAAAGAAATACTACAGTAGCTATAATAAACAATGTTGGGGGATAGAAATGCCACGAGGATTGTACATCCCCCTTCAGCAATGCAATAGTGCTTCTTTGCAAACCACAACCGGGGCAATCCAGATGCATCAGCTTTTTAGAAGGGCATGAAAGCATATGCCGCTCTGCCCACGCAATGCAATTATCGTATGCCGATGCCATGATGGTGTTAATCTACTATTCCTGCAGCTTTTTTGTGCTTAGCTCTTTCTGCTTCCAGTACAGCCTGCGCTTCTTTGAAGGTACCCATGATTTTGCCAATCAGTTCTTCTATTTCGGGGCGGCCTTCTTCTTTGCGTCCCAGTTCTTCAATACGCAACAGTTGCGCATGCATATCACGTATCTTCACAATACCTACGCTCGACTTGAGGAAGTGCGCCTGTTTGTAGATAGCTTCCCAATCGTTGGTATTGCGTATCAGGTGCTCCAACTTATCCAAGCCTTCGGGAGTAGTACCCAGAAAAATATCCAGCAATTCGTAGAGGTATTTAGCATCTCCTCCTGATAATTCCTGCAGATAACTGAAATCTATTAGTGGCTCCATACGCAACGATTGTTATTGACAAAGATATAAACGTCCTGCAATCTTGTTACTTTTTAGGTGCTAAAAGCGCCTGATATTGTGCGGGTTGTGTAAGTATAGAAATGGCTTTGTTGAAATCCTCATCATCTTTCAATCCGTTTTCAATTCTGCCACGCGTGTAATAGTAGCGAGTTATAATTTCCCCCTGCAACAAACGGACGATTTCTTTCTTGCTCTTCTGAAAGTCTTGTTTTTTATCATGCGTAGCTTTAGCCAGCAGTGCATTGTATTCTGCCTTCAGCGCATCAAAAGATTTGCTGCGGGTGGTTATTTGTTTAAATGAATCGAGTGCTACTTCTGCATCTGTTTTATACGCATAGTCTTTGCCATCCAACCACTTTACAAAGTCTGCATAGTCTGCATCTGTAATGACAAAGCTACCGGCAGGCGCAATCGTTTTATGTGTTTTTACATACTGTGTGGCATATTCAAAAAACATATTTTTTATATAGAGCGTTACTGCCAGTTTGCTGATATCTTGATTAGGCACTGTTATATCGGGGTCTACACCACCGCCACTTAATACTCTGCGCCCCCCCTTGGTCTTGTACTCTTTTTTCAAAGAATCGGGTATATGTCCCACACTGCCATCTGCATTGCGGCTTGCATAATCTATTGCTTGTATACAGCGCCCGCTTGGTGTGTAGTATTTTGCTGTAGTCAGCTTCAGGCGGGCATTATAACCGACAGGCTTTGTCACCTGTACCAGTCCTTTGCCGTAGGAGCGCTCACCTATTACCACTGCCCTGTCAAGATCTTGCAACGTACCTGATACTACTTCAGATGCTGATGCTGATGAACTGTTTATAAGTACTGCAACAGGTATTTTTTCATCCCAAGGCGCACCTTGTGTTTTAAATTCCTGATAGAACTCCTGAATCTTACCTTTTGTAGTTACTACTAGCTGACCACGGTCTACAAACAGGTTGCAGATAGACACCGCTTCGTCGAGCAAGCCACCCGGATTGTTGCGCAAATCCAGTACTACAGATTTCAGATTGGGTTGTACTTTCTTGAGGCTATCTAACGAGCTGCGAAGTATGCGGCTACATGCAGGCGTAAACTGTGTTAGCGTTACATACGCTATGTTCTTCTCGGGACCTACCAAGCCGGCAAATGGTACGCTTGAAATCTCTATCTCACTACGGGTGAGTTTCTTAACAGATTCGGTACCTGTCAATGCGTCTTTTATTAGCAATGCCACCTGTGTACCTGAAGAACCTTTTAACAGTGTGCTGATAGCATCCATATTTTTATCCTTCAGCGGCTGATTATCTATCGAAATAACCTCGTCTCCGGGTTTTAGGCCTGCTGTAGCTGCCGGGCTGTTTTCATAAACATCGCCTATATACACCTTTTCTTCTTTTTTGCGAAGATTGGCCCCAATACCACCAAATTTACCGGTTGTCTGAAACTCATATTCCTCTATATCTGATTCTGTAATGTAATTGGTATACGGATCCAGACCATCTAACATGGCATCGATGCCCGTTTTTACCATTTTGCCAGGTTCTATAGGGTCTACATAATATGAATTAAGCTCTTTAAATATAGTAGTGTATATATCAAGATTTTTAGATATTTCGAAATATGAATCAGGCGCCTGCGCCCTTACAAATAGCAAGGCAACACCTGAAACCGACAAACCGAGTAGAAAGCCTCTATATTTTTTTAATATATTCTGCATACGCTAATGAGCAATGTATATAACAGCAATGTACGAAAAATAGTATGCTATAAGATTCAGGGGTGGTTTTTAACAGATCTATGACAGAAAAACAGTTGGATGGACGAATTAATATGTCTATATTGCAGTAGTAAAATAGTGTGAAATGAAGAAATTTATACTTTGCCTGTCTATCATTCTTGGATTAGCTGCAACAAACGAAGCTAAGGCTCAATTTACCATAGCTAAAGACACTGCGAAAGGTGTTATATCTGATGCTGGTGGTAAGATTACCAATTCGCTTACAAATACATCTCCGGGCGCTAACAAGTATGACTGGAAAATCATAAGTACTAACATAACATCTGCTAACGGTGCTTGGTACAATGGTTTTGGTCTGTGCGATAATCAATATTGCTATGACAAAGGTGTTTTATCAGGCAGTACGCAAACATCGTTGGATGTTGCCAGCGGTACAACCATGACAATGTATGTTTCTTACGGTTCAGACATTTCTGCTGCTACAAGTACTGGCCCTTACTACGCTGTTGTAGAGGTTGCTCAAGGTACTAATAAAGATACCACTACATTTGTATTCAATAAGTGGGCTACAGGCGTTAATGCTGTAGCAACTAAATCTACTGATAACGTTATATTGTACCCTAACCCTGTACGTGATGATCTGAATATCGTTTTCGCAGGTATGACTGAGGTAAAATCTCTGGGTATTTACAACCTGATTGGCAAACAAGTAGGTTCTTATAAAGTAAATAACACAAGTGCATCTGTTAGCTTGGAAGGTATGCCAGCCGGCATTTATATGCTGCGACTAATGGATGGGCAAGGCCATATTGTAGCCGTTCGAAAATTCAACAAGCAGTAATTTACTTACTATATTATTTCAAAAGGCTTACAAATTGTAAGCCTTTTTTTATTTGCAGTAAGTCAAAATCTACAGCCAAAATTATTAGTACCTTAGATAGCAAGAACAATTCTGAGATGATGCGCCCGTTTATATTTATACTGAGTTTTATTCTGGCAGGCTATCAAGGCTTTGCACAACGCCCATTTACTGAAGGAAAAATAGAATATAACATTGCCATAGACCCTCCCGCAAATCAGGAAGGGCTTGTACAATATAAAGGAACATACGATATAGTAGTAAAAGGATTAATGGTTAAAGAAACATTGGAACTGGAGAATGGTTACACCACCACTTTGCTATATAACTATCAGGATAGTACTGTATACTCACTAAAAAAGCTTGGTACAAAAACTTATGCTATACAGTTGGATCTTAAAAGCATGCAAAACAGGCGTAAGAAATTTGAGGGCTATACTATAAAAGATCTGAAAGCTAGTAAAGAAATAGCTGGCACAAGTGTAAATGAGGCAATTGTGACATATAAGAATGGCAATACAAGTACTATTGCATTTAGTAAAGACTGGACTCCGGGTAATATTGTTTTTGACAACTACCCGGGTATAACATACTTACTATTTTCATTTACAAACTACAATGATGATGGAACAGCAATACGCTTTACTACAAAAAGCATCAATGCACTACCTGTAGAGAACGCAATATTTCGCTTACCATCAGGCTATAAGATCATCAGCAATGCCGAGTACCAGCAACTGATAAACGGCAGGTAAAACAGCATTCTGTTTTCAATATAATCTCCTAAAACTTAATGTTATGGCACGAAAACTATGCATTGCTCTAGCTGTATTACTATGTGCTAACTATGCACATGCACAACAAAATACATACAGAACATGGGAAGACGCGATGCTGGAGAAAGAGCATGTGTATGTAATACACATGACATACCGAGGCATGGAAGAAATACCCGATATTCTGGATCAGTTTCCTAATCTTGAAGAGCTGAATCTGAGCAATAATAAAATTAAGAGTCTTCCCCCATCTCTCTTTACCTGCAAGAAGCTAAAGAAACTTATACTGTTTAGAAATAAGATTAACCAAATACCTGAAGGTATAGGCCGGCTGTCGGCGTTAGAAGAATTGTCGTTTAGCTATAACGATATCAACAGCCTCCCGGATTCTTTCTGCTACCTTAAATCTTTAAAGAGTTTTGCCATTAATGGCAATAGCCTTGACTCGCTGAATGACTGTATGGATATGATGAGCAAGCTGGTAACACTGAGAGTAAATAATAATGAACTGGCAAAGCTACCACAAAGCATAACACGAATAAAAAATCTTGATTTTCTGGATGCAGGCAACAACTACCTCGAAGCTATTCCTGAAAATATAGGCGAATTGCAAAATCTGCGCTTTCTGTACCTGAACAAAAATAAAATTCAGACACTGCCGGAGTCTTTGGGCAAATGTCAGAAGTTGCAAGAGCTGGATGTAGTGCGTTGCGGTATTATACGTATGCCTGCCAGCCTTAGCAATATCAGGGCTCTGGAAAATGTATATATTGATGAGAGAACAATACCGTTTTATGAAAACAGGCAATACAGATTCAGGCAAGTGATACAGGTAATACAAGGTGGCGATATGTTGTACAGGCCATCACAAAATCCATAAAAACAAATAAGGCTACTCAGTATGAGTAGCCTTATTTTCATCAAAGCAATCTACTATATTAAGGGAACTGGATACCCTTGTATTTATTTACATCTACCAATGGTATTGTTGATTTGTATTTGTTGTTGATAGCCATCAGAATCTGATTAGCAACCAACGCATAGCCACGTGGAGTAAGGTGTACACCATCCAACGAGAATGCACCACCACTAACAAAGTTTGCATTGAAACCCGCACCGTTGAAAGTAATACCTGTTTGCAGTGTTTTCAGGTAAGAATTCATATCAACCATTGCAAGGCTTTCTCTACGTGCCATCAGGTATATGATGTTGTTGAACGCAGCAGTAGCAGTTTTGATTTTAGTAACTTCATTGCCTGTAAGTACATATTTACCAGGAATTGGTTTTTTAGTACCCCAACCTTTACACTTGATAGAGTCTTGTGGTGTGCTCAATAAGATGTATTCTCCTTCTTGAATATGCCTGAATTTTGTTGGTACTGAACTGTCTTCGATAATGAAGTAGTTTGCGCCTTCATTGAAACGAATAAAACCATTCAAAGAATTATAAGCGTTATTCAACAGGTTTGCATCGTTTTTAGACAACATCAGGCCTTTTGCAGGTATAGTAGTGCAGAAAGGGATTGAAGTAACATCAGGTATATTCAGCAATACACCTTGTGCACCTTTGCGTCTCAGATTGCTAAGTACGCTATCGTATGCAGCGTTAAACTGATCTACATCAGATATTTTGTTGGTGCCACCAGGTGCCGTTGGGCCTTCGCCACCAGATGTTGCATAACCCAATACGTCATTGCTACCTATCCAAAGTGTGAAGAATGTAGGTTTTGCCACTACCACTTCGTCTACAGGCCTGGAGCCGGTAGGGCTTGCGAACATACGTCTTGCATACGGATTCAGAAACCCATAGCCTGGTATTACGAAATCTATACAACGAATACCCGGAATCCCCATGTTATTGAACGGACCAGCAGTATTGAAGATATTTATGCTACTACCTACAGTGTCTAATGCACCTGTATAAGGTATAGGAGCAAGAGATGCTGCCGTATCGCAAAGGCCTTGGCGAGAACCCAATACCAGTTTTGCAGATGGATAACCATATTCGCCCGGTAGAAGCGGCTGACGGAATACACCACCACCAACAGTTTTGAACTGCTCTGCAAGCATAGAAGGATAAGAGTTTTCCTGACCAGACCTGTAAAGACTGTTGTCGGCATAACCTGCAGTCAAAGAATTACCTACTGCAACGTAACTGCTGAAATCAACGCCGTCTCCCTTGGTAGGTTTTTCAGGCTCTATGTTTGGTTTACATGACGCAACAAAGGCCATTAAACCGAGTATATATAATTTCTTCATTGTTGTAATTTTTTGTTGGGTATGTATTAGAATTCGTAGTTAAGACCAATGCCTGGGTTAATAATTTTTGTTTGATAACGACCAGAGAATTGAGCTTCGTTCAGAGAACCTTCGCGAACAGGTGTAAATACATATTCCAGTACACCCATGATAGCCAGTTTTTTATTTGGTTTGAAGACGAAACCACCTGTAGTCATAATGTGGTCGTTATCAGGCAAATCAGGAGACAGGTAACCATCCCTAACAGGAGTAGGATCGTATGCTGCACCCAGCATTACTGTCCACTTCTGTCCTATCAGGTAGTTAGCACCCAGACGTACAATCAAGGTGTTTTTGTAACGACGAGGAGAACGTGTATCTGTCAGTGAGGCAGTATTTGTTTCGTAGTCAAATATCAGACTGTCGTAAGAGCTCCAACCTACAAAGTTTGCATCTGCCTGAAGACCGAGCCTTTCAGTTACTTTAACACCAATACCTGCAGATACTACCTGTGGCAGATTGATGTCTGATTTGAATGCTGTATATGGGAATGAACCAGACAGTGATGATGGCACTGTGAAGTTTGCATAACCTCTTTTCACTTTCATTTTTACACCCGAACGGTAGCTGATACCAAACTGGATATTGTCGCTGGCACGCAGATGCACACCTATGTTATAGCCATAGCCCATTGCATTGCCTTTCAGCTCTGCCATGCCATCCTGGCCACCGCTTTGCAGTGGTATTGCTTTCTGGATTTTTACATTGCCTGTAGCAATAACAAAACCTGCACCTACTGAGATAACGTCGTTGAAACGATAGCTGGCAGTAGGCTGGAAGAATACGCTTTGCAGCTGGATATCCTGAATAACATAACGGCCGCGCCAGTTATCATCCCATTTTATACCAGTGCCAAACGGCGTATACACACCCAAGCCAAGGCTCAGTTTGCTTTTGTAACGTACCGGGCCGCCAACGTAAAAGTTGAACGGAGTATATGTTTTAGCCTTGCTGTCTGCACTGTAGCTGCCTGTAGGCGTTTCTACATAGCGTGTGTTAGCTGACAGGAATTGTACGCTGCAGTAAGCATTCACATTTTTCAATGCGCTGAGGCCGCCGGGATTGTAGAAAATGGTAGAGGCATCCCAAGGAACCGCAGTACCTGTTCCGCCCTGTGCCAATTGCCTAACCCCTTGCAGGTTTAGCTGAAAAGCAGCTCCGTACGCCATTGCAGTTGACAGCAGCAAAGAGCCCATTAATAAAAATTGTTTCTTCATACAAGATTGATTTGTAATAATTGTAATAGGCTGACTATTAAAAATTGCCATTAAGATACCTCTAATAATACTAAAATGCAATACAGCCGCAAATTTTAGTTGGCTACACCAACTGTGGCTATGCTGATGCTGACATTGGGTATTGAAAGCAGGGCATTAGCACAAGCTTCCAATGTAGCGCCTGTGGTCAGCACATCATCTATCAGCAGGAAGTGTTTACCCTCATAATGGGCAGTATTTTTCACTGCAAAAGCGCCGGACATATTATTAATGCGCTCTTCGCGCGTTTTTTGTGTCTGGCTTTCGGTATGGCGGGTACGGTAGAGCAGGTCTTTTATAACCGGAAGTTGTAAAACCTCGCCCATTCCTTCTGCTATCAGTTGGGTTTGGTTATAACCACGTTGTGCTTCTTTCTCGGGATGCAGGGGTACGGGTATTATATAATCTATTCCTTTGTGCCAGTTGAGCTGTTGCAAATCATAACCCAGTTGCTTGCCCAGATAGGTGCCTACTTCTTTTTTATCGTTGTATTTGAGCTGGTGCAGCAAGTGTTGTAACAAGCCCTCTGCTGTGAAGTAGGCAAATGATGTAGCCATCACCACCGGTACACGCCCAACAAAACGCATAAACGTTTCGTTCTCTGTTATATGATGGTAGGCAGTACGTGGCAGGCTAAAGACATTGCAATTAAGACAAAGCACTTCTTCCTCTGCCAGTAATGGCTTGCTGCAACCCTCGCAAAGGCGTGGGTATAGTAGATGAGTAAGGCCTTGTGTCAGATCATTTATCATTGTTCGCGCTCGTCTTTTATTAAAGCCCCATTTTCATCGAGGTAATATTTATATCCTTGCCAATCTTTAATTGTAATCATATCATCCTCTACCAATAAATCACTCTCTCCATGCGGCAATACAAAGATATCTCTTCCGGAAAAGAACCATTTAATATCACCTTCTTTACTAAGCCTTGCAATCTGTAATTCGCCATGTATCAAGTATTCATTCTTGAATTTTGTGATAGTAAAGCACGTGGCATCATCACACCTTTTTTTCCAATCCAACTCCATTGCAGGCAATTTGAACCTATATACTTGATCACTGACACATATGAGCAAACAATCATCATCTATCAGAATATTCCTATCAAAGATTCCAGTACCACCACTTGAGTCAAGAATCAATGTCCTTGATAAAACAGTATGATCATTCGACACCTTGATTTCGATTACTGCGGTATGGCTAAAATGCAATTCTTCCGAGATTACTCTGTCATAATCAATTATCTCGCCTCTGGCGTGTACTACATCAATTGAGTATGAGTGATAGTGTAATCGCATATATTTAAAACAGCATCCTGTAAACGTCCTCTACTTTGTTTACTGTCTTTATCTCTATCTTATAGTTCTTGGTATCGAGCCCTTTGGCATTTGCCTTTGGTATAAATATTACATCCATACCCAGTTTATCGGCCTCGGCTATGCGCTGGTCTATGCGATTCACTGCACGTATCTCTCCCGATAAACCAATCTCACCCACCAGGCATACATTACTTGGCAGTGCTTTGTCTTCGTAAGATGATAGTAGCGCACATACCACCGCCAGCTCTATACTAGGGTCTTCAATCTTCAATCCACCTGCTATGTTTACAAATACATCTTTGGTACCGAAGTGGAAACCGCCGCGTTTTTCCAACACTGCCAACAGCAGTTGTAACCTGCGTAAATCCAAACCACTAACCGTGCGTTGCGGTGTACCATACACTGCCTGCGATGCCAGCGCCTGCACTTCTATCATCAGCGGGCGGGCGCCTTCCATCGTACTGGCTATAGCAATACCGCTAAGCGGCTCGTCGTGCTGCGACAATAATATCTCTGACGGATTGCTGACAGGGCGCATACCGTTTTGTACCATCTCGTAGATACCCAGTTCTGATGTGCTACCGAAACGGTTTTTAATGGTGCGCAAGATGCGGTAAGCATAATGCCTGTCACCCTCAAACTGCAATACAGTATCAACCATATGTTCCAGCACCTTCGGGCCTGCAATAGCACCGTCTTTAGTAATGTGCCCTATTATGAAGATGGGTATGTTACTTGCTTTTGCAAAATGTTGCAACTCCGCAGCACACTCCCGCACTTGCGATACACTACCTGCTGCACTTTCTACATGCGGAGATTCAAGCGTTTGTATGGAGTCTATTATGATTAATTGCGGACGTACTTTTTTTACTTCCTGAAAAATAGTGGCCGTGTTGGTAGCTGTCAGCAAATACAAATTGGGGTTAGTGATGCCTACCCTATCTGCACGCAGTTTTATTTGCTGTGCACTCTCCTCTCCAGAGATATAAAGTGTTGTAAGATTTTTCCACTGCAGTGCACATTGCAAAAACAAAGTAGACTTACCAATACCCGGTTCACCTGCTACAAGTATCACAGAACCGGGAACAAGACCACCACCTAATACACGATTCAATTCAGCATCGGGTGTATTGAGCCTTATCTCTTTTTGTATTTCCAGTTCATCCAGCTTATGCGCTTTGCGTTGCTCTTTGCTCTCTTCTTCCCAACCTGAAATTGGTTTTTGTTTTTCGTCTCGTTGTATTACTTCTTCCACAAAAGAATTCCACGAACCACAAGACGGACATTTACCTGCCCACTTCGGAGATTCGTAACCACATTGCTGACAGAAGAAAGCTGATTTGATTTTTGCCATGGCAGGCTAAAGATAAATGAAAAGAAAAAGAGCCATCGGAAGAATCCGCGGCTCTTACTTACTAACCCATTAAATTCACAACTTGATACAAATGTAGTATTCTCCCCGACAGTAAAAAAATGGTTTTCTGTTAAACGCTTATAAAATTTTTAAATATTAAAATCTCTACACATTCAACAATAACTGCTATTTATTGACAGACAGTATTATAGCATATTATTATCGATTTTTCTATATATAATTGATACTTAAAATAATCTATATGTATTGATAATTTTTTAATTTACATATATTAATATTTTTATTTATTGACAGGTTTTAGGCTCAAAGCCCACAGACGGATTTTCACATATTATATTATCGGGACGGTGTATTTTGCAGTACTAAAACAATTGAAACAAGATGAGTGAGGTTTTCACAAGGATAGAAAAACTGAAAAGGAATTTTTTACCTGAAGATTTTAAGATGACTACATGGGATGCACTGCAACCCTATTTTGATAAACTGATAGCTACGGAAATAAACAGTAAAGAAGAACTGGAAAGCTGGTTGCGCAACATCAGCGAACTGGAAGCAGTGATAAGTGAAGACGCATGCTGGCGACAAATAAACATGACATGCGATACTACCAACAAAGAATATGAAGATGCATTCACCTATTTCTGCATGGAGATAGAACCGAAGATGAAACCATACTTCTTTGAGCTGAATAAAAAAATGCTGGCATCGCCATTCATCAAAGAACTGGACGAAGCACAATACTATCCATACCTGCGCAGTGTACGTAATGCAGTACATCTGTATCGCGAAGAGAATGTTGCCATACAAGCAGAGATGAGCCTGCTGGCACAACAGTACGGAGTGATATCGGGCAAGATGACGATAGAACATGAAGGCAAAGAATACACCCTGCAACAAGCAGCACGTTTTCTACAAAGCCCTGACAGGGAACTGCGCGAAACCATCTTCCGCAAGATAGCGGCACGCCGTCTGCAGGATAAAGAAGAACTGACTACACTGTTTAACAAGCTGCTGGAAAAACGCCAGCAGGTTGCCGTGAATGCAGGATTTGAAAACTACAGAGATTATAAATTCCGCGAGCTGGGCAGGTTTGACTATACGCCTGCGGATTGCTTTGCATTTCATGATGCTGTGCGTGAGCATATACTACCGCTACACAAAATGCTGGTAGAGCGACGCAGGAAAAAACTGAGCCTTGATGTAATGCGACCATGGGATGGTGACGCAGAACCAATAGGTACTGAGCCGTTGCATCCTTTTGAAACAGGTAAAGAATTATCTGATAAAGCGATAGCTGTATTCGGTAAACTAGGCAACTATTTCAGCGGATGCCTGAATACGATGACGGATATGAAGCGTATGGACCTGGAGAGTCGTGTAGGCAAAGCACCGGGAGGCTATAACTGTCCGTTGGCAGAAACAGGCGTGCCATTTATATTTATGAATGCTGCTGGTACGGTTAATGATGTGATAACAATGATGCACGAAGGCGGCCACGCAGTGCATTCTTTCCTGTCGCACAGCCTGCCATTGTCTTCTTTTAAAGAATACCCGATGGAGATTGCCGAACTTGCAAGTATGAGTATGGAGCTCTTCTCTATGGAACACTGGGATATATTCTTCAGCGACAAAGATGAACTACAACGTGCACAGATAGAAGAACTGGAACGTGTGATAAGCGTGCTGCCATGGATAGCAACCATAGATAAATACCAGCACTGGCTGTATACCAATCCGGGGCATACTAATGAACAGCGTGAAGCGGAATGGATGAAAATCCTGGCTGAGTTCAGCACAGGCGTTACAGACTGGACCGGTTTTGAAGAATACCGTGCTTACTTCTGGCAGAAACAGCTGCACCTGTACGAAGTACCTTTCTACTATATAGAATACGGTATAGCACAATTAGGCGCTATAGCTATGTGGAGGCAATACCGTGAGAATAAAGAGCAGGCTTTGGAAAACTACAAAGCAGCACTGGCACTTGGCTACACTAAAACACTGAAAGAACTGTATGCCACAGCAGGCATCCGTTTCGATTTTTCACCTGCCTATGTAGCAGAGCTTGGCAGCTTTGTAAAGGAGCGATTGGTGGAAATGGGAGTGTAAATAAATTCGTCATTTCGACTGAGAAGAGAAATCCCCTGAGCATTTGTAGTAAAGCTTAGGGGATTTTTCTTTTTAATTGAGTCATGCAAATTTCTCAATACGATATCATCAAACACTAAGCCAGTTAAGTAAATAGAGATTCTACAGATTATGCTATATACTCAATGCAAGCAAATAAATCCATTGCCCAATTCTCATCTTTCTCATCTGTAAAAGAAAACACGCATACTAATATTTCGTTACCTCCATGTTTTATACCTTTCATTTCCCAGCCATTTTCGGTTTTTGTTATTTGAGGCTTCATATTTTCAATAAAATTGTTTGATAATAACTGATTCCCGTTAAAAACCATCGTTGAAAAATATAAAACACGACTTTCATTGGCATTTACAAACTGTACGAAATCCGCATTATTAATCATCTTATAAGATTGAATGTCTGTAGGTAAATGCCAATTTTGCAATAATTTCGTTTTGCCTAACAGTCTTTTAAAAAAATTCATCATCGTCAGTTTTATTATGAGGTTGTAATTCAACCCTAGCCGTTGATATTTTCTCTGCAAAATATTATTCAAACAAATAAGCCGCTTTCTCTAGGCTTTCAGGTTTGCCAACGTCTATAAATACATTGCCTGTGTGGTTGTAACCGCGTATGATGTTTTCGCGGGCATGATGCAGGTACAGGTCTATGATGGAGAATTTACCTTTGAAAGGTATATCCAGCATACGGTTGCTTAGCACCTGTATACCACTGAATGCAAGCGGCTGCATCTCCAATACTTCGCGCACTATCTTTTGTTCGCCCGTATTATTGTTCGTCCACCCACAAAGCATCAGGTGCTCATCAAACAATAGCTGACGAGAGGATTCGCGCTGCATAACAGCCAGTGTTGCCATGGCATCGCTTGCAGCATGTGCTTCTATCATTTTGCCCAAATCAAGATTGGTAAGCACATCCACATTCATAATCACAAAATGCTCTTCGTGCTCAAAGTAGGGAGCAGCTTTCTTTAGCCCGCCACCTGTTTCCAGTACTTCATCTCGCTCGTCCGATATCGTTACCCAACTGCCAAAGCCGCTATTATCATTAATAACTTGCTCTATCTGGTCGGCAAAGTGGTGTACGTTTACGATTACATCTTCTATACCAAAGCGTTGCAGGTAGCGTATGTTCAGCTCCAACAAGGTTTTACCATTTACCTCTGCTAGTGCTTTGGGGTGTTTATCCGTAAAAGGTTTCAGACGGGTGCCAAGCCCCGCTGCGAAAAGCATTGCCTTCATAAGGTGAAGTTAAGTAAAACCACCTAACCCCCTGAATGGGGGAAGAATATTAATTGATATATAGTTGTTACTTAACCAAATTGAAAGCTACCTTTGCAGCGCTAAAAATTTTGAATATGTCTTTAATGATAGTAGGCTCTATGGCCTTCGATGCGCTGGAAACTCCATTTGGTAAGGTAGACCGTATAATAGGCGGCTCTGCTACTTATGCAGCATGGGCAGCTTCCAACTTTACACAGCCTATCAAACAGGTATCTATTGTTGGTGGCGATTTTCCGCAGGAAGAAATGGATGCACTGACAGCACGTGGTGTAGATATGGAAGGTGTGGAAGTGGTAAAAGACGGCAAAAGCTTCTTCTGGAGCGGCCGCTATCATATGGATATGAACACGCGCGATACACTGGTTACAGAGCTGAATGTATTGGGACAGTTCAACCCGCAACTACCAGACAGCTATCAGGATTGTGAATTCCTGATGCTGGGCAATCTGGCACCTGCCGTGCAGATAAGCGTTATCAACCAACTGAAAAACCGCCCGAAGCTCATCATCATGGATACGATGAACTTCTGGATGGAAATAGCACTGGACGAACTGAAACAAGCTATCGGCATGGTAGACCTGCTGATGGTAAACGATAGTGAAGCACGCCAACTGAGTGGTGAATACTCTCTGGTAAAAGCTGCTGCTAAAATACAGGCAATGGGTCCTAAGTTCCTTATCATTAAGAAAGGTGAACATGGTGCACTGCTGTTCCATGGTAAGCAAGTATTCTTTGCACCTGCACTGCCACTGGAAGAAGTATTTGACCCGACAGGCGCAGGCGATACGTTTGCAGGTGGTTTCATTGGCCATGTGGCACGTACCAAAGACATTTCTTACGAGAATATGAAAGCAGGTATCATCGTAGGTTCTGCACTGGCTTCTTTCTGTGTTGAGAAATTTGGTCCTAACAGATTGAAAGAACTGACAATGCAGGAAATAGAAACACGCATCAACGAGTTTGTAGACCTGGTTGATTTTGACATTAATCTCAAATAGTTGAACCGGGATTTATTGGATTGATGGATTTGCCGGGAATCATAAAAAAGAGGAGTGATAATTCACTCCTCTTTTTTTATATAACTTGGTTAATCCATGAATCTCAAAAATCCCGGTTTATTATATACTCGGTCTTACGTCCACTACTTTCATTTGTAGCTTGGTAGTGCCGTTAAACTCGTTTTCGTCCAGCGTATATACAATATCAAACGCACCTTTCTGCACTACATCAAACTTATCGGCCATACCAAAGCCTATGCCATCTATTATTATACCCTTGTGCTGATGCAGTACAAACTTGATGTGTTGTTCTTTTACTACGCGGCTGTAACCCTGATAATCATACACACGCTTAGTAATAAACACGGGACGCAGGTTTGTAGGTCCAAATGGTTCGAACTGTTTGATGATATTATAGAATGCAGGCTTGATGTCTGACAGCAATATCTCTGTATCTATTTCTATTTCAGGTATCAGCAATTCGGGCGGGATGGATTGCGATACTACTTCTTCAAATTTTTCTACAAACTCGGTTACGTTATCAGGATGCATGGTCATACCCGCGGCATAAAAGTGACCACCGTAGTTTTCCAGCAAATCGCGGCATGCGTGTATAGCCTCGTAAATATTGAAGCCACTAACGGAACGTGCCGAACCTGTCACTTTATCGTTAGATAGGGTTAGCACTATCGTAGGACGATAATAATAGTCTATCAAACGAGATGCTACTATACCTACCACACCTTTGTGCCAGTGCTCTTGATATAGCACGGTTGACTTCCGTGCCGTCATGGCATCATTGCCCTGTATCAGCGCAAGTGCTTCTTCTGTTATATTCTTATCTACTTCTTTACGGTCTATATTGTCAGACTGCAGCGCATCGGCCAATGCCTGTATTTTTTCAGGGTCTGGCTCTATAAACAGCTCTACTGCTTTGCGGGCATCGTCCATACGGCCTGCTGCATTTACACGCGGGCCTATTACAAACACAAGGTCTGCAACAGATAGCGTACGCGTAACCCCAGCCATCTCCTTCAGCACCTTAATACCCAACGATGGATTTTCATTTACCTTCTTTACACCGTAAAAAGCCAGTACACGGTTTTCACCATCTATCGGTACAATATCAGCAGCTATACTGGTAGCCACAAGGTCGAGGTATTGTAATACTTCTTCCTCGGGCAGATTCCAACGTAGTGCCAGTGCAGTTATCAGCTTGAAGCCGATACCGCAACCACTTAGTTCTTTGTATGGGTAAGGACAATCTACCTGCTTGGGATTCAGGATTGCCAAAGCAGGCGGCAGTGTTTCATCGGGTGTGTGGTGGTCGCAAACAATTACATCTATACCAAGCGATTGCGCGTAGGCTATCAACTCGGCAGACTTGATACCACAGTCCAATGTTATCAGCAAGCTGAAGCCATTGGCATGTGCATATTCTATACCTTCTTTAGACACACCATAACCTTCGCGATAGCGGTGCGGTATATAGTATTCTAATTGTCCTTTGTATTGCTTGCGCAGAAAAGAATAAACAACTGCAACGGATGTAGTACCATCCACATCGTAGTCGCCATATATCAGCACACGTTCATTCCACTCTATAGCTTCGGTAATGCGCTGCACGGCTTTGTCCATTCCCTTCATCAGGTAGGGATCGTGCAGGTGCGAGAGCTCAGGACGAAAAAAAGCCTTGGCCGAATCATAATCTTTTACACCCCGCAATGCCAGTATACGGCATAAAGCAGGGTGTATGCTCAGTGCTTTAAAAATATGATTGACGCTATCCTGTTCAGCAGGCTTTAATGTCCAACGCTTCTCAGGCTTCATGGCCAAAATCCAATTGTTTTACTTCCTGGTGATACTCGTTAATCCAGTTATCGAGCTTGCTGCAAAATGCGCTGTCGTTTATATTATTAAAGAAATCGCCATTGCCCATGATATTGCCCAGCAATTTATCCTGCGCTTGTATGCAGCTCCATGCGGTATTGTATGGTATGTGTGTGAATGATACCATTTCATATACCGAAACAAATTTTTCAGGGTAGCGCTTGCCCAGTTCTTTCTCTATTTTCTTACGTTCCAGGAAAGATGGTTCTGCTACTTTATCCCTCATTTCAATGAAGTTCATCAATGCGAGGTCGAGCACCGCATCACCGTTTGGTTTGCGTAGCCTGTCATACTCGTTCAGTATGGTTGTCCAGTCATCGCCGTGTTTATCCATCAAGCCTGCCAGTATGGTACAGTCTTCAAAGCCGGCATTCATACCCTGACCATAGAAAGGAACAATAGCATGTGCAGCATCACCTATCAGTGCGCTCTTGTCTTTGTAATGCCAAGGCGCTACACGTATGGTTACCAGCGACGATGTAGGATTGCCAAAGAAATCTTCTACCAACGTAGGCATCATCGTTACTGCATCGGGGAAGTGCTCGTTGAAGAATGCTTTTACATCTGCTTCTGTCTTCAGCCTGTTGAAAGAAATTTCACCTTCAAACGGAAGGAACAGTGTGCAGGTAAATGTACCGTCTGTATTTGGCAGTGCTATCAGCATGAAATTTTTGCGCGGCCATATATGCAACGCGTTTTTCTCCATACGCAGATTACCCTTTTCATCAGGCGGTATGCACAGCTCTTTATAGCCATGCTCTATATAATGTTGTGTCAGGTTTGTCCTGTCGAGCAATTGATAGCTGTTGCGCAATGCAGAGAAAGCACCATCGCTACCAAACAACAAATCTGCACTTACTACTTTTTCATTGCCATCGGCATCTTCAAAATAAGCGGTGTTTGTTTGTACATCTACTTTATTGCAACGATGAGAGAAATGAATTGTAGCACCTACCTCTTCTGCCAGCGTCATTAGTTTTCTGTTTAGTTCGCCACGGCTTACAGAATAAATAGCCTCGTTGTTGGTACCATAAGGCTGATACACACCTGCACCGTCGGGTTGGTGCATGTACCTGCCCGTCATAGGTATTGCAAGGTCTTCAATATCTTTTCTGAGGCCTGCCATGTCCAACGCCTTCCAGCCACGCGCGCTCATTGCCAAGTTGATAGACTTACCTGCACTCATAGACGCCTTGCGCATATCGGGGCGGCGTTCATACACCGTTACTTCGTATCCGCGTTTGCGCATCAATACTGCCAACAGAGAACCTACCAGACCTGCTCCTAATATGGTAACCGAACGTGCCATTTACTTGAATTAATTGTTAGATGGGCAATTTACTCAAAATGCCAGAACAAGAGAAGAGCGAAAATCACTAATGCACTACTTGTTTAAATATTAGTGTATTTGCGTATCAAAAACCCTCAAAAAATCACAGACATACGTGTTAAATATTTTTATTGTAAAGATTTCATAAAGCGTTAAGTATTATTCTTTAAAATGAAACGGAAGTTCTTAGATTTGTTGCCAATAACAACATACACCTCATGCGATTAGCATTCTGGAAAAAGAAAGACGAAAACAAAAAGAAAAAAGTATGGTGGCGCGAATGGGCCGATGCCCTGATTTTTGCAGTAGTTGCTGCAACCATCATCCGTACATTTCTTATAGAAGCATATACCATCCCTACAGGCTCTATGGAAGGTAGCTTATTGGTAAATGACTACCTTTTTGTCAGCAAACTCTCTTATGGCCCACGCATACCAATGACACCACTTGCAGTGCCATTGGTACATAATACTATGCCGCTGACAGGTGGCAAGTCTTACACTGAAGCTGTAAAATGGGGCTACCACAGGTGGCCGGGATTCGGCAATGTAGAGCGTTATGACGTGGTGGTATTCAACTTCCCTAATGGTGACACTGTTGTAGAAGCCGCGCCGGATCAAGACTATTATCAACTGTGCCGCATGTATGGCCGCGAAGCGGTACTGGGTTCTAATACAGTCATTACACGCCCAGTAGATAAAAAAGAAAACTACATCAAACGCTGTATAGGTATACCGGGCGATAAGCTGGAACAACGTAATGGTATTATATATGTAAATGACAAACCAGCGCCTGTGTTCCCGCACTCTAAGTTTACCTATGCTGTGCAGACAAACGGCCAGTATGTACCACAGGAGTTTCTGGATGAAAATGATATAGAACAAGGACAGCAGGTAGGCCATAACATCTTCATGTTCAGCCTTGAAAATGAGGATGCTGAAGCTATTAAAAAGCAACCGGGTGTAGTGGCAGTGCAGCCATATACACAAAAACCGGGTTCAGTACCGGGCAACCCGGGCGAGTGGACATTCCCGCAGGATACTGCCAACTACAAATGGAATGTTGATAATTTCGGTCCGTTTATAGTGCCTAAAAAAGGTGTTACTGTAACACTGACACCACAAAACATCTCTTTCTACCGCCGTATTATCTTTAACTACGAGGGTAATAAACTGGAAGAACGCGGTGGTAAATTCCTTATAAACGGACAAGAAACAACCAGTTATACATTTAAAATGGACTATTACTGGATGATGGGTGACAACCGCCACAATTCGCTCGATTCACGCTATTGGGGCTTTGTACCGGAAGACCACGTAGTAGGTAAGGCATCGTTTGTATGGCTGAGCCACAAAGAAAGCCTCTTCAACCTGCGCTGGAAGCGATTATTCCATAGTGTTAGTTCTTTGAGTAAATAGCATTAACTTCGCCCCTGCAACCCGCAGGGGTTATTTTTTTAGTAGCATATTTATGAAACTGAGATCAATAGCACTTATAAGCATCGCCGCAATGATATCTTGTGGCGCAGGCAGCACCAATCAGGAAATGGTACAGGAAGATACCAACCATCCGGGCATGAGCAAGGGCAAATCTTTATTTGTCGCTAACTGTAATCAATGCCACAAACTGAATGAAAAAACAATAGGTCCTGCGCTTGTTGGTACTATGCAACGCTGGAACAATGACACTCCACGCGTTACGCGATTCATCAAAAATTCTGCTGAAGCTATTTCTCTGGGCGACCCTAGGGCAAAACAGGTGTATGATGAAAATAATCAAAGCCCGATGCCAGCCATGACGCATCTTACAGACAACGATGTCATAGAATTGATTGACTATATTAACAAAGGCGTAGAATAATCTACGCCTTTAGTTTTTTATATATCTACCTGAATGCTGATTACTTAATCACACCCAGTTCTTTACCTACCTTGGTAAATGCTGCGATTGCTTTATCCAGATGCTCGCGGCTGTGGCCTGCAGATATCTGTGTACGGATACGTGCTTGTCCTTTTGCAACTACCGGGTAGAAGAAACCAATAACATAGATACCTTCTTCCAGCATACGCGCGGCAAATTTTTGCGCCAGTACTGCATCATACAACATTACGGGACAAATAGGGTGTGTACCTGGTTTGATGTCGAAACCTGCTGCCGTCATTTTCTCGCGGAAGTAAAGTGTATTCTCTTCCAGCTTGTCGCGCAGCTCAGTTGTTTCGCTAAGCATATCCAGTACAGCTATAGAAGCACCAACTACCGCAGGAGCTACCGTATTGCTGAACAGGTATGGACGGCTACGTTGGCGCAGCATATCTATAATTTCTTTTTTACCACTCGTGAAACCACCTGAAGCACCACCCAATGCTTTACCCAAAGTACCTGTAATGATATCTATCCTGTCCATAACACCACAAAGCTCGTGTACGCCACGGCCTGTTTTGCCCATAAAGCCCGAAGAGTGGCTTTCGTCTATCATGATGATAGCATCATATTTATCGGCGAGGTCGCATATTTTATCAAGCTGTGCAATCGTACCATCCATAGAGAATACAGAGTCTGTAACTATCATACGTGTACGCGCACCGGCAAATGCCTGCAGTTGTGCTTCCAGATCAGCCATATCATTGTGCTTGTAGCGCGCGCGCTGTGCTTTACAAAGGCGTACACCATCAATGATAGAAGCATGGTTCAGTTCGTCTGATATTATCACGTCCTGTTCACCCAGCAGTGGTTCAAACACACCACCGTTTGCATCAAAACATGCTACGTAGAGGATAGTATCTTCTGCACCCAGAAACGTAGACAGTTTTGCTTCCAGTTCTTTATGAATATCCTGTGTACCACAGATGAAGCGAACAGAGCTCATACCATAGCCACGATTGTCAATTGTTTTGTGAGCAGCCTCTATCACTTTAGGGTGAGAAGAAAGGCCCAGATAGTTGTTGGCACAGAAGTTCAGCACTTTCTTACCATTTACTACTATTTCAGCACCTTGTTCAGATTCGATGATGCGCTCTTTCTTAAACAGGCCTGCACTATCAATCTCCTGCAATTCCTGCTGTATGCGTGCGTAAAACGAAGGACTAGACATTTATGATTCAATTTTAGATGGCGAAAATAACCAATATTGAAACAATCTCGTAACCGCAGCTATTATAAGCGGCAATTTTCTTAAAGTATTGTCAAATAAGCATTGGTGGCTTTGATATAGTATCTCGCTGTTTACCTTTACAGCACGTGAGGCAGGTTTTACTTATATATATCTTACTTATTTGTAGTGTTGCATCTGCACAAACCATATCGGGGATTGTGACAGAGGCACAAACTGGTAAGTCGTTGTATCCTGTCAGCGTCATCAATGTATCTACCCAGCAAACGGTTTATACCAATCAGTTTGGTGCATTTACCATCAATGCCACAGAAGGGCAACAATTGGTATTCAGCATGGTAGGCTATAAAGAACAAAGGAAATACATTACAGCAGAGCTTTTCAAAATAGGTATCAAAGTAGCATTGCCGATACTCAGCTACGAGCTGAATGAATTTGTGCTACGCCCTAATTACACTCCTTATCAGTTGGACTCGCTCAAACGACGTTCTACCTACAAGCGGACACTTGCATGGCAACGTACCAATTCTATCATGAGCCCTGTATCTTTTGTAGCAGACAGGATATCAAAAAAAAGCAGATCGAGGCTGCAGTTTCAGCGCAATTTTAATAGATGGGAAAGTGAAAAGTTTATTGATACCCGATATACACCTGAGCTGGTAAGTCAATTGACAGGCCTCACGGAAGATAGTCTTGGCTATTTTATGAACGCCTACCCTATGGACTATGACTATGCGCGTGCAGCAACAGACTTGGAGTTGAAGATGTGGATACGCTTTCATTACAAAGAATGGAAGAAGAACCCTGTGACACCACAAATAGATTCTGCAAAAGCAGTAATAAAGAAATAAGACACTTTCGTGCTACATATACGCATATTATTTACATAACTTTATAGTATGATTCCCCAATGGCAAAAAGGCATAGTAAAACGTGTAGAGCAGGCTACAGAAAACACACGCCGCTATTGGATAGAACTGCCCGAAACACCTGTATTCGATTTCAAACCGGGGCAGTTTGTAACACTTGATTTACCGATACATGAACAGCGCAACAAGCGTTGGCGCAGCTACAGCATTGCATCCAGCCCCGATGGCAGTAATGTTATAGAGCTTGTAATTGTGTATCTGGAAGGTGGTGCGGGCACTACTTATTTTTTCAGCGAAATAAAAGAAGGCAGCGAACTGACACTGCGCGGACCGCAAGGTGTTTTTACACTGCCCGATGATATAGCAGAGGATATGTACATGATATGTACGGGTACAGGCATTGCACCTTTTCGCAGCATGGTAAACCATATCAGGAACAATAATCTGGAGCATAAAAAGCTGCACCTGATATTTGGCACACGTACCAAAGGCGACTTGCTGTATGAACAGGAACTGCGTGAACTGGAAGCAGTGATGCCGAATTTCAAATACCATCCTGTATTATCGCGAGAGCAGATTGATGGATATCATCACGGTTATGTACACAATATATATGCGCAATTGTGTGCAGGCACACCTCCTGCCAACTTCATGCTATGCGGATGGAAAATGATGGTTGACGAAGCCAAGCAGCGACTGCTGGAAATGGGCTACGACAAAAAAGCCATCCATCTGGAACTATACGGCTAAACTATCTGCAATACAAAGCAGCTATAGTAGTGCATGTAATGATTTACAATCAATACATTTTTCAAAACACCTGCTTCATTGCCTAATGCACAATGCGAAGGCAGCGCTTCACCTTTTGCAATTGTGTTTGTAAGCATACCCAATGCAAATGCAGATGATGTAGCATACTCTCCACACAGATGTTTGAAAGCATATTGCGATGTGTTTGCAAACACTCCTGAACACAAGGACAGATAGAAAGCATTTGATTTTTCATCGCCGCTTTGTCCAAGTATTACAACATCTAAGTTTAGCGATTGGCTATTGATGTAGTTTGTCAGTTTCTGCGCAGCAGCTGCAGTATCTTTTTCAGTGAAAGCATACACATCTTTTATGCAAACTGCAGGTGTTGCAGGCTTCGCATCTGTCATAATGAAAAATGCTGCACCCTCTCCTGCTACTGCACCATGTGTATTACCATTCAACACATCTGCAGGTGTACTGTTTTCTTTTCTGTTGATGCCTGCTATCTTCAAGGCTTCGAGGCTGCCATCTGTCAGCTCATCTATACCACCCACCAGCATTTGCTGATGCGGATTGTCTGCCAGATATAATTGTGTATTGATAACAGCATGTTCGAAAGAATGACCACGCTGCACGTATGTAAGGTTGTGCCCGTAGCAACCTGCAAGTAATGCTATCTGTCCGCTAACAGTGTTGTGAGTAGATTGGATGAAAGCAGTAGGTGTCAGCATCTGCTCATCCTGTGCAATCATCTTGCCCAAGAAAACTTCTGTATCTGCAAGACAACCCATAGCAGTACCTACAGAAATAGCACCAGGCTTTTCTATACCTGCAGCTTCCATACACATTTTAGATGCACCAATACCTATACGCACTGCTTTGCTCATGCGGCGTAGCTGCATAGGTGGTATGTATGCTTTATAATCGGGCTCTATACAAAGCAGTTTATCTGTATTATAAGACGGAGCTTCTTTCAAAAAATTATCATCGCCACTGTTGCCTGCACCGCTTACTATACCCGTTCCTGTTATATACAATTCCATACTTAGCATTTACTGAATACAAGCGATGAACAATTGCCACCAAACCCGAAAGAGTTTGACAACACATGATTGATAGCAACACCTTGTTGCAATTCTGTAGCAGGTTTAAAGCTCACATCTTCCATTTGCGTTTGCCAGCGCAGGTTTGGATATACCAATCCATGTCTGATGCTGAGCACACTGAACACAGCCTCTACCCCTGCAGCAGCGCCCAGTGTATGGCCTGTATATGCTTTGGTAGATGAAGCAGCAGGTACTTTACCATCAAACAACACCTCTATTGCTTTGCCTTCAGAGCTATCATTATTGGCTGTGCCCGTACCATGCAGGTTGATGTAGTTGATATCTGCAGGTTGCAAGTTGGCTACTTTCAGTGCATTGCCCATGGCCCGCTTATTACCCGTACCATCGGGCGATGATGCTGTTTGGTGATAAGCATCATTTGCATTAGCATAACCACTAACTATGCATGTTGCAGTTGCACCGCATTGTTGCATAGCTTTCTCACTCATGAGCAACAGATAGCCTGCACCCTCACCAAGATTCAACCCGCGCCTGTTGTTATCAAAGGGTTGACAGAATTGCTTATCGAGAATCATCAGTGTATTGAATCCATTCAGCGTAAAACGCGAAAGGCTGTCTGCACCACCTGCGATGGCAACATCCAGCATACCATTACCTATCATCTGTGCAGCCATCATTATGCTGTTGGCAGATGAAGAACATGCAGTGCTGATGGTTGTTACAAAATCGTTGATACCAAAATGATTGGCTACCAATTCTGTGATAGCACCACACTCGTGGTTTTTAATATTATCGAAATCTACCTGGCTGCTATCTTCTTTGAAAGCCTTGTACACATTTTCTGTAAGGTCCATACCACCAACTGTGGTTGCAGAAAAGAAGCCCACTTTCAAACCATGTAGCTTATCTGCAACAGGTTGAATGGCTTCTTTTACAGCTATGGCACTTAGTATTGCAGTGCGGGGCCATTTGGCATCTACAGTTGCTAATGCAGCCAATGCTTCGTTGCTTGCTTTTACTTCTGCCACAGGCAGTTCTTCGCTCCAGTGCGTTTTCAGGTACTCAGCCTTACCAACACCTGTACGGCTATGCAGCAGCGCATCCAGACAAGCTGCTGTATCATTACCTATTGCCGTAATGATGCCTGTGTTTACTATATATGCAGCCTGTTTCATTATCCTTTGTATAACTGCAGCAATGTATCTGCTGCCAATTTTATTGCTCCGTTTTCTTTTGTTACCCAGTACATACACACATCATGGTTGTCTGCAGTTGCATCTACCCAGCCACACAGGCAAGCATCCATGCCTCTGTTTTGCAGCAGGTCATTCACCCAGAATTCCATTTCCTTCACATCAAAGCCATTGCTTACCAAACAAGCCTGCTCTCCCTTAAAGCCATGCCTGATGCATATTTCACCCAGCATGATGTTTGGAAGCGTATATACAAACAATGCAGGGCTGGCAATTGTTGCCACCGTTTCGCTGTATTTCTTATCTACATCCAGACAGCCATGGTTTGTTTGCAGTACCAGTGCAATCTTTGTTTTATCCATACTATCATACACAAAACCATCACCATGCTTCAGTATGGTTTCTGCACCCAGCCATGCCCATTTATTTATCAAATCCATTTTGAAGAATTTGGGATAGCTGTATTGCAGTGCGCGATAAACAGCTTCGGGCGCATTGCTGTCTGCAGGTTCATTAAACGACAATAAAGGACTTGCGTCCTTTATCACCGATTGTTTATTAATATGTACCCTGTTACGGATAGATGCTTGCAATGTATATAGTTTATGATGTTAGTTTAGTTGTTGCCAGATAACGCGACAATGTACGGACATTCTTTTCGTGGTTTTTTACAAACGGGTTTGTATCATCCCACACATAGCCTGCCAGTACAGAGCATATCTGCGACATTATTTCCTGACTGCGATTTTCTGCAAAGAAGATATTGAAGAGCGATCCATCGTACCATGCATTTACATAAGTACGGAACACGTCTACACCCTGCATCATCTTCTTCATGTAGTCATTCTCCCAGTCAAGCTCTTCGCCTTTGAAATAGCGTACCACCATGTTGGCAGCCAACTGCGCAGATACAGATGCCAGCGTAACACCGGAAGAGAATATCGGGTCGAGGAATTCTGTAACATTGCCTGTCAGCACAAAGCCCTTACCATAGAATGTATCTGTAGTTGCACTCCAACTTTGCAGAGTACGTGGTTCCCACATCATTTCAGACTCACCGAAACGTACTGCCAGCTCAGGTTGTGCCATTATCAATGCACGAAACTGTTCTTCAGGATTGCCTTTAAATTGTTCAAAGAACTCAGGGTCGCCCACATAGCCTACAGATGTATTACCGTTTGCAAATGGTATAACCCATATCCATGTTTTGGCATTGTGTACATAAATGGTAATACGGTTTGGCTCGAACGCTTCGCTACGCTTAGGGTCTGTCATATGGCAGAAAAGCGTTTTGCGCGGATACTGTGTTGAAGGCTTATCTAAACCAAATAAACGAGGTATCACTCTGCCATAGCCACTACCGTCTATTATAAACTTAGCATTGATAGTATGTTCTGCACCATCTGCTGTTTTTATAGTAGTTGTAGAATGTCCGTTATCATCTATCTTAATATCTGTCACTTCGGTTTCGTAGTGAACAGGTATATCCATTTTTACACATTCATCAGCAAGGGTCAGATCAAAATCTGCACGCGGAACCTGCCATGTCCATCGCCAGCCATCTGTATGTTGTTGCGCGAATGTGAAATCGCAGACTTCGCCATTCATCACAAATTTGGCACCATCTTTCTGCTGAAAACCTTTTGCTTTGACAGCATCCAGAAATTTGGCTTCTTCCAATGCTTCCATGCAACGCGGCAAAAGACTCTCGCCAATAACGAAGCGTGGGAATACCATTTTTTCAACTATCTGTACAGACAGACCTGCTTGTTTTACTATAGATGCAGCAATAGTACCGGAGGGGCCGGCTCCTATCACCAAAACATCTACTTGCTTTTGAATACTCATAAGGGGGGAGCGTTAAAAAAAGTTCGTGTTAAAAATAATATTGCAATACCGCGGTGATTATGATTTATGTCACTTTTTCTTCAGTTCCAGAATAGTGTGGCTCAATCCTATATCGTTGTTGTCTGCCACTATTTCAAAGCCTGCTTTTTCTATCAAACCCAGGAACACTTTGCTATCATACATCTGGCTGTTACCGTTTGCCATCGTAGTAAAGTAGAGCGATGTCATTTGAAGGCTTAGTGCTGATGCTTCGAAACGTTGCCTGTCCCAGAAAGTCTCGTTGATGAAAACACGACCGTTTTCATCAAGTGCCTGATGGCATTTTTCAAGGATAGTAACGATTTCATCATCAGCAAAACAGTCAAGGAACTGGCTCATCCAGATGATATCATAGCCTGTAGGCAATACGGTTTCTTTGTCCAACATATTCCTTTCAAAATACTGAACACGGTTGCCATAGCCTGCATCTTCAATGTTCTGCTTAGCTACATTCAGCTGCACCTGCAGATCCACAAGGCCTACTTCTACATCTTTATTATAATCGAGACATGCCAATGTGAACTTTCCTGTATTGGCACCAATGTCCATTACCTTTTTCGGGTTGCTTGCAAAAACTAGTGGCAATGCTTCAGGAAATGCATTATCTGAATAAAAATGGTCGAAATTGAACCAGCTTGTTTTTGCAGGCTCAGGCAGTTTTGACAGTCCCTGGTAAATAGTAGTCCAATCGCCCAAATGCCTTAGTCCGTTTGGTTTACCTTCTTCTATAGATGATTTCAAATCCTGTGCACCATCGTAACACACATCGCGCATAAAGTCTGCGTTTACGCGTGTCATCTGGTCATTCATGAAAAAGTGGCCTGCTTTTGAAAGCGTAAAATTATCGCCCTTCCTTAGTACGAGGCCGATACCTAAACCTGCTTCCAATAATATACGGATGCCATAACGGCTCATTTTCACTTTTGTAGCAATATCATCTATTGTAATACCTCCCGTACGAGCGTTTTGCACAACATCCAGTATACCACTGTCTCTCAGTATCATAGATGCCTGAAAGATATAAGGAGCAAAGGCAATAAACTGCGCATGAGAGATTGCTTGCAACGCCGATTGTTTTTCCGTTTCAAACATTGCAGGCTTTTTTGTTGGGGCTTGTGACATATCTTATTAAATAGTTCGGGTATCAAAAATACAGAAGATATGCGGGTTTTCAGAGGGACAGATAATACAAACCAATTATATGAAAGCAAAAAAGGGCGCATTATGCGCCCTTAACCAATCTGTCATTCTTATGCCAATCTATATTTATGTGTTTTAATCTTTCAGCGAAGCTGCTGTTTTTTCTCTCCAGCGCTTCAGACTGTCTTTCAAGCGGAAGCTCAACAGCATCATTACCGGAACAATTATTAGTGTCAGGAAGGTTGCGAAGCTAAGACCATAAATCATAGTCCAAGCCAATGGTCCCCAGAATGCAACGCTATCGCCACCAAAATAAATATGCGGGTTCAGCGTGCTAAAGAATGCTGCGAAGTCTATATTCAGACCAACACCCAATGGTATCAGACCAAGAATAGCTGCAGTAGCTGTCAGCAATACAGGCGTCATACGTGTACGACCTGCTTCTACTATGGCATCGTATGGTTCCATACCTTCTTTCAGCATCAGATCCATAAACTCTACCAACAATATACCGTTACGTACCACAATACCTGCCAGCGCTATGATACCAATACCACTCATTACGATAGAGAAATCGTTTTTGAAAATACCGGTACCCAGGAACACACCGAAAATACTGAATACAATCTCCGTCATAATGATGACAGTGCGGCTGAATGAATTGAACTGGATAATCAGAATCAGGAATATCATTGCTATTGATATCAGCATGGCATTACCAAGGAAGCCCATTGTTTCTGCCTGCTCTTCCTGCTGGCCACCCATTTTGATGAGTATGCCAGAAGGTGCCTGGAAGTTGTTCAATTCGCGTTGTACAGCTGCTACTACTTCGTTTTCGTTAAAGCCTGTGATAACGTTTGATGACAATGAAATGATACGCTTCTGGTCTTTACGTTTGATACCACCATATGTATTGCCATATTTAATATCGGCAAATGCACTTACCGGCACCTGACGTATCTGTCCGCCCATACCCATATCGCGGAATATCATTGGCATATTTCTTACCGCATCAATATCCTCACGTTGTTCTTTCTTCAAACGCAGTGTTATAGGATAGTCATCATTCGCATCGCGGAAGCGAGATATTTCTTTACCAAACACAGCAGTACGCAGATTCATTACTACTTGTCCTGTAGATATGCCCTCGCTGTTCATACGTTCGCGATCCAGATCAAATACTATTTCAGGCTTATCGCTCTGGAAGTCGCTACGCAATTCCTCTACACCCGGTATTTGTTTTTTAGACAGGTATTTTTTCAGTTTTTCAGAAGTAGCTATTAATGAATCAAGGTTATCACCTTTGATTTCAATCAATACCGGTTTTGGCAATGGCGGGCCACCTTGTTCTTTATCTACCGTTACCTCTGCACCCGGCACACCTTTTACAGCCGCACGTATACGTTCCAGATAATCGGCAGTAGATTTACCATGTCTGTCTGAAAACTTCACAAACGCTACAGTTATCCTACCCTTGTTAGGGAAATTACCTACTTCCCCACTTGTAGGGTCTACCGCACCAACTGTTACGTTAGCAATTACAGATTTTACAATCGGATTCTTTTTACCTTTTGCATAGTCTATATCCAATGCTTTGTTGACACGTTCTTCCAGTTGCATTAATACCTGATTGGTATATGCCTGATCTGTACCTACAGGCATGTTGAGGTATACATATGTAAAGTTCGGTTCGCCACTTGGGAAGAAAACAACTTTAGGACTGCGAATACCCATCAATACTACTGAGAATATCAGTATACCTGTAGTAATACCCATCGTCTTCCATGGGTGTGCCAATGCAATCTTCAACCATTTTGTATACCAGTTCTGGAATGCAGGCCAAGCTTTGTTTTGGAAACTATGTATCCATTTTTCAAAAACAAATTTTTCCAACAATACGAACAGATACAGGAAGATGATGAAGTTGGCAATACCCCAAGACTGTGCCATATAGAATATAGCTGCTACAGCCAGGAATATTATCATTACCACTTTATCTTTCTTACCCCATTTGCGTTTACCATCATCATTTGGTTTGTGCGGCTTCATGAAGTCTACCGCAAACACCGGGTTGATAATGTATGCCACCAGCAAGGATGCAAGTAGTGTAATAATCAACGTAACCGGCAGGAAGAACATGAACGAACCGATAACACCTTTCCAGAATGCCAATGGAATGAATGGCATCAACGTTGTAATGGTACCTGATAATACCGGCAGGAAGATTTCGCTAGTGGCAAGCTTCGCTGCTTTTTTGATATCCATCTTACCATTATCAAATATCCTGTGTGTATTCTCTATCACCACAATGGCATCATCCACCACAATACCTAGCGCAAGCAGGAAGGAGAACAACACAATCATATTCAGTGTAAAATCGATTGTAGGCATCACCATAAAGGCGATAGCGCAAGACAACGGCACTGACATAGCCACAAACAAGGCATTGGTAACACCCATGAAGAACATCAGGATAACAGTAACCAATATGAAGCCGATGATAATGGTATTAATCAAGTCTTCGAGTGTGTGGCGTGTTTGGTCAGACTGGTCGCCTGTGATTACGATGTCCAGATCTTTAGGCAGCTCACTAGCTTTCATCTCTTCTACCAGCTTCATAATGTTGTCTGAAGCCTCAATCAGGTTTTCGCCTTTTGCCTTGATAATATTAAGTGTGATAACGTTTTTGTTATCTAAACGTGCATAGCTTTCCTGTTCCTCAAAATTATCTACAACATCGGCTATATCTTTCAGATAAAGTGCTTTACCATATTGGTTTTTCACAATCAGGTTACCTATCTGCTCAGCACTCTTAAACTCATTCCTGATTGTAAGAATCCTTTTCTGATTATTCATCGACACCTGTCCGGGCGTAGATGTGATGTTTTCGTACGCAACTGCATTTTCTATATCACCAAACGTAAAACCTGCAGCCGTCATACGGTACATGTCTACATTTATCTGTATCTCTCTGTCAAGCGCGCCAACCATGTCTACACGCTTGATTTGTTTCATCTCTTCGATATTATCCTTCACACGGTCTGCATATTTTTTCAGCCTGTTCAGGTCGTAGTTACCGGAGATGTTTACATACAGAATAGGAAATTCAGAGAAGTTGATATCATTTACTTCTGGTTCGTTCGGCAAATTCTGAGGCAGGTCTACACGTGCTTTATCTACCGCATCCTTAACGTCTTGTTTAGCTTTATCTACCTCAACATCTGTGTTGAACTCAATCATTACAACAGAGAAATCCTGAAACGAATTGCTCGTTACCTTTTTAATACCTGTCAGGTTTTTTACCTGCTTTTCGATAGGTTTTGTAACAAGGTTCTCCATGTTTTCAGGAGATGTACCGGGATAAATAGTCTGCACAATAATCTGTGGCATCTTAATCTCCGGAAACTGCTCTTTCGGCAGGTTGTTGTACGACATCAGACCGATGAGGGTAATGATAATCGTAAGTATATATACCGCGGTACGGTTATCTATAAACCAACTCGACGGGTTGAATTTTTTGACTACGTCTTTCATTTAAATGCTTTTTCGATTGGTGAGTGTATTGTCTGTTATTCAACATTAATCAGGTCGCCATTGTCAAGGTCTGCATAGCCTGCAGTGATAACTCTGTCACCTTCGTTCAAACCTTCCAGTACTTCAACCATACCGTTAGAATTATGTCCTGTTTTTACCATTACAGCTTTAGCCTTGTTACCATCAGCTATATACAGCAGCGCACCCTCTGCAGTGTTTTGAATAACAGATACCGGCACTACGATAGCCTTGCTGTTCTGATAGTTTGCAATCTGCATTTTGCAGCTCATGTTAGGATGCAGTTTGTTATTGTTGCCCAACCTGATTTCAACCTGAAATGCACGGGACACAGGGTCTACTGCTTTTGATACATAAGTAAGCTTAGTCTTCATGGTATCTTTTGTATCTGCAAAAATCAGATTCACAGGATTGCCTTCCTGTACTTTACCAAGGTAGTTTTCACCAAGATTAGCCTGTACTTTCAATGCGTCGAAGTTTACTACGCGGATACCACTCATACCAGGAGATGCAACATCACCTTCTTTTATATTAACAGCATCTACTGTACCACTGATTGGTGATTTGATGGTATACATACCACGTTGTGCTACCAATGCAGCTTTTTGTTTCGCAGTAGCTTCGTACTGTGTTTTCGCAGACATCAGCTGCACTTCTGTACCTATATTCTGTGACCAAAGCTTTTGTTGCCTATCATACAGCGATTTATACAGGTCTACTTGTGCATCAATTGCCTTGATTTGTTGTTCAACTGCACCAGCTTCCAAAGTTGCTAACACCTGCCCCTTAGAAACCTTTTGGCCAGAGCGCACCAAAACTCTCTCTATAGTACCAGGAGCTTGCGGAGTTGCCAGTACATTCTGATCACCATTAACATTTGCTTGTATCTCTACAAAAGAATTGAACTGCTGTGGCGTTGCAACCATTACAGATACCGCAGTCGCCTTGCCAGGTTTGTTTTTATTTACCTCAATTTCCAGTTTTGCAATTTTTTCGTCTAATGCAGCGCGTTCTTTTTTCAGTTTCACCAGTTCTGCATCATTCTTTGCCTTACCGTCGTCGCCACCGCACGCAGCCAGTATTGTTGTAGATATAAATAATAATAAGAGTGAGCGTTTCATGTTATATATTTTGAATAAAGTGTTGATTGATTAATTGGTTTAATATTAAAATTCACCCAGTGCTTTTTGCAAATCGATACGGGCATTTATTGCATCATACAACGCACCAAAGTAGTTTGTTTGTGCTTCTTTCAATGCAGACTCAGCATTCATTACTTCAAGATTAGAGCCTACACCTTCTTTGTATTTTACTTTTGTAGTATTATATACTTCTTCTGCCAATTTCATATTCTTCTGTTGATTTTCTAATGATGATATATTGCTCTCTAATGAAATTCGTGCAGATTCTTTTTCAAGTTCTAATGCATACTTCAGATTTTCAATATCATTCTGGCTTTTTTGGTATGTATATTTTGCCTGTAACATTTTATTCCGGCGTTGCAAACCATCAAAAACAGGGACTGTAAGCTTCACTCCAACCAAAGCAGATTTTTGCCACTTATCTACAGGGTCAAAAAGCTTAGATGAGTTGTAAAGTGTATAGCCATAGTTACCAAATGCTACTAATGTTGGTAATCCTCCAAGTTTATAACGCTTCAAGTCATATGCATACAGCTTATTTTGAAGTGTCATTAACTGAAATTCTTTACGTTTTTCAAAATCAAGCGAGTGATTCAATATCTCTTTATCTATGTAGGTTTCAGATAAAGTATCTGCCAATGCTACTTTTTCATCCAACGGCATGCCCATCTGAAACTTCAATGCCATATAAGTGAGGTCTACTAACTGCTTTACCCTATTTTCTTCTGTCTTCAGGTTTGTTAGTGCAATAGTAATACGATCTACATCTAGCTTTTCAGCAAATCCAGCCTCGTATATAGCCTTTGTTTCTTTTTCAAGCTGTGTTATTCTTACAACGTTCTGATCTATCAAACCTTTTCTTTTCTCTGCAATCAGTGTATTATAGTATGCTTTAGTTACTGCAATTCGTAGTTGCTGTTCAGTCAACTCTAAATTCTGTTGAGCCAATTCTTCTAATCTCTTTCTCGCTTGCAAAGCCACCATCACACCCGGATCAAAAAGAATCTGCGATAATTCTGCTTGTGCATTGCTCGTCCATTTAGGTTGAAATGCAAGCGCTAGCTCATTTGAAGAATTATCGAAAGCAACTGTATCAAGTGAAGACCTTTGTACATATCCTCCAATTGCCTGTTTAATAAAGTTCGGCACCTGAAAAGCTGCTACCAATGGCGCGTAGTTAACACCACCTGTCAATTTCAGATTTGGGAGAGCCAAGCCTGTTACCTCACGATTTCTGGCTAGTGATGATTTTTGGTCAAGAATGGCATTCTTCATCTTAGCCTGATTTTTGATTGCATAGTCAATGCAATCATTCAAGCTAAGCATTTTTTCCTGCCCGTACATGGCGAGTGGCAACAGGCTGAGTGCTAAAGTGGTTTTATATAATAGTCGTCTCATAACTTGGAAACTTGCTTTACGTATTGTTCTTTATATTTCTGGTATAGTTTTTCTCCTTTGGGTGTCATAATGCCGTAGAGGAAATGTTCTGCTACTTCGTGCATTACAAATTGTAAATCGTTGCGGCTGTTTACCATCAGATTGGGGTGCAGTACCAACATCGATACCTCCATTCTGTACCTTGCCATAAAATCTGCGTTCAGATTTTCGCGATACAGGCCATCCTTCATACCCCAAATGATGTTTTCTTTGATGGCCTCTATATCTTTTTCCAACATATTGGTTTTAAATATTTTAAAAGCCTCCGGGTAGTAGCGTTCCAGTTCCAGCATCGCTATCGGGTTCATGTTTGCCAGCATGTCATCAAACATCATCATCACCTTCACCATACCCTCTATCGCATTTTCAGACTGGTTCATAATACTGATGCACGAATCTGATACACTACCCTGGTACCAGGTAAGGGCTTCGTTTATCACCTCGCCCTTGTTGGCAAAATGCTGATAAAGCGTCTTTTTAGATATACCCGCCCTTCTCGCTATATCATCCATGGTTATTGTCTTAAAGCCATACTGGCGGAACAATTCCGTGGAAGCACTGAGTATTTTATTTAATGGTTCCATATTAATGAGCGCAAAACTATGGAAACATTTTTCATAAAAAACGTTTCCTGTGTATATTTTGTATTTATAGTTAGTATCAATAAAACAAATAGTTCATTATCAGGGGGATACCTTATAAGGCTTCGTTGCATCTTCTTCCTGTTTCAACTAATAATTATTAGTTTTAAGCAAAATCTGTATTATGGGATTCTTTCAGGATTTTAAAGCCTTTGCCATGCGTGGCAATGTTATGGACCTTGCTGTCGGTGTAGTAATCGGCGGTGCTTTTGGCAAAATCGTAACCGCTATGGTAGACGATATATTGATGCCTGTAATTGGTATGGCAACAGGTGGCCAAAAATTCGATGACAAATTCATGGTATTGAAAGCTGCAAAAGATGGAGATGTATATACATCGCTTGCGCAGGCAAAAGAAGCAGGTGCAAACGTATTTGCATATGGCCACTTTATACAAACTATAGTAGATTTTCTTATTATAGCTTTTTGCATATTTCTGGTAGTTCGTGCTATGGCACGCATGCAAAAAGAGAAAGAAGCGGCACCTGCTGCACCAGCAGAGCCATCATCTACAGACAAGCTGCTGATGGAAATAAGGGATGCATTAAAGAAATAACAATCAGTTTGTTGAAAGTTTTTGTGGTATAAAAGCGATTATTTACGCATTTTTGTGCCATAGCTCGGCTTTTGTTTATGGCTACAGGAAAAATATATCAGGATCTGCTTACTATGAAACGGCAAAACCGTAGCGGCTTTGCTGTATTGATAGACCCTGATAAAGTTGCCCCTGCAGACATGATTCATTTGGCAAAACTATGCAACGGTGCCGCTGTCGATTATGTATTGATGGGCGGCAGCCTTGTTGTAGCCGACAATTTAGAAGCTTGTATTCAACGTTTTAAGGCAGAAAGTGATATACCCGTTATCCTGTTTCCGGGTAGCCCCGCACAGGTAACACCGTATGCAGATGCACTTTTATACCTGTCCTTAATATCAGGGCGAAATCCGGAACTGCTTATAGGTCAGCATGTTGTATCTGCACCTGCGGTAAAAGCCAGCGGGTTGGAGGTGATATCTACAGGCTATATGGTAATAGATGGTGGTACACCAACCACGGTATCGTATATGAGCCATGCTGTGCCAATACCCGCCAACAAGCCAGATATAGCACTATGCACTGCCTGGGCGGGCGAGTTGCAGGGCAAGCATATTATATACATGGATGCAGGTAGCGGTGCAAAAAACCCTATCAGCAAGGAAATGATACATACTGTAAGCAGCCGTATAGAAATACCACTGTTTGTTGGTGGCGGTATACACACACCTGAGAAAGTGTATGAAAACTGTAAAGCGGGTGCCAATATAGTAGTAGTAGGCAATGCTATAGAACGCGACCCTCTGCTGATACGCGAATTGTCCCAGGCTACAAAAGAAGCCAGAAGTACAGTAAAATAAGGGATTTCCCCTCCTTATTACACTCAGAAATATATTATTTGTTAAGCGCTTGTTAACCAGTTGTAAAGCCGGAGTTAACAGGCGCTTATTATTTCATTATCCCCTGTCGATACGCCCATCTTTGTGTTATCAAAAGCAAATAATTCAACCTAACAACAAAACAAACAACGATAATGAAAAAGGTAATCGCAATCATTGCACTGGCAGTAACAGGTTTCGCAGCAAAAGCACAAGTTGCTTCTACAGCTACTCAAACAGTTAACCTGAACCTGAGCAACGCAATCGAACTGACTTTCACAGGATCTACTACTGCTACTGGTGCTGCTGTTAACCTGGCTTTCAACACTGTTAACGACTATGCAAACGGTGTTAGCTCTTCTAATCAGGAACTGAAAGTTCGCTCAAACAAAAAATTTGGCGTAACAGTAAAAACTAACAATGCTAACTTCTCATACACAGGTACAACAACTCCTGCTCCTGTAATGCCGGTAGCTGGTGTTCTTGACCTGCGTGTTCCTGCAAACGCAACCGGTGGTGCTATCGCTTCTCCGTTCAGCGCATCTAGCTATGCTGACCTGAGTGCAACTGCACAAAACCTGTTGACAAACTGTAACAACGGTGGCAACCAAACATTCAGCATCCAATACAATGCTACACCTGGTTTCGCTTACCCTGCAGGTACTTATACTGTAGATGTAGTTTACACTGCTACACAGCTTTAATTAGTCTCTCTCTTATCCCTTATACAGAAGGGCCCTTTATAGGGCTCTTATTTTTTTATATATACTTCCTATTTTTACCCAATGGCAAAGGAAGGGCAGTTAAAAGCATATTATCAGCAAGGTATTGTAGAGGCAGGATGCGACGAAGCAGGCAGGGGATGCCTAGCGGGGCCTGTATTTGCAGCAGCCGTAATTTTGCCGGAAGGGTTTTATCATCCGTTATTGAATGACAGTAAAAAACTGACAGAAGCCGACCGCGAAAAGCTGCGTCCTATTATTGAAGAGGAAGCTATTGCATGGGCAGTGGCTCAAATAAGCGAAGGAGAAATAGATGAAATAAATATTCTGAAAGCTTCCTTCAAAGCAATGCATACAGCTGTGGATAACCTGAAAACTAAACCCGAACTGCTATTGATTGACGGCAACAGATTCACCCCTTATTTGGGCATACCACACCAGTGCATAGTTGGCGGAGATGCTAAGTATGCATCGATAGCCGCAGCTAGTATACTTGCTAAAACACATAGGGACGAATACATGTTGCAGATAGATACAGAATATCCGCACTATGGCTGGAAGGACAACAAGGGCTATGGTACTGCCAAGCATGTAGCCAAGCTGCATGAGCATGGTATGTGCAAGCATCACCGCAAAACTTTTAAGTGGGATAAAACTGCTGTTGGTTAAGCAGAAACAGGTAGCATTATCTCGAAGATGCAACCTGAAGGAACATTATCAAGCACCGCTATCTTACCATTGTGCTGTCTGATGATTTTTGATGTAAGGTATAAGCCCAATCCCGTTCCTTTAGATTTGCGCGTTTCTTCATTGCCTATACGATAAAACTTATTGAACACCTTGCCTTTCTCCGCATCAGGTATACCAGGTCCGTTATCGGCAATTTGTATTACCGCACTGTTATTTTTCAGTTGCAGGCTTATTGTTACAGGCTTATCGGCAGGTGTATATTTCACAGCATTTTCCAACAGGTTGTTCAGTGCCATTTGCAATAGCAGTTTGTCACCATTCAACCGGCAACTTTCTATTGTGTTTTCAATAAACCTACCCGGGTACCTTGCTGCATAGTCTTTAGTGCTGCTCTGTACCAATTCATCTAGCTGGAGTATTTCTCTTGCAGGCACGTATTGCCTACCCTCCATCTGCGATGCTATCAGCATATTGTTACACAAATCATTCAGTCGATTAGCCTCCTTCACACAACGGTCTATCAGCATGGCCTTTTTTTCTTCGTCCAGCTTGTGCCGCTCCATTGTTTGCAGATTCAGCTTCATGGCGGCAATGGGCGATTTAAGTTCGTGTGTTACAGACAACATGAAATTGTTTTGTTGTCTTGATAGCCTTATGCTTCTGCGGAATGAACTATAAACAACTGCTGCACCTATTAGTATTACTAAAAGGAATGTAGAACCCTCTCCCAGATATTGCTTTTCATCTGTATTCAGTTTTGCCTTCAGTTGCTGAATACGTGAATTATACATTTCGGGGTACTGCGCACTGTCTACTTCTGTTTTCAGAATAGCGACACCCTGATTATAAATATCAATACTCTTCCTGTTGAGGCTGAAACCCCAAAATACAAGTGCTGCTACTATGTAGGTCAGCAACAATAAATGAACAGTAGTAAAAAAACGCATCGGGTATAGTTAAGTCTATTGCCCGTTAAAGGTACGAAGCGGGTGCTTTTCTACACGCAAACCCACTTGCAATACTTCAGGCAACGGATTTACACGCATATTTTGTTCAAAACGTATTTCCCAGGTACCTTTTTTGCGTAGCATAACGGTATCTCCGTCGTTTGATATTGGCAGGCGTTGCTCCCAGATGGTGCCCATACCTCTGCCCATCCATTTACCATTTGGCTCTGCCAATGGTATTTCGAGCCTTGTTTTTTCAAATGTACTATCGCCAGGCTTTTGGGTATATACCCATATCCATATGTTTGAATTGGGATATGTTTCTGTATGCCTTATCAGGAAATAGAGGTTGTAACGTGCGTTGGTATCTGTAATATCAAATTTGAAAGAAGGGCGAAAATCGTACTTCCACTCATTTTGCGGTATGGCATATTCCTTCTGGTATTGCGGAGAAGGTACACAACTACCAAATATGATAACTATAAGAGATAATACTAAGATATATGTACGTAACATGCACTATTTGTATTCGAACCTGCGTTCAAAATTATAAGATATTCAAAACCTGTTCTTTAGCTTTTTCAAGCTCGTCTTTCATATTGATAACTATCTGCTGTATTTCTGCATTGTTTGCCTTAGAACCCAGCGTATTTATCTCCCTGCCCACTTCCTGCAAGATAAACCCAAGTACTTTACCTTTTGATGTACCGGGTTTCTCTACCGTTTCATGAAAGTATACGCAGTGTTGTTTCAGCCTTGTTTTTTCTTCAGATATATCTATACGTTCCAGGTAGTAAATCATTTCCTGCTCAAACCTGTTCGGGTCTACATTTTCGCTACCTACCATATCCTGTAGCGACTGCATGATTCTACCCCTGATTTTTTCGGTACGCTGTGTTTCTAGCGGTATTACATCCTGCAGCAATCCTTCAATATTCTGGATTCTGTTGTGTAAATCCTTATGCAATGCATTGCCCTCATTTTTACGGTGCGTCATCAGGTGGTTAGCAGCCGTTTCTATTACAGTTTTCAGTTGTAGCCATTCTTCTTCAGCTATCACATCCTGATCTGCGGCAACAACCTCAGGCATACGCATCAGCGTAGCCAGTATATTATCTTCTGGTATATTCAGGTCTGTGGCTATCTGTTTCATGCTTTCGTAGTAGAACTTTGCCAAGCCCGTGTTTACAACCATCGGCTTAGACGCGCCTTCCTGTTTAATAGCAATTGTCAGGTCTATCGTACCCCGCATCAATATACCATTGAGCATATTGCGGATATCAAGCTCATAAGAACGGAGAATGGGTGGTAGTTTGGTAACAATATCAAACTGTTTGCCATTGAGTGATTTCATCTCTACTACTACCTGCCTGCCATTTATTGTAGCTTCTGCACGGCCAAAACCTGTCATTGAATACAGCATACCCTGTAATTTGAGAAAACAAAGAAAGTATAAAAAAGTGAAAGGCGCCGTTTTATAATAAAAAAGGCTAAAATCGTCTTAAAACAGTCAATATGGTTCGGTTGGCAGCGATATTTGGTTATTTTTGTTGCTTTGGTAAAAGACCCTCATTGGATGCGCATTACTGCTTTATTTCTTCTTGTTTTATTTCCCGTTTGCATGTGGGGGCAGCAGCCTTCGCGCGAAGATCTTGTGAAGCGCCGTCAAAGCATTATGGAATCCATCAAGCAGACAGAGGCGCAACTGGAGGCTACCAAGCAAAATAAAAATGCTACCATGGGGCAGTTGCGTGCCCTGCAAAGCAAACTGGCAGAACGTCAGCGCCTGATCGGCAACATCAACGCAGAAATAAACCACATCAATAACAATATTGAAAACTCTACCAAAGAGGTAAATACACTAAAGCAAAATCTGGAAGTACTGAAAGCCAGATATGCACAATCTGTAAGATATGCTTATCGCAGCCGCAGCTCTTACGATATGCTTGCTTTCCTTTTTTCTTCAAAAGACTTCAATGAAGCACTACGCAGGGCTAAATACCTGAAAAAATATCGCGAGTATCGCAAACAACAGGCAGATAAAATCAGGGTAACACAAGGCATCATCGTTAAAAAGATAGATGTACTGAATGCTGAAAAGTCTGAAAAAGATGAATTGCTAAGTACAGAAGAGAAGCAAAAGCAAGAGATTCAGAAAGAAACGAACCAAACCAATCAGGTAGTAAAAGAGCTGAAGGGGCAGGAAAAACAACTGATGGCGCAGATAGATAAAGATAAGCGCGCCTCTAAACAGCTGAACAGAGCTATTGAAGATATTATCCGCAGAGAGATGGAGATTGCACGCAGAAAAGCGGAAGAAGAAGCTAGGAAAAGAGCAGAGGAAGAACGTCGTAAAGAAGAAGAGGCACGTAAGGCAAACATGCTAGCTGCTGCAGGTAATAGTACTAACAGGCCTGCTGCTAATAATGTTCAGAACACAGGTAAACCTGCTGCAAACAATACTGTATCAACAAATAACAACCAAGGTAGGCCCGCTGCAAACAATACTGTAGCAAGCAACCCGCAACCTAAACCAGTAGTTCCTAAAAACTACGACTATACGCTGACACCTGAGGCGAACGCACTATCGAACAGCTTTGAAAACAACCGTGGACGTTTGCCATGGCCTGTAGATAAAGGTTTTGTTTCGCAAGGTTTTGGTAAATATCACCATGCCATAGCACAAAAAGTAGAAATGGAAAACTACGGTGTGGATATCAGTACACCACATAATGCACCTGTAAGAAGCATTTTTGAAGGTACTGTAATGAAAGTTTTCTCTATAGACGGTAAAGACTGGAATGTTATCATATCTCATGGTGCATACAACTCTGTATATGCCAATCTGGCAAAAGCCAATGTACAAACCGGTCAGAAGGTAAATACAAAACAACAAATAGGTGTTGTGAGAATGAATGAGGATGGCGAAAGCATTCTGAATTTACAGATCTGGAAAAGTACAGGCCGTAGCAACGTACGCCTGAATCCGGAAGTATGGATAGCACGATAATATTAATATTATAAATCTGCTAAATATGAGTGGATTTTTCAATATCTGTTTAGTACATTTGCCATACGTATCCCTGAAAACTCACGCTAAGTTTACCCCAAACGTTATTGCTTACTAGATTAATAGACTATGCACTATAGAATACGCATTTTACCACGATGGATAATATTTGTCCTGGACTTGCTTTGCGTTGAACTGTGTTTATTCTTCTCTTTCGTTTTACGTTTCAATTTCAACCTGGAAGATGTAGCACGATATGATATGTCAATGATTCTCGGGTTTTCATTGGCACTTAATACGCTATTATTCTACCTGTTGAAAAGCTATGCCGGCATTATCAGGTATACTAATATAGAAGATACTTTCAGGTTGTTGATTGTAAACTCTATAGCATCTGTATTCTATTTTTCTATCAACTTCATTATTACACAATCGTCAAAAGGTATTTATCTTTTCCCGATATCAGTAGTAGTTATCAATTTCTTCATTACCAATTTCACCTTAATAACTTACAGACTATTAGTACGTTATATATTTAAGTATTATCAAAAGCATAACCTTGACAGGGCCAAAACAAAAGCGGCAGTATACGATGCAGGCGAAAACGGTCATCAGGCAAAGAAGATAATAAACGATATACCTAACGGTAATCTGCAGGTAGTAGCATTTATTGATGATGTACTTGGTAAAACAGGAAAGCTAATTGAAAATACACCTATCTACAACAGTGATGATGCCTCTTTCGAGAAATTGAGAAATGATGATGTTAAGTTGTTGATTATTGCCAATAAAAACATCAAGAAAGAGAAGCTTAATTATCTGGTAGATAAGTGCCTGCAATATGGTATAAAAGTGCAGCAGGTACCACCTTTGCAACAATGGCTGGACGGGAATCTTAATGTCGACACGCTGAAAGACATCAACATTGAAGACCTGCTTGAACGTGAAGTAATACGCATTGATAACGAAAAAATACACTTTGAGCTTAAGGGCAAAAAGATATTGGTAACCGGCGCTGCAGGTTCTATTGGTAGTGAACTGGTAAGGCAACTACTTAAGTATAAGCCTTCACTCATAGTGATGTGCGACAATGCCGAAACACCTATGCACAACATGATACTGGAGCTACGTGAAATAGCTTCAGGCGTGAATGTAAAACCATACATAGGCGATATATGCGACCGCACACGCATGGAGCATTTGTTTGAGATTTATAACCCTGAGGTTGTATTCCACGCTGCCGCATACAAACACGTGCCTATAATGGAAGACAATCCATCTGTAGCAGTACTGAACAATGTATTTGGCACCAAAACATTGGCAGAACTGTCTGTAGCAAATGGCGTAGAGAAATTTGTAATGGTTTCTACAGACAAGGCGGTGAACCCTACTAACATAATGGGGGCTACCAAACGTATTGCCGAAATCTTTACACAGAGCTACTACAAGTATATGCTGAGTAATGACATTGCCTTACCGCACAACAATAAGCTCACAAAATTTGTAACCACACGATTTGGTAATGTACTGGGTTCTAACGGTTCGGTAATTCCTATATTCAAAAAACAGCTGGAAAAAGGTGGTCCAATTACAGTTACCCATCCTGAAATAACACGTTATTTCATGACCATACCTGAGGCTTGCCAATTGGTAATTGAAGCAGGGGTTATGGGGCAGGGTAGCGAGATATTTGTATTTGATATGGGCGAACCTGTAAAGATTGCAGACCTTGCCAGAAAAATCATACGCCTTGCCGGCAAAGAGCCGGATACTGATATTAAGATCGTATATACCGGATTAAGGCCTGGTGAAAAGCTATACGAAGAGCTGCTGAATAACAGCGAAAACGTAGTGCCTACTTACCACGATAAAATAATGATTGCAAAAGTACCTGAGTACGATTACGCTGCCATTAAAGATAAAGTAGACAAATTAATATCGAGCGCGCAAAGGCACTACACATTGGAAACTGTTGGTATTATGAAAGAATTGGTGCCTGAATTTACCAGCAACAATGTTACTTACGAGTCTATCAAAACCAAATAGGTTTTATTTCAATGCTGTTTTTATAGTCAGGAATATTATCCTGAAGTAGTTGCCTATACTTGGGTTATAAATGTATTCTTTGTTAAGCCGTATTTTATCAGGCATTATTGCATTTATGTAATATGCTTCGGGGTCTGCTTGCTGCTCCAACAGGCTGTTTTCGTTATAATAAGTAATCGAGGCAATATCTGTTATACCCGGGCGCACACTCAGCACCATTCGTTGCTCTTCGGTATACAGGTCAGTATACTTTTTCACCTCAGGGCGCGGGCCTACCATACTCATTTGTCCTGCCAATACATTTATCAACTGTGGTAGTTCATCCAGCTTATACTTACGTATGAAAGCACCTGAACGGGTGATGCGATTGTCTGTTGCTCCGTATGTTAGTAAACTGGTTTTATCCGCATCCAGGCACATAGAGCGAAATTTGTACAGGTAGAACTCTTTACCAAAACGCCCCACTCTTTTTTGCTTATAGAATACTGTACCTGTACTATCCAGTTTTATCCAGATAGCTATCAAAAGGAAAACAGGTGCAAATATAATCAGGCTGATGATTGCAATCAGTATATCTAAAAGTCGGGTCATTTCACTACGGTAATGTAGGCTTTCTCAATTTGTTCTTCGATAAAAGTACATTGTTCATCGGTTAATTGAGAATATATGGGCAGTGAAATTTCGTTGTGGTAATTATCGTATGCCTGCGGGTAGTTGGCTATATCATAGCCTTTTTGCTTAAAAAGTGTAAGCATAGGCATAGGCACAAAGTGTACATTGGTAGCTGCACCAGCCTCAGCCACAAGTTGGATAATATTATCGCGTTGTGCTTCAGTAATATCTTTTATCCTTAACAGGAAGAGGTGGTAAGAGGATTCTCTATCTGGATCTTTAGAAGGTGGCATAATAGCCCAATCTTTATTTTTAAAGAAACTGCAATAATGGTCAAATACCCTTCTCCTGTCAGGCAATAGCTGCGATTTATACTTCCGCATTTGAGCCAAACCTATTGCAGCACATACGTCTGTCAGATTTATCTTCAAGCCGTCACTCACAATATCGTAACGCCAATTGCCTTTCTGTGTTTTGGTAAATGCATCTGCTGTTTGCCCATTCATGGCATTCAGGCGCATCCATTTATACACATCCCCATTATCAAAACCCGAAGGCAGATTCAAGGCTATCACACCACCTTCGGCAGTTGTAATATTTTTCACCGCATGCAGCGAGAAAATGGTTATGTCTGCACCCAATGTGGCAGGCTTGCTCATGTAGGTAGCACCAAAAGAGTGTGCTGCATCTGCTATCAGCAATGGCCTGCCAAGCTTTTCCTGCACGTCGCTGGTTGCCGCAAATATTTGTTTAACACTATTCTGTTGCAGTATGTGGTTAATACGATTATAATCGCATGGCCAACCAGCAACATCTACTGTTATGATTGCTTTAGTTTTAGGTGTTATGGCAGCAGCAAGCTTTTCAGGATCTATTGTAAAGTCTTCATTAATGTCAACCATTACAGGTACGCCGCCCGAATGCAATACAGCCAACGCTGTTGCCGAATAGGTGTACGCAGGCATTATTACTTCATCTCCGTCTTGCAACCCTAACCATTTCAGTACCAGCAATGCGCCTGATGTCCATGAGTTAACACAAAGGGCATGTTGCACACCTGCTATTTCTGCAGACAGCTGTTCCAATTGCTTTACTTTAGGTCCGGTAGTTATCCATCCCGATTGAAGTGTATTCATCACTTCATCCAGCACGTCCTGATCTATATATGGAGGAGAAAACGGGATGTTCACTTTATTTGTTTTTACAATCGTAAATTCTTTCAATAATATCAACCACTTTCAGGCCTTCCAATGCATTGGTAGTTATGGTTGCCTTGCCATTCAATACATCTACCACATTCTGTATCACATAATGGTGATTAGCAGCACTGCCTTTATACGGACCGTAATCATTCGGCGGATTGGTAGGCTTCAATTCAGGCATTTCGTAATCCTTGATGTGACAGTATTCAACTATGTCCATATACTGGCCACCAACCTTTATACTACCGTTAGCACCAATCACTGTCATGCTGCTTTCCAGATTCTTATCCCAAACAGAGGTAGAAAAATTGATGCTGCCAATACCACCTTTCAAAAATCTGAAATTGACAACACCTGAATCTTCAAAATCTGTCAGTTGCTTATGATTGAAGCTGGAAAAAGATGCTTTTATATCCGTGACATCGCCAAAAACCCAATATAGCAAATCTATAAAGTGGCTGAATTGTGTGAACAGTGTGCCACCATCCAGTTCCTTAGTACCATGCCAGGAGCCTTTTTTATAATAACGCTCATCACGATTCCAGTAGCAGTTTACCTGCACCATATATATATCGCCAAGTGTGCCATCAGACACTACTTGCTTCAACCATTCTGATGGGGGCGAATACCTGTTTTGCATAACGCAAAAAAGCTGCTTTGAGCTATTAAGGGCTTTGTGAATTACAGCTTCGCACTCTTTTTTGTGCAGGCCCATTGGTTTTTCTACAACCACATGATGCCCGGCATCAACAGCTTTCAAGGCATGTGTTGCATGCAGCCCATTGGGGGTAGCAATGGTAATAACATCGGCCTCTACATCTGCCTGTAATAACTCATCCAGCGATTCAAAAAAAGAAACACCTTCCGGCACATCTGCCTTTAATGAAGAATTGGTATCACACACAGCCACCAACGAGCAATCTTCGTGCTGCTGTATCATGGCAGCATGTCGCTTACCTATGTGACCATACCCAATTACCGCAAACCTTATTTTCTTCATAGAAATGAGGTAGCAATATCAGAAAATTATTTCACTTATGCTAAGGCTAAAATCATTTGCGGGCTGTTATAAATGCTATATAAGCACTGTTAGAAGGGATTAGCTGCCAAAGAAATGAATTAATTATATATGCAGCCTTGTTTAATATCGGTACAGAAAATTTTGTCGGTATAATGCCAAAACTTTGCACACTAACAGATGAGAATTGTTTACATAAATCATTCAGCTCTTGTATACTGAAATAATGCCAACCTGACTGCTTGTTTTTCAAGCGTTTTATTAACCTTAAGAACATATTTCCTTGCAGGTTGTCGGCAGACAGGAAAATGCCTTTCGGACTAAGTAGCTTATAAATATTGTCAATGGCTTTTTGTCTTGTAGCATCTGTACGGCTGGTGGCATTACCATATTGTTCTTTCACACCACCAAGTACAGATTTCATGATGATGATATCGTAAGTGGTATCGAAATCTTCTGTATTTACAAGGTCGAAGTCGCGGTAGGTTATTTTAAGTCCAACACCGTATTTTTTATGTAGTTCTCTGGCTTGTTCTGTTGGGCCTTCTCTATCGGTACATACTACCTGAAAACCTTGTAATGCCATCCATAACGACAAACCACCATTTCGCTCGCCGATAGCAAGTACTTTGCTATCTCTCGGTAAACCATCCAACACAGGTTGCCATAGTTTTATGAGGTGCGACCAGTTGGCCACATCCCATTCAATAACATCCTGCTTTAGTTGTGTATTCAAAACAATATTTACAGTTGCAGCAATTGATGGTAGAATCTTTGAGCAATCAATTTTCTGTCAAATTTTTCATTGACATACTTAACCCCGTTCTTACTCAGCTCAGTATACAGTTGCTTGTCTTTGCTAAGTATATGTATATTTTCAGCCAATTGCTTTTCATCTTCAGGCGTAAAGAAAAGCCCGCATTTACCTTCGTTAATAAACAATTCTTTTGCTTCACCATCCACGCCAAGCAATATGGGTTTGCCCATAGCCAGATTTTCAAAAATCTTAGAAGGTATAGCCCCTTTAAATAAAGGAATGTTTCTGAGTGGCACTATTGCCGCATCTGCAGCAGCAACTATATTTGGCATTTCTTCCCTACTTTGGTTGGGCAAAAAGCTAACATTATCTAATTGCAGCGACGCCTTCATTTCGTGCAGGAAATCTTTTTGTGGCCCATCGCCTACCAGTACAAATTTTACTTGTTTATCTTCTCGCAGTATTGCTGCAGCTTTCAATATTACCTCCAATGACTGTGCATGCCCTAGTATACCTGCATAAAGCACTATGAAATCGTCACTTCTATACCCGTGCGTTTCTCTCCAATTGTAACTAACATTTGCAGTACTAAACTTGTCTGCATCTATACCGTTTGGCAACCAGAAAGTTTTCACGCTTGGGAAACGTGTTTGCACACTGCTCACAATACCTTGTGTTTGCCCACTTACCAATGCTGATGTTTTGTATAATCTTGCTTCCAGCCAATATGCAAGCTTCAGGAATAGTTTGTTAGAAACCAGATCCAACTTTTCTGCACTTTCAGGCCACAGGTCCGATACATTGAATACAAGTTTCGATCCCCTCATCCATTTTAAAAGCATAGCTGTAATGCCCAGAAACAAAGGCGGCGACTCACAAATAACTACATCATGCTTCTTTACCTTAAATAAGCCACAAATCAATGCACTGAAAACGAAAGAAAAATAGTTGAGCAACCTGATGGCAATGCTATTTGATTTTTTTACGAATATCCATGAGCGGTGCACCGTGATTCCCTCAAAAGAATCTTTTATGTACCATTTGCCATCATATCCTTTTTGTATCTGCATAGCAGGATAGTTGGGCATAGCCGTAAGTATAGATACATCCATACCCAGTAGTTGCAAATGCTTGGCAAGACTGCTGAGACGGTTTTGTGGGGCTCCCGTTTCTGGCGGATAGTATTGTGTTAGTATCAGTACGCTGGACACTATATAGAAGCCAGATGTTTTGTTATTATTTCAGCAGCGTGGCCATCGCCATAAAATACACTACCATTACGGAATTTTTTATCATAGTTGGTGGCTACTGCATCCAGTATCTTGTCTTTGTTTGCACCGGTTATAGTGCTGCATCCTGCAGTAGTCAGTTCTACCCATTCTGTCTGGTCTCTGAGTATTGCACAATGTTTATGAAAAAAGTATGCTTCTTTCTGTAAGCCGCCACTATCTGTCAGCACCATATGACTGTGCTTCAGTAAAGACAACATATCGAAATAGCCAACAGGCTCTATCACAATACAATCCAATTGCAAGTGATATTGTTCTATCATCTTTCTGGTACGCGGGTGCAGTGGCAGTACTATTTTGTATTGCTTCGCCAACTCATTAATTGCATCTGCAATAGCCGTAAGCCTTGCTTTATCATCGGTATTCTCTGCACGGTGGCATGTTGTCAAGAGGTATTTATCATCTTCCAGCCCCAATTGTTGCAGAATGGTAGAGTGTTGTGCTATTTGCTTTGCGTAATACAATGCAGCATCATACATCACATCGCCTGTGTTTACCACCAGTTTGTCTGGCGTAGCAAGGCCTTCGTTTTTCAGGTTTTGTATGGCAGTTTCTGTAGGGCAAAAAAGTTGCTTGCTTACCCTGTCGGTAAGTATACGGTTTACCTCCTCCGGCATATCCATATTAAAGCTGCGCAAACCTGCCTCTACATGCGATACTGGCATGTGGAGTTTTGATGCTGCCAATGCACCTGCAAGTGTTGAGTTGGTATCGCCATATACAAGTATGGTATCAGGCTTCTCTTTAAGGATAGCTTGCTCTATACCTTCCAGCATTTGCGCCGTCATGGTAGCATGCGTACTTGTATTGATGCTGAAGTGATAATCGGGTTTCGGAATTTCCATTTCGCGGAAGAAAATATCCGACATGGTATCGTCGTAGTGCTGGCCTGTATGTATTAATACTTCCCTTATTCCACCATGTTCATTTATAGCTCTTGATACTGCCGCCGCTTTGATAAATTGAGGGCGTGTACCAATTACCGTCAATACCTTGATCATTTACAGGTTCACTCTTTTTACTTTAGAAATAACGGCTCTGAATTTCCCGTTGTTGCCACAAGGTATTTCTTTCATTTCAAAAATCTGAACATTCACCTCACCAAGTTGACTATATATCCTTTTGGTTAATATTTCACGTTCTTCTGCAGTAAGTTCTCTTTCTGCTTCTACATTTATTATAATATCTTCTAAAGTTTCCTGTACAATTTGCCCCTTCACGATAGCAGGTATACCTATAAATATACCGTGAAACCGTACCATCTCCCTGCCATCTTTACCAATGATGGCATCTTCTATCCTGCCTGTTATTTCTTCTACCAACGGCATGTGTCTACCACATTCACATTGCTTATCGCTCACGCGCATGTAGTCACCTATGCGATAACGAACAAGTGGCTGATCATAATTAAGGAATCCCGTGCATATTACTTCTCCGTATTCCCCAGGCTTGGCTGGTTCTCCATTTTCATTAAGTATCTCAACCAATCCTACATCGGGGCTGATGTGTAAGCCCCCATGTTCACATTCACTTACTAGCCCACAAGCTTCCACCCCACTCCAGCCATCATAGGTTTTGCAGCGATACACTTCTTCCATTTCTTTCCGCATTTCAGTTGTCAATTTCTCACTCGACGTAATGACTGCTTTCATCTGTGGCACCTGCACACCAGCTTCTTTGATAAACCTTGCCAGAAAATAATTGCTCATGGCATAACCAACCATATAGTCGGGCTTATACTTATTCAATGTATCGGCATAGTTCTGTATGGTAGCAGGTGAAATATGGTAGGCTGAGAAATAGATTTGTTTCTCAAAATAGTTGTACCTGTAGTAAGGTGGCCTCGCATCAGCATCGGGCAATACACGCCTGCCACCTATCATGCCACGACTCATATTATTATCAACACCTGCCCAGTTCCTTACACGCGCTTCATAGGCTGCACTCCATCGTTGATGCATAGGATCTGAAAACAAGATAGATGTTGGTGTACCTGTTGTTCCGCTCGATTCAAAATAACTACCACCATTTTCTTTCTTTTCAGACAACAATGTTGTTTTGCAATGTTTACGCAAATCGTCTTTAGAAAGATATGGTAGTAGGTTGATATCAGATAGTGTAAATGATTTCAGCTGATCTTCGGTAATACCAGCGGCCATCCATTTTTCTCTGTAATACGGGACAGTATTATATGCATGCAGCAGCATTACCCTCAATTGATGAGTCGTATAATCTTCCCACTCTGCTGCAGTGTATTTTTCTCGTTCTTTATACTGTTTCAGTTCACTTGCAAAAACGCCACCAAATCTGCGACGCTTCCATTGCAAGCCATATAGGCTTACAAAAACATTTTGTAACCAAACAGGTGCTTTGCTATATATGCTTGCCGCGAGTGACATGTAGATTACAAACTATTAATTACCTCCTCCCATTTCCTGTACACATTCACCTCATCATAGGTGGCAACTTTCATTTTCGCATTATTGATAATACTCGATGATAATGCCTGATTTTCTATCAATGAAATAATGGCATCTGCCATGCTTTGTGCATCATCATCTTTTGCGATTATTCCTGTCATACCATCATCTAACAAATAAGGCACGCCACCAACACCTGTACTTACCACAGGCAAACCCATAGCCCACATCTCCAAAAAACTAACGGGGGCATTATCTATTCTGTTTGTAGATATATATATATCGAAGTCTGCAGCCAATTGGTTTTTATGTTCATTGTTAATGAATCCTGCGAAATTGATATTATTCTCAAGTCCAAGGCTACGCGTCAATTCTTTTGTTTGCTGCAACATGCCCAAATCAGGACCAGCCATTACCATCTTCGCATCTGCATATTGCTGCTTTAGTATATTCAATACGCTAACAGCCATCAAAGGATTGTAGAGGTCACTGAATGCACGCATCCATAATATACGTGGACGAATCTTATTCTTTTCTCTGAATTGATAATCTGATAAATCGATGATATTTTCTATCAGCGCTGATGCGAGGCCATGTTTCCTCAATTCTTGTTGCATGAATATTGATGGTACGGTTATCAGGTCAGCTTTGTTTAATAGCGCTTTGTATCTATACCCTATTGAAGATTCAAGTTTTGTAGGTACGTTACCACCATGCACAGTCATCACTATTTTTTTATTCAGCAACGTAGCAATATGTGCAGCAATGTATTGCCATATAAAACTATTGCCGGAATAAAACTGTATGATAGCAACATCGTATGCAGATGCTTTTCTAAACATCGTAAATACAATATCAGCCAGCCGCTTCCATTTGCTTATATGCTTTGATGTTGCAATCAGCTGTACGCCTCTTTTCTGCATAGTATTTGCCAATACAAATGCCTGTGTTGGTGGATTATTACCTGACTGTGCAAACAATCCAGCTATCAGAATACGTTTATTGATTGACAAGTTTTTTTCTTTTCTGCAATACATAAACCGGTATTGCTGCAAGTACATAACATACTATGGTGGTATTGGTACGCATAGCCGAGTGTAGTGACGTAAGTAATGCGAATAAAAATATGCTGGCTATAGCCACACGCCACACCATATACTTCTGCCTTCTGAGCCACCATATAGGAAAGGTAAACAACAGCGTAACAACGATAAGCCCACCAATACCATGTTCACTTAGCAGACGGGTATATTCTGTATGAGAAGCTATTGCTGCAAAGCCATAAGAAGGGCGTAAATCTTTTGACATACCAGGACCTACACCGAATACTGGGTGGTCTCTGAACATGTCTATATCTGTAGATGCTATCTGTGTTCTGCCGGACGTAATAGTATTTAGCGAGCGTTGCTTTGAACCTGTAAGTGTGCCAATTGTTTCACCTTTATAACGAAGCAGTAATTGATTGTTCGTCATCTCATTTACCTTAACAAAGATTACTAGACCAAAACCAATAACCAATGACAACAGCACTGTAAACCTCAGGAAGGACCGTAAGCTTGTAAAAGCTGCGGGGACAATTGCCACTATAAGACAAACCAAGGTAGTAAGAATACCTCCTCGCGAAAACGTCAGAAATCCTCTATATAACAGCGCTGCCATCAACAAAAAGTTCAGCCATCTCAAACTGAATAACGGCCTGCGCAGTACCATCAGCAGCATAGTAAATATCATACCAACACCTAATATGGTTGATACCTGATTACTACCAAATGCGCCCGATGTTTTAAAATTGGATGACAAAGTGAAATCGATCTTATCGAAATCCGGCGTTTTGATGGTAAGGTACACGAGCACAGGTATTACGGGCATGATACCAAATTGAATAACCCTGCAATATTTTTCTATACTCCACCTTTCTCGGGCTGAAAATACAAGCATTAGTGCTAGCAACAGTATACCAAATACATTTAATACCCATCCTTCAAAATCGAATGTACCTAAACCTACTAATGTACTGGGCGCCAGTGCAAGCAATATATAGCCCCCTGTGTAGTACATTGCCCTAGCAGAGCCGTATCTGACATGCTGAACAAAAAGTAATACTAGTAACAATATCAGATAATACTTCCCGATTTCGTGCGGTAAGAATGGTGCTCTGGACATTCGCGCCCATACTTCCATTATAGGTGAAGCTGCTAAGCCGTACCACATCCATCTGCTATCTTTAATTATAACGCTGTATACCGCAGATACTATTATGAATAACCATATAGCTGTCACTAATATTGGCACATACACAGACAATGCACCAGTCGCTAACAGCAAGGCAAACTGTGGTACAGACAAGTGTTTATAATATTGTTGCGTATTATCAGCCATTCAACATTTCAGACTCCAGCTTACCAAGGTAATTATTATAGGTAAATGATTTTGCCATTTCATGTGCCATCAACGCTTTTGCTTTCAGGCTCGTAGCATCACCTATATTTAGCGAATTAAAGTATACTGTAAATGAACTTTTCTTTGCATTCCACAGAAAGCCATTGGTTTCATTAATATACTGGCCGATTGATGACACATCTGAAACCACAGGGATGCAACCAAAATTAGCTGCCTCTGCTATCACTTTAGGAAAGCCTTCTGATTTGCTTGGTAGCAATATCATATGCGATTGCCTGTATATTTCAAACACTTGTATTCTACTTAGTGAACCATGAAAATTTGCTACAACATCATTGTCTGCAGCGTACTCCTTTAGCTTGCTCAATTCAGGACCATCACCAATAAAGTCTATAGAGTCAAATTTGTATTTACTATTTTTTATAGCATCTACAATATCATACACACCTTTTTCAGCATCCATTCGCCCAACGAAACAAATTCGAAGTGCTTTCGAATAGTCTTTCGTTTGTAGTACCCTAAGTCCATCTTGCCTATCATCTTCTGTAAGACAAGGATTTTCAAATGTTATACATTTAGCGGGTTGGTTGTTCCACCTGCCATTGATGGTTACTTTTCTGCTTTGCAGATTTCTCAACATCCATCTTTGCAAACGGTATGACAAGGGTGGGTTGTCCTGCATCCAGTTCCCGGCATATTTATACCATCCATTCTTTTCAGTAAAAAATGTGAGGTACGGTATAACGTATAAACCTATAGAAGTAGGCGCCCTGAACTGAAACACATCTGCACGCTTAAGCTCTCTGCGAATGATTCTAAGATTGCTGATAGCAGATGTAATAATCCTCAATTTATTCCTGAACCCGGAACCACCAAACGGTGGTATAGGCACAAACTGTACATTGCCTGTATAGGGCAAAGCACTAGGTGGTATATTATTTGTTTTGTGTAAACATGCTATATGCACCACTTCACCAAAGCGTTCAGCCACAGCATCTAATTCCTTAACCGTAGCTCCCCACCCATAGACAATCCCTTTACGGTCTATGTAATGCTCTGTATGTGATACTACCAATATTTTCATATCATTTTTTTAGCCAATTGGTCCCAGTCATGTTTTTTAGCCCAATCTTTGCACTGTCTTGCAAGTACTAGTTTATCCATTTTTAAGATGGCATCAATTGCATTTGAAATTTCTGCAGGCTTGTGCGCATCAACTAATATGCCGGCTCTACCATTGTCAATTGCATCTTCAATACCTGTCCCTTTACTACCAATAGCAGGCATACCATTTATATTTGCTTCCAGTATGGCTATTCCAAACCCTTCTACATCTCCTCTGCTATCGCTTTCGCTCAGCATGCAAAAAATATCTGCAGTTTTGTAAGCGCTTCTCAAATCAGCATCACTTAGCTTTCCATGAAATGTTACATGGTTTTCCAGTACTGATTGTCGTACTAAATTTTTCAAAGTACCATCTGCATATTTCCCTACAATATGGTAATGTACATCAGGATAGGTTTTTTTAATCTCCTCTAATGCATGTATTACATTGTGCTGCCCTTTACGTTGTGTTACACTACCTACAGTCAGTAATTTCGGATAGCCTTCCCACCTAAATGACTCTGCCTCAACATTCCAATCCTCCATGTTTAACCCATTTGGCAACACCTCAATATCCTGCCTATCAACCTTGCTTTGTAATAATGAACGTGTGTAATTTGAAACAGCAAATACTTTATCGCCGTTCAATATAGATTTCTTTGTAAGTGTTTGCTTTACACTACCTCCCATATTCAATTCAGAACCGTGTATTATCAATACTGTATGTACGCCTTTGAAAAGAGTCTTTAATACCAAGCCCATCCACAGTGAAAACTGTCCTGTGAGTATTACTTTATCAAACCTGTACTTTTTATACAAACTGATGATTGTTCTTATTCGATTGATGTAGGTTGAAAATCCATTACGCGTGATTCTATGAATGTTGATTTCTCTATTCTTGTTTAAGAAACTACTAATCTCATCTTCACTTGTGTAATCCATATTGCACACTACTGAAACATTAACACCATTATGCAATAAGCCTTTAGCCATGCTATAAGCATGCTTACCTATACCACCTGGTCCGGGAGGAAACTCAGAACTTATTATCAGATAATGAGGCGTCATGTATTAGTGCCTGCTTTGCAATTCGTTGATAGCAGCAGCAAGGTTAGCTTTATAGCGTTTTTGTATTGCGGGTAGTTTGCATATAAATACTAACAACCTAACAAGTTTTTTAAACAACCCTCCGTTTATCATCAACTGATCAAAGTATTTTATGCGCACATAGTTTGTAAACTCAGTTGCACCAAAATATTTCTTCAGTAAGAACAATTCAGAGCTGGTAGGCTCGGCAAATTTTGTAACTGAGTTCTTCGATGTTCTGTTTGTAATAGCTCTTGCTTTATAAGTACGCAGTCCACCAACAGGTGCGCGGTGATGATCTATCAGTGCAGAAGAATCGAACACCATAAATGCACCAAGCTGATGACAGCGAAGAGCCAAATCATAGTCAGCACGAATATTCCTATTGAAGAACATATCCATACATCCTGCTTTTACAACTACTTCTCTTTTTATCAAGGTAATCGGAAAAGTATCAGACATGTAATAAAATGGATTTACGGGTTTAGGCGGCAATCCAAGTTCTACAACATTCGAAGCTACCATATCAGCATTATAATACTGCGCTGTTCCTAATAGCTTTTCAATAAAATCAGTGGTTATATTATCCGCATCATCTCCGAGAAACAAAAGATATTCACCTTTAGCTTCTTCTATCAGTTTGTTCCAAGCATTGCATTGTCCCTTTTCAGACTGCGGAAACCATCTGAGATTTATTGCAGTGTATTCATTAGCATCTATAGTCCGCCTTCTCGCATCATCTGTCTGGTCTGTTACTAAAACCTCAAGTGGCATTATTGTCTGCACAGACAGTTGATCCAATTCATTTTTCAGATAACTATACCTATCAAGCGTTGGCGCAAGTACCGAAACTATCTTAGGAATGGCTGCATGCTTTATTGCTGATGAATGTAAATCTGGTTTCAGATGTATGTACGCTACATTATTAACACTATTCTTATGTCTGATGTTATTCAACAAGCCTTTCTTGTTCAGTACAACCCACCAATGCCACTTAGCAGGGAAAAACTGCTTGATAAATATCCATTCATCGCGTTCACTTAGAGTTATCTTTACTGCCTCTTGTTTTACAAGAGCATGATGATAACGCATCATACCACCTTTACGAATGATGGCATAACCCAAACACAACCCCATCATATCGACAGATGTGTATTGTGGATAAATGACAGGCAATACCTCTTTCAACACAGACAACCTGATAATCGATGCCTTCAAACTCAATCGAAACGATGAGCTGCTCACATCAGGCGTAGCATCTTTATTATATATCCATGCGGGATTTATATAGTTAAGTGCATTCGGCAAACCCGAAGTTCCCAATCTCAAACCTGCATGCCATGCATCTATATTTGTTTGTGCAAGCCCTGCTGTAAGAGTTTCATTTATTTCGCCCAAACCTGCATCCCAAAACAATACCCATTCAGCTTTAGATTCTTGAATTAAACCCTGAATAGTTTGCCTCATATCATCAACACTGTATGCGGCAGTATATATTTGGCCATATTGCCAGTTTACTGACTGCCTTTCAGCATTAATTAATACCAGGTCTATCTTAGGAAGCATTATGTATGGATGAATAGAAGTTCGCAAATGCTTCTATCTGTTTATCTATTGTAAAATATTTATTCACTCGCTCTATTCCTTTCAAACCCATTTCTGATATCTTTTCTCTGTTTTCAGAAAAAAATATCAGCTTTTCAGCAATAGCCTCCGCGTCCCATTTAGGAACCACAAAGCCTGTAACAGTATCTTCAATGTTTTCTGGCAAACCATCTGCATCTGTACAGATAACAGGCAAACCCATTGCCTGTGCTTCCAAAACAGCGTTCGAGAAACCTTCAGATATAGCAGGATGAACAAAAACATGTGATTGCTCTAATTGCCCTTTTGTTGCTTCTGCTGAAAGTGTTCCCAAAAGTTTCACATTATTTTCTAAGCCCGACTCTTTAATGATAAACTGTAATGCCTGCAAATGAGCACCATCACCAACAATACTATATTCAAAATCAATTCCCTTTTCCTTCAATATACTAGCTGCACGTATTGCATATTCATAGCCTTTCTTCCACACCAGTCTTCCTACACTTACAACCTTCAGCTTGTCCGTAGGCTTGTTGTTATTAATAGGTTTGAAAAAAACTGTATCGATAGCGGGAGGTATTAATACTTCTATACCCTTGTTTATATACCCTCTTTCTAATGCTCTCTTTCTCAAATCATTTCCAAGAAAATGAAATCCTTTACACTTGTTCCAAACTTCACTATAATAGCTTATATCATCTAATCCGGCATAGTTCAAATCGTAGCCTCTGAAACTTACACTCAATTTTGCGTAAGAAAAATTGCTGACGGCAACACCTTTTACTGCAAGTGTTCCGAATTCAAAATGGATAATATCAGGGGTTAGTTTTATTACAGGTGCATAAATCAATGCAGCCTTCATTTTGTCTTTAATACCACCTGCTCCGTTTAGTATATAGCTCCTGTATTTTTTATTAGTAAAGAAACCTGTAATGACAGATGTTATTGCTGCTGCCTTTTCATGAGCGCTTGAATAACCACAATGTATCTTTTTACGATAGCTGTCAGGTAAATTGTACTTAGTAATAAATGCATCAACATTTTGCCTGCTATCCCAAACAAGCAGATGTACATCAAGCTTTTCTGACAGTTTAATAAACTTAGATGCAAGAAACCCTGAATTCAGCGGCACCTCATGCATCACTAACAATATCTTAGGTTGTGTGCTCAATCGTTAAATACGGTTTTCATAAAGACTGCAAATGTGTGCATCATGGATATTCTGTAACCATTAGCTGCCGTTGGGTAATCATAAAAATTCTGTAACAGTTCTTTCATCTTTTCTATTTCTACAACCTTTGCAAATGCCGGATTATCCAGTAATATTTTTTCAAGATTTTTTCTTCCTGCATCATTCAGATAAAATAGCTCCCAGTTTCTGCTGATGTTATTATTGGGTTTAAGACTTCGTTGTATCTTCTTTACTATTCTGTAAAATATATTTCTGTTATTGAAGCGTTTGTAGTTGTAAAGATTAGCATCATATTCCTGCCACTTAATCCTCGCCAGTTCCGGATGATATTTTTTGATGTAAGCTATCTGAAACAAACGTTGCTGCACGATACTTGTTGGCACAGTGCTAAAAAAATCTACAATGCGTTTATCATAAAATGGCAATACAGGCATTACTGCCGCCTGATACATACGCAGGCTTGGCACCGTCCACCTGAAAGACCATTGGTCTGTCTTAAAAATTTTCATCCTGAAATCTTTATCCTCAATATGACTGTGTTGGTTATTCCAGTTATTGAAATAATTTTTCAGGAAAGTATTATAATTAGCATAGTGTGGTTTACATACATTTTCTAATAACCAATCACTACCGCGCTTCACTATTTTCTTCTTAAAGAATTCAGTCTCGTTCATGGTAACCATTCCCATGTCATCCATCCACACATCTCCCCAATGGCCACCTACTACAACATCAGCACGCTGTTCCAGCTCATCCAACATACAGGCCTGTCTTGTGCCGTCTATATATTGAAACAGCTCCACCGCATCGGCTATCGTTGCAGATTTTTCAAACAGATACTGTGGTACAACATATTCATCAAAAGCAATTCCTTCAGCTTTGGCAATCTTCTTTGCAATCTTTGTTTCTATAGACTTAGCAGTATATCCGTAAGAATATCCCCAAACCGATTTGGGTTGCTTTACTTGTTTGGCAACAACTCCTGCCAATGTACGAGAATCTAATCCGCCGGATATAGGTAATACTACTTTTTTATTTGCAGTAGCAAAAGACATTATTTCCTGCAGTAAGCCATCAAACTTTTCTAACAAATTTTCTTCATTCTCTACAGCAGGGTTGATAGACCAGTTCCAGTATCTTTTGTGGGACAGCAAATCTAAATCTTCGCTGAATGTATAATGCGATGCTGGTTCTAATATTGCTATACCTTCCAGCCATGTTGTATTACCCGGGAAAAAGCCCATGGCCATGAAACCAGTAATACCTTCCCAATCTAATGTTTTTACTGACGAATTTTTTGCAAGTCCTGTATAGTAGGTGCTGACCGTATTTACTCCTTCTATTGAGGAATAGTATAAATGGTACGTACCTAAACGGTTTGTAAATACGTGATACTGTTTACTAGCTTTTATGTAAACTATAAGTGCATAATGCCCTGCAGGTTCATCAAAAACACTCGCATCACCTGAGATATACTGCGCACATTGTTTCATCAAACTTGCTATATCAACAGACTCATACAGCTGACCAATCAGAATGATTGAAGCGCTTTCATCTTCGTAAGCAGTATAATATTCACTATTACCAGGCAAGCTATTCCATAACTGTGGCATGGTTTTATCAACCTGCCATGCAGTATTATCTAACCTGGTATACTTTGGTTGATTACCTATCCATATATCGTAGAAAGCACTCACTATTTTATTCGCATCATCTTTTTGTACACTTTCTCAAATTCTGCAGCCTCTATATCCAAAGTGTGTTCTTTCATTACTTGTTCGTATGCCTTTTCAGTCATAGCATCTGCATATTCAGGTTCGTTCAGGTATTTATTTATACAGGCAGTCAGTTCTTCAACATTTTCTGGCTTAAATAGTAAACCTGTTTCATTTGTCTGTATCAAATCTCTGCTACCAGATACATTACTTGCAATACAAGGCAGTTTAGTTGCCATAGCTTCTATCAATGAAACAGGGCTCCCCTCTTCATGCCCGCCAGCATCTGTTGTTGGCAATACAAAAATATCACTCGCATTCAGCAACACATTCACATTACTTACAGGCCCTGCCAGAATAACCCTATTTTTTAGTCCTAAGCTATCTATCAAGCTGTACAGCTCTGCAACATATTCATCATCTCTTGCCGCACCTGCCAGCAGTACGTATACTTGTTCAATATTAGCTACAGCCTTAACAAGTGTTAACTGGTCTTTAACCCTCACCAACTGTGCAACACAAGTTATCAGCACAGCATCATCAGGTATATGATATGCTGCTCTTGCTGTTTTATCCTTTTCAGGATAAAACATTTTTACGTCAACTGCCCCAGGTATGAAATGCGTTTTAGTTTTCAAATATGGCGGTGCGAAAAAGCACCTGAACATTGTTGTGTTTCTGGCAATGATGCTGTTAGATAAAAAGCTCTTTACTTTCCAAGCAGCTCTATCCCAGTTCATGTTCTTTTTTACATACACATATTTTGCACCTGCAAACTTTGCTATCAGCGCTTCTGAATAATCAGAAGACCAATTGAACGACTGCCAGATATCAAACTTATACTTCTTAAAACCACCTGCTAAGGTTCTTGCATGCTTCAGTATAGATATCATACCTGCAACACCGCTTACCATAAATGGTTGCACCAATACATGATATCCTTTTTCTTTAGCTTCATCAAAAAGCCTCCCACCTTCCTGTTGCACACAGATATAAGGTTCAAATATTTCTTTATCCAACCTGTCGATAATATTCATCATCTCCATGCCACTACCTGCGGTAATGAAATTGGGTATGGTAAATAGTATGCGAACTTTTTTACTTACCACTAAGCTTCAATGATATTTAATAATTCCTGCAAAGGATTTTCGATAAAATATTTCTTCACCCAAGCATACGCTTCATCACCCATTTTCACACGCTCTTCTGCATTTGTATACGCCCGGCTTATTGTCTGTTCTATTTCTTTGGGTTCTCTTGCATTGTAGCAAGGGTACAAAACAGGATATGTAGACGTATAATAACTATCCACCCTATGCGTGATGACCGGTTTCTTCATCAGCATTGCTTCTACCACCGTACCAAATGTCAGAAAGCTATGCGCAAATTCTCCGCAACATACATCTGCTTGTTGTACAACATACATCAATTCTTTACGGTACATTTTAGGCAGCCAATATACTTTATCCTCTACACACAACTGCTTTATTAATTCTTTAGACTCTGCTACGTCCGTACCATACTCCAGCATTACTAAGCAAGCATTACACTGCGGGTTTTCTTTTACTAAACCTGCAAAACCTTGTATCAAATGGTGCGTGTTCTTTCCTGTGAACTGGTTATGATACGTAGCCCATTCTTGCCTGCCATGATACAGCAAAACAAAATCATGTTTGTTATTTATATTCTCAATTATTGCAACAATACTTTCAGGCAATTGGTTTTTATCTATATACTCGTATTCAGGATAATAAATAAAAGGCATTGGCACTTTTTTGTAAACACCTTTATATTGCAAGCTCTTCAATTGTGCTTCAAACTCATCATTCGTTGCATCAGCAAATATGTATCGTGCATCTACAATAGCTCCTTTCAGGTACTTAGCCATAGTACCTTCTTTCATCTGGCTATAGCTTGGCCTGTATGCACTACCTGTCACCAATGATTTTATCTTACTCTTCAGCGCGTATTCCTGTGGCAGTTGTGCATATTTATATACATCGGATCCGTAAGGATAATACACATCTATATTAAAGCCTGCCTTGTATGCAACTGCGGCTTCTTCTCCCTGTCCAATGTAAAAGTCAAACCCATTCAACACTTTTCTTACATCTTCCACATCAGCATTATGAAAACCATTTTCCAACCAATCTACCTGATGACAAAATGATTGATAGTCGTTTCCATAACTATCAGCCATAGGTTGAAAATGAGGCATCGCCAATCGATAAAACAAATGGGCATCATACCCCTTATCCCGCAAATAGCGGGTAATGGCGAAGAAATTATTATTCATATTGCCTACAAGGGCAATGCGCTTCATATACCGAATACTTTATTGAAGTAAGGTGATAGTTTGGGGAAAATATTGGCAATGGTTGCAGACACCTGAACTGTTGCGCTACGATATAATAACCGTGCAACTATTATATAGAGTAGTACAAATGCTGCACTGATTATGCAGGCAGTATATACTGGCTTCATAGATGGCAATAGCGTTGCAACAAACCACACTATACCGATCAAAATTGCATTTAAAATGAAATACGGGAATATATCGCTATACCATTTCATAAAAGGCTTAGCTACAGCGTCCATTATTTGTTTAATATTCCAATTGATGAAAACAACTTTTACAATTGTTACTACCAGTGCCAGGCCACCTAGACCAAACATAGAACCTAGATAAGAACCTACTAAGTGGAATGGTCCGTATATAGCTGTTACTATAAAGCTCTTTTTATTCAGGTGGAAAGAGTTCATCACACTACCGTAAGAGCTGGATACGCATTTAAATGCAGCTGCAACAATCAGTATGCGCAGTGGTAATACAGCCTCTATCCATTTACTGCCATATAATGTTAGCACTATCGGCTCTGCGGCTACAAACATGATTGCCAACATCGGTAGCGCGAAAAATGAAAATGCTTTGAGAAAGCTGATGTAGTGATGATAAAATCTATCCTTATCATCTATATACTTTGGCAATACAGAAGACAGTACGTTGTTAGATACTTGTGTTAGCTGTCCTGTAAATAACTCTGCCAATTGAAATGCTATATTATACACCCCCAACTTATCTATCCCTACAAACCTTGCCAGAATAAATTTATCACCATAGTCTGTGATCCTTGTAAATATGGTAGCACCTATCAGATGTTTTGTAAAATGGTATATCTCTCGCCACCTGTTGGTGAATAATTGAAAACTGATTTTAAGTTTAGTTTGCCTGTACAGTAAAAAAGTAAGTACGGGCTGAAAAACGATTGTGGGTATCAGTAAACTATACACCCCCCATCCTGCAAACACTGCAGCAATCTTTGTCAGCGGTACCAGTATGATAAATGGTGCTTGCACTTTTACCTGTTTATCAAATTGCAGGTTTTTACTGAGCCATGTTTTAGGTATTGTTTGCAGCTGAGAAAAGATAAAAATACCTGCTGCAATAAACCCAAGTTTCACAATCCGTTCATCATGCTGCGCATCCGCCCAAAACGGCACCGCACAGAGAAAGACAACAGCAATACCTATTGTGATGATTACATTGAACCAAAACGCAGCTTTAAATATTTCGTCTGTATCATCTTTTCTATACGCCAGCAGGAATTCTGCAAGGCCCGTAGTACCAAGTACCGATATCAGGTATAACAATACCTCGGTTATACTCACCAACCCAAAATCGTAAGGTGTTAGTTTGCGAGCCAGAAAAATCATGGCTACAAGTCCCATGATTTTCTCCAGCACATTGCGCCACAGATAGCTTACAAAACCCTTACCTGCCTGCTTAGCTACTTCCATCCTGCAGATATGCAAACAGCTTCTGCATTGCTGCAAAAGCTGTTACTATAAAATTGTTTGCTGATTGTATCAGGATAGCTTAATAACACTACCGTTTTGTAATAAGTAGTTCTCATTGCTTTCAGGACAAGTAGCCTTGCCTTCTGCATCAAATTTCAGTTTATGACCGTACTCGCTCATCCAGCCAGTTTGCCTGGCAGGGTTGCCTACAACCAATGCATAGGGCGGAACATCTTTTGTAATTACAGCGCCTGCACCAATAAAGGCAAATATACCAATATCATGGCCGCAGACTATTGTAGCATTGGCACCGATGCTTGCGCCCTTGCCAACATGTGTTTTCGCATATTGATTGCGCCTATTTACAGCACTGCGCGGATTGATAACATTTGTGAATACACAAGACGGACCAAGAAACACATCATCATCGCAAGTAACACCTGTGTATAATGATACGTTGTTCTGGATCTTTACGTTATTACCTAATACCACTTCAGGACTGATAACCACGTTTTGCCCGATGTTACAACCATTACCAATTTTGCAATTGGGCATGATGTGCGAGAAGTGCCAGATTTTTGTACCCTCACCTATTTCGCAACCGTCGTCTATTACCGCTGTTGGATGTGCAAAGTAGCTCATTCGTATTCTTATAGACGATGATCAACTAATGTTTTATCAAGACAGCCTTTCACATCATAAATGACACCATCAGGTTTCAGGTATGATTTCCAATCTGCATTTACAAACTCATCATGCGCTACGGCCAGTACCACTGCATCATATTTACCACTTGGTTTTTCACTTGTGGTATCAATACCGTATTCGTGCTTCACTTCAGTCGGGCTTGCCCATGGATCGTACACGGTAACGTTGATATCATAAGATTTCAATTCGGCAAGTATATCTACCACTCTTGTATTCCTAACATCAGGGCAATTCTCTTTAAACGTTACACCCAGCATCAGGATATTTGAGTTCTTGATAGTAAGATTCCGCTTAATCATCATCTTCACCACCTCATTAGCTATGTAGCTCCCCATACCATCATTCATCCTGCGGCCGGCCAATATTATTTCAGGATTGTATCCCACTTCCTGTGCCTTCTGTGCAAGATAGTAAGGATCCACACCTATACAGTGTCCACCAACCAATCCGGGTTTGAATTTCAGAAAGTTCCATTTTGTACCTGCAGCTTCCAACACGTCATGTGTATCTATACCCATACGGTTGAAAATTTTAGCTAACTCATTCACAAATGCAATATTGATATCGCGCTGTGCATTCTCAATCACTTTCGCTGCCTCAGCTACTTTTATACTGCTTGCTTTGTGCGTACCTGCTACTATAATAGAAGCATACAGTTTATCAACTGCTTCTGCTATCTCGTCTGTAGAGCCGGATGTTACTTTTTTAATTTTGGTAACAGTGTGTTGCTTGTCTCCCGGGTTGATGCGTTCTGGTGAATAACCACAATAAAAATCTTTATTGAACTTCAGCCCCGAAATTTTTTCCAAAACAGGTACACATTCATCTTCCGTTACACCCGGGTACACGGTAGATTCATACACCACAACATCTCCTTGTTTCAACACCTTACCCACCGTTTCACTTGCTTTGTAGAGCGGTGTCAGGTCAGGTCTGTTGTATTTATCTACCGGCGTAGGTACGGTTATAATATAGTAATTGCAATCAGCAATATCCTCCAGTTTATTTGAGCACAACAAACCTTTATCCTCAGGCTTGTTTTGCACTATCACTTCCTGCAAAGCTTCAGTATTTACTTCCAGTGTATGATCCTTGCAGCTTTGCAGTTCTGCTATGCGTTGAGCATTGATATCAAATCCTATTACTGGAAATTTTTTTGCGAATTCTACTGCCAATGGCATACCTACATACCCCAAACCAATTACCGCTATTCGCTGTTTAGTCTCACTCATGATTGTAGTGTTGTATTGTTTACTTACGTTTGATTAGTTTTTTTAATTTCATTGTAGATGCGGTAGTTGGCTCATCATAATAACCCGAACTATACTTACCGTATCCGTATGCATTACCTCTTTTCAGTTCCACATCATTTATCACCATGCCCATGTGTTTCATTTTACCCGACCTATACAACTCGTCAGCAGATTTCAATTGCTCGTAGTATGTATAGCCTTGCCTCAATATATAGATAACAGCGTCTGCATTTTTAGCCAGCAACTGTGCGTCAGTTACCAATCCTATAGGAGCAGTATCTATTATTATGTAGTCATATTTTGTTCTCAACTCCGCAATCAGTTGCTCTGTTTTTGGCAACATTATCAACTCTGCAGGGTTTGGAGGCACAGGGCCCGATGGCATTACGTCAAATCCGTCTACCACACCTGATGGAACAATAACATCATTCAGATTTGCTTTTCCTATTGCGTAGTTTGAAAACCCTAACTGATTATTCAAATGCAGATGATGAGCAACTTTAGGTTTCCGCAAATCCAGTTCCAGTAATATTACTTTCTTACCAGACAATGCTAGTGTACTTGAAAGATTGATAGAGATAAATGATTTGCCCTCACCACTCATGCTAGATGTTATCAGGATGGTTTTTTCGGCATCATCCGTCAGCATAAACTGTATATTGGTGCGCAGTGCCCTGAACTGCTCTGCAACAACTGTTCTTGCATCTTTCTTCACTACCACCACCTGCTCTTCAGATACCGATACAATTTCACCAAGTATAGGAGTGGATGTACCTGCTTCCACATCGCTACGGGATTTAACCCTGTTATTGAACAGCTCTTTCAACAATATCCTGACACCCGGTATCAGCAAGCCAATTACCAATGCTATCAGGTATATTTTTGACTTCACAGGAAATACTGCACGGCCTGATTGTTTTGCGGGGTCTATTACTTTCAGATTAGATACAGTGGCAGATTTAGATATAGCCGCCTCTTCTCTTTTCTTTAATAAGAATAAGTACAGCTCTTGCTTGATAGCTTGTTGGCGAGCATATTCCCTTGATTCTCTTTCTTTAGATGGTACTGCTCTTATGCTATTATCAATAATATCGGCACGAGACTTCAGTTCATTCACTGAAATCTGATATCCTTTCTTGAGCGATGTTATGTAATTCCTAATGCCTATACGCAAGTCTTCTAGCTGTGCTTCAACATTCCTAACTTGTGGGCTACTTTCGGTAAAGGACATCAGCAATCTTTGACGTTGTGTTTGCAGATTGTTATAGTCACTGATAATGTTTACAAGCGTTGCATCCTGTGCTATCAATGTAGCAGGCATTACCCTCGTATTGTTGCCACTATTCTGCACATACTTTTCCAGAGACTCTAATACTCTTAGCTGCACTTCTTTCTGTGTCAGCTCCTGTTGTGTATTGCCTGTATTATCAAGCAACAACCTCGACTGTGCTTCAATATCTGTAAGCCTGTTTCGGCTCTTAAAGTTTTCTATAGATTTTTCGACAGATGTCAGTTCATCACTCATCAATCCCAGCCTGTCTTCTATAAAGCGGATAGTACCATTAGCAACTTCGTTCTTATCTTCAATATTCGTTTCCTGATATTGCTGTATCAGCTTTTGCAAAATATCTTCTCCACGTTGCGGTATTTCATCTCTTATAGATAGGTTGATGATGTTTATCTGCCTGTTGATAAGCTCTACGCCCAAAGAAGAAAGATAAGACTCAGTTATATCTTCTACCGGGGTGATGTTGATGATGTATTCTTCTACTTCGTTGTAAATGTGCGCATCATTTAGGTTACGCTCTATTACTACAGCAGACACCGGCAATTGCAGTGTATCTCCATACTTACCTTGCCAGGTTTTCTTTTCATTAGCCAGTTCAAACTTATCTCCGCCAAGCGGCTTCAGCGTGTAGCTATAGAAGGCCGTAATAGCCGTATCTGGTATCAGTGTTTTAAATAAAAACGGACCATCATTATAAATAGCAGTTGTTTTTACTGCGCCGGGTATAAAGTACTGGATATTGAGATCCATTTGAGCAACCACACGTTGCATTAACAAACGGCTTTTAAATATCTCTACCTCATTTTCTATATTGCTTACAGTGTTGCCCATACCCAACTCTTCCAGCAGCGCACCGTTTACCCCCTGCCCCTGCTCACTCTTTATCAGTACTTTCGCTTTGATGAGATATTGCGGAGTAGCGTATCGCAGGTAGCCAAACGCAAAAATCAATGCCACAGCCACAGATATAGTAATAGATGGCCAGTAGTCCACAAGTCTGGACAGCAGCCTTTCTACATTTATACGATTTGCCTGTCTGTTATCGGCAAACATTGGCTCTATATTATCCTGCATGTATGCAATAATCTAAACTTTAAAGATAGTTATGCTATATTAATAATACTATATCCCAAAAGCTTAATAACCCGTTGTTAACTAAGATTTCAGGATGTTTATATAGCTATTTGCCAATTCCTGCCCTGCTTCTTTATCAAACCAAGCCTTCAGGGCTTGTCCGTTAGCAGTCAGATTGGCCTTATCAGATGTGTATGTTTGTAACAGTCTGCTTATTTCTGCACTATTGTTGGTATTGAAGAAAGGTGGCATTTTCATACCTGTATTCGCCTCAAAAACGCTGTCGGGCATATCTACATATTGGAAAAAGGGCACCCCCTTCGCCATAAACTCCCAACCAGTACCACCCCACACTGCACCACCAAACTCACCACCACCAAAATGCACATGTTCCAGCAGGCGCATTATTTTCTTGCGGCTCATCACAGGCACCCACAATACTTTGTCCGTTATTCCAAGCTCTGCTATCAGTGCCTTAGATGCCTCTACCGCTTCTCCGTAGTTGAATAATACCAGTAACGGATTAGCATCTGTATGGTTAGCAAAATCAGCGAAGCCTTTTATGAGTATATCGTTGCGTTTTATCTCCCATGTTCTGCTTCCTTTTGGAAAATGCGAAACATGGCTGAAAACAACAGGGTAATGCTGATTGAATTTTTGAATAGTCGCTGAGAGAAATTCATCATCTCCCTTTGCCTGTTCTTTATTATAAATCATCAACAAAGGGAGTGATTGTGTTTTCACTCCAATCTTCTCTGCTTTTATCCTGCTCTCTTCGTCTATTGTCCCTACTACCTTGGTATTATATTTCAGTCCTTTTACTTGGTAGTATGCTTCTATCTTTTCTTTCAGATAATGAACAGGCTTTGTTTTGGTAATACGATAAGTGTACTCTATACCTACACAATAAGGTGTAAACAGATCAAGCTTCATACCTGCTTTATAGAAATATGCAGGGGCAAAACCACAGCCTATATAGTAATCGTAACCCTCAAATTCTTTACGAATATCTGCGGCAGACATTTTAAAATACTGCCCTAATGCTCCACCCTTTATTTTCGTTTGTTTGATGTACGGCTTCCACTTTTCAATATCCCATGTATCATTCTCCGGCAGGAAGTGATTTATCTCATCGGCAAATAGTAACAATTCCGCATCTACACCTGCATCGCGCAGATAGCGCATCAGCGAGAAGTAGTTGTTATTCATATTACCAATGAGTGCTAGCCTCATTATATCTTGGCAAAGTTCGTCAGCAGTTTCATGCCAAACTTGTGGCTCTTTTCAGGGTGAAACTGTGCACCCATTATATTATCACCATTCGTTAGCATCGAGTCGAAATCGTAACCGTAGTGCGTACGGGCTATTACATATTTATCGTCCTCTGCTTTTGCATGGTAAGAGTGTACGAAATAAAAACGTGGTTCGGGTGGTAGGTCATCTACCAATGCACAATGGTTTACGACACTTATTTCATTCCAGCCCATGTGTGGTACTTTCAGGTTTGTTGGTTGCGGAAAGTTAAACTTCACCGTTTTTGCAGGTATCCATCCCAATCCTTTCAGCACACCTTCCTCACTCGATTGTGTAAGCAGCTGCATGCCAAGGCATATACCCAACACAGGCACTTTATCTTCCAGTGCTTTTTTATTCAGCACCTCTCTCATGCCTGCTTTATCTATTTGTTGCACGGCCGCATCAAATGCACCAACACCCGGCAACAGTATTTTTTTAGCATTGGCAATTCTCTCCAGGTCGCCTGTTATCTCGCAAGCGGCACCTATACGTTTCAGCATGTTTTGTACAGATGCAAGGTTGCCCATGCCGTAATTAACTATAGTTATCATGCTTGTTGTTGCTTTTTCAGTTTCTCTATATCCAACGGAAAACAATATTTAAGGTAGAAGCTCTTAGGTACAAGGCTCGATTTATAGAGCATGTAAAACAGCGGCCTCATACGTTCAAATGTTTTCTTGTATGTTTTATAATCCCAGAAGAATTTTTTCGGAGCAGCCATCAACGCATCATATTCCTCATCGCTCAGCTCCAGCCTTTTCTTAAAGAAAGGAATCAGGTCTTCTTCTATATGCGGTGGTTTTGCATATTCAGCAATCGCGTCTTCTCGTTTCATATCTCCTGAACGCACAGCTGCGGAAAGGCTATTGTTACGCTGATCTAATTTGAAACGTTGCGGATGATAAACACTATGGTGGAAAGCCGTCATCCTGTTTTCAAGATGGTGGCCGCCGTAGTATTCCCAGTTGTATTCTTTTTCCAGCATGGCTCGTGCCTCTGCTTTGTTATATGGTATATACCAGAACGGACGTATCTTTTTTATCTTCTTAAAGATGATCCATTTCAAAAATGCCGTTAGTGGCATGTTCGGGAATGTCTTCATCTTCATTGTACCAAAGCGCTTATGTATGTCGCTGATGTATTTACCATCTACATACATAATACCCAGTGGCGAAATACCTTCTGCTTTATACGAGTGTCCTTCAAGCACATACTTGATGCCGAACTTGCTTGCCGCACGATATAGTACTTCTGCCAATGCTATGTCTGTAGGGCCATCCAGTTCAGGTACACCCGCTTTCAGAAATGCTTTAAAGACATCGTTCGATTCTTTGTTATCTATTACATAAGTATCAAGGTCTACATTCAGTTTACCCAATACTTTAAAAATATTCTGTGTAGCGATAGCTGTATTCCATGTATTATCATAGTGTACTGCCAACGGACGCAATCCCCATTCCTTCACTGCCATGTGCACCATGTACGATGAGTCTGTACCACCACTGACACCTATCACACAATCATACGGTTTACCCTCACCATCTTTCTTTATCTCCTCTACTATTTTCATAAAGGCATTAATGCCTTCCTCTGTTCCTGTTTTATACTCTTCCTGCAGTTGATCCATTGTTTTGCAGTAGTTGCATACGCCCTGTTCATCAAACACTATGTTCGGAACACGTTCATCATATATACACCTGCTGCAAATCTTCATTTCTGCCATGCTTAATAATACTTTAATTCAGGTTTACCATCTACATCTATCAACACCTCTCCTATCTGCTTTGCAGGGTTGCCTGCTACTATTGCAAAATCATTTACATCACGGTTCACAAAACTGTTTGCTGCTACTACGCAATGCTTACCTATCGTTACACCATTTTGTATCATGCTCTGCGGACCAATGAAGCAACTATCACCAATCGATACCGCACTGTATTCGTATTTCTCTTTACCACTACTCACTGCCCACTTCACGGTGTTGTGCGTATAGATATGGACACCTGCACTTATTGAGCAATTAGACCCTATCGATAATCCGCCTGTTCCATCCAATATGGTATAAGGTCCTATCCATGTATTGTTTCCCACTTTCACATCTCCAAAAACAGTACAGCTATCATATACACTTGTGCCCTCGCCAAAGCCCAGATACTTTGCTTTTTCCCAACGGTCTGTAAACAATTCGTTTACTGGCAATACACGGTTGTATTGCTTCTTCATCCTGTTTCGCTTTGCGGCGAACAGGCGCTTCAGTATAGTATTAATATACTTTTTCATTGTTGAGGTATATACGGCACCACCATTCAAAACTGAGGAAAGACCAAAGCAACAAACGATGATTGATTTTCTTTTCTGTATGTTCCTTTATAATGAACTCGATGTATTCAGGATTTATAAAATCTGCACTTACAGCTTTCTTGCCAAGCAGCAAGTCTTTTATGTATTGTGCATTCTCTCCACGATACCAACTTTCATCAGGCGCAGAGAAGCCTTGTTTTTTCCTGTTGATGATTTTCTCCGGCAGGAAGCTCATCATAGCCTTACGCAATACATTCTTGCCGTCATCATATTCTTTATACGCGCGTTTCTTTTCGTTAAGTGTATCATTCTCATTCACACGCTTCATCATCTCCAGATTACCCAGTTTGTGCTTCACAGGTATTTTCATGGCTATGTCTACAAGGTCGTTATCCATAAAAGGGAAGCGCTCTTCCAGTCCGTTAGCCATAGACAGTTTATCGCCCACCAACAGCAAGCCAGGCAAGAAAGTCTTTATCTCGAAGTACAGACTGTTTTCAATATGATGTTCAGGTGTATCGTATTGCAGCTTGTCGTTGAAAGTAAATACACGTTCAAACACTTCTCTTGGTTCTGCAATATCAATCCTACTGAATGTATCAGCCGTAAATAATTTCTGTTTGTCGTTATCAGGAACTAGTCTTTGCCAGAAGCTGTAGTAATTATCAAAAAACGCTTTTTGATCGAGCGACTGATATACGCTGTAATAACGCCACGGGTAGCCACCAAACAACTCATCGCCACCTGTACCTTGCAAACATACTTTTACAAACTTAGATGCAAGACGGCTAATGTAGTAGTTGGGATAACACATACCCACTCGCAAATCTTCCAGATGATATATAACTCGCGGCAACGACCAACTTAAATCTCCCGCATTAATCACTTGTTCGTAATGCTCAGTCTTGAAATAGTTAGCCATTAACTCTGCATCTCTGCGTTCGTCATAGTTGGCTTCTACTCCCGTCACCTCGCTCATGTCAAAGCCTGCGGTAAATGTAGTAAGCCTGTCTGTGTGCGATGATGCTATAGCTGTAACTGAACCCGAATCCATACCACCACTCAGATAGCTGCCCACAGGCACATCTGCTACCATTTGTCTGTGTACAGAAGTTTCGAAGGCAGATTTTGTAAGCTGTACTGCGTCTTCAAAACCCATGTTGTTATCAGCTTTTGTAAAATCATAATCCCACCATGAGTGATGTTTTACATAAGTGCTGTCTGCATTTATTACCACTGTATTCGCAGGTGGCAACATCGTTACTCCCTGAAATAAAGTGTTGTAAGAAAATACGTTCTGGAAAGAAAAATATTGATTGAGTGCCGCATAGTCTACACCCATCTTATAATCAGGGTGTGTAATGATGGCTTTTATCTCTGAACCGAAAACAAGTGTTCTGCCATTGAACCAGTAATACAAGGGTTTAATGCCAAACCTGTCGCGGCTCATGTATAGACACTGTTGTTTTTTATTCCATGCTGCTATGGCAAACATGCCATTCAGTCGTTGAAAGAAATCAGGGCCGTAAGCACTCAGACCTTCAGCTATTACTTCAGTATCGGTTCTCGATACAAAAGAATAGCCCTGTTGTTGCAGCTCTTCTCTCAGCTCTTTGAAATTGTAAATACATCCGTTAAACACAATCACCCATTCATCATTTTTAGATGTCATGGGTTGTGCGCCAAGCGATGATGTATCAAGTATTGCCAGCCTGCGGTGTGCAAGGCCTATCTGTCCGTCAACATAAACGCCATCGCTATCAGGGCCGCGATGTGCAAGCACATCTGCCATACGCTGTACGTGCTGCTTTTCTACAGACTGACGGTTCAGATTATATATACCGGCTATGCCGCACATGTTAGAGTCCCTTCAGCAGTGTTACGATGTATTCGAAATCGTCTGCTGTCATTTTATTGTGTAAAGGAATAGACATTGAATATTCGTTGGCTGCATAAGCACCCGGATAGTCTTGTGGTTTGATACCGAATGTGTTGGCATAATAACCCAACATATGTACAGCGTGCGTACCAGGACGTGTGCTGACACCTTGCTGTTGCAGATACTCCATCATGTCGTTTCTGCTCATAGGCGCTTTTGCTTCGTCTATAAACAAAACATAAGACTGCCAGCCGTGTTTGTATTTCGCATCATACACCGGTGTGCGCAGCCATTCAATATCTTTCAATTGTTCGTTGTAGTAGTTTGCCCAGTCTTGCCTTTCGTTTATGAAAGTATCCAGCTTTTGTATTTGTACAACACCCAGTGCACCTTGCAGGTCTGTCATACGGTAGTTATAACCCACCATATCAAATTCCGGTAGTATGTACGGGCGCGGGCCTTTATGCCTTTGCTCTTCAGATATTGATGCCCCATGATTACGCAGGCAATTCAGTTTCTCTGCCAGTGCATCATCGTTTGTTGTCAGCATACCACCTTCGCCTGTTGTTACAGATTTTCGTGGGTGGAAAGAGAAACAACCTATATCTCCCAATGCACCTGCGGCAGTACCGTTTAGTGCAGCACCTGCGGCACAGGCACCATCTTCTACTATTTTCAGTTCAGGTGCTATTTCTTTTATCTTATCAACATCTGCACACAAACCAAAAAGGTGTACAGGTATAATAGCTTTTGTTCTTTCTGTAATCTTAGACCTCAGTTGATTAACGTCTATATTAAACGTCACAGGGTCTATATCTATAAACACAGGTTTTGCACCGCAATACATCACTGCATTTGCAGTAGATACCCATGTGAAAGCAGGCACTATCACCTCGTCGCCTGCACCAACACCCAATGCTACCAATGCAAGATGCAATGCTGTAGTACAGTTAGATACTGCCAGTGCATGTTTCACGCCATGCCTTTCAGCAAACAGCTTTTCAAACTGTGCTACCTTAGGGCCTTGTGTTATCCAACCGCTGAATACAGGTTCTTTCAGTGCTTCCCACTCTTCCTGCCCCATACTTGGCAGCGATATCGGTATATTCCTTTTCTGTGTTGCAGACATAATCATTCGTTTATGCTTTCGTCATTGTTTTATCTCTCCATTCTATCAGCTTCAGCAATCCTTCTTCCAATGAGTATTTGTATTTAAACCCAAGTTCGTTTTCAGCCTTCTGGCGAGAGCCTATCCTGTTTTGTACCAACGCACGTGCATCGTCTGCACTATATGGCTTGTATATCACTTCCAGTTTAGAATCTTTCAATTTCAGAATAGTATCGCACAATTGCTTGATGGTAGTTTGTACTTCGGTACCCACATTGTAGAAACCATATTCCACATCACTCAGTATTGCCTGCACGTTGCAACGCGCCACATCTTCTACATAAATAAAGTCGTATGCCTGAGAGCCGTCACCATTGATAGTCGGTTGCTCGTTGGCATCTATTTTATTCAGCATTATTGGCACTACACCACTATATACTGCATGCTGGTCTTGTCCCGGGCCATATACATTCATGTAACGCAGTCCTACTACTTTCAGGCCATACCTGTCGTAGAAGGCCGTACACATAGCCTCACCCGATATTTTGGTTGCACCGTAGAAATTTTTGTTATTGAATGGATGACTCTCTGTCATCGGCACTTCCACAGCATCGCCATATACAGATGCAGAAGATGAGTAAACCAGCTTCTTCACTTTGTGTTTCACACATGCTTCCAGTACATTGAATGTACCACCAACGTTTACATCAAAAGCCGTACGCGGAAAATCCATGCAATGCAGCAACCACATTGCCGCCAAGTGGAATACATAGTCTACACCTTCCATTGCTTTGTCCAATATATCCAGTTCGCGTATATCGCCGCCAAACGGATACACTGTGCAACGCGGGTCTTGCAGACAGTCGTTGATATTTACATACTTGCCACGTGTGAAGTTGTCGTAAATGATTACTTCTTTCACATCATGTTTCAACAATTCTCTCACCACAAAGCCGCCGATAAATCCGGCACCACCAATCACCAATACTTTTGAATTCTTCAGTTCCATAGTTTTTTACTTTGCACTTGTTATAGACTGTACAGGTATTTGCGCCTTCATGCTAAAGCCCAGTGCTTTAATATGTATTACTGCAATATTGCCACGCACCTGTATCAGCTCACCTTTATTTTCTTTAAACGGACCTTCCATCACTTCTACTATTTCACCCGGTTTAAAGTCAACTGTTATTTCAGCATTTTTATAATTCTCCAGGAAGTCTTTGATAGCCTGTATCTCTTCTTCCCTTACCACACCCGGCTTGCCTACCCACCACAAAAAGCGTACAGCACCTGCCGTCATCAGCACTTTCACATTTTCTTCCTTGTAGTCATCCATGTAGACGAATACATAAGATTTAAAAACAGGCTCTGCAACTTTCTTCTTCCTGTCGCTCCATTGTCTTATGCTTTCCCGCAGCGGACAATACACTCTCACACCTTTCTGCTCCAGCAGTCTGGTCACTTTTTTTTCGTTTCTCGGTTTGGTATGTAATACGTACCAGGGCATCTTTTCCTTTTATTTATTCTCCCACAATAGCAGGTATTTTTCTTTACCCACTCCGTTCATGCTGTGTTGGTATTTATTCCATTCCTCCGTTTCGTATGTCAGGAAACGTACTTTTCTGTCTATCAGCTTTTCCGCCTTTGCCACCATCTTCACCACATACTCCTTATCTATATCGCCAACCAGTACCAGATCTATTATGCCCGAGTCTTTGCCTTTTGCATAATCACCTGTCAGATACAGCTTATCTACTTTGCCCATCCTGTCTATCACCACCTCTATCACTCTGTCTATGCCTATGTACTTCATCAAGATGCTGCGCAAATCGCCAAACAACGGATGCCTGTCATTTGCTTTGTACATCTTTTTATTGCCTCTGCTTTCCGATACAATCATACCTGCATCTTCAAAGCGGTTCAGCTCTACACGTATAGAGTTGGTACTTTCCTCAAACTCATCAGCCAGACCACGCAAGTAAGCAGTAGTTCCGGGGTTGAGGAACAACCGGAGCAAAAGCTTTATCCTTGTTCGGGATGATATTAACGTTTCCAGCATATTTTACCGGTACTATCTAAAGAACTTAACCTATAAAGACATGGCTTCGCCACTGTCAGCCACAGGCTTAACACAAGAACGAGTAATAAAGTTACTCATTCTCATCAAAAACGCAAGTCCACACGCCACTTTTCATGGTTTATTAATCAGATTCTAATATTGTCCTTTTTTAACCCAGATTGATGTATTTCACATCTTCCTGCGCCTTTGCATAATCCTCCGGCTTGCCTATATCCAACCAGTAGCCAAGTATCGGGAAGGATATGATGGATTTGCCATATTTCAGCAAGGTGTCCATCAGGTCTGTAACATTGTAAAACTGGCCATCCGGTACCAATGTCAGCAATTGCCTTTTCATCAGGTAAATGCCGGCATTTGAATAATAGGTATAACGAGGTTTCTCTTTCAGCGAATTCACAAAGTTATTCGACGATACCTCCAGCACACCATAAGGTATATCTACCTGATAACCTGTTGTAGCCACTGCCATATCCGCACCGCTCTTTATAAACGCCTGGAAGAATGATTCATAGTCGATAGTTGTCAACAGGTCCGAATTCATGACTAATATATAATCATGGTCTAACTGGCTGCAGAGCTTTACAGAACCCATCGTACCCATCGGCTTATCTTCGAACACATATTTGATAGATATACCCTTTCTGCTACCATCGCCAAAATAACTGATAATAGAATCCGCCAGATAGTTGACACTGATACAGATGTTCTTAATACCGAATTTTATCAGCCTGTCAACATTGTGTTCCAATATTGGTTTGAAGCCAACAGGCAACATTGGTTTAGGTGTATGCTCTGTAAGTGGCATCAACCTTTGTCCGCGCCCGCCTGCCATTATCACCACATCTACAGGCAGCAAGGTCTGTATCTGTGTCAGGTTCAGCACACCAACAATCGTCATATCCTTGTTTACAATAGGTATTACAAGAAAATTCAGGTTGCGGAGCGAACTGATGTCTGCCTTATATAATTCGTCCTGATAAATGAAAAGTGGGTCAGGAAGTATATAATCCTTAATGGTATGGTTCAGAATGGTTAACCCGTTGATGAAGCCACGACGCAGATCGCCATCTGTCAGTGAGCCAATGAGCTTCATATTTTCATCCGCGACAATCAGTATCGGGTCGACCTTCATGTCTTCGAGTTTAATAAAGGCATCACGTACAGATTGATGCCCGAATATGACGTGCCTTTCAATGTTGCTAGTCATCGGTGTGTGTTTTATCTTTTGTTATGACAATGCCATATCTATAGCAATTACGGCTACAGGTAAAGCATAGCTGCAACGCTGCACTATGTGCAGAGATGCAGGTGTGTTTGTAATAAAGATACTATGAGGGGAGAGGGGCAACAAAATTTTCAGAACGGAATAACAAGCCCTAAACATGTTGATAACAAAACGTTTACAAGGATTGCTTGTAAACGTTTTGAAAAAATTATGGCCTGTAGCTGCTGGGGATATTGACTACCCTGTCTTCCAGCCATTGGGAGTTTTCTAACGGACCGCATTGGCAATGCTGATACATGACAAGCTTATTCATCAGCTTCCATATGGGTCGAGTCATTACTTTATTATCATTTGTAGCTTTCAGGAAAGCATCGCGTGCGTCAAGGTCTTTCAGCACAACAGTATTTAGCCAGTAGTTGGCTTTACCGTCTACAGCTTCTGTTACAAACTGTATATCAGTACCCGCAAAGTAATTTTTGTAAGTATCTGCAAGCGCACGTTTGTTATCCAGTATCTGTTGCAATTGCTCCAGTTGCGCACAAGCCACGGCTGCGTTCAGGTTTGGCATGCGATAGTTGTAGCCTACTTCATCGTGCACAAACTCGTACGGGTGCGGTATTTTGGCTGTGGTAGATAAATGCTTGGCATGTTGTGCCAGCTTCTCATCGTTGGTTATGATAGCACCACCACCACCGCATGTTACCGTCTTATTGCCGTTGAAACTAAAAGCTGCTACCAGACCAAAATTGCCGGTATGCTTGCCCTTGTAGTATGTGCCTAAAGACTCCGCAGCGTCCTCTACCAAGACTATATTGTAGCGTTCGCATATAGCGGCTATGTCATCTATCCTACATGGGAATCCGAATGTGTGCATAGGCACACAAGCCGCTATACGCCTTCCTGTAGTTTTGTTGATGCATACACCATCTTTCACCTCTGCATTTGCAGCCAGAAAATCTTCCAGTGCTTTTGGAGAAAGGCCCATGGTATCTTTATCTACATCTACAAACACAGGTATACCTTGCGCATGTGTTATTGCATTGGCAGTAGCTACGAAGGTGAGTGGTTGTGTTATTACTTCTTCATCACGTTTTATACCTGCTACTATCAGTGACAGATGGAGTGCAGTAGTACCATTGGTGGTAGCTATTGCATACTTCGCGCCAGTTATCTCCTGCATCATTTCTTCAAAACGGTTCACATATGCACCTACTGAAGAAACAAATGTAGAATCGATAGTATCGAGCAGATACTTCTTTTCATTACCGCCAAAATAGGGTGCATGCAATGGTATAAAAGCTTCCGGCTCTTTAAATGTTTCTCTGATGAATCGGATAGTATCGTTATACATTTTTGTATTTATTATCGTCAGGATTTAAGATAAAGCCATCGTCCAGCACTTTTTTGATTTGTGCTATACCATCCGGCACTTTAAACATCAGCTCGAAGCCAAGTGTGTTTTTTATCTTATCAAAGTTTACACGATAGTCGCGCGGGTCTTCGTTTTTAGACACGTATTTTATCTTCGCATCCGGTATAAACTTCATCACTTCATCCACTATCATTTTCTTCTGATAGTTTTCAGATGTATCACCGACGTTAAATACATCGAACGCAACTTTTTCGGGTGCTGCTTCTATTACCGTCACTACAGAACGTGCCAGATCGTACACATGGCAATACGGGCGCCAGAATTGCTCACCGAATATTACCAATTCTCTGCCCAGCGCCAGTTCTTTTGCAAATTCATTGACCGTCAGGTCGAAACGCGGACGCAGCGAAAGGCCATATACGGTAGAGAAACGAAGGCATGTAGGTTTTGTAGTATTTGTCTTTGGCTGAGAAAGCAGGAATTCTTCTACAGCTACTTTAGTTTCAGCATAGAGAGATACAGGTGCAGTTGCAGACTCCTCAGTTACAAATGCTTCAGGGTCTTCCATCTTGCCATAGTTGCTGCAGGTAGATGCAAATACAAATTTTGATACACCCATTTCATTCGCAATAGTGTACAGCATTTTGCTACCGTCAAAATTGGTAGTGCGTGCCAGTTCAGGTTGTTTTGCACATGCAGGGTCGCCAACAATAGATGCCAGATGCGCTACGCAGTCTATTCCGTCCATCGCAGTGCGTACATCTGCCTCGTTACGTATGTCGCCTTTTACAAATTCAAAATTGGGAAGATTCAGCAGGTCGATGATGGGTTCTCCACCATACATCAGGTTGTCAAAAACCCTGACATGGTAGCCTTTGTCGAGTAATTGCCTTGTCAGCACGGAGCCGATATAGCCGGCGCCGCCTGTTACCAGTACTTTTTTAGCCATAGATTTACGTACGTTTTACTTGGGGTGTTTCTATAATACGAATAGCAAATATAATCTGCCGGAGTTGGCAGAATTGCGACTTTCAATGTATTAACGCATCGAAAACAACCCGATAACAATTCGTTTACACTACGCCAGCTGCAAACGACTGTTGAGGAAAGGGTATTGCTGCAATGCGGTCATTACACCACTTTGCAACATAGCTTGCAGATTATCAGCATGTTTTACATGGTGCATGTCGGTACCGCAATAGTCATACAAGCCGGCAGCCAGTATTTGTTCTGCAGCCACCTTTACACTGCGGCCATAATAGCCGAATAATGAAAGTGTATTCAATTGCAGATGGCAACCTTTATCGCGCAGGTCTCTGTATGCATCCAGATTGCCATGATAATATGCATAACGCTCAGGGTGCGCCATGATAGGCTTGTAGCCTTTTGTTTGTATACGGAAAATGATATCGTCAAACCTGATAGGTTCGAACATAAAAGAGATTTCTACCAATACCTGATTGTCAACAATCGGCATCAATTCTCCTGCTTCCAGCAGTTGTATAAAATGATCGTCAATATAATACTCTGCCGCAGCACGTATCGGGAAGTTTATATTACGCTCATGCAAAGCCTGTTGCAATGCATGCAATCCTTGCTGGATATTGAAGCTGTTGTTTGGATAGTGGTCGTACTTGATGTGTGGTGTGGTAATGGCACTCCTATAGCCCATAGCCTGCAGGCGCTGTATCAGCAAAATGCTGTCTTCCATTGTCTGTGCACCATCATCTATACCCGGTATCATATGCGAGTGCATATCTGTACCCAAGAAAGACCAGTTGCCATACCCGTTGGGATTAGCAGGGCCATATTTCAATCCACCTTCTTCCTTCTTCTTACCAAACAGCTTAGAAAACATAGTAATTCAATTCCACTTACAATGTGAAGATACGCATATTACGGCAATGCGGTAACAGCCCTTTGCTTACGCAGTACAAGGAGCATAGCTATTCCCCATATAGTAATGATAGCTCCCGCATAGTTTACAATTTTGGCATTTGCCATATCTGCGGTAAATGCTATATCTATCGTTGCATGAAATATTGCTACAACAAGTATGCTGCCTTTTGATGCATTAAACAGCCATGAAAGCAACACACTACCTGTAAGCATACTGAATATCCAACCCACAATTCCATCTATTCCCATTTCGGTATATCCCGGCCTGTAGAGAAATAACGGCCAATGCCATATAACCCAGAACACTGTCAGGATTAGCGCCGCCTGTATGGGTTTATAGCGCTGTTGCAACTTAGGAAGTGCATATCCACGCCATCCTACTTCCTCTCCATAACCAAAGAATATAAGATTGTAAATAAGAAATGTGATAAAACTGAAATCAGGAAACTCTCTCGATTTTGTAAAACCTTTCCAATCAAAACTATTACCAGCTATCCAATAATCCGCAACACCTGCCAACCACAATATCAGAAAGGGGCTTAGCAATGCTATAGTTATAAATAAGATTGCTTTGAATGAAAACATAGCTTTCAGCAAGTGCTGCACACCCTGTCCCTTTTGTTCGGCATAGGTTACAATAAACGCTGCTATCATAGGGCCAAAGCCACCAATGGCATGGTTGAATGGTATGGTCGGTAAATTGGTAATGCCAAACGCGGGCAACCACAAAGGCATCCATATAACCCAGGATATAGTATAGGCTAATACAAAAAAGGTGACGAGCTTCTTCATAAAACACAAAAATATACCGGTCAGATGCCGTAAAACATGACGTACATCAGTCTTATTGCTTGTTAATGTCATAACTTTGCGGCGCTTTACAAAAAACGGTTTTGTATGAAAATGAAGTACTGGAAAAAACTGACTGTTGCAGAACAGGATGCACGCATTACAGATGCTCTCAGCCAGAATATCGACTATAAGCAAAAGATATCTTTGGGTGTACCTGCTTCCCGTTTGGATACCACCGTTTTTTACGAACAGGCACCTTTTCTGAAAGATGCGCCTTTACTGCGTACTTATGTACAAAACCCCAACCATATTGGCTGCCATACACTGGGCGATTCTGAAGATTTCTTTAAAGGCACACAAGAGCTGGAACGTGAAGTAATAGAACTGCTGGCGGTAGATGTATTGAAAGCAAAGCCACATACCTGCGATGGTTATGTTGCTGCTGGTGGCACCGAAGCTAATATACAGGCTGCGTGGATATACCGCAATTTCTTTGAGCAGGAACACAATGCTTCATACAATGAAATAGCATTGCTAGGTTCTGAAGACACACACTATTCTATAGCTAAAGCATCTAACCTGCTACACCTGAAATGGTACAGTGTGCCTGTAGATGACAACACCCGCGAAATAATACCTGCTGAACTGGATAAAACACTGGAGCAGGCAAAAGCGGAAGGGGTCAAATATTTCATCGTGATATCGAACATGGCGACAACTATGTTTGGCAGTGTAGATAACCCTGATATGTATGTAGCACACTTACAAAAACACAACCTGCCTTTCAAGCTGCATCTGGATGGTGCGTTTGGTGGTTTTATATATCCTACTGCACATCCTGAATCTACTGTCAACTTTGCCAACCCGCATGTATCATCCATCACGCTTGATGCGCATAAGATGTTGCAGGCACCGTATGGTACGGGTATCTTCATTTCCCGCAAAGGTTTGATAAACTATGTGTACACCAAAGAGGCACAGTATGTAAACGGTATGGACATCACGCTAAGCGGCAGCCGCTCAGGTGCCAATGCTGTTGCTATCTGGATGATACTAATGACCTATGGCCCGCATGGCTGGTTCGAGAAAATAAACAAACTACTGTATCGTACAGACTGGTTGTGCAAACAACTCACGGAGCTGGGCTTTACATACTATCGCTACCCAAATATGAATATTGTAACCATCCGCGCCAAACATATCCCTGCTACCATAGCGCACCAGTTTGGCCTTGTCCCCGACACACACGATGGCGAACCCGACTGGTACAAAATAGTAGTGATGGACCACGTAGAGGTAGAACACCTCGATGAATTCCTGAATGAAGTAAGAGCATAAATTAAGCCCCGCAATTGCGGGGCTTAATTTATATAGTGTCAATCACTTCCCGATACAGAAAGTAATTATCTGCAATGTAAGCGGCTTTTCAATGAAAATGTACTTGTATAATTATTAAAAATGCAAGCCTATTAATAGGCTTGCATTTTTAATAATATCCCTCGCATTAACGATTTAGTATCAACTTCTGTGTATTGACTACCTTACCATCAGGGAAAGTAGTACAGAGTAACACTTGAGAAATTATACTGTTATCAAGTTCTATTTTTTCTGCGCTACTACTTGAGGCTATAATTTGCTTATACATCAAATATGTGGAGACAACTATACCAGATGATTGAGGAATTGCATAAAAAAATCACTACTCCTATTGTATGGTTAGGTGACATTCTGATACTAACTACTGTGTTCACAAATATTGGCTTAAAAGCTCTTGTACTAAATTTATGCAAATCGTTATCCACACATTGCAGCACACTATTTAACTAAACAAAGTAGAACTGTCTGCTAAAGGTTCATCAAAAATATTTACAGAACGGGCTAGTTCGTGCCTGGGGCCACCGATGTAAAAATGTGCCATTTGGGCATTTGCGGTGTATGCGCACATTGCTGCTGCGCATAAGGACAGGATTTTTTGTTTCATTTTTTGGTATTTAAAGGTTAAAGAAACTGATGTTAATCTACTAGTTAATGCAAGGTTATAAAGCATTCGTTTCGTTATGTCGAAACCTGTTATTTGGTTTAAGTGGTTATTTTTTCAGTTTAAAGACCAGCCTGTATATGTACATAACATAATTATTGTTGATGCACATCTAACATCACAAATTGTTGCAGTTTTTATGGAATTCTGTTTTGCAACAATTTTCATGGAAAGCTATTATAGAAAAATACTTTATAATAGTAAATATATGCAATAACGGCTAGTTTAATACCATTTGTTTCACCCCTGTTGATAAAGAATACCAACAGAGGCGAAAAATATTACGTTAAAGAATATGGATAAGAGACTCATGAAAAATAGATATGCAAAAAGGCATGTTCTTTATATGTTGTAATTTAACACTTCAACATTATGTTGCTTAAAGACTTTCCTAATTAACTCCCAATCTTCATCAGAAGGAAAAGGAATTTGAATTTTTTTAACCCGTTTACCTTTCCTATAGTTAATGCGTAACAAAGCACCTGTGTATCTTGTCCCAATGCCCTGACCAACTGAAAGAACATCATTGTAACCCACCACTATTATTTTTCTAAATGGGCTAATTGGAAATATTATTTTTAAATAAGAATCATACAAAATCATGCGCTTAAAGTTATGACTAGTCGGCAGGTAAATAATGACTATTATTATTATTAATGCTAAAGGTCCCATCTCATGGAAAATATAAAGCAACACCAATAATAATAACAGTACAGTAAGAACACCAAAATATTCTAACTTGCTTCTATATATATACTCCTTATTTGTTGTCATATATTAAATCTATAAAAAAATTAATGTCATTTCTTTGTTTCTTTTACCATATCATTTGTGCCATTAATTAGGTTAACCTCATCATTTACAACACCAATAAAATCCATAAGAAAATTTGAGGTATTTCCCTTAGCAGTTTCTTTTATTAAATTTTGAGCACCAATACCAAATGATGCTATAGTAACTGCAAACTTTCCTTTGTTAACTAGTCCTTGTTTTCCAGTAGCTCGTCCAAGTAATGTAGTACCCTGCCCATCAGTAGTCATATCATCTACAGAAGCTAATAAGCTAAGTCCAGCAAAAATCGTTGTAGCAGTACTTCCTCCAACGGCCAATGTACCTCCAGATAATAATGAGCCAAATGTGCCTAACATTACTTGCTTTCCCCCATTATGAAAGCCTTCAGGCCCATCTAATTCGTTATATGCAGGCAGAACTTTAACACCTCTAATATAAAGAGGTCCTCCATCCTGATAATATAAGTTCTGAGTAGGTGTTTTAGTAAACGTTCTTAATTCAGGCATTTCTTGGCCTGTTTTTTTATCATAGAAATTAGACGTAACTCCAAAGCCATTACTTCCAATATATTTAAAACTGGTCTTATTTATTAATTCTATCTTAAGTTTTCCATTCTCAGATGATAGCGCAAAATTTGCACTCATATGTTCTTTCCCCTCAAGTTCTAATCCATCTATTACCCTGTTTTCTGCAAAAGCATAACTAGAATTCCATGGGAAAGATTTAAACAACGGATCAACACTCCAAAACTTCCCAAGCCGTGGGTCATACTCTCTATACTTATAAGTATAATGTACATCGTACTTACCCAAGTCTGCGCCTACGCTCTTGTATATATCCTGCTCGCCACGCTGGCCGTTGTAGCCATAGTTATTGCTATCGCCCACTATCAGCCTGCCGGGCATCTTCATACCAAATGGGTAGTAGTCTGTTACGTCTGCCAGGTTGGGCTGCCAATAGTCGTACACAGCATCGGTACTATTAGCTTTGTGGCCGCTCTTACGGTCTTGCACAGCTGCAAGTACGTTACCCAGGTGGTCTGTCATGTGGTACCAGCGGTTACCTATGCGGCGCTGCAGCCTCATGCTATCGGTATAGCCATTGCCCCATGGGGTGGTTTCGCCCGGGGCTATCAGGTCTTCGTATTGCTTGCTATACCATGGCAGTGGGGTGTTCAGCCTTGTATATGGTATTGTACCTGTACCTATGTCATAGCTACTCATCAGGCTATCCTGCGCCAACGGGTAGTACTGTATGCCTAGCTTGCTGCTGCCATATATATGGTGCTCTGCCAATATCAGCGTATCGGCCGTAGAGCCTGTATACCAGTTTACATTAGTAAGCGGCCCCATCACCGGGTGTGCCTTCATCCATTTTACATAAGATATTGCATTCAGCCCTTTGGTATAAGCAATAGCCATATCTATAACTGCTGCCGGGTTTGTACCATTAGTGAGCAGGTCGTCAAAGGTTGCGTGCTTATCATGGTTAAACATTATACGCAAGCGTTCATACGGTGTGGTATTTGCATTCAGCCATGAGGTACCCTTCATACCCCAATGTGGTGGCCCTGAGGGATCAAGGAAATTGAAGATATTAGTTGTATTGCCATAATTATACAATGCATCTGCTAAAAAGCTTTCAAAAGCAGTTTGTGTTGTAGTAGTTGTATTACGAAGAATAGTAGAATTGAATATAGCAGTAGCATCAACCATAGCATTATAAAAACTCTCCTTATTAGGCGACGGAGCATTGTTTATTTCAGTCATCATTTGTGAACTGATATCTGCAATACTAAGGCTGGAACCCAATAATGTAGACGCGTTTGTAGTATAATTTCCGGGAGAATACCACAATGTGTTATTCAGCCATACCATATTGGCTGTTGGTATATGTTCGTCAAAAAGCTCTACGAGTTTTTGTGCTTCGACAGGATTTGCTAATACTAATAAAAATAAAGATTCTGCCGCAGAACCAACACCAATTAATGATTCTGAATATATCTGGTATCTTCCCGGAGAAATAGATTTATCATACGTACGCAAATCATCCAGATATGCATTTGTACCATACATCAATCTGTTATATATGTCAGCACCATTTTGAACATAAAATTTAAGATCAGTTCTCAGATACCCAGAAGCCCATGTAGGTTCTTTAGCTAAAGCGTATGTAACAAACCTATGTGCAAAATCTCCATACGGGAATACTTTGCTCTCTAAGAATGGATAGAAACTGGCATGTGAGTGCAAGCCTGCATTTGCCATCGCAATTAAAGACAATGCATCTACAATGCTTCGTTTATTGTACGTAGCCAGGGTATTACCATTTGCGTCATTTACATAGTACTCTCCTACAAAAGAAACCAAGCCGGTATCTATATAGTTTACCACATCTTTACTAATACGGTTGCCTAGCCCGTCATAATTATACAATACCATTTCATTAGTAACGGTATCAGTAATGCTGCTTACTTTGCCATAATTATTCCATTCTATCTGCTGGTTGTTGTAATAGTCTCTTACCAGATTGCCAATGCTGTCGTACTTATAGTTTTCGCCATCGGCAATTGTGTATGGGTTTACTTTAATGTCGTGCTCCGGAGTTGTAGTAGCAGATTGTTTTTCGTCTACCAGCAATAGTCTGTTACCACCGGAAGCATAGTTGTACACTAAGCTATCCATCAGTTGCCTGTTGTTATCATAGCGTACCAGTTGTTGAATATTACCGTCGGCATCGTATTCGTAACTGTTTTTGAAAATATTTGTCGGCTTGCCAACTATCATGTGTTCCTCATCAACTTTGGCATATCTTGCCAGTTTCAGGCGCTGCACCTGGTCATAGCGGTATGTACGCCTCAGACTGCCGAATGTATTCTGAGACAGTGTCTGCCCGGCTATATTACCGTTAAACAAACTCTTATTCGGGTCTGGCAGATTAGTTACTGTTACAGTATTATCTATAGGGCTGTAGTCATTGTTGAAATAATTTATTGCCATTGCCATCACATCTCGCGCATAGCTCTTATCTCCCGGTGCACCATTATGCCCCATATCCTGATCCGGGTTCAACACATCGCCATTTATAGCTTTCAACCAGCCTTGTATGGTATATGCGTATTCAAGGCTCTGTATCTGGTCGTCACCTATTTTCAGGTTGGCAAGTGGCCCATGCTTATAATAGGTATACTCGGCATCCCTGTTCCACAGCACACCATCTTTACTTGTATGTACCTGCGTTACCCTATTGTCAGCATCGTAAGTATACTTGTGATATAGCTGGTCTGCACGGCCTCTGTTATAGCTCAGCATATTTACCTTACCACTCAGCAGGTCATAATCATAATCTACTCTCTTGTATTGTTGCTGTAAAGCTTCTAATACAGTATAGTCATATGTAATAGTCTTCACATTGCCGGACATATCGTAACTATAATACGTACCGAATTGCGGAGGAGAGAATGTTGAGACATTATAGTCTGCAGATTTAGTATCGTAGTAACATATAGCAGCTACCCTGCCTAGTAGATTTTCCTGCACATCTAAATCGTACCCGGTAGCAGTATCAAGTCTAACAGTATACTCGTCGTAGTACGTTCTTACTACTTCAAAACGATTTTTGTCTCTGATAAACTTGATAATAGTATCCATGGGATACATGTTTACATTATTTACGTAATCACATTCACCGCCACACTCAAGGCTTACCTTACCTGTTTCAATTATTCTATGCTGATTATCGTATAATGTATAGCTGAATGTACTATCCTGTCTTTGCTTACTGTTTTGTGAAAAAACAAGCTTACCGGTAACATCGTAATAGAAATCTGTAATACCACCATCAGGTGTTTTTTGATGTAATAGCTCGTTGAGTGAGCTGTATTTGTATTCAGATGTTTTGGTATGAGCGTTAGGATAAGCTTTATTTACACCTGCAGGTGGTACAGTTTTCACAAGATTGCCTGCAAGGTCGTGATAGTATAAAGTGATTTGATTTTTCTGCGATTGTGAGCAAAGGTTCAGCGTGTCTACCGTATTTGCTACCAAGAAGTTTATCATACTATCTGTTAGCAATCTTGTTGTAGAGTCAAAATATTGTTGATACGTTACTTTACCACCGACAATAGCATTTTGTAGCAAGCCATACTCACAATCTATACTATCAAGACACTTATCCAATCCGGGCTTGTTGTATAACAGAACATTCGAAACCTTGCGTCCAAAACCAACCGGAAAACTTGTGTAACCTTTACATTCAAATGTATCTGTTGGAACAGCACTATAGTGCATATATGCAGTAAAGCAATATAGACTATCTTCTCCGGGACCAACTTTAATGTAATCTAATTGCAACTCATTAACATCACGGGGCGCATTTGTTGGTGGTTGCAGATGTACGTTGTAGAGATTATTTTTATTATCAAAGTATCTATACCAAACTACTGTATTGGCTTTTTGATAAATCATCAAGCCATTTTTTGTACCTGTAGTTACAAGGTTGCCTTTCTGCGGGAATAATTTATTGCCACTCAGTGTCGCCTTTACATAACCTAAAATGCTATCAGCTAACATTTTATAGCCCTTGATAGAGGTTTGTGCACCTGTATTAATATATAAATCTCTCTTACCTTTTGAACAGCTTGGATCTTTATAGCTTAGCGTATTACCGGCATACCCAGCAATTCTGCTTTTCAAATTACCTGTACCGATAGAATCTGCAATCTGGTACCTTGAGGTAACAGTGAGTCCATATACATAGTTGAGATAATCTTGCTTGTCAGCTTTATAATAATCCCCGCTTCTTAATAAAGCTGCATCAGGGATAATAAAGGAACCAAAACACTGATTAGAATCTGTATAGAATCCTGTATTGGCAATTATATCTGCATGGTTCTTAGCATTTGTGTATGTACCTGTGAATGTATACATGTTATATGCAACAGAAGACCCGTTAACATAAACATTGCGCGATGCAGTGCTATATGGGCTCATTCTTGAAGACAATGACATGGAAGGAGTACAACCGTTCCTTACAAATACCATCAAAGATGTATTAGGCAAGTAAGTACGGCAACTTGTGCATGTATTATTTTCAATATGCGTTTTATAATAAACAATTGAATCTTCAGGCACAACATTTAAGTCTATACCAAATGTGGTATTAGATCCGTCATTAATCCTGTATTCAATAATTTCCCTTGAGCTAAAATTAGATAACGATGTTAAGAAATTACCAATAGCTGATCCTGAATTGGATAGCTCTACTTTAAAAGTTGCAAAATGGTGAGGCAGTGTTACCTTGTCAGTTAATGCGCAACCTTTCATCAAATTATAGTACTCTATATAAGTATACTTTGCTTTCAGTTTATAATTCAGATAATTGGTAAGCGTACTTTCAAACAAAGGATGATTGATTGCATCATCATAACCATATGTAGATTTATCCGCAATGAAATCAGTGATAGCATTTTTGATGTCAATGCAGTTCACGCTCTGTATTAAAGACTCATCAGATATAGGTTGCATTATTTTTGCACCATTGCTCCAAACAAGATATCTTGTCAGGGAAGTACTACCGTTCAGGTACATATCTGCAACTGCAGTATACTGGCCTACATATCCTGTATAAGCAAGATCTCTGTCGTCATTCAAACATGTAACATTATCTGTGTTGATTGCACCTGTAATTGTATGTAGATACGAACCTGATGATGATTTTCTTTTAAGGTAAAGCTTAAAAGTATCTGCCCCTCCTGCGTATATGTTAATGTGTACATAATATTTTATTACAGTTGTACTGGTTGAAGGATCAACAAATTTTAAAGTATCCAAGACACTTTGCGCACTTACAGATGCTGTATTAGACACAGACAAATGTGATGCAATTTTGGCTTCGTAAGGGTTTGTGTTACCACTTAAATTAAATGTATATACGCTACTGCCTGTATAAGAAGCATTCTTCATACAGTTGATAATCTCGGTTCTGTTTAACAGGTCCTTAATTCCTGTATATACCTCAGGTTGTGCACAACTGTACGAATATTCAATTTCAGTCGAATTATCAAACGTATTTGTTTCCACCAGGAATGGGTGACATAGATCATTCAATGAAAGACCGGTCCCTGTTGTTATAGCAGCAGAAACTGCTTGTACTGTCAGGTTTTCAACACCACCGGAACTAGTACAGTGAGCTTCCAGGTTTGTCCTGATTTGTGCCATCACCGTGCTACTAACACTACAGTTAGCTAGCTTTTTCATAATATTATCAATCTGAGAACTGCATAGGTCTGCTTTCATCTTATTAATCGAATCCGCAATTTGTATGGGTGGCAGTTTCAGGCTTGAGTGGTCTGAATTAGGATCATTGGCATCGTTATATATATCCTTAATCCAATCAGGTATATCTAAATCACTAGAAATATTTCCGTTTGCATCAAAAACTGAAGGTCTGGGTTCAAATACAGGGTCTCCTGTAAGTTCTAATGAAGCTACACGTTTACATAGACTACAACCATTTTTAAGAGAGTCCATTCTTTTCTGTAGATAATTTTCTCTATTACCAACATAGCATGCAATCAGGTATTCAAAATAATGTTGCTTGACTACAGAATCTCTAAATGTAGAATTTGCAATATCATTTGCGAATAGGTATTTGGTGGCATGCATCCTTTCTTCAGAATTACCGGCTGAAGTATATGCTTGCTCTATTGCAAATTTGTCAATTCTTTTGTTCGTGTTCTTTAAATATAACAGCTTAGATTTTACATTTGGCATTTCCGACAGCGGCAGCGTTTTAGAATATATAGGGTCACGGGCAATAATCGAGTCAATTGAAAATCTGTTAGCTGTCACTGCTTGTTTATAGGATTCATATCCTGTGAGTGAATCTGTATAACCTCTTAGATTACAATAACCTAAATTACAATACTCCGGATGAAGAAATAATAGCTTTTCAGCCATGTCATCATTAAAGTAGTATATGAAAGTGTCGAGGCTAACTGATGGACTAAAAATTGGAACAGGGTGTGTGTAACCATTTTTGCTTGCTAAATACCCTGATGAAATAGTTTCAGCGCACCGTGCTCTATACCTTACATCTGTGTATGGCATACTAAAAAAAGTATCGTTAATCGTACTAAATATTGAATTGGCGGTAGTACATACAGCTTGTCCTAAACTATTTCTGTCATATTGTCCATATTTTGCGCCCGGCCATAACTCTGCCTTCATCTTGCTTTTAGCTGCTTCACAAGGGTCAATATAATTTGAACTATCAATGCAAGGAAAATCAGTGTTCTCAACAGCCTTTCTTACAAAAAACCTTTCATCATTGTAACAACCTGCAGTATTATTTTCATTGTCTTTGACAAATGTCTTTACGTGGTTATTGATCTCGGGCCATGAAAAATATACCCGCTTCGATGCAGTATAATTACCCTTTTGCAACCATTGCTGTACTACCGAAGATGAATAATGTGCTGACACATTGCTTGACTGAACACTATAGTCTCCTAAAACACCACTTTGTTCAGGCAATACTTTTGCACCGCAATCATTTGATGCATCAAATGAATAATATGCCTTTGCCCATAGGTATTTACCATTACAGCCTATTGGAAATGCAGGCATTTTGATTCGATATTGTAAACTATTAAAGCCATTTTTCTCTGAATAAAAATCATTATCCACAGACATCCCGTAGTTAAATCTGTCTTGGGTAACATTTTCCAGTATATTAAAACATTCTAACTTTCCGGTATCAGAACCAGGCAATATATCAATAGGTGTTAAAGTTGTATCTGTAATACCTATTAAACCTGTTGCAATGGTTTGTCCATAAAAGTTTTCAATTGTAAAACTTGTTTGTCCGTTGGGGTCTGTAATGACTTTTTTAGGATAAAACTCATATTTCCCTGCTTGTGAGCCAAATAGTGCATTAAGTTCATGCTGCGTGGCTCTGGTATACTCATATCTTGTGCCCCTACCTTTCCAGAGTTGCAGTTCACGACCTGCACCGCCTTGCCACATAAGCTTATTGTCAGGCGAATAAACACTCTGTACAAAAGGATAACCCTTAGCATCAGGAACAAACTTCTGATACCCTGTTTTATTACTATTGAGTGATGAATAATATTTTTTTGATAAAGAATTGTCTGCAAAAGGTGCTATTGAATCCGGCAATGAACATGACAAAAGATCGAAATCCTGGGCCTTATACGGAGAACTGGTTTGATGGTTTATGGATACATCGCTCCTATATTGTAAGTATGGCTGCAATATAGGTGTAGGTAATGTAGTTATGGATTCTCTTCCCTCATAATCCAGTGTTTTATCAATTGTTAATACATAATCGTTATCCGTATTAATCTTCGTCTGTGTTTGTCTGTTATGAAGTGCTCCATCAAAATAGTTGATGACATGTTTATATTTCCCTTGTTCAGCGAAATTCACAGTATACTGCCAGTTTAAACTATCTGAATGGTGCGGAACTATCAACATAGCTTTACAACTGCTTCCTGCATTTACAGTACCATAATCTGACATATTCCATGCATGATATAGCATTGTTTTATAATTATCATTATAATCAGGCCTCAATGCTCTTATCCTGTACACTATAGCTCCATGCTCGTATATAACAGGTATATCGTAACTGTTATTTGTCAGCCTTACGCGTGTGCTATTATTACGAAAGTCATAAGGTATATCACTTGTAGAAGTAAATAGATAACTTGAGGAACCGTTTAAACCACTATAAATATTATGTTTATAATCGTCTACATATTGCCATTCCAGTTCAAACTCTATTGGCTTATACACGTTGCTTGTAACCGAGCTTGTACATCCTAAACCTGAATTTGTAGATGTACCCCAATTTATCCGCAAAGTCCTGCCACCATCTACAAGTGTTCCCCAAGGGTAAATAGTGAATGTCTGATTATCATAGCGCTCTACAGATATCGTAGACATTACGTAAAAATTATTAGGAAGCTGGTCACGATTAATAATGTTATTATTGGTATCGGTTATTTTCGTCACTTCAACTAACAACTTGTGATAACCCGCATCTAACTTAAAGATATTAGCATCAATATATGATTTGCCTGAATCCGGATTGTAAGACAAATCCAATGTAACTATCTTCGGACTAGGTTCAGGGCCGGGAGGATTATTATAATTATAGTACCTGATAGTCAGTTCCACTTTATAATGATACCCGGTGTCAACTGCCACATCTGTATTGTGGTTAACACCTACAAACACATAATTCTGAACACTTTTTATTCTAAAGTCCGTTCTGCTTGGGTTTGCAACTAAATCATCATACTCATTACTTTTTACTATAGGTAAAGAGTCTGAATAACTATTATTCGGCTTATAACTCCCGTTTGCTATAATATCATAACTATATAGCTTCTCATTCTCTTCGTGGGGAAGAAACTGAAAATCCTGGCAAAAGGATGCAATAGGTAACAACACCCAAAAACATAATATCAATATTATCCTGTTCATGTTTTCCGAGTTTTTATTTGGTTAAGGTTATTAGTTGATATTTAGTGTACTTGCCCGCAGCCTTAGCTACACCATTTTCAAATACACAATACTTTGAAGTATCGATTGGGCGTCCTCTACTGCCGAATTTCATATTTGTCAGCACATATACTTTACCATAACCAGTAGGGGTGGCATACTTATCTTTTTCTATGACCTCCATTTTCATGGATACAATGCTGTAATCTCTTTTGCTGAACTCTACTATTATTTTCGATAAATCAGTAGTCTTGAAGTTTATCTCTACAATGTAATTGCCGTTAGCAGAAATATCGGACAACAGTCTGCCATGCTTTAAAATCATTGAATCAGAAACATCCATGATAAATGGCCTGTTATACTTTATATCATCACCAAGCTTTTTTTTGTAATCTGCCAGTCTGAATGCAAATAATTCTTTGTTGAGGAAATCGACTTTCACATAACTTTCTTTGTCTATTATCGTAAGAAACGAGTTATTACTATCCAGATAGCCATCAGCAGACTTTACTATTTTACCACATATACTATCCTCGTTTCTACCACTTTTATAGTTTCTCATATAAACTTTATATGAGTAGCTGATATCATTAGTGTTCTTAACCTTTTTAAGGTTTGCTAATATTTCAAGCAATTTATTATTACCATAACAATCACTAACTGATAAAATAGCCAGTATCACGGTTATAAATACTTTGTGCCAGTTATTCATGTTTAAGGTTTTTTAGAATTTGCACGTCTGTTTTCACTAATAGTTAATATGCCTTTCTCCGTTTCTTTTTTCGTTCTGACCAATAATCCTTCCTGGTCATATTCATAGAATGTTGCAAAATTGTTTTCATCAAGCTGTGCAGCCAACTTGTAGGAAACCGGGTGGTACACAAATGATTTCATTGTAGCATCAATTGGCACAAACCGAATATCATCTATGTACACATTTGCAGGCATAATGATATCGACATGGCTAGCCTGTTGCCTTAAATCGATAACACACTCAGCTTTGTACCATCCGTTGATATTTTGTGTTTTCAAGCTGAAATTTGTAACTACTAAACCACTTAGGTAGCCGATATTCAACCCGAAGGACTGAGCTATAGAGCTTGGCGAAGAACTGGTTGTAGGTTTAAACCACAAACTCAAAACGTACTTCCTGTTACTATCTAGAGAGAATTCTTTTACATTCCTGAAATCGTTCATCTCGTGCATATAGCCTGCTTCGGCAACTTCTTTTGTCGGATTTTTTACAGGCAAGGTGTACGTGTTTGTAGAGGAAGATATGAACGAGTATGATCCCGTATGACTCGCCGCACTTGTTATAGATTGTCCTGAACTAGCTGTCAATACATTCCTGACATACTCCTGATTATACCTTGTAATTGGACCTGTTGAACTGCTAAACAGTTTAGCAAATGGTGAGTGATAATACCAAGTACCAATGTATTGAGATTTCAGGTACTTCGGTATGAGGATATTATAATCTTCAAATCCATCAAAACAGAAGCCTTTTTGTCTGACGTTCGATGCGACAGCTACCGGCAAAGTTTTATTATATCCATACTGTGCAGAAGTATATTTACCTGCAGCATCTTTTTCTTCAATAGAATTACCAAACACATCATTTTTTGTAATTCTTGATTTTTCAACCCAGTTATATATTGTAGTACTTAGAATAAATATATTCTCCCATGGATAATATGTGGATGTTGAATAATTCCACATAGGATTATCTTTTATACTGAAGGTTCCATCATACTTAATACTATTATTACTATAATCCCTATTGGCTTTATATACGTAATTCGCAACAGGCCTATAATTACCTTTGTATCCAATAACATACCTATTCATTTCTTTCATATTCCCGTCTATATTATTAACAGGGAATATACTCGGATAGTATGGGTCGGTTGATGAGGGTACACTGTATGTTTGAGATATACTATCTCCATATCTAGATCCAAACGGAGCTGCTACATCAGAATATACAGTTGTTGATACATTCAGAACTTTATCGAATGCAGATGACCCTCCAAATAATGCACTTACAGTCCCTGTATTAGGATTTTCTGTCAATGTTGTTTGTTGTACAAACTGATCGAGGTTGTTACGATAACCCGACCTGAGAACTTTTACATGTACATCTGTTATAGAGCTTCCTTCTGTCAGCCCACCAGCCCATTTTATATTACCGGATGCATCCTTTATTGCCCTAGGCACAACTTCGACAAAGCTTGATGAAGGTATTTCATCATATGGCTGTAACGCGAAATTTATGTTTTTTGTCCGTGGGAATGGTTCGCGATATATGTATGGCGTATCAAACTCATGATATCCATAAGCACCTTCTCCTTCCATAACCCAAACTTTTTGTTCATACGTAGGAGAAGTAGAACTTGTTTTATATGTCAGGAGTAATTCATCGCCGGGATGAAATTTCTTATTATCTACAAACAACCTTCCGTAATATGATGCATAGTCAAGGTGGTCAATTATTTCTAACCTCACGCCATTCTCTTCATATCCCATATTTCTGTAGCTCGGTTGCATACCCCGATATGCCAAATATGCTGGGTACTTAAGATCATAGGTATTATTAGCATAAGGGGTATTAGATTTTGTTAAAATAACACCACCGGTTTCACTATCATACAAGACATTTTCAAGTACAACTTTTGCTCCGTCTTCATAGCTTTCCACAGACTTAACGATACCATACTGCTGAATTATCTTTGTTGACACCAACGAATGGAAAAGAACTTGATCCTCTTTGTCCGGGAAAAATGCTGTTGGTATCGGTACAGGAAAAATACCAAACAATACAAGATTTACATTAATATCAATATTCCTCGAATAATTCCTGATATACCTTTCCCTGCTATCTACGGAGAAATCCATTTCCTCGCCTAATTTCACCGGTCTGATGGTATAGTTTTTATCCGTACCTCTTTCCCTTACAAGCGCGTTCACGACATTATTCAATTGACCCTTAGCATCTGTATGGTAATTGTATGTCATTGATGAAACCGGCACCATTTTACTGGTTGCGCCATCCGTTCTTAAAACATAAGTACTCTTTTTCCTGAGCTTGCCATGCATATCATTAAAACGCAAGACATACCCTTGCAAAACAGTAACCTCTTCATACTTCTTTCGGAGTTTTTTAGTCTTGATGGTTGGTAACTCATCCTTTTCAGTATAGTCAACAACTATAGGAAAATCCTTAGCCGTATAGAATATCTGCTCTTCAACAGACTGCGACGAACGCGAATTATCATCTGCATGTATACTCTTGACGGTAACCTTACTATAACCTACCAATGGCGACGGGAAAAAGCTCTCACCAAACGGCTCTTCCTGAAAAAATTCTTTTGCCGGCAGCCCTCTTTGTCCATCAGTCGTATAATGTACCGGTAACCTGAAAGGATTCTCATCTCCACCTACCGTTGGTTCATAACTTGCAACACCACTACTCACATTCCTATTCCATTTGGAATCCCAGATTGTGTAATCGTATTTCTTTCCATACGTGGCACTATTAGGACTATTGGTCAACTCATTCCATGAATCGTTCAATGTCAGCTCTTTAACCCTGAGTCCCCCACCTTTTTTAGTTAATCCCGGCACATACAACCTCACCCATGATTTTTCAATTTTTATATTTCTCCCTTTCTTATCTCTTTCAACAAATCTTACAATAGGATCTTGTTTGATGCTTAACAATTCACCGGCCGCACCTTTCAGTCCGTTCATTACCTGAATAGCACTTTTCCCATCCCCGTCAAAACCAGGGTATATCACTTGTGGTATATAAGCCCTACCTACATTCAACCCATATATCGTGGCCGGGTGCAAACGGTGAGGACTGTTTTCTCCTGGTCGCTCTTTTACTAACTTCACATAACCATAGTCATCGTTATTAGGACAAGCACCTACACTTTCAATTTTTGCATAGCCTTTTATATTCTCATATTTACCCTTGCCTGAGATATCTAAACTGAAACTGTAGTATAAATATGTTGCTCCTTCCAGATAATTATCTTTTAAGGAGAGACTGTTGTTTTCCTTTGATTTACGTCTTTTGAAATACACATAGTTATTTACTCTTTCGACATCTTCATACAACCTGTTCTTTGTTTCAAGCGATTCAGAATTACCAACGCCTTCCACCTTAAACATCTCCATTGATCGCCTATCCTGCACATAAGAATAATCATCACTCTCGTACTCCACATGAATCTTACCTCCCGATGGGAGTTTAATATCAGTAAGACTCCATGCTGAGGCGTTTGCATCGTTATCAGTTGCAGACTGATCTACGTATGGGTATTCAAAATTTGGAAGAGATGAATTATTGGGCTTGTATGTACCCCACCTGTCTTTGCAAGCAAAATTATATGATGGATTAGAACTTGAATAGGTAAATACATAAGGGCTTAATAGGTTCTTCTCAGAATTTCCATATTTAATATAAATACGTTCTAGTGTTAATTTACCTGTCTGCTCCGGATATACTGTGGTATTATTGTCAATCGCATTATCATAATTCGGAACTCCTTTACACAATCTGTACGAGTATCTGAATACTACTGTTTTAATCGGGGTTGCATTATTTTCATTCGTATAGCGGTCTTGCTTATTGTATAATCTAATTGAATCTAGCTTATATGAATAAGACTGTCCTCCATTGATACCACTATTCTTAGTTGAACTGTATTTAGATAATACATCTATTGTGCTGCCGGAAGGCAAAATAGCTTCGCTTGAGCCTTTAGCATCCGCTCTGCGAGAAACATAGAATTCTGCTACATAGTTTTTTGTCTCAATAGATCGTACGTGCCATATGTCTTTAGAACCCATTATATAACTACCCTTATCATCATGCGGATCAGACCAGAAACCTGGATTGTACTGTGCCTTATCGTTTGGATATGGAGCCCTCCATCTGTAATCTTCATCCCATTTAGTATAGTTTATCTTAGTAAATGCACCCAAATCATCGTCTGTCGGACCATCTCCCAATACATCTACATAATCATTAGACAGAATTGATGTAAGTAGATAACTATACGTGTATGCGGGAGTACCTGTATAAGAATAGAACTTTTCTTTACCAACGTCATTATCTTTAGAATCATCGTGTTTACCACTAGGTCTATTAATAGTTACCAATCCGGTATTCATATCTGCACCGCCACCATTTACAGCAAAGGAAACTTCTTTAGTTACGTGGTTTACAGCCGGTATGCCATATACATACCTTCTGCCATCAGGCAGTGTTTGTGTAAATTCATTGGGGTGGTGTTTCTTTACTTTATCACTTGCCGTACCGTGCCTGTCATATTGATTTACTGTGGGATTGTAAAATGTAGCTACATCACCAGTATATCCGATCACTTTTTTTGTTTGTGCTACATCTGTAATATCTGCATCTTCACCTGTAATGTATGAAAGCAGATTTGCACGGGTAGTTCTATCTGTATTAGTACCAGTATAAATATGGCTATTACCAAACTTAGATGGCATTGAGCCGACAGCATTTTTAGATTTTCCCTTTAGAGTATTTTCGTTTTCTGAAAGGTACACCGGTTCATTATTAAAAAGACTGGTAGTATGATTTTGAAGGTTATATGTTAGTTCTCCTGCCTGCTTGAAATAAAATTTCTCGTACATACTTCCGGCCTCACCACCACGGAATGGGAGCCTCTTCCAAGCTCCTGACCTATTCTCATTGTCATAGTAGGTAAGGTCTGTACCAATTTCAAATAAATTACCTAGTCCTGCTTCCAGCTTCAAATCGTAGGTAGTACTCTTAGGAGGTGCTACTTTAGGATCGTACACAGTACCTATATCATTCCTGAATGGCCTGAACATACCACCCGTACCCTGACCACTTACAGCGTAGATATCATATGTCATTGACGTAAGAGGTAGATTTTTCAGTGTATTATTATAATACCCATCTTTTTCTCTACTGAAATCCATGATGCCTTCTTCAGTTGCATTCTCTGCAAACATGTATCCGTATCCCGGTCTGGAACCATCCTTATCATAAGAAAGCGTGCTTTTCATTACACTCAACTGCATATTCGGGAATACGTAAAACACCTCACCACCAAAACGTGCCTGGAACTGGAATGTTTTTTGCGTACTTGCGTTGGTTATTACAGGCACATAGTTTTGCATCCCGATTGGAATTGAACTCCCAAATGAAGCACCAGCAATATTCTGACTATGAACACTTGTTTTAGTTACTTTTTCTCCTTTTTCATTTTCAGTTGTTATTGATTTGGCATAAGCTTTGGATGCGCTTGCGCTTATCCCAAAAGAAAAATCTTTTAAACCTGTTCTTGAGTTAAACCCGGTACCACCAGAAACACCAATACCAACACCAACATCATCTGATACTTTCTGAGAAGCACTTAAGCTTGCATTGAAATCAATATCTGCGCCCGATTGAGAACCGACGCCAACATCCACCCCTGCACTAACATATGGTACAGATACTGTAACACCGAGATTACCACCTGCGTTCAATCCCCTATAATTACTATAACCAACATATACACCAACACCAAGCGTCAACCCAACACCGTATTGGCTGGTATTAAAACCAAAGGCTTCTAATGAGGCTGAGATACCGGTACCGACTTTATAGTTTACCTCATCTGCTATATTCAATGTCTTTTCAATAGTCTCCCCATTAAAGTCATCAGGCAAGCCACGTACAGTCCTGTTTATTTCGCCGGGATTAATATTCCAACCGAGGCCCACCCAACTAGCTTCCTGTTCTACGTTAATACCACCATGGTATGAAATATTTATAGGAAAACCTTCAACATCCATCAACGGAATATTGTAGGTAAAATCACCGGTAAACATATCTACCATCTGAGTTGTACCTACGGGCTCAAAACTTTGTACTTCAGGTGTTGTAGGACCGGATGTTAATGCCAAAGCCCTTAATGGGAATACCAACTGATATCCCAGAGAAAGCAACAAGACGTTTGCGGTGAGTTTGGTAAGGTATTTTTTCATAGCAAATAATATTAAATTTTCAATTTAGGCATACCCGTAAGAAGTTCTTTTGAATATGCCGCTTTTATTAATGGGATATTGTTGTATTTGTCGTTAAAAGTGAGTTCCGCTTTATCCTTCAAACTATGTTTATAGCCCACAACGATGGTATTGAAAGGTGCGACTCCATAATTATCCTCAAAATGATACGTTTGGGGCACTAGTTCTGCGCCATCTGCCGTAACTGTTATATCATTTAGTGCAAAATTCTGATAGTATGCCGTCATCCTGCTTACGTCCATATCTCTTTGCTGTTTTTCAAGCACTGATTTATAGCCGTCCTTTAACTCTATTTTTATCAGAAAAAAAGAATAACCTTCTAGTTCGTTTAATCTAGCTTTTGCAAATGAATCGTTACTTGTACTTTGGCCTGATAACTCTTTGCACAAAACATACTCCGGTGAAGCGAATTGAATACTATAGTTAATTTTGTCTGTTTCTACCGTCTGAACATATCCGTTATCTGCATCTTCCATGTAGTTCAAATAATCCTTCATATTCAATTGCTTTACCCCATTGCATGAAAGCAAAATCAACAACATCAATACCGACACTGATTTATTTAGCTTTTTCATACTTATCATTTACATACTTAGTTAGTTCTTCCGTAACATCATGGGATTTATCTGCATACAAGAGCGCTCCCGTACCGGTTGCGCCAATGATTATTTGATATCCTTTCTCTTTACCAAAATCATTTATTATGGGATTTAATCGTTCCCATATCTTTTTAGTTATCTCTTGATTAGATTGGCTATAGTATTGCTGGAAAGCTTGTTGAGCATTTTCAATTTGGTGAGACAGTTGACCGCTATCTGCTGGATTGACTTTTTTTATAGCTGACAGACTATCAATCACATTCTTAATAGCATACAAATTGTTTGTCGCCAAGCCTTCTAAATCCTTTTTAAGTTTATAATTTTCAACTAACTGACTGATATCAACATATGATATTTTCTTATCGAAAAATTTCTCTTTTACTTCCAAAACAACAATTCCTAATAACAATATTGACACTAAGTACAGCAGTACTTTATCACTGAATAGTTTGATACTTCTCATTTGACAAATAATGGGTTGAGATATTTAATTGGTACAATAAATTCTTTATCTGATTTATTCCTGAGTATTACTGTGTAATTGGTATTATGTTTTAAACTAGCACGTTCATCAAATGGGATGTCTATCCAGTTGATGCCATTTCTAAGTGGTAGCACATTTTTATTCAATGGTATAGTGTTGTTCCCCTCGTCAATAATTTTCAATTTCAACGTATCGTTTGTCCCATCAACATTATACTTGAGCTTTAGGTCCCCTGCTATATTCAGGCGAGTATCCCCATTATGGCTTGCAAAATCGTAATACGATCTATTGATCCTTGTTTCTGTCAATAAACTGTCTTCAATGATGGTAAACCGCCACGCTTCTGCACCGCCTAAGAGTATACCTTTGTAGTAAGCATCTACTGTCCAGGCGTAGGGTTGGAATTTTACCAGTGGTTTTGCTGTTGCAGGATAGATCATGCTGGTTGACATCACCTGATTATCCTGGTACACAGGATTGTTCCTGTTAATTGCATTTTCATTATTCTGCCCTTCTTTCACTTGTGCTATCCTGATGCGATAGGTTAACTGGCTAGCAAACGGATAGTTCACTACCCAAGAGAACATGGGGTTCAACTCATATAGTTTTGCATTGTTTTCCGGCTCTATCAGGTTGATGAGAAAAATATCATTCACGGTCTGATACGTACATTCACTGATTGGCTCGCCTGCATCATATTCAGGATTGATGGTCTTTAGTGATACAGTTACACAATATTCATACGTTCCCTGAGGCAGTTTACCATAATCGTTGAATAATTCCTTTAATCCATTATCTGAAAAACTCCAGATAGCAGAATTTCCCCTTTCTTTACCAATCGGGTTATTGCCCGGTTGTAAGCGAATGTTCAGGCTATAACTTGCCTTGAGTGCCGAATTACGATATTGAATACTACCCTGGATAGTAACATCCTTACTACTACCTGTATTATTCAGGATTTCATAATTAAATACGTTCTCCGGGGTTAGTTCAACGCCATCAATCTGTGCAAGGTTAACGATGTAAATCGTCAGCAAAAAGTTTAC
>DDFF01000016.1 GCA_002337045.1 Bacteroidetes bacterium UBA1935 | reverse complement strand
GGGTTGTGCCTTCGCATAGTGGTGTATTAGCACTTGCGGTAACAGGCAACGGACTCTGGTTGACACTTACCGTCAGGCTGTCTTTTGTTACACAACCATTCAGCAGGTAGGTAACGATATACTTACCGGCATTGCTCAATGTTATGCCACTGATGTTGGCTGATGATGTTGTGGCCACAAAGCTGTTAGGCCCGGTCCATGTATAGGCTACACCGATACTGCTGCTGCCTGCATTCAGGGTGAGTGTATTATCGGTACATACAGGGCTGTTGCTGCCGATGGTACGGTTGGCAGCCTGCGGTTTTACATCTATTGTTACGGTATCTCTGATGGTGCAGCCGGTATAGAATGCCGTGAACACATAATCGCCGCTCATAGCTGGCAGGCTGTTGGCACGCAGTGTGTCTTTACTTGTCGAACTGAAGCCCGGGCCACTCCAGCTATAGCTGTTGGCTAACGTGCCTACTGTCGCATTCAGGTACAGCGTATCGCGCTCGCAGATAGGACTGCTGCCTGTCGCATTTACCGTGGATGCAGACGCATTAGCTACCACCGCGGTGGTGGTGTCTTTGGCAAGGCAGCCAAACAAACGTGCTGTTACTATATAATCGCCGCTATTGGCAGTAGTGGCACTGCCGATGCTCGGGTTCTGTGCTATGCTGTTGAAGCCGGCAGGGCCACTCCATTTATAGCTGACACCCGTTGCACTACTGCTGGCAGTCAGGTTCAGTTGCTGGCCGGTACATATAGGGCCGTTATTACTGTTACTCACATTCGGGCGTACCACGCCGATACTGATATTACGCTGGTTGGGGGCTGAACTGTCAACAAGGTTGGTAGAACGGATACGGATGCGGTAGGTATTGCCAGGTGTTACCGTATTGGGCACCACACAGGTAATGCTACCCGCGGTTGTTGCGGTGCGTGTACCAATAGTAGTGGTACCGCTGGCAAAAGAACCACTGGGGTCGCTCAGCTGAACACTGAACACATTGCCGCTGTTGAAATTACTCGCATTATTTATAGTATAAGGAACCTGGAAAGTATCTCCCGCACATATCATACTATCTGCATACAAATTATTAATGCCACTCGCCAATTTTACTACTACAGAATCGATGTAGTAGTAGGAGTAATTACCTGTACTTACACTACTGGTAATGAGCCCTGCAGACGGATTGAACCTGCCTATAACAATATTATCATAAGCAGAGTCTGCCACAAAAGTTGTAGTTAACCTTACCCAGTTTTGCGTATCGGTAACCACAGAAGGATATAATACTTGTGGTGTTGCAGTAAGTGTTGAAGAAACACTCGAAATTGTTGTTGTAGGACCATTATCATAAAACCAAGCACCAAGCCCATTACAGGCATAGCCCGATATATTTGACAATGCAACAGACATCGAAACCTCATAAGTAGCCCCCACAGTAAGTGGTGTAATCGGCGCAGCAATATATTCGGTATAGAAATTAATATTTGATACAGATGTAAATGCATATCCTCCCATATAAGCATTTCCGCTCGCAGCATTCTGCCAACCAAAAACATTGCTTGGAACACCTACAGTTGTACTGCTGCAGACATTAAAATAATCAGAGCTACCGGCATGATATGCCCGCCAAGGCGGACAATTTGTCGTCTGGCTGTATCCTGTAGGGCAGCTGGTATATGTTTCGAAATTGCCATTCGAAACCATATTCTGAGCTATAGCGCTATTACAAATACCCGATAATATTACAACGAAGAGTAAAAGGTTTCGTACCATTAGATGTACTGCTTAAGATTTAAAGAAAACGGTGTATCCTGTTGATGTATACACACATCACATACAGGCAAATATTATGAATAATTAATACCAGATGTATTAAAATCCCATTAAGATAGGGCAATATTAACTAAAAGGAAAAGTTATAGTTGTTTTACAAATGCCTCAATAGTGTCTGAGATGATTTTTTTGAATGTTGCAGTCAACTCTTCAGGCAGTGTACCTGCTTCAGCCTTGTGTGCTTCCAACAGTTTTACGCCATCAGTTGTAAGGTCGCTATCCAGTATCTGCAATACCTTCATCAAGTCTTCAAAAGAAGGCTTTTCACCCTTAATAGTGGTGACATTCTTTATATCCAGCAAAAAACTTGCTGCAACACTATAACACTTTTGCTTGAAGAGCTCTATTAGCGTGTCTTCACTTTTCATAAACGGATAGCATTTGTTTTAATAAAAAACAATACACCCTTTTACCCCCCTATTGATATATGAAAATATCAGTAAATAAACACACCTGAAATCCGGGCTAGTATTTTCTGTTTTATTGCAATAAACCCGGCAACCATTCCTCTATATGTTTGCTTGCAAAAAACAGGTATATACTAAAGATATTCAATAGTAACGAGATTAGCAATAGCATGAGCATGCTATATACTATCAATAAACCAAAAGCTGCACAAGATGCCTAGCGTAAAACTTTCCTGATTGATAAATATTTAGTCGAGCGATATCAATAAATCGGGATGTGCGGTTATGTAAGAAAGATGGGCGCTAAGATCTCTGCAAACAACGTTATTGCTTTTATCTCTACCTATCAGTACTACATCATACGTATCTCCCGTGTAAAAACTAATAGCCTGTTCCGCATTTTGATATCGCTGATAATATTTGGCAAATGCCCATTTATCAAGCTTTCCGTGAGGAGATATTACAACAGCCTCAATAGTTCCAAACTCACGGTACTCCCCGCAAAATAATCGGCCAACCAGGTTTTGATATTCGTTACAAATATCTTTAGCTTCTTCTAGTGTTAAGGTGTTCTCTTTCATGTGGTAATCTTATACAGATTTCAAATGTATCAAAAAATGCACTATACAACATTAACCCGGATCAATATTTATTCTCACATTATACACAATTTAATATCATGGTTTTGATATTCACTTATGGTTAAAATGAGCATTCTGCAATTTTCAGGCATGATTTTTCGTGTATCTTAGTGATATATTACTGCTAAACAGCCCTATAGAAACATATTAGAAGTATGAAAAAACAAGTTTTGATGGCAGCGATTGCTGCAATGACAGGCTATTGTGCAACCGCTCAAACAGGCATCACAAAATTAGATATCAATATAGGTTCAGGCTCTTCTTACCCTATACACATTACGCCATTCGGTAGCGGAGTGGCGTGCTACGCAAATAATGGCATCAAAGGGTGGGAAATGCACACTACAGACGGCACTACCGCACCTGTAATGATAGGAGATCTGAATCCGCTGGCAGGCAGTGCAATAGGCCAGTTCTTCAACCGCCCTGCGGCAGTTATCAATTCCAAATTATACTTCACGGGCGATAACGGCTCTTCAGGCTACGAGCTTTTTAAATATAATGGTACAGGCAGCCCAAGCATTATAGATATAGAGCTGGGTGCAGGCAGCAGCTCGCCCGACGATTACATGGTACTCAATAATATTCTGTACTTCCGCGCAAGCACCAGTATAGAAGGCTATGAACTATGGAGCTACGATCCCAATGTTACACTGCCTGTTCGCCTTACAGATATTCGCCCGGGCATAGATAGTAGTGTAACAGGCAATATCATTGCATATAAAAACAAAGTATACTTTACTGCAGACATTGATGGTAATAATAATGAACTGTGGGTATATGACCCTGTGTTGCAAACCACCAGCATGGTAGTAGACCTTAATGGTTCAGGATCTTCAAACCCCATGCACCTGACGGTAATAAACAATAAACTATACTTTTCTGCAGACGACGGCAGTTATGGACGTGAGCTATACAATTACGATGTTACCGGTAATGTAATAACAAGGCTTACTGATGTTGCAGCCGGCTCTTTTGATGGTATGCCCGATATCAAAGCGCCACTTATAGTGCCCTTCAACAACAAGATATATTTTGTAGGCAGCAACACCAGCCTCGAAAAACAAATATATGTTTATGACGAGGCTACGGGAAATGCCACAGTTGCGGCAAGTACCAATGGCACTAACTCGTCTGAGCCATCATGGCTGACGCTTTACAACAATAAAATATACTTTGTAGCCAACAATAGCACCACAGGCATAGAAATGTGGTCTTTTGATGGCGTAAATACGCCGGTAAAGGCAATAGAGCTTTGCACAGGCATTGCAAACAGCAATCCGCAACAACTGACAGTGGTGGGCGACAACCTATACTTCCGCGCGGTAGATTGCGGTGGTGCTGGCATAGGCGATGAGCTTTTCCGGTTCAACTATAAAGAGGTGAGCGTTACCAATATCCGTTTCGATGGCAAGGCAACCCTGTTCCCCAACCCTGCTAGCACAACGGCTACACTACAACTGCAACTGAACAAAGCCGAAAGCATACTTGTAAGCATAACAGACATGCAAGGCAGAATAGTTTACACAACAGGTATGCAAAGCATGCCGGCAGGCGAAACCAATGTAGCACTGCCAACAGCAAGGTTGCATGCAGGCATCTATAACTGCAGCGTAACAAGCAGCACAGGCAGCAAATACTATAGCACGCAGCTTGTCGTGAAATAATTTTTTCGCATCAGGTGTGATGTTTTACCATACACGGCTACTAATAATTGTATATTATTGGTAGCCGTATTTTTATGCAATCAAATCTTCAACAGGCATTTGCAACACTGATACAGCAGCACGAAAAGCTGGTGTATAAAGTATGCCATCTGTACGCGGCAGACGATGAAGACATTCGCGACCTGTTTCAGGAAATTGTATTGCAGGCATGGAATGGCTATGCCCGCTACCGTGGCGATGCGGCGATAAGCACCTGGCTATACCGTGTGGCACTGAATACTGCCATTACCCACAAACGAAAACAACGCAACTCCATCACCACTACCCCGCAACTACCTATCATAGATATAGCAGACGATGGACATGTACCGTATGCAGAAGAATACCGCATTATGCACAAACTGATTGGCGAACTGCCACCGCTGGACAAAGCACTGGTGCTTCTGTACTTCGAAGACAGGACACATGCCGAAATTGCTGAGATACTAGGCATCAGCACCAGCAATGTGGGCACCAAGCTAAACAGGATAAAAGACAGATTGCGGAAACAGGCACAACCATTGTTGAACAACTAAAAAAGAAATTGCTTTATGGAACTGGACGATATGAAGGCCATGTGGCAGCAGTACGATAAAACACTGCAGGAAAATAAGATACTGAACGAACAGCTCATCAACCTGATGCTGGAAAACAAATCGCGTAGCGCGGTAAAGAATATACTGATATACGAATACATGGGGCTGGCACTTTGTATACTCCTAACCATTGTATACATCCACTTATTCAACACCGTATTCGAAAACACATTGCTCACCGCTTCTTACTTTGTATCCTTTGCATTTATCATTAGCAGCCTTTTTATGTTTTACGCAAAATACAAGATGCTATCTGCTATGGACCCTAGTAAAAACAGCGTAAGCGAAACAGCACAAACCACAGAGCGCTTCAGGCTACTGGTGGGCAAAGAAAGATTGTGGACTATTATACTATCGCCACTCATCATCAGCAGCACACTGGTAGTAATGGCAAAATGGGTAAAGGATATAGATGTGATGGACATGCCAGATGTGTTTCTGCCACGCATACTGATAGGCATTGTAGCAATCATCGTATCGCTGCTACTGGTTTACAAACTACTATACTTCAAAAGCATCAAAACCATTAAAGCCAATCTGGAAGAGATAAAAAAATTCAGGGCATAGATAAAGGGAGCAGATGCTCCCTTTATCATTATCTCAGTATTATTTTTAAACACTACTTCACGGTTACCACCTGTTCCTTTACCTCACTACAAAGATATGTTTTGGTTGGTGCTATTTTACTTTTGTTGGTAGTATTGCTGTGTATGAAGGTGAATCTGTATTGGCTGCCACGCGTCAGTTCATATTCAAAAAACGGGTCGTCTGCAAAACGATACTCGTAGGTTTCGCCCGGGTCTATGCGTACATATTCGCTATGGTCAAAGCGTTTTACAAAGTCTATACGGCGCAGGCGCTTTACAGGCTTCCCGAAATAGTCTGCCACCCCAAAACGAAACGCGTATGAATACACAAACACTTCCGACTTACAATTATTTTTAAACGTGAATGAATAGTTGATATAGTCTTCAAAGTTGATGGTGTCCTGCCCTTTTATCTTCAACTCTACACAACCACAAAAACCTTCTTTGGGTTTTTCTTTTACAGTGTCCTTTACTGCTTTCGCATCTGCAACAGCAGGCACTTGCGGTGCTTTTACTTTTACTTTTTCTTCAGCACCGGGTTGATTTTCCTCCGGCTTGGGTTTCTTTACATACTTCACCGTATCATACACTATCTGTACATTCTTTCTGCGGCCAGTATCTTTCTTGGTTATGGTTATTACCTCTTCCTTTACAGACAGCAGCGATCCACTGTTATCTATTTGTTTCTTCGATTGCCTGGCTGGTACTGTTTCGTAAATTATCTCTACCGTGTCTTTCTTCGGTTGCCTTACAGGGGTGCTCTCTATCAAATCGGGAGCGGGCATTGCTTTGGTTTTGGGCTCTTGCTTAGCAGGCTTCTTTCTCTGTGCATTACTCTGCACACTGCAAAACACAGCTACAACAACCAACAACGATATTTTGATTGCTTTATTCAACTATCGTTTCTTGCTGTTGATTGTTGCACAATGTAAATACCGGATGCGGCAGTTCAGGATCAAAATTGAAATACTGTTTCTTACCATTTAAGGTTACTTCAACGTAGTCTTCCACTTCCATACTATTAGCAGCAGTATGCATAATAAAGTTGGTAACCCTGCAAAGGGACAGTGTTACCCTAGCTTTGTGCTTGTATGCGTCCAGATATTTTGGCACCAGTATTTCTCCGGTTGCTTTGCTTTTGCCTTCACTGTATTCAAAAGCATACAGGTTATAATAATTGAGCATGGTAGTATCTCTACCTGTTATCCTGATGTTTATATTCTTTTCCAGCGGTATGGCAACCGTTAGTTTAGGCAAGTCTGCCACATCAGCATCATCCTGCGCATGTGCAGCAGTTGCAAGGCATAACAATAAGAGTAGAATACGTATATATAAGTGCAAACAAAAGGCTTTAAAACACTAAATATAATGTTTTAAAAAAGTAAATCCTACAACGTGTGATGGCAGATTATTATTTAGCACCCAGTGCCTTCAGCCTTATTTTAGCAGCTTCAAAATCTTCTGCAAAAACAAGTGTTTGCTGATACTCTCTGATGGCATCTTCTTTTTTGCCCAATTTCTCGTAAGCCAGGCCTTTATTAAAGTAGCCTTCAGGGTTTGTCTGGTCCAGTTGCGTTATCAGTTCATACTGGCGCAGTGCTTTTTCAAAAGAGTCTTGCTGCATGTATACATACCCCATGTTGAAGTAGGCATCCAGATACAGCCTGTTGTGCAGTATGGCATTACGGTACTCTTCTTTTGCCAGTTCATATTCTTTCCTATCCTGGTAGTAAACACCACGGGCAAAGAGAGGAAACACATCTGTTGTATCGCTTTTGAAAGCGTTGTTGTAATAGCTGAGTGCCACGGGATCTCCTTTTGCACTGAATATCTGCCCCAGTTGTACAAATGCATCTGCATATTGTGCATCTACCTGCACTGCGGTACGAAAACTGGATATTGCCCTTGAAGTATCTTTCAGGTCTTTGTATATCATCCCTTTCAGGAAATAGCCCTCTGCGGCAAATACATCTTGCCTCAGTACAGTATTGATGGCATTAAATGCTTTGGAATATTCTTTGATGTATACAAACATCTTGGCCAGCTTCAGCTGCGCTACTTTATCCTCCGGGTTCAGCTTCAGTGCTTTTTCCAAGTAGGTAACACTACCGCTGATGTCTTTATGTTCAAACAGCACTTGGCCTATAGCACTGTAGTATTCGGCCTTTGTACTATCCAACGATACTGCCTTTTTATAGTCGTTGATGGCCAACGAGTCTTCCTGCAGCTTGTGCAGTTTATTACCACGCTCAAAGTAAAGGGCTGCGTTGTTGGGGTCCTGCGCTATCTTATCACTCACCTCCTTCAGCTTCGGGTTTTGAAACACAGGGTTATTATCTACCACAGTTTTCTTTTCACCGTTTTTGCAGGCAGCCAATGCTATAAATAATGCAACAAATCCGTACAGTACCTTTTTCATGGCTGCAAACTTAAATAATTAGCCCGTCAAAAAAGCAATGGGAATATCAATATTTGCTTCGGGAGCCAAACCTGTAGTACAGCACCAGATACACACTCGGGTTCAGCATATGCCCCTGTAGTTTAGGGTTCAGGTTGTAGAGGTTGTACTGGTCATCAACCACGGCTATGCGCCAGGTTGTTTGCCTTTCAAAATAGTAGCTATACAATAGCTGCCCGCCTATACCCAGATACACTGGTGCCTGCGGTGTTACAGGTATCAGATATTCAGCATTCAGTGCCACTTGCGGAGCAATTGCTTGTATATAGTCCGCCGAGTCTTCTATTACGGTTACATAACTGTTCTGATTACCACTCAGGCTCACGCTTCTGCCCTTCATATATGTAGCGCCAATGCCTACCCCATAATACAGCTCTTTGTTATTGTTAAGCACTTTCCTTGCCCTACCGTATAACATGGCATTCAGGGTAAAGAAATTCATATTCAGGACCCTGTCTGTATTGCCCAGCATATTAACAGGCAATATATATGGCGATACCTCTACCGCCAGTGTAGGCACAAATGTTGCATTTTGCGGCTGATAGGTAAACTGTGCTTTGGCACCCGGCACGCCCGATGAGTGGTTATAATTGCCAACATTGGGATTGAAAGACATGGGGAAACCAAACGACGCACCTACGCCTGCATCTATCTGTGCATTTGCCGCAATATTGCCTAACGTGAGCGCCGCAAGCACCGTTATTGTCCTGAACATAGCTGCAATTTACGGCTATGCAAGCACTTACAAGGCAGTGTATATTGCCATAATATCAATTAATATGTATCTTGTTGCTCACAAACACAGGCTTATGAAAAAAGGTATCCTGCTGTGCCTCCTGGCACTTCAATATCTGGTTGCATCCGCACAATCTCCATGCACAGACAAACACCGCATTTTTAATGTACCAAAAGATAAAACACCCGCAGTTATTACAAAGCTGGGCGTATCGCCACAGTTTGTACCGCTGCGCCATGTAACGGATAAGAATGTATATTTCAAAAACCTGAAAGCATTGGCAAACGATGCCAAGTACAAAGACGAAATAAACGCGCTCTTTACGGCTATCGGTTACAAAGGTGTTAGCGACCCTGCTTTTACAATCGACAGGCTGGAAAGCACTACCCTGCCATTTGGCGCTATAGGTATGTTGGGCGATGGCAAACACAATTATATATACAGCCTGCTGGCGCTTACCAATCAGCGCAACATACCATGCTGGGTTATACGCCCTGCTACAAAGGGTTGTACACTGTATATCATGAACGAATGCGGCAATGCATTCTACTATGCTAATCCGAACACGGAAACAATAACGTATGTAGAACGTTGCAACGGTACTGCAAAACTGAAAGTGAAAGTATATGCGCGCTACTACAGCAAAGAAGACTGCGAGTGCAACGACTGCGAAGGCACTACGTATGTAAAAGAAATAGACGAAAGCGCACTTCTGGCTACAGAAAAAGTGGAGAACATCCCGGTACTGCCCGCCAAAGCATCATACCCTGTCAAGAAGATTTATATAGATGTAGACAAAGCTACCTTCAAACGTATAAAAGAGTACGACATCAACGGCAAGTACTCAAAACATACGTGCGATGAAAGCTGCGGCAGCGAATGTGGCGAAAGCTGCGGTAGCGAATGCACCGATAGTTGTCATAAATAATACCAACAAAAATTTCAGGCCTTTTTCTTTAGAGGCTTCCGCATCTCCCGTATATGGTTCCGCACCGTATACGGGATTTTGTTTTTCGTAGTTTTCCATCATTAGTTGCGGTTCTTTACCACCCGCATCCTACAAATGTGGTCAATACCTTTCCCACAAGCAAGCAAAACCCATTGATTAACAGCCCGTTAGCGCGGCATTAACATCTCATTAAAAGCAATACCTATCAATACTGGTTATCAGCCACTTGTAGTAAATAACAGATATTTGTATAAAATTTTCGGAAAAGCATAGGGGTAATTGTTCTGTTGGTTGTCATACATGAAATGGCAACGGCAGAAGCGGTTATCTTTGCACCCCGATACCACACAGGCTGCATGGAACTAACGAGCGGTAATGCCACCGTAAGTATGGCAAGTACCGAAATATTGTTTGAAGAAGTGTTCAAGTCTCACTACAAGAGGCTGCACGCCTACGCATGCACTATACTGAAAGACGAAGACGATGCGGAGGAAATAGTGCAGAACGTATTTGTAAAGCTGTGGGAAAAGAAAGAAAAGATACATGAACTGCAATCGCTGAATGCCTATCTGTACCGCGCTGTGTACAACGACTGCATCAATTTCGTGAAGCACGAAAAAGTGAAACAGTCGTACCGCAACTACGCTGTGCATACCAATAGCGAGATGGACAATAACAATACACAACACAGCAAAGTGCTGCAACTGGAAGAAAGGCTGCGACAGGCATTGGCAGAACTGCCCGAGCAATGCCGCACCATTTTTCAGATGAGCAGGTTTGAGGATATGAAGTACCGTGAGATAGCCGAGCAGTTGGGTTTGTCTGTAAAAACAGTAGAAAACCAGATGGGCAAGGCGCTGAAATTGATGAGGGTTAAACTGGCAGACTTGCTGCCTGTATTGTGGATTTTTTTGCTAAACATGTAACGACAACAAAACATTGAACACGAACAACAGCCATATGAACGATGACCTGCTGGTGAAATACCTGCTCGGCGAGGCTACGCCCGAAGAGCAGCAGCAAGTGCAGCAATGGGAGGCAGCCGATGCCGCCAATGCCAAGCACCTGCAACACCTGCACTATATATGGCAGGAAAGCAAAAAGTTGGAAGCAAAAAGCACGGTAGATGAAAATGCCGCGTGGGAACGCTTTAAGCAGCGGGTAGCAGCAAAACCTGCAGCACCTAAAACCATACCACTGGGCAGGCGCACCAACTGGATGCGCGTGGCAGCAGCACTCATCATGATGGTGGGCGGCAGCTACACAGCCTACTACTACATGTATAGCGGGCGCATGATAACACTGGAGTCTGATGGTGTAGTACTATCAGAAACACTGCCTGATGGCACTGTAGTAACACTGAACAAACACGCATCTATCAAATACCCGAAAAATTTTAGCTGCGATACACGAGAGGTAACACTGGATGGTGAAGCTTTCTTCAACGTAACACCCAACAAGAGCAAGCCATTCATCATACACGCCAACGAGGCGGATGTGCAGGTGGTAGGTACTTCTTTCAACGTTAAGAGCAGCACTGCCGAAACAGAGGTAATTGTAGAAACAGGCGTAGTACAGGTTAGCAAAAAACAACTGGGCGTTATCCTGAAGCCGAAAGAAAAAGCAACAGTAAAACAAAGTGTGGAGCAACCGGTGAAAGAACAGACAGACGATGAACTACACAATTACTACCGCACCAAAGAGTTTGTGTGCAACAACACACCACTCAGCCGTCTGGTACCTGTGCTCAACGATGCCTATGATACCAATATTGTGATTGCCAACGACAAGCTGAACGACCTGCGCCTGACCACCACATTCCACAACCAGTCGCTGGATGCCATAATAGACGTAATTGCCAATACATTCAACATAAGTGTAGACAGAACAGACGGACAGATAGTTTTAAAATAAGATTCACCCCCGCATGAAGTCTTTACACAAGCTCACGCTTACTATATTATTTATTACAGCGCCATTGCTTTCAATGGCGCAACAGTTTTTGAACAAACAGGTAAGCATCAACGCAAACAACAAACCTGTTGGCGAGGTATTGAAAACCATCAGCCGCCAGGGTGGTTTTTATTTTTCTTACAATAGCGAGCTTATTAAAGACGACAGCCTTGTATCTGTATCTGCCAACAACAAAACAGTGAGGCAGGTATTGGGTATGCTCTTTGATAAAAACTTTGAATACACAGAAACCAAAACACACATCATCATACAGCCATCGGCAGCTATGTATTGGTATGCTACGGGCTATGTTAAGGATGAGCTGACTGGCGAAGGCATTGCCTATGCCAGCGTGTACGAAAAAACACAGTTTGTAAGCACACTAACAAACGAAATTGGTTACTTCCGCCTGCGCCTGAAAGACAGGAACAAAGCTGCAACCATATCTGTTAGCAAATCGTGGTATGCAGATACTGCTGTCGTAGTATCCGCATCTGCCAAACAAGATGTAAAAGTGGGCATCAAACCCAAAAACTTCGAGCTGGATACATTTGTTGTAACCAAGAAAACAGGGCTGGAAGGCAATTGGCTCAGCCGAATGTTCCTTTCATCCAAACAGCGTATGCAAGGCATGAACCTCGGCAAGTTCTTTGCAAACAAACCATACCAGACATCGCTCATCCCCGGCCTCAGCACACACGGTAGCATGAGCAGCCAGTCTGTCAACAAATTTTCGTTCAATGTATTGGGCGGCTATACGGGTGGTGTAAATGGCTTTGAGATGGCAGGTGTTTTCAACATCAATAAAACAGATGTTCGCGGTGCACAGATAGGTGGCTTATTCAATATGGCCGATGGTAAAGTAAGTGGATTGCAAATAGCAGGGCTTTACAACCATGTGATGCACGCATCCGAAGGATGGCAGTTTGCGGGCTTTGCCAATCTGGTAAATGCAGAGCTTACGGGCATGCAGATAGGCGGTGCTTACAACCATGTTTGGGGCAATATAACAGGTGTGCAGATAGGCGGCTTTGCCAACCTTGCCAAAGGCGCAGTGGAAGGCGCTCAGATAAGCGGCGCATTTAACTATGCAGACAGTACCATAAACGGCACACAGATAGCAGGCTTTGTAAACGTGGCTATGGGAAAGACAGAAGGTGTGCAAATAGCAGGCTCCGCCAACTATGCCAACGACACACTTGACGGTACACAGATAGCAGGTTTTGTAAACGTAGCCCGCAAAGAAATGAAAGGCACGCAGGTATCAGGCTTTTTCAACTATGCAAAGCATGTAAAAGGGGTACAGGTGGGTGTCATCAATATTGCAGATACGTCTTCTGGGGTAAGTATAGGTTTTATCAACTTCGTGGTAAAGGGCTACCACAAACTTACCATATCATCCAACGAGCTTACGAATATCAATGTATCGGGCAAGTTGGGCACGCGCAATATGTACACCATCGTTTCTTTCGGCATCAACGCAGGTAGCGGCATGGCTATCACTGCCGGCTATGGCTTAGGCAGGCAGTTCAATATCAGCAAGCGTTTTTCCATCAATCCCGAAGCAACCATCCACCAACTATACCTCGGCGATTTTGATTATACCAACGGCATATTCCGTTTCGACCTCGGGCTGAATTATAAATTCAACAAATACCTGTCTGCATTCGTAGCACCGTCCTACAACTATTGCTACAAAGACCAGACAGATATACCAAACGGCTATCGCAGAGATATACCCAACATAGGTTTTGGTGGCACACAGCACAGCAAAGACTGGAGCAGTTGGGTTGGCTGGAGCGTAGGTGTAAATATCTTCTGATTTTTTTCTGAAAATACATAGGGGTACAGTACGCAGTTGTTGTCATACTATCAAAACAAGGAAAGTATATGACAACGAAGATAGCAGGACTTTTAGCTGCCTTATTTTTATCATCAACTATCAACGCACAGCCTCGCAAATTTGCAGCGGCACACATAGGCTTAGTATATCCATTGAGCACAAACGGAGCTACAGCCAAAGAATACACCAATGGTTTTTCACTCCACGCAATCGGTGGCATATCCTACAACGAAACATCCCTGTGTGCTTCAGGCGTCAGCAGTTACGTATTTCACAATGCAGATGGCATTATGCTGGCAGGCTTTTCCAACCACGTACGCAATGAAATGAACGGTGGGCAGCTTGCGGGCTTTATGAACACCGTACGTCACAACACACGCGGCTTGCAGGCTGCAGGATTTATGAATCTTGCCGGTAGCGTTAACGGTGCACAGCTTGGTGGCTTTGCCAATATCGTATTCGAATATTCAGAAGGCATACAAGGTGCAGGTTTCATAAACCTTGCAGTGAAAGATTTTCGTGGCATGCAGGTAGCAGGGTTTATGAACAGTGCCAACAATGTGGATGGCTTGCAGATGAGCGGTTTTATCAATCAGGCAAAAGATGCAAATGTACAGATAGCGGGCTTCATCAATATTGCAAAAGAAGTACGAGGTGTACAGGTAGCGGGCTTCATTAATATTGCAGACAGTTGCGATTATCCCATTGCGCCTATCAACATCCTGAAGAGAGGACAAAAATCTCTGGGTGTAACTGTATATGACGGTACCACCACGATGGCTACGTTCCGCTCAGGTGGCAGGGTTATGTACGGTGTTGTTGGTGCAGGTTATCACCACTATTCTAAAACACCACTGTATGCTGCAGAGGCAGGTATAGGTGCACACATCAATATTGCCAAAGGCTTCAGGATAAACCTGGAAGGCAGTGCTACCAGCTATACAGACTTTACAGACGAGATATATCTGAAATCATCATTCCGCATAATGCCCGCACTAAGCTTTGGTAAAAAACTGGAAATCTTTGCAGGGCCCAGCTTCAACCATGTAAATGGTGACGACCACAATGGTGATGAAATAAGCAAAAACTATGTGTGGAGCAATTACAACTGGGGTACGTTCAACGGTTTGTATTTCGGCTTCGCAGGTGGGCTGCACTATCATCTGTAAGCAATATTCCTCTCCGACAGGTAACAGCCGCTTACCGACAAACTTACAATACTCACCGATGGCGGGTTTCACGAAACACTTGTCTGCACTTGTTTTGCACCCGCAATCAGCTGAACGTATTATCAACAAAACGCATTAACAAAGCTTTAAGAAAACAAAAACACAACCACCCATAGGGGTAAAACAACCACTCATTGTCATTACATAAACCAACAAGGAAAAATGTCACAGTTTAAGAATTGGATATTAGCATCAGGACTGGCAATAGCTGCAAGCAATGCAACATATGCACAGGATGCGACATCCGCTACAGGGAAAACCACTATCATCACACAAAAAGTACACGGTATTGTTACAGATGCCGCATCAAAACAACCACTGGCAGGTGTTGTAGTAGTCCTGAAGTCAAATACACAAATCAATACCGTAACAGACGAAACAGGTTCTTTCTCGCTGAGCAATGTACCTATCGGCCGTCAAACATTCATATTCAAACTGGTAGGCTTTGATGACTACGCAGTAACAGAAGTACCCGTTATCAGCGGTAAAGAACTGGATCTGAACATATCTATGAACGAAAAGCTGACTAAGCTGACAGACGTTGTAGTAAAAGCAGCAGGCAAAGACCGCATCAAACCAATGAATGAATTTGCTGCTGTTAGTGCGCGTGCATTTTCTGTAGAGGAAACACGCCGTTATGCAGCCGCATTTGCAGACCCTGCACGTATGGTGCAAAACTTCCCCGGCGTTAGCAATGCGGGCGATATGGATAATAGCATCGTAGTACGCGGCAACTCTCCCAAAGGCGTGCTGTGGCGTATGGAAGGCATAGAGATACCCAACCCAAACCACTTTACATCGCAAGGTGCAAGTGGCGGGCCTATCAGTATGCTGAATGCCAATACGCTAGGCAATTCAGACTTCTACACAGGTGCATTTGTACCAGAAATAGGCAATGCACTTTCAGGCGCTTTCGACCTGAACCTGCGTACAGGTAACAACAAACGTGCAGAGCATACGGTAGCAATAGGTACACTGGGCTTTGAACTGGCAACAGAAGGCCCCTTCAGCAAAAATGGCAAAGGCTCTTACCTTATCAACTACCGCTACTCCAGCCTGGCACTGCTTACCAAAGTAATAGACCTTGGCGTGGGCACATCTGTACCAAGCTATCAGGATGGTTCTTTCAAAGTAAATCTGCCAACTAAAAAATCGGGTACGTTTACTATTTGGGGATTGGGTGGCTATAATGTTGCAGCCAGCACACCAGAAAAAGACAGCAGCAAATGGGATGATGACCACCTGAATATAAAATATGACAGCAGAAACCACATGTACACGGGTGGCATATCTCATCAATACTTCATCAACAAAGACGGTTATATAAAAACCATCATCGCAGCATCGCAAGACAAGGCAGGCAATGATGCCGATACACTCGACCCATCAAACAACTACGAACGTTTTGCAGTGCAAAAAAGCAGCATCACCAACAACGCAATACGCGCATCTGTTATGTATAACCAAAAGCTGAATGCGCAGCATACATTTCGTGCAGGTGTTGTAGGTCAATACTGGTCTTATAATATGAACCAACGCTACTTCGACCTGCCTGAAAACAGATGGAAAAACATGCTGGAAGGCGAAGGAAATACACAGTTTTACCAAGCATATATACAATGGAAAACACGCCTGTCACAACGCCTGAGTGTAATAGGTGGTGTGCATGGCTCTTATCTGGCACTGAATGGCAAATCGAGCGTAGAACCACGCGCATCTGTTACCTATCAGGCAAACAAAAACAAAGTAACACTAGCCGCAGGCCTGCATTCTAAGCCCGAACACTTATCTACATACCTGTTTCAGAATACAGACCTCGGTAACACGGTAACACACCCCAACAAAAACCTCGACCTGCAACGTGCATTTCACGGGGTACTGGGCTATGAAACAAGCTTGCCACTTCGTACAAAGCTGAAGGTAGAGCTGTACTATCAGCACCTGTACAACATACCGGTAGAACAAGACAGCACAACAGGCTTCTCTATCATCAATGCGCTGGATGTGTACTCTTTGCTGAATACTAAGCCATTGGTTAGCAAAGGTACAGGCACCAACTATGGTGTAGACATCAGTATAGAGCGTCCGTTTGCAAATAATTTTTATGTGTTGGCTACAGGATCAATTTTCAAAAGTACTTACAAAGACTATGGGGGTAAAGAATACAATACACGTTTTAACAGAGGATATACGTTTAATATGGTTGGCGGAAAGGAATTTAAGCTGAACAGCAGCGGAAGGAAAGTAATAGGCTTGAATGGTAAGGTACTGACAAACGGCGGTTCCAGAGAATCTGTGATAGACATGGCTTTATCTAAAGCTACAGGCAGAGAAGAATACGTACAAGGACAGTACTTCACCAAACAGGTTCCTGCATATTTCCGTGTGGACTTTGGTGTGTACTACAAGAAAAACAATAAGCGCGCAACACACACTATACAACTCGACTTGCAAAACATCACAGACCGCAGAAACTTCTTTTTCTCTTATTACGATTACAAATCGCAAACCGTTAAAACCGTTAATCAGACAGGCTTATTTCCAAACCTTAGTTACCGTGTAGAATTTCATTAATAACAAACATCAATCAATAGTAGTAGAAAAATTAAAAATCAGAAAGACATGAAAAACTTATTTGTATTTGCCGCATTATCTGTACTCACATTTACATCTTGCAGCAAGCACCGTTTGAAAGGTGAAGGCTCTATAGTGAGCGAAACACGCAGCGTATCAGGTTTCTCAAACATCAGCCTGAATGGCAGCGAAGAAGTGGAAATCATTCCATCTAAAGAAAACAAAGTAGTAGTAACAGGTTATCAAAACCTGGTACCATCTTACAAAACAAAAGTATCGGGCAGCACGCTGAATCTTGAGTTTGAAAAAAACTACTGGAATGTGCGCAATAACAACATCAAAGTAACCATCTATACAACAGGCATTTCAAAAATGGAGATGAATGGTTCGGGCAATATATCGCTGAGAGACAGCCTGAAAACAGACAGGCTGCGCATGGAAATAAACGGCTCGGGTAATATCTATACCTACAACAACTATGTAGAAAATGTAGAGATGGACATTAACGGTTCGGGCAACATCAATGCACGCAACCTGACTGGCCGCTATGTATATGCAGAGATATCAGGATCAGGCGATGCAGAGATAACTGTACAGGAAAAACTGGATGTTAAGATAAATGGTTCAGGCAGTGTAAAATATTGGGGTAATCCTTCATCAGTCAATACCGATATCAACGGTTCGGGCAAAGTAAGGAAACAATAAAGAGCAGTCAATTGGGGTGATTGACCATAACCAACCGGCGCCATACGGCAATCATGGTGCCAGGTTGGTTATTATTTTTGTATAAAGCAGTTCGGGGTCAAATGGCTTTGTGATGAAATCATTCATACCCACTTCTCTGGCACGTGTACGTGCTTCATCATACGCATCGGCAGTAAAGGCTATCACAGGTGTCACCTTATCATACTCGCGCAGTTTTATGGTAGCCTGATAACCATCCATTATCGGCATATGCAAATCCATCAGTACAATATCATATTGCTTGTCCCGCATCATATCCAGCGCCTCTGCACCATGCTTGGCAATGTCTACAGATGCTTTCAGGTTTTCCAGTATTTTTCGGGCAACAAGGATATTTAGTTTATTATCCTCTACCAGCAGCACTTTCACGCCCGATAGGTCGTGCGTTTCTATAAAGCGTTGCTCGGCATCTTTTATTTCAGTTGTCAGCCCCAGTGCTACTTCAAAAAAGAATGTAGCCCCCACACCCTCTTCACTGTCTACGTGCAGCGTAGTCTTCATCAGCTTCAGCAATCGTTTGGATATGGCAAGCCCCAGCCCCATACCATCGTAGCTGCGTGTTATACTGCTATCCAGTTGGTTGAACACATCAAAGATGTTCTGCAATCGCTCGCTGCTGATGCCGATACCTGTATCTGCTACTTTGAATGTGATGTAGCATTTCTTATTATCAGCATGGTTCATTTTCACTAAGAGAAACACTTCCCCCTTCTTCGTGAATTTGATGGCATTGCTCAGCAGATTGTGTAATACCAACACCAGCTTTTCATAATCGCCCAGTACAAACTGTGGTATACGGTCGTCGAAGTCAAAACGTAGTTCAATATTTTTCTTAGCCGCCTCCAGTACAAAACTATCTACCGCATTGTGGCATAGCTTGCGGATGTCAAACGGGCGTTCGTCTATATCTACTTTGCCTGTTTCCAGTACATTATAATACAGTACATTATCTATCAGCGATTTCAGTTGTTGTGCAGAATAGTGCAGTATCTGCACATCCCGATTCAGTGCATCGGGCACACCTTTTTCTTTCAGCAAATGTGTCATCCCCAATATACCATTGGCAGGTGTGCGTATCTCGTGGCTCATGATGGAAAGAAAGCGGTTCTTTTCCTTCAGCGACTGCTCTGCCGTTTCTTTGGCATCGGCAAGTGCTTCTTCCATCTTATAATTATTGCGCGCTACGGTACGTACCAGTAGCAGGCTGCATATGATTGCTACAACCAGGTGAAACGCGCGCATTGCCATGACTACAGATTCGCCTCCGTAATAGGCCATACCCAATCTTGGGGTCAGTTCTGTAAAATTGACTAATACCAGACACAGCAATGTAAAGCCTATTACAATCGCTCTCAATGCCTTGTCTTTGTATTCGGTTACCACATAGCTAAACATCAGCAAGGGCAAATACATCACCACCGCGTTGTTATGATTATCTCTGTAGCCGGCATCAAATATCAGCACCAGCATATCGCTGTATAATATACTAAGTATGCCAACCGCTTTTATCCGGTTTCTGCTTATCAGATACAGATTGAACCCGAATGCAAGTGCCGCCAGCGCAAAGTATATGGCGTGCGCATCTTTATCTACTATATAGTAGATGTACGAGAAGAAGGTAATTGAAATGAGAACAGCTATAATGTTGAGGTGCAACAGTATTCTGCTCTGCTTATTATTTTTCATAGCAGTGCTTTGAGGCCGCCGGCCGTTTGTAATAGAGTAGCTACAGGTAGTGTTGTGTTTACTTTGTTGTCTCTTCTTGCACCCATAACAAATATAATACATCACGGAGTCAATTCAAATTATATTATACTGAATGTGTCGGGGGCTGATATTTATTTACCTTTGCAGCATCGAAAAAAACAACTCATTTATGCCGATTATAGCGCCTTCAATCCTTTCTGCAGATTTTCTGAACCTGGGACGCGATATTGAAATGGTTAATAACAGTGAAGCCGATTGGTTTCACCTGGATGTAATGGACGGGCGCTTTGTTCCCAACATCAGTTATGGTATGTCTATCATCGCGCAGATGAAGAAGAAGGCTACCAAAACAATGGATGTGCACCTGATGATTGTAGAGCCTGAGAAATATTTTGAAGACTTCAAAAAAGCAGGTGCCGATATACTGACGGTACATTACGAAGCCAGCACACACCTGCACCGCAGCCTGCAAGCCATCAAGGCACTGGGTATGAAGGCTGGTGTATCACTGAATCCGCACACACCTGTTAGTGTATTGGAAGACGTGATTACAGAAATAGACCTTGTACTGATAATGAGCGTGAACCCCGGCTTTGGCGGACAGAAGTTTATACCACAGGCACTGAACAAAATAAGCAAGCTGAAGGCTATGATTACCGCATCGGGCAGCAATGCGCTGATAGAGGTAGATGGTGGTGTGACACTGGAAAATGCAGGTGCACTGGTAGCTGCGGGTGCAGACGCACTGGTGGCAGGCAATACCGTATTTTCTTCGCCAGACCCTGCAGATACTATAAAAAAGCTGAAGCAGGCAGGAAAATAAACGTAACTTTTAAACGTTATTTATCCAATATGTTCCCAAAACAGATTGTTTTATCGGCCATCTTCATGATGGCCTCTATATATACCTATGCACAAACTGCTACCCTGCAAGGTAGGGTTATGAACGAGCGTGGCAGAGCACTGGACGCTGCTACCGTGGCTGTGGAAGGCACTACAACAGGTGCTACTACCAATGAAAAAGGCCAGTATACCCTACAGGTACCTGCAGGCACAACGCTTAAAGTAGTATTCTCTTACAGTGGTTTTCTTACAGACAAAAAGGAGATAAGCCTCAGCGTCAACGAAACCAAGACATTGGACATCCGCCTTAAAAAAGTAGATAAAGAACTGGCAGGTGTTACCGTAAAAGGTGAGCGTGGTAATGATATTGGCTCTGTAAAACTGGATGCCACAAAATCGAGCCTGCTGCCAACTGTTGGTTTTGGCGATGGCATCAATGCCATGATTAAAACCATGGTAGGTAGCAACAACGAGCTTACTTCTCAGTACAATGTACGCGGCGGCAACTACGATGAAAACCTTGTATATGTAAACGACTTTGAAATATACCGTCCCTTCCTTACCCGCAGCGGACAGCAGGAAGGTATGAGCTTTGTGAATGCAGACCTTGTATCGGGTGTCAACTTTTCGGTAGGTGGTTTTCAGAGTAAGTATGGCGATAAGATGAGCAGTGTGCTGGATGTAACGTACAAACGCCCAAAACAATTTGGTGGTCGTGCGGTAGCCAGCCTCTTAGGTGCGAGTCTATCACTGGAAGGTGCAAGCAAAAACGAAAAACTCACCTATGTGATAGGTGTACGCCATAAGAGCAACCAATACCTGCTGAAGTCTCAGCCCACAAAAGGTATTTACAATCCTTCATTTACAGATGTGCAGTTTTTGCTCAACTATCGTTTCAATCAAAAATGGGATATAGAAGCCATAGGTAACTATGCGCGCAACCGCTTCAGCTTTATACCCGAAGAATCTACCAGCAGCTTTGGTTTGATAAACAAAGCCTACCAGTTGCGTATGTTCTATAATGGCAGCGAGATAGATCAGTTCGACTCTCGTTTCGGCGGCCTTTCTACCACTTTCCGCCCAAATGAAAAACTGAAACTGAAACTGTTGGCATCGGGCTTTCAGACAAATGAAAAAGAAACCTACGACATAAACGGCGAGTACCTGCTGGGCGAATTGGAAACAGACCTAGGCAAAGAAAGCTTCGGGCAGGTAAAGACCTATCTGGGTACGGGCGTCATACACAATTATGCGCGCAACTACCTGAAGGTGAATGTGGGTAATCTGGCACACCGTGGTTCTTACAGTGGCAACCTGCACTTTATACAATGGGGGCTGGATGCCAACCTTACAAAGATTGAAGATAAACTGTACGAATGGGAGCGCCGCGACTCTGCAGGCTTCACCCAACCATACAACCCCAACAAGCTGGAGCTGACACGTTTCTACCGCTCCGGTGCTACGTTCGATTATATGCGCTACAGCGGCTTCCTGCAAGACAATTTCCGCTTCAACGATTCGCTCGACCTGACGATATCACTCGGCGTGCGCTTCAACTACAGTACGCTGAACAACGAATTTTTGGCAAGCCCGCGTATGCAGGTATCGTACAAGCCTAAGTGGCGCACCAATATGGTATTTAAAATGGCAGGTGGTTTGTATCAGCAGCCCAACTTCTACCGCGAAATGCGCGACCTGAATGGCAATGTAAATACCAACCTGAAAGCACAGAAGTCTTACCATGCAGTTGTGGGTGTAGATTACAACTTCCAGGCATGGGCACGCCCTTTCAAAATGACGACAGAGGTATACTACAAAGGCCTGTGGGACCTAGTACCATACGAGTATGATAATGTACGTATACGCTACTTTGGCAAAAACAACTCTGTAGGCTATGCAGTAGGGGGCGAGGTGCGTCTGTATGGCGACCTTGTAAAAAATGCTACATCGTGGGTAAGCATCGGCATCATGAAAACAATGGAAGACATCAAAGACGATTCTGTTGTTAGCAAAAATAATGGCATTACAACGGGTGTTACTTACCCGGGCTATGTACCCCGCCCTGCCGACCAACGCTTTATGCTGGGCATGTATTTTGAAGACTATTTCCCTAAATGGAAAAACTTTAAAATGCACCTGAACCTGATGTATGCAACAGGTCTTCCTTTCGGTCCGCCTGATGCCAACCGTTATGGCGACACACTGCGCCTGCCAGACTACAAGCGTGTAGATATAGGCTTCAGCACACTACTGCTGAATGGTGCAAAACACAAAAGCAAAGTACTGAGCAGTGTTAAAAACAGCTGGTTGAGCCTTGAAGTGTTTAACCTTTTGGGCATCCAAAACACCCTGTCTTACACATGGGTACAAGACCAGACAAGCGGTAAAACATTTGCCGTGCCTAATCGCCTCACATCACGACTGGTGAATGTGAAACTGATAGTCGATTTCTAGATACTAAAACTATATACATAAATACTCATGCAGAAAGGTGGTTTACTAAAACCACCTTTCTTGCTATATGGCTATGCGCGATATTGGCAGTACAAAATCATCGAGCTTATGAAAAAATTAATCCTTAGCATCACAGCAGCAATGCTGTGTGGTTCTGTGCTACCTGCATTTGCACAAAACTCCGTGAAACACATTGACAATGCAGAGAACAGCAATCTCGACTACAACTCGCAGGCAGACGTGTATGCGCTTTCGGGCAATACATACCCGTCTACTATTGCAGGCATGTCAAACATGGCAGCTTTTGGTGGCAACCTCTCTAAAATTCAGTTGCAGATACTGGACAATGCACTGAATACACAGTGGTTCAAAACCTATGCAACTGCAGATGAGGTAACAGCGGTACAAGACGGTAGCTGCCCTCATCTGGCTACCTACTTTACTACGGGCGATGCCAAAACCACTAAAGATGGCGGCTACATTGTTTGCGGCCGTGTGCGCGTAGACCCTGAAACATCCGGCTGTCCCGGCCCAACATACGATCATCTGTTTCTCTTGAAAACCGATGGGCACGGTAATGTGCAATGGTACAAAAGATACTTTGACCCGAATATGAACTACGGCATGCTGAACAGTGTGATTGAAAGAAACGATGGCGGCTTCATTGCATGCGGCCATGAAATGGGCAATTATGCTGCAATTATTGGCACAGATGCTGGCGGTAATCTGCAATGGGCACGCTATGCACAGCCACCTGCCTACTGGGATCCAACAATTGTAATGCCGGGCAATTACTACGAAGTAACACGCTATAAGGACTACTATGCACTAGTAGGTGTAGACAATACTTTTGGCGAAGTGTGGGGCGGCACTATCGTAACAGTTGTAGATAATGCAGGCAACCAGATTGCCAGCAATGTAATAGACAACGAAAATTGGGGCTATGTACTGGTAGGCCGTGGCATCAACGATGCGTACGATGGTGATGTTGCCATAACAGGTTGGGGCGGTGCTCCTTGCCAAACAGGCTCTCAGGCTATGGTTATGAAGCTGGACCCTATCAGTATGGCTGTTAACTTCCTGAGAGTATATTCTTACAACAACTACGGCGATGTTTCATGGGGCAATAGTATTGTGCCAGTAGGTGACAGATTCTGCGTAACGGGCCGCGATGCTACCATTAGTGGAGAAATGTACATAGAAACAGACTACAGTGGCAATCTTATCAGGTACAACGTACAATCTGACGGCGATGCATCTGTTGGCCATTCTATCGTGTTCAATAACAATGCAGGCATTCCGGCATACGCAGGTAATTATTTTCCGGGCACAGAAGCTACATTCATTGTACAAAACAATACAGGTAGAGACTGTAAAGACGACATCTACATGCCAGAATATAAAACACCGTATGAAATTTTTAAATGCCCATTAAAAGATGCGCCATTCAAACAAAAAGACGATAAGATTATTGACTTCAAAATGGAGTACAAGGAATACTATGTTTGCGGCCAGCCTAAAAACGGCACTACATCTGTAGCTAAAATACCGGAAGGCAAAAACATAGGTCTGTATCCAAACCCTGCAAACAATACGCTCAATGTATCTGTAAGCAATACATTTGGCAAAGGTGTGCTGAAAATATATGATATGACAGGCAAAGAAGTAATAAGCCAGACTGTAAGCAGCATTGCAACATCTATCAATATTGCCTCGCTTCCTGCAGGTACCTATATGCTGAAGGCAGTAAATACACAAGGTATTTCAGACAAGGCAACATTTATAAAAGAATAAAAGAGAATTATCTCACTACTACAAAAAAGCCAGTGTTTACACTGGTTTTTTTGTTAATGGCATGTTGATTCATTGACATTCAGTACAAACATCCTATTTTACATAAAGTCGCGGCAACTCCCCCTTCCGCTTTTTTAGTCAACACCATTATACCATGAAACAAATCTCTTTCTTCTTATGTGTAACTGATAGCCACAAACGTGGCTCACCATGACGTACCCATTACAAAGCCTAATATATCAGATATGAGAGAAGCCATAAAAACAATCATCGTAGGAAACAGACGACCCGAAGCAGGGCGTTTACACACCATTTTATCTGCACACTGCCCGCAGGTGGCAGTTAGTGGCATTGCATTCTCGGCTGCAGAGGCGGAGAAGCTTGTATCGCGCACCAGCCCGGGGCTGGCATTTATGGAAATGGACTTCCAGGACAATGACAGCAGGCTACTGACAAAACTGTCCGCTCTGGACTGTAACATCATCTTCACTGCCCCAGAACAACAATACACGCTAAATCAGGTACCCGAACTGGCTATTGATTGCCTGCATTACCATGCAGATATCAAAGATGTAACGAATGCTGTAAGCAAAGCACTGCAATTGCAATGGCTGAAGCAACAGATGCATAAAATGAACCACATCAATCAATTGCAGACAATAGCCCTCAGTAACCTGAACGAAATACAGTTTGTACAGCCCCAACACATCATCCGCCTGGAGGCCAGTAACAACTATACCAACTTCTTTCTGGATGATGGCAGTAAAGTAACCATCAGCCATACGCTGAAGCACTATGAAGAAACGCTAACACTACATGGTTTTGTAAGAGTACACCAGTCGCACATCATCAACATCAATAAAATACGCAAGTATGTAAAAGGCAAAGGCGGCTATGTAATAATGCAGGATGGAGAATGCATTAATATATCGCCCAATAGAAAAGAAGCCCTGTTCAAATCATTGAATATAACATAAGCAGACAGCCCCCTGAAACTATTACCACGAAAGCCTTCCCCCGAAAAGCACAGCCCCCGCTGTGCTTTTTTATTTCTTAATGGTTGGTTAACGCTTAACAAAGCAAGTCGTTAACCGCTTCTAAACGACCGGTTAAGTGCCCCGCTTTTTTTGGCAACCCCTTGTTTGTGGTTGCATATTTGCATTGTCAAACGGAAACAAACGAAGACAAACAAAACAAAAAACACAGCCTTTTAAAACAAACTTTAAAAAACACACACAATGCAAAAGATTACAATGTTCATCGCTATACTGGGTTGCATAGTAGCTGCAGTAAACATCTAAGCAAAGTGAACACAAAACAAAAACTAAAAAACACCTGAAAAAGGGAACAAACAAAACAAACACATTATCAAACATCAAAACAAACAGAAAATGAAATCGCTATTACTTATTCCAATCGGCCTGCTGCTTCGCTGCTATCTGGGCTTTGCCTTTGTGATGGTATTTCTGCAAAAGCAAAAAACAAAACGTATAGAAAAAAGAATTGCGATAGCATCTATGAAAGATGCTCGTCAACTGGGCGTATAGCATCCTGTTTGTTTGTTTAAATCATAATAAGTGAGAGAGCCATTTGTAGTTATTGCACGATAACAACACATGTCACAAAAAATCCCCCGATGCTTATCGGGGGATTTTCTTTTACACTCAATATTTAAAAACGGTGTTCCTAATGTATCACTGCAAACTGCTTCACATTTTCAAGCGCTCCATTTTTGCTATGCAGTATGTATGTACCTGCACTTAAATCTGCCACCGGTATTGTGTATTTGCCATTAGCAGTTGTTTTTATCACCATACGCCTTACCATTTGTCCGCTTGTGTTATACACTTCGAAAGCTGTTTCATTTTCTTTACCATTGCTGATGTCTATATTCAGCATAGCTGTTGCAGGCACAGGGTATATAGTACTTTGCAATTGCTGAACAGGAGACTTATCTACACCTGCTATGTTTGAATAGTAGTAATAACGTTGTGTATCTACCGATGGAGCAACCCAGGATGCGCTGGCACTATCCCACTTTTTCTGTACATATTTTTCAACCAGATTCAGGCTATTATAGGTAAACTCGTGCCTGTCATGGTATTGAGTATCCAGCCCTCCTGTAGATCTTACATGCAAAGACAACATGTTGTGATTGGCATCATAATTCATATAGAAACACATACGGCTTGTAAGTGTATCAGGCATACCACCCGTGTACGGCCAATAGTCTGATAGAACTAGATCTCCATTAGTATTATAATGATACGTATACTTAGACAAAGGGCTTGGAATACCATTATTTATAACTGTTGTAGAGTCTTGTGTTGGCAAACCGGCAATATTGTATTTAGTATCATTTCTATAGCCATAACTCATAGAATTGAATTGCTCCCTAAAACTGACCAGTTTAGTTCCGCTGTACGTATAATAGCGTTTGGAGTAAGTGTCATACACACTATCCAACACATTGGCTGTAAAAAACAAATCGGTAATACTTGCAAGGCTGCCACCCTTGTACTTATATATATGCACAAGACTACCGCTTGTATTGTATGCAAAGCTATCCATATCTATTAAGATTGGAGAGCCTGCTATATCTTCATAAACAACCTGCCTTGTCAACAAATTGCCGGATGTGTTGTAGGCGTAGTTAGTTACCAGCTTTCTTGTACCAGGCTGCAAAGGTTGATACCAGTAAAAATTAGTATCTACAAACTGTTCGTGCTTGCCCAGTAAGCCTGCCGATGTATACGTTTTTATTTCTTTATAAAACGGCACTGTACCTTGCAATGTATTTGCCTTATGGTTTTGAGCATGAGAAAACTCGAGATTAGCGATGTTTACGATACCCCGGTAATTAATTGGCTTGTTAAGTACATAATCTGCAAAATACTGTTTAATGAAAAAAGCATCAACAAACGGCACACCACCATGTGTTGAGAAGTATGAATACTTTACTGTATCTAACAATGTGGTAGTACTACTATTTTGCACTTTTACGCTGAATGCAGACAACCGCGCGGGTGATTGTGCCAAAGAACTAAACCCAATAGACGATGCCAATAATAAGGGTAGGATTTTAAATTTCATACATTTAGTTTTTAGGTTACAGTAATAATAGACTACCTATAAAAAGAAAAGGTTGGGAAAAAAATAATGCCCTGTGCTGTGCACAGGGCATTATACAACCATAGCAATAATATTTACTTTTTAATATATGCAGTATTACTTTCTACCCAAAAGCCCTCTATGGCATAAGACTTAATACTGTTTACGCATTTAGTATCATTATCGCCACACTTCACTTTTACATAACGATTATCTGCTTCGTATATATCTGTAAAACGAATAGTCCTGTTTATAGCTGGCAAAAACACCACCCAGTCATTGCCATAAGAAATGCCTTGCAGGCTACCTGATGTTATGGTATAATTGCTCAGCCAAGATGTATCGGGCTTGCCTGCAACCGGGTTTACTGGGGTATTATTTACCAACTGTGCCGAGTCGAGCGCTTTTATTTTTTCCTTATCGCCCGTTGTATATCGCTTCAGTATTACAGTACGTATACTGCTTCTGTCAAAACCTGTAAAAGCAATTTTCAGTTGTTCGTTACTGCAAAATGTCCTTTTCTTGCAACAAGAAGGCAATGCCAGCGTACATGCAACTATCAGCAACGCATTAATTAATCTACCTGTCATCTTCATTTTTGAATGGCGCAAATGTACATTTTATTGATTGGCAATGATTAACAGTTTTGTCATTTCTTCACTACCACTGGCTACCCTTAGTAAATACTGTCCGTTTTGCAACCCTTGCAATTGCAGCGTATAGTTATACCCGGCATTTTCCTGCCACATGCGCACCAGCCTGCCCTGCATATCGTGCATGTATATTACCACTGGTTTTTCGGGTTTGTTGTGCAGCCGCAGGTTTACACTACCTGTTGCGGGGTTGGGATATACATCTGCCAAATCTGCTGCAGGCGATGCAGCTACATTATTATACTTTTCGTAGTAGTATAATATCTGGCTATTGTTGCTCTTTTCTGGCAGCCAGGTACTCCACAAGTCACTCCACACATAATCGCGCTTTATGGTTGGCAACCCGCTGCTGTTATACAACCAGCTGGTAGTGGCATAGTTTTTAAATATCGGATAGTCAAACTGCTTTTCTATAATATCGGTAATGTTGAAAGACAAATCGTAATAGTAGTATGTTTTGCTGAGTGGCCCCCACATCTGGGCAAACAGATCCCAATAGTTTTTCACCTCAACATCTATATCATCGTGGCTATTGTAGCTATAATAATACTCGTTGATGCCCTGCCAGCTTTGCGATATGGTAAACCAATAATATGTCCACTTACCTGCCAGTCGTTTAGAGGCATCGTATACATACACCTCTTTTCTTTCCGGCTTTAGCGATAGTGTAGGGATGTCAATAGTATATCGCTCATACGTATCTGCCTTCCCTATCGCGTCATAGTGATAGGTTTCCAACTGCCACCTGTCCCATTTGGTCATGGTATCGTTCCATACATCCAGTGTATGTTTGGTTAGCAATGTATCGGTATACACATATGCATCCACCGCTTCTATTGTCCAGCTACTGCCGGCTGGCTTTAGCCAGTATATGCTATCTATATGCCCGGCAGCGTATTTGTATTTGTAAATGCGTCTGGTATTCCATATAGCATTGGTTGTATCCCAGTAGTTCAGCCATACGGTATCATATCGGTTGCCGGTCAGATATTTATATAGAAATTGCTGGCTATTGCGCCAACCCGCGCCTTTGTATAGCTGTGTGGTAGCGCCGGTTATTCTGTTTACAGCGTCATATACCTGCATATTGCGCACATACGGAGCCCTGGATAGTGTTACCCAATGCGATGCCGTATCAAACATATGTTGCCCTGTCTTCATATTGCTGGTGCGCCCGCCACTATATACGTAGCTTGTACTATCAGATAACGTATAATTGATAGAATCGTTAGCATACACCGCCTCTGCTACCAGCCTCATGGTACCCTGCGCCCTTACGGCACTGCCATACAGCAGCTGCAACAGTAGCAGCAGCGCCGCGCCGGCAACCATATTTATGGTATATCTCACCTTCATACTCTATAAATTTCACATTATTTCCGTATTTATACGAAACTTTTTTAGGGCAGACTATTTTATAAAACCTAAACTAATTATATCTTTAAACATTATGCGTACAAAACACATACTTTTCGTTTTACTTCTAGGCATTGTTGCGGTTAGCTGTCGCAGAAAAAATGAAGAAATAATACCACCTGCTGCACCTGTTGCAGGCAAAGGCGGTAAGGCACAATTAAGGGTGACTACCAAACAATATGAAAAAGTAGTAGATACCGGAACTGTATACATCCGTTACAATTCGGCTATCACGATGCAGGATCCTCGCTTTGATGATTCAAGCAATATTAAGTTCCAGAATGGCAACTTTATGGTTGTATTCGATAGCCTGAAAAGAGGTAATTACTACTTCTTTGTAAAAGGTCGCGATTTCAGGTATGTTACACCAAATGATAGCCTGTATGGATACGGCAGCTTCATGGTTGTAGATACCTTCCCGCAAACATATAATATAGACATCAGCGTACGCAACTTTGGCAATTATTACCTGCCATAGTTAATAATAACTTTGTTTTAAAATAGAACCACCTGTATTCAGGTGGTTTTTTTATTTAGTAATTAATACATTTTACATCACCCCTATTAAAATATGATTAAGCTCATTTGCTGTGTTTACTAATGGCATACCTTTGCCAAAGGTTTTGAAACAATTCTTTGCCATATCGTTACTATTATGTCTGTGTTTTCAGTCTGTGCTGAAGCTAGGTATAGTAGCGTGGTACGAGGCCAATAAAGCCTATGTTGCCAAAGAGCTTTGCGAAAACAAAACACGCCCGCAGATGAAGTGTAACGGTAAGTGTTATCTGCGCAAGCAGCTGAACAAAACCGAAAACAATCAGCAACAAAATCAGCAGTCAAAACAATTGCAGGTAGAAGGTGCAGAGTTTCTGCCTGTTGCTTCTATCACATTCACACCATGCTTCCAAGAGGAAGCCATAACCTATATTGACATATATACATCACCAAAAGGTTACAATCCTTTAGTCAATATCTTCCACCCGCCACAGGCTGCATAAACTATCTATGTTTTGTGTTGATGCCATCGCAGGATATTCCTGTAGATAGCGTCTGTATGTTCATATAGTTTATCAGATTTTCATGCTAAAAAAACTAGCTACCATAGCTATGCTGCTAGCTTGTGCATCTGCGCGTGCGTGCGATGTATGCGGGGCTTCGGGCAGTAGCCAGGGCTTGGGCATATTGCCTCAGTTCTACAAACACTTTATAGGTATACAATACCAGTATCGCAGCTTTAGCAGCGAGCATCCGGGGCTTTTCGAAAACCTGCCCAAAGAGCGCAGCACAGAGTATTACAATACTCTGCAACTGTGGGGCAAAGCCAATATAGGCAGCCATGTGCAGCTATTCGGCTTCCTGCCCTACCAATACAATAACAGGGTAACCGATACAGGCACAGGCACTTACAATGGCATAGGCGATGCCAGCCTGCTGGCTATGGCAACCATCATCCGCACTGCAGATAGCAGCAACCGCGGCATCAGGCATATACTGCTGGCTGGCGGCGGCATCAAAGCACCTACCGGCAAACGTACTACGGGTGCCGGCAATGGCGAGATGATGAACATACAAACGGGCAGCGGCAGTTGGGACTTTATACTAAGTGCCAACTATACCCTACGCGGGCGCAATGCAGGCTTTAATACAGATGCTTCATACACCTTTACCACTACCAATGCTGCCAATTACAAATATGGCGACAGACTGTCGGTAAGCCTCAATGGCTTTTATTGGTGGCGGATTAACAGCTTTGTACTGCAACCGCAAATGGGCATCCGTGCAGACTATGCCCTGCATGATTATGACAACTACAGCCGTAAATGGCTGAACTACAATACGGGTGGATATCTCACCTACATTACAGCAGGTGCACAGGTTTACTACAAGCGCCTGGGCTTGCAGTGCAGTTATGCTATTCCCGTATTTCAACACTATGCATCGGGCTATGTAGAGGCAACACAAAAGGTAGAAACAGGACTATTATATTTTTTCTGATTTTTCCATTACAATTCAAATGAAACTTTTTAAACAATTAGCGGTTATAATAGCAGGGACGGTTGCTTTTGCAAGTTGCCAAAAGCACGATGATACGCCTGCACAACCGGATAAAGTAACAATCGACATCACTACGTTGAAGGACGGACAGTCTTTTAAAACAGGAGACACTTTGAAAATGCAAGGGCTGATAAGCTATATAACACAGCTACATGGCTACGAGATGATGCTGAAAAGCAAATCGACAGGCAAAGAGTTGTTTTATTATTACGAGCATACCCACAGCGATAAGGTAAACATAAACCAAAGCTGGGTAGATACGCTACGCTACACAGATACACTGCAATTTATCCTGACGGCAGAGATTGACCATGATGGCAATCAAAGCACCAAACAGTTTACATTTACCAGCCAACCCTGATTGGCATAAATATTGTCTATAATTATTAATTAACTTTATTAAAGAACTATAAAAAATGAACACGATAAAATCACTTTCAATAATAGCTGCGCTGGCAGTTTCTTTTGCCGCGTGCAATAAAAAAGATGACAATAAAACGACAACGCCTACACCTACCCCAACCGATACTACAACAATTGGTACCGTTGGTTTTGAATTCAGCCACAAAGCAGGTAGCGCAGATCTGGTAATGACAACAGGCAACTATACAAATGCCGCAGGCGAATCCTTTACAGTTACAAAATTCAACTACTACATTACCAACATCAAAATGATAAAAGCTGATGGTAGCGAATACGCGGAACCTGAAAGCTATCACCTGCTGCAGGCAGATGTGGCATCTTCTCACCACTTCCACCTGAAGAGTGTGCCAAAAGGCAGCTACAAAGGCTTCAGCTTCCTGATAGGTGTAGATAGCACACGCAACGTAAGCGGCGCACAAACAGGTGCATTAGACCCGGCAAACGGCATGTTCTGGACATGGAACACCGGCTACATAATGGCAAAACTGGAAGGCACTTGTGCGGCTTTGACAACTACTGACAAAAAATTTGTACACCACATTGGCGGTTTCGACAATTTTACCGGCGGCATACGTAAAGTAACCATCAATTTTCCGCAAAATATGGATGTTTCATCTTCTAAAGAACTTAGCGTGATGCTGAATACAGATGTATTGAAATGGTTTTCTCCGAATACAGTTTCTATTGCATCAAGCAGCACGGTAATGAGCGTAGGTGCTACATCTGCCAAAATTGCCAACAACTATGCTAATATGATAACACTGGGTTCAGTAGTATCAGAATAAAAAACACAAATAAACCTGTTATGTACACAAACAAAGTATTATCGATAGTTGGCGGCGCAATGTTGATACTGGTATGCAGTGCTTCATCTTGCAGACGTGATGAGCCTGTAGAAGTTGCAGGCAAAGGTGGCAATGCAAGCATCAAAGCAGTACCAAAGCACCACAGCAAGTACATCAACAACTGTACAATGTACATCAAGTACAATACCAACGACCTGCCGTCGGCTACATTCAACGCATCTCAGTACGACGACTCGCTGAAATGTATGGTGGTAGATGGTATTCCATCTTCTACATTTACCGGCCTGAAGAAAGGCAAATACTATGTATATGGCTTGGGCTACGATAGTACTATACAACAAACAGTGCAAGCGGGCAAACCTGTTACTATAACGGCAGACCAAACCTACGAGATAACGGTGCCCGTAACTGAAGGCGACTGATAATTTTCATACAATTGTCATAAAGAAAGCTCCCGAAATCGGGAGCTTTTCTGTTTTACATTATTATAACAATTCTATACCAACGGGCACGGAAATTGTATCGTCTTATTTAGTAGAGCTTGATACTGAAGAATCAGATAACGGTATAAAAAGATGAGCTATGAACAATTTACTCCCCAAATCCCGAAACCTTGCATTCTCAATCAGGTTGTTCCATTATAAATGGCGATTCAGGCTACGATTTAGTGTTTCATACGTTTAGCAAACGGCGCTGCCTCTCTACAAGGCGCGCCTTTTGTTTTTTTATAAAGATGCTATCAGCTCATTCACTTTTTCACGTATCAGATCGCGCACTTCATTAAACTGTTCAGGCTCCATATTTCTCGGGTCGGGTATCTGCCAGTCTATATGTTGTTTGGCTGGCATCCACGGGCAGGCATCGCCACAGCCCATCGTCACCACTGCATCAAATGGTGCAAAGTCTTTCACCTCGTCCAGCGATTTGCTTTTGTGTGTGCTCAAATCATAGCCCAATTCTTTCATGGCTGCAATAGCCTTAGGGTTTACAATACCCGAAGGCCTTGAGCCCGAGCTGTATGCCTCTGCCTTACCGCTCATGAGTGCAAAAGCCTGCGCCATCTGGCTGCGATTGCTGTTTTCTATACAAACGAAAAGTAGTTTTTTCATATCAGTTGGTTGCAGTTGCTTTGTTATAGTATTTGTTTTTTAGCCTGAATGCAATGTTTACCATCGTTATCAGCGCGGGCACCTCTACCAACGGCCCAATAACCCCTGCAAATGCCTGGCCCGAATTGATACCGAATACACCTATTGCTACGGCTATCGCCAATTCAAAATTGTTGCCCGATGCTGTGAATGCAATAGCAGCATTCTGCGAATAATCTGCACCTGCTTTCTTTGCAGCGAAGAAGGTAACAAGGAACATGATGCTGAAAAATATCACCAGTGGTATAGCAACACGTATTACATCCATCGGTATCTGCACCATCATTTCACCCTTCAGGCTAAACATGACAACGATTGTAAACAGCAGTGCTATCAGTGTAATAGGAGATATACGTGGTATGAATTTTGTCTGAAACCACTCTTCACCTTTTACAGCTATCAACCCATACCTGCTGATGACACCCATTGCGAACGGAATACCCAAATAGATACCCACCGTTTTCGCTATCTGCCCTATGGTAATATCTATCTCAACACCTTTTACTCCAAATAATGGCGGCATAATAGTGAGGTAGAAGTATGCATAGAAACTAAAGAAAAATACCTGCATCAGGCTGTTGACACCAACCAGTCCTGCCACATATTCCCTGTTGCCATCTGCCAGTTCGTTCCACACTATTACCATAGCTATACACGGGGCAATGCCTATCAGTATCAGCCCTGTCATATATTCAGGATAATCTTTCAGGAAAGTGATTGCCAAGAGAAACATGATGAACGGACCTACAATCCATGTAATGAACATGGATAGAGAGAACAGTTTTGTGTTCTTAAACAATTGCGGAATTTTCTCGTACCTCACTTTGGCAAGAGGCGGATACATCATCAATATCAGCCCTATGGCAAGGGGTACATTGGTAGTACCATTGCTGAATGAATTAATAAAATCGGCGCTGGAAGGAATGAAATACCCTATTGCAACGCCTAGTAGCATTGCGGCAAAAATCCACAGCGTCAGGTATCTGTCAAGGAAACCCAGTCTTTTTCTTCCCGCTGCGGGTGCACAGTTGTTTGCAGACATATTATATTGGTTTGTGTCAGTTTATATTTTTAGCAGCATCCGCTACCCGGTGTGCAGCATGCAGCAGGCTTTTGAGCAAATACAGTGATGCTGAATATTCCCAAACCACTGTTTTTAAAGTTTGTAATTTCTTCTGCACTCAGGTATTGGTTCAGTATATCATCTGGTACTACAATAGCTTTCTCTTTTTGCAGGGTAATGTTGGTGAAACCATTGGCTTGTATCAGCGCCAGATAATCATCTTTCTGTATAGCACCGCTGATGCAGCCCGCATACATTTCTGCCACATTACGCAGCTTATCGGGCAGGTTGCCCACCAGCACCACGTCTGATATACTAAAGTGTCCGCCAGGTTTCAGCACACGGAATATTTCTTTGAAAACACCGTCTTTATTCGGTACCAGATTCAGTACACAGTTGCTTACTACCACATCTGCAACATTTGCCGTCACAGGCATTTTCTCTATATCTCCTTGTCTGAATTCAACATTGTTGAATCCAACCTTCTCTGCATTGGCACGTGCTTTTTCTATCATCGCCTCGGTAAAGTCTATACCTATTACTTTACCTTTTTCGCCTGTTGCTTTGCGTGCTATAAAACAATCATTTCCTGCACCGCTACCCAGGTCAATTACCGTATCGCCTTCTTTTATCTGTGCAAATTCTGTTGGCAGTCCGCAGCCCAGACCCAAGTCTGCATCTGCATGATAGCCTTCCATTTTGGTATAGTCATCACTCATAATGTTATACACCTCTGTGCTGCAACCGCCGCTACCACAACAACTGCTCATGTTTGTTTCTTTATCCTGCAGTGCTATTTCGCTATACTTCCGGCGCACCAGTTCTTTCAATTCCTGCTCTGTTTGCATATACTTCGTTTTATGTATTGTGATTCATGAAAAATATATAGCAGGGCCTCTTTACAGAAGCCCTGCTGTTTTGTTAGCAGCAACCCAAGCCTTCGCAACAATCCGTATTACCGCCGCAGCAGTCGTTTGTTACATCGCAGCAGTTGCTTACCTGCATTTGATTTTTCATAACGCTAATTTATTGTGTTATTGCAATATTGCGATTGATACAGACAAAAAAATATCAGCAACAAGATTTATTCTCCGGCAATTCCTTAAAGAACATGGCAAAGAATTCTTTGTACTGTTGCCATACTTTCGGGTTGATGCAATAGCACACACTGGTACCCTCTATGGTGCCTTGTATCAGTCCTACTTGCTTCAGCTCTTTCAGGTGTTGCGATATAGTGGCTTGCGCCAAACCCAGTTCGTCAACCAGGCTGCCACATACACATGCATTGGTTTTCACCAATACCTGCAATATGGCAATACGTGCAGGATGCGCCAGCGCCTTGGCCATGGCAGCCAACTCATTCTGCTTTTTCGAAAATAAATCTGTTTTTGTTGCACCCATCTCTTTATCTATTCATTGCAATATTACGATTAATATTTTCAAAGCAACAAATTCAGCTCGATAAATTTTACTGATGCTTACATTTTTACGAAAACAGAACGCCCTGTACGGCTGTTCAGAAAGGTGACCTCTACTATATAGGTAGCGCCCGGCAGATGCCTGATGTCTATGGTGTTCTTCTTGCTGCGGATGTCTTTTGCTTTCACCATTTCATTACCTGCCATATCCATCACACGTATGCAGCACATGTCTTCTGCCGCAAATACGTTCAGCTGATCTCCTGTAGAGATGGGATATACTGTCAGGTTCTTATCCATAAGGCTGATGCAAATTTGCAAAGCACCCAACCCGTTTCCTATACCCCGAATTGGGTATTTTGTTTAAAACTTTGTGCGCAGGATTATACTTTACTATAACGTTTTATGCCGCCATCTCGCAGACTGAGGAAATAATAACAGAGCTTGAAGTCTATATGCGCCAGTCGCGGGTAGTATGTACCACGATAGTTAACAGTTCCGCCGCCTGTATTTACATCTGATGCAATGGTATATCCCGCAGCATTGCCCATTGGCAGATGGAAGGTAAAGCCGTAATCTATCAGCCCCACCCCACGCAGTATGGCATTGATGTTCATACCGGCAACAATGTTCATCCATTGGCTCTTGTCGCCCACATAGCCTATATCATAGCTTTGCAATTGGGCAGAACCTCCGCTACTTCTTACTCCTGTTTTGGATGATACGCCATTGAGCGTATTCCATTCGTATGAAACACCCGCCACACCATATACATGGTAATACGTTTCTTTGTTTTGGGTTGCCAGCTTGTAGCCCACCAACATTGGCACTTCTACAGATATTGTTTCTACTATATCTTTAGCATAGGCATCTACATTATTGCTGTTAGTGCGCTGATAATACGATATAGATTTGTGCATCAAACCCGCACCTGTCTGCAGGCGCCATTTACCCATTACCAGATTAGCATCCAAACCAACATTAGCACCAATCCGTGCTTTAGATACATTAATGCGATTATCTACCTTCGATGCACCGTCCATATACGGCGTGGTAAGTATGGGGTTCACATGCACACCAAGATTCAGCTCCTGCGCTGTAGTAGCGGTAGTAATGCAAATAGCAGATGATATTAAAAACAGCCTCATTTTCAGTCGATTGTCCATACTAAACGGCTGAGGATGCAATTTATTATGCAGCTTAGTTATCCAGCTTCACTTCAAACAGCTTTGGCCAGTTTTTGCCTGTTATGTAGATTTTGTTCGTAGCCGCATCATATGCTATGCCGTTCATCACTTCAGGTTGTGTCTCGTCTGTAGCTTGCCCCAATGCCAGGATGTCCGTTTGCTGGCGCAGGTTGCGCAGGTCGGCAATACCTACCACATTGCCGGTAGCAGGGTCTATTTTATATATCAGATCGGCCTGCCATTGGTTGGCATAGATATAGCCTTTTATGTATTCCAGCTCATTAATACGCGTTACTGTACCATATTGGTCTTTTACGTGTATGCGCTTCACTTCTTTAAAACTTATAGGGTCTATAAAGAACAATTCGTCTGTACCATCGCTGTATATCAGGTTGGTTCCGTCATTGGTCATTCCCCAGCCTTCGGCATTCGGATAGCTAAATGTCTGTAGCTGTTTCAGGGTTTTAGCATCATACACTATGCCTGTCTTCTCTTTATACGTCAGTTGGTATAGCTTACCGTTCAGTACCGTAATGCCCTCACCAAAGTATTTGGCATCCATAGCCTGCTTTTGCAGTACTTTCCCTGTCGCCAATGCTACTTTGCGCACGTCAGATGAGCCGTATTGTCCTGTACTTTCATACAAAACGCCATCTACCATCTGCAAACCTTCTGTAAATGCGGTAGCATCATGTGGATATTCAGTAACCAATGAAAACGGTATTTGCGCAGGGGCAGGCACATTGGTAGCAGGTTGTTCTGTAGCAGTAGTATCCTCAGCAGGCTTGTCATTGTCTTTACAGGCGCTTATAGTCATTGCCAGCATCAGGGCTGCATACAGGCTAATCTTTTTCATCTCAACTAATTATGCAGCGAATATAAGGATAGGCTGGCACAGATAGAAAAACTACTATAATTAGTGAGGATAGGCGCCATACAGGCGGCTACATTTGCTGCAGTATCATACACATAGGGGCATATGGGTGTTGACTACTAAGGGGAGGGGCATCGAAAGTGCCCTTTTCTGTTGTCTGCCACTAAAAACCACTATTTATAGTGATGTGGATGGGGTGCGGGCGAGGCTATTTTTGTAATTGTAAAAAGGGAAAGAAAAAGACATGAATACGGGTATGGCATCGCTGCAACTGCTGGTGTTTGCAATCTTTATTCTGCTGTTGATGGTGATGGTGAAGTTGTTAATGATACTGGCGTACAGGCAAAATGTGCACTTCTCCAGAAAGTTTGTGAAGTCGTTTTTCTACTACAATGTAGAGAAAATAGGAAGGGCACAGGAACTGAGGCTGAAACGCTACTATCAGAACAGCAATAAGGTAAACACCATTTTTTACACGGCTGTGGTATCATTGTCGGCACTCAGTATGGGTATATATGTAATAAATACAGTAGGCCAGATACTTCGCTAACCCTTTGAAAACAAAGCGTAAAAACACAACAAGCAGAAAACATGGGCAAACTGATTTTATCATACTTGGGTGCGGCTACAGCCATCATTGGCATGCTGTACGTGCGGCAGATATGGTCCCTGTGTTTACACCTGCTGAATGCGCTGAAGGAACGAGACAGAATAGAAGAAGCATATAAGGCAAACAGGATGAATGAAGGTATTGATTTAGAAGATTTTAAACGTAAATAAAAAACACAATTTGTTAACCGCTTGTTACCAACAGTTTAAATTGTTATTCCGTTGTTATTCGGTTAATAAGGCATGAAAATGTGTTGATATATACAGACATTTGTATTACAAAAAATCAGCTGTAGTATCATGAGTGCGAAACCAAAATTATATGCAGTAGGTATACTCGAAGACAATGATGCGCTTCGAAGCAATATCTCGCATTACCTGGAAGCCATGCCCGACTATTTTGTAGTATTCTCAGAGCCATGCTACAAAAACATCGAAAACAAAACGATAGACTGTGAACCCGACTTTATCCTGTTGGATATACACCTGAAGGAGACATCCGGTATAGACCTGATTACAGATATTGTAAAAAAGTTTCCGGAAACATCCATCATCATAATGACGGGCGATCAGAACGAGCACCACATTATGAAGGCTTTTGAAAGCGGTGCTAAAGGTTATCTGTACAAGCCGTTTACAATGGCCGATACGGTGGCTACCATGCAGGCACTATTGAGCAACGGCAGCTATATGTCGCCTATTGCAGCTACCAAGCTGATAGGCATTTTGAATAAAAAGGAACCGACTGTTTCCATCAAAGACAGGTTCGGCCTTACAGACCGCGAGTACGAGATTGTACAGCTTATAAAAGAGGGCCTTGCCTACCAGGCAATCGCCGACAAGTTGTTTATATCGTACCACACGGTGAACCACCATCTAAAGAATGTGTACGTGAAGATGAACGTAAAATCGCGTTCGGAGTTGATTGCAAACTACCTTACAAACTAAGGCACAGGTGGTGATGACAGAGAACATATTATTGGAAAACCTGCAGGCAGTGTTCAACACGCTGGAGTCGGGTGTATTAATAGAGAGTGCAGACCGTACTATACTGTCTGTAAATAAGAAGTTCATTGAAATATTCAGCATTCCCGGCAAGCCGGAAGACCTGGCAGGATACAACTGTCTGGGCGCTGCACAGGTAGCCAAAGGTTTATTTAAAGACCCGGAGCAGTTTGTTCTGGATGTGATAGAGATACCTGAGGTAGGCAAAGAAAGGCTTGATGTGATAGAAAGCACAGACGGCAGGCATTTCAAACGCAAATACCACCCTATACTGAAAGATGGTGTTATAACATGCCATATATGGTACTACGAGCAGATAACCTCTTTGATGCATAAAGAAGTAGAACTGATAAACCAGCGAAACTTCTATCATACTATCCTCAATGAGTTGCCTGCAGATATCGCCATCTTCTCGGCAGACCATAAGTATCTGTACCTGAACAGAACAGCCATCAAAAACGATGAGCTGCGCGCATGGATGATTGGCAAAGACGACTACGAGTATTGCGCATTCAGAGAAAGAGATATGGCAGTGGCCGATGAAAGGCGTGCATACTTTACCCGTGCAAAGGAAACAGGTGCCAGCGTACCGTGGATAGATGAAAGTGTGAAACCTGACGGCACGAAAGACTATGTGCTGCGCATCTTCTACCCTTACTTCGGCGATAACAAGAAGCTGAAGTTTGTGATAGGCTACGGTATCAACATAACCGAGCAGAAGGAACAGCAGATAGCCGTAAGTGAAGAGAAGGAACGCTTCAAGACACTAATGCAGACGCTGAACGATGGTGTGTTCCAGATAAGTTTTGACGGAGACATCATGTTCTATAACAATGCATTCCTGAAGGCGATGAATCTTGATGATTATGTTATGCCGGTAAAGTATCAGTCAGACATCATGAAGCATGTGCACCCGGACGATAAGTCTGAACTGTACTACTCTTTCGATCAGTTGCGCATTCGTAAGCAACCGCAGAAAGGCATCTTCCGCATCATAGATGCAGATGGCAATGTAGCACAGTATATAGACTACTACATCTGGCACAGACATACCGATAAGGATGGCAATATAGTAGCAGGGCGTTTATCAAATGTTACAGAACGTGTGCAGAAAGAACAACAGATGGTAAGCTTGATAGAACGCGAGAAGGAGTTGAACAACATGAAGTCAAACTTCATACACATTACTTCTCACGAGTTGCGCACACCGCTTTCGGTTATCATGTCGTCGGCAGAGATACTGGAGATGTACGAGTCTATGGGCAGCGATGCCGTGGCGATAGACAAGAAGAAGTTTACTACCGGTATTGTGAAAGAAGTAAAACGCATTACCGATATACTGAACGAGCTATTGATAGTAGGACGTATTGAAAACAACAAAGTGAAGTACGAGCCTAAGCATGTAGATGTTCGCAACTACATCGGCGAGATAGCACACGAACAGTTTATGCCGCACACAGACGGGCGCAATGTTGAAATAGAAATAGACGAAGACGTAAAAACAATATTTATAGACAGCAGCCTGATGAGGCATGCGGTGGTAAACATACTGAGCAATGCATTCAAGTATTCTGCCAATCGTCCTGCACCACAGCTGTATATTTTCAGAAAAGAAGAAAACATACATATACAAATAACCGACCATGGCATAGGCATACCCGAAACAGAACTGGACAATCTGTTCCACTCGTTCTACCGCGCATCAAACGTGGGCAATATTTCGGGCACAGGCATAGGGCTGATGGTTGTACAACACGCAATAAAAACGCACAGCGGTAACATAGCAATAGAAAGCAGTTTAGGGAGAGGCTCTGTTTTCAGCATTATAATACCGGATGTACAAACAGACACAAACGATGGCAAGTAGTAAAACAGTCCTTGTAATAGAGGACGACAAAGGGATAACAGAAGTGATGAGGACTATCTTCCTCATGCACGGCATCAATACGGTATTCGCAGACAACGGGCAGGATGGCCTGCGTATGCTGGCGGCAAATGATATAGACCTTATCATCTGCGACTTTATGCTGCCCGACATCAACGGGGATAAAATACTATCGGCTGTTAAGACAAACCCTATAACAGCAGCTATACCTTTTATATTCCTCAGCGCATTTGCCGATGCTGATGATATTAATAAAGGATTGGAACTAGGTGCAGATCTTTACATCACAAAACCATTCTCTGCCCCACACCTTATCAATGTAGTGAAAGAAAAACTCACACCTGTTGCGTAAGCAACCTATATATTATTAGTGTAAAGCCAGCAAAGGAATATTGATGCTTCGTGCCAATGCCTTTGTATGGCTTTTATGAAATATGCGCTCAAAGAAGCTATGCTTGTGTGGCGCTACTATCAGCCAGTCTATATCATTATTATCTACAAAATCCTGAATGGCTGCATCTACATCTTCTCCTTCCGCGTAATGGTATTCGGGCTTTGCAACGGCTAATGCCGCGTGCAATACTTCATTTACCTCAGGCGTATCAGTACTGAAATGGTCGCTGTTATGGTCTACGTTCAGCACATGCAGAGCTGCACCTGTTTCGTGCGCTATGGCAGTTATCATACTTAGCGGTAGTGCGCTTGTATCTTTTTTATAGTCGCAGGCAAAGCAGAGTTTAGTTACTTCTTTATAGTTGCAACCGGTAGGCACCGCCAGCACTGGGTGCTGCAGCTCTCGCATGATGTCTATCAGATTGCCCGAAAACCAAACGCTGTCCTCATCGTGCAGGCTGTTGCCCAACACTATCATCCAGGGATTCTTTTCATTGGCATAGTCTGTCAATACCTCGGTGATATCACCAAACATGGTAACACCGTTTATTGTAACATCAGGAAAAGAAACAGTCAACTCATCTACTACTTTAGCTATGCCTTTCTCCGCTACTTCACGGCACTCTTCTACACTCATTACAGGCATCGGCGTTTCGCTGATGGCTACAGGCACTATATAGCTGTGCAGTACTGTAAGCTGTGCTTTGTGTTTGGCGGCCAGTGCAGCAGCATAGTGCAGTGCATGGTTGGCGGTGGTAGAAAAATCGGTGGCAGTGATTATTAAAGACATATCCCGTATTTAAGCTAATTAAAGTTACGCCTAAATACGGGATGATATATGTACTGCTTCGATGATTTAAAGCAGTGTTAACAATGATTATTGATTCTTGCCTGCACCCTTCAGCGCCTTACCAAATACCTGCGCAAATGTGGTGAAGATGATGGTAATATCCAACCAGATGCTGCGATTCTTCAGGTAGTACACATCCCACTGTATGCGCTTGCGCAATTCGCGTTCTGCAGTTATCTCACCAATAAAGCCTTTTATCTGTGCCATACCCGTCATACCAGGTACTGCTTCGTGGCGCAGATTGTAGTATGGGATGAACTGTGAGTAGTAGCGTGTGTGGTACAGCATGTGCGGGCGCGGGCCAACAATGCTCATATCGCCCAGCAGTACGTTGAAGAACTGCGGCACTTCGTCAAGGTGCGTTTTACGGAGGAATTTACCTACCGGTGTAATACGCTTATCGCCGGTTGTTGCCTGTTTGGTATCAGCATCTGCATTCACGTACATGGTACGGAACTTAAAGCAATCAAACTCTATGCCTTTGTAACCTGTACGCTTCTGGATGAAGAAAACCGGGCCTTTTGATGTAAGCTTGATGAGAAGGGCAACAATCGGATATACCCAAGACATCACGAGCAGGATGAATGTCATGGATGCGAAAATATCAATAGCACGTTTTACCACTGCGTAGTAGCCAGATGGCTGATAAACCATATAACGCTGGTTTATCTCGCGAAACATTTCGCGGATATCTGCTACGTCCGACTGCGGTGCTACCTGCTTGCGGGCAGGCTGTACTAAAGGTATTTTCCCTACAAAAGGTTGTTCCATTACTTTTATTCTAAATATCTTGCTCTGAATGACTATAAAATCACAGCAAAAATCGTGTCAAACTTTACGATTTCATGATATTTTTTGATTTTTTTCACAATAAATAAAATATGTTAATTATAATATCTGTAAACTATTGATTATCATTATTATATTTTATATTCCAGAATATCATACTAAACACAGAATAGAACACAATTCCGGCCTGCGTCTGGAAAATTGCTTCCTGAAACATGAAGAAAAGCATGCTTACATGAAAAACAAAAAATATATGACGATATTCCATCCCCCTCAATGCAAATAAAGGACTGAATACCATGATGATATAAAGTAATAATCCGGGTATACCAATCATCATCAACACCTGGAAAAACATATTATGAAGATTGATGTTATAAAACTCGCTTCGCTCGTTGTCCTGCGCCGCATCTACATCAAAACCATGTTGTTCCAGCTTCAGGTTTTGCAGGTCTACCGCATCGCCGTTTCCTGCCCCTTTCAACCATAAGTTGTGCTCCTGCATGTTCTCATAACCAAAACGCCATAGCATTAGCCTCAGTGTTACATTGCTGAAAGAATCCTGTGGAATATGGCTGTAGTCTTGTTGCCATGCTATACTCAGATCTTTCTGAAACATATCGTTGAATCTGTTTTTTACAGGATTGTCTGTCGTAAACACACCCGCCCCGATAATAGCAAACAATGCTGCTATAATTACCAGCCTGCCTATCCCCAAACCTTTATGCTTAAAAGCCTTACGTATATAGAAAGGAACCAATAAGATAAAGAACAATATTATCAGCAGGCGAGAAGACAGAAGGATGAAAAACAGGATTTGCCACACTATCAGTATCACCTTCACCCATTTGTACCTGCCGGTAAAAAAATGATGCCATTGCAGCATCAGCAGGCAAGCCAGCGAAAACAAGCAATAGAGCGCCATATACACAGCACTGCTGTCAAAACCCTCTACCAGCCTGTGGTAAAAGAAAAATGGCTCATATATATAGCCTTCCTGATAACAACGTACAATGGCATGGATAATACTTATAAGTGCTACTATGGAAAGGCTGCTGATAAAGAAAACCAATACCTTTTCAAATAGCTTTTTGCTGATGGGCATACCCGCACCTATTACAAAAGGCAACAATAGAATGCTCATTTTAGCACCTATATCAAAAAGAGATTGTCCTTTGTTTGCGCTATAGAAATAGCTAAATGCATTCAGCAGATAGTATGCCACCCATGCCCATAATATCTTATTAGCCTTAAAGCGCTGAAAACTACCTTTGAAATCACCACTCAGTATCCATAACAGCGATAGCAGTACAATTGCGTAAGAGCCGAAAATAAAGGGGAACGGGATGAGGAACGCGAGTATACATAACGCGTACTGCAGTGCAGTTTGTACCCATGAAGCCCTCAGCATATGATTACAAAAGTAGCTGATTAAATAGTAATTTTACCCGCTCATATCCAAATTAATACACAGCTCATTTGTGAAGAACAGCCTATTCAGCAAACTATTTTCGTCCGGCGTACAGGCTGTTGCCGTTCAGGTATTGGGGGGCATCTTCTTCATACTCATATCACTGTATCTGCCCAAGAGCGATTCTGGCAGTATAGCATGGGCCAATACGGTAGCCCTGATACTGGTTATGGCACTCAGCTTCGGGCTCGACCAGATTGTTACCCGACGCATAGCCAGCTCTTCCCGTTCAGACTGGGCTGCACCTGCATATTTGTTTCATGCATCCGTATTATCCACAGTCACATTCCTCATACTATTGGCATCTGTATGGCTGTGGGGAGATAGCATGATGTATGGCATGCGCCTTACACCATGGATGTTTCTTGTACAGGCACTGATTTTCACAGCAGGTCCTTTAAAATTCTTCCTTAATGCCAAACAACGTTTTACACCCTATGCCGTAATAGCTATCATCAGCAATGTCATCAAGCTGGCGCTTGGCATTATACTGCTGATGACCAAAAACCTTTCTGTAACTACAGCCTTAGCTACACTGGCGGGCTGCGCTACGTTCGAACTGATAGCATTACTATCCTTTATCATTACTACCAAGCAGTTTTTATTTCGCTTCAAATGGATTGCGTATAAAAAACTATTGAAAGAAGCACTGCCACAATATATATCTGTCCTATTCGATTCCAGCCTGGCACGTGCAGATTTATTTCTGCTGGGCATCATCAGTACAGATATTGTTACGTCGGAATATAACTTGGCTTACCGTGCCTACGAAATATCAAAACTTCCGCTGACGGTAATAGGCCCTATACTGCTAGCACGCTACGCACGCCTGCTGGCTACAGGCGATAGCCTTGATGCCGATACCTATAGCAACACGAAAAACCTGTACAAACTGGAGTCCTATTTTTCTATGCTGATACCGCTGGTATTAAACATACTATGGGCACCTGTATTAGACAATCTATTTGATAAAAAATTCGGCACGGTAAACGCGCCCGAGTTTATGATACTATCGGTTTGCATACCACTGCATTTTATCATCAATCTGTTGTGGACACTTGCTTTTTCGGCCCGCAGATACAAACAGATAAGCACACTTGTAGGTGCATCAGCTATCATCAATATCATACTCAATCTGGCATTGATTCCGTTTTTAGATGGCGTTGGGGCTGCCATTGCATTTCTGATAACAACTATCTTCCAGTTGATAGCTTACTACAAACTAACATCCAAACACCTGGCTACTTTTGCGCTTACGCCATTCCTTGCTTTTGCATTGATGGCAATAATCAGTTATATTATTACAGGTTTTACAGGTGTTAATATATGGGTGCAGGTAGTTATTGCTGTAGTGCTGTATACTGCAATGGCTTTTTTCACACGCCAGCTGAGGAAAGAACATATCACCAATACCATTTCATTCTTTAAACCCCACACCTGATAACGAAACAAATGCAAAACAGAAGAAACATATTTGCTGATGCTGACTGGGCGTTCCTGCTATTTATTGTAGGCATCACCTATGTAAAGCTCTACGTAAAAGTAGCGGCAGTAATCTTCTATTTTGTATACATGGCATACAGGCGGTTCAAAACACCAGCGCTTACCGGCTTCGGCAAGTTCTACCTCATCATGCCCATTGTGGGCACTATTGCCTCATTATTACACAATTCTTTTGCTACTAACGGCTATTGGTTTGGATGGGTAATGTCAGTGCTCAACTGGATACTTGCAGGCATAGCGGTACACTTTGTCACTGCCACTGTCTACAACCTGCCCAAAGAAAAAATAACAGCTACTATCAAAATGTTTTTCCTCATCAATGCCATTTACAGCTTCGGCGAGTTGGGCAAAATGATGATAGACTCCGGGCAGTTGGTACCATACTGGTATTGGGAGCCAACAGAATACTATGGTGGCTCTACCGGAGACCACATAAAGGGCATCATGGGTGCCATATCTGTTACCAATGCTATCCTCTGCGCACTCGGCACAGTATTCTTTATATATAACAGCGATTTCAAATGGGCTGCGCTGTGCCTAGTTGTGCTACTGCTTTGCACCAGCAACCTTACGCTGATTCTACTGTTGGCTGTGTTTGCATGCATGTTCATACTCATCAGAAAAAAGAAAATACGCCTGCATATTATCTCTGCGCTGGCGGTAATAGGTGTTATATACCCCGCACTTAGCTTTAATAATATTCAATACATAACTGCCGTATACGACAGAGAAACCGAAAAAACAGCCACAAAAACACAGGCTCCACCAAAACCAGCAAAAGAAATTAACAAGCCCTACTATGAACAGACATTGAGCACCAAACAACAATACGAATCTGACAGAGGCACTTTCTATAGGATGCATAAAAGCGATACTGAACTGCTGAGCTACAAAGACGAGCTTAAATACATACAGCAATTCGGCACTGCAAAATCCAAGAACAATACCAACCTGCGAATGGAACCAGGTGTTTTAAAATACATCATTGAAAAATGGTATGGTGTGGAATATGCCAAAACTCCATTGGCAGTAAGAGGTGGCGGGCTCATCAAGATATATACACACGAACAAACACTGTACTACCTGCTGAGCAGAAAGAGAAACTTATTATTTGGCGCAGGCATCGGCAACTTCTCTTCCAAGCAGGCAATAAAGTCTACAGGCTTGGGCATGCAGGGCGACTACCCTACCAAGTATATTTATATCAATGACGACTTTTTACTAACGCACCTGTATAGCCTGTTGTATGTATTCTCCCTACCTATCGGCGAGCACTCAATTATCAACATGCCCAATAGTGTATACAATCAGGTGGCAGGCGAATATGGCCTGATAGGCATACTGTGCTTCCTGATATTCTACATAGCATTTCCCTTGAAAAACTTTAAACACCTGAAAGCCACCAGATACATTGCACCGTTATTCCTTTTGTTTCTTGGATTTGAATACTGGTTCGAGATGATTACTGTAACAGTCATATTCGAGCTATTTGTTTTAATGGATATTCACTACGAAAATGATGAGCAGCGAGCGTAAAATACCCCTTAGCATCATAATGCCTGCTTACAATGCCGAAGCATATGTAGGTGAGGCTATTGACAGTGTATTGCAGCAAAGCTTTACAGACTTCGAATTTATCATTGTCAATGATGGTTCTAAAGACAATACGCTGGAAGTTATAAAGCGATATAACGACCCGCGCATAAAGCTGATAGACCAGCCCAACAAAGGGCTGATAGATACACTCAACGATTGTATACTAATGGCTAATGCAGACATCATTGCCCGCATGGATGCGGATGATGTAAACCTGCCCGGCCGCCTGCAAGTAGAGTTTGACTTTCTGCAAAAACACCCCGACTATGTAATGGTGGGTTGCGAGGCTGATATCATAGACCGTGATGGCAACTACCTGACACCACTTGTCCCCATAGGCCATACGCACGAAGAAATCGTAGAACGCATCGACCGCAAATGTCCGTTTATACATCCTTGCGTTATGTTTCGCAAAGATGCCGTGATAGCTGCCGGGCTGTATCCTAAAAACGCGTTGACATTTGAAGACCACCTGCTGTGGAAGAAGCTGTTATCGCAAGGCAAGGTTTGCAACCTGCGGCAATCATTAATGAAAGTGCGCTTCAACCCAGAATCTGTAACGATTGATGAAAAATGGCGTGGGCAAACTTTTATAGATATCCGTCGTAATGCCATAAGCAATGGTTTTGTAAGCGATGAAGATGCTGCAAAACTGAAAGAACTCATCAGCAGCCAAAACCTCAGCGCGTACAAGATTGCATCTTACCACGCTATGGTAGGCAAAAAATACCTGTGGGATAACCCCAATGGCTCGCTTGCGCGTCAGCACATAGCACAAGCCATTAAGCACTATCCGGGCAATTTTGCTTCTTATATACTATATATGTTTTCATTCCTGCCTTCTGCACTGCGCAAGGGCTTGTATAAAACACTCAAAAAACACTAAGCCATTCAATGAAAGTAGCTTTCATATCAAGGGCAACATTATACTCATCTCCCGGTGGCGATACCAAGCAACTGGAAGAAACAGCCGCAGGGCTGCGCAACATGGGTGTGTTGGTAGATGTATATCTTACCAACCAACGGATAGACTATACACAATACGACCTGCTGCACTTTTTCAATATCATTCGCCCGGCAGATGTGATAGCACACATGAAGCGCAGCGGCAAGCCAAGCCTTGTGTCTACCATATTTGTAGAATACGGCACGGTGAAAGAAGAAGGACGCGGCGGTATTGTTGGCACCATTAAAAAGCTGATACCCGAAAGCACGTTTGAATACATTAAGACCGTAGCACGTGCTGTGAAGAATGGCGAGAAAATAGTAAGCAAAGAATACCTGCTATGGGGGCATACCAAATCTATCAAATATGTGGCGAAGCATGCAAAGATGCTGCTGCCAAACTCTGAGAGCGAGTATCGCAGGTTTGTTGCAAAGTATCCTGTTGCTACACCATACCATGTAGTACCCAATGGCATCAACACCAAAAACCTCGAAAACAACTACCCCGAAAATGCAGACTATAAAAATGCCATCATCTGCATGGGGCGTATAGAAAGCCGTAAGAACCAGCTGAACCTGATACGCGCGCTCAACAACACACAGTACAAACTATATATACACGGCAAGCCATCACCCAACAACATGGCATACTTTGAACAATGCAAACAAGAGGCTGCAGGCAATATACACATAGGCGGCCATCTTGATGAAGACATGCTATACACTGCCTACAGCAATGCCAAAGTGCATGTGCTGCCAAGCTATTTTGAAACAACAGGGCTTTCATCACTTGAAGCTGCGGTAATGGGTTGCAATATAGTAGTGACGGACAAAGGTGATACACGCGACTATTTCCGAAACGATGTATGGTATTGCGAGCCCGACGATGTAGCATCTATCAAAGATGCTATAGACAAGGCTTTCAATGCCCAGTACAATCAGGATTTTAAGACACGCATACTGGATAGCTTTACATGGAAGCGTGCTGCGGAAGAAACTTATAAGGCCTATGCGAATGTTTTAAAACTTTGATGTTCTTTTGCAGTCTGAAATGAAGAAGTCGCTGAAAATAGGAATACTTGGTACACGCGGCATACCCAACAGGTATGGCGGTTTTGAACAATGCGCAGAATATCTGGCATTGGGACTCGTGCAGCGTGGACATCAGGTGTGGGTGTATAATTCTCATTCTCACGAATATCAGCAAAGCGAATGGCACGGTGTAAACATCATACACTGCAACGACCCTGAAGATAAAATGGGCACTGCCGGTCAATTCATTTACGACCTCAACTGCATAAACGATGCACGCAAGCGTGGCTTTGATGTATTGCTGCAACTGGGCTATACCAGCAATAGCGTGTGGTATTGGCGATGGCCTTCTTACTGTCCTAACGTAGTAAACATGGACGGGCTGGAATGGAAGCGAAGCAAATACAGCAAAAAAGTACAATGGTTTTTGAAACATGCAGAGCGATGGGCCGCAAAGCATGGAGATGTGCTGATAGCAGACTCTCTGGGCATTCAGCAATATCTTAAAGAAACCTACAATAAAGAATCTCACTTTATAGCATACGGTGCAGATATTTTTGACCAGCCGGATGCCAGTGTTATACAACAATACAACGTACAGCCATACAAATACTATATGCTGATGGCGCGCATGGAACCGGAGAACAATATAGAGCTGATATTGCAGGGCTATGTAGAAAGCGGCTCTGAAAATCCGCTGTTGGTTGTTGGCAAAACAAATAACGAGTTTGGCACCATGCTGGTAAACCGCTACGGACAGCACAAGGGCATCAAATTCCTCGGTGGCATTTACGATATCAAGGCTGTGAACAACCTGCGCTATTATTCAAACATCTACTTCCACGGGCACTCCGTAGGTGGCACTAATCCATCGCTACTGGAAGCCATGAGCAGCAATGCACTGATAGCCGCGCACAACAATGTGTTTAATAAAACAGTATTGGAGCGCGATGCATTTTACTTCTCTGCACCTGCGCATATTGCAGACATCATCCGCAACAACAGCGATAAGGAATCTTACAAAACACTGTTACAAAACAACCTAAATAAAATACGCACCCAATATAGTTGGGCGCGTATCACAGATATGTACGAGCAGGTACTGCTCGATGCAGTCAAGTAAGCTTATTTATTACTTGCTTCGTTTTTAGCTTTGAATTTGTTGATGGCATTGCGAGTAAAATCGCTCAGCACCAAACGTCCGCTGATGCCTGCACGTTCTGTCAGCAATGTATCCCAGTTTTCAGTACCCTGCCAGAAGATTTTCTTAAGTTGCGCCATTGCATCAGGACTGCTGTTGGCAAGCCTTTCAGCCAATGCCTGTACCGCATCATCCATTTCCGATACGTTTGCATACAGCTCTGCATACAGGCCGTGTTTCTTAGCCCATTCTGCACTGCGCCATTCTGTAGCATCTATTGCCAGCTGGCTGAAGCATGATACACCTACTTTACGTTCTACCGCAGGGCCTACCACAAACGGGCCTATACCTACTGCCAGTTCGCTCAGTTTTACAGAAGCTTCTTCTGTAGCTATTGCATAGTCTACAGCAGCGGCAAGGCCTACACCACCACCTACTGCTTTGCCATGTATGCGGCCTATTATCAGCTTGTGGCATTTGCGCATTGCGTTTATCACTTTGGCAAAACCACTGAAAAACTCTTTACCCTGTGCCTCGCTGCTGATAGCAACCAGTTCATCGAAAGACGCACCTGCACAGAATGCTTTTTCACCCGCACTCTTCAGGATGATAACTTTTACATTCTGGTCTATGCCTATGTCGTTGATAGTTTTAGCAAGATCGTTCAGTATTACACCCGGTAATGAGTTGCTGCTCGGGTGGAAAAATTCAATCGTAGCAATGCCGTGATCTATTTCACTGCGTACGTAGCCTTCAGCGTGTTGCATAATTCTAAATTTTGAGGATACAAATATCCTACAAATTTATCATTTGCCCACTACCAGCTTTTTAGCCTGCGGTATTTCATTATTATCAAACCATACTACGTAATTGCCTGCCGGCACACTGCTACAGTCCCAATTAAAAATATGCATGCCTTTTTCGTAGTAATTATTAACAATCCTGTAGGTTTTTCTGCTATCTACATTAAATACCTCCAGCAATACGTTTGTGCCCATTTGCAGGTTAATTTCTATACGCACGTTATCTCTTGCAGGGTTGGGCGATACCTTCATTTCGTTCAACACCTGACGCTTAGCTATAGCATTTGAGATATTGTCATATTGTACACTGTGTCCGTATTTGTACGCCAAAACCCCTCCTGCAAAAATATGGCTGCTATCTATTACAAACATCCTGTTAACCTGATACCCGAAGTTCAAGTATGTCCAGGTCTTGCCACTATCTACTGTTTCAAATATACCTCTGTAATATCCCCCAAGCCAACCTTTAGCAGGTGTTGCAAAACCTATCCCCTGCGTACCTACAGCTGCACCAACAGTAGATCTGATAGTGCCTGCAGCAATTATTTTCCAAGTATTGCCATAGTCTTCAGAGCGAATCATACACACTGTGTCCTTAAAGAAACGTGGCTCTATAGAGCCAAACATATAATTGCCCATCACTTGTATTTTCCATATACGTCCTCCTATTGTGCTATCAACAAATACACGCCTCCAGGTTGCCCCGCCATCGGTTGTTTTTGCCACTGCAGACCAGTTTTTGTACGCACCTGTTATGAAGCCAGTATCTGCAGATGTAAACACTACATCTACCAGATTTCTGATGACGCTCGTATCAACATAAGTCAATGTCCAGCTTGCGCCTTTGTCCACGCTTTTATAAAACCTCCCTGTATCACTTCCCCAGTGGCCAACGCCATAGAATATATCACCATAGTGAGCTAACCCGCAAATATTGCGCTTCATTGTTCTGGAAGAATCGTGGATAAGGGTATCTATATTTACCCAGGTTTTTCCTGAATCGGTTGTTCTTAAAACTGTTCCTTTTGCACCCAGCGAGCCTACAATACCGTATTGGCCACCGTCAAGAAATTCTATACTACTAAATGGAGCTACCGTATTAGCATTGAGTGTATCATTTTTAACACTCCAGCTGTCACAACCATTAGTCGTTTTCAACAACCTGCCAAATATTGAAACAGCATATCCCGTATTCGTATCTGAGAAATAAACATCTTCTACTCTATAGATGGAATCCTGTGTCCATGAACCCTTGTAAAAACCCTTATTGGGCAGGTTCATCCACTTGTTTTGTGCAATTGATATAGTGCAGACACTAAAAAGCAGTAGTAGCGTAAGGAGTTTTTTCATAGGTAAAACTTTCAACAAAGCTAGTTATACATATTGTCAACTACTAGTAGCAAAAGTCAAAGAAACGCCATATTATAGTCATAAAAAAGTCCGGCAGTAATAAGCTGCCGGACTTTACTATTATAGATCAATTATTATTCTTGGTTTCTTTTCTTCACCATCGTCAGGATGGTTGCTATGGCTACAGTTTCACCTGTTTCATCATACACATCTACCAGCCATTTTACAATACCTTTTGCTATATCTTCCGCATCGCGTTTTTCCTGGTCTACCCTTTCTTTCACCGTCAGCTTCACACCTATCGTCATACCCGGGTATACCGGTTTTGTGAAGCGAGCCTCATCGATACCATAGTTCAGCAATACAGGTCCTTTCTTGGCATCTACAAACAAGCCCGCCGCTTTTGAAAGAACAAAATAACCATGCGCCACACGACCTGTGAAGATGGTACCTTCCAGCGATGTGGCATCCATGTGCGCGTAGAAGTTGTCACCGCTCACGTTGGCAAAGTTGGTGATGTCTGCTTCTGTTACTGTATGTTTTGCAGTTATCAGTGTATCGCCCACTTTCAGGTCTTCAAAATACTGGCGGAACGGATGCACCACTGTTTCGTTTTGCTTACCACCTTGCTGATATACATTCGTTATGCGGCTGATAGTAGTTGGCGAACCTTGTATAGCTGTGCGTTGCAGATAGTGCAGCACACCACGCTTACCGCCCATCTCTTCGCCTCCACCTGCGCGGCCCGGGCCACCGTGTACCAGTAGCGGCATTGGCGAACCGTGACCTGTGCTTTCTTTCGCACAGTCTGCGTTCAGCACCAGTATACGCCCGTGCATGCTTGCAGCACCCAGTACAAATTCTGTTGCCGCATCATCATCTGCAGTGATGATAGAACACACCAGTGAACCTTTACCCAGTTTAGACAATGCTATCGCATCATCTATTGTGCTGTATGGCATGATGGTACTTACAGGGCCAAATGCTTCGATATTGTGGCAGTCTGTTTTTGTAAACGGACTATCATTGAAGAATACTATCGGAGAAAGGAACGCACCTTTTTCTTTGTCTGCACCTACTACATCAAATTTTTCGAGGTCGCCGATGATGATTTGCTGGCTTTGTGCAAGCTGCATTACTTTTTCGCGCACCTCTTTGCGTTGAGATTGTCCTGCCAATGGACCCATGCGTACACCTTCTACACCCGGGTCGCCAATGGTAGTGCCTTGCAGGCGTTTGCCCAATGCTATCTGTACATCTTCTACCATGTTTGCAGGCACCATGATGCGGCGCACTGCCGTACACTTCTGCCCTGCTTTGGTAGTTATCTCTCGTGTTACTTCTTTTATAAAGATGTCAAACTCAGGCATCGCTGTGGTAACATCCGGCCCCAACACGCAACAGTTTAGCGAATCTGCTTCCAGATTGAAAGACACTGCCTCTGAAACAATGCGTGGATGCGACTTCAATTGCTGCCCTGTAGATGCACTACCTGTAAAGGTTACAACGTCCTGTGTTTCTATTGTGTCCAGTATACCACGTGCACTACCGCATATCAATTGCAGCGAGCCCTCAGGCAGTATGTTCGATTTGATGATTTCTTCAAACACCGCCTCTGTAAGGAAAGATGTAAGCGTTGCAGGCTTTACGATAGCAGGCACACCCGCCAGCAGGTTTACTGCAATCTTTTCCAGCATACCCCATACCGGGAAGTTGAACGCGTTGATGTGTATCGCAACACCCTCGCGCGGCACCATGATGTGGTGGCCGATGAATGTACCGTTCTTTGAAAGCTTGGCAGCATCACCATCTACGTAAAAACGCTCGTCGGGAAACTGGCGGCGCAGGCTGGCATTAGCAAACAAGTTGCCGATACCACCTTCAATATCCACCCAGCTATCTACACGCGTAGCGCCTGTGTAGGCACTTATCTTGTAGAAGTATTCTTTCTTTTCCAGCAAGTGGAAAGCCAGTGCCTTCAGCATACGCCCACGCTGGTGGAAGGTAAGCTTGCGCAATGCAGGGCCGCCCACTTTGCGTGCATAGTTCATCATGGCACCAAAGTCAAGCCCTTCGCTGCTGGCTGTATATATAACATCGCCCGTTACGGCATTATGCAGGGCATCACCATCTTTGGCAGCTACCCATTTGCCTTCGGCATAGTTTTTCAGTTGTGTTACCGACATATCAGTATCCTACGTTTTGAGGCTGCAATTTACAATTAACTTACCTATCTGGCTACTATCATATTAATCGTTTTCATAACTTTATATAATGAAAAGATTATACACCCTTATTCCCTTACTGCTGCTTTTCATATCTGCCATCACTTACGGCCAGAAAATCCGCTTCACAGATACTGTCAATAGTTGGAAAATACAAGGTAGTGCAGGATGGCCTGATAAGGTTACATACGGTTACTACTCAATACAGTTTGATAGCTTGGTTACTAAAAATGGCATCACATACACAAGCATAGCACAATACGGGCTTTGTCGTGAAGACACAATCCAAAACAAAGTATACGTACTACATGCCAACGATACTGTTGAAAAGGTATTATACGATTACAACTTGCAAGTTGGGGATACTTTTGCATATCAATTCTGGGGACTTGGCAATAAAGATGCAAAGGGAATTGTTGTATACATAGATTCAGTATTAATAACAGGCAATTACCATAAAATATGGAGATTCCACAATTTTATTCCAAACTTATACCCTGGCAGTATTATAGAAGGTGTGGGGATTATGGCATGGGGCACACCGGAGGTTGGAAGTAATGTTGTTTGTTTCAATAGAAATGGTGTTATGGTAACCATAAATAATTATATAGATGCTCTTTCTTGTGCACTTGATGTAAATAACATCAATACAAACAACAAAACAATCAGCATCTTCCCCAACCCTGCCAATCAATACTCCAAAATCACGTTCCCGTACAACATACAATCTGGCACGCTTACCATTACAGATGTATTGGGTAAAACCATTAATACCCAAGTAATCAGCAACAGGTCTGAAATAGTGATTGGCGAAATGCCAGCAAGTAGTTTCTACTTCTACCAGCTTACAGACCTTATACAAAACCAATCCTACACCGGCAAATTCATTTACGAATAAAAGCCGCATATTTGCCACCTATTTTACCTGTTATGTTCAGAATACTTGCCTTCCTGTTATCAATACAGCTGTTTGTATCAACGGCACTTACAGCACAAACACATACGCACAAATTTGAACTAAAAACTATCCATCCCGCATCACTAAATCCATCTGTAGCATACATCAGGGTCATAGATAGCAGGCTGACACAAGACCATTTCGGCTATATTATTGACAACAGTACCAGAAAACAAAAACTGGTAACAGACAGCTCTTTTCAAAATTCGTTGGAAAGCTTTTTGAATAAACACTTTGTCAACACATATACAAATGCAGACACACTCCTGTTCATCATCAGAAACCTGTACCTAGAGCATAAACCTGCCAATACAGACCTCGGCACAATATATATACATGCCGATTTTTACAGGGGACGTAACGACAGGTACTATCCGCTACACCATATCGATTCTTTTTACCAACTGGAAGGACGTACATCTATAGGGCTCTTATCTAAGCTGGATGAACTGTTGGGGGCTTATACAATCCATTCACTAGCAGATTCTTTATACAACACCGCATTAACGGCACTTAGCTGCCAGGCTGCCACAACTTTCGTTACAGACACCAAAAACACATACCCCCTATACAATACTGCAACATACAAAAGGGGGGTGTATATGAACTGGCAGGAAATGCTGATGCAAACCCCTTCTGTTACCGATTTTAAAATGGTTTACTATGGTGCATTAGACAATGCAGCGCCCGGCCCATACCTGTTTAATCAAAAAAGAGAAAGGGGTGAACGTATAAAACCCGATAGTTACTATGCTGTATACGACGGGCGAAAATGGCACAAATCCACTCCTGATGGTTTCGCAGCCATTTCCTACATCAAAGGCGATTATTATATAGATGCCAAGTTTGGCGAAAAGGCAAGTGATGAAGAAAGAATGATTATCATGCTATTCGGCATTACCGGATATTTTGTTTACAAGGTAACAGGAGCAAATAAGAACAAACAGAGCGATTTGGTATACGGCAAGCTTCTGATGAAAATTGATTATAACACAGGAAAACTGATACCCGTCAGGATGATACCATAATAATACCCTATGCAGGTTCGTTTACCAATAACTATCTTGCAATTCTATGCGCATTGCTTTCAGGGAAGAAAAACTATATAAATGGCTGGCATTTGCGGCATTTGCCGCGGGTATTGCCATCCGCGTAGTTGTATACCTGCAAAACCGCAACCTGATGATTGACGAGGCCAATGTAGCCCGCAATATCTATGAGCGTGGTTTTGTGAAGCTGTGGTCGCCACTCACCTACGAGCAATATGCTCCGCCGCTGTGGCTTTGGTTGGTAAAAGCTTCTACCTTGTTGATAAACATGGGAGAACAGGCGTTGAGGCTCTCTGCACTTTTAGCCGGTATTGCATCGCTAATATTATTATACCTGATACTACAACAGCTAAACATACTAAGGTCGGCGTGGTATGCACTGGTACTTTTCGCTTCGGGCTACATATATATACGTTATGGCACGGAGCTGAAGCAGTATATGACAGATGTATTTGTTGCACTTGCACTTATATTAGCAGCGCTTCGCATCCGCATTACAGACACAAAACCTGCAAAGTTCTTCCTGCTATGGGCGGTTGCGGGCAGCATTGCCGTTTGGCTTAGTATGCCTTCCGTATTCATACTGGCAGGCGTAGGCAGCTACTACCTGCTCTCTTATCATCAGGAAAGCAGCTTGAAACAAGCTTGGCCAATTATTATCGCAGGTACAGTATGGGTTATTCAATTTGCACTATACTATCTCTTGATTCTTAAAGACCAGGCAAACAGCAGCTATCTTCAAAATTTTCATGAAAAATATTTCCTGAACATCCTACCAACATCACTAAAAGAATTATACCGAGATATTAACCTACTTGAACATATTCTTGGAGATGCATCTGGCTTCACCTTCCTTGCCAAAGCCATGCACACAGTTTTAATAGCATGGTCTTGCTGGTTGTTACTGAAAAAAGAAAGAACGCTTTTCTTGCTCATTGTCTTTCCCCTCATACTGGTTTTAATGGCTGCTGCTGCCAATCAATTCACCCTCATCAGCCGTGTGGTCTTGTTTATGATGCCCATACTACTGATACTAATTGCCATGGGGCTTGATAAACTATTGCAGCTGAAAGAATGGTTTCTGAAACTACCTGTTCTGGCAGCCTGTACTATTTGTATTGTCAATGTGCAGGCATTCCGATTTTTTACGACGCCTATGGAGTCTGAACAAATAACAGATGGCATGGCTTTTTGCAACAATCATCATATTGCCGGCAATGCCATATACATACATAGTGGAGCAGTACCACCATTCATATACTATACCACCATACACCCAGATAAGCAAAAATGGCAAACATTGGCAAATGCCCACCGGCTACATTGGGATACAGACTATGCAGCAATAGCCCAGTCATCTCCTAAACCATGTGCCTTTATCTTTACCAGTATATATGAAGCAGACCTGCAAAAGATAAACAACATATTGCAGCAAAACCTGAAAGAAACAGATAAGATTGAAAAGCAAGGTTGTTATACCTACATCTATACTGGCAAATAATTATTGAAAGACGATTTCAACATGCGCTTCAATCGAATAATATTAAATAATAAAGGCCGCTATGTAGCGGCCTTTATTATTTATGGAGAACAGTAGCATTATCTGCTAAGCTGTACTTTAATTACACCTTTCTTACCACTTTCCTCTTTCACTACTATCTGATATGATCCATTTGCCAGTTCAGACAGATTAAGCACTTTCACAGAGCTGTTTTTCATGTCTTCGTGCATTACTATCTGACCCAGTTGATTGTAAACCGAAATGTCTACATTCACATTCTTACCTTTCCAGTCAAGTGTCAGTAAGCCAGACGTAGGGTTCGGATATACATTCAAACCTTTCAAGTCTACCGTTTCAACATCCAGCAATGTTATTATCAGGATGTTTGAAGGCTTAGACCAACAACCCAGATTGTCAGTTACTGCATAGTAAGGTCCAACTGCTGTTGGGTGATATGAAAGATTAGTGCCGCTTGCCAGCTGTCCGCCAGGTCCAAACCATACAAACGAGCCTTTACGGTCTACATATATCATGTTACCTATCAGGTGGATGATTGGCGGATCGAGCGTAATAGAACGCAGCATTGTATCAGGGTTAGAGAACAATGTATCTGGTATGTAACACTGTCCGTCTGTTTGATTGGCACGTACATATACGATATCACCTGTCAGCAGAGCTGAAGAACTATAAACATTGCCGGTAGCCGCAGGGAAACCATTTACGAACCATTGATAGTGTACATTGTTACCCAGATTTACGGTGCTAGCAGTAAATTCCACCAACGAGTCAAGACAACCAGGGTCTTTACCTTGCGTAATGTTTACAGCGAGTGTAGGCCTTGCACTTGGCTTGGTTACAACCGTCAGTTCATTTGATGTATCTGTAGGATTCAATACACATGGATCTGTAGCTATGAATATTACATGTACTTTATCACCATTCACCAACGGTGTAGTAAAGTTAGGACCTGTTGGAGCACCAACTGCCGTACCGTTCACAAACCATTGATACAATGGATTATTACCACTGTTTATTGTAGTAGCAGAGAAGGTTACATCTTTACCATCGCAAGACGGTGAAGGCGTTACCTGTGCTATAGAAACATCTGCTGTGATCTGTGTATGTGTTACCGTAATTGTATTTGAATTTGCTGTAGTAGGAGACGCACACAGAGAGTTTGATGTCAGTACGCATCTTACCTGATCACCGTTTGCACGCACACCAGAGAAAGTAGCAGTAGTAACACCTGTTTGCAGTACGTTGTTTACATACCAAGCATATGTAGGAGCTGTACCACCAGTAGTAGGTGTTGCGGTGAAGCCGAGTGTTTGTCCTGCACAACCAGGGTTAGTACCAGTTGTCAATGCTACGTTGACAGTAGGTGCTTTCTGGTTGAATGTCATTGTAAATGAATTAGAGTTGGCAGTGCTTGGTATAGCACAAGGAGCCCCTGCAGAAGAAGTCATTACTACACGTATCTGTGTGTTAGCTGGTTTGCCCCATACTTTATAACTGGTACCTGTTTCACCTGCTACGTTCGAGAATACAACCGCAGGCGGTATCATTTGCTGCCATTGATAAGTTGGCGCACCACCAGGGTTTACATTACCAGTAACGCGGAAAGTAACGGTGTCATCTATACAACCCGGGATAGAACCACTTTGTATACCAATAGTAACAGTTGGCGCAATAGTAGTAGCACGAATTACTGTAACTACGCTAGACTCTACGCTATCTGTACCACATGGGCTACTAAAGAACATACGTACTTTTACCTGATCATTGTTTGCAAATACAGTACTTGCAAAAGTATCAGTAGTTTGTCCTGCTTGTACTATGTTATTTCTCAACCACTTATAGCCTGTAACAGTAATACCTGTACTAGGCACGGCATAGAATTTAAGAGATGTGCCTGTACAAGATGGATTGCCACCAATAGGTGGGTTGCTGATAGCTACTGATGCAGTAGTAGAACCACCCGAACCTACAATATATACTGTATAATCTTCTGCCTGGCCAAAGTTGTATGGGCCACAAGCAGGCAGTGTCGGGTTACCGTTACCACCATCTGCAATTACACGCATACGCAGTGGAGCACAATATACCACGCCAGTTGTAGGCACCGTAAATGTTACACTTTTATATCCCGAACCTGCAGTACTTACAGGCATCACCTGTTCTGAACCTGTATTGAATATACCATCGTTATTATAATCTATAAATACCCTTGCACGAGAAGTTGTAGTTGAAGGACCAACGTTTACATTCAGCCTGTAACCAACGCCGGCTGTCAGTGTCAACCTGTGTGTACAAGTATGGTTGATGTAACCTACGCTACCATCGCCCAGATAACCAGAAGATGCAACGTGCATCAGCGTATCTGCACCCGGAGAAAGGTAATTGCCTGTTGTCACAACAACATCATAAACACCCAGATTGAATGAATTGGAATTTGTTGAAGGTGTACATGCTGCTGGCAAAGATGAACTTGGAGGTGCAGTTGCACCCAAAGATGTAATGAAAGTAGATCTGTTAGTCAGGTTTTTCAAGCTATACATCATACGCAGCAATTGGCCGGGAGTAAACCTGTCCTGACAGTTTGAATAGTCCATCATATTGTGAGTAGTCACACCATCATTAGGAACACCATTACATGTAAGGGTTGATGTACCCGGACAGCCAAAGGCTGAAGATTCAATAGGTTGTGTATCACAAACTTCATCGCCTGTTGTTGTACAGTTTGTTGTAGGAGGACAAGAAGCATTAGGGAATGGGTCAAATACGTGCTTCAGGTTGAAAGCATGGCCCAATTCGTGTGGCAGGGTAATATTGCCCGGACCGCCAGATGGCCAGTAGTTAGGATCTATAGAATTCGTATTACGATATACAGTCGACGCCAATACCACAGTGCCATCAACATCAGGGCTTGTTGCTGTTGGCGGATATGCATAACCCGCTGTGTAAGCGGATGTACTATTGTAACCATCCTGTCCCTCAATGCGGTTTACTATATATATATTATAATATACTGTTGTTCTCCAACGGCTCAGATTCTTTAGTGTCGGATCAAAAACGCCGATAGGACCTGATGAAGATGTTTTTATACCTTCTGCAAGGTAATTACTAAAAGTAGCACCGGCATTAATACGTACGATGCCTGTAGCACTGTTACAGTTAGTATCGCGTTTTGCCAATACAAACTTTAATGGCACACGCGTACCGCCGGTGGTAGGCGTTGGATAGCCGGTATAGTTTGCAGCAAATGCAGCGTTTGTATAGTCCAGATATGCCTGTATCTGTGCGTCAGAAGGATTGTACCTGCCACCCAGAACATGCTGACCGGTATCTGCACCGCGCAGTACGTGTACCACAACAGGTATCTCAAATACCGTATCAGGGCCACTTCCCACAAGTGCTTTCAACGCCTGAGGGCTGTTACCATAGGTAGACATAAATGCTGCCCATTGAGCTCTGAAGGCTGCCTCTCTTGCAGCATAAGACGGGTCTGATGCCATTAATTGCTGACGTATGATGTCTGAGCCACACTTTCCCTGAGAAAATGCAGACAGCTGTACGAACAGCATAGCCAGGAATAACAACGTAATTTTACGTATCATCTGTTACTATGATTTTTTTACTGTATGGGTAAAAATAACATTTTCGTTAATAAAAAACTAAAAGATTTAGAAATAAAACACATTGTCATGAAAATTATGTATCCATGATTAACAAGGGGTTAAACGGGCTTTTATTATTTATATTAAATCCTATCTTTGCCCACTCTGTTTTAAAAATTATAATAAGTATTAATCGACAAAACCTATGCAATTAAAAGGGTTGGTAAAATTTTTTACCGCAGCGCTTATCCTTATCTCTTTGTACCAGTTGTCATTCACGTATGTGGTACGAAACGTAGAGAAAAAGGCGCGCGCGAAGGCTGAACAACAAGCTAAACTGGCTAATCCAACGGCTACAGGACAGGACTTGGAAAAACTGATTGAAGAACGCTTTGGTGAAATCACCGACAGTATGCAAGGCGCTACTGTTATGAACATTCCGCTGCTGAAAAAGTACACACTGATGGAGGCTAAAGAACAGGAACTGAACCTGGGTCTTGACCTGCAAGGCGGTATGAACGTAACACTGGAAGTAAGCCTTGACGAACTGGTGCGCTCTATGTCAAACAACCCGAAAGATGCGGCGTTGAACAAAGCGATTGCTGATGCCAACAAAGCAAAAGCAAACAGCCAGGCAAACTTCGTAACACTGTTTGGCGAAGCATTTGCTAAAAACAATCCAAGCGCTAAACTGGCTTACCTTTTCACTAAACCTTCAGAAAAAGAAATCACCCTGCAGTCTACAAACGAGCAGGTGCTGAATAAAATTGGTAAAGAAGCTAAAGACGCCATCAAACGTACGTACAACGTATTGCTGACGCGTATCGATAAATTCGGTGTTGCTTCTCCAAACATCAATCTGGATGATAACAAAGGTATCATCACAGTTGAACTTGCGGGTGTTCGCGATCCTGAACGTGTTCGTAACTACCTGCAATCAACTGCAAAACTGCAATTCTTCGAAACTTACAGCAATCAGGAAATCATCAACGCAATTCAACCTGCAAATGATGCATTGGCTTCTTACCTGTCTGGTGTTAAAGAAGAAGACACTGCAGTTGTAAAAGAAGATACTGCTATCGTAGCAAGCAACAACGGCGTTGTTGACTCTGTAAAACCTGCTGCTGACGCTGCAAAAGACACGGCAAGCCTTTCATCACTGCTGGCAGGCAGCAAAGACGGCACTGCTACTACAGGCGCTACTGATACTGCTTCTAAAGCGCAGAAAGACGCACAGAAAAAGAGCCCGCTGTTTGCCGTTTGGTATCCAAACATCACACAACAGGGCAACATCAACCAAGGTCCTGTAGTAGGTCTGGTTGCTAAAAAAGATACTGCAAAACTGAACCGCTATCTGGCACTGGATGTTGTTAAGAATAAATTCCCTAACAACGTAAAATTCGTTTACGGTGCAGAAGATAAAAAAGAAGCTCGCAATCCTAACTCTCCGCTGATGCTCTATGCGCTGAAAACTGCGCCGGGCGAAAATGAAGCGAAACTGGAAGGCGACCACGTTACTGAAGCACGCATGGACTATAACCCACTGAATGGTAAACCTGAAGTAGCAATGGCTATGGACGTGATTGGTACACGTGTATGGAGAAAAATGACAGGCGACAACACAGGCCGCTATGTAGCTGTTGTGTTGGATGACAAAGTTTATTCTGCTCCATTGGTAAATGGTGAAATCCCGAACGGTAATACTTCTATCAGTGGCAACTTCACTGTAGAACAAGCTACCGACCTTGCAAACATCCTGAAATCTGGTAAACTGCCTGCACCTGCACGCATTGTACAAGAGCAGGTTGTTGGTCCTACACTGGGTGCAGAATCTATTGCAGCAGGTATGAACTCTCTGATTATCTCTTTCCTGGTAATCTTTGTACTGATGCTGGTTTATTACAACACAGGCGGTATCGTTGCAAACATATCACTTATACTGAACGTACTGTTTACAATCGGTATCCTGTCTGCACTGCACGCTACACTTACAATGCCTGGTATAGCTGGTCTGGTACTGGGTATCGGTATGGCTGTGGATACGAACGTTATCATCTTTGAGCGTATCAAAGAAGAGCTTGCCGGTGGCAGCAGCTACGATGAGGCTATCAAGAAGGGTTACAACAACTCGCTTGCACCTGTATTAGATGGTCACGTTACTATCCTTATTACATCTGTTATCCTGTTTGCATTTGGCCTTGGCCCTGTACTTGGTTTCGCTACTACACAGATCATCAGTATCCTGTTGTCTTTGTTCTGTGGTATCCTGGTATCTCGCCTTGTTACAGACATGTATACTAAACGCGAACGCCACTTCAACTACTTCACAGGTCTTTCAAAAGCTATCTTCCGCAAAGCGCACTTCAACTTTGTTGGCGCACGTAAGATTGCATACATCATCTCTGTAATCGTATTGCTGGGTGGTATCGGTTCATTCTTCAATGGTTTCGACTATGGTGTTGAATTTGATGGTGGTCGTAGCTATACAGTTAAATTCGACCAGAAACATACTGTTGCTGAAGTACGCGAAAAACTGAAAGATTACTTCGATGGTGAATATCCTGTTGTTAAAACAATCGGTCAGGACAATCACCTGAACATCACTACTGCATATCTGATTAAAGAACCTGGACAGGAAGTAGAAGCTAAAGTACAGAACCAACTGTATGAAGGTTTGAAAGCAGGCAAATTCATTCCTGCAACTGTAGACGAACCAACATTCGTAGCTAAATACATCCAAAGTTCTCAGACAGTATTGCCTACAATATCTGATGACTTGAAAGCAGGTGCTATCCAGGCTACATTGTTCTCGCTGCTGGCTATCTTCGTTTACATCCTTATCCGTTTCCGCAAATGGCAGTACTCTCTGGGTACTATCGTTGCCCTGTTGCACGACGTTTGCGTAACATTGGCCGTATTCTCATTCTTCCGTGGTGTGGTTCCTTTCGCGTTGGAAATTGACCAGCACTTCATCGCTGCGGTACTGACCGTTATCGGTTTCTCCATGAACGATACCGTTATCGTGTTCGACCGTATTCGTGAATACTTCCGTAAGAATCCGAAAGAAGGTAAACACAGCGTTATCAACCGCGCTATCAACGATACAATGAGCCGTACTATCATGACATCGCTCACGGTGTTCCTGTCTGTACTGATACTGTTCATCTTTGGAGGTGAGGTAACACGCGGTTTCGCATTCGCGATGCTGATAGGTGTTATCACAGGTACTTACTCTTCTATCTTCGTTGCGGCTCCTATCCTCGTAGATATGGATAAGAGCGAAAAACTTTCTCAGGAAGTAGATCGCGAAGCGCAGATTGAAGAGCTGAAAAAAATGGCTTAATACTTAGTATAATTTTAAAACGACAAGAGTCCCCGCCCGCAAGGCGGGGATTTTTGTTAAATGCCTGTTGCAAAAGCTTGCTTCGCAAGTATTTCGCCCACTAAAATCCTTTACATTTGCATGGTATGGTCACACAGTTTTTTGAACACCTGGGTAAGATTGCCATCATGCTGAAGGAATCTTTCGGCAAGCCTGAAAACACCCGTGTTTACTGGAAAGAATTTATGGAACAATGTAATGATATCGGCATCCGCTCGCTGCCAATCGTTGTCGTTATTTCCTTCTTCCTCGGTGCGGTACTTACTATACAAACCGCCTATCAGCTCATCAGCCCGTTGGTTGCAAAACCGGTAATTGCACAAATCATCCGCGACTCTACTATTCTCGAGCTATCGCCTACCGTTATCTGTATAGTACTGGCTGGGGTGGTTGGTTCTAAAATAGCATCAGAGCTCGGCAACATGCGCGTTAGCGAACAGATAGATGCATTGGAAATAATGGGTATCAACACCAAAACATACCTGATACTGCCAAAGATTATTGCCGCTATGATAATGGTACCAAGCCTTATTGTACTGTCTATTGCCATTTGTATCTGGGGGGGCTATGTAGCGGGCATGTTCTCCAGCATCATTACAGAAGAGCAGTTCACGCAGGGCCTTACACAGGGCTTCCTGCCATACAACCTGTTCTTTGCACTGGCTAAGTCATTTACTTTTTCGCTGATTATTTCCATCATCCCTGCTTACTACGGTTATTATGTACAGGGTGGTGCGTTGGAGATAGGACGCGCATCTACAACATCTGTGGTTGTCAGTTGCATTCTCATTCTGCTGGCCGACTATGTACTATCTGCATTGCTGCTGTAATGCTGCAATGTTTTGTATAAAATAAATAAGGAGCGATTCACATCGCGCCTTATTTATTTGCCTGCATATTGCAATACTTTATCAAAAAGGTCTTTGGGGTCAAATGGTTTGGAGATATAATCCTGCATGCCCGCTTCCATACATTTATCAGCTTCACCCTTCATGGCATCTGCCGTCATGGCTATGATGGGTATGCCGCTCTTCATATCGTTTCGTATATATCCCGTAGCCTGGTAGCCGTCCATTTCAGGCATTTGCAGGTCCATCAGTATCAGGTCATACGGTGCCGCTTGCAGCAGTTCTACAGCTTCTTTACCATTGTTTGCAACGGTGGCTTCCGCCCCTTGATTCTTCAGTGTATACACCACTACTTTCTGGTTGATGAGATTATCCTCTGCAATCAAAATCCTTAAACCTTGCAGCATACCATTCTGCACCTCTTGCGCTTTCACCTCTTTCTTGGCTGTCTGCGTCTTCACCTTGTATGGTATATGCAGTGTAAACACCGAACCCTTGCCTACCTCGCTACGCACAGTTACAGTACCTTGTTGCAGCTCTGCCAATTGCTTTACAATAGCAAGGCCCAAGCCTGTACCACCATACACACGCGATGTGTTTTTATCGCTCTGTGTATATAGTTCAAACACCCTGTCCAGTTTATCAGCAGCTATACCAATGCCTGTATCTGCCACATCTACCCCCAACACTACATCTTCTCCCTGTTGCGATACCGGATATAGCTTTATGTTGATGCTGCCTTCTTTCGTAAACTTAACCGCATTCGCCGTCAGGTTGATGATCATCTGTTGCAAACGCAATGCATCGCCCATTACTGTTTCAGGCACATTGGTATCTATCAGGCAGTTCAGTACAATATTCTTTTCCTGTGCTTTCACCTGTAGCGGATAGATGGCTTTACGAACCGTATCTGCAAGGTTGAAGTCGGCATTGTCTATATGGAACTTGCCCGATTTTATTTTCGAGAAATCGAGCAAATCGTTGATGATGCTCAGCAGGTTTTCAGCAGATTCTTTTATAGACTGTACATATTCTTTCTGCGATTCATTCAGCGGGCTTTCAAGCAGCAGGTTACTCATACCCATCACACCATTCATAGGTGTGCGTATTTCGTGGCTCATATTCGCCAGGAAGTTTTCCTGTGCTTCTTTTGCCTGCAATGCTTCTTCTCGCGCATCACGCATTTCAAGCTCAGCACGTTTCAAATCTGTAATATCTATCGATACACCACATACATACTCTACCCTGCCATCATTGCCTGAAATCGGGAATTTCATTACGTACAAATGGCGCTGCCCCGTCGGGTGATTAAATGCTTCTTCCAGCGATATGGTTTCGCCATTTTCAACCACCCTTCTGTCATACTCTCTGTACTGTTGCAGGCGTGCATCATTACCTGCAAAAACATGGGTGTCCTTTATTGCACTTACATCTGCATCCAGTGGTATACCCAGCAACTGCTTCATCTTCCTGTTTATAAGCAGATAGTCGCCATGCAGGTTTTTAATGTATATCAGGTTCGGATTATTATCTACAACAGCCTGCAGCAATACCTGCTCTCTTTTGCGTGCTTCTTCCAGCACCTGCATATCCAGCTCCATCTGCTTGGCGGTGTTGTTGTTCCATATCATAAACTGCAACTCCTTCACCACACCCATCTCATCTTTTACAGGATACAATCTGCAGCCCACCCAAATATCAACACGTTGTTTGGTGAATATCTGCACTTCAATGGTTTCATCAAGCGGCTCGTTGCGGCGTGCTTTTTCTATCAGCCTTTCCACATCCTGCCTGAAGCTGCGTGGCATACCCTTCATCAGGCTGATACCCTGCATTTCGTTGGGTGTATAGCCCGATAGGCGTTCTATATTGGCACTCACAAATTTGATAGTGCCCTGCACGTCTGTATTAACAATGGTAATGCCTGAGTCTTCTATCATAGTGCGATAGCGTTTTTCAAACAGTATAGAATACTGTTCGCTACGCAGCCTGCGCAGCACTATTTTGCGCACCATATACAGTGCATACACCAGTGCGGTGCAGAATATGATTGGCAACGCTACAGAAAAGCTGAGAAACCACCCTTCTGCCGCTACCTGCGGACTGTTGTGAACGTATACCGCAAACCCCGCAGTCAGGCATAAGAATACCCCAATGCCCAACAGTATTATCTGACGCAAATTCATCTTGAAAAACCCTTAAATAAAAATCCCTTAAAAAACGCCCAATAGAAGATGATGCCAAATTACACAATCCTGTTTACATATACCTAAACATATATACAAATTAAAGAAGCAGGCTTTCGCCTGCTCCTCATCAACATATACTATATGAAAATCTGTCTTTTTAGTGTTGCAGCATCTCTTCCGTTATGTAAGCGATACCTATTTCAACAGCGTTTTGCTCTATGGCCTTGTATTGTTTAGACAGGCCATTTTCCTGTATCAGACACAATCCCTTTTCAAGCAGTTCAGAAAACTTATCCCTGCTCAGGATGGCTTTGTATTTCGATTCGTACAGCGTGTTCGCTATTTCCTGTTTCATAAGCACTATTTTATGGGGTAGATGATGAATGATTGATAATGGGTAGCCTGTTGCTTACAGTTGTGTTGCAGTATAAACCACATCTACAGTGTAAGTACCTGCAGGGTATGTAAAGCCCGGAGTAGCCTCATACATTACGCTGAATGTTTGGTTGCCACCATTGTTAGCATTTGTTATCAGGTTTGCTGCAGTTGCGCTCAGTGTGCTGTATGCACTTGCACTAAATGGAGAAGCGATAGCACCACCTGTTGCGTTTGCACTTACTTTCAGACTCAGAACGCCAGATACAGGCATTACAGGAGCAGGAGTAGTAGTACCTGTGTATGAGAAGTTAGCGTTGTTAGTTTTTACTGTTACGCCGAATTTTTTGTTAGAACGTACTTTCAGCTCCTGCGCAGCAGAGATAACACCGTTTGCGTAGTCGTTAACTGTGTTGAAAGCCAGGTTAACAGCAGCACCTGTAGCAGTAGTAGATCCTGTGAATGTCAACTCGATTGCGTTGCTCAGGTTCAGGTTTACTGTTTGTGTAGCTGTAGATGCAACTTGTGCTTTAACTGCTACTGTGATGCAAGAAAGAATGGCTGCGAATAATACTATCTTTTTCATTGTTGTTGTTTTAGTGTTTGTTGTTCGTTTGTTGATACAAAGATGGCATCACAAGCACCTGATAATCAAAAAAACAAGTCTTGTTAACGCTGGTTTTGCAATCGGTTAACGACCAATTAACAAGTCGGGGCACAAAAAGCCCTCAATCAAAACACAACAGATTGAAAATCAATAATTAGTGAGAAATGCGTATCTGCGATTTCCTGGCCCTGATTCCGTACTTGCGGTAGGCATCTACCGTACGTTTTACATAGTTCAGGAAGGCATACTCGTTCATAGCGCGTAGTTGCGTATACGTAGGGCGGAACATCTGCTTGTACACACGCAGGCTATCGCCCATCAGGCCTGTCAGAGAGGCTATCAGGTTATCGCTGAAGGTATAATCAATAAATTTCTGCTCCTGAAAACGGGCATATTCTACCTGAAAAGCCCATACCTGCCTGTTCTTTTTGCTCATGGCAGAGAAAGGATGTTGTATGGCATCTACCGTACTCATCCTCGGCTTGTTCAGCTCATTTTTGTACAGCAGTGCGTATTTCAAGCTGTCCGTCTTGTAGTCGGGAGCAGCCATATTATCAAACTGGGGTATGGCAGGGTCGTACTGCTGCATACTCATTTTAAAATAAGGGAAAGATTTGCTTTGAGGCAGGCGCAGGCGGTATACTTTATAGCCTTCTTTCTTAAACTCTATGAGCTGGCCGCTTGCGGCTTCAATAGAAAAGCGGCCGTCTTTACCAGACAGCACACGCTTATCCAGATGTACGTTGGTTATCAGTACGTCGTCTACAGGCTTACCTGTTTCAACGTCCAGCGTTACACCTTCTATTACCTGTGCCAACAATGCATCGGGGAGTGTACATCCCAGCAACAAAGCCAGCACAAAAAACCGAGTCAATACGCGCCCCATATAATTCGGGTTAAAGATACATTATACATCCGCTGGCAGTACGGTATAAAATGTTAAAAAACATACAAGTATCATGCCTTATCTTTGCAGCCGCATGTACGGTATTATTCGCAAAGTCTTATTCAGTATAGAGCCCGAAAAAGTGCACTATATAGTAATGCGCCGCCTGCAATGGGCTTACAACATGGCTCCGCTGCGCAGCATGATGAAAAAAATGTTCGTAACCACCCACCCGAGCCTCGAAAGAAAGCTCTGGGGCATTACCTTCCCCAATCCGGTAGGCCTTGCAGCAGGTTTCGATAAAGATGCCAAATACACCGACGCGCTGGCTTCACTGGGTTTTGGCTTTGTAGAGATAGGTACACTTACACCGCGCCCTCAGCCCGGCAATCCGCAGCCGCGCCTGTTCAGGCTGCCGGCAGACAAGGCCCTTATCAACCGCATGGGCTTTAACAACGGTGGCTCTAAAGAGGCGGCAGAACGCCTGCGCAACCGTAAAGAAAAACTGATAATAGGCGGCAACATCGGCAAAAACAAAGACACTCCCAACGAAGATGCCATCAAAGACTACGAGGCCAGCTTCCGCGATCTGTATGATGTGGTAGACTATTTTGTGGTGAATGTGAGCAGCCCCAACACGCCTGGCCTGCGTGCCCTGCAGGATAAAGAGCCACTGATGCACATCCTGAATACGTTGATGGCACTCAACAAATCGCTGGGCAATCCAAAGCCGCTGCTGCTGAAGATAGCACCCGACCTTACCAACGAACAGTTGGATGATATTGTAGAAATAGTACAGACTACCGGCATACAAGGACTGGTAGCTACTAATACTACCATAGACCGCAGCAACCTGAAAACCACCAAAGGACTGGTAGAAGCTATTGGTGCAGGCGGCCTCAGCGGCATGCCGGTGCGCGAAAGGGCTACAGAGGTTATCAGCTATATCAGCAAAAAGAGTGGTGGCAAAATACCCATTATAGCAGTAGGTGGCATTTTTACAGCTGCCGATGCTAAAGAGAAACTGGATGCAGGTGCATCTTTGGTACAGGTATATACAGGCTTTGTGTACGAAGGCCCTGCTATGGTATCTAATATTTGTAAAGGACTTATCGCTTAATAAACAACAATGAACGAGTTATTCTCTGTCGACGGGCTTATCAGCCTTCTTACCCTTACTGTACTGGAAGTAATATTGGGTATAGACAACGTAATATTTGTGTCCATCATCATGGGGCGCCTGCCAAAGGAAAAGCAGCTCTCTGCCCGCCGTATATGGATGATTGGCGGTATTGGCGTACGCGTAACGCTCCTGATGGCACTTAGCTGGCTGGTGCAACAAAAAGGCAAGCCATTATTCACGGCATTTGGTAAGGGCTTCGACCTTGCAAGCCTTGTAATGCTGGCGGGCGGCCTCTTCCTGCTATACAAAACAGTAAAAGAGATACACGGCAAGCTGGAAGGCGATGAAGAAGAACATAGTGGCAATAACAATGGTAAAACATCAGGCTTTGCAAGGGCCATTGGCGAAATGCTGTTGGTAGATATGATATTCTCTTTCGATAGTATGATAACTGCTGTAGGTATTGCCAAACACGTAGAGGTAATGATTGTTGCCGTGGTGATAGCCATGTTCATCATGTTCCTGTTCAGCCACAAGATTGCGGCGTTCATACACAAGCACCCTACCCTCAAAATGCTCGCGCTCTCCTTCCTTGTACTGGTAGGTGTAGTATTGATAATAGAAGGTTGGGATAGCGAACGCGCACACGAAATGGGGCTAAAAAACTATGTATACTTCGCGATGGCATTCTCCTTTGCAGTAGAATTGCTGAATATGCGCATGCTTCGCAAATCAAAATCCAAACCTGTAGAGCTGCACGAACCCAATCCTGACAAAATAGACATCAAAGACGGTTTGTAATACACCGCTTGACATAAATAAGAAAGCCCCGTAGAAACGGGGCTTTTTACATATAGAGGATAAGAGAGAACTGTGTAGAAAAGAGTAATCGGGGCTACGCGGAACATCATCGCTAAAACCGGCAGCGCCCGATTTATACTCCTTAGAAATTCACCGCCAGCACCACGCACGTAACGATAGATACGAACAACATAATTTTCTTAGAAACTTCTGCTTTGTTGATGATAGCTGTGTTTTTCATAACTGTGTTTTTTATTGTGTTTTGTTTTGAAATTGTGTTTTTGTGTTTGTGTTTTTTGCTTTGATGAAACAAAGATGCATCACACAACACCCCCTCTCCAAATAATAATGCTCACTTAACGAGGGCTTTAAAACTGGTTAACGAAAAAACTGACAAGTGGTTAACACACCATTTACAAACTACTTGTTAACCAACCATAGAAACCAATACAGACAACACTTTCAGCCAATTATCACAAAACTGTAAGAAGGCAGTCACACATTTGCAATACTTGCTGCAACTGCTTGCTGCAACAAAAGACGCCGCATAATTTTATATCACCTTATTTCTTAACTACCTAAATAAAACCTTTATGAGACTAAACCGACTTATCTCAGCTCTTATCATTCTCTTTACATTCAGTAACACCCTTTTTGCACAGCATTACAGAGTTAAAAAATCTGAACTACTTGTTTACGAATTCACTTCTTCAGGTCCTGCTTGGCAGAAGCATGATTCTACAACCTATTATTACTCAAACAACAGGGGTGGTATATATACAAATGAATACATCAGAAACGCTGCATTCTCAGAATCCAAATACAGCTTCCTTCCTACAATACCATACTTGAAGTTTGATAGCAGTGTATGTATGATATACCCAAAGTCTGGTGTTCTGCACATTTGTACGCAAACATTTGACGCTGTGGATAATATTACGATGCACAATTTCTTTGTCAGGTCATCAACAGGTATTACCACCCCGTTTACAGGTCAAGATGACACACTATTTTACAAAGGCAGTTTGCTGACAGAATCAGGCAGAGGATTGAATAGAATAAGATATAGCTACAATTTTCTGAAACAGGTAGATACTACCTTCTACATGAATGGCAATATTTGTAAGGTATACACTTACAACAGCACCGGCCTGTTGGAGTATGTTTATGGTTTTGCCTATAATGGCACACCTACAGATATTACTACATATACATACAACACATCGGGCTTGCCTGTTAGCATTACTACACGTATGCAGACTTCTGCAAGCGAGTATGGATATACATATACCTACAATAGTAGTGGCAAGATCACATCAGAGATATATTTCACATCAAACGGTGCTTCTGGCCCTAAAACCGACTTTTCTAAAAAACTGTATTGGTATAGTACAAAAAACGAACCGGACTCTGCCTATCTGATGTATAATCGTAGCAATGGCTGGGAAAACGCTTTCAAATATAACTACCACTATAATCCAGCAATGCTGATGGATAGTGTATTAACACACTTCTGGAAAGATGGCCAATGGCAGGCATATGCAGATGCTCAGGGTCGCAACACAACCAATTATTATTTTACCTACGAGCCCTACTTCCCAACAAGCATAGCTACAGCACAAAACATACAAATAAACCTTGCCACCTACCCCAACCCTGCAACAGATATCATTCACCTGAATGCCGAGCTACCTGTACAAGCTGCCGTTACGGTAGGTATTTACGATGTGCAAGGCAGGCTGTTGAGGAAACAGGAAGCTGCACCAACCATACAACTGCGTATGCAAATAGTAGTGGCAGACCTGCCATCGGGCATGTATGTGCTGAGAGTGGATGGAAAAGACATTGCCGGCTCGCAACAATTCATCATCTCCAGATAAAAAAAACGAAAAAGCCCCTGGAAAGGGGCTTTGTTACATATAGAGGATAAGAGAGAACTGTGTAGAAAATGAGTAAATCGGGGCTGCGCGGAACATCATCGCAAAAACCGGCAGCACCCGATTAATACTCTTTTAGAAATTTACCGCCAACACCACACACGTAACAATAGATACGTATAACATTATCTTTTTTGATACTTCTGATTTTGTGTAAACGGCGCTTTTCATGATTGTGTTTTTTATTTGTGTTTTGTTTTGAAATTGTGTTTTTGTTTTGTGTTTTTTGCTTTGATGAAACAAAGATGCATCACGCAACACCCCCTCTCCAAATAATAAAGCCCACTTAACGAGGGCTTTAAAACTGGTTAACGAAAAAACTGACAAGTGGTTAACACACTGTTTACAAACTACTTGTTAACCAAGCACGAAAGCCAATACTGGCAATACTTTCAGCGATCACACACACTCATATACACTTTCGGTACATCTGTATTATTTTTCAGTACATTTACAAAAAACCTTCATTATGCATAGGCTGATAGCAGTATTATCTTTCCTTCTAATAACTCTTGGTTACACTCCTGCATTTGCACAGCAAGCAGAAAAAACAAACAGCAAGCAAACTGCTGATACTGACAGACTGAAGCTATACCCCAACCCCGCTAAAACCTATGTAAATATTTATGTAGACTGGAAGACCGCACAACCCTTCAGCATCATTATATACGATATGCAGTACAATACACAGCTGAATGAGGTAAAAGTAGGCGCCCGCAAAAGCTACCAATACGCGCTGGATGTTACCCAACTTCCCGCAGGCAAATACAAGATAAAAATCGTTGGTACTTCACAAATGGAAGAAATACTTACGGTAACTAAATAGGGGTGCTGAAGCACTTAATTGTCACATTATTGCCCAGAATTGTAAGCTGCGTGTCAAAGTTTTGTCATAGTAGTAAAATATGACAATTCACATTAGAAAAATATGTTTAGATTTAGGGTAGAAGTTGGGTGATAATAATCATTGTTTAACACCGCCAAAAGCTATAGTTATGAGAAAAGTCTTACTGTATCTATCTGCATTGGTTTGTTGCAGCACAAATGTGCTGGCAATAGAAGGGCCACAGTCTATGACGACAGGTATCGTCATAGGTGGTGGTAATTTCCCTCATTTCACCCCTCAGGCAGGCAACGACAAATGGGTTGCCTACAAAAACTACAGGCTGGTTGCAAAGACATATACGGAATATAGTGGCACTTGGTTTCAGCCGGTAGACTCTGTTTCTTATAAATACAGCAACGGACGTGGTGGCCAGATATCTGTAGAGCGCCCAAACTACGACGAATCTGTACTGTTTGACGACGCTACTACTTATTTCTACAATGCAGGCGCCGCTGCATACGATAACAGGCTATTCAGAAAACAAACATTTAACGATAGCAACAATGTACTATCGCTCACATACGCCACATGGCGCCTGTCTGCAGGTGCATGGAAAGACTCTGCAAGATACCAGTATACATATGTAGCAGGCACGCAGAAGATAAAAGAATCTATGTTTCAGCTGTGGGTTGGCGGCACCTGGGCACACGATGTGCCATCTGTCCTCACCTACGATGGTAATAATGTTATAGATGTAAGCTCTAACAGCTACAGCGCCAGCTATATATACGATAATAACAACAATATTATCTCTGTAATAGATAAGGTTGCACAACACGGTACAGGTACACTTAACTACAACGAGCGCAAAACCTATACCTATAATACTGATAATGAAGTAGCTACTTATATATTAGAAAGGTGGAACAGCATTACAAATAACTGGGATAATACAGAACGCTACGAATACACATATACCAGCGGCAACCTTACACAAAGCATCAAGTACATTTGGAACAACAACCGTTGGGAAACATACAACAAGCAGCTATTTACCTACAATGCCAATGATGATAAAACATCGGAAATTACCATGTTATGGAGCGCTGTTACCAGCAGTTTTGTAAATGCAGCCAGAGAGAGTTATACATACAATGCAATAGGCCTGCTGGAGTCTGTAACAACTCAAAAATGGGATCTTGCAGGCTACTGGAAATATGCCGACGGCAATACCCAGATCAGATACTACTACGAATACTATTATACTACAGGTATTAACAACGTAGCATCTGCGCAGCCTGTAAATATATATCCTGTACCTGCCAGCAACGAGCTTACCATTGCACTTGGCAATACACAAAACCAAACATCAGCAATTGCAATACACAGCATGAATGGTACTGTGGTAAAACAATGGAATACTAAAGACAATACCACAACTGCCGATGTAAGCACCCTGCCAAACGGCACCTATGCACTTTATGTAAAAAATGAAGATGGTGTGCTGAGAGCTAGTAAGTTTACCATTTCGAGATAGCAATCTTTAAATATCAATTTTGTTAAAACTACCACCTTAAGGTGGTAGTTTTTTTATATAAACGTGCTATTTACCGCATATTTTATATTTTTAAATTGAAAATACCCCCATAGCGTGAAGTTTGTAATTAGTATTATATTCTTAATGATGGTTTCATTTACCGGCTTTTCGCAGGTAGATGAAGATGCATTGACCATAAGGGTACTGGCAATGGATACAAGTGTAGATATTGCACGCCGTTTTTGTGAAAAAATTGCCGAGCTGGCACCAGGCTACAACATTGCTTTTATAGACAATGAAACCAGGTACATGGTACGGTATGTGTACAAAAATGAGAAAAACGAGTCGTTGAGAATGGACTATGGCTTTGATATGGTGAGCGATGAAGAAGGCAAAAAGCCCAAAAGAGCCGTTGTGAATTATCAACGCATCAGCGCAGATCTGCCAGTGATGACAAAAATTTACAATTTTTTATTTAATGCCAACGTAACTCCGGAAACCATCATGGCAATAAGTACACAAGGCAGCCCGGTAAACTTTAAGGGAAAGACCTACGAATACACGCTTTTGCCAGATGATTATGACCCCGGGTATTGGGTTCTTATGTTCAGGCATTAATCTGTGTATCTACATCAATAATACACACCAACACGTAACTAATTGATAATCCTTTTTTTACACCAATGAAAATAGAATTTTTGAAAAAAAGCTAACGAATAGTAGTTTTTTTTGTATTGAATTCTACCTTTGCAATAGAAATACCCCTGTTATTTCAACAGGTAAATAATATTAGCAGGCATACCTGCACACTTTGTTTGTTTTGTTTGATAAAAAGAATGCCACCATTCCTGGTGGCTTCTTGCTTTTTATACAATGTGTAGAGGGCTACCCGTTACGGGCGTCTGTTAATTACATCAAAATACATGGCAGCTTTGTTATCGGCCAGATTATAAAACACAAACTGCATTCCCTTCAGCATATACACATCGCTCTGTTGCCAACGCTTTGCACCAAAATCTGCAGTACCAGCATTTACACTAAATCTTGTCAATGGTTTCAGCCCCATATCACTGCTTTGTGTTCTTGCCATTATTATGCCAAACTGATTTGCTATTGTAGGGTTATCTATTTTTATAAATATTGCCTCGGTTTCGTGTCTGGCTGTATCAGTACCCTTAGTACACACATAATATCCGTCCTGCAATTGTGTTACAAAACGCGTATTCACCAGTCTGTTTCTATTCAGCCAATTTACGGTTCCGTACATATCTGCATTTGTAGGTGCACCTTTCATAGCAATATCTATATGTGGTGCTTTTTCCGCCACAGCAAGTTTTTGCAATTCACCCTCTCTGCTTATTCCTAAAGTCATCAAGTCAGATACACTTATTTTAGATTCCAACTGTTTCGCATCTTTAATGCTCTTCCCTACCAGTTCGGCTACTACATAGTACATTTCCTGCTGTTGATCATTAACCGCAAACTCCAGATTCAGCACACTGTTTGTAGCCATTGCAGATATTACAGCATCCGGCAAAAACTTACTCAGTTGCTGCGCATCGCAAAATATCGATTTATTAATATTACCATCAGGCAGCATTTCAAATATTGAAATACCGGTTGGTAGCCCTTTCACATATTTACCATCTTTATAGCATAGTCCGGCAACCAATACTTGTCCGTCTTTTTCGCTTAGTGTGCTTGCAAAGCAGTAGTTATTGTTTTTGTCTTTTAGCTCTGTAATTACAGATTCTCCATGTCGCACTGGGCTGAACACCTGTAAAGAGTGGCTATACTTTTGTTGCTTTGCATCCGTCAATTCCCGACGAAGCACAAATACGTCTTCGGGCCCTACTTGTTTGATGTCTATCAGTTCAAGCGTGTTGTTCTTTGCCTCAAAAGTCTCAGCCCACATCTCTTTCATTTCACCATCATATGCGGTTATGGCATAGCCTTGTATCTTAGCTTTTGGTGCTACCAACATAAAGCCCTCCGGCATTACAGGCAGCAGGCGCAAGTCATTATCCCAGCTCATTTGCTCTGCAGGCAATCCTTCTACCGTTACACGTGCCGATACCCTCCCCCCAAAATCTACAGAAAATAAAGAACAGGACTTAGTAGCCGTGTTGTAGGTTAAAAATGCAATAGCCATTTGAGAAGCGGCAGTACTCAACACTACAGTATTTTTGTCTACCTCCACGGCAAAACTGCGAGGCTCCTGCTGCCCGGGGCTTGCTATTTTTACTATAAGTGATGCATTTTTAGACCTCGGCTCCGATTTTATAAAATAGGTATATACTTCACTAACATCGCCCACCCTGTATATTCTTCCAACATTAGTTCTGTCTACAGAGTCTATAAATACCGGCTGTGCCATACCGGCAGCAGCAGCAAATACAAATGCTGTACTAAATAATATTTTTTTGAACATGCAGTCTGTTTTTTAGGCTACTAATATACTGAATCCCATCACAGCAAAATCTTAATATTTGGCAGAAACGGGATATGAAAAAGACGTAGCAGGCTGCTACGTCTTGATGAAATATTTGAGATAAGCTATATTATTGTTGAGTAGCGGTAAATATTACGTCTGTAGTATATGTACCTGCAGGGAAGGTGAAACCCGGTGTTACTTTGTATACCAGTGTAAAGTTTTGGTCGCCGCCATTGGTACCGTTATACAGGAATGTCCAGTTGTAATGGTCTATATAATCATACCTGTTGTTCACCCAGCTCCAACCGCCGGTGTTGTTTTGTGTCATTTTAAAGTACAGTACGCTACCTACATACATCTGCGGAGCAGGCGTGGTAGTACCGCTGTAGTTGAAATACGCACCGCTTGATTTTACAGACAGGTTGAATGTCTTGTTTGAACGTACATTCATTTGTACAGGTGCGCTTTCCAACCCGTTGGCATAATCGTTCACCGTATTGAAGGCGAAATTCAGTGCAGCACCCGTAGCGCTGCTGTTTGCTACGAAAGAAAGCTCGATAGCGTTTGTCAGATTCAGATTTGTTGTCTGGCTGGCAGTGCTAGCAGGCGCCTGCGCCTTGCTTGCTGATGCTATACCTAGTAGCAGTGCCGTGAACAATAGTATCTTCTTCATGTTTGTTTTGTTGTTTGTTTTGTTTGTTGTTTGTTTGATGATACAAATATCATTCACCACTATAGTTATTGCATATTTTTTGCCCCTGCTTAACGCTGTTTTTACAAACGGTTAACCAACGATTAACAACTTTTGGTTTATACAACCGAAACACATTAAACAAATACACAAATCATTCAGTCTAACATGCATTAAACACCTATTAAAAAGAGGATAGGGACAATTTTACATCCCGTTTTAGACGTAGTTTAATGGTTAAATATTAGTATATTTATATTACTAAACTAAATAATATAGACGTTGAGACAAAGACTTTTACCTAATCGTACTTTTTTACTTATTACAGCTCTATGTGCAAGTTTAGGGGGCAGTGCAAAATCTGCATCTGCACCCTCAGACATGCAGCTTTCCAACACGCTCTTCATCGAAAATAAAGGCCAGTTAACTGACCAGTTCGGGCAATGTAGAAAGGATATAGACTATACCGTTAATGCAGCAGCAAATTTTACCATGTTCGTGGGCAACGGTAAAATACAATACCAGTGGTCGCATATAGAAAATGCACCAAAACCCGGGCAAAAACCGCCCCAGGTTTTAAATACTTCCTACTATGTAATGAATGTATCGCTGGTAGGTGCCAACCCTAATGCTTCTCTGGTATCTGCAGACAAACAATCGTACTACGAACGTTACTATACAAACAATCAAAACGGTATTAGTGCTGGCAGTTATAAAAAGATAATCTACAAAAACGTTTATAAAAACATAGACTGGGTTCTGTACTCTTCCAACAATGGCAAAGGCGTGAAGTACGATTTCATTGTTCACCCCGGCGGCAACCCTGATGATATCCGCATCAAGTACGATGGTGCTACATCGCTACACATAGAAAACGGTGCACTCATTGCCAACACACCAATGGGCAGCATTACAGAAGAGGCTCCGGTTAGCTTTGGCGAAAACAAGGAGCCTGTAAACAGCAATTACAAACTGACAGATAATATACTTGGTTTTGAAACAGCAAAGCATAAAGGCAAGCTAACCATAGACCCTGTTTTGAAATGGGGCACCTACTATGGTGGCGATAGCTATACACTTGGCAGCAACCTTGCTGCAGATACTTTTGGCAGTGTTTTTCTCTGTGGCTCTACACAATCTACATTGGCTATTTCTACTACTACCGGCATGTACCAGACAACATATGGCGGCGGTAGTTTCGATGGTTATCTGGTAAAGTTCAACCCCGATGGTACACGTGCATGGGCAACCTACTATGGTGCTGCAGGTTCAGACTTCGTAAACGCTGCCACATGCGATAAGCAGGGCAATGTTATTATTACAGGTCATACCAACAGCTCTAGCGGCTTGTCAACATCAGGCGCACAGCAACCATTAAATGCCAGCCAGTTGCTCGTTACGGTCTACGACCTCGATGCTTTCGTGGCAAAATTTGCATCTAATGGCGCTATCGTGTTCGGCACTTTCATGGGTGGTTTATACTCCGAAGAGTCTTATGCAGTTGCAACAGACAATCAAAACAATATTTACATAGGCGGTGTTACGCTCAGCACCAACAATATTGCAACATCCGGCGCATTCCTTAATACGCTGGCAGCCGGATTCTTAGTTAAATACAATCCCTCAGGTGCCCGTCAGTGGGGTACTTATGTTCGCGGCAAGGTGAATAACATAACAACAGACCTAGCAAATAATGTATACATCTGTGGCTTTACACAAGACACCGTAAGTACTACCGGCGGCATAGCAGGCACTAGCGCTCACCAGCCGCTGATAGGTGGTGGCTTCGGCGATGGTTTTTTTATGAAGTTCAATTCCGGAGGCTCTAAACTATTAGGTAGTTATTATGGTGGCTATAACAATGATGAGATAAAATCGATTGCTGTAGACCCTTTTAATAACATATTTGTAGGTGGCAGAACACTAAGCCCTACGGGCATAGCTACCAGCAATGGTGCGCAGCCCAACTATATGGGAGCTACTCCGCAAGCAGTATACGATGGTTTTGTAGTAAAATTTAATGCAGCAGGCCAGCGCCAATGGGGTACATACGTGGGAGACTCTTTGGGCAATGACAATATTTCAAGCATGAATTTTTCTACAGATGGCACATTATGGCTGTTTGGTAGTGCAGGTAGCAGATCGCTTATTGCAACACCAAACGGATATCAGACAACAAATGCAGGCCCTCCACCCAATCCCATCCCTGTTCCGTTACAATACACCGAATGCGATGGTTTTGCGATGAGGTGGACTACAGACGGTGTAAAAAAATGGGGCACTTACTATGGCGGTAGTGATTGGGAATATGATGTAAAGGGTGTTATAAACAGAAATAAGATATATCTGAGTGGTTCTACACTCAGCACGTCAAATATTGCAGTCAACGGTCATCAGAATACTTTTACAGGCACTCTGACCGACACCAGAGCATTTCTGGTACAGTTTGAAACAGACACAAACGTAGCCATTGCAATGCCGTTTGTAGATACAAACCTTTGTGCAGGCGATAGCCTGTATGTAAAGTACTTTACCATCACAGACTTTGCCCGATCCTTGGCTGTCAGCCTGAACGATTTCATCATTCAGTTATCAGACAGTGCAGGCAATTTTACCTCACCTGTCACCATCGGTTCTATAAACTCTTATTCCAGTGGCTATGTGCCGTGCAAAATACCGGCTACAGCATACGAAGCTAAAAAGTACCGTATACGTATAATAGCATCCAATCCTAAGGATACATTTTACCACATAGGGCCAAACATCAGCATCTGGCGATACCACAAACCACTTGCAGGCATCTTTTCTACAAGAGATACCATTTGCGAAAACACCGCTATCGTACTAGATGACTTTAATTCATCAACATGGCCATATAACTATTCATGGACGGGACCAAATGGTTTTACCAGCTCCTTCCATAACGCCATAATACCTGCTGCAACTGTAAACTATACATACACGGGCAATTATATTGTAGAAGCAGATAACCACGGTTGTAAAATGAAGGACACCGTATTTGTAACAGTGGGTATGAGCCCGAGCGCCCCTAAGATATTGGGCGACACAAGCATCTGCCGTGGCGACACTATAAAGCTTACAGCATTCTGCGATACACCGGGCGTATCTTATGTATGGCAAGACCCAACATTGATGTCTCCCAGCCTGACGGCAAACCTTACAATACCTAATGCATCAATAACAGACGATGGGGAATACAGGCTAACAGCAGTATCGGCACTTGGCTGCCCTAGCCCTACCATCAGGCGCAGGGTTAATATAAGGCCATTACCAAACCCATCTATCAGCAATGTAGATCCGCTATGCTCTGGCGATAGTATAAAACTGAATGTAGATGATACCGCTGCCCTCACTACCTATTCGTGGAGTGGACCTGGCAGCTTCAGCAGCACTTCAAAATCGCCGGTTGTTGCTAACGCTACCCTAACACAAAGCGGCAAGTACGCTGTTGTAAATACAAACAAGTATGGCTGTAAAGCAACAGATACCGTAGATGTATTGGTCAAACCTCTTCCTAATCAGGTAGATGCTATTAACAATGGTCCGATATGCAGCACTAAAGATTTGCAGTTGAATGCCAACAACCCTACAACAGGCGCTACCTACGCGTGGAGCGGACCTAACGGGTATACCAGCAATTCTCAAAACCCTGTATTAACTGGTGCTGCCACTGCCGCGTCTGGTGTTTATAAAGTAATAGTAGACCTGAATGGCTGTAAAAAAGAAGATACTACTCGTGTTACTGTTTATCTGACACCTGATAAACCTGTAGTAACAGGCAATACGCCACTATATGTAGGCGAGATACTGCGCCTGAAAGTAGAAAACCCGCAATCCGGTACAGACTACCTGTGGCTGGGGCCTAACAATTTCAGCGCGCCTACGCTTACACCATCTGTAAACAGTGTACTGAAATCGATGGCGGGCTACTACAAAGTAACAGCTACCATAGGCACATGTTCGTCAAGCGATAGCATATTGGTAGATATACTGGAAAAACCGGAACAGGCAGGCAAAGTATTGTTTGCATTCCCGAATCCGAACAAAGGCACCTTTACAATTGTTGCATCTGTATCAAGCGATAAGGATGTTGAAATCGGTATATTCGATTCAGGTGGCAAGCTGGTACACTCAGAAAAAGCAACACCTAAGAATAAGAAACTGGAACATACTGTGTACACTTATGGCAAACTGGCCAGTGGCGTGTATCGGGTAAATGTAATGATAGATGGCAAAGTAGAAACCATCTCACTGACAGTGCAATTGTAATTTTAAATAGTAAAACCGCAAAAGCCGCCCCTACCGGGCGGCTTTTTTATTACATGCAGGCAAACATGCTGTAATAAATAGTTATCTTCAAGTAACTAAACATAAATAGTTTATGCTTTCCGACATCGAAATTTCGAGAGCTGCCAAGCTGAAGCCTATCAGCGAAATAGCAAGTAATGTAGGCATCAACCCAGACGACATCATCCCTTACGGTCGCACCAAAGCCAAAGTACCACTCAGCTATCTTGATGAAGAAAAAATCAAAAAAAGCAACCTCATATTGGTTACTGCCATCACACCCAACAAAGCAGGTGTGGGCAAAACTGTAACCAGTGTATCGGCATCGCTTGGCCTCAACTATATAGGCAAAAAAGCAGCTGTTGCGCTGCGCGAACCAAGCCTCGGCCCTTGCTTCGGTATGAAGGGCGGTGCTGCGGGTGGCGGCTATGCACAGGTATTGCCGATGGAAGATATCAACCTGCACTTTACGGGCGATTTCCATGCCATCACTTGCGCTAACAATATGATTAGTGCATTGCTCGATAACTATCAGTTTCAGCATAGTGGTACAGACAAAGTGCTCGACCGCCTTGTATGGCGCCGTGTGCTCGACGTTAACGACCGCTCGCTGCGCAACATAGTAACAGGGCTTGGCGGCAATGCCAATGGCATACCACAGGAAGCAGGTTTTGATATTACCCCCGCATCAGAAATCATGGCGCTGCTGTGCCTTGCTACCAGCCTCGATGATTTGCAGGCGCGTATAGAACGCATCGTACTTGGTTACCGATACGACAAAACACCTTTCACGGTAAAAGACCTCGGCGTGGCAGAAGCCATTACCGTACTGCTGAAAGATGCGATACTGCCTAATCTGGTGCAGACCACAGAAAACACACCGGCCTTTATACACGGTGGTCCGTTTGCCAACATAGCACATGGTTGCAATTCTATACTGGCTACAAAAATGGCTATGAGTTGCAATGATTATGTGGTTACAGAATCGGGCTTTGGTAGCGACCTGGGTGCAGAGAAATTTCTCGACATCAAATGTCGCTACAGCGGACTGCGCCCTAAGGCAACGATTATTGTTGTTACCACACAGGCACTGAAACTGCATGGCGGTGTGCCTGCTGCAGAAATATCGAAACCTAATCTGGATGCTATGATTGCAGGGCTACCAAATCTGCAACGCCACATAGAGAATATGAAAAACTTCGGGCAGAGTGTAGTGGTGTCTTTCAACAAATTCCATTTTGATACCGAAGAAGAAATAAGCTATCTCAGCAATTGGTGCAACAAACAGGGTGTGGCATTTGCCATCAACAATGCCTTTACAAAAGGTGGTGAGGGTGCTGCAGAGCTAGCACAGAAACTGGTAGACATCATCGAGAACAATCCGTCTAAAGACATCAACTTTACGTACGACCTCGAAGACAGCATACAAACCAAAATAGAAAAGATAGCAACGAAAATATATCGTGCTGCCAAAGTAACATTCGGTTCTGCTGCCGAAACAAAAATGAAATCGTTTGCAAAACGCGGCTGGGATAAACTGCCTATCTGCATTGCCAAAACACAATATTCATTTACAGACGACCAGACACGCATCAACGCACCAGAAGGTTTTACCATCAACATCCGCGATCTTGTTATCAATGCAGGCGCAGGCTTCATCGTAGCTGTTGCGGGAGACATCATGCGTATGCCGGGGCTTCCCGAAGACCCTCAGGCATTCCGCATCAAACTGGTGAATGGTGAGATTGACGGATTGAGTTAGAGATTATTACACATCCACTATAGAGCCTACTAGAAGTAGGCTCTATTTTTACATAAGATAAATTGAAAAATATTATTGCGAAAGCACTGAAACTTAGAATTTATTATCCTTTCTGGTAACAACCCAAAACATACAGATACTTATCATAGTCAACACTGAAATCCGCTTTCATGAATTCTTTAATCTTTTCAATTTGGTCCAATGTCAATTCATAGTGACCGTATATTTCATCATTATTGTCTTCATCATCGGGGTGTACTCCAGCTAATATAATATCTCTTGGTTCTAAGGTTATTACAATTTCCCTAACCGTTGGATAAGGTTTCTTTTTAACTATTTCATAAATAACCCTTTCTACTTGATATCTCATAGTATTAAAATGTAAAACTAATATATCTTATAGTAAGTGCTTATTATTGCTCGCATAGCCTCTGGCTACGTTGAAAAGGATGCAAATATCCCGATTTGCTGTATGATAACAGTCTTTACTATCATCGCTATCTAATACATATATTGCATACTGTAGTAAACGTGAAACTATGAGCAAACTGAAATGCATTTGTGGACATCATATTATTGACCAAACTGACAATATCAGTTACAAAGGGTACATACTACCTGATACGCATCTAGATGATGTATCAACATTTTTGACAACCAGTATTGACTCTTTAATAAATGCGTTAGAATTGAATAATCGTATCAGTTGGATAAATACGAACCTCGGAAACTCGTACCCTACGAATGTAAAGAACTCTTCTATGATACATGATTTACTCGGCCGTAAACTGATTAATACTACACAAGACATTTTCGAATGCGAAAACTGTGGTAGGATAGCTATTCAAATACAACAAACAAATGAATTTAAATTTTTCAGCCCTGATACAAATGATACTACTGGTATAATACGAGGTAAAAAATAACAATCCCTACTCTGTGAGTCATTAACTTCCTCTTACCGAAAGCTACCATTCAAATTTACCATAAAAGGAAACGATAGAATCCCAACAAGAATACTAAATTGATTAGTTGATTCACACATTAGTTTCAACAATAAAAGCGCCCCACAACTTGCGGGGCGCTTTGCATTATAACATGTTGGTGATGTACACCAACTCGGGGCGGGCATCCGCTTCTACAGGGGGGCAATAAAAATTACCTCAATATATTTTTCAGTTGATGGTTGTATGGGTATATCAATGCAGAAACATTATCGTTCAGCCTCTATTATTCGCCATCAATATCATCCATGCTGTCTTCCTTTGCTCCAAAGCTGGTAAGGCTTACAGACACAATCGGTATTCTGTGAATATGGATAAAACCTTTTTCCTGCAATTCGGTAAGAAATACCAGCAACAGGTCTGACGGTATGGATAAATCCAACGCAATGTCGCTCAGCAAAATACGGTTCAGCGAGCCGAAGGTGCGCGTGTTCAACTCTTTAATCTTTCCAAATACTTCGATACTTGTTATCATTTGTTCCTGCTCTTTATATGTTGAATGTATATTGTTCTAGTAGCGGTTTGCCTTGTTGATAGACCTGTTTGCCGATTCGGGTAGTATATGCAATATGATGGGCGGTATCAGGAAATACAGCGCAACTTTAGGAAACAGAAAAGACATAACAATGGTGGCACCATACATGTACACAGGTATCATTACCCTGTTCATCGCGTTTGTGTAATGCCTTTTTGTAAAGTGTGGCTTGATGTATTTTTTGTTCCACGCATAGGCAAGCATAAACAAGTTGAGTATGCTGGCAGCTATCAGGTTGGCACTATACACCACTATGCTCAGCTTTTCGTGTTTGTGCTCGCTCAGGAAACCTGCAGAAAATGGTATCATGCAGATGACCATCAGAAAAAAGATATTCAGCCAGCTGCTTACCCTGTCTGTATATATGATAAGGTGGTGGTGAAACTGCGAACCTATCCAGAAGATACCCAGCGTAACAAAGCTGAGCACATATATCAGCAATTCGGGCAGGCTCTTGTGCAGAAAATAACTTGTAAGACTAGTATTGGAAAGGTTCCTCGGTATTTTTACATCCAGAATCAGTATCGTCATGGCCACCGCAAATGTGGCATCTGTCAACGACTGTATTCTTTTAGTATCAAGTATGTTTGATCTGCTCATAGACATATTGGCCCTGGCGGGCTGCTTGTATTTTTTTATTTTAAAAAGGAATGAAAAAAGCCACCTGTAGTAATGGTGGCTTTCTTTTAGTGTCTTAGCTGTGCGGCTATTTCATTTCAATAACCGTATCCAGCGAATGGACTACACCATTTGAGCCTTCACTATCGCGCCCCTGCAACGTAGCGCCGTTGATGGTCACTTTACCATCAGCCACTTTCACAGTCAGTTCTCTGCCATTCACCGTCACCAGTTTTTGATTGTCCTTAAAATCTTTAAAGTTGGTAATGCCTTCTACTACATGATGATTCAGTAGTGTAGTAAGCCTTTCTTTATTGTCTGTTTTTAACAAATTTTCCAGCGTGCCACCAGCCAATTTACCAAATGCTATTTCTGTGGGTGCAAATATGGTAAAGGGGCCTTTTTGAGAAAGCACCGTATCCAATCCCGCAGCTTTTACACTCTTCGACATAGTAGCTAAGTTTTTGTCAGCCACCACAACATCTACAATATTTGACATGGTATTTTATTTATCCGCCGATAGCATAACCGGCGGTATATGTAAGGTAGACCTATTAAACGGATAAAAATTATTTATTATCTAAAAGCGATTGCTTTCCAATGGCTTAATATTGATATTAATAAATCTCATAGTTATTTAATTGTTGATATTGTTGTTCATGGCACGATAGCGGCTTATAGCACTTTCAAAACCCTGTCTGTTAAATGTTGAAATACAAGCGATTTGCGACAATTTTATATACTGTGGGTTAAATATTTTTATTTTTCCACATATTGATAATAATTGCCGACCTTTGCAATAAATCAATTATCAGTACATGGGTCAGGAAACGTTCGGTAAAAAAGAAAGAGAAAAGAAAAAACAAAAGAAAAAGCAAGACAAAGAAGAGAAAAAAACCGAGCGGAAGAGCAATAACGATAAAGGCAAAAGCCTTGACGCCATGATGGTGTATATAGATGAAAACGGCAACTTCACCGATACACCACCCGATCCTAAGAAAAAAAGAGAAATAGACGCATCGTCTATACAAATAGGTATTCCCAAACTAGAAGACAGAGAAGTAATAAGTGCTGTGCGAAACGGAGTGGTTAAGTTTTTTGATGGTGCAAAAGGCTACGGCTTCATCAACGACAATGCTACCAACGAAAGTGTTTTTGTACACATCAACAATCTGTCTGCACCTATTGACAAAGGAGATAAAGTAACTTTTGAAATAGAGCACACACAGAGAGGCCTCAGCGCCATCAAGGTAGTGAAAGTAGGATAGTAGTTTTTTTACACATTTTTTAAAACAAACAGGTATGGAAAAAGTGAAAACGAAAGACATCGGGCATGTACGTATTGAATTATCAAAGATGAACTGCAGAGTGCATCTGAAGCTGCCTTCCATCACCCGCGTTGGCGATGAACTGGTTTATGCTACCTGTTGCGATGCCTTTAAATCGATACTGGAAAAACGATTTGTAGAAATACTGAATGAACCACCTGCCAAAAGGGTTTCATTGAGATAACTAAATAAAAGAAGCCTCGCACATTGCGAGGCTTCTTTTATTTGAACAAGTGCTCTCTATATAGCTGTTTCAAAACCCCTTCTGCATACTAAGCGCACTGCAAGGTTTCTATATTTTAGTATATTTAAACCCATGCAGGAACAGCAATCTACCCAAAACACTTGTGCATCATGCGGCGCAGCGCTTCACGGCAAGTTTTGCAGCCAGTGCGGCGAAAAGAAACTGAATGAAAAAGATAAGAGTGTCATGCACTTTTTCGAGGAGTTTATTCATATCCTCACCCATGCAGACAGCAAGTTTCTTAAATCGTTGAAGTACCTGATTATCAAACCCGGTTTTCTTACATCCGAGCATCTGGCAGGGCGCAGGAAGATGTACACCAGCCCGTTATCCCTGTTCTTCATAGGCAACCTTTTGTATCTGCTTATCATGCCGGTAGATGCGCTCAACTCCAAGTACGTGTCGCAGACCACAGGCCAGCCATATTCTGCAATGGCGGTAAAAAAGGTAGAAGCTAAAATGGCGGCAAAGCACTGGGATCAGAAGACCATGGAAGACATGTACAACCATGAAACATCAAAAGTATCCAAGATGATGCTCTTTGTGCTCATATTTATATTCTCCATACCACTATCCATATTCCTCTACAAGCCCGGCAGATATTATTTCGATCATGTCGTCTTTGCAACGGAATATGTCAACTTTCTGGTTTTTGTACTCTTGCTCATAGCCCCGTATATGCTATGGCTGGTATTCTTCATACTTATCAAAATTTTCAGGCTACGGCCAACAATAGATGTTAACTCTCCAAGTGTATTATATCCCGTATTTGCTTTCATTGGTCTGTACCTCACATTGGCTATCAGAAGAGTATACAAAACCTCTTGGATATACAGCACTATAGCAGGCATACTGATGCTGGCATCTACAATAGCTGCTACAGTACTATATCGCTACATACTGTTTCACATTACGATGTCTTTATTGTAATGCAATAATATTTATCAATAATAACGCCCCACTGTTGAGGGGCGTTTCGTTTTACTTAGCTATACAATCCTACTTCTATCTCGTGCAGTACATTCTCCAAGCCATTCTCAGCAACAATGGCCTGTCCCATCCTCTTTACGTTCGTTCTTACCGTTTCGTTATCTGCGCTGGCAATAGCCGTCTTTAATCTTTCAAAACTTAGCTGTTTGTATGGTACATGTGTACCCAACTGTTTCTTTACAGCTATCTTTCCCCATGTGGGTTGGTCTGTGTAAAACGATACTATCACCACTGGCAGTCCATGCCTCAGCATAGCTGCAAATGTACCCGCACCACCATGAAATACACCTACACTGCAATAGGGAAACACCAACTCATGATTCACATACTTTGCTACATACAGATGTTTGTGCTTGGGCATATTATCGTACACCGCCCATCCTGTGCAGAACAAAACCCTGTAATTGGTTTCTTGCAAAACGCGCTCTATTATTGCTATTATTTTCGCTGCATCGCCAACGGCATTGCTGCCAAAGCCTATGTAAACGGGCGCATCGCCTTCATCCAGCCAAGCTTTCAAATCCTCGCGCAGCTGCTCTTGCATATGCCCGTTGCGATGTGCCTGTTCTACACTTACAAACCCCGTCATCTTATGATGGCTTTGCCAGTCTGCAGGTTGCGGTATCAGATGCTTGCTGATGCAATACAAGTCAGGTGTGCATTTACTGTCAAGTGCTTTTATCAGGTTTGTTTGTAGCGGTTCCATCCCCTGCTCTATCCTGTATTCGTTCACATCATCTTTTATGTATTTCCAGAACATGTTTTGTGCCAGCCTGTATGTAAGCTTGTTGTACCAGCCAAAATTCAGAAAATTAAAATCACTAATCGGGTATGCAGCAGTTTCTACAACAGGGGGCATAAAATAGGTAAGCACCAGTTTCTTGTTATACTTCTCGGCCAGTACACTTGTTATAGGTATCGTCATAGAATTGGCAACTATACCATCCACCTTGCTGAATGCCTCTTCGTAGCTCTTGCGCAATGGCTGCCTTATGCTGTGCAGAAACCTGAAATAATACTTCATCAACTGCAGCTGATTGCCCGATTGTAGTATAGCTTTGGCTTCCTCGGTATTCATCATCTGCTCTGCTTCTCCATACAGCGGATGAAATGAAATACCATATCCCTCAACCAATTGCCTGAAGTCTGCCGCAGCGGCAATGATTACTTCATTGCCTCGTTTCATCAGCCCCAGTGCAATGGCTATATATGGTTGCAAATCTCCACGCGTGCCGTATGTGAATATGCCTATCTTCATACGGCAAAGCAACACAACTGTTTGGTAGATTTTTTTAGCCTATGCTAAATCATTTATACTTTCGCACACGGCTCAGCGTCACCTGGTTCATACCCAGAAAAGATGCGATATACCCTAGCGGCACACGCTGTATAAGATTGGGATAGTCTGCAAGAAAACGCTGATACCTTTCTTTGGCAGATAACAGCTGAATACTGTCTATCTTATTTTGCAGATACAGCATTGAATAAATGGCTATCAGCCTGCCCAGCCTTTCTATCTCGTGATATTTATTATATAGCATTTCAAGGTTGGCAAAAGAAACGGAAACGGTCGTAGTATCTTCAAGCAATACAACACTGTGTTTTGTTTCTTTAACAGGGAAGTTGCGGAGTATAGGGCCTATTACCATACCTTCCATACCAAACCAGTCTGTTATTTCTTTTTCGTTGTAGTAAAAGTATGCTCGCGCCAATCCTTTCTCTATAAAATACAAGTGTTGACACTTTGCCAGTTCGTGTATCAATACATCGCCCTTTGCAAAAGACTCTTTTACAGCTACTGCTCTTATTTCATTTTTAGCTTCCTCGCTCAGCGGGCTGATGGTAGAGAGGTATGCGATAAATTTTTCCAAGGAAGTATGCGATATCAGGATTATGCAGCTTTTGTTTTCTTGCCCATTATTAGCTTACGATGTTGCAAACCCCACTCAACCATTACTTCCAATACATCGCCTATAGAATAACCCGATTTTGTAAGCTCATACTCTACAGCAACCGGTATGGTATTATGTACCGTGCGCGACACTATACCGTTTACTTCCAGTTCTTTCAGCTCTTTTGAAAGCATGCGCGGATTTATCTTCGGTATGCTGTTTTCAATTTCTGTAAACCGCTTCTTACCATCAAGCAATGCACCCATTATATGCAGCTTCCATTTTCCGCTCAGTACATTCAGCGTATCGTTCAGCGCCAGCATGAATGTAGCATTGCATCTTTCAGACAATTTTGTTGGTTTTATATCTGCCATAACATTTGTTTTATGCCTATACTATACAACAGTATAGCGCTATACAATAGTATAGGACTTACTATAGTATAGCAAAGGTAGGTAGTTTTGCCATGCAAACAATCTCTGCAAGAGATTCAATTTTTTACATACAAAAACAAAAACGATGATTTTAGTAACAGGCGCAAACGGGCACTTCGGCAGTACAGCTATCAATTTCTTAATTGAAAAAGGATATAACAAAGCAGACATAACTGCACTGGTACGCAGCGAAGAAAAAGGTGCAGAACTAAAGGCAAAAGGCATTGCCATCAGAATAGGCGACTATGACGATACAGACAGCCTTGTCGCAGCATTTCAGGGTATCAACAAACTACTGTTGGTATCGGGTACAGATTTGCAGAACAGAACACAGCAACAGACAAACGCTGTAAACGCAGCCAAACAAGCAGGCGTAAAACACATTATCTATACCAGCTTCGAGCGTAAGAACGAAACAGATTCATCGCCAATCGCTATGCTGGGTTCTTCTCACATACAAACAGAAGCTGCCATCAAGCAAAGCGGTATTACCTATACCATACTGCGAAACAATCTGTACCTCGAGTTTTTGCCGATGGTATTTGGCGAAAAGGTTTTTGAAACAGGCGTCTTCTACCCGGCAGGCGATGGCAGGTTTGCACCTGCTTCGCGCATAGATATGGCAGAGATTGCAGCTAATATACTGATGCAGGAAGGACACGAGAATAAAGAATATGTTATTTCAGGGACAGAAACAGTTTCTTTCCCTGAAATAGCAGGTGCATTGGGCAATATTGCAGGCAAAGAAATAGCCTACATCAGCCCCGACAGGGCAACCTACATTGCAGCACTTACAGGCGCCGGCGTACCGGAAATTTATGCAGGCTTGTTTGCCGGCTTTGCAGAGGCCATACAACAAGGAGAGCTTGTGCCTGCAACTACAGACACAGAGAAACTACTGGGCAGAAAACCACAAACAATGGAAGCCTACATAAAGACAGTGTACGGCAAAAACTAATTCAACCACAAACACAGAAAGCCACCATATAGATGGTGGCTTTCTTAATTAAGACACGTCATATTTAACAATAAAAAGACGTATATTTGCATTATATAAAAAGATAACGAACCCTTCATGTTCCACCGACCAAAAAACCGTAACAATCTGCAACAAAGCGCAACAAACTGCTATTGATTATCAATACGTTTCTGTAACCAAATCCTGAAAACTGTGCAATAACTATCAAAAACTATCAACAAATATGAAAATCCTTAAATTAGCGCCATGCATACCACCAACTACTTTGATACATTCATCTCTGTAGCAGACGACTGCCCCGCAGACAAAGCAGAAGTGCCTGCCGTAAAGGGAGATAAGAAAACTGTTGCCAATCTGCAGTTCGATATGCTTATCGACAATCCGTATAAGTACACTTCGGACGATGTATTGTTTAAAGTACATGCCCTGCGCAATGGCATCGGCACATCAGCACAAAAAGCAGAGCGCGAAAAGTTCTTCAGTAAAGGCCAGCCGTGTATGCGTTGTTCTCCTCTTACCAAGCGCTATGGCTGGGGCGTACATGCAGACAGCAAAGGCCGTATTGCCCTGTATGCAATAGACAGCCCCGAATACAAAAAGCTGATAGCTGATAAAAAACTGACACACACAAAAGGTATGCGTTCTAAAAGAGCATAAAAAAGCCCTGCGTAAAAACGCAGGGCGCTACCGTTTATTACTCCCCTTACGGTATTATACTACACTCTTTTGCTACAACACATAGTAGAGTTCCTTTTTCACAAGTTTGTCTTTGTCTGCATCTTCTGCTATGCTGTAATCCTTCAGCATTTGCTTCAGGTCTTTTTCTATGTTCTTTGATATTTGTGTCATGGGTGTATCGGTAGGTTTATTTTCAAACGGGTCTTGCAGATGTATCGCCATCTTTTCTATCAGCATGAAGGATGCTGCGATGGCTATTACCATCGGCACTTCCATATACCCGAAGAACTCTATCAGCCCGAATGGCAGCAAGGCTATAAACAGGTTCACAGCAAAGTGAATGTACATGCTGTAGGTAGATGGGAACACGGTATTCTTAATGCGTTCGCACTTGCCCATAGAGTCGCACAGGCGTGTTACCGTTCTGTCAAGCTCTACCTGCTGATACCTGTTTATCCATCCCTTTTGCAGCGCATAGTTGATATCTCTGCCATGTAGCTCCAGTATAGATGCAGGTGCGTTTGTATAGCGTGCTACTATATCCAGCTCCTCCTGTATCATATAGCTCTTCAGCCCCGTCATTGGCTTCTCTTTGCGCAGGTGCCTTGCCAGTGCAAAGTTCCATGCTATCTGCCTGCGGATAAATCGGTCTCTGAATTGCTGAATGTCGGTACCGTTATAGTCGTCGTCAACAAATGTCAGTATCTGGCGTGCAAGTGTACGGCCATCGTTTACTATAGCCCCCCATATTATCCTTGCTTCCCACCATCTGTCATATGCCTGGTTAGAGCGGAAGCCCAACAGCAGCGATATCACCGTACCCAATACCATCGGCACACTCAGCGGTATGGTGATGCGGGTAACATGGAAGCTATCATACAACACTGCTATGACAATAGCATATATACTCACCGCAATCAGCCCGCCTTTTATCTTGCCCAGTACATACTTGATGGGTATCTTATTTTGTAACAGCATAGTCCATCCCTCCTTTCATTACCCTAAAGTCATTGCCCTTCAATTGCCCCATCTCCTGCTGATGCCTGATGACTCTGTCTGATGAAGGCACAATCAGTTTATTGTACTTGCAGCGTTGTATCAGCGCCATTATATCTATGCTGTTTTTAGATGGCTTTGTCAGCTTAATATCTTCCGCATACACTATACAGTCCACCTCTTCACCGTCCAGATAGTTGCGCAGGTAGGCAGCAGTATCACCCATGGCAAACTTCACTTGTATAGATTCAAGTTTCGAGCTGTAGGTATTCTTCAACATCTCGCAAGTCTCTTTAAAGTCTTCACTCACCAGTTTTTGCTGTTCGCTCCTTTGTTTGTTTCTGAATGATGCAAAGAGCATACCGCTGATGTCTGCAGGACGCAACATATGCAGCAATGTTATCCTTACCTTGTCTACCCCACCAGCTACAGCCGCGTGCACTACCTGCAAAGACTGTATTGTAAAATCTGTAGGAATCACTATATGCCTCATATGCTATCGCTTTGATGCAAAGATGAATGCACGGTATTAGAATGCAGTAAGCAGCAGTTTAGAAGTGTATAAGAATGTGGTAAGAATTCGGTAAGAAACGTTAAGGAAAGGCTAAAGCCAGTTGGCATAAGCCAGTGGCAGCTTGATTTTTACCGTAGTGCCTTTGTTCTCTTCAGAGCGCACATCCAGCTCGCCATTGTGCAGCCTTACAATATTGCGCGACAGCGGCAGCCCTATACCATAGCCTTTGAAGCTACCTGTATTAGATGCTCTGAAGAATGGCTCGTAGATATAGGCTATTTCCTCTTTAGGTATGCCGACACCATTGTCTTCTATCGTTATCACCAGCTTGGTATCGGTTGCGGCAAGCGATACCAGCACTGGCTTGTTCAAAGAGTACTTACACCCATTGATGACAATATTTACCAATGCCAGCTCCAGCAATTGCTGATTGCCTTTTATCACCAGCTTCTGTTGGTCTTCCGGCATCAGCGACAGGTCTATCACCACTTTGTTCTTCGGTATAATGTTATCGACGGTCTCCTTTACGGTATATAACACCTCATCGAGGCGCAGCATAGAGAAGTCTTGCAACTTTCCCGTATAGCCTGTTTGCGCCAGATGCAGCAAGCTACCGGTAATACGTTTCAGCCTTTCCGATTCGTTGAGGATTACCCCCATAGAGCGCACATAATCTTCAGCGCTGCGTTGCTTGCTAAGTGCATATTCCGACTCACCTATGATGGTGGTGAGTGGTGTATTCAATTCGTGCGATGCATTGCTGATAAAGTTCTTCTGCGTCTCGAATGTGGTTTCCAACCTATCAAGCATGTTATTGAAGGTCTCTGTCAGTTCAGATATCTCATCCTTACCATTTCCCGCAGGCAGGCGCAGGTGCAACTGGCTGGCACTGATGTCCTGCACTTTGTGTGTGATGAGGCTGATGGGTTGCAATATGATTTTTGAAAACCAGAGCCCAATCATTAAAGATAGTATGATAGCCGAGATGGTACTTACTACAATAATGGTACGCAGGTTGCGCAGGTAGGCATCTATAAACTCGTTCTTCGCTGCTATTATTACTATGCTGCTTACATCTTTATCATTATACCTGTAGGCATAGTAGAACATGTTACCCTCCCTGTGCCTTGCAATACCTGTCTGCTGTGCCTGTGCGTAAAAACTTTTATCTAAAGGCAGTTTGGCAATCTGTGCCTGTTGCGAATCTATATCCAGAAAATACTCTTTTTCAGCAGGCAGTTTTTCAAGGTGCAGGCGGCGCAGTTCTGCATAGGTACTTTTGCTCATAGCCTCTTTTTCAAAACGGCTCTTGGCGGCAATTACAGCACGTATCTCCAGTCGTTTATAAAAATCCTCAAACGTATTCTGGTTGGCAAAATAATACTCCGTTACGCTTACTATCAGTACTATACTGACGGTGAGCATAGCAAATAACAATGCTATACGGTATTGTATTTTCATTTGTCTATTCTTCTTTCAGTATATAGCCCATACCTACTACGGTATGTATCAGCTTTGCAGCTTCGTCGCTCTCTATCTTCTTACGCAGATAGTTTACATACACGTCTACTACTTTGGTATTCATGTTAAAGTCTATACCCCATACATTCTCCAGTATATCCATCCGCGACAGCAGCCTGCGTTTATTATCCATCAGGTATTTCAGCAGTCGGTATTCTGTGGCGGTCAGGTCTATTTTACGCCCTGCTCTGTTGGCTGTTTTGTCTTTCAGGTTCAGCTCCAGGTCTGCTATCTGCAACAGCTCATCATTCTTTACTTCAGGCTCTGGCGTTATGTGTCCACGCCTTATCATTACACGTACACGCGCCAGCAGTTCTGCCAGCTTATAGGGCTTTACCATATAGTCATCTGCACCATAGTCCAGCCCGGTTACTATATTCTGTGTGGTGCCCAAGGCCGTCAGCATCAGTATGGGTTTTGTAATACCCGCCTCTCTCACCTGCCTGCATATCTCCATCCCATTTACCCCGGGCAACATGATATCCAGTATCATCAGGCTATAGTGGCTGTGTAATGCCATATCAAGCCCTGTGTTGCCATCGGGCGCAAGGCTTACAACATAGCCCTCTTCGCTGAGGCTGCGTATCAGCAACGATGCCACTGCCGCCTCATCTTCTATCAATAATATGGTATTCAAAACGCGTTGATTGGTGTTGGTAATACCAACGAAAATAATGGCAGAATGTTTCCCTACCTATTATTAAAAACTATTTAATCATTTTTTTAACCCGTTAATCGCTGTGTATCAGGCACATCAAACAAAAAAGCGTGCATTATGCTGCACGCTTTCATATATCTTAGTATCAGTTATTATCCGTTGTAAGCAGCCTCTAGGTCTGCAATGATGATTTTCTTCATCTTCATCATAGCCATTGCTACCCGCTGTGCTTTTGCACCGTCTTTATCAGTCATCATAGCTATCATAGCATCAGGTACTATCTGCCACGAAAGGCCATACTTATCTTTCAGCCAAGAGCATGCCTGTTCCTGTCCGCCGTCTGCGGTCAGTGTGTCCCAGTAGTGGTCTACCTCTGCCTGGTCTTTACAATGCACAACAAAAGAAACGGCCTCTGTGAATTTGAACATCGGACCACCGTTCAGTGCAGTATACTTTTGGCCAAACAGCTCGAAGCCTACCGTCATGGCAGTACCCGCGGGCATAGGCATACCCTCGCCATAGCGGCTGATGCTGGTTATTTTACCGTCTTTAAACGTGTTTACATAAAAGTTTACTGCCTCTTCGGCATTATCATTGAACCAGAGAAACGGTGTTATCTTTTGCATAGTCTTTGTTTTAGTAATTATGATATTGCAAACCTAGCAATGCCTTGCGACATACAAGCTGTGCAGGTGCGACAGAAAAAGGGGCAATTACGCCAATAAGCCTGGCATGACGCAAATCACCCGTTCGCATGCACAATATCAGTTTATTTCTTCATATCAATGGATAGTTTTGACATTATTGTGCGTTTATTCTATAACGGATATCCGCATTTTAAATATCTTTGCGCGCCTTTAAAAAAATAAAAAAAACAGAAATGAACGTATTAACAGGAAAGAAAGCCCCACTCTTCAGCGAAGAAGCAGTAGTAAACGGAAATGAATTTGTAGAAAACTTCTCTCTTGAGCAGTACATCGGCAAAAAGAATGTTGTGTTCTTTTTCTATCCGCTCGATTTCACATTTGTATGCCCTACAGAACTGGTAGCATTTCAGGAAAAACTGGCAGAGTTTGAAAAACGCGACACCGTAGTTGTTGCATGCTCTACAGATTCTAAATATTCGCATTGGGCATGGTTAAATACGGAACGTAATAAAGGTGGCATCAAAGGTGTAACATACCCTATCGTTGCCGATTATTCTAAAATGATAGCTATCAACTACGGTGTACTGGCCGGCAACTACAACATGACAGACGGTGCGCTTTCTTTTGAAGGCAACCCTGTTGCATTCCGTGGTTTGTTCCTGATAGATAAACACGGTGTTGTTCGCCATCAGGTTATCAACGATCTGCCACTTGGCCGCAGTGTAGACGAAGCCCTGCGCATGGTAGATGCACTGAACTTCCACGAAGAAAACGGCGAAGTATGTCCTGCAAACTGGCACAAGGGCAGCGAAGGCCTGAAGACAACGGCAGAAGATATTGCCAAGTATCTGAAAACACACGCTAACTAATAATTATTCATTGCGTATAATTATAAAGCCACTCTTCGGAGTGGCTTTTTTCTTTCATAAATTTATTGTGCTTATGAAGACACTACGCACATGCCCCAATGGGCACAAATACTACAAAAGCAGCGACTGCCCTACCTGCCCGCAGTGTGAAAAAGCACATATTCCATCTGCAGACTTTCTTGCAATTGTATCTGCCCCCGCACGCAGAGCATTAGAAAATGCAGGCATCACAACGCTTGAAAAGCTGGCAGATAAAACAAAAGAAGAGCTATTATCGCTTCACGGCCTGGGGCCATCCAGCATACCCAAACTGATGGCAATACTAAAAGAACACGGACGACAACTGAGGGACTAGCAAGAGCTGTTTTATTTTAACAATTATCATTCGCACACAAAATATTATTGCGCTAATTTCGTTTCATCATAAAAACATCCGTACATGAAATCTACGTTAGTCGCAACGCTGGCTATTGCTACACTGGCAACCGGCTGTGTAAGCTCAAAAAAATACAAGACGCTGCAAGGCAAATACGATTCGTTGCAGACAAGCAATAATAATCTGGCCGTTAAATATCAGGAGTGCCAAACCTCTGTTGCAACTGCTGCAACCAGAGTACGCAGTGTAGAAGACCAACTGCTTTCTGAAAAAAACAATGTAGCTGCATTGCAGGCGGCATTAGATAAATGTCTCACATCGGGCAATCAGGGTAGCATTAATATTGCGAAGCTGGTAGATGAAATCAATGCATCTAACAAATACATTCAGCACCTGGTGAACATGAAGAATAAGAGCGACTCGCTGAACATTGTGCTGACCAACAACCTGACACGTTCGCTGAGCCGCGATGAGCTGAAAGATGTTGATGTGAAAGTGCTGAAAGGTGTGGTGTACATATCGCTGGCAGATAACATGCTGTATAAAACAGGCGACTATCAGATATCTGAACGCGCAGGCGAAACACTCAGCAAGATTGCAAAAATCATTAAAGACTATAACGACTACGAAGTACTGGTAGAAGGCAACACAGACGATGTGCCTATCTCTCGCCCCAACATCCGCAACAACTGGGATTTGAGTGCACTCCGTGCATCTTCTGTAGTACAGGCGCTGCAATATAACTACGGTGTAGATCCTAAACGCCTGACAGCAGGCGGACGTGGTGAATACAACCCCGTGGCAGACAACAGCAGCGAAGCCGGCAAGACACGCAACCGCCGCACAGAAATCATAGTGACACCTAAACTGGACCAGTTTATGGACCTGATAGAAAAAGCACCTGAGAAGCAATAAGAAATATGATCAACGAAATACTGAACGATAAATCGAAGAAACCAAAAGAGAAAACGGCACTGCTAAGCAGTGCCGTTCTTGATGGCACCATCAGCGTAGACACCCTACTGGCATTTGCAGAAACAGCAAAAGATTCGCCCAAAGCTACCTGTATTGAAGCTTTGGAATTTGCCACACAGCAAAAACCTGAACTGGCCGATAAAAAAGCATTCAACTTTGTAACGGCCAACCTGAGTGCTAAAGCGCCACGTGTAAAATGGGAATCTGCCAAGGTAATAGGCAACACCGCCGCGCTGCATGCAAAGCACCTTGATGATGCCATCAACAAACTGCTGATAAACACAGAAGATGGTGGCACTGTAGTGCGCTGGAGTGCCGCATTTGCACTAGGCGAAATACTCAAGCTGCAAACAAAGCACAACAAAGAATTGCTACCTGCTATAGAAAGTATTGTAGCCCGCGAAGAGCAAAACAGCATCAAGAAAATATACCAAGCCGCTCTAAAGAAAGTGAAATGAGCACCTATGCAAACTATAGCATCAGGCAGTTTGCTGCCGAAGATGTAGCGGCGTACAAACGCATTCGGCTCGAGGCGCTGGCAACCGAGCCGGGTATGTTTGGCAATAGCCATGCTATGGAAGCAGCTATGCCGCACCAAGATTGGGTAAACAGAATAGTGCACCCTGAGCATGCCCGTTTCGGGCTATACTGCAACGACGAGTTGATAGGGCTCACTGCCATTATCATCAATGCAGAAAACCCTGCGGAGGCATATATGACACAATCGTACATCCGCAAAGCGCACAGAGGCAAGGGCCTGTCTGCCATGTTGTATGATGCCCGTATAGTCTGGGCAAAAGCGAAAGGGGTAAAACTACTGACCATCAGCCACCGAAAAAGCAATCTGGCATCTAAAGCTGCCAACCAGCATTATGGGTTTGTATACCACCATACCGAAAGCAGAACCTGGCCAGACGGCGTGACTGAGGATAACATACACTACACACTACATATCTGACCAACACGTTAAATAGTTTTTACAATTAACATTTTTTTACGCATTGTCTATATCTGCATGTAAATTATTTATTATCACAACATTAAATTTGCGTTACTTTGATGTTTTGATAGCATTACCATGCACAAACGTACGGGACTGGGCAGTTATTTACGGAATTTGATAAATGAGTGGAAATTACATTTATCCGAAAAAACCTTCAGGTGGAAACTTTTGATAGTTCCCGGCCTGTTCCTGATATATTCTGCCATTACCCAGCATCTTGGTAATTATATAGAAACCCGTAAGGGCGTACAGCTACAAGACAAATTTCTGCAACTATTCCCCAGTTACGATTTCTCTACGCCTATTTTCTTCCTGCTATATGCATCCTTATTCGCGCTGATAGTTACACATCTGCACAGGCCGAAGGTCATCATGCGTTTGATAGAAATGCACTTTCTGGTAGCCGTAGTAAGGCAGATATGCATATTGGCATTGGCATTGGAACCACCTGCAGGCATCATCGTTTTGAGAGATGTATTTCTTGAAAACACGGTATATCCGCACAACTCCCCACTTACCAAAGACTTATTCTTCAGCGGCCATGTAGCCAGCATCTGGATATACTTCCTGTGTGCACAACATAAGTTTATGAAGACATGGATGTTCTTCGCAACATTCATTATGAGTTTTATGGTACTGAGCATGCGTATACATTATACCTACGATGTGTACGGTGCGCTCTTCTTTACCACGCTGATATACTTTGCGCCTGCATGGGTAAAACCATACTATGCCAAAGTGAAAGCGCAATTGCTGTATTCAAAATAAAACCGTCGCCCATGTAGGACGACGGTCGCTTAATGCCCCATTAAAGCGGCTTGCACCCTATTCTTATTTGTAATAATTACTTTTCAATACACAGCTTTTCGGTATTCAATTCACCATCGTTCTGCAAACGCACCAAGTAAAGACCAGCAGGCAGTGAAGATATGTTTACAGTAGTTTTGTGTATTGTTTCAGACAATAGCAACTTGCCGTACATATCATACACGGTAATCAATCCACCAACATACTGCTCGCCCACGGTTATTACATCTTTTGCAGGGTTAGGGTATACCGCTACCTGATTGTTTGTGCTGATACTTTCAACACCGGTAGGAAAAACAATTACATATCCACTCTTTGTTACGGAGTCTGCGCCCGATGCATTGCTAGCCTTCAGTTTCACACTATAAGTACCTTTTGCAGTAAACTTTACAACAGGACTGGCAGAGCCGGCACTTGTGCCGCTTTGATATGTAACAGTGTTTGGTGTGAATGTCCATGTATAGCCAGTAGGCGTGTTGGTACTCATGTCTGTAAAGGCGAATAGCGTATTGGTAGAACCATTCTGTGCAGACACTTTAAAATCGGCCTTGGGAGCGGTACCGCTTGTACCCGTAATATTCACATCATAGTCTTCAGTCTCACCCCAGTCGAAACTACCTGTAGCATCTGCCGTGCATGGTGTAGGTGTAGTTGGGTTTTTGTAAGTATACTTATCATCTTCAAATACCATGATACGCATGCGTGTTTGCCCTGTAGCAGCTGCTGCCGGAATGGTAACATTTACAGTAGCAGGGTTGGTTACCGTGCTCTTTAACATCGACTGTTGTAATACACACTCGCCCGCATCTGCAAAGCTGTTGTTCTTGTTGAAATCTATAAATGCGAATACCCAGTGGATAGTACCACCACCATCATGGTTTATGGTTAATGCATAGCTTGTTCCCTTTGCCAGATTAGGAGCAGTTATGTTGTTATAATACACATAATGCTTGCCCGTGTATTGTGTATTCCCCGAATTGTTTGTTAGTGTGCCGAACGTAACTTTTGTGATGTAATGCGGCAATTTCATGTTTTCATCATCATAGCCCGCATCGCAATACGGGGCCGGATTTGTTATTTGCGCATAGCTACTCAGCGACATTAATAGTAAAGATGTTGCAATACCTGCTTGTTTAATTTTCATAATCTTGTTAATAAAGAATGAGAGACTTTTAGTCTTTAATTAATAATACACATTCAACAGTGACAGAATTTAAATAATGTGTAAATAGCTATTTATCAATCACTAACAAACAAGACGTTGAGCTGACTGAAAAGGGTTGGGGAGAATTGTCAGATATATGTCATTATCAGATATCGTGGATAATGCACAACATATCTGCAAAAAATTGCAATAAAAAGAAAAGACTAAATAGAAATAATGGGCAGAAAAGAATGGTTACTGATTTTGTAACACCGTTTCCAACTGCCTGAAAACGGGGATTAGCGTTTGCCCTTTTTCAGAAAGGATGTATTCTACATGCAGCGGCTTTTGTTTGATGATGGTTCTTATCAGCAAGCCTTGCTCTTCCAGTTCTTTCAAAGCCACTGCAACAGTTTGCTTATTGGCACCATCTATATCTCTCAGCAATGCATTAAACCGCAGCGGACCATCTACAGCCAGCTTGAACATCTGCATTTTATACTTGCCAGATAGCATCTTCAGCAGCCCCTCTACAGGGCAGCCATTATCGTTCTCTATGTTTGTATTGGTAGTCACTTTTTTCAGACTAATTGTTTGCCTGCATAACAACAGGGAATTTTGCACTAAGTTAATGATTCAGATACTAACGGATAGTTAACTACAGAAAAGAATAAACATGACAGGCAAATTATTGTTGTTGATGATAATGATTGGCAGCATCAGTTGTCAATCGCAAACAAAGAGCAAAATGAAAGAAGCTAAGATGAATCCGTTATTGTGCGACACTACCACAGGCATATGCGAAGTACCGGGCAGCAACAATGCTGCAACAGCAATGAATATTAAAACAGACATCAAGCCCATCAAAATCATATACTATACAGACCCTATTTGCTCATCGTGCTGGGGAATAGAGCCACAACTGCGCAAACTGAAACTTGAATATGGTGAATACATAGATATAGACTACCGTATGGGCGGCCTGCTGCCAGACTGGAGCTATAACAGCGGAGGCATCAGCAAACCTAGCGATGTGGCACACCACTGGAAAGAAGTGAGCAGATATTACGAAATGCCCATTGAAGGCGATGTATGGCTGACGGATCCGCTAAGCTCTTCCTATCCGCCATCAATAGCCATAAAGGCTGCACAGATGCAAGACAAAACAAAAGCCTTAATATTCCTGCGCAAGCTACGCGAGCGTGTATTTCTGGATAATAAAAACATAACCCGCTGGGAAGTGATACAGGAAGCAGCAAACTATGCAGGGCTTGATACAGCACAATTGAAGCAAGACTATGAGGGACCTGCAAAGCAACTATTTGAAGAAGACCTGCAGTATGCACGTACACTTGGCGTGCGTGGCTTTCCTACATTATTTGTATCAGCAGCAGGCAAGCAGCCTGTTACCATCTATGGCTTTCGCCCGTATGATGTTTTTGAAAGTGCAGTAAAACAATTGCTCCCCGGTGCCAGGAAAGAAAGCATCAACATAGCTCCGCTTGCATTGTTCAGCCACTACCCCACACTAACTGTAAAAGAATATGCTGTGCTGGCAGAAAAGACCAATGCGCAGGCTGCAGCTATACTGAACCAACTGGTTGCGGAGGGTAGTTTGAAAAAGCAAACGGTGACAAGCGGGGTACTCTATTCAAAACCTTAGCTAAATATTACAAGTACATAGTTTAATTTTACCCCGATTCATCGGGGTATTTTTATGATGCCAAAAGTATTATTGCTGGAAGACGACATTAACCTGTCGAAAGAAACGAAGCATCAGCTGAATGTAAACGGCTATGATGTGGATACGGTATTTGACGGCAATATAGCCGAGCGCATGATACTGCGCAATCAGTACGATATCATCCTTGCAGACATCAATGTGCCGGGCAAAAACGGCTACGACCTTGTAAAGCACATACGCAGCCATCAGGTTACTACTCCCGTTATTATGATAACGGCTTTTGGTGAGATTGATGATAAACTAACCGGCTTTGAATCGGGCGCGGACGATTATATCACAAAGCCATTCTACATAAAAGAACTGCTGGCACGCATGCAGGTATTGCTGAAACGCAGCAATAATACAGGCAAAGGCGATGTGATAAAAGTTGAAGACCTGGAAATAAACATCCGTAAACGAGAGGTAAGCCGTGGTGGTTCGGTGATAAAACTGACATCGCGCGAGTATGACATCCTTTTACTTCTTGCAGAAGCCAGCGGCGATGTAGTGCCTAAGAACGAATTGATAAAACGTGTATGGGGCTCATCTGTCAGTACCAACAACAATACGATAGAAGTATTCATCAACCTGCTACGTGGCAAGATTGATAAGAACTTTGATGTAAAACTCATAAAAACCAAAATAGGTTTTGGCTACTACCTTTCGTCCGATACGTAACCTGCCGCTAAAGCTGAAACTGGCATGGGGTTACACATTAGTGTTTACCCTACTCACAGCATTCAGCTTTGTGATGGTGTATGTGATATCTGAAGAATACAGGCAGGAGGAGTTTTACCAACGCCTGAAGGATAAGATGTACACCACATTCAAAATCCTGACGGAGGTAGACCAGATAGACCACGACCTGCTGCGCATCTTCGACCGTAATACCATCAACAGCCTGTATGATGAGAAGATTCTGATTTTTGATGCTACAGGTACACTTGTCTACTCCAGCATCGACGACACGAAAATCAGCTATCCTCGAAACCTGCTGAATAAGCTGATGAAGGAGGATATAGAGATGCACCTGAAAGACGGCAACTACGAGATACTGGCACTGGAGTTTAAGCACAACAATAAAATATACTACGGGCTGGCGCAGGCACACGACAGGTTTGGCAAGAGCAAAATGGAATTTCTGAAAAACCTGCTGATTATCACATTCGTCATCATAACAGTATTGATTGCATTGGCATCCTTTACACTATCCAAAACGATCATATACCCCATTACAAAACTGGCCAAAGACATTGAAGACATTACACCAGACAACCTATCGAAACGTGTAGAGCAAACACAAACAAAAGATGAACTTGGTATTCTTACATCAAAGTTCAACGAGCTGCTTACAAGGGTTGAGGGGGCATTTAAGTTTCAGAACAATTTCATACACCACGTATCGCACGAGCTGAAAACACCGCTCACTATCATGATGACCAATGTGGAATCTGCCATTGGCAATCATAATAAAGAAGCTGTAGCACAAAGCTTGCAATTTCAGAAAGACGGGCTGATGGAACTGGCACAAATCATCAATGCCATGCTAGATATTTCAAGAGCAGAAAGTGGCAGCGATAGGTTGCTGACAGAAAAGATACGTGTAGATGAATTGCTGTTTGAGTGCATCGAAGAAATAGGCTACATCAACCCGGAAAAGCAAATAGAATTCCTGATGGATGAATCCATTACAGATAGCGAGGTGCTTACGGTAAAAGGCAATTCACGCATGTTGAAAATGGTTTTCTACAACCTGATAAAGAATGCCATCAACTATTCTTTGCAGCAACCTCCCGTTATCCACCTGAAAACGGATAACAAAAACGCGTATATCAGCTTTATGAACGATGGCGAAGTACTGAATACCGAAGACAGGGGGCTGATGTTTACCCACATTTTCCGCGGCAAAAACAGCAGGAACACCAAAGGTTTCGGCCTGGGGCTTTTCCTTGTGCAGCGCATCATCAGCCTGCACCACGGGCACATATCCTACAGCATAACAAATGATGGCCGCAACTGTTTTAACATAGATTTACCGCAAGCTTAAGAAATCTTAAGCTGCCTTAAGTTGGTCTTAAGGTGGCTGATTTTACTATTGCAGTATGTTTTTCAGAAACGTCTCAATAGTAGCGGCAGTGTGTTGTCTGGCAGGCTTTCAGGGTCATGCATCCGATACCTTGTCAGTAAGCATACCACAGGCAGACAGCATATTCCTGAAAGAGAACCTTCAGATTATAGCTGCCCAATACAACATCAACTACCAGAAAGCACTTGTTATACAATCGAAGGTTTACCCTAATCCTACAGTTTCGGCAGACTTCAATGCTTACGACCCGAATTCTAAGCTATACTTCCGTACAGGACAGACAGGACAAAAAGCATTTGCGCTGGAACAACTGATATTACTGGGTGGCAAACGCAGGGCTCAGATAGACATTGCGAAGAAAGAAGCAGACGTAGCAGCTTACGAATTGGAAGATCTGATTCGCAACCTGAAATTTACGCTGCACAACAGCATGTATACCGTAAAGCAGCAGGTGAATGTTTTGAAGAAATACAACGAACAACTGGCACTGCTCGATACCATCATACAATCTTACGAAATACAGACAGCCAAAGGCAATATTGCAGCCAAAGAAGTAGTAAGACTGAAAGCGGTATATCTGAAGATAAACAACGAACGTGCGGAAGTGCTTGACAGCTACAACGAAGAAATGTCCACACTGCGCCTGCTGCTAAATACACGAGATGTTGTAATACCGAAGCTAGGCAAGCGCGATGATGATAAATTCAGAAAAGTACTGGATGTAGAATCATTGTATGCTACGGCCATGAACAACAGGCCGGATGTAAAAATGTCTGCACTGCAAAGCAATATTGCTGACCTTACACTGAAACTGGAAAAACGCAATCCCATACCGGACCTTGCACTGAATAGCTCTTACGACCAGCGTGGTGGTGCCTTCAACAATCAGGTAAACGTAGGTGTAGCCTTCGACCTGCCTGTGTGGAATCGTAATCGTGGTAACATCATGGCTGCGCACCAACAGGTAAACATCAGCAATACCAACAAAACACAACTTGGTGAGATTGTATATAACGATGTGCAACACGCAGTAGCTATGTATAACAGGAGTGTGGCAGAGTATTTCAAAACAAAAGACTTCTATAACAGCGATTTTGATATCGTGTTCAAGGGCCTTTCTGAAAACTTCCAGAAACGAAACATATCGCTGATTGAATTTGTGGACTTCCTGGAATCTTACAACGAATCAATAACCGAACTGCAAAGGGTACAGGCACAGGTATCTGTTGCAGCCGAAAAAATAAACCAAACTGTTTCTTCCGAAATCTTCTGAGATGAATAATAATATCATAAAGGCCGTTGTAGTATGCACACTGTGGCAAGGGCTTTCTTCCTGCCACAACAAAGAGAAAACAGATGATGTGAAATTTGCTTTTACCATGAGCGATACCATGATGTCGCGCTGCCAGTTTACCAAAGCGTCTGAGTCTGACGTAAAAACAGAACTGAAACTATTTGGTAAAATAGCTGCTGATAATAACAAGCAGGCACAGGTATACCCCGTTGTTGGTGGCGTGGTAGAGAAAATCAACGTAGAGCTGGGCGACTATGTGCAACAAGGACAAGTATTGGCAGTAGTGCGCAGTAGCGAGGTAGCAGAGTTTCAGAAAGAAAGGCTGGATGCACAGAGCGACCTGATGCTGGCAGAGAAAAACCTGCGCGTGGCAAAAGACCTGTACGAAGGCAAACTGAACTCTGAAAGAGATGTACTGGCTGCCGATAAGGAAGTAGAGAAAGCAAGGGCTTCCGTAAACAGAATAAACGAAGTATACCAGATATACAATATCAAGAAAGGCTCTATCTACAATATCACGGCACCACTCAGTGGTTTTATAGTACAGAAAGACATCAACCAGAACGAGCAATTGCGCAGCGACAAATCAGACCTTGTATTTGCCATAGCACAGATAGACGACATATGGGTACTGGCAAACGTAAACGAATCGGACATTGGTAAGATAAAAGAAGGTTACGAAGCCGACATCATGACGGTGAGCTACCCAGACAAACTGTTTACAGGTAAGGTAGATAAGATATTCAACGCCATAGACCCGCAAACAAGGGCTATGAAAGTGAGGATAAAAATTGCCAACCCCGATTTCTTGCTGAAGCCCGAAATGAATGCGACAGTTACCCTCAAGTTTTCTGAAAACAAGAAAATGGTAACCGTCCCATCATCCTCTGTCATCTTCGACAACAGCAGGGCTTATGTAATGGTATTCAAATCTAAATCTGTAATAGAAACAAGGCAGGTAGAGGTTTACAGACAGTTGAATGATGTAACCTATTTGTCTTCGGGAGTAAATGAAGGTGAAACAGTTATCTCTAAGAATGGACTTTTGATTTATGATGCTTTAAACGACTAACGGAAGATGAACAAGTTTATCAAACGCATCATAGCGTTCTCGCTGAAGAATAAGATGTTTACTTTTTTCTGGGTAGGCATTCTTATCATAGCGGGTATTGTCAGCTACAAAAACTTGCCTATCGAGGCTTTCCCCGATGTTACAAATACACAGATAATTATCGTTACAGAGTGGAACGGTCGTAGTGCGGAAGAAGTAGAACGCTTTGTGACTACACCGATAGAGATTGCCATGAACTCGGTGCAGCGCAAAACAAATGTGCGCAGCATTACCATGTTCGGCTTATCGGTTATCAAAATCATTTTTGAGGATGATGTGGATGATTTCTTTGCACGCCAGCAGGTAAATAACCAGCTACGTAATGTGCAGCTACCTGAAGAGGTAGAACCGGATGTGCAACCACCTTACGGCCCTACCGGTGAGATATACAGATACGTACTGAAGAGTGATAAGAAAGATACCCGCGACCTGCTGACAATACAAAACTGGACAATAGACCGCCAACTGCGTGCAGTGCCGGGTATTGCCGATGTAGTGGCATTTGGTGGCAGAGAAAAGATTTATGAAATATCTGTAGACCCTGTTAAGCTGCAGTCTTACGACCTGACACCACTTGAGGTATACACTGCCGTAACCAAAGCCAACCTAAATGTTGGTGGAGACATCATAGAAAAGAACGGGCAGGCCTATGTAGTACGTGGACTGGGCTTGCTCAATTCTATTGCAGACATAGAGAATACCATTGTTGCTAACAAGAACGGCAACCCGATATTGGTAAAGAACATAGCCAATGTACTGGAGAGCAATGCCCCGCGTGTGGGGCAAGTAGGCCTTAATAAGAGCGACGACGTAGTAGAAGGAATTGTAGTAATGCGCAAAGGCGAAAACCCGAGCGAGGTATTGGGCAGGCTGAAAGAGAAGATTGCAGAGCTGAATACAAAAGTGCTGCCGTCTGATGTGAAGATGGAAGTATTCTACGACCGCGATAACCTGATGCACTACTGTACCAAAACAGTATTACACAACCTGATAGAAGGCATTGTACTGGTAACGGTTATTGTATTCATCTTTATGGCCGATTGGCGCACTACACTGATAGTATCGCTCATCATACCACTTGCATTATTGTTTGCATTCATGTGCCTGAAGCTGAAGGGCATGAGTGCCAACCTGCTGTCGCTGGGCGCAGTAGACTTTGGTATCATTATAGATGGTGCCGTCGTGATGGTGGAGGGGCTGTTTGTAGCCTTAGATGGGCTTAGTCATAAGGTCGGGATGGAGAAGTTTAATAAGCTATCCAAACTCGGGCTTATCAAACGCACAGGTACAGAAATGGGTAAAGCCGTTTTCTTCTCAAAACTGATTATCATTTCTGCATTGCTCCCAATCTTCTCTTTCCAGAAAGTAGAGGGTAAAATGTTCTCCCCTTTGGCTTATACATTGGGCTTTGCATTGTTGGGTGCGTTGATATTCACACTCACGCTCGTGCCGGTCCTTTGTTCTATATTGCTGAAGAAAGACGTAAAAGAAAAACATAACAGATTTGTAGAGTGGATAAACAAAATAGTATCGAATGGATTTGCTAAAACATTTGCTAACAAACGCAGGAGTTTTATCGTTTCTATTGCTATACTGGGTTTGTCTTTATTATCTACAAAATGGCTGGGGACAGAATTCTTGCCACAGTTGAATGAAGGTGCGCTTTGGGTAGAAGCAAAACTTCCCATGAGTACATCGCTCAACGAAACGGTGAAGATGGTAAGTGTATTGCGTAAAGAATTGATGACATTCCCTGAAGTGAATGGTGTGCTTTCGCAAACAGGACGCAGTAACGATGGTACAGACCCTAGTGGCTTCTACTATGTCCAGATGCAGGTGAATCTGAAGCCGAAAGACGAATGGAAGCGCGACATCAGCATGGATGGACTGGTAGCAGAGATGGATAAGAAACTGAAGAACTATCAGGGTATTGTATACAATTATTCGCAGCCGATTATTGATAACGTGGCAGAAGCTGTTGCGGGTATCAATGCATCCAACGCGGTGAAGATATATGGTGAAGACCTGAACACGCTGGACAAAATTGCCAATCAGGTGATACAGCAGATACAGGATGTACAGGGCATCAAAGACGTGGGTATCCTACGTAACATAGGCCAGCCGGAAATAAGTGTGCTGCTGGACGAACAGAAGATGGCCATCTATGGTGTATCTAAAGCAGATGCGCAGAGTATGATTGAAATGGCAATTGGCGGCAAAACTGCTACAACCAAATATGAGGGCGAGAAGAAATTTGACATACGTGTGCGTTATGAAAAAGACTATCGTAAAGACGAAGACGACATTATGCGATTGATGGTACCAACTATCAACGGCGATAAAATACCGCTGAAAGAAATTGCGACAATTCGCAAGATAACAGGCCCTGCATTTATCTACAGGGACAACACAAAACGTTTTATCGGTGTGAAATTCTCTGTACGCGAACGCGACCTTGGCAGCACCATTGCAGATGCGCAGAAACGTGTGAACGCAAATATACACCTGCCTGAAGGCTACAGCATTGGCTGGACGGGCGAGTTTGAAAATCAGGTACGTGCCACAGGGCGCCTTGCACAGGTAGTGCCTATCAGTCTGGTACTGATATTCGTACTGCTGTTCATCATGTTCGGCAACATACAAGACTCGCTGCTGGTATTGGCAAACGTACCATTCGCATTGATAGGCGGCATTGCTGCACTACACTTAACGGGCATCAACTTTGGTATATCCGCGGGTGTTGGTTTCATAGCCCTGTTTGGTATCTGTGTGCAGAATGGTGTGATACTTATATCGGAATTCCATAAAAACCTGAAAGCAAAACTGGAACTGACAGAAGCCATCAGGCAGGCAGTAGCTGCACGTACAAGGCCTGTGGTAATGACCGCGCTGATGGCTGCCATCGGTTTGTTCCCTGCTGCCATATCTCACGGTATTGGTTCAGAGTCGCAAAAGCCACTTGCTATCGTCATCATTGGCGGGCTGGTAACAGCAACCATATTTACGTTACTGGTATTCCCGATATTCTATTATTGGGGGGTACGTAAAAAACACGTAACGATTTAAAGAAGCATTAATAAGCATAATCAAGGGGTAGTTTTACAGGGGTGTAAAACAAACAGCCCTGCCGTTTCGTCCGGCAGGGCCTATTTTTTATAGCTGGTTGCTTATTTTACTTTGGTAAGAAAATCGGTAACAAAACCTTCCAATGCACTGCAAGCCATAAAGAAGGGCTTTTCTGTTATATGCATCTCTACCGCATTGGGCAGCAGCGTGTAGTCTGCAGCAATACTGCCAAGCATCGTATTCATGGTAAAAGAACCACCGGTTTCTGTTTCCGTCAGGGTACCATTGTTCTTAGCCACCACATGCTTCAGTTTTGACATCATAGCCTCTGTATTTCCTGTATGTGGCACTTTAAAATCGCACATCTTATTATCTGTTTTAACCTGAAGCAAAGGTAAGGGTTAGCAAACAGATGACAACTATTCGCGCATTAGCTTTAACATGATAATAAAACAACAGCTACACCGTCCCCTTCACTCGCCCATTACCTTCATACCTTACAAAGAAGGCTATCCATATAGAGCGTGCTAGGCGTTGCAACAGGGGTTGTATTACAAGCAACAAAGCCGTTGCTGAACCCAGACACCAGAATATGCTATTATCGTAGTACGATAAGCCAAGCAATACTTTCCATGCAACAAATACGATTGCCAATATAGCAACAGACAGACCGTAGCTAACAAAGCCTGTACCGAAGTAGAAACCCGTCTGCAGTTCGTATCGCTGTCCGCATACAGGGCAATGCTTGGGCATATGCATAGTCGATTTGAAATCGTAAGGATTGGGATTAGTAAACAGTTTCCCTTCTCTGCATCGCGGGCACCTGTTGGTCAATACACTTTTCAGCAAGCTCGTTTTAGATATCTTTTCTGCACACATATTATTTCGTTTTATGCTCGCCGGCAATGTTGCGTCTGAATTCCTCCGGCGTTTGGTTTGTATACTTTTTAAAGAAGCGGGAAAAGTGCGGGCTATCTGTAAAGCTGAGTTGCATGGCTATATCCGTCATGCTGTATTTCGCATTTACCAGCAATCTTTTTGCCTCCAGCAATATCCTGTTTCGTATTATCTCTCCGGCCGATTTCCCCACCAACTGTTGGCATATCGCATTCAGGTAATTGGGGGTGATGTGCAGCAAGGCAGCATATTCTTTCGGCAAACGCTTCTCTGCATAACACTTCTCTACCAAGCGCCGATAATCGTTCAGCATAGCTTGTTGTTGCAAAGGCATATCGCTTACAGCTACATCTACCGTTCTGTCTACAATCACAAACAAAGCAAGCAGATAAGCCCTTACTATATCTCTGTGTTGCCGTTTGGTATTGCCTACTTCTTTTACAATCAGCTTTATGATACTTAATGCTTCTTTCAATACATCTCCTTCCAGTTGTATAACGCTATCCGCGGCTGCACCTTTCAGAAAAGGGAATGAATCGAGATAACTACTATCTGCCAGAAACCCGGTAAACAAATCTTCCGGAAAGTTGATAACATAGCCTTCTACATCATTGGTAAAACGCCAGCTATGCACCTGGCCCGGCTTCATAAAATACGCCTGCCCCGCTGCTACTTCAAAACGTTCAAAATCTATCGTATGCTCACCTTTACCTTTTGTAAAAATCACCACATGGTAGAAAGAATGTCGGTGTGGCACATGCAGCTTTGTATGCTTTTTATAATATGCCCCAAATGGCTCTGCCACTACGCTGCCGCCTGCCGTATTATCGGGCAGCACCAGCTGTATATCAAAAACAGGAATTGTATTTTTTACATTCTTAACCACTATGCAAAGTTAGTAAGTGGAAGTATAAAACCATTGCAATATTCAGTTGAGTAATTGTATAATTTACTCATTACAGCAACTACTTGCTTGCTATCCTCTCTATCTATTGAATGTTTATAATACAAACACCTGTCATTGTTCTACATAAAATGCCTATGATTTTTTCTACCTTAACGGCCTTTATTATCAGGGTATAAAAAAACATGGTCAACTGTAAAAATTGCAATAGTGAAATTGCTGAAAGCTACTGCCCCAAATGCGGGCAAGCTGCCAAACTGAAACGGATAGATAACCACTATATTTCTCATGAGGTTCTGCACCTGTTACATTTTGAAAAAGGCTTCTTCTATTCAGCCAAAGAATTGATGACAAGACCCGGCGATAGCATCAGAGAGTTTATTGCCGATAACAGGACAAAACACATGAAACCTGTTGCTTATCTGATTCTCACTTCGTTGTTATTCACCATTATTGCACACTATTTTCATGCAGATAAGCTATACAACGAAAAAGAAAATCTGTCGTTCGGAAAATCTCATGTAGCCAGCCTGATGCAATGGGTGCAGACACACTACGGGTATGCCAATATTATGATGGGAGCTTTTATTACCGTTTGTGTAAAAACGCTGTTTAGAAAATATCCGTACAATTTTTTCGAAATAACGGTATTGCTGTGTTTTGTAATGGGGCAGGGAATGCTACTATTGACAGTAGAAACATTGTTTATACCTATCATTGGCGCCAAGCTATATACAATACTTCTCACCACTATATCAATAGCCTACCCAACATGGGCTATAGGGCAGTTTTATGACCGCGGTAAAGCCATTAGTTACATCAAAGCCTTTGTTGCTTACATAGCCGGTTATCTGCTGTTTTATACCGCAATAGGAATAACCGGTGTTCTCGCAGATATACTGTTGAAATCTACCGGCACACATTAGGCAGTTTTTTTAAACACATTGTGTGGTTACTCTAAACGATGTATTAACCTCCATGCGTTTACCGACAACTACACTTGAAAAAAGTTATACCAACAAAAAATGCCTCGCGATTTGCGAGGCTTTTTTGTGATTTGTCAGAAGTTTACATTGCTTCTTTATTAACAAGTTTACTATTGGACTTGTTATTATTATTTTGTTCTTATTCCTACTCCTATAATTTTTCCATATTCACTCATTTCAAGGATAGTATTACCATTCTCTGATTGAGAAAACCTAATAACTCCGTCTGTACCACCCAATCTTATTGCCTGAAACTCATTTGTAGATACCGGAAAAAATCGCATATCCCATTTTATTTTAGCAGTATTGTAGAGTAAATGGCCGTTTAAATAGGTAATAATATGCTGCTCTTCTGGATTTTCTTTGTCTGTATAAACACCTGTATATATCTGAATTTCTGATTCTGATAAAGATATCCTCTTTTTACACTCGTTCGTAAGTGTTTGGGTGTCTAAAATCTGTTTGATGTTATTATATAAATATGTTCCCATTTCAAAGTTTTGCAGGATGATAATGGTTCGGTCTTTTACAACATTATGATATATAAAAGTTATATAACCATCCCAGTGTCCTGTATGGCCAAAAGAAAACTTATTTTCACCTTTTGAAACGTCCAAGCCAAAACCATAAGGTATATTTTTCCCGTCCGAAGTTTTGGTAATCTCTGTCATTGATTCAAATTCAGCTTGTGTAAATAGTGTATTATTTTTCAACGCTACAATCCATTTGTATACGTCTTCAACTGTAGAGTTTACTTTTGCTTCACCGACTACACCATCAAAGTAGTATACGCTACTATCTTTACACTCTTTTGTTACTTTATCAAAAGAATTCGGCGCCCACACATAGCCTGTAGCATAGTTCTTAATTTTTTTAGGAGATTTCCGCCTATTATATACAAATGTATTGTGCATTCTCAGAGGCCTGAAAATATTCTCCTTAAGAAAACTGGCGTAATCTTGGCCAGAGGTCCTTTCTATAATACTGGCAAGTAGTACATAGTTAGTATTGCAATAGTCATACTTACTTCCCGGTTCAAATGATAGTGTATCCTTCCGGTTGGCATAAAACTCTATAACATCTTTATTCGTGGCAATTTTCGTTTTGTCCCAACTACCACGCATATCTGAAAGGTATTCCGGAATTCCACTTGTATGTCTTAGCAAATCATAAATAGTTACTTTACTCCAAAATGCCAGCTCTGGAAAGAATGAAGAAATTTTATCTTCATACTTTAATTTACCTTGTCTTTTTAATAATACAATTGCAGCTGCAGTAAATTGTTTGGAGCAAGAAGCGAGTTCAAATACCGTATTTGTATTATTTAGTCGCTTTATTTGTTCATTACAGAAACCATAACCTTTTTTAAAAATAACCTCCCCCTTGTCTGCAATAAGTACAGAACCATTAAACTGATTTTGCTTATATAACATTGTAAAAATGCTGTCGAGCTTTGCCTCTTTATCTTGCAACTGGCTAAAGCAAGTATTTGTATTCCCACAGAAAAGGAGTATCAGAATTATTACCCTCATAGTTAAGTATATGATTATTAAGTAATAAGATACAAAACTAAAACACTAGAAATTGTTAAAATATAATACTTCAAACATTAGGAGTACGAATACTGTTTCGTCTAGAAAAAACAGAAGAATATCCTTGTTTAAAATAAGATGTCTTTAAATCGCGTTTAACATGAAATATTATTGGCCGTATAACTTGAGTTAAGCTACAATTGAAATGAATAATTAGGAAGATAACTTAAGTTATACCAACAAAAAAAGCCTCGCAATTTGCGAGGCTTTTTTGTGAACCTCTTTGGACGTTTATCGAACCAAATTGTAGAGGATTTACGGCTATTAACGGTGTAGCTGTTTCATTTAAAGGACAATATGACTAAATTCGTATAGCCTATTAATTTAGTTGTATTGACGCAATACGTCAATACAGATGTTAGTAGCAATCTTATTAAGGACTTAAAAGAAATTAAATATAATGACAAAGACCAAAGAGCAAGTTCAAAAATCTGAAGAACAGATATACGAGTTACGGAAAAGTGTCAGATATGATATTAGAGAACTTGTGATAGAAAATATTGTTAGTAAGTTTGAAAAAGGGTTGGATTATACAGAAGACGATGAAAATCAAGAAAAATCCAAGTTCTATAACGTTCTTTTTATACCCGAATACCAGCGAGACTTTACGTGGGATAAAGTAAGGCAATCACGTTTTATTGAATCTGTAATTCTTGGCTTGCCTATTCCATTGGTTTTTGTTGCTGAAAACAAAGACAGTGCGTGGGAAATTGTTGACGGGTCACAAAGAATCCGAACATTACACGCATTTATCAAAAATAATCTTTACTTAACTGGATTAGAAAAGTTCAATACACTAAATGGTTTTTATTTTAGGGACTTAGACCCTTCACGACAGGGGAAAGTTCTTAATACTTCGCTTAGAATGATTGTTCTTTCAGAAGAAGCTGATGACGAAGTCAAACGAGATATGTTTGAACGTATAAACCGTGGAAGTGACTTATTGAAGCCAATGGAAAAAAGAAAAGGTGACAAAACTGGTTTGTTCACCCAATTTATCTACGAAAGATGTTCCAAAAACACATTGCTTGAAAAATTAGCACCTATCGACAAGTGGCTACAAAATAGACAAGAAAAAGAAGAATTGATTCTTAGATATTTTGCTTTATCTGACGACAACAATTACCTTAAATTTCCAAAAGATACTGGTATTGCTAAATTTTTAGACAACTATCTTGAATCAAAAAACAAAGAGCTTGCAACATTACCAGTACAGGAACAAAATAAGCTATTAAACAATTACTATAAGGAGTTTACAAACGTTCTAAACTTTGTAGATAAGTATTCTACTTATGGCTTTAGAAAAACTCACAATCCTCAAACTAAGCGTGTTTTGTTTGAGGCAATATCTGTTGGCGTTCACGTAGCATTAAAACAAAATCCAGATTTAACTTTCAATAAACTAGATTGGGATAAAATGATAAACGCACAATCATTTAGACCTTTCTGGGCTGGTAGCACTAAGTTGCATGATACAACTAAGATAAAAGATCGAATTGAATTCATTTCAAATACCCTATTGAAAAAGTAATATGTTACATGTAAGACAATCTTTTTCTGATAGAATTGATGAAATTAACTTGTATTATAAGTTGCTATCCGATATTATAAAAAGGGAAGCTCAATTGGTTTTTCCAAATGAAAATGACATACGAGAAAATTTCAATGTCAAAGTCAGCTCTATACTAAAGTCAAGTGCTAATTTACAATTGTACAATCTTGTGGAATCTACTATCTCAAATTGTTTGGTTGAGATTCACTTGTCGTTTACTAACGAAACAATTGTTTATTCTAATTTAAGTGATGAAATTCAAAAACTCTGGGTGAAATTTCACTATGATTATTTTAAAGAAACAAGCAATGAAAAAGATATTCTTCATAATTTGAAGGTGCTTATAGATACTTGGGTTACAAATACATTACCTGTAACACTGACATATAGAGAGTTTACAAAGTATAATGCAGGTGGCAATTTTTCTGGTAACTTGGATTCAAAAGAAATCAGAAAACTATCAGAAAAATATGGTATTAACTTTGATGTAAAATGTGATGAAATCGGAAGCATAAAATCAAGACGTAATAAATTAGCTCACGGTGAAATTTCTTTTGAAGAACAAGGCAGACAAGATTCTATTGAGTATATGATTGTCTTAAAGGACAGGGCTGTTGACTTCTTGAACCAATTTATCAGGGCTGTTGACGACTACATCTCTAACACAAAATATCGAAGAGTGGTATAAAACGGAAGCTACCAACACAGGGTTTGCGTCGACGGGCTAACATGCAAATAAAACCTCTTTGGACGTTTATCTAACCAAATTGTAGAAGGGTTGAGGCTATTAATATGAATTTATTTAATATACCTCTCAATCGCATTTCTAATTTCATGGCAGGCAGTTCCTAATGATGCTCTTAAATTCCCAGAATTAGCAGCATATGTAGCAGAAGTTATTCCATGTAAATCAGTTGGTAATGAAATTTCTTCGTCGAATGGTTTTACGATAAAGGCTCTAAATCGAGTTAGTTGACCAACAAAAAGACCTAATTCAAAGAGTACATTATCACGCACAACAGGTTTGTTCACTCCTCTTTTTACCAATTCATCATCTGGAGTAAAAACAAATATCCCAAAATCATATTCTTTTACTGCTTTTTCTAACGCTTCTAATGTTGCATACCCTAAACCAAAAACACCACTTTGATTCCAAATTTCAACGTCATACTCAAATCTCAATTCAGCCTGAATACACTGTGCAACCTTCAACCCTTCGACAGAGGAGCCAATAAAAATGCGTGCTTTCTCATTTAATCTAATATTATTATTCAAATCATCATGGGGCTGGGGTTCATTCATTTTCATTTCAACATTTGTTTTTAATTGATTGTTTACAGCTAAGTTATATAATTGACTTATACCGTCTACTTTTTTCATATTGGACAAATGAATTTTCAAGAAATCTTTAGTCTTGAAATATTCTACTTCTTTTCTACCATTGACAATATCACTATCAATAATATTGTTTCTACAAAGGAGATTGATTAACTTTCCATTATTATCTTGAATTTCAAAATTTGCACCATAAGTATCGGATAAAATCTGAGCGAAATCAATCTTATTGTTATCAGGAATATGTACAGGCTTCCCTCCTAATAGAGAAAAACGGTCTTCTATGGCATTAAATCCAAAAACTGGGAAACGCATATTCCAATGAATCCATTTGTAATTTCTATGCTTCTTAACAAAATCAAAATACTGTTGAAGCAGTGCTTTCTCTATGCTGTCAAAATCTCTATCGTTTGATATATCTAAGTTACTTTTTTGAATTTCATGAAAGACAGAAAATGTTTTTAACTGGCTATTTCTCAAATTTTTGATGGTAATAGAAGTTATTCTTCCAAATGTCCCCTTTTCATTCAACCAGCCCTCACCAGAATAATGAATAATTAAACTCTTATTACGCACAAGAGCTAATTCCTCAAATACTTTCTGCTTTTCAAACATTTTGCTATTGTTCATTAATGAATTACATGTAAAATAATGCAATGCAACATTAAACATCTTGCAATTAAGCTATTTTCTTCTTCATTCCAATACAGTTAGATTACTTATTTTCTTATAAATAAAAAGCATAACTATAGATTAATTTGACCTATTCAATCACATCAAAAAAAGCCTCTGTAAAAACAGAGGCTCTGACGTACACATGCGGGTGCAGCCCTTTCCCCAAAGTCTTATGCTACGGCATTTCAAGCTATTACGCTATGCGGTAGTGTAAGTTACTCGCCGAAGGCTATCTGCACCAAGTTAACTTGTTACCACTTTTCGGTACTAATACTCACTTGCAAACAAGAGAGTACAATAGTTATCCTCGTCCTTATAATCCCCGCTATCTATCATCTCACGATTTAGCTGGTCTATAAAGAACAATTTTCTACCCTGTTCATCTTCATACACCTGTAAGTAGTCTATCCCCTGTTTCGCTTGGGCAAATGCTTTTACATCTGCATAGATTGCCATAACTACTTGTGGGGAGATTTCATCATATACTCTGCTTGTAGTATAGAAGTTTCCAGAGAACAGATATGTTCCGTCCTTCTCTTGTGGCTTTCTTGTCCATTGTGCCATATTCTTATGTTTTTGTTTAACAATAAGCTGGCGATAAATCAGATATGTTTTTGAGTTGATTTTTGCAGCAATACTCGTAATATGATGGTACATGATTTGATGGTATACACATTGTATATTATCTGCTTCAAATAATTGAAGATGATTTAAAGGAATAAGCCCCTACCCTTGTAGGGGCTTTTCTTATTCGTTAATCGCTAACATTGTCTTTATGCCCTCATTAATCGCCGCTCTTACTTTTTCATCTGTAATTACTCATACAGCCTTGCCAATTCTGGAGATAGACACCGAGCGAATTTGTCTAAGCCTTGCGTATGAGTTTTGGTAAAGTTTATTATCCGCATCTTTGGGTACTAAAATGTCGTACTTATCGGATTGTTGTTGTTTGGCAGCAGAGGTAAGCGGGATAACGGTTACATCGTCTCACTTTGTGCTATCATCAGACTTAAAAATCAATGATGGTCTATCTCCATTAATCTCACTGCCTGCATTCATTCCATAGCTAACTACATGGATAGAGAATTTTTTGAAACTCTGTCTGACATGTGGTTTTGTATTCTTTTTCAGCAGCGTTAAAAAGCTGTGTACATGGTTCTTAAATCCATGTTCTCTCGGATTGGCATTACTTACAAATGTATCTCGTAGGGCAATTTTGTAGCTCTCTGAAAAAGCCTCTTTTCCATTTGCTTCCTTGAGTAGTACGTGTAGGTGGTATTCTCTCGCTTCGTTCATGGGCGTTCGGGTTAAGGGTAAAATAATCGCTTACAAATCTTGCCCATAAATCACACTTAGGCTTATGTTAGAATCTTTGTGTCAATGTCCTTTGTCATATTAATTTGCTCATCGGGATTACAAGATAGATAGAAGTTTGTAACAGTTATGGAACTATGGCGGAGCTTATCCCTTATCTGAGCTAAATTGTAACCATTTTGTACGAGGTGCGTACCTAATGAATGACGAAAAGCGTGTATATTTCCCTTAGTTTTTACGCCTGCGCTTTTTACTATTGCCTTTACTTCTGTATTTAAGCCTTGAAGTGTAAACATTCTATTCGGCTCTTTACTATACGGTGTAAAAACATAATGAAATGATATGTTAGGGAAAATCTGCCTTCTATACTTTAAGTACGCTATAAGATGGTTTCTTGCGTTTTCACTAAAGGTTATCGTTGCGTATTTATTACCCTTACCTATGACTGCACCAGATAGATTATCAAGATTAATGTCATGTAGTGTTAAGTTTCTCAATTCCGAATTACGAAGCCCAGAGGTATAAAGGAATGATATTATGGCACGATAGAGCAATGCATGATAGCTATCCTGCTTCTTGGTAGGGTTGCTTGTACAGTTAGCTACTCTGTCCTCTAAGTAGTGAAAAATCATTTTCACTTCCTCTTGGCTTAGGTGTTTAGGTATTGGACGTGGTATACTATCTACAGGTACATCAATGGGCTTTAAATCTCATAACAATCTCTCACTTTCTAACCATCTGATATAAGCCCTTATTTTAACCATGACCTTATAGATTGTGTATTTACTCAAATCCTCACAAACTTCGTTCTCGTTTTTTTGCAATCTTTTTTTTCAGTGCATGTACTGGTAAAACCTAACTAAGTGAGTCGGTGTTAGTCTGTTTGTTTCGGTATGACCGTACAATGCAGTGAAGTATTGTAATGCAAGTCTGTTTGCTTTCAGCGTGTGTGCTACATTACGTCTTCTGTATTGCAGATAGAAAAAGTAATCGTTAAGCGTGTCTATTACTAATGGCATGTTTCTCTTGGGTTAGGGTATAAATTTCTTCACGTATTCCAGCCTTAAAAGCTATCAATCTCTTTTTTACTATCGCCTCATACTCTTGATGCCATGTAGTTAGTCTTCGTACTTGTGTGATACAGCGTTGGCACATCGTTAAGCCGTACAGTGCCAGTACATCGTCCTGTAGCTCTTTTTGAGAACTTGTATTACAGTCCGCACACATTGCTTGCTCACATAGCCAACATTCCGTTACGGCCTGTTTCCTTCCATAATTGAAAGGCTTCCCTTTCATATACTCGTTATGGAAGTCGAGACAGAAGCAACACAATTCCATATCAACACGAACCTTTGTCATGGCATATGAGGTAATGAGTAAAATAATAAATCTCGCTACCTCTTTGCCCTAATCAGTACTTGTTGGGGTATTCGTTCTACTGATATTTTTTAGGAGTGCAAGAGGTAATCGAAAATAGGATTTGACTGTTGGGCTTGGGTTGATACGTCCGCTTGATTTTTGTTGTAAACTGGAAGTGCGGCTTTACTTTTGAAAAAGCATTTTATAACATAAAAAAAGCCCGATAACAGAGTTATCAAGCTAATTATATGTGAAGTATCTAATATCATTATTTCAATCTCATACGGTCCCACGGGGAATTGAACCCCGATTAATTAACAGGTTCAAAGCCATAAAATCCATATCAATAAGCTGTTACACTTACCATAAACATGAAATCAATGTTTGATTCTATTTCACATTACTTAGCTTGATAGCTGAAAGAGTATAATATTATCATTCGTGTTTTCAAGAGAAATTATAGACATAAAAAAGCAGGCGTATATACGCCTGCTTTCAGCCCCTGTTTGTTTTGATTAATTACTCTTTTTTGCCTTTTTACTAAAACAATTAAAATTATACCCTATGTTAAAATTCACATCGTAGTAAATAAGGTCTCTGCTTAGTACTCTATATCTGCTACTCATACCTAAGTTAATTCTCTCCTTAGCTATCTTCAAGTTGTATCCAGCCAAAAAATTCACTCCAGTATGGTGTACGCTTTGGTTACTAAGATTGTACTGTATATCTAAATATCCTGGAACTTTAGAGAATGCAGAAATGTATTTTACTTGCCCCCACACATAAGACATTCCAATACCACCATATATGTTATGTCTTTTGCTATTGACAAAATTATATCTGACAGAACCATCAAAAGCCTTATAACTATGGCGACCCTTAATAGCTCCAATAGCTACCTCATCATCAGCTAACACAATCATAGAGCCTCCATCTTTACCGAGAAACCATGTTTGAAAGCCTAAATCAAAGGATATATCATTATTAAGGTGTCTTATTGCTGTAATACCAACTTGTTCGGGAATAAAATACATTCCCGACTTAGAATGATGAAACATAGAATAATTCACTTGAATACAAGTATTATATCTTGTTTGTTGTGCAAATACACTAACATTCAAAAAAGTTAAAGCACTGATTAAAAGAAATACATTTCTCATACTATTATTGTATTACAACTCGTTCAACTTTTTTGAAGTCCTTGTTTTCAATCTTTAGAATGTATACTCCTTGAGCAATACCATCTAAGTTGATGTGATTCCTAACACTATTCAAAGTTAAGGATTTTACCTTCACACCAGTTACAGAATACAAAGAAAAGCTTGTCGTACTGCTATTTGGCAATTCAATATTTATTGCATTCCCTATTATGGGATTAGGATAAATTTTAACTGCTTCATCATAATTTATCCCTGATGCAATACTGCCTGTACCCGTATAATTTTTCGCCTGTGCTTCCTCGAAATGGGTTATAGCAGATAATGTATCAGTACGATTAACATCGTTCTCATCTACATAGGCAACTACTACCTTTATTTCTTTTGAGTTATAGTCTGTTGTTTCATCAAGCGTAAACTCTGAATTAGAATTAGCATATGTACCCGTCCAGCTACTTGGTATTAACCAAGTGTAAGATGACGGCGTAATTGAAACTCCAGAGGTGTTTATTACTTTAAAACCTGCGTTTACTGTGGCTAAATCAGAACCAGCGAGAACTGGTTTACCAGTCCATAACTGAAAATATTTACACTGTTCTACGCTTCCTACACCAACAGCAGCCCAAGCTCGATTTACGGCTTTATACTCTGGCGAGCATAGACCATAATAGTCTGCAGCCATTTTTTGTGTTTGGTTACGAGCATGTGAATAATCAGAGTTTTCCTGCAAATAATACATCATTGTATTAAATGATATTCTTTCGGCTTTTGAAACACCTATGCCAGTAACAGTAATGCCGTTATAAGTGCCTCCACTAACTAATAAATAAAACCAGTGCGTTAAAACTCCAGCGTTTTTATGCCATGCTTCATTGCTATTGGCATTAATCCAATATCCACCTTCTTGGTATTTTGCTGGCTGTGGACCTTTAGAACTATGAGGGTCATTAAAGGCTCTTTCAGATATATTTTGATTCCACCTTACATCTTCGCCAATATGCCAGTTTATATATCCTCTCTGTCTGTCTTTTATCAATATACCGAATATATCTGCATAGCCTTCGTTTAATGCACCTGCTTCACTACTATTTCTATTCAGGTTCAGTTTAGGATTTCTTCTGATGAAATTATGTGTATACTCATGACCAATTATATCAATTGTCGCTGGACTATAGCCGTCATAAAATTTACCAACAGAAATTACATCAGCCCCCCAATCTTCATACGTACTTGCATACAGCTTATCTAAGTGAACATATGAATAGACTTTTTGACCAGCCCCATCACTACCATGCCAATTATGACGTGCCACAAAATACTCCCAAGATGTTTGTACCGCCCAGTGAGTGCTTACCGCACTTAATATTGGCTCACTATTAGTACCATTAAAGTTGTTGTTATTACTCAATGGTCTTTGAAGCCTCCATGAATTCGCCAAGTTCCCCTTACTCCAAGTAGTAGCATAGTATACGCCATAGTCGCCACGCAGCCTCCAATCGGTACACGTACCACATTTCCAAGTTTTTATGTATTGCCAACCATCATATCTTGTCAATCCAGTACCAGTACCATATCCATGGTCTTCGCCATCATAACTTCTAACAATTGCTCCTGTTTTTGCGTCAACAAATGCTACTATAACTTTCTCCATTAACGAATCAGAGTATATTTCATAATTAATGGTTGTGTCTTCTGCTACCATTGTGGAATCTACCCAAAAGTTTGCATGAATTTGGAATTTCCACACAAAGCGGTATGTAAGGTTATTTTGACCGTCAAGTACAGGAATGATACACAATTTACCCTGTGGGAACATACTATATGTACTATCATCAGCCATATCCTTTAATATATTCTGTTGTACAGTATCTTCCCATTTATACGAGTGAGCATTAATGCTATCTAATATAACATTTAATGCACTGTCTTCTGCTATTGGAGAGGTAACATCTAAGTTTAGATTTTTAGCCAAATTCCCATGTGCATACAATACAACACCATTTTGACCATGTAATACGAACGATGGTCCTTCAACAGGGTAATTTTTATACTTCTGCGTATATCTGCAATGGAAATAATTGTTACTATCTACATGGCAGTTTTGTAATTCAATATTATCGTCAGTAGTTAAATCTAAAGATGTACGATGTGTAACAAAAAAGTTGTCTTGGTAATATTTGTCCAATCCATTAAAATTGTACGTACCATTTGAAAGGTAGTTATTGATTGTGCTTTGTTGTGCATGTGCTAATTGCACAACGCACAAACAAGTAAATAATATACTTGCTGATTTTTTTAAAATGTTCTTCATAATATTCGATTTGTTTTGACAAATATCATTCAGAACAATAAAGATAAAAAACGGTAATTTTTTGCGTCTTTAAACGGTGTTTTACCAGCGTCTTTTAAACGGTATCAATGAATTGAAATAATGCCTGATTTTATAGCAAAAATGGCTAACCCAGTTCTGCTATTCACGCCAATTTTATGAAACAAGTCATCTCTATACCCCTCAATAGTTCTCTTACTTTTACCGATTTTATCTGCTATTTGTTGATAAGTATAGTCTGTTGCTATATAGCCCAACAACTCTATTTCATTATCGGTTAAAGTGGTCTTTAATGTAGTGTTGTGTATATTAGGTAGTATGTTTTTTTCTATCCATTTAGAATATGAATAGCCCTTTTCATAAACCTCTAAAACAGTCTCCTTTATTTCTTTCGGCGTAGCCTCTTTTGGTATAAAGCTAACTGCTCCCTCCCGAAATGCTTTAATAATATTGAACTCATTAAAGTAAGAAGACTGCATAATCACTTTAATTGAAGACCAATTAGATTTAATCCCTTGTAACGCTTCAAATCCGTTCATTTCTGGCATACTAATATCAAGTATGCAAATGTCTGGTTTACGACGGGCTTGCTGAATTTTATTCAATAAATCTTTACCATTAATTGCTTCAATATCTACACTACAATTACCAAATGTTTCAATAATATACTTCAACCCTTTTGTTAGTGCTGGGTGGTCATCAGCAATAGCTATACTGATATTGTGTGTTTGTTTCATGCCATTAATTATTCCTAATTCTTATTATTCACAGGATTCAATAGGTATGTTACCTTCAAACTAAAGTAACTTCAATTATCCTTTAACACAATCACTATTTCTCGCTATCTCATGTAGTACAAACACTACAATCAATTTCCCTCTCTCATGTTCTTTACATTATTCTGTTCTAGCCATTTTTTGAACGCTTCGCTGTCATCTGGGGAATAATGTATAATCTTTGAATCTTTAAGGCTGATGGTAAATATCCCAGCAGTAAGCAGATACTTTTGTAATTCCGATGCCTCATGTTCAAAGCCCTCAAATTGTTTGTTTTCATTCATTAATGACATTATTTAATTGACACCAAGTTAGGTATTCAATGCTTTACAAAAAACACCGTTTAAAGACGGTGCTTTAATACCGTTAAAACACGGTATTTCAAAAAGTTCCTTTAACTCCAGTTGATTCATCATAGAGTAGAATATGGTAATAGTAACCACTATAGTTTAACCTTACTGTAAACTCTAATGGGTATTTTTCTTCTCCTTTTAGTCCTATGACCTTAACATCAATAATTACAGGAAACTCATTAGGCTTGATAGTTCCCATGCTTGTTTCTTTATAGTCGGTATTTTTTACTATCCTGCCTGTAGAAGTAGTCATGGTAACATTATAGTTTTCCCGACACGCAATAGGCACAGAACCTCTATAATCACACAAGGACACTTGCACTATATTCGGGTAATCTCTGGTAATATTCACTTTTAGTATTCCATTACTCGGAGACTTTAACAAGTCTGCTCTGTTTTGAGATTTTCTTCCTTCATCAAAAACATTCTTTTGACCGAAGCAGCATATCGTTATTAAGTTTACAATAACTGTTAGTAATATCTTTTTCATAGTATCTATTTTATTCTAAACAGCCTCCAGGATTCCAAACGTGTTGTACACCGTTAAACCAATCGTCTGTACCTTCAAATAGTTGTTTCTGGTCGTCCGATAAATCCCCTGTTGGTGTTTTCTTTACTACTAATGCAGCTAATCCGCTTCGGTCTGGCTCTGTTTTAGATTTAATAATGAAATTGACATCACAGCCAAATTCATCACTTAGTATTATACCATTATACTCTACATTTTTCCATTGTACAGGCCAGCCACCTTGTGATGATTGCCAACGGATTGTAACGTCTATCATATACCAATGCTGTTTACTACCATCTTCTTTGGTTGTACTAAGCGGCTTCCATTTATTAATTGACATTGAAAAGTTGCCTTTCTCTGGCTCAAAGTTTGTTTTGTGATACATCTTGTTTCCAAGCTGTTTGGCATACTTACCCGCAGTTGCAGCATCAAGAGGGCTTTTCTCTTCTACTGGCTTTGGTTGAGCGACTGTCTTAGCTACTGGCTTTTTTACTGGTGCTTTCTTTGTTTGTGCTTGTCCTATAAAGGCAATGCAGACTGATAAAATGATGATAATCTGTTTCATAAAATGATTTATGAAACGAATATAACCAGAATGTTCGTTATAACGAACATAAAAGAAGAAGTTTTTCTTGTACTTGGCTTTTAATGAGTGAGCCTAAAAAAACGAGATTTGAGTTAGCTATTGTAGCTAAAGTACGTGAGATGCGTATGCAAAAGGGCTTTACACAAGAATACGTTGCTGGGCTACTCAATGTTGGAAGAGCTTTTGTAGGGCAGGCTGAAAGCCCTAATACACCGAGCAAATACAATCTTAATCACTTGAACAGGTTGGCAAAAGAATTTGAATGTTCTCCGAAAGATTTTTTGCCAGATGGTTGGATTGAAGAGGATAATTGGATTGAAGAATAATGAGGCAAAACAACATAAATAACTGTATATCAATATGTTAATTAAGGATTGACTTTACACGAATAGTTGTTACTATTTTGCAAAAGGTAGATTCAAGGTTAGGATAATTCAAAAAAATATGTGTTCCTTTGTACCTTTGTAATGTGTTTACTCTTAGACCGCACCATTGTTTATTATGACAAAGTTTAAAAACTTAATAGAAAAGTTATCTAAACTTAATTCCTCAACAACGCTACCTAATAGCAGTGCTGAACATGCTGCTATTGTTATGTCTAAAATGTTTGACGTAACAAATCAATCAATTAAAATGCTTGTTGGTTGTTTTGATGGGACTGTATCTGAAAAAGAGGGCTATAAAGAATCATTAGAAAATTCTTTACAAAATAAAAGCATTGCTTTAGAGGTGCTTTTTATGAACCCTCCAAAAAACAATTCTATAGTTTATAAAATGCTACGTGATTTCAGAAACAATAGAGAATTGAAATCAACAGTAGAAATGAAAACAATTAGCAAAGAAGCCTTAGACATATTAAATACAGAAATTGATAATTCTGGCAAAGAATTTCATTATGCTGTATTTGACAATAATAAATATCGATTTGAGGAAAACGTAGAAACTTACGAGGCCTCCTTTTGCTTCAATGATAAAGAAGTAGCCAACCGCCTTATAGACGTGTTTAATGCTGCTTACAATAAATCAATCCCATTACCATAACACGTTCTAACGATGCTAAATCCCACCAACTTTTCCTCATTCTTTGAGGTATTATCTGGTATTAACTTCGGTGGTATCGCAATAATCACTTTCTTTCATAAAAATCTATATTCTCTTATCAAAAGAGAATTAAGGGAGTTAGGTAGTAAAGGACATGAGAATTACGTTGAAGTTGAGATTTTCACTTATACTTATTCAATAAAAACGAATGCAAGCAAACTAAAACAGATACTAAATAGGTTTGTGATAATACCATTAGTCAAACTGTTTGGGAATATATTCATTTGGGTTATCCAGCTTTCTCATAAGCGTATCAGTTATATAGATTCTTTTAGGAGCGTTTACGCTATCTATGTACCGCTATTTATGTATTCTGGCTTATTTTGTTTATTCATGCTCATTATTCCTGGTTTTCAAGCAGAGGCAGGAACTGATAATGCTGCAATTAGACACTATTGCAATGTATTATTACTTAGGATTACGTTATCATCAATAGTATTCTTTGTATCATCTTTCTTATATATTCATTTTCAGAGAAAGAAGCTACTGTTATCTAAACCTTTATGGTTAATGTTTATCAGTATACTTTTTTTAATCCTGTCATTTTCGATATCATACATAATATTACATCTAATCAATACAGACTGGCTACATTTATTCGTACAAGAATCTTATATGCTGCTATCATCAGTAATATTTATTCTTGCTTTCTCTCCTATTGTATATATGGTATGGCAATTTTTCTTCCCAATGTTAGGTATTTACATGGTCGAGATATACAACAAAATTGTAGCTTACAATGAAAGAAAGAAAATTCGTAAGATTGTGCGAATCTAAATTAACAATTCAACTGCCTTACAAAATATTGAACGCCTTTGATATGACGCTAGAAGAGTTTTTTTAAGGAATGTAACATTTTATCCCTTCAATTTTAATTCAATCCGAATTGGAATATTTACTTTACCAACATCTCCATGCTCAACGACATACAGTTTATATCCCTCTGTTAGTTTGGGTATTATTACTTTATCAACTAGCTCTTTATTAGGGTGGCTTTTGATTGTTACCCTTAAATCTTTAAACGTGTCATTATCAGGGAAAGAAAACTCTTCTTTCATATAGTCATACTTATTCGCTATAATATTTATCTCTTCAAATGCAATTCCGTTATCTATCAAGTCATTCTTGTAGTAATTTTCAATACAAGCTGAATAGCGGTAGTGATAATTGGTATTTTTATCAATTACTCTTGGCATTAAAATAAATCCCACATAGCTACATTCGGTAATTTGATATGGGAATATCTGTAACCTTTCATGTGAAATATGGTCAAATGCTTCAATCCATTTGATTTTTATAGGGTGATTGCAAATGTAATGAACTTTAACATTGGAAACATCTGAATGTAGCTTTAATAAAACTTCTGCATGTATCGTGCAAGTTCCATTATCTTCAATAACCAATCTTTCGGTAATTGACGCAACTGTTTTATTGCGAATAAATAGATCATTAAATATGTTCCCTACATTTTGTAGTAATGAATCCGTTACTTGTCCTAATGCGGGCGTAGTTATATTTATATCATTCTCATAAAGGTTTATTAATTCTTCAATAGCTTCGACTGTATAAATTTCATAATTAAACACCTCTCTTTGTTCTTCTTCGTCCCAGTTTGCTGACTTAGTAAAGAATTCCACCAAAGCACTCGTACTTACTTCATAGTCAACAAGCTCTTTTAGCATTTCATGAATTGGTTCATAGTTATCTCTATTTTTATTCGCCTTAAATATTCTGCTATCATCAAAATGTTTAAGTGCAATGAGAGCCTTAACTCTTAGTTGTTCAATATATTCAACAGGACGCTTTTTACGAGCACGTTTCTTGCGTGATACCATACTCTAATTTATGTCATTTTGATGGTTGCTCCAATGGTTGAAAATAACGCTCAATGGTTGAACTAATGGAGCACGTAATCGTTTTTTTCAGCTTAATGACTATAATAGCTTTGCATCATGAGTATCAAAATATTGTGCTAAAAGAAAAAACCACCAGCACGATACGCCGATGGCTCCAAACTTCAAGGTGTCTAACAGCCACCAAGAAGATGAATTCAAAACAGGTCTCGAACACCTGTAATGCTTTCAGATTATAGCTGTTTACGCGTAAATGTCAAATCAATCTTCTTAGGTTGTCAGCACCGATTGTTAACAATTAAACATCGGAAAAATGACAAAACCAAATCTACAATCTGCTCTTAGGCATGCCCAAGAGAACGGCTTCCCCCATGACTTCCACATTGATGAAGTCGGGAATCTCACGTCCAGTGGACTAATACTGGAAAATCCCAAAGTAATTGAAATGGTGCCTTGCCAGTCGTGCGGAGCTACGCTCTATCTGATTGCCTGCGACAATCTACAAGGTACTATAGTGCACCACTGGGAACCAGCCACAAACTAAATCTCTTAATCGCTTTCGTTAGTATCTGCTATGCTCTGTCATAGTGGGTACTGGCGAGGCACAAAAAATCAAAAAATGAAAAATCGTATAAAAAAATCTCTCTCTCAAACACCGCCAAACAGGCAGGTAACACATACAGGTGCACTACATGCAAGTGTAGGCTTTTCGGGCTATTCACTAAATAAGATAGTCCGCCGAGGTGGAGCAATTATTTTAGTCCTCATGTGCTTGGCCTTACACGCTTGCCAACAAAAAACACAATCTACGCAACCAGTAAAACAGGCTATCAAGCCTGTTCTGGTTGTGCACGTAAACGACTACAGTAAGTCAACCACAGGGATTAGTTATTTCGATAGCACCAACGCAAAAGAGCTATACAATGCTGTTGCTTCTTATTCGGGCGTAGTAAAGCATGTGGGAATATATGCAGAGAGTTCACAGCAGGACGTGCTTACTATTACCATTTCTAAGCCAGATACTATAACCACAACCCAATCGGGTAATGTCTATCTCATGGCAAAAGCTAAGGCGAAAAATGATAAAATATTATCACAATATCAGCGTACAGCCCATACAGAGATAGCCAAGTACATCAGCAAGATTTCTACTCCCGCAACGGAAAACAACACTGATTTGGCAGGTGCTTTTCGGCTTGCAGCTATAGCCTTAGAACAGGCTAATTTTTCTGGGTACGCTAAGTACCTGTTAATAACCTCTGATTTACGGGACTGTCCGAAAAAAGGACAATCACGATTACAGCCGATGCCACTTAGCGATAATACTATCGTTCTTCTAATCCGTCCAGCCATCGGAGATAGTACTATAAAAAGGGTATTCCCTTCGTCCCCTATCCATGTATTCACAAGCACATCAGATGCTATCAGTTTTATTTCTCAAAATCAATAACAATGAATAACGCTAATATTTTTCAGACAGAAAACACATCAGCCCGTAACGGCGATTACATTCTTGCAACACGCAAAGGATTTGAATTTGGCAACATTGAAACGCTCTATAATAAACTACAACAAAAACTGGAAAAGATACAGGAAATGAATGGAGGTAAAGAAACCTCGCCATTCAAAACTGCCATCAGCTTTTTAGGTGTGTTCGTAGCGATGGTACTCGGTTATGTAGAGGCTACCAATATCAGTATGACACTTGTTGCTATCGGGAACTTTAGCGAGACAGCAAGCATCATCGTAGCTATGGGCTTTGTATGTATGGGCTTGATAATCGGCGAAGAATTGAACGCTGGATTAGTAAAAAGCGACTACACTGGTAAAAAAGAGCCTACAAGCAGGTTTTGGGGAGCTGTCATCATGGGAGTAATCTATATAGGTATTCAAGCGTTCTTGGCACTACAGGCAAGCACAGGAGGTGCGGCAGAGATGCATTCAGCAGTTATCTATACTGTCATATTCTCTACGCTTATTTGTCTGGCAGAGATCGCATTCGGATTTATATTCTTAAAGACCGCTATAACGAGTATCTCTCATTTTGCACTCAAAATACGCCTACGGCTTACACTCAATAAACTTAACAGCATAGCTAAACAGGTCGAATCACTTTGGAACCGTTATCTGTTCATCATGCAAAAAGCGGACGTACAGCCCGCTGAAGAAACAGAAGCAGTACAAAAAGCACGACAGTTTTACGCCCAGGGCGGGTTCAACTCTTTCTCTAACGAATAAAAAATATAACAATGGTACTCTTAGTAATAATCATCTTATTACTCATAGGTGGAGTTGTTGGCTATCGTATCGGTAGCCACTTCTCCCGCCGTGAGAATGAAGTTCTCCTTATTAATAATCAAAGACACATGGAGTTTTCTAACCAATGGTTCAACGCTGCAAAGCACTCGACAGAGTTAACGAACACTATATCAGAACAACAGACTACTAATCTTTCTGCAACGATGCAATCAGTCATTAAACTACTAACAGCATTTCAGATACAAAACAATGGAAATCTAAATCAGCAACAGAACGAAAAAGTAACACAATTAATTAACCAAGCCAGAGGCATAACAGGATTCCACGAATGAAACAGGAGCGGGGCTATTGCGAGTTGTTGAATGAGTGGAATTATAGGAAACATGAATTTCAAAACAGTCGAAAAACGAGGTTATATAATGGCTTCCAAGCGGCGAAGCTGCCTTGCTTGTATGTGCTCTTAAATTGGTCTTGCAACCCTCAAAAAAAATCATAGTATGTTATCAACCGAACAATTATTACAGATTTTTCTAAACGCCTCCGTTATTGTACCCGATGACGATGAAGGCGTTTTTTTGGGTACGATGCAGATGCAGGATTGCGAAGCGGGTTTTGATGCTGTGATAGCTGCCCATTGTAATTACATTGATAACCTACTCGCTACTGCTCCGCTCTCTGATTACGACTACATGGCTTTGCTGCTGCTTAGGGGCTTTATGTTTATAGAGTTCGCTGCTCTGTTCGATAAAAGCATTACCCCTACACAGTTCAAACACCATAAAATATTCTCGGTATTACTGATTTGTACGAGCGAAGACAGAAAGTTATTTAGCCATCTAACCCCAACACGAGATGCCTATAATAAACTACTGTCTTCGTTTTTTAAAGTACACAATCCGTATATGTATGGCTTTTTATATGAAACTGAAAATGAAATATAGAATAGAAGCACGGATAAATAAAACGCAACTGTTGAGCCACCAACTCGTTACCTCTGGTACGGGCGGGGGCAAGAGTATGTTAATCCTTAATCAAGCCTTGTCTCTCGTACGTTCTTCAAAAAAGAAACGTAACTGCTGTATAATCCTGCAAGAGCCTCATGCCGACATTTCTAAAAAACTGGTTGCGTACCGTGAGTTAGACGAAGACAGAATAGTCTATATCTCTACTACTTTACAGAGGGATAGTAATTACCCGCATAAAATAAGTGCGGGGTTTAATCCTATGTATGTGCCTGCTGATGCGGACGATGAATACAGAAATTGCCTTGCTACACAGCTTGCCAGTACCATAGCGGAACTAATAGAGAACTCCCAATACGGTTTATCGTTGAACATGGAGATGCTGTTACGTCCCTCGCTGCTTGTTTTGTTATACGCTGCACCCGAATATAGAAATATGGCTACGCTGTTAAGGTTCTTTGATGATAAAAACAATGCTGATTTGCTTCGTATGGCTGCTATGCACCGACACCCGAATATCAGAGAGTTTTATAGCAAACAATGGGGTGCAAAAGAGTACGACATATCAAAAAGAAGCATCATAAGTAAATTATCATTCTTTATGAATGACGTTACACTTTTTGACATTCTGCAACATGACGGTGTAAGCATCGAAGAATGTATGAATACGGGCAAAGTGATTATAATAAACGCTCCACGCTCTAACCCTTTTGTAGCCTCTGTCATAGGTCGTTTAATGCAGGCGGTTGTTACCTCTATTGCTATGCGTAGAGAGGCAATGCCAGAAAAGCGTAGAGTTCCAGTCTATTACTATATAGATGAAGCATCAACGTATTTATGTACATCTACTGCGACAATGCTTTTAGAGCTAAGAAAATTTAAGGTCGGGCTTACCCTGTGTTTTCAGTCTATCAAAGCATTGGACGTAAAAATGAAAGCTGCTGTTACCACTAACACATTCACGAAATGTATAGGTGTGAGCGATGGCGAAAGCCGCAGTTTTTACAGCAAGGAAACCTCTGTTTCAGTTGAACAGTTAGCCGCATTAGAGCCGCTTTCATTCTATGTAAAACGTAGTGATAATTCGCCTGCTTTTCGTGTGAAAGTGCCTATCGTGCATAGCAGTCTGTTTTTAACAGGCGAAGCCCTCCAAAAGCGTTACAAATATATCATAGAACAAAGTGGGGCGTATCGTGTACTTACGCCCTCCCCTGCACCCCACCCAAGCGAGATTGATATAGAAGTGAAGAAAGAGAATACAGCGACCAAGAAGGAGGAAAAGAATGCCAAGAAAAATGATAATCCTTTTACCGCAGAACCACCTGCATTTAACTAATAAACTATGCGTTCAGAACTTTTTAATTCACTCATGACTGATATAATTTGTTTACTGGCTAAATACCAGTATTTATCCGTTTCTCAATTGCAGTTTTTGACAGGTAAGAGCGTGAGTTACCTCCGTGAATGTTTAGGGAGGCTTTCACGTTTTGACGGTGGTTATATCAAGTCTTTTCGTGTGGAGGTAAGTTACAAAGTCAGAGCCGAAAACATCTATATGCTCAAAGAGAATGGGCGTAGTTTTTTACAGGCTCATAAAAATGCTATCAGCATTATCCATATGCCTGTCGGCACTACGCCAGTTGTACGTGATTACTTCCACCGTGTGAATAGCGTTTGGCTCCATATCCTGTTAGATAACTACTGCTCTGCTCATGGAATTACCATTACTAACTATGATGCGTACTACCACAAAACAGGCAGTACAAAGAAAGGCAACCTAACAGCAAAATCACAGATACCACTTACGGGCAATAGTAGCTACTATATACCCGATGCGGTATTGCAGACAGCTAACGGATTATATCTGTTAGAAATGTACTGTGATAAGGATAGTAAACGCATACTTAACCAGCTTGGTACTCATGCCAAAGCTATAGCCCTCGGTACACCATCAAAAAAATATGGGATAGCTACAAATCCGTTTGTGTTATCAGTTTTTGAGCATGAGGGAATTAAAAACGCTGTAATACAGAAGATGAAAGCGAATACCAATATACACCCTGCCACTGCAAGGCTCTTTTTCTTCGCTTCATTTGCTGATATAAAAAATGATATAGGTACTGCTTGGAAAGACATTAACGGGAATACAATTTCTATCACATAATTAATATAGCCTGTATGCAAAAAAACGAAAAACAAAGGGGCATTACCCCCGAAAAAGCACAAGCCATGTTAGCAGAAATGGGGATAAATATATCTCTCGCAAAAGCTGCTATGGTATTGGATTTTATGCAAAAAATGGCTAAATTAGAGATAGACGATTTCAATAAAAGAAAATGAAAAAAGTAGCAGATTTGTACATAAGAGTTAGTACCGATGAACAGGCTAACAGCGGATATTCCCAACGATACCAAGAGGAAATGTTACGGAAGTATTGCGATATTAACGCAATAGAAATACGGAGGGTTATTTTTGAAGACCATTCTGCCAAGAATTTTATCCGTCCCGAGTTTCAACGGCTATTAGCCGAGTATAAGAAACATAAGGGTATCGTTGATGCTTTGTTGTTCTTAAAATGGGATAGATTTTCGCGCAATGCGGGAGATTCTTACGCCATGATTGCAACGCTCAATAAATTAGGGATTGAACCGCAAGCCATTGAGCAACCGCTCGATTTAGCCATACCAGAGAATAAGCTCATGTTAGCGTTCTTTCTTGCTGCTCCCGAAGTAGAAAATGCACGCCGAGCCTTGAATGTCAAAAGTGGTATGGTAAGAGCCTTAAAAGAGGGGCGTTTTATGGGGCTTGCTCCATATGGGTATATGAATAAAGTCTATGAGACTGGCAGAAAATATATCGCTCCCAAACAGCCAGAAGCGGATATTGTAATATGGGCATTTGAGATGCTTGCTACTGGTTGTTGCAGCGTATTAGAATTATATGGCATAGCGAAGAAAAGAGGTCTAACCTGTTCTAAAAATAACTTCTGGCATCTGTTACAAAACCCTGTCTATTGCGGTAAGATATTTGTACCGAAGCATGGCAACGAAGAAAGTTATTTAGTACAGGGTACACATGAGCCGCTTATATCGGAGGAACTGTTTTATACAGCACAGGACGTACTACATGGCAGAAAGAGAAACCCTAAAGCAGCTATAAAAATTGCCATACGTGAGGAATTTCCCCTGCGGAACTTCTTAACGTGTCCTAAATGCGGTAGGCTCATTACGGCAAGCCGTTCTAAGGGCAGAACAATGTATTATAATTACTACCATTGTGTTTCTTCATGTGGCTGGAGATATAAAGCGGAAGATATACACGATGCTTTTATGCACGAACTACGGAAGTATAAGCCTACCTATGCAATGTTGACTATTTACAAGGCTGTTATTATTGAAGAATATAAACGCAGTCAATCAGATAAGGCATTTAGTAAAAGGGATTTATTGCAGCAGATAAACGAACAGAACAGCCGTTTAGCTAAAGCACGGGAGCTATTACTATCTGATGCTATTGATAGCTCTGACTATAAGGCTATCAAAGTGGAATGTGAAAGGAAGCTGAACCTGTTAGAAGCCAAGATTGGGAATGCTGCAACAACACCTAACGAGGATATAGAAGCCTTATTAGATAAAGCATTACATAACCTTGCTCATATTGATGAACGCTACGAGCAATCTGACATAAAAGGCAAGCGGCAAATCATTGGTTCGATATTCCCCGAAAAACTACAGTTTGAAAATAATACTTATCGAACCGCTAAAGTGAATGAAGCTGTACTAATGATATGTACACTGGAAGCGGCTTTGAAAGAAGATAAAATAAAACAGACTGACGATGAAGCCAGTCTGTCCAATGAAGTGATCCCGTTGGGACTCGAACCCAAGACCCATACATTAAAAGTGTATTGCTCTACCAACTGAGCTACGGAATCATTCCCTGATTGGGAGCGCAAAGATACGCAAGGATCTATTTCTGCAAAATCTTTTTGAAACTTTTTTTTCGACTTTTTATGAAACCCTTTACCAGCCTACTTATTAAAGCATAGAAATGATTTTCATTTAATGATTTCTATCGGTTTTGTCAATCCCCTCATTGTCATATTAAATTCATTTAATCTTAAAAGATTTTTAATTAAACTTTAATCTGACTATTTTGCTAGCTATCAAATTTTTTTAAACTCACGTAGATGAAGAAATCAATTGTTGCTATGGGTTTGGCCGCGCTGGTAAGTACAGGGGCACTGGCGCACAAACACAACTATGGCGTTTCTGTTTACGACGACTACAGCCGTCTGCCATTTGCAGGCAAGCTGGCAGCGTCCAATAATCAGAAACTGGTACAGTCGCTGTTCCCCGGCTTTCATGCGGTTACAGACAAACTGAGTGGTACGCCAAGAGATATTTATGGCAAAACGCTTGCAGTGCCCGGCAACTCTCTCACCGAAAAATCGCAGTACCTGCTGAACAATCAGATGAGGCAGTTTGAACTGGTAGCTGCAGATTGGAAACAAACTAACATTGTTAATGCACCCCATGCTGATTACGCACACTACAAGCAGTTTATCAATGGCCGCGAAGTAGTGTTCTCTCAAATAAGCTTCCGTTTTACCAAAGATGGTATGCTGCAACGCGCCGTTATCAAAACATATGGCCAGCCGCAAACCAATGCAATGCCTACCCTTACACCTGCCGATGTATTGAACAGCAAGGGTATGAATGCAGATCTATACATGGTTAATGTGAACAACAAAACCGTTGGTAACGATTGGGTATGGTTCCCGATACCAACACAAAACGGCTATGTGCTGCATCCTGCATGGCCATTTACCGTTACAGGTACAGACAAAGATGATGAGGCAATGCCTGTAGAACTGACAGGCTATGTAGATGCTACCGATGGCACTGTACTATACAGAAGCAACGAAGTAAAAGATGAGGTAAACCTGAAAGTAGTAGGAAGTGTATACAAAGACAATCTGATAACACCCGCTACGCTGGAACCACTTTCTAACCTTGCCATTACTATTGGCAGCGCTACAGACTATACAAATGATACAGGCCTGTACAAAAACAGCGCGCTCAACCCGTCTCAAACAGCTGCGGTTAAGCTGCAGGGACGTTGGGTAAACGTAAAAGCACCCGGAGGTGCCACACCTTCATTCAATCAGGTTATTGCTGCAAATGGTACAACATATACATATCCTACTACCAGCCCGTCGGGCGATCAGTATGTGAATGCATATTTCCATACCAACAGGATGCACGATTTCATGGAGAAGTTCTACCCTAACTCTACAGGCTTTACTGCGCTGGATGTTGCACTGACTGCCAATGTTGATGTAGCAAGCACTACTGGCTGTAATGCCTTTTACAATGGCAACTCCATCAACTTCTTTGCAGAGAACAGTAGTTGTAACTCTTTTGCCAAAATCGGCGATATTATCTATCACGAATACGGTCACGGCATCAACGGCCGGTTCTATAGCTTTATAAAAGGCAGCGGCGGCATGACCAATGGCGGCCTTAACGAAGGCTATGCCGATGTGTGGGCGCTTGGTGTAACAAAAGATCCTATTCTGGGCCGCGGCGCATTCAAATCAGGCGGCAACATACGTGTATACAATGGTACAGCAAAAGTATATCCATATGACCGTACCAGTGAAGTACACGCTAATGGTGAAATCATTGCAGGCTCTTGGTGGGACTACAGTGTGAATGTTGGCAGTGTGGACACTATGTCTGCTTTGTTCGCAAAATCACTGTACGATATACCAGACGGACCGGAAGGCACAGAAGGAGAGGTTTTTCACGAGGCGTTGATATCTGCCATTGTTAATGATGATGATGATGCAAATCTCGCTAACCTTACTCCACACTTTAAAGAAATAGTAGCTGCATTTGCCAAACATGGCATCTTCCTGATGATGGATGCTAAACTTACACACAAAGAAATTGCACACCAACCAACAGCTAGCACCCCTATAGCTGTAGCTGCAAATATTGTGTTGGCAGAGCCTGCATACTTCAGCAACATGAAGCTCATCTACAAATCGCGCAAAGCAACTACGTGGGATACTTTAACACTTACAAACTCAGGCCCGGGCGTATCAGGCGGTGTTGACTTTGCAGGTACTATACCTGGTCAACCAGCGGGCACAATCATAGATTACTACATACAAACATATGATGCACTAGGCAACGCTGCGTATTCATTCCCTACGGGCTACAACCCTACAGGAACATCCAGCCAGATTACATTGCCATATCAATTTGCTGTAAATCTGCGTAAAGTAAGCACTACAGATTTTGAAACACCTGCAACAGGCTGGGAAGTTGGCACATCTGCAAGCGAAACGGCTACAGGTGGCAAATGGATACAAGCAGTACCGGTGGCTTCTTATTGGAGGCCAAGTGGTGTGAGCCCTTATATACAACAACCGGGCAATGACAACACTACAGGTTCCGGCTCTTGTCTTGTAACAGGCAATGCATCTTCTGTAACAACAATATATACAAATGCCGATGTTGATGCAGGACGCACATACGCAATATCTCCAATCATAAACGTAGAAGGCATGAACAGCCCTGTAATAGAATTCTACAGATGGTATGCCAACGATCAGGGGCCTCGTGACAGCAACCCTCGCACAGATGCTTGGCAAGTACAGGTAAGAGACAGCAACAGCCTGATATGGAGAAACGTAGACTACACATTCCAATCAGACTACAGCTGGCGCAGGCGCATTTTCTTCCTGAGAGACTATCTGTCTACAGCACAGAAAATTCAGGTTCGCTTCGTAGCTGCAGATGATATCAATACAGGCATTACTGCAAACGGCGAAACTGTTGTGGAAGCTGCTGTTGATGACTTCAGTATTTATGATACATACCCTACAGCTGTTAATGCTATTGCTAAAACTACATTCAGCATCCATCCAAACCCTGCAGACCAGACAGTGAATATTACATTCTCTGCACCTGCTGCAGGCAGCGTACAGATGTATGACATCACTGGCCGTCAGGTAGCAGCTATTAGCACCAATGCAAGTACAGCTACTTATAGCATCAATACTGCAAATATGCCATCAGGCACTTACATGCTGATGCTTCAAAACGGTACAACTGTAGAATCTCATAAAGTTGTTATCAACCACTAACAGGCAGGTAACTACAGATATTGAAAAAGGCATTTCTCACGAAATGCCTTTTTCTTTTTTACCTGAGTATGCCTTTTATCACAATCTTGTTTGAGGATGAAATACCCCCGGGATTGATGCCCGGCGCCCCCTGCGGTATAGGTTGTTGCAATTGCTTGTAATAATCAACCCATGCGTCGAAGTATTGTTTTGTTCCCGGTTGTTTAAAAGTCATAGGTTCCAGCCTGAAAAAAGCCTTGTTACCATTTGCTTTTTTATAAGCATCATAAATCAGTTCAGAACAGTAGTATTTGCCATTGTTATAAAGAAACACATCATCATAAGGCACACCTTTTTGTGCCAATGCATATTGCAAAGCCTTTTTGTTTAGCCTTCTATACTGCGGCTTCAGTGCGGCAACATACATCGGGTGTGTGGTTCTTACAGCAAAATCTTTGATGTAGGTAAGATGCACATCTTTACCAATAGCCTCTATCACATATACACTATCGTTACGCCTGCACACAAGCCCTATATGCGAAAAGTCATTTCCATTATAGCCATGTGTTACTTTTTCAATAGCATCACAAAGAGGCCCGCAATCCAGATTCTGAAACAACAAATCGCCATCTTGCAGGTCTGCAATATCCAGTTGCTGAGCATGAATAGAACTAACAAACCCAAACATTAATGCCGTTGCAGATAAAACAAATCGCCTCATATCGCCACAAAAATAAAGGTTCTTGTTTATTAACCGCCAACTAATAACTCACCGCATCAAAACACAAGCCCACAGCTTATTGTAGTTTTTTTGTAACTTACTCCTCTCAATTTCCCCGTAAATGAAAAAAACAATAGTGGCTTTGTTGTGTGTAGCAGCTTTGGCAAGTTGCAAGAAAAAAACAACCGACAATACTGACGTAACTATCGTAAACCGCGTAGACAAGAGTGTAACGGTGAGCATATACCCTACAATGGATGATTATAACAATGCTACCAACGCTGTTGTACGCAAAGTAGTAAGTGCAAATGCTAATGAGGTAATATCCGGCAACATGCTTACGCCGGGGAAAACATACTATATGGATTGGCATACAGACAGCTATTACCAAACCAACTGGTTTAACGATAAATATCCTCAATCCGGTGCGCAGGTTGCCATAACACCTGTAGTAGGCAATAACACATACTATACCGAACCTTCTTTCTCAGGCAATGCACGCACTGTTTATCTGTCGAAAAGTGCAACATCTACCAAATGGCATGCGGTGAACGCGTATATGTACAGTCAGAGTACAGGGTATGTTTCTTTCTGGAGCAGTCTTTCAGCAAACGAACGTTATCACGAAATAACGATACATAAAAATTTCATTGCAGATTATAACCACAAAAACAGCAGTGGTACTACGCAGACCGATTATCTGCCATTCAAAGTAATGCGTACCGAAGAGGCTTTTATCGAGTTTAAAGCATCGGGCGATAGCTCTTTGGGTCAAATGGTTAGCGGCACGTTACCTACAGCGCCACCTCCGTCATACAGAAGCAGCTCTAAAGATACGGTAATGGCACTACTGCCGAACTCTGATTACTACTTTATGATGGTGAAGGATTGATAATCGACATGCACACAAAACTGATACTTCGTATAGCATCCTGTGCGCTGTTGGCATTACCATTAGCGCACACTGCCTGCAAGCCTGCCAAAAAAGCAAAGATAGCCACATTTGCAAAAGCTGCTCCCGTTGCCTTCAATGTAGATACTACTACAACTGTATATAAGCTTTCACCCAAGCCGGGGCATTCGCTGTTCATCAACAACCTGCAAGTGCATGTTACATCAAACACACAACCGGGTGTTGGTGTTAATATTCGCAGAAATGATAAAGCCAGCTCTAATATGATACTTCCTTTCATCTCCAATACCAATTTATACTCTTACGGTGGCAATGTGAATCTGCAAGTATACAACGGCGAAGAGCTGATTATAGACATTGCAGATGTTCAGAATGGCAAACCTATCGCGGGACACATCATCATATCCGGAACAGAACAAAAAGATTGAATATAAAATGAACAGAACGGTTATATACGCGTTTATTATTGCAGCACTACTATCGTCTTGCAGTACATCAAAAAAAGGTACAGATACCGGTACTGCAGAGGTAGCTGCGCCAAAAGAAAATCAGGCACGTGTAGAGAAAGTAACGGCACCACCCGCTAATACACAAGCACAAAAAGCTGAAATTCTGTACGATAAATAAAACAACACATTACACTGTAAATTGACATTGGTTAATACAGCATCAATTTTACAATAAATATTGTATTAACCGATATTTTATTATCTTTAGTCCTCAATTAAACAAACGATGCCTCCAAAAGCAAATCATATTAAGAATGTAAAGCCAATACAACTGAAACAAGCGGCTGCGATTTTGATGAAACGCCGTGGTGTGGCTACGAAAGGTGAGATGGCAGAAAAAATAAAAGTAACGCCATATTACTATTCTAAAGTGATAAATGGTGAAACACCGCTGACACAGGCTTTTCTTGACAAGTTTCTGAAGTATGCACGCTCCGGCAGCATCAACGAAATACTGGCCAGCAAAAAGCCACCAAAGAATATGTACGAGGTAATAGCCGAAGGCCTTACCAACTACATGGAGAGTAAAAAAGTAACACAGGCAGAGCTTGCAAAGCACCTGAAAACAGACCAGCAGATACTGAGTCGCATACTGCACTGCAAAAAGAAACTCTTCAGCCCAGATATGCTCTTGGAAATTCTGAGGCTCATTAAATACAAAATCTAAATCTTACTGCATACAAAAAGCCCCTCTGTCGAGGGGCTTTTTAATTTCTTACAGCTAACGACTCTCTACCTGTTATTTGCCCTTTCCTGCAATTTCTTATCTACCAAGTGTTTTACGCCTTTGTAAGCCAGTTCTATTGCCTTCCATTTGGCATAGCCAAAGCCTACTTCTTTCAGTATCTTTTTCACCAATCCTTTCTCCAGTTGGTTACCCGCTAATTTTAGTAGTGGCATACCAACAGACAACAACATATCCTTATTGCCAACTGCAGACAATAAACTACCCGCTATGCCTGCAATATCCAATCCGCCACTTTCCTGCCCTTCACCATCCTCTTTATTGGCAGATCTGCCGGGAATGATATCATCCAGAGAGAAAAAATCGTCCGCATCCGCCTTGCGCATTTCTGCACGCAGCTTTTGCTTTTCCAGTTTCAACTCTTCAAGGCTGTTCAGTTGTTTGTTGTATAATCTCATGGCTGTATTATTTCTTTTCCGCAGGCTGGTTATCATCATCGTCCTCATCATCCGTCATTACCCTGATGAAAAGCCCGGTGAATTTTTTGATAAACCGCTTTCTGTAAATAAATAACAAGCCAAGTGCCAGCAGGTAAAGTCCTGTGATGATGAGATAACCACCACCGCGAGAACCTACGAGGTCGGCTAAATACTCTGCAACACCTATGCCCATAAAGAGCAATATAGGCAGCACCAGCAAAAAGCAGACTATCGTAAATGTAAAGAAACTGAGCACTTGCGATGTACGCTCGATAAAATCGAGCTTTACAAGGCGCACACGCATATCTACGTAGTCGGCCAGCTTATCTTTCCATTTTCCGATAAATCCGAGCATCTGCAATTATTAACCGTTATAAATTTCGTGTTCCAGATCTTCTGTTTTCTTAGCCAGTTTGTCCTTCAGGCTATTGAAACGATCTTTGATTTTCGCCATGTCTTCCTGACGCTTGTCTTTATCCGTTGCCAGCAAGTATCCTACTGCCGCGCCTATTGCTGCACCTACCAGCAATGTTGCTACTGTTTTTCCTGTTTTAGCCATGTTCCGCGTTAATTTGTGTTAAATATTAATTACTCAATACAAAATTAGCAAATATTGTACCAAGCTTAGTTTTTTTGTCGCATCTTTTTTATAATTTAATAAAATATTGACATATTGCATCACCATTAGCAAAGCACATATTTATGAATAACACTGCAGTAAAACAATTTGTACTGATAGGCATCATACTGGTATTGGCATACGTGCTTGGCGCTCAGATGTTTGCCTTTTTCCCCGGCTTGTTGGGTGCTGTTACGCTCTACATTCTGATGCGCGAATACTTCTTTAAGCTTACCGTAATAAAGCATTATAACAAGAGCCTGATAGCTTCACTGTTCATTTTAGCTTCTATAGTAGTTATTGTATTGCCCGTTGCCGGCATCGTGCAGGTAATACTGCCAAAATTTGCAGGCATCATTGACAATCAGGCGGCTATCACGGAAACACTGAAGGAATTGTCGCAGAAAACAAAGAACCTGCCACCGTTTATGCGCATCAACCAACAACAGGTAATGCAAGTGATGCAGAAAATAGCTGCAGAAGTACCCGGTGTTTTGGGCGCTACTGCCAATATGCTTACCAATACGGTGCTTGCATTCTTCCTGCTATACTTTATGCTGGTAGACGGGCGCAAGATGGAGATGTCTATCAAAAAATACCTTCCACTCAAGGATACGAACATAGATAATATGTGGACCTCTACCCGCACCATGGTTATATCCAACGCCATCGGCATTCCTGTATTGGCAGGTTGCCAGGCTATTGTGGCTATAATAGGTTATGCCATCTTTGGTATAGATGAATTTGTACTCTGGGGCATACTTACAGGCGTTGCATCACTGGTACCCGTTATAGGTTGTATGCTGGTATGGGGGCCGCTGTGTATATACCTGTTTGCAACAGCACATCCTGCTGCGGCTATAGGGCTGGCTATCTATTCTTTTGTTATTACGGGTGGTATCGATAATGTGCTACGTTTCACCATCCTTAAGAAATTGGGCGATGTACACCCTATCATTACCACATTGGGCATCATCGTAGGCTTGCCTATGTTTGGCTTTATGGGGCTGATATTCGGGCCACTGCTGCTTTCTTACCTGCTGTTGCTGATACAGATATACAGGGTAGAATTTCCCGAAAGAGAGGAATAATACGAATCAATAACTAACTAGTTAACCCATCAACTACTTATAGTAGCGGTTGTCTTCTATGTATTTGCACACGGCATCGGGCAGCATATAGCGTATGCTCTTGCCTTCCTTTATCTGTTTGCGGACGAAGGTAGATGATATTTCGAGCAGCGGTGCCTGTACGCGTGTCAGCTTTGCACCGTGTGTTTCTGTAATGTCAAAACCGGGGCGGTCGTACACAATGATATTATAGTTGGCCAGCAGGGTTTCGTAGTTCTTCCAGCGGTGGATGTTGCTGAAACTATCTGAACCCATGATAACGGTAAACTGCTCCAACGGAAACTTCTCTTTCAGATAAGTAAGCGTATCTATTGTATAAGATGGCTTTGGCAGGTGAAACTCTACATTGCTGGCGCGAAACTTACTATTGTCTTTAATAGCCAACTCTACCAGATGCAGCCTGTCGTATTCATTCAGCAACGAGTCTGAATCTTTCAACGGATTGTGCGGCGATAATACAAACCACACCTTATCTATATCCACATTCTCTACTATATGATTGGCTACGATAAGATGCCCGATATGTATAGGATTAAAACTGCCGAAATACAACCCGATATGCATGGGCGCAAAGGTAATTTATTGGTTGATTAGTTGACTAGTTGGTTTGCAGGATTTAACCCTGAAAACATATATAATTCGATAGAAAATGATGATTAGAGGATGCGCGCTTTAATGGATATGATGTTACGGTGTTACCGTCACCCAGATATTTTCCGCATCCTGCTTACGGATGCTCAAGTAGTAGCCTGCAATGCGTATTGCCATCGGGTCGCCCATGGGGGCTATCATTTCTATCCACACAGGCTCGCCGGGTATGCAGCCCATCTCCATCAACGTCAGCTTAAAATCGGTCTGGTCGTGCTCTTTTATCACCGCTCTGGTGCCTGTCGGCAGCTCAGAAAGGCGCAATGTCTTTACTTCTGCAACACTCATTGGCACAAAAATACAGCACAATGGCAGCTACACCTAAAAAATATGCGACCTTTGCACAAATTTTAACCATGCCTGCAAGGTTTTTCGAACAGGAAGTAAGCTCGAAACTGAAGGACAAGCGCAAGCTCAGCGCTTTTCTGGATACACTGGTACAAAAGCACCGCAAAAAGGTGAAGCACACACAGCTAACCTATATTTTTTGCGATGATGCGTACCTGCTGCAAATCAACCAGCAGTTTCTGAACCACAATACGTTTACTGACATCATCACCTTCGACCTCAGCGATGGCGATGACAACCTGCAGGGGGAAATTTACATCAGCACAGAGCGCGTGGCCGAAAACGCTGCTAAGTTTGGTAAAACCTATGCAGATGAGCTACACCGTGTTATCTTTCACGGGGCACTGCATCTTTGCGGGTTTAAAGACAAGACAACGGCCGACCGTGAGGAAATGCGCAAGAAAGAAGACCTGTGCCTGAAACAATATTTTAAAGGATAATACATGCAAATAGAAATACTATACCAGGACGATGATATGCTGATGGTGAATAAACCCGCAGGCATCCTCGTTATCCCCGACCGCTTCAACAGCGATTTGCCATCGCTCAACCGACTGCTGGAGTCTAAACTCGGGCAGCGTATATGGGTGGTGCACCGCTTGGACCGTGATACCAGCGGTGTGATGTGCTTTGCCAAAAACGAAGAAGCACACCGTCACCTTTCTCAGTTGTTTGAGGCGCACGATGTGGGCAAGTTTTACGCAGGCATAGTCATGGGCAGGGTAATACCTGAAGAAGGCCGTATTGAAGCCCCTATTGCTGAGCACCCTACCCAAAAGGGCAAGATGACGACTGCGCGCAAGGGCAAGGCTTCTGTTACAGACTACAAAGTGGTAGAGCAATGGGCGCTGCACTCGCTGGTGCAGTTTCAGATACATACGGGCCGCACGCACCAGATACGTGTACATATGCAGTCTATAGGCCACCCTATTGTGTGCGACGAGCTGTATGGAGATGGCAAGCCATTCCTGCTGTCTTCTATCAAAAAGAAATTCAAGCTGTCTGAAAAAGAAGAAACAGAGCGCCCACTGATGAGCCGCTTGGGCCTGCACGCCTACAGGCTGATGCTGCACAAAGCCGATGGCACACTGGTAGATGTAGAGGCACCACTGCCTAAGGACATGGCAGCCTGTGTGAACCAATTGAATAAATGGAGCAAAAGCTGATAAACAATTACCTTTGCTATCCGTTTAAATTTTATTTTAATTATCTGATTATAAAAAACAAAAAGCCCCTTTAGGGGTTGGGGTTATGAAATCTAACATAAACATACAGGTAGAACTGGACGAGGAAAAAATGCCGCACACCATTGAATGGAATGCTCCGGGTGGTGGTGTTGACGAAATGCAGGGTGCAAAAGCTATTTTGCTGGGCCTTTGGGATGGTGAAGAGAAATCTGCACTGCGCATAGATTTGTGGACAAAGAAAATGATGGTAGATGAAATGAACGATTTCTTCTATCAGACAATATTTGGCATGGCAGACACGTATGCACGTGCTACCAAAAATGCAGAACTGGCAGCGGAAATGAAAAACTTCGCTAGAGACTTTCTGAAGAAAGCCAGCGATGCACTTGCACAACAGGAAGGAAACTAATCTTATAACTTTTATAAACAGTAGAAAGATGTCACTGGAACAAAAAGTAATGGAAGAAATGAAAGGTGCAATGCGTGCTAAAGACGAAGCCGCACTGCGCACATTGCGTGCCATCAAAGCAGCTATCCTGATAGAAAAAACATCCGGCAGCGGTACAGAGATGACCGAAGCAGACGAAACAAAGATGCTGCAGAAAATGGCAAAGCAACGCCGCGATTCGCTGGACATATTCGTACAGCAAAACCGCGAAGACCTTGCGGCTAAAGAGCGTGAAGAACTGGTTATCATAGAGCGCTTCCTGCCTGCACAAATGAGTGCCGAAGAACTGCAGCAAGTGGTAAAAGAAATCATCGCACAGGTTGGCGCATCGTCTCCTGCCGATATGGGCAAGGTAATGGGCGTTGCCACCAAACAACTGGCGGGTAAAGCAGATGGCAAACTGATATCTGAAACAGTAAAACAATTGCTGGCACAAGGATAGTACGATGATACTCGACATCATTGGTATCATACTGCTCATTATATTTTTTGTACGCGGCTACATGAAGGGACTCATCGTAGCCGCGTTTGCTGTTATATCCATCATCCTAGCCATCATCGTTTCGCTGAAGCTGTCTGAGAAACTGGCTACGCTGCTACTGGAAAATCATATTGTAACATCGGCATGGGCACAGCCCATCAGCTACATGGCCATCTTCTTTGGTGTAGTACTGCTGATACGCCTGCTGGCAAAAGCATTGGAAACAACACTGGATCTTGCCATGATGGGCTGGGTAAACAAACTTTCGGGCGGATTATTGTATAGTTTTATGATTGCTATGGTATGGAGTTCCCTGCTTTGGATTGCAAATAAAATGCAGCTCATCAGTGCTGCTACCATTGGTTCGTCCATCACTTATCCATACTTCATCAAACTCTCCCCGTGGGTACTGCATCATATAGGTGCATTGATGCCTGTTGCCAAAGATGTTTTCAACGACCTTGAAGTATTTTTCAAAAAAGTAAACGACTATGTGGGTACTGATAGATAACTACGATTCGTTTACATACATACTGCACCACTACCTGCTGCAATCAGGCAATGATTGTGTTGTGCATCGCAATGACGAAATAACACTAGAACAACTGATCGCACTCAAGCCATCGCGCCTAATCATTTCTCCCGGACCTGAAACACCTGTACAGGCGGGCATTACCATGCAGGCAGTAGCACATTTTGCATATAAGATTCCTGTATTGGGTGTATGCCTGGGGCATCAGGCATTGGGTATGCATTTTGGTGCGCAACTGATACATGCACCCTACCCTATGCATGGCAAAACTAGCAGTGTCACACATACATCACATCCGTTGTTCGATGGCATCAGCAATCCGTTTACCGTGATGCGTTACCACTCGCTTGCTATCAGTCATTTGGATGGAACAGGCTTACAAAGCATAGCCGTTGCAGACGATGACGGCGCCATCATGGCACTGGCACATGAAACACTGCCATGCATCGGCATACAGTTTCACCCCGAAAGTATCGGCACACCAGATGGTTTACAAATACTAAAGAATTGGGCTAAGCTGTTTTAGCACGCCTGCCACGCATCCATTCCATACCCCACACATTTCCAAGCATCAGCAACATACCGTAGAAGCAATCTTCGAATGGAATGGTATATATGCGTATGCCCAAATTTTCGGCATCGTCATACATCACCACAGGCAGTGCTGTCAGGAAACCATTTACAATAAGAAAAGGCAAAAGACTGATGAGATAACAAACTACAAACGCAGCAGCGTTGAACGTGGGAAACCTATTGCGCATCACGTAGAGCAGTATCATTGCAAAACCGCACAGGCTGAATGCACTAAACGTGTATGCACGATAACTGTTCATAAACCCCGCTACCAGCACTGCTATACCCAACCACAACATTACGTTCCAACCCCAATCTTTCTTTTGCCTGAAGGGAAAATAACAAAGCAAACATTCGTAGATAAAAACACAGCTATACGGCACTACCAGAAAAAATGCCCATTCTTCAATCGGCAGCCCTGCCAGCTTTACACCTGTTATGTAGGTATCGTTGAAACTCCACACACCCAATGCGGTAAACCATACATCCCATGCAATGAACAATGCACCCGTACCCAACAGGCCAACCCACAGGTTTTTCCATTGCTTGTAGAAAGCTACTTTTTTATCGAAGCTCAATAAGAATGGAAAGAGTACCGTCAGTACATCTATCAGTAGATAAGTATAATGGGGATTCATTGACTAAGTGTGGGTATAAATATACACTATGCCGCCGTATGTACCTGCTTGGGTGTTACTTGTTGTTGTTCTGTCTGGCGCGCTTCGTCATGTTTCACCTTGTCCCAATAGCGGATAGGCACTATCAGCAAGCCGAAAGATTCACCGCCTTCTTTCTGTCTGTGCTTGTGGTGCATCTTATGTGCCCAGCGCATAACTTTTATATAGCGGTTGTTGCTTTTCGCAAACCATTTAAAGCGTTGGTGAATAATGACATCGTGTACCAGAAAATAGCACCAGCCGTAGATGAATATACCTATGCCGATAGCCGCCAGCCAATACATCTGGCCCATAAAACCATACATAATGCTCAGCCAGCTTGGTATCGCGAAAATCAAAAAGAAAGCATCGTTTTTCTGAAATGGGTGATAGCCCCCGTCGTGGTGGTCTTCGTGTAGAAACCACAGAAAACCATGCATCACGTACTTATGGGCAACCCATGCCACAAACTCCATTAAGAGGAATGCAGCGGCTACTATCAGTATATAAACTACCCAATTCATAACACTATTCTCAGCAGGATGAAGAATACTAACTGTATCAAAAACAACCACAGGCTGAAATTGTTCGCAGTAATCTTCATTTTATTTGCCAACAGGGCTATCTGCAGGCTTATCAGCAACCAACACAGGTAATTATACAAAGGTATCACACCGCCCTGCCATTGCCAATAACCCAGCTTTACGGCTACAGGCTCCATCACCCAGTCATAGCCCGTAGCTACTGCTGCAGCTATCAGGCTCTGCTGCAATGGTTTATCACTGATTTTTGATGCGACTGCTATAGCACCAATCAGTACCACCACCCAGTTCATGCCTATCAGCAATGGTACACCCGATAGCTTAGGCCCCAATACCGTGCCATAACTATAGTGCCCGAATACCAAACCCGTATGCACACCCGCCGCCTCTGCTACAAAACCTATCAGGTAGGCGATGGCTGCCCACTTGGCAAATGGCTTTATATCGCTGCTGTAAGACGCTAATAGCAGGCCCGCCATTAGTAATAAGTGAAAAGGTGTTGCACTGCTTATCAGCCCGTTGTGCAAAATGCCTATGCCCGTAAAACCAATGATGTGGAATAGTACCGCAACCGCTATCAGTATCCGTGTTTTTGTAATGCTGTTCATCAGTAACTATTACAAAATTTCACCAGTGCTTGTTCGGCTTCTTTATAACCAAGATTGCGTGCTTTGTTCAAATCATGACAAGGCATCTGCCCTGCCAGTTGTTTTGCCATACCGCGCCAGTACCATGCCTCGCCGTTAGTGGCATTCTTTTCTATCACCAGGCTGAAATCGTGTATCGCCGCCTGATTATCATGCAAATTCATTCTCGCCACACCACGCCTTATGTAAAACAGCGGGTCGCCATCACCATATTCTATGGCTTTGTTGTAGCTGGCAATCGCCGTTTCGAAATTACCGTTTTGCTCCAGACAATTGCCCATGATGAAATGTGCCCTTGCGTTATGCGGCTCTTCAGCCAGTACTTTCTCTACATCCTGCATAGCCTGCAGCGGATGCCCTGCCTGCTGATGCAACAATGCGCGGGAGAAGAGTGCTTTCGGATATTCTTTCAAGGCAATGCATTTATCCAATGCCTGCGCAGCCTGTGATAGCTCTCCTTTGCGCAGGTGCAGCACACCTTTATTATACCATGCTTTGTAGTTGTTGGCATCCAGCACTACAGCTTTGTCTATATACTGTTCGGCAGTTATGTAGTCACCCTCTTTCATGTACACACCACCAAGACTGCTTTGCGCAACGGCAGAGTTAGGGAATGTTTCTGTTATTGCCTGCCAGAATTGTTTTTCAGATTGCCAGATATTGTTGCGCTGATAGGTAAGCACGGCAAACACCGCCACCACAACAGTCATCACTACAAGTGGTGTTATTTCTTTCACCTTCAGCCCCAGCCAGTCAAATGCATATTGCACTACAGGTATCCATACGCCTATACAAGCAATGTACATATACCTGTCTGCACGCAGCACATCGCCAAACTGTACAAACTGCAATACCAGAGCTATGTTCACTGTGTAGAAAACAATACCACCACACAGCACAAACCACTGCCTTTTGTAGGCTACAACTGCTAACGCGGCTATGCCAATGGCTATCAGGGTATACACCCATTGCAAAGCATCCAACTCAGGATACGGATACAATACCGATAGTTTTACAGGCACTAACAATTGTATGATGTATTGTACATAGGCATAACCCGCAAAGCCAATCGTCTGCACAAAGCCATGTTCGGGATGCTGATTCAGAAACTCTCCTGCAGCCTGTGCTTTGATGGCTACTATACCCACTACCAATGCTATCAGCAGGAGCGGCAGTTTTTCTATCCATACTTTCTTCTGGTTCAGCGGGCGATGCAGCCAGATGTCTATTGCCAATAGCGATACAGGCAATGCCACTGCTGTAGCTTTTGATAGCATAGCTGCAATACCTGCCAGTATCACCAACAACAGGGTTGTCTTCTTTTCTTCTCCCAGATAGCGGGCATACAACCACATAGCACCTATAAAGAAAAAGCCCGAAAGCACATTCTTGCGCTCTGCAACCCACGATACACTTTCTGTTTGCACCGGATGTATAGCAAAAAGCATCGCCACGAAAAATGCCACCCATCTGTTGCCTTGTATATTATTTACAAATGCATAGAGCATCAGCGCGTTAGCAACGTGCAATATGATGTTAGTAATATGATATTGAGCAGGTGCTGTATTACCTATCATAAAATCGATGGCGTAGGATACCATCGTAAGTGGGTGGTAGTTACCTATGTAAAAGGATGAGAACCATTTACCTGCATTGGCAAAACTGCGTATATCTGGGTTGTTGGCCACATAATCGGCATCGTCCCAACTAATAAAGCCTGCATTAAAAACATTCAGGTAAGTAAATATCACAGCCGCCAATAGTATGGTTACCTGCAATACGATTATGTTTTTAGATTGTTGTGCGGCTTTCATCCTTGTTCTATGCTATAAAACTAATCCTTTTCAGGCTATTACCATTGCCAGTTTACCATACCGTGGGTATATCGTTGCATGCTGCCATCGGTCAGTTGCACTACCAGTTGCCCGTCTGGGGTTACGCCGTTTATCAGCGCCTGCCACTCCGTTTGCTCGTCGTTAAATGTCTGCATCTGCCCCCTGCGGTACAGGTACTGGTTATAGCGGTGCATCAAATCATCGTCTGCACCATTATAAATATGTTGCAATATATCCTTCCGCAGGTCGAAGCGCAAGGCTCTTAGGTCAAACCGCTGCCTGTTTTCAATAAACAAGGATGTAGCATAAGGCAGCTCCTCGGGCATGGTTTCCTGCAATACATTCAGCCCGAAGCCTATAATGCTGTATGCCCACCTGCTGCCGCGTATCACATTCTCTATCAGCACCCCACCTGCCTTTTTGTCATTAACAATGATGTCATTGGGCCATTTGATACGCACATCGCAGTTTTCACATTTCTTTTGCAATACCTCGGCTATCGCCACGGTAGCAGCTACGTTAAATAAGAATTGACGCTCCAAACCATGTACAGGCTCTACTATGATGCTCATCAGCAGGCTTTGCCCGGCACTGTCTTGCCATACCCTGCCGCGCTGGCCCTTGCCCTGGGTTTGCTCTCTGGCGGTGACAGTCAGCCCCGGCTGTGCCGTATCGGCATCTATCAGCCGCATGGCATAGTTATTGGTACTGTCAATGGTATCAAGTTCTATAATCGGGGCATCGGTGATATGCTGTAATAAGTGGAGTGCCAAAAAGATTATTTAATTTTGAATGAATTACGGATATTGCCAACAAAAATAGACTTTTAGCGGTTTGGATAAAATTATAAACGCATTAGAAGGCAGGAAAAAACCTGCTACTCGCCTCACAAAAAACAGCAAGCTTTTCAAAGCTGTCATCAAAGCCATACAAGAAAAAAAAGGTGAAAATATCGTGTCGCTCGATCTGAGAAAGATTGACGAAGCGGTAGCTGACTTTTTTATCCTTTGCGAAGCACAATCTAACATTCAAATAAACGCCATAGCAGACAGTGTAGACGACATTGTGAGAAAAGAATGCGACGAGCGCCCTTATCACGTTGAAAAAAGCGATTTGTGGACACTGGTGGATTATGTAAACATTGTAGTACATGTTTTCCAGAAAGACTACCGCAAGTTCTACGACCTGGAAGGTCTGTGGGCAGATGCAGAACAAACAGAACATAATAGTTGATAAAACGTTTTATAACAGGAACAATCTAGATTTTTAAAGAACAATGGAAGAGAATAATAAAAGACCCATACCGGGCGGTGATGGTAAAGGACAGCGAAAGGGTCCCCGGTTCAATATATATTGGGTTTATGGTATAATGGTGGTAATACTGCTTGGTTTGCAGATATTCGGCAGCAACCTGTCTACAGGTACGCAGTCTATCGGCTTTCAGGATTTCAAACGCGACTATCTTGACAAAGGCATCGTTGACGAAGTAGTGATAGTGAACAAGAGCGAAGCCGAGGTATTTGTAAAAGAAGCACCAAGCACCGATAAAAAATCTCCGTTTGCCAACCGCAACCGCGAACCTAAAGTTCGCTTTACCATAGGCAGCGTAGAGCAGTTTGAAGACAACCTGCGCGATGCACAGGCGAATATCCCTGTAGAGCAGCGCGTGCGTGTAAAATACGAAGACCGTGTCAGCTTCCTGAGAGAGATTGGCGGCTTCCTTGTACCTGCACTGCTGATGATAGCCGTATGGTTCCTCATCATGCGCAAAATGAGCGGCGGCACAGGCGGCGGCGGTGGTACGGGCGGCATCTTCAACATCGGCAAATCAAAAGCGCAGTTGTTTGAAAAAGGCACACGTGTCAATATCACCTTCAACGATGTAGCAGGACTAGACGAAGCAAAGGTAGAGGTGATGGAGATTGTAGACTTCCTGAAGAATCCTAAAAAATATACCGCACTGGGTGGTAAAATACCGAAAGGCGCATTGCTGGTAGGCCCTCCGGGTACGGGTAAAACCCTGCTTGCAAAAGCAATGGCGGGCGAGGCACAGGTACCTTTCTTCTCTATGTCAGGTTCCGACTTCGTAGAGCTGTTTGTGGGTGTGGGTGCCAGCCGTGTACGCGACCTCTTTAAGCAAGCACGCGAAAAAGCACCTTGTATCGTGTTTATAGACGAGATAGATGCTATAGGCCGTGCACGTGGCAAGAACGTGGTAATGAGCAACGACGAGCGCGAAAACACCCTGAACCAGCTACTGGTTGAGATGGATGGTTTCGGTGGCGATAGTGGTATCATCATCCTGGCGGCTACCAACCGTCCTGATGTACTGGATACTGCCCTGCTGCGCCCGGGTCGTTTCGACAGGCAGATATCTATCGATATTCCGGATGTAAAAGGCCGTGAGAAAATATTTGAAGTGCACCTGAAGCCTATCAAGCGTTCTAAAGACCTTGATATACACAAGCTGGCAGTACAAACACCGGGCTTTGCCGGTGCAGACATTGCCAACATCTGTAACGAGGCCGCACTGATAGCTGCCCGCAAAGGCAAAACAGAAGTAGAGCTGAGCGACTTTAACGACGCCATAGACCGCGTAATTGGCGGCCTGGAGAAGAAAAACAAAATCATCTCTCCGGAAGAGAAGAAAGTAATTGCCTACCACGAAGCAGGCCACGCAGTAGCGGGCTGGTTCCTGGAGCATGCGCACCCGCTGGTTAAAGTAACCATTGTGCCGCGCGGTGTGGCAGCACTGGGCTATGCACAATACCTGCCAAAGGAAATGTATATACAGAATACAGACCACCTTGCAGATGACATGAGCATGAGCCTTGGCGGCCGCGCTGTAGAAGAACTGGTATTTGGTAAAATAAGCACCGGTGCGCTGAGCGATCTGCAGAAAGTAACCCGTATGGCATATGCCATGGTGAGCGTATATGGTATGAACGATAAAATCGGTAACATATCTTTCTACGATCCGCAGAGCGAAAACAATTTTTCTAAGCCATATAGCGAGGAAACAGGCAAGCTGATAGACGAAGAAGTACGCAAACTGGTAGAAAGTGTGTACCAAAGAACAAAAGCACTGCTTACAGACAAAACAGAAGCTGTAAGGATAATAGCAGAAGAACTGCTGAAAAAAGAAGTGCTGTACAAAGACGATCTGGTACGCCTGATAGGCCCGCGTCCTTTCCCTGACAACAGCGAGGATGATGCACCGGTTATCATCTCTCCGTCTGTAGAACCAACGGTATAATAATTACAAATTTCAATATCAAAGGGCAGCTGATAGCTGCCCTTTTTGTTTGCTTATACCGCAAATACTAACAGATTAAATCATTTTCTAAAACAAAACCTGCAAATACTAAATGGCACAATCTTGAAATAACTGCTCGTATACATTTACAAAAAAAACGAGCATTATGAAAAAACAAATTATCGCAACACTATCCTTGCTTATTACATTATCTGTAAGTGCGTTATCTCAAACTACAAAGGTCGAGATAATTTCCACATCTGCATGCGAGCCACTGTATGTTACTCTCTACGCTACAGACCCTGCAACCTGCTCTTACATAACTTCAAATCTTATCCCTATTAACCAGGGACAGAACCTCGCGTATTTGGTTAGCAACGCATCATTATGGCCGGGAGGTAATAAACCGGGTATTACTTCTATTATAGACCGCGCAGATGTAAGCTACTGTACAGGTGTTCCCTATGCAGTCGGCAGCTTTCCTGCTTCGGGATGCCAGTACTACGATTTTTTAACCGTAGGTGCTTCCGGATGCACCCCCTCTCTTAATACTACATCTTGCTTTGAAGACTCAGGCTACTCGGGATGCTCATCATGCAATGCCGGCACGGTCATTAATGCCGACTATAAAGACAATGCAGGTATTGTGACAATAACCATACATTAAGGCTAACACTACCACATTGGCGCAGCACAAAAAAAGCTCTTCTTGTCGCTCCCTTATACAAGCAAATATGTTTCGCAAAAACATATCATGCACTCCCAAAAGCAGCCCATGTGGCTGCTTTTATTTTTTGTGCGCTACCAGTACGTTGTAGATGTGAGGCGGCAATGTGGCGGCCACATCGCGGATGCGGTGGTGTTGCAGCCAGTTGCGAAAGGCATCTGTATCCTCGGGCTCGTGGTGGATGACGACGCCACTGCGCAGCGACAGCACAAACACCCCTGCCCCATAGATATAGGCCGACAATTCATCTGCACGGTGCGGAAAACCTTCATAGGTAAACTTCATGGTACGGTGATTTTGGACTGTAAAGGTAATACTAAAAACTGAATAACTAAACGGTACCGTTTGTAGAAATTTAGCACATCGTTCATACTATTGGATGATGCCACACCCGCTTACAAAGCAGCAAGAGAAGACACTTAAGAAGATTGCAGACAGAATTAAAGCAATCCGAAAAGAGAAAGGCTTGACACAAGAGCAAGTGGCACATGCTATTGGCAAAGACCCACAGTCTATTTACAGACTAGAAACAGGGAAAATCAATCCGTCAATAATTTACCTCACAGAAGTCTGCAAAGGATTAGGTATAGAAGTAAGTGAGTTGGTGCAGGGGTTGTAAAAAATCAATCAATAATATAACGCGCGTCATTGCATCACTCCTTCGCGTCATTGCGAGGGAGTATTTGCGAAGGCAAATATGTACGAAGCAATCTCACGTAATGAGTGCTTGCTTGTGTTATCGTGAGATTGCTTCGTGCCTCGCAATGACGCGAGTTTTATTAATGATTAGTATACTGCTTCATAAAGTTCTTGAAGGCTCTTACCATTATATGTCCAATGGCGGCATGGATTATTGTACTTCTTCAAAACAATTTTAGTTGCCTGTGTCAGATACATCACTTCGTTCCTAAAGATTATTGTCCGTTCATTTACTACTGTAGCAGACTCTCCTGTATCAACACTTTGAATAGTTGCACCTTTAGGTATACCCATCCTGTAAAAATTTAAATTAGGGCGGCGGCTCTTTGTTTTCAATACTTCTTCTTTTTAGGTTTCTTTTCTTAGGTGAATAAATCGGCAACGAATTTATGCATAGTCGGGATAGCAACAAGACGATTTTTTTAATCTGTACGCTACACAACATAGCATCTTATCACCTTCCACCGCAAAAAATGGGATAACTTAGCGGGCTAAAGCCACCATCACATATATGCAAGCCAATCCCTTTATCATCGCAATCGTTCTGGCATTAGTGGCCATTGTAGTATATTTTATCATCCGCCAAAACAATAAAGACAGGCGCCGTTTCGAGCAGCAGCAAAACAAAGACTACCCCAAGCCCAAAGACGATGGTCCCAAAACATAGTCATCACATACTACCCCCTGCAAGGTATTAAAAAAGCAGCCTTACGGGGCTGCTGTATGCGTTGGGCAATCTCAAATAACGTTCTCTCTCTTTTTTTATACTACAAAAAACTGCCCGTTGCTATACTGCACATTCATGCTCGTAGTGCCGTTGTTATAGTTTACATAGCATCCGCCATGTGGCAGGTTGTTGGTTACGGTGCCGCTCTGCCCCATACCCAGTGCCACATATACCTGTGGTGTATAGCCCGTTATGCTGTTGTTGTTGGTTAGTACGGTTATGGCATTTACAGGGGTGTAGCCTGTTTGCATACCATTTACCACACCTTGCTTTGAAAGGCCCATGGTAGCATGCGGCGCAGGCATAGTACCGTTGTTGGTGAGCATAAACTGTGTACTGCCCAGCGAGGGCGCAGGCTGCACCATAAAATTACTGCCCGTCCATATATACTGGTGTTGCGGGGTGGCATTGGCAGCATCCATTACCATTATCATGGCACCGTTCTGTATCTGTGTGGTGCTTACATATATCTGGTAGTCTTCCGTCCAGTTAATGGTGTTCTGCATCATGGGGCTGAAAGAGAGCCAGGCAACATTGGTGCCTGCATCTGTAATGCTGTAAACCTGCACCCTGTTGCCGCTCATCATTATCTGGTTCAGGTCGGCAGCGCTAATGCTGATGTTCAAAGAAAATGTCATGGTTCTTGCTGTAGTTTTATTGTGGTTGAATAATAGGCTTGCAATATATATACTATCTGCCGTTAAAAAACCAGTGTAAACACTGGATTTTCTATTAAGATAATATTAAGCATCTCGCCTTTCCTTATCTTAATAATTTATTGTATATTTGCTATGGTAAATCGCTCTCAGCGTCTTTGCGCCTTAGCGGTTCAAAAAAAACGGGAACCTGCCTACCGCATGCAGGCAAACTGAAACAAAACAGAGAAAAAGCTCCCCTCCTGTTTTTAGGAGGGGATATTGGCAGAGATATGCAAAGCATATTGTTGCCAATCGGGGAGGTTGGCTCGCGTGGAGTATATAACCACCCCGTCCGCCAACCGCACTTGGCTATGCGGACACCCCTCCTAGAAACAGGAGGGGAACTTCCCGAAACCGAAACAAAACACCAAACCATGAAAAACGGCAACAAACTGAAACAATTTGTAACCATTCCGCAAACAAACGGTATTGATAATCAACAATCCGAATGCCTGCCTGCCGGTAGGTATGGTTACGAAACCAAAAACTATACAAACACTATCAATAACTATCAACAGATAATACAAAGCATAATATAAAAGTCCCCTTCAGGGGATTTAGGGGTTAATTATTAACTTTACCCCCACGTATGCAGACCTTCAAGACATCCAAGGCAAGAGAAAACATATTGGGCAAAATCCGCAAGGCGCTCAGCAGTGAGCCCGTGCCTATGCCATTCCCCGAAGCCGATAAAGACACTACCACCCCATTGTTTGCAGGCGGTAGCGACAGCCCCGAGGAGGCTTTTGCCGAAGCCTTTATAAAGCTGGGTGGCAAGTTTGTCTTCTGCGATAACGAGCAGCAGGTACTGGAAGGCATCGCCGACCTGTACGACAGCCGCGGCTGGCACCAACTATACTGTGCAGAGCCCCGCCTGATGCAGCTCTTCCAGAACAACAAGATAACCAACGTGCATCCCGTTGATATTCAGGATGATAAGGCCAATGCCTGCATTACGGGTTGCGAGTATCTGGTGGCACGTACAGGCTCTGTATTCCTCAGCAGCAAGCAGAATATGGGGCGTACGGCTTCTGTCTTCTACCCGGTACACATCATAGTGGCCTATGCCAGCCAGGTAGTACCCGATATAGCCGACGGATTGGCCATGATAACCAAGAAGTATGGTAAAGACCTGCCGTCTATGATAAACCTGAATACAGGCCCCAGCCGCACAGCTGATATCGAAAAGACACTGGTAGTGGGCGTTCACGGCCCGGGAGAGGTGTTTTGCTTTCTTGTAAATGCGTAAAATGCAAAAACGAGATTCAGAAATACTGGGGGGGGGCGTATTATCTTCTGAATCCCGTTTGGCAAAGATGTTTATAGAGCAAGTAATGGTCTATCAATTAAGGGCACAGAGGGGCTGGTAAGCGCAAAAATTGATATGGTCAATAGTATCAAAACAAGTTCTATTAACTTAATACCGAAGTAAATCAAGTTTTTTCAAACTAATTCTGACTATTAAACGAATAGCGGGTTTCATCGGACGAAATGTGACTTTCATCTGACGAAGCAATAACAGGAAGTTAAATATGTTGGCTAATCTTTTGATTTTAAGCCTGCTGTACGGCTTATCCTTCCAAACTCGTCTATAAACTCGTTGCGGATGCTTTTAGATACGGGAATCTGCATGTTATCGTCCATCACCAACAAGCCAGAGGTTTCATAACGCTTTACTTTATAAAGGTTTACGATGTAAGACCGGTGCGCCTGAAAGAAGGTATCGGCATTCAGTATCTTCTTAAACTCGCCCAGGTTGTAAGAGCTCATGATACTGTACTCGTTGGTTACCACCTTGGTATACTTGTTTACACTCTCAAAATAGAGGATGTCTTCGGCGTTCAGGTAGTCTACCCCTTTGGCATTGGGAATGCCTATTTTCAGCTTGTTGTTATTATTGTTGTCTGTTTTGCCATTGCTCTTGTTGGCAAGGTTAGTCAGGGCTTTTGTGATGGCAAACGTTAGCTCGTAGTCGTCTATGGGCTTCAGTACATAGCCAGCTGCCGATAGCTTGATAGCCTGCAATGCAAACTCGCTATGCGCCGTAATGAACACTACCTGAAAAGGATAATCGGGCAGCAGCTTCAGAAAGTCCATCCCTGACTTTTCGGGCATAGATACATCCAGGAAAAGAATGTCTATATCATTGGTGCGGAGTGCGGGAAGTGCCTCATCCCATTTCACAAAGCTGTTCACAACATCAGCTTCCGGGAAGAGCAGCTTCAGCCTCGACTTCAGGAGATCGATAGCGTTGGGTTCATCGTCTACAATTATACACCTGAAATTACGCTTCATACTTAAGGTTTCTTATGGTTAGTTTCACAATCGTTCCGGTGTCGGGTTCATGTTTATCTATATACTCCATGCTGATGTTCATATCCTCATACTCGTTGAAGATGTGTATCAGCCTGCGTGTCAGTTTTGTACCGTAAGACTTGTACTGTACAGTGTTCTGCTGTTTGATTTCGGCAGCACGTTGCCTGCCCACGCCATCATCCTCAATAATACAAATTAGTTCGTCGCTTGATGCACCTTGTACAAAACTAATTATCAACGTACCCTTGCCTTGTTTATGAAACAACCCGTGGTTGATTGCATTCTCTATAAGCGGTTGCAGCAGCAGCGATGGTATCTTCACACTGTCGGAAGGTATCTTATTCTCCACAACTATATCAAAATCAAAGCGTTCCTCAAATCTTGTCTGTTGCAGTTCTATATAGTTGCGTAGCATACTTATCTCTTCAGACAGGGTTATAAACCTTTCCTGTGATGAGTTGAGGTAGGAACGCAGCAGTTTAGAAAACTTACTAACGTGTGTATAGGCTTCATCAAATTTCTTCTTGTCTATAAAGAACAATGCTGAGCTGAGGGTATTAAATATAAAATGCGGGTTGATTTGTGAGTACACAGCCCTCAGTTCCAAATCCAGCAATCGACTCTTCTTCTCACTTGCCTGATACGTGTAGTGGCGGGTGATGATGATGATTGCATATACAAACAATATGAAGGCTAGTATACCTGCTATCCAGAATACACGCACATTTCTTTGTGCCTGCCACCAGTAAGGCTCTTTGTATATATAGAAGCTATACTCTTTACTCTCCCATATAAAGTCCGTTACCCTTACTTTTACTTTATAGTACTTCTCAGGTTCTATATCAGGGAAGAACAGCTCTCCTGATGTATTTGAGCTGGTCTTTTTATTGTCGATAGTGTATACGTATTGCAACTGCCCTTTGCCATAGAGATTGATAAAATCGAATTGTACGGATGTTACATCTCCATTCAGTATCAGTGTGTCATTGCTCCTTACATTACGCACAAAAGGCTCCATCAGCAAGAGCTTCATAAAGCTACCTTCGCGCACTTTTATAGCTGCATCAGAATTCAGCAACCGCTCTACGGTATCGGTATACATACCTTTATCAGTATTGATGTATACCAAGCCTTTGTCATCAATATTAAAGTCGTATACCTGATTATAGAATGCATTGGTGAGTTGTGGTATTGCTTTCAACTCTCCGAATGAAGACGGGCCGTTTATCTTTCTGAATGCTATACCTGCAGGGCCTATTACAAACAAATAGTCGTTGTAGATACTAAACTGAGCCTCTGCCAATTGGAATGGCATATCAATTTCCTCGGTAGCGAATGTTGCGATATTGAAACAGTATATCTTGTTGCGTGTGTGTAAATACAGATTATTGTACTTGTCTGATGCAATGTTGATGATATCCTTAATACCAATTCGGTTCAGGAAAGACTCGTCATACTTATAGTACTTACCACTTTTATAATCTGCCAATACAAAATTCTTGCTATTGTAGTGTATTGAAAGCCCTAGTTTATCAATCTTGTAGTAAGACAAGAATCTACCCTGGTGTATGTCTGACAACACTACAGTATCGCCCTTAAAAAGCAACTCGTGCACACGGTCGCTGCTCATCATCAGGAACCTGTTACTATCAAGAGACACTACACTTCTGGAGCCGGAAAACACCTGACTCTTCAAGCTATCTGCAATGACAAATCTTGTGGTACTGCCTGCTAAGTGTTTTGCTATTTTCAAATATTGCGCACCATACAACGAATCGAACACAATGGTCTTGTTGCGCAGCATATCTGTTATTGTCTTTGTTGCAGCATTGTATCGGTATAGGCCATGTGAATACAACAATAGCCAATTCTTGTCGTCAATGGCATTGGCAAAAACAAACTGAGATGGAGAAGGGAAAGTAAGATTGTATTCTAACCCATTTTGCATAAACACAGGCTTGCCCGATTTTCGCTGATACCAAAAGAGGACATTGCCTTTTATATTATTGCGGAACAATAGATTTTCGCCGCCCTCTACTGTTTTGTTTTTATTCAACAGCATTTGTTTGTATGGTATCATAGTACCACCTCCATCCAGCGTACCATACCACATATTGCCTGCAGCATCTTTATACCTGCTTACTACAAGAGGTGTATCTCCGAATTGTTCAAAATGTACAGTACGCCTTACAAACTGAGCATTCTTGTTAAAATCATAAATTGCCTTGTTGGAGAAGATGTACATGGAGTCAGGGAACACATGCATTACACTTATCTCTTCATTTTTATTACCCCCGTATTCTTCGAGCGAATGATCTATGTTTTCACAGTTTTTCAGATTGTACAGGGAAAATAATGTGGTATTGTTTCTGTACGATATCAGCATATCGTTCATCACCCCTTCTGCTCTTGTATGTAAACCATTAAAGTGATTTTTACACAGGCTGTCTATAAACACAAAACTGCCGTTCCTGTATTGCATCCTCACCATCCTGTTATCACCATCCATATCCAGATATATGTATTTATCAGGCATCAGGAGTTTTAGCGAATACTTATCCAGCGACTTTACCTCTGTTACATTATCATACTTATCAATCAGAATCAGCCTGAAGCGTTCGTCTTTATAATAAGACATGGCCATTTTATCATCTACCTCAACCATATTACCAGGCTTGAAGAGCTTGGTAAACTTGTAGTTGATTTTATGATACACATCGTCTTTGATATAGCCCAGTTCGTTGGCATAACAGTGCAGCCATTTTCTGCCATACTGGTCTTCCTGGACCTTCCATACGTCGCTGCTGGGCAAGCCATCTCTGGTGGTAAACACTTTGAAAGAATAACCATTGTACTTTACCACACCACCCTCTGTAGCGACCCATATATAACCATCCCTATCTTGTGTAAAACTATATACACGATTGGAAGGCAAGCCGTTATCTAAACCAAATTTTCTAAATGGAACTTCCTGTGCATTGCAATGCAACACCTGCGAAACAAAGAGGAATATGAAAAGTACCAGTATCCGCATTGCCAGAATAAATACAATGATACACAATAAATATGACGTTTGTCATAGCAGGCAAATGTACGAGGCCTACCTTTGCACAAAGCTTTTCGGATGAATGATATTGCGAACATAGACGACATAAAACTATTGGTAAACAGCTTTTACGACGATGTAAAAAAAGACGAAACAATAGGCTATATATTTAACGAGATAATAGGCGAAGACTGGAGCCACCACCTGCCTATCATGTACACTTTTTGGAACACTGTATTGTTTGGCGAAGCAGGCTATACCGGCAACCCGGTACGCAAGCACGCGGAGCTGGATAAAAAGACGCCGCTGAAAGCTGAACACTATACACGCTGGTTTGAGTTATGGACTGCAACAACAGACAGGCTTTTTGCAGGCGAGGTAGCAGACAGGGCTAAAGAACGTGCCAAAGCCATGGTGCAACTGATAGACATGAAAGTGCAATGGGCAAGAGAAGGTAAATCTATCATGTAAATAATATGACAGAATGCTGCGTACTTAGTACTTTTAGGCATGCATTCATTCACCATAACAGGCAGGTTGGTAGATATACATAACAAGCGCATCTACCCTGCAAGCATTACTGTAAAGGACGGCATCATTACATCTATTGAGGAGTACAACGATGTTGCAGACCAATACATACTCCCCGGCTTTGTTGATGCACACGTGCATATAGAAAGCTCTATGCTGGTACCAACTGCATTTGCACGCATGGCAGTAGTACATGGCACTGTTGCTACTGTATCCGATCCGCACGAGATTGCCAATGTATGTGGCACTGCGGGTGTGCAGTACATGATAGACAATAGCAAGCAAACACCTTTCAAAATATTCTTTGGTGCGCCATCTTGCGTGCCTGCAACTTTCTTTGAAACGGCAGGCGCACATATAGATGCAGCAGCAGTAAAGACATTGCTGGATAACCCGGATATATGGTACCTGACTGAGATGATGAACTACCCGGGCGTGCTATACAAAGACGAAGAGGTAATGGCGAAGATTGCTGCCGCAAAAGCAGTGAACAAACCAATTGACGGGCATGCACCGGGGCTACGTGGCGAGCAGGCAATGGCTTATGCAAGCGCAGGCATTACTACCGACCATGAATGTTTTACACTGGAAGAAGCACTGGATAAGATAGCCGCAGGCATGCACATCATCATACGCGAAGGCAGTGCTGCTAAAAACTTCGAGGCCCTGCACCCGCTGCTGAAAACACACCCCGAGCATGTAATGTTTTGCAGCGATGATAAACACCCCGACGACCTTGTGCTGCACCACATCAACGGATTGGTGAAACGTGCTTTGCAAAAAGGATACGATTTGTTTGATGTATTGCGTGCTGCATGCACCAACCCTGTTGCTCACTACAATATACCCGTAGGGCAGCTGCGTGTGGGTGATGCTGCGGATTTTATTACCATCAACAATACAGAAAGCTTTGATGTGTTACAAACATATATCGGCGGCAGGTTGGTAGCAGAGAAAGGACGTTCTATACTACCGCATGTAGCAGTGCAACCCATCAACAACTTTGCAGCCACACACAAAACACCTGCAGACTTTGCAGTACACGCACAGAAAGCAGGCAATAGCATCCGCGTGATAGAAGCCATAGAAGGACAGCTTGTAACCAACGAATTGATTGCAGACAAGAAGGTGGTGAATGGAAATATAGTAACAGATACGGCAAACGATATACTAAAAATAGCAGTTGTTAATCGTTACTATCCTGACTCCTACGTAGCTACTGCATTCATTAAAAACTTCGGGCTGCAAAGAGGTGCTATTGCATCAACCGTTGCACACGATTGCCATAATATCATTGTAGTGGGTGTAGATGATGCATCTATATGCCAGGCTGTAAATGCATTGATAGATTGCAAGGGCGGCGTGGCAGTATGCGATGGCAACAACACAGAAGTAATGCCACTACCTATTGCGGGACTGATGACTGATGGCGATGGATACGAAGTGGCAGCACAATATGCTGCACTGGATGCTAAAGCCAAAGAACTGGGCACAAAACTGAAAGCACCTTTCATGACACTATCCTTTATGGCGCTGTTGGTGATACCATCATTGAAATTAAGCGACAAAGGGCTGTTTGATGGAACAGGCTTTAAGTTTACCGATGTAGAAATATAGACTAGCTGATAAAAGAAAAGCCCCGACATGTCGGGGCTTTTTTATGATGTCTTGTACTATTAGTTGTTGTAAGCTTTCAGTGCAGCTTCCAAGCAATCCATAGCACCGTTTATGTCGTCTGTGTTCAACACATAAGCAAGGCGCACTTCGTTGCGGCCTTTGCCCGGTGTAGCATAGAAGCCCGCTGCAGGTGCCATCATAACAGTAGAACCATTATGAGAGAATTCTTCCAGCAACCACTGACAGAATTTTTCGCTATCGTCAACAGGCAGTTGCGCTATTGCGTAGAATGCCCCCCCCGGCATAGGGCATTTAACACCTTGCATTGCCTGCAGGCGTGCTACCAGCAAGTCGCGACGCTTGTTGTATTCTGCATGCACTTCGTCAAAATAATCTGCAGGCAAATCAACTGCTGCCTCGCCCAATATCTGTGCGAATGATGGTGGACTCAGACGAGCCTGTGCAAATTTCATAGCAGCATCCAGCACCTGTTGATTCTTAGTAACAAAAGCACCTATACGGCCACCACATGCGCTGTAGCGTTTAGAGATAGTATCCATCAGGATAGCATGCTCTTCCAAACCTTCTATAGACAATGCAGAGATGTGTTTTTTGCCATCGTAGCAAAATTCACGGTATGCTTCGTCACTGAAAAGGAACAGGTCATGTTTCAGACATATTGCTTTCAACACCTCCAACTCTTCGTGGCTATACAAATAGCCTGTAGGGTTGTTAGGGTTGCATATCATGATGGCTTTTGTACGCGTAGTCACCGCCTTTTCAAAAGCTTCGATTGGCGGCAGCGCAAAGCCATCATCAATAGTAGATGGTATTGGCACTACTTTTACACCCGCACTTGTAGCAAAGCCATTGTAGTTGGCATAGAATGGTTCAGGGATGATGATTTCATCGCCCGGATCCATACAGCTCATAATAGCAAACAGGATAGCTTCAGAACCACCTGTTGTAACTATCACCTGATTGTGGTTGATGTTTACATTGTTGCGGCCATAATACTCTACCAGTTTTTTGCGATAGCTTTCGAAGCCTGCGCTGTGGCTGTATTCCAACACCTTCATATCTACGTGGCGCACAGCGTCCAGTATTGCTTTGGGTGTTTCTATATCTGGTTGTCCAATGTTTAAGTGGTATACTTTAGTGCCACGCTTTTTTGCAGCTTCTGCAAATGGCACCAACTTCCTGATGGGAGAAGGGGGCATCTGTGCCCCGCGATGTGAAATTACCGGCATGGCGCAAAAATAGAAAACGGCGGGCTTATTTGGCACTTTATTACAATAAAATAGCCCCGATATTCGGGGCTATTTATATTAAAGACGATAATTTGAATTACCCTTTTGTAGGTTCCGGCTCTTTGGCAGCCACTACTGTACCCTTAATGCGGAGTTCGTAGCGTTCTTTACCACCTTGCCCACCAGCGTTCGATTTGATGTAAATGTACTTGCTGAAAGGTGCCACGCGGCCTACTGTGTTATACTCAACAGTTATTTTGCCAGCTTGCCCTGGCAGAATAGGTTGTTTAGGCCAAGATGGCTTTGTACACCCGCAGTCTGCAGTTGCATCGTAAATGATCAAAGGTTCTTTACCTGTATTTGTAAATTCGAAGTCGTACTTAACTGTCGGACCTTCTTTGATGGTTCCGAAGTCGTGCATTTCTCCATTTTTGAACTTAAACTGCGGTCCATTCTGCGCGTTTACCACAAAAGCAGTAAAAGCAAGCATGATTGTTACAAACAACTGTTTCATATCCTGTCTGTTATTTCGTTTGTCTTATTAAATTATTGAGTCTTCATCATAGACTTGTTGGCAGGCACTGAAGATTCAGGAGCTTTCTCAACATTACCTTTGATAGTCAATACTTTAACACCAGCGTTAGATGTTACTGTGATTGTTTTGTTGAAACCACCAGGACGGCCTGCAGTGTGGTAAACAGCTTTAATAACTGATTTTTTACCAGGCAGTACAGGTTCTTTAGACCATTCAGGAGCTGTACAACCGCAAGATGCAGTTACTGCGCTCAGGATAACCGGTTCTTTACCTGTGTTTTTGAATTCAAATTTGAATTCTGCATCAGGGCCTTCAGCAACAGTACCGAAATCGTGCATGTCTGTTTTGAATTCCATGTTTTCAGGCTTTAGTGATGTAGCCTGTGCAGCTGTGTTAGAAGCTTCTTTTGGTGCAACCTGCAGGTCTGCTGTACCATGATTGTGACCAGCGTGGCTATCTTGTGCCATTGCAAAACCGCTTGTCAGGGCGATAAGTCCGAGAGAAAGTAAAACCTTTTTCATTTTCGATTATTGTTTTAATTGATCAATACAAATTTAATACCATAGACATGCAATAAACATTTAAAGGGTTGTTAATACCCTGTTAACTATGCTTATTTTTGCCTGATTCCCAAATTTAGGTATTAATCCTGACTTACGATACAGATGGCAGATTTTGAATTAGATATTAAACAATGCATTAAAGCGATAGAAAACGGAGGCACTATCCTGTACCCTACAGACACCGTTTGGGGTATTGGGTGCAATGCTACCGACGAAGCCGCTATAGAAAAGGTATTTGCCCTGAAAAACAGGCCAAAAGAGAAAAGCCTGATAGTACTGCTGGCAGACGCAAAAGACGTATTGCAATATGTAGCAGCCCCACCGCCCGATATTATAGCCATACTAGAGTCATTTGACCGCCCTACAACTGTAATATATGAGGGTGCCATAGGCTTTGCAGACAATGCAGTAAATGAAAACGGCAGTATAGCTATACGCGTAACAAACGATCCATTTTGTAAAGCGCTCATCAAACGCATGCAGAAACCATTGGTTTCCACATCTGCCAACATCAGCGGAGCGCCTACCGCATCTTTCTACAACCAGATATCGCCCGCAATCATTAACGGCGTAGATTATGTAGTGCAATACAGGCAAGATGATACAGAACCGAAGCAACCATCCCGACTGGTAAAAATGGATGATGAGGGCAATATTGAAGTATTGCGCCCTTAAATAATAGTAGATTTGCCCCCGATAATGGATATTGTTTGCACACCCGAAGAACTGGATTTACTAGAGCGCATAGCTAAGGCTGCACAGGCTATGAACGTACCCTGCTACCTGATAGGTGGCTTTGTACGCGATAAACTATTAGGCAGGCCTACCAAAGATGCCGATATAGTATGCGTAGGCAATGGTATAGAGCTGGCACACGCCGTAGCTGAGACCTACCCGCATAAACCAAGCGTCAATTTCTTTAAAAACTTCGGCACGGCACAGTTCAACCTGAATGGATTTGATGTAGAGTTTGTAGGTGCACGCAAGGAGTCTTACAGCGAACACACCCGCAAGCCCGATGTAGAACCCGGCACGCTGGAAGACGACCAGAAGCGCAGAGATTTTACCATCAATGCACTGGCTATCAGCCTCAATAAAGATGATTTCGGGAAACTTGTTGACCCGTTTAACGGCATTGAAGATCTTAATAACAAACTGCTACGCACACCGCTGGACCCTGATATAACATTCAGCGATGATCCGCTGCGCATGATGCGTTGCATACGTTTTGCCAATCAGTTGAAGTTTGAGATACTACCTGAGACTTTTGAAGCAATTGCCCGAAATAAACAACGCATCAAAATCATATCGGCAGAACGTATTGCTGATGAGCTGAATAAAATAATGCTCACAGACACACCGTCTATAGGGCTAGATCTGCTGTATCGCAGTGGTTTGCTGCACGAATTCTTTAAGCAGTTTACAGACCTTGCCGGTACGGAGATGATAGACGGTAAGGGACATAAAGACAACTTCTACCACACCCTGCAGGTAATAGACAATGTTGCTGCACGTAGCAAAGACCTGTGGTTACGCTGGGCAGCATTGCTGCACGATATAGGCAAGCCTCCAACCAAACGCTTTGAAGCGGGGCATGGATGGACTTTTCACGGGCATGATGCTGTGGGCGAAAAAATGGTGCCGCGCATATTTAAGCAACTGAAGCTGCCGCTGAATGAAAAGATGAAGTATGTAGCCAAACTGGTTGGCCTGCACCTGCGCCCCATCAGCCTGACGAAAGAAGACATAACAGACAGCGCCATGCGCCGCCTGCTGTTTGATGCGGGCGAAGACCTGGAAGACCTGATGATACTTTGCGAGAGCGACATTACTTCTAAAAACAGACAGAAAGTAAAGCGCTATCTGGAAAACTTTGAACTGGTAAAAAAACGACTGAAAGAAGTAGAGGAAGCAGACAAGATACGCAACTGGCAACCACCCATCAGTGGCGAAGAAATAATGCAAGTCTTCAACCTGCAACCAAGCCGCGATGTAGGCACACTCAAAACCGCTATACGCGAAGCTATATTGGATGGTGTAATACCTAACAATTACGATGCAGCATATGCTTATCTGGTAGAAAAAGCTGCATCTATGGGTTTACATCCTGCTAAATAAACTTCTCAAATAACTGTAAAAAAGAAAAGCCACTCTTTCGAGTGGCTTTATACTTTGTATTATTATGCTTGCAATGAGCGATTAATATTTAGTAGCGTTAGGCGTCCAGTTAGTCCAGCCTTTAGTCCAGTCTGTACCAGTGATAGCACCCCAACCATTAGTTGCTGCAGTAGAACCAGCTTTAGGGCTGAAATCAGGAGCTGACAGATTGAATGGGTTAACCAGATTAGCATCTGCAGCAGTAGTCAGTTTGATGTTACCTTCGCCTGTAGCCTTAGTTTCAACATCTGTACCTGTCATAACAGTAACGTCAGAACCTACCCTGAAAGTACTTGCAACAGCGTGTACCAGATTGTTTTTGAATTCAGACAAACCATCTTTGTAAGCTTGTGCAGTTGCATCAGACTCCAGAGAGAAACCACCTTTCTGATAACCTATCAGGATAGATTTTGTAAGAGAGAATCTTACAGCACGGCGCCAGCGGTTTGCAAAGTTGTGGTTTGCAGCTGTACCACTTGCATTGTTAGGACCTACCAGTGTGAAGTTTGTCAGAACAGGGCGTGTGTACGGAGTAGCGTTTGTACCAGTACCATCGTTATCAGCTTCAATACCGTTACCTGCATCACCAGCATCTACGAATGAAGGATCGCGAAGAGAGATTGCATTTGTGATAGAACCTGTGTAACCGAAATCGAAATCGTAGTCATCATCAGCTGTACCATAAGCAATCAGGTTTTTACAGTTTACTGTACCACCAAAGAATTCGTAAGCATCGTCATTACCATAAGTAACCATGATATTTTCGATAGTAGTACCTGCGCCTACACCACCGAGTGTAAGGCCATTGATTTCAGAGTTTGGAGCTGCTGCGATACCTGCGTATTCGATACGTACATATTTCAGTACACCAGAGTTATCGTTAGCATTGTTGCCACCATAAGTACGGCTTACACCACCTTCGATAGTTGGAGGAGTAGAGCGGTTTGTTGGCGCGTCGCCCAGGATGATGATACCACCCCAGTCGCCTGGCTTGCGTGTACCTGCATCCATACCTGATGTAAATACGATTGGGCTTGAAGCAGTACCTTCTGCCATTATTTTACCACCTTTTTCAATGATAAGCGCACCTTTTTCAGTTTTGTCGCTTTTGATGATTGTACCGGCAGGGATTGTCAATGTTGCACCAGCTTTTACATACACATATCCTTTCAGTGTATAAGCTTGAGTGTTTTTCAATGTTCTGTTTGTAGTGATGTCGCCAGACAGTGTGTAGTTTTCATTATCTACTACAGGGGTTGTTTCTTCATCATCTTTTTTACAAGAAGTAACAGTTGTAGTCAGCGCCAGACTACCAATAAGCATCAGAGATAAGAATTTCTGAAATTTCATACGTGGTTTAAATTTGACACAAAAGTAGATGGGCAACATTACGCGTATATTAACGGCACATTAAGCGAATGTTAAGGATTGGCACAGCAAAAAATATATAAAACGAAAAACGCGCGGCATAAAGCCACGCGTTTTCTATTTGTCTAAATTGCTATTCCTGTTATTTACCACCAAAGCGATAGTTGAAGCCAAGTGTGAGTGTTGTTCCCAAACGATAAGATTGGAATTTACTATCTACACCTGCCCCGATTTTCACATCACCTTTTGAGTAGGCATTATTATTATCTGTATTCCAGTAAAAAACAGCTGCCTGATTCAGTAAATCGCCAACAGTAAGCTTAAATTCACCTTTATTTTTCAATACGGTTTTGCTGATTTGTAAGTCAATCACATCACGACCATTCTCCCAAGTAGTAGGTATAGAAGCATTACCTACGATAGCAATACGATGACCTATCCTGTTGTACATTGCACTGAATGCAATACCTGTTTTAGGCATGTTGTACAATATTGATGCATTTATGAGATATGGTGACTGGCCTTGTAACGGACGATCGGCTTTTGTACCTATAGTATTTGTTGTGCCAATGATGTTGCTTGCATCAACTCTTGAATATATGTAAGAGAAATTACCACCCACAATCAGATTTTCTAACCAGCGTGCATCACCTACAAAAGACATTTTTTTACGAACATCCAATTCGAAACCTGCGGCATATGCAGATTTAGCGTTCTGATAACCGAAGATCAGCAAATCAAGATTTGACTGGTCATCCATTTTAGCTTCGATAGGGTTTGTAAAGTTTTTGTAAAACACACCAGCTGTTATAGCTTCACCTGCACTTGGGTAATATTCATACCTGAAATCCAGATTTGTGATATTTGCTCTTTTTAGATTTGGATTACCTGTGATAGTCCATGTATTTTCAAAATCTATAAATTGGAATGGTGCAATCTCTCTGAATTCAGGACGGTTTACTGTACGTGATGCAGACAAACGGAATTTAGACTTGTCGCTTGCATTGTAAGACAAGTTGAATGAAGGAAGTACATCTGTAAAATTGTCTTCTTTATTCAACTTAGAACCTGAACGCAGCGTAGCTTTAATAGTTTGCGTATATGATTCTACACGCACACCCCATGTAAGGCGGATTTTTTCGCTGATAGAATTATCCAACATTACATAACCTGTATTCAGCATACCATATGCTTTATATGCATCTTCAGAGCTTGTTATCTCGCGCAGGAATAAGCCATTTGATGTACCGATATTTTTAGCATCAAAGATTTCGCCCACAGGTTGTTGTGCTATTTCGTGCGGCAGTGACAAACCAACAGGTTCGTACTGGAATATTCTTGCACTGAACTCCCTGCTCTTGTACTGATACAGATAGCCAGCTTTTACAGCCTGTTTCTGATTAAACAATTTGAAAGGATAAGTAATATTGGCATTACCTCCCAGGTTGTTATCTTTTTGTGTACTGAAGAAACGCCTGCTGTTTCTGTCTACAATTTCAAAAGGCACTGTTTCATCAACAATAGGTTCATCAGCCTGATTGAAGTTAACATTGCGTGTGTAAAAAGCAGTTCTCAAATCTTTTTGTTGAGAGTTCAAATTTGAATAGTTCAAATTCCACGTTGCCTTAATATTCTTTTTACCAAAGGCATGTTCGCCTTCCAATTGCGAGTTGAATACCTGACGCTCTGAAGGGATAGAGGAATATGCTTTTATCTGTTGCAGATTGCTCGTAGAATAACCTTCACGCTTATAGTATGTATTATCGTATATTTTATTGTACAGATTTTTGAAGCCGATTTTGCTTTTACCTGTTACATATGAAAAGTTTGCCAGAGCAGCGAGATTTGATGAATACCTGTATTGTGTTTCGGTTGTGTAAGTGTGTACACGGTTGGTTTCATACTTACCACGAATAAAATCGTCTGGTTGTGTTTTAATCTGTGTATTACGAAGTGAAAGGCCTACCACAGCACCGAATTTATCACCATTTTTGAAGTTGACTGCTTTACCAACAGATGCATTGATAGCTGTGTTTGGCAGCGCCGTAGTTGTTACTTCTTTATAGCTGTTTGGCAACGATTTTGTTACATCATATTGTTGTTGCGGATTTGAGCTACGCAAACCATTGTAATAAGCAGCATCTTTACCAAAGCCCGAAGGCAGCGCGTTGCTATTGCCCGGGAACGCCAGATAAGACATGCCTGTACGCTCGTTGCTCACAAAACTCTTGCCTGTACTTTGTGTATTGTAACCGGCACTAACACCTACGTTTACAAAGTCTTTTTCAGGAACGTCTTTTGTGAGTACTGTTACCACACCACCTGCAAAATCGCCCGGCATATCTGCAGATGCAGTTTTGTTGATTATGATATTATCTATAAGGTTTGAAGGGATAACATCGAAAGAGAATGCTTTTTTATCAGGCTCTGTACTTGGCATCAGTGCATTGTTTACCATTGCCAGGTTATACCTGTCGCTAAGCCCACGGATAACCACGTATTTACCATCCTTTACACTTGCACCGCTTACACGCTTCAGCACTTCGCCTGTATTTTTATCGGGCGTGCGCTGAATGATATCTGCAGAAATACCGCTAGATACAGCGATACTGTTTTTCTGTATAGAATAAAGTGCGTTGATAGACTCCTTCTTCAAAGAAGCTTTTACCACAACTTCTGTCAGTTGCTTTTTAGTGTCTTCTGCAATGGTTGCGTTCAGTTCTGTTACGCCACCCTCTTTCACTACTACATCACTTACATTTTTTGCCGCGTAGCCTATGTACTTGATTTCAACTACATATTCGCCTGCTGCAATGTCTACCATAAAACGTCCATCTACGTCTGTAGCAGAGCCTTTACCTGTACCTTGTACAATGATTGTAGCACCAATAATTGGTTCACCTGTTTTTTCGTCTGTTACTTTACCCGAAATCTTACCACCGGCTATAGCCTGCAGCGACATAAGGAGGACAAACAATAAGGTGTTAATTTTTAACATGTGTGTGTGTTTATTTGACCGCAAAAGTCGGTCTGCAATGTTACCTGTGCTTTAAGCCAATGTTACGCGCAGATGAACTCTATGTTAAGTGAATATTAATTGTGAACTTATCGCAACTAAATTGTTGTTTTATTATTATTTAATTATTAACCTCCAACCCCGCCTACAATCGGCACTTAGGATTAATTTTGCGGCATGAATACCAGAAGCCTGTTTCTTCAACACGTTGCGCAAACATCGCCTGCGCCCATAGCACTGCATATAACAGATGCCAAAGGTTGCTACCTCTGCGATGCCGACGGCAACCGATACCTGGACCTGATTGGCGGCATCAGTGTATGTAACATAGGCCACTGCCACCCGAAGGTGACACAGGCCATCAAGGAACAGGCAGACAAATACCTGCATATAATGGTATATGGCGAGTTGGTACAAAGCCCGCAGGTGCAATATGCCAAAATGATAACCGACCACATGCCTACAGGCCTTGATTGTGTGTACTTTACCAATTCGGGTGCAGAGGCTACGGAAGGCGCCATCAAACTGGCAAGGAGGGTAACAGGCAAAACGGAAATAGTGGCTGCCAACCATAGTTATCACGGTGCTACACTTGGGGCACTGAGTGTTATAGGCGATGAATACTGGCGCAACGCCTTCCGCCCGTTGATGCCGGGTGTATGGCATATGGACTATAATACCGATGCTTTTATTGATGCGGTGAACTGCAATACTGCTTGTGTTATCATAGAAACAGTACAGGCAGAAGCAGGTATTAAAGAACCTAACCTAGCATGGCTGCAAAAACTGCGTGCTAAGTGCACAGAAACCGGTGCACTCCTGATATTTGACGAAATACAATGCGGCTTCGGGCGCACAGGCAAGCTGTGGGGCTTTGAACACTATGGTGTGATACCTGATATAGTGCTGCTTGGCAAGGCACTGGGTGGTGGTATGCCTCTGGGCGCTTTTGTATCTTCTTACAACAATATGTGGCAACTGACAGATAAACCGGTATTAGGCCACATCACCACATTTGGCGGGCACCCTGTAAGTTGTGCGGCAGGCATGGCGGCCATGCAGGTGTTGGAAGATGAAAATCTTGTAGAAACTGTTGCCGAGAAAGAAGCATTATTTCATTCTTTACTAAAGCACCCTGCCATAAAAGCTGTGCGCAGCAAAGGGCTGCTGATGGCCGTAGAACTGGAAACACAACAACATGTACTGGATACACTTGCAGATTGCCTGAAACAAGGGTTATTCTCAGACTGGTTTTTGTTTGCTCCACAATGTATACGCATAGCCCCACCCCTTACTATTACCAAAGAAGAGATTGAGAAAGCATGTAGTATTTTACTACAATGCCTTAAATAACAAAAGCAGCCTTTAAGGCTGCTTTTACATTATATCCTGTATCAATAAATTAATCCATCAAAACTTCATTCACTACTTCATTCACAGTCATTGTGGCTTTTCTGTCGCAACCTATAGACGGACCGTAGTTGAAAATACGTGGAGAGCCATTTACCTGTATCATTTCCACGATACCTTCTTTAGGCCAATCGCAGTTGGGATTTACACGCAAATGTTCTTCTATACTGAATGTATACAGCGCACCGTTAGAGTGTGTATAATCACCGTAACCATCAACATAATATTCATCGTCATAAACATCTTCACTAAAGCTACCGGTTACATAGCTGCGTGTTTGTGTAGCTCTCCTGCTTGTTGTCAACAGACCATCAGCAGATGTTAGTGTAACATTGCTGGCGATTGCATAATGCAAATCTTTAGGACTTTGAATCTTTGTAACGGTAATCAAACCGTTTACAGAATAGTCATTTACATAATACTTATCGAAGTATATAGAACGTACTGAACCTGAATCTGTATATTTCTTAGTGTAGTTGCAGATAATCTTACCACGGCGATAGCGGCTGTCTTTACAAAGACAGTTTTGTGTAGAAAAATCGATAACGATTCTATGAGCTGCGGTATCAACAGATATATTGGCGCATGTGCTACCAAGCGCATTACCACCTTTCAGATTAAGAAAACCCGAAGCATACGCCTGATCTACAAAAGTTTCCGCATCACTAACAGTTTGTTCAATACGAGCATTTTCCTTGCCATAACTGATATCCTCAACATTCACAACCTTATCTGTATTACTCTTTTTACAGCCGATTGCTACTATAACTAAAGCCAGTGCTGATGCAGATAGAAAAGCGTAAAACTTTTTGCCTCTCATAGATTATTAATTTTTAAAATAAATTCCTGTTTTATGAAATCTAACTGTAATGGTAAGCAAAATTTTCAAAATATGCTAATATGTAGAAGTATTCTAACATATAAAGCCAAAATTATACCTACATTTGCGCAAATTTTTCATAAACAGTCATTATGCAAATAGCTATAGTTGGCACAGGTTATGTTGGTCTGGTTTCGGGTACATGTTTTGCCGAAACGGGCAACAATGTAGTATGTATAGATGTAAACGAGGAAAAGATTGCCATGCTGCGCGCAGGCAAGTCCCCTATATACGAGCCGGGACTTGATGTACTGCTGGAACGCAACATCAAAGAAAAGCGTATCACTTTCACTACTTCTCTGGCGGAAGGTATCAAGAATGCACAAATCGTATTTCTGGCACTGCCTACACCTCCGGGTGAAGATGGTGCTGCCGACCTGCGTTATGTATTGGGCGTGGCTGACGACCTGAGCAAAATCATAGATAGATACACTGTAATAGTAAATAAAAGCACCGTACCTGTAGGCACTGCTGAAAAAGTAGCTGCAGTACTGGCAAAAAGGCTTGATAAAGAACTGTATGATGTAGTATCTAACCCGGAATTCCTACGCGAAGGTGTAGCTGTGGAAGACTTTCTGAAGCCTGACCGCGTAGTAGTGGGTACATCATCAGAAAAAGCTAAGAAACTGATGGAAGAATTGTATCAGCCATATGTACGTCAGGGCAACCCGATATACTTTATGGACGAGCGTTCTTCTGAAATGACTAAATATGCTGCCAACTCTTATCTGGCAATGCGTATATCTTTCATGAACGAAATGGCCAACCTGTGCGAAAAAGCAGGTGCTAACGTAGACATGGTACGGATAGGTATGGGTAGCGACGGCCGTATCGGTAAGCGCTTCCTGTTCCCGGGTGTGGGTTATGGCGGTAGCTGCTTCCCTAAGGACGTACAGGCACTGGCACTGACGGCTCGTGAACTGGAATACGACTTCCGCCTTGTGAACACGGTGATGGAAGTAAATGATAAACAAAAACTGCGCCTTGGCAGGAAAATCCGCGAAGCGTTTGGCACAGACCTTACAGGCCGCACGTTTGCAGTTTGGGGCCTTGCCTTTAAACCTGAAACGGATGACATCCGCGAAGCACCGGCTTTGGAACTGATACGCGAAATACTGGAAGCAGGTGGTCAGGTACGTACCTACGACCCTGAAGCAATGGCTAACGTGAAGAAAATATTTGGCGACAAAGTATACTTTGCAAACGACCAGTATGATGCACTGACAGATACAGATGCACTGGTTATTGTTACAGAGTGGAGCGAGTTCCGCAACCCGGATTTTGACCGCATACAGAAAACACTGAAATTCCCTGCTATCTTCGATGGCCGTAACGTATACAGCCTGGAGAAAATGGAAGAGCTTGGCTTCTATTACGAAAGCATCGGCCGTACCACAGTACATGCATCACTGAGAAGCAAAATAACCGTGAACAACGGTTCTGCTATCAGAGAGCGCGGCGTACTTGACTAATCGGGACATTCACAACAGACAATAACTATATCATAGATAATGAGTACTAAGAAACGCATATTAATAACAGGTGCCGCAGGCTTCCTCGGTTCTCACCTGTGCGACAGGTTTCTGAAAGAAGGATACACTGTAGTTGGTATGGACAACCTGCTGACGGGCAATATCCAGAACATAGAACATCTGTTCCCGAACAAGGATTTTGATTTCTATCATCACGATGTTACCAAGTTTGTACACGTACCCGGCAACATCGATTATATACTGCACTTTGCATCGCCTGCCAGCCCGATAGACTATCTGAAAATGCCTATCCAAACGCTGAAAGTAGGCGCAATGGGTACGCACAATCTGCTGGGCCTTGCAAAAGCTAAAGGCGCTCGCATATTGGTAGCTTCTACATCTGAAGTGTATGGCGATCCGCTGGTGCACCCGCAGACAGAAGAATACTGGGGTAATGTGAACCCGATAGGCCCGCGTGGTGTATATGATGAAGCTAAACGCTACATGGAAAGCATCACAATGGCTTACCACAACTTCCACGGTGTGGAAACACGCATCATCCGTATCTTCAACACATACGGCCCGCGTATGCGACTCGATGACGGCCGTGCGCTGCCAACATTCATGAGCCAGGCGCTACGTGGTGAAGATGTTACAGTATATGGTGATGGTTCTCAGACTCGTTCTTTCTGCTATTGCGATGACTTGGTTGAGGGCATCTATCGTTTATTGTTGAGCGACTACCACATGCCTGTAAACATTGGTAACCCTGTAGAGATAAGCCTGCTGCAATTTGCGGAAGAAGTAATTGCACTAACAGGTTCTAAATCTAAAATAGTGTACGAACCACTGCCACAGGACGACCCTAAACAACGTCAGCCAAACATTACAAAAGCAAAAGAAATACTGGGATGGCAACCAACTGTAGACCGCAGTGAAGGTCTGCGCAGGACGCTGGAGTATTTCAAACAACATATCTAATCTTAATAATAAAGCCCCTCAATGAGGGGCTTTATTATTTTACTAAGTTTCCTTCCAGTTCCAGCACTCTGGTTTCGCTTACCTTCAGGTTGTAGGCTGCGGTGAATAAGCGCTGCAATGCCTGTACGTAGCTATTCTCTGCCTCACGTGTTTCCAGTGTATTTGCAATACCTACACGAAAACGCGCTTTCTGTATATCAAGATTCTCTTTGGCGTAGCCAATGTTTTCCTGCTCAAGTTTGTAGGCAGCTAATGCCATTTCATAATTGCCCCATGCAGTGCGGTATTGCCTGCTAAGTTCGGTGTTCTGCCAATCGTAAGTTAGCTGCATACGCATAGCTTGCAGCGATGCTATTTTTGCCTGTCTGCGCAGGTTGCCACCCTGAAACAAAGGCATACTTAAGTTTGCCCCCCCCGTTGGGCCATAGCTCTGGTTGAATAATGCAAAACCTGCCTGGCTCTGTGTACGACTGTACGAATACGCTCCGTTTACAGACAGTGTAGGCAGCATGAAAGCTTTTGCAATCTTGGCACTCAGTTCAGAAGCTTCTGCATTTTGCCTTGCTATCTGCAAAGAAGGGCTCAGATCTTTCAACCTGTCTTTATCAGTTGGTTGCAGTGCTGTATTCATTTGCAATTCATCATCCAATACATATAGCCTATCCGCCTCTTCACCCATCAAAGCATTAAGCGTAGCCAATGAAGAAATATGTTGTGCTTCAAGTGTCAGCGAATCTGACTGGCGGGTATTATAGTCTACACGCGCCTGCAGGAAATCTACTTTGGCAGAAGCACCCGTTTCATACTTCACTTGCGATAATATCATCCTTGTCTTTGCAAGTACCAACGCAGTATCTATAGCAACGCCCTGCTGCTTCTGAAATACTGCAGCCGCATACGCCTGTATGGTTTGCGATACGATAGCCTGCACACGCTCTTTCAACTGTGCACTTACTACCGCTTCCTGTGTGTTCAGTAGTTTTTTATTCAGGAACATTCTGCCACCGTCAAACAATGTCCACCCAAGCGATACGGCACCATTGTACCCTACAGAAGCCGCATTGGCTACTTCTTGTACACGACCGTCGGCGAATTCTATTCTTGTATTTGCACTACCTGTAGTTACGCCTGCAGTTGCGTTTACATTTGGCGAAAAGCCTGCATTACCAAGTGTATTATTGCGCTCAGCCTGTTGCAGTGCCGTCTTTGCAATGCGTATATCAAAATTATGTTCAAGCGCTTTGGCAATGGCATCGCTCAGTGACAGCCGCTGCTGTGCAGTAGATACCGTGCCAGAGAGGAGTAATATGCCAGCTAATATTTGCTTCATTAATCGTTCAGTTTATCTACCGCAGTTGCCGATTGTGGTTTTCTGCGAGAGAAGAATGTATAAATAACCGGTACTATAAACAATGACAAGACCAGCGAGAACAGCAAGCCCCCCACTATCACTATACCCAATGGCATACGGCTCTTAGATGCTGCACCCAGCGATAATGCCAATGGCAATGCACCAAACATCATAGCAAGGCTAGTCATCAATATAGGACGCAGACGCATAGACGCTGCCTCTATTACCGCATTTACTTTAGATGCTCCCCTGTCGCGAATATGGTTGGCGTATTCTACAATCAGGATACCGTTTTTGGTAACAAGGCCTATCAGCATAATCATACCAATCTGCGAGAAGATGTTCAGTGTTTGTCCGAACAACCACAGCGACAGCACCGCACCTGCTATAGCCAATGGCACCGTAAGCATGATGATGAGCGGATCGATAAAGCTCTCGAACTGCGCAGCCAGAATCAGGTATATCAACACCAATGCAAGTATGAATGCAAAGAGTGTGTTGGAAGAGCTTTCTACATAGTCTTTAGATGCACCACCCAGCGATGTAGTGAATGATTCATCAACTACTTTATCTTTCTTCAGCTTTTCATAAATCTTATCCATCTCTGCAATACCATCGCCGATAGTTTTGCCGGGTGCAAGGCCTGATGAAATGGTTGCAGACTTGTACCTGTTATAGTGATATATCTGCGATGGACTGGTTGTTTCTTCTATCGATACAAAGTTGTCGATAGACATTACCTGCCCTGAACTGTTGCGCACATAGAATGTCTTCAGGTCTATTGGTGCTTCGCGGTTTTCGCGGAATACCTGACCAAGTACCTGATACTGCTTACCATTTTTGGTAAAGTAACCAAGACGGCGGTTACTTAATGCCAATTGCAAGGTCTGCGCTATATCCTGAATTGAAACACCTACCTGCGAAGCTTTTGCACGGTTGATACTTACTGTCAGTTCAGGCTTGTTGAATTTCAAATCTATATCGGCACCCTGAAAAACAGGGCTCTGATTTACCTCGTCTAGAAACTTAGGCACAACTTGCGCCAGCTTCTCGAAATTGATGTTTTGCAGAATGAACACTACCGGGTATGCACTACCACCGCGCTGCACAGATATAGTCTGTTCTTGTATGGCAAATGCACGGCCGAAGTTTTTCTTTTGCAGGTTACGGTTGACAGCTTGTACAATTTCATCCTGCGAGCGTTTGCGTTTGTCTGCATCACTCAGGCGCACATTCATAAAGCCAGTATTCACCGCACCCGAACCTGTAAAGCCCGGCGCAGTAACAGATAATGTTACTTGTCTTTCAGGTATGGAATCAAGCACTACATTCACCAACTGCTCCATGTATTTATCCATGGCATCGTAAGATGTTCCTTCCGGTGCTGATACCTGTGCACGGAAACGGCCACGGTCTTCGAGTGGCGCCAGCTCACTTTGCAATCCTTTACCTATAAGGAATATCAGTGCGAAGCTCACTTTCACACCTACAAATGCTACCCATTTATGACGCATTATCCAAACCAACCCTTTCTTGTATGCCTGCTCCATACCTACAAAGAATGGCTCAGACTTTACATAGAATTTTGAAGGCTTGTGTTCTTTGCGCGTCATCAATACGTTCAGTACAGGAGTTAATGACAGTGATACGAATGCAGATATCAATACCGCACCAGCTACCACTATACCGAACTCCCGAAACAGCCTACCAGTAAAACCCTGTAAGAAAACAATCGGCAAGAACACAACCGCTAATGTGATGGAGGTAGAGATGACCGCAAAATATATTTCCTCGCTACCCTCTCTGGCGGCACGATGCTTCTCCATACCCTTCTCTATCTTCTTGTATATATTTTCCGTCACTACAATACCATCATCCACCACAAGACCTGTAGCCAATACGATGGCAAGCAGCGTGAGGATATTGATGGTAAAGCCCATCATGTACATAATGAAGAATGCACCAATCAGGCTGACAGGTATATCTATCAACGGGCGGAAGGCAATCAGCCAATCGCGGAAGAAGAGATAGATAATGATGATTACGAGTGCGAATGCAACAAACAATGTCTCCTCTACCTCGCTGATAGACTTCTTAATATATGCTGTTGTATCGAGTGCTATGTTTACTTTAAAATCTGCAGGGATGTCTTTCTTAAGTGCGTCGTAGCGTTTATAAAACTCATCTGCAATAGCTACGTAGTTAGAACCCGGCTGCGGTGTAATGGCCAATGCAATCATCGGCACGTTGCTTTCTTTCAGCACCGTTTCTTCATTCTCCGGGCCAAGCACTGCCTCGCCAACATCACTCAGGTGTATATCTGTGCCGTTTACATTCTTTATTATCAGCTTATTGAAATCTTCTTCTGAAAACAGCCTGCCGAATGTGCGTACAGAGAGCTCTGTATTAGCGCCTGATAGTTTACCGGAAGGCAATTCCACATTTTGTTTAGCAAGCGATTGCTCTACATCCTGAAACGTAATGCCATAACCAGCCAATTTCAGCGGATCGAGCCAAAGGCGCATGGCATAACGCTTCTGCCCCCATATCTGTATACTACTAACACCGGGGATAGTCTGCAGGCGTTCTACCAATACGTTCTCAGCATACTCTGTTAGTTCCAGTTGATTCTTGGTATCGCTCTGTACCGTCATCGATATGATAGGCTGCGAATTGGCATCTGCTTTAGACACTACAGGTGGCGCATCAATATCCTGCGGCAGGTTTCGGATGGCTTGCGATACTTTATCGCGCACATCATTTGCAGCTGCTTCTAAGTCTACACCCAAATCAAACTCTACGGTAATGTTACTGTTGCCCTGCGCACTGGTAGACGATATACTCTTGATACCCGCAATACCATTGATAGACTTCTCCAACGGCTCAGTAATCTGCGATTCTATGATATCAGGATTGGCACCTGCGTAAGATGTACGCACGTTGATAATCGGCGGGTCGATAGAAGGATAGTCGCGAACACCGAGCGAAGTGAACCCGATGTAACCAAAAACAACTATCAGAATATTGAGAACGATGGCTAATACAGGCCGCCGTAATGATAACGAAGGAAGACTCATGCGAATGGTTTCGAAATACGGGTCAAATATACAGACTAAACAGGTGTTTGGTGTAGGTACACGAAATACCGAGCAGGACAATAAATTGTAAAATCGACGATTATCTGCCAACCAACAAATAAGCTAAAACCTTATTAGTGTTGATAATTAGCGGTTAACGAAAACACAAAAGGCTAATAAGCAAGGAATATGCCTATACAGCTATTTTAAATAACTATTAAAATCACCCTGCGTTTTGGGCTTTCGGCATTCAGGGTTAACTTTGGAGTCCTTTAGAAAACGTAAAAACAATAAAACTATGGCACATACACTTCCTGCATTAGGATATGCGTTCGACGCACTGGAACCACACATTGATGCACTAACAATGCAAATACACCACGACAGGCATCATCAGGCTTATGTAGATAACCTGAATAAAGCACTGGCAGGTACTGACGGTGAAGGCAAATCGCTTGAAGAACTGATGGCTAACATCTCTAAATACCCTGCTGCTGTACGCAACAACGGTGGTGGTCACTGGAACCACTCACTGTTCTGGGAAATTCTGGGGCCAAGCGGTAGCCAACCATCAGGTGCATTGGCAGATGCTATCAATGCAGCTTTCGGTTCTTTGGATGCACTGAAAGAAAAAATGAATACAGCAGGTACTACACGCTTTGGTAGCGGCTGGGCTTGGCTGATTGTAAAAGATGGCAAACTGGATGTATGCTCTACACCAAACCAAGACAACCCGCTGATGGATATTGCTGAAGTAAAAGGCACACCTATTCTGGGCATCGACGTATGGGAACACGCATACTACCTGAAATACCAAAACAAACGCCCTGATTATCTGGGTGCTATCTGGAATGTTATCAACTGGGATGCAGTAGCTGCTAAATTCGAAGCTGCTCAATAACAATCAGTTAAACATAAATGTTAAAGTGGTTACAATGTTCTTGTAACCACTTTTGTTTTACAATGAAGTGAGATAAACTTGTGTATCACTCCAAAACTTACACAAATGGCTCACTTATTTCCTGCATTAAAATATGCGTTTGATGCACTGGAACCTCACATCGATGCTTTTACAATGGAAACCCATTACTACAAGCATCACCAAACTACTGTAGACAATCTGAATAAAGCATTGACAGGCACCGATGGCGAAACCTTATCGCTGCAGGAATTACTTGCCAATGTTTCAAAATACCCCGCAGCACGCAACAGTGCTGGCAGCCATTATAACCATAGCCAATACTGGGAAATACTGAGCCCCGATGGTGGCGGAGAACCTACAGGTGCTTTAGCAGAAGCCATCAATACTTGTTTCGGTTCATTCAACGCAATGAAAGAAAAAATGAATGCTGCAGGGCTGGCACGCTTTGGCAGCGGATGGACCTGGCTGATTGTAAAAGATGGCAAGCTGGATGTATGCTCTACACCCAACCAGGACAACCCACTGATGGATATTGCTGAAGTAAAAGGCATACCTGTTTTGGGCATTGATGTTTGGGAACATGCTTATTATATAAAGTGCCAGAACAGGCGCCCTGACTATCTGCATGCTATTTGGAACGTCATCGACTGGAATGTGGTAGCAGGTAAATACAATGCTGCACTTTAAGCGCGACTTTTCGTTACCATTACAATAAACACTACATTATTACGTTCTTTGCTTTAACAGACAAGCACTTATGAAGAACTTATTATTTGCATTGGGCTTTTCAGCATGCAGTATTACTGGCTTTGCACAAACAGAAGCAGGCAACACAACCGCGCAAAACGACCGCAAGAACGAGATTGGTATTTTCATGCACAATGCAATGGGATCTGCATCTATCAACAGCACCGATGTGGACATGTTGGGCATTCAGTATAGCCGCTGGAAGAATGAACGCGTAGGTTACAGAATAATGGCTGCGCATGGAAACAACTATGCATTAGGCGATGTGTTTCGAAAAACAGTGAACGTAGACACATTTATCGACATGCGCACACGCAGAGTTGTAGATATGCTGAAGATTGGCGCTGCAGCACAAATACAAAGAAAGTTTTACAAACGTGTATACCTGTTTGCAACTGTAGAGCTGAATGTTGGCTATGGCAAAGGGAAACAGGATACATTGATTGACAAGACTTATATGACCAGCAGTTATCATTACGAAAACAGCGGTGATATTTTCGGCAGGCCTGCATCAGACGTTAAGATGTGGCATGTGAGCCTCTTGCCAACTGTAGGTGCTAAACTCGTATTCAGCCGTATAGCTGCCGGTGTAGAGTTCTTTGGCGTAGATGCTACTTTTAGTTCTGTGACAGTCAATAAACGAAGCCAGGGGCTCTTTGATTTTGATATGGGCAATGTCGGGCAAAGACTTTTCTTCAATTACAGATTCAACTAAATAACAAAAGGGATGCAATTGCATCCCTTTCATAATATCATCAACTCAGGTTATCGCAATACACCAAAGCTAAATCCGAAACCTATCATCAAACCACCGGGAGCTAACACTCTCATAACATCTTCACCTTCTGTTGTAAGCTCGTAGTTATTCAATATTGCATAGTTATCATCATCCAGCCTCATAGAATAGCCTGCCATAATATTGAAGCGGTGTCCGTTTCTGCCAAGATTAAAGAATTTGTGAACTGCAAAAAACACATTTGTCTTTGGCTTCAAATCTACCAATACCGTAGCATCACCATATGTAGTAGGCAGTGTCATACTTAAGTTACTCAATCCTGTGTTATACGTAACACCTGCACCCAGTGCCCAAGAACGGTTGCAATCGCCGAAATAAAAACGACCCTCGCCACCTGCTTTGTAGCCCCATGAGCTAAGCCCTGCACTACCCGACAGTGAAAAACGTTGTGTAACAGGCACATCAATATTAAAACCAACAAGCCCACCGGGATTTTCTATACCGGCTGTAACACCTATATACAATTTAGGACATTCATAACTATTGCGCCCGCCTTTTCCGCTTTTATATCCTTTGTAGCCGCGCTGTGCAAAAGATGTAACAGATAGGGCAATCAATAATAAAACAAGGGTTAGTTTTTTCATTTCAGATTATTTAGGTTAAAGAATAGACTGTAAATATACTATTGAATATCAGCCAGCATAGCTTTTGCCTGCTCGTTTTGCGGATGCGTTTTCAGTAAGTGTAGCAAGTATTTTTTTGCATTACCATCATTGCCATTATTATGGTGCCATACTGCCAGATTGATAAGCGTTTGCTCATAATCAGGATTCAGCTTCAGTGCACGCATCAGGTAGTCGTAAGACATTGTTTTATTTGCCTGCTGCATGTATATGAAGCCTAGATTTACATTCGCACTCAGATAGTCAGGATTTTCTTTCAGTATGTAAGTAAACACATCCTGCGCTTCTTTTACTTTATTCAGCGTCAGCAAACAGTTACCATACTTATTCTGAAAATCGAGCGACTGTGGCCAGATGGCTACAGCTCTCTGATACCATGCCAATGCCTTGTCTGCCAGTTGTATGTTGCTGTAAGACTCCCCAATGCGGTAACATGCCCATGCATCTGTGATGCTTTCAGGCTTTAGTGACGCTGCGTACTGTGTTACTTTCCCAAAATCATTCAGCAGGAAATATGCACGTATATAATCTCGATTATGTTTCTCTGATGCTTCGCGATTTTGTTCTTTGTTCAGGTATTTCAGCGCAGAATCTATCAGGCCTTTATTAGGATTATATCTTTCAAAAAACTCCATAAATGCACGCGCTGTTGTTATGGCATCGGGGTTATCATTATTGAAAGACTTCAGCCCAAGAAATGCGGTTATTTTACTTTTCGTAGCATCATCGAGCGGGCGCTTGCGTATGTAGTGGTCTGTAACGGCTACGTGCGGTATATCTATACTACCATTGCGCGGCATGTGGCAGGTAATACAGTCATTGCCTTTTGCATTGCGCACAGCTTCTTTTTCTGTACACTGTTGCTTGCCTGCGCCATGACAACTGTTGCACGCATTGATGTATTGCGAGTGCTGTGTAAACTTCACACTCACGTGCGGATTGTGACAAGTAATACAACTCATCTTGCCAGAGCTTACATAGCAATCGCTTTTTTTCATCCGCTCTACGTGCGATGCCATTATCATCTTGTCCTGCGCACCTTCATACTGCGGCATAAATACATTCATCACTTCAGACAAATGCATACCAGGGCGGAAATCGAAGAATGTTTTACCATCGTTGAGTACAGATATGCCCTGCAGGTGACAACGCTGGCATATATTGTTTTGCAATTCTGTAGAAAGCCTACGTGGATTGACAATTGTGTAGTCAGGTCCTTTTGATGTATCTACGATATTACCCGCCATTTTCTCCTTCACGTGTAGCCCGCCTGGGCCATGACAACGCTCGCAATCAATACCTGTTTTGATGGTTACGTATTTGTTCTGACTTGTCTTTACAAAATCTGGGTAACCATTGTGACAGGTCATACACTCTGATTCTATCAACCTTGTAAAACGGCTACTTGCTCCTTTCTCAAAGCCCGGTGCAAGGTCCCACTGTTTCTTTTGTGTATAGAAGGTAATAGGGGCCTGATACAGATATCCGTTCTTACTGAAGATGTGCGAGTTGGTATGCTGTCCGGAACCAACAATGTAATCTACTTTCTGCAACAGCTTGTGTGTGGTATCACTGCCTTCTGTACGATACTCCATTACATAGAGCGAATCGTTTTGCCAGAAAGGCTTGTAGTAAAAATCAAGGTCTTTGTCGTAAACAGGTGCGTGTGTGAAATCGGCAGCAGACTTTTGCTTCGTTGCATGGTCAAAAGACTGCCCCATACCTGTCTGTATATATGTGTTGTAGATGTCTGCATGGCAACCCTTACAGGTTTCCATACCTACATACTGCACCGTAGTATCGTACACATTGTGCCACGGAGAGCCTGCAACAGCCTGCTCCGTTTTTTCATCGGGACTGCCACAATAAAAAGCGGGCAGCGTTACCGCTGCCATCGCCAGTATTATCAATAAACTCCGTACAATACGTGAAGACATGCACTTCAAAAATAACTAATCGGGAGCAGTAATTGTTTAGTTGAATATTGCCAGTGTGTAGTTTGATTTACCTTTTTGTATCAGTAGGTATTTATCGTTCAACAACTGAGCAACTGTAAGCTTGTGGTCTATGGCTGTTACTTTTTCTTTGTTGATACTTACACCACCTGCCTGTACCATTTTGCGAGCTTCCCCTTTTGACGGAAACACTTTGTTATCAGCAAGGAAGCCAAGGAAATCTGCGCCTTCACCAGCCAATGTTTCTTTTGTTGTTACTACTTGCGGCACACCTTCCATTGCATCCAGCAGTTGCCTTTCACTCAACGAACGCAGTGCATCTACGGTACTTTGCCCGAAGAGTATATCTGATGCTGTTTGCGCGCTTTTAAGGTCGTCTTCGCTGTGTACCAGAATAGTAAGCTCTTCTGCCAATGCTTTTTGCAGCTTGCGTAAGTGTGGTGCTTGTTGATGCTCTGCTATCAAAGCTTTTATTTCTTCAACAGTTCTGAATGAGAACGTGAAAGTCATACGCTCGGCATCGGCATCTGGCAGCTTTAACCAGAATTGGTAGAACTGGTACGGTGAAGTCTTTTCCGGGTCGAGCCATACGTTGCCACTTTCGCTCTTACCAAATTTACTGCCGTCTGCTTTTGTTATCAGCGGGCATGTTGCGGCAAAAGCCTCACTGCCACCTTTACGACGGATGAGCTCTGTACCTGTAACGATATTGCCCCACTGGTCTGCACCCCCCATTTGCAGTTGTATGTTATACTGCTTGTTCAGGTGGTAGTAGTCGTAGCCCTGTATCAACTGGTATGTAAATTCTGTAAAAGAAAGGCCTGTTTCCAGTCTTTTCTGTACAGACTCTTTAGACATCATGTAGCTGATGGTAATGTGCTTACCAACATCGCGAATGAAATCCAGAAAGCTGAAATCTTTAAACCAATCGTAGTTATTCAGCATCACGGCACCATTGGGCTTGTCCGTGCTGAAGTCCAGAAACTTCTGTAATTGCCTGTGTATAGCTGCTACGTTTTTATTCAGTACTTCTTTATCCAACAGATTGCGTTCTGCAGATTTACCCGAAGGGTCACCTATCATACCTGTAGCACCGCCAACCAAAGCGTATGGCTTATGGCCAGCACGTTGCAGGCGCATCAGCAATGTAATAGGTACCAGATTGCCCACATGCAGGCTATCGGCAGTAGGGTCGAAGCCAACATAACCCGAAGTCATTTCTTTATTCAGTTGCTCCTGTGTGCCGGGCATTATATCCTGAATAAGCCCCCTTTCCTGTAAATCTTTAATTAAATCCATTGTATATATCAATACGAAGTCCGCAAAAATAAGGTTTCCGCCTTTAGAATACAGAGATTAAAGACAGATTAAAAACTTGCGATGAAAAAACAGTTTATTATTAATCAAATATTTATAAAGCAATACGGCAGAGAGATACACACACATTAAGAATATTATAAATATTTATTAGTCCTGTCATGCTTTTGTTTTTCAAAAATTGTTTTTATCTTTCGAGTTGTATACTTAACAAAACTTTTAGGCTTTGAAACGTTTTATACTATCGATAGCTCTGGCATTACCTTTTTTAGCTTCGGCACAGAACCACCACGAGTTTGGTGTTTCTGCTGGTGCAGCTAACTATTATGGCGATTTGCAGAACAAACTGTACCCTAACTACGGCTTCAAACCTATGGGCGGTTTGATATATAAATACTTCTTCAATCCAAATCTGGGTGTACGTTTAGGAGCATCTTATACATCTATAACAGCGGCTGACAGCCTGTCTGATGTAGAAGTAAGGAAAGCACGCAATCTGCGCTTTTCAAGCAATATCTTCGAAATACATGGCGGTTTTGAGTTGAATCTGTTTCGCATAGAAAAAGAACGTACTAAGTTTACTCCGTACATCTTTGGTGGTTTGGCTTTGTTCCACTTCAACCCATACACAGATGGTATGCGCGGCGAAAGGGTTTATCTACGTTCATTAGCTACAGAAGGCCAAAACATTCCTTTATATCCTGACCGTAAAGAATATAAACTTACAAATATTGCATTCCCGATAGGTGGTGGTTTGAAAGTACTGGTTGGCAAAACATTTTTCATCAGTGCAGAATCGGGCTTCCGCTACACAAATACAGACTATCTGGATGATGTGAGCAAGTCTTACGTAAATCTGGATGTATTGAAAGCTTACAAAGGACAACAATCGGTTGACCTTGCATTTCGTGGAGATGAAGTAAAAAATGTATTTTCTGCTAACGAACAAGTAAGCGCTTCTCAATCTACTATTCACAATCAGCAATATCCTGATTACAAATATCAACGTGGCGATAGCAAAGCAAACGACTGGTACTACTTTACAAACATTACAGTAACTGTATATCTTGATGCATTTGGCAACGCTAAAAAATACTGGCAGTCACAGTGTCCTGCTTTCCGTCGCTAATACTGCGGATAAAAAAGAGTAAATAATAAAGCCCCGATGTTCGGGGCTTTATTATTTTATGTTAGTATCTGTCTTGTTACTGCAGCAATGCAACTACTGCGTCAATATCCAGTAATTGCTGTTCACCTGTTATAAAGTTTTTAACGCTCACTTTGTTTTGCGCACGCTCATCATCACCAGGTAACAATACATAAGCTATACCGCGCTTGTTGGCATATTTCATCTGCTTATCAAACTTGGCAGACTCAGGATATATCTCTGCAGCTATGTTATGTGCACGCAACTGTTTCAGCAGTTGCAGTGCATATACTTCATTTTCACCACCAAAATTCGCAATCATTACATTGGCGCCCGTAGCTAATGTCTGCGGGAATAGGTTCAACTCTTCCATCACATCATATATTCTATCTATACCGAAAGACACACCAACACCTGAAAGGTTTTTCAAACCAAACAGGCCTGTCAGGTCATCGTAACGTCCACCGCCACCAATGCTGCCCATCTTCACAGCACGGCATACAACCTCTACAATAACACCTGTATAATAATTAAGTCCACGTGCCAGGCTTATGTCTACTTCTATCACAGCATCCCAATCCTGATTCTTTATTTGTTGGTGATATACTAGTGTTTGTCTTAATTCTCTGATACCTTCCAACCCTGTGGCACTGCTTACCATAATAGCGCTTAATGCTTCCAGTTTTTCTTCATTGCTACCAGCTACATTGATTACTTTTTCTATCTGTGCAATACCAGCATCTGCTATGCCTCTTTCTTTCAGTTCTTTTACTACACCATCCCAGCCTATTTTATCCAGCTTATCAAGCGCAATTGTTATTTCCATCATCAGCTCTGGTGTGCCACATATTTCTGCAAGGCCAGCTAACAGTTTACGACTATTTATTTTAATGGCTACCTGTGGCAGACCCAATTGCTGAAATGCACTTTGGTAAATACACAATAGTTCAGCTTCATTTATCAATGAAGTGCTGCCCACCACATCGGCATCGCATTGCCAGAATTCACGATAGCGACCCTTTTGAGGACGGTCGGCACGCCAAACAGGTTGCATCTGGTAGCGGCGGAAAGGAAATGCCAGTTCGTTCTGGTTCATCACAACATAACGGGCAAACGGAATGGTAAGATCGTAGCGCAGTGCACGTTCTGTTACTACAGGCGATGAAACAGGCTTATCCAGCAGTCTTGCCCACTCTGTATTGAGCTTTTCTTTATCCGCATCTTTCTTTTCATGCAGGCCGTTATTCAGAATTTTGAATATCAACCTGTCACCCTCTTCGCCATATTTACCTGTCAGCGTTACGAGGTTTTCCATTGCAGGTGTTTCCAGTGGTTGAAAACCATACAATTCAAAAATGCTCCTGAGGGTGCTGAATATATATTGGCGCTTGCGTACTTCTGCAGGCGAAAAATCTCTTGTTCCTTGTGGTATCGATGATTTCGACATAATTCTCTTTACTTATACTTTTCAATAATAGCATTGCAAGTCTTGTCTATCAGCTCATATACGGGCAAATATCCATCCTCGTTGCCATACCATGGGTCAGGTACTGATTGATTGCTTCCGGGATGCAACTCATTTACAAATAGCATCACTTTTCCCATATCTGCACCATGCCCACCTATTTCTGCAATTTCGTTATATACATCCTTTGCCATAGCATATATCTTGTCAAAGCGGTCAAAGTCTTTCTTTGTAAACCTGCGTGCTCTTTGGGCAGATATATCAATACCATGTTCCAGACATACTTTTTGCGAATACCTGTGAGGTGCCTCTCCTACATGATAAGATTCTGTTCCTGCTGAATCTACCTGCCAATCAAGCCCTCGCTGTTCTACCTTATACCGCATCAAACCCTCGGCTATCGGCGACCTGCAGATATTACCAAGGCATACCATTAATATACGCATACTGCTAAAGTGTGCAAAAATACCGTATTTAAGGGCTTTTTCAAGGAGTTTGTTAATCGGCTGTTAACTGGT
>DDFF01000003.1 GCA_002337045.1 Bacteroidetes bacterium UBA1935 | reverse complement strand
GCTGTTACTCGAATGCGGGTACTACGACAGTCACCACTGCAATAGCCCCCAATGTAAACCTGTATCCGAGTCCGAAGGACAGCATCTGTCAGGGAGGCAGTATCACTTTTGTAGCAACGCCAAGCAATGTAGGCAGCGGCCCGGTGTATACCTGGTATAGAAACAACAATCCTGTACTGACAGGAGGCACAAGCTATACCACCTCATCGGTAAGCGATCTGGATGATTTTTATGTAACAGTTACCACAAATGGCGTATGTGCGGGTACGTATACAGATACGAGCAATGTCATCAAGATGCATGTACTGCCATACCTGGCACCGTTGGTAAGCATAACAGCGAACCCGAATACGACAGTAACGAGCGGCACGATGATTAACTTTACGGCAACGCCTGTAAACGCTGGTAACACCCCCAAATACCAGTGGACGAGAAACGGCACGAACATCACGGGTGCCATCAGCAATATCTGGGGTGCGAGCACACTGAGCAATAACGATCTGATATGTGTAGAGATGACGAGTGGTTATTTGTGTCCGAGTCCTAAGACGGCAAAGAGCAACTGTATAAAAGTGAGTATAGAGAGTACGGGTGGCACCAACATTACAGGTATCTGGACAGGTAAAGAACCAAGCATCTACCCGAACCCTGCAACAGAAAGGTTGATGATAGAGGGTGTAGCAAAAGGGACAAAAATACAATTAACAGATGTACTTGGCAGAGTGGTGATAAGTGCAACAGCAACAAGTGAAACCACGGAGCTGAACATGAGCCATCTGGCGGCAGGCAGCTACATGCTGCTGCTGAGCACAGACAATGGCGACAGGATGAATGTGAAGGTGGTGAAGGAATAAAATGTAAGTAATTGGCTATCAATATACCCCAAGAGAAAGCGGCAGCAATGCCGCTTTTTTAATGTGCATTTAATTGAAAATATAGAATTTATATAGCAATGGCATGTGCATATTATTAACTTTGTAGTAGCAATACCTATATGCTATGAGAAAACTGATAACCCTCTTCTTCTCTTTTATTATATCTATTTCTGCCATCTATGGTCAGAATATGGTACCCAATGGTGACTTTGAATATATCACAACTTGCCCGACTACGACTTTCCAACTTACAAACTGTATAGGCTGGGAAAATTATATAGCGACTCCTGATTACTTTAATGGCTGCGGATCTGGTGTGGTCAGCGTGCCAACGAATTTTATGGGTTTCCAACCTGCAGCAAGTGGCACAGCATATGCCGGTTTTATTGTTGCCACGAGTAGTTATTCAAGAGAGGGAATAGGAAGAAGTATTACACCATTGACAATTGGGGCTACATATTATGTAGCATTGTCTGCATCTTTGACAGATAATTCAAGGTTTGGAATCAATGGGCTCGGTGTGCATTTTATTCAGAATGGACCTACTGTGTCAAATGCATTAGCTGCAGATTCTACAATACCTAAAGTGTCATTTGCAAGTTATGGCCCTGTGTCGGATAAAGTAGGATGGACAAGACTCAGCGGAACGTTTGTAGCAGATTCAGCTTATAATTTTATAGCTATTACGAGTTTCGGACCATATGCATCATATGTAATTGATACATTGATAACAGGCGTGACGGGTGGAGGTTCATACTATTATGTAGATTCTGTTGTTGTGAGATTGGCTAACGGTATCAATAACCTGTATGCCGATAGTATGATATGTGCGGGTGATACTTTTCAGGTTCCCTATACACTCAATAGTTTTTGGAGTGGTAGTGCAAGTAATGTGTTTAGTGTGCAGTTAAGTAATGCTAGCGGGGCTTTTTCAAGTGGTACAACTATTATCGGTACCCGATCCGGCAATACTGCCGGTAGTATTACTTGTGTAGTGCCCAATACAGTTGTGCCAGGAAATAATTATCGTATAAGAATAGTGTCAAATAATTTTATTGATAGTTCCGGATATAATGGCAAGGGTATCAGTATTGGTGTTGTCCGTCCGAATGTGAGCAATAGTAATAATGGGCCATTTTGTATAGGTCAACAATTAAATCTGACAGCAACAAGTGCTACAACGGGGGTTAATTATAAGTGGACAGGCCCGTCTGGTTTTAACAGTACGTTGCAAAACCCGATAATTAATAGTGTGGCAGTAGCAAATAGCGGAAACTATATAGTGACTGCAAAATTGTATGGATGTATTTCTAAAGACACTACAACTGTAGTAGTTGTATCTGCATCTTCTGTAAACGTAACAGGAAGCACCTCTATTTGCGAACGCGATACAATGTATCTCAATACAGCAGTATTTGTGCCGGCTATAAGCTATAGTTGGAGTGGTCCGGGAGGATTCAGCTCAACAAATAAAGATACAATTCGTACAAATAGTATACCTGCAATGAGCGGCGACTACGTATTAAGTGCTAATTATGGTGCATGTATAGAATATGATACTGTAACTGTTCTTGTTAAACCCCAAGCTGTGAGTCGAACGATTGGTAGTAATAGCCCCGTGTGCATGAATGATACACTCAAGCTGAATGCAGGTAGTAGTAGCACAGGGGTAGCTTATACATGGACAGGTCCTAATAGTTTTGTTTCGACTACATCGTCGTCAAGTATAAGTAGTGTAACGTCTGGTAACGCTGGTAAGTATATAGTGAACTATCTGCTGAATGGTTGTTTGACAAAAGACAGCTTGAATGTTGTAGTTAATCCGGTTCCATTGCCTGTCGTAGCAAGTGCTAATACTCCATTGTGTGAAGGCACATCGTTAAACCTGAATTGTACGAACAGTACAAGTGGTGTTGGGTATAGTTGGGTTGGTCCGGGAGCTTATACATCTACAAGTCAGAGCCCCACAAGAGCTAATGTAACACCTGCCATCAGCGGTGATTATATAGTAATGGCAACAAATAGTTCTAACTGTACTTCAAAAGACACTGTAACTGTATTGGTAAAACCATTACCTGCCAACGTAAATGCCGGTACCAACGCGCCGATATGCGAGGGTGCTATACTGTTCCTGACAGGTAATACCACATCTACTGGTGTTAATTTTTCATGGACAGGCCCTAATAGTTTTAGTTCTACATTTCAGAATCCTAATTTTTCGCCAGCCACAACCAATCGTACAGGCAATTATATCCTAACCGTAACATTAAATGGCTGCAGTGTTCTTGATACGGTATATGCACAAGTAAATTCTATACCAGCAGCACCAACGCCATCAGCCAATACACCGGTATGTGTTGGGCAAGATTTGCAATTGGGGGCAAGTACGGTTGCCGGCGGTGCTACTTACAATTGGACGAGTACAACAGGTTTTTTATCAAACGTTCAAAACCCGGTACGCAGCAGTGCAATAACAAGTTATGCAGCTAAATATTATGTAACAGCAACAGTAAATGGTTGTACATCCGCAAGAGATTCTATAATTGTGACTGTAAATCCAGCACCTGTAATAAATGTGTACCCAAGCCCTAAGGATAGTATATGTGTTGGGCAGAGTGTAACATTTGTATCGAGCACAAGCAATACAGGTAGCAGCTTCACGCGCAATTGGTTCAGGAATAATACAGTGATAGGCGGTGCCGCCAATGCAAACTATAGCACCACAACGGCAGTTGATGGAGATGAGTACTATACAACTATAACAGTGTATGGTGTATGTGCTACACCGTATACCGATACGAGCAATATCATAAAGATGCACGTACTGCCATATCTGGTACCTACCGTTAGCATCGCCGCCAATCCGAATGCAACTGTGAAAAGTGGAACAATGATCAACTTCACCGCAACACCAACCAATGGTGGTAGCAGACCGACGTATCAGTGGTTGGTTAATGGTTCTTATATTATCGGTGCTATCAGTAATGTATGGGGGGCTAGTACGTTGAGCAATAATGATGTGATATGCGCTGAAATGACAAGCAACTATATGTGCCCGAACCCTAAAAAAGCGAAGAGTGACTGCATAAAAGTGAGCATCGAAAGTACAGGTGTCGTTGGGTTGTGGAGAGGTAAGGAACCAAGCATCTACCCGAATCCTACGAAGGATAGGTTGATACTAGAAGGTGTAGAGAAAGGGACAAAAGTACAACTAAATGATGTGCTTGGCAGCGTGCTGATAATGGCGACAGCAACAAGTGAAACTACGGAACTGAGCATGAGCCATCTGGCAGCAGGCAACTACATACTGCTACTGAGTACGGACAATGGTGACAAGATGACTGTGAAGGTGGTAAAAGAATAAGACGCATATAAAATAAAATGCATAAATTGTAGTTCCTGGATTTGTGAAACGATTATACTCCATATGGCTCATGGTGATGTGCTGTTGCAATATTGCAATGGGGCAAACGTATAATAATATCAGCCATTCATCAGGTTCGCAGACAATAGCCAATCTATCGGTTAATGTTACCTCGGTAGGTGCGCCAGGTATGTATCCGGGTGGCAGTTTTTGTAATATAGGCCCTTATCAGATAGGTGCGGGTACTACCTCTGCATCCAAATCAAGCGGGTATACTTATACATTCAGCAGAGCAGTAAAGGAAGTTCGGTTTCAGATAAATGCCAGCGAACCGGGAGAGGTCATCAGTGTAAAGCTGAACGGAGTAAACTATAGTTTATCCTCATCCAATATTGGCAGTTTTGCAAATTTGTGCGGCATCACTACGGGTAATGCCATCAATACAAACGGGCAATTGTATTTTACTTCAGGTGGTAATATCAATACGCAAATCCGTATAATAGATAGTATCAAAAGCATTACCATTACAGATATAGATACTGTAGGCGGTAGTGTAATGTCTGTCGATTTTGTAACTGATACTATGGTAGAAATCAACAATTATGTTGATACAATTTTGTGTGTGGGCGATACAGTGGATATCCCGTATCGTATAGCAGGATACTTTTCTCCCGGCAATCAGTTTATATTTCAATTGTCTGATAAGAATGGAAGTTTTGCATCGCCTACAGTGCTTACAACAGTCAGCGGATCTTACAGTGGTATAGCTTCTGCAATAATACCTGTAGTACTGCCATCTGATGCATATAGAATAAGAGTAGTGTCTACCAGCCCGGTTTATGTATCAAAACCATTTGCCGTTAATATTGCAATAGGCCAGATGCCGGTTGCTGTTATCTATAATACAGGGCCCGCTTGTGTCAATAATTTTGCACAGATAGGGTACAGCAATTTTTCACATTTTACAGAAGTAAGGTGGAGCAGGTGGGGAGGCGCAGTGTTTTCTAAATTGCAGCACCATCCGTTTCAGCATGTACAGTTCAGTGACTCGGGCCTGTATGTTGCCGAAATGCAAGACTATGGCTGTGTGGTAAGAGATACCACAAGGTTGAGGATAAAGCCTAACCCGCTGATAGTAACAGCCATTAACAACAGCCCCCTGTGTGCGGGAGATACTTTGAAACTGCAAGCTAATCTGGATACTGCAGGCGTAATAAATGTATGGCTGAAGCCCGATGGTAATACCGATACGCTGGCAAGTTTGCAGTTGCCCAACATAACAGAAAAAGACAGCGGAAGATATGTGCTGATAACCCGTCAGGATGGGTGTTTGGGATTCGATACCGTAAAGGCTGTAATAAAACACAGGCCCGAAATAGTATTGGAAGATATAAGCATTTGCTTTGGTGATGCCCTGCGTTTGCAGGCAAAAGATACCGCTTCAGGAATTGTGTATATGTGGAGTGGCCCTTCGGGTTTTACAGCAAGTGTAAGAGATACGGTTATCAGTCCGGCATATTTTACGCGAAAAGGTGCTTATACATTGCGCGCATCGCTCAATGGCTGTACTGCTACAGATACACTCATTGCAGATATACGTCCTCTGCCATTGCAACCTGTTGCGATGGCAGATACTGCTTTGTGTGCCGGTGGTGATCTACAACTGGGTATAAAAGAGAAAATAGCCGGTACAGGCTATAGCTGGTCCGGTCCGTCAGGCTTTTCTGCACAGGTAACAGATACACTTATCAGACATGTTGCTGCAACTGCTACCGGCCGATACATAGTTACAGCCTTGCTGGATGGCTGTACTAGTGCCGATACTGCCAATGTGTTGGTGAAACGCGCACCGCAGAAGCCGGTAATATCTTCAAACGGCCCGATAGCAAAAGGTGGTACCCTGATGCTGAAGATTGATAATCTTGAAAGCGGTATCAACTATAGCTGGCGTGGCCCTGCCGGGTTTGCCACATCTATACTGGCACCCGAAATAAAAAATGCTGAAAGCTGGCAAAGTGGTATGTATGTGCTGGTAGCCGCGCTTGATAAATGTCAGGACTCTACATCATTGCAGGTGCAGATAAGTGATGAGGCTGATACGGGCAACATTGTGCTGTATCCCAATCCCAATAATGGAGATTTCTACCTGAAAGGAATACTACATAAAGACCAGCTTGCAGAAATAAAGATTACAAACGATGCGGGGCAGGTGGTGTACCGCACATCTGTTCCTGTGGCAGATAAAAAGCTCTATCACAACGTACGCCTGAGGGGGGCACTGGCCAGCGGCATTTACATGCTAAAGCTCTGGGTAGATGGAGATTACAAGGTGTTTAAACTTGTAGTTAAAAGAGATTGATTTGCATTTATCTGGCAATCAATGTATTTCAATTTAATTTATTTTTCAATGCGTTGGTATTAATATCCCATTAAAATAAGCTGTTAGCCTATTAATCTCTATATAATATAGTATTTTTATAAGATACAATAATACTGCATTACACTAATAATGAAACACCGTATACTCTTACAGCAAATAGCCGTAATAATATGTTGTATGCTTTTGTGGCATACGCAGGCAATAGCCCGTGGCAAGGCAGAAGCATTCACCAAATCAAGATTGATTTTTACTGAAAACATAGGTCAGGTACACGACCAACATGGTAACAGGCGCAACGATGTTGATTTTATGCTCAATTCTAAGAGCGTAAGTATGTATATAGCACCCGCTAAAATTGAATATCAATGGGTGAAATCGATACCACAGACAGAGGCTCAAAAGGCAAAAAGCGAATTTCCTATTCAGGCTTACAGGCTTGATGTACAACTGATAGGAGCTAACAAAGCAGCTATTGCTACAACACAAGAACAACAAGAATATAAAGAACTGTTTTATGGCCCTGCGTACGGCCCTGATGGCGCAACTGCCAGAAGCTATAAGCGTATAGTATACAAAGATATTTATCCATCTATAGATTGGGTGCTTTATGTAAGTAACGATGGCGCCAATCAATCTATCAAGTACGACTTTGTTATAAATGCAGGCGGCAACCCCGCTGATATTAAAATCAAGTATGGCGGACAGGAAAGTTTGCAACTGAAAAACGGAAAACTACAGGTTAAAACTGCAATGGGTGTTATTACAGAAGACGCGCCATACACGTATTATGCTGAAACCAAAGAAAAAGTTAACAGCAATTATACATTGAATGGCAGTGTGCTGGGTTTTGCTGTTTCAGATTACAATAGTGGTAGTGCCTTGGTTATAGATCCTGCAATTGCATGGAGTACCTACTTTGGCTCTGCCGATGTAGATGCGGCATTCAGCGTGTCGGCAGATACAGCGGGTAGCACATACCTGGCGGGATATACGTATAGTAGTTTCGGGCTTGCTACTATTGGTGCATACAAAACTACGTATGTGGGCAGCAGAGATGCTTTTCTTGCCATGTTTGATGTAGATGGCTTGTTGCAGTGGTGTACGTATTATGGTGGTAACGGTAATGACAATTTCTTTTATGTAAGTGCAGATACACTTGGCGATGCATATGTGGCAGGTGTAACTACTACAAGCACAGGTATGGCCAGTACAGGCGCTTATCAGACAACCTCGGGCGGTGGTAGCGATGCGTATCTGGTGAAGTTTAGAAATGATGGTACAAGACAATGGGCTACCTATTTTGGTGGCAGCGGCAATGAATCGGGTGCTGTGTCTTATGACGACTACATGGTAGGTGTAACATGGGACAAAGCTAATAATGTAATATACCTCTGTGGTATGACAAGCAGTGCATCGGGCATCAGTACAAGTGGTGCGCATCAGGTGTCTATTGCAGGTGCAGATGATGGTTATCTGGCACAGTTTTCTCCGGCAGGCGTGCTGCAGTGGTCTACCTATTATGGAGGAATATCCCCTGATAAAATAGTAAAAGTCAGTACTGATTTAAACGGTAATATATATGCTACCGGTACTACGGAGAGTGTTTCCGGTATTGCGACAAGTGGCACCCATCAATCTACATTGGCCGGGGCTAAAGATGTTTTCATAGCTAAGTTCAATTCATCGGGGATAAGGCAATGGGGTACATACTATGGTGGTTCAAATGATGATGGTAGTATAGGCCTGGCTTGCGATAACGCAAACAATGTATATATAGCCGGTTCTACATTCAGCACTACAGGTATATCTACATCCGGTAGCTTTCAGCCCTCGATAGCCGGTTCTGGGCCTTCTGATGCCTATCTGGCAAAATTCGATCCTGCGGGTACGTTAATATGGGGTACTTATTTTGGTGGCATCGCCCCGGATAATACTGCAGATATAGATATAGATGCTAACAATAACGTATGTTTCAGTGGTACTACGGGTAGTATAGGCTTAAGCACTCCGGGGGCATATCAACAAGCATTTGGAGGCAATAGCGATGCCTTTATTGCCATCTTTGGACCGGGTGGTTCACGTAGTTGGGTTTCATACCTTGGTGGTTTTGATGCAGACAACTGTTTCGGTATTACATACAGCCGCACGGGCGATTTGTTTATTGCTGGTAATACAAGTAGTAATACGTCAATCTCTAGTATGGGTGGTTATCAAATGTCGCTGGCCGGTGCACAGGATGCGTACCTGTGTAAGTTCAAGGCAGATACCGCTGCCTATGTAGCCAGTGTAAGCCCTCTGGTTTTTTGTCAGGGCGATACCATGACTGTTACCTATGGGATAACAAATCCGTTCCTTCCAACCAATACATTTTCTGTACAGCTGTCAGATCCGTTTGGCAGTTTTGGTGTATTCACTACATTGGGTAGTGTTACAACGCCGCTTCCAGGTACTATGAAGCTGAAAATACCACTGACTACGCCTCCGGGAACGGCCTACCGTATACGCATGGCTTACACAGCACCGTCAGGTGTTGGCTATGCCAATATGAATAATATTACAATCAGAATATTGCCTGATACGCCGACAATTACACACAACTCTCCGTTGTGCAGTGGCAGCACATTGGCATTTTCGGGTGTTAGCAGCACACCGGGTGTTTCTTATTTATGGACAGGGCCGCATTTATTTACTAGCACCAGCGGCAATGAAACTATTGTAAATGCGACAACGAATGTTAGTGGTACATATATAGTTACTGCCACACTCAACGGGTGTTCTTCTACAGATAGCTTCAAAGCAGTTGTAGACAGCCTGCCTGTGCCTCCGGTAATAAGTGGTGGTGGCAATTTCTGCGTAGGCAATGTAATTGCTATGAGCACTTACAGTATGACAAGTGGTGTTACATATACATGGCAAGGCCCGGGCAACTTCTCTACTACAGGGCAGATTGTCAACAGGTCACCGGCTACAACTAATATGTCCGGCTACTATAAAGTAACAGCTGCGTTGGGCAGGTGTAATACGCAAGACAGTACATTGGTTTCCGTTTATCAAACGCTGACGCCTAGTGTAGTTGCAGCAGCGTATCCGGGAGCTAATATATGCCTCGGCGATATGGTAGACTTTGTAGCTACTGCTACTGGTGGTGGTACAGCACCTACATATCAATGGTATAAAAATGGTATGCCTATACCGGGTGCAACATCATTCAAATGGCAAAGCAATTCATTGGCGACAGGCGATGTTATATACTGTATATATACCGCAGACTGGCCTTGCCTCACCAAGCCATGGGATACCAGCAATGTATTTACAATCAATGCATCGGGCAATCTGCCTCCTACAGCTACTATTAAAGCAAATCCGGGTAGCAGTGTACCAACGGGTACGGCTATTACCTTCTCTGCAAAACATACAAACATGGGCAATGTTCCTACTTATCGTTGGTTGAAAAACGGACAAGTAGTATTGGCAGGCAGAACTCCGGTATATATTGCTGTGGTAGATCAGGACATCAAAACAGGCGACCAGATACAATTGTGGATGTTGAGCGACCTGACTTGTGCAGAGCCAGATACGGCAGTGAGTAATATTATTACAATCGGCAAGAATCTGCAATTGGAAGTAGGTGCTATAGACATGGCCGATTGGAAATTGTATCCGAACCCGAACAATGGAGTCTTTACACTGAAAGGAAATAGCAGTGCAAAAGAATTAAATATAGATATTACAGACGCAGTAGGCAGAGTGGTGTATCGTACACAGTTGAAACCTGTTAACGGACAGGTGCAACACGTTGTGCAGACAGCAAACATGCCTGGAGGTGTTTACATGCTTCGCATACATGACGAAGAGGGTAATGTCGGCAATATGCGATTTAGTGTAGTGCAGTAAACCCATATTGAGTGTTTACCTGTGTTGCCGAAACTCCAGTTTCGGCAACATTCTTTTATGGCTGTTTCGTCGGGTATATTTCCGCTTCATCTGTTATTATCCCGTTTCAATCGTTTCATTTCCCAGATGGGGGTATATCGTTTTGCTTATGGTTTGGGGCTTTATAGCTTTGCATGGTTAATATGACCACATGAGGAAATTGATAGCACCCATAGCAGCACTGATACTGTTTACAACGCTCACTAGCAGCAGTTGCGATAAGAATGATGATAGCAATAACATTACACCATCATCAAACACAAGCATAGCTAGCGGCAAATGGCGCATCAGCTATTACTACGATAAAACAAAAGAAGAAACAAGCGACTACAGCGGCAATACGTTTGAGTTTAATAGTAATAACACCATCACAGTAAACCGCAACGGGCAAACCATCAACGGTACGTGGAGCCAGATAAGTGATGACGGCAAACAGAAAATGGTGCTGACATTCAATACAACAGACGAGAAGGTGCTTGAGCTGGCAGATGACTGGGTGATAGACAGTAAAACGGACAGTGAGATAAAACTGAGTGGTGACAGCAAGAACGGAACAGAAACTTTACATTTTGTAAAATAAATAGCTAAAACGGGCAAAGTTTGAGGATGAGTGTGTATCGTAATAACGGGCAAAATAAATAACGATACGGAGGGGGTAAAACGGCATTGTAGACACAATGCCGTTTTTATTGTATTAAGAAGAAATCAAAGTTGCACCTTAGTGGCCTTGTGCTTTTCGCCATTGCTGATGCGTAATATGTATACTGCTTTGGTAAGCTGTTGTGTGCTGATGCTGTGCTTGCCTGCTGTAGCAATCGTGTTGTAAACAACACGCCCGCCAATGTCTGTAAGGGTGATGTTATTGGTGCCTTCCAATCCTGCAATATCAATAGCGCCCTCGGTAGATACTATATTCAGTTTGTACTCTTGTGGTGTGTATGCTATGGTAGTGCTTGTCTTTACACCTGCATTTATCTTCTTGCCCGATGTTTCTGCAGCATATTCCTTTACGGTAAATGATGCCGCTGCGTTAGCTACTGTCATCTTTAGCCATGCGTAGTTCCACACACCATTGTTTTTGGCGCGTATGCCCAGATACTTGTCGGTAGCATTTGTTGTCCAGTTGCCCACACCTGCTTTATTCAGCGGGTCGTAAGCGGGCTTCTTCCATGTGCCGCTCGCAGATATGCTGTCGCCTGCCTTCAGCATGGCAGGGTAGGTGCCCGCAGCATCATACAATACTTCACAATCATTCCATCCGTTCACCACAACCTCCGGCACGGGGTGCCACCATATATCTATAGCATTGCTGGTGCCATAGCCGGGTAGTTTTACAATGGGGGCAATGGTTATCATATCCCATGTGCTGATGGTAGTATCGGGGTTGATGTCGTGATATTTGATTTGCGCAGATGCGCTGCCTGCCAATGCAGCAGCAATGGTGGTGAGGAGTAATGTCTTTCTCATAAAAATGGTTTTATACAAGAAAGACGACAAAACATATAGCCACCCTTAGTGGGTTGTGTAATAAAAGTGTAAGAAAGGCTTTTGTTCTTACAACTGCTTCTTATGATAAGCAATCAGCCCATCCATCGGGCTTTTGGCAATCGTGCCCAGTTCCAGTTCGTATTGGTTGCAGAGGCTTTCTATTACATCGCTGAAAAGATGTGATACACTGCCTGTAAAATACAGCGGCAGTTTCCAACTGTTGCGATACTTCAGTATATGATGATGAAAGAAATCGTTGATGCAGTCTTCAATGATGTTTTCTGTCATGTAGTGCCCACGGGTATTTACCAGCAATTGCACAAAGCCTGCCAGGTAGCGGTTGGGGAATGGTTCGCTATATAGCCTGTTTATCAGACCCTGCACATCGTTGCCAAACAATTGTTCGAAGGCCAGTTTCAGTTCTGCATCAAACGTATTGTAGGCATAGTATTGCAATACACGCCTGCCCATATAGTTGCCGCTGCCTTCATCGCCCGCTATAAAGCCCAGTGATGGTTTCTGCTCGGCTATCTTTTTACCGTTGTAGTAGCAGCAATTGCTGCCTGTACCCAGTATGCTTACCATACCTTTTTTGTCGCCGCACAGGGCACGCGCAGCAGCCATCATATCGCCGTTTACTTCTATATCCTTTATGCCGAAGTGTTTTTTGAGGATAGCCGCCATTTCTTTTTGCTTGGCAGCACTGCCCGCACCAGCGCCGTAGTAGGCTATGGCATCTGCATGGTGTTTTTTAGGGTTCCACGCCAGTTCCGTTTCCAGCAGTTGCAATATGGCATCCCTGCTTTGCAAATGGGGGTTGATGCCACCTGTGCTGAAGTGTACAGGCTTCTTGCCTTTTGCCAGCAGGCACCAGTCTGTCTTTGTCGAGCCACTTTCTACCAGTAGTATGGATGCCATAACGGGATATTTGAGTACAAAAATGCAGTATGAAAGAGCATTTTCCTAATAGTGTTTTGTTAATTGAATATAACCATCAAATAAGTTTATTATTTAATCGTTAAATGCGCCTAACTTTGCCCATCTTTTTATAAATGGACGGCAAGCAATCGGGTGGGTTTAAGGTTTGGACACCCCTGTTTTTTTCGGTAGTAATGGTAGGCGGTATGGCGCTGGGCTTCAATCTGCGCGATACACTGCGTGGCAAGCGCGATATACAGGCCGTGATGCAACGAAACGACAGGCTGGAACAGATAATAGACCTCATCAACGAAAAATATGTTGATTCTGTAAAGACCGATGAGCTGTATAAAGGTGCCATAGAGGGCATACTGAGCGATCTGGATCCCCACACATCTTACATACCTGCAGACGAGCTGGAAGAAGTGAACGAAGACCTGGAGGGTAGTTTTTATGGTATTGGTGTAGAGTTTTTCATTTTTGACGATACGATGAACGTAACGGCTGTGGTGCCCGGTGGCCCCGCAGACAAAGCAGGTGTGATAACAGGCGATAAGATTATAAAAGTAGGCGACAGCGTAATAGCAGGCAGGCAGATACCAAGTGACAATGTGATAAAAATGCTGAAGGGCAGGCTGAACAGTAAGGTAAGCGTAACGCTGAAAGACCCTGTAAGCAATGCCATGAAACAACTGACCATTGCCCGTGGCGAAATACCTGTGGTAAGTGTAGATGCCAACATAATGCTGGATAGCAAAACAGGCTATATCAAAATCAACCGATTCAGTGCTACTACTTACGATGAATTTGCACGCGCATTGAAGGGGCTGAAAGCCAACGGTATGGAGCAATTGGTGATAGACCTGCGCCAGAACCCCGGCGGTTATCTGGAAGCTGCACAACGCATAGCCGACGAACTGCTGGAAGGCGACAAGCTGATAGTATATACCAAAGGCACACACAGCAAGCGTATAGACTATAAAACAGAAGGCTTGCAGGGTTTTGAAAAAGGTAAGATTGCCATACTGATAGATGAAGGCTCGGCATCGGCCAGCGAGATACTTTCGGGTGCTGTGCAAGACTACGACAGGGGCATCATAGTAGGCCGCCGTTCTTATGGCAAAGGTCTTGTACAGGAACAGTACGATCTGGATGACGGGGCAGCACTGCGCCTGACGGTTGCTAAATACTATATACCATCGGGACGCTGCATACAACGCTCTTACAAAAACGGGCGCGATGCATATGATGAAGACTTCATCAAGCGTTTTGAAAATGATGTGCTGAAAGGCAACGACAGCATCATAACAGATGATACCGCACGCTACTATACTGCCAACAAACGTGTGGTGTATGGTGGTGGTGGCATAAAGCCCGATGTGTTTGTACCCTTTGATACGGCAAGGCTTACCCCGGGGCTTACCAATATGCTGTATAGCGAAGATGCGCGCCGCACCGTGTGGAACTACTACATGCACAACCGCGCGCAATTGCTGCAATACAAAACCATTACAGACTTCAGTACCAAGTATAGCGGCGATGAGCTGGTAGCAGGCTTCCTGAAGATGCAGGATCCTACCTTCCGCCGTGCGGTAGAGCGTGTGCTGCGCAACCAGACAAATCTTTCTTACTTCCGCCTGCAGCTGAAGGCACAGTTGGCACGCATACTATTCCGCAGCAACGGTTATTATTCCATTACCACATGGGACGATGCCGTGATACGCAAAGCGATGGAAACAATGAACAGTACCCGCTACTCAGCCATCATAGGCAGGCAGGGCTTCTAACCATTTTATAGCGGCAATATTGCCCGCATCTGCACAGTACACCTGATGCCCGTTGCACAGCAACCAATAGCGGCATTGCAGGGTGTTGTGGTATTGCAATAGCTGATTGAGTGTGGCTTCGGTTATCATCACCTCTGGTGCTTTGCACTCTGCCAGCAGCCACGGTTTGTGTTCGCGGTTATATACTACTATATCAAAGCGCTTGGTGAGGGTGCCGAGTGTCAGTTGTTTTTCAACTGCTATCAGCGATGGTGGATAGTGCAGTTGCTGCATCAGGTATTGCAACAGGTACTGGCGCACATGCTCTTCGGGTGTCAGTATTATCCACTTGCGGCGGATGGGGTCGTACACCTGTGTTTTGCCTTCGTGCCTGCGTAGCTGTAGTGCTATGCCTGAAAAATCTGCGGGTATCATCTTGATGGCTTCAAAAGTAGAAAGAGAAAATGAAACTTGGCATGTTTTTTGTTAATAAGTTGATTGACCTAAAATAAACCAAGTTGAAAAAAATACTCATCCCTATACTGCTGCTGCCACTGGCTTTTACTTCCTGCAAAAAGCACCAGATAAAAAAACAAACAAAACAGGTAGCCGGCACTTTTCGCGGACAGATGGAATCTTATCATGAACAAACACACTGGGGTGATAGCATGAAAGTATTCTTAGATACGGCTTACAATAGTGTAAAAGAAGTTGTGATAACTATTGAGAAAAAAGATGATGATCAAATATTTGTAAGCGATGGGTATGGTTCGGGAACATTATTAAAATATGCCGGGCATAATATGCAATCTACCACCCATGATTGGGGCAGATATTATAACAGTGAGTATGCCATTGTGTACTATCCTTCAACAGATAGTTTATTTACAATCAGGAAACATACAGGTGGTAATAATCAATATCCTCCCAAGCAATATTACACAAATTATTACTTCAAGGGTAAAAGAGTTTCGAACTAAGCGTTACTTACCCAACGTCAAAAAATTGAACCTGTTCAGGTAGGTAGTTTTGCAGCATCAAAAAAATGATGATGCAAATGAACGAATATACTACCAACCGCAGGCAGATGGCAAAACTGGCAGGCTGGTCGCTGATACTGATGGCTATTGTGGCGGGTATAGGTTATGGCTATGCTTTTGGTGCTATCTATGTAAAAGGTGATAGCACTGCTACTTTCAGCAACATACTGCAACAAACCTCCATGCTGCCATTGGTAATGATTACCTACAGCATTATGCTGCTGCTGGATGTGGTGGTGGCATGGGCGCTGTACAAATTCTTTTTGCGAACAAACCCTGTGCTTGCGCAGCTATCTGCATGGCTGCGTGTGGTGTACTGTGTATGGCTGGCAGTGGCTATACTGCAATTGTATTACGCGCAGGAAATGGCAACTATGCAGGGTGCAGATGCCCATGCGGTGATGCGCTATATAGATTGCTTTCTGGATGTATGGTCGCAGGGGTTGATAGTGTTTGGTGTGCATCTGTTGTTGATAGGTACATTGGCTTGTCGCACAGCCGCTATACCTAAGCTGATAAGCGGGCTTGCCTTCTTTGCAGGTATGGCATATCTGGGTACTAACATATTACAGCAAACATGGGTAGACTACATGCTGTACAAAGCAACCGTTGAGGCTATACTGAGCCTGCCGATGGCATTGGGCGAACTGGTACTTGCCGTGTGGCTGGTATGGAAGGGCGGCAAATAAACTACCTGCTCTGTATGCGCTTGCGTATGCGGCTCAGCGATTCGGGGGTGACGCCGATGTAGCTGGCAAGGTATTGTAAGGGTACGCGTTGCAGCAGGTCGGGGCGATTGTTGAGCAGATATACATAGCGCTCCTCGGCGTTGCTGGCTATGAAGCGCGAAAATTGCTCCTGCATTTTGCCAAAGTCCTGCTCCATCATAGCGCGTGTTATCTGTTGTAGTTTGGGGAAGCGTTCATACATATCCGTTTCCTGTTCCAGATTGCCTTCTATTACAATGGTATCTTCCAGGCATGCCAGATAGCTTTCAGATTTTACCTGATTCACATAGCTGTTAAAATCTACCGCAGCCTCGCGCTCTGTATAAAACTGTATGGTTACTTCAGTATCATCTGCAAGCTTGTATTGGCGCAGGCAGCCTTCCAGTACAAAATAGCAATAGCGGCATACATCGCCCGCCTTTACCAATAGTTTGCCTTTAGGGTAGGCTTCCACAATCAGGTTATCGGCAATCTGTTGCTGCTCTTCAGCAGTCAGCTCACCAAACTGCGCCATGAATTTTTGTAGTGCTATCTGTGCTTTGTTTTGCATGCGGGTGTAAAGATAGGTTAAGACCTGCAAGTCCACCATCCGAAACCAATATACATACCGTTTTTTCTCACGAATTCCAATTTCATACGGTCATGTTCTATTGGCGCTATATGAAATGCTTTTCGGAGTTTGTTGATGGTTTCGTCTGTTATGTTTACCTGCCTTTGTGTGTTCTGTGGCCGTATGCCAATCTCAAAGAATTTTTCACCTTTTTCAAGATTAGGAGTTCCTGTACTTGAGCCTCCGTTGTTCATGCTCCAGTCGTAGAGAAAGGCAACGTCTTTTGGGTGCATGTATCCATTCTTTATTTGTTGCAGGTAGAAGCTATCACTGTAAATAACACATTGTAATCTGTCTTGTCCTTTTATCATGTGCCCGTAGTGAATGATGACGGGCATTATCATGCCGGACGATAAAGTGTGCTCATCAAACTCAAACTGGCTCTCTCTGATATTACAACATGGATCGCCTTTGTACTTTTTGTAATACTCCAAAGGTGTCATGCGTGTGGTGCCCAATTCGCGAAGCAGGTTTTGGTCGTCTATGCCAATCAATCTGTCAGACGGGTAGCCTCTTTCAGCAATCAGTGCCTTTAGTTTTGCTGCTGTTTCAGCAATTTGCGGTTTATAACGTTTTTCGGATATGGTAAAACTCTCGTTGGGGAGGGGATTTTTCTCCAATTGGTCGTTGCAGTATAACTGCGTCATTTTACCCAATGCTATGGTGTCTATACGTTTCAGGTAGTGTGGCCTGTTGAGCCTGTAGATACTTGCAATGCTGTCTTTGTATTGGTTGTAGATAGGGTGTTTTTGAAAATATGCCATCGTACGGTTATTTAAATGTATCAGGCTTAGCCCGTTTTGCATGGCTTTGGTAGTGAATTGTAAAAACAGTTTTTCGTTGTTGCGAAAGAGGGCTATCTGCATAGCCATTACACAATCGTGTGCAAAAACAAAATCATATTTCTTAAAGATATCGGCATAGGTTTTCATCCCATCGTCATACTGCTGCTTTACAAAAATCTGCTCTTCAGCTTTGATGATACCTTCGTGGTATTTGAAATAGTCCTGCGCTTGCAGATTGGTATTGCAAAATAGTATTAGTAGTACAAGTAATAAGCGCATAGGTAAGTCGGTTTGATACATAAATTACAACAAACATTCGGTAATTTTATAGTAAATCTCCCCGCTATGGCAACAGAAGATAATCCACTCCGCAAGCCTGTAGTTATTTGGTCATTAATCAATGCATTTATCATGGGCTATGCCATCAGCGATTTTGTGCACGATGGCAGCTTGGGCTTAGTGTACGTGATAGCGATGGTATCGATTGTGGCGCAGCAGATATACAGGATGAAGAAGTGATTAGGGTTTGTTCGCATATTCTTCCAATGCCTGCAGGTACAGCGTGTTGAATTTGTTGTTGGAGTAGGGGTTTTGACTGGTAACAAGCTGCCTGTCTTTAACGGCAAAGCTACTGCCCGGCCCTCCTTTTTTATAGCTGAATCCTAATGCTTTTAATGAGCGTGCTATTTTGCGTTTGTAGGGCTTGCCTTTCATTACAAAGCTTTCTATGTAGAATTCTTCAAACCCGGTAATGCAGTTGACTGTGTATCCGCTAAAAGGATTATCTGTTTTTGTGAAAGATGTCAGCAATGCGGGCGCGTGGCATATCAACCCCACCGCTTTTTTGTCTTCCGCCATTTTGCTGATTATTCGTAAGATGGTTTTGTCGTGAATCAAATCTACCATCAATCCTTGTCCGCCGGGTATTACCATGCCTGCATATTCATTGGTATGTTGCAGGGCATATTCCAGTGTGTGCGGATGCAGAAAATTCTGGTTGGTTGTAACAAAGGTTTTTGCCTCGCTGATAAGCGCTTCCTGCCCCTTCCAGTATTTGGCTTTATAGCTTTCATTGTCTATAGATGATGCTATACCTTGTGGTGTGGCAATTTCTATGCTGTAGCCCGCATCTGCAATGGACTTGTACGCGAGGTAGAACTCACTAAGGAATACACCTGTTTGTGTGTATGTTTTGCCATTTTTTAGTGGCAGCTCTTTTGCAGCACTCATTACAAATAGTACCTTCTTTGTTTGTGCAGTAGCAACGCTCATCGTTATCATGAATATTATCAGTAGCTGTTTCATATTATTTCATCATGCCTTCCAGCTCTTTGTAGGCATTTTCTTTTGCAGGTATAATATTTATTATCTCGAAATACGGCACAGTATATATCTCTGTATCGCGCAGGTATTCTATGAACAGCATATAGTCTTGTGTACTGGTTGTTTCCAGCATCAATACATCTGATACATTGGCATTGAAATATTCAGCATCAAAAAAGCGGAACGATAGTGTGTCTGCAAAGCGCTGAGAAATCGGCGTTATGATTTTTTCGAAATAACTGCCACGCTCATCGCGCGAAAGGCGCAGCCAATGTTTGGTTGCGTTGAGTAGTATAAAGTACGTATGCCTGTCTTGCATTGTTTATTGTTTACAATGCAAAGCTATTTTGTGATACAGCGAAGAAAATTAACCTATGTAAAGATTAGCTATCGTGCTAGGCTTTTCCTGATGCGGCTTAGTTGCACTGCCGATACACCCAGATAGGATGCAATGTGGTAGAGTGGTATCTCAAACTCCAGCCCCGGCATACGTTCTCTGAAGAGCAGGTATCGTTCTTCTGCACTCAGCATTACCAGTTCTATTTCACGTTGTTCTTTAGCTGCAAAAAACAACTCTGCAAGTTTGCGTGCCACACGTTCAAAATCGGGATGCTTGTCGTATAGGCCAGTCAGTTTGTTGTAGTCTGCTACCAGTAGCTCGCAGTCTGTCAGTGCTTCCTGATTTATTTTGTTGATGTTGCCTGTGATTAACGATGCATAGCCGCCAATAAATGATGGTGCGGTAAATAAATGTTTATTGTACTCCTGTCCGTTTTTACCCTTTGCAAATGCGCGTACTATACCACTGCTGATGAAACCTATCTGTGTAGCGGTCTTTCCTTCGGTAATGAAATAGTCGCCTTTGCGAAGTTGCTTTGGCAGGAATAAAGCATTGATGTCCTGCCATGCAGATTCGGATAAGGGCGATATACCAAGTATGAAATCACGGAGCGAAACCATGCGTGCAAGATATTGATTTATGCGTGCAGTGCCAATGCGGCAGACATTTCGTAACTTTAAGTAAGATGAAGACGAAAGAAGAGATTGTAAAGAACTGGCTGCCCCGCTATACGGGCATGACGCTGAAAGATTTTGGAGAGTACATCTTGCTTTGCAATTTTACCAACTATGTAGAGCGTTTTGCAGAGATGCATAAAGTAAAAGTGATAGGTGCTGATAAACCCATGCCTTGCGCCACTGCCAATGGTATTACCATTATCAACTTTGGTATGGGTAGCGCTACTGCTGCTACCATGATGGATTTACTGAGTGCCATCAAACCCAAAGCTGTTTTGTTTCTGGGTAAATGCGGCGGGCTGAAGAAGAAAAACAAAGTGGGCGATTTGATACTGCCCATAGCTGCCATACGCGGCGAGGGTACAAGCAATGATTATTTTCCGCCCGAAGTACCTGCCATGCCTGCGTTTGCATTGCAGAAAGCAATATCTACTACCATACGCGACCATGCCCGCGACTACTGGACGGGCACTGTATATACTACCAACCGCCGTGTATGGGAGCACGATGAGGAGTTTAAAGAATACCTGCGCCGCGTACGCGCTATGGCTATAGATATGGAAACAGCGACGATATTTTCTGTCGGCTTTTATAACAAAATACCTACGGGTGCATTGCTGCTGGTATCAGACCAGCCCATGATACCAGAAGGCGTAAAGACCGCAGCCAGCGATACACGCGTTACCAAAAAATACGTAAATGAACACCTGATAATAGGTATAGAATCGCTGAAGCAACTCATTAATAACGGGCATACCGTTAAGCACTTGCAATTTTAAGATGGATACATAACAATAGCAGCCACTCAGTATGAGTGGCTGCTGTGCTTTTTACTTTCATGCAACGGGGGTAATGAAGGGGTATTTATTCTTTAACAAGTTTTTGCTGATAAGCATTTTCACCGTTTTTCATGTTGATGTAGTACATACCTGCAGGTGCGTTGCTCAGGTCTATCTGCACTTGCTTGCTCTCGCCGCTGTCAGATACAGATGTTACTACTTTGCCGGCCATATCAACCACAACTATTTGTGTAGCCGCTGCATATGGCAGTGATATCGTAAACAAGCCTTTTGTAGGGTTAGGATATACAACAGGCTCTACTTCTTCCTGTATAGTTGCCAGGTTGCTTTCTTCTCTTGATGTATTGCAAGTGCCCAGTTTATCGCCATGACACAGGTGAGCAGGTACTGCGTTTACAGATATGCACAGTGTGTTGTAAGTAACGCCACCGCCGCAGCTTGTTTCTTTATGGCATACCAGTACTTTTTTAGCTGTGCACCTGATATCTTTTACATAGATAGTAACATCTTTTGTAGTGCTGCGTCCCAGTGCATCTGTAATCACCACACTGTAGGTAGTAGTTGTGGTAGGACTAACAGATATCAGGCTACCTGTTTTGCCGTTAGACCATGAATAGGTATAAGGCTCTACGCCGCCCATGCCGCGTGCAGATATAGATATTTTTGTAGTACTGTAACCCAGGTAGATGGTGAATGAATCCTGTCCCTGTACTGTAGGGTTAGGCGTCACTTTTATTTTAGCCAATATCTGTACTGCTGTATCGCTTGGTGTTACCGTAGTAGGTGCAGATACGTTTGTACAGCCGTTAGCAGCCGTGATGCGAACTGTGTATACACCCGGCAGTGCATTGTATGCCTGGTTTGTAGCGCCTGCTATCTCTGCACCGCTCAGCAGCCATTGGTATGCACTGGCGCTGTTGGCAGTAAGTGTTACAACATTATTGTTGATGGTTTTTGTAATAAATACAACCGGAGGAACAAAGCCTGTATAAGTACCCGCAGTGCGGCCGTTTACAAAATTGCCTAAAGTGCCGGACAGTGTGAAGCTTACCAATGTACCATTATTATTGCGTCCCGAAGCATCTGCAACGGTTGTGATAGCGCTGTTGTCGCTGAAAGGTGTGCCTTCGTTGAATTTGTAATACAGCATCAGCCCGCTTTCTGTGCCCAGCAGCTCTGTGCTCATGTGCAGGCTCAGTTCCGGCTGGCATAGGGCGCGGTCCCACATACGGATTTCGTCCATGTCACCATCAAAACGGTTGCCATCGTTAAAGGCGCCTACCTGTTGGTAAGAAGTTTCGTAGGTAGAGATGGTATTGCTCTGCATAGTCAGCTGGCCATTGCGATACAGTTTAATAACACCTGTAGGCGCATCATACGTTACAGCAACGTGTGTCCATACGCCCAGTGGTATTGTAGCTGTATCTATTACATCCGTAGGCAAGCCTTGCGACCAATGGTGTGCTGCACGCAGGTGGCCGCCATATAGCCAAAACGGATCGTCGCCACCGCTGATGATGTTGTGAGTAGTGCTTGCATTAGGCTTTATCCATGCCTCTTTGGTGTAAGAGCTGCCGCCTGCTACGATGGTGCCTGCGTTGATAAAGTTAGTGCCATCAAAATTTACACCGGCAACGGCAGCCGATGCGCCTTCTGTAGCAGCGCCGCACAGGGAAAGTGCCAGGCACGATGCTACGAGGGTTTTTTGTAGGAATTGTTTTGTCGATTTCATAAGCATAAGTTGAATTTGCGGCAAATGTATCGGCAAAAATTAAGCGTCAAAAAAGTATTAATTCTACAAAAAATTGTTTTTCAACATTCTCCCCACATTATACGTATGAGGAAAATATTATTCAATTAAGTCTACAAGAAGAGTCGAGGAGTTGTTGTAATGAAATGCCCTGCTGCGGCTGTTTGTAGAATTATTTCAGGCAGTCTGTAGATTTAGTTCTACTGGTATATTAGAAATGGGGGGAACTAAACAACAACGGGCATACCGTTAAATGCTTGCAGTATTTGGAGGAGGTAATAATATTATTAAGATACTTGTTGATGTATTGCTTGAACTTAGTATATATACATTTGTGTGTTAAGGGCTTCATCAGTAGTGTGAAATAGTTATGTCGTATATTTCCTTGTTATCAGTTCCGTTACATTCGACAAAAAGCTCTTTGTCTTGGTATTTGATTTCTGTTGTTTGACTAAACCAGTTCGACCAATGCTCTCCCTTTTGTGAAATAGAATTTTTAAATATTGTTTGTTTTATACCGCTTCCAATACACACTTCGATGTCGTTAAATCTTGAGTACTCAGTATCAAATGCTTTTTGTCGGAGACCGCTGCTGATATATATACATCTGTGTTCGGTGTCATTGCACAGAGTGTTAATTGGACAGCCTAAATAAATATTATAATGTTCTTTGCTTGATTCAGTAGAGTCTTTTGATAATAGGTTTCGAATAGAAATTGTATTCGACCGTTTACACCAAGTTCCCGTTATAGGGAATTCTTTCATAACAGTATTGTCTTCGCTATATTGATTGTGCTCTATTGTGTCTGTCTTGTTGTTTTGGCACTTGATAGTATATGATTGAGTGCGCGCCTGATTATATACAAATAAATATTTGACTATCTCAGTTCCCCGCCTATACTCAGGTTCTGATTTTTCATTGATAATTGTGAAGCTGTCACAAATTCTGTCTTTATTGTAATATGCAATTATTTGTGATTTTGCCGAGATGGTTTGTTCTTTGTAAGAATTAATTGTTTCATAAACAATAGCCCGTTTTTTCGTTAGCTTATATTCAAAATCAAATATAATAGAGTCAGGTTCATCATAATGATTGTGGAAGGGTTCGGTAATGGGAAATCTCTTTAGGTATTTTTTTATAAAACCTTTTTTATTGAAGCTTACAGCAAAGGAATCAGTCTTCACTTGTCCAATGCTCTTTTCTGATCTGTTATTTGTGGGGGAGCGAGAATATTGTTCTGTTTTTCGTATTCCCGATATCGTTTTAATTTTATCTTTTGCATAGTACTCGTAGTAGTAACGGCTAAATGGCGGTGCATTTGCACTTTGTTTATATGCAATAGTATTCAGTTGAAAGAAGAATACATCAAACAGTCCTGCCTGTGTTTTTAAAGTAGATAATACAAGCAAGATGCAAAATAGGATTGTATATGGTAGTTTTAGCATCTGTTTAAAACTAAGTTGAAAAATTTAGTTTCAGTGTTATTTGGCTGTATCTTTAAACTAACATGACACTTGGTCACAATATTATCCTCAATGCCACCAACCTCCGCATCTCTTTCGGCGATTTTGTTGCCGTGAAGGGTATATCGTTTGCAGTGGCAGAGGGCAAGACACTGGCTATTGTGGGCGAGAGTGGCAGTGGCAAATCGCTGACGGCGTTATCGCTGATGGGCTTGCTACCAAAGGGGGCTGCTATAAGCGGCAGCCTGCAATTGAACACGAACAATCAGACTTATAATCTGCACGCTGTTGATAATACACAATGGCAGCAGTTGCGTGGCAAGGAAATGGGCATGGTGTTTCAGGAGCCGATGAGCTCGCTGAACCCTGTGATGAAGATAGGCAGGCAACTGGCAGAGGTAATACTTACGCATCAGCAGGTAGATAAGCAAACCGCCAAACAACAGGCTATAGAATGGCTACGCAAAGTGCAATTGCCCAATCCTGAAAAGCTCTACGACCGTTATCCGCACCAGTTATCTGGTGGGCAAAAGCAACGGGTGATGATTGCCATGGCTATGTGCAACAAGCCTGTAATGCTGATAGCCGATGAGCCTACTACAGCACTGGATGTTACCGTGCAGCAGGAAGTGATAGCGCTGATGCGCACCCTGCAACAGGAGCATCAAACGGCTATGATATTCATAACGCACGACCTTGCACTGGCATCGCAGATAGCAGATGAGGTGCTCGTGATGTATCAGGGCGAGGTGATGGAATATGGAAAGGCTGCAGATGTGCTGCGCAATCCGCAACACGTATACACAAAGGCATTGCTGGCATGTAAACCCAATGCTGCCAACAAAGGTAAGCGCCTGCCGATAGTAGCAGATTTCCTGAATGGGAAAATGCCTGCGGCTACACAACAAACAGATGCGCCGATTGGTGATATAATATTGGAGGTGAATAACCTGCGTGTATGGTTTACCGAAAATAAAGACTGGCTGGGCAGGCCTGTAGATTATTTCAAAGCGGTAGATAATGTGAGTTTTGAACTGAAGCGCGGCGAAGTGCTGGGGCTTGTTGGCGAGAGTGGTTGCGGAAAGAGCACCGTCAGCCGCAGCCTGATGGGTTTGTTGCCTGTACACGAAGGGCAGATACTATTTAATGGTGAAGACATTGCCAGGCTGCATACAAAAGACTGGACACGCATACGCAGGCAGATACAAATGGTGTTTCAAGACCCGTATGCATCGCTGAACCCGCGCATGACGGTGGGCGATATGCTGATGGAACCTATGCGTACACACAACATAGTACCGCGCAGCGAACTGCAGAAAGAAGCACAACGTTTACTGGACCTGGTGCAGTTACCTGCCGATAGCATGAAGCGATACGCGCACCAGTTCAGCGGCGGGCAGCGGCAGCGTATAGGTATAGCGCGTACATTGGCATTGCGCCCGCAGTTGATGATATGCGATGAAAGTGTATCGGCACTGGACGTAAGCGTGCAGGCGCAGATACTGAACCTGCTGAAAGACCTGCAAAGAGAATTCAATCTTACTTACCTGTTTATCTCTCACGACCTGAATGTGGTGCACTACATCAGCCATCGGGTAATGGTGATGCAGGCAGGCTATATTGTAGAAGCCGGCGATGCTACACAAGTATTGCAACAACCACATAATGATTATACCAAACGATTAATAGCGGCGATGCCGTAGAGTGATATGTGATGCCTGTCTTCCTACAGCACGTGGTGTACTATCCTGTCCCACTCGGGGTGGCGCTTGATGTATGAGCTTGCAAACGGACAAAGGGGAATAATTTTCCAGCCCTGTTCTTCTACATAAGCAAATACTTTTTCGGCCAGCATTTTACCAATGCCTCTGCCTTCCAGCGCAGGTGGTACTTCTGTATGTGCAATGATAAGCATATCGCCCGTACGGCTGTATTCCATAAACGGAGTATGACCGTCAATATGCATTTCAAATCTTTGTGCAGCTTCATTGTGCACAATCGGAGTGTCGTTTAATATAGCAGTCATAATAGATGTTGTTTGTTTTGTAAATGATAGTCTCGATCATTTATCTCTCTCGACCAAAACATGCAACATGGAGGGTTTCGTAAAAAAAATCCTGCAGGTGGGGCAGACCCGCTTCTTGGCTGCAATATACTATATATCTTTTTACCAATAAAATGTGTATTGGCTAATTTAATATGTGTTTAATGTCAGGTTGAGGCGATAGTTAGAAAAACGTTAATCTGCAATAGGGGGTATATGAGTTGCGGTTCTTTTTGCGTTAGTTAGCTTAATATTTTCTTAACCTTTCAACCTTTTTTATGAATAAAACTGCAACCCTTATGCTGGCCTTGGTGGGCTTTTCACTACAATCATTTGCGCAAGATAGTCGCATCACTTTCAGAGTAAACAATTTTTACAGATCAGCATCTGATTCAAAAGCGGAAAATGCCACTGCAAAATCTACCGGCAAAGGCATTCAGGCAGGTTTTGGGCCTTCAGTAGGCTTTGCGCACACATTTAAGAACAAAGTAGGTGTTGGTGCAGAGTTTGGCATCGGTACAAGGATTGATAAAGGCGACGGCACCGTCACTTATACATCACAAACTACTTATGCAGATAATTCAAAAAGAGCGTTTGCATCTTACTATATTGGTTTGCATGTGTATGAGAGCTTTAAGTTTAAAAACTACATTGGCAACATAGGGTTGGTAGTACCGATAGAACTGGTTACTAAAAACAAATACACATCTGAAAGCAGTACAAAAGACAACAGCCAGAATACCACGCAAACTACTGTAAGGGAAGAAACCATACCCAAACAATTGACAACCGGTTTGTTTGTTCAGCCGGCCATATATAGAAAAGTGTACAAAAAGATATATGCAGGTGCAGAATTGGGTATTGGTTTTGTAAACACCCGTACATCCGGTACTACTACAAACACCGAAAAAAAATATGCAAATGGAATGCTGATAGATGCTAGCAAAACAGAAACTACAGGAACATATAACTACGCACAGCTAACCACAAGAGCTACTATATCGGTGCAGTATATTTTTTAGATAGCAGTTTGAAGATTGTAAAAGCCTTGCTCAATACGAGCAAGGCTTTGTTATGTTATGGTGGTTGATGTACCACTTATTCCTTTCTTCTGCCCGGTACTATCTTGCCCGATAAGAAGTTGAGGGCAGTCTGCACTTTTTTGTCGATGTCTTTAACTCCGTTTACTATATGGATGAGGCTGCGTTTTTTGCCGTCTGTATAGCTGTCAAATATCTTTCTGCAATCATCGTCTTGTGCAAGCAGGGTTTCCAGCACTTCTGGCATGGCTACGCCCAGCGGGTTGGGGTCTTCCGTTAGTGTATAGGTAATGATATCGCCTGTTTTCTTGCCCAGTGTTTTCAGATTTTTGCCCGAAATGATGATGAAGAAATTACCATCACCTTTGTGGTTCAGTCCGCAACTGTAGGATAGCTTGCCATCTATATTGCATACAAGGCGTGTGGCTTTTTGCTTTGGCATTTTTTCTACAACAGTGGCAGCTACATCTATATAGTAATAGCTGCCTTTGTGCTGCCCGAGCTGTTCCAGTATTTGCTTGCCTTTTATCGGTTTCATGCTACGGATAACAATGCAGGTGGAAGTTTGGTTGGGTTATATCCAATCGAGTTGATGTTTCGTGAGATTGCTGTCTGCATCACCTGTGTTCAGGGTGGTGGCAGGTTCAAACAACAGCACACTTACCTCTTCGTCTGCCACAGGGCGGTGCTCGGTGCCGCGGGGTACTATCAGAAACTCGCCTTCGTTCAGTACAATGGTTTTGTCTCGGTATACCATACGAAAGCTGCCTTTTACAACAAGAAACATTTCATCCTCTGCATCGTGCTTGTGCCACACAAACTCCCCTTTAAACTTGACAAGCTTTACATGCTGACCGTTCAGTTCGCCCACAATCTTGGGGCTCCAGTATTCTGAAAATAATGCCAGCTTTTTGGAGAGGTTTACTTTGTGCATGTGTTACTTTTTTTCAATAGTACTTTCATCAAGCTTTCCTGCGTGAATACCATCCAGTAGATTTTGGATAGTTAGTTTTTTACGTCTTGCAGGTTCGCTATCAAGTAGTTTGCCGAATAATCTGCCAAATAATTGTCCACCTTCAGCGCTGATGTAATCTGCTGCCATGAATTTTGAAACATCAACATTATATTCCTTGCTATAAGCCATGATAAAGTCTATTGCATCATCACCGCATATTAACAGATCATCTTCTATATCCGATGACGGGCTCGCTACGCTAATATCAACAACAATGTGTTCTTCCAGAAATGGTTTAAACGCTTCAAAGTTGATATTCATAGACTATGAGTTTTATGCTTCTCACTACATATACTTTCCCGTATAGCTTTCTTTTACTTTCTTCAGGCCTTCGGGTGGGCCAGCGTAGAGGAGTTTGCCGCCGCCTACGCCGCCTTCAGGGCCCATATCCAGTACCCAGTCTGCACATTTTATAACATCTGTATTGTGTTCTATCACCACGATGCTATGTCCTTGGTCCAGCAGGGCATTGAATGATCCCAACAGTTTTTTGATATCGTGAAAATGCAAGCCCGTTGTAGGCTCGTCGAATATGAAGAGTACTTTTTCCTTTGCCGCACCCTTGCCGAGGAATGATGCCAGTTTCACACGCTGCGCCTCGCCACCACTCAGGGTATCGCTGCTCTGTCCCAACTTTACATAACCGAGCCCCACATCACTAAGCGGTTGCAGTGCCGATGCTATTTTCTTTTCGTCTTTGAAGAATTCGATGGCTTCATCCACACTCATCTCCAGTATATCAAACACACTCTTGGTGCGGTAGGTTACTTCCAGCACTTCGTCTTTAAAGCGTTTGCCCTTGCAGCTTTCGCACAGCAGGTGTACATCTGCAAGGAACTGCATTTCTACAACTACTTCGCCTTCGCCTTTACAAGTATCGCAGCGTCCGCCATCTGTATTAAAAGAGAAATGCTTCTCTGCAAAGCCGCGCATTTTTGATAGCTGTTGTTTTGCAAACAGCTTGCGTACTTCGTCCCAAGCTTTGATGTAAGTAACAGGGTTGCTGCGCGATGATTTACCAATCGGATTCTGGTCTATCATCTCTACATGCGCTATGCGGTTCAGGTCTCCGCCAAGGAACTTATGCGCACCCGGGCGTTCTACACCTTCGCCAAAATGCTTCATCAGCGCAGGGTACAGTGTCGATTTTACAAGTGTTGTTTTACCGCTACCACTCACGCCCGTGACCACACACATCACATTCAGCGGAAAGTCTGCATCTACATCTTTCAGGTTGTGCTGTCGGCAACCTTCCAGACGTATGCTACCTTTTGGTTGACGGTGAGATGCAGGCGGGTCTATCGTCATAGCACCGCTCAGGTATTGCCCTGTGAGGCTCATCTTGTTTTTGATGAGTTCTTTGTACGGGCCTGCAGCCACTACCTCGCCACCCAGGTGGCTTGCCAGCGGACCCATATCTATAATATAGTCTGCCTCGCGCATCATCATCTCATCGTGCTCCACCACTACTACGGTATTGCCGAGGTCGCGCAGGTTTTTCAGTACGTTTATCAATCGCTCAGTATCGCGGCTGTGCAAGCCTATACTCGGTTCATCCAGAATATAGAGCGAATCTGTAAGATTGCTGCCCAGGAATTTGGTAAGCTGTATGCGCTGGCTCTCACCACCACTCAGCGTATTGGCAAGGCGGTTCAGCGTCAGGTAACCGAGGCCTACATCCAGCAGCGTCTTCAGGCGTTGGTTGATTTCTAACAGTATGCGTTTGGCTATCTGTGTGTCATTGTCATTCAGCTTTAGTTTATCGAACCACTGTGCAAGGTCTGCAGAAGGCATCAGCATCAGGTTGCCTATATGATGGTCGGCAATCTTTACATAGAAAGCTTCTTTGCGCAGGCGCATGCCACGGCAGCTGGGACATGTCGTGCGCCCGCGATAGCGAGCCTGCATAACGCGGTACTGCACTTTGTACAGATTCTGCTCTACCATGCCAAAGAAATCGCGGATGCCATTTACTTTGCTGTTGCCTTCCCAGAGCAATTGCAGTTCGCTTTCGCTCAGGTCCATAATGGCTTTGTGGATGGGGAAATCGTACTTCACGGCGCTGCGCATAAAGGATGCCTGCCATTCGCTCATTTTCTCGCCCTTCCACGGTGCTACTGCACCTTCATATACACTCAGTCTTTTATCAGGTATTACAAGGTCTTCATCCAAACCCAGCACCTGCCCGAAGCCCTCGCATTGCGGACATGCCCCATATGGATTGTTGAACGAAAACATATTGGGCGATGGTTCTTCAAACACAATGCCATCGGCCTCAAAACGATTGTTGAAATGCATCATCTTCTTGCCGTCAATCTCCAGTGTACATTCGCCCTCGCTTTCGTAAAAGGCTGTCTGGATACTATCGGCAAGGCGATGCAGATCGTCTTCGTCAAAATCTTTGGTAACGATACGGTCTATCAGCAGGTAGATGTCTTTCTTTGGGAGTGTTACATCGCCGCTCAGTACTTCTTCTATACGTATCGGTTTGTCTTCGCCTTTTGCATGTACACGGCTAAAGCCTTTTTGCAGCAGGATGTTCAGCTCCTCGTTCACGCTACGCCCGTAGCGGGTTACAAGTGGTACGATGATTTGCACCTTCGCACCATGTGCCAGTTTGCTTACATAATCTACCACATCGCTCACGCTGTCTTTCTTCACCTCATTGCCTGTTACTGGCGAATAGGTTTTGCCGATGCGTGCAAACAGCAGGCGCAGGTAATCGTATATCTCCGTCATGCTGCCCACGGTACTGCGTGGTGTGCGTGTAGTTACTTTCTGCTCTATGGCGATGGCAGGGCAAATGCCGCGTATATAATCCACATCGGGTTTATCCATGCGCATCAGAAACTGGCGTGCGTAGGCGCTGAGGCTTTCCGCATAGCGGCGTTGCCCCTCTGCAAAGAGCGTATCCATCGTAAGGCTGCTCTTGCCGCTGCCGCTGACACCCGTTACCACCACCAGCTTATTGCGCGGGATGGCCACATCTACATTCTTGAGGTTGTGCATACGCGCCCCTTTGATGAAGATGCTATCATCATCGCGGTGCAGGTTTTCTGTGGTATATAAATCGTTGCTGATTGATGTTGCTTTCTTTGCCATAAAAGGAGATAGCAAATCTAACAATTTTGAGGGTGGCATTGTTGGGTGAGGGGATAGGTGTTATTTATTAGTGTATATGGTTTGTGGTAGCTACAGGTGTAGTTATTTTGTAATTTGAGGGCAGAAAACACCGAAAAATACCGTTACTATGAGTTATGTAGATAAACTTACTATATCGGAAAAGGCTAAGTATAGGATTAATAACAGTGTCAAATTAGAAGTTGATAGCAAAAAGAGCATATTACGTTCAGGCGAAATCTACACTTGTGAAAAAGGTATAAGTTTTGAAGGTGAATACGATGTTGTTTGCTTTTATAACTGCTATTTTAAAAGTATCATTTTTAAAGGCTGTGTAGCAAAACAAGTAATAATAAATAACTGTTTTGTAGATAATAGTTTTTTAATACATGAGGTAAGTATAACAGATTTGTTACAGCTACAAATAACTGTTGGACAATCATTGATTATCCGAAATTCTGATGTTAATAGACTTGAAAGTTATGTAGACGATACGAAAAAAATAATTATTCAGTTAGCGAAAATACCTTCTGCGGTTATAAAAGGTCGAAAGGATGCTATTATTGACGAATTGAATATCAGTTATTTTCAAGGTAAGCTTGAATTGGGATACATGTCTATTACAAAATTCTCATTAAGAGGTTCAGATTTGAAATCTGATTACATATTTGACTGTATCAGAATATTGACTTGTATTATTGACTCTATTCGAAATTATCAAGATTTTAGAATTTTTAATTTCGAAGCATTGGATGGGCATTCAAAATTTGAAATTCGAGATTCCTATTTAGGTAAGGCTGAATTTTATGATGTAGATTTTGAATCATTTAACACAGTTACGATTGTTCGTACCCACCTTACCGATTGTTCCTTTATTGATGTTGACTGGAATTTTAAAATGAATACAGTTTATGATGTAAATAATGACGAGCACTCATCAAGAGAAACCTTTAGACAATTAAAGTACGCACTAGGCAAACAAGGTGATACAATTAATGAGCAGAAGTTTCACATTCTTGAAATGAAAACTTATTTAAAATCGCTTGATTTAAAAAACTGGAAAAATTGGGGTACTTATCTTATAATAAAACTGAGTGATGTTACCAGTGATTTTGGACAGAGCTTAGGTAAGCCTTTTGGGTGGCTATTGTTAGGGCATTTGGGATTGTTCTTGATAGCAATGCTTGTAAAACTCTCTTCAGTACATATCTCACTTACAAACCCTTCATTGAGTGCATTGAATACAGCTATCTATGAATACTTCTATTTAATCAATCCACTACATAAAACAGAAGATTTACCTAAAGACTGGACAATCATAATAGACATATTCATGCGCATCTGGTCGTCTTATATGATATACAATATCATCAGAGCATCCAGACGTTTTATAAAGTAAGACAAGTATTGTAGGAGAAAAACAGCCACTACATAGCCAGCAGTCTGCGGCCTACTTCGTCCCAGTCTTTTTGTGTATTGATAACGATAGCCTCGCCGATGGAGAATATAAACATCAGCTTCATGGGCATCCAGCGGAATTTCTTCAGCATGTCCCTGCCTTCCTCCCGCGGACTGTATTCTATCTTGCGGTGGATAATCACATTGTTTGTTTGTTCTGCTTCCAGCAGGTCTTTGCGGCCCAGCGGGCTGCACAAAATAGCAATAACGCGTTCCCTTGCACTCATCTCTTTAACTGTTTAGTGTTAATGTATCTGCGTTACAATAGAGTGGGGTAAAATATAAATCTGCTCTACATGGTGGCGGAACTCGTTTTTCGATAGTGATGTTTAACCGGGAGTTGAAAAGAATAGCTAATATAGGGCAATTCTTATTAATGTGCAAATATTGTTAATGTATAAGTGGTTGATATCAAAAATCGCAGATTTTAGAGCCAGATATGATGCCTGCAATTAATGGGTAGAAATACTGCATACTGAAACGACTGTGTATCAATGCAATGTGGCTGAAATGAGCCACTGTAGCGGTTTTTAATATGTTAAGCGTGCGTTAAGCGGTTGCTAAGGGGCGGTTAAGCGGGGTGTTTTACTTGGCTGTTGGGGCAGGGTGGTTGCATCTTTGCCTTACAAACACAAACAACCGCCAAAAATGAAAAAGATTCTTTTAACCGCCGTAATGCTGCCACTGATGTTGGCAGCGGCTGTTGCCCAGAGCGCCAACTCTGCCGCAACACAAGCCGTAAAGCTCGATATGAGCAATGCCATAGAGCTTACCATCCTTACAGGTGCCAATCCACAAATGAATTTTGTAACCGTTAACGACTACGCAAACGGTATTGTATCTGCAGAGCAGCAATTGCAGGTGCGTTCCAACAAGAAATTTAATGTGCGTGTAAAGGCGCAAGCATCACGTTTCAGTTTTGCAGGTGCGGGTGCAGATCCTAAAATGCCGCTGTCTGTGCTGCGTTTGAAGGTGTATAATAATAATACAGGTGGCGTCATCACATCGGGCCACAGCAATTTCACATCATTAAGTACCAATGGCAAGCCCATGATAAACAATGCCACACCAGGCGGTAGCAACACCTTCAGTGTGCAATACAGGGCTACACCGGGTTTTACATATCCTGCCGGTACATATGCAATGGAGATAATCTATACTGCCACACAGGCATAGTAATAATAGTTGTTGATTTATTGTTTGTTATACCCTTGCAACACGCCACTAGTGCGGTTTGCAGGGGTTTTGTTTTATAAGTGATTGATTTTCAGTTGTTAATTGCTTGTTAACCGATTGCAAATCCCGTGTTAACCACGGGCTGAAATTTGATGAACGGCTGCTGTTGCCCCCATATTTGCATCACAATCAACGAAGTAAATAACTAACTAAAACTAAACGGTAACAAACAAAAACAAACAACAATGAAAAAAATCATCGCAATCGCAGCACTGTCATTCGTAGGTATCGCAGCAAAAGCACAAGTTGCATCTACTGCTACTCAAACAGTAAACCTGAACCTGAGCAACGCAATCGAGTTGACTTTCACGGGGTCTACAACAGCAACAGGTGCAGCGGTTAACCTGGCTTTCAACACAGTTAACGACTACGCAAACGGTGTTCAGTCATCTGCACAAGAGTTGAAAGTACGTTCTAACAAAAAATTCGACGTAACAGTAAAAACTAATAACGCTAGCTTCTCTTATACTGGTTCTACTACTCCTGCTCCTGTAATGCCTGTATCCGGTGTTCTGGGCCTTAAAGTAAGCGCTAACGGTACAGGTGGTACTATCGCAGGTACATTTGCTAGCTACACTAGCTTGTCTGCAACAGCTGCAAACCTGATAGCTAATGGCTTGAACGGTGGTAACCAAACATTCAGCGTAATGTACAATGCAACTCCTGGTTTCACTTACCCAGCTGGTACTTACACTGTAGATGTAGTATATACTGCTACTCAACAATAATCTGAATTAATAATTATAGCATCATATAAAGAGCGTCCCCGTAAGGACGCTCTTTTTGTATTTGTGTAAACTACTAATGATAGTGATGCAACTAACAATCAGGCATGTGTAGGTTTGTGTGGCCGATATCGGTATCAACAAAACAAAAAAAACAAACACATGAAAAAGTTTACAGCAATTGTAACACTCACGATAGTGAGTTTTTGCGCAAGGGCGCAGGTTTCTTCCTCTGCATCGCAAACAACTAATCTTCAGCTTGCCAATGCTATTGAAATAACATATTCCTGCGGGTCTTCAACAGGCGCTACGGTTGTGATGTTTTTCAATACGGTAAATGATTATGCCGATGGGGTAAAAAGTGCAACGCAGGAATTGATGGTGCGTTCCAACAGGAAATTTGGTGTAACGGTGAATACCAGTAGTGCAGCTTTTAGATATACAGGTTCCACATCCCCCCTTCCTGTAATGCCTGTGGCGGGTGTATTGGGAATACGTGTAACAAACAATAACACGGGTGGTAGTATTGCATCTCCATTTAGCAGCAATACATATGCAAGCTTGGGTGCAGCGTCTGCAAATTTGCTGAGCAACTGCAGCAACGGTGGTAGTAGGAATTTTGAAGTGAGATATGAAGCAACGCCGGGATTTAGTTACCCGGCAGGTGTATATACAGTAGACGTAGTGTATACTGCTACTCAATTATAATATTGTAGGTGGTGGGCTAGTGAATGAAGGAGCGCCTTTCGTGGTGCTCTTTTTTTATATAGATCTATTATTTGCAAATTTGTAAATGATTTGTTAGCAATAAATAACTACTAATGTTAGTGATGTGGAAGGGGCGTTTGCGGTAGTATGTTTGCATTATCAAAACAAACAAACAACAACAAAACACAGCAGCCCCGTAAGGCAGCAAACAAAACAAACAATAAACACAAACATTTATCTAACAAAACAAAAAAAACAAAACAACAATGAAAAAAGTAATCGCAATCGCAGCACTGGCAATCTCTGGTTTTGCAGCAAACGCACAGGTTTCATCTACAGCTACACAAACAGTAAACCTGAACCTGAGCAACGCAATCGAGTTGACTTTTACAGGATCTACTACTGCTACAGGTGCTGCTGTAAACCTGGCATTCAACACAGTTAATGACTATGCAAATGGTGTAGCATCTGCAGCACAGGAACTGAAAGTACGTTCTAACAAAAAATTTGACGTAACAGTAAAAGCAAACGCAGCAAATTTTACTTATACAGGTACTACTACTCCTGCTCCTGTAATGCCTGTATCTGGTGTGCTGGCACTGAAAGTAAGCGCTAACGGTACAGGTGGTACTATCGCATCTCCATTCAGCGCAACAGCTTACAACGGCCTGACTGCAACTGCCGCCAACCTGATAAGCAATGGTTTGAACGGTGGCAACCAAACATTCAGCGTAATGTACAATGCAACTCCGGGCTTTGCATACCCTGCGGGTACATACACAGTAGACGTAGTTTATACTGCTACTCAACAGTAATTCAATAGCTTATATAATACAAAAGAGCGCACTGTGTAGTGCGCTCTTTTTTGTTTGCATATATGCCGTGCAGATGACTAATTTTACCTGCAAACAAAACAAAAATTAATGCCTACAGCCTATGCGCAGATTTGTTTTGTTGTTTGTTCTTACAATCCTGTATAGCAGTGCCGATGCACAGCCTGCAGGCGCTAATGCGGTGCAGCAAGTGCAGTTGGATTTGCACAATGCCATAGAGCTTTCTTGGGTAAATAATAATGCAGTGCATCTTGCATTTAAAAGCACAACTGATTTTGAAAAGGGCGTAGTATCAGACCCGCAGCAACTGCGTGTATGCTCTCAACAGAAATTTGATATTACTATCAAGGCTACGGCTCCGCATTTTACATACAACGGTCCATCTATGCCACAACCCACGATGCCTGTAGATGGTGTGCTGAGTATACGTGTGTTGCAGAATACTACCTGTGGTACTGTGGCTGCGCCGTTCTCGGTTCGCAATTACCATACTATTAAGAACAGCGATGCCAACCTGATAGTAAACGGCGAAAGTTGCAGTGCCGAAAACATAGGCGTCGTGTATCATGCAGTGCCGGGTTTTGCCTATCCACCCGGTGTTTATACTGTAGATATCATCTATACCGCCACACGACAATAGCATTTGTAAACGACTTGTTAACCAATAGATTAGTAGTAAAACTACTAGTGTTAGTGATGTGGCAGGGGTGTTTGCGGTTGTATGTTTGCATTATCAAAACAAACAAACAAAAAACACAGCAGCCCCGTAAGGCAGCAAACAAGCAAAAAATAAATAAACACAAACAATTCATCAATTAACAAAACAAAAAACAAAACAACAATGAAAAAAGTAATCGCAATCGCAGCATTGGCAATCTCTGGTTTCGCAGCAAACGCACAGACATCTTCAACAGCTACTCAGACAGTAAACCTGAACCTGAGCAACGCAATCGAACTGACTTTCACAGGATCCGGTACTGCAACAGGTGCAGCAGTTAACCTGGCTTTCAACACAGTTAACGACTACGCAAATGGTGTAGCTTCTGCAGCACAAGAATTGAAAGTACGTTCTAACAAGAAATTTGACGTAACAGTAAAAGCAAACGCTGCAAACTTCTCTTACACAGGTTCTACAACTCCTGCGCCTTCTATGCCTGTATCTGGCGTATTGGGTCTGAAAGTAAGTGCTAACGGTACAGGTGGTACTATCGCAGGTACTTTTGCCAGCTACACTAGCCTGTCTGCAACAGCAGCAAACCTGATAAGCAATGGCCTGAACGGTGGCAACCAAACATTCAGCGTAATGTACAATGCAACTCCGGGCTTCACTTACCCAGCTGGTACTTACACAGTAGACGTAGTTTATACAGCTACACAACAATAATTCAATATCGTTTTCATAGTAGGTGGTTTTTGTAATGGTTAGTGGGTGAAAGCGCCCGGAAAACGGGCGCTTTCTTTTAAAGATACCGCACTATGATTGGCCTGAAAGGTGAAAAAGAGAGGAGAGGGCTTGTTAATCAAGCGTTAACCGGTTGCTAAACCGGCGTTAACAAGGCCTGATAATTTGCAAAAGGAGCACGCTTGCCCCCATCTTTGCATCATCAAACAAACAAAACAAACAAATATTTTTTAACCACTTAATTCAAACAAACAAATAAAATGAAAAAAGTAATCGCAATCGCTGCTCTGGCAATATCTGGTTTCGCAGCAAAAGCACAAGTTGCTTCTACAGCTACTCAAACAGTAAACCTGAACCTGAGCAACGCAATCGAATTGACTTTCACAGGATCTACTACTGCTACCGGTGCTGCTGTTAACCTGGCTTTCAATACAGTTAACGACTATGCAAACGGTGTTAGCTCTGCAAACCAAGAACTGAAAGTGCGTTCTAACAAAAAATTTGGTGTAACTGTAAAAACTAACAACGCAAACTTCTCATACACAGGTACTACTACTCCTGCTCCTGTAATGCCGGTAGCTGGTGTTCTTGACCTGCGTGTTCCTGCAAACGCAACAGGTGGTACTATTGCTACTCCATTCAGCGCAACAGCATATGCTGATCTGGGTGCAACTGCACAAAACCTGTTGACAAACTGTAACAACGGTGGCAACCAAACATTCAGCATCCAATACAATGCTACACCTGGTTTCGCTTATCCTGCAGGTACTTACACAGTAGACGTAGTTTATACTGCTACTCAGCTTTAATTCTTATCCTTCAGAATATGTAATAAGGCACCTTCGTGGTGCCTTTTTTGTGTTTATGGTGCATATCCCTAATTGTAGGGATGCATACGGCTGGGCGGTGTAGTATGTTTGTGTTGTATTTGTGATGCAACATGCCATCATGATGCACAGCTAGTTTTTTTATATCCTCTATATGTATACAGGGCGTCTTTTCAGGCGCTCTTTTTTTATGGTTATATATTGGCTGGGTTTTGATTAGAATCAGTTAGCTGGTAATCTCGGCTTGATGCTGTGGAATGATTTTGATGGTTATGTTGCGCGGTGTTAAACAGCCGGATAAAGTATTGATTGTGAATTGATTGTTAAGCAGGTAAATAGTGATAAAACCACTATAGTTAGTGATGTGAAAGGGGTATTTGCGGGTGTATGTTTGCATTATCAAAACAAACAAACAAAAAACACAGCAGCCCCGTAAGGCAGCAACCAAGCAAAGCAAAAAATAAACACAAACAATTCATCAATTAACAAAACAAAAAACAAACACAATGAAAAAAGTAATCGCAATCGCAGCACTCGCAATCTCTGGTTTCGCAGCAAACGCACAGACATCTTCAACAGCTACTCAGACAGTAAACCTGAACCTGAGCAACGCAATCGAACTGACTTTTACAGGTAACAGCTCTGCAACAGGTGCAGCAGTAAACCTTGCTTTCAACACAGTTAACGACTATGCAAACGGTGTAGAATCTGCAGCACAACAACTGAAAGTACGTTCTAACAAAAAATTCGGTGTTACAGTAAAAACAAACAACGCAAGCTTCTCTTACACAGGTTCTACAACTCCAGCTCCTGTAATGCCTGTAAGTGGCGTGCTGGGCCTGAAAGTAAGTGCAAACGGTACAGGTGGTACTATTGCTACTCCATTCAGCGCTACTGCATACAGCACATTGTCTTCTACTGCAGCAAACCTGATAAGCAATGGCCTGAACGGTGGTAACCAAACTTTCAGCGTAATGTATGAAGCAACTCCCGGCTTTACATACCCTGCAGGTACATACACTGTAGACGTAGTATACACTGCTACTCAAATCTAATATATAAGTGGGGGAATGAAATAAGAGCGTCGCTATGCGGCGCTTTTTTATAGCAGTGCAATGATTTGTAAACGGCTTGTTAATCAGGCAGATAGTGATAATAACTACTAATGTTAGTGATGTGACAGGGGCATTGGCAGATGTATGTTTGCATTATCAAAACAAACAAAAAACACAGCAGCCCCGTAAGGCCGCAAACCAAATCTACCTGACGGTAGACAAGCAAGACAAACCTGCCTGACGGCAGGCAGGCAAAAAATAAATAAACACAAACAATTCATCAATTAACAAAAACAAAAAACAAAACAACACAATGAAAAAAGTAATCGCAATCGCAGCACTTTCAATCGTAGGTTTCGCTTCTAAAGCGCAAGTTTCATCTACAGCTACTCAGACAGTAAACCTGAACCTGAGCAACGCAATCGAACTGACTTTCACCGGTAACAACTCTGCAACAGGTGCAGCAGTAAACCTTGCTTTCAACACTGTAAACGACTATGCAAACGGCGTAGAATCTGCAGCACAACAACTGAAAGTACGTTCTAACAAAAAATTTGGTGTTACAGTAAAAACAAACAACCCTAACTTCTCTTACACAGGTACTACTACTCCTGCTCCTGTAATGCCTGTATCTGGCGTTCTGGGCCTGAAAGTAAGTGCTAACGGTACAGGTGGTACTATTGCTACTCCATTCAGCGCTACTGCATACAGCACATTGTCTTCTACAGCAGCAAACCTGATAAGCAATGGCTTGAACGGTGGTAACCAAACTTTCAGCGTAATGTATGAAGCAACTCCTGGTTTCACTTACCCTGCAGGTACTTACACAGTAGACGTAGTTTATACAGCTACTCAAATCTAGTCTCTCTCTACGCTTTAATAAAAAGAAGGGTGCTGTAGAAAGCGCCCTTCTTTAATGCAAAATCAAGGGCTTTTCAAAACAAACAAAACACACAATGAAAAAAATCTTACTGTTCACTGCAGTTCTGGTACTGCTTGCGGCGGCTGTAAGGGCCCAGAATCCATCATCCACAGCAACGCAAACTACCAACCTGAATCTGACAGATGCCATTGAACTGACTTTTGTGGCTAACAACAGTGCAACCGGTGCCGCTGTCAATTTTGCTTTCAATACGGTGAATGACTATGCAAACGGTTTGGAAAGTGCACCGATACAAATGAGGGTGAGGTCGAACAAAATGTTCAACCTGTCTGTAAAATCAAGCAATGCTTATTTTACCTATTCAGGCACAACATCACCAGCGCCACAGATGTATGTAGGTAGTGTATTGTACTTTAAAATGACACAAAACAATACCGGTGGATGGAGCTGGGTAAACAACCGCTACGATTATATAGACCACATAGACTGGACCTTTCTGTACTATGGTGTAAACGGGGGAGATCAGAACTTTACCATAGTATACAGGGCAACACCAGGCTTCACATTTCCGGCAGGTACATACACAACAGATGTTATCTATACGGCTACCCAGTTATAGTTTTCAGGGGTGAAATGGTGAAAATCAGGGTATTTGTTAACGATTTGTATTTGTGGTTAAAAATGTTTTAAATCATTGAAAATCAATTAATTGTGATTTTCAGAAAGATGTAGATGTTAATCGTCCGTTAACCGCTTGCTAAGGCAGGGTTAAGGAGGCTCGTTTTTTCGTTAAATGGGCATTTCGCGTTGCATCTTTGCATTATCAAACAAACAAAACAAACATCTTTAACCAAATCAAACAAACAATCAAAATGAAAAAATTACTTTCAATTGCCGTTCTTGCTATCGCTGGTTTCGCAGCAAAAGCACAAGTTGCTTCCACAGCTACACAAACAGTTAACCTGAATCTGAGCAACGCAATCGAGTTGACTTTTACAGGATCTACTACAGCTACAGGTGCTGCTGTTAACCTGGCTTTCAACACAGTTAACGACTACGCAAATGGTGTAGCATCTGGTGCACAAGAACTGAAAGTACGTTCTAACAAAAAATTCGGTGTTACTGTAAAAACTAACAATGCTAACTTTTCATACACAGGTACAACAACTCCTGCTCCTGTAATGCCTGTATCTGGTGTTCTGGCACTGAAAGTAAGTGCAAACGCAACAGGTGGTGCTATAGCTTCTCCGTTCAGTGCTTCTGCTTACAGCGGTCTTTCTAACACAGCTGCAAACCTGATAACTAACGCAAACAACGGTGGTAACCAAACATTCAGTGTAATGTACAATGCAACTCCGGGTTTTACATACCCTGCAGGTACTTATACTGTAGATGTAGTTTACACTGCTACGCAACTGTAATATAGCTCTGTATAATAAGGATATAAAAGAAGATGGCGCACTACATAGTGCGCCATTCTTGTTTGTTCTCTTGTGAAAGGGGCAATTATTTTTTCAGATCTTCTTTCGCTTTTTTAGCAGCGTCTTCTACTTTGCCTGCTGCTTTTGCTGCGCCATCTTTTACAGCTTCGCCTGTTTTCTGCGCTGCGTCTTCTACTTTTTCAGCAGCTTTATCTGCGGCAGTTTCTACTTTCTGTGCAGCAGTATCCATTTTCTGTTCTGCGTTTTCTGCAGCTGCATCCATACTAGCTTGTGCGCTATCTACTTTTGCATCTATTGCAGCACCTGCTTCTTCGGCAGTAGTATGGTCATCACCACAAGATGATATAGCAAACATACACGCAGATGCAAGGAGTAACATTTTCAATTTTTTCATTGTAGTTGATTTTTTAGTGTTGATCAATCAGTTTGTGCAAAGCTATGAAGCGCATAGCACAGACAGGCAAGAGTACTGTTAAACCTTTGTAGAATAATTTATGATGATAGTGGTAACAGGCAGTGCTAAAGGGGATTGCCTGCGTTAATTAGTGTTAAAACGTGTATTGTTGTAGCGACATCAGTCCCGCATACGGCCAGCATAGTTGTGCAGTTTGCCTAGTGTGTAGTTGAAAACAATTACATCTCCCGCATCATCGGTTATGTTTATCATCTTGTCTCCGTCGGCATTCAGGTAAAAATCACTTTCGTCTATCAGCCCCTCTGTAACCAATGATTGTATGTGCGATTTGATGCTGATATCTATCAGTTGTTTATGAATCTCAGTTTCCTGTTGTTTATCCATAGTGCAAAGATAAGCAGTAATGAAAAAATCCCCGGGGCAATGGGGTGTTGCACCACAGGGATTTTTATTTTATGCACTAATGCACGGGGTAAAAGAATCTTATCTTGATTGTGATGCTTTAAATAAAGGGCGGAGAACCGCCCCTTCCAAACAAAACAAACAAAAAATATGGTTGTTCCTGCTTAGAGGTATTATCACATTAGTAAAATTAAAAAATCACCCCTTTTGCGCGTTTCTATTTGGCCTCATTTTTGGGCTTATTATTGTCTGTTATTTGTGTAGAAGCCTCATGATGGCTTGTTTTTAGAGGTTTTTGGTGTGCGGTTTATTGTCATTTTTGGGTGAATGGCAAAGAAAAAGCCCCGCACAATGCGGGGCTTTTATTGTAAGAAGTCGGTGTGTATTATTGAATTGTTAGTTGTTGTGTTTCGCGTACGCCATCGGCATCAATAGTTGCAGTGTAGATGCCCGGTGCAATACCTTGCAACGATATGGTGTTTTTGCCTGTTATGTCTTCAGCCAATACCGTTTGGCCCAATTGGTTGGTAATACGGATGCTTACCTGCTTGTTGATGTTGCCTGTTTTTATATGCAGTATATCTGTTGCAGGGTTGGGATACAGTTTGAATGTATGGGCAACTTTTGCAGCAGTGTTGCTAATGCTTGTTGGTGTGCCATCTATACTCCAAAGCTCAAAGCCCTCGTTGCTGTTATAGCCGGCTGCTACAAAAAGCTTATTGTTGAATGAGAATATATTGCCGCTACTATAAGGCATTGTGTTTATTACACTATTACCTGCTGGTTTTATATTCATCAGTTCGCCATCAGAATTTACCGCATATAGTTGATTGCTAAGGTTGTATGGCGAATACGCAGTGAAATACAAATAGCCATTATGGCTCGTTACGTCTGTTATTTTTGTAAAAGTATTTGCATTTGTAGTAAACCCGTTTGCAGTTTTGGTATTGCCGGTTATGCCATCTGTATTGTATAGTACTGCGCTGTTATTGTTTTGTATTACAAAGTATGCATTGCCATTGTATATGGTTAGGTTTTTTATCGCATCAGAAGTGGTGTTGCTTATTTCCTTCAGCTTTGTTGTGCCAGTAGCAGTGCCATCTGTTGCCCATATTTGCTGAGTGTTATTATTGTCGGCACTTACAAAATACAGTTTGTTGTTCACAATTACTTCCTCTGTTGTTAGAGGCACAATAGTAGTGCTGGTACTAAGGGTAGCTACAGGTACAGTGCCCGCATTGCTGCCGTCAGTTTTATAAAGCACGCGTCCTGTAGCATCTGTTGCGGTAAAGTATAGCATATTGTTCATCACGCACATATTGCAGATGTGTGAAACAGGATTGGTGCTTACTTTTATAGTGCCTGCAGTAGTGCCATCCGTACACCATAATGTACTGCTGGTACCGTCAAAGGCCTCAAAGTATAGCTTGTTGTTATATACTAGCCTATTGCCAAACCAACCATTGCCACTACCTGGATTGATGTCTTTTAATAGTTTAGTGCCGGCTGTTGTTCCGTCACTCTCCCATATTTCTGCGCCTTCTGCAATTGTTGTTGCGACAAAATATAGTTTGCCATTCATTATCTGCAGGTCTGTAGATCCGATAGCACTATTGATAGTGCTTTGGAATATTACTTTCGTTCCTGTTGTGGTGCCATCTGTTTCCCACAGGTCATCGGTGTTGTTGGCGCCCTTTGCCAGAAAATACACTTTGCCATTCATGCCAACGAAACTGTGCGGGTTTGAGCTGTTGAGGCCGCTGTACAGGTCTTTGATAAATCTGGTGCCCGATGCAGTACCATCTGTAGCCCAGAGTTCGTTGCCTTGTCCTGCACGTTCTGCCTGAAAGTACATTGTGCCATTTACAGCCCTCATGCTGTGTGGGCTGGATGATGCCGCTCCCGGATTTAAAACTATTTCGTTGAAAGAAAGCTGCGCAGTAGCGCTGAATGCGGATAGTAATAATAAATTAAGAGTTGTGAGGTATCTCATATTAAAAAGGTTTTATAAAGTGTTTTACAAATGTATCGTCAATCTATGTTTCGCCATAATGAATGGCTCAATTTTAAGCAGTATTTAATTTGGGCATCAGCAACTAAAAAAATCCCCGCCTTTTGAAGGGCGGGGCGTTCATTAGGGGTGCGTGGGTGGATGTATTATTTCATATAAGGGGTAAATGATAATAGTGTAAAGCTATATGGGGCTGTGTTACGATGTAAAGTTCAGAAACGGACATTGCGCATACAAGGTTGAATATTCGTGATTTTGCTGCGTAGAAATACGCATTTTCTGCGAATCGATACGTGAAATGGACAGGGATACTTGCACAAACCTCGAAGCTTCGTATATCTTTATAGCAAACAAACTAACTATGGACAATACAGAAACAAGGTATGACTGTACCAACCCCGCCGACCAGCTGGCTATTGCCAACAATCACAAGATAACAGAGGCCAAGTTCAATACGATGGTGTCTGCATTTTTCGGTGCATCAGTTCCTTCGCCAACTATTATAGACTGGGCTGAAGTGAATGGCCTTATTGAGAATGCAGATTGCACAAACATGCGCCTGCGTTTTCACATGGATGAAAATGATGTGAACACAAATAATATAACAATGGAGTTAGTAGAAATGCTGGAGATATTCCGCTACTATTCAATACCATTATTTAAGGGCATCAAGCAAATGATGGATGTGCAGGAGTTTCACTTCTACAAAGCAAAGAATGCAGCTAACGAATATGATATTGTATTCAAAGCTGTAAGTGGTGGTACTGTTAAGTTTTATGATTTAAGTAACGAACATCCGTAATAGTTTCTTTATCTACATAATCCAGTATATATCAAATTTGTCACATTTGCTACCAATTGTATTGGGTAGAAAATGCAAGGGCATATTATGGCTGTATGCTATAGTATGCCTCATTTTTGATATTGTTTCATTTGGTTTGAAGCAGTTAGGTAGCCCAATACCTGGACAGGGTAATTTATTTCTGTTAACTGAATTCGTATTGCTAACATTTTATTATAGAAAGCAGATATTGGATAATAAGTTATCAATAGCACTTGTCGTATTTTTTAGTATAGTATTTATATGTCATACATTGTTTATTAGACCATATAACTCTGATGTTCCATTGAGTGTGTTCCGACTCAATTTGTATGCTGGTGCTTTGTTTTACCTTGTATATATAATATATGCAGTATTAGGTTTTTATAAGATGATTAAAAACCCTAAGCAGGACTTTATAGAACGTTCATCTGAATTCTGGATTAATACAGCAATTCTTATATATGCTTCAGGCGTATTCTTTATCTTCTTGTACGAAGAGATAATAGATGTACAAAATAAGATACTTATTAACTTATTATGGGTATATCTTTTCTGTAGCCTCAATATCATCAAAAATATTTTTCTTGCAAAAGCTTTGTCTGTAGAGAATGGAAGTGACAAACGTTAGTATAGTGTTACTTGGGGCATGTGCCATGCTTGCATTGTCTACGGGCATTATACTGTTCGTGGTGCAATACCAGCGAAAGGTCATCAGGCATAAGCAACAACTTGATGTCATCAACCGCCAAAAAGAAAAAGAACTGACAGAGGCTGCTATCCGTGCAGAGGAAGATGAGCGTATGCGCATTGCCGCAGAGCTGCACGACGATGTGGGCGCTACGCTGGCATCCGTTCGCCTCTACCTGCGTATGGCTAATAAAGAAGGTGCGGGCAGTGAGGCTTTCGAGCAGTCGCAACAACTGATAGATGAAACCATTGGTAAAATCCGCAGCCTCAGCCACCGACTACAACCTGCCATGTTGCAACGCCTGGGCCTGCAAATGGCATTGCAATCCTTCTTCGATGTGTTTAATAAAAGTGGTGTTATACAAATAGATTTCTCCGGCGATGAGCTGCCCGCGCTCGACGAAAACAAATCGCTGGCGCTGTATCGTATTATGCAGGAGCTGATGAACAATACGCTGAAACATGCCGGTGCAGATAGGGCAGAGGTAAGTGCTGAGCGCGAAGGTAATAAGCTGGAACTGCGTTTCAGCCACAACGGTCAGCAGGGTATTACGCAGGAGCGTTTTCAGGAATATATATACAAGAAAGATGCTACGGGCCTCAAAAACATTGTGAACCGTTTGAAAGTATTGAACGGCAGCATTAGTTTTGACAAAGAAGATAACTGGTATCATACCATCATCCATATACCACTGTAGGCATGGCAATCATTACATACATTATAGCAGACGATCACAAGGTTTTTCGCCAGGGCCTGCACTATACGCTGAACAGTGATGCTATACTGAAGTGTGTGGGCGAGGCAGAGAATGGTGTGCAGCTACTGCAGCTGCTGGGCAGTATACAGCCCGATGTGATACTGATGGATATGAAGATGCCCGAAATGGATGGCATGGAAGCCACCAAAGCGGTAAAGGCAAAATACCCGGGCGTAAAGATTATCGTACTGACGATGTACGATGACGAAAACTTCATCCTGCATATGCTGGATATGGGGGTGAATGGCTATCTGACCAAAAATGCCGACCCCGAAGAAATTATCAAAGCCATACACGCCGTACACGAAAACGATTATTACTTCAACGACATGGTGAGCAAGCTGATGCTGAAAACCATTGTGAAGAAGAAACAATTGCAACAGCGTACCAAAGAAAATGTGCAGCTCAACGATAAGGAAAAAGAAATCCTCCGCCTGATATGTATGGAGCATACCAATGCCGAGATAGCCGAAAAAGTATTTCTGAGCCAGCGCACGGTAGAGGGCATACGCAGCACCCTGCTTGAAAAAATAGGCGTGCGCAATACTGCAGGCCTTGTGGTATATGCCGTGAAGAATGGCATTGCAGAATAATAGGTTGTATTGTTGCAACAATATATATCTTGCAACAACTACATCATAAAACTTATGCAATACAAATCGCCCGGTGTTTATATCGAAGAAAAAAACACTTTCCCCAATAGTACAAGGCAGGTGAATACTGCTGTGCCCGTATTTATAGGCCATACAGAAAAGGCTTTGTCGCTAAATGGCCGTTCTTTGCTGAATGTACCCACCATTATTTCCTCTCTGGTAGAGTATGAACAATTATTCGGTAAAGCACCGCAATACAAATTCAAACTGATTGAAAGCAACGATGCTCTCGCTTTCCCGATAAACGGCAAATCGTATATAGTTGATCTGGATGGTGTATTGATGTACAGGCTATACAACAGCTTGCGCCTGTTTTATGCAAATGGTGGCGGCCGTTGTTACATTGTATCGGCAGGGGGCTATAATACAACACTCACACTTGCAGCTATGCAAGCAGCTATAGATACACTTAGGAAAGAGCCGGAGCCTACAATGCTTGTAGTGCCGGATGCATTGTTGCTGAGTAATGCAGACTACAATACGTTGATGAATGATATGCTTGTACATTGCATGTGTATGCAAAGCTGCGTTGCCATATTAGATACCTATACATGTAATACAATAGACGATGATATCAGCAATTTCAGAAGTGCAATACTTACTGATGACAGGAGTTATGGTGTGGCATATTACCCATGGCTGAACACTGTCATAACCACCGATGCTGCACTGGACTATACACAGTTTGCAGATTTACAAAACTATATGGAGCCTGCCCATGTAGCAGCATACAATACCATCATGCAAAATGCTGCAACAGTTGGTATAGAGGGTGCGGATAGTGCATTGCTAGCACTCAGCGATAATTATAAAACCATAAAAGCAGCTGCATTGAGCCTTGTTAACAAGATGCCGCCATCGGCTGCAATGGCAGGTGTGTATACGAGCGTAGATAATGCTGTGGGTGTATGGAAAGCACCTGCTAATGTAAGCCTGCAAGCGGTAGCAAGCCCTGTATTATCTATTAATAACAACCAGCAGGAGGGTATGAATGTACCTTTGGATGGTAAAGCTGTAAATGCAATCCGTTCATTCACCGGTCGTGGCTTGTTGGTATGGGGTGCCCGTACGCTGGATGGTAATAGCAACGATTGGAGATACATCAATGTAAGGCGAACGATGATAATGGTAGAGCAGAGTATAAAGTTTGCCTGTCAGGCATATGTGTTCGAGCCGAATGATGCCAATACATGGGCTGCAATTACTGCAAGTATCAATTCTTTTCTTACAGGCTTATGGGCACAAGGTGCATTTGCAGGTGCAAAACCCGAAGAGGCATTCTTTGTAAAAATAGGGCTTGGTAGTACTATGACGAGTAATGACCTGCTGGATGGTTTCCTGAGAGCAGAGGTGGGTGTTGCGATAACTCGTCCTGCAGAGTTTATCATCATTACATTTCAACAACAGATGCAGGCCAGTTGATTATAATAAAAGCCCCGCTATTGCGAGGCTTTTGGCTTATTCAATTATCAGTTTCTGCACACTTTGTTTATCATCCAGCCATACATCTGCCATATACATGCCGGGGGCAATGTCTTGCAGTGAGATTACTTGCTCATTGTTGTATAGCTTTTCAGTTTTTACCACACGTCCTGTTGCGTCTGTAAGCGTTACGCTGCCCGCTTTAAATACTGTAGTTGTTTTTATTGTAAAGTTGTGGTGTGCAGGGCTGGGGTAGATGCGTGTATCTGCAGTATTATTTAAAGTGGCTGCCACACTATTGGGGTATGAAGTGGTGTCTGTCATTTTCCAGAGCTCAGTTCCCGTGCCATCGTAGTTTGCAGAAAAATAGAGGCTGCTATCTTTTGCCACAAGCCTGAGGAGGCTTGTCGCGCTAAGCGGGTTGGCATTAGGGGCTATTATCGGGGCAACAACCTTTGTATTGGCAGTAGTGCCGTCTGTTTGCCACAATTGCAGGTCTCCGCTTGTTTGTTGGCCTATAAAGTAGGTGTATTTTTTGTATTGGGTGAATACTGGGAAGCTCGTGCCATTGCCGGTACCGGTCAGCAGGTCCTTCAGCATAAAAGTGCCTGCACTTGTACCGTCGCTTACCCAGGGTTCAGAGCCTGTTGCACTTAGCAATGCGCGGTAGTATAGCTTCCCGTGGCTTTCGGCAAGGTATCTTATAACTGTGCTACCGCTACCCGGGGTGGCATCTGTTACCATTTTCGTGCCTGCAAAAGTGCCGTCTGATACCCAAAGTTCCTGACCGTTAACACCATCTACGCCAGGGAAGTAGAGTTTGTTGCCTGCCACCTTCAATTCGCCATTCACAATGCCATCACCCGAAGGATTTACGTCTTTGAGTTGGGATGTACCTGCTGTTGTGCCGTCGGTATACCATATTTCAAAACCATCTGCATTAGATTGAGCAATGAAGTATACCTTATTGTTGAACTTGGTAAGCCTCTGTGGCAAACCACCGTCAGGCCCACCGGCATATATATCCAATACTATCTGTGTGCCAGCGCTTGTGCCGTCTGTAATCCACAATTCACTACCGTTTGCTGTAGTTCTTGCGTTGAAGAGCGTTTTGCCATTCAGTTCTGTAAACTCTCTGGGTGCGCTGCCACCTGCACCCGGTTCAATATCTTTCAGGAATACTGTGCCTGCGGTGGTGCCATCGCTCATCCAGAGTTCGTAACCATTTGTGCCGTTGTCTGCCATGAAGAAGAGCTTACCTGCAGATACTGTAAGAAAGTTGGACTGGTTGAATGCACTTGCAGCACCGGGGTTAATGTCTTTCAGCATTTGTGTGCCTGCTGCAGTGCCGTCGCTAAACCACAACTCCACACCATTGGTGCCGTCATCTGCTGTAAAGTATAGTTTACCATTATACACAGTGTAGCCAAAAATGGTAAGGCCATTGCCTGCACCGGCCTTTATGTCTTTCAGCATTTGTGTGCCTGCTGTAGTGCCATCTGTGACATACAGTTCATACCCATTTGCAGCTGTTACTGCAGATACAAAGATTTTGCCATTTGCTTCACCCAGCACATTCCCATAACTGCTGTTGCTGCCTGCATCAATATCTATATTGGTAAATACTGGCACTTGCGCACTTGCTGCCATTGAAGACAGCAATAGCATGACGGGTGTAAATATCTTTTTCATGACTGTTGTTTGTATTTGTAAATATTAATTTTTATTGTCTTGGCATATTTGGCTGAAAGACAAAAGCCGCACTATGGTGGCTATTGTATCAGGGTGTTACTCTATTAAAAGCTTTTGCGTTTTGCGTTTATCATCCAGCCATACATCTGCCATATACATGCCGGGGGCTATGCCTTGCAGGGAGATTGTTTGCTCGTTTGTATATAGCTTTTCGGTTTTTGCTACACGCCCTGTTGCATCTGTAAGTGTTACGGTACCTGCTTTAAATGCAGTAGTTGTTTTTATTGTAAAGTTGTTGTTTGCAGGATTTGGGTATAGTGCTATATCTGCTGAAGCAAGACTAGCTATGCTTGCTGCCCCTGTTGTGTCTTGTATACTCCATAGCTCCAGCCCGGCGCTGTTGTAGTCGGCCCTGAAGTACAGTTTTTTGTCTGTTGTGTTCAGGAAAAAGCCGTTACAGTATTTTGCAGGGTTGGTGTTTGGCGCAATAGCGGGCGCTATAACAACAGTGCCTGCATTTGTACCATCGGTTTTATAAATATTGTAGTCTGGTGCCGAAGATCTTGTAGCGGTAAAATACAGATTGTCTTTGTAGACGTATAAATACCCCGGATAGGCATCTGCTGCACCCGGATTCAGATCTGCGATAAATGAGGTGTTACTGCCGTCTGTTGTCCAAAGCTCATACCCGCTGCTGCCATCGGTAGCATTAAAGTATAATTTGTTTTTAAAAACACAGAATTCTGATGGGTAGGAGCTGCCTGCAAAGTTTATGTTAGCAACCAGTTGCGTACCTGCTGCGGTGCCATCTGTAGAATACAGTTCATAGCCGCTTGCGCCATTAGTGCCTTCAAAATAGAGCTTGTTGTTGTATACGATAGTTTCCGGGGTTACACCTGCACCGTTAACACTGCCCGGGTTCAGGTCTATTACAATATGTGTGTTGGCAAACGTACCATCCGTTACCCATGGCTCTATGCCATAAGTGCTGTTTGTGGCAAAGAAGTATAACAGCCCGTTGCATACAGTATAGGACGAAGGACTGCTACTGGCGTTGCCCGGAGCAATATCTCGCACCATTAGTGTGCCTCCGCTGGTGCCGTCTGATACCCAAAGTTCAGAGCCATTTGCATCTATTGCAGTAAAGTATATTTTCCCGTTATATGCTGTCGGTTTGTACGGACTGGAGTTTCCTACGCCGGGATTAATATCTTTTAATAACTGTGTACCCGCATTTGTACCATCCGTTACCCAAAGTTCATTGCCATGCGTGCCATCGTTGGCAGAAAAGTATAGTTTGTTATTAAGCACAACAGCATCTCCAAGCGTGCTCGAAGACAACGGGCCGGGATAGATATCTTTTAATAACTGAGTGCCTGCGCTGGTGCCATCCGTAATCCACAACTCTTGTCCGCTACCATTGCTAGCTGCAGAAAAAAGTACTTTCCCGTTTAGTTCATAAAAATTGCCAGGTGCACTGCCTATGTTGCCCGTGTATATGTCTTTCAGCATTTGTGTGCCAGCTGCGGTGCCATCGCTTATCCATAGTTCGGCCCCTGTGGTAATACTACCTGCATTAAACAACATTTTGCCGTTATAGTTAATGAATTTCCAGGGAGCAGAGGCGCCCGTCCCGGCGTCAAGATCATATCCGGTGAAAATGAGTTGTGCATCTGCCTGCAAGGCAATAGCCAGTGTGCAACATAGTGATAATAAGTGTTTCTTCATTATAATGCTGTTTTGGTTTGGAAGTATTTGGGTAAAAATACCAAGGATATATAAAGGCTGTATTATTTAAGCCTTCATTTTTGGGTGTATGAGGCGTGCCTGTTTTTCGGTATGCGTTTATAGTACCTGTCTGTAAAAGGTTTCACGGCATATATGCAGATGTGTGTTTGGGTTTATCTGCCAATAAAAAAGCCCCGCTTTTGCGAGGCTTTTGGCTTATTCAATTATCAGTTTCTGCACACTTTGTTTATCATCCAGCCATACATCTGCCATATACGTGCCGGGGGCTATGCCTTGCAGCGATATAGTTTGCACGTTGTTGTATAGCTTTTCTGTTTTTACTGTGCGGCCTGTAACGTCTGTCAGCGTTACGCTACCCGCTTTAAATGCAATAGTTGTTTGTATTGTAAAGTTGTTGTTTGCAGGGTTGGGGTAGATGTGTGCATCTGCTACAGTGGTTGCAGATGCTATGCCTGTTGTAGAGGTGTCTTTGATGGCCCACATCTCCAGCCCGTTGCTATTGTAGTTGGCCCTCATGTACAGTGTATTGTTTGTTGTGTTCAGGAAAAAGCCTACGCCGTCTCCTGTTGGGTTTATGTTTGGTGCAATGGTAGGCGCAATTAGCACCGTGCCTGCTGCTGTGCCATCGCTTTTGTAGATGTTGTAGTCTGGTGCAGAAGACCTTGTTGCGCCAAAATACAGATTGCCTTTGTAGGTGTAGAAGAGGGTAGGTGAACCGTCTCCTGCGCCCGGGTTCAGGTCTGTTACCATTGTGGTGTTGCTGCCATCTGTTACCCAAAGTTCGCGGCCATTGGTGCCATCATCTGCATTGAAGTACAGTTTGTTTTTATAAATATAAAATTCTGAGGGGAGGGAGCTGCCTGAAGAATTGATATTGGCAACCAGTACGGTGCCTGCAGTAGTACCATCTGTAGCAAATACTTCTGTGCCGCTGGTGCCATTATCGCCTGCAAAATATAATTTGCCACCAAACACCACCGTGTAAGGATACGTGTATGCGCCGGCACCCGGGCCGGGGTTCAGGTCTTTGATGACTTGTGTATTGGCAGATGTACCGTCTGTTACCCACAGTTCGCGGCCATATGCAGTGGTTGATGCGAAAAAGTATAGCAACCCGTTATATATAGTAAGGCTGCCCGGGCTACTGCCCACAATGCCTGTAGCTATATCGCGTACCATCAGTGTGCCGGCACTGGTGCCGTCTGTTACCCATAGTTCTTCTCCATTAGCAGCATCTGCGGCAGCAAAGTAGATTTTACCGTTGTAGATAACAGGCTTGTATGGGTTTGCGTTTGCCGCACCGGGGTTGATGTCTTTGAGCAGTTGTGTGCCTGCACTGGTGCCGTCGCTTACCCACAGCTCTGTACCATGTGTGCCATCGTTGGCAGCAAAGTATAGCTTATTGTTCATCGCAATGGCATTAGTAAGCGCACCGGAACTGCCTGCACCGGGATTTATATCTTTCAACTGCTGCGTGCCTGCGGCAGTACCATCTGTTATCCATAGCTCCTGTCCATTGCCATTGCTGATGGCGGCAAAAAGCAGTTTGCCATTCACTTCAAAAAAGTTGTAGGGAGAGCTGCCTGTACTACCTGTATATATTTCTTTGAGCAGTTGCGTGCCGGCACTGGTACCATCGCTTATCCATAGCTCTGCACCACTGGCAGTGGTAGCGGCGTTAAAGAGCATTTTGCCATTATAGTTCACAAACTGCCACGGGGATGAGTCTCCCGCGCCGGGGTTCAGGTCAAATCCTGTAAAAACAAGTTGTGCATTTGCCTGCATGGTTATAGCCAATGCGCAACATAATGTGCGTATGTGTCTTTTCATTATAATGCTGTTTTGGTTTGGAAGTATTGTGTTAAAAATACCAAGGATATATGACTGCTGTATTAAATATGCCTTCATTTTTGGGTGTATGGGAGGAGATAATATAACGTTGATTGTTTGTAAATGCTTGCTGTAAAGGATTTGGGGCTGAATGTGTAAGAAAATGCTTGGGTTTATCTGTCAATAAAAAAGCCCCGCATTTTGCGAGGCTTTTGTTCGTTTTATTATTGAATTATCAGTTTTTGTGTGGTCCGTTTATCATCCAGCCATACATCTGCCATATACATGCCGGGGGCTATGCCTTGCAGCGAGATGGTTTGTTCGTTGTTATATAGCTTTTCTGTTTTCACAACGCGGCCTGTTGCATCTGTAAGTGTAATGCTACCTGCTTTAAATGCTGCAGTTGTTTTTATTGTAAAATTGTGGTGTGCGGGGTTGGGGTAGATGGCACAAATGCCATCTGTGTTGATAGGAGTTATGTGTGTGCCGGTGCTTTTATATACTGTATCACTCAGCGTCCACAGCTCTGCCCCTGTATTATCCAGCGGAGCCATAAAAAATAGTGTTGTATCGCAAACTACAAGCGGACCTATATAATTGAGTGATTCTAATGATGTAGGTATGGGGTATTTGTTGGCAGCAAATGTGGCCAGTGTGTCGTCACCACTTATTTGCAGTAATGCATTGTTACCCGCAATGATATCTTCTCCGGCAATGTACAGCCTGTTTCTGTAAACAGTCATAAAATTGAGGCCTGCGAAGTTATCCGGCATAGCAATTCCTTTGGTGCCATTCTGTGTGCCATCGCTTACCAGCAAGCGATAGTGTAGAGGTGCTATGGTGATGCCGTAGAGTTTGTTATTGTAGGTAGCATATCTCATAATATTACCTGTTCCAATAATGGGTAGCATGTCTATAGCCATGTTGGTGCCGGCAGCCGTGCCGTCTGTACACCATGTGTTTGTCCTGCCGGTAGTGTCTGCAGCGGAAAAGTAGAGCTTGCCATTTAAAGCAACGGGCGTACCAAGCATAACGGAATTGGAATAGCCTGATGCTGTACCGGGACGGATGTCTTTTACCATATTCGTTCCTGCATCGGTGCCGTCTGTGCTCCACAGTTCATCCCCTGTAGCAGTTGTAGAAGCTCTGAAGTATACTTTGTTATTAAACGCTACAGGATTTACATTTTGCAAAGAATAGCAAACGGCTGTGCTGCAGTTGCCCTTTATCGGCTTTGTGCCTGTGAGGGTTCCGTCGCTTACCCACATCTGGATAGCGCCTGGCGTAAATGTTTTGGCTGTAAAGTAGAATTTGTTGTTGCAGACAATGAAGTTTTCAGGATTGGAACCATTTGAGCCCGGTATAATGTCTGACAACATTGTTGTGCCCACCGTAGTACCATCGGTTACCCATAGTTCGTTGCCGTTGGTGCCGTTGTTTGCAGCAAAATATAGTTTGCCATTATATACCACATTGTTTGCAATGTCGGCAGAGCCGGTTGGGTTTATGTCCTTCACCATAGTAGTACCGGCGGTAGTGCCATCTGTTACCCATAGCTCATTGCCGGTAAGTGTATCATTGTAACTGTAGAGCAGCAGCCCGCTGCTGATGCTTGCCAAAGGATACGCAGCGCTTTGTGTATATGGCATATCGTTTATAACGTGTGTGCCAGCCGTAGTACCGTCGCTCACCCATAGCTCGCGATTGTTGCTAGTGCCTGCTTCAAAAAAAACGCGATTGCCAACAGCTTGCAGGTATTTAGGGTTTGAAGATTGGCCAACAACCAAATCGAATCTTTTGAGTGTTGGCTGCGAAAATGCTACTGCGCTGCATAGTAGCAACATTGAGAAGATTATAGGTTTTTTCATACAAAGAGTTTTTAAGTAATGCCAAATTACGAAAAAGCCGTACATGTTGCAGAGCTTTTTTAGTTTATTCAACTATCAGTTTCTGTACACTCCGTTTATCATCCAGCCATACATCTGCCATACACATGCCGGGGGCTATGCCTTGCAGGGATATAGTTTGCTCGTTTTTATATAGCTTTTCTGTTTTTACCACACGTCCCGTTACATCTGTGAGCGTTATGCTTCCGGCTTTGAATGCGGTTGTAGTTTTTATTGTAAAATTGTGGTGTGCCGGGTTGGGGTAGAGGGTTATGCTATTTGAATTAGAAAGTTTGTTAATGCCAATTGGTGTAACAATCGGTTTGTATACAGTGTCGCGCAGCATCCATAACTCTGTGCCGGCAGTATCCAGCGGTGCTGTAAAGAATAGCGAGCTATCGCAAACCGTTGGCCAGAATACCGCACGATATGGTGAAGAACTGGCATTGTTGACAGGGTATTTGTGGCTTGCGTATTGTGCCACAGTACTGGTGTCAACAAAACTGAGCAGGGCGATTTTGCTCTGAGAAGATGCCGGTACGTATAGCCTGTTGCGATATTCCACAGGCTGAGATGTAATGCTGTACATGCTGTCGGGCAGTTTTATTACGCTGGTACCTGCTTGTGTTCCATCCGTACTTATCATTCGGGTATTGTATAGCGAGGGGTCGTATACAAAGAAAAAGAGCCTGTTGCCGGCAACTGTGGGATAAAAAGTAGGCCCTTTAGTACCAATGAATGTATCAAGGTCTATCGCAATCTTTGTGCCTGCCGTGGTGCCATCTGTTTCCCAAATGTCTAAGCCCGTGGTAGTATTGCCGCTTTCAAAATATAGCTTATTGTTCAGTATACGTGGTTGTTTGAACCACATGCCCGTACTAAAACCTGATGCGGTGCCGGGTTCAATGTCTTTGAGTATTTGTGTGCCTGCATTGGTGCCATCAGATGTCCATATTTCTGTGCCATAGGTTGCAGATTTTGCAAAGAAATATACTTTGTTGTTGTAGGCTGTGAGCCATGGTGTTGGTGAGTCCATGCTATAGCACGGGAAGCTGCCGCAAGTGCTGCGCAGGCATAGAGTACCTGCCGTGGTGCCATCTGTTACCCACAGCTTCATGTGCCCCTGAAGGCTATCGCTGGCATTGAAGTATAATTTACCGCCGCTTATTACAAACTCTTTTATTTCTGCATCAGCAGCACCGGGTATCAGATCTGCTACCATTTGTGTACCTGCTGCAGTGCCATCTGTGCACCATAGCGAAGCGCCGTTGATACCATCATTCCCGCCAAAGTACATCTTGCCATTGTATGTTATGGAGTAAGAACCGGTAAAGCCTGCGCCTTTGCCGGGGTTGATGTCTTTTATCATGCGTGTACCCGCAGATGTACCATCACTTATCCATAGTTCTCTGCCATATACAGTGTCCTGATAAGAAAATATTGCTTTGCCGTTATAGTCGCAAATAGCACGCGGCGCATAGCCAATTATTGTGTTGGGTACTTTGTGTGTACCTGTATCTGTGCCATCGCTGATGTACAATTCGGGATTGATAATGCCTTCATATGCTTCGAAAAAAAGTTTGCCGCCTACAGCCGTCAGGAAACCGGGGCTTGAATTTTTGCCCGGTTGCAGATCAAAGCGTTTGAGTACCGATTGCGCAAATGCCGGTGATAATGCCGATAATAAAAGCGCAAAGAAGAGTATAGGGTTCTTCACAGAATAATAGTTTTAGTATATAAATATAGAAAAAGCCCCGCATATTGCGGGGCTTTTGTCTTATTCTATAATCAGTTTTTGCGTACTCCGTTTATCATCCAGCCATACATCTGCCATATACATGCCGGGGGCTATGCCTTGCAGCGATATGGTTTGTTGGTTATTGTATAGTTTTTCGGTTTTTACAATGCGGCCTGTTACATCCGTAAGTGTTACGCTGCCTGTCTTAAATGCTGTAGTTGTTTTTATTGTAAAATTGTGGTGTGCCGGGTTGGGGTAGAGGGTGATGTCACCATGCTTGTCTACTGGCAAGATAGACGAGGTATTAACCTCTTTTACAGACCATAGTTCATAGCCTTTGCCAATATAGTCTGCCACGAAATAGACAGCGCTATCGGGTTCAAAAAAAATAAATGACTTTGCTAGAAAACCTGATATGGGGTTGCCATTAGTTGCATTTGGCGGGATGAGTTTTGTAGTGCCTGACGGTGTGAGGTCTGATACGAATATGCCGCTACCGGTATTGTTTGAGTCGTATGCCCAGAAGATAAGTCTGTCTTTGAAAGGGATTACACTTTGTATCCATAGCGTCTGGTTAGGGGTTACTAGTGATGTTATTTTTTTTGTGCCGGTGTCAGTGCCGTCCGTAGTATAAATGTCCATACTGTTGGTGCTGTCGGTTGCTTGAAAATACAGGTTGTCTTTGTATATAAATAAAACAGATCTGGATAACCCGCTAGCACTACCTTTTCTTATATCCTTTACCATAGCGGTAGCGTATGTGCTTCCGTCTGTGCTCCACAGTTCATTGCCAATCATGTACTTATTGATTACATAGTATAGTTTGCCTTTGAAGGCGGTAGGAGTAGCTTCGCCTGAATAACGTTCGCTACGTTTGAATTTGTGGACGACGCTGCTACCTATTGCTGTTCCGTCTGTCTTTGCCAGTTGGTAATTGCCTCCCGTATCTACAGCAAAGAAATATACTTCGTTGTTCAGTGCTGTGAGGGTAAGGTCTATTGGCCATGAATATTGTGTGCCGGTATTCCATACTCGTACTGTGCCGGCAGCTGTGCCATCTGTTTTCCAAAGCCCTGCATTGGCAGTGTCGGCAATAAAGTACACGTCATTGTTCAGCCCCAGTGCGTTCTGATACCTTGCTACGCCCAGCGTATCGCCCGCACTGTTGGTAATGGCTGTAAGATTGCCGGCAGTACCGTCTGTACAAAATAGTTTGTCGCCATTAAAGATATAGAGCTTGTTGTTCCACGAAAAGTATTTCTGTGGTTTAAAGTTTGTTGCTAGCTGCGTAATAACCGTAGTGCCTGCCTGTGTGCCATCGCTACTATACAAATAGTTGTTGCCTGTTTTGTTTGTTGATGCAAATATTATTTTGCCTTTCAGCTCGCCAATCGGGGCATCTACTCTTGTTCCGTCAGACAGTAGTATTGGTGTAGTACCCGCAAACGTACCGTTGCTTACAAATACGCCATCGCCACTATTATCAGTAGCACGGAAGAACAATCTGCCGCCTGTTGCTACAATGTTATTTACATTGGCATTGCCTGTTGGGTATACATCTATATTGTTGAAGATAAAAGATGTTTGCGCGCTTGCGGATACTGCAGCAAAGACATAGAAAGTAAATAGGTAAAGTAGTTTCATAAGATTTATTTAGTAATACGAAACTATAAAATATATATACAATATGCAATAGTAGGTTAATTATTCTACTATCAGTTTCTGTACACTTCGTTTATCATCCAGCCATACATCGGCCACATACATGCCGGGGGCTATCCCTTGCAGCGATATGGTTTGTTGGTTATTGTATAGTTTTTCGGTTTTTACAATGCGGCCTGTTACATCCGTAAGTGTTACGCTGCCTGTCTTAAATGCTGTAGTTGTTTTTATTGTAAAATTGTGGTGTGCGGGGTTGGGGTAGAGGGTGATGTCTGCATCTGTATGTGGTGTTGTGATGCCATTTGGCGGTGGTGTTGTGCCAGTAGTGTCTGTCAGCATCCAAAGTTCCTGACCAATAGCAGGGTTAAACTGTGCGCCAAAATATAAGGATCCGTTGAAGACAAAGAACTCGCCCACGGTGGCAGGGTTGCTGTTTACAGAACCTGCAGGGGTTATCATCTGCGTGCCTGCAGTGGTCCCGTCTGTACGATAGAGCCTGAAGTCTCCGCTGGCTTGTTGTGCTGTAAAGTACAGGTAGTTTTTGTAAACCACAGTGCGTATGTACTGAGAGCCGGCACTGCCCGGCAATATATCTTTTACCATGCGAGTGCCTGCCGTGGTGCCATCTGTTACCCATAGCTCACGCCCACTAGTTCCATCGTCAGCAGCAAAAAATAAACGCGTGCCCATAGCAACCATAGCCGATGGTGCAGCACCTGCACTGCCGGGGTATATGTCTTGTATTTGTGTAGTGCCTGCGGCTGTACCGTCTGTAATCCACAGTTCTGCCCCTGTGCCGTTATCTGCTACAAAGTATGCCTTATTGTTGCACAGGTATGGTTTGCTTACCTTACAGCCACCACCACTGCCTGTCATTACATCTTTCAGCATGGCAGTGCCGCTTGCTGTGCCATCAGATGACCACAGTTCTTCGCCATTCACACAATTGTTTGCACTGAAAATAATTTTACCATTATACACCGTCATATGTATAGGGTATGCAGATGCGCCGCTTGTTGGTATGGGGCATATTACCGCCGCAACAGATGCACCGGTTGTGCTATTGTCGAATTTGTATAAGTCGTCTTTTGCCTGAAAATAGAGGCTATTATTATATACACAAAAGTGTGCGGGATGAGAATTGCCTGGCCCTGCAGATATGTCTGCTGCCAGTACTGTGCCTGCTGTAGTGCCGTCTGTTTCCCACAATTCATTGCCAGTTGTGCCATCTGTTGCGGCAAAATAAAGTTTGCCATTCAACACCGCAGATATGTTTGCAGGGGTAGTATGCATTGGTGCAATATTCTTCAACATGAATGTACCTGCCGATGTGCCATCACTTACCCACAATTGTTTTCCATTTGTTCCATCATTTGCACCAAAGTATACTTTGCCGTTGTAGGCCATCAATTGATCATTGCCGATACTGCTACCTGCACCGGGGTGAATGTCTTTAATCATTTTTGTACCGGACGAAGTGCCGTCTGTAACCCATAGTTCGGTGCCTTCATTACCTGTTTTGGCTACAAAAAATAGTTTAGAGCCTGATGCTGTAAACAATACAGGATTTGAAAAAGATGCGCCGGGATTTAGGTCGAAGCTTTTGAATACAAAAGGCGCTTGTGCCAATACGCTGAAAGACTGCAGTAGTATACAGAGTGAGATTATAGGTTTCTTCATAATGTATGATATAACAGCAACAAATGTAGGGATAAAAGATAAAAAGCCCCGCAATTTGCGGGGCTTTTAGGTTATTCTATCATCAATTTCTGTACACTTCGTTTATCATCCAGCCATACATCGGCCATATACATGCCGGGGGCAATATCGTTTAATGGTATTTGTAATTGTGTATCAGTAATCGGGTATTTGTTCAGCACTGTTTTGCCTGTAATGTCTGTAAGCGTAACACTGCCTGTTTTGAAAGGAGTTGTGGTATGTACCATAAAAATATGGTGTGCGGGGTTGGGGTATAGGGTGATGCTTGCCTGCTGATACATGCCCGGCATATTGCCCAATGGCGGTATGTATATGCTGGTGTCATTCAGCGCCCACAGCTCATTGCCATAGGTATCGTAGCGTGCCTGCATGTATAGTGTGTTGTTAAACACTACAGGCCTGTTTGTAATGCTGGTTTGCGGAAGATTGGTTTGCGCATTGGCAGGTGCTACCAGTTTGGTGCCGGCTACCGTGCCATCTGTACAGTATATGTATCTGAACAAACCATTCTGTGTGTTGAAGTAAAGTTTGTTTCTGAAAACTGTTGTCCATGCTGGAGAAGAGGACGCAGCACCGGGAAATATATCCAAAAACAAGTGTGTGCCGGTGTCGGTACCATCTGTTACCCACATTTCTTCGCCATGTACATTGTCGTTTGCGTTGAAGAATACTTTGTCGTTGAAGGCAAATAATTGCTGGCTGCCGCTGGGGGCAACTGTTGGTGTGATGTCTTTCAGCATGTAAGTACCCGCGGAGGTGCCATCGCTCACCCACAGCTCCAGGCCATGTATGCCATCATCTGTTCTGAAATATATTTTGTTGTATGCTACCAGCAGTATGTTGAGGCTTGTGAGTTTTGACGGGTGTATGATTTTTACCAATTGCATATTGGCTTTTGGCCCATCGCTGCAGTAAAGGGCTGTATTGCTGCCACCGCCATCGGGGTTTAGAAAATAGTGTTTGTTGTTGAGTATAGCAATAGGATTGCGCCCTGCAGTGAGGCCCGCACCTGTTGCTGCGAATGGATTGGCTACCATAGTGCCTGCGGTTGTACCATCAGTTTCCCACAGGTCATATCCGCTCATGATGTTTGCCCAGAAATATAGCTTGCCATTATATACCGTCAGGTAATCGGGGTAGCTGCCTGCTGTGCCATTCCATATATCTTTCACCATTTTTGTTCCGGCGCCTGTGCCGTCGGTTTCCCAAAGCTCGTAGCCCGTGGCAGGGGTAGTTGCCCTGAAATATATTTTGCCATTGTATGGTGTCATTTGGTTGATGTAGGACGATGATGAGCCGGGGCTTACATCCTTCAGCAATCGTGTACCTGCTGTGGTACCATCTGTTATCCACAGCTCATTGCCAATAGCAGGGCTATCTGCCGTAAATATTATCTGCGACCCCAGCCTGGTGAACGATGCAGGATTGGCATCGGCCATGCCGGGTACTATATCTGCCAGCATTTTAGTGCCTGTATCTGTACCATCGCTTACCCATAGCTCTGTGCCATGTGTATAGTCATCTGCCTGAAAGTACAGGCGGCCATTAATTACTTCAAATGCCGCGGGGTTGGAATTGTCAACTGTATTCAGCTCAAAGCGTTTGAATGTAAATTGTGCATGCAGCGATGTGTAGAATATACACAGCACAAAAGCGAGTATAGGTTTTTTCATAACGATTGTTTAGTATTTCAAATATAACAAAAGCCCCGCTTGTTGCAGGGCTTTTTTAGTATTAGTCTACTATCAGTTTCTGTGTGCTTCGTTTATCATCCAGCCATACATGTGCCATATATATGCCGGGTGCTATGCCTTGCAGCGATATGGTTTGTTCGTTGTTATACAGCTTTTCGGTTTTTACTACACGGCCTGTTACGTCTGTCAGCGTTACGTTACCTGTTGTAAATACTGTTGTTGTTTTTATTGTAAAATTGTGGTGTGCGGGGTTGGGGTAGAGGGATGTTTCTTTATTGGTAAGGATGCTGGGTGCAGATGTTACATCTATGGAGTCTTTGATACTCCAGAGGTCTTCGCCAGAAATGTTGGGGAAGTAACTGCTTTGAAAGTATAGCGCACTGTCTGATGCAAATAATTCATTTACATAAGACGATGGATTTTTTTCCGTACATGTTTTCGGGGCTATTATTTTTGTGCCTGAAGCCGTCCCGTCTGTAGTATATAGGTTTCTGCCATCAAAAGATTGTGCGGTAAAAAACAGCCTGTTATGAAAGTTGGTAAAATACCGTGGTACAGAACCATAGATGTTGTTGATGTTTTGGACCATATATGTCCCCGTTGTAGTGCCGTCTGTAGCCCATAGCTCCGAACCATCAACTCCGTTATCTGCAGAAAAATACAATTTGCCACCCGCTGCGCACAGGTATAGTGGTATGGATGAATTAGCCCCGGGATAAATGTCTTTTATTAGCTGTGTCCCGGCAGTTGTGCCGTCTGTAGCCCATAGCTCAATACCCGATGTACTGTCATTTCCGCTAAAGTATAATCGGCCATTATATACAGCTGTATTCTCGCCCCAGGGAGAAGGGGTCAAATTTAGTTGCCACTTGTTTTTTATAGATTTGGTTCCTGCAGCGGTGCCATCGCATACCCAGAGTTGTTGTGTCCTATTCTGATAATTGAAAGCCCAAAAAATCAACAAGTTGTTTAATACAGAAAAATTGGACGTTGTAAGTTTGTTGCTGTTGTCTGTAATGTCTTTGATAATTTGTGTGCCCGCATTAGAGCCGTCCGTTTCCCATACGGCAACAGTGCCGGTGTCGCTTTTGGCACTGAAGTATAGTTTGCCGTTTAGCAGTTCGAAATTATCAGGGTACGAATGGTCTGCGCCCGATAAAATATCTTTCAGCATCTGTGTGCCCGCCACCGTGCCGTCTGATATCCATATCTCAGTCCCGTTGGTGCCATCGTCTGCAGCAAAGTACAGCTTACTGTTATAGCCCTTCATGCTACCTAAAAATGTATTAAAAGCTTTCAGTCGGGATGTGCCTGCTTGTGTGCCATCCGTTACCCAAAGTGCATTTGATGCGCATATAAATAGTTTTGTGCCAACAGCGGCATGTGTACGCGCATGCGGAACATAATTGCCGTTATTGTCTTTCAAATCATACGTGCCTGCTTTTGTGCCGTCTGTTATTTTTATGGTATTGTTTCCCCATGGGAGGGTATTGTTGAAATATACTTTTCCGTTGCAAGCGGTAAATTTTGTCATGTAAGAATTGCCAGTGCCCGGGTTCAAGTCAAAATCGGTAAAAGCAAATATTTTTTGTGCAAATGACAGATGCGCTTGACATAGAATTGCCAGTGCAAAAAGGATAGGTTTTTTCACAGAGTATTATTTTAGTATCTCAAATATAACAAAAGCCCCGCACTAGCGGGGCTCTCATTAAAACATCTGAAAATTGTAAAGTCTTTATTTAGCTTTTGCTTTGGTATCTGCGCCAAACTTCAGCAATGGTTCTGCAGGCATGTAGCCCATCGTGCGGCCTATTTCTTTGCCTTCAGCATCCAATATCATCATACAAGGGTAGCCCTGCACGCCACGGTCTTCGGCAAATTTTACCCATTCGCCCTGTTCTGCATCTGCGGCTATGTTTATGAAGTTTTTGTTGTAGTACGTGCCAAGGTTTTTATCAGGAAAAGTATTTTTCTTCAGCAGTTTGCACGGGCCGCACCATGTGGTGTATACATCTATAAATATCAGCTTGTGTTCTTTCTTGGCTTTTGCCATAGCGTCTTTCAGGCTCAGTTCCTGAAACTGTATGCCTGTAGCTTGTTTGTCGCCGGCGTAGGTTTGTACTGCCATCATCAGCGGTATTGCCAGCATGAGTCTTTTTATCATAATGGTTGAAAGTCCTTTTTATTGTAAGACTATGAAATTAACGAACCGTGTTGGAATATGGATGTTAAAATTTACCCTAAATAAAAATCCCCCGCGAAATGCGAGGGATTTGTTACAGTGGTACTATGAAAAACTAAACCGCTTCTTCAGATTATTCTTTAGTCAGTTTGATAGTTGTAGTTGCTTGTTCAGCAGCCAGTTTCAGTACATAGTTGCCGGTAGCCAGTGTAGCAATGTTTACATTGTTGTTGCCGGCGTTTACAGCTTGTTGTACCAGTGTGCGGCCTGTCATATCGTAGATAGTAACAGTAGCATCAGATGTAAGGCCTGTGATAGTGATTGCATCTTTAGCAGGGTTTGGATAGATGCCATGTTGCTGGCCCAGTACATTCGATACGCTTGTTGTGGTTTTTGCGTTGAATGTCAGTGCTTTTTCTTCGAATAAGATAGAAGTAAAAGATGGTGAGCTTGTGCTGATAGACAGATTCAGCGGAGTGCTTGTTTTACCTACTACATCGCCGAATATTTTGTAGTTGCCATAAGGCAGGCTAGGGAAGCTGAATTTGCCCAGATTGTCTGAATACGTGTAAGCAATTGCATTGTTTGCAGCATCTGTCAGGATGATCAGACGGTTAGGGACAGGATCGCCAACAGCAGTTGTTTTGTTTGCGCCCATCAGTACGCTACCTGCTATAAAGCCTGCACCACCAGGGTTTGTACCACCTATCAGTGCAATGTTTGCTGTTACAGATGTTGTAACTGTTGGTGCGATAGCAGTAGCGCTGTTCCATACCAGTGAAGAGCTGTAGTAGGTAGGCAGGTAGCTGCTATAGCTTGCGTGAGAAGGCAGCAGGAATGCTTTTACCAGCAGCGAATCGTAGCGTGGGCTAGGCAGTGTGAATGAGTAGCCGCCTGTGCTGTTTGTGATAGCGCTGTCTTGTGCAGTCAGGGTCCATGTAAAGAACCATGTAGTGCCTATTTGTATAGAATCCGGATGTTTGCGTATCAGCATTACTTTAGCACCAACTGCAGGTGTAGTACCTGTACCCAGTGTTACTGTGCCGCTAAGTGCTGCGGGTGGTGGCGGTACGCATTTTGTGAAGTTTGAAGTTATGTTTACACCAGCGTAGGTATGATAGCTTGATAATGTGAGTGGTGTGCCGGTGCTGCAATTGGCAGTGTATGCCCAGATAGGGTGGCCAGGATTGGTAGTTGATGGGAGTGTTACAGAATATGCGCCCGAACCGTTGGTAACTGCAGAGCGCCAAATGTATGGGCCATGTGTTGCAGGATTCCACGCTATGCTGCTATCTGTTGTTACATATACGGTTTGCCCTGCAACAGGTGCGCCACCCGTTGTAAGCACCGTGCCGCTGAATGTGTACTGAGCATATGATACTACAGAGAGCATCATCGCCATGATAAAAAGTAGGTTCTTTCTCATATTAATTGTGTTTTTGAAGTTTTTTAAAGGTTATTGTTTTAAGGCCTTCTATTAACATGACGCTGCACAGGGTTGTTATGTTAGTAGCCGCGAAAGTTTTTTTAGAAAAAAAGCAGGTTTTCCTGTAGCAGTGCCAAGATAAAAAAAATACCCCCGGGTTTATTGTCCGGGGGTTAATGAAAATTGGGGTATTGGGGGGTATTATTCTTTTATAAACTTAAATGGTTCGCGGCCTTTGTCTGTAGCTACCTGCAGTATATAATATCCCTGCGGTAGTGTGCTGATGTTTACCTCGTTGATATAGCCTGCACGCAACTGTATATTGTCTATAGCCATACGGCCGGCCATATCGTAGATGGCTGCAGTGCCATCATTGCCTATGCTGCTGATGATAAGCTTGTCTTTAGCAGGGTTGGGCGCTATGCTTACAGCAGGTATATATGCATTGGCAATAGCTGTTGGCGGCATTTTGGGGTTGAAGGTGCGCAGCTTGTCTTCAAACGTTATGAACGCAGCAGTAGGATTGCTTACCGATAGCGAGAAGTAGAGTGGCTGACTGGTTTTGCTCAGTACATCGCCAAATATTTTGTACTGGCCATATGGCACACCATAAAAGCCAAACGTACCATCGTTGGCACTGTAGGTATAGCCAATAACATTATCGTTCGTATCTGCCAGCAGTATCAGGCGGTTGGGTACAGGGTCGCCAACGGCAGTGGTTTTGCCTGCGCCCACCACTACAAAGCCACTCACACTGCCACTGCCACCAGGATTGGTTAGCGGCTTCATGATGATGCTTGGTGCAGATGATGTATTTGCCGGAAGGGGGGTAGCATCGGCCCAGTAGCTTACATTATTGTAGTACGTAGGTGCAAACTTGCTGTAGAAGCCCGAAAAAGGCTGGAAAGATGCGCGCAGCACCAAATCGGCACTGGTGTTTAGCGGATAGCTGAAGGCAAAATTGCCGTTGCTGCTGGCTACCACACTATCTATCGGCTGCAGTTTGTAGTACGATGTGCTGCCTATCACTGTATCCAGATACTTGGTAATGAGCTGCAGCTTGGCATTTGGTGCGCGCTGGCTGCCACTACCCATAGATACCTGCCCGGTAATGGTAGGTGCCGGAGTAGTGCAGATAGTGAAGTTTGATGTAATATTGCTGCCGTTGTATACATAGGTTTTGGTAAGGGTAACGCTGTTGCAGTTGACCGTGCTTACCACTACCTGCATACCGCTGATTACGGCTGTGGGCATTGTTACAGTATACACACCATTTACATCGGTAGAGTCTTGCAGATAGAAGGTAGGAAACCAATTGGGGTTCACCGCGCTGTCTGCACGCACATATACCTGCCTGTTGGCAAGTGGTGTGCCAGATGCATTGCGTACCGTACCGGTAACCGTATACTGTGCACGGGCAATGCTGCCCGCCATCAGTAAAAAGATTAATAACAAAAACTTATTCATACTGCACTTTTTTCTTGGTTATATAGACATGCGTTATTTGCTCAGCTTGTACGTAACACCTATACGAATGTACGGTGTCTTGTATATTTTCTTAATGTCGTTGTCGTTTATGTAATTGGCATTTCCTAGTATAGACAGCATCAGCAAATCGAAAGACAGGCCGTTGCGCAGGGCATAGTTGATGCCCAGCATGTAGTTGAAGCGTACATTGTTTACCGGGGCTTCTTTTTGCTGCGCCAGATAATCGGCATACGGGCTGTAGTTATACTTGATGCGGGTATCTATAGCAGGTATAGCGGGTGCAGGGCTGCTTTCATTTACTTTGGCAAATACAGCAGTGTCGTATCGCATCAGCCCTTTAAATCGGCTTTCCTCGCGCTCGGCCTGTACCAGCCTGCTGAAGTTGGCAGATACACCGCCCGATATGCTCAGTGCTTTGGTGAGCCTGTATTGCAACAGCAGCGGCAGTTCAAACTCGGCATATTGTTTTGGTTTGATGGTTCTTGTTACCACTACACTATCGTATTGCTGTGCATAGAAATACCTGCGGATGATGTTGTACACAGGGCTGCCCTGCGGGTCTGCACCTTCCGGGGTGATGATGTGCAAGGCCGTTACGCTGCTGTTTTTTATTTCGTAGTACGATGCGGCACCATCCAGCGTAGTGCGTTTCATGTTGGTATACTTCAGCGTAGGCTGCACTATTACAGACAGGCGCTTGCTGATGTATGCCTGCAGGTATGCGCCCACCAGTGCATTGCCGGCACTGTATTTATTCAGGCTGATGTCATAGCCCGTCTTCACGCCATAGTCCCATTTGATAGGGTTGCGTGGCTTGGTGTTTGCTACTGCGGTGTCTGCAGGTGTGGCAGGTGGTGTTGCCGATGGTGCAGGGCTGCTTGTGGCTTCATTGCTGTTTGGTGTAGTAGCCTGTGGTGCAGGTGTGCCAAGGGTTTCGGCTTGTGGTGCAGCATTGGCAACAGGTACGGCTATCTGTTTGCCTGCGGCAGCTATCATATTGCTGCTGCTTTTTTTGCTGCGGGTTATCAATGGTTCGTATTGGCTGATGTCTGTTTGCGGTACCATCGGTTTTGCCTTTGGTGCGCCTGCCAGTGGCAGCGGCATTTCGTCAACCATTTCGCGCGTCAGCCTGTTTGCAGATGCGGGTACAGGGGCTGTGCTATGTGCAGGGGTTATAGCCGCAGGTGTGGCATCTGCAATGGCGGGTTGTGGTGCGCTTGTGTTTTGCTGTGTTGGTATAGTGGCAGTAGCCTGCTGTGCAGGTACATCGCCTGTGCTGATTGGTTGCTGTGCAATGGCAACGGCTGGTTTAGCGCCAACAGTAGCAGGTTGTTGCGGCGCGGCAGCCAGTGTGCGGTTGTTTTGCAGGGTGCGTGTTTGCTTTTCGGGTGTTTTGCCTTTTGGCAATATGGTAGTGGCAGGCACAGGCGTGGCAACAGTAGCGGCCACCGTAGCAGGTGTGGCAGCAGGAGTTGGTACGGTGCTGTGTGCAGTTGGTGCTGCTTGCACTTCCGGTGCATTTGGTTTTACGTCTGCAACCGTTGCGGGTGTTTTAAAGCCCGGCAATACATTGCCCATAATAAGGCTGCCGGCTATTGCCAATAGCAATGCCAGCCCCGAAACCCACCAGATGATGATGCGTTTTTTGTTTCGCCCCCCGTCGAGCCGCTGCTCCAGGGCCGACCATACGCGCGGGTCGGGTACCTCCCGGTAGCCTCCCAGCTCGTCGCGAAACAGGTCGTCGATATGTTTGTTACGTTCTTCCATAATGCCTGCTACATATGGTTGTTTATTTTTTCTTTCAATCGCCTGCGGGCATCATTCAGGTGCCAGCGGCTGTTGTTTTCTGATATCTGTATCAGCTGCGCTATGTCTTTGTGCTGCATATCTTCAAACACATATAGGTTGAAGACCATGCGCTGCGTAGCGGGCAGCTGATGTATTAACGCTAAAAGTTCCTTGTATGCGAGCTTGCCTATCTGAGTATCTGCGTCCACGCCTGTTTCTGTCATCTGCTCGGGGTGCACCTCCTGTTCAAACTTGGTATGCTTGCGCAGGTGGTCTGTTATCAGGTTGATGGCTATGCGGCGCATCCAGCCCTCTATAGGGCCTGTAAAACTGTATTGCGACAGCTTGGTGAATACGCGGTAAAAAGTATCGTTCAGTACCTCTTCTGCGGCGGATGGATTGTAGAGGTACCTGCGGATAACGCCATAAACCACGGGTGCATAGGTATCGTACATCTTCTTTTGCGCCTGGCGGTTGCCTGCAATACAATCCCGTACCAGCGCCTGTAGCTCGCCGGAGGCCTGCAGCGGTTGGCTGCCATTAACCGAGGTGTTTGTATTGCGGTCGGTCACACTGTCATTCAGATAGCAAAAGGTAGCACAAATTATGCCGCCCGATATTAACTATGACGCAAAGTTAAACCCAAACGTTAGCGGGGGTAGCGTATATAATTTTGTGGAATGTGATGCGTTATTACTGTATATTGTTTTCACAACCCGAGAAATGAAATATACCTGTCTTTTCATACTATCATTATTGCTGCTTGGCTGCAGGCATGCAAAGAATAATACTAATAATGAACCTATATATAAAATAGGATATACAGACCTGAAAATTGATGGTAAACTGGAAGATGCTGTTACCAACGGTACTTACGTATTAGCACTGTTAGAAGACAAAACGGTAGTTGTGATGGATGAAAACATGAACCGTGTAAAAGCATTGGAAGACAATGTAAATAGTGTGATAGGTGGAAAGATAGAAGGATTGAATATCTACAAGAAAGATTTTTTGTTGCAGGTGAAGGATGGCGTTCTTGTTTTTGATAGCAATCTTGTGAGGAATATCCAAGTAGAAGCTGCATTGAAAAAGGTGGGAGTTGTTGGTGTAGGTATTGGTACCGCAGACTCATCCTATTTTTATTCAAAGCCTAAGTTTGGAGACAGTAAGTATTTTGATATTAATAACTATTCTCCTAATCTGTTATCTGAAAAGGAAATATCAAAACGCCTGAAAATACGGGTATTGCCCTTTGACAAAGTATATGCTGATTCTCTTTATGATATCTATGCTTGTAGTATGGGCGAGTTTGGGGGAAGAACTTTTTTTGTCGATAGACGTACTCATCGTATTTACGCGATACCTGCCTATTCGGAAGAAGTTTTTAAGCTAAGAGGCGCATATTATCTCATTCAACACGAAGCATACAGAATGACAAAGCAAACAAGGGTGCATGATCCTAAGCTGTTGTTCCCATATGAATTGCCAATACAAACAGAAAAAGGTGTGTGCTGCAATTGCAGTTCAGGCGATAGTATTTATTGGGGGTTTAATTCTGCGCAACGCAATGCATGGGATAAGCAACACAAAATTGATAATTACTTTTTTAGCAGAGATACCTCTACGCTCAGCTCATTTATTAAAAACTACAAACTGTATTCATTATGTTCTACAGATTCCACGTTTCTGTATGTTGATATAACTGATAGTTTCAGGGTTTTGCAAGTAATGCCTAAAATGGATAGACGTATTGGGAAGTATAATGGTCGAAAGATTAAACTTATTGCAGGTAAGAATACGATATTAGGATTTAATGAAACCTGTTGGCAGGGAGCTGGTCAAGGTTATGGAGAACAAATAACACAAGCGGGTTTTATATTGCTTAAAGAGGATAGTATTAAGATATATGAACACTACAGTACTAAGCCTTATAAGTTTTCAGAACGTGATAAATAATGCCTCCTGAATTAACACATATCCTAATAACTGTACACGATGCTTTGCACAGGTATGGTGTTGCGTATATGATAGTGGGTGGTATTGCCGTTGGAATACATGGATACGAGCGTATAACTGTTGATGATAACGGAGAACCATTGCCTAAACCTGATATAGATATATGGTACAGTCCTACATACGATAATTATTGGAAGCTGCTAAATGCCATAGAAGGTATGGGCAAGGATATGACAGAACATAAAGAAGAAACCACGCCCGAACCCAAGCGTTCTTACTTCAAGCTTGATTTTGAAAACTATACATTAGATTTTATTCCCGTAATGCCGGGCTTACCTCGTTTTGCAGATTGCTATACACAAAAGAAGATTTGCAACGTGATTGGAAAAGATCTGTTTGTTATTGGATTACAGGATCTGATAAATAATAAACATGCTACAGGGAGGGCTAAGGACATGATTGATATTGAGCAATTGAAACGATTTTTATAATCATACCCCCTCTCACACACTCCGTCTCCGTTTCATATATCTTACATATTCTACTATGGCGCCACCAAGTGCGGCGCTGGCTATCAGGAATACCCAATCCCGATTGGTTATCAGAAATTCAATGGCGTTGTAGAGCATAAAGCTGATTTTTTGTTTGTCCTTCCCATTCTCTCAGGTGTAGGAAGGTTTGCCTGCCTGTCGTCAGGCAGGCTTTGTTTGATTGCGGCTGCTAATTTCTGTCTTTATTTTCAAAAAAAATATGTGGAAAACACTGGTTTTTTGCCCTGCGAGGTAGAAAAAAATACCCCCGTCGTTGGGGGTACTTTTCGTTTCAAGCGGGGAAACACATTGGGGTAAATAATAGATAGTCTTAATATTCTTTATGTTTCGGGGGTATGCGGCGTAAATGTAGTTTTCACGGTGCCAGGGTCTATACCTGAAAGTAAGACCATGCCAACAGGCACAATACCAATGTGCCGACCACTATCAGCATCTGCATCATATCATATTTATCTTTCTGTATCTGCATACGGTTGTGCTGTTGCTTGCGGTACAAATATGTGCTGTCGCAAGGGGCAAAGCAAATTTTCGGCGTAACATTGGGCGTAACATTTATGCGTAACAAACTGTTACGCTATGATAATCAGCCGTTTGTGTTTTTCGGGTAAAAATGAACGCACCTGCGTTTGGGCAAAAAACAATCCCCCCGGCTGGCGGAGGGATGCTTTCGTTCCAAGTGGGGAAGTATGGTTGGGGGGCAAATGCGGTGTGGGGGACTCTTTTTTATACTGCCTTCATGGGGTAAATGCAGTTTTCACAGGGCCAGGGTGGTATGGCTATACCGGGTAATATGTATTTGCACAATTGTGTTATGGCTGCTGAAGATGGCAATGTAAATATGCATCGCACCACCGCCAGAATGCAAATTTCGGGCAACACAAAAACGTCACAATCTGCTGTTACATACTGTTACGCTATGGTAATCAATTAATTAGTGGCATTTCTGTGACGCATTGTGACGTTGTGTGCCAACAAAAAAACGCAGCAAGAGGGCTTGCTGCGTTCGTTATACCACTCGCCTGGGAGGACGAATGATGGAGAAAATGCATTATCTGAGCAGGGTAACATGGCCCACATAGTCGGCACGGCTGCCTGTTTGTGCTTTTGCCAAATCAAATGATTCTGTATGGCCGTTTACCAGTGTGGTTTCTTTTGTTATCCAACGATACTGGCCATCTTTTTCTGTTACAAATATCAGGTAACATTCCAACCCTACAGGCCATTTGCCATAAGCACCACCCAGTGAATTTGGCATCGACTTAGCGAGGATGTAAACCGCACTTACATTGGCATAGCCTGCAGGTACGTTGAGGGTAAGGCTTGTTTTTGGCCTGGTATCGTTGTAAAACCTATCGCAATTGTACCAGCCAAAGCCCGGTACGTTCAGGTTGTATTTTCCTTTTCTTGAATCCGGGATTACTTCCCATTTTGTAGCGGGTTCCCATGTCAGCCCGTTGTCGGTCATTACACCGTCAAATGCGCTCATGCCTGTTTTTACCCCGCCCGAATTGCTTGCCGGTGTGCTTATCATCACATTGCAGGTGGTGGTAAGTGCTGTGCCGTTTTGCTTTACGCCCACATAATACTGCCCGCCCGATTCCAATAGTTCGTACGTGCCGCCCGATGTCTTGCCCATAGTAGGTTTGTTGGCTACTATCATATCCTTGCGCTCGTATGCTTCATAAAACTCAAGCGTTACCTGTCCGGTAACGGCTACACCGTTTTTGCGCAGGCAGGTACCGTCTATCGTTACCGTTGTGCCCTTGGGCGATGTGTAGGTGTATGCAGTGTTTGATGCATCGAAAGTGGCGGTTTGCAACAGGCTGTTGTAGCCATCGTCCATCAGCTTGGCATATGCAGCGGCAGATGGCGGTGTGTCTGTGGTAGTGGTAGTGGTAGTGTTGCTTTTCTTTTTGCATGCAAAAAGCGAAAGTGATGCAATGGCAATCAATGCCAGATTACGGGGTGTCCTTTTCATAAGCTATATTGGTTTGATATGTTATGTAAAGCATTAATATACATATACCATGCCATACTATATGTATAAACTGTAGTGGCTTAAGAATTTATTCTACAATTCGGGGGTGTTATAAAGCGGCAAAAATTGGTGCTATGGGGCAGTGTTAGGTTGTTATTATTTCTTCTAAATGTCAATGCATAATCTATTGCATGAATCTTATAGCCGTATGCACTGGGCTTTTGCTACAGATAACGATAATGACTTTGTTTCCTAACCAATGAACCCTCAGATACGTCTTATCTATATCAATGTGTATTATTTGCCTTTGCCGAACCTTTAAAAAAGAATGATGAAAAGATTTACCAAGTTTCTATGTTTAATTTTGATGCTTGTTGCGGGACAGCAGAGTTTTGCGCAACGTATTGATTCTGTACGTGTGGCACGCTCAAAAAGTCCGCACGAGCTATATGTACGTATGGCATTTCCGGATTCCGGTTACTATGTATGCAGTAGTTTTCATCGTGTGGCGATGATGTATCCACCTGCCAATATTGTTACGTTTTTTTATCGCAAATGCAATTTTGTAAAAGCATCACCCGCTTGGGATACGACAATAGAAATGCTGACACCGGAGCCGTATAAGATATTGGTTAGTTTGGTGAGGGATAGTAATACGGTTACGCCGGGCTGCAATTTATACTCGCAATTGCAAAATACAGATACTGTATTGTATGACTCTAAAACTACGTCTATACCAGGTATTGCTACTGCCGGCGAATTGATACACATATTTCCAAACCCGGCTGTTAATGTATTGCATATAACAGGGGGCAAAAACTGCGAGCTACGCATTGCCGATATACAAGGGAGGATGCAATTGCATCAAACAATTGATGTGGAACAGGCTGTTGTAGATATCAGTACGCTATCTGCAGGAGTGTATTATGTTCAGTGCTATAGCAGCGGACAGTTGTTGCAGAGCCGTTGTTTTAATAAAACACAATAACAGAGGCTTGGTATTTCATAATAAAGAATAAGGTCGGAACTATTGTCCGACCTTATTCTTATGTGCTAATGTTATTGTCTTTTTTTCTATCCTTCAGTTTCTTAGCACCATAGGCAGCACCTGCTATTACCAGTGCGCTTACGCCACCGTCAATAGGTACTTCATCTACCACATCGTCGTCAAAGCCGGGGCCTTGTGCCAGTGCGGTGGCAGACAGCAGTGTGAAGAAAATATATGCGGCAATTATTCTTAGTTGTTTCATTACTTAAGAGGATTGTTTTTGTAGCGTGAAGGGATTATTGTTTTATCAGTTTCTGTGTCATCACTTCGCTGCCGTTGTAGATGGTTACGTTGTAGATGCCGTTAGCAAGTTGCGCAGTAGGTATTGTTATGTTACCATTGATATTAGCTGCAGTAGCAGTTGCCACTTTTACACCCATCATATTTGTTACAATGATGTTCAGTTCTTTGCCCGCACCTTCGTAATAGACTGTTACATTGTCTGTAGCAGGGTTGGGGACTAATTTCACTTTCAGCTTGCTTGCGTTTACATTCGCAATGCTATTGGTAGGTACGCCTTGTGTGTTTAGCTCAAAGCGATTGTTTCCCCAACTTGCACTATTTGTATCTACGGTAAACCAATATTCAAATGCAGGAGTTACTTCAATTGTTTTGTTCAGCAGCTTATCTGTGAAGTAGAGCTTTGTACCCGCAGGCATATTTACATTCGGTGCAGTGAATTTGAAATTCTTTTTGATGCCTGCATACAAACCGAGCTTGATAGTTTCATTTGCTACGTACGGACGTGTATCTATAGACAGCATCGAATCATCTTTGCTCAATGTGTAGAACGTCATATCAGGATTGTACAACTTAGCAGCATCGGGATAATCTACTGTAGCCATTGCATTGTCATCAAAATTTAGCAGGAGCCTGTCCCAGAATATTGTGCTGTCTTCCAGTTTCAGTTCTACCTGATTGGCGATGCCTGTAGTTTTGAACAGGGTACCTGCAGTGTTGTTTGTTTTGTCTGCTTCTTCAAACACAATAGAACCATTTGCAGAAAGGGTAGTAGCGAATGCACCACCACAAGGCAGATTGAACGAAGAAGAACCGAAAGTATAAGAAGTGTATGCACCACGTGTACCCTGATTAGCATCCCAGATATAGAAGCTGCTACCTATATTAGTGCCACTTACCGCATCCATATTTATTTGACTTTGGAAAGGATTGCCTACCAACACAAAACTTGTAGCACTACCTTTGGTAAGGCTGATGGTTTGATTGCCTTGGTTTACAGTACCACTCATATCTATAGTATTAGCGATTGGTGTATAGCTACCTGTTGATAACCCCTGTCCTTTAGCACCGCGCACCAGTACACGCATTGCCTGATACTGTGTCCATGTAGAAGATGCTGTGTAGGCTGTCCAACCGGGGTTATTGCCTGTTGTGCTGTTGTCGCCTGCTGTTACATCGAAGTAGAAAGCAGAAGGATTGTTAGTTGCCGTAGTTGTAAACGGTGAGCCACCACTACCTGTAATGTCAATATCATCCGTCAACGCACTCATGCTTTGCGCAGTAGTGAACGGATGCGATAAGAAACGGAAAGCACGCTTGCCGGGTATATAACGTTCTGTATTCACCACACCGCTGATGTAGCCACCGCTTGTGCTGCCCGCAGCAATGCGCCCTGTACCTGTAGCGGTAGATTTCAGTGTAAGGAAACCACCTGTGGTAAGTGTGCCAGCGGTAGGTGTGTAAGTATCTGTTATGCGTTGTGTATCCGTCATTACAGCGCCTGCACCATTATTCAGTTGCAGATTGCTGATATAGCCTCTTCCCGAAATATATTGTATTTGCGTACCTGAAAGTGATATTTTACCTGCCCCTGTTATTGTTGAATTATTTGAGAAAGTATTGGTTACAGTAAGTGTATTACCACTATTGATCGTAAGCGTACGGCCTGTATCGATAGCTAATCCGAATATGGTATTGTTACTACTGATAGTAGGTTCGTTGGTAACGCCTGTAGCCGGTATATATGCGTATTGTGTGCTTGTTGGTACACTATTAGCCGACCAGTTGCCGGCAGTGTTCCAGTTGTTACTGTTGGCTCCTGTCCATATTACTCCGTCAACATAGCGGGCTATAAAAGCAGAAGAGCCAGTTCCATTTCTTGCACTTAGCATACTGTACAATCCTGTCCCAGGTTGAAAATCTACCGTAACAATGGAACCTACGCTCACTGAATTACTGAAATAGCCTGCCAAAGTCATATTATTATTGTTAAGCCCCATGCCATATATTCTGGTGACCCCGCCGATATTGAATGCCCATTTATAAAAGCCGGTATTTGTATAAGGCAAATTTGCATCATAACATGCTACTGCATGCCATAGGTTGGTAGCACCGGATAAATTGGATGTATTAGTTGATGGGTCCATGTCTAAGGCACCATTACCGGTTATTTCAGCCAGTACATACATATGCCCGGCACTATTGAATTTGATGTATTTAATTGCTTCCTGGCTGCCTGAATTGCCTATTTGCATAGACCATTGGTGAAAGCCGGTGTCTGTTGGGGGTACGTTGAGATTGTATTTAGTAATATGTGCGTCGCGACTTGTACCTGCAGGCGTTAGGCTGGTTGTATTTGTGCTAGGGTCGAAGTCTGTAACGCTTGAAAAAGATCCTCCTACATATAGCGAATTGTTCGCCCCTAAATTGAGAGACGTTGGCAGCTCCGTGCCTGCGCCACTATTCAGGAAGCCCCATTTAAAAAATGAAGTATTTAAAGGGGTTAACGTACCATCACATTTAGCAATCAATTCGTCGCTTTGAGTACTTGCGGGTGTTAATATTAAACTGTCTGTAGTTGGATTAATATCTATGGCTGTTGTGCCTGCCAAGCCTGCTCCGATATACACATTGCCTGCACTGTCAGGAACAATGTTTGTTCCATTATCGCTGCTTGCCCCTCCCAATACAAATGCCCACTTGTAAAATGCAGTATCAGTAGTGGCTCTAGTACCATCGTATTTAATAAATATCGCGTCGTTACTACCGGAAAGTGTGAGCGGTGTGGATACAGCAGGATTTACACTGATAGTCGTACCTCCATTTACAGTTGCGGCAATATACACATTACCTCCATTGTCCGCTTTTAGATCCCCAATTGAATTGCTATTTGTGCCTCCGAAAGCGTATGACCATTGATAAAATGAAGTACTGGCAGGTAGCGAGTCTGCTTTGTATTTTACAATATACACTTTGGAATTAGAACTTGAAGATATGAAGTTGGTATTTGCAGATGGGTTTACATCAAGAGATCCGCCAGAGATGGTTCCTCCCATGTACAAATTGTTATTAGTGTCAATGTACATTTGGCTAATATCTACGTTCACAAGAGCACTGTTGGGGGTTAAAGTTGTACCCCACGCCAGCGTACCATCGGCATAATATTTAGCAATAAATAAACATCTGGTTATTGAATTGATGCTTACAAAGTTATTGCTGCCGGCAAGAGCGTTATAGCCATATGCATTACCTGCTACATAAGTATTGCCATTTTTATCTGTAGTTGCTGCAGTTGTTATCAATCCTGTACCGTTATTGCCGGCTTTTATGAGCGAGGTGCAAAACGCAGGTACAGATGGAGCAAGCGACAGATCATATACTGCGCTGAATAAGTCTGATTCTGTAGTTTCAGTAGTTAGAGTTGTAGTGCCTGCGCTATGAGATTTAAAGTTGCCGTAAAATAAACCGGCAATACTCAGCTTGTTATTTTTAACCTGAAGACCGTAGGGGTAACTACCTGAAAAAGTGCCGGGGGTGAAGTTCCATTTATAAAAATTTGTGTCAGACGGTACAGTCGTGATATTATACTTTACCACGAACATGCTGGAGTTGCTCCCGGAAATAAAATTTGTTTTTGAAGAAGGGTCACAGTCGAAAGATGCTGTTGCTACGCCTCCCAGATAGATATTACCGCTTGTATCTGTAGCCATGGAGTACAGACCTTCATTGACAGTCGTAGAGCCCATAATGAAAGCCCATCTGTAAAAGCTGGTGTCAGAGGGTAGTTTTGTGGCATCATACATGGCAAGATACATGTCTCTATCCGTGGTGCTGCCTACTCCTGCTATTAATGCGCTATCCGCACTCGGGTCAAATTCCGTTTTCAACGTAGTGCTGCCATATGTCGGGCCTGATACAAATACATTATTGCCACGTACTGCCAGTGCCGTAATACCATTATCGCTACTGTTGCCTATAGTGAAGCCCCATTGATAGAACGCAGTATTGGCCGGGGTGAGATTGCCATTGACCTTAATAATTAAAGCATCTGAAGAACCCTTGCTTCTGATTGTATCAGTTCCGCTTGTGGGGTTCATATCAACAGCATTGGTGCCCGGACTGATATAGGCTCCCAAGTAAACATTGCCGGTACTGTCTGCAATAACAGCACTTGCCCTGTCATCACCCGAACTGCCGATTGAAAATCCCCACTTCAGAAATGAAGAGTTTGAAGGGGTAAGATTGCCGTCATATTTTGCAATGTAGATATCAGTGCTACCGTATGAGGTCAGGAATTGTGTTCCGGAACTGGGGTCAAAGTCTGTGCTTGCAGGGGCATCTGAAAATCCGCATAAATAGATATAGCCGGCATTATCTACATGCATAGCTTCAATGCTTTCGGTACCCGACCCACGGGTGTTAAATGCCCATTTAAAGAATGCAGGATTGTCTGGCGTGTAGTTGCCGTCATACTTGGCTATAAATGCATCCTGGCTACCTGCACTGGTAAGGTTGTTTGTATTACTGCTGGGGTCCATATCTACAACTCCATTGTAAATATGGCCTCCTATGTATATGTAGCCATTCTTATCTACTGCTATATTCCTGCCTGTTTCGCCAGTACTCGAGTTACCTAGTGTAAATGTCCATATATTCTGACCTGTACTGTTGAATTTAGCTACATAAATATCAAAGGTATTTCCACGGGAACTTATGATATTTAGCAATGGTCCGTTAGAAGCATTGAATTCAGATGAAATAAAACCTATAACATAGCTGTTTCCTGATGCGTCAGTAGCTACATCGTACCCATAGTCGCTTCCCCCAGCTCCATGACTTTTGTGTACCCAGGATGCTACAGGGTAATTGATCTGGGCTTGTGAGTGGATTGTTAACATGCTCAATAGCGTGAGCATCATTAAATAGTTAATGATTTTTTTCATATAGAGGTGTTTGTTTTTAATAGAGTATAAACACCGCTATAGAAGCAAACAATGTACATAACACTACCAATGCGGTGAAGATGTTATATTTATTTAGCTTATACATACAGGGGTGTTTTACAATGCAACAAATAACCGCTGTAGTTTATATATGGAGAAATTTTTAGCGTAACAACTTGCGTAACAATTAGCGTAACAGTCTGTTACGCTATGAAAATAAATGTTTTAAATAGTGGGTTATGTTATATATTTTTTAAAACCAATGCATTGAGTATATAGGCTTTCTTAGCTGTTAAACTTTGAAGTTTCCCTTTTGAATTATACTTGTAGTTATGTTTTAATGTGATGTGATTCCATTTTTGCAAAAATCCCCGCCAGAAATGGCGGGGATAAGGTATAGCAAAACTTAGTTATGCCTATTTCTTCTTCATGTCCCTTAGCTTCTTAGCGCCGTATGCAGCGCATGCTATTACCAGTGCGCTTACGCAATATCTTCGCCTTTTTGCGCGGTGCATCTGCACACAGATTGCTGCATACATGCTATCGTACTATCAGATAGGGGGATGAGTGCAATTATTTTTTGGTCAGAGAATGTTGATGGTATGATAGTATGACAAACCTGATGCAGTTTGAATACGCACCATATATGTATCAGGTGATAAATGCCGCACATCAATGACGTTGGACGGATTGGAATAATCCAGCACAAGCTTACCTTGCATAGAATAGAGTTGAATGGATTTTATTTCTTCATGTGTGTTGTTGTTGATATTCAATAAGCCACTCGTGGGGTTAGGATACAGAACTATCGCAATTTTTGAAAGGTTGGTACCCTCAACAGCATTTGGTGAAAATATTTTAGTGTAACTGGTGTCCTCGCAATTGGTTATAGCATCAGTAGCTACCAACATGACAGTTTTTGTACCCGCCCCGTAGTTATGAACCGGGTTTTGCAATGTCGATGTGTTTCCATCGCCAAAATACCATTTGTAGCCCGTTGCATTTACAGACCTGTTGGTAAATGTAAAGAGCGAGCCTGCATTACTATATGTGAAATCCGAAGCCAACTCATATTGCCCGATATGCCAGTGCTGCATACTGTCGTAGACTACTTTTTTTGCTGCTGCTCGTATGTTGGCAGCATCGGTTGTATTTAGGGTGTAGTTGTATGCGTTAGTCAGTGTAGGGTCTTTCCTGAATATGGTTGTATAAAAGCTTAGTGCCCCGGCATAAGAACCTGCTGCTGAAGGGTGACTTTCGTCAGCGTCATATAATTCAATGCCGATATGGTTGTTGCGGATGTATCTCCATACCGCACTAACAGGAGATACGGCTGCTTTTATACTGTCTGCAGCCATCATATAGCGCAGGCGCAGCACACTATCCATAGCTGTATAGCTGCAATAGTGCGGCCAGTTAAAGTTAATGGTGTATTGTTGGCACATTGTGTTGTCGCTGTTTTTGCGACCCCACGTCATGTACATGATAGTTTGCGCGCATGGATTGTATTTGTCAATCACACTATCCAACTTGCGTACATAGGGAAAGAAGCCTGTGGCCACAAAATCATTTGGCAGGGCAGGTGTCTGGCTCTGGTCTTGCAGCACTACATAGTCCCATCCTCCTTTCATTATTTTGGTAAGTGTGGCAGGGTTGGCGTTGAAATGTTGGTTAAGTGACATGCCTCCCGGTGCTTCTGTTTCCCATATAATCGTATCGCCTGATGTATTGGCTATATCTGCCAGTATCTGTGGCAGGTTATTTACATAGGTATAACTGTTGCCAATGAACAGCACCCTTACTTTTTTGCCTGCACTGGCAGTGACAGCAGTAAGCAGGCACCACAATAACAGATATGTAAATAGCCGCATACGCATTCCTTTAATGTGCAATATATGCAGATTTTCAACCGGATAAGTTGCAGGTTTGTCATTTAATGACTCAAACAGTAGCTGCAAGACTACATGTATTTATGGCTGTACTAATCGGCTATTTGCTTTTAGGTGCAAAACTTTAACCTTCAGTTATCTATCGTTCTTCGATATTCTGCAAAATTTGATAAACATTGTTGTGCCCGACAAAAAAGCCACCCTAAAAGGATGGCTTTGTGCCCCGAACGGGGCTGTAGTTTATTTATCAACTATTGGCTTTTACTATTTCGCATGGCCCTTAACTTTTTAGCGCCGTAGGCTGCGCCTGCTATTACCAGTGCGCTTACACCGCCGTCCAGCGGTACTTCGTCTACTACATCGTCATCAAAGCCGGGGCCTTGTGCATATGCTGTTGCAGACAGCAGGGTGAAGAAAATATATGCGGCAATTATTCTTAGTTGTTTCATTGTTTAAGAGGATTGTTTTTAGCGTAGTGTAGGGATTATTGTTTTATCAGTTTCTGTGTCATCACTTCGCTGCCGTTGTAGATGGTTACGTTGTAGATGCCGTTGGCAAGTTGCGCAGTAGGTATTGTTATGTTACCATTGATATTAGTAGCAGTAGCAGTTGCCACTTTTACACCCATCATATTTGTTACAATGATGTTCAGCTCTTTGCCTGCTCCTTCGTAATAGAGTGTTACATTATCTGTAGCAGGGTTAGGCACTAATTTCACTTTCAGCTTGCTTGCGTTCACGTTTGCAATGCTGCTCGTAGGTACGCCCTGTGTATTCAACTCAAAACGATTGTTGCCCCAAGATGCGCTGCTTGTATCTACAGTAAACCAGTATTCAAACGCAGGTGTTACTTCTATTGTTTTGCTCAGCAGTTTATCTGTAAAGAACAGCTTTGTACCTGCAGGCATGTTTACATTCGGTGCAGTGAATTTGAAATTCTTTTTGATGCCTGCATACAAACCAAGCTTGATGACTTCACTTGCTACGTACGGACGTGTATCAATAGACAGCATGCTGTCATCTTTGCTCAATGTGTAGAAAGTCATATCAGGATTGTAGAGTTTCGCAGCATCCGGATAATCAACCGTTGCCATTGCGTTATCGTCAAAATTCAGCAACAACCTGTCCCAGAATATCGTGCTGTCTTCCAGTTTCAGTTCTACCTGATTGGCGATGCCAGTAGTTTTGAACATGGTGCCTGCAGTGTTGTTTGTTTTGTCTGCTTCTTCAAACAATATAGAACCGTTTGCAGAAAGGGTAGTGGCGAATGCACCACCACAAGGCAGATTGAACGAAGAAGAACCGAAGGTGTAAGAAGTGTATGCACCACGTGTACCCTGATTAGCATCCCAGATGTAGAAACTGCTACCAATATTAGTACCACTTACTGCATCCATATTTACCTGGCTCGGGAAAGGATTGCCTACCAGTACAAAGTTTGTACCGCTGCCTTTAGTTAGGCTCACAGTAACATCGCCCTGATTTACCGTACCACTCATATCGATAGTATTAGCACTTGGTGTATAGCCAGCTGTTGATAACCCTTGTCCTTTAGCACCACGCACCAGTACACGCATTGCCTGATACTGTGCCCATGTAGAAGATGCAGTGTATGCCGTCCAGCCGGGGTTGTTGCCTGTTGTGCTGTTATCACCTGCTGTTACATCGAAGTAGAAAGCAGAAGGATTGTTAGTAGCAGTAGAAGTAAAAGGTGAACCACCAGTGCCAGTTATGTCAATATCATCTGTCAATGCACTCATGCTTTGTGCGGTAGTGAACGGATGTGATAAGAAACGGAAAGCACGCTTGCCGGGTATATAACGTTCTGTATTAACCACACCGCTGATGTAGCCACCTGCACTGCTGCCCGCAGCAATGCGTGCAGTACCTGTGGCGGTAGATTTCAGTGTAAGGAAACCACCTGTAGTAAGTGTGCCAGCGGTAGGTGTATATGTGTCAGTAATATTGAGAGTGCCAGCAATAGTAGCACCCGTACTGTTGCTTAGAGTCAGATTTTTGATGGTATTGTCTGTAAATGCATTTATATTAATTGTTTGTACACTATTACCGTTAAGTACTATAGTGCCATTAGTAGCTGTTAGTATACCGCTGTTACTTATTTCGCCAGTTAACTGTAGTGTTCCGCCATTCAACGTCATACTAGCACCATTTTCAATTATTATTGATTTGCAACTGATGGTACCTGAAGTTATATTTGGGTAGTTTGTGCAGCCGGATGGAATGCCAATATTATCTGCTGAACCTGGTACTGTTCCTGTGCTCCAATTAGTACTTGTACCCCATGCTGTGTTTGTAATGCCGGTCCACTTATTTGTAGTTGCACGATTTACAAAAGGAAATGCTCTGGCGAAATAGGATATAAATAGGTCTGTACCATTTGTAATCATAGATGTATACTTGCCCGGCGATACATCTATTGTGGTAGGGGTGCCCCAACTACTGCCTGAACTATTTGTAGCGCTTATAAAATTTAACGTATTTTTGGTCTGCTCAAAATAAGCAATGACAGGCACTCCGTCTAAAACGCTTAGGCTGTTGTAAGTTCCTATATTACCCGTAGGTAAGATAAGTAGGGGGCTACCCCAACTTGCACCGTTTACATCGGTGGCACGTATGAATTTGAGATTGCCATTTGTTTGGTCGTTATATGATATGGCAGGGTTTCCATTTATTACTCGCAGACAGGAGTAACGTCCTACATTCCCTGCAGCATCAACAGTTACAGGTGTGCCCCATGTAGTGCCACTTGCGTCTATGGCACGTACGTATTTCAGATCGCCGTTTGTGCTGTCATAATAAGAAATGGCAGGATTGCCGTTTACTATAAAGAAACTTGCACCAATTCCTACACCTCCTGCAGAATCTATATAATAAGGGGTACTCCAGGTAGTGCCGCTTGCATCCGTAGCGCGTACATATTTCAAGTCTTGCCTATTGCGTTCAAAATATGCAATTGCCGGATTTCCATTAACTACCAAAAGATTGCTGTATTCACCACTGCCCGCGGTAGCATCTACATTTACAAAGCTACCCCAAGTGGTACCGTTACCATCTGTTGCTCTTATATAATTGAGCCCTAAATTTAGTCCGGAAGTTCCTTTGTAAGCAATTGCAGGATTGCTATTTACGATTGCTAGGCTAGGATATAGTCCTGTATTTCCAGAAGCATCAGGTGTAACGGAATTTCCCCAGATAGTGCCGGATGTATTTGTTGCCCTCGCATATTTCAGATCCCCATTTGTTTGGTCATAATATGCGATGGCCGGATTGTTATTAACCACGCATATACTGTTATATGGTCCTTGAGTTCCAGTACCTGTAAAAGATAAAGGGCTTGCCCAGGTAGTGCCTGTCGCATCTGTAGCACGTATATATTTAAGTATAGACCCTGAAGGCGAATGGTATGAAATTGTTGGGTATCCATTTGTGAAACATATGCTAGGGTAATAGCCTGAGTTACTTGTTGTGCCATCTAAGGTAATGGAATTGGCCCATGTATTTCCTGAAGCGTCGGTAGCACGTATATATTTCAAATTGTTGTTAGTACTGTCAAAATAAGCAATTGCAGGATTGCCTGATACTACACATAAACTTGGAAATAAGCCTGTAAATCCAACGCTGTCCAATTTCTGGGAACTTGCCCAATTACTGCCATTAGCATCTGTAGCACGTACATATTTCAATGAACTACTGTAATAGGAAACAGCCGGATTGCCATTTACTAAACACATGCTTATGTTTTGCCCGCCAAATGGTGCATTAGGATCTACAACCACTGTGCTACCCCATGTGTTACCGTTTGCATCTGAAGCACGAACGTATTTTAGGTCAAAATTGCTTTGGTCTAAGTAAGCGATAGCCGGATTGCCATTTACTAAACACATGCTGTTAAACAGCCCTACAACACCAACACTGTCAATCGTAATGGCACTTCCCCATGTATTGCCATTTGCGTCATTAGCTCGAATATAACTCAGATCTGTTCCGTCCTGATAAGAAATAGCCGGGTTGCCATTAACCACACATATGCTATTGTAAAATCCTGGTGTTCCTACTGTATCAAGTGGCACAGGCTTTCCCCAACTAGTACCGTTTGCATCTGTTGCCCGAACGTAGTATAGGTCTTGGCTTGCATTTGAGTATGCAACCGCGGGGTTGCCGTTTACAATACAAATGCTAGGGCTATTTGCTGACAATCCATCATTATTAATAATAACAGGAGCGGACCACGAGGTGCCATTTGCATCATTAGCACGCATATAATATACGTTTGTGTGTAATATGTCTACGTATACTATTGCAGGATTACCATTTACAATAATTGTTTTACTGGGTTTGCCTATTATTCCTCCATTGCCGTTAATTGCAACAGGACATATAGGAAATCCCCATACCTGGGCATAGGTGTTTAGATGCATGCATAGCAATACAGCTAATGCAATTAATGCATGTTTAATTTTTTTCATATAGAGGTGTTTGTTTTAATAGAGTATAAACACCGCTATAGAAGCAAACAATGTACATAACACTACCAATGCGGTGAAGATGTTATATTTATTTAGCTTATACATACAGGGGTGTTTTACAATGGAACAAATAACCGCTGTAGTTTATATATGGAGAAATTTTTAGCGTAACAACTTGCGTAACAATTAGCGTAACAGACTGTTACGCTATGAAAATAAATGTTTTAAATAGTGGGTTATGTTATATATTTTTTAAAACCAATGCATTGAGTATATAGGCTTTCTTAGCTGTTAAACTTTGAAATTTCCCTTTTGAATTATACTTGTAGTTATGTTTTAATGTGATGTGATTCAATTTTTACAAAAATCCCCGCCAGAAATGGCGGGGATAAGGTATAGCAAAACTTAGTAATGCTTATTTTTTCTTCATGTCCTTCAACTTCTTAGCGCCGTAGGCAGCGCCTGCTATTACCAGTGCACTAACGCCACCATCCAGCGGTACTTCGTCTACCACATCATCATCAAAGCCAGGGCCTTGTGCATATGCTGTTGCAGACAGCAGGGTGAAGAATATATATGCTGCAATTATTCTTAGTTGTTTCATTACTTAAGAGGATTGTTTTTGTAGCGTGAAGGGATTATTGTTTTATGAGTTTCTGTGTCATCACTTCTGCACCGTTGTAGATGGTTACGTTGTAGATGCCGTTGGCAACTTGCGAAGTAGGTATCGTTACATTACCATTGATATTAGTTGCAGTAGCCGTTGCCACTTTTACACCCATCATGTTTGTTACAATGATATTCAGTTCTTTGCCTGCATCTTCGTAATAGACTGTTACATTCTCTGTAGCAGGGTTGGGAACTAGCTTCACTTTCAGCTTGCTTGCATTTATATTTTTGATGCTTGTAGGTTCGCCCTGTGTATTCAGCTCAAAGCGGTTATTGCCCCAAGATGCGTTGCTTGTATCTACAGTAAACCAGTATTCAAACGCAGGGGTTACTTCTATTGTTTTGCTCAGCAGCTTGTCTGTGAAGAACAGCTTAGTACCCACTGGCATATTTACATTCGGTGCAGTGAATTTGAAATTTTTTTTGACATCTGCATACAAACCAAGCTTGATGGTTTCGCTTGCTACATACGGACGTGTATCTATCGAAAGCATCGAATCATCTTTACTCAATGTGTAGAAAGTCATATCAGGATTGTAGAGTTTCGCAGCATCCGGATAATCTACCGTTGCCATTGCCTTGTCATCAAAATTCAACAACAACCTATCCCAGAATATCGTGCTGTCTTCCAGTTTCAGTTCTACTTGATTAGTTATACCTGTTGTCTTCAGCATAGTGCCAGGAGTGTTGTTTGTTTTATCCGCTTCTTCAATAGACACAGAGCCATTTGCCGTAAGGGTAGTAACAAATGCACCGCCCGCAGGCAGGTTGAAAGAAGAAGAACCGAACGTGTAAGAAGTATAGCCACCCTTTGTGCCTTGATTAGCATTCCAGATAAAGAAGCTGCTACCAATATTGGTGCCACTGATCGCATCCATATTTACCTGACTCTGGAACGGATTGCCCACCAATACAAAACTTGTACCACTACCTTTGGTAAGGCTGATGGTTTGATTGCCTTGGTTTACAGTGCCACTCATATCCAGCGTTACAGCACTTGGTGTATATGCACCGCTTGTCAGGCCTTCGCCCTTAGCACCGCGCACCAGTACACGCATTGCCTGATACTGATTCCAGTTGCTTGATGCAGCAAACGCTGTCCATCCCGGATTGTTGCCTGTAGTTGTGTTATCGCCTGCTGCCACATCAAAGAAGAAAGCAGAAGGGCTGTTGGTGCCCGTAGTTGTAAAAGGAGAACCGCCACTGCCTGTTATGTCTATATCATCTGTCAATGCACTCATGCTTTGTGCCGATGTGAAAGGATGAGCAAGGAAACGGAATGCTCTGCGTCCGCCCGGTATGTAGCGTTGTATATTAACCGTACCGCTGATACTACCCGCACTATTGCCGATGCGGCCTGTATTGGTAGCATCTGATGTGAAAGTGAGTAAGCCTGCAGTAGTAAGCGTAGCGCCCGATGCTACCGTTACCGTACCTGCACAAGAGATGGCATTGCCACTGAGGGTGCCGCTTGCCGCGAAGTTGAATGTACCCGTACCGCTGAAGCCATTACCACTGTTAGTGAGGTTACCATTTATGTTGGCAGTAGCGCCGCTGTTCATTGTCAATGCTACACCGCTGTTGATGGTGAGCGCCTTGCAGGTAAAGCTGCCTGGTGTAATGCTGCTGGCAATAATGGCATCAACAGATGCTGTTGGTGCGCCATTGCTCCATGTAGTACCATTCCATGTGGTAGTGGTAGCTGCAAGAAAAGAACACCCTGTTGGCAGTGTAAATGATGGAGTAGTGCCAATGCCTACACCTATAAGATCTTTTGTCCAATTGCTGAATGTGTAAATACTTGTTTTGATATTGGCTACTGTAGAAAGATTGCCTGAGCAATTGAAACGAGCATTTACTGTTTCAGAAGATATTACGCCTTGTGTTCCCAACCAAATTGCATTAACGCCACCTGTAAGGCCTGTTGGCATATTACTTGAAAATGCGGAGTTGTTTGTGCCATCCCACGCAGCAGCTGTAGTAGTTACGGGGTCGCTGTTGGTAGTTGAATACACATTGGAGTGTATGCCTGTAATAAATGTAGGGCTTGATGTAAGTGTACTGCCCTGATAGCAAAGTATCTGGTCGCCATTGAAGTTGAGGCTTAAAGTAACGCCGGTTACAACCAAACTTCCGGCAGAAGAACTGTTGTTGAGAACGGCAGTACTTGCACCACTGACTATAGTTATTTCAGTGCCTGCTGCATACCCAGCATTACTTGTCCATTCAATATCTGTTTCGCCTGTTCTGAAAGCACTACCAAGCCAACCATTATCTGTAAAGTGGATAATGGTGCCCGGGTCGATAGGGGCTAATAATACAAATGAAAATTGATCTGACACTGTTCCAGTGTTGTTAAAGATATAGCCGGTAAAAGCTATATCACCGGCAGTCAATGATGTCTGTGCTTTGGCCTGTATATATAATGTGGTAAATAGGAACAACAATATTGTTCTGCGAAAAACTATCGGGATGGATTGCATACTTGTTGAGTATTTTTTTATGTAGGCAAAACTATCCTTGCATGACACGGATAAAAATTATTTGGTCGAATAGAAACGGTATTTCGACGAAATGAGATTACGCAAATAAAAAGGGCTGCATATTATGCAGCCCTTCAGATAATGAAGACTCTAATCTTATTTCTTCTTCATGTCCTTCAGTTTTTTAGCGCCGTAGGCTGCGCCTGCTATTACCAGTGCGCTTACACCGCCGTCAATAGGTACTTCGTCTACCACATCGTCATCAAAGCCGGGGCCTTGTGCCAGTGCTGTGCCTGATACCAGTATCAGGAGTAAAAAAGTATATACGGTAATTATTGTTTTATTGTACATAAGAGATATTGATTGAAGCGGTGTTGATGATATGGCGTTGTTTATTGTTTGATGAGTTTTTCCGAATACACCCGGTTTTCATCCCTGATGTTTACGATATACACACCTGCGGGTACATCATTCAGCGATACCTTCATGCTGCCTGCATTGTATGTAGCTTGTTTTGCTTTTGCCACCATTGTGCCTGCCATGTTTACAATTGTTACATGCAGTGTTTTGCCGATAGCGCCTTCGTAGTATATCGTTACATCGTTACCGGCAGGGTTAGGTGCCAGCTTCACTTTCATTGCGTTGGCAGTAGTGCCTGCAATGCCTGTAGTAGGTTTGCCCTGTGTATTCAGTTCAAATCTGCCTTTGCCTTGCGATGCTGCGTTGGTATCTACCGTAAACCAATATTCATAACCTGCGCTTATCTCTTCGTTCTTGCCTGTGTAGTTGTCTTTCAGGAATAGTTTTGTGCCTGCAGGTACATCAAAGTCTGCAGCTACTATTTTATAGTTTTTCTTGTATGGTGTGGTGAAGCCCAGTTTAATGGTTTCGTTTTCTACATACGGACGATTATCTATTGCCAGCAGGCTGTCGTCTGTGCTGTAGGTGTTGAAGCTTACTTCGGGATTAGGAAATTTCAGCGCATCATCTGCTTCGGCTACTGCCATATTATTATCATTATAATGCAGTTGCAACCTGTCCCAGAAAATAGAACTGTCTTCAATGTTCAGTGTTACCCTGTTAGGGAAGCTTGTTGTTTTGAACATCGTGCTTGTGCTGCTTGTCTTATCTGCCTCGTCGAAAGTGATGGTACCGTTGCTGCTTATCTGTGTTACAAACGCGCCATATACAGGCAGGTTGAAAGATGAAGAACCGTAAGTATATGTAGTGTAACCACCTTTGGTGCCTTGCTGCGCGCTCCATACATAGAAGTTGCTGCCAATGCCCGCAGTTTTGCTTGCACCATCCATGCTTACAGGGCTTGGGAAAGGATTGCCCACCAGTGCGTAGGTAGTGCCGCTGCCCTTGGTAACGCTGATGGCCTGGCTGCCCTGATTTACAGTGCCTGTCATATCCAGTGTTACAGCGCTTGGCGTGTATGCACCGCTTGTCAGTCCTTCGCCGATAGCGCCACGCACCAGTACACGGATGCCTTCATACTGATTCCATGAATTGGCACCTGTACCATTGGTACTTGTAAATGCTGTCCAGCCGATGTCGTTTGATGAAGAGCCGTTAGCCGCTGTAACATCGTACCAGTATGCAGAAGGATTGTTGCTGCCGGTTGTTGTAAAACCGTTTGTGCTGCCACCATTGCCTGTAATGTCTATATCGTCTGTAAGTGATGAAAGGCCTTGCGCAGCATTAAACGGATGAGAGAAGAAGCGATATGCACGGCGGCTGCCCGGTATATAACGCTGCACCTGTACGCTGCCGGTGATGGTACCTGCACTGTTGCCTATACGCCCCGTATTAGTTGCATCTGAAGATAAGGTGAGCTTGCCGTTGGTAGTAAGTGTGCCTGAACTAACTGTTACCGTGCCGCCAAAAGAAAATGCCGTACCAAGAAGAGAGCCGGTAGAGGCAAATGTTAAAGTACCTGTTCCGCTAACGCCGTTGCCATTATTGTTAAGGTTGCCATTAATGGTAATGGTATTGCTTGTGCCTGTATTGAGGCTAAAGCCGCTACTGATAGCAAGGTCGCCGCAAGTAAAACTGCCGGGTGCTGTGTTTGAAGCAATAATGGCAGTAAGAGAAGAGCTGGGGCTGCCATTGTCCCAACTGCTGCCATTCCATGTGGTGGCAATATTACCGCTAAGCGGATTGCAGCCTGACGGAGGTATAGTTAATGCTGTTGTGTTTTGAACAGTCCAGTTAGCTGATGTGTTTAAAGTAGTTCTCATAGCAACAATAGCTGCTGCGGATGTATTGCCGCTTTGCCCGGTACAATTATATACACCATTATCTACTTCATTGTTAGAGCCATCTAGAATTACCAATGCGTTTGTACCGTTAGTAAGGCAAGCGGGCCTGTTGGAGTTATTGGCACTTTGGCAAATATCAACTGAAATATTTGTGGTACAGTCATCCCAATTGGTAGTGCTGAAAGAACAGCCTGCTGCAGTGGCTTTGTTGGCATGTATGGCGGCAAGCATGGTGCCACTGGGGCCATTACTAGTGGTGGTGCTGCCTGCGCCATTCTGCAGGGCAAAAATCTGATCGCCGGCATTGGAGAGGTTTAGTACAATGCCCGAAGCGCTACCATTGCTACAGGTAAATGTAGTGCTGGTGCCTGCACCGCTGATTTTTACGTGCGTGCCGTAAGCCAGGGAAGAACCGCAAGTCCATACAAATTCGCTACCTAATTCAGGGAAAGAAGCATTATCTGCAATAGTACAGAAATTATCTGTTCCGCAACTGCCGCTTTTCCAGCCACGGTCGGTAAAATAGATGGTGGTACCGCTGGTAATACCTGTACTTTTAAGAATAACGAATGTGAACTCATCGCTCCCGTTTGCCGGAGTACAGTTATAACCCGTAAATGCGATGTCGCCCAATGCGAGTGTAGTTTGGCTGTAAACATTTACTGATAGCAGCAATATCAGTAATGACAGTATGTTTTTTTTAATAGACATATATGCGAGGTGTTTATTGATTAATATTTAATAAATCTTGCTGTTTCACAATTGCCGAAAACGTCGACCATCTTTACCGAGTATACTCCGTCATTGATTTCAGATGTTCCGATTTTCACTAATCCTTTTTTGGATATCACCGGACTGTCAAATACACGGTTTCCCATCTGGTCTGATATGGTAATTTGAATTTTACCGAGGCCTGTCTTTAGATGTATTTCATCTCTTTTACGGTCGTAGTGGACACTATATAGTGCACCTTCTTCAAGATGGAGTGATGATTTTTTGTGGTTTTTGATAATAGGTGTATCTGAAAGAACAATTACAAACCTTTTTTCAGCAGGCAGTGTATCGGCAGGATAATAGTGACACACATAATGTGTGTTGGCTTTAAAATCCTGTAACAGTGGTGTGGCTCCGAAGTCTTTAATATATATATGCCTTTTGATGTTGGTGTAGTCTTGCAGCCTGATGAAGAAAATATCTTTTTTGTCTGCTTTTATGACCAGCGGTATGGTGTCGTTGAGCCTTGCTTTTCGGTAGGTAGCCACATTCAGCAGCTTGCCGTTTTGCATGGTTGCAATGGTATGCGGCTTGTGTACGCCTCCCGACTCTACGGCCACGGGCTTTATGCCATCTACCGTGTCGTAGCGGATGACCAGTTCATCTATATAGGCGCTATCCGGAAAGTGCAGCAATGAGATGCGCAGCAGGTTGATTTTTTCTTTGTTTTTTGCCGGCTGTGCTTGGGTGCTATATGTAGCCAGTGCCATTGTAAATAGCACAATTATGTATATGAATGCTTTGTGTTGAAAGGTTATTATGCATTTTTTAGCAGTATGCATACAGATGGCTGACAAGCAGGTAAGTTTTGTTGATAAAGAATGAGGCATTGCGAATGGCTACAAAATAATATAAACAGACGTTATATTCTATATTATTGATAAAGAATGATGATTTTTTAAAATGACAGACTGAAACAAGTGTATCACAGAATGATCTGTATATTATGTCTATGTATTTAGTTTGGGTTTTGGCATATATATAAAACCACCCTGTTTTAAAAACAGGGTGGTTACAGTTGGTTGTGTGTTTTATTTCTTCTTCATGTCCCTTAGCTTCTTGGCGCCGTAGGCAGCACCTGCTATTACCAATGCGCTTACGCCACCGTCAATAGGTACTTCATCTATCACATCGTCATCAAAGCCCGGGCCTTGTGCGTATGCGGTAGCAGACAGCAGGGTGAAGAAAATATATGCGGCAATTATTCTTAGTTGTTTCATTACTTAAGAGGATTGTTTTTGTAGCGTGAAGGGATTATTGTTTTATGAGTTTCTGTGTCATCACTTCTGCACCATTGTAGATGGTTACGTTGTAGATGCCGTTGGCAAGTTGCGAAGTAGGTATCGTTACATTACCATTGATATTAGTTGCAGTAGCCGTTGCCACTTTTACACCCATCATATTTGTTACAATGATGTTCAGTTCTTTGCCTGCACCTTCGTAATAGAGTGTTACATTGTCTGTAGCAGGGTTAGGCACTAATTTCACTTTCAGCTTGCTTGCGTTTACGTTTGCGATGCTGCTCGTAGGCACGCCCTGTGTATTCAACTCAAAACGATTGTTGCCCCAAGATGCGCTGCTTGTATCTACGCTAAACCAGTATTCAAACGCAGGGGTTACTTCTATTGTTTTGCTCAGCAGCTTGTCTGTGAAATACAGTTTTGTACCCGCAGGCATATTTACATTTGGTGCAGTGAATTTGAAATCTTTTTTGATACCTGCATACAAACCAAGCTTGATTACTTCACTTGCCACATAAGGGCGTGTATCAATTGAAAGCATCGAGTCATCTTTGCTCAATGTGTAGAAGGTCATATCAGGATTGTAGAGTTTCGCAGCATCCGGATAATCTACCGTTGCCATTGCCTTGTCATCAAAATTCAACAACAACCTATCCCAGAATATAGTGCTGTCTTCCAGTTTTATTTCTACCTGATTGGCGATGCCAGTTGTTTTGAAAGGCGCACCTGCTGTGTTGTTGGTTTTATCAGCTTCTTCAATAGACATAGAACCATTTGCAGAAAGGGTAGTAACAAATGCACCACATACTGGCAGATTGTAAGATGAAGAACCGAAAGTGTATGAAGTATAGCCACCCTTCGTACCCTGATTAGCATCCCAGATATAGAAGCTGCTACCAATATTAGTACCACTTACAGCATCCATATTTACCTGGCTGGCAAACGGATTGCCCACGAGTACAAAGTTGGTACCGCTACCTTTAGTAAGGCCAATAGTTTGGTTGCCTTGTCTTACAGCGCCTGTCATATCCAGCGTTACTGCGCTGGGTGTGTATGCACCGCTTGTCAGGCCTTCGCCTTTAGCACCGCGTATCAGCACGCGCATAGCCTCGCTGGTAGCCCAGCTGCTGCTTGCCGTGTATGCACTCCAGCCGGGGTTGTTGCCGGTTGTTGTATTGTCGCCTGTTGTTACATCAAACCTGAAAGCAGAAGGATTGTTACTGCCCGTAGTTGTAAACGGAGAGCCGCCTGTGCCTGTTATATCAATATCGTCCGTCAGATCGCTCATGCTTAGTGCAGATGAAAACGGATGGCTGATAAAGCGGAATGCCCTGCGTCCGCCGGGTATATAACGTTGTACTGTTACATTGCCTGTTATGGTGCCTGCGCTATTGGCAATGCGCCCTTGTACGCCGCTTGCTGCGCTATACAATATCAGCTTGCCACCTGTGTTAAAGGTGCAACCGCTATTGACCGTTACAGGGCCTATCATTATAAAGTCGTTGCCCGAAAGGGTAGAAGTGCCCGTTTTTGCAAGTATCAGCCCGCCGCCACCGTTGAAGCCTGAAGCGTTGTTGATGATATCGCCGTATACGGTTGCGTTGTTGCTGCTTATCATGGTGGTATTCAGCGTCAGGTCTTTGCAACTGAAAGAAGCCGGTATGATGGTATTGCTGGCAATGATGGCATTGTTGGCAGATGTAGGTGTGGTGGGTGTCCACGATGTGCCGTTCCAGGTACAGTCCCCTGCAGCCTCTGCAAATGCCCACCAGTAATAAGCAATGGCATTTGTATTAACACGTGTTGCAGTACCTATTTCTATGCCATCGCTTTGCAATTGCTGTATGGCATCTGTTACGGCGTTGCCCGCATTGGGAAGCAAAGTAATGTCTGTAGTAGCACCGGTACTGGTGGTTTTTATTGCGCCTGTTACGTTGTTGTTGGGTTTTACTGTAACAAAAGTAGGGGCGAAGCCAAAGCCCGATATACTACGGTTGTCTGTGGCATTGCCGGTATACGAGCCTACGTTGAAGCTGCCCGCAACATTCTTGCAAGCTATATAGTAATAAGTACTTGTGTTCGTATTTACTCGTGCATCTGTTCCTATCTGAAAGCCATTGCTGTTGAGCGCTTGTATACAATCTGCTACCAAACCTGTAGAGGTGAATGGCATACTGTTATCGCCTGTCATGGTAGATGTGCGCCATATGCTTGCAACGCCGGGTATCAGTACCCACACAAAATCGGGCTGAAAACTGAGGCCGGTAATATTGGTATTGTCGACACCATTGCCTGTATAGCTACCGGTGGCAATTTCCCCCGATTTGTTTTTGATGGCTACATAGTGATACGTATCTCCGCTGGCATTAACACTGGCGCCACTACCTACCGAAAAGCCGTTGGACAGTATACCTGTAATACGGTCTGTAGCACTGCCGGTAAATGATACATCCATTGTGGTAGACATGCCTGCAATGCGCACCTGCCCGTGTTGTGCAGTGCCGATAGCGCCTGCGCGTTTAACGATTACAATATCGGGCTGAAAGCCGGGAGCGGTGATGTTTTGAGATGTACCGTTGCCGGTGTAGCTGCCCGTTACTACCTGGGCACGCAATATGGTACAGGAAATGGCTAGCACTAATAGTGCAAAGGTGCGTTTCATACAGAGGTGTTTTGTTGTTATTTTGGCAAAAATATTAATCTGTTATGATTTGTTTTTGTTGTTTATAAATATTAATCCTGTTGTTTGGCGGGGTGTGTATTATTAAGGTTTGGATGGGTAAATCCCATTAATGCAAATAATATAATACAACCCCAGCGAAGGCATGACATTGGTATGCGAGCTGTTATACTGGCTACCAGTTACCGTAGCCGTTGCCTGAGACGAGGTGCTGACGATATTCATCATATTAATAGGCGGATTGCTGATTACTGATGAATAAATATCTGTATTTGCCACAGAGGGGCATCCGTTTTCGGGTATGCTGCTTCCTGATGTGCCCGATGTATCGCAAAGCATATATAGATTGGCAGGCTGATTGCTGATGTTGATGCCATAGTGGGTATGGGTTGGTATCTGCGATGTTTGCAGGGTAACGTCCCCCTCGCCCAGCGTAGTTCCCAGCGGCAGCTCTGGCGGGCCTTGAGAAGATAATTCGTCTGAGCCGATAACGGCTCTGCCACGCAGGTCCGGCAGGCCGAATTGTATCTGGCCATCGCCGCCATAACGTGTGCCCAACAGGCTATATAATGCTTTGTGTTCTGCTACTTTAAGCAGGCTGCCATCGCAGGCTGCCCAGCCTTTGGGTATTGCACTTACTGTCCACAAGCGTATTGCGCCCAATATATCTTCCATATAAAAATCGTATTTAGTAGTTATTGCAATTGGTTTGTTTTAAGGGAATGTAGGGTATACGCCATCTATGCAAATGCAGTATACCAATGCCAGACATGGCTGAATATTATTGTGCGGCAGTGCCCAGCCCTCCGGTATACCATCTATATTGAACGATGCCGATACGCTTGCTGTACCGCTGCCCATTTTGTCGTTGGGTGTCTGGCTGTAAATATTGCTTGCATCTGCAGGCCTTGCCAGTGTGCTGTTTGTGGGGTCGTTGCTGCTGCCTGGCAGTATGCTTACATTCAGCTCCATAGTACCTGTAACGGTTACGTTGGTACGGTGCTGATGGTTGGGCAGGTTGTCTGCCCCCAGTGTTACAGTAGGTTCACCACCACTATCGCCCAATTGCCTGTTGGCATATCCGGGGGCGTTGAGAGGGTTTGTAATTGCTGCTACAGCTACGTTTTTTACCAGATTGGGCAGTGCAAAAGTGCCCTCTACGGCATTGCCGCCATAGGTATTTGTAATAAGGGCTGCAAGCTGCTGGTATCTGTTGGCCTGTAGTATACTGCCATCGCATTTAAGCCATCCCTTGGGTACAAAATCGTATGGGAAACATCTTATTTCACCAACAAATGCCAAATCAGAAGTATCGGCCATAAGTGCTTATTTTAAAATAGTTATTTGAATATTGTTTGATGCGGATAGTGGTTTCTTTAATCAAAACTGCGGGTATTCGCCCTGTGCGCAAATGATGAAGTTGATACATAGGTATGGCTGATCGTTGTTGTGCGGCTGCCCGCTGTTATTATTTGCCATATCTCCCGTGCTCCATACATCGTTATACTCCACATCCATTGCATGAGATTGAACCATTAAGGCACTCCCCGGGCTGTACATATAATTGCCGGGGTTGCTTATCAGGTATCCGCCTGCGGGCGAACTGGTATCGCCGGATGAGGATGATGCCAGCAGTGAGCCATTGACTGACGATGACACGGTAGTTGTACTATGCGTATGCATCATTATCTGGTCTGGTGTCAGTGCCAGCGATTGCATACCCATGTTTTGCCCCTGCATAATAGCAATGCCGCCGGGGTTTCCCGTATTTACACCCACAGGCAGCTTGCCTTGCAGGTTTGGTACTGCATAGTTGGTGATGCCATCGCCGCCATATTGCTTGCCTATCAGCTTGCTTAGCTGGTCGCCCATCGGGTATAACGCCCCATCGCACAAAAGCCAACCATCCGGGGCGCTTTTAAAAGCTACCATGCGGATTTCGCCTACTGTTCCTTCCATATTATTTTTGATATTTTGATGTGATTATATGTGTGTATTGCACTATGTATAGGACTTCGTCATTAGCCGAAAGACAACCACGTGATGATGGCAGTAACCATTCCCACCAGAAAAATGATGCCTATCCACAGGTTGTATTTGTTGAGCTTTGACATAGTATTTCAAACCTAAAAATCAACTAAAAGATTAGCAATTTTCGGGCGACACAAAAACGTCACAATTTATATTTTGCTGAAAATCAGCTTTTTGTGATTATTGGTGCAGGTGTTGTAACGGGTAAAAAATACTCCCCTGCGTGGCAGAGGAGTATCTGATATTGGTTTGTGTTGTTTTATTTCTTCTTCTTCATGTCCTTCAGCTTTTTGGCACCGTAGGCTGCGCCGGCTATTACCAGTGCGCTTACGCCACCATCCAGCGGTACTTCGTCTACCACATCGTCGTCAAAGCCGGGGCCTTGTGCCAGTGCGGTAGCCATACCTGCAAAGAAGAATACAATTGTGAATATTAGGAATTTGATATGTTTCATATAGAGAATGTTTTGTAGCGTGAAGGGATTATTGTTTTATGAGTTTCTGTGTCATCACTTCTGCACCATTATAGATGGTTACGTTGTAGATGCCGTTGGCAAGTTGCGCCGTTGGTATCGTTACATGGCCATTGATATTAGTTGCAGTAGCCGTTGCCACTTTTACACCCATCATGTTTGTTACAATGATGTTCAGCTCTTTGCCTGCCCCTTCGTAATACAGTGTTACATTGTCTGTAGTCGGGTTGGGAACTAATTTCACTTTCAGCTTGCTTGCATTTACATTTTTGATGCTTGTAGGCTCGCCCTGTGTGTTCAACTCAAAGCGATTATTGCCCCAGCTTGCTGCACTTGTGTCTACAGTAAACCAGTATTCAAACGCAGGTGTTACTTCTATTGTTTTGCTCAGCAGTTTATCTGTGAAGTAGAGCTTTGTGCCCGCAGGCATGTTTACATTTGGTGCAGTGAATTTGAAATTCTTTTTGATGCCTGCATACAAACCAAGCTTGATGACTTCACTTGCTACATATGGACGTGTATCAATAGACAGCATGCTGTCATCTTTGCTCAATGTGTAGAACGTCATATCAGGATTGTAGAGCTTTGCAGCATCCGGATAATCTACCGTAGCCATTGCATTGTCATCAAAATTCAACAACAGCCTGTCCCAGAATATTGTGCTGTCTTCCAGCTTCAGTTCTACCTGATTGGCAATGCCCGTAGTTTTGAAAGGAGCACCTGCAGTACCGCTTGTTTTGTCTGCTTCGTCAAACACAATATCACCGTCTGCTGAAAGGGTAGTAACAAACGCACCACCAAAAGGCAGATTGAAAGAAGAAGAACCGAACGTATAAGAAGTATAAGCACCACGCGAACCCTGATTAGCATCCCAGATATAGAAACTGCTGCCAATATTATTACCACTTACCGCATCCATATTTACCTGACTAGGGAAAGGATTGCCTACCAATACAAAGTCTGTACCACTGCCTTTAGTAAGGCTTACGCTCATACTACCCTGATTAACATAGCCGCTCATATCAAGCGTGTTGTTGCTAGGTGTGTAGCTACCCAAACCTAAGCCTTCGCCTTTGGAACCGCGTATCAGTACACGCATTACCTGAAGCGGATCCCATGTAGAAGATGCAGTGAAATCCGTCCAGCCCGGGTTGTTGCCTGTAGTGCTGTTATCGCCGGTTGTTACATCAAAGTAGAAAGCAGAAGGACTGTTAGTGCCTGTAGTTGTAAAAGGAGAACCACCACTACCTGTTATGTCAATATCATCCGTCAGGTCGCTCATGCTTTGCGAAGTATAGAACGGATGTGATAAGAAACGGAAAGCACGACGTCCCGGTATATAACGCTCTGTATTCACTATGCCGCTGATGTAGCCACCGCCTGTGCTGCCCGCAGCAATGCGTCCTGTACCTGTAGCGGTAGATTTCAGCGTAAGGAAACCACCTGTGGTCAGCACACCGCTTGTAGGTGTGTAAGTGCCCAATATATTCAATGTGCCGCTTGTGATGGTAGCACCTATACTGTTATTTAATGTAAGATTGCTGATGTTCAGTGTGCCTGCTGCTATGCTTTGTGCAGATGAGCCATTCAGTTCTACAGTACCGCCTGTACCATTGAATGTACCGCTGTTGCTGATGTTGCCTGCTACCTGCAGAGTACCGCCGCTGATGGTAAGTGTACCGCCTGCATTCACCGTCAGGTTTTTGCAGTTTTGTGTGCCTGTAGTTATTACAGGGTAGAAGGAATAGCCCGAAGGTATCAGTACATCGCTGGTGCTTGTTGGTACGGCACCATCGCTCCAGTTGGTGGTAGTAGCCCAGTTGGTAGTACTTGCGCCGCCTGTCCATACTTTGTCAAACGTTCCTTGTTTGAAGAAAGCTGAATTGTCGGTATCTGTATAGTAGCCTATAAATACATTATTGCCATTGCTTATCATAGTAGGCGATATATCATTGAGGTTATCGTGACGAACGGTAGTAAGTGATACAGATGTGCCCCATGTACTACCCGTAGTATTGGTAGCCCTGTTATAGTATAACAGGTGGAAGTTGTAAGACCATGCAATAGCAGGATTGCCATTGACAGTAGTGAGCGATGGAGACAACATTTTATTATTACCTTCTACCAAAACTGTGCTGCCCCATGTAGTACCACTGGCATCTGTGGCGCGTACATACCTTAGCTCGCTCATGAAATAAAGCATGTTTGAATTATCGCCGTATGCTACAGCCGGGTTGCCATTTATTACTGCCAATGAAGGGGTGAAGATGTCCGTAAATGAAAGTGTTGCAATGGTAACAGGTGTATTGAAAGAACTGCCTGTAGCATCTGCCCCACGGCAGTAATAAGCTGTGCTGCCCGATGCATAGGTTACAGCAGGGTTGCCGTTCACAATTGCAAAGTCAATATCGTAGGTTGTGCCTGCTGTAGCGATAGTGATTGGTGAGCCCCAGCTTGTGCCGCTTGCATTTGTGGCGCGTATATATTTTATGCTGCCGCCTTCGGTGTATGCGATGGCAGGGTTGCCGCTTACCACCAGCAGTTTAGATACTCTGCCTGCCGATGTGCCTGTGGCAATGGCTACGGGTGTGCCCCATGTGCTGCCTGTAGCATTGGTAGCGCGCACATAATACAGGTCTTGGTTGGTAACATCGTAATACGTTATGGCGGGGTTGCCGTTTACTTGTGCCAGGCTTGGGTTTTGGCCCACATCATTGGTAGTAGCAACACTTACTTCTGTACCCCAACTACCGCCGTTAGCATCGTTGGCACGTGTATAGAGCAGGTCTCCCAATCCTTTGCTGTAATATGCCATGGCAGGGTTGCCACCAATATAGGCCATCGTTGTTTGCATATTACCGCCAAGGCCACCGTCTATAGATACTACTGTGTTCCATGCACTGCCATCGGCATTGCTGGCGCGTATGTATTGCGCATTGTTATTGTTATTAAAACCCTCGAACGTGGCGATGGCAGGGTTGCCATTTACAATTGTAAGTGTAACAGGTTCTAATGTTGTATTAACACTGTTCATACCCGGAGTAATGGCACTGCCCCATGTAGCGCCGTTTACATCTGTAGCACGCCTGTATCTGATAACAAAGCTGCTGTTACGATATGCCATAGCCGGATTGCCATTTACTACTGCAAGGCTGATGTCATATCCGTTGGATGCAGTCTCTAACGATACTGCACTGCCCCATGTGGTGCCACTGGCATCGGTAGCACGTATATACATCAACGTACCATTACCACTTACATTACCTACAAAACCTACAGCAGGGTTGCCGTTTACTACTGCCAGGCTGAACTGGCCCACAATAGCACCACCGCTATTCAGCGTTACGGCACTGCCCCAAGTGGTACCATTGGCATCGGTGGCACGTATGTATTTTACCGAATTGTTGGCATTGTCGTAGCATACAATGGCAGGGTTGCCATTTACAACAGTCATGTGCGATCTTGCACCAATATTACCGGATGCGACTGTTACCACACTGCCCCAGGTAGCACCGTTTACATCGGTAGCGCGTAGATATTCCAGATTGCCGGTGCTTTGGTTTCTGTAACAAATGGCGGGGTTGCCATTTACTATCACCATAGTCATAACATCAAAAGCCAGGTTGGCACTGATGGTAACTGGCGAGCCCCAGGTAGTGCCGCTTGCATCTGTAGCACGTATATACCTGATGCCCACCCCTGCCTTATTATAAACTATTGCAGGATTACCGTTTACAACTGTCAATGCCAGATTATAGCCTGCATCGGCATTGTCAAGCCTGATGGGAGTACCCCATGTAGTTCCGTTTGCATCGGTGGCCCGCACATATATCAGAGAGGCTGCAGTACTAATGGTCATATCATAATACGCCAAAGCGGGGTTGCCGTTGACAACAGCCATTTTAGTGTGTTTGCCTACATGTGCACCTGTTGTACCATAAGTAGGCGGTGCCACTTTTACCGAGTTGAGCCATGTTTGCGCAGAGCCCGTGTACTGCATCACAAAGATGCACAGCACAGCAAGGGCTGTTTTTAGAAGAGTAGATTTGTACATATAGAGGTGTTATTACTTGCGTTTGTTTGCTTCCGCTGGGTAAGATGTATGTGATTTGTATTATGTGTTTTTTATTCTATGTATCTGTTTTTTGCATCAGCCGAAGGACAACCAGGTGACGATGGCAGATACCATGCCCATCAAAAAGATGATGCTTATCCACAGGTTATATTTATCCAGCTTCGACATTATTTACCTAAACCTACGTTTGTAATAACGGAAAGAAGATTTTGGGGCGACACAAAAACGTCACAGTTTCAGGTGTTTGATTGTCAGATAGTTATAAAGGCGTGTCGGTACTGTGACGCATAAAAAATCCCCCTTCCTTAGTAGCGAAGGGGGATGCTCTCCCTGAATTTTTTCTCTATATGTAAGTGTTGTTTCAGGTGCCCTGACGGGCATATCTTTCTCTTATGGCAAGGATAAATATTTATCTGCCGCAGATATATCTATTAATGTTGGTTGCGTTGTTCAGTCACCATTCGTTTTGCAATGTCTATTGCATCACGGTCGTTGGCGGCTTTTACCAACGCAAAAGTGAGTTGTGCTATTTCATTTTCGTACACCACATTGCTTTCGTTTACATACATCTGCTGTGTGGTGGGAAAGCAAGATAGCACCTCGTCTTGTCTGAAAACTACCCTGTAGTAACTCATGATTGACACTATTTTGCTTGATTACGAAAGTATTACGCACAGGCTGCCCCACCCAAAAATAGGGTAGAGGTTAACCACCGATTAACCCCTCGTTAACGAGCGGTTAACAAACGGTTTTGGCAGGGATGAAAAAAACAAAAGGAGTACAAAGTATGTACTCCCTGTCACCTTATCGATGGGGTAAGGATGCTATTTTGATGTTGTTGTTGCGTTGTTGCCACCAAAAAGGTTCAGCTCGTAGCCCAGTTGCAATTGGTAAAAGTTGTATTTGGGCGAATTGTGCAGCCAATAGTACTGAAAGCGGAAAAATACTTTAGAGCCTTCCGTATTGCCCAGCCTTCTGAAGCCCTGTAGCGATGTGAAGTGGTAACGATTCTCTAAGTTTCCTGCAAAACTGTATTGATTGCTGAATATATCTACCCACCTCATATTGTAGCTAAGGATGATGTTGTAACGAGAATCCGGTTTAAACTCCAGCGCCGCACCCAAACCCCACATGGTAGCGTTGGCGCCGCCAATATTTCTGTTGCCTGTGTTGATGATACTATCTGTATTGGTTGTAGATTTTACAATGCCTACAGAGTCGGCCATTTGTGTTCGTCCGTATCCGAAGTAGCCGTTTAGCTGCAGGTTTACACCCAGGTTGTGCCAATTGCATTTTAAGATATTTACATCGGTACCTATGTTCCACCTTTGAAAGCGTACTACCTGCAGCGGATTCAGCGCGAATTTATTACTGCCTGCGGCAATACTGGCGCCCGTATCCAGCATAGATGCGCCGGTAGGGTAGTATCTGTTGTTCTGCTCTATTTTTGAAAAAGTAAGGCGTGGTTCTACATTGGTAAGAATGCCCATATAGTTGGTCTTGTAGGTTTTGGGTATAAAGAAAAAACTCTGTTTACGGGCTTTGATGATGTTTATTTTCCTTGATACCTCAATCTGTACCAACCCGTTGGGGTCTTCGTCGTTGAGGCCTACGATGTCTGAATAGGCGCGTGCATCAAAAAGGCGAACACCTTTTTCTTTTTTCAGTTCGGCAATCGGCGATGCTTCTGTAAGGTCTACTATACAATTGCGCGGACTGTAGTCTTCTTTGTCTGTTTCATGTTTTATTTCGTAGCTCAGCAATTCGCCCAGCATAAAACCAGCATCTTCATCGTTCAATTGTCTTATTTGCTTGCTTTTCAGGGTAGCAAACGTATCATTCTGCTCTTCCCATATCAGCTTTGATAGCGTGCTGATATTACCTATAAATATTTTATGGTTGTTGCTCATGCGCTCGTTATCAAACTTGCCGGCAATGCTGATGGGCATATTGTTGCGAGCCTCCAGCGGTATGGTACCGTATTCTTTTTTATACTTATCGTATAGTGGTATTAACAATGCCGAAATGTTTTTGATAGTGCCATCTTCAAATTCAAGACGCAGGCGTTCTACCTGAAAGTTTATCAATACAGATCTTGGTTCTTTGGCTTTGATATTATGGTATGTAACGGGGATGGTAATAAGCTTCTTCTTTAAAATAGCATGCGCGGTAATGGGCTCATCATCTTCAAACTTCAGCCTCGTATCTATTTCGTAAAACAGTCTGTCTACTGTATGCGAATCTGCAGCGGCAATATCTTCAATAGCTTTTGCCCTGGTAGTCTGCATCAGCTCGGCAACCTGTGCGGGCAGTATTTTTCTGAAATCTTCAATCTTAAGCTGAGATAATACTTTAATGCTGCTGGTTTGCGGTTCAGCTGCTTTTCGTAAAAAAGTATTGTACGTGTTCAGCACAGCAACAAGATTGTATACCGTATCTGCTGTTTTTGATTTGGCGAAGAGCGTATCCATTTTGGTCGCGGCAATACTGTTCAGCAGCTTGTCTATGTCCGATGTTTTTTCAGACCATGCAGCCTTATTGGTCAGCAGGTTTTTTACCAGATCCAGTTTTTGAGAAATCAGGTTAAGGTTGTCTTTGTTGGCTTTGTAGAGCGAATCGTTTTGGCGAGTAGATTTTATCGTTTCGAAATAGGCTTTTGTTTTTGATAGTTTGGCAGTATCCAGGCTGCGCAGCCCGTCCTGCTCTTGCAGTGTAGATAGCTGAAAAGAATAAGCACTGGTGCTACGGGTTACTTTGTACTTCAGTACCTCGTCGGCAACTATAAAGCTGCCATATATGGTTTTATCTTGTGCCGCTAGCCGTATGGCGGGCACTGTTAAGATGCAAAGTAGTAATAGCTTTTTCATAAAATGGGATGTTTGCGTTTGAAAAAGCTAAGGTATATATGTGATGTGGTAATATCTCCAGTATAAATACGGGTTTTTTGTACGGGGCATCCCTGTATGTTGTAGAATAAGTTCTTTTCTGCGGCACCTACACTGCCTGCGGGCGGGCATCGCTGTCTATCTCGCGTATCACGTTATCCAGCTTGGTGCATGCTTCTGTAAGCTGTGCCAGTATGGTGCGGTACTCTTCGCTATTGATGGTGGTTTCGTTCAGCAGGTTGGTAAGGCCCATGATGCTGGCAAGGGGCGAGCGCACTTTGTGGCTCTGTGCAAAAGATATACGGTTCAGTTTTTCGTTCTGCTTTTCTATAGCCTCTATATACAGCATCTGCCGGGTGATGTCGTTGGCTATCAGCACGCGGGTGTGCATGGCATCTACATCAAAAGGTATGTCTTGGGTAAATGCGTAGAGTACCTGGCCATCCTTACGGGTATGGCGGCGTATGCCACGTACATGCTCATCTTGCCCCGGTTGTATATCCAGCCGCTCATCAACAGAGGCCATGCCTTCGGGGCCTACTATCTTCCAGATGCTCATGCCTGCCAGCTCTTGTGTGCTGTATTTGTATAGCTGCACGGCAGCATCGTTGGCCTGCACTATATGGCCTGTATCGGCATCGTATATAAATACAGGCATGGGGCTGGCTTCAAACAGCGCGCGATATTGCTGCTCGCTACGGCCCAGCGCCTTCAGTTGTTTTTCAAGCACAGTGTCGTGGCTGCTGACGAGGATATAGAGCAACAACCCTGTAATAGCTATGAAGAAGTAGCCTTTGTACTCCTGTAGTTTATGCACCAACAGGGTATCGCCGGCAGCAATATTATTTACCCATTCATCGCTGAAGTGGATCCACAACAAGCCAAGTGCTACGTATAGCAGTGTAATAGTAAGCGCAGAGGGTAGTTTCATATTTTGATGTTGAGGATGAATAAACGATGAACAAAAACTCCCATACACAATATAATAAACGCTTATGGTATTTGAAATACCCTATCGCCGCAATTGCATTTTAATTATGCAGGCATGTGTGCAGAAAGCTGCTGCTTGAAGGTGTTAATAATAGTGAAATGAAAAGCCCCATGCAGACGTATGGGGCTTTGTTGTTTCATGAACATTATTCTATAACCGTCATTCCGAAAACAAGACTATCTACGCAGCTTCAAAAAGGTTGGGCCGCTGTACCCGTAGCGTATAGTAGTCGCTAAACAGGCGGCGGGCTATGTGCGGAATGTTTTCTTCCGTGGCATCGTAGCCGAGGGTATACCACTGGTCGCGGCAAAAGAGGTTTTCTATATCGGTACGTATATGCGCAGTGTCATCGTTGGTATGCTTGCTGAACTGTGTGGTGTTATCTGCAGGAAAGCCTATGAGGTCCAGTATGATATCATCCAGATTAATGTCTTCCAGCTCTTGCGGTACATCCATAAAATAATCGATAAACCTGCGGCGGTATTGGTTGAGCAGTACATGATAGCGCAGCAGTGTGCTGATGGTTTCGTGTGTAGGATTCATGGTTTATGTGTGTTTTTATTGATAGCAAAAATACGTAAATAGTATTTTTATTGCAAAAAAATCTTGCAAATATTCAATAAAAATTCACTTGCCTGAAGGCAGATTACAAAAGTACATTCACCCCTATGCGCATGGGGTATTGCCTGTAGCCACTGTTGGGCATTTTGCGTCCGCCTATCTCTGCGCTTAGTGCTACGGGTGGCGCAATGCGAGCCATTATTTGCAGCTGCCAGCCAAAAGTATTATTGGTATTTTTGCCACCGGTAGGCATTATGTTTGTGCCGATGCCGGGGGCTATGGCTACACGGTTTTTTATCCATATCGGGAAATCGAGCGTGAGGCCAAAGCTGGCATCGCCAGATGAGGTGGTGTGCTTTTGCGGAGCAGTCATTTCAAATTGTGCACCTACACGCAGCATGCTCAGTATGCAGAAGCGATAGGTGATATCGCCGCCAAGCCTGTTGTATTGATGATGGTATTCCCCGTCTTTGGTAAGTAAACTGTATTGGGGTATATACACAAAGTTTGCACCAATATGATGGCGCCTGATGCCCTGTGCTTTGGGTGTTTTTATCTGCCCGTGTGCAGACAGGCAAATGAGCGCAAGTAGTACTGTGAATAGGTGGTGTTTCATTTGGCAAAAAAAAATGACTGTGTACGAAGATACTACTATGTATATAAAAAGCCTCCCGTTTGTTGGGAGGCTTTAGTTATTCTTTATATCGTTCATCGAGCGGGGCAATGAAGCTGACATTGGTAAATTGCAATGTGTCCTTCATGCCCTGTGCAGCTATGGGGTGTTGTTCAATCTGCAAACGGTATAGTCGCAGTGTAAACCGCCCTTCCAGTATTCTCTTTTTCGGATTGTAGCTAAGTATCGTTAGTTTGTTATCAGCTCTTTCATCTACGCGATAAGTGTCTTCACTCACATCTCCGTTAGATAAATAGAACATGGCAAAGCAGGTGTCTCCCCTTCGTTGTTTGGCTAAATACCTGGGTTTTTCAGACAATATAATGTCCGGTGCAAATAGCCTTAGTTCTGCAATATCGGGGTTGATGTTGGTGATATAGAGTTGTTGTCTGTTTGTACCCATAACGAGCGACAATCTGCCGGGGTAGAAGGATTGATTGTTGTAGGTAATATCCTCGGGCTTCCAGTAGCCGTCATTCAGTGGTGCTATACAACTGCCATTTGCCAGCGGTGGTGGTAATGGGTAGGCTAATTCGTCTTTTTCCTTGCAAGCAGCTGCAGTTAACAGTGCTATCAGTAACAGGGTATATCGTTTCATCTATCTGTGCAGATTAATGCTATTAAAATTGTACCCGATATTCAGCTGTGCTGCATAGCATTGAAAAAACTCGTAGTGCCTGTATATTGCCGATGCGCCAATGCTCACAGGGCCCAGTATGCGTGCGTTGTAGCCAAGCTCTGCCACTATGCCCGCTTTTGTTTGCGGCACTTCTATAATATTTACATCTTTATTGGGCTGCGATGCGTCTGGCTTGTTATTGCCTACCATATTTACCCAACCCCATGTTACTGACGGCCCAGCTGCTATATATACATCGTGCCTGCCTTTGCGCAGCGTATAGGTTTGCGCTAACTCCAGCGCCTGATAATCGTTCCTGCTGAGGACAGTACCTGTTTTTGTAGAAAAGCCGTCATCATTCCAAACACTATAATCGTTTACCATTCCGCCTTGTGTGTTTATCCAGCGCATATGCTGCACCTTCAGCCCCAGATTTTTGTATATGCGATGCTCGAACGAAGCACCTATATAGTTGACGGCAATTCTTTTATTGCCCGGCATATGATAGCCTTTTGAGGGGTTGAAATAGCCTGCAAACATCTGCACACGGCTGTTGTACTGCGCCATAGCACTTGTGCATACAGCAGCTAATGCAAGGGTTGTGAGGAGTCGTTTCATAAGGTATGGTTATTTAAAACTATTAAAATTATACCCGATATTCAGCTGTGCTGCATAGCATTGAAAAAACTCGTAGTGCCTGTATATTGCCGATGCGCCAATGCTCACAGGGCCCAGTATGCGTGCATTGTAGCCAAGCTCTGCCACTATGCCCGCTTTTGTTTGGGTGGTTTGCATCATATCTATAGATGCCCATGTATTGTTGATGTCGCGATTGTTCTTGCTTATCATAGTTGTTAGCCCCCATGTTACAGACGGGCCTGCAGCTATGTATACATCGTGTATGCCCCTGCGCAGGGTGTAGGTTGGTGCCAACTCCAATGCGTGATAGTCTGATCTGCCGGTAACAGTGCCCATAGGTGCAAAGCCCGATGTCATATTATACATGCTATAGCTATCGCCAAAGTTTTGTGTGTTTATCCACCGCATGTGCTGCACCTTCAGCCCCAGGTTTTTATAAATGCGATGCTCGAAAGATGCACCGATATAGTTGATAACAGACCCCTTAGCATCTGCCGCTACACGATAGCTTTCTTGTGGTTTGAAATTGCCTGTAAACAATTGTACACGGCTGTTGTATTGCGCCATAGCACCTGTGCATATAGCAGCCAATGCAAGCGTAGCGAGGAGTTGTTTCATAATACTGTTATTTAAAACTGTTGAAATTGTAACCAATGTTGAGTTGCAGATTGATGGTGGTAAAGTCCTTGCCATAAAACCTATACGCGCCCGATAGCCCTGTGCTGATGCGCCCCAGGCGATAGTTGTAGCCCGCCTCTGCCACGCCGCCTACATGCATCTGGCGTGTGTATTCGGGCCTGAACCATACGGCAGGAGTTTCTCCTACGAAAATATCAAAGTCCGGAGGGGCAGCAATAAGCCTGCCTTCTGTGCCCCATGCAACAGATAGGCCTGCACTGCCCCAAGCCTCGTGCCTGCCCATGTGTTTGGTATATACAGGTACAAGCTCTGCCATATTATAATTCAGCCGCTCGGCAAGTGTGCCAGCTTTAAAATTATCACCTGTAGCATCGTAGTATGCAGTGTAGGAAAATTCTTCGTAGCGTGGGCTTATCTGCTCGCCGAAATACGGAGAACCCCAACGCTGATAATTGAGCTTGATGGAATAGTGCTTGCACATATTGCGCTGCACTGATGCGCCAAAATTGTTGAAATACGGCTTATCGAACTGGCCATGATAGCTATTGGCACCAACGGTGGTGAAGCTGCCCAGTTGCAACTGCACACGTGTATTGTACTGCGCCATAGCGCCTGTACTGAGTGCCGCAACGGTAAGCGTAGCGAGGATGTGTTTCATAAGGTATGGTTATTTAAAGCTGTTGAAATTGTAGCCGATATTCAGTTGCAGGTTGGCAGTCATAAAATCATTGCCATAGTACCTGTATGCGGCAGATAAACCTGTGTTGATGCGCCCCAGGCGATAGCTGTAGCCTGCCTCTGCCACCGCGCCTATTTCTACACTACGCCTGCGCATGGGCTCTATTGGTTCCCATTCGTATTCGCCAACAAATACTGTTTCTGCATGAAAATCGTTTTGATAACCGATGCCGATATTGCCCCATGCTACCGAAGGCGCGATGCTGCCAAAAAACTCATGATGCTTGCCAACGGGCTTGCTGTATACAGCGGCGATGTCTGCAAAATTGTAATTGCCACGATACACAGGATTGTTAGTGCCTTTGTAATACACCGCAAAGTCCATAGTGCTGGGAGAAGCGTGCGCACTGTTCAGTACCTGATCTATCAAAGATGTCCACCGTTGGTAGTTTATTTTGATAGCCAGATTTTTATAAACACCATGCTGCAAAGATGCCCCCACATTGTTGATATGGGTAGCAGGCGTTTCATTGCCGGTATTACCGATGTGTACAAAATTGCCCAGTTGCAATTGCACACGGCTGTTGTACTGCGCCATAGCGCCCGTACTAAGGGCTGCAAGGGCAAGGGTAGTGAGGATTCGTTTTCTCATAGCAGATGTAGTTAATACCAAATTAACCAACATATATAAGAAAACCAAAATGATTGCTTTTGGTTAATAAGTGCAGCTAAGGCTTGCGGAACAGGGCATCTATGATATGCTGCGGCAGGCCATCCCTTACATTGCGGATGCGGTGGTGTTGCAGCCAAGCCTCAAACGCGGTATGCTCCTCTGTGGTGTGGTGGATTACCTCGCCTGTCTTTAGCGAAATGACGAAGGTATCTATGCTGAAGATATAGGCAGACAGCTCATCTGCCCGGTACGGGAAATTGGTGAAAGTGCTGGTCATGCTGCAAATATAGTTATCGTTGGCGATAACCACAAATTTGTAAATAGGCCAACCTTAGTTATCATATTTGATAACTGATGAAAGACGAGATTTTGTTGAAAAAAGTGGCTGCCCGTATCAGGACCATCCGTATAGAAAAAGGGATGAGCCAACAGGAGCTTGCTGCAGAGCTGGACTATGAAAAGTCGAATATGTCGCGTCTGGAATCTGGTACGGTGAACCTGAAACTTACCACACTATACAAAGTAGCCCAGGCACTAGAGGTATCTATGAGTGAATTGCTGGATGTGGAGTAAATAAAAACGCCTCCCGGTGGGGGAGGCTATGGGTGGGTTATTCACTTGGCTCCTCAGGGGGGCTTATATTTCTAAGGTTACTATCAGGGTTGTTATTCTGAATGTTCATGTTTATATAACTTGTAATCGGTGCTGCAATTTGTGCAGCACAAGAAGAAAAATCATAGATTTCGCTAGGTGATAAAGCGGCACCGGATATAATAGTTAAAGTGCAATTAAAATGAAGATCACCTGCTGGATTTTTGTTTATGAAATATAAGTATGCCGGCCTTTTGTATAAGGTCATCATGCTTTTGTAGAAAACAATAGTTTTTGCTATGATACTTTTTTGTTTAGGGTTTGCTAATAAAAAATCACTGAGTTCGCTAACTTCCTTGCGATATTCAATTGTGTCAATATTTAGTTCTTTAATAGCTTTAGTGATATGAAAAACATTAGGGTGGCCATTAATATCCTCAATTTCATTATCAATATCTTGCAATGAAATATTAAGGAAACCTTTAGTGTTATTGTTAATTGCTTCAGTGTGATGAAGGCAAAGTCCTTTCAGTTGATTGTCAATTAGAGGTTTTGAAAATGGCAATATTAATTCTTGACTTAGCAAGCTGTAAGCAATTTTAATGTATTCTTCTAAGTCTTGTTCAGAAGTCTCTGATATGGGTTTAGTTGTGGGGTAATAAGTATTGTCAATGATACTTAATGTGTTGATGGACTTAATAGACCTTTTTTTGTAATACATTACAGCTTCATCGAATAAAATTCGATTGCATTTATCAATGTATTTCAAGATTTGAACGTAAAGTTTATTACCATCGTTAAAGTTTAATTGTGGCTTAATCTTGTCAAATTCGCTGTCAATTAATCCCTTATGAGAAAGGATGTAAGATAAAGAATCACTCATCACATTATCAGTTTGTTACGTAGAGAATTGAAGTATATAAATATAGTTATTTATCCACAATTATTGCACTTTTAAGTGAATGTTGTCCCACTTATTTTTATCAGCAAATATTTTTTTTAACATTTAGTTAAAGTTAAGATTACGTGTAACTTTTTATTAGTTCATTTCTTTGTATGAAAATTTTTTCATCTGAAAACACCTCATAAGCAACGTTAGGATAGTAATGTGTTGCTTGGATTTCATCAATAACATTATTAGAAGGAATATTTTTTATTAAATTATATTTAGTGATTAGTTGATTGTTTTCATTGTAATTAATGTTTGCAAGCATATTCATAGAATCAATTGGGCGATATTCAAGTTCCCAATTCCTCCCTAACTGACTTAGGCTGTTAATAAAAAAAAGCATTTGTTCGTATGATGATATTTGAGCCCTAAGGCTTTTGATATAATCGTATTTCTGTGGGTATTTCAGTTTTTTATCTGTATTGATAAAATTTACAGTTTGAAATAGATGACGGTAATAATGCCCTAATATAGTTTGATTGCCATTGTGAAAAGAATGAACCTGTCTAAAATGCTCAATTGTAGGATGTCTATTGTGAGAACCTTTCATTGCATTTACAAGTATCTTTTTTTGTTCATAAAAACTTAATTCTAAATATCTTTCCCAATTCTTATTTGCAGCCTCCAATCTTTTATTGTCATTAGTGCTGGTATCCTTTTTTACAAATTGTGGTTTTAAACTCACATGATTTAGAACCAACTCTAGAAATTCCTTTTTATATCTATTTGCATAAAATGTAATAATATATTTCGTGCCTTTTTTGCCAACTCCAAAATATAGTATTAGATATGCAATGTCTATGTGGGACAAGTGGATTGGGTTAAAATCTCTATTCTGAATTTTTGACATTTTTTGTATTTCAAGCTTGTAGTCATTCATATAAACTTCATCAATATTACAGTTTAAAAAAAAGGGTTTAATTAACGAATAGATTTCTTCAAATTCATAATATATGTTTGTAAATGCTTTCCTTCCAGACTTTGTTCCAAGTGTTTCATAATATCTTGAGTATTCAACGTCACCTACATTATCCCTATGAAAAGACATTAGTTGAAAGAACTTATTTTCTATTCTTTCAATGTGAGTGTCGTCTTGTTGTTTTTTAAATTGTTCTTTTTGTTGATTATTAGCTTCAATCTGTACCCAAAAAGCAAAAAAAGTCAAAAGTGCTGCAAATAGTGCTATTACTGGGCCACTAGTGTTACTTAGAATATTTGCAATGTTTATATAAGCGCCATCTTTTGTGTTTAACTTTTGTAATTCTGTCCAGTTGAACAGAATAGTAAACGGACTTCTAATAATAAACAGGATTGCTATTAAAAGGAGTATAAATATGAAAAGTCGTAAAAATGAGTTTTTGTTCATATTTGAATAATTGGTTGGAATATTAGGTGTTATTTTAGATAAAATCAACTGTGAAAAACACCAGTTTTTTTGTCATCTATTTTTTGTATGTCATTGCCCCATAGTACCCCAACCGCTGAATGGTGCCAACGCCTTTGTCGCGCAATAGTAGTACAGGTGGTGGCTGCATGGTTCAAAAACAATCGGGTTCGGCATCTTCAAAGCGCATGGTGTGCCCGGTAAAGCGGAGGGGGATATCCATCGTCTGGCCGTTGCGCCATTTGCATACCATCAGCAGTGCCTGGTCTTCGGTGCTGCGCCCGTCTTCTGTGGTGCGTATGCCTGCCTGCCAGTCGCGGTGGAGGAGCATCACGGCATCTGCGTCCTGCTCTATGGCGCCGCTCTCGCGCAGGTCGGCAAGGGTAGGGCGTTTGTTGTGGCGGTGTTCGCTTTCGCGGTTCAGCTGGCTGAGGGCCAGTACGGGTATGTTCAGCGTCATGGCGGTTACCTTCAGCGCACGGCTGATGGCGGCTATCTGTTGTTCTCTGGGGCGTTTGCTGTCGGCGTGTTCCTGTATCAGTTGCAGGTAGTCAACAATCAGCAAGTGAAGGCCGTGGCTCTGTTGCAATTGCTCGGCGCGGCTGCGTATGTCGTGTACGGTCAGTTGCGGGTCGTCGGCAAAGAAGATGGGCAGGTGTGCCAGCAGGTCTGCGTTGTGCGGCGATTTCATTATCATACCATAGCTGATGTTTTTCTCCTGTGCCAGCATGCGTGCATATACCTCTGCCGATGTCATCTCCATAGACACGAGCGCGGTGTGGTGCCCTTGCTTGGCTGCCTGCAGGGCTATGGTGGCTGCCAGTGCGCTCTTGCCCACTGCGGGGCGTGCGCCCAGTACTATCAGGTGGCCGGGTTGCAGCCCGCCGTTCAGGTCATCTATCATACGTATTGTTGTAGAAATGCCATGCTGCTTTCCGTTGGCGGCGGCCTGTACCTGTTCCTCCAGCCGTTGTGCGGCGGTGCCCGCGTTTATCCATGTGTTTACATTGCGTATGCTCAGTGCCTCGCGGATGCCCTCCTGCAGTTGCTGTGCGGTAGTGCTGATATCGTCTGTGCCGTTGTAGGGTGTGGCGGTCAGTTGCAGCATCATGCGGCGTGCGGCAAGGTCGCGCAGCAGGGTGCACCAGTTGGGCAGGTGGTTGGCCAGGTGTTTCTCCTCTGCCAGTTCGGTAACGTACATGGCGGTGGGTACGCCGTCCAGCGTCAGTATGCCTTGTGTATATAGTTGCGCGGTGATGCTGAGTGCATCTACCTCGGCGCCTTGCTGCCAGTTGTGGTGCATGGCTTTGTACACGGCCAGGTGCGCGGGTTGGTGAAAACAACCTTCGCTCAGCAGATGGTACACAGTGCTGAAGCTGTGCGGGTGCAGTATGCAGATGCCGAGCACGCCGCGTTCTATATCGGGGTTGTAGTGGAGGTATGGTTTGATGCCGGGTGTGTTCATGGTGTGTTTAGTTTTTATGTTGTCGGGTTGGGTACTGCTATTGAGCATTGTTGCGTCGCACACTTGTACGTCCTTTTCACTATTCAGCTTTTCCCTCGCGAGTATTTACTTTCTCTTTAAGCCTTAGTGCTGTTCTCATCTTTCTCTTTCTTTTTGCTTGTCCAAAAAGAAAGAGAGAAAGACCGCGCAGCAGCATGAATGCCATTAATAGATAAACATGCCATGAATAAAAAGGACCCCCTAAAACCAATGCTCCGCATGTTTTAGGGTTAGCTCTACGCTGTTGTTACGCGGAATACGCATTGAGCGTGGTCAGTGCTATCGCACATGACGGTGCTATTGGGCAGTGGTAGTTGGTTCATCATTCATATTGATGGTTTTTGCTTTTTTAGTTTTTCTTTTAGTATGCTATGGCACATGACGGTGCTAGTCGTCTTGTTGATTTGGTCATCAGTTGTTTTGTTGATTCGTGGTGGTGTATATATAATTTATGCATGTTAACTATTCAACGGGTCAACCAATCAACATCATTGATTTTCGGTGAAAAATCTCCATATTGTGGTATGCATACTACGCAACTGGCGATATTGATTTTCGGGTACTTGTTGCTGTTGGCTATTGCGGTATATTGGCTGCATTGGCTTACGGCAAGGCATGGCCTCAAGTGGCGCAACTGGTACACGGTACTGCGCATTGTGTGCCTGCTGTATGCGGCGCTGTATCTGGTGCTGCCTGCTTTTGTACGTGTAGAGGGGGTGATACAATACCTGTCGCTGGGGGTAATGCTGACTGCCGTGGTGAATGTGGAGCATTTCCTGTGGCATCCTAAATACCCGCGCATCGTGCGCAGCTTGTATGCACTGCTGTTTGTGGCAGAGCATTTTATGGCTACGTTTTTCTTCACCATCATAGTGGCGGGCTGATGTTTTTTCTTTCTGTAATATTGTGCTATGGGCAATGAACAATGGCTGCTGTGGCTGATACTGTATATGCTGGTGGTGCTGGGCATTACCCGCCTGCTGCATTGGGTGCTGTTGCGTACCGCTGCCGATGGCAGTACTGTGTATCGCGTAGTGCGTATACTTTGTGCTGTATGCGCGGTGGCATATCCTGTTGCATTGGCTTTCCCTTTGCAGGATGCGGTGCTGAGTGGTGCATCGCTGGCAGCAGTGGTTACAACTATGGTATGTATAGAATACACTGCATGGGGCAGGCGCATGCCATGGATAGCGGGTATGCTGCTTACGGTGCTATTGCTTTGCATTAATATGGTTGCTGTGTTTTTCTTTGTCATGTTTTCAGGTGCTTGGAGGATGTAGTTGACTTGTTCATCAGTTGATTTGTTGACTTGTTATGAACATGTTTTACTAATCTCTAATCAACGAATCAACCAGTCAACTAATCAACAGGCTTCACCAGATCCTCGGGTTTTATTTTGCCGCGGGCTATGGCCAGTTGTTCGTCTATGATGCGGCTGCGTTCCATTTCTTCTTTGTGGCGGCGCAGGGCTTCTTTGGCACTGATGCCTACAGGGGCAGAGGGTAGTTGCCTGCCTTTGTACTTGCCGCGTTGGGGTGTATTGTCGGTTAGCGGATTGTAGTGTTCGGGGTTCTTAGACATATCCTGTCGTTGTATCCAGTTGTTGAAGTGGAAACGATAATCGCGTTCGCTCTTTACATGCTCGCCACCATAGCGCAGCCATTTGTTGAAGGCATCGAGCCACAGGGGCAGGTGTGCTTCGGTTTGTATCCTGCCGGGGCGCAGGTGGATGGGTACGAAGTGTACGGTGTCTGCAAGTGCGCGTAGTTTCAAATCGTCGAGCGATGCAAAGGGTAGGGGTGTGTTGTTGTTTACATGCTGCTCCGTAGCGATAGCGTTATGGAGCGTTGCAGCAGGAGTAGCAGTATTACTCGTGTTATGTAATACTACTTCTTCTCTACTCTTTTCTTCTGTTCTGTTTTCTTCTCTTTTCTTCTCTGCTTCCAAAACATCAAGCCCCCCTTCAGCCTCCCTTGCATTTTCTTTAGCCTTAAGCTTCTTTTCTTTCTTCTTTTCAGCACCTTTTTTACCACATTCACTCAAATAGGCACGCTTCTCTTCAAGCGGGCGCAATGCATCTGTAAGTGTGGGGCACCACAAATGCGTATCATCGCACTGCAACAGGTGAAATTTATTGATGCAATCGTTGATAAATCTTTCCAGAAAATCATATTCGCAACGCATATCGTCTGCCAGTTCTGTATAGGCAAATTCGTCTGTTATGTCCAGTTTATATTCCGGCTGACTGCAGAGTATCTCCTGCAGTATCCACCAATAGCCATAGCCCGCACCGCCGTATGTGTTGAAGAGTGCTTTCAGTTTTCTGTTGCTGCGCGGGTTGGTTTCGTGCGGAAACCAGGGCGTGAATTTCTTACTCATAGTTTTCAGGTTTTGGTTCGGTTGTGTTCTTATTAATTGTTATTCTGATGTTATAGGTTGATGAATATTTTGTTGTCGGCTGCGGGTGGTAGTATATTGGTAGTTCAAAACAAAAACTAAATCACCCTCATTGTGCAGTTAACACAGCGTATATACAACGGACTTACCAACAGTCTGCGTTTCCTCACCATCGATGCATATCGTCCGTACATACAACAGGCCAACGCATTTGTACAAGAGCGCAGATACCTGCCGCTGAGCCAATACCGCAAATACCTGACGCCATACCGCGTCTTGTTGCTTTCCATGGCGCTGCCCGTACTCCTCTTTACACTGCTGAAGCTGCCATACAGGCAAGAACTGGCATTGGCATATATACTGCTCACCGTACTGACTTTTGTTGTAGAGGTGATGCTCTTTGCCATGCAGTTTACCCGCAGAGAGTGTGTATGTATAGAGTTGCTGCTCATGGTTTTGCTTTTGCCTTTCGGGTATATGATGTTGTAAGGTTTCTTTTGCCACAGGCTCTGTTACTACTATCGTGCATCGTTGCGTCGCACACTTGTACGGCTATATCGTTACTCGTCTTCCTTTTACTCGCGTCATTGCGATGAACGAAGCAATCTGGTCACAACACCAGTTCTCTTCAAGCTCAGTGCTGTTCTCAGCGTTTACTTTCTTTTGCTTGTCCAAAAGAAAGTAACAAAGAAAAGGACCCCCTAAAACCAATGCTCCGCATGTTTTAGGGTTAGCTCAACGCTGTTATTACGCGGAATACGCATTGAGCGTGGTCAGTGCTATCGCACATGACGGTGCTATCTGGCAGTCGCTTTTCCTTCTCCAATAACTCCTGAAAGACTCCATTATCGCATTGCCATATTACTGCATAGTCGCATTCCTTCAACTCCAACATCACGCTGCAGTCTTCCGCAACTGAATCTTTCTTGTGGTAAAGAGTTGCTTTAGTTCCGGAGCATTGTCTATACGTTCTTTATTTTCGTTGTATAGTTGCAGTAGTTCTTCTTCTGTGGTACAACTGCCAACGGCTTTTGTCAAGCCCTTTATACCGAGGAACATTGAAGTGGGTATCCAACCCGAGTTACCCCCTCCGCCCCCTGAAGGGGGAACTGCACCTTCTAATAGTTGCCAATCTATCGCGTTGTCTTCTTCTCCCTTTTGTGGGTTAGGGGGTATTTCTGTTTCGTCGAGTATACCGAGCCCCAAGAGGTCGAGCGTGGCACGGCGCTTTGCTTTCGTCTCTGCCTTCATCATGGCATTGCACAGGGTTTCACCCTTCAGGTTGATGATGGGTACAGCACCGAGGCTTTCCGTTTTACGGCCATCGGGGGTAGATGCCTGTGCTGTTACTACATAGCATCCGTTTACGTTTTCGCGGCTGCGTATTTCGTGGCTTACACGGTGCAGTTTATTCAGTTGCTGTGCACCACCACGGTCGCAATACATAATCTCGCGCCCGTGCAGGCGTAGTATGCGAAAGGGTTGTGACAATGGGTCAAGCCCCAGCTTGTCGCACACCTGGCGGTAGTAGTCAACCTTCTGCACGGGCGATAACCTGCTGATGTCGCCATGTATAAAGAGGGTGGATATGATATCTGTTTGTTGATGGGTTGATATGTTTTGTTCTTGTTTCATGTGCTGTGTCTTTAGTTTCGTCTGTTGTTCTTGATTCTTCAATTCTCTTTGGGCGTTGGTGCTATACTCAGCGTTTACTTTCTTTTGCTTGTCCAAAAGAAAGTAACAAAGAAAAAGACCCCCTAAAACCAATGCTCCGCATGTTTTATGGATAGCTATACGCTGTTGCTACGCGGAATACGCATTGAGCGTGGTCAGTGCTACGCACATGACGGTGCTATTGAGCTTAGGGGGCTTTTTCTTGTATATAGTTTGACTAATTAACTGGTCAACAAATCAACCAGTCAACAAACAAACTATTCTCCCAACAGCTTGTAGAGCAGTTTATGTTTGCTGCGTTGGCTTTCTGCAAATGCGCCCAGGTGGAAGCAGGCATAGGCCAGTTCGTTGGCATTGGTTAGTGTGGCAGATATGGCTGCAATGGCATCGGGGTAGGTGCTGGTTTCTGCATGGCACTTGTCCATCAGTTGGTCTATCTCCGTTTCTCGCTGCTCTGTGATGCTGAGTGCACGTGCAAAGCTTTCATCATTCGTCTGTACGGCTTGTACGTTGATACAATTATTCATGTGATTGTTGTTTACTAGTTGATTGGTTTATCTGTTGATTGGTTGATTAGTTGCTCTGTTGATTCTTTTACTAGTTGATTTGTATGTTAACCTTATCTGATTAACCAATCAACTGTTCAACTAATCAACAAATCAACCAACATGCCATATAGGACGAGGCGCAACGGGTGTGTTGTGGCGGGTGGTTTGTTTAGCAGTTAAATCACGATAGCCAAATGATCAACACACCTTGTATTGTTGCACCCCGCTCTATACAGCTTTATATTTTTGCCTTAGTTAGTCTTGTTTGCTTACCTGCCAGTGGCAGGTTGTTTTCATTGATAAGGCATGGTACGATTGTGTGCGGCTGTGCATTACGCTGCAGCTTCCATACCGTTTACAGGGGCCGGCTGCGTTAGTGTGATGCGGAACGTGGTGCCATCCTGCTCCAGCTCTACATCGTAGCCTTTCAGTGCCAGCTCTGCCAGTTTGCACACCGCGCCAAAGCGTGTAGCATATACACGTGGTGCACCTTTCTCATCGGCCAGGTAGGTATTGCTGCCACATACGGTGAAGCCGGGCATCTGACGCAGGCGCGTTTCTTTATAGTCTATCTCGCGATAGAGTTGTTCTTTGATATTGACAGGCTCGTTGCTGTTGTCTACAAAGCGACGTACCCAATCAAGCGCCTCAGGATTGCGATAGCTACGGATCCAGCTGCTGACACGGTTGTGAAAGATGTTCTCTTGCATATATCTGTGTTTTATTGTTTACTTGTTTGTTGCTCTGTTGATTTGTTTATTAGTTGATTTGTTTACTCGTTCTTATCAACAAGTCAACTATTCAACCGATCAACTAATCAACCTGCATTCTACGATATAGGTTTTCAGCTCTGTGGTGCTGATGCCGTGTTGGGCATATATCCATTCGTAGGTGGGTTGTGTCTGGTGTTCGCCGCTTATCAGTTCGGTCAGGCACCAATCCAGCCGGCAGGTTTTGTACAACCATTGTTCAAAAGCTGCCCTGCTGATGCGCAGTGTTTCATTCTCTTTCATCTGCGGCAGTGTCCACTCTATCAATATGTGTGTGTTTGTGATACATATTGTTTCAAATTCTAAATAGTTTATTATCTTCGCTTCGTGTTTTTTATTTTTTGTTTTGAAAGGCCCGCAGTTTCTACTCCGGGCATTTTTCTTTTCAGGGATATCTGCTGCTAACACACCATACTGCCACGATGGGGCGCAATACATACGCTGCGCTGCCAGTGCCTCGCCGATAATGCTGCTTACTGCATCTGCCATACCGCCTTGCTGCGGAGAGTGAAACATTTGCTTTTGTATAATGTGTCGCATGGTTTAATAAATTTTTTAGTCGTTTGTATATACGCGTTGCTGCTTTATGCTGCCTCTACATACACGTGCATGTTTATTGCCTGCAGGTAGATGCGTAGTTTGCTGATGACGGGTGTGGTGGCTTCGCCTGTTTTCAGTACGCGGCTGATGGTGCAACGGTGGATGCCTGTTTTCTCTGCACAATCCTTAATAGCGCCGTAGGCCTCCAGTGTAGCACGCAACTGCGCGCGCTCGGTGATAGAAAATTTTTCGGTTAGCATGGTTATTTGTTTTAAAAGTTTTTATACATTTGTGCAACAGTGTAGCAACAATGTAGTTTCATTTGTACAAATGTACAGATATTGAACAATTGTCCAAATATTTTTTGAAGAATTTTTTTTGATGATTGGCTGATTAGCGAATATGCCGATTGGCAGATGAAGTAAAGACGAATGGCAGGTTATAAAGTGTATGCAATCAGCTAATATGCTAATCATCAAATCAGCTAATTAAAAAAACAACCCACGTTCTATGATACAATTACACGAAGGCGAGGCATTGCAGAATGCGGCCCGTATGAGCAAGCTGGGTGTACATGGCCTGGCAGATGCGATGGAAGTACCACGCAGCACGCTCTATTACAATTTTAAAAAGGAAAAGCTGGACGATGAGCTGAAAGAAAAAGCGGCCAACGTATTGGGGATAGACCCCGACAGGCTTTTTGGCGGTGTGTACAACCCCGCGGCAAACCGTATAACCGGCGATGCACTGCGGCGAATGAAAGCCTTTGGCGACGGTAGCATACCCGAAGGCATTCCTGTAGTACCCATCATGGCACAGGCAGGCTACAGCAAGCATTATCTGGACCCTACCTATGCTACAGAGCTGCAGCAGATGCACCTGCCCAACCTGCCATACCGTGGTGACAGGTATCGTGCGTTTGAGGTGAGCGGCGACAGTATGGAGCCTACACTGAAGGAAGGCTTCCTGATGGTATGCGAAAGGGTAGAGCCTGAATTCTGGAACAGCACGGCACAGTTTTATATATACGTGGTGGTAACAGAAGACCGCATTATGGTAAAGCGCCTCTTCCGCAAAGACGACCGCACCTATGTATGCATCAGCGATAACGAAGAATTCTACCCGCAGTTTACCCTGCCTATGAGCGAGATAAAAGAGCTATGGCTCGTAAAACGCAAAATAGACTGGGACATGCCACCACCTAAGAAGTTTGAGATAACGGTTTGATAAAAGAAGCTCCCCTGCGTTGCGGGGGAGTTTCTTTTTATACGGATGACGTAGTTATTTGATTTGCCATTCTTCATTTATTTAGTGATGTGAAGTTCGTAGATCAATATTAATTTGTACACTGATCAAAAGCAATCAAATACTTGTCATATAATGCTATGAATATATTGTCGATTAAAACTAATAAAGTAAAATAGGTAAAGTAGTTGTCAAATTCATAGCTTGGGTTAACCAATGTTTTTAATGTAGGTAAGTTCTGCTGATATGATGGGGTATTATGTGCAATTCTATTTCTACTATTGTATAAAACCTCGTATTTATCAATAAGGCTAGTTTCAAATAGATTCGTTACTTCTTTACTTTTTCTAATAAAATGTTCTGGTTTTATTTTGTTGGAAGTACGTTGAAAATCATTAAAAGCTCGTTGAGCCCAAATTGATAAATTGGTATTTGAAAATTCTTTTTGAATGTACGATGTCGTTTCTTCTAAAATATCCTGAGCCCTAATGTCTTTAGTAATGTCAAATTTGTGATTGTATTTTATTATTTGGCTAACTAGCCTTTTGTATATTTTGTTTTTGTCTGAATAGGAAGAACACTCGCCCAATTTGTCGTCATTCCCCAATAATGCTCGTCTATAATCATAGTCTACACTTGCTAATTCCCAACAAATACATTTCATTTTTTGTTCTTGAAATCCGGTCATTTTTATAAATACAGACTGCATAATATAGTCGCATAACGGGTATGTTTCAATGCCTCCATCAATGCCCGAACTGGCAGATAGAACATTTTTAATGATATCAGTAATGGGTGATAAAATAAAGTCGCTATGAATGTTAGGATGCATACTTTTCATAAATTTCAATCGATGAACTTATCCTTGCTCTTAAATGTCCTAAATTGCTCGGGGCTCTCGTGTGGGACGGGTCATTTTTAAAAGCCTCAATTTTGCCTTCTATTTCATGTTTAAGGTTATTTTCCGTACCTGCAGTTATTTTTTTGTTTTCAAAAACAACAATGTATACAAGTCCAAAGAAATACATGTCCAAGTCAATAATCGATGCAAACTGTTTCGGGATGTCTAGTGTGGTAGCAATTTCTTGTAAATTTGAAATGCGGACCTCGTATTTTTTTTCGGGGAATATAGTTGTAAACTTTCCGTATTTGCTATCAACGTCAGTTATGACGGAATAAATATATTCTTCATAATATTTTTCCATATTCTGCTTATAGCTACGAGCTACGTTGTTTGCGGTTTTATCATTTCTGAATTGTGATAACAATGATAAAAACCGAACAAAATCAATTGGAGAAGTACTGCTAAGGTTTTTAACTGTATAGGCGCTGCAAAGCTCAGGTTTAAAGAGCTGTTTTAAATCGTTTTCTAAGAAGTATAACGCCTCCCTGCTCTCTTGTGGTAATAATGGCTTACCTTGAATGTTTATATTTCTAAAGACAGATGAATAATATTTCTGCTGCTGCTTTTTGTCAGGGATATATGGAACTAAGTATGAGAATCCCAAAAACGTCGTTTCAAGAAATTTTGCACTGATGTTAAATTCTACGTTTTTGTAATTCCCTGCTTTGATTCTTGAGAGTATATCTTGTTTATTGTTTCCTTTTTCTATCAATAAATTGAATTTCCATTCAAAAATGTTGTCCAGCAGGTCATTATCCTCATCGTTATCATCATTTTCATTAGCAAATTGTTTGATTGTTTTTTTGTATTCCAATTTGTCTGGATATAAACCAAGATATGCTAATAAAATACTTGTTAACCTTTGTTGTCCGTCAAGGATTAAATTTTGGTTTACATCATCAATCTTAAATGCACCTATTGTAACAGGTGGAACAAACAATTTATCCTTTAATGCTGTAATTAGTTTTTTAACATCATCTTCTTCCCAAACGAAGTAGCGTTGATATTCTGGTAGAACTATGTTTTTTTTTAGAATTAGTTCAATCCAATGTTTTAAGGAATATTCGCCGTAGTATATTCTATTTTCCATACTTTTTATGTAATGTTCTCCGAGTTCTGATGATATCTTTTGTGTCATATTAATAATGAACACCAGAGATAGCTTCATTTTCAGCCAATCTACAACACCTGCCCCACAAAAAAACCAGTGTATACACCAGATTTTTGACATTTTACCTGCCAATCTAACCTAAGCCTACACCTCCTTCAGCACCTCCACACTCTTGGCAAGTGTTTTAAAGCGCACGCCGTTCTTTTGCAGTATGGTAATGGTGATGGCGCCTGTTTTGCTGGTGTTAATATCCTGCACATAGCCCGCCTTGCCTTTGTGTGTGCCGGCTATCACTTTGCAATAGTCGCCGTCTTTCAGTTTTGTGGTTTCCATATTTCAGTGCAATAGTTTATTTCTTCTTTTTGTGCCGTGTGTATTTGCCAAATACGTTTGCATATCGGTCATCAAATTTTACTATGCTAATGTCTGTATATTTAACCCGTATTGGGTCTTCATCAATATATCCTTGTGCATCAAAATAAGAAATGTGCACTTTTTTCTTTGTTATTCGCACAATAGGTCCTATAATGAATGCACCAATCGAAGGGTCTTCACATTCTACAATTACTGTTTGCTGATAGCCTTTGATAGATTGGAAAATAGTATTCCAGTCGGTTAGGTCTATGGCGTAGGGCAGCGAAACCTTGTCTGCTTCTTTCTCCCAAACCATTATCTTGTCGTAATACTTATCGGCCTTATTATATCGTACTTCTGCAATCTGCGCAACTGGCAGAACAAGATAGCCGAGGATGCGAAAATCATCTGACTCTTGCAGAATGATAAAGTCTTTTGAATAAGCAACAATGTAGCCGGAGCTACTTTTAGTTTGGTCTTCTGCTACCTGGCGGGTTACTTGAGTGTACTTTCTCTTGTCGTAGTGGTATTTTATACTGTCGAGGATTTTCATAAACAGGGTTATATACCCAAATATACAAATCACTAAGAAATGTATTCAGTTTCCAATACAATCCCTTTTCCGCCGCAAGGGCTAAAAATGCGCTGATATTCTGTGATTCAGAACTTTATTAATATACTTGCTATGTTGACTATTGTAAACAACTGATAAGTATGGCAACAGATAGCTTTACATTGACAATACACATGGTGTCGAGCCTTGATGGCTATATCGCAAAGAGGGATAATAGTATTGCCTGGTTCGAAACATCGTGCAATTATGAAAAAGGTATTGCACTTACCGATGAAGAAACGGCTGCGTTTCTTACCTCTATCGATTGCTATATAATGGGAGCGAGAACATATGAGTTGGCTGTAGAACTATCAAAATCTTATGGCTGGGCTTATGGGGACAAACCTACTATTGTACTGTCTAACAAGCCTGGAACTGCACACCTGCCCAATGTGGAAATGTATTCAGGTGATTTGACAAAGCTTGTAAATGAGCGCCTGAAACCTATATACAAAAGCGTATGGCTAGTGGGTGGTGCATCTGTTGTCAGCGACTTCATTCGTTTAAAACTGGCAGACGAAGTACGTGTATCTATATTGCCCATTATACTTGGTGATGGTATTCCTTTCTTTAATCACATAGATCAGGAGCAAATTCTGCTGCTGAAAGATGTAACACCTCATAAAACAGGCATGGTAGAGCTATGCTATGAAATGAAAAAAGATTAAACACCCCTGCCGCAACACTCCCTGCTTGGCTTTTGGGTGGGTAGCACTACACACGTTCATTTTTTGGGTATGTAAATACAATTTGGTCGATACAAAACTGCAGTTCGTCGAAATGAAGCATTGCGTGTATCGGTAGCGCATTTTTGTTGTTTAGCTTTGTTGTCAGAAGAAATAGATTAACCGAACAAGTACAAGCGGAGCACAACAACGCCTACATCAGCACAGGGCTAAGGTTTACAGACAGGCACATCAACGCTAATCCGGAACAGCGTATATCGGTTTCTTTACACAGTAAAACAATGTACTGTGTTGCTGATACAAAGATTTTTTAACCCTAAAAAATATAGATTATGAAACGTTTATTACTAATGATCGCAGCAATGTGCATGTTGAGTCTGCACACAAACGCAACCAATGTATCTGGTGGTATATATACAAGTACTACATGGACATTGGCTAACAGTCCTTATATAGTAACTGCCAACCTCGTGGTATTTGATAATGCAACGCTGACAATAGAACCCGGTGTACAGGTACTAGCAGACAGTAATGTATTGATAGAGGTGAAAGGCAAGCTACGCGTGAATGGTGCCGCAGGTAATGAGGTAGTGATAAAGGGCAATACGTCTTCCAATAATACTCGCTTCTGGCAAGGGATTACCTTTAAAGGTACTGTGCCGGCAAATGATTCGGAAGCAATTGTTGCCTACTGTAGATTCTCTAACGCTGAAACGGCTACCTCCGTTACTGCATCGGCTTTAGCCCTTTTCAGTAATTGTACTTTTACATACAACAAAATTGCAGGTTCTCAGCTTAATGGCTTGGCATGGTATAACTACTGCACGTTTAAACACGGAGCTACAGCACTTGTAATGCCTGTGAAGGAAGTGGCTTACTGTGTTTTTGATAGCAATGCAATCGGTGTAGATGGCGGCAATGAAATTATCAATAGCAAATTCACCAATCACAGTGCGTATGCAATAGGTAAGGTTGGTAATATTCGTAATTGCGAGATTAAAAACAATAATATAGCCATTGTCGCAGAGCTATATGTAGCCACATATGGTATTGTTGATAACATAATTACAAACAACGATACCGCAGTACTGATAAACAGTTGCTATGGTAATCAGAACAAGCTGAACAGGAATAAAATATGTAGTAATACGCGCAATGTAGTATTAGCAAGCAGCCAGAACTGCGAACTCCCTGATAATTGTTGGTGCTCAACAGACTCCGTTGTCATTCGCGGAAAGATTTATGATGGGTACAACAACATCAGTGTAGGGTTGGTTAGTTATATGCCTTTAGATTCTACCTGTGTTACAACAAGTGTACAAGGGGTAATTGCTGCAAATGAAAACGGGCTGAGGGTATACCCCAATCCCAATAAAGGGACGTTTGTAATAGATGTACCAGCTAATATACAATCAGGCGAGGCTGTGGTAATGAATGTGAGCGGACAGGTAGTAGCCAAACAACCATACAAACAAGGCAATGCGCTGAAATTTGACTTGCAAAATGCAGCAAGTGGTGTATATGTGCTGAAGCTGGTAAGCCCATCGGCCACCTCACAAACTATGTTTGTAGTGCAGTAAAAAGCTTTCTTCTCATAATGGTTTATCCCTGCCGAAAGGCGGGGATTTTCTTTTGTATGCCTTTACGGCTACTGCTACAACACCGGCTGCATCGCTTTTGGCAGGCTTTGCTTTGCAATAATCCGCGTCTTTTTAGTTTTACGATACCTACATTCCGGCAGTATGTTCGTAATGCAAATTACGGCTATAGCAATACTCTTAATGGTGGGCAGCTTCCTGTTCTTTTATAGTGCTTGCTTGTTTCAGGCTTCTTGTTTGTTCTGCAAATTTTTCAGACAATAAGATGGTTTTGTCGATGCACAAAGTGCGTTCGTCGAAAAACTATTTATGTCATAACGGTATATTGTATTTGTATGTTAGTATTGTCGATGCGGCAACTGTTATAAACACAGGATAGTTGAGTGCTGTATATACTAATTTCTATGTAATGAAGCTGATATTATTGGCGCAAAATGAAGGTGAACAGATAGATGTTCTGGCAAATGTATTGGAGCATAACGGATATCGTGTTTGTACTGCCACAAATGGTGTATATGCTTTGAAGTTGTTTAAAAATATGATGCCTGATATCGTAGTGCTTGATGTGATATTGTCTGTGATGGATGGTTATGAGGTAGCAGCAGCCATAAGGAGAACCAACAGGCATGTGCCTATTATGTTTTTGAGTAGTAGATGTAGTACATCTGAAATACTGGAGAGCTTCAAGGCCGGTGCTAACGATTTTATGCGTAAGCCTTTTATAGTGGAAGAATTATTGGCACGTATGCAGGTAATGCTGAAACAGACAGTAAGCAATACCTTGCAATATGAGATAGGCAGCTTTTTGTTTGATGTATCTCAACAAACGCTGATGTGGCGGGGGCGGAAAATTTCAATTTCGTATAAAGAATCTCAATTACTGATGATGCTATGCGATAACAAGAATGCAGCACTGCCTAAAGAACAAATGCAACAAAGGCTATGGGGTACCCATACCATGCAAAACAGCAGAAATATAGATGTGCTCATAACCCGATTAAGGGCACATCTATCGTTTGATGAAACAGTGAAGATTATTAACCTGCGAGGTATTGGTTATAAACTTGTGGCAGAGGATTAATAACAAACAAAGACACCAGTAAGGTGTCTTTGTTTGTGTTGATAAATACAGATGTATTGTGTGCTTATGTTACTGCACTATAATTTTTTCTGTTTTATCCAAACCATTTACTGCAAACCTTAGCACATACACACCCGGCGTGATGTCTTTTTTGCTGATACTGAGAGATGTACCTGCAGACGGGTAGTTTGCTATTTTGCGCCCGTTGATGTCATACATTTCTGCATTGCCAATATTGTACTGAGAGCTGATTTGCACCTGAATCTCGTTTTGCTGGAAATTGTATGCCATGCCGCTATTGGTATTTTCTATGCTTGTTGCACCTTGCTTTTGGCCAGGCTTGCCGCATTCTACATCATAAATCAGTTTGTCATTTTTTGTTAAGAGTGTCATTTTTTTAATGTCGCTTGATATTGCAATCTCTTGCAACGCCGGGTTTTGTTTTGTGTCCATGAATCCTTCTTCAAGCCTCACGTCTATCACATCGCAAGCGCCATCGTAATTCCAGCCAACTGTCCATTTTGCTGTATTGGGGCTGGCATAGTTTTGGGTTGCCATTACAAAAGGGAAACCACGATGCGGACCATGTAGTGCTGTAGGCTCTAACTGAAAACCATTGAAAGGATATTGCTTTATGGCAACAAAATCAAGATGCTGATTGAACAAAGCTATTACCGTACCCGAGCCGGTATTATTCCAGTTGTTAGGGCCTGCAATGGTTATATGGTCTTCTTCTATGTTAATGTCAGACAAGAACATGCGTCCCGGATTAGGGAAGTGTCGTCTTTGAACAATGCTGGAGCCTGCTACATCAATATGGAACAGGTCGAAAGGGCCTGCTTCATCGCGTATGCCGAAAGATTGCGTCATCATAACAAGATGGCCCGTAGATGGCTGATACTTCAATCTGCTCATAAACAACCTGTTGTCGTTAGACCATTGAAAAACATTGTGCGTCTGCGCGTTTAATTGTTTTGTAGAGAAATCGTACGTATAAGCCTGTACATATATTCCTTCATAGAAGTCGTCTTTTCTCATCCTGCCGCCAATATGTACGCGGTCGTTTGCGCCAATAGATGATGGTTCTCCCGCAAGGGCGTCTGCGTGTATGTTTCTGCCGTTGTATTCAATGATTCTTGAGTCCATGATGCTATTGCTGCCAATATCGTAAGCGGCCAGCAGGTTTACGTCCTGTGTGCCTAGCTTGCCATTGCATACAGCATATACCATTGCGTTTATTTCAGATACATATATGTCTATACCCGTTATTTCTTCTGCATTGTCCAATACAAGCCTTGTGTTGCTGATGGTGTTTCCCGTTGCAGCATCGAGCTGCATCAGGTATGCGCCATTGGCAAAGCCGGCAAGATTATATGCCGTATAGAGAACAATGTATCTATCCTTAAATTTTACAATTTTTTGAGCCGTAAGCTGCCCGTCGTATTTAAAGTTTTTTATCCACGGAAATATACCTTTTGATGTACCCCTGCATACAATGAAGTATCCCTGTGTGGGAGAGGAATTGTTGTCTACAATATTTACAAGCCCGACACCACCACCCAGGTTGTCGTCTATAAGTATTTGCACAGGCTCCAGCCGTGCGCCGGGAGGTACAGACGAGAATGTTGCTATGCCCATAAAAGATGCAAAGGCATTGGCAGGCAGAAAAGATAGAGCTAATACAAGGCACTGTACTAATCGTTTGAGCGCTGATAATTTCAGGTTCATAATTTATAAATTTTGTGTTTGTGAAAAAAAGAAACGGGTTGCAGGTTTGAAGCATTAATAATTATTAATACTCCAAATCTATTTGTAAAGGCTTGCCGCTTTTTGTTCTGTTAATGTTAATTAGTACAGTTTTGCAGTAATTAGCAAAAGGTGTTAGCTGAAGGGGTATAAAAGATTTTTCTGCTTGTTGCTAAAGCCCTTGCCATATATTATGATGTAGGCATACTAGATAGGCTGTATCTGATTATTGCTTTATGAAAAACAAGCAGTATCAATTTCATATGAATGAAGTGATTGCAGGAAGCATTTTACAAAAAATAGCCGACAAAAAAACCAGTGTTTTCACGATATTTTTTGTGGGGTGGAATTGGCATATTTGAACCTATAAATTACTCTATATGGCAAATAAAGGTTCTGAGTGGAGAAAATGGGATTTGCATTTTCACACACCTTCTTCTTACGACTACGCTGATAAGTCAGTAACGAATCAACAAATTATTGATGGACTAGCATCGCACAACGTTTCTGTAGTAGCAATAACGGACCATCATGTAATTGATGTTAAAAGGATAACAGAACTACAAAGGCTAGGTAAGGAAAAGGGCATAACTATTTTGCCTGGAATAGAATTTCTGTCAGATGCAAGAGGGGAGGAGCCGATTCACTTTATAGCCATTTTTAGTGAAAAATCAGACATTGATTTTGTTTGGAAACAAATAGAGAGCAGAACTAATATCTCTAAAATTCAAGGAGAGGGTAAGAAACATAGTCAGGTTTATTGCAACATCGAAGCTACAGTTGGATTAATTAAAAACCTAGGCGGAATAGTTACTATACATGCAGGAAAAAAGACTAACAGCATGGAAAATATAACCCACTCATTACCTCATGGACAGGCTCAAAAAGAGGATATTGCAAAATTGATAGATGTATTCGAGCTTGGTAAAGAAGATGACATAGCAGGGTATCATAAGGTTGTTAATCCACATTTAAAGAAGGTAATAGGTAAGCAAATCCCACTAATAATTTGTTCTGATAATCATGATATAAAAACATATACAGTTAAGCAAAACCTTTGGATAAAAGCAGACCCTACATTTGAAGGGTTGAAGCAAATTCTCTATGAGCCAGAATTTAGGGTAAGAATTCAAAAAGATGAACCTGATTTTAAAGAGGATAAATTAATTATAGAAGAGGTACAGTTCTTGTCGTCGGATAAAAAGTTTACTTCCATTCCAATTAAGCTAAATAAGAATCTGAACGTTATTATTGGAGGTAAGTCTTCAGGGAAATCTATATTATTATACAATATAGCGCAAACGCTACTTGCAAATAAAGAGTTTTTCAAAAAAGAGAATATAGAAGATAAATATAAATTCAGGGGTCAAGATTCCAAATTCAATTTTCAGATAAAAACTCAAGGTGGATTTACTCAAAAGCTTTATAGAGCTATTGATGAAAATAGTATACTCCCAGAGGTCAAGTATATTCCACAAAGTTATTTAGTTAAACTTGCTGAACCTGAAATTAATAGGACTGGTAATGAGTTGAATAAGATTGTAAGGGGGTTGATAAATGAGGATTTTGAGTCGAAAAGTATCTATGATAATTTCATCACTTCAGTTGTCTTAAATGATAAAAGAAGGGAAACCATAATTGATAGTTATTTTGATATTCGAAAAAAAATTAATGATCTTGAAGGTGAATTGAAGCTTAAGGGTAATGCTGAAATTTTAATCAAAAACATCGAGGCAAATACGTCGCGAATTGAAGCCTTAAATAAAGGTGCTGGGCTAACTCCAGAACAAATTGAACAGTATAAAAAAATTAGGAAGGATCTTGATGATGTTTTGCTGAAAAGGCAAAAAGCTGACAATGACTTTTCTAAAATTTATCAATTTAATATTGAAGTTATTGGTGCGCTTAATTCACTAAAATCCAAGAAAGAATTATTGAATACATCTCTTGAAAATGATACTCTTGGGTTGTTGTTTGGTGCAGAGTATTCTAAACTTGATGGTTTAGTTGAAGATTTGACAAAGTTCAACATGAAATTTCAATTGAATCCCAACAATGATTTTTTGCAGGTATCCGATATTTCTGAAATATTTACCAAAATAGATAATCAAAGAGAGCAACTCAAAACACAACTTATTCCATATCAACAAAATGTTGATGCGCAAAGCCAAATTGAACAAATAACACAATCGATTAACCAAGATAAAACCTCTCTACAAGCTATTGCTCAATTGAAAAAAGAAATTGATGATAATAGGAACGCATTAAAGACTGAAAAGGCTAATCTGTTTAGTTTGTATTTGGAAAATTATAAGTGTTATGAAGAAGTAATTGAGAAGTTGAAAAATCGCACAAAAGATTTGGAAAAAGATGGGCTATTAATTCAAGGGTTAGTCAAGTTTAATTATAGGAAATTTAATGCAACATTGCGCAGTGTAAGTGACGGCCGAAGGGCAAGCTATAATAGTTATCGTATTTGTAGTATTGAAGATTCATTGTCAGAGTTGAAGTTAAACGAGCTAATTGTTGATTTAAAACAAATATTCTCTTCTATCGTAGAATCTGGTGACTACGCTCTAATATCAAGGGTGGATCAAAGAGCTGCAGTTAAGGTGCTCTTAGATGATTATTTTTTTGATTATTGGGATATTGAATATAAAAATGATAAGCTTGGAAAGATGTCTACAGGGAAAGCTAGCTTCGTAATATTAATGTTAATTATTGGCTTGAGTAAATCAAAAGCACCAATATTAATCGATCAACCAGAAGATAATTTAGACAACAGGTCTATCACTAGTGATTTGGTTGAGTATCTAAAGAATAAAAAACTTGATAGGCAAATAATATTAGTTACACATAATGCTAATATCGTTGTAAACGCTGATGCGGAAAATATTATTGTAGCTAATCAAAGAGGCCAGAGTAGTGTTGAAACAAGTAGCCCATTTCAATTTGATTATGTTAATGGTGCACTGGAAAATTCCTTCCCAAGAAATGATTCTGAAAAGGACTTGTTGAAATCAATGGGTATTAGAGAGCATATTGCCGAGATTGTTGAGGGAGGTAAAGAGGCATTTAAAAAACGTGAAGAAAAGTATAATTTCGGTTAGTATTCCCCACTACCACAACACCCCCTGCTTACCAACAACAGGAGTAGTAGCAGCATCGGTGGTGATATGAAATATATCGCTGTGGGCGTAGCGGGATGCTACATGTACCTGCACATCGCCCGCATGTTGGCGGAAGAGGTTGAGCGCCAGTTCGGGGTTGTTGTTATCGCGGCTCAGGTGGGCGAGGAACAGGTGCGTCATGTACTGCGGCTTGTGTGCCAGAAAGAAGTCGAGCGCCTGCTTGTTAGATAAGTGACCGTAGCCGCTGCGTATGCGGTCTTTCAGGTGTTGCGGGTAGCGTCCGTTCTCCAGCATCTCCTCATCGTAGTTCGATTCCAGATACGCCGCATGGCACACACGCATGTGCTGCGTCAGGTTATCGCACACGGCACCTATATCGGTAAACACACCAACGGTTATATCATTGTAGGTAGCTACGAAGCTAAACGGATCTACCGCATCGTGCAGCTTGCTGAAGCCTGTAACACGGATGCCGTTTACATCTACCACCTCGCCATGTTCTATACGTCGGTATAGTTCGGGCTTAAACTTCAGGTGGCTGCTATAATGTGTCTTGTGGTTCAGGTACACAGGTATCTTGTATCTGCTCGATAGCAGTTGCGCACCTTTGATATGGTCTGTATGCTCGTGCGTTATAAATATGGCGCGCACTTTGCCAATGTTCAGCCCCATTTTATTCATCCGTATCTCCGTCTCGCGGCAAGAGAGGCCCGCATCTACCAACAGGGCGTCCTGCCCGTTGCCGATGTAGTAGCAGTTGCCATTGCTGCCCGAATTGATGGATGCCGTATACAGTGCCATAAAGAGGCTGCAAAGTAACGATATTGTGCAGACATAGCCATCAGTGCTGTCTATCGGCTTATTTACGCATCTGCAATGCCGTTCTTCACTGCATAGATGATGAGGCCGGTAGAGTTGCGCACCTCCAGCTTGTCTATCAGTGTGCTGCGTATGCCCTCTACGGTGCGCGGGCTCAGGTGTATGGCATTGCCTATTTCGGTTGTGGTCAGCTCCTTGCACATCAGGCGCAGTATTTCTTTCTCCTTATCGTTCAGCACTACATTCTTTTTATGGCTTAGTGGTATGTCGTTTTTTTGCTGCCTGCTTTTCAGCATCAGTTTGCCTACAAGGTCGCTCAGGTAAAAATCATCTTCGTATACCTTGTGTATGGCCCTGAGTATCTCTGCGGGGCTCGCGGTTTTTACCAGGTATCCGTTTACGCCCATATCCAGCATGTGCAGTATCATTTCTTCCTCATCATACATGGTCAGTACTAGTATCTTGGCCGTTGGGTATAGCTCTTTTATTTTCGCTGTTGCCTGCACACCGTCCATCTCGGGCATTTTCATATCCAGCAGTATCACGTCGGGTTTGTGTTGCTGCAGCAGTTGCAGCAGTGCCACACCATTTTCAGCCTCGCCGATGCACTTCAGCTTGTGGTCGCGGTTCAGCACATTGCGTATACCTTGCCTGAAGATTTCGTGATCGTCTGCTATGATGCATGAAATGATAGCCATAGTTATAATGGTATTTTTATGATAGTTATGTAAAGGTTATCGTTTTGTTCAAAATGGATGCTGCCGTTCAGCACCTTCAGTCTGTTTACTATGTTCTTCAATCCCGTAGCATCTTTCTTGTAGGTATATTCCTGAAAACGCTCTTCTGTAATGCCCTGCCCGTTGTGGGTAAAGCGGAATATGAGTGCATCGGGCGCAGCTTCGTGTTGCAGCCATATGTCTTTGGCATGTGCGTGTTTCAGTGTATTGTTTACCAGCTCTTGTACAATTCGGTAGATGCCCAGAGCTTTGTTCTCATCCATCTCGGGCAGGGGTGTAGCGTCGTAGTGCATGGCTATGGCGCTGCTGGTGGCAAACATATCGAAGAAAGAACGCAAAGCCTTCACCAGCCCCAGGTGCTGCAGCATGGCAGGCTGCAGGCTGCGCGACATTTTGCGTACTCTGTCTATCGTGTCTTCTATCAGTTTGTGCGATTGCTGAAAGGCATCGCTACCTTGCCCGTCTTCCTCTGCCTGGTGTACATTCAGCTTTACAGATGCCAGCATGGCGCCCACATCATCGTGCAGCTCACCGGCAATGCGTCCGCGTTCTTCTTCCTCTGCTTTGATGGCAGCCTCGGTAAGTTCTTTTTCTTTGCGTTGGTGCATCAGTGCTATTTTCCTGTGGTAGAAAATAACAAACAAAATAATGGCTGCCACCAGCACTACCATAGCAGTAATGCCCAACATTAGTATGGCAGGTACCTGATTATTTGTTTCGTCTATCAGCATAATACACACTTATTGCAAGGAAGACATTTTTTAGGATGTTGGCAGGCTGAAATACTGCTCCCCAATATTTACGTAGCAAATCTGCATATTCATGTTCCAGTACTTTTCTGAATGCAAATAGCATAAATACTGCAGATGCATATATCAGTATACCGATTGTTGCATAAAATTCAGGAGAGCTACCTAAGTGTGTTTCTTCTGCTTTTTGTAAAATATTGAATAGGGATAGTAAGCAAAATATGATGTAACAGAAATAGAAATAAGTAGCAAATGTATAATTGATGGCCAGTGAATCTTTTATTGCAATCTGGTGCAGGTTGTATGTATATACTATATACGCTATGCTTATAATTAATGCTGCAATAATTGTAAACACACGAAATCTTCTGTGAACCAGTGGTTGTAAAAAATAATAGCCAAAGAATAGAAACTCCAGCAGCAAAAAGCTATTGCTTACAATGGCATGAGGCCTTTGCATTTTGAATAAATAAAAACTTACAAGGTCTGCCAGAAGGCAGACCATTGCATAGTACCATAAAACAGTTTTCTGTTTACGTCCCGCAATCAGTACAAGTGCAGGTGAAAGTATTGAAGTATAGTATATTAATTTATCTATTGGCATGATTGCCTTTTATGGACAAAGATTTACTAGGATAATCACTACTCAAATCTCCATAATAGATAGTATTCCCGGCAACGTCTACAGCCCTGAATAATATGTCCTCGCCATCTTTCTTGCAGTTTTGCCCATTGTAAAACAGGAAAGATACTGCAGGTTCCGGTACTATGCTGGAAGGGGTTAACAATGCTTTGATAACCTGCAATTCGTAATATACTCTAGTGCTTTTCTTTCTTGGCCCGACAGAGATTCTGATCTTTTTATTGCTAAGATGAGAGTTATTTGGAGAGGTAGAAATATCCGTACATTCAAATATATTACTGTTGCACAGTGTGTCTTCTGCAATGTCTGTTATGGCCTGACATGTAGCAGGGTATAACATACCTACATTGGTATCTGGCCCTGTAGGGTATGCCCGTTCTAAGAAGTCTGCTTCGGTTATTCTATGGCATTCGAGATGTTGCAGAGTGCAAGTAGTATCGCATGATTCACAGGTTGGTGCGGGATTTGTTTCGTTGCAGTCACAGAACTTTGGTATAGGTTGTGGTGGAATTGGGGGTACAGGCTTAAATATCATGTAAATGACAAACGCAATGGTAGATGCCGCAACGAACCCACCAATAAATAACGTTCCTTTTTTCATAATAGAATAGTTTTGTTTACGGTAAATGTATTATCCTAATATACGGTTTTACAAATCTATAAAACAGCTATTGTCGTATCGTTTTTGATGAAGTGTAGTGTTTACGCTGTTTTCGGGCATATTGGCTATGTTGTTTTTACGGGTTGTGCCGCAAAAAATACGTAGATATACGCAATGCTATAGACGAGGGTTGCCGTTGTCGCATGCGGGCTAATGCTATGCCGCTTGAAGCAGATTGCTTATTTTGCGGCATCTTATAAGCAAGCCCTTATGAAAAATATTATTGCGGCATTGGCTGCCATTTTACTGCCTTTATTGTCTGTAGCACAAAAACATACTGCCTATGCCGATTTGGGTGTGGTACTCAACGGACCGCGAGCGGCAGCATCGGTCACATACAATTATAAACTTGCCAAACGCCTGGGTGTAGGTATAGGTGCGCAGGGCTGTATATATGCCCCTACTGATGTGAACATTGCACAGTTTGTGCCCGGAGTATTTGCAGATGTGCGCCTCAATATTCGCCCTGCAAAAAACAATCAGTTCTTTACAATGCTGGATGTAGGTATGAATTTCTACAAAGCCGATATGCGGTATTACCGTACAAATGCTTACGATGTTTTTAGCAACAGGCACAACAATGGTATGCTGCTTGGCTTGGGTGTGGGCTATCTGCGCAGGCTGGCACCACGCGGCACGGGGGTGTATGCATCGCTAAAGATGATGAGCAATAACTACACCACCAATCGCTACGACCCTGCAACACTGCAAAAGATGGCTGTATGGTACAATTCAGATTTTATATTCGTAGCATCGGTAGGCATCAGGTATTAACCTATATATAGCTGATATGAGGTAGATTGTAAGATTGTAAGATTGTATTGTTAACCTGCAGACGGCATATTTTCCATGTTTATGCGGTTAAATATTTGTATTTTCAGTATGTACTACTGTTTTAATGATACAATCTTATGAAGAGAGTCTTTACGTTTCTACTATTGCTCAGCAGCATGATGGTGGCCCATGCGGCAACATTTGTCAGCGGTGTTATTGCTGCAAATACTACATGGACACTTGCCAATAGCCCGTATATAGTGAATGGCGGCCTTGCCGTAGATTCGGGCGTTACGCTCACCATACAGCCCGGTGTAATGGTAAAGGTAGATAGCACAATGTCTATAACTATTGATGGCAGGCTGATAGCAGAGGGTACAGTTACTGACAGTATTACCTTTACATCCAACAGTACAAACCCTGCCAGGTACGGATGGGCAGGCTTTTCTTTCAGGATAAAAGCACGCAATGATACCAGCCGTTTTAAGTATTGCAAGATAGAGTACGCCGCTACCGGCATCTACAACGCGGGTACCAGTACATTGGTTTATAATTCGGTACTGAGGCATTGCAGTTTTGCAGCTATTTATCTGACCACGCCATCTTTGCCAACCAATTGCTACAATGCCATCAACAAATGCCTGATAACGCAAAATGATAAAGGTGTGTGGGACTCGCAGAATACACCCATCCCCGGTTTGTTGTCAGAAAACTATATCACCTACAATAGCATAGGCTACTTTGCACAAAGCAGCAGCAACGGTATGGTGACGACAAATAATAATTTCTTTTACAACGGCACAGGCGTTTCTCTGCAGGGGGGCAATGTGCGTGGGCTTCGGTTCAATAATTTTAAAGGAAACAGCAGCATGGCACTGGCAGTAGTGGCAGGTACTATATACACACCCGTTTCCAACAATTTATTTATTTACAACGATATCGCTTTGTGGCTATCCGATGTTATGACAGCATCTGTTGCCAACAATACAATTGCATACAACAATCAAGGTATTTTCCACAATCAGAATAGTTTTAATCTGCCCAATCCATCGGGCATGGTCATCAGCAACAACTGCCTGACGAATAATGTGAACTACAATTTCAGAGAAAACAGTACGGTCGATTTTCAGGCAACAAACAACTGGTGGGGCGATACGGCTATTGCGCATATAGATTCATTCATTTACGACCACTATGATAGTGTGGCGCTTGGCCGGATAGCCTATATGCCTGTACTCACAACAGCATCTGGTTGCCAGGCCGTAACACCACCACCACCTTGTATGGCGCCGGTATTAATAGATTGGAAAACAACAGCACCGGGTATCGCTACTGCCCAATGGCATGTTGTATCAGATGCCAGAGAGTACGAATATTATACAAGAGCTATCGGTGCTGCGGCACCATCTGCAGGTATTGTTACAGGCGATACTGCTATTATGATGAACGGTCTGATAATGGGAGAAACTTATATAGTTTGTGTTCGTACACGCTGCTGGCAGCAGCCTTTCTTTTCTGAATGGGCTTGCGATACTTTGAAAGTACCTATTAGTGTAGAGGCATCGCCTGCTGTACCACAGCCGCGTATATATCCTAATCCTAACAATGGGGTGTTTGTAATAGATATACCTGCAGGTATACAAGTGGGTGAGGCTATCGTGCTTGACGTAAATGGCCGCATCCTGCAAAGCAAAAAATACACCGCAGGCACCAAGCTGCAATTTGATATGAATAATGCTGCTAAAGGTGTCTATGTAGTGCGCTTTACCGCAGGTACTACAACATCACACGCCACAATGGTGGTCAACTAAACGAAGCGTTTTAATAGTAATATAAGATAAATCCCCTGCTGTGTGCGGGGGATTTTTTGTGTCTTACAACAACACAAACCACGCTATGAAAAAAACGTTGCCTTGTATAGTTACTGTTGTAAAGTGTAGAGTTAGTCCTTACACTTATCTGCAATTGTTGTGTGAAGTATTCATTATAGGTTTATTTCCATCTAACATAGATGGATGTGTTGCATCATGAAATGACTGTGGGGTAGATATTATTTAGTCGAAGTGTGTGGTGGATGTAGGCTTGCCGTCTGCATTATAGTATTGCCAGTCCCCTGTTTTTATAGATGTGTATTTGATGACAGTTTTCAGCTGCGTTTCTTCTCTGCCCGTCACAGGGTCTGTTACAACTACCGTGTCTACCCATGAGTATGGCACAAGCATATAGTCGCCTTCGCGTTTTATATTGCCATTGCTATAGTAGTAGCGCCAATGCCCTGTAGGGTACAGGCCTCCATTTTGTTGTTGGGGTTCAGCGTATTGGCCTTCTGCTAATACCTGTTTTTTATCGTTGGTAAGTTTTACTGTTTTGCGCGATATGTTTAGTGTCAGTTTTTTAGAATCGTCGTACATGTATGGCAAATGCAGCTCATTTCCGTTATTGTCTGTTATTGTCAGCGTGTTTTTAGGAATCGCAATGAGTGCGTTTGTTACGGAATCGCTTTGTACCTCGCGTCCGAAACACGTAGCAGAAGCTAAGAGTAAAATGAGTAGAACATAAGGCATGATTAAAAATAACAAGACCTCATTAAATTTGCTTTTTATGGAGATTAAAATCTTTTAATCTCAGCATGAATAAAGCCTTGATAGTCATGTAGTAAGGCGGGTGTTGTAGCCCGAAATGCTTGTTGGTTGCGGCATTGCTTATATGCTTGTTTGCAAGAGGCCGGATTGTCGTATAATTGTAAAACTAAAAATTTTAACCCCGCTTTAATCCCGTCTTAATCTCGTTTTAATCTCTCGTATGCACAAAGGAACGGTAACGATACAGCAAGCTATACGCAGGGGAGAAACCGTTTTGGCAACCCCGGCCATGTTGATAGTAGCACTGTCTATACCGTTGGCAATATATTTATTTGCTAAAGGGTCTGTGTTGTTGACTTTTCTTGCCATTCCTATTGCTATTGTTTTTGTGTTTTTATACAGTGCATTTGCTACGCCGCATTGGCGTATATGGGCATACAGCCATGTGGTAGATATCCATCAGTTACAAAGAAGCGCGGAGATAAGCGGATTGCTGAAACTAAATACAGCAACAAAAACAGGTGGTATCATGGGTGCAAAGGCATTGTATCAGTTAGGGGTTTTGATGCAACGATTTGATGAAGAACAGGTATTTGTAGATGATCCTTCTGTTCCATCAAGAACAGATGTCAGCAGGGCGACATTTTTTAAGTCATCGCACGAAGTGTTGTTTACGCTTTGCGACGATGGCATTGAAGATATGGATGGTAAACTATTGCCCTGGGATAAAATATGGAATGCGCGCATCGCCATGACAGGTTCCAAAAGTTATATATATGGCTTTCAGCCCGAGTCTACGGGTTTTGGTCCTGACCATTTCAGATTCGAAACGGAGTATGGGAATACGGACTACCTAATTTCATCGCTTGATACAGAACCCTGGAAGCTCGACCTGCTACTATACATCTACCGCGGGCGGTATGAGGCGAAGCGGAACAATCCTCAACATTAATTTCCGCTATTCACAAAAATAAATTTTGCGCAGTCAAATGATTGCATATATATTTGCAGTCAAATAGCTGCATATATGGAACTCAGACGAGATGTATTTCAGGCCATTGCCGATCCTACACGCCGCGCCATCCTTACGCTCGTAGCACTACAGGCTATGACGCCCACTGCCATTGCCGAAAACTTCGATTCCAGCCGTCAGACAATTTCTAAGCATATACAGATACTTACCGAGTGCGAACTGCTGCGACAAGAGCAGGCAGGACGCGAGATATACTATTACATCAATGCAAAGAAGATGAAGGAAGTAGCAGATTTTATAGAGCCCTTCCGCAAGATGTGGGATGACAGGTTCAATAAGCTGGAGAGCATCATGAAACAACGTAAATCGAAAAACGCATAGCCATATGGAACAGAAAACAAAAATACATGCCGAAGACGGCAGGCAAGAACTCACCGTCACCCGCATATTCGAGCTGCCGGTAGATTTGCTCTTTCAGGCATATACAGATGCCGCGATTGTGGCCGAATGGATGGGCACCAAAGTGCTGAAGCTGGAAAATAAAGCACACGGCGGTTATCAGTTTGAAACCACCGACCCGAAAGGCAATAAACATGGCTTCAACGGTGTGATACACGAGATAGTGCCCAATGAAAAAATAACCCGCACTTTCCAGATGGAGGGCACACCATTTCCTGTGCAGCTCGAGTTTCTGGAGTTTGAAAGCATAGATGCAGACAATAGCAAGCTGACTATGCACATTGTATATAAAACTGCTGAGTGGAGAGACCGTATGTTGCAAATGCCATTTGCATTCGGCATCAACATGGCACACAACAGGCTGCAGGAAATTGTTGACGAACTAAGATAATACCACATGACAAAGCGTAATAAAATAATCTATTGGGTGGCAACACTGTGGCTGTCGCTCGGCATGGTATCTACCGCCGTTGTGCAACTGATGAAGAACCCGGCAGAGGTAGAGATGATAACCAAGCAACTGGGCTATCCTGTGTACATACTCACCATTATAGGTGTGTGGAAGTTGCTGGGCGTGGTGGCAGTATTGGTGCCGCGCTTTCCGCTGGTAAAGGAGTGGGCCTATGCGGGCTTTTTCTTTGCCATGAGCGGCGCTGCTATCTCTCACATCATCATGCATCATGGTATGGGCGATGTCTTTCCGTCCTTGCTGTTGCTACTGTTGACGGTAGCATCATGGTACTTTCGCCCGGCAGATAGAAAACTGAATTTTAATTAACTTCAATACATGGGCAATACCAATCCTAAAGTTGATTTCTTTTTTGAGAAAGACAGTCAGTGGAGCAAGGAGTATGACAAGCTGCGCAAGATAGTGCTTGGCTGCGGGCTTGATGAGCAATTGAAATGGGGACAGCCCTGCTACATGCATGGCGGTAGCAATATTGTGCTGATACATGGCTTTAAGGAATATTGCGCGCTCTTGTTCTTCAAAGGTGCGCTGATGACCGATGGGGACGGATTGCTGATACAGCAAACAGCCAATGTACAGTCTGCCAGGCAAATGCGTTTTACAGATGCGAAGGAGATAACGAAACTGGCAGCTACCATCAAATCATATATATACGATGCCATAGCGGTAGAAGATGCGGGGCTGAAAGTAACGCTGAAGAAAGTAGCGGAATATCCTGTGCCCGAAGAGTTTCAGCAGGTACTGGATAAAAACAAAAAACTGAAAACAGCCTTCGAAGCACTGACACCCGGCAGGCAACGCGCCTACCTCTTGCATTTTGCCGCACCCAAACAAACCCAAACCCGCGAGGCAAGAATAGAAAAAGCCATGCCCGATATACTGGCAGGCAAGGGGCTGAATGATTAGTAAAACTTAAAACATTTACAATGCCAAAGAACAAACTCACCGCATCGCAAAGCAAAGAACTGCTAGATATATTGAAAGCGCGTTTTGAGAAAAATGCAAAACGCCACAAAGGCATTGCTTGGGCCGATGTTGAAAGCAAGCTGCAGAAACATGCAGACAAACTATGGTCGCTCAACGAAATGGAGATGACAGGTGGCGAACCCGATGTTGTAGGGCAGGATAAAAAGACGGGCGAATACCTGTTCTTTGACTGTGCTGCCGAAAGCCCTAAAGGACGCCGTAGTATTTGTTACGACCACGAGGCGCTGGAGAGCCGCAAAGAACACAAGCCTGCCAACAGTGCCGTTAATATGGCTGCGGAAATGGGTATTGAATTGCTGGACGAAGAACAATACCGTATGCTGCAAACCTTCGGCGCGTTCGATCTCAAGACATCGAGCTGGGTGCAAACACCCGCAGCCATCCGCAAGCTGGGTGGTGCTGTCTTTTGCGATAGGCGCTACGATACGGTATTCCTCTACCACAACGGTGCAGAGTCTTACTACGCAGCACGCGGATTTCGTGGTGTGCTGAGGGTGTAAGTGAATAGATGTGTTCATTTAACAATATGTTGAATGGCATAAAACAGATTTTTTAGTAACTTTATACTATGGGTATTATCACTAAGAAGAAAAGAAACGGAGGCAGTAGATCGAACAGAATGGCATACCTCACAAAACGATTAACTGCAAGTGCAGCTCAGAAAGGTTTTGAGATAGCAGCACAGGAAACCATGCAGGTAATAGGCTATAATGTAGTTGCAAAAGATGGCTGGGTGGTGAAGATAGATGAGAATGGTAATGTGATAGAAAGAATATCTGAAATCGTAGTATCAGGCAAGCGACGCAAAATTAACTTGGATTAATGTCTGAGACGCTCCGTATGCGGGTGTTTGCCGGTCCTAATGGTTCCGGTAAAAGTACAGTTATTAAATATCTGAAAGCATTACGGGTAAATAATCAGCCAATAGATTTTGGCATATACATCAATGCAGACGATATCGCCGTTTGTCTGACAGATGATACATTCTCTTTCAATGATTACAATATTGAAGTAACACGTCAGCAATTCACAGATATTGCATTGGCATCGGGTTTAGTTGCCGATGATTTCAATGAAGAAGCGTTTGGAGCGTCTTTTCGCTTCAAGGCAAATCGTATTCATTTGCTACATGCCGATGCGAAGGAGAGGCTTGCACAAATAATTGCAGATTTTCTACGCAAAACCTTGTTGCAGGCAGGTAAGAAATTTTCTTTCGAAACAGTTTTTTCTCATCATAGCAAGTTGGATATTATGAAAGAAGCTGTAGCAGCAGGGTACAAAGTGTATTTGTATTTCGTTTCTACAGAATCTGCAGATATCAATGTGTACAGGGTTTCGGCAAGAAAACAAAAAGGTGGGCACGATGTACCTGAAGATAAAATAAGAGGCAGGTATCAGCGCTCGCTCGACTTGTTGTATGATGCCAGCCAGCTTGCGTATCAGGCATTTTATTTCGATAATTCGGAAGATGGTAAAACGGATGTGCCTATGTTCGCGCATTTCAAATTAGTGTCGGGCAAAAAGAAATGGGATGATATTGATGAAGATCAGGTCCCTGAGTGGTTTGCACGTTATTATTCAGACAAAGTATAGTAGTCGAAAGCCCGTAGTTAATCTCTCCTAAAGCTTTATTAATTCTCTGCAATAACATTTGTTTTGGTTTGGTTTTTGTATTGCAGAGGGTATGAAAATTGAAAAAACTTATGACTATGATGCACATGGCAGGCAGTATGCCCGTCATAGGCAAACAGATCCGCGCATAGCAGCGCAAGTACACAACGCAATGGGTAGTGCGCAATCCGTTCTCAACATTGGTGCAGGCGCAGGTTCTTACGAGCCCGCAGACCGCTATGTGGTGGCAGTAGAGCCATCGGCAGTGATGCGCGCACAGCGCATGCAGCAGGGCAAAGTGCCCGCAGTAATAGGCTATGCAGACAAGCTGCCTTTTGACGATAATAGTTTTGATGCCTGTATGGCAATGGCTACCATCCACCACTGGCCCGATATTGCCGCAGGACTCCGCGAAATGCGACGTGTAGCAAAAGACACTGTAGTGGTACTTACGTTCGACCCATCGGCACTGAACAAGATGTGGAACGATTATTATTTTCCCGCAGTAGTAGCAGCAGAAAAGAAACGTTATCCCGAAATCAGCACCATAGTAGATTGTCTGGGTGCAGATAGTTGCGAGGTAATAGAAGTGTCAGTACCGCTTGATTGTGTAGATGGCTTTCAGGAAGCTTTCTATGGCAGGCCCGAGGCTTTTCTGGATGAGAACGTGCGCAATGCACAATCTGCTTGGGGCTTTGTAGATGCAGAAACCATAAAGCAACATGTGCAGCACTTGGCAGACGACCTTGCCAGTGGCGAGTGGGACCGCAAGTACGGACACCTGCGCACACAACCATTCTTCGAGGGTTCTATCAGGTTGGTGGTGTACAGAAAGGGGTAGTTTCTAAAAAAAAATCATCGGTACGTAGGGGTAATGTAACAGTTTGTTGTTTTACTATCAGATTCTTCTTACGATGTAGTAAGAACGGGCACTGCGTCCTTTCCAGGTTGCGGATGCCCGTTTTTTATATGGCGTTTGTCCGTTGTGGCAGAAATAGATATTTTTCCGCCATGTTTCACAAACCTTCACACGCATTGTTGCAAGGGTTGGTTGTCTGCTATTGGTTTATAGAAGCAGATGCCATTCCACATAATACCAAAATGCTGCCCGATGGGTTTAGTGATATCATGATAAACCTGGGCGAGCCATACCACCTTGTTGGGCACGATGGCAATACACAATTGGTGGAAGGCAGTGTTTTGTTCGGGCAGCGAACAAAGCCATTGCTGTTGCAACAACCCGGTGCGGTGCGTATGATAGGCATCAGGCTAATGCCGGGTAGCGAATTTCTATTCAGCGGGATGAAGGCTTCGGACTTGGTAAACAGCTTTGTGCCCCTCGCAGCTATTAATAATAAAATGATTAATATCCTGCAGTCGCTTACAACCGCAAGTACGGATGCCGATAAAATAAAACAAACAGAAGCGTTGCTCCTGGCGCTATTGCGCACAGATGCAGGTGCAGCAAAGGCATTGCAGGCTACGCGCATTATAATGGCTGCAAAGGGAGATGTGGTGGTAGAGGATGTAGCATTGCAGGTTGGGGTGTCTTACAAGCAATTAGAAAGGCTGTTTGCCAAACATGTGGGTTTATCTCCCAAAGCTTTTGCGCGGGTGCATAGATTCTACAATGCCTTTGCACAAGTGCGTGCGCTGCAAAAAGCCAACTGGATGCAGGTATTGCACAATTGCGGTTATTACGATCAGGCTCATTTCATCAAAGACTTCAGTTATTTTTCGGGCATTACGCCTACAAAACAATTCACTGCCAAAGACACGATAGACGATTTTTTCGGTTTTGCCTGATGTCTAAAATTTACAATGCAGGGAATGGCACATCGTATAATTTTGCCGCAAACAACAAGCAAGTGAAAGCAGCCGACATACTAGATAAATACAAACAACATACAGCACGCTGGGTGCAGGAGTTGCAAAGTTTTCCCGAAGATGCATTTGCTAAATCGGCACCCGGAGAGTGGAGTGTAGCGCAAGTAGCCGACCATATACATCATACAACTTTTAAATGTGTGGAAAATGCTATGCTATGTTGTGATGGCAAGGGCGAACGCGGACGTTCAGGTTTTGGTGCGGCAGTGTTCAGCTTTATGGGTTCATTCCCGCCGGTAAGGTTGCGCATAAAAAACATACCACCCAACACGGGGCATATATATACACCTGCAGCAGTAAGCAAAGAAACTGCCATCGCCAATCTGCTGGCAGCACAGGCACAGGTGGAAGCTGCCATTACACAGGTTGTAGCCGCTGATAAAAACATGCGCATTGCACACTGGGTAGGTGGATGGTTCAACGCATTGCAATGGTATCATAGTGCAGAGATGCACATCAAACATCACTTCAGGCAATTGGCAAGAATAAAGAAAGTACTGCATGTGTAACAGCTTATGCTGTGTTTTGAAGTGCCAACAATAATGTGTCCGTTTTATTATTTGACGGCATGCTATATGCAGGGCAATATTGTGTAGTATATTCGCATTGATGCAGATAGAGCGAAAATTTGTACAGGTATTGTCTTTGTTTGTAATAGCAGTCGCAGTACTGGTATTAGTAGGTTGGGTGGGCAACATAGCGGTGCTGAAAAGTGTGGCACCCAACGGAATCAGCATGAAGGTGAATACTGCTATCTGTTTGTTGTTGAGTGCGGGTGGAGTTTTCTATTATAACAGGCATCAGGAACAAGGCAAAAAGGTATATAGTGTTGCTGTAATTATATCCTTACTCATCGCATCGCTCACTATGCTGGAGCATGTGTTTAATACCGGTTTCGGGATAGATGAATTGCTTTTTAAAGATGAGGTAAACGAGCTGACACCCTTCCCGGGGCGTATGGCATTTATTACTACTATCAGTGTCATGATGCTGAACGTCGGTCATCTGGGTGTATTGTCAGATAGCCGAAATGTGAAGCGTGTATCGCAGGGCTTATTTCACATTATTACCATTGTTGCGGCTTTTGCATTGTTTGGGCATATATTCCGTGTGCCGGGTTTCTATACCATGACTTTCATTACAGGTATGGCCATCAACACCGCATTGATGTTGCTGGTGTTATCTGTAGTGTCTGCCGCATTGCAACCCAATGTAGGCTATGCGCGTTTGTTTCATGGCAATGATATCGGTAGCCTGATGGCAAAGCGCCTGTTCCCAGTCATGTTTGCCATCATTGTTGTGTTGGGGGCGCTATGGTTTTATATATACACCAGGCATACACTGTCTGTAGAAATAGGTGCAGCGCTTTATGGTCTGTCGTTTATACTGGCAAGCCTCTTGCTGATACGCAATACTGCAAACAGGCTGAATACCATTGACGCCAAAAGAAAAAAGGCTGAGGCGGAGCTACGCAACCTGAATGCCATGCTGGAAGAAGAAGTAGAGATACGCACGCGCGAACTGAAGAAGAGTAATGTGCGCAATCAGATATTTGTAAACGAAGCACCTACGGCCATTGCCATGTTTGATGCGAATATGTGTTATGTGGCGGCATCGCAAAAATGGATAAGCGACTATGGGCTGCAGGGTATCGATATCATCGGCAAATCTCACTACGATATTTTTCCTGAAATAGGTGAAGACTGGAAACAGATACACCGTGAATGTCTGGCAGGTGCCATCAACAAAAACGACGATGCTTATTTTCTGCGCGAAGATGGCAGCGAGCAGTGGCTGGCATGGGATGTGCGCCCCTGGTATGCATCAGAAGGTCAGGTAGGTGGTATCATCATGTATACAGAAGATATTACCGCACGCAAGAAAACAGCGCAACAACTGGTGCTGAGCGAATCGCAGTTTCGTGGCGCGTTCGAGGCATCGCCTACAGGTATTGCCATCGTATCGCTAGCTGGTAAATGGGTGACGGTGAATGCTGCCATCAGCAATATACTTGGCTATACTGAGGAAGAATTATTGCACCTTACGTTTCACGATATTACTCACCCTGATGATGTTGCCCCCGATGTTGCTTTGGTAAATGAATTGCTGGAAGGCAAGCGCAAGCATTACCAACTGGAAAAACGCTACCTGCACAAGAACGGTGAATACATCTGGGCAATATTATCCGTATCGCTGGTGCGCGATGGGGAGGGCAATCCGAAACATTTTGTATCGCAGATAACGGATATTAATACACAACGCATCACCCAAAATAAACTGGCACAAACGCTTGATAGGCTGGAAGGCATATTGAACGCAAGCACGCAGGTGAGTATCATCAGCACGGATGCGAAGGGTGTTATAACAAGCTTCAACGTAGGCGCGGAAAATCTGCTGGGCTATAGCAGAGAGGAAATGGTGCATCTGAAAACACCGCAAATAATACACCTTGCCGAAGAAATGGATGCGCGTGGCAAGGAGTTGTCGGAAAGGCTGGGCAAAACCGTGCAGTACTTTGATGTCTTTACAGCATTGCCAAAGGTGCAGAAATACGAAACCCGCGAGTGGACCTATGTGAGCAAAGACGGCACACAGTTTCCTGTACAGCTTACCGTTACTGCCGTGCGCGAAAAAGATGAGATAGTTGGCTATCTGGGTATAGCCGCAGACATCAGCGAGATAAAACGTGTGGAGCGTGAAATAAAATCGCTGCTGGATGTAACGAATGCACAGAACGAAAGGCTGCGCAATTTTGCCCACATTGTGTCGCACAATCTGCGTTCGCATTCGGGTAATATATCTATACTCTTAGATCTGTTCCTGCAAGAGAACGAAGAAAAGGCAGAAGATGAATTGCTGAAAAACCTGCTGCAATCGGCCAACAACCTGCGCGATACCATTGTGCACCTGAATGAGGTTGTGGTGATGAACAATGCCATTGGTGAAAATCTAAAGCCCATACACCTGCGCAGTGTGGTAGATGCTGCTATACAGAATGTAAGGGCCATAGCACAGGATAAAAATGTGCGCATAGAAAATAATGTAGATGCTGCACTGTATGTTGAGGGTGTAGATGCATATATGGATAGCATTGTGCTCAACTTCTTGACCAATGGCATAAAGTATAAATCTGTAGAACGCGATGCCTATGTGCGTGTGCAGGCAGTGATGAAAGATGGCTTTGCAGAACTGGAGTTTGCAGACAATGGCATTGGTATGGACTTGAAGCGCATCAAGCACAAGCTGTTTGGTATGTACAAAACCTTCCACGGCAATAGCGATGCGCGTGGCATAGGTTTATTCATCACCAAAAACCAGGTAGAGGCAATGGGTGGCAGGATAGATGTGGAAAGTGAAGAAAATAAAGGAACGAGTTTTAAAGTATATCTGAGGCATGCGCAAAAAGATTGATATTGCTTGCATTGTAGACGACGACCCGATATATGTATTCGCCACCAAGAAGGTGATGCGTATGGCAGGCTTCTGCGAATCGTTCCTCGTTTTCAAAAACGGGAAGGAGGCTTTGGAAAGCCTTAGTGCCATTGTGCTGGAGGGCTCCAAAATGCCCGAGGTGATATTGCTGGATCTGAACATGCCCGTGATGGATGGCTGGCAGTTTCTGGATGAGTTTACACAGATACAACCACCGCACAAGATTACCATCTACATCGTTACATCGTCCATAAACCCGGAAGATGTTGAGCGTGCCAAGGCCTATGAGGATGTGGCGAACTATATTGTAAAACCAGTTTCCGAAAAATCGCTCTACGATATTCTGGAAGATTTCAAACCGGAAGAATAAGTATATTCGGTATAGAAAAATACACTGCTGCTATGCAATACGCCAAGCAAATAGCCAAACACCTGAACGAAGTATATAATGGTGGCAACTGGACATGGGTAAACCTGCACGATACACTGAAAGATGTAACATGGCAGCAGGCTACCGCCAAAGTGCATGATATGAATACGATAGCCGTAATTACCTTTCACATGGGGTATTATGTAGCAGCTATACTGAATGTGCTGCGCGGCAATCCGCTGGACTCAAAAGACGAACTCAGCTTCAATCACCCGCCCATCAACAACGAGGCCGACTGGCAAGCTATGTGCAATACTATCAGAGACAACTGGCAGGCACTGGTAGCAGCCATAGAGCAACTGCCCGATGAAAAACTAGGGGAATATTTTACACAGGAAAAATACGGCATTTACTACCGCAACCTGCACGGGCTGATAGAACATACCCACTATCACATGGGGCAGATAGTCATCATCAAAAAATTGCTAAAGGCTGAGGGCAAGTAGTTGGTTACATCAAAGTTTAGCTAGCACTGTAAATACCAAAAACATCACTGCAATATAAAGATGTTTTTATACGCAATGATGTTTTCTGCTGTATGAAGATGCCCCCTATTGTTTTGTAAAGCTGCCCGCTACACGTTCTCCTTTGCTTTCCAGATTGTAATGGTATACACCCGCAGCCCAATTGCTGATGGCTATTGATGCAGTGCGTTTGTTGGTAAGTGTTTGTTTGTATACCACCACACCTATGCTATTGGTGATGGTTAGTGTGCCATTTATGTCAGCAGCAGCAGATAAGTGTATCGCATCCTTTGCAGGGTTGGGGTAGATGCTGATGTTATTTTGCAGTGTAGTAGCCGCAATGCCTGTTGCTAATGGATTGGTGTTGTATAATACATACACAATAGCACTATCTGCAGGGTTATTGCTGTTGAAGAAGGTGTAGGCTACCAGATATTTGCCCGGTGTATGGTTGCTTTCCAGATATAGATATGCACCTTTAAAACTGCTGTCTATTGCAGTGGGGGATAGCTGCACTACATCAGGAGCTATGTATACGCTTGTAGGGTAGCAGTATTTGTAGAAGCAAAAGCTGTGGTCTGCATCAGGGTCAGGTGTTATCTCGGCCTTTTTAGCTCCTAAATTTATACTGCTGCCTGTATTGTTTTGCGCAAAAAGTCTGCATTGTATACTCGTGTACGGTGGTTTCTGTGTCAGCGTGGGAGATACCTCAATTGTATCGCCGTTTACTATTGTTTCATTATTATCGCGCAGGATGATGTTTTGCCCATCAGCAGCATGTGCTACTGCTAGTGCAAGCAATGTGGCGAATATGTATTTCATTATCAGTTGGGTTTTATGTAACGAATATAGGATGTGCCATTCATTTAAAAATCCCCCATATGGGTGTACCAACCAATTGCCCGTGGCATACTGTCCTCTATAGCTCGAAGGCGTATTTTACGTTGCTCCAGAAGGCATCCAGTGCTATGATGCGCGGCTTGAGGAAAGATATGAGCGCAGGCCAGTCTTCCTGTTTCAGTATGTTGATGCCGCTTATTGTAGTGCCTGCAAGGCTTATTGGCTTGCCAAATTCATCGGTGGTGTTTTCTTCCCACATCCATGTTTCGCCCAGTTCGTTGTGCAGCAGTGTTTGCAATTGCAGCAGTTGTGCATAGTGTTGCGCACGCATGTCGGCATCTTTGTGTGCCAGTACAATGGCAATACTTGCCTGTTTGCTATCTGCATCCATCCGAAAACTGATACCCTGAATGCCTGTTTTATAGTTTACCCAATTCACGCGCTCGCCATCGGCGGGTACTACGGGTTGCATATACCTGCCAAATGTAGTCCAGAATGTTTCCTTCAGCTTTGCTATTTCATGCCTGCTGTACATAGTGTTGCAAGATAGGGCGTTTAGCTATAAGCCACAATCAGCAGGGTATCTTCATAGAAAATGTAATGCTTGTGTCTGTACTTTTGGTGGTTATTTCGTAGCTGTTTTTCTGTGCTAGCTGGCAACAGATATATAAACCCAGCCCTAGCCCGCGCATCGATTTGTCTTCGTGGTATTTTCGGAATGGTTGAATGTTATGCATATCTATCCTGGGTACAAGCTGCGGTTCGTTACTTATGTCAAAGATTGTGTAGTTGTCTTCTTTCTTCAGGTTAATGTTTACTGCGCCACCTTTTTTGCTGTGCAATGCGGCATTTTCAGACAATTCGCAGATGATGAAACGCAGGTGTTCGTAATTGGAAGTGCAGGTAATATTGTTGGCAATTTCTGTGGTTATCGGGTTGTTGGGGTTTAGCATTTGTATGGTAGCAGTTGTTTCCTTTATCAGGCTGCTAAGATTCATTTCGGTTTTACTGGTATTCAGTGTCAGCCCGTTTGTTTTTATGATAGAGTAGTATATCAGCTTTCGGGTGTTTCTCATCATTCTGGTGCCAGCATTTGATATGTCTTTGATGATATGGTCGAACTGATGGGCATCGATGCTTTGTTTGGTAGCAGATATCAGCTGTATGGAATTGAGTATGTTGTTGAGCGGCGTTAGGAATTCGTGATTGAAGTTGGTAGATATTACTTCCAGCCAGCTTTCGTTTATTTGCTGATTGCTCAGTTCGTCTCTTTCTTTTTTTATCTGCACGCGTGCTTTTATGGCATTTACCAGTTCGTGAGATTTGAAAGGCTTTGTGATATAGTCGTCGGCACCCAGATCCATGCCCTTGCGCACATCCTTAGGGTCTGCAAAGGCAGATAGGAAAATGAACGGAGTGGTGTAGGTGCGCACATTGCTCTTGGCGGCTTTCAGTATTTCATAGCCTTCAATATCGGGCAGCATTATGTCGCACAGTATCAGGTCTGGACTAAGTATTTGCAATGCCTCAATAGCACTCTTCCCATTGTCGATAAAAGTAGCATCTATTTCATTGATGTGAAATATGGCTTGCATCACCTTGCTGATGCCTTTATCGTCTTCAATCACCAATAGCTTAGTTCTCTGGCTCATTGTTTAATGATATGGATAATGTGAAAATGCTTCCTTTGTTCAATTCGCTGCTTACGTCCAACTGTCCGTTATGCACTTTTGCAACGTGTTCTACCACCATCAGCCCTATGCCTGTGCCAGATATATTGCCTACGTTGGATGCCCGATAAAATGATTGGAACAAGTTTTTTATTTCATTCTCGGGTATCCCTATGCCATAGTCCTTTATTCTGAAATAGACATTGTGCTCATCATTATACACGCACAGTTCAGGTGCTTGCCTGTCTTCTGAATACTTGAATGCATTATTAATGAGATTGGTAAGTGCATGCCTCATCAGCGATATGTCCATTCGGGTACTTTCAATATCACAGTCGCAGGTTATTTTCAGCATTCGCCCGTCTTTGAATGGCGAATACTGTTCTGCTGCCAGTTTGTGTATGTAGTTGTTGATGTGAATGTATTCCGGCTCAAATTTAAGCTTGCCGTTTTCTATTCTGCCCACTATCAGCAGGTCGTTCAATATGTCTGTTATACGGAGTGCTTCTGTTATGATGCTGCTTGTAAATGATTTGTGGTCCAGACCCGGTTGTTGTCCCTTGCTCCATGTATCTACTATGTAGTCCACAATTTCGGCGGAAGAGAGTATTACAGAAAGTGGTGTGCGCAACTCGTGAGATGTGATGTGTATGAAGTTCGACTTCATGGCACTCAACTCTTTTTCCTTATCCAGTATTGCCTGCAGGTTTTGTTCACGTTCTACCTGTGGTGTAATGTCCGAAAATCTGCCAACCATAGAGCGTCCGTCTGCAGGAGAGAATATAGGCCATACCCGATATTCTAAGTGTTTTATTTCATCTCCGTGACATACTCTGAATGTGCCCATATGGGGCTGCGCATTCTGTTGAAACATTTGCTGAACAACGGGGCGCACTGTTTCAATATCTTCAGGATGTACATTTTTAGATGTCAGTAAAGTGCCTTGCTCAATATCCTCAGGTGTAACATTGAGCAGTTCGACAAATGATTGGTTGTAATAGACAATTTTTCTGTCTTCATTTACCTGAAACACACCGTCTCTCAATGAGTTGACAAGTGTAATGTATCGCTCTCGCTGTTTCTCAATCTGCAGTGCGCTTAGTGTCTGTTCTGTAGTATCTACACCATAGCCTATTACCAGGTCTATAGCTCCGTTATCTTCCACTACCGGGTAGAAGATGCGCAGTACATATTTTTTAGCCCCATCCTTCAGGGTATATTCATCAGTCCAGTTGACAGGTGTTTTAGTGTCCAGTGCTTTATTAAACAGTGCACGCCTTGTATGAAAAGCTTCGTGGCTCAGCCCTTTGTATTCTGCATATTCATAGTCATCTTTGCCTATCAACCACTTGCGTATGGTTTCATCTTTTATCCCCGATTTGTTTACGAAAACATACCTGTGCTTATTGTCAAACACGGCAATGTCTGCCGGCATTTCATTTAGTATCCTGTCGTACAGCAGCCTTTGTTTATCGTACTTTTGCTTCAGGCTGGTAATGTCTGTTACGTCTTCATAAGTCCATAGGTGAAATTCTACTTCGTCCGATTGCATTATCGGCACATACCGTCTTTGTAAATATCTGCCGTCTGCCGTTTCTACAACCTCTTTGTTTTCTGCCTTCAGGGCCAGGATTCGGGCAATGTCCTTTTCGAATTTCTCAGGGTCTTTAAAGAAAAACTTTGCCTGCTCTGCCATTGCCGTACAGTCTGCACCCAATAGCATTTCAGCTTCTATATTCATATTGAATATACAAAGGAATTGCTTGTTGGTATATGCAACTTTTCTTTTGCCGTTTTCCAGCAATACGCCGGTAGAAAATGCATCCAGTATACGACGCAGGTTTTTGTCTATGCTGTTAGGCATTGTTATGCAGCATCTTTTTGTTTGTTTGTGCCCGTAGTTTTTCTATTACAAATGGTATGCTTACAGGTTTTTGTACATACGCCACCACATTGTGTGTGTTTATCTTGTGGGTAGTGCACATTTTCTGAAAAGTTTCCTCGTCTGATGCGCTGTTTATTATTATAACTATTTCCCTGTCGGGTAATATGTTGTTGTTATTCAGCTCTTGCAAAAACTCGTAGCCATCCATTACAGGCATGTTCAGGTCCAGCAATACGATATTGCACATGGGCCTTTCTTTCAGTGCATTTATTGCCTCTTCTCCGTTTGCGGCTTCTATTGGTAAGAATTCAAACTGCTCCAGGTATTTGCATAATACAAACCTGTTCACTGCTTCGTCATCTACCACTAATACTTCGTGTAAACTCATTTTAGGGAATTCTGTGTATGTAAAAGGTGTTTGGCAATTAGTTCTGATTTGGAGTTTACATCCAGCTTGATGTAAATGTTTTTAATGTGGAAATTGACAGTGTGGTAAGAAAGGCGTAGCTCATCACTTATCATTTTATAAGAATAGCCAAGGCCCAGCAGATTGATGATGTCTTTTTCTCTCTGTGTAAGTTGTGCGTTGTTGTAGAGCTTGTTTTTGTTGTCTTCGCCACTCAGTACTTTCATTAGCCTGATGATGGTTTCAGATTCCAGATAGCTTTGCTTTTCTGCTGTTTGCTTCAGTACGGTAATCAGCTCTGTAAGCAAAAAAGGTTTTTGCAGATAGCCTACCGCACCTTGCTGAATGGCACGCAGTATATTGGAATCATCCTTGTTGCCGGTCATCATAATGATCATGGCAGCAGGGAAGCGCTTTTTCAGCTCTCTGATTTTTACGATGCTATTAGTGCCGTTCAGGTAAATGTCAAGCAGTATAAAATCCGGTTCTGTCTCTATGGATTTTACGTCCAGTGTTTCTATAGAAGATTCACTAAATACTACATAGTACTCACTGCTGACATTCAGAAAGCTTTCTACGTTTTTTAAAAGGTGGGGATTGTCCTCTATCACTCCCACGTATTTCAAATCCTTATTCATGTATATGTAACTTTGGCAAATGTCTGGTATTGGTTTCTCTCTCAAATCCCTACCATTAGGGATGCAAACACTGTTTGCATTTTATGCCGTTGATTACCAATAGGTACGGAGCTATATAGAATTTAAGAATAGCAGTATTAACAGCTCTGACAAAAGGAAGAAGTAAAAGATCTTATTGATAAGGTTGCATTTTCTGTAATATGCTTGTATGCCGTCGTGAAAAATATTGTTGATAACTGCTTTGTCTATTATCAGGAAGGAATTAAAGAACAGTTTACCATAGCTTTCGCCAACACGCAGGTAAATGAGGTAGTACATTCTTAACAGCATCTGTATAGCACCGGTTGCTATCAGCAAAACAAACATTAGTTTCATAACAATTTATATACAATCAATTTGCTTCAACTATCAAAATGCTTCAATGACGCATTGCATCATTGAAGCATTCAGGGATAAGGTTTCCATTAACCTAACCATAATAAAAAGTGTGTTAAAAAACACACTTCACCACCTGTTAGCTATGCATGTGGTTATCAAACAAACAAAAAAACGATTATCGAAAACAAAGATGATATATGTATCGTATTGCTGTACCCCTAATTATTAGTAGTATTCTTTTTAATGTGTTTCCCGGGCTTTTTACGAGCCTTGGTGAGACTATTCTCCGCCCGCCACCCGTTCTGCCAGCTTGCGTGCGCGCGGTATGATGATGAATGCCGCCACATAGGCAACGGGCAGCATCACGCTCCATGCCTTCAGAAATTTCAGAAACCAGTCTTCGCCAAATCCGTAATTGCGCATCAGCCCCACAAAAGCCATAATAAGCGTCATGGGGAAGACAACGAAAAGTGTGTTGATGTGTTTGAAGTACTTTTTGCTGATCATAAATTTTGCATTACTCGTCCTTTTCAAAAATTATAAGAAAATAAATAAATTTGGCAGATTAGATTTTTTTAATGTATCTTTGGGTTAAGACAATGGTTTTTGAGTCTTTTTGCAGTTTCTGATTTGCGTTAGTTAAATTCTTCTCTTCAGTCTACATTTCGCCCGCGGCCATATTTTTTATTTTATTTCAATTAGTTTTTTATGAACATTTTTGTAGGTAATCTGAACATTCAGACCACAGAAAATCAACTGCGCGATGCATTTGCAGCATTCGGTACTGTAGACACCGTAAAAGTAATCATTGACAAGTATTCTAACCAGTCTCGTGGTTTCGGTTTTGTAGAAATGCCGGACAATACAGAAGCAAGCGCTGCTATCGATAAGCTGAACAGCAGCTTTATGGATCAGAGTGTAATGGTGGTAAACGAAGCTAGGCCGAGGACGGAAGAACGTCGCGGCGGGTACAACGATAGTTACAAAAAAAGAGAGTATAGCAACCGCTACTAGTAGCGCACTATGCAGGCTCTTTTTTAATAAAAATATCCCCATTTTGCATTTTTAAGAAGAGCCATGCTGTAAAAGGTATGGCTCTTTCATTTCAATAATTTAATCACAATTTTAAAAACAAGAGAACATTTCAGGATTTATGGCTAATGAAACAATGGGTAAGAAAGACCGTGAAAAGAAAAAGCAAAGGAAGAAACAGGACAAGGCAGAGAAGATGCTGAACCGCAAGGAGAACAATAACAAGGGCAAGGGCCTGGAAGACATGATGATGTACCTGGATGAAAACGGTAATCTTTCTCCCACTCCGCCAGATCCCCGAAGGATGCGCGAAATAGCACCCGAGCTGATACAGGTAGGTGTGCCTAAGAAGGAAGACCTGCCGCCAGAAGATAAAACCCGCACAGGCACAGTTCGCTTCTTTGATATTACAAAAGGCTACGGCTTTATAGACGATGCCATTACCAAAGAAAGCATCTTTGTGCATAAAAACAGGGTGACCGAAAATATACAGGAAGGTCACAAAGTAAGCTTTGAAACAGAGAAGACCCCCAAAGGCCTCAGTGCCATCAAGGTGAAACGTATTATATAACAAACAGCAGCACGGAAACGTGCTGCTGTTTTGCTTTTAAGCAGTGTGGGGGAGAGCAGTGTTCTACTCCTTCACCCATTTCAGTGTCAGTGTTTCACTATTGGCGGTTGTCAGCTTTACAAAGTAGATGCCGCTTTGCAATTGCTGTGTTGGTAGTGCAATGGCATCTGTTGCATTGCTTTGGTACGTCCATACGGTGCGGCCTGTTATGTCCGTTACATCTGTGCGTAGTGTAGCATTGGTTTTAAGTTTTACAATCAGTGTAGCTTTTTGTGCAGATGGATTGGGTACTATGCTTGCTGCTGTAATGATTGTATTGCTTTGCCCCACAGCCAGTTTGTTTTTTACGGTAGTGTTGATGCCTTTTATATTGGTGCTTGCTATTTGCCGGCCCTGATTGTCAATAATTCTTGTGTTTTTAAAAGAGATATGCAGTGGTGTGTTATCTGGTGTAGTGGCAGGTATAGCAAGGGTAAGTGTGCCTATCTGGCCAAAGCCACTATTGTTTGTGTGTGTGATACGCGCACATGCCCAATCTATTGCGCTGCTTTGTGTGCTTTTGCTAAAAGAAATCATATTGCTTGCTGCGCCTAGCCAACTGCCGGTTGTACTGATGCTCAGCGGAGCTGCCGGTGCAAATCCATTCGCGTCTATCGTAGTGGCAATGCCGTATGCAGCGTGCATTTGCGCAGCACCTGTGCCAAGCATTATTGGTATCTGTAGGGTTTTGCCTGCCTCAAACACAATGCCTGTAGTGTCTAAGAATAGTGGGGCGTTTATAGTACTTGCAATAGCAATGGGCAGATTCTTTTTACGTCCGTGTGTATTGCCATAATTATTGTTAATTGCTGCAAGGTCTGCATTGTCTGTAGTGCCGTTGCCATTGCAGTCTGCATGCTTCATGTCTGTATTGTCTACAGGGAAAACACGCCCCCATGCAGCACATGTTTGTGGCAGCCATAGCATATTTGGGCTGGTACGTGCAGCGCCGGTTTCGCTATGCGCAAGGGCTATTGCCAGCGCGTCGTACATGTCAACCACATTGTCGTTATTGGAATCGCCCGGCCATACACTGTCTGCCGTACAGCTATCTGTTTTTACAGCCAGTACATAGTCTATAGTGTTATTAGGACATTCATTGTCTTTTGCACGCAGTGTTATAAAAAACTGTGGTAGGGTAGTAAGGTTTTGTGGTGTACTCCAACTGAGCTGCACATCGGCACGGCCTGCACCGGGAGTTATGGTTTTATTAAATGTCCAACCCGGCATATTGGGCGTTATTACATCTACGTCCACAATATCCGTAGCAGTAGAGTCCAGAAAACTGAGCATTACGCTATTGGCTTTACCGGGGCAGGTGGTGATGGAGAGATTGTTGCCGCTTGATATATATGGAGGTGTGGTATGTGTTTTGCCTGAAAGTGTAGTGCTTTTTTGTGTTATTAGCTGCATGTCTCTTATTCTGCTGCTTATCAATTTGCCATTGCGATATTCCTTTACGAGCATTGCAAATGAGGGATTGTAAGTATTCGGATTGAATATCTTTAGGTAGTTGTTGCTTGTAAACTCGCAAACAGACCCTGCACCTAATGGCATCGTAGCAGAAAAACCGGCGCTATATGTCACTGGATAACTTTGGGATTCCATTGGTGCAACCAGTTCAAGTGTAACGCTATCACCATCCGCATCGTTACTCGAAACAGGGAAATAGGTAGTGTCATTAATCAATGATGTAAGGGCAAGGTCGCCGGATACAAGTGCAGATGTATTTTCTTTGAAAGAGTTGTCTAATGTCGCTTCCACATAAATACTATTGCTACTGCCTCCAACAAGATTGCTATAATTTCTGCAACAATTATTAATTGACAATATCCAGTCATTAGCAGGTGGTATGCTTATTGTATCTGCAAAGTGATGCTTTATATAACCTGCGATTGGAGCCAAAAGACTATTGCAGCTGTTTGTATCTCCGGGGCATCCTGTCATCAATGTGTCTATTGAATAGAACTTCGGAGTAAAAAGCAGTCTTTGGTTAAGAGATGCAGATTTAATTTCGATTATTGAACTAGACATACCGAAACCTGCGATACAGGTTTGGCAAGCAGTATACAAAACTTCATGTACCGTATAGTTTTTGCCATTAAACTCATACCATATTTCACCACCAGACCAATGACATGCAAAGCTTGAAGAAGAATTAGACATTAAGAATAGGATAATGAATAGAGTGTTTCGGGCTCTCATCGATAATTGGTTCATCAAGTAATATTTATTTCATTTAATAATTGGTTGCAAATGTACTTGTACTAGGGTAAAAAGGCAATTTCTCCACATTACTTGCCTTTTTGGTGCAGGGTGCTTTATATTTAAGTCGTGTTCAGGTACATCCTCCTTTTTATCACAGTGCTATCAGCACAAATACCCGTGTTTGCGCAGGCAAGTGCAGACTCCCTGTTGCGCGTACTGAAAACAGCTAAGGAAGATTCTAACAAGGTCAACATACTCAACGAATTATCTGCCATATACTTTCAGACAGACGTAGAAAAAAGCAAGGATTACGGCAGGCAGGTGTTGGCGCTTTCTACAAAAATAAACTATGAACGGGGTATGCTGCGGGGCAATAACCTGATAGGGCGCTGCTATGCTATGCAAAGCAATCTGCCGGAGGCACTAAAGTATTTTCAGAATGCATTGGTCATAGCCCGAAAAGCAAAGAACTCAATATATGAGGGTATGATGCTTTCTGCCATCAGCGCGGTATATGCTACCAACAACGATTTTGTGCAGGCGCTTGACTATGGATTGCAGGCAAAAAAAGTAAACGAAGCCGCGGGCATAAAAAACATGAGCAACCTGATGATAAACATCGGGTATCTGTACATCAGGCAGAACAAGTACAAAGAAGCATTGGTGTATTATGAAGAGGCACTGCGCATGGAAAAGCAATATGGTGCAGCTACAGGCTATGCAGAGCTGGCTAATATATACCTGAATATTGGTGGTGTATACATTCGCGCGGACGATGTGCCGAAAGCACTGGAAAGCTACCTGCTGGCAGCCACCATGCTCAAAGAGCTGCATCACGATAGCCATCTTACCTATGCATATACCAATCTTGGAGAGGTGTACCTGCGCCTTGCGAAAAAAGATAGTGCTACACCCATACCCGATAGCCTGAAAGACAGTGAGTTGTGCAAACAACGCTCGATGCAATACCTGCAAGTGGCAGAGGTAATGAGCAGAAAGCACGATTTGATAGATGCCCGTTCTGAAGTGGCAATCAACTCGGCAAAGCTATACAGGCTGCTGGGCGATTATGATAAGGCTTTTCTGTATCTGGAGCGCTACGCATTGCTGAAGGATACTATATATAATCTGGAGAAGGAGAAAGACTTTGCCCGTATAGAGGCACAATTTTATGTGCGCAGGCAAACAGACTCGCTCAACTATCTTAACAAGCTGAAAGACAAAGAGATAACACAGCACAAGGTAGAGCGTAACTCTGCCATCGGGCTGGTATTGCTGGCAGGTATCATCAGTTTGCTGCTCATCAACCGCCAAAAACTGAAGCATAAGCAAAAAACTGATATGGCAGTGGCCGAAGCGCGCCGCAGGGAAGAACTGGCATCGCAACAACTGGCAGATTTTACCCGCAGTATACAGGAAAAGAACGATCTGCTGGAGCAATTCAGTACCGAGCTGGAGAAATACCGTACCCAGCAACCCGACGCCAACGAACAGGCAGAAAAGGAAAATTCACTCCAATTATTACAACGTTCTGTAATACTAAACGACGAGCAATGGGCCGATTTTCAGGCGCTGTTTAATAAGGTACATGCCGGGTATATAAACCGTGTAAAAGAGAAATTCCCCGACCTGACTACTGCCGAGCTACGGTCTATCCTACTCACCAAATTGGGGCTCAATAACAAGGAAATGGCAGCCATGTTGGGTGTAAGTCTGGAGGCTGTAAGGGTAAGCAAGCACCGTTTGCTGAAGAAAATACACCTCCCTGAGGATACAAAACTGGAAGATTGGGTAAATACCATCTGATTTTCCCTTCTTTTTAATTTATTGACAATCAATGTGTAAAGATGGGTAACGCCCATTGTAACGCAATTGTAACGGCTGTGAAATGCAGTTGTAACGCTCAAAATTTGCTATGCGGGCACGGCTGTCGCATATTCGTGCTACAATTTAAGCGTAAGACATGCTGAGGGCAATGGATAAATACTCAAAACTTTCATGGATGGTTGTAGCACTGGTACTGCTGGCAATCGCCCTGTTGTATTTCTATCCTCTATAGGTAACGGCAATATGCCCCCGGCAGGTCTCATTCTTTTTATCAAACAAACACATTCTCAAGCAAAACAAATGTATTTCTAAGGGGCTGGCCGATACACCTCCTCTTCTTTCCAGATAGGGAGGAATCGGGCCGGAGAGATTCTTTTTAGAGTTGCCCCTGTAAAAGAGTAAGCAATACAATAGCCTATATATTTTGTATAAGGGATAGGCTAAACTGACAAGACCGGGTTCGCCCCGGTTTTACTGTTTTTATGGGGTAGTGGTTTTCACTTCTTAACAATTGTCAAGGTGATTGGCAAAATGTGCATCTAGCTTTGCCGCAGTAAAACATAAAACAGGGTTTATGAACAATCTGCGGACAAAGGCAAGGGTTTTCGGGGTACTCTTCATCCTCGTATTTCTATTCTATGGCATAGGCAGCGGCATGGTAGATGAGCTGGCGGCATCGCCCGATGCACTGGCGCAAATAGCCAATAACAAAGCACAGGCGGCGGCAGGCATTATACTGCTGGCAGTGCTGCACAGCATGGGCAATATCGGGTTGGCAGTCATTATGTATGGCATTGTAAGGCAATACAGCACTACCAAAGCATACGGGTATCTCATATTTGCCATCATGGCTACGGTGCTGCTTACGGTGGGTGGCGTATTCCTGTGGCAATTGCTGCCGCTGAGCGATGCGTATGCATCTGCCACCAATAAAGACTGTATGCAACAACTGGCCGCCGCATGCAGGCAGGGCAATGCCGTAAGTTATCAATTGGGTATGGCTATGTGGGCAGTGAGTGGTACGTTGCTGGCAGTTATCTTATACAGAGCGCAGTTGGTTCCAAAATGGCTGAGCATTTGGGGTATAGCAGGTTATATCATCCTGTTTGCGGGTACTATGGCAGAGCTGTTTCAGCAGCATATAGGTGTAGCACTTTCTTTGCCCGGCGGATTGTTTGAGATTGTATTGAGCATACGGGCCATCATAAAGGGTTTTAACACAGTTGCCAATTAACTTTTACGCAACAATGCATTAAGGAAATATTCAGATATAGACAGATAGTTTCGCTATCTAAAATCTGATATTTTATGAAAGCTGTTATCTTGACCCTCACGGCACTATCCGTTACAGTTGCTGCCACAGCGCAGCCATCGCTTAAAAAAGCATACAAAGACAAAGCGCCCAGACTAACTGCCGGTTTGCAATTAGGTGCCGGGCAAGACTTGCGCATTGTTAATGTAGAAGGCGCATCAGGGCTGCCTGCGCGAGTTGGAGAAAATTACTATAACATGGGTGCGTACCTTCGTTGGGATTATGCAAGCCGTTGGGGTGTGCAAGTAGGCGTGCAGAAAAATCTGTTGCCCACTTACAATACCTACGATGGCGGAACAATGAAACGCCTGCAATACGAAATCCCCCTACTGGCATTGTACTACTTTACACCGCGCGGTACAGCGTTGCGCCCTTATATAGGCTGGGGCGTTACCGGTATTGTAACACAAGACAAGTGGCAGGGCATAGTGCAAACAACAAATGGCTACGAGCAGAGGGTAGATATTACGAATAGCTTTAAGCTAGAACCTACACTGAGTGTTGGGCTCAACTGGCAGGTAAATAAAACGCTGCAGATTAATCATAATATTTTACTGCGTAGCCGTAGCGGCTATATCAGTCCATCTATGAATTTGGGTGTGGGGCTTAGTTTGTGGTAATGGTATACATAAAAAATGATAGCCCTTGCATAACAAGGGCTATTCTTATTTTCTTTCCATCAGTTCGTACCATGTTACGGGCAGGCCATTAAACTCTGCAGAAGGGCCATCGTAAGCGAAAGTCTTTTTGTATTCAAAGCCTAGTTTTTCAAGCAGGCGGCGAGAACCCAGATTGTCTACATCTGTCATGGCATAAATGTCTTTAAAATTAAGCGTATCAATGCCATAATCTAACGATGCTTTTGCAGCCTCGTATGCATAGCCTTGTCCCCAGAATTTGCGTGCGTGACGATAGCCAAAGTCAAGATGATTTATATGATTGTTGACAGTTTCTGTAAAGCGTTTAAAACCTGTCCAGCCAATAAACTCGCCGGTGTCTTTCAGCGTTACTGCCCAGCGGCCTATGCCATTGTCGGTGTATTGCTGCCTTACAAAAGCAATCACTTTGTGCACCTCTTCAATATCTGTCAGTGGTTTATTACCCAGGTATTTATGTACCTCGGGGTCGCTGTCCATTTCAAACATTTCGGTAGCGTCTTCAGGTAGCAGCTCGCGTATTATCAGTCTTGGTGTTTCTATATGTATGTTCATGTTAGTGCATTTATCTGATTCTAATAGACGGTTATTTAGTATCTGATATTGGTTTGTAAGTTTTAATCAATTCGAGTACACTGTTAAAGTCTACATGTTTTGAGTATTCTACGATGACGGCATCATAGCCTGTAGATGCTCTATTGGTTGAGTTTAAAATATAGAACCAATCGGTAGGAATACTGAAATGTGTTTTCAGATGTGTTTTGATGTATTGGATATAGTCGCGTTTATATAGCATTGCATAGTTGTAGTTATGGAACGCTACTATAGCAACTTTTTTATTGGTAAAATCAAAGCTGTTGCGCTCAAAACGGAATATGCTGTTCAGAAACTTTGCGTCTTCCATAGTGATGTTTTCTGTAGTGTCAATCCCTGCTAGGTCTATATTGTCGGGAAAGTTGATTTTAATGGTTTTAAAGCGTTTGATAGATTTATCTACCCAATCACCTTTAAAGCCTCGGTTGAAATCGGGCGTCATAAAATATACAACAGCATCTATATCCGGTGTTTCAAGCTTTTGTTCGGTATTCAATATTGCAAGATGGTATTTTATAAGCGTATCTGTTGCCTGATTTGTGTGACGGAAAAAATCTGTTTTTGTTGCAGGTAGGTAGCCCGAACTGTATGTCTTGTCCTCGCCTATATTGGTGATGTACATGACCGTTTTGCCTTTGAAGTCGTAGCCTGTATGGCTGAATAGTTTATTGCAAAGTGCAGCTTCGGCATCATTTAGTTTGGGGTTGGAGTCGGCTCCTATAGGTTGCGCAAAGCAAGTGATAGTGAGTAGGGCGACGAAAATTGTAGTAAGTATAGGTTTCATTGTAGCACAGTAAGCGGGCTGTTAAGTTTTGTATATTTATGTGCACAAATGTACGAACTATGAAAAAATATACCACCGTCGCCGAATACCTGCAAGACATACCTGCGCAAACAATAGAACGCATTGATGAACTGCAGACTGCTATAAAAGCTGCAGTGCCAAAGGCTGAAGAGGTAATCAGCTACAACATGCCTGCCTATAAGCTAAACGGGAAAGCTTTGGTATATTTTGCGGCCTATGCCAAGCATGTTGGTTTTTATCCCACAGCATCGCCTATGGAAGTGTTTGCAGAAGAGCTGAGCAAATACAAAACATCCAAAGGTGCAGTGCAGTTTCCGCTGGATAAAAAGATACCCGCCGCACTGGTAAAGAAAATAGTGAAATACCGTATACAACAGGAAGCAGAGCGCCCTGATGCGAAGAAGAAATAGCAATGCTTAGCGTTTCACACCCGTGAAACGCAGTACGCAAGACATAGCGCTATGCAGGCTGCCTTCATTCAGTTGGGTGTGCAGTTCTTGCAGCTCTATAACATCATAGTCTGCAAACAGGCTGTGTATTTCTGCTTCGTCATACAACATACCCGGGTCTTTTGGTCCGCCCGCATTTTCATTTACACGTTGATACTGTACATGGTTCTTACTGAATACTTCCATTATTACTACCGCACCGCTGCGCATATAGCTATTCAGTTGCTGGTAGAAGGCGGGCTTCAATGCGGCAGGGAAATGTGAGTAGCATAGTATCATCGCATCGAAAGACGCAGGCGCGTATGCTGTCTCTTCTACACCACACACATCGTAGTGTATCGCTATCTGCTTTTTTGCTGCCAGTGCCAGTGCTTTCTTTTTGCCCTCGCTGCTGATGTCGAAGGCGTAGGCATCCCAGCCAAGCGTAGCCGCATATACACAGTTGCGCCCCTCGCCCTCGGCAGGAAAGAGGGCTTTGCCCGCAGGGTATTTTGCCAGTTGTTGTTTTACATATTCATTGGGTTCTTCGCCATAGGCGTATTCCGCATCACTGTATCGGCTATCCCAGAATTCTTTCATATACTATCCTGATAAGAGATGCTAAAGGTAATGACTTCTTGTTTACTGCTGTATATGAATAAAGCCCCCGCAGAAGCAGGGGCTTTTTACCGACTCTCATACTTGATTCTATGGTGCTACTTCAAGTTTATAGTTAAGCATTATAAGGTTGTTGTCTGTGATGCGTATGGTATACATGCCCGGTGAAAGAGACGAGACAGAGATTGTATTGTTGCCACGCATGCCGGCAGTATGCAATACAATTCTGCCCGTCACATCATACACCGCAATGTTTGTTTTGTCGGATGGGTTGTTCAAGGATATGTTCACTATATCTTTTGCTGGGTTGGGATAGATTCTTATATCGTCTGCATAGTTGATGTTGGCCACCGCAGCAGTAGGGAATTTTATCACATAACGGTGTAGCGGCAACAGTATACGTTGGAAAAGTAAACTGTTATTGATGCTGTCCTGGTTTGATAAGAGTGTGATGCAAATGCCACTCAGTGAGTCGCGCAGGTTTTCGTTGATGTAGCCAAAGCATGTGCCGCCGTGTGCATACACCACACGCCCGTTTGTATTAGGGTATCTGAATACCCCCAGGCCATAAGTGTTGGAGCCACCACCCATAGATACGGTTGTCATCATCTCGTTCAGCGATGTGGTGTTGATGATTTTACCCGTCATCAGGTCATCCCAGAAATGTACATTATCTTCTGCGGTAGATATAATAGCACCTGCAGAATGTGCCATGCTCTGAAATGCGGTAATGTCATACCCATATTCTACCTGTATATCTTCCAGCTTGCTGCCGCCCGATGCCGCTGTAGACCAGCCGTGCGGTACGCTACCACCTAGTGCCTGCTGCGGAAACAGTACTGTTTTCTGATAATTGCGAGGTGTCAGTATCCTTTTAATCAGTGCTTCGTGGTAGGGCTCGTTCAGCACTTTGCTGATGATCATGCCTGCCAGTATATAGCCCGAATTGCTGTATTCCCAATTGGTGCCGGGAGCGAAGCTCGGTGTGCTGATGAAAGGAAGGTCATCTTCCGGTTGCCAGAATTTGGTATAGTCTGCATTCAGCGCGGCAGAAAATGCCGGATTGTTGGTAAAGTTGTATATACCGCTGGTATGGTTCAGCATCTGGCGGATAGTGATTTTGCCGTTTACATTCGGCACGTTCTGTATCCATTTACCAATGCTGTCATCAAGATCCAGCTTGCCTTCCTGCTGTAGTTGCAGCATGATGGCTGCCGTGAATGTTTTGGTATTGCTGCCAATGGGTAGCCAAGTGTCTGGTGTTATTTTTTCGGTACCGTGAGATACGCCGTAGCTGCCCTTCCATACACCCATACCGGGTACCAGTACAGCAGCAGATACGCCTTTTACTTTGTTTTTGGCGCACAGGCTATCCAGCATGTATTGCAGATGGTTGGCAAATGCTTGTGGTATTTGTGCCTGCGATGCAAGGGCTGTACACACAAGCGAGAGAGACAGTATCAGTTTCTTCATACAATAACAGGTTTTTGATGAAACAAAACAACAAACTGGCTAATTGTTCAACAAATCTAATAGACGAACAGAGGCACATTTTCGACAAAAAACAACGATGTCATTTTGTCGAAGAAAAAAACAGTTTTGTCTAAATGGTGCGCCCGTTAGGTATTATCTTTATTACTTGCAGCTATGAATAGTTTCAGCGGAAAACTGCTCAATATTTTACTTAACAGGGTAGTGCGCAACGTACTCTTCTGGCTGGTGGTGTATTACCTGGTCTGGAACAATGATGCAGGTAACAAAATCTATCAGCCCAAAGTGTATGTGCTGGGTATGTGCATTACCGCAACTGTGCTTATTGTATATACCTATGCCAACAACCTATGGCTGATGCCGCGTTTTGTGCGTGCAAAAAAGTATGCACAATACCTGTGGCGCGTGTTGCTGCTTACCGCTGTTTGCTCATCGTTGTTTGTTGGTGGGGTTAAGTGGTTTTTTCTACGCTATCCGCTGGCGCATATACATCACATCAGTCTTTTTTCTACCGTTGTAAGTACTTCTTACACTGTTGAAACTTTTGTGGTTGAGGTTGTTTACTGTGCTATTGGTATGTTGCTTTGGTTGTTTTTAGTAAGCACCGCTTGGTTTATGAACGACTATTACAGGCAGCAGAAAGACCTTGAGCAGGCGCAACGCAAACAGGTAGAAACAGAACTCCATTTTCTGAAGAGTCAGGTAAACCCTCACTTTCTTTTCAATACGCTGAATAATCTCTACGGACTATCACTAAAAAAAGCAGATACTGCGCCCGATGCCATACTGCGCCTGTCGTCTATACTGCGGTACATGTTGTATGAGTCTGATAATGAGCGGGTGTCGTTTGAAAAGGAAAAGGAAATCATGCAGGCATACATCAATCTGGAATTACTGCGCCTGCCTGTTGGAGATGATTTTCGTTTTGTAATAGAGTCTGACAAAGAGTATATGGTACCACCACTGTTGTGGTTGCCTGTGTTAGAAAATGTATTCAAACACGCTACCCGTGTTATTGCACACAAGTATTTTATAGCATATAGCGCTACGATAAAAGATGGAGTGTTAACCATACATACCCGCAACAATTACAAACCCAATGGTAGTAGTGCCACAGATGGTGGCATAGGGCTTGCCAATCTGTGTAAGCGTTTGGAATTGCTGTATCCTGATAAATATAGTATTACAGCAGCGCCCGATGGCGATGCATTTGTGGTAGAACTAAAAGTATCTCTCTAAAACCCCGATAGAATGCGCATACTGATAGTAGACGACGAGCCAATAGCACAGGATATACTGGAAACTTATATTGCACGCATACCGGGCTTGCAATTGGTAGGCAAGTGCCGTAATGCGTTGGAGGCATTTACCGCCATCAACAAGCAGCCGGTAGATTTGCTGCTGCTGGATATTAATATGCCCGAAGTGCTGGGCGTAGATTTTGTGCGTTCGCTCAAGCATCCGCCACTTGTAGTTTTTACTACAGCCTATTCCGAATATGCCATTGAAAGCTATGAACTGAATGCGATAGACTATCTGCTGAAGCCCATATCTTTTGAGCGTTTCCTGAAAGCCATACAAAAAGCCAACGATGCAATGCAGCAAACTGCCCCGGCAGCGCAACCTGCTGATAATGCCGTATTCATAAAAGCAGATAACAAGCTGGTGCGTATAGATCTGAACCAGCTGCTGTATGCTGAAAGCCTGCGAGACTATATACAGCTCTACACCACAGAGGGGAAGAAGCTGATACACTGCACTATGAAAAGCCTGGAAGAAACACTGTTGCCGTACCCCAACTTTCTGCGCGTGCAGAAATCGTATATCGTAAACCTGGCCTGCATTACAGAGGTAGACGGCAATACCATCCGCATCAAAGAACATAGTGTGTCTATAGGCAATACCTACAAGGAACAAGTGTTTGCCGTGCTGAATAAGCAAAGGCTGGTGTAGGATTATATTTTCTGTTTACTATTGCAAGCTACAGGGCGGTTATATATTTTCATGCTCTATGAAAAAATGGATACCCACCCTTTGCCTGTTGGCCAGCATACACGCCAATGGCCAGACAGATACACTCATTGGTCGAAATGTGTCTTCTTCCAAAGATTACCGAAAGCTTACAGCAAATGTATGCGCCGAAGCACAAACGGAGCAGCAAAAAGCCAATGCCATTTTTAACTGGATAACCACACACATAGCCTATGATATAGAGCTGGCTAAGAATCCGAACAGAAAAACAGAAACGCCAAAGTCTGTATTGAGCAGTGGCAAAGCAACTAACAATGGCTATGTAGCGCTCTATGTAGCAATGGCAAAAGAAGCCGGACTACATGCAACTGAAGTAGATGGTTATATCAGGAAGCAATATTATGATAACGGAGACCCCCATGAAACAGTGAGTTATGGTTGGGTAGTAGTAGAGATAAACGGCAAATGGTATATTGTAGACCCGACAGCAGGTTCGGGGCATATTGCGGGTTATACACCATGGCTCACCAATATATTTCGCAAGCTATCTAAAGAAAAGCTGCACTACGATACCAAGGAGCGTTTTGAGTTTGCGTATTCACCGCAGTGTTTCATGGTAGATCCTTTGGCCTATCGTCGTAACGTAGTGCCGATATATCCGATGTGGCAACTCACTAAAGTGCCGATGCCGTTGGCGGTGTTTGAAGCAGGTGTAACATCTGTCGATTCGTTTAATAAGCTGCATTACGAAATTGCCAATAATAACAGCCGTATGCTGATGTTGTCTAACATGGACCATGGTGAAACGATGATGGAAACTGCAGATGAGGTATATGCTTATAATAAACGCTTTGTAGAGGTTAAGGGCAGTAAATTGTTATTCACCGCTATCAGGATGTTTGATACAAACCCTACAGAAGCTACTGCAACAGAGGCTAAAGAGATGTTGAAACAAGCTACGGGCTATGTCAAAGAGCAGAAGCAGCATTTTCCTGAGCATTATGCCGCATTGCAGAAGAATAATGAGAATAAACACCGTGAAACGGAAGAGTATGTAAGGCTGATAGAAACCAGCAATAAATTGTTGAAGGCTAAATGCGACAGGTATCAGCGTAGCTGCAATAAAAAGAACAAAGCTATAGATGATAAATACAAAAAACTGAAAGAACCACTGGAGATAACAAAGCGTTCGGATGTATCTGTACTGAAAAAGCCTGATGCACCTGATATGCGCAAGCTGGCAGATTCTTTTGCACAGCGTAGTATGCGCATGAATGGTATGCAAAAAGATATTGAAAGGCTGGCTGATAGTATTATGATTGCCACACAGAAATTTTCTAATGCCTACGATGACCTGGCACAACATGCCGTTGCATGCTTTGATAAGTTGCAGGATGAAACCATACAACGCATCAGACTGAATGACCAGAAAGATGATGAGCTGATATCGCTTGTGCCGGTGATAAAGGCAATGAGGCTTGCGCAATTGGATACCATGAGCTGCATGTTTTTTGACGATTTCGACGCGATAAATAAAAAATATGATGAGCTGGAAAAACGATATGATGCACTGACTGATATGCAGGCATTGATGGTAAAAGACGTTGCCGGTTTCAAAGCATTTACAAACAATGCACCGGGCCTCTCTGGCGAATATGAGGGCATTGTTGCTAGGTATAATCAACAAAAAGCAAACTATGTCAACGCATTTTCATTGCACATGCAGTTTAACAGTAAAATGCATGCCATGCTGGAAAAGATAAAAGAATATGCAGATGAGGAAAAAGGGCTTACCGAAAAAATAACAATAGCAGAAAATGCACGACACAATAAAGAAGACAAGAAGATAAAAGAAGACCGCAGCTTTGATGAGGGTCTGAATAAAGTACACCAGGAGGATGTGAGAAAGGTGAATGATAAGATTGACGAATATCTTTCTAAGAACAGATAAATAACAACAGCCCTGCCAATCGGCAGGGCTGTTCACTCACACCCACATGCATACCCCTATGCATTCTCTTCTTCTTAGTATTATTATTTCTTCAGGTCAAACCTGTCGAGGTTCATCACTTTGGTCCATGCGGCTACAAAGTCGGTTACAAATTTGCCTTGTGCATCATCGCAAGCATATACTTCTGCCAGTGCGCGCAGTTCTGAGTTAGAACCGAATACCAGATCGGCACGTGTACCTGTCCATTTGATAGCGCCTGTTTTGCGGTCGCGTCCTTCAAACACTTCCTGCGTTTCTGATGTGGCAGTCCATTTAGTACCATAGTCCAGCAGGTTTACAAAGAAATCGTTTGTAAGCGCGCCTGCACGGTTGGTCAGTACACCATGCTGAGAATGGTCGTAGTTAGTGCCCAGTACACGCATGCCACCTACCAATACCGTCAGCTCAGGAGCAGTCAGCGTCAGCAGTTGCGCACGGTCTATCAGCATCTCTTCTGCTATAGTGCCAAACTTGTGTTTTGCATAATTGCGGAAGCCATCAGCATGTGGTTCCATCACAGCAAATGATTCTACATCTGTCTGCTCCTGCGTAGCATCTGTGCGGCCCGGGGCAAAAGGTACTTTCACACTCTGCCCTGCATTGCGTGCAGCTTCTTCCACACCTGCATTACCTGCCAGTACTATAAGGTCTGCCAGTGATACTTGTTTGTCGCCGCCCGTTGCGTTGAAAGCTGTTTGTATGCCTTCCAGTACAGACAGCACACGTGCCAGTTGTACAGGATTATTTACAGCCCAATCTTTTTGCGGAGCAAGGCGTACGCGTGCACCGTTGGCACCACCACGCTTGTCGCTACCGCGGAAGCTTGCTGCAGATGCCCATGCCGTAGATACCAGTTGCGATACGCTAAGGCCTGATGCAAGTATTTTATGTTTCAATGCTTCTGCATCGTTCTCATCAATCAGTTTGTGTGTAACGGCAGGCAATGGGTCTTGCCATATCAGTTCTTCAGCAGGTACTTCCTTGCCCAGGTAACGCGCACGCGGACCCATATCACGGTGCGTCAGTTTGAACCATGCACGCGCAAAAGCATCAGCAAATTGGTCAGGGTTCTCGAGGAAGCGACGAGAGATTTTTTCGTATTCAGGATCGAACCTCAGTGACAAGTCTGTAGTCAGCATAAAAGGAGCATGACGCTTGTTTGGGTCGTGTGCATCAGGCACCAAGCCAGCACCTGCGCCATCCTTCGGCTTCCACTGGTGTGCACCTGCGGGGCTCTTTGTCAGTTCCCATTCGTAGCCAAAGAGGTTTTCGAAAAAGTTATTGCTCCATTCGGTAGGTGTTGTAGTCCATGCACCTTCCAAACCACTTGTAATAGTATGTGCACCTGCGCCGCTTTCGTAGGTATTGCCCCAGCCCATGCCTTGCTCTGCCATGGTAGCCGCCGCAGGTTCTTTGCCTACATATTTGCCCGGGTCTGCTGCACCGTGCGTTTTACCAAAGCTGTGGCCACCTGCTATCAGCGCAACGGTTTCTTCATCGTTCATTGCCATACGGGCAAATGTTTCGCGGATATCGCGCGCAGCAGCCACAGGGTCAGGATTTCCGTTAGGGCCTTCGGGGTTTACATATATCAAACCCATCTGCACAGCAGCCAGCGGATTTTCAAGCTCGCGGTCGCCGCTGTAACGTTTGTCGCCCAGCCATTCTCTTTCATTACCCCAATACACATCTTCTGCAGGTTCCCACACGTCTTCACGTCCGCCGCCAAAGCCAAATGTTTTAAAGCCCATAGACTCCAGCGCCACATTACCTGCCAGTATCATCAAATCTGCCCAAGACAGTTTTTTGCCATATTTCTTTTTGATAGGCCACAACAACAGGCGAGCCTTATCGAGGTTGGTATTATCAGGCCAGCTATTTAGCGGTGCAAAGCGTTGCATACCTTGTCCGCCACCACCGCGGCCGTCTTGTACACGGTACGTACCCGCACTGTGCCAAGCCATACGTATAAAGAACGGACCATAATGGCCATAGTCTGCAGGCCACCAGTCTTGCGATGTTGTCATAACATCTGTAATGTCTTTCTTCACCGCATCCAGGTCGAGGCTTTGAAACTCTTTAGCATAGTCAAAACTTTCTTCCATCGGGTTCGACAATGAAGAATACTGGCGCAGTATATTCAGCTTCAGCTGATTGGGCCACCAGTCTGTATTGCGTGTGCCACGGCCTGCAACTGGGTTAGCAGCGCCATGATGAAAAGGGCATTTGCCACTGCTTTGAGATTCGTTGTTTTCCATTAGTTATGTATTTGTTGTCGTGTCTTTTAAAATTACAGCTAAAACAACGCAGAAGGTATGATGTGCATCATACCAGAGCGTTAAATTTTTGTTTGCTGCACAAATGTGGTCATTGTAATCTTATAAATCAAACTGATAGTTTGTATGTTTGTATCAATTTCATCTATAAGGAATGAACCTGCAACAACTGGAGTATATAGTAGCGGTAGATGTGCACCGCCATTTTGTGACGGCGGCCGAAAGGTGTTTTGTAACACAGGCCACACTGAGCATGATGATAAAGAAACTGGAAGACGAACTGGAAGTGAAAATCTTTGACCGCAGCAAGCAGCCAGTAGTGCCTACAGAGATAGGCAAGCTGATAATAGCACAGGCAAAGAAAGCCCTGCAAGACACCGCACGCATCAAAGAGATAGTGAACGAAGAGCGCGGGCTGGTACGTGGCGAACTGAAGGTGGGCATCATACCCACACTGGCGCCCTACATCATACCCATGTTCATCAACAGCTTTTTGAAAAAATACCCCGATGTAAAATTGCAGATAAGCGAACTGACAACCGAAGCCATTACCGAAAAGCTGGAACAATACTCGCTGGATGTGGGCATCATGGCTACGCCGCTGAATAATGCCGCGCTGATAGAGCAGCCGCTTTTCTACGAGCAGTTTGTGGTATATGCCAGTGCACAGGAAAAACTACTGAAGAAGAAATACCTGCTGGCGCAGGATATTGATGTCAACCGACTGTGGCTGCTTGAAGAAGGGCACTGCCTGCGCAGCCAGGTGATGAACCTCTGCGAGCTGAAGCACCGAGAGAAAGAGTTGCATCAACTGGATTTTGAATCGGGCAGTATAGAAACATTGAAAAAGATTGTAGACCTGAATCAGGGCATTACCATACTGCCCGAGCTGGCACTGAACGACCTGCACACATCTCAACGCAACAGGATAAGGCAATTCAAATCTCCCGCGCCAGTACGCGAGATAAGCATCGTCACCTTCCGCCACTTTGTAAAAGAAAAACTGATAGACGCACTGAAACAGGAAATACTCGACAACATCCCCGCCGATATGAAGAGTACAAAGAATAAAGAAATGGTGATGATATAGGGGTGTAAATTTGTTTTCAATGAATAATGATAAGGTTAAGGTTTTTTCCTTAAACGGTGAGCGTCAACCAGTATGGTTGCGGATAGCTATTGCAAGTATTGCGATTTTATATTTCGGAGGTTATTCTATATATACATCTAAAGAATGGAAGCGGAATAAAGAAAAGTTCTATAAAGAAGGTTTTTCTGCTCTGGTTATGTATAAGGATAACAATAGCGATAGATTTTATGAATATCATTTGGACAATGAATTAAAAGTTTGTTTCAAAATTGCTGACACTACTTCAATGGCTGAAGGAGATTCTGTAGTAAAGGATGCTAATACATATTACTATAGCGTTTACAGGAAAAATGCTGACGGTAGTTATATATTCTTATCGACGTATAATTTTGATGAATCGCCTTTTAACTAAGCTAGTTCACTTTTTCACCTTTTTTGCTGTTCCATTGCTGTTCCAAACGTTCCGCAGGGCATTTGGAACCTGAAATATTACTCCGTTCTCTGAACGGCATTCAAGGTTCCGCTGCATATCTATTGCTATGCTGTTGTATTTCAAATTTCGTTTACAAAACGGCTTTCTATCTTTTATTCAAGATGCCTTGCAGAACATCTTGAATAGCTAGGTAATTCTTTTACACAGCCATGATAATCTCTGGCATGTTTCTTGGCAATGCTATAATATTGCAACCCGAATAGACTTTATGAAATACCTGATAGCCCTTTTGTTTTTACTCCCTGTTGTATGCATTGCACAGGGAGACGGTAGTAAATCTCATGCAGAAATAGGTGCCTCTTTCGGAGGTGGTATAAGGACTGGTACAGGTGTACCTGAAAAGCCACAGTACTCAGGTATGCTGACGGGTGATGTAGTATATCATAAACGACAGGGGATAAGTTTTACCGGAGGTTTTCGATTCATGGCAGATAAATCAACCGAAAGCTTGCTTGGTTTTGTATTGCAGGGTGGTGCGCTATATGCATTGCCATTAAACAGCCAATTGTCATTTCGTACCTCATTAACTGCAGGCCCTTCTGTGCAGTTTGAAGGCTATACAGAGTATGCAGGTGTGCGTTCCAATCTGATGTCTGAACTGACAACAGGCATGTATATGTGGAATGCGGTATTTGTTGGTGCTAAGTATTGCCGTAGTTATTTCCCTTACGATGGGCCTTATCCTTTCAATGTACATCGCCTGTTGCTTGCCATGCAGGTGCGTATTGAATAGTATCCCCATCCCCCTAACATTTTTACATTCCCCAAACTTTCCGATAGAGAAAGCTGTCTATATTTATACTTGGTACATTAATTGTACGTTATAAACATACTCTCCCGAGTGCTATGAGATACCTGTTGGTTGCTCTTATGTTGATGAATATGCTGCCTGCGCGTGCCGCAGAAGCAGACAGCAGCAATGCACGCCTGCGCTACAGACATTTGTGTATTGTAGCAGATGCGGGCGGCATCAGCCCTTATGTGCGTTACGGCCAGTCTTTCGGTTTGCAATTGGGCAATAGCAGCATGGTGCAACTTGGCGGAGAGGTTCATTTCAATAAAATCGGCAGGCTTACGGGCTATGTAGCGGGGTTGCGTGTGGGATATGTAAACATCAACACCCGCTACCACAGCTATATGCCGCACCCCTACGAGGCGCCTAGCCAAAACCTGCAGATAGCAGCATTGGGTGGGCTGCGGGGCACCAAACTTGTCAATACATGGATGGATGTAGTAGTGGGGGCACAGGCAGGGCCAATATGCATCATCAGTACCAGTGCAGGCGGTGCTACGGTTAGCGCATACGGAGAGGCGCATTTAGGCATTCGTTTCAATCATCGATTTACTACAGGGGTAAAATTTTTCCTCAGCCCCGGTATTTACAAACAGTATTACGATAACCGCAGTACACAGACGCTGGGCTATGGAGCATCGGGTCTTATTACCGAAATGCGCATAGAGCTGGGGCGCTTGTAGTTGTTCTACTTTTCAAAATTGCAATTCTCTTTTATCTCTGCAGAGGTGGGGAAGCCTATTTTTTTTCAATTCCCCCGAAAAATCACCCATTTTATAACTCATTGATTATCAATTAAAATTATACAGTTGACTTTACTTTTATTAAATTTTACTTTTAAAAAAGTAAAGTATACTTGTATTTTTGGAAAGTATTCTTTTATCTTTGTGTAGCAAATTGATAGAATGGGGTAAAAACCGACGTACTATCAACAATCACTAAAAACAATTAAAAACGCAATATCTATGAAAGGTTACAGGTCTATGATGGGGCATCAGAACAAGCCACTGGCATTGGGGCTGATAGCAGGTGGCTTGGTGATAGCGGTTGCAGAAAAGATTCACCCGTTTACCATTTTGCCCAACCATACCAGAAATCAACACATTGGCCTTGCTCTTTGCATTACCATATATGGCATGTTGCTGTTGGCTATTACAAAAGAGAAAGTAGAAGACGAACGTGTAAAAGCCATCCGTGCGCAGGCAATGCAGTTTACAGTATTGATGTTTGTGATTACCAACCTGACAACTGCTTTTATGAATTTGCTGAACACTGCAGACAAGGCTGCCATCGGTAACAGGTGGATCATTCTGAACCTGATGATGAACCTGACGGTATATCACATATTCTTTCGCATAGGCTTGTACCGCGATAATTACTGGAACTACCAATCAGACGACATCAGCCTGAAGGATGCATGGTTCAAGAATAAATGGCTCTCCGTATTTGCCATAGCATTTTTCCTGCTGGCACTGGTGCTGCTTATAGTATTAGAATAACTAACAACTATCAATTCACTAATAAAACTGATACGCAATGAAAGGATTTCAAAAACTTGCAAAGCACAGTACCAAGATAATAGGCTTGGTAGTACTCTCTGTTGGTGTGCTTGTTTCTATTGTTTACAAAATTCACCCGTTCACCGTTATCCCGAAGCTCAACGCAGACAAACACCTTGCCGCCTGTATGTGGATCATGCTGGTGGGTATGTACCTCACGGCTTTCAGTCAGGAAAAGGTAGAGGACGAACGTGTACAAACCATTCGTGCCCGCGCACTACAAATGGTAATGATGCTGATGAGTGCTACGTTTGTTGCATTCTCGCTTACGGCCATCACACAAGATATGGGCGAATTTGATGTTGTACTGCTGCTCATGTTTCCGCTTATTTATCTGGCTATGTATCTGGCAATATTTCACATGGGTTTGTATTTCGATTTCTTGTGGGATTATGACGATAAGAAAATGAGCTTTCTGCAAAACCTGAAGAAAAACAAAAAACCTATCATCATATTCCAACTCATTACCTGGGCTATTCTGATACTTATTCTATTACTCTTATCTTAGCGGCGGATGAAAAATACCATCAAAGTAGAAAGAGCCAGGCTGAATATATCACAGACAGAACTGGCAGAGCAGGTGGGAGTGAGCAAGCAAACAATACACTCTATAGAAACAGGCAGGTTCGTACCGTCAACCGTCTTGTCTTTAAAGATTGCGCGCTTCTTTAAGGCAAAAGTGGAAGACATCTTCGAACTGGAAGAAACCGACTAAAGAACAATCCCGATACATATTGTACCCCGAAACCTAACTGCCGAAAGGCATACAGCCCATCTTATGCCCTTGCTGAACGAAAACTAAAACGCAATAACAAAAGAAAAATCATTTAAGCAATTACAAAAAACGAATAGTTATGAAAACAAAATTTGTAACCACCATCATTGCGCTGCTTTGCAGCATCATCTCCTGGGCAGCGGGCAACAACCGCCTGATGATAAGCCTGCACAGTGAGGCTAAACCAAATTTGCAAAACAATACACTGGGTGTGCCTGCCATAGATGCTGTGGCACAACAGTTTGGCTGCACCAATATACACGCCATCAAAAAAGGAAAGGTATATGTGCTGACACTGGCAGACAATGCCAACATGCAGGAAGCGGCCAATGCCATGCTGGCAACAGGGCTGTGTAAATATGCCGAGGCAGATGCAGCCGCAACCATCGGCGAATGGAAAACGACTGCCGCAGCACCTACAGATACTTTGTTTTATCAGCAGTGGGGGCTGCACAATACAGGCACTTTTAGCGGAGGCACTGCAAAAGCAGGTGCAGATATAGACCTGTTGCGTGCATGGGATGTAGAAACAGGCGATAGCAATATTGTAGTAGCTGTGATAGACGCGGGCATCAAGAGCAATCACCCCGATATTAAGGAAAGGCTATGGCACAACAGGCTGGAGATACCTGCAAACGGTATAGACGACGATAATAACGGATACACCGACGATACGCTTGGCTGGAACATGCCGTCAGATACCAATAATATAGAAGACGACCACGGGCACGGCAGCCACGTAGCCGGTATAATAGGTGCAAGTGTAAATAATGTAACCGGTATGACAGGCGTAGATCAGCACTGTAGGCTGATGATATTAAAAGGTATTGACAAGACGGGTTTTGTAGCTTATAGCTGGATGATTGAAGCTATCTACTACGCGGTAGATAATGGTGCGCGTGTCATCAACATTTCTGCAGGGGGTACAAGTACTATCAGCATACTGCAGGATGCGATAGACTATGCTATCAGTCATAAAGTAACAGTAGTAGCCGCTATGATGAATACAGGCTCAGAACTGAAGATGTACCCTGCGGCTTGTACAGGTGTCATAGCTGTAGGCGCTACAGATGCGGAAGATAAACGTGCATCGTTCAGCACATTCGGCAACCATATATCTGTATGCGCACCGGGGCATCAAATCTACAGCCTCTCTCACCTCTACGATACCGCTTATGTTATGATGTCCGGTACATCTATGGCTACACCATGTGTGGCAGGTGTGGCAGCTCTGCTGCTGGCACAAGACAGCACGCGTACACCTGCACAAATAAAAAACCTGCTGGAAAGCAATGCAGAAGATATGGTAGGCGAAAGCAAAGACGTGGCAGGCTTCGATAAATATTATGGCAATGGCAGGGTGAACGCTTGGCGCGCACTTACCAATGCAAGACTGTCTGTAAACAACGTGGCTACTACAGAACAATGGACTGTGTATCCCAATCCTGCTACAGACAAACTGTATATAAGTGGGGTGAGCACCGATAGTTATAACGTACAGTTGGTAAGCATAACGGGCACAGTTGTATACACAGCCACATGTACAGGCAATGCCACAATACCCGTTGCCCAATTGGCGAAAGGCAGCTATATACTGCGCTTGCAGCAGGGTGATAGTGTGCAGCACACAAGCGTGGTGCTACGCTGATTTGTTAAAGAAAATAAAAACACGAAAAAATCTGTAACCTTTTCTCCCGTTGCACGACTAATAGATGTAACCGGTTCAGAAAACAGCATTAGAAAACTAAATCAATCAACTACTAAAAGCATAATTTATGAAAGCAATATTCGCAACACTGCTGATGATAGCAGCAATGGCAACCAACACCAACACATTTGCAGCAAAACCAACAACCGTGGTAACCGCAGACAAGACATGGGACATTCAGTCTACCGGCGGTGCGCTGCTGATAGAAAACAGGTCTGCTCAACCGCTTGATGTAATCATTACAGGCAAGCTGGGTGAAGAAATAAAAGCAACTGTGGGTAAAGGTTCAAAATCGATATCTACCAAAGAACTGCGCGAAGGTAAGTATGTGATAAAACTGAAAACACCCGGCAAAAACGAATACCTGAGGCTGGACGTGTTGTAATATCTACGCCTCTTATACAGAAAGGAATCTTCTCATACATACGTGTATATCCCTGCCCCCGCTCTTTTCAGAGCGGGGTTTTTGTTTGTAATGGAATTGTCAAAACATGACAATAATATTTTTATGTATAGTGGTCTAACATCCCTTTTGCGTTATCCGTTATATCTGCCATATGGCAGGGACATCTACTTAAGTACAGACCAAAATATCATAATGTTCTTGGCGGGTAACTCAGAAATAATCATGCAGGCAAATAAAGCCGACAAACCTGATGCCACACCGCTCATGCAGCTTTTAAAGCAATGCATGGATGGTAAGGCGCAGGCGCAGCGTGCCCTTTTTGAGCAGTATGGCCCATTGGTAAAGGGCGTCATTATGCGCTATATATATGATACCGAACTGGCCAAAGACCTGCTGAACGATATTTTTTGTAAGGTTTTCGAGAAGATGCACCTCTATGCCCCAACCGGGCCATTTGAAGGCTGGCTGAGGCGAATAGCCGTAAATACTATTATAGACCACAAGCGCAAGACACAGAAATTTGCCACCACCTACAATACCGACTTTGCCGATAAGGATATATCTATACCCGAAGATGCCGGGGCGGGTTTGGGCTATAAAGAGCTCTTGGCCATTATACAAACCATCCCGGATACACAGCGAATAGTTTTTAATTTATTTGTATTTGAAAACCTAACACATAGAGAAATTGCCACGTTATTGTCATTAACTGAAATGAATAGTAGGTGGTATCTGAATGATGCCCGCCGCAGACTGAAGGAGAAAATCCTGGCTGCAGGTATGTAAGAAGAATGGAAAACAAGGACAAACATATCGATCAGTTTTTCAGAGACAAGATGGATGCCCATCTGGAGCCGCTCTCTGCCGACGACCGTGTGCTTTTTGAGAATAGCATTGCGGGTCGCAAGACAGCTGGTGCATCTGTGCTGAAGCGCATTGTAAAATGGCTACCGTATATGTCTGCCCTTTCTGCCGCTGCAGCCATCAGTTATTATGGTGTGGTGTACCGTGCAGAGAAAAAGCCTGAAGTAGTGCAGGCTTCGCCAATAATAAATACACGTGCCCAACAAGCACCAACTGCACCATTGCCAATAGTACCCGACACGCAGCTTACTGCAACAGGCTATAAGCAGCTTGCCGTGCAACAACCGGCAACTATTGCCCCTAAGCTATACAGCCTGCCGGCTGTAGCACCTGTTATGAACAGTGCGCAGTACAGATACGAATTGCTAAAGAGTATGATGCCACTAAATAAGCAAATGCTGGCATCTGTAGAAAAGCAATACCCCGCAAGCGCTGTGCAGAGAAAATACAATTTACCGCCACTGCCCGAACCTGCAGATAATAATGTTATAATTGGTAGACGTGCGCAGTTATCTGTGCATCTGGGTTTTGAAAGTGGGTTGTCTAAAGCTACTTACAATGCGGGCGTGCTGGGGGTGCAGGTGAAAACCAAGATTGCTAATAATTTGCATATAGGTGCAGGTGCTATTTTGCGCTACGCCCAAACACCGGATATATACCTGCCTCAACAACAAGTGTTGTTCGATAATTATCAGCGTTATGTTATCATAACACAGGGTAAAAGGGCGGGACAATACACGTACAACTACAGAGAAAAAGTAGATTCAACCGTTATCAGGTACGATGTTGATAAGCAGTTTTTTGATGTAGAACTTCCTGTGTTTGTGCAATACGACCTCAGTAAACGCTTTTCTGTAAGTGCGGGCATCAAGTTTATATACGGAAGTGTTGCAAAAATCAATGCCAGTTCATCCAGGTACACACCGATGTACACAGATACCATACGCGACATCAATTATTTCGTTGATGAAGAGGCCGCTGTTGGTTTGTTTGATAAAAGATGTAATTGCGTGTCTGATAATACCGCCGATTATCAAAACCCTGAATACAACACTATTCGCACAGGTTATATGTTGGGTGTTCAATATCGCCCGATGAATAAGGTGGAATTGGGGCTTAGTATGCAGCAAAACTCAACATCGCTCAGCAATATCCCTAATCCCGATGTGCGCAAAATGTATGCACTACCATACTTCCGCTTGTCTGTAGGTTATACTTTCGGTAGTAAAAAATAATTTTTCTTTTTTTCTTACTAACGCTTTTGCAATCCGCTCCGTTTAGTATAGATGTTAACCCGTTGCTTGTTATCAAATCAAATTATTAAATGCTAAATCACGGGTATGAAAAAATTATTATTTATTGTTTTTTTGTTGTTATTTAATTATGCTGCTAATGCATGTATAAGGTATAAAGATATAAAACCCGACAGTGTACTGCGGATGGATGATACCAGCCAGTATGGTACGGGTGCAGATATAGATGTGGATGGAGACGGCAAGCCAGACTTTAATTTTATGTGGTTGCAGTTCCCGGGTTTCGGTTGGACTATGTATGTAAGTTCCAACGACACTACCAATGCAGTTGTACAAGGTACAGGCAGTACACAGTTTGGTGATACTTTGGCTATGCCGATGGTAAAAGACTCACTGATAGGCCCGGCTTCTGAATGGAGCGTTATCAGTATGATGGGTAAGCCTTTGGCAGACAGTGCAGAGCTTGGCTTTGCAGGTTTGGGAGACAGGTATATAGGTGTAAGGATGAAAGCGGCAGGAGGGTATAAATACGGATGGATATTGGTGAATGCAGATACTGCAACTGCTACTAAAGGTATTACAGTAAAAGCCTTCGCGCTGGACTACGCCGTTGGCGTGCCTATAAAAGCAGGTGATACGGGCGCATTGTTGCAAAATATAACAGTCTATGGCAAGGGTGGTGTTACAAAGGTGTTGAAGACAAGCACCTTGCAAATGGAAACTGTGTATACACCAAGTGCAAACACAAACAACGGCCTGCGCTGGAAGGTGAGCGATACAGCAAAAGCAAGCATCAGCAATACAGGTTTGCTCACTGCAAAAGATACTGGTAAGGTGGTAGTGACAGTTACAGATACATGCTCCGGCAAGACTGATGACACTACGATAAATATTTACGCATTTAAAACAAGCGTCGGGGCGATGATAGCTGCGGGCGATGGGGCAGCGGTGTATCCCATACCGTCCCGCGGCGCCCTGACGATAGCGCAGGAAACAGCAGGCACTTATACAACAGCTAGCATTGTGGCGATAGACGGGCGTGTGCTGATGAGCTTTCCGTTGGATGCCGATAAGACAGTAATTGATATAAGTATGCTTTCAAGCGGAACTTATACGATGGTGTTAGTTAACAAGCAAAAGGGTAAACACGTGGTCTGCATAATTAAGGATTGATAGATTTCTGTCCATGTGTTTAGAAGTGCCGGTGTCTACCGGCACTTTTTGTTTTAATTTTATAGGTATGAGAATCCTTTTCCTGTTCTTATTGTTTTGTTGCTCCTTTGCAAATGCGCAAGATTGTAGTACACTCATTAAATGCTATGCCAATAAATGCTATCAGCAAGATACCGTGAGAGGCTATGTAGCAGGCCACAAAACAAGCATCCCGAAAATGTGGCTAACAAGTAGTGACACAAATTTCTATTTGAACATTGTATTTATAGATACTATCAGCAGTGAGAATATAAAACTTACTGAGCCGCATAATATCAGGTTTATGTTCTGTTGTGATGAAAAATCTCTGGAAGGACATAAAAATCTGATCGAAGAGTCTTATTACTGCAATTATAGCGGATGTGTAGTGCATAAAATACCACTAAGCAGATTCGGTAATACCGCAAAATTATACTCCTTGTTTTCACAAAGCATACTTGATGGGATAGACTTGTATGAGCTTGACAGGCGACAGGCATTTCGTGATGGAGATATGATGTCTGAAGGGGTTTTTGATTTTGTTTGCACCTCTAGGCTTGAAGCTGCAGAATGGCTGAAACTAAAAGAAGTTTTGGGATGCATGATGGCTGCTAAATAGTTTTGGCAATATATTTGCTGTTCGAAAGAAATGAAATCACCCACAAACCTTTTGCGTGTAGCTTTTACATCGCTCCTCATCTTTGGGGCATGTACAACGAGAGATACTACAGTTATTTACCAGAAGTTAATAGCCAGAATATATACTACCACTGGTACAACAGTTTTCAACGATGCTACCTTTAGGCAAGATGATGTGTTCTTTACCGCGCTGATACCTTATACAACATTGGCATCCCACTTTCAGTGGGGCAATACTGCCTATGCATTTAAGCCATCTGAAGGATATACAAAGCTGGCAGAGCAGGTTGCGGATATTAAAGTGATAACCCTGAACGATTTTAATGATACTTACAAAGCAGGCAGTAATCTGGCAGATGACTGCACCTTCTATGATACGCAAAGCATGTACCATGCAGATGATACATATATGCCGTATGCAGACTCAACAGCCAAAACCAAACAAGCTACAATAGATCTTATCAATGCTTCTGCGGGAGGGGGCAATTGGTTCATTAATATCGTTCAGCGCTTTGCATTTCGTATCAAACCCAAAGGGTATGTAAACAAACCGCAGCGTTTTGCCATTATCCTGATATCAGACAAATACACCGCACTGGCAGATACAACCGTTACCCTCAACTTCAAACCCTGATACCAATGAAGCACATTTTAATAATACTGCTATTGATATTTATCCGCATAACCACGCAGGCACAACCACTCAGCATGCCAGAACTTAAGAATAAAAAAGCGAGCGTATATTTTTTGCTGACAGGCGGTGCTATTGTAAACCTGAATGACAAAGACAAAGTGCAGTCCGGTGCAGGCTTTTTGAAAGTAAATACGACCACTGGCTATAAAGTGGGTGTAGATATGCAGCTGATACCAAGACGTACTGTGCCTGTATTTCTGAATGTAGGTGTGGAATACAGGCATACGCCGCACAGGTATACATTGCAGTACGGAACTGCTGCATCGGGTTTGGGTTCAGACCTCAGCAGGGATATTAAGTTTAAGGTACATTCTATGGCATTAAGAATAGCACCAGTATATACAATCCCGTTGAGCGGAAGGAGTAATATAGATATATCGGCCGGTGTTATGTTTGATGCCGCGGTATTTGCCAACAAGGCATACACGGAAGAAGGGTTGTATGTAAGGGATTATAAGACAGGGTACGACCAGTTGGCTGTATTCAGATTTACAGGACATGGCGCTAACATTGATACCCGCAGCTTGCCAACAAGTTCCGATTTAGGATTTAATTTTATGTATTATGGTTCTATAAGCTACAGGGTTGCGCCGTCATTTATGGGCAAAAGGCTGCTAAGGATAGGTGCAGAATATGGAAGCATTGCAAATGGCAACAGGGTATCGCAAACAACAGTATTATACATGGATAAGAACAGAAACATAGCCGCAAGAGATTGGGTTTCTGATAAAGGAACATATATTTCCTTGTTTCTGGGGGTAAGTATTTAGTCAGCTGTTTGTATACTAATCATCTAGTTTGGCACGTTAGTTGGTAAATAATTTTATTGTATCATTAACTATCTTAACACAAACCAACCACAATACCTCAGATTATGAAAAAAATAGTCCTCGCATTGCTGCTGGCAGGTAGCACATTTACTGCTGAAGCCCGTAAAAACAGTGTAGATATTGGTGTGCTTTGGGGGCTTTCGGGTGCGCGTATTACTAATTCTATAGCTACTATTACAGATATCAACAACGATGCGCCTGCAGTTTCATTCACAGCAGACTTCAACTTTGACCGTGGTGGCCGCAGGTTTTTCGTTTCTATACCAGTAAGGCTGCATACCAACTATTTTCACGTTAATGAAACGTATTCTTACAACAGTATATACCCGATGACAACCTACCCGGGTTATTATCCGAACAATTATTATCGTACCTATAGTATAACTGCAGCATCGCTGGGTACAGGGCTTGGCTTCACATTTATGCCTATAATGGGCAAGAAAGTGGATATGTGCATTGGTGGAGGTGTAGTTCCTTCGATAGAAGTTGGCAGGTTCAGAGGTGCGGCAAGGTTCCAGACAACGGGCGAGGTGCATGTGGGTGCCCGTTTCGCAGAGCGTATATACGCAGGTGTTCGCTATACCTACTATGTAGAGCCTTATGAGGCAGATGAGCCATTGCCACAGGTGCGCAATCAGTATGGCGTATCGAACGTGCAGGCCGATTTGCGTTTCCGCATCAAGAAATAATGGCTGATTTTATCGGGAGTGTTAACCATTCGTAGAATGAAACCAACCGCTCGTATAATGAAAATACAGATGGGGGCTATATGCCCTCATCATTCATTATCTTAAAGCCCTTAATAATTTCTTGCTTGAGGGCCGTATATTATAGATATATTATAGTCTTGTGGTGCTGCATAATGGCACTGAGTGCAGGTGCGCAAAAAATGCAACTGGGGTATTATAACTATAATATCTACAACGGCATGCCATCAAACCATGTTTACCAGGTAATAGTAGATACGTACGGATACGCATGGATAGCCACAACAAAGGGGGTGCTGAAGTACAATGGATACACCTTCAGGAAGTTCGGATTAGATGAGGGGCTGGCTAAAGAAGACGTTTGGTATCTCATGGAAGATAATGCAAACAAAATATGGCTGGGTTCTATTACCAATAATTTTGGCTATATACAGAATAATCGATTTAAAACCGTAATCAGCAACAGTTTTACGCAGGTATACCCGCATGGCTTACAAAAAATAGATAATGGCATTGCTTTCTTCCCCGATTCGATAGCCAAAAGACTGAATGAAAGAGTAGATATTGGCTGTAGAATAAGAAATGGCATAGTTGAACGGTTTATCATCAATTCAGGTGATGCACCACGCAGAAACCTCATGTTTACGGCCAATGGAGAGATATACGAACTTAGAAACAGTAATGTTATTTACAAAGTATCGGCAGATGGGAAATACATAAATCGCCCATTATATAAAACAAGCATCCCAACAAGTTTTATCGATACTATGCAACGATTCTTGTTTAATAGCGATAAACACTTCATAGTTTATTCTGCCGTGAGAAACACAATCTATTTTATAGATGTAAAAAACGGTGCAGTAACCACCTATTACGATAAACTGGGGCAGTTTGAGTATTGGCTTGTAGTGCATAGGGGCAAAGAGTACTATTATTTGGTAAGCAGTAAAAAAATAGTTGTTCTGGATTACAAGCTACGATACATCAGAACAAATTATTTAAAAGACATGCTGCCGGAGGACGATACGACGGAGACTTCATTTGTGTGGTACATGAAAGACCGGTTCTGGAACGGATTCAGCACGACTGCCAACAAAGGGATGTATCAACATTTTGCCAAAAACGCTATCAGAAAGCTACCTGTAGAAAATGTCAGCAATGCAGAGTATGTAGGAAAACCATTGGGTGCAAGCACAAGCTATTGGTGGAATAATAATACACACGAACTTATCAGTGTGAAAGAAACAGGCGAATTAAAACGTAGAAACTATGGCATTCTGCATGAAGTTAGAGAAGTTGTAGGTTTCCCAAATTTGGGTAGCTTTTTATATGCCAAATACCAGTTGTATGATTTTAACCCTAAAACAGGTGAAATAAGAAGTTTTATAGATAGGTTTAAGTGGTATTATCACCCTGAATACGGCAATAAAGTAATGCCGATAAATGATAAATATAGGTATCTGACAAGTTTCAATATCATGGATTTGTACATGTACAAGGATAGTTTGTATATAGGTGCAGGGCAAGCTATGTATAAGAACTATTTTGAAAAAGATACGCTGAAGGCTATGGAAGGCCAAAAGATCATCAGTAAAATACATACTATTGATACTATAAGTAAAAATTTGTATGCGTTTTTGAGAAATTGGTTAATAGCAGACCATCTGTTTACTAATAAGAGAGATTCTATAAGTGTTTCTGCACTAAAACAATTGGGAATTGACGAGGTTAATGCATTGAAATTTGACACTAAGAATGCAGGGCTGTATATGTTGTCTAAAAGTGGATTGTTTGTGTTTAATATTCGTAAAAGAATATTACAAAAGCTGCCAATGCACTTTGTGCCTACAGCGTGCAATATGCAAATAGATGGCAACAACCTTATACTTAATTCACCATACGGACTTGTTTTTTATAAACTGCATAATGACGGCAGCGTTTCCAATCCTTATTATGTAATTAATTACAAATACAGGTTCTACAAGTTTTTGAAGGGGGATAGATTTTTTGTTGGAGATAGTACTGTAGTTTTTAATACTGATAATGGTTTGATGTCTGTACCTATCCCGAACGACAGCTTGTATATAAACAACAATACCTCTCCTGCCTTCAAGCTAACGGTAACATACAAAGACAAACTTGGGCCGTTGATGAAGGGCGATACATTAAAGATGGATCAGCGAAACCCTGTTTTTCTGTTCGATGTTATTAACCCATATGGTGTGGGTACTCCACGCTTTTATTATTATGTGCCCGGTACTACAGAGTCGTGGCAACAATTGAATGGTACAGAGTGGTTTGTAACCAACCTGAGGGTAGGCGTCTATAACAAAGTATACCTGAAGGTTACAGATGAAGGATGGAATAGCCCTGCTATAATGGTTTGGGTATATATAAAACCATATTGGTGGCAAACTACAATTGGGAAATCGGCAATAGCTACGATGTTGCTATTGTTGCTGGGTGGTGCTGTGTTTTTGGCAATTCAGATAACACGCCGGCAGGTAAATAAGGTAAATGCTCGCAGAAACCTGGAAGCTGAACTGAAGAGTCTGCGTACCTCGATGGAGCTGAAGTCTATACATGCACAAATAAATCCGCATTTTATTTTCAATACACTGAGTACAGGTCTGTACTTTATAAAGAAGAATAAAATGGAAGATGCATACGATCACATAACAGCGTTCTCTGAATTGCTTCGGAATTATATAAAGTCATCGAGAGAGAAGTATATAACATTACAAGAAGAGATTGATAACCTGAAGCGTTATGTAACGCTTCAACAATCGAGGTTTGAGAATCTGCATGAGTTTGATGTAGAGATAGGTGAAGGGGTAAATGTATCATTAGAAAAAATACCTGCCTTGTTGCTGCAGCCGATTGTTGAAAATGCCATTAATCACGGGCTGTTTCATAAGTCTAAACCCGGGCGCCTGTTGCTGCGTTTTGAGAAAAATAATAATGAGTTGACTTGTATTATAGATGATGACGGGGTTGGTAGGGAAAGGGCTAAAGAGATTAATGCAGAAACGAAACATAAAACGCAGTCATACGGTACCGATTTGGTAAGAGAACTGATTGAAGCTTTTAATAAATACGAACCTGTACATATAACCATAGAGTATATAGATAAGCTAGCGCCTGAAAGCGGCACAACTGTCATACTCACTATCAAAGAATTGAAAGATGATAAATAATACCTACTCCTGTATAATAGTAGACGACGAGCCCAAAGCTGTAGAACTGCTACAAGATAGCATAGCTGAGTTGTATGGTAATGTTGAAGTGGTAGCATCTTACAACAACTGGAAGCCCGCATTGCACGCAATGAAACTGCACGATTACGATATTGTGTTTCTGGATATATCTATGCCGCAAAAAAATGGCATGGATCTGTTGGCGCTGGTGCCTGAACTGAAAAGTGAGGTGATATTTGTAACGGCTCATTCAGAGCATGCATTGGATGCCTTCAACTTTGGCGCTACAGGCTATGTGCTGAAGCCGATTAATGATACCCTGCTTTATAAAACTATTAATAAGGCAATAGAGCGTATCAATCATAAAAGAGCTGCATTGTCTGGGGTTACGTTGCAACCAAGTCAAAATAATAAGATTGGTATACCATCTCAGAAAGGTGTAGATTATATAGATGTAAATGATATATTGTACTTGGAGTCTGTAAACAGGTATACTACAGTTGTAATGAAAAATGACAAGTTGCTCAGCTCGTACAGTATAGGCAAATACAGGCCTATGTTAGATGGCTTGGCTTTTTGCCAAGTGCATCGTTCGTATATTGTCAACCTCAATCATGTTAAGCGATACGAGCACCCGGGTAGCCTGTACATGTCTAATGGCGCTGTAATACCGGTTTCCAGACAAAATAAGGATGAACTGAGCCGTATGATGAATGAGCGTAAATAAACAATCTTGAATGAACTTAAATAGAAGAAATATTGCTTTTGGGTTGCTTTGCTATATGCTGATGCTGGCATACTATAGCAAGGCACAGCAAAAACATTTTCTTCATTTCAATGTCAATAATGGCCTGCCATCCAATCACGTTTATCAGGTTGTAATAGATACCTATGGCTATGCGTGGATAGCTACTACCAAAGGGGTGTTGAAATACAATGGTTACAAATTCAGAAGGTTTGGGGAAAAAGATGGATTGCCCCGGGAAGATGTATGGATGCTTGTAGAAGATGATCGTAATCGTATATGGCTAAATTCTAAAACTTACGAACTGGGGTATATAAAAAATGATAAATACACAAGTGTAATAAGAAGTGTTGGTGGTACGGGTATATACCCAAGGCAGATGACTCGTATAAAGGATGGAATTTGCTTTTTGAATTCAAGAGTCAGCTTCTCTCAGGTATACGATACGATAGATTTCTACAAAGTGCAGGGAGATAAAGTATCGAATCAACAAGTGCTGACAGAGTGGACCATGCAGAAAGAAAGAGCCATTGATGCAAATGGAAATTACAGTGTCTTGATGTCTGGTAGTTTGTACAAACTGCTAAACGGTACAGGTGGCAAAAAGAGTTTTCAAAAAATCTGTACTTACCCGACTGTTGCCAGTGGGGCGGATAAATATAATGCCAATCACAATCAGCGCAGTATTATGCTGTTGGGAACAACATCTAATAAATTGTATGCTTATACATTGAGTGGTTGCAAGGTATTCAGCTTCGTATTAGATTCTGTACAAGGTGAGCATATACTCGGCAGTCATCAGGTAGGTGATTTGTATCATTTATCTACCAATAAAAGGCGCATTGTATTAGATAGTAATTTTAAGGTAGTTAATACTTATTGGCTAAAGGATTTGATGCCTGCAAGCGATACTCTCAATAGCTCTTTGGTGTGGTATGTGGGCGACAAACTGTGGAAAGGATTTTCAACAACATCTAACGTTGGGCTATATCAGGATTTGGGAGCTAATATATTCCGCTTTAATGAAAAGATAAACTTTAGTGATGCGCAATATGTTGGCTGTAGTTCAGCAGGTATACAATATTGGTGGCAAAACCCCGATCGTAAATTGCTATTGATAAAGCCTGATGGTACCGTTGTTGCCAAAGAGTATAAAGAGTTGAAAGCAGTTAATGGTGTTAAGGAGATGGCAAAAGGGAAGTTGCTGATATGTTCCAGTATCGGCTATTTCGTTTTTTTTGAAGAAAATGCTACGCTATTGCCATATATGAAAGACATAGTTGCGGAGTATGCCTGGGGGATTAATATGGCCGATGTTGTTAAGAAAAATTTTATAAAAACCCCTGGTGCAACTGAGCTTGTAGGGCATAATAAATTGTATGGTACAAAAGGCGATACTATTTATACAAGGGCTATAGCAAGGCTGTGCTGGGTATATTACAAGGATAATATCAGATACGAGAAGCTGTTGACTCCTGTTTCACAGGTTTCTGATATTGATATGCAGAACATGTGTTCCTACAGCTATTACGAGGGCAAGCTGGAGCTGTATAATATCACCAATAATAAAAGTGCAATTTTAGATAGTATAGCCCTGAAGCGGTTGGGTATAAATAAGCTAAAGGAAATTGTTGTAGACAAATTTGGAAGAAATATTCTTTTCTTAAGCAACAATGGCTTGCATATATATAACTGGTATAATCGTGTTTTCAGAAACATACCATTGTCAGTAAATGCGTCTGCCTGCAATCTGGCGGTACATAAAAACAAGTTGGCATTATTGAGTGAGTTTGGCTTGGTGTTTTGCTTGTTCGATTCTTTGGGTAATGTGTCTAAGCCGGTGTACATGCCTAATAGCAAGTATTCACAGTACAGGTATCTGGCAAGTACTAGTTTTTATTTAGATGATACCGTTGCAAGATTTAATACAGATAAAGGTATGTGCGAGGTGAGTGTGCCGGAAGAAAGTGCATTTGTTGCCAAGTCTAAATATACAGACTACAGATTGCTGGCCAACGTAGGTGGTCTGCTGCTGCAATTGAAAAATAATGATACAATAAGAGTGGGTGGAGCAGAAGAGCAGATATTGTTGGATGTTATAAATCCATCCGGTGTAGGTGAGGTTTCATTCAGGTATCGCACCGAAGGTGATGAGAATAACTGGGTAGTACTTAATGCAAACGAATGGTATTCTACTGGGCTATTGCCAGGCAGGTATAATAAAGTATATCTGCAGGCTTATGATGAGGCTTGGTACAGTGATGTGTTTGCTATTTACTTGTACACAGAGCCACACTGGTGGCAAACCCCTGTAGGTAAGGCAGTGCTGGGTGGTGCTGTGCTGCTGGGCTTGGGCTTGCTGGTAGTAGTAGCGGTATTGTTTACAAAACGAGTAACAGACAGGGCTAATGCACGCAAGAATATGCAGGCAGAGTTGAAGAATCTGAGAACCGAGATAGAGCTGAAGTCTATACATGCACAGATAAATCCACATTTCATTTTCAATACATTAAGCACTGGGTTGTATTTTATTAAGAAAAAGCAATTTGAAGATGCGTACGACCACATTTCTTCATTTTCAGAGTTGTTGAGAAATTATATCAAATCATCAAGAGATAAGTATATATCCTTAAATGAAGAGGTAGATAACTTGAAGAAATATGTGTTGCTGCAACAAGCAAGGTTTGAAAATCTATTCGATTTTATTGTTGAAATAGCTGATGATATTAACCCATACACAGAAAAAATACCAGCGTTATTATTACAGCCTCTTGTTGAAAATGCTATTAATCACGGGCTTTTTCATACAGGTAGTACAGGTGGTCGGCTGATATTGAAGTTTGCAAAGCCTGAGCCTGATGTGTTGATTTGTGTTATTGATGATAATGGGGTGGGTAGAGAGCGATCAAAAGACATTAAATCTGACACAAAACATAAAACACAGTCTTACGGGACTGATTTGATAAAAGAACTGATTGAAACATTTAATAGGTACGAACCTATTGATATTGCAATTGAGTACATCGACAAACAGCTGCCGGAAACAGGTACCACGGTTGTGCTTACTATCAAGTCGCAAAGCCAAAATACGGTGATCGATAATTAGGTGAATGCATGTGTTGTCAGATTGTTACGCTGCCTTTCCAAGCGTTATTCTGGTAGCATAGTCTTTAAAAAATGTCTGGAAGAAATACCTGAAACAGTCAAAAAGGTCCATCTTGTAGATGTTCCTATCTTTCTTCAGTGCCCCGGGCACTTCACTGTCTTCGTCTACCATTGCCATGGTGCAGTCGCGTATCAGTAAAGGACAGTTTGTTTCTGATATACTAATATTTGGGTATTGAAATAATAATGTGTTAATCAATGCACGGCTGTCGTTGTGTGTCAGGTTACGGCTGTTAAGGATGGCTTGTCTGTTATTCAGGTTCAGCATACTACGTATCATGGTATAGTAGCTGTCATTCTTGCCTTCAAAGCCTACATCGCCGTGATTGCCGCTGGCATCGCCCGTTATGTATATGGTATGGCCTTTGTATTTGGCATATATCTGCCTGCAAAGCTCGGGTAGCTGGTCCTTTACGCTGAATTCATCTATGAAGTGAATAAAGCTGTTTGCCTGTCCCTTGTTAGGGCTCATTTGCGCTACAAGGCATGTGAGCGGATTTCGGTTAAAGTCGAACGACAGGTAGATGGGGAATGAGGGCATAATGTCTATCTCTTTCTTTACATGGCGTTGCTTATCGAACGCAAACAGCCATGGGGCATTGTTTTCGCGTATGCCCCATTCGCCCAATGCATAGATGCGATACTGGTTTTCGTTGTACTGCCTCAGCAGTTCTATCTGCTTACGGTCGGCATCTGTAAGGTGCGGATTGTCTTTGTAAGTGCTATGTATCTTTATACAGTCCTCGTCCATATCCTCACGGTCGAAGAAGTGTTTTTTCAGCCAATGCTCTTCGTGCATCGGGTTGAAGACAAGGGTTATTTGTATGTTTTCTCTACCACGTGCGCGGCGGTTCAGCTCCAGAAAGTCTTCAAATTCCAGCTCTGCTGCTTCTTCAACCAGAATGCGTTCCAGTCCTTCAAAGCTTTTTAGCTTGTCGGGGTCGTCCAGCCCGCGAAAGATGATTTGAGAACCATTTTCGTGCTTCAGTGTGCGGTCGCTCTTGTTTTCGGAGAATTTTTCTGCCAGCCCCATTTCTTCAATGCGCGAACGGAATCCCGGGATGACGCTATCGCGCAGGGTATTGGCTACTTTGCGTATTACCAGTGTTTTTACTTTGCGGGTATCTGCAATGGACACTTCTTTTTGTATGGCACTGAAACTCTTGCCGCTGGCTGTGCCGCCATAGCTGAGGATGAAACGTTTGTTTGCTGCCATCAGGCGGTCATATAGGGTAGTGTAGGTCATGGTGATAAATACTTATTTGCAAAAATACAACAAAATGTAGTTTTTACAAAAGTATATAAATGTCAAAAGAGCGCACGAAAGCGCTCCTTATCCTTCTACTCTATATGTAACGAATTTTAAAACTGTGTCACTGTATACATTATGGCTGCGGTATATAACCCACCCGGATAGTTGTAGCCCGGAGTGGCTTTGTACTGCACGGCAAACGTCTGATTTGCACCACGGTTGCCATTTTCGATGATAGAAGACTGGTTGGTACCCGGTACAGGTTGATATTGTGTGTGTCCACCGGCAATATTACCTGTTGTGTTATTCTGTACCACTTTCAGCTCCAGTACATCTGCTACCTTCATGGCAGGCGTTGTTGCGGCCGTACCACTATAGGTAAAATATTCGTCTACTGCCTGTGCCTTTACATCAAATCCATTTGTACTATTAATGGATACTGTATAAAGGGGGCTTTCCACTCCCTGACTCATTGTCGCTGCTGTTGTCAGCGGCATTGATACCGTTCCGTTACTTCCCTGACCGTTGAACTGCGATATCTGTACCACGTTTGCCAATGCCAGCGATACTTTTTGAGAACCTGCTGCAGAGGCTATTTGGGCAAATATTGTAGTTGTTTTCAGGAGGGTAGCGGTGAGGATGATAAATAAAGCGATGATGTTTTTGTTCATGTAGTGTGGTGGTGTTGGTAGTGCAAATATGCGTGCAAGTACCAGCTGTTAGCAAATTATTTACCAGTCGTTAACAACCGCTTTACAAGTCATTAACGAGTCGTTAACAAAATACGATAAAAAAACAAAAAAAGAGCGCAACGAAAGCGCTCCTTTATTACCCATTAATTAGTGCTATATGAAAAATCCTGAATGCTATTCCTGAACTACAGTGTATATAATGTCTGTAGTGTATGTGCCTGCGGGAAAGCTGAACCCCGGCGTAGCCTGGTATTTTACAGAGAATGTTTGGTTACCGCCGTTTGAGCAGTTGTCTAGTATGTCTTCGCAGTCTGTGTCTATCGATTTGTAGCTTCCGTAACCATTGTCTATGTTGCCACCTGTACCATTATTTGTCACCTTCATTTTCAGCACGTTTTTAACTTTCATCTGCGGTGCAGGGCTTGTTGTGCCACTATAAGAAAAGTATTCTGTGCTTGATTTCGTGCGTACTTCGAATTTTTTGTTGCTACGTACACGAAGTGTTACATCTGCACTTTCTACGCCATTAGCATAGTCGTTCACTGTATTGAAGGCAAGATTGATTTGTGCACCTGTGTTATTGTTTGTAGCAACAAACTCTATAGATATGGCATTTGCTAAATTAAGGTTGATAGTTTGTGTTGCTGTGCTGCTTGCGTTTTGGGCAAATGCTATGGTAGTGCTTAGTAAAAGGAGTAAAGAAGCGGCAATCTTTCTCATCGTTTGTTTGTTTGTATACGGCCTTACGGGGCTATATTCTCTCTTTAAAATGTTTGTTTTGTTTGTTTGATGACTCAAATATAGTCTGAGAGTTGATGATTAGCGTAATTATCCGCTTTGGTTAACGTGGATTTTGCAAGCGGTTAACGGGCTGTTAACCAAAATGGTGTTAAGTAATTGGTAGCCAATTTGTGACCGGACATAAAAAAACCACAGCAATTGCTGTGGTAATGTGGTGCATGGCAGATGCGTGTTTACGGATATATACTATGCCTGCGGTTACTTTGTTCCGGCGGCATCAATTGTCTTATCTTCCTGATAAATGATAAAATAATAAAGCTTGTTAGCATATCGGGTGTATTTGCCTGTTTTAGTTTAATAAAAGCAACCTTACGGGGTTGCTTGGTTTTTTTCAGCCTTACGGGGCTGTTTTCAATGCTGTTGGAGTTTTCTCTTCTTTTTCACAGCCTTCAGGGGCTGCGCTGTATCCTCGGCTAAAATGGTGGCATTACGGTACCGCCCATATCCTTTCTTGTTGCTGCCAGCCTTACGGGGCGGGTCTTTTTTTTGTTTGCCAACCTTACGGGGTTGGGCTTTTGTGTGCCTGCTTTACTGAGCAGGTCTTTGGGTTTTTTTTGTTTGCCAACCTTACGGGGTTGGGCTTTTTATGTGTGCCTGCTTTACGGAGCCGGTCTTTTGTTTTCGGTTTGATTGTGGTTTGTAGATCAGTTTGTTTTGTTTGTCTGTTTGATGATACAAAGATGGTGTGCCTCAATAGCTTGTGCGAAATATTTACCCGTGGTTAACACGGGTTTTACAATCGCTTAACGAGCGCTTAACAAATTAAAATACCATTAAACGAAGCGGAAATTGATTGAGGTCAATGGATAATTGCAGGTGTTTTATTTAGCTTCGCACCGCCTTTACCAAACAATACAAAACATCATCTATGCCTAACACTAATTTCCCGTACAAAGCAGAAGACTTAAGTGCATTTGCAGTGACATTCGGCACATTTATCATTTCATTGAAGAACGGACAGATAGTACATCATGAACCCAAAGACGAAGAGAAATTTCGCCAATGGTTGATAGAAAACAACGTGAGATATCTTTCTTTCAGCAACTAAATATTATTCTTTTACAAATCGGCCACTCGCCATCAGCACTGCACTGCCATTGTTGATGGCGTAGTTGTATATGGTTGAGTATACAGGTTTCCGAATAAGCATATTACACCCTACATTTGCCACATGCCTGCCACGGTATTGAAAGATTATTATAAAACAATGGAGCTCTTGCCCTCTGCCACAATGGAAGAGGTGAAGAAGGCATATCGTGCTTTGGCATTCAAATACCATCCTGATACAAACCCTGACGATGTTTTTGCCCATAATCATTTTCTGGAGATACAGGAGGCTTATAGCGTACTGAGCCATGAGCATAAACGCCGTAAGTATGATGAAGAACGTTGGCTGAATGGAATGGCAAACAGGGCCAAGGAGCAAGTTGTTATATCGCCAGCATGGATACTTTCAGAGGCACAGAAACTACAAAAGCACATGACTACAGTAGATACCTACCGTATGAGCCACAGTGCACTGCACGACTATGTAATGCTGCTGCTGGAAGATGGGCATATGGCTATGCTGAAAAAGGAAACCGATGATAATCAGGCCATCGTACAAGCTGTGCTTAATAGTACCAGGCATCTGAAACATCAATACATGCAGCCCATAGCCGATAGGGTAGCCTTGCTGGTGCCGGCTGATAATGGCTTACTGACAGCTATATACAAGCAAACACAACGTAGCCGCCTTATGGCTTTGTGGGAGAAATATATGCCACTGCTGATAGTAGTTGTGGCTTTGTTATTGTGCCTCTTGATGGTGCTTTATTAGCCGCATTGCCCTTACAGCGTATTAATTTTTTGTTGCTTTATATTACGACTTGCTTTTATGGGTGTTTAATGTGTATATTTGCTATGTTCAGCGTAGCAATCGATGAATAATCTACCTTCTTCTACGGAAGACATATTTGTAAGAGAGATGATAGTGCACGGCAATAAAGAGCGTGCAATAAGGGCAGCTTTTCCCCGTATGGTGCCCGAATTTATACCCGCAGCAATAGAGTATATGATGGAAAATCCTGAAATAAGGCATCGTATAGATGCAGGAATACTGTATTTCTACAAAGGGTTGGTGTCTGGTACACTAAAGGCTGAAATGGAGCCTGTATCGCTTAGCGAAAAAAGAGAGCTGCTACATAAAATAATACTACGCAGGCGCAGGCATCCTGCTTATGTACGTACAGAAGAGGGGCTGCGCATGGTCATGGTAAATGCAACATCAGAAGAGGTGAATGATGCAGTACGTATGGAAAGAGAGTTAAGATATCAGCAAATGAATAGCCAACAAGAATAATTTGGTTTGTTATTTTGGTGATAATGTGTAATTTTAGTGGTTACTAAATGACCCTGATTATCATGTTCTCTGAAAATCCTCAGTACAAAGAAGTCTTCCATTCCACCGTTCATAATCTCCGTTTTTACATGCCACAAGATGTAGCCAATGGCTACCATATGAGCCGCTACGTAGCCGCAGGGGCACAAAATATATATGCCGCAGGCGGTGCTACAAAAGAGCTCTTAGGTAATATGATGGATAAAATGCTGGAGATATGCAATGATGAAAAAAGCCTGAAGACATTGCGCTCTGATATTGCCACACTTGCCAATAATATTAAATATCGTCTTCGCTATCCTGTAGATGAAGACTGTGCACTACGCATGGGTGCCATCTATTCTTTTGTAGAAGGTGAAAACCCCGATATTACAGAAGACTTCTGGACCAATAAGAAAGTAGCCCTTGCAAAAGGCGATGCTACTCAAGGTGTTGCTGCCGACCCTGCACTGTATGCTTTTTTTTTGAGCATAGGAATACCATACACGCCGGCATGGAGCGAACAGTTGGATATTTTGACCGATACGAACTATTTCAATCAAAGAAGGGAACTCCTCAACGGCCTGATGCCACAATCCGCAGCGTAGACGCACAGGTAGATGAGTGGTATGATGGCTTCTGGGATATTGCTATGAAGTATTGCGAAGGAAACCTACAGGCTGCAGAACACATGATGGATACCAGTGTATTTATGTTCTATTATCGTATAAAACAAAAAGCTCATTATGCTAAATGGCATAATGAGCAAATGCAGGAGATAAAGAAGAGCGCTTAGTAATATTCGTAGCTGTATTCTTCCATCATATATTCTTTGTAGGCAGAAAAACCTGTTTCGTAGATGCTTGTCAGCTTATTGCCTTTATCGTCTTTTGTAGTATATACAGCTGTTTCTTTTACTGTATCGGTAATGACTATTGGTGGTTGATTTTCGCGCAGATTTACAGTCGCGCTGCTTCCTTCACCATAGTTGCGCATTACTTTGTAAAACTCAGTACGTTTGGTAGTAATGGGGGTGAAGCTACTGTTGAGCGTTGTTTCAGTTATGCCAATTAGTTTTCCGGTTGAGTCTGTGCGGGAAGTATATACATAAGTGCTGTCGGTATATTGCAAGTTGTTTTGCCACGTGCGTCTGCTTTTCAGATATTTCACATCGTTAGAATATATGATTAGCCCTGTGCATTTGTTCCCGTTGTAAGTGTACTCTGTTCTGGTCATCTCAACAGTATCTGTATATGGTGCGTGTATATTATCGAACCAATAGTTGATAGTGTTTGCAATATTGCCATTGGGCATGAAACGTGTTATCTCTTTACCATAGGGGTAGCGTGCTGCTTTTTCATACTTGCTGTCTTTGTCTGTACGCGCCTCGAAAGACAGAATGACAACCGTTTTGGGCTTTGCCACGAATCCTAACTCTGCAGTATGAGAATAGTTTTGTTGCCCCTTGCAGATGAATGTGCAAAGACAAAAAGCCATTGCAGAGAAAATGAAAAGTTTATTAATGATAATATTCATACTTTCTAATTGTGATGTATGCTGGTTTGGCATCAGAAGTATCAGCAGGAATTGTAATTATTGTAATTGGGTTTCCCTTATCATCTTTTTTCACAACAATTTTTTTTAATTTCTCTATTTTGCCGATAACCTTGTCTGCATACGTAATGAATGTAGTGTCTCCATGGTAATCAAATTCTTCTGTAATAAGAGTTGTACTATCTGCAGCTTTAGTCACATGATAAAAAAGCGGTCTGCGATGGTTGTCTATTTTTGTTGATGTTATGCGGTCTGCTTTTCCTGTAGAGTCGTAGTCGGTTTGGGTATACGTATTCTCTGATAAATAGTTGTAAGTTTCGCTGTCTGTAAGTGTACCTAGCACATTATATATATATGACCTTATCAGTTTTTGATTATTAAAGCTTGATATTAATACAGAATACGCATAATCCACAGACAGTACTTTATGGAATTCTAATCTATACATGTTGCCATTGGTGTCATACCTTTTTATCATGTATTCGTGATGTTCTGTCGTGTCTGCAGGTACCCACTCCCCAAACATATTTGCCACTTGAGTGTATTCAGTTTCGATAACAGTTTTGACATCACCCTTTAAGCCATATTGAGCATATTTTTCTTCCGGAGAACATCCGAATAACAGGGTTGGTATTACTAGTAATGGTAAATATTGTTTCATTGGTAAAGTTTTATTTGTTCGTTTAAATCAATAATACTATTTTTGTGATAATTATTGTTTTTTAAGGAGACGTCCTTCTTCTTTTACGTCATCAGGCACAAATGCCGCCTTTAAGTGCATATTTTCTTCTTTTTTATTTTTTGAATATTTATGCCTGATATCATTGATGTGGTGCATAGGATAACCTATGACGTAAATGATGCTGAACTGGTTAAAGCTACTAATTCTATACGAAACCAGATTGACTATTTTGTAAAGCTAAATGAACTTGTTTTAAAGTTAAAACAAAGGCTTGATTCGCTGAGTGATGGCAATGCGTCACGAACTAAAATAGAATCGACAATCGATAAACTGAATATCAGAATTAAGGAACATGGTGCTTCATTAACACAGGCTGTATCTAAGAGTAAAGTATGGCAGGCCAGCGTTTCGCAGGAAATGGCATTGCTTGCAAAAGCAACTAAAGGTTACGAACGCCTTAATGACGCGTCTAAAACAAAAACTACACAAAGTGGAGGTGTTTTATCCAGCCTAAGCTCATTAGGGAATATAGGTGGTGGTGTAATGAAGACAATGCAGTCTGTAATTGATTTTGTAGATACAATAGAAGATGCGATTAATAAATTGGACGCACTAACTAAAGAGTATGCTAAACAGGAAACAGCTACACTTCAGTTGCAAAACAGCCTCAGACAATTTGGTGAAGGTGAGTATTTTCAGGATTTGACAACACAGGCACAAAAATTATCTGACCAGCTTGGTTATATTAATAATGATGAAATATTAGCTGCACAAGAAGCACTTGTGTCTTTTGGTAAACTTGGTGGAGAGCAAATTAAAGAGCTAACATCCATCATTGCAGAATATGCTGCAAATCAACATGTTTCTATTGCAGATGCTACCGATGTTTTCATTAATGGGCTGAATGGGCAGACAGATGCTTTTAAGAATATTAATGTTGTGATGAAAAACGGTGGCGATGTAGCTGCAAACTATAAACAGATAATAACGGAGGTTTTTGCGAAAGTAAGTGGTAGTGCCCAGGCTTTTGGCAGTACTACAGAAGGGCAAATACAAAAACTGAAAACTATGTTTGCCGATTTTAAGGAGAAAATCGGTGAGGGGGTTGCTTATGTATTGTTTGGACCACCGGAAAAGATGAAGACACAACAGCAATTGCTGGAAGAAACGCGTGTTAGTTTCAATGCACAGATGGATGCGTTGAAAAATGGCAACCTACCGTTAGAGTCCAGAAAAATGCTGATAGATGAGATAAATACAAAATATGCCGCGTATTTGCCACAGTTGCTGACTGAAAAAAGCACATTGGAGGAAATTACAAAAGCGCAAAATGAATCAAATGATGCAATGCTGCAGCATATACTATATCTAGAGTTTCAAGACAAGCTACAGGCGTTGAATAAGAAGAAGTTTGACGGGTATAAAATACAGGGAGAGTCTGCTACAGAATCTGAACGGCTAAATAGAGATGGTGTGGAGAAATATAATGGACTCAGACCTGGTGAACTTGCCCCAAGCATGTTCCAAAAGATGAAAAATAACAACACGGGGCTTATAGCTGCAGGTAAGTTGTTTGGACAAAATATAGTTGTAGATGCTGAAGCAGAAATAAATAAACTGTATGCAGAATATGAGCAAGCCGCGAAAGCTATGCGGACAAGTTTGGCTGCAATTTTTAAAAAGTATGGAGTTAAGACATCCTCATCTTCTGCCGGTGGATTAGCAGCACAACCTTTGCAGAAAAAGGATTATAAGAAGGACGAGTTGGAGCCTATACAAACCATTAGTAATACCTTTCTGTCAGTTGACAAACCTAATGAAACAATTGTGCCGGTTGATACCAATGCAATGTTGGGAAGAGATGCAGAAGAAAAAAAGAAACAGGAAGAGGAGCTGGCTGCAAAACGCAAGCAGCAAATATTAGATGCAGTAGCTGATTATCAGACATTGGCACAGGCGGTTGCTGATGCATATAATACAATAGTACAGGTGCAGATTGATGCGTTGGATAAGGAAATATCCATTCGTGAAAAGCGAGTTGCTGCTGCCCAGAAGTTGGCTGAACGAGGTAACGTAGAGGCACTGAAAATAGAAGAAGACCGCCTGCAAAAGGCACAAGAAATGAGGGCGCAGTTTGCCCGCAGACAACAGGCAGTGAATGCTGCGATAACAGTATCTAATGCTATTGCCGCTGTAGCTCGCGCTGCGCTGGAAGGTGGTGGTTTCGGTTCTGTAGCAACCATTGCTGCGTTGTTAGCTGCACTTGCAGCTGGTTATGCTGCCGTTACCAGTATGTCGAATGATAATGCCTATGCGGATGGTGTTATAGACTTTAAAGGTAAAGGCGGTCCGAGAGATGATGCTAACTGGGTACGGATAAGTAGCGGTGAGAGCGTAATAACAGCAGAGGGTACAAGGCGAAACAGGCATTTGTTGGAAGCCATTAATAATGGCGCTCAATTACAGTTTGTAAATCCTGCGTTAGCTTATACCATGCCTGCATTTGCCAATCCACAGTTTAGTTCGCAGGGATATGCCTCCAGCTACGACCTCAGGATTGTAGAAGGTAAGCTTGACGGCGTTATCAGTGCTATTGAAGATAACCGGATGAAGCAAAATATATTCTTCAATGAACATGGCGTAGGCATAATGACCGAACGCGCTGTGAGAAAAGATAGAAAACGCTGGATGTAATAACCGAAAAAACTAACATTTTAAATCCTTACAACCTTGAACCTGAAACTCTATATAAAACAGACAGATACTTTCCGTGCTACCGGGGGGCAGATACACTACGGTGTGCCTGCCGGTAAGCCCCTGAACCCGCAATTTCTGGAGTTGTTTCCTGGTGGCTTGCCTGCAAATAGGCAATGGCCGAATTACGGGAATTATGTGGACGTGACAAATGATGTGAGTAGCCTCTATAAGCTAAAACTTACATGGACTACGGAACGAGATGGTAGCGGTTTTGTAACACCCGGCGCATTGCAACAACAAAAGAGTGCCAGCGGAACGATTACATTTGAAGGTGCCGCTTATCAGTACCTGAAGAAATGGTTGATAGATGATGTGAGCGCCCCGTTGAATAGTGTTGATGTGAAAATAGAACACACCGGTTGTGGTGATTATTTTGACTATACCATAAAAAGCAGCGACCTGCGTTGGTGCGAAAATAGTATCTGCACTTTTGATGTAACCATCAAACAGAAAGATGAAGTGCTGAACTGTATTAAGAGTACACTGATTAGTGATAACCATCAACATTGGTTTGAAGAGGGCGGTGGTGTCGCAAAAAAACATCCCAGATTTAGTTATTGCAATGAAATAAGACCCAATGGGCAATTGGTAATACAATGGTATCTGATGGCTAACGTTGCCTTTTTGATATGGCTAATGATGACAAGCCTCATCCCGATTGTGATATCAATATTAGGTCCGCTGGTGTTTCTTATGAAAACCATTCTGGTTATAGCTAAGTTTATAAACAAACTTGGTGGCAATATTAATGTTGATGGATTGCAGGATACAATTGATAAGTTGGAAAACTTCCTCCGCACATTTACATCGCCCGATAATTTTAAAGACAACATAGGTAATTTCTTTATAGAAGCAGCAGGATGTGGAAGAGAGCATCCCGCACCGCTTATCAGGGATTATATTCAGAATGTATGTGATAAGTGTGGGGTAAAGGTTTCTGCTGATACGGCGCCCATATTTTTTGCACAGGAATGGGATATTGAAACATCTGATAAATCGAGAGGTAATAATGGTGTGATACATACGGCTAATCCACACTATAATGCATGTTATCTATTTCCGCAAACCAAGAAAGGCATCAGGCGATTTTACAATATGTCTGTTGCAGGTTATAGCGAGCCTAATCAAAGGGACTACTATATACAGGATAACAGCCCGCTACATACATTAGATACTTTTCTGGATGAACTGAAGCTATTGTACAATGCAGAATGGAGAGTGAAGTCTGTATATGAAAATGGGAGCTACGTCCCTTATCTGTTTTTTCAGCGAAAAGACTTTTTTACTGAAGGACCGGGAAATTACATATTCGACTTTGGAGATAAAGGTGCTGACAGAAGCAAGCTCTTGCAGGGAATCTGTTTTGAATGGAATGAGAGAAAGACGCCTGCATACTGCGATGGTGTATATAATACAGATGCGGCAGATAGCTGCGGTAATGAAGCCCGGGCATTTATGGATGGCTATGTGTCGTTTGGCAACACGGACGCTAACCCGACTTTTGAAGGCAAAATGGAAAAGAAAACAGCCTTTGCTGCTACTAAGTTCAGGTGCGATGGTGTGAGTACGGACTATATTATGGATGCCTATCAGGTATGTATGAATGGATCGTGGATGAGTATTTTTATGGGTTTTGCCATGCAGACAGTTGTAAGGCCTATGCTGGAAAAGTATACAGAACACGTATTGTTGCTGAAAGATGAAACCTGTACAATGCCGAAGGTGTTGATATGGGACACAAATTCCGGATATGAAAATGCAAGAGCTGTCAGGAGTTTTGACTTAAGATATAGCGAGCCCGCAATCAATCCATTATACAATCAATCTGTTCTGGGTATCCCACTCCCGTTCACAGACTTATTAAAGCATCATCCGCAAACCTTTGTAAGAGGTAGCTCGCTATTATGGTCAAGCATATTTAAAGGCAACACACACTATGCAGAGTATTATGCAGATGCTACTGCTGGCGGAGCAGGGTATGGTGTGCCGGCTATGCTAGTCAATTACCCCATGTATTTTGAGCCGGGCTATTACGATACGCTATGGGATTGGTTTCATTGGATAGATGATCCTAAGCTGAAGCCCGTGCTCAATCAAAACTGGACTGCAAAGATTGACTTTTGTTGTGAAGACCTGCAGGCGGAAGCTAATGGGAAACGAAAGCTGGGGGTGTTTAATGATGCAGCAGGAATAGCACTAGGAGAAAAGGTCAAGTTGCCATTCCAGTTTTACCCAGATGGCGTAATAACAGAAATAGAAGTGAGCTACGACCCCACAGACAATCTGGGCCAATACATACAACTAAAAGGAACAGTATAAAATATCTAAACCAGTAAACCCTATTAACCATGCTTTGGTTCAGCGATAAAAAAGAATTACAGTATTACAATCAGTTTCCCGGTGTGCCCTGTTACTGTGAGGAACTGATTTATCCCGGCGATATGATGCTGCAAGGGAGCATCCCGGGTGGTAAAGGCACAGGAAACTATAATATAGGTTTCGAGGTATGGAGTACAGATGGTAATACCATCTATGAAGTCGCAACATCTTATTTCGATTATTACTTCTTTACCAATCCGGTTAACCAGCTCCATTATTTCTCCGCTCGGCTCAAGAGCTTCAGCCCTGCTATGTGTGCGCACAAGTGCTTTCTGATACGTGTTGGTATTACAAATGCTGGCGAGCCGAATAACTATCTGTTTGCCAACTGGACAGAACGGTGGTGCATCAGCGAGTGTTGCGATACGGCAAGGGGGGTAACCGTTTCGCAGGATGGTGTACTAACTAATCCGATAGATGGTGGTGTTGGTACTACAGTGCCCGCAGGCAAGGCAAAGTTGAATGATTGCGGAGAGCCGATGATACGGTTGATTTCGCAGTTTGATTGCTACGATGCATTTACAGGCGATTATTACGGTCGCCCTACACAGATTCTTACAGGTTCGTTTGTGCCTTTCCTGAAGATTACAAGTATGAAAGGGCGCATTGTACGAAGGCCAAGAGAGATAAAACGAGAGATAAGCTACAACTGCCGCCTGCAGCAGTCTGAAAGTACTACACAATATCTGTTAGAAGGTTTTGAATACTTCCCTGCCTGGAAAATGGCTGAAATAGAAAACCAACTGCATGCAAACCATATATGGGTAGATGACTATGTAAACTATAAGGAATACCAATATGCTGGTGGTACTGCTTTTAAGCAGATTCATAAATGCGCAGAGTTGTTTAAGCTCGAAACTTCATTGCAAGACTGTACACAAAGGCAAGTGTTTGGTTGCGGAGATTGCACCAATGCGATAAGCTATAACGGTGCTGCTAAAATGTATGCTATACCAGCATCCTATTCGGGTGGGGCATTTTACGGAGAGGGTAAACAACTGGTTGCAAACGATTATACGACTTTGCTGGACTATCTGCGCGCTCAAAATGGTGTAACCGCTATAAGCGATACGGATGAATTTGATGGTTACTACAATGTAGTCAGTGTATTTGCAGAAGGCGTATTGCCGTCATTTTTTTACTACGATGCCCCTATTGCCCGAAACAGGATATATGGAAGGGTGGTGAATAGTACAGAGGAATTAGTAAGCCCTGTAGTATGCGCTATACCTGTGGCAGGTACATTAACGCAGGAAGATATTGAGTGTATTGCGCCTGTAAATGGTACGGTTGCCATCGAAAATGATGACGCGATTGAAGTCTTGGTTCGCTCTACAGGTGTGTGGACGGTATGGCCGGATGTCAGCAAAGCGTTTGTGTCTAAAAATCAGGTAAGCCTTACCATACATTCATTTACAGATAGCATAGTGCAGGCGCCAGACGAAGATGTGCTTGTGGATTATGAAGTTATAGGTATCGTAGATGCTGCCGCTAGACCACCAATTATGGCAGTGCTGACAAATGCTAATAATGATACAATACCTGTCGGTGTATACGTGAGCATTGATAATAAGGGACTGATACGCTATTCAGGGTCGCCAACATCAGCTGATGAAAGCGGTACAACCATCCATCTTGAAAACCTTGTTTATAATATTTAATACAATTTCACCATGACAAAAAAAGTAACTATACCCATCACCAATCACAGTACATCAGGAGTATGTACTTCTTACTACACCGTAGGCTACAGGCTGAGCGGAGTAACCAATTACACAATGCTCTCGCCCTTTTACCTGCCCGATATTGAAATAACAAACCTTTTACCTGGTGTTACTTACAATGTGCGCATTGTACGTCATTGTTGTGATGGACTGGAGAGTACGCCATTATTACTTGATGTTAATACCTAAAACCTTTAACCCATGCCAAATGCAGTTATCACCATACCGCAGCCTGTCCTTACTTCCGGACAATTTTTTAAGGTCCGTTACAGACAACTTCCTTTCGGAAGCTGGAACGGATATACTAACAGAAATAACAACCCATTTACCTTGACGGGGCTGAGTGCCAATCAATACGAACTAGAAATAGTATTGGTGAAACCTGACGGTACAGAGTGTCCTGCTGTCTATAAGACGTTTACCATTACCGGTGAATATGATTGTGCCAAAGTGAGCTTTACCGCACAAATGGTAAAGGTTGGGAGCGTATACAATCTCGTTGTTCATTACACAAAGAACGCAGGCTACACAGACCCGCCTTGCGGTTGGCGTATTGTGTACACACAAAACAGCACTACGAATACTTATACTGTTGCTTCGCTGTCAGGTTCTACAGGTAGCTTCAAGATTCCGTTACTGAACAACAATGGTGTACTGGTACGTGTATACTCTGATATGTGCAGCGATAAGATAAAAATGTGCTATGAGTCTGATGTGTCGAAGCCAACAGAGCCATGTACAGGTATGACGCTTGTAAATGCTGTGATGACAAAGAATGTATCAACCAATACATTTTATATCACACTGAACATTACACAGTCTACACCGCCTACTACTGTGCCGATGGTTTACTACAAGCAAACTAATGCTGTAAATACAGGTAAGGCAGATGAATTATTGTTCAACCCAACCATTTCGGCTACTGCAACAACAATTGTATTTAAGGTAAACCCGAATAATAATGTGAATTCAGAAGTGTATCAATACACAGGTTATTTGCGGGATGCTTGTGGTAATATTTGTTACTACAATGTAATTTGTAATCGTTTTTAATTTTGTTTAATTGTTTATTATGTTGTAATTTTGTTTTTATAAATCTCCTGCCACATAGCCGGTATGCTATTCAAAACATACGTTCAGGCCTTATCCTGCCTTTACAAGGATAGTTTGTTTTTAACCTCTAAACTTTTAATCAAATGGCTTTTTGTCCGGCAGATTGTGCCAACATCACCATTACCACCAATCAGCCCGGTGGTTGCGACCTGAAGGTTCGCAAACGTAATATAGACCGTATCGGCTTCTTTCCCTGCAGTGTAGATCTGCCGGCACCATTCACCTGTGCAGGCTTGCAGGCACTAATAGATGCCAACACCCTCACATTCAGCAGCCCATTGGCTAATATTGAAGTGCAGGACCCGAATTTTGAAGAGCTGCAAATTGCAGACTGCCGCCCTAGCGAACGCATGGCTACCAGCCGCCTCATTACATTCCAGGATAGGATTGCCATTGAGACAGCAGCTATTACTACGCCTACAGCAGTTCCTGCAAATCTGTTCTTCGACTACGATTTCTGGAAGGATAAAAAAACCAAACGCGCAATGCTGCGCTATATGTTTGTCTTCTGCGATGGTAGCGTAGTAGTACCTAAAGATGAGAATGGCAAACCTATGGCTGCAGGCTTGGATGTATTCCTGAGTTACGAAAGGCAGGGCAGCGGTGGTAATTCTTACATCCTCGAAATCAAAAAAGGCCAGTTGGAATTCAAAGGCGATCCGCTTGATTTCAACAAGCCTGAATTTACAACCGGCAATGAAGTGTTTTATCTGACAGATTGCCAGGGCATTTTATAACAAGTAACATAAGGGCAGGCATTTATTGCGGGTAGCTATGGTGCATCGCATCCGAACCTATATTCCTGCGCCCCGTAAGTGCCTGCCCTGCTTGTTTTATCAGATACCAATAACCAAACCTAATAAGCTACCATGCAACCAAACGAAGTATTAGCCATACTGAACAAAACGGTGAAACTGAGCCGTGAAATGACAGAATCCCTGCAACGGAAACGCGATGTGTATTATGGCATCAGCCTGCATACTACAGGTGCTTGTCCTGCATTCAGAGATTTGTCGGGTGGGGGTACTATATATCCACAGGGCTATTATGGTCCGGAGTATCAACGCTTGTTTGATAAACATTTACTGAGCCGCCACCCGAGAGAGAACGATGCAACCCGCAACTGGCGTTTCAGCCAATATCGTCCGCTGACGAAAGCCCCATTTGCACAGATAACGGAAATAATAACAGGTGCCATCTTTCAAGATACTAACTACGACCTGAACCTGCAAGACGCACAAGATGAACAATATATCTGGGGCAATCATTTCGGCGGGCACGATATAGTAGGATATTTCTGCAATGTGGCTTTTCGGAATATGGTTGAAGACCCGAACGGGGTATTGCTGCGCATACCTGCATTGCCCGGTTATGCACAGGCAGATGATAAACTGCAGGTAGATATATGGTTTGTAAATACAAAAGATATAGTACTGCTGACGCAGGACGACTTTGTATTTCTTCGCAATGGCTATGCATGGTGGGTAGATAAGCAGACCATCTGGCGATTCAGTTACAAACCCGAAGAGAAGAAATATTATCTCTCGCAGGAAGATGCGCACGGCTACTATGCACACATGCTAGGCCGCTTACCCATCAGCATCGCAGGCGGCGTGTGGAATACACAAGGCTATTATGATAGCTATTACAGCAAGGCAAAAGCCGCTGCCGACGATTTTGTAAGTGCATACAGTGCCGCACAGTTGGTAGATAAAGAAGCATCTCACCCTTTTATTGTAGAGGCAAGTACAGATTGCCCCGATTGCCGTGGGCTTGGGCAGGTGCAGCAGGATTGTGATAGTTGCCCTAACGGTGTAGAACTGGTGTCTTGTGGGAGTTGCCATGGAAGCGGACAGATAAGTCGCAATCCCGGACAGCACATTATAGTACCACAGGATAAACTGAAAGACGGTTCCCCCATACAGATAGTGAACCCCGATGTAAGCATCAACAGTCACCACCGCGATGTATGCGCACAGGTAATGAACCTGATAATAGAAGCACTGCATTTGCAGAAAACGGAAGAAGCACAGAGTGGGGTTGCAAAAGCTATTGATCAGGAAAGGTTATACAAGTTTATTAGCAATATCAGCAATCATGTATTTGATAAACTGATAACCGATACACTGAGGGATATCATTGCCTATCGTAATGCCGGTGCTGTGGCAGGTGCTATACATCCGGTTGAATATCCGTTCAGGGTATTGAAGCCAACACAATTCCGCATTAAGACATCTGCCGATTTGCTGAATGAATATGCAACGGGTAAACAGGCGGGTATGCCTGTGTTCATCCGTAGGCGTATGGCGCTGGATTTTGTGGACAAGCAATACAGTGGTGATGCACTGATGAAGAAGAAAGCACAGCTGATAACACAACTGGATAGCCTGAGTGTACTGAGTATAGATGAGATAACTGCTATGCGAAATGCTGGTGTGGTAAGCGATGCAGAATTGCAATATAGCAGGAAGCTCCCTGCAGCCATAGACGCACTAATAAGAGATAAAGGAGAATATTGGTTTTTGAATACACCAAACGATGTGGTTGAATTGGGTCTTTTCCAGGTTTAGGTGTTTGTTTTTTGTTTCATAGAATGTGAAAAGAGCGCCTTGTCTAAGGCGCTCTTTATTATCTTTATTATTTATTGATTTTTGATACAGTTGCTGTATTCTTCCATCATATTGGTACCCGGACCTGATTCGAAACGCAGGCCTTGCATTTTTTTAATTTGGTCTTCTGTTTTGTTACAGATGGTTTTTGTATCGTCGGTAGTTTGTCCGCTGGTATGATAGTAGCGCACTTTACACTTCCAACAATATTCTTTGTTTTTGTTGCAACTGGCTGTAAAGATCAACAGCGCAGCCAAAGGTATCAGTATTCTCATCTGGTCGAAATTTATTAGCAATATAGTGAATTATTCTATGTTCTAAAGCCGGTGTTTACAGATATTATACGCATGAAAATCAATAGACTATTGCCTTATCCGTTTGTTAGTTGCTTGTTAACCGATTACAAACCTGCTGTTAACCTGCCCTTAATATTTCTTTTGTGGCCATCGATGCCCCCATATTTGCATCATCAAACAAACAAACTAAAGCGCAGCCCCGTAAGGCAGCCACAAACAAAACAAACATGCCCGCCCCGTAAGGTAGGTAGCAAACAAACAGAAACAAGAATTAAAAAACACACCAAATCATGGCAACACAACACAACGCAGTAGCGGTATTGATACCCGGAGCCGAAAAATCGGCAGTTGCGACAGCCTCTGAGAAATATGATATACACGTAGTAAATGAAGAAGTGTATAGCCTGCAGCGCGATTATGAGCGCTATTTCAAGCCATCAAGACATATTTTTCATAAAGAAGATGTGAACCTGCTTTTTGTTTTTGCAGACGGTAGCGCACAGCTGGTAGAAGACGTGGTGAGCCTGAAAGGTGTGCTGAGTAAAGTAAAACAACTGCTTGGTATGCAGGCAGCTTAATAGCACCGCAATCGACAGATGCTTTTACTATCCGCATGCTAATGCTTTGTAAATAAGCTGTTAAGCAAGCACAAATATTTGGAAACCGTATAAGTCACATATTATATTCGTCCTTTAAGCTGTTTTCGCACAGCCTGAAGCACAACACACACAAAGCCGTATTTAACACTACGGTTCAAAACAAAAACAATAAAAAACACACAAAATGAACGCATTAAAGAATGCCGTTGCGATATTATTTCCCGGCGTAAACACTACAGATATTCAAGTCGCTGCATCTGTTCACGAAGCTAACATCCTTGTAAGGGAGCCCTATAACGAACAGAAAGATTACACTAAGTTTTTCAAACGTTCAAAACGCGTTATCACTACAGATAGCATGAACCTTTTGTTCATCTTCTCTGACGGTGAATCGCTGATGGTAAAAGACGCAAATACACTGAAGAAAGCACTGAAACGTGTTGCGGTAGCAGCAGGCGCATTTGCCTAAGCTACAGTTGCGTTCGTGTTTTAACTATATTCTGCAATGGTCTGCAGATAGTACCCTTATGGATTTTCATAAGGGTATGACCAATTGTACTATGCTGTGTTGGGTAGTGTAATGGTAAATGTACTGCCTTTGCCCGGAGTACTGCTGACAACAATATCACCGCCATTTTTCTTAATGAACTCGTAGCACAATTGAAGGCCAAGCCCTGTGCCTTTTTCTCCGCCCGTACCACGTGTACTGTTCAGCGTCAGCTCGCTGAATAGTTTGCTAAGCTGATCGTCTGTCATACCGACGCCCGTATCTGTAAATGATACTTGTGTTGTATTTCCGCTAGTATATCCGCTTATGGTAATGGTACCGCCATCCTGGGTAAACTTAATAGCATTTGATACCAGGTTTCTGAATACTATATCTATCTGGTTAGCGTCGCCGTAGGCAGTTAGCTCTTCAGGTATATTATGAGTGAGCGTAATGTTTTTTTGCATTGCGGCATCTTTCAATACTGCAATTGTTTTCAAAGCCTTACGTTTCATGTTCAGCTTTTCAATATCCAGTTTTTGTTCGCCCTTCATGCGGCTCTGTGCCCAGTAGAGCATGTTTTCCAGCAACAGGCTTACAGATTGCAGCTTATTGTTGAGCTCGTTTTTATGCATCGAGAATTCATCCGGTGTCATCAGCTTTTCGTCCAGCATCATCATGGTACCGGTTAAAGCATTTACAGGGCTGCGCAAATCGTGGGATAGTACCGAGAACGTAACATCTTTAAAATCGTTCAGTTCTTTCAGTCTATCAGCCTGTGCTTCTATTTCCTCTTTTTGTGCCAGTATTTCTGCCTGACGCCTGCGTTCGCGCTGTGCATTGCGGAAGAACATCATGGCGATGATGGCAGCCAGCACAATGCCTAAAAACGCGGCAAACAACAGTATGTTCTTATTATTGGCTTTTGCTACCGCAAGTGCTTTGTCTTTTTCCAGTATTTCAATTTCGCGCTGTTTCTTTTCTATCTCGTAGTTGAAGACCATTTGTTCAGCCTTGTTCTTGGCCTCATCGCTGCTGAGGCTGTCGCGCAGCGATTGATTTATTTTGAAATAAGTGAGTGCGTTGGCAAAATCGCCGTTGTGCTCATATATATCGGCTAGTTTGCCAGAGATATCCCTTGCCTGTTCTTTTACGCCTATCTGTTGCATGATGCCAAGTGCATCTTTCAAATAACCGATAGCGCCTGTAGTATTACCTTGTTTAAATAATACTTCTCCAATACCTGCTTTGCAAACACCTACACCCTCTGCATCTTGCAGTTTTTCAGAAACAATCAGTGATTCCTGATAAAGTGCCAGTGCTTTAGTCAAGTCGCCCTTCTTCATGTAGGCTTCTGCCATATTGCCTTTCAGTAGGTTTTGCAGGTATTCATTTTTTACTTGGGTAGCAATGGTGTATGCCTCGTTTAGCGCAATCAATGAAGAATCGTATAGTTTACGCTCATTATATATCAAGGCATTCGTTGTAAGGTTGCCTACCAAATGGTTTTTAGCATCTGCTGCACGATTGATGACTAATGCCCTGCCATTATATTCCAGTGCATTTTTATAATCGCCAAGGCGCACGTATATATTAGCAATATTGGAAAGGTCTGTAGCAATATCTATGCTATTGCCTTTTTCCTGTTCCTGTATTTTCAACCCTTGCAGGTAGTAGTCGAGTGCGCGGGTGTAGTTGCCCATCTTGTAGTAGATGTTGGCAATATTACTGCGTACTTTGCCTGCTTGCAGATGCTGTTTATTGCGTTCTGCATAGCTGAGGGCACTGTCGTTGTTGATTAAAGCCTCGCTATATAAACCTTTACGAAATAATGCACTGGCAATGTTGGAATACACAGGGCTTGCCTCTTTGTATAGCCTATTTTCGTTGATGATAATGAGTGCCTGTTTTTGCGAAGCGATAGCACTATCGTATAATCCACGGGTGAAAAAAGAAGATCCCAACTCTGTCAGCGCAAGCGCAACACCTCTGTAATACTTATTGCCCGATGCCAGTGACAATGCGCGGCTGGCAATATTGTATTGAGAGTCTGACGAACTGTGATAGTACGTTTGTGCAAGATGCGTGGTAAGTAATATCTTGTTGGTATCGCTGTCCTTGAGGGTGGCAATAACCTTTCTGAGGCTGTCTGTATTAGTCTGTGCCTCTGTTTGTTGTATGTTGAAAGTTATTACAGCTACAGCTATAATAACCATCCGGAGTAATTTGCTCATTAACGGGTCTTTCTTGTTTGTTTCTGCCGGCTTAGGTATAGGTAGGATAATTCGTTACGATAGAGCTATATATAATGTTGTAAATATACGATGTATATTTTAATGCTGCTTTGGTCTGATGACTAAATGATAAATGTCATTGGGGTATTATTAATGTTGGTACATCAATACTATTGCCCAAGGTTAATAATATACTCCATTTGCTGCCATGTATTATTAATTGTCAATATTTATCAACAGTTTTAAATAAGCAAAAAAACTTTTTTAAAATTATTTTTTGTTATTTAAAAATAGTTTGTACATTTGTACAACAAAGCAAAAATCACCCACCATGAACATCAAGAAATTCTCTCCTAAGGATGCCCGTATTATAAAAGATAATGAAGGCAAAACACCTGATGAATTACTGACACTGGGCCTTTCGCAACGCGGATACAGGCGATTGCTGGAAGATAGTGTAGAAGTAGAACAAACGAACAGTACGCTGTTACAACCTGTAAGTGTACAGGCGGTTTCGCTAACTCCTGTAGCCATCAGCCCTGCAGATATGCCCAAACGCATCAATCTGTATAACAAGAGAAGTGGCAGAACAGTACTAATGGGCTACAAAGCAGCTGCAATGCTGGCAGATAAATATCCTCACGAATTTGAATTGATAGCATAATGGCAAAGAAGAAACCTATACCCGAACACGTAGTTGAAGACATCATTATAACCCCTGTAAGTGTAGAGCAGGTAATTGTAACCACCCAACAGGAAATGCAGATACCCGAAGGTTATGTATTGCTGGTGGCGCTTAACGAAGATGGCACGGACAAACCCGGCAGCGAGTTCTTTTACCCTGCAGGAAAGTATCAGAAGTATTACGGAGATACGACAAAATTCAGACTGAAAGCTAAAAACGAAATAACCGAAAACACACACTATGAATATCTCAATAGAACAAGCCAACAAATTATTGGCCGCACTGGCCGGAAATGTAGCAGTTGTGGCAGATGAGCAACAAGCTGATACAAACGTTGATTCAGAAGCCCTGTTAGCATCCATTAACGAAAATATAACCACCAATCTGCGACCTACACTGGAAGAACAAATGAAGCCATTGATAGAGAGCAACTATCTGGGTAGGTTTACGGGTACTATGCGTGCTGCCATGTATCGCATCTTCAACATTCCGCGCAAGGAACTGGAAAGCCTGAACATTGAACAGATGGTGGCAAAGTGCAAGCAGATGGTAGATGCGCAAATAGCACAAAACGAAACCGAAAGACAACAAGTAGCAGAAACTGCCATCAACGGGTATGAAGCGCAATTGCAACAGATAAAGGATAACTACGAAGCAATGCTATCGGCAGAACGCAATAAGCAAGTGCAACGCGATATTACGGCAAGGTGTATGTCTTTGTTGGAAAGATTGCCGCGCAAAGGTGGCGACATAGCCGAACAGGCAGAGATGCTTCGTTACAAAATGCAATCGGCTTACGATATCCGCTACAATGAAGCAGATAAAAAGCTTGAGTTTTATAAAGAAGATAAACCCGTTTTCACGGATGATCAACCAATGAGTGATGAGAGTTTTGCACGTATGTGGGCAGAAAAAGCAGGCATACTTGTAAACGATACCCGCCACATATCGCCCGCTGATGTAAAGGCAGGACACAGTGGTGGCTATGGCAGCGGTGTCATCATTGCCCAACCCGCGCCCGATAATGCAATGGAAGCCATTGTAGCATGGGCAGAACAATAGTACCATAGCAGGACGCTGCTATTCAAACAACACGTTTCTTGCCGAAAATCTTTTTCGGTTTCCCAACACTTTTATTGGCAGTAACCCTGCTGCATCCAACTATTTCGAGCCCCTTGCAGGGGACGGGGCTCACAACCTATTAACGTATATAAGCCATGAGCTTTAAAAATGCCATGCAGGCAACACAGAAAAGCATATTGCAATACGCAAAACAAGGCCGCCCGTATGAGGTGCTTGCCGCTGTGCTTGCTGCCAGACAATATAATACAACCATTATGGAAACCGACCTGCAGTCTGAAGCAGGTAAAAAGCGCCAACTGAAGATAAACTACTATGCACCTATCTGCAATGATAACGGTACAGGTACAGAAAGTCTATGTAATGCAGGTACTGTAGTAGAACCTAAGCAAGTGTTCTTTGAACTGAAACGTACAACTGCATCTGCTGTTTATCAATTGAATCGTGATGACGTGCGTTATGTAGATGGTGCTTACTCTTTCAGCGATCATGCAAAAGCTGCCATCAACGCTGCATTGCCTGCGGTACGCCGCAAGCTGGCATTGGAAGTTGCCAATCTGCTTGTTTCAGGTGCAGGCCTGTTACCTGATGGTAATACAAGCCGCATGCTGCCTTTCCTGGATAAAGAGAATGGTAGTGTGAACCCTATGGGCTTGTGGGAGATTGAGCGTATTTATCGTGATGCGGGATTCTCTAATCCTTTTGTAGTGGGTGGTACAGATGTGTTCCATTGGCGCAAAGCAGTAGAGATTGGCGGTGTGAATGACAAAGGTCAGGACATCAGCCAACTGGGTCGCAGCAATGCCTATTACGACAGCCTGATTAATGATGCATTCGGCGATCCTGACAGTGAACATATCATCAGTTTTGATCCGCAAATGCTGAAGTTTGTAAGCTTCAACCGCAACGCAGGTATTTTTGCGACAGATTTGCAAAATATAGATGCGATAGACGCTATCTACCAACGCGGTGGTACAGACTATATTGAAGGTGTAATGGCAGACCCGCTGACAGGCCTGCTGTGGGATTTGAATGTTAACTACGATAAGTGCAACTACCGCTGGACATTCCAATGGAAACTGGAATGGGACATCTTTGTGATGCCACCTGCTGTTTGTGGTATTCCGGGTGTAAACGGCATCTTCCACTTTACTACATGCCCTGCGGTACAATACACTTGTCCTGATGGTGGTACACCTTCAACACCTGCATCGAGCCATACTTACGAATGGAATACAAGCGGTGCGGTAACCTTCCCACTGTATATACACAAGCTGGAACTTGGCGGACAAACTACGCATCCTGATGTAACAGTTGCCAACATCACAGAACTGAAAAACCTTTACAACGACAGTGTAAACGGTTATGTGTTTGCAGTGAGCGGTACTAAGATTACGTACACGGGCTACGGCACTATGGGTGGCAAAATAAATGATACTACTAACGTTTCCTTCACAGCAGCCCCTTAATAACCCTTCCTGATAAAGTTCCCCGAAGTTAGTAGCGGGGAACTTTTTAAAAACCAATTACCATGTCTGACATAAAGAATATCATATCTATACGCGATGTGACGACGGAAGAAAACGTGCCGTCTCTTAGTGGGCTTGATTTGATGGATGCACCTGAAATATCCATCATCAACCTAGCTAATATCGCGAATGAAGAATATACAAGCGGCCTCGGCCTGGCAAGAAAGAAGATAGAGCAGGCTACACTTTTGGTACGTAACGACCTGATGAGTGCGCTTGCTGCAAACAGAGTTATCCCAAATCTGGAGGCGAAGAAACACAACACAGGAGAGTTTAAACCTGCAATCACTTTCCCTGCAGAGGCTAAAGAGCGAGGTGTTACACTGTATAAGAATAGTAGGATACGTGGTTCACTCCGCAAGCTGAAGATTCATAAAGTGAAAATATATCCGCTTGCAGATGTGGCCGATGTACAACTGAAAATATACGACGACTATACGGGTGGAGTTGTGTCAACATATAATGTGAATCTGATCGCTAATCAGGTAAATAGTTTTGATGTTGGGTATGAAGTGAAAGGCAGTTTTGCCAGAGTAGTACTTGATGGTACAAATGTGCCTGTTGCGGGTGCATATCTGACATGTTTTACAGGTTGCAATGGTACACTGCCCAATGATTGTGGTTATACCAAAGGATGGTATGATGATAAGGAGATAAGTGGTAAAGAAGGCTTCGGGATTAATCTGGAGTTTGGTTGCGAATGTGACTATGACCAATTATTGTGCGACCTGAGCAAAACCTATGTGGGAGAACTGGTATGGTTGAAAACACGTGTACTGCTTCTTGAAGAGCATTTGCGCACAAACAGGCTGAACAACTGGGTAATATATGGCAGGGAAGAAACTCAGAGCTACTTGACAGATATTGAAAACCAATACCGCGAAAAATGGAAGGTGTTCAGTGAGGCGCTGCATGGTATTGTTGCAGGTATGAAAGATGATTGCCTTGTCTGTAACGGCATAAGATGGGTTACTAACGTTTAAAAAAACAGCAAAATATGTTGACATTTTTATTGTACACAATAATTGCACTAGTGGCAAACGCTTCTCTGGTAAAGGTTTTGCACATTAGTATACAGCCCGGACAGTGGATAGATACGCTCTTTAAATATCAGAAACGACTGCATGAATGGGATGTGAACGGAAATGTATTCCTCTCGAAAGTTGGTGGGAATTGTGAAGTGTGTTTCAGTCACATACTAACATTTACAGGTTATTGGTTGTATATGCTATTCATGAATACAGTTGCTGATGTTTGGATAACGGATACTGTTGATAGTTGGTTGTGGGTTGTGTTTGGGAACGTATTGTGGTATCTGCTGTATGTTTCAATCGGCAGCATGTTGTCCCTCTATTTCATTACAAAACTATTCTCCAAATGAGCCTGTCACTACAAGAATACTGTGATTATCTGTCAGGGATTGGTGCAAAGCAACAAACTATGCAACCAGTAAAGACAATCAATAAGCCGTCGGTTAAGAAGATTAAACTTAAAACGTTCACCACTAAAAAACGATAAATGCAAAGAAGCGATTTCGATAAACTCTTATCACACATACTTGAAAAAAATGCCTATTTCAGTAAAGGCTTCGCGAATGCCTGCAAAGATGAATTGACAGGAAGGGTGATGGTTGATAAAGGAAGTGACAAACTTGTGTTGCTGCCGTCTGACGTACTGGGAAACTATTGCTACCTGCGCAATGATACGCAAATGAAGTACATTGCTGCGGAACAACAGCGGCTTACAGATGCAGGTTCTCAACGCCTCACCTTCAATGATACGATGATTGCATACCTGGTGGCTGTAGTTAAAAATGCAGATGCATACCAGTTGCTGGAAAATCTGAAAAACACTTGCATGTCTTTTGCCGAGATGAACGTAGTGCCTATAAGCAGCCAGTGGAACAGAGAGATTGTAATGGCTGATGAATTGCAGGGTATGAAGCAGGATGATATAAGAGCTTCTTTGCAAAGGCTTAAAAATGAAACGATTGTAAAACTACAATTAAGTGTTTCGAAAGAGTACGTTCCTTCAAACTGTATTGTAAACCCTATAAAAGCATAAACATGAATACTATAATTAATCTTGGCGAGGTGCCACTGGCAGAGGAGGGTATATCTCTCCCGTTAACTGCTGACAGCACAGGCGCATGGGAGTTTATTACGAACTTTAACGGAGCCTACCAGTATGTTCAATTCAATGCTATCGCAGGTGATAACTTGATTGTACCTGCTAAACTGAATGAATATTATAATTACACGTTTAAGCTCTATAAGCCTGATACTTCATTATTTAATAATGCCTCCTATCAAGTACAGACAATTCCCATATTGCCAGGCGTTGAGTATACAGGTGGTGTTGGTGAATCGACAATCAAAGCAGGTAAACTTCAGTTTTACGCGTTGGATGGTCAACAGACATACAATCATACAGCACTGATCTATGCTAAGCAAATTGCGGTGTTTGTTGAAGGCGTAATACTGCAAGAAGGTAACGCAAATGATGAGTATCAAGTTGACTTGGCGCATGGAGAATTAAGCTTCAACAATTCGTTAATAGCAGGTCAAAAAATTTCTATCCTATATATTAAATAAGAAACCATGAAAAGAATACTAACGATACTAATGATTTTATATGCCTTTACGGCATATTCACAAACCGGTATGATGATGAATCGGTTTTATATTACAGGCTCACTTGTGTTAGGTAAAGGTGATCGCACTTTTGCAGATACATCTTGCTGGCTGCAAATAGGTAAGGATACTACAGGCAAAGGCATGATACTTCCAAGAGTTGTTTTGGATAGTGTGAAGACTGCAAAGCGTGGGCTGTTTGTTTATGATCTTAAAGACTCAGTTTTATATCATTTTGATGCTAATAAACGTGTGCGGTACATGACGTATAAGGATACTGTAATCATCAAACAGCTTATTGTACAGAATGCACCTACTATTGATACGAATGTGATATCTACAAAATATTTTGTCAATAATGGTTTTGTTAAGATTGGTGGTAATACTACTGGAAGTACGCTTTCAATTGGTACAAATGATAATCAGCATGTAAATATCAAAACAAATAATACTAACCGGATTGTTATAGCCAATGATGGTGCAGTAGGAGTTGGTATAAGTCCAACTACAGGTAAGCTACACGTAAGTGGTGTAGTAGGTGCAGAAGGTCTTAATGTAACGAATAATACTACCGGTTCATATTCCGGCATTAATAAAAATGTCACAACCGGTTTAATCATTAATGGCGCTGAAGGTACAGCTTCAGATTTTACATTGATAAATAACCCTACAAATAATCAAACTGTAATGTCTGTCCCACATGGTACTAATACGACCAAGTTTTCTGGTAGGGTTGAGGTAAACAAGTCATCTGATGAGGTGCAATTAGATTTGTCTAGCTCACCTTCAAGACATTTGTATGCAGGTGTTAGTACTTCAACATATAATGGCAACAATAAAGGTTTTGTTTCTTTTGGTACAACTAATACATCAACAAACACAGCTATTGTTCTTGACAGTACCTCTGTATCTGTGCCTAACGGTAATTTATTAATCGGGAAGTATGCCAATAATGGTGTCGATAAGCTTCAAGTAGCTGGCACAACTCAGTCGTTTGGTATTAAATTCAATAATAGCGTTCCTTATGATGGTAATCATTATAATCTAATAAGAAGGTTTCAGGATACCTATACAGATGGCGTTGAGATTGTAAGTGGTGGTGCTTCTGGTGGTTTCAATGGTGGATTTAGGATTAAGACCAGAGGCGGGAGTGGAACAAATGCTCCAATAGAGAGTGTAATCATTAATGGGGACAAGATATCTATGGGGTATCATACTCAATATATGGGAGATGGAGTGGCTACATATATTTCCCAAATAAATCTGGTAAGTCAATATCCTAATGGTCAACTTTTAAACTTGTGGAACCGAGATTCTGGATCTCCAGTTATTCAGACCTATTCTAACTATACTTATGGCTCTGGGGGGCCAGTTATGACAAGCGCAATAGTTGCAGAAGGTTACTATAACACTTATTTAGGCAATCTCTCCTTCTTCACAAACAACGGTACTTGGGGTGATTGGGCAAGTAATGCACGTGCTATGTTAATTGACGGGTATCAAAATGTAGGTATTGGACTATCAAGAAATGTAGGTGCTGTTAAAGATGGTATCGGTCTTACTTTGCCATCTGCAAGATTGCATGTATTGGCCAGTAATGCTTCTACACCAGTGACGATATTTCAATCTACTTCCAGCCAAACAGCTGACCTGACACAGTGGAAAGATAATTCGGGGACGGTATTAGCAAAGGTTGACAAAGACGGGAATGCAACTGTTCAAAAACTAAAAACCGTTCAGCCATCTTCGAATGGCGCTGGTGTTTATAAGCTAGGCAAGGTTATTACTGGCGCAAGTGTTACACTGCAAACAGACAAATTTGTAGAGGTAGAGATTGATGGTGTTATTTATAAACTCGCAATTGTTCAATAACTATGAAAACAAATCTTCAATTCGGGGTTTCGCAAATACAGAAACCCACCCCACTGTGGGCTAAATATACATTTCGTATTGTTTTTCTTTTGCTATCAATAGCTGTTTTTATGGTTAGTGATTACCCGGGAATAAATGAAAGCCTGAAGCTTTTATTGTTAAAATGGTTTTCGGGAATCAATATGCTTGTTTGGGGACTTTCAAAAATGTTTGGTGTAGATGAAAATGGAAATGGAAATGCAGATGACACAGCAGGATATAACAATAATAGATAAACAGCTTCGTGGTATCAATTTGCGATTAATCTGGGCGCTTGTGGTTTGTACAGCTGTGAGCGTGTCTACCGTACTCAGTGTTTACTACGGGTTCAGAAATGATATCGCTATACAAAAGATACAAATCAAATTGTTAGAGGCGCGAGTAGATCGTATCGAGAATAACCAAACCCGCTAATATGAGAAACCTTATCACTTATCTTATCATCATGCTTTCATTGTGCATGATGATAACAGGTTGTATGTCTGAAAGACAAGCTGCAAGAAAACTATATACTGTTCACGCAAAATATCCTCAGATTGTAACCAAGCATTGTGCTGATATATTCCCTGATCAGAGTTATTTAGTAGACAGCATAGTATTTCTTCCCGGTGTAGAAACTACAATTACTGATACTTTTTTGGTGTCCGATACAATTACTAGGCTTCTTACAAAAACAATATATCGTAATGACAAACGGGTTGATACTATCTATCGGCTTAAAAATCTCAAGGTTGTAAATAAAGCCAAAGAGCTTCAATTACAGAATGAAAATCTAGCCATGTCTGTCAACTTTGGCAAACTTCAGAAGGAACGGAATATACTCTTTTGGGTTACCATTATACTAGGTGCTTACACTATTCTTCGTTGGGTTTTGAGGTTTTGGAATATCAGACTCCCTTAGTAATTCCGCTTGCGTGGGTCTTTATTCCGCTTCGCTGAGAAGCTTTTTGTTATGAAAGCGTATTGTATTCATTTTGTAGAAAATTGATACAATGCGCTTTTTGCATTCACTCATATTGTTAACAATCTCGGTTTCAGCCATTGCTCAGGTAAAGGTGAGCAGTTTACCATCATTACTGGAATATGCTGACAAATACGCTCCTGTCGCATTGCAAGCAAGCCTTTCTCCCAAGATGTCGAAACAGGATGTAAACTTACAGGCTTCCGGACTCTACCCGAAAGTAAACGTATTTGGTACAGGAGATTACTACCCTATAATAGCTACACAGGTTATTCCTGCAGAGGTGTTAGGTGGCAAATCTGGTACGTACCTAAAAGCTCAGTTTGGCTTGCCTTATGTGTTTGCAGCAGGCGCTGAATTGACTGTGCCTGTTGTGAACCTTGAAAAATGGTCGCAGCTTTCTAAGTCTAAGTCAGCTTACAACCAATCTCAATGGAATAGTAAAGCAGCTCTTGAGAATTTTCATATTCAGCTGATGCAGGCTTATTATCAGACATTGGCTACTAAAGATGTATTATCGCTGAATGATGAAAATGCTGAAACAACTGCAGAGTTGACACGGATAATGGCAGATCGTTATGAGAATGGTGTCGTGAATCCTTCTGATTTTAATCGTACAAAGAATCTGGATATTGACGTTAAAAATGCAGGGTATAACTACACTAAGCAACTGCAACAGGCATACAATAACCTTGGTGCCATGCTGAATCTCAAAGAAGACTCCTTACAATTATCTGAAAGCCTTGCCGATTTCAAATGGCCTGTTTTACAGCAGTTAGGTGATGTTACTTCACGCCCGGGATGGAAAGAAGCGGACGCTAAACTGAAAACAGCAGAGTTTGCTTTGAGAGAAAGTAGAACAGGAGGGTTGCCTCGTATGTCACTTACAAGCAGGTATGTGTATAATATGCAGAGCAAATTCGAAACAATTGGCAATAATGTAGAATTCAATACTGCAAATGTTGGTGTACGGGTAGATTTCCCATTGTTTCAAGGGATGTATTATCGCTCGTCTATAAACAAGAGCAAACTACAATTGCAAAATGCAAAATTGGAACAGGAACGTGTACAGGCAAACCTTACCCAACAACAACGCGACTGGTTTGCCTTGTATCAGGCTGCATTCAACAAACATAATGCATTGCAGGAAAAAGTACATAACGCATCAGAGAACCTGCGTATTGCAAAGCTGAACATTAAAGAAGGTGTAATGGAATTTGACGAATTCAATAACATCTTCACTGAATATAATCGTGCAAGGATGGAGAATCTCCAGAATCTTGCAGATGGCATTTTATATCATCTCTTAAGTACTCAAAATTTTTAATAAAATGAAACAACAGCTGTCATGGTTGTTATTGGCTGCACTGGCAAGCAGTTGCGGTAGCAAAGAAACCGAAATACATCCTGAAAAGAAGCTGCTCACCTCGGCTGTGTATGCATCAGGCAGCCTTGTGCCCGAAGAGGAGTATAAAGTGATTTCGAGTGTGGATGGGTATCTGGTACAGGCATTAGTTAAGGAAGGCGATACGGTACATAAAGGGCAACTGATGTTTGCAATAAGCAATGATGTACGCAATGCGCAAATGCAGGGTGCAGAGGCAATGGTAAAACGTACCATGCCTGCCGTGGTAGATAATGCACCTGTATTCCGTGAGCTGCAGGGCAAGCTGGAAGTAGCACGTATACGCATGCAACAGGATAGCCTGCAATATCAGCGCTATAAAAACCTGTTTGAGCAGAATGCTATTTCTAAAAGCAATTATGAAAAGTATTACCTGCAATACCAAAGCTCACTGAAAGATTACCAGAGCCTGAAACAAAATGTAGAACAGCAACGTATATCTGCCAATCTGCAATTGCAACAGGCAGAAAACAGCCTGATGGTTGCGGCAGCACAGTCTGAAGTAGGCAAACTGAAAAGCTTTGTGAATGGCGTAGTATATGATGTGTACAAGAAAGAAGGCGACCTTATCAATCCCAATCAGGCAATTGCTTTGGTGGGTGCAGGTAAGATGTACGCTAAGCTGATGGTTGATGAAGACGATCTTGATAAAGTATATGCAGGCCAGCAGGTATTGATAACAATGGATGCTTTCCCTGAAAAAGTATTCAAAGCCCACATCAGCAAGGTATATCCGTTGCTTAGTAAGGTCGAGCAGTCGTTTCGGGTAGATGCACAACTGGACGATGCGATACCGGTTTCTATGTACGGACTGAACCTCGAAGCGAATATTGTTGTTGCAGATAAGAAAAATGTACTGGCTATACCACGTACTGCGGTAATGAAAGGTGATACTGTATGGGTAAAAGAAAACGGAGAAAAGAAAAAGGTGAAAATACAGAAGGGTATTGAAGACGATGTATGGGTAGAAGTTCGTGGCGGTATTACTGAGTCATCTATATTAATCATTCAAAAATGAACTGGAAACTAGCATTTAGCATAGCATCTACACACCTGCTGACCAAAAAGCGGCAGAGCATCATTGCCATGCTTGGGGTAACGTTTGGTATATCCATGTTCATCATTATGATCAGTTTCATGACGGGCGTGAATGACTTTCTGGAGGATATGGCAATGGACAATACGCCGCATATCCGCATTTATAAGCCCATTGAGCTGAAGGATAAAAAGATAATAGCCGATGGCAAAGTGCAGGACGATAAAAACTGGTATGTACTGGAACATCAACGTCCGAAGCGTGAATTGACCAAGATTAAAAACGGACTCATTGTTGCCCAGCAAATAGCTGACATGCCTGAGGTGACAGGCGTGGCACCGCAGGTAGGCACGCAAGTATTCTTTAATAACGGGCCTACACAAATACCCGGTACGCTGTCAGGTATAGATATCGACATGCAGAAAAAACTTTTCCAACTGGATGAGAAAATGGATGAAGGCGCACTGGAAGATTTGTTGAAAGGCTCGGATGTAATAGTGGTAGGTAAAGGGCTGGCTAAGAAGATGAATGTAAAAGTGGGCGACCGTGTAAGTGTAACTACGCCAGAGGGTAATAATGTGAATGTACGTATTGCGGGTATCTTCTCGTTTGGTATTGCTGCATGGGACGAATCTAAAAGTTATGCCACATTAGCTACTGTGCAAAAGATAATGGGTGTAGACCCCTCCTATGTTACAGAACTGCACCTGAAGATTAAGGACAAAACGCAGGCAAAGGCATTCAAAGACAAACTACAGCAACGCTACCCCGATATATATATGGAAGACTGGGAAGCAGCCAACGCATCTATACTGGCAGGTACGGTGATACGTAATGTAATGACGATTGTAGTATGTGTTACATTGCTTATTGTTGCCGGTTTTGGTATCTACAATATCATGAACATGAACATTATCAATAAGATGAAAGATATAGCCATACTAAAAGCTACCGGTTTTCAGGGCAATGATATTACCGGCATCTTCTTATTGCAATCATTGATGATAGGTATTGGTGGTGGTGTTATTGGGTTGCTAATCGGGTGGGTTGTTAGTTACCTGTTGTCACGCACGCCATTCCCTGCTGGCGAGGTAGTGCGCATGAGTACCTTTCCTGTCAATTTTAAATTATTTCATTACATGGCTGGTTTATTCTTTGGTTTCCTTACCACATTATTCGCGGGTTATTTCCCGTCTAAGCGTGCTGCTAAAGTTGATCCTGTTCAAATTATCAGAGGCTGATGTTGAAAGCGACGAATATAGTAAAGTATTTCACGGAGCCTGAAAAATTTCAGGTGTTGAAAGGCGTAAGCTTTGACGTGGACCGTGGTGAGTTTTTATCCATCATTGGAAAGAGCGGCTGCGGCAAGAGTACCTTGTTGTATATCCTTTCTACTATGGATACCGACTATGAGGGGACGATGGAGATAAAAGGACAAAAGCTCACCGGACTTAAGCAAAATGAACTGGCAGCTTTCCGTAACGAGAACCTGGGTTTTGTATTTCAGTTTCACTATTTGCTGCCCGAGTTTACAGCCATACAAAATGTAATGATGCCTGCGCTGAAGCTTGCTAAATACAGCAAAGAAGAGATTGAACACCGTGCCATCGAAAAACTGAAGCTGGTAGGTATGGAAGATTATGCATTGAAACACGCCAACAAGCTATCGGGTGGCCAACAGCAACGTGTAGCCATAGCCCGTGCGCTAATTAACGACCCTGCTGTGATAATGGGCGATGAGCCTACGGGCAATCTGGATAAAGCCAATTCGCAACGCGTGTTCGAGATATTTAAACAACTGGCCACCGATAACAAACAAACTATCATCACAGTTACACACGACCCTGATTTTGCTAATGGTAGCGATAGGATTATAGAAATGGAGGATGGCAATATTATTGGTACACATTTTCCTAACGGGAAGCATTAATGTTTGTATTTTGTGTTGAAACAATGTGACGATATTAAAGTGGCATCCAAACAGATGTATAGGCGCATCAACTACCTGCAGTATAGGTTTACTCCCTATGTGCTGATAGTGCTGTTTACCGCTACTATGTCTGTGGGCAGGTACTATATGCTGGCACAGTTTCATTGGCAGTTGCACCTGTTAGGGTTTGTTACACAAACGCTTGCCATGATAGGCATCTGGAATCTGGTAAAGCTGATAAGCCGCTTGCTGGACAGGTTTATGCCTTTTGAAAACGGCCCTGTTGTGCGAATCCTGTTTCAGCAGTCTATTACACTGATTATTCTGTCCCCTGTTATGATAGTGGGCTTTTTGCTCGTCAAGCCATATATGCCATGGTTTGTTACCAAGCAGTTTATGGCTATCGGGGTGATACTTTTTGTAGTGCTGGTAGCATTGTTCAACTTTAGTTTCTATGCAGCATACTTCTTTAAAAACTGGCAGGATAGTATAGTAGATAAAGCAGAACTGGAGATACAGGCTGCACAGCTGGAGAAAGAAAAGATGGATTTGCAATACCATCAGCTACGCAATCAGGTAAACCCGCATTATCTGTTCAATACCCTTACATCGCTTGATGGGCTGATACATACCAACCCCGAATTGGCAAGCGAGTTTGTACGCCACATGTCCAAAGTATATCGTTATGTATTGCAGCATAAAGAAAGCGAGGTGGTAAACCTGGATGAAGAATTGTCGTTCATTCAGCACTATATACAGTTGTTGCACATCCGCTATGCCGATGGTTTGAAGATAACCACTACCGTAAGCGATGAAGCAAAAGACAAGGGCATCGTAATGGTGACGCTGCAAATGCTGATAGATAATGCTGTAAAACACAACATTTTGCAACAAGACGAGCCGCTGCGCATAGAGATATTTGACGATGCGGAATTTCTTGTTGTTCGCAACAACAAACAACTGCGCAAGCAGATAGAAACATCCAACGGGCAGGGCATACAGCAGTTAAAACAACTCTATACCTTCCTAACACAAAAGCAGATAGTGATAGAAGATAAGGATGATACCTACACCATTAAAATACCCTTGTTATAATTTTGAGTGATATGAAGATACTGGTATTGGAAGATGAGCATTTGGTGGCAGAAAGCCTCATGAAACTGGTAAAGCAACTGGAGCCTGCAGCAGAGTTGCAAGGCCCCATCGCATCTGTAAAAGAAGCACGCAGGGTATTGGCAACAGGCATGCCCGATTTGATAATATCTGACATTCAACTGGCTGACGGTATATCGCTTGATGTGTTTTCGGATACCAACATCACTTGCCCTATTATATTCACAACAGCATTCAACGAATATGCTATCCGCGCATTCAAAGTAAATAGTATAGACTATTTGCTGAAGCCCATAGACAAAGAAGAGCTAAAAGCAGCTTTTGATAAATACCACCTGCTGCAAAGCAAGTTTGGAAACGAACAGTACCTTTCGCAGATAAACGAACTCTTCAAAAACTTTGGTAACAGCAAAAAATACAAAGACCGTTTTACCGCGCACCTCGGCCGGAATATAGTGCTGATGCATTCGGATGACATCGCCTGCTTTACCAAAGAGGAGATAATATACCTCGTTCACAAAGATGGTAAGAAATACATCACAGATTATCGTTCGCTAGATGAGGTGGAAGAGCTTTTGAACCCCGAACATTTCTACCGTGCCAACAGACAGTTTATCATTTCACTGCCATATATAGACACCATGCGTGGCGATGAAACGGGTAAAATCATCGTGAAGCTGAAATACCCCGGCACACCCGAAATTATCGTTAGCAAAGAAAAAGCAGCCCAGTTCCGCAAGTGGGTAGAGGGTTAGGGTTTTAGCAAAAAGTTAATAACTCTGCACACTTTCAGGTATTAACAATACCGTTCATACTCTTTTTTGTAAATTGCTGGTATGATGAAGTTTACACGTACTTTATTATTGCTCGCATCCTTGTTTGTGGCTACTTGGGCAGATGCACAGAAGGTATCTTTTGAAGGGCTGAAAAAAGTAAATGGCAATAACCTTTATTTTAAGGTGATAGGCGAAGGCGAACCTATACTTGTTGTACAAACAGGCCCGGGCATGAATATGGAGTATATAGAGCCACACATGCACGAACTGGCAAAGAAAAACAAACTGATTTTCTTCGACCCACGCAGCACCGGCAAATCTGAGATACCTGACGATACAATGGGTACTATGCACAAATATCTGGTAGACGATATTGAAGGCATCCGTAAGGCATTCGGCATACAGAAGCTAAATCTGCTTGGACACTCCTGGGGGGCAAAGATGGCACTCTTATATGCAATCAAGTACCCGGGAAATATTAAATCGCTGGTGTTGACAAATGCCTATCCGCTCAATCACGAATTTGATAGTCTGCAAATGGACTATAACTACAGAATGGCTAAGAAGCCAGAGCTGCAAGAGAAACGCATGGAGATAATACAACGCCATATATCGCGTATAGAAATTCAGCAACGCCTTGCATTCTTGTATAGTCTTTACAATTTTATGGATATAGATAAGATACAACTTACATATCCTGATAATTATGGTGACGCACAGCGGGCATTGTTCCGCGGCCTTTCTTACGACTACAAAAAGTACGATGCCGATTTATACCCTTCGTTGAAGAATGTTAAAGCCCCTGTATTGGTGATACATGGCGATGCAGACGGACTTGCATTGAAAGCTTCTGAGAAACTGGTTGAAAGTTTAGGCAATGCTAAGCTGATGCATTTTGAAAAATCGGGGTATTTCCCGTACATGGAAGAGCCGGAAAGATTTGCAGGTGTAGTAAATACATTTATAACCAGACAGAAATAGCAATCTTAGTTTTATTAATAACAAAGCCCCGCATTTGCAGGGCTTTGTTATTAATCGTTATAGTGTCTTTATTCAATAGTCAGTTTTATTGTTGTATGTTTACCGTCGCTTTGTAAATGCAGTATATAAAAGCCCGGCGCTGTGTTTTCGAGGTTGATGGTTTTATACAACCTTCCGTTTTCTACAGATACAGATGTAGTATATACAACCAGCCCTACAGCATTGGTTATTGTTGCTTTTACATGCTTGTTGCTATCCCATTTGCCATCCAGTGTAAAGCTGCCTTTGTTAGGATTCGGGAAAATGTTGATGTCTGTGTGTTGTTCGTATTCTTCAATGCTTTCTGTGTTCAATGGCTTCTCTGTTATTTCAGACTCACAATACAGCATCGCTTCATCTGCTGTCAGTGCTCTGTTATAAAGGCGCAAGTCATCTATATATCCATGCACCCAATAAGGGAAGTTTGGAAAGCCAGAAGTATAAGCACCGATGCTTAAACCATCAGTAGAGCTGCCAATGGCGGAGTATGGTTTTGTAGATGTGCTTTTGAGCGCACCGTTTACATATGTTTTGGCGGTAGTACCATTGTAGGTAGCTACCACACAATACCATTGGTTGCTAACAATGTTTGGTGTGTATTGCATAGATGATGATGCAGCAAGTTGTGGTGCCATACCTGTGAATACTTCTTTTGTTGTGTCCAGCGCACTACAATCATTATATGCCTGATCAAAGTATGTAATGCCATAACCACCACTACCGTAAACATCACCTCTGGCCAGAATATAGTTGCCCTGGCAAGCGCCTGAATAATAGCCCATGGGCTTTATTATTACACAGATAGAATAAGAGTCTATATTCAAATCCGGCTTGTAGCCTGTTACTGCATAGCTATTGCTACCATTAAAGTATGCTGCTGTATTGGCGCTGCCTGCCTTGCCTGCACCATATGTAATGTTGTAGGGTGTGGCATGATGCGCGCCTGCAGTAATATCATTAGCATGTCCTGTAAATGTCCAGTGTGCTATCAGTCCGTTACTCAATTGTGCATTAGCACATAGCGCTAGCAAGGTGCAAGCACAAAGGGTAATAAGTTTCTTCATTAGGGTTGTTGTTTAGTGAATAATAGTTGTCGCTAGGTTTACGGCATTTGCATTATTTTTTATACTTATAAAGTAGTTGCCATCGGGTAGGTTAGTAGTCGTTATGGTTGCAGATAGCTTGCCGTTATCAATACTGATGCTCTGTTTCTTTACCAATATACCCAGCATATTGTAAATGCTGATGGTTGTAGTTCCGTTTTCCATATCCTCTGCACTTACTGTAATGCTTTCGTTTGCAGGGTTAGGGTACACGCTGGCGTTGTGCTTATTGTTGATGCCTGCTATCCCTGTTTTGGTCAGGTACATAACAATAGGCGTGCTGGTAGCAGTATCCGGTGTAGCGCAAAATGTGCTGCTTTTTACGGTTATGGTAATGGTATCAAGATGTGCATAGTCTGTGCCTGCTGTAGCTCCCCATGTTACCGTGTCAGCACCCGGTATTGGTATGCCGTTTTTCTTCCATTGGAATGTTGGGTTAGTGCCACCATTGGTGCCTATGGCGGTGAAGAATGTAAATGTGCCTGCAGGTATGCTGTTGGTAGGCGCTACAGTACTGTATATGGCAGGTGGTGTAGCTGCTATGCCTATGCCTACGCTTATAGTGTCTGATACAGTAACAGGATTGCTGGATACAATACGCATTTTATATCCTGCACCCAGCGTTGTTGTGCCCGGTACAACACCCGTAAGCGTGCCGCTTTGTGTGCCTGTTGTTACACCCAGTACTGTAGGCGAGGCGAAGCTACCCGATGCATTTGAAAGCTGCAGTGTAAAACTATTGCCCGGCGCAAAATCATTTACTGTATTGAATGGTATTGTATACGTTACATTTTTGCACAGTACAGATGGTGCTTTGGGTTTAAAGTACAGGCCATAGCTATAATAGCGTATTTCATCATCGCTGAGTACACGGTTATACAGGCGCAGGTCGTCCATATATCCTTTAAACCAGTTGGGGTAAGAGCCCGTCGTGCCTTGATACGTAGCTCCTATCAGCAAGCCTTCTGATGACGTGCCCAGCGGGCCGGATGAGCTTACAAAGCGAGATTTCAAAACACCGTTTACAAATATTTTTATTGTATCGTTTTTGTATGTTGCTATTACTGTGTACCAGTTGTTGCTGGTAATGGTAGGCGTATATTGCCATTGGCTTACTGCGCCGTTTGTAGTGCGTGCAGTAGCTGTAAATACGTTTTTAGAAGTATCGGCAGATGCACAACTGTTGTCGTATGCATTGTCTGAAAAATTGAGGCCGTAGTGTGCAGCCGCGTTGGGTACGTCTCTGCACAATATATTATTAGTCTGGCAGTCGCCGCTGTAATACCCCATCGGTTTTACAATAGCGCAAATGCTGTATTCAGTTACATTCAGTTTCGATTGATAGGGAACAGTAAGGTATGTCTTGCTGCCGTCAAATATGCCTGCGGTATTAGGTAGTCCGTTTTTGCCGGGGCCGTAACCAAAGAATACAGGCACAGCATGGAAATTATTGCCACTGCTATCGCCCGGTGTATTGCTGAATGGCCAGTGTGCTACAAGCCCCGTTGTTAATTGGGCTTGGGTATTGAGTGAAAAAACAGATAATGCGCCTGCTAATAAAAGCCTGATGTTCATAAGTTGTATTTACCTGTGTAAAATACGGAAAATACAGCATCTGACAGTCAGTGCAGGCTATTTATGTGTGTTCAGTTTTGCTTCGTATTCGCCATATTTTGCAGGTAGTTCATACCCAAGGCTCTGCATGATGTGTTCCAGCATCGGCTCTTCATACGGGTCGTATCTTCTGTTCAGGTTGAAGCCGTGAAACCTTGCCCATGTCTGCCATTTCAGCGCATAGAAGGTGTTTTTGTATTCCTCCAGTTTGGCATAGATGTTTTCGCCGCTTTGCCTTGCTACCAGCTTCACCAGCAGCACGCCTTGTGTTTCGTTCAGTTGGCTTATCTCGTTTTCAAAGCGTTGGCGTATTTCCTCTTCCTTTTGGTTTACAAAATCTTTGCGTTCGCGTTTGCTGATTGTGTGGTCTTGTTCTTTGCGGTTCAGCTCGTTCATCATGGCAGTAGCCGCATTCAGATAAGGCAGTATGGTTGTTACATAGTACTTCATCTGATTGTACTTGTATTGTATAGTATCGTTATCCCAATTGCGTTTGGCATCTACCGTTACTGTTGGCAGTCGGAATTGCAGCACCGTATCTTGTTGCGCTGTTGCTGCTATTGCCGAAAAGATAAACAGGATGGTAAAGATTCTTCTCATGTATGGTGGTACTGCAATGCTTATGCCAAAGCGGGTTTAGCTCCGTGTTAAAGAAATGCCAAAAGCGTAGAATTAATTACGGCCTACCACAAAAGGCAGGTGTATTTTTTTGCCATCAACAATGGCCGTAAGGTAGTAGCGGCCACCCGCTATTTGCCCTTTCAGGTAAAAGCTGTGGCTTATGAACTTCTTATCAGTAGCCAGCTTTACTTCATGTATCATTTGCCCTGCCTGATTGTGTATGCTTACCGGTACTACCTGTTCGTCGGCGGTTTTTATATCCAGCTGAAAATTGCCATCGTTTGGAGATGGGTATAATACAATCGCTACATCCTTGGTAGTTCTTAGTTTTCTGATGTCTATCACCAGGCTGTTTGTAGCGGTACAGCCATCCTTGTCTGCGGATACAAAATATACACCGCTCTGGTGTTCTCTTACATCGCCTATATATACAGTGCTGCCAGTGTCTGTAAAGCCATTGGGGCCACTCCACAAAAAGCGTACACCCTGTGTAGGGCAGGTACCTTGCAGCACCAGTTCTTGCCCTTCCCAAAGTGGGCCGTTGCCTTTAGCCACCGGTGCCAGTGGTACGGGTTTGGTGTCTACATCTATGGTATCGCCAATGGTTACACAGCCTTTATAGTTTGCTATTACGCCATATAGGCCTGTTTTACCGGCACCCATGCCTGCTACATTTACCACTACACCAGTATCGCTGATGCCGTTGGCGCCCCACCACGTGTAGATAGTGCCTGCCAGCTCGCGTTCTACATGCATCTTCAGCGTATCCCCCTCGCATACCGGCGCATTATTGGTTATCGCTGTTTTGGTAGGGTATGGGTTTACCTCTACATAAATGGTATCATAGTTTACGCATCCGCCGCTGATGCTATCTCTTATTATGTACATGCCTGTAGCAAGTGTTGATGCGAATGGCAGGTACGGATTCTGAATATTGCTTTTGAAATTGTTGGGGCCTATCCACAAGTAGTAGGCTCCGGCAATTCCTTTCGTTGTCAGTTGCATGCCATCGCCCTCGCAAAGCGGGCTATTACTGCTTCCTTCAGGTTTTTCGGGTATGTCTACCACTACCACCGTATCGCTGACAGGTGTAGAGTAGCAGCCGTTGTAGAATGTACGCAGTGTATAAACACCTGCATTGGCAGCGGTAGCATTCAGGATAAAAGGTGTTGACGATAAAGATTGGTAGCCTCCCGGCCCTGTCCATATAAACGAGGCATTGGTTGTATTGCCTGGCAGGCCAAACAATTGCAATCTTTTACCTGTACATATAGGGCTGTTGCTGGTAATCTTCGGAGAGTCGGGCAGTGGTTTTACGGCAAAGTTCTCGTAGGTGGTGTCCGAACAGTTGTTGGTGTCTTTTACTACCAGCATATATGTACCTGCATTAGCGGGTGTTGCGCCCAATACACTGTAGTTCATATTATTGATGATCTGAAAGCCGTTTGGCAGTTTCAGTATATTGGTAGTACCTGGTTTCCAGTTCATATCCAACCGCATGGTATCGCCAAGGCATACGGGCGAATTGGTAGATAGCTTTGTAATGGGGGCAGGGTTTACCGTTACGATGGCGCTATCGTAGCTGCTGCAGCCATTTAGTGTAGCTGTGGCATAGTACGTGCCAGCCATATTCACTTGTGCCGAAGGTATGGATACCGGTGAGCCGGAACTATTGTAAGACATTGGTCCGCTCCATGTTACCAATGCGCCTGTTGTAGTGCTGTGCGCATTCAGTGTCAGCAAATTGTTCTGGCATACTTTTACTGCACTGGGTGCTATTACCGGTTTCTGTTTTATGGTAATATCTGTGCCATTATCGGCAGATGTGCGCGTTGGTTTGCTGGAGATGATTCTTATTCTGTAACCATTGCCAGCCGTAGCGGTAGACGGGATATTACATACAATATTGCCGCTGGTGTCTGATAAATAATTGCCAACTATCTGTGTGCCCAAACTAAAAATGCCGGATGGTGATGATAGCTCTGCCAGAAATGTATTGCCTGTTTGAAAGCGCTTGCTAACGGTGTAATGCATATGCAGGGTATCGCCCGGGCAGATGCTTAGTTTTTGCAGCGGTAATATGGTAACTGTGGTATCCGGTTGTGCATAGCAATGCCTGGTTGCCAGCAACAGAAAGAATAATACCAACAGTTTTAGGTTCATATAAATATCTGACAATAGATAATGCGTAATGCAATAAAGTTAAGGAAAGCTGCTATTCAAAGAGCAGGCGATGCTCGTTTTTAAGCATATCTTAATTATCTTTAGCTAGCCTATGTTTAAGTACTTGTTAATAATCAGTGGTTTATGCAGTGGTTTTTGGGCATCTGCGCAGGAAAACTATGAGATGAAGCAAGGACTTATCCGTTTCTACTCCGAAGCTCCGCAAGAGCTTATCCGTGCTTCATCTAAACAGTTGAAGGGGATTCTCGATATCAAAAAGAAGCTGTTTGCATTCAAAGTGTCAAATGTCAGTTTTGCGGGGTTTAACAGCCCGCTGCAGCAAGAACACTTTAATGAAAACTATATGGAAACTGAAGTATACCCCGAATCTGGCTTCAAGGGAAAGATTATAGAAGATGTAGACCTGAGCAAAGATGGGGATTACAAAGTACGGGCCAAGGGAAAACTGATTATTCACGGCGTGGAGCACGAACGGATTATAGATGTAGACATTAAGTCGAAAGACGGCAAAATGGTAGTACATGCAGAATTCGTGGTATCGCTCGGCGACCATAATATTAAAATACCGAAAGTAGTGTACGACAAGCTGGCGCCTGATATTCATGTCTCTGTCAGTGGTAGTATGCAGCCTGTAGGTGGTAAATAATATATGCGTTACGCAATACTGCTTATTGCTTTTCTATGCAGCACCATTGGTGCCATTGCGCAGCGCCCGTTCACACGCAATTTCTGGTTCAACGATGCCAATATTCCGGTAAAGATAAATGCCATGGTGCAGGACGGCTATGGCTATATATGGCTGGGTACAGATGATGGTGTGTACCGCTTCAATGGCAGGCAGGTAACCTTGATGGGTGATAGTACTGAAAAAGCGGTAACAGCACTTGCCATGTATGGCAATACCGTCATCACCGGGCATGCTGATGGTAGTATAAAGATGTTGGTAGATGGCATATACGTGCCCTACGAAATAAAAGGTACCAAGCCCACCAGTAGCATATCTGATATGTATTGCGATGGTGCAGGCGTATTGTGGGTATGCACCGAAGGGCAGGGCTTTTTCATGATTATGAACAATATTGGCGTGCCTTGCAATACATCATCCGGGCTATCAGACGACTATGTTTATAATATCTCCATATTTCCCGGCAAGCACCTGGTAGTAAGTACCGATCAGGGGGTGAATGAGGTAGATATTGAAAATGGCAAGCTGCACATCAAACATTTTACAACAGAAAACGGCCTTGCAGATAACATAGTAAGAATGATAAAACCCATGCCCGATAACACAGGCTGCTGGATAGGCATGCAGGATGGGGGTATTGGCTTTTATTGCAGAAAAACACGCAAGGTGTGGATGCCAAAGCTTGATAGTACTTGGCATTGGGGGCAGATAAATGATATATTGCCACTAACAGGCAACAAAGCATGGGTGGCCACAGAAGATGGTTATCTGGTAGAATTATCATCCAATGATGAACTGCAAACCATAAAAACACGTGCCTACCATTTTGACGGATTAAAAATGCGCAAGCTGTTACTGGGGCGCTCGGGCATAGTATGGTGTGGTACCAATTCGGGCCTTACCATGATAACGGACGAGTATATGTACTACAAACCCGTAGCGCCACCGTATTCGCTGAATAACATAAGGGCCATGGCTTGCGATAAGCAAAACCGTTTGTGGTTTTCGCTGCAAAACAAGCTATATAGTATGCAGGTAGATGTACAAAGTGCAACACCTCAGTTTGTATACGAAGCGGTTGGTAATATATCTGTGCTGCATGCCGATGCCGATGGTGTGTTGTGGATCGGTACATTAGGTGCTGGTATTTATTACCGTAAAGATGGACAGGTGAAAAAGTTTGCAGGTATTGCCGCGTTAGAAAACGAAAGTGTGCTGGATATTACCACCAGCAATAGCCAGCTATGGGTTGCGGGGCTTAACGGAGTAGAGCAGATACAATACAATCATAATACCATGCAGCATACTGCTGTAAGCTTGCACAACAAAAAAAGTGGTGCAGGAAGCGATTATGTATACCAGGTGTTTCCGGATAGCCGTGGGCGTATATGGATGGCAACAGATGGTGGTGGCGTAGTGATGTATGATAAGGGTAAATACAGGCAGTGGAAGAATGGCGATGGTATATACAGCAATGTTGCATATACTATTGCAGAAGATGCCATGCATAATATCTGGCTATCTACCTTCGGAGATGGGGTGTACAGATACGATAATAAGGCATGGACACACGTCAGCTCCAGACAAGGCTTGCAGGATATTAATGTGCATACCATAGCCGCCAATGCAACAGGGCAGGTAGCATTTGTACACGATAAGGGTATAGATGTATGGTATCCGTACAGCAAACAGTTTCGCAGCTATAATAGCAGGCAGGGTATGCATATAGATAGTACATCTGCCACGCTGAAGCTATATGCACGCGATACGGCGGGCAATTTTTATCTGCCCTTCGAACACGGTTTTATCATCTTCAAAAACATACGCAGCAGTTTCGATATCAGGCCCAATGTACACATTGAAAATATCAGCGTATTGTTCAAAAAGATAAACCCTGATATTAAAGATTTCAGTTACAATCAGAACCATATTACATTCAACTACGAAGGCATCAATTTTGCCAACCCCGATAAGCTGCATTATCGCTACATGCTGCAAGGCTATAATGAAGACTGGGTAGTGACGAATGATGAGTCTGCCACTTTCCCACAGTTGCCTCCCGGCAAATACACATTCAAAGTGCAGGCATCGCTCAATAATACGTTCGGACGCATCAACGAAGCGTCTTACTCATTTACCATCAGTAAGCCCTTCTGGCGTACCATGTGGTTTCTGGCCCTGATGAGTGGTGTGTTGGTGGCAGCAGGCTACACGTATATTACCGTCAGAGAGCGCAATCTGCGCAAGCTGTCTTTGTTGCAGAAAGAGCGTATGATGTTTGAATACGAACACCTGAAAAGCCAGGTGAATCCTCACTTTTTATTCAACAGTCTGAATACGCTTGCCAGCCTGATAGATGAGGATAAGGAAATAGCTACAAAATACACTACCCATCTGTCCGATTTGTACCGCAATATGCTTTCTTTCCGTAGTAAAGACCTTGTATCATTAAGAGAAGAGTGGCATATTCTTGAGAACTATATTTATATACAACAAAGCCGCTTTGGCAACGCCATGAAGCTGGTGGTTGATGTGCCGGATGAAATAATGCAGACAAAGCAGATAGTGCCGCTGGCATTGCAACTATTGGTAGAAAATGCACTGAAGCACAATGTGGTTTCACTATCATCTCCGCTCACCATCACCATTGTTGCCACGGATACTAATATTACCGTGCGCAATACATACAATCCTAAAATAAGTAAAGAAAAAGGCGAGGGGCTTGGTTTGTCAAACATTCAGAGGCGCTACTCGTTGCTTACAGATAGAAAAGTATTTTACGGACTCAGAGATAATGAGTTCATTGTCAACTTACCTTTATTATGAACGTTGTAATAATAGAAGATGAAATGCCGGCATACAGAAGGCTGGTAAAGCTGATAGAAGAAGTGCTACCCGGCGCCGCTATTGTAGCGCATCTGGATAGTGTGGCAGATGCTGCAAAATGGTTTGCTTCAAACAAGGCACCTGATATAGTTTTTATGGACGTGCATCTTGCGGACGGTTCTGCATTCGACTTGCTGAAGCTGACCAAAATAGATGCGCCTATCGTGTTTACCACCGCTTACGATCAGTATGCTATCGATGCCTTCAAGGCTTCCAGCATAGACTATCTGATGAAGCCCATTAAGAAAGAAGAGCTGAAGTCTGCTATGGATAAGCTCAGCGAATTCAAAAAGATATTCAATGAGAAAGCGCAGGTGTTGGACAACGCGCTGAATACCCCTGATTATAAGCGCCGATTCATCATACGTTTCGGCGAGCATATCAAAACATTAGAGGCAGAAGAGATAGCATATTGCTATAGCGAAAACAAGGGTACTATGGCTCGCACGTTTGAAGGGCGCAACTATCCTATGGATCATAACCTGGATGCACTGCAAACCATGCTCGACCCTAAGACGTTCTTCAGGCTGAACAGGCAATACCTGATAAACATAAAATCTATTGCAGAAATGCGAACCCACACCAAGGCCCGCGTTATCGTTACACTAAAGCCGCCAGTTAAAGAAGACCCTGTGGTTAGTTCTGAAAGAGCAGCAGACTTTAAAAGGTGGTTGGCAGATGAACATGCATAAATATTGAAAAATGTTACATGTAAAAATGCTAACATGCTCGTCCCTGCTATTTCCCGATTCGTCACAATCCGGTCATGCAGATAATGTGTAACCCATAATTTTGAAAAATCAAAGCCGTTTATATGAATCTTAAACGTATCATCTACATTGTTCTGGCGCTGGCACTGGTTGGCGGTGCCATAGGCGTTTATATGTGGAACAAGCCCCACGCTAAGGTGGAAGATGCTGAAGGCGTAGCCATAACAGCTGCCAATCTTTGCAATGCTTTTGCGGTAAACGAGGCCGAGGCTACTACTATGTATACCAACAAAGTGTTGGATGTAAGTGGCACTGTTACAGAGGTAAAAACTAATCAGGAAGGTAAAGCAGCCATTACACTGGCTGGCAATGATATGGCATCTGTACAATGCACTATGCGCGATGCAGGTGCTACGGCAGAGGTTGGCAAAACCATTACCATACGTGGCCGTTTTGCATCTGTAGATATGTTTGGCCCTACACTTACAGACTGTGTACTAAAGTAGGATTTGTTAAATGTAGCATATAGAAGTATGAAACTGATTAAGATTGGAACAGCTATTGCAGTAGCAGCTATTATGGCAATAGCATGTCAACATAAAGCAAACACACCCTCGCCAGCCAATACCGGCAATAATAACAACAATGGCAACAATAATAATAATGGTGGTAACAATACAGTAGATACAGGTATTTGTTTCTCCAGAGATATCCTGCCGATATTTATTGCCAACTGTACGCAAAGTGGCTGCCACAATACTACAGACAAGGCCGATGGGTATGTATTCACAAGCTATGAAACCATTACGGCAAGAGGATTTGTAAAAGGTAATGCAAGCGAAACCAAGCTGTATAAAGCAATTACCGATAACGATCCTAACGATCGTATGCCGCAAGCACCAAGCGCACCGCTTACCAATGCACAGATAACACTGATAGCACGTTGGATAAACGAGGGTGCCAATAATAAAACCAATTGCGGTACGCTTTGCGATAGTAATAATTTTACATACAGTGCTGCCATAAAACCAATGATGGAAACATATTGCAAAGGCTGTCATAGTGGTGCATCTGCATCTAAAGGTATTGTGCTGGATACTTATGATGGTGTGAAGAATGCTACACTGAATGGCAAACTATTGCAAACCATCAGGCAAGAGGCAGGTGTTGTTGCTATGCCAAGCGGTGGTGCAAAACTAAGTACATGCCAGATAACACAGGTACAAAAATGGGCATCAGCCGGAGCGCTCAATAACTAGGAAGTAAAAAATATTAACTAATTTAACATACAGAATAACAATAGATTATGAAAAAAATACTGGCTTTTTGCGTTGGCGTTATAGCACTGTCGGGTTGCTACAACGATAAAGCAGACCAACTATATCCATCTGTAGGCGGATGCGATACTACTACTGTTAAGTATGCGGCCGATATACAGCCTATACTGCAGAGCAAGTGTGCTACCAGCGGCTGCCACGATGCTGCTACAAAAGCTTATGGCTTCGACCTCAGCACATATGCGGGGGTATCTGCAACAGTAAACAGTACAAGGCTTATGGGGGCCATTCGTCAGGAATCGGGCTACAAAGCAATGCCACAGGGGGCTTCTAAGCTGGATGAATGTAGTATTAATAAAATTGCACGTTGGGTGAACCTGGGTGCGCTGAATAACTAATCGGTATTTACACAACGAAATAAAAAAGGACAATCATGAAAAAGGTATTATTGGCATTATTGCTGATTGGTGGTGGTGCAAACGTATATGCACAAAAATACATAACACGCACGGGCAAGGTTAGCTTCTTTTCCTCTACGCCAATGGAGAATATATCTGCAGTAAATAACGAAGCGGGTAGTGTGCTGGATAGCAAAACCGGAGATGTGGTTTTTCAGATAGCTATCAAAAGCTTTAAGTTTGAAAAAGCCCTGATGGAAGAGCACTTTAATGAAAACTACATGGAAAGCGATAAGTTTCCAAAGTCTGATTTCAAGGGCAAAATAGCAGACATCAGCAAAGTAAACTTTGCAAAAGACGGTAAGTACGACGTTACCGCTGCGGGCAAGCTTACCATGCATGGCGTTACCAAAGATGTAAGCATACCGGGTACTGTTACCATAAAAGGTAGCCAGGCGATACTGAATGCAAAATTCAAAGTAAAGCCACAGGACTACAAGATAAAAATACCATCTATGGTAGAAAGCAAAATTGCTAAGGAAATAGAAATAACTGTAAACAGTATTCTGGATAAAAAATAGTAATCAATAACAACCAACAATATAAGTATCATGCGTATCATCCCCGCAATACTATTCGCCGCTACTGTGTTTGCTTCAAACGCGGTATCTGCGCAAGACGGTAAGTCTAAAAAAGCTAAAACAGAAGCACAGGAAAGTGACGACCTGATGGATATGCTCGATGAAGACGGGCAGGGCTCTCTGGTAAGAAAAAAAGCATATACCACAGCTACATTTAAAACATCGCGCCTTGTTAATGGCCATAGTATTGAAAATACAGCTAAGGGTGTACTCGACTTCAAGGTAAATCACCGTTTTGGTGCTTTAGATGGGGGCTTCAGCAATTTCTTTGGTTTGGATAATGCCAATACCATGATTGGCTTCGACTATGGTGTTACAGATTGGTTGACGCTTGGTTTCAGCCGCAGTACCTACGAGAAAGAATATCTGGGGTATGTAAAGGCAAAAATCCTTCGCCAGACAGAAAATGGAGATATGCCAATAAGCCTTAGTTACTATGGTAATACCAGTGTGCAGGGTATGGCTGCACCTACCTTGCCTGCGGGTCAGGAGTATCATTTCAGCAACAGGATGTTTTATGTAAATCAACTGCTCTTGGCGCGCAAATTCAACCAGTGGTTGTCTGTACAGTTGATGCCTACGCATATACATTACAATCTGGTGCCTACAACGGCAGAACCTAATGATATATTTGCTTTAGGAGTTGGTGGCCGTGTAAAGGTATCGAACAGGGTATCTATAAATGCTGAGTATTATTATCGTTTTACAGAGTTGAATGGTTATTCTAATTCATTATCAATAGGTTGCGATATTGAAACAGGTGGCCACGTATTCCAGCTAATGCTTACAAATGCTACTGCTATGACAGAAAGAGCATTTATTGGCCAAACTGTAAATCAATGGGGCGATGGTGGTATTCACTTCGGTTTCAATATTTCAAGGGTTTTCACAATTGTTAAACCTAAGGAGTTTAAATAGTTTGAATACATTATTGTGGTAAATTTGCCACAGGGTGTATTATTTTCATAAAGGATAAGACTATCGGGCAACCATAGTCTTATCCTTTTTTAATGCCCTTATATTTTCAATTTTTATTCTTGCATAGGAAAAAACGGTGGTTGCAGCATCTTGATAGCATGCCGATGTATTATTGTTTGGTGGTTCAGGCTTATTGCGGCGCAATGCAGTGTTAGGCGATGCATTGGCCATCATTGATTTTGTTACAGCCATTATCTACTTCTTCATGCCGTAAAAGGAATCATAGCAGAAATGTAAACAGTTATCAGCACAATACACACTGTTTTTCAAGGTAGCGGTATTGTACGTAGATGTACTACAGTACATAAAAAAGCGGGTAGCAATTGCTACCCGCTTTCAATTATACCTTAAAGCTTATCCTTATTGTTTTACAAAGCGGATAACCTGAAGCGTATTGTTTTCTTTGTCTGCAACTTGCAAGTTGTAAGTACCTGCAGCCAGGTTGCCAACGTTGATAGAACCTGCATTGTTTTGCAGTGTCATTTCTTCGTTAGCTACTACAGCACCCAGTGTGTTAGTTATTTTAACCAGTACACTGTTGTTATTGTAGTTACCCAGTTGAACATTCAGTGTGTTACCGCTAACAGGGTTAGGGTATACTTTCACGTCTATGTTATTAGTTACATTCTGAATGCCTGTTTTAAATACAACTTTCAGCTGCGCATTGTCAGTAATTGCAGGTGCATAGCATGTACCGCTAACTATACAACGGAACATTCTCAGGTTTTGGTAAGTAGGCGTTACACGCAGTGTGTTTGTATTAGTACCACTGTAAGCACCTGCTTTGTCAGCAATGTTGATGAATGTTTGCTGACCTGCAACCGTTGTATCTATCTGCCATTGGTAAGAAAGATTAGTACCTGTAGCAGAAATAGAGAATACAAACTGATCTTGATACCAGCCTGATTGTGTAACAGGTTGTTTAGTAATAACAGGGCGAGAATCGATACGCAGAACAGCGCCGCCTGTGTAGTTAATGCCACAAGCATCTGTTATCACACAACGATATTGGTTACCTGCCATTGCAGCAGTAGCGCCTGTTATCATCATAGAATTAGTAGTTACAAAAGTATATGTGCTGCCGTTTGTCAGGTTAGTCCAGCCTGTACCATTGTTTACCTGCCATTGGTATGTCGGGTTGAACGCATCTACCACAGTAGTAAATGTAGCAGTAGAGCCATCACATGTAGTGTCATCTATCGGTGTGCTTACGATGATAGGCATGCCGTGTACTGTCAGTGTAGCAACATTGCTTATTGCATCCGGAGAGCAACCAGTGCTTACAATACAACGGTAAGTATAGCCACGCATTGTAGTTGCAACGTTTGATACTACCAGTGTGTTGCTTGTAGAACCTGCATAAATACCGCCGTTGCTCAGATTAGCCCAGCTTGCACCGGTATTCACCTGCCATTGGTATGTAGCACCTGTACCACTTGCCGTTATATTAAAGCGGGCAGTAGTAGCAGCACAAGTTCTTACATCTGTAGGTTGAGAAAGAATAGTCGGAGGTGTTTTTACTGTCAGTACAGCAAATGTTGAAGTAGCAGCAGGAGAACATGTACCGCTAACAACGCAACGGTATTGGTTAGAGTGCATATTTGCAGTAGCACCTGTTATAGACAGTGTAGCTGTAGTAGCACCGCTGTATACACCCGTGTTAGTGATGTTTGTATATGCACCACCTGCGGTGCTTACCTGCCATTGGTAGCCAATGCCTGTACCTGTAGCCGCTACAGAGAACAGAGCGTTAGAGCCTGCGCATGTAGTAGCAGCAGCAGGATTGCTTGTAATGGTAGGCAGTGTATTTGTAGTAAGCGTTGCAATAGAAGATATTACTGATGGTGTACATGTACCACCTATTACGCAACGGTATTGGTAGCCATTGTAGCTAGGCTGAACATTGAATACTGTAAGTGTAGCAGTGTTCTGCCCCTGGTGTGTAGTAGCCGTGTTCAGGTTGTTGAAGCCCGAACCATTGTTTACCTGCCAGATATATGTCAGTGCAGCGCCTGTAGCACCTACTGTAAATGTTACAGGTGTGTTCAGACAAGCAGCAGTGCTGGTTGGCTGAGATGTAATTGTTGGCAGGCCCAGTACTGTAAATGTAATTGTATTACTTGTCAGTGCAGATGGGCAAGTGCCGGATACGATACACCTGTATGTGTAGCCATTCATGCTGATTGGAGCAACGCTGATGCCCAGTGTAGCTGTAGTAGCGCCGGTATATACACCGCCGTTTGCTACGTTACTGAAGCCGGCACCGCTGTTTACTTGCCATTGGTAAGTAATGCCTGTGCCTGAAGCGTTGATGCTGATAATAGCATTGCCATTAGTACATACTGTAGTATTCAGTGGTTGTATGTTTATCACCGGTGCAGTGTTTACGTTCAGCTGTGCTGCTGCGTTAACTGCCGGTGCACAAGTACCAGTTACTACAACCCTGTACGTATAGCCATTCATAGCTGCAGTAGTGTTAGACAGTGTCAGGATGCTTGTGTTAGTACCAGAGTAGATGCCTGTATTGCTCAGGTTGGTATAGCCCGCACCTGTGTTTTCTTGCCATTGGTAGCTGATGCCAGTACCTGTAGCGCTGCTTACAAATACTGCAGGTGTACCTGCACATACTGTATTGTTAGCAGGGGCTGTAGTAATAGCAGGCAGTGTGTTTACCGTCAGCGCTACAGCGTTAGATGTAAGCTGAGGGCCACAAATGCTGTTTACAACGCAACGATATTGGTAGCTGTTGAAAGTAGCAGGAGTACCAAGGATAGTCAGTGTATTGCTTTGGTTGCCCAGGTAAGGAGCACCATTTGCTATGTTAGCAAAGCCACTGCCTGTGTTTACCTGCCATTGGTAGTTGATGCCACCAGCAGTAGCACCAATGCTGAATACTGCATTTGTGCCTGCACATACTGTTGTGCTTGTAGGTTGTGTGCCGATAACTGTCAGTGCATTTACTGTCAGTGTTACCGTATTAGATACAGCTGTAGGGCCACACAAGCCAGATACAAAACAACGGTAAGTGTAGTTGTTCATACTGTTTGTAGCGCCTGTAATATTCAGTGTAGCAGCAGTAGCACCGCTATATACGCCGGTGTTTGTAACATTTGCAAAGCCGCTACCTGTATTTACCTGCCATTGATAAGTAATGCCGCTACCTGTAGCAGATGTAGTGAAGCTTGTATTGCCATTTTCACAAACAGTACCGTTTATAGGGTTGTTTGTGATAGCAGCCGGAATATTGATGAACAACTGACCTGCATTGCTGATAACTGCTGGTGCACATGTACCACCAACTACACAACGGTAGAAGCTGTTGTTAAGTGCAATAGTACCACCGTTGATGCTCAGTACGTTTGTAGTAACACCACTGTAGAAGCCTGCATTGCTCAGATTGGTATAAGAACCCGCAACACCTGTTGCGCTGCTTTGCCATTGGTATGTAAGGCCTGTACCTGTAGCAGATACGGTATAGATAGCCTGTATGTTTGTGCTGCAAGTAGTATAGTCTGCTGGTTGTGCTGTGATAACAGGTTTCTTCTGCAGTGTCAGCTCAGCAGCAGCAGATATAGCTGCTGGTGCACATGTACCACTAACTACACAACGGTAAGTATTGCCTGATAATGCTGCAGGTGCACTTGTAATGCCAAGTGTAGCTGTTTGCATACCTGCATATGGTGCTACGTTGCCGATGTTTGCGTAAGTAGAAGAGCCTGCAGGCGCTACTTGCCATTGGTAAGATATACCTGTACCCGTAGCAGTAACGTTGAATGTTGCAGCTCCGTCTTCACATATTGTCAAACTTGACGGATTGGTAACAGTAGGTTTTGTGTTTACTGTTAGTGTAGCAGCATTAGATGTAACAACCGGTGCGCAATTGCCCGTAACAATACAACGGTAAGTATAGTTGTTCATTGTTGCGGTAGCGCCTGTTATTGTCAGATTCGGGCTGTTGATGCCTGAGTACGGTGCGACATTAGTTATGTTATTGAAACCTGCACCTGTATTTACCTGCCATTGATAGTTGAACGGATAGAAGCTGCTATTACCTTGCAATGCGATATTGAAGTTCGTAATACCGCCTTCACATACTACATTGTTTTGTGGTTGAGAAGCTATTGACGGTGGAAGGTCAATATCCAATTGGCCGGGATTAGAGATAACAGGAGTGCCGCACAAGCTTGTAACCACGCAGCGGTATTTGTTGCCATTGAATGCGCTTGTAGGTGCGTTGATTGTAAGTGTAGCTGCATTAACACCAGTATATGGCGCAGCTGCAGGGATATTTGTATACAGTGTAGAACTGTTTGATGCTACCTGCCACTGATAAGAAAGTGTATTGGTAGACTGTGCAGCTGCTGCAACACTGAAAGTAGCGTTGCTGCCGATGCATATATATGCTGTTTGCGGATGGCTGTTGATAGTGTGTTGGCCATTAACTGTCAGCATCGCATCTGAACTGAATACCGGTGCTGCGCAATCTGCAGTTACCATACAACGATAAGTCATGCCATCTATTGCAGTAGTAGGATTGTTGATAACCAATACAGAATTAGTAGCACCACTATAAGTAGTACTGTTAGTAACATTAGAGAAGCCTGTGTTATAAGCCCTTACCTGCCATTGGTAAGCAAGGCTGGTGCCTGTTGCAGATACCGCAAAGAAAGCGCTTGATGCACCTTGACAAACAGTACTGTTGAAAGGATTGGTAGTGACTGTAGCCGGAGGAGTGGAGCATGTTGTATATGTCATCTCAATGCGGCTAATAGAACCACTTGCTTCAGTAGAATAGTCAGGAATGCTAGAGCTAGTGATTGGGTTTTGAGAAAGAAGGCGGTTCAACGTAACTGGTTGTCCATTGATTGTCGTTGCAAAACCTGCATTACCGTAGGAGTTAATATTTCCGGCTTGTCCCAAAATGCCAATTATCTCACCCGCTGCAACCGGTATGTTTACTGTTTGGGTAACACCATTTGTAGCGCCCTGTATGTATGCAAGTGATGTGAAGTTGGTAGACGTTACACCATATACAACAGGTACTGCATCGTTAATGCGTATTACCTGTATGTTTTGTGTACCACCACCAGCTTCAGGTGCTACACGAAGCCCCGTGATTGTAAAATTGGTAGGAGCTGTAAACCAATACCCGCGTACGTTGCCAGTGAATGTGCTGGCAGCTGTCGGTAGTGGCATGGTTGTTTGTGCATAGCTCACGTTATACCCGACCATCGTCAGTAGCATGAGCGCACATAGTTTAAATACTTTAGTATAATTTACCATTGTATCGTTGTTTATTGATTTAAGAGTTGATTACGTTGTTTTCTTTGTTTCTGATCTTTTGTTTTCGTGTCGTTATTTCCTCAATACGTTGCGCTTTTAATGGTTATTAAATTTGTTTTCATTCAAAATTTGTTTCCTCAGCAATTGGTAATCTTTCGTTTTATCTATGTTCAATTTTTGGTTACAAAAATCCCCTGCTATATGGAGAAAAACACCCATAAAGCAGTAGCCCGGACACCATGCCCGGTTCTCGTCAATCTCAATCTACATGTAACAGTTTAGCAGCCGTTAGTCAGTTTTAAATAAATTCTCTCTCTCTGTTGTAGGCTGCTGATAGGGGTATTCTTATCTCTCAGGGGCTAAAGTTAATAAAGAACTATCTATTATTAGCTCTTTCTATGTTTATTTTTTTCTTATTTGATGCGGTTTTCAGCCAATACAACGATTATTTAATGGACATGATTTTTACACATTAAAAAAGCCCGGGCAGCTACTGCCCGGGCTTATATTTTATTGATAATTAGTCAATTATTGCTTCTGGAAGCGACCGCTAGCCATCAGCTCGCCTTTTTCACTTCTGATAGCATATATATATATGCCATTTGCCATATTAGCAGCAGGAATAGATATTTCATTTTTTCCTGATGTATAACTAGCAACACCGTTGTTGTAAACAACACGGCCTGCCATGTCTGTAACAGATACACTCAGCGACTGAGTTTTTTCCAGTGTCACAGCCAGTGTAGCGTTGCCTGTAGTTGGGTTAGGGTATACTTTAACATCTGCCTGGAAAGCTACGTTTTTAACGCCCAGTGTACTATCGCTCAGCATAAACAGTTCAGTACCATTTGCACTGTCTGCAGCACGGAAGTAGATAGTTGTACCCATTTGCAGGAATTCTGCAGGGTTACTGCTGTTAATACCGCTATAGATATCTGCTACCATTGTAGGAACGCCTGTGCCTTTGAATACCCACAGTTCGTTACCGTTTACACCATTTTCAGCGTTGAAATAAATCCTGCTTTTAGCGCTGTGTATGTTGCTGATGTTGCTATTGCCTGTTGGGTTTGTTTTGTAAACCAGTGCAGTATTGCCTGTTGCAGGGTCGTAAGCATACAGGTGACCGAAATAAGTACCGTCATTACCTGCAAAGTAGACTTTGTTATTAAAGCCCGCAATCAGTTTTTGACCTGAAGCATAGTTGGTAATAGTGCTGCCTGCACCGCTTACTACGTCTGTTAGGCGCATTACATTCAGGCCATTGTAACTATACAGTTCGCGGCCATATGTAAGTGTAGATGCAGAGAAATACAGTTTGTTACCGATAACCATAAAGTTGTTCGGAGAAGAGCTGTTTGCACCGGCATCGATATCAGATATCAGAGATGTGCTGTTTGTAGATGGGTTGTATGCATAAAGCTCCTGCCCTGTAGTGCTTGAAAACGCTGAGAAATATATCAGCGTATCATAAGCTGTAATGCCACTGATAGCACTACCGCTTAAGCCTGCGTTAATGTCTGTGAGGCGCATTGCTGTATTACTTGTTGTGTCATATACCCACAGCTCTTCGCCATATATACCATCATTAGCATCAAAGTATATTTTGCCTTTATAAGCAACTACCTCGTCTACGTTTGCACTGCTTACACCTGCATATACTTCTGCAGCCAGTGTTGGCGGGTTAGTGCCATCCCAACGGTACAGTTCTGTACCTGATGTACCATTGTTTGCAGGGAAGTATAAATACTTGCCAACTACCGCCATAGTACGGTTGCTGGTAGTGGTAAAGCTTGATGCCGCAGCCGGGTTGATGTTGAAAGCAAGGTTTGTACCGCTGCTGTCTTTCAGCCACAGTTCATAACCATTTGTGCCATCGTTTGCTGTAAATGCCAGGTTTTTGCCGAAAGCTGCCATACGATATGGGAAGCTGCCGGTTGTACCCGCATTGATGTCTTTTACTACTGATTGTGCATTAGCAGATATTACTCCCGCAAGCAATGCAGCACTGAGTATACTACGTTTCATATTTCTGGATGTTTATTTTATTATTTGTGAATTAATGAGCGCTATTATTGTTTTTGGATGTTGCCTGAAGACATCATAACACCTGCAGCGTCAAACAGACGGTATTGATAAATACCTGCTGCCATATTTGTCATATCTACAGTAACGTTGTTTGTACCTGCAACGTAAGTTTTTACATCGCTGCGTACAATTACACGGCCTGTCATATCTGTAACTACATAGCCCAGTTGCAGGTCGTTATTGCTGCTGATTTGTATAGTAGTAGTGCCTGCAGTAGGGTTAGGGAATACTTTAACCTGTGCATCGAAGCGGATATTTTTTACTGTAAGTGCAGCAGAGTCTGCCAGCTGATACAGTTCTGTTCCTGTAGCGCTATTGTATGCATTAAAATACATTTTTGTACCCCATGTCAGGAAGTTTACAGGATAGCTGCTTTGATTAGGATCTATGTCAGCCACCATTTTAGGGGTAGTGCTGCCATCGTAAGACCATAATTCTACACCACTTGTGCCATCGTCTGCGCTGAAGAACATTTTGCCGGCGTAATAGTTAAAGTATTGAGGGCTGCTGCTACCGCTTGGGTTGATATCATATACTTTTGAAGCTACACCGTTAATTGGATTGAACTGCCACAGTTGGTAGCCTGAAGTGCCATCATTACCCGCAAAGTATATTTTGTTTTTGTACCACATTAGCTGTACATCACCATAGTTAACAGCCATAATGCCATCGCCGCTGCTGTTATCTACATTCGTATGGCGCATTAGATTAGTACCGTCAAAAGAATATAATTCCCTGCCAAAAGAAGGAGTGTACGCAGTGAAGTACAGCTTGCCATTAATAACAGTCATGCCTTGCGGGCCACTGCCGTTGATACCTGCATAAATATCAGCCACCAGCGTAGTAGTATTACTTACAGGGTTGTATGCATATAATTCTGTACCTGTTGTGCTGCCTGTAGCAGAGAAGTACAGTTTGTCTTTAAACGCAATTAAATTACTAGGTGCACTGCTGCTATTGCCCGGCATCAGGTCTGTAAGACGTTGCGTATAGCCATCTGTCAGGTTGTAAGACCACAGCTCATTACCATTAATATTGTTATATGCACCAAAGTACAGGCGGTCGCCCATTACGTACATTTCGTTAATATCGCTACCGCTGTTGCCCGGGTATATTTCTGCAACAAGAGTAGGAGCCACTGTGTCTACGCCGTTCCACATGAACAATTCTGTGCCGGTATTGCCGTTGTCTGCCGGGAAATATACATTTTTACCATGTACAATCATTTTCTTGTTATTGTACCAGCTAACACTGCTTGCCAAACCAGGATTCAGATCATAGATAAGCTTTGCAGATGTGTCATATGCCATTAATTCACTGCCGTTTGTGCCGTTGTCTGCAAAGAATAAAACCCTGTTGCCATAGTAGCCCGTCAGCCACATTGGGTACGAGTCTCCGTTAGGGTTAATATCTGCTATCATGCGCGTTTGTGCCGATGCAAACAGGCTGCCTGACAGTAAAATAGTACTGAGTAAACGAATTTTCATATGTGCTCCGCTTATTTAATAATGAATGAATTATGTTATAAGCTATAAATATAAAGACTATTAAGGGAATATTATATAATTATGACCATTAAATAGGCAAAATACCGTATATCCCGTAGAGGATGCCACAGAATGCAGGCTGCTGGCTAATTCGTTGATTTTAAGTGACTTGCAATTGTTAATTGCTCGTTAACCGATTGCAAACTGCCCGTTAACAAGCCCCGAAAATTTGAAGACGGTGCATTCGTACCCCCATATTTGCATCACAATCAACGAAATAAACAATTCTCAAAAACTTAAACAGTAACAAACAAAAACAAACAACAATGAAAAAAATTATCGTAATCGCAGCACTGTCATTCGTAGGTATCGCAGCTAAAGCACAAGTTGCTTCTACAGCTACCCAAACAGTTAATCTGAACCTGAGCAACGCAATCGAGTTGACATTCACAGGGTCTGGTACTGCAACAGGTGCAGCGGTTAACCTGGCTTTCAACACAGTTAACGACTACGCAAACGGTGTTCAGTCAACTGCACAGGAACTGAAAGTACGTTCTAACAAAAAATTCGACGTAACAGTAAAAACTAACAATGCAAGCTTCTCTTACACCGGTACTACAACACCAGCTCCTGTAATGCCTGTAAGTGGTGTTTTGGGTCTGAAAGTAAGCGCTAACGGTACAGGTGGTACTATCGCAGGTACTTTCGCTGGCTACACTAGCCTGTCTGCAACTGCAGCTAACCTGATAGCTAATGGCTTGAACGGTGGTAACCAAACATTCAGCGTAATGTACAATGCAACACCTGGTTTCACTTATCCAGCAGGTACTTACACTGTAGACGTAGTTTACACTGCTACTCAACAATAATAACCATCGGTTATTACTCCCTTTCGGATCTTTTTCATCCAAATACGGAAGCTACTCTTGGCGGGGTAGCTTTCTTTTTTATGTAGATTGCAGTCTTCTATACATGATTATGAAAAGAATATTGCTACTGGCAGCATCTTTGGGTATGCTGGCTTCGGGTACAAAAGCGCAAAACAAAGCAAAGACAATAGATTCTGTACTTAAAATATATCAGCAACAAGGGCAATTCAATGGCGCTGTGTTGGTGTATCAATACGGACGCCCGGTGTTGGTAAAAGGCTATGGCTACAGAGATGTAGCAAAAAAAATACCTAACGATAGCAACACGGTATTTCAGATAGGGTCTGTTACCAAAACATTTACTGCAACAATGATTATGATGCTGCAGGAACAAGGGAAGCTGAATGTAAAAGACCCGCTTTCTAAATATATGCCCGGCTACCCCGATGGCGATAAAATAACCATCGAAAACCTGCTGACGCATACATCCGGCATCTTCAACTACACAGAGGATACGGCTTTTGCAATGAATAGCATGACCGTGCATCAGGAAAGAAAAGCGATGATCAGGTTGTTTAAAGACAGAATGACCGGCGTAGAGCCGGGTACTAATTTTAACTACAGCAACTCTAACTATATGTTGCTGGGTTATATAATTGAAGACCTGACCGGCAAAACCTACTATGCTGCATTACGTAGTATGATTCTGGAGCCATTAGGAATGAAGAACACAGGTTGTAATTTTGCAGGGCTGAAGAGCAAGAAAAAAGCCATAGGCTATTTTTCTATAGAAGATGGTGTTGGCGATAATGCACCGCTCATAGATTCATCTGTGTCTTATGCAGCAGGCTGTATCTATACAACGGTATCAGACCTGAATAAATGGGCCAATGCAGTACATAAAAAAAAGCTGCTTACAGAGGAAGATTGGAAACTTGTTACCACAGTATATAAACAAAACTATGGTTATGGCTGGATGCTGGGCGAGGCAATGGGTAAAAAGAGTATAGGTCACAACGGTGGTATACACGGCTTTGTATCAAACCTGTATATGACGCCCGAAGATGCAAGTACTGTAATACTGATATCTAATAAAATGGATGATGAGCATTCGCTTATGCGCAGAAATATCACCGCCATATTAAATGATAAGAGAATAGAAATGCCCGAGTTTAGAAAAGAAGTGAAACTAAATCCGGAATATTATAAAGACTATATAGGTGTATACCCACTAGCGCCTGGTTTTGAAATAACAATAACAAGCGAAGGTGATGCGTTGTACGCACAGGCAACAGGCCAGAAAAAACTGCGCTTGTATGCAGAGCGTAAAGATTTCTTTTTCTTCAAGCTGGTAGACGCGCAGGTTTCTTTTGTTAGAAATGAGGCTGGTGTGGTAGATAAGCTGGCCTTGAGGCAAAATGGACGTATCATGAATGCCCCAAAGAAGAATTAGAGTAGGATATTGAATAAATGTTTTATCAGGTGTAGTTTTCTCAAGAAAACTGCACCTGTTGTTTTTCAATGAGTTATGTTTTGGTTTGTTAACCACTTGCAAATGCCTTGCTAAGGGTGGGTTAATCGGTGCGTTGGTTTGGGAATGATGACGAATGTCATTGCATATTTGCAATACAAACAAACTGAGGGCTTAACCGCCGGGTACAAACAAACACAAATGAAAAAGACCATTGCACTTACAGCTATTTTGCTAAGCAGCCTCGGCAGTTTTGCCCAGCAAAGCAGCAATAGCTCTCAAACAGTATCGATGGGGGTGAGCAGCACAATAGAACTCACCTTCACAGGTAGCACTACAGCTACAGGCGCTACTGTCAATCTGAATTTTAATACCGTTAATGATTATGCAAACGGTGTAGCATCATCAAATCAGGAACTGAAAGTTACATCCAACCGAAACTTTACCATTGCTGTAAAGACCAGCAACGCTACATTCAGCTACACAGGCAGCACTTCACCTGCACCATCTATGCCTGTAGGTATACTTGGGCTGATGATAGCATCAAACAGCACAGGTGGTACAATCGTTAGTCCGTTCTCTGCATCAGCCTACAACAGCCTCAGCAATAGCAACCAGATGCTGCTTAATACCTGCACTGCCGGTAATGCAAAGCTATTTGCCGTGAAGTACAAGGCAACGCCCGATTTTGCATATCCAGCAGGTACATATACTGTAGATGTTCTTTATACCGCAACACAATTATAAACCCAAGAAAAAGACACACGGTATGAACAAACAGACAAACACGCTTCTTAAAGCAATAGCCATATTTGTATTGGGAATGGTAGCAGCACTTTCTGCCAATGCACAAAATGCAAGCAGCACAGCGGTACAAACCGCCAAGCTCGATCTTTCTGATGCCATCGAACTATCATTCATCAATGGTGCGGGTGGTACACTCAACTTTACATACAACAACGCTACAGAACTGATAAATGGTAAGGAAAGCGTGACGCAGGATTTGCGCGTACGCTCCAACAAAAAATTTAAAGTAGCAGTAGCCAGCTCTTCTACAAATTTTACCTACACAGGTACATATACTGTCAATAACATCATCCCCGTAAGCACGGGCTTACAGGTAATGGTAACGGCTAATAATACGGGTGGTATACCTACATTGCAGGCATTACTAGGTTGGCTGGGGCTTACCGTAGGTGGTGGAGCTACACTGCTTACATATTGCAATCCCGGTGGCAACCAGACCTTTACCGTAAAGTACAAAGCAACTCCGGGCATACTTGCAGCACCGGGTACGTATACTACCGATGTTGTTTTTACCGCAACGCAGATGTAATAAAAATCTTTTTTTTGTTTGAATGTTGTAAGCAGGCTGCCATGTGCAGCCTGCTTTGCTATGGTTAATTGCCCGTTAAACAGGGGCTGTAGTTTGGTATGGCCTCTACGGTGTGTGATATTTACATAAACAGAACAAACATGAAAGCATTGACATCAACAAACCGCCCAAGGATATTCAGCAACAAAGTGTTGCACTATTTCACAAGGCTCAATCCTTTTCGCGGAGAGCTGGTAGAGGTAGAAATGAAGGTTGTAGGTAAGCGCATTGTGTATACGTATACCAAAGTGCGCGGTTAGTATTTTCTTATCCTTTCTGTATTACAATTGCATGTGCAATTGATAGCCTTTATATCTATTATTTAGTGCAGGTTTTTTGTAGTAAACTTGTAGCTGCACTATGAAGAACGCCCGCATCTTTCTTGTCTTTTTTATTGCTGCTATAGTTGGTACACTGGCACATGAGTGTGGTCATACGCTTGTTGGCGAAATGGTTGGATTTAAAACATCTCTTCACTATCAGTATACGAGTTGTGAAAACTGTTATGATGCATACAATGCCGCCAAAGATGCAGATGCTTTTCGCCAGTATGAATACAAGCAAAGCTTGTTTATTTGGGGTGGCCCGGCACAAACCGTCCTCACAGGTTTAGCAGGCATTGTTGGTCTGCTTGTTGTTCGCAGAAAACAGGAAATAGATGCGTACAACATCAAGCATTTGCTTCTGCTAGCCTGTTCGTTTTTTATCAGCAGGAATGTTTTTAATGAAGTCTTTTTCTGGGCAAAATATCTCACTACAAAACAAGTGCCTTACAGGTGCGATGAGTGTAAGCTGTTGAACTATTACAATGCTAATCCACTGGTGGGGCATTTGCTGATATTATTTATTGCAAGTACAGTATTGTGGTGGATTACGTTTGTGTTGCTCAAAAAACACCACATGCAGTTTATTGTATTGGGTGGCTTAGGTAGCCTTTCGGGTGGGCTATTGTGGTTGTATGTTATAGGCAAATACATATTGCCATAACAATACAGCCCCTCTATTGAGGAGCTGTATGCATATATTAAGTACGGGCAATCAAAATATAATTACGCTACCAGCGTTTCCAGTACAGCATTCATGCTGCGTACTGCGTCTGCGCTTTTGTTGAATGCTTCTTGTTCTTCAGCGTTCAGTTTGTAGTCGATGATTTTTTCCCAACCATTGCTGCCTATTACTACAGGTACGCCCAGGCAAATGTCTTTCTGGCCATATTCGCCATCCAGCGCTACACAGCAAGGGAATACTTTCTTCTGGTTGCGGATGATGCTTTCTACCAGCAATGCTCCAGCTGCACCCGGTGCATACCATGCACTTGTACCTAGCAGTTTTGTAAGTGTAGCGCCACCTACCATTGTATCTGCAGCTACTTGTTTCAGTTGTTCTTCGTTCAGGAAGTTGCTGACAGGCGTGCCATTCAGTGTAGCAAGGCGTGTCAGCGGTATCATTGTAGTATCGCCGTGGCCACCAATTACTACTGCGTGCAGGTCGTTCTGAGAGCAGTTCAGTGATTGTTGCAGGTATGTTTTGAAGCGTGCGCTATCCAGTATACCACCCATACCGATGATGCGGTTTTTGGGAAGACCAGTAGCTTTCAGTGCCAGATATGTCATTGTATCCATAGGGTTGCTTATCACCACTATGATTGTATTAGGAGAGTATTGCAGCAGGTTTTTAGCAACTGTTTCAACGATTTTAGCGTTAGTGCCAATCAGCTCTTCGCGAGTCATACCCGGTTTGCGCGGAATACCTGAAGTGATAACGCAAACATCAGAACCGGCTGTTTTGCTATAGTCGTTTGTGCTGCCTATTACACGGGTATCAAAACCCAGCAGAGATGATGTCTGCATGATGTCCAGCGCTTTACCTTCAGCAAAACCTTCTTTAATGTCTACGAGTACCAGTTCTTCAACCAATCCCCTGCGGGCGATGTTGTCTGCACAGGTAGCACCTACTGCACCCGCACCTACTACAGTTACTTTCATTTCGTTTATTCTTTTTATTGTGAGTTTAAATAAATATAAAATCCGTGCAAAGATAGGGGTAATTACTATTTGTGCAGATGATTTTCGTAAGGTTTTCAAGCAGTGCAGGACATTTATAACAGATTTGGCATAGTTTTTTCTATACATGTATCAGATGCCCCGTTACAGTATTTCAAAACCTGAAAAATGATAGCTGTATGGAAATGAATGAGGAATACAAAACACAGCCTGCAGAACCATCTTTGTTTGCTATGTTTGCCCTGTTGGCCGGGTTGTCTTTAGTTGTTGGTGTTGTAGTGTCGCTGGTTTTTACGGTTAGCCAGGTATTCAAGTAGGCTGTTTACCTCGGGCCTGAAAAGACGTAACGCTATCATGATAGATAGAATAAACAAAGCAGAGGTTACAAATACGATGCTTTTGTTCAGCCTTACTATATAATAGTGCAGAGAAATATTGTCTGTTCTCTTTTTGCCAATAAAAAATACTGATGTATTATAAAATGCCTTGGATAGAAAACCTAACTTATCCCAATTGGTATATTTCCAGCCATGCTGATAGTCATACAATGACACATAGTGCTTTGGCAGGTGATGTTTGTAGTAGCTGTTCCAGTATTTAGAAACACTATCAATTTCTGCAAGTTTACCTGTCGAGTCTCTGAATATATGCCCGGATAATGGATCTACCAATAGCAGGTGATGGTCTTTTTCAATTACCGTGGCAATATGGCCACCTTCTCTTTTGCCTACATTCAGTATTACAAACTTTGTTTTATAACCCATGTGCATCATCAGCCTTGTAAAGAAGCTGGCATAAGCACCACATGCGCCTTTGCCAAAATAAAAATTGCTGAATGAACTACGTGTCAGGGCAAGTTTTGGAGAGGTAAATTCTTTGTCGCTGAAAAGTGCCATCATCGGGTCTTGTATCAGGTGGGTGTAGTACATGGCTGTATCTACTATGCAATTCATGTCTTTTCCCGGACAACGTTCCTGTACTTCTATAGCAAGATTATGCACCAACTCATCCTCATACTTCCAGTCGCTATAACTGAGGAGTGTAAACATTAATAAAAATCCGGCGATGAAAATAAACATGAAGCCGGAGATTTTTCTCAATAGCATTTTCTATATAGTATAAAAAGTTAGGGCGTTACGGTACGTAAGAGGAGGAGACAAATGTAGCTTTTTCATTTGAATATGCTAGTGTAATAAGAATCATATAATTCTTCTCGATTTGTTATGTATTGATATTCCAGAAACTATATTATATAGCATCTGTTTTGTATTTGTTGCAAAGAAAGAAAGACATTAAAGCCTAATAATCAAAGGTTAATATTCGAAGGATTACACTTTCCGCTCTCCATCTTATTATTTACCTTCGCACCTACATTTTCAGAATATGAACGCAGCAAAACGCGTGTACGACAACGTACTGCAAACAATAGGTAATACACCGCTTATAAAACTGAACAAGGTAACGGCGGATTTGCCATGCCCTGTTTATGCAAAGGTCGATTTCTTCAACCCCGGCAACAGCATCAAAGACCGCATGGCACTGAAAATGCTGGAAGTGGCAGAGCAGGAGGGTAAAATAAAACCTGGTGGTACCATTATTGAAGGTACAAGTGGCAATACGGGTATGGGCCTTGCGCTGGCTGCCATCATCAAAGGTTACAAATGTATTTTCGCTACTACAGATAAGCAATCGAAAGAAAAAGTAGATATACTGAAGGCAGTAGGTGCAGAGGTGATTGTATGCCCTACAAACGTAGAGCCTGAAGATCCGCGTTCTTACTACTCTGTATCTAAGCGTCTGGCAACTGAGATTCCTAATAGCTGGTATGTAAACCAATACGATAATCTTGCAAACCGCCAGGCACATTACGAGAGCACGGCACCTGAAATCTGGGAACAGACAGAAGGTAAAGTAACGCATATTGTGGTGGCGAGTGGTACAGGTGGTACCATTACAGGTATCGGCATGTTCATGAAAGAAAAGAACCCGGACATCAAAATGTGGGCGATAGATACCTATGGCTCGCTGCTGAAAAAATGGTTTGATACCGGTGAGCTGGATATGAACGAGGTTCATCCATACATATCAGAAGGTTTTGGTGAAGACTTCCTGCCGCAGAACTATATTAAAGATGTAATAGACCATTTTGAAAAAGTAACCGATAAAGACGGTGCTGTTATGGCTCGCCGTATAGCGAAGGAAGAAGGTCTTTTTGTTGGCTACTCTGCAGGTTCTGTAATTGCAGGGTTGAAGCAAATGAAACAACACCTGAAGCCTACCGACCTTGTTGTGGTGGTATTTCACGACCACGGTAGCCGCTATGTAGGTAAGATATACAACGACGAGTGGATGCTGGATCGTGGCTTCCTTGAAGTATCTACTGTTCGCGATTTGATTGGTGGTTTGGGCCGTCGTCGTTTGGTAACGATAGACGAAGGTGCAAAAGTGAGCGATGCGTTGGAACTGATGAAGAAATACGACATCGAGCAGATACCTGTACTGAAGGGTACGGAAGTGACAGGTGCCATCACACAGTCGGGTCTTTTTAAACAAATGATAGATAATGGTGAGGTGCGCGATTTCAATATTGGCGATGTGAAGGAAGCTGCACTGCCAATGGTAGAAATGGATATGCCGCTGGAACGCCTGAAACACTACATCAGCAAAGAAAATGGTGCGGTTCTTACCAAAGACGATAGCGGTCAGTATCACATCCTTACCAAGTACGATGTGCTGAATGCTTTCAGTAAAGGATAATTGTGTTGAATAGTTGGATGGTTACTAAAACTTATAAGTTTTGAGTTTCGTAGAAAGATTTATAAAAAAGCCACCGGTAGTATTTCCACTGGTGGCTTTGTTTCATATCGGCTTGCTGGTGTTTAGCATCATCAATGCAAGTACAGAGTCATTGTCTTCGCTGATATGGCTGCAGCCGTTGTGGATGCTGGCATATACTATTGCATGGCTTTTTATCTGCGATATGAAGCGATGGGCAGTATATGCCTATATTGGTGTTACTACACTAAGCCTGCTCTTGCACTTTCTGGTAAAAGAAGATTTGTATCACAGCAGCCTGTTCCTGATAGATGCGATATTTGCAATGATTGTGATGGCGTATATAAAGAGGTTTAATTAAACACCCCCTAGCCCCCTAAGGGGGAAGGATGATTATAAAAATAACGAGATAAAAGCCCCTTTAGGGGTTTGGGGTATGACTAGAGTAATAACCGATATGTTGGGTCGCGATGTGGAAATCCATTTTCCGCCCAAGCGCATAGTGTCTGTCGTACCATCGCAGACAGAGTTGCTGCATTATCTGGGTTTGGAAGATGAAGTTGTCGGCATCACCAAGTTTTGCGTACATCCCGAAAGCTGGTTTCGCAGCAAGACAAGGGTAGGTGGTACCAAGAAGCTGAATATAGACGTGATACGCGAACTACAGCCCGACCTTATCATTGCCAATAAAGAAGAAAACGAACGCGAACAGATAGAAGCCCTTGCCAAAGAATTTCCCGTATGGATAAGCGATATGCACAACATACCACAGGCGCTGCAAATGATACAGGTAGTAGGGCTGCTGACAGGTAGGGAAGGTAAAGCAAACGAATTGGTAGATGAAATAGTTGTTGGCTTTACCAATCTGCAGAAAGCAACAGCACCCAAGCGCGTAGCTTATTTCATCTGGTACAATCCGTGGATGAGTGTAGGTAGCGATACCTTCATCAGTAACATGATACAAACCATAGGATGGCAAAATGTATTGAAGCACGAAAGCCGCTACCCCGAAGTAGACCTTGAAAAGCTGAAAGAGCTGAACCCTGAGTTGGTGTTGCTTTCTTCAGAGCCGTTTCCTTTCAAAGAAAAGCACATTGCAGAAATAAAAGCTGTATTGCCCGATGCTGATGTAAAGCTGGTAGACGGTGAAATGTTTAGCTGGTACGGCAGCAGGATGAAAGAGGCGGTGAAGTATATGAGCGCGTTGGTAGCTCAATAGCTACAGGTCTATAATATCTACTGTGTTTTTATTGGCGCATACAAGTTTGTTGCCGATAATCTCTATATCTGTGCCAACAACACGCAATATCTCTTTCCCGTTTTGCAGTACTACTGTTTGGGTGTTGTTTCTCAGTAGCAACGTGTTTCCGTATTCTTTATAGGCTTCCCAGCAGTTTTCGGCGGTTATGCTTTTTACGCTTTCCAATTGTTCGTTTAGTAATATGGCATTGCCCGCTTTATCTGTCAGTAGATGCTGTTCAGGGTACTTGTGTGTTATGTTTTCAAAACTGTTGTTGCCTGTGTATTCATAGTATTTGTTGGGGTTGGCAAATGTGGTGTATGTAGCTGTGTTGCTGTCTGTTGCTTGCTTGGCTATTGTAGCGCCTGTGCTGCAGTTTATTTTGTGCAGGTAGTTGCCACCATGTATCAGTATCGTATCGCCCGAAAGCAGATAAGAAAGCAAGTTTTCTGTAGCTTCAAAGCTTTTAGAGTATACCTTATTCCCGTTTTGTTTGTTGTACAGGGCTATAAAGTTTTCTCCACGCCATAGCGGCTTACCGTTATGTATGCCATATCCTTTGTTGATGAAGAATATATTATCGCCCATCAGAACAATGGCGCTTTTGCTGGCAGAATCTTTAGGTAGGTTACTGCCCCATATCTTCCGGCCTTGCTTGTTCAGGCACAGCATCTTGTCTTTAGATGCAAAGTAAATTTTGTCATTGTTCACAATGATGTTAGAACAATACCCCGCAACATTATCGCCTGTTTCAGGTCCATTAGTCCATATAATGACGGTGCCTGCAAGAAACATGCTTGTAATTAAAGCTGCATTGGTTATGATGTCTTCCGTCCTGTCGTTGGCAACACAAGCTTTACAAAGTGTATTTGCAGCGTAGTACCATCCGTATCCTGTTTTCAGGTTTACACTATGCAGCCCGTCGCAGGCTATTACAATATTGTCCTTGTCAAGATATTGTACATCATTCCAGATATCGTTTTCGGTAAAGTTTCTTTTGTACACAATATTGCCTTCCTTCAATTCGAGCACAGTACCTAGTTTGCTCATGGCAAAATCGTGTTCGGTACTTGCGTATGCCAGCCTGTATGCTTTCTTCCATAGCAGTTTGCCCGTTTTAGCATCGTAGCATGCAAGTGCATCTTTTTTCTCCTGGTGGATAATCTTATCTGTACTCAGGTTGAATAATGGGTTTTCGGAAACGGGTATTTGCCAGCGTAACTCTTTTGTGTTGATGTCTATGGCTGCTATAAAACCTGAAATCAGCTTACTGTTTTCGTCTGTTTTTACAAATGATGCAAACAATAGCTTGTTAGTACTGTCTGCTACATGCTGAACTATGCGGTGCGTATTATATAGCCTTGTAGCAGATACATGCACTCCGTTTCTGTTGGCAATGTTATCTGTTTCTTCTTTTTGAAAATTGCGCTCTTGCCCCCAAAGTATATGGGTAACGAAAAGGAATAATAGTGTTTGCAGGATTTTCATACTATGCTTGTATGGCTAAGATAGAAAAACTTAGCAGACAGATTGTAAATCAAGCCTGTTGTGTATCTTCACTTTATGCAAACATCATTCCTCGGCCTGCGAACATTCGGGTTCAAAGTAAAAGATATTGAAGCTGCAAAGCAGTGGTATACAAAAGTATTGGGCATTGAGCCGTATTTCGATATGCCTTTTTATGTGGGTTATAATGTAGCCGGTTACGAGTTTGGATTACAGCAAACCGATGAAGAACTAAGCTATGGCAATAACACAGCCACTTATCTTGGTGTAGAGGATATACATGCTACTTACAATATGCTGATAGCCGCAGGTGCTACGGAATATGAACAACCGCAGGACGTAGGAGAGAATATTATGATTGCTGCAGTCAGAGATCCGTGGGGTAATATTTTCGGGATAATATATAACCCACATTTTAAGCTATAAAACAAAAGCCACAACAATCGTTGTGGCTTTCAATATTATTAGTCTATTCTTAGAAATCCGTTTCTACAGGATTCAGCTTTGGTTGTTTCAGCTTTATCATACCTAGTGCGCTGAATACGCGGATGATGTAGTACACAGGGTCTATCTCGTGCCAGCGTACACCAAAGTTGGGGTTTGATGCGCGCATGTGGTGATTGTTGTGGTAAGATTCGCCCAGCATCAGCACATCTACATGGAATAGATTGTCTGATGTGTTTTTCATCTCAAAGTTTTTGTAACCATATTTGTGTGCATACCAGTTGATGATGGCGCCATGCACAGGCCCTGATGCATAGTGTATTGGCAACAGCAGGTACATCCACCAACTGGTAGCAAAGTATGCGTAGTACGCGGTATAAGCACCCGCCCAGAAGATGCGTGGTGCCCAGCCATGAGCAAAACGGTCGAAGCTGCGCCATTCAGGTACGTTCTTTTTAAAGCGGTCTTCTATTTCAAACTTCTCATCGTAGATAGAGGTGTATACATTTTTAGTATGCCACATCATAGTAAATACGTTCGAGAAGTATTTAGGAGAGTGCGGGTCTTTTTCAGTATCTGCAAATGCGTGGTGCATGCGGTGCATCAGCGCGTATGTTCTTGTGCTCAGGTAAGAAGAGCCTTGTGTTACGAACGTGAATATAAACCAGAAACGTTCCCAGCCTTTGCTCATGCTATATGCACCATGTGCAGCATAGCGGTGTTGAAAGAATGTTTGAGAAAACAGCGATAAATACCAGTGAGCTATAAAAAATATTAGTATTGCCATGCAATGTTGCCTTGTTTGTTACTTTTTTAAGACGGGCGCAAAATTAGGAGTTTTTTGTCTGCTATCTGCTTTATTTTGTTGATATGTATCATAGATACTATCAAATGCTTGGTAATTGATATGTATTGTTTAAGTATTAAGTCTTTAGCTGTCGGGCTTGATAAACATTTATATCGGGTTATATTTGCAACACCGTGTTGATATTATGCAAATAAAGCCCACCCGTTCCGATATCCGATTTTTCTTATCACTGTTGGCGGTGCACGCAGTCTATTTTTTGGTAGCAACACAGTACAAGTGTATTTATAACGGCGACTCGCTGGAGTATATAAACATGGCCCTGAATTTCAATAGGGGATGGTTTTATTCGGGTAGTTATTTTCAGCCGTTAGATCCTATGTATTTCACGCTGAGGCCTCCGGGATACCCAGCCTTTCTGTGGATGATATATCTGTTTGGCATCAACAACTGGATTGCGCTGTTGGTCCAAAACCTGATATCGATATTTAACATATTGTATCTGCGCAATACGTTGAAGATGCTGGGCTATACCAGAAAATACGACTGGTTGCTATTGGCTTTCGTAATACTGTATCCGTCGCAATTTATCAATGCGAATCTCATTCAGCCCGAATTACTGTTGCAAACATGTGTGCTGATATACTTTCGTCATTTCATTAAACTCATAAACAAAAGTGGTTGGAAAGATGTGTTGATAATGAGCCTTGCACTGATTGCAGGGATGATGATGAAGCCTGTATGGTATCCGTTTGTATTTCTGCATTTTGCCATTGTTATGGTGATGGTAGGCAGAAGGCGCCAAGGAGCATTAAGGCAAATCTTAGGTGCGTTGTTGCCGGTGCTTGTTGTGGTAGGGTACAGTTATTGGAATGGTAAGCGAACAGGCAAAGTGCATTTCTCTAGCATACAATCCATCAACGCGCTTTTGTACAATCAGGATTACTATATACGTGCAAAATACGGAGCAGACTCCGCAAGGAGTTTTTACGAAACTGAATTGGCAAAGTCGATGGCCATTACAGATTTTGCGGAGCGGTACGATTATCAGTCGGGCAAAGCAATACAGATGCTTGGAGCAGATATCGTTCCGTATTCTATATTCCATTTCAGAAAAAGCCTGACGATGCTCGTAGACCCTGGCAAGGGTGAAATAGACTTGTTTACTGCGCAAACAAACTTGCAGCAGATATACAATCCCTCTACACGGCCTTTTGCCGATGTGTTGGCTAAAGATGGGCTTTCGGGTGTAAAAACATACATCAGTACCAACCCTTCTTCACCTATTGCCATTCTCATCTTGTTGTTCAATATTGTAAGAACAGTAGGATTGTGCTTGTTTTTTTATGCCAGAAACATATCTGTCGGTTATAAATTGGCAGTGGCAATATTATTGTGCTATTTTGTGTTCATCACAGGTCCGGTAGCATATGCTCGGTATCTGATGCCTGTATCCTTAATTATAATGGGATGTGCGGCATTGGCCTACCAACAACTGTTTCTCGGTAGCCTGAGAAAGAAAAGCATCTGATTAATACTTCGGTGACTATTTTGCGCAAACACATACCGTTTATAGCATCGGCCATAGTGCTGTTGTTGTTGGTTGCCATTTACTATCCGTATTGCAAATACTATGTAGACCCTGATGCTACAGCATACCTTACCATATCCAAACTATACGCAGATGGCAATTGGCAACATGCAGTAAACGGATATTGGAGCCCGTGGAGCTGCTGGTTGACTGCCGTCTTCATCAAGTTAGGCACTACAGCCATTGACGGTGCAATTATTGCCAATGCTATTGGCGCAGTATTACTGCTGCGCATCACCCATTCGTTTTTTATCAGGTATAGTATCAACCACTTTGCACAGTGGTTGCTTTGTATAGCTTCTTCGGTGTTTCTTGCATACGCAGTGTATTATCAGAACTATGATGATATCTGGGAATGTTTCTTCTTGCTCTATGCACTGCGTTTGATGATAAGCCACAAGTTCAGGCATACGCCTGTTTATTGGCTTGGTGCAGGTGTGCTTGGCGCATTGGCATACTTTGCCAAAGCCTACGCCTTCCCGTTTTTTATACTCAGCACACTGGCGGTAGTATTCTACAACACACGCGCATGGCGAAGTGCTAACAGGGTAGAGTGGCTGAAGATATCGGCTGTAATGATTGGCACAATGGTATTGCTAAGCAGCCCTTGGTTGTTTGCATTGCATCATAAATACGGTATGTGGACAACGGGAACCGCAGGTAAGCTCAATATGTCCTGGTATCTGGTAGGGCACCCGTATTGGAAGGATGGTATCGCGTATCTGTTGCCTGCAGGTAATGGCATCAGCTATTGGCAAGACCCGTGGCTGGTAAATGGAGAAACACCACAGTTTTGGACTTCAACTACATTACTCATTCGTCAATTGATGAAGCTGGTACAGAACAGCTACAAGTTTACTATCAGCGGACTGATGATAGGTGTTGGGTTTTTGGCTGTGTGGGTATATATGGTTTGGTTGCTTTTGTTTCGCAAAGTGATGCGGCAAAAGTACAGGGCTTACTATCCTGTCATCATACCATACAGCATCTTCCCGTTGCCGTTTCTGCTCATCAACTTCGAGCCACGCTATATCTGGTATATGCTGCCTATTAGCATGGTATTGGGTATGGCTATATTGCGCAAAAGCAGAATGCTGAATCGAAAAGGTATTATTCTGCTGTTTGCCCTTAGCTATGCTACGTGGCCAGTGTGGGATATGAAGAGTATTTGGAACAAAGGCAAGGCAGAATACAAGCTGGCGCAAGACTTAAAGCAACAAGGCATAAAGGGTAGCATGGCTTCTAATGTCGTTTTTGGTATGCCTGAGGCGGTATCTATGCAGCGCATCGCCTATTTCTCTGGCAATAGCTATTATATCATGTACAAAGCACCCGCAAGTTTTCAGCAGCTGCTGCCCGAACTGCGCAGTTATGGGGTGAGATATTACTGTTATTACCCCCAATACAATGCCGATTGGCAACTGAAAAATGAAAGGGGAGAGGCTTTGCCTTCGGTAGATATATCTGCTGCGTGTAAAGTCTTTATTCTTAACCCCTGATTAACTACGCGGGTGCAACCAACTTATTGGTTTAATAATTATCTTTGCACACTTTTTAAGGAAAAATCTCATATATATATGGCATCGACAAAAATACAGGAACTGCTGGGCGACCAGGCAGGTTTTTATCTGGACCACACTTGCAAAACCATCGACAAATCTGTACTGCACCTGCCTACAGGCAATGTAGTAGATGACGTATGGCAAATGTCTAACCGCAACATCCAAACCCTGAAAAGCATTCAGGCGCTGATGGGCAATGGCCGTCTTGCAAACACAGGTTATGTATCTATCCTTCCTGTAGATCAGGGTATCGAGCACAGCGCAGGTGCGTCTTTCGCTCCGAACCCTATTTATTTCGATCCTGAAAATATCGTGAAACTGGCTATGGAAGGTGGTTGCAACGCTGTTGCTTCTACTTATGGCGTACTGGGTGCGGTAGCTCGCAAATACGCTCACAAAATACCTTTCATCGTTAAGATCAATCACAACGAGTTCATCTCTTACCCTAACAAGTTCGACCAGATAATGTTCGGTACCATCCGCGATGCGTGGAATATGGGTGCAACTGCAGTTGGCGCAACTATCTACTTTGGTAGCGACGAGAGCGCTCGCCAGATAGTAGAAGTGGCTAAAGCATTTGAATATGCACACGAGCTGGGTATGGCTACTGTACTGTGGTGCTACCTGCGCAACAGCTCTTTCAAGAAAGATGGTGTTGACTACCACACAGCAGCAGACCTTACTGCACAGGCAAACCACCTGGGCGTAACTATACAGGCAGATATCATCAAGCAAAAATTGCCTGTTGGCAACGGTGGCTACACTGCGCTGAACTTCGGTAAAACACACAAAAAAGTATACGACGAACTGACTACAGACCACCCAATCGACCTGTGTCGTTACCAAGTGGCTAACTGCTACATGGGCCGTGCCGGTTTGATTAACTCTGGTGGTGAGTCTAAAGGTGCATCAGACATGGCAGAAGCTGTGATGACTGCGGTTGTTAACAAGCGTGCAGGTGGTATGGGTCTTATCAGTGGTCGTAAAGCATTCCAGAAGCCAATGAACGAAGGTGTTCAGTTGTTGAACACAATCCAGGATGTATATCTGGACAACAGCATCACAATAGCTTAATTTTTAATTTATTATAATGTTTTAAAGCCGCATCTCAGATGCGGCTTTTTTATTTTAGTTGCGTATTTAATTGATTATCAATATAAACTTTTAGTTAAAAGGGAGAGATTGTGAATAAAAAAATCGATACATCTGAGGTTATAGTTCTAAAAAAATTATGTAATTTTAAATGAATTGGTTAATATTTTACTAACTAATAATAATCAGCAGATATTAGTTGTATATACATCAATGCCAATTATAATGAAATTGTAATTTTTTTGAAAACTATAGTCTATGACATCTATTTACAAACATGCACTAAGAATGGCTGTGGCACTTGTATGCTTGCTGTCGTTTAGCAATGCGGACGCACAAACCTATTGTAACCCAAGTTTTACTTTTGGTTGTACATCGAGCGATTATCTACAGTCGTTCTCCACTACAGGTGGTATTACTAATATCAGCAACCTCAACACGGGTTGTGCTACATCTTCTGGTATCAGCTCTTATATGGGTATGAAGGTTTCCGGCAATCCGGGGCAAACAATCAACTTTACTATTGTTAATACACCAAGTTTTCCTGAGAACTACACGATATGGGTAGACTGGAATCAGAATGGTGTATTGAATGACGCTGGTGAGCAGATGATGGGATTTGTTTCATTGGGTAGCGGTGGTTCTTATTCTAGCAGTTTTGTTATTCCTGCAGGGGCTACTCCTGGTAATACACGTATGCGTGTAATGTGCGTGTATTCTACTACACCATTTACGCCTTGTCAATCCCTTTCATTTGGCGAGATAGAGGATTATACCTTTGAGGTACTTACTCCATGTCCTAGCAAGCCTACTGCGTTATTGCCTACTGGCATCAGCTCTATGGGTGCTACGCTCAACTGGACTCCGGTAGCAGGTGCATTAAAATATGACTATGTAGTTGACACTGTAACTGCAGGTGGTGTTTGGTTGCCTATAACATCTACTACTTCCACTACTGCTACAGTTTCAGGTTTGTTGCCTGGTACTTCGCACTACATGCGCGTAAGGAGCTATTGCGGCCCTACAGCATTCTCTCAGTGGGATACTATACGCTTCACTACACTGCCTCCATGTAAAGTGCCTAAAGGTTTTGTTGCCAGCAATGTAGATTCAAACTCTGCAGACATACAGTGGGATAGTGTTACAAATATGGTACAGTGGCAGTATGTAGTAGACACTAACCGTAGTGCTCCGCTGCTTAGCAATCCTGGTATAAAAAATACAACTACAAGATTCCAGCATCTTACAGGCTTGCAAGAAGGGCGCTGGCAATACGTCCACATTCGCGTTAAATGTGTAATGAACGATAGCTCTGCATGGTCTTTAGATTCTTTCTACACGCCAACACCTTGTCGCAGGCCACAACTTTCATTGTCTAACCTGTATGCAAATAGTGCTGTAACTTCTTGGCCAGCTGTAAATACTGCTTATGAATATGAGTATTTCCTTGGTACATCTACAACACCGCCTTCACTTGGTACACCAATCAAATTACCATATCTGCAAGTAAACGCGTTGCAGCCTAAAACAACTTACGATCTGTTTGTACGCTGTAAGTGTCGCGACAACAATGTTTATTCTGTATCAGATTGGGGTATTCTTGAATTTGTTACAAATCCGCCAACAGGTATCAGTAATCTGAATAACAGCACAGTTACAGTTAATTTGTATCCTAATCCTGCAAAAGATATACTGAATGTAGAACTCTCTGGTTCGTTCAGCTCTAAAGCAATGTTGTATATCACAGACGTAGCAGGTAAGGTTATGAAAGTTGTAAATGTTACAGACAACAAAACTATTGTTGATGTAAAAGCATTGACCAACGGTGTTTACTTCGTTAAGTTTGTTGATGGAGATAATACTAACATTATGCGCTTTACCAAAATGTAAGCATATTTAGTTTTCAAAATAAAAGCCGCTACACATTGTAGCGGCTTTTTTATTAGCATAATTCGTAAAATTTCATTTCTGATTTTTTTTATAATCAATTGATAACCAACCCTAAAAAATATGTCACATTAAAACGGGATTAAAAAATGATAAATACTACTATCGTTTTTTAACATTTTAATGTCATATGTATTTATATTAGTGAGTGGTAATAGTTTTTTAAACAATTTAGAAACCGTAATTGATGAACAAACATCTATCAAAATTAGTTATAGCCCTGATGTGCATCTTGGGAAATGTAACCTACGCCCAAACGTATATCAGAACATCTACTGGTGCCAATAACGTGTTTCCGTTTGGTAATGCTACAAATCGTGTACAATATTTGTATTATCCTTCTGATTTTACACCTGCTGTACCTATGGGGGTTATTACCAAGATTTATTTTAAAGCGGCAAGTTCCACAACCAGTACCTATACCAATATGACTTTGGATATAGGCACTACAAGCCTTACTGCAATGCCTACAGCGGCAGGTCCTTGGATTACGGGTTTAACAAATGCATTTTTTTCATCATCATACACAATATCTGCTGTAAGTGGTAACTGGTTTGTATTCAACCTAACTACGCCTTTCTTCTGGGATGGTACGTCGAACATTATTATAGATGCATATTCCAACTCTGCAGGCAGTATTACGCTTGAACAAGGTAGTCTTGGCGGTAACAGGCGTATGTGGGGGGTGAATGGTAATGCAAACTGTAATGCTGGCGGTGCGGGTAGTGCCTCATTGGCGTTGGATATTATTCCCGGCTCTCCATGTACCAAAACAACAGCACTGGCTGCTACGAACATAGCATCTACAAGAGCTACTGTAAACTGGGCACCAGTTACAGGTTCTTTTCAGTACGAATATGTAATAGACACAACCACACCGGGCATGGCTATCACGCCAATTACCGCTACTACTTCTACCTCTGCACTTGTAACAGGCTTGTATCCTAACAAAACACACTATCTGCGTGTTCGCAACTATTGCAGTGCAATCAGCTACTCTATGTGGGATACTATCGCATTCACTACATTGCCTCCTTGCAAAGTGCCGTATGGTTTCATAGCATCAAATGTAGATAGCAATTCAGGAAACATTCAGTGGACACAAGATCCTAACGTTACGGGATATAATATACTGGTAGATACTTTCAGAAATGCTCCATTATCTACAAACCCGAATATTACCACGCAGACAACCAATTTCAAAGCCTTAACAGGCCTTAAAGAGGGTAGATGGCAATATGTACACATAAGAGCTAAGTGTGTGCAAAATGATTCATCAGGATGGTCTTTAGATTCATTCTACACACCAACCCCATGCCGCAAGCCTAATCCGGCGCTTACATTTGTAAATGCCAGTAACGCAATCATAGCTTGGGCACCTGTTGCAACTGCCTATACATACGAGTACTATTTTGGTTCTCCATCTTCTATACCTCCAAATGGTACGCCACTTACAATGCCTACATTGCAAATGCCATATCTGCAACCTAAAACTGGCTATAGTGTGCATGTACGTTGTATGTGTTCAGATAATAATATCAAAACCAATTCAGGCTGGAGCTCTATCGACTTTACTACCACACCGGCTTTAGGTATAGAAAATACTAATGCAGGTGCTGCATTGCAGATAGATGCATATCCAAACCCTGTAAAAGATGTCCTGAACATAAAAGCTACAGGTTTGAAAGGTACTGCCAACATTCAAATTACCGACATTAAGGGTAGGGTAATGAACAATTTGGTAATAGATGCAGAGCAAACATCACTTAACGTTAGCCACTATGCTGCCGGTATCTACATACTGCAATATACAGACAACGATAAAGTGCAAAATATCAAGTTTACAAAACAGTAATTTCTGTTTCAGTTTATTCAAAAACAGCCGGCATTGCCCGGCTGTTTTTATTGCTGCATACATTAAAATCAGATTAATTATCCGCTACAGGGAAAGGACCTCCAAACGCTTTCTGATTAATAATCGTCTATCTATCAGCATTGTTTGTGTTTGTGTGAAAAAATACATGCAAACAGGTAGCTTTGAGAATTAACTTTTTTTTATTATCATTGCTATTAGTGCTAACTTTAAAGATTAAGTTTTAAGATAAAATCCGCAAACGCAGATAGTATGAATATTAAACTGTACCCGAAAATCAAAAAAGTATTTGCTGCAGCAAGTATGCTGTTATTATCGCAGGTTGCTGTTGCACAGTATTGTATACCTGTAGCAGGTACAAATGGTAATTGTCAGGGAACTACGCCCCTAACGCAGGGTTTGCGCATCAACAAGGTGACAACTGCAGGTGCTGTGCAAAACATCAGCAACACAAACAATACATGTAACTCTGCTACCGGCTATACAGATTATACTAATACAGTTGCTTCAAATAAAGCCATCGCAAATGCGGGTAGTACTGTTACATACACTGTAGAGGTACCTAGCCCTGCAACTACATTATACCCTTATCGTATTTGTATCTGGGTAGACTGGAATCAGAATGATACTTTTGAAAATACCTTAAATTCTTCAGGTAATCCAAACGGAGAACTTATAGTTAACACAGACCTGCTTTTCGTTTGTTGTTCAACAACAAAAGCTGTTATGGTGCCATTGGCTGCAAAAAACGGTTTAACACGTATGCGCGTACGTGCAGGTACACGTAATGGTCAGAACCCTCCATTCCCTCCAACTAACTTTGATCCTTGTGCGGCTCTGTCTTTCCAATGGGGTGAGGTAGAAGACTATGACTTTGAGGTTATTAACCCATGTTTGCCTCCTAAGTCTCAGCCAACAACTAACTTGACTTACAACACAGCTACAATCAACTGGAAAGCGCATCCTACAGCATTGTTCTACGAGTATACTATCAGCACTACAAATACACCGCCAACATCTTATGGTTATTGGTACACAGATAAAACATTTATTGAACTGCCTGACACAGCTACTGTAAATGCTACTATCAAGAGTTTGGAATGTGATACAAAATACTATTACTGGGTGCGTAGCATCTGCGATACAGTAGGTAATTCTTCATTCAACTGGGGCTATTCTCCTTGGAGGCTGGATTCATTTACAACTCCAAAATGTTGTTACACACCTAAAGTAACAATATCTTATGTCACAAGTACATCTGCAATTGCAAGCTGGAATCCAGTGCCAAGTGTAGTGGATTATGAATACGCAATGCGTTCTGATACTATGACTCCGATAAGGGGTACTATTACAACTGCTACCAGCATATTCCTGTCTGGTTTGGCACCGGGTACAGAATTGTATTTCTTCCTTCGTGCACGTTGTACTCCAACACCATATTCTCCTTGGGGGCTTGATTCATTCCTGACGCAGCCTGGTACAGGTATAACGCCGATAGGAGAAATAAAAGAATTCAAAATACAAGCATTCCCTAATCCTGTAAAAGACAAAGTAACACTACGTGTTATGAAAGGTCTGAAACAGGGTATGGGTTATGTTGAAATTTCTGATCTGGCAGGTCGTGTTATGAAGAACGAACAAATGGACGGAGAAGTAAAAGAAATAGGTATAGAAAGCCTGCCTGCAGGTGTATACATCCTTAAGTACACTGATGATAAGCATACCAATGTCATCAAGCTGAATAAAGAGTAAATACCATTTGATTTATATTATTAACGGGGATGCACAACATCCCCGTTTTTTTATGCATTCTCTATTAGGTCAATGTACATAAAAAAATCCCCTCAGCTAGCTGAGGGGATTTTAGTTTATTCAATAAGATAAACTTATTTCAACTTGAAGGCTTTTTTAACCTTAGCAACGTAGTCCAGTTTCTCCCATGTAAAGAGTTCCACTTTTACGTTTTTCGTTTTGCCATCTGCAGATTTAAAGGTTTTCGTTACTATCTGAGATTCGCGGCCCATGTGGCCATATGCGGCACACTCGCTATACATAGGCTGGCGCAGTTTCAGGCGCTGCTCTATAAAGTAAGGGCGCATGTCAAATACTTCCTCAACCAGTTTAGCTATCTGGCCATCAGTCATTTTTACTTTTGCAGTACCATAAGTATTTACATATATACCCATTGGTTTTGCAACACCAATAGCGTATGATACCTGTACCAATACTTCGTCGCACACACCTGCAGCTACCAGGTTTTTAGCAATGTGGCGTGTAGCATATGCAGCCGAACGATCTACCTTACTAGGGTCTTTACCGCTGAATGCGCCACCACCATGTGCACCTTTACCACCATAAGTGTCTACGATGATTTTACGGCCTGTAAGGCCTGTATCGCCGTGTGGGCCACCTATCACAAACTTACCCGTTGGGTTGATGTGGTAGTTGATTTTATTGTTGAACAAAGATTTGTACTGAGGATACATCTTCATAACGCGAGGTATCAGAATGTTCAGTACATCTTTTTTGATTGTTTCCTGCATTTTCTTCTCTTCAGCAAAATCATCGTGCTGTGTAGATATAACGATAGTATCGATACGAACAGGTTTGTTGTCGTCGCTATACTCAAGTGTCACCTGGCTTTTAGCATCAGGGCGCAGGTATTTCATTTGCTTACCTTCGCGACGGATGGCAGACAGCTCGCGCAGCAGCGCATGAGCCATATCCAATGCCAGTGGCATATAGTTGGCTGTTTCGTTTGTAGCGTAGCCAAACATCATACCCTGGTCGCCGGCACCTTGGTCTTCTTTCTTCTTTTTGTCTACACCTTGGTTGATGTCTGGAGACTGCTCGTGGATGGCAGAAAGCACACCGCAAGAGTTAGCCTCAAACATATATTCGCTTTTGGTATAACCAATTTTAGTTATCACATCGCGTGCAATGCTTTGAGCGTCGATATATGTATTACATTTCACTTCGCCCGCCAGTATTACCTGTCCTGTTGTTACCAGTGTTTCGCAGGCAATTTTAGAATTCGAATCCCATGCAAGGAAGTTATCTACTAATGCGTCTGATATCTGGTCCGCTACTTTATCCGGATGTCCTTCTGATACCGACTCTGAAGTGAATAAATAAGGCATTTTTATGTTGTGTTTACTAATTATTTAATGGTTCGCAATATAGGCATTTGCATGCTTTTATTACTCAACAGTTACTGATTTTGCAAGGTTGCGTGGCTGGTCTACATTGCATCCGCGCAGGATGGCAATGTGGTATGCCAGCAATTGCAGTGGTACAATAGTTACCAGTGGCGACAGTATTTCTTCTGTTTCAGGTACTTCTATTATGTGGTCTGCCAGCGCACGTATTTGTGTATCGCCTTTATTTACAACGGCAATAATTTTACCCTTGCGTGCTTTCACCTCTTGTACGTTTGATACTATCTTCTCGTACGCGCTGTGGTTGGTAGCAAGGAAAACAACAGGCATTTCTTCGTCTATCAGTGCGATAGGGCCATGTTTCATTTCGGCAGCAGGGTAGCCTTCTGCGTGTATGTAAGATATTTCTTTCAGCTTCAGCGCACCTTCCAGTGCAACAGGGAAGTTGTAACCACGGCCCAGATACAGGAAGTTGGTAGCATCTTTGTAGATAGCTGCCAGTTCTTTTATCTGCGCATCCAGTTTCAGTGTTTCTTCTATCTTCTTCGGTATGTTCTCCAGCTCGTACAGTATCTCACGCAGTTTAGATGTAGATACCGTGCCTTTTTGCTGTGCTATCTGCAGGGCAATCAGCGTCAGCATACATATCTGTGTAGAGAATGCTTTTGTTGATGCCACGCCTATTTCAGGGCCTGCGTGTGTGTAAGAACCTGCATGAGATGTACGTGCTATAGAAGAACCTATCACATTGCAGATGCCATATATCAGCGCCTGCCTTTCTTTAGCCAGTTCTATAGCAGCCAAGGTATCAGCTGTTTCGCCCGATTGTGAGATGGCTATAACAACATCGCTCTCGTTAATAACCGGATTGCGGTAGCGGAACTCAGATGCATATTCTACCTCTACAGGTACACGTGCCAGGTCTTCAATCAGGTATTCGCCGATAAGGCCGCTGTGCCATGATGTACCGCATGCCGTAACAAGGAAGCGCTTAGCATTATCAATACGATTGATGTATTCGCTGAGGCCACCCAGTTTTATCCAGCCTTGTTGTGCGTTCATGCGTCCGCGCAGGCTGTCTTCTATTGCTTTAGGCTGTTCGTATATTTCCTTCAGCATGAAGTGCTCAAAGCCACCTTTTTCAATGGCTTCAAGGCTCATTTCCAGCGTTTTGATGGCAGGAGATTTCTTGATATTGCCCAGTGTTTTGATGGTAAAGCTACCATCGCGGTTTACTACACCATATTCCTGATCGTCCAGATACACCACGTTCTTGGTGTATTCAATGATAGGTGAAGCATCTGATGCAATGAAGAATTCGTCATCGCCAACACCTATTACCAACGGGCTACCTTTGCGGGCAGCTATCAGCTGGTTAGGATTGTCTTTGTCTATTACAACAATAGCGTATGCACCTACAACTTCGTTTAGTGCTACACGTACTGCATCTTCCAGTGTGCTTTTATCTTGCTTCCAAACTTCTTCTATCAGGTTTACCAATACTTCGGTATCTGTATCTGAATGGAAAGTATATCCGCGTTTTTGCAGCTCTTCTTTAATAGCCGCATAGTTTTCTATAATACCATTGTGGATGATGGCAAGATTGCCCGACTGAGACAGGTGAGGGTGGGCATTACGGTCGTTGGGCTCACCGTGTGTAGCCCAGCGGGTATGGCCTATGCCTATTGTTGCATTCAGCTTTTGTCCGTCGGTTACTTTTTCCAGTTCGCTAACCTTGCCTGCTTTTTTATATACAGTCAGGTCGCCATTCAGCAACGCAATGCCGGCACTGTCATAACCCCTGTATTCAAGGCGTTTCAGCCCTTTCAGCAGAATAGGAAATGCCTCTTTAGTGCCTATATATCCAACAATACCACACATAAGTAGTACAATGTTTTAGTTGACTTGAGAATAAGTTATGTTCAAACGTATTTTATAAGTACTGTGCTTGCCACCTGCTATCATTCTGTATGCTGCCGGGTATGTCACCGTACCATTAATACGTAAATGTAATTCATCTACCTGATTGATAATAGCTTTCTGCACTTCTCTTGGTATGTTGATATACCATTGAGAAACAGTGATGCCATTGATGGTAACAGTGCGTTTTACACCATCTATAAAATCAAGTGGTCCTGTTTCGCCCGAAGGATAAAGGTCTTGAATAGTATAAGCTTTGCCACTGGCATCAACACCTACCGGAAACAGTTTGGTTGGTTCGGTCATTTTATCAGCATCAGCATCGCCTGCAATGCTGACGCGCGTAATAACCAGTTGTGCCTTATTGATAATAGCTTTTGGCAGATATTTGATGTAAGGTACTCTGATATCTATAGCAGCGCCCGGTTCGTTTTGCAACAGTACGATAGAGTCTGATTTCTGACCTGTCAGGTGTTTTACGAAAGGATAAGCAGGGTAGCCGTTGTAGTTGCGGGTAATGCGGTTGAAGTGCGCACAACTGCTGGTTGTATAATTCAGGAAGTTGGTTGAAACCTTATCCGGCAATGTATTGCCGTTTTCGTTGTAGTAAAATGCAATGCCTGCCCTAGAATAGTCTGAAGAACCCGACAGGTAGAAGTATGGTATTGTTTTTATGATATTGTTGTTGGTGTCCTTCGCAACAATATAAATACCTTTCATAGCATTGATGAAGTCTGCGTTGCTGTTTGCATTTTTTGCAATCGTCAGCAATTCGTTCATGAAAGCCGTCTTCAGCTTCAGGCGCAGATGCGGAGCCCTATTGCTGCCACCAACTTTTACAGAATCTCTCAGCCTGTAAAGATTGATGCTGTTAGATTCATTCAGCTGATTGCTCCAGTCTACTGCTTTGTATTGTTTGCTGTAGTATGCCGTGTCTTTGCTCATGTCTTCAGTTACACGATATACTGCAAACTCTTCAATTGCATTCTGGTTGGTAGTATCGCCCCAGCTAAAGCCTGTGTAGGGCAGTATCAAAACCGCAGAGTCTGGTGTTGATGGCAACGAGAGATTAGCAGCTGTCGGTATGAGCTGCATATAGATGCCCAGATTGGTTCTGCCAAAAAACGCATCGTTGCTGGTACCAAGCCCGTGAATAACATTGGTGGAAGTTGGGGTAAAGCCTGTAGCGGTAGAGTCGTCCTCTACCGTAGTGGCATTAATTGTCAGTGTATCGCCTATGGCGTTGACAAAAATATTATCAGAAGCGGGCGCTATGCCTGCTTTCAATATAGTATCTTCCTTACAACCTGTAGTACTGATAGCAATGCCTGATACCAATACTGCAGTTGCAAGGTTCAATAAATTGTTTTTCAACTTGGTAGTTATTTTCAGCGAAAGTGATAAAAGAAATACTAAGACTCTGTTAAGCTTTTATACAAATCCAGCAGCGAGCTTACATCCTCTTTCCAGCTTTCTTCATATTTCACCACTTTTTTGTAGCGGCTAGGCTTCACTTCGTCGGCAATAGCGCTATCAAGTGTTTCAGAACCATGTACTACTACATCGGCATATTTGCTGCCGCCCAGTGTCAGTGCCAGATTGGTACCGTCTTTAAATATATCCAGGTCTTTTTCTTTAATATCTGCGCTTACCAGTGCTTTTTTCACAAAGCTTGGGTGCAGTTGTTCTGTAAACTGATTGTCCTGAGCAGTATACACAACTTTAGAATAACCGAAAACAGGCTCTTTCTTGTAAGCAGTTTTCAGGTATGCAGGTATCAGCGATGTCATCCAACCATGACAGTGGATAACGTGCGGAGGCCAGCCAAATTTCTTAACTGTTTCCAACGCACTTTTGCAGAAGAATATCATACGTTCCGCGTTATCTTCAAAGAATACGTCGTTGTCGTCGCGGAATACGTGTTTGCGTTTGAAATAATCATCATTATCCATAAAGTACACCTGCAGGCGTGCGTTTGGCAATGATGCAACCTTGATTATCAATGGATAATCGTCTTTATCTATAATAACGTTGATGCCCGAAAGGCGTACTACTTCGTGCAGGCGGTGGCGGCGCTCGTTAATGAGGCCGAAACGAGGCATGATAACACGTACCTCAAGGCCGGAATCAAAAGTTTTTACTGCCAGTTTGTTCAGTATATGAGCAAAATCTGTAAACTCAATGTAAGGTGATAGTTCGTTAGCTACAATTAAAACACGTTTTTTCTCTGCAGACATTCGGAATGTTAGATTAAAACAAGAAAAAAAATTAAACTTGCCGGAAATTGTCTGCAAAATTACGAAAATATTATATTCCAACCCCGACAAATAAACGGATAAGAGCAAAAATTACGGTATGGTCATATTTAAAAAGGTTGCTGATATTCAGTCTTATATAGCTTCTTTGCGTGCAGAAAACAAGAAGATTGGTTTTGTGCCTACTATGGGAGCCCTGCATAATGGCCATATTTCGCTGGTAAAACAGGCTAAAACAGCCGCAGATATTGTGGTTTGCAGCATTTTCGTAAACCCTACACAGTTCAACGATAAGAAGGATTTTGAAAAATACCCCATTTCTGTAGAGGATGACGTAAAAATGCTCATAGAGGCAGAATGCGACATTCTATTGCTGCCATCGGTAGCTGAAATGTACCCTGACGGTACAGAAAAGATGCCTGTTTTCGATTTTGGCTACCTGGATACCATACTGGAAGGGGAGAAACGCCCCGGCCATTTTAAAGGTGTAGGGCAGGTGGTAGCCCGCCTGCTGGATATAGTACGCCCCGATAAGCTGTTTATGGGGCAGAAGGACTACCAACAATGTATGGTAGTGAAAAACCTGCTGGGACAAATGGGCAACAATGTAGAAATGATCATAAGCCCAACGCAACGCGAAGCAGATGGACTGGCTATGAGCAGCCGCAATCGCCGCCTTACAGACCCGCAACGTGCATTGGCATCTATTATATACCAATGCCTGGTATCTATCAAAACAAAACAGACGGATGGCAATTTTGCCATCGTACAGAAGGAATGTAATGACCTGATGACCGCCAAAGGTTTTGAGGTAGAATATATTTCTCTGGCAGATGCTGATAATCTTACACTGCTAAGCAACTACGAAGCCGGCCGTCCTATGGTAGCACTGATAGCCGCCCGCATCGGCGAGATAAGGCTGATAGATAATATGCTGCTACAGTAGTTAGAATGTATAATTAAAACCAACACCATTCCCAGTTACACAAACACCTTCAAGCAGTTTGTACCACTGCTTGTTGTTATGTTGGTGCAGTGCATACATGGTGCCATCAAACACCAACAGAAATATGCCCTGCATGGTGATAGACTTGCCATAACCACGCCAACGGTCGGAATTGTTCAGGTCGTCTGCATAGGCAGATAATGCTACACCGCTACCTATATAGGCTATATCCAATCCCGCATTTATAAGAAACAGTTGTTTATTGCTTTCGTAGCGTGCCAATGCTTTATCGCAAGTCAGGCTTTGCCCCGCTTCTTTTCTGGCACCTATATAGCCCATGCCCGCTATACCCAGATTCACAGCACCCCACAATGCATTCATGGTATGGAAAGATTTCCATTTCTGGTCTGTTGAGGCAAGCGCGCCTGCTACACCGCCTACTATGTTGGCAGCACCCCATGCACCGAGTATCGTCATCCCTGTTTTGTTGGTAGCAACACGCCTGTTGTTCAGTTGTGCAAACGCAGCATCATTTATCTTCAGGCTTTGTGCCATGCCCTGTATGGTGGCAAGGCTCAGCAGTATGGTTGCAACTATGCGCATAGCGGAAAGATTTAAGAGTATAAACGAAATTAAACAACAAAAGGTTGCCAATGGGCAACCTTTATAATATCACTATGGTGTACTGGTCAACTAATCGACCTTCGTAATCTTCAGCATATTAGTAGGGCCGTGGTCTATGATAGGCGTACTGCCTGTATTTACAACCACATCGCCCGTTTTTACCAGTCCTTTATCTTTCAGTATAGCCAGTTGGTCTTTGAAGATGGTATCAAGGCTTTCTTCGTGTGCGTAGAAAAATGCCTGTACACCCCAACTAAGGCTTAGCTGATTGACCAATGTTTGTGTTTTTGTAAAGATGAACAGCGGAGAGCGCGGGCGAAAGCTGGATAGCATAAAGCCAGTGTAACCGCTCTGGGTCATCCCTATCAGTGCATTGGCGTTGATGTCTTTAGATATCTCGCAGGCATTGTAGCATAGCGCATCGCTTAGGAAAGACGGAGAGTGGGGTTGCGGTGTCAGGTTGCGGTTATATACAATCTCTTCTTTTTCCACCTCGCCAATTATGCTCACCATGGTTTTAATAACCAGTTCGGGGTATTTACCCATAGCGGTTTCGCCACTCAGCATTACAGCATCTGCACCTTCCAGTACGGCGTTGGCAACGTCTGTTATCTCGCTACGGTTGGGGCGCGTACGGTCTATCATACTCTCCATCATCTGTGTGGCAATGATAACGGGTTTGGCCCTGTGTATACATTTGCGGATGATGTTTTTCTGTATCATAGGTATCTGCTCCAGCGGTAGCTCTACACCCAGGTCGCCACGTGCCACCATTACAGCATCTGATGCCAGTATGATTTCGCGCAGGTGCTCCAGTGCCTCGGGCTTTTCTATTTTAGAAATGATTTTGGCAGGGCTGTTTTTATAGCGCAATATTTTGCGCAGCTCATGCACATCTTCCGGACGGCGAACAAAAGACAAGGCTACCCAGTCTATTTCCTGACCGATGATGAAGTCCAGATCTGCCAGGTCTTTTTCAGATAGTGAAGGCAGCGATATTTTAGTGTCAGGCAGGTTAACACCCTTGCGTGGCAGCAATGTGCCCGATGTCAGTACCTCTACCTGTACTTTGTTGTCATCTGTAATGGCGGTAACCAGTACTTCTATCTTGCCATCGTCCAGCAATATTTTTTCGCCTATGCGCACATCTTTGTGAAAGGACGGGTAAGAAATGTATACCCCTTCTTTATTCCCTAAGCGTTTTTCGTTGGTAAAGAAGAAGGTATCACCTTTTATCAGTTCCATTTCACCATTCTCTATATCACCTACGCGCAGTTTAGGTCCTTGCAGGTCGGCCAGAATGGCTATGTTGAAAGGGAAGTCTATGTTAATGCGGTGTATATGGTCTATTACTTCTTTGTGTTGTGCATGTGTGCCGTGCGAGAAGTTGAGTCTGAATACATTAACACCGGCTTCTACCAGTGCCAGCAATTTTTCATAAGTGTTACAAGCCGGCCCTACGGTAGCAATAATCTTCGTTTTATGCAGCATTTATACTGTCTGTTGGTTATTTATACAAATTTCACTCTTTTAAACCACATTACCCATAGTAAAAGTGTTATGGTTTTGCTGTATTTTTCTATACAAAAGATATTGTTTTTAATTTTCATAAGATGCTTCTGCATTGTGTTCTGACGTTGTTATTATTTTGCCCGTTTTTACACGGGTGCATAATTCGAAGCAGGTCAGTATCTTTCGGCAAAAGTTAAATATTATGAATGCAACAAACAAAATGACTATTGCAGCCCTCATCGCTGCTGCATCTCTTACTGCATGCCAGAGTGGCGGCGGCGAAAACAAAGATGCCGCAAACAAACAAACTGAACCAATGGCCTTATCATCTTCTGCAGACAGCACCACGCTACCGGACACCTGCCTTACTTGTGTACCTGTAGATACGGCTAACAAAATGATTGCCAGCTACATCAACAGCCTGAATGGAAACAGTGGCAACGAATACCTGTATTCGCTGATAGTAGATGCTGACGAAATGCGCGATTATCTGAACGCAAACCCAAGTGTGAAGAATGTAAAACTGATGTTTGCACATACACTGGAATACATTAACTCCGGCCACGGCGGACAAAATTGTGGCACCAAAGCAGGTAAGCTAACAGTGATACTGGCAGGTTATGATGCTAGCGGAAACTACGTAATAGGACCTAATGGCGTGATGGATCATGCGATGCCTTGTCCTACGTCTTGCCCAAGTGTTGGTACCGCATCAGGTAACACACTACCAACCAACTAAAATGTGAATTATTACGTTAAGGCATATACAATTATTGCTGTAATTGGGTTAGCTTTTATTACAGGAGTCAGTCAGTACAAACGTTTAGATAAGTCGTCTAAATACATTGTAGTACTGACTGGCTTCAGTTTTCTATGCGAAATACTTGCTCATTTTTTTGCAGTATATGCTAAGAACAATTATCCAATATATAATCTGTATAGTGTTGTTGAGTTCTTCTTGTTAACAGCATATTTTAATAGTGTCGTTTCAACATTGAGAAGAAATAATATAGGTCTTCTTATTGGGGGGCTTGGAGTTGTATTAGGTATTATGAATCTGTTATTCCTACAACCGATAAATACATTTAATTCCAATTTTCTATTTATTGAAGGATTTGTAATTATTGGCTTGTCTTTATATTCGTTTTATGACGTTTTGATAAGAGATGATGATATTATATTGAATAAGATGCCTACGTTTTGGTTTAATAGCGTATTCTTACTTTATTGGTCTGCAACTTATCTTACATGGCCAGTATATAATCTGGTACAATTGACGTTTGATATCAATCCATTATATATAGACACGTCATTGTGGTTTGTTAGCTTACTGATGTACAGTATTATTAGTATTGTTTTTATTAGGTATACTAAACTAAAAGCACCGCATGTCAAATAATTCAGTGTTATTGGTAGTGTATATTATTGGTACACTTTTATTAGTGCTTTTCGCATTCTTTCTTGTTATCTACCTGCAAGTACAAAAGCGAAAGCAAAACCGTTTTCGCATAGAGAAGGAACAACTGGAGCAAGAGGTGTTACGCACCGGACTGGAGGTAAAGGAGCAGGCTATCAATACCATGTCTCGTGAGCTGCACGATAATATAGGTTCGCGCCTCAATGCGGTGATGCGTTTTCTGCATGTTATACAAGCCACAGAAGATAAAAGCACAGTAGCAGAGCTTGCAAAAGAATCGCAGGGATTGCTGGGCGAGGTAATAAAAGACGCACGCAACATCAGCCATGTGCTGAACAGCGATTATGTAATGAACCACGGACTTGTAGAGGCTGTGCAGAAGGAAGTAGATTTTGTAAAACGTTCCACAGGTATCAATGCACTGGTACTGGTAGAGGGCGACTATTACAACTTCAACAGCGGCCACGAACTCATCGTTTTCCGCATGATACAAGAGGCTATTTCCAATACTATAAAATACGCAAAAGCTACTAACTTGCGCATCGGAATGAGATATACAGAAAGGCTGTTTGAATTAAAGATTACAGACAATGGAACAGGATTTGATACAGATGCCGCAGCAGATGGTATAGGACTTGCAAACATGAAAAACCGTGCAAGAATGCTGAAGGCTGATTTTGCACTACAATCTAAACCCGGACAAGGCACAACATTGTTACTAACCTTAAATACTAAACAATGACAAACGACGGAAAATATACCGTTGCGCTAGCCGACGACCACGCCATATTACGAAAAGGGTTAGTGTTTATCATTAACTCATTCCCCGATTTTGTCGTTACGATGGAAGCCTCAGACGGGCAGGAGCTGATTGATAAAATTGAAAAAGCACCGGACAGGCCGGATGTTGTTATCATGGATATACACATGCATGGCATGAATGGCTATGATGCAACTAACGCTATTAAAAAGAAATGGCCGCAGATACAGATACTTGCGCTATCTATGCACCACAACGAGTTCAGCATTATACGTATGCTGCGCTGCGGTGCCAGGGGCTTCCTGCCCAAAGAAGCAGGGCCGCAGGATTTGCACGCGTCTATGCTTGCCATTCTGGATGGCTACACTTATTATTCCGATCTTATATCTGAAGAAGTAGTAGCAAAGGCAGAGGACAATGTATCTACCAAAATGATGGACCTTACAAAGTCTGAAATCACCTTTCTGCGTTATTGCTGCTGCGACTATTCTTACAAAGACATTGCAGATAAAATGACCCTGAGCCAGCGTACCATAGACTGGTATCGCGATAAATTGTTTGAGAAGCTGGGTGTAAAAACAAGAGCAGGGCTAGTTGTCTTCGCCCTGCAATTTGGTTTAGAACCGTTAGAGTAATAAAAAAATGCCCCATAGTAATAGGAATTTATAGGGGCATTTTAATGGTAACAGTTCGTTTACAAGGGGGTGTTTGTAAATGGATGGGGGTAGGTAAATGTTTTCAATTCAGGGGTGTCTCCATGGTGATAGGGCTTACGGGTACAAACAAAACAAACTTCACAAATCTACCCAGCCAAGACCGAATAAAAACTGTGAAATACACTGGACTTTTCTACTTGTATTTTTATTAAAAAATGAGATGTGTTTTTGTTGTATTTTATTGAAATACAATGACTTGTGTTTTTTACTTTCTGAATTATAACAAATCTTCAGAAAATACATATTTTAAAAACGAGTTGCGTTTTATGTGCTGAATGCAGGTGTTCTTTGGTTTTAGTAGCGTGCGAGGAACTGTGCAGCTTTACGATGGGCGCCGGCATTCCAGTGCTTATCCAGTGGATAGTAGTCGTTAATACCCAATACCGGTGTCAAGTCGGCAAAGCGGAAGTGTAGTTTATTGCAAACGTCTGCCACCAGTTTATAAGATACATCCTGCTGCCCCGATGCATAATAGCTGAATGGCGGAATGTAAATAATGGTTACCTGCACCTGTTGTTGTGTTTGTATTGCGGCAAGGTTTTCGGCAACATATATAAATGCTTCTGCACCATTAAGTCTGTTTGTTGTAGCCTGATAGTCTTTGTATACATCTTTATTGCCTGCGTTTTTTATAGCGGCTATTGTGTAGAATGCAAGTATGTTGCTGGCGGCAAGTTTGCTATGTATCATCCATTTGTTGGTAGCTTCCTGCCACTTATCAAATGCAGGTTTATCGGGTGTGTGCAGTTGTATAGTGTTGCCGCTTTTAACAAAGTAGGGGAATGCGTTGAAGGAGGTGTTTTCATTATCCTGCAAATCGTTGGCACAGAAAAACACAAATATGCGCTTGCCTTGCAACGGCCCTCTGCGTTCCCAGGCAAATAGTGTGAGCAGTTCTTGTATACTACCATAACCGGGCACACTCATGTTCAGTACCTTTCGCCCTGTTTGCTTTTCATATTGTTTTTCAACACCGTCTTGCTCATCTACACCCCAGCCCCATGCATAAGAGTCGCCCAACATCAATACATCAGGATTGTTCAGCGAAGCATCATCATCTCTGTAACCCAGTTTATTGGTAGTGACGGTAGAAGTAAATTCTTTGTTATTATAAGGGGTATTAAGATTCGGAGTCATGGTATAACCCCTGCCTGCATCAAAAGCTATATTTTCCGCATGATACTGAAATACATTCCTCGTACGAAAATATTGCGCATTCGCCATCCTGTCTGTTTTCAAAAGCTCTATGGCCATAGCAGCAATAGCTATGGTTGCTATAAACACAATGACAGAAAAGAGTAGCTTTTTCATCATAGCTTATAATTGCAGCAAGCCTGCTTTGTAAATAGTATTCATTGGTTTATTGTCCCAGAACAGTTCAAAGTCTTCCAATCCCGCAGCTTCGTAGCTTTGTTTTACTTCCTGCAGTGTCATCACTTTTGCATTGCTGACGGATAGCTGCGGTAGCAGCGTTTCAAACCACAAGCCTTCGGGTTGGTTGATGTTAATGGTAAAGGTTTCTGTTTTTGTTTGGAAGGTAAAAGAGGTCATCTCCCACGTATTGCCTTTCTTCGATTTTGTATAGTGTTCTACCTTTGGCATATTACCAATCAATACAATTTTAGTATTCGGCTTGCCTGCGGTATATGCTTCTTCTTCCAGTGCTTTGATGATGAAATCGGGAGCAATGGTTGTCTTCGGTATTTTGAAATCGAACCATTTGTGCAGCGGATAGTCCAGACATGCACCGTGCATATAATTGTGCAACGACTTCTTCAGCCCGAAGCTGAAGCTGCTGTGGTCTACACCTGTTGCTTCGGTATATTCCAGGTCGTTATTCGCAAAGCTGCCAATGCTCGGTGTTGTTATTGTTACCCCATATTTTTCAGGATTCAAACCAACAGGGCTGTGTGCAGTTAATGCAAACTGATGCCAAAATGCAGATTGTAATATGCCCGCATCAAACATTTGCCTTACCATTTCCAGACTGTCTATTGTTTCTTGCTCGTTTTGGGTAGGGTAGCCATACATCAGGTAGGCATGCACCATGATGCCAGCTTCGGTAAAGTGTTTATTCACCTTTGCTACCTGTTCTACAGTTATACCCTTGTCTATCAGTTTCAGCAATCTGTCAGATGCTACTTCAAGTCCGCCCGATACAGCAATGCAGCCCGATGCTTTCAACAGCAAACACAAATCGCGTGTAAAAGCTTTTTCAAAACGCACATTCGTCCACCAGCTTACCACCATTTTTCTGCGGATAATTTCCAATGCCAGTTCGCGCATCAGTGCAGGCGGTGCAGCCTCATCAACAAAGTGAAAACCTGTTTGCCCTGTTTGTGCAATGAGTGCTTCCATCCTGTCGCACAGCATTTGTGCGGCAATGGGCTCGTATAGTTTTATATACGGTAGCGATACATCGCAAAAAGTACACTTGCCCCAGTAGCAGCCATGTGCCATGGTCAGCTTGTTCCACCTGCCATCGCTCCACAAGCTATGCATAGGGTTTACCACCTCTATGGCTGATATGTATTTGTCGAGTAGTAAATCACTGTAGTCGGGAGTGCCTACCTGCCCTTGTTTATAATCGCTGCAAGACGGATTTTCGAAGTAGGTAACTTCACCCTCGTGCAGTGCAAATGTTCTTTTCAGTTGTTCTGGTGCCAGCTTACCGTTTACATAAGCTATCAGGTTTTCAATAGGCGCTTCGCCATCGTCTAGCGTTATGTAGTCAAAGAATTCAAACACACGCTTATCACTCAGCGAGCGTAGTTCTGTATTTGGGAAGCCACCACCCATTGTGATTTTTATATGCGGATGATTTGCCTTCAACCACTGCGCACTGCGAAATGCAGCAAACAGATTACCAGGGAATGGTACGGAGAATGCTACCATAAATGGCTGCACATCCTGTACACGTTGCGCCAGTAGTTCTATTGTAAGTGTATCGATAAAGCTAAGTGGTGCTTGTAATGCATTATACAGTTCATCAAAGCTATTGGCACTCCGCCCAAGCCTTTCCGCATATCTGCTGAAACCAAAATGCGGATCTACACATTCCTGTATAAGGTCGCTCAGGTCTTCCAGATACATGGTGCACAGGTGTTTGGCTTTGTCTTGTGTACCCATCGTGCCAAATCCGTGACTCAAGTCATCCAGATTGGCAAACCTGCCTGCCTCGGGCAGCAGATTGCGTTTACAAACCAGATGTGCCATTGTAGGGTTGTGCCCTTGCAGAAAAGCTATTACGGCATCTATGGTTTGTATATAATCGTTTTGCAGGGCTATTATGCGTTTTGCATTATCCGAGTGTTCGTGTGTAGTATCTATCTGTGCAAACAATCGCTGCAAGCCTTCTTTGCAAAACAATGCGAGCGTCACCTCAATGCCCATATCTGCCTGCACGGCAGGTATGCCTTTTGTATTCAGGAAGCCCTTCAGGTAGGCTGTAGCCGGGTAGGGCGTATTCAGCTGTGTAAAAGGTGGTGTTATTAAAAGTATCGGTGCGCTCAAAACTTATTTTTCTGTGGCGCAAAAGTACTAAATAAACAAAACAGGGGCATTGCCCCTGTTTGTCTTCAATTTAATCACCCCGATATTAATTGAAAAAGTACTTAACACCTACTTCTACACCTGCGTTCAGGTTGTATGTATTAGCGCGGCCTGTAGGGTAGCCAATTGCGTCTTTGTCTTCTGCATTGGTAAATGCACCATCAAAACGCAGGCCACCATCTACATACAGGTTCTTAGCTACGTTTACACGCACACCTGCACCTATCATAGCACCGAATGTTACTGTTTCGTATTGGTCTTTTGTATCTACTGTCTGGTCTTTGCCTTTAGTGTCTACATTCAGTTCAGAGTTAGTCAGTATACCTATTTGCGGACCAGCTTTTGCAGTAAACATCACTTTCTTAGCAGAGTTGGTATTGTAGCTGAAGTATACCGGAATTTTCACATAGTCAAGACGCTTTTGGTATTCCAGCCCCAGCAAATCGTAGCGCTGGCCTTGCATGCTATACAGCGCCTCAATACCTACACCCATGTTTTTGTTGAAGTTGTAACCGCCACCTACACCAAACGATATGCCGAATGTAGTTTTCGATTCTATGTTTTTATCATCTTGGTCATCTGCGTTATACATTCTGCTGATGCCCGGTGTGCCTTGTACACCTGCATAAAATCCTTTCTGTGCTTTTGCTTCGTTGCCTGTCGTAAAAATGCCTAATACTGTCAATGCAGATAAAAGAATTGTTTTTTTCATTACTTTAGATTTTAGATAATTAGTTTTAAAATTTGATTTTCAATTTCAGCATCGGTTGCCGCCGGTGCTGTTTTATTTTCAATGTGTCGGGATGTTTTTCGAGGTTTTCTTAAATGAGCGCTCAGTTACCTGTTTTTTCTTTTGCGACACAAAGTGACGACTTTTTGCCTACCCGAAACAAACCATACTCAACGAAGCGGAATAAATATCAACGGAAGCGGAAAGCAATGTATTGAGGGGGGGGATAACCGTTCATGAACCCAAACTGCCTGTTCATGAATTGTGTTGCAAGCCTGCTTATTGTGTATTAGATATTTACATAAAATAGCAAGTAATGAAAAAAACACTTCTTATGCTACTGGTTGCAGGTATTTCGCTGGCATCTTGTACCAAACAAAACAATGTTGTGCCTACAGCTACTACAAATACCACAATTACTGATGCAGACTTTATAGATAACAAAGCACAGGTAGTTAGCGGCCAACTGAAAACAACAGAGCCCGGTGTTACCATCGATTATGATTTTGTGATTAAGGAAGTATCTGCAGATAAATATATGTCTGCCATCAGGCTGAATGGAATAAGGCTGAATGGCACTAAGCTGAATGGCGTAAAATTCAGCGGCTCACAAAGCGCTTACAAGGCTATTGTGATAGGTATAAATACTACAAAAGAAGATCCGACACCACCGGAAATAGCATCTAAGGTTGAAACAAACTTTGCTATTCTGTTGGATGGTGCGAAAGCCGAAAAAGTAGGTGACATTGTCATATTCGAACCGTTTACTTACAAAGACGATCTGGTAAATGAAGTAATAGATGTTACGGTGAAACTGACTATTGGTGGTGGCAGTGTAGTGATAAAAGATAATTCTACAGTAGTGTTGGGTGGTTCCACAATCAGCCTGAAAGAAAATTCAAATATCATTGTAACCAGTGGCAATATAGTAATGACAGACGAGTCTTCATTCTTTGTTACAAAGAGCGGTATGACGGTAGAGCAAAATCCGAGAATCAGTATAGTTAGACTGAGGAAGAGTACATTGCAAGGTCAAACGTACGGTAGAGTTATAGTGATTGTAGATAATGACCCTAATAATGAGGTAGCAAGTCTTACTTATGAGCCTGCACCAATTGCGCTGGATCCGAACAAGCCGGATGTGCTCACTAAACTACCAATAATGGAGTTTAAAGAAACGCATTATAACAAACAGCAGGGTATGCACCGTTTTGAAAGCACACAAACATGGGATGCCGTTTATGCAAAATATGGCTTGAAACCTATTATGGGTAAAGAAGGTTTCAGAATACACCAGTTGAGAAATAAATAATTGTTACCCCTTGTTGTACCCCGTAATAAAGCCTCCTTTCTATGGAGGCTTTATTATTTTAAACTACTTTCGCAGCAAACTGATTATAACTGATGGCAACAACTAAGATTACGGTAAACAACAATGGCTCGCTGAAGATAGAGGGCGATTTTGAAATAGTAGATAAAGATGGCAATACCTATGGCTTGCAGGGCAGGGAAGTGGTAAGCCTTTGCAGGTGTGGTATGTCAAAGAATAAACCTTTTTGCGATGGTGCACACAAAGGCCATTTTGAACATGATGCACAAGCGTTCGATTTGCCACCTAAAAAACAAGCTTAATTTTCTTGATTCTTCTTATCTTTAGAATAGATGTAAATAAACAATAATGATAACCGATGTAATGACAACAGTTTGCAGCGGTGCACGTTCACCGCAAGATTATCAGACACCAGTATTGCTGACTGCAATGCCGTGTTGTTGCTGTTGTTGTTAGTTCCCGCAGGTTTTTGCCCGCCGTACGCAGGGCTTCATTTATTATTTAATCTTTTACTAAACAGATTTTTTTATGTTGAACATAAATTTCAACCCCTTTCCTGTATTGGAAACGGAAAGGCTTGTACTACGCAATGTAGAGCACAGAGATGTGCAGGAAGTATTTGAGATACGCAGCAATGCCGATACCATGCAATATATACCACGCCCGCTTGCCAAAACGCTTGACGATGCAATGGGTGTTATAAACATGATACGTGGCTTTACGGAGCGCAACGAACGTATTAATTGGGCTATTACTGAAAAGGGCTCAGACAAGTTGATGGGTATTATCGGCTACGTAAATCTGAAGTCCGATAGCCATCGTGGAGAGATTGGTTATGTAATGCATCATGACTATCGCCGCAAAGGTTTTCTCTACGAGGCATTTATAGCATCGCTCAACTATGGGTTTGATGTAATGAACCTGCATTCTATCGAGGCCATCATACGCCCCGAAAATGCAGCATCAATAGCTGTGGTAGAAAAAGCAGGCTTTGTACGCGAGGCTTATTTTAAAGATTATATCTATCACAACGACAGATATTGGGACGAAACTATCTATTCATTAATAAAGCCTGCTGTTTAGCAGGCTTTATTTTTATTAGCTTCCTCGTGTTCCGCCCGTTTTTATGGGCTTCTTACTTATGTTGGCAGTCTTGCCGGGTTTTACAAACGATTTTGCACCGGGTGCTGCAGCAGGCTTTGCACCTTTGGCACCTTTCTTTGCGTTATTCTTTCCGCCGTTCAATAATGACATAGTTCCCTGTATTTGTGTTCTATAAATGTAAGATATTATTCGTTTACCTCTTTATCCGTTCTGCGGGTGCCGGCATATAGTTCATATTCCAGCAGTCGGCAGTCTATCGTAGCGTTATAGAACTCTATACGGCGCTTGGCTTTCAGTCCTATTTTTTTGGCAAGGTCCATATTGCCGGTAAATACATAGCCGTGATAGCCTTTGCATTGTTGCTTCATAAAATCGCCAATGCGTCCGTAGGTAGCTTCCAGTTCGTCCAGCTCTCCAAGGCGCTCGCCATATTCAGGGTTCACCATCATTACGCCTGCAGCATCTTGTGGTACTTCGGTTTGGGCAAAATCGCAAACGGCGAAGTCTATCATATCTGCCACACCTGCAGCAATGGCATTCTTCTTGGCATTGGTAATGGCTATGTTGCTCAGGTCTGTAGCTATTATCTTCAGCCCCGGTACTTCTTTTATCTTTTGGTCCAGCTTTTCCATTTCCTGCAGGTACACTTCTTCATCGTATCCTATCAGGTGCATAAACGCGTAGTTGGTGCGGAACAGGCCCGGCCTGGTGTCCGATGCTATCAACGCAGCTTCAATTGCCAAGGTTCCCGAACCACACATGGGGTTGATGAACGGGCTTTTTCTATCCCATTGGCTGGCATATATACATGCACTTGCCAGTGCCTCCAGCATTGGTGCGCGCCCCGGTATCTTGCGGTAGCCGTGTCTTGCCAGCGAGTCGCCAGATGTGTCTATGAATATTTCAGCATCTTCATTTTTCCAAAAAAGGTGTACAACAGCACCGCTCAGCTCTGCACCTGTAGATGGGCGATTGCCTGTCTTTTCGCGCATGCGGTCTACAATAGCATCTTTCACACGTAGGTTGGCAAACATGCTGTTGTTGATGGTTTCGTTCATCACATTGCTGGTGATAGAAAAATAACCGCCGTCATGCAGTAGTTTTTCCCAAGCCAGATTCTTCACCACATTATAAATGCCATCTGCATCCGTTGCATGAAAAGCCTTCAAGCTATACAGTATCTGGCTGGCACAGCGCAGATTCAGATTCAGCACAATGCATTCATTGATACTGGCATGCAGCTTTACACCTGTAATAAATGTTTCCTCTATTTCAAAGCCCAGTTCGCGTACCTCTGCTTCCAGATAAGGAGCAAGCCTTTTGTGGCAGGTAATGATAACCGGCGCTTTTGTTGTGTATATAGACATATCAGTCGGCAAAGGTAACAACTAATTGTTGGCTTGTTCCTCAAATAAATAAAGCCACTATCTAGTGGCTTTGTTGTTGTATGTGCAGTGGGTTTATTACATAGCGTTGCTGTAGCTGAATAGTAATTGTCTGGATGATAATATTTCTTCAGCCATTTTTCTGAAAAGCTCTTTGCCACTCCTTTCAGATACATATTGTTTATTAGCCTCTTGTTTGGTGAAGCCTCCTATTACCGATTGCTTCAGTGCGTTGTTGTATAGCTGCCAATAGGCAAGCCTGTTTTCTGCTATGTAAGCCATTTCCTGTTCGCCGATAATGCACTTGTTGCTTGTAAGGAAGCCTACACTTTTGCTTTGTGTAGTAAACTGAAAGTGCAGTTTTTCTTTGTTTTCAAATGTAAAGATGATTTCATCACCTGCATTCAGCGGAAAGGATTTGTATGTAGAATAAAAGTTGATGTAATTGATGTACTGATAAGAGCTGAAGCCTATGCCTACATAAGAGTGTTTTTTGTAAGGTGGTAGTTCGTTGCAGATATTATTCAGTATTCTGAAATTTCTGCCATCGTGCATAAAGGGGTAAGACTTAATAAACTCATCGCCACGAATGCCTGCCAGTTGCGTGATTTTTAAAACCAATCGCTGTATTTCTGCAGTGCCTTCATTAATAACCGAGGCGTGGGCATCATAATTTGTTCTCATAAAGGGATTCTTATTTTTTTTAGCAGTAGATTTTTATTGTTTTAGTAATGACATAAAGTTGCCAGGACGTTATTAACACGTCATTATTAATAGATAAGTAAATTGTTAAGTTCAATTTACTGTCCTGTAAAAATTTGTTTGTTTTGTCTTGGTGAAATGGATATACTATCTGGTATTGATGTTGTCAATACGCAGGTATGGGTATATGCTTCGCCCTTTGCGACTTTATTGCATAAATGCTTTTAGCCTGTCGCAAATAATCATCCAATGATTTTTTGATTATTCTTTTACAACCGGTGGTAAGTTTAATGGATCGGTACCCTTTACCTTCTTTGTAATTCTCCCGTATCCATTCAGCCCTCATTGTCAGTTCTGTACTGAGGGTCTTTACTTTACGCATCACTTCCTCAAAAGATGGAGACGTGTCATACTTATCAATGTAAGTATACATGTCTTGTATATACTCACCCGTAATAGTTTTGCTAATTTCCTCAAAAAGCTCCTGATAGTATTTACCATAAACTTTCTGTTGCCAGAAATCAGTGATAGTTGTTAGCATAATAGAGTGTTTTTCGTTCAAAAAATTGGGGTAAAATATCTTTGATAGGGTTAAGAATATTCTGCTCTATTCTCTGTATGCTATATCAAATATATACATAAGCATTGAAAAATAAAACATCTCGTACGTATATTTTTGCGTTATTAAAATGTTACGAAAATATTGCTGGTAGAGCATTTGGGCTTGTTCTTAGTGCTGGATTTTATAACTCGTTGATTTGCTGTTAGTTGCTATGTGGCTTGGGTTTAAATTCAGATTATGCGTCTCATTTTTTGGGGCTATATTCTAGTGCAATTTTAATTTATGTAGTCTGGATGCTGTGTTTTTTTAATTCCGTGATTTAACGGGTATAGGTGTGCAGGTTTGTTTCTTTGAAAATCTAATGTTCGCATTATCAATGAGTTGTGTTGTTTGGGTGTATGTTTATATCGACTGTCTTTTTATAAATAGCTGTAAATGTTTAAAATAGAGGGTTTTATGACTTTTTGTTAACTGCTAAATAACAAATGTTTTGATGTAAATTAGTAATTTAGTATTTTCAAATTTCTACCCCTCTTATGAACAAATTCTTACTCTCTGTTGCGCTGTTATGTAACACTTTTCTGACTGTAAATGCGCAAGTATCTGTTGAACATGATGAAACGCCCGAAGGCTCGATAAGTGTGCAGCCAATGGAAAATTATTTTACGCTGAAAGCCGGCCAATCTAAGGAGGCGCGTATCACTATTAATAATCGCTCCAATCGCAAAATGCAATTCAACCTGTATCTGAACGACTGGACCAGAGATGAAACCGGAACCCATGTATACACAGAGCCCGGTACTGAACCACATTCGTGCACACGATGGGTAGCACTGGATAAGAAGTTTATAGAAGTTGACTCTAATGCGAAGGGAGTGATTACTGTTAAGATGGCAGTGCCGGACTCTGCATCGGCTGTTGAACAAATGAAATGGTCTATGCTGTTTATAGAGTCAATAGAAGAGTCTAAGGCGCCTGAAAATTTAAAGACTATCAGAGCTGAAGTTGTGCCTAAAATGAGGTGGGGCGTGCATCTATACCAAACACCGCCAACTGTAGCAAGGAAAGAAATAAGACTCATTAGCTTCAAACCGCTGGCTGATAGTGTAAATACATTCAGGCTTATTTGTAAAAATACTGGCGATGTGCAGACGCGTTGTAAATCTTATGTAGAGATATCATCTATGGCAGATAATAAAAAGACGTCATTGCCTGTAGTAGAAGTGCCTACATTTCCAGGTCAGGAACGCTTCTTCGATTTTAAACTGCCTGCCAATACACCCAAAGGAAAATACACGTTGGTTGGTGTAGTTGATGCAGGTGTTGATATGGATATTGAAGCATCTCAACTTGTAGTAAATATTGAGTAGCAACACGCATGTATATTGAAAGAGCCGATAGCATTTGCTATCGGCTCTTTTTAGTTTTATTTGATATGAATATTATTCCTGTGTTGCGGTAATATAAATCGGCGTTATGTAATTGCCGGGTGGTATGCTATAGCCTGTTTTTAGTTTGAATAGTAATGAGAACGTTCTTTCATCATCATTGTTTCCTGAATTATTAACTGAGTAGGTAGCAGGGCAGTTGTTGATGATTGTTTTTTCCAGGCTGCCCAGTCTATCGCCATCTGTTCCTGATTGTACTGATCCGCCTCCCGTAGTATTTTCTACTACTCTGAAGAAGATAAAATCTCTGATATCTTTTTGATGGCCGCCCGCGCCTGCATACGTAGATGTATATGCTGGTGTAGCTGCCTGTATGCTGATGTAGTATGGCGCACCCGAAGAAACTTTATACCTGATTGCATTACCATTGTTGAAGGCAATGCCGTTTACCATATCATTATTGCTGACAGGGTTGGCAGAAAAATTAGGATTGCCGTACTGTGTAAAACTATAACTGATACTGATGGTATTATTTCTGGAATGGTGATTGCCATGTCCATGACCATGACCATTTCCATTGTTGCCATTATTATGGCCTTGCGATGGTTGTGCCAATACCGCCAACGTGCTGCATGCTATATTCACTGTAAGTATTGCTCGTTTCATCGTGTAGCTCATAACGCTATATAAAGCAGGTTGTATTAATTGCAAGGTAACCAGAATAGCTAATTCTGCCAATCTATCCCTTCACTATTCTTGTTATCGGCAGGTTAATATCCGGTATAATACAACTGTGTTTTGTTATTATAGCTTTGCGCTGCTGTATGTAAGGGTGTTTTCTGTTGTTTGCAATACATAATAAGTGTCTGCGCCAGCCTTTGTCAACCTCACCGCATTAAGAGCGCCGTTACAATACATATACGCTACAGTACAATTTTTACCTCTGTACACATTGTCCGATACCTGTTTTTTCAGGGTTATAGTTTTGTCACCTATTTTCAGGGCGTCGGCAAGTATTTCTATATGCCCTGCCTCTTTTTTAATTGTTTTGTTATCGAAAGCGAAGTTGTCGCTGCCGGTTGTAACAACTACAATTTTGTTATAGTTGTATTGCTGGCTATAGCCACTGACAACTATTGATAACAGGATGATTATAAACAATAATGTTTTCATAAGTCAATCTTTTTAATGATTCAGAATAGTTCTTTTTCTCTTACTTCTATTCCTTCATTATCCTCGTACTCGATATCGTAAACCCACATGCATATTGATAGCAGTGTGGTCAGTGTCAGGTATGGTATTATCAGGCAGCATCGCAGCAATGTTCGCTTCAGGCTTTTGGGCGTTATTGCAGTCTGCTTTTTCATAGTCTATGCTTGATTTTTGTTTTTCTTTTCAAGCATTTTCTTTGCGCCGTAGCCTATTCCCGCTGCTGCAAGCAAACTTAAACCTCCATCAAGCGGAGCTCCATATCCGTTAGGATCATCTAATGGGCCGTAAGCAAGAGCGGTTACGCACATCAGAAGTAGTACTGTTGTTACTGCGATTTGTTTTTTCATAACTTTTGTTTTTGGTATTTCGTGTGTTGTTAGTTTTTTTAGCATCCTTAGCTTTTGCAGCTTTGTTGTTAGTCAGTTCATTTTTCTTTATCACAACTTCCTCTGTTGCACCACTGTTGATGATCTTCAATTGCCTTTTGCGTTGCTTTATCTTAAAGTCAACTACAGCATTTTCATCCTTTATTAAGTCTACATCAAAAGATATCTTCACAGGTTGGAAGCTTTCGTTAAATACTTCAGGATTCAACGATATGGTATACTTGCCTGCAGGCAGGTTGATGAAATAATCTCCTTCTCTGTTAGCTACAGTCGTATACTCATACGCCATACTGTCTGTGCTGTACGCTATTACTTTAATATTGTTTGTGCTGAATCTTACATCTGATGTAGTGTCTTGCAAAATGTCTATATGGCCTTTTACCAGTTTGCTTTTTTTGAAGGCAATATCTACGGATGTCTTGCCATGCACATTTACTACTTGGGTATTACCGTCGCCGGGCATATATCCTTCAACAGATGTGTTAGAAAAGTCAATCTGATATCTGCCGGTGTCTATGTTTTTATATTGAATGCTGCCGCTTTTATCCGTTATGAAGTTGGCATCGTTTACAACAAACGTCAGTCCACTGATGGGTTTTTCGTTTGCATCCATCCTGCCATTGCCGTTTTCATCTTCAAACATTCTGGCCTTCATATTGTGATACCTGCGTTTCAGTATAAAAGGTATGTTCAGGCTTTTGCGCAGTGTTGCATTCAGGTAGCCATATTGGAATGGATTGCCATTGTACTGCGTACTGGTAGACTGCAACGGAGACGAACCATTCAGGTTGAAGAATACGCCGTACTTATCGTTTGCATACTGCACATTTACACCGGCAAAGGTGTTGGTGCGGTTGTCCATCAGGGTTTTAGATACTGTATAGTTTGCACCTGCATACAATCCTTTTGTTATTTTAACTGTAACATACGGACCGCCATATACTGTTTCGTTTTTGTTTGCTACTACACGCTCGCCATTTGCCTTAGTTTCTATGTTTGGTGTGCTTGAAAAACCACCATTAACCCCAAAGAATTTGTAGTTGGCAGATGCGTTTGACGATGTTATATATGCAAGCTCATCGCTGATGGTTGAAAAACCGGTTGTTGATGATAGCGAAGCATTGATGCCTTTTACCGAACGATAGTTGTACATCAGTTCCAGAAATTTGTATTGCGGTGTCAGTACATAATTCATCTGCCCTGTTTGTTGCAATATGCCACCACCTACAGATATATAGGAGCGTTCTGTAGACTTGCTGATACGTATACCGTATCTGGATGTGTTGTAGGTAAGCAGGTCTGTATTATACAGTGTGTCCTTAAAAAAGTTATTCAGCCTGTGTTCGTACTGGTAATACAACTCTGTCGATATCTTGGTCTTTTCCCAGTTGTAGCGAATAGAGTGGTTGTGTGTTACAGCTCCTCTATTGATGCCCGGGAAGTTTTTGTCGTAATATCTTATTTGCGATGCTACTGTCCAGTCTTTTATCTTATGGCTGAATCTGTACCCCGCATAGGCTCCCAACAGGGATTCTCTCTTACCCTGTACAGAGGTTTCATCTTTCAAACCAACACCACCGTTAATGCTCAGGATAGTTTCTTTGGTTCTCAGTATGTCAATATCATTATTCAGCAAATAACTGTTTACCCTGCTGCCGGAGTCTGTATTGTATATCAGGTCCTGGCTTACACGTGCTTTACCTATTTTATACCTAAAGTTTAGCCCTGCATTGTCGCTGGTTGCAAAAAAGCCCGGTGTGTGTATCACACCAAAAGCAGTTATTTGTGTGTTGTTGTTTACTTTATATGTTATGCTCAATCCATTACCAAATGTGCGGAAGTAGCGAGAGTCATTAACCAACCCTGCGGTTATTCTCCATTTTTTGCTGTCGTAGCAAATATTATAGATATCCCTTGCAAGTATATTGTACAATCCCAACTGCCTGCTCCTGTATGTGGCAGATAATGTGCTATTGTCGCTTAGTGGTATGATAGCTCTGAACCCGAAGTAGTAGCTGATCATGTTGAATGAACTGACTGTACCGGTTTCCAGATCAAGCTTCATATCTCTGTAGCCCGAACGATGTTCCTGAAATACACTGTCTGTTCTGGTAAAATCTAATGATGTAGTGAATGGGTTTGCATTATTGATATTCCCTGTATTTTCCCTTACAAATCGGTCTCTGTTTTTCGTTGTTTTACTTACAAAAAACGAATCGTAAACGCCAAACATCACACTGCCTGTTTTATAATGCAGCCATTTGTCTTTGGGTATTTCGTAGGTCAGCTTATACATTGTGTCTTTAGCGGGCAGTAGTTCTACTATCTTCCTTTGATACAATTCTAATTCTTCATTATTAATTGTGATGATGTACAGGCCTTTAACATTGCCAGTATTCTTCAGTAGAAACGATGTTTCGAATGTTCTTGTTTTGCCTTCTGCAGGCAATACATAGGGTTGTGAAACCAGAAACCCCGATAAGGCCTCTGCCCCTACATAAAAGTGTAAAGTATCTGTTTGATTGTCTTCGTATTGTACCTGCACATCAAATGCCTGCCATTGTGCTGCGGTAGTATTTCGCTTTGCTATGGTAACAGGAAGTTGCACTTCTGCGTCTGGTTGTATGGTAATATCGCTGTGTGTATCGCTCAGTATGCGCCATTGTTTTGGGCACACCATGTTTATTTTCAGCGTTTGTGGTTGCGTACTATTGTTTTGTAGTTTGATGGTGTTGTATAGAAATGTACTGCTCTGGTCGGCCTTCAGAGAGTCTGTAAAAGACACCTGTATTTGCCTTCTATGTTGTGCCTGTGCTGCATATTGCATCAATACAGTACAAACAAGCAAGCTGTATTTCAGGCTTCGCAGATATGTCAGTATAGTTGGCATTTCAAAATGAGTGGGTAGTTTGTGTTTATTATTTTATGCTGTTTTAGGTCTGCATGGCAGGGGGGGAGGTGTTGATTGAAAATGTGAGAGAATAAGAAGCCCTCATGTACAGAGGGCTTCATTATTTTATCATCAGTTAACTACTATGGAGTAGTAGCGGTGATTGTCAGGTTAGTTGTATAGTTACCCGGAGTGATAGAGAAGCCAGGGTGAGCTACAAACTTGATACCAAACGCAGCGAAGTCAGTATTTACCGGATCCAGAACTGCTGGAGCAGGGAAGATACCTGTGCTGTAACCGTTGTTGTTCAGGATTTCCTGAGCTGATGCAGTAACATCAGACAGACGTGTGTTGCCTGAAGAAGCGATTGGAGTGATTGCATGATCACCATTGTTGTTCCAAGTCCAAGGAGCTTGGCCATTTTGTGGAGAAGGCAATGTTTCTGCTTTCCAAGTTACGTAGCCGTTCAGTTCGTCGTTGCTACCAGTTGCTGCTGCTTTCAGAGATACACGGTAAGACCAGTTGCTGTACACGCGGTAAGCCAGACCATTGTAAGAAGGGTTTGCAGAGCTAGTGTAGTCAAAATTGTTAGATGACAATACTGCGCTTGCATTAGTTACTGTAGCAGACAGGTTTTGGTTGTTAGCCGGCAGGTTGCTGTTGTAAGGACGCAGAGCGATCATCAGAGGTACTGAAGTACTAAGTGTAGCGTTCTGTACGTCGCTGGTTTGTGCCTGAGATGCGAAAGCCGCCATTGCCAGCGCCGCAGTCATGATTACTTTTTTCATTTTGATTTAACGTTTAATTTGTTAGAGAATAAATTTCTTGTCACAAAGGTGTAATGTTCCCGGAGCGAATAGTAACACAGTTATGAACACGTATATCCCAAAAACAGAAAAAATTTGAAATGCAGGCTTTTACGAACTGATTGTTAGTCAATGCTTTATAAGTATTATTTGCTAATCGATTGTAATACAGCTTATTACAATTGTTATTCGCTTGTTAATGAGCCCCTAAAGATTTTTAGAATAGGTAACAGCTGTTGTATTATCGTGTAGTCATATAGGAGATATTCACAATTTCAGGTACAAATTATCAATATTAAATATTTGTATTTGGAGTTGTGTGATTTGATTGATCGTAATCAATTGACTTGAATCAATTTATGTAATATTTGAATAATTATTTATGTAAAATATTTTACAGAAAATCATTTTTTTATAAGATTAATTACATATAATTGTGTGAGTTATCAACATCAATCCACAGGATATTCACATTTAGAGGACAAATTTTTCATTTTTATATATTGTTAAAATCCCGGTTTTTTAAGAGCAAAAGGGTAGTTCAGAACAGAAAATATTAACACAGCTTAGTTATTCTGACACTCTAAAAAGTACAGGCTTTGAAAAAGACATCATCGCAGCATTCTTTTCTGGTCGTGCTATGTATCGCGATAGCGTTTCTCGTTACCCCCGCTAAAGCACAGGTAGTATCATGCCCCTCCAATCTGGACTTTGAAAACGGCAATTTCAGTAACTGGCAATTATATACCGGTACTTGTTGTCCTATTTCTACTACTACATTGTCCGGTGCAGTATCGGGCAGGCACACGTTAACTAGTGGTAGTGCTACAGATCCTTATGGCGGCTTCCCGGTGGTAGCCCCCGGCGGTGGCAGCTACTCGCTGAAGTTGGGTAATAATATTAATGGCGGACAAGCTGAAAGAGCCCGCTATACTGTACGTGTACCTGCAGGGGTTAATAATTATAGCCTCATATTCAGGTATGCAGTGGTGTTTGAAGACCCGAGCCATGCCGCATCTGCACAGCCTCGTTTCGAGGTGAAGGGCATCGATTCTGCTACAGGGAGTACTGTAAGCTGTAGCCAGTTTACATATATAGCCACTTCTGCACTGCCGGGCTTTACATTATCCAGCTCAGGTACCAATGTATATTATAAGTCATGGACAACCGCCAGCCTGAATCTTTCGGGCTATGCAGGCAGAACGGTATATGTAGATTTTGCAAGCGGAGACTGTGCTTTTGGTGCTCACTTTGGCTACGGTTATGTTGATATGAGCTGCGGTCTGTTTCAGGTAGCCTACAATGCCTGCGATACATCTTCAACTGTGTCGCTCAGCGCCCCTCCGGGTTTTAATAACTATGTATGGAAAGATTCATCGAACTGGAGTACAGTAGGTACAGGCCAAACGGTTTCTATAGCAAGGCCGCTTACAACTAAAACATATGCAGTTATTCTTACTCCATATGCAGGTTTTGGTTGCCCTGATACGTTATATACAAGAGTTACCATTAATAACCTGGTAGTGAATGCTACCAGAGATACTACAGTATGCTATGGCAGCAGCCGTCAGCTGAATGCTAACGCAACTGCCAGTGCTACACCGCTTATCTATAGCTGGACACCCGCTACTGGGCTTAGTTGCACTACTTGTGCCAATCCGATCGCGTCTCCATTGGTAAATACTACTTATTATGTAGCTGTTACAGACGCCAATGGTTGTTCTAAATATGATACGGTAGTGCTCACGGTTAGTAATCCTAAAGTAACGGTTGCTAAACAGCATGTTTCCTGCTATGGTGTTGCCAATGGCACGCTATCTGCTACACCTTCAGGCGGCATCACACCATATATATATAGCTGGAACACATCGCCTATAAAAACAGCAGCGTCAATCAGCAGTCTGGCAGCTGGTACCTATGTATTAACAATGACAGATAATATAGGCTGTTCGGTAAAAGATACATCTGTTATTACACAACCTGCATTGTTAGATGGCGTCATCAGCGCGGCTACCAATGTCAGTTGCTTTGGTGGTAGTAATGGTGCTGCTACGGTAACGGCCACTGGTGGCACTGCGCCCTATAGCTATAGCTGGAATACCAGTCCTGCTAAAACAACTGCTGCAGCCACAGGCCTGTCTGCGGGCAGCTATATTGTTACTGTAACAGATAGCAAGGGTTGTACCGATACAGCGAACATAACTATTACCCAACCTGCAGTATTAAATGCCTCTCTTGGCACAAAAGCAAATCCTGCTTGTTGGGGTGGTACAAATGGTAGTGCTACAGTGACGGTAGCTGGCGGCACATCGCCCTATACATATAGCTGGAATACCAGCCCTGTAAAAACAACCGCTACAGCCACCGGTATTGCAGCGGGTACTTACATAGCTACCGTAACAGATGCAAAAGGTTGCACAGATACTGCACTGGCTGTTATTAGCCAGCCAACACAGCTGAATGCAACGGTATCGTCTAAAACAAATGTAAGTTGCTACGGTACCGGCACAGGTAGTGCTATAGTTGGTGTAACGGGCGGCACTGCGCCATATATATATAGCTGGAACACATCGCCTGTACAAAATGTTGCTAATGCTACATCTTTATATGCAGGTACCTATATAGTAACTGTAACAGATACATTGGGTTGTACCGATACAGCATTGGCAGTAATTACGCAACCAACTTTATTGAATGCGGCCATCACCTCATCTGTAAACGTGAGTTGCTTTGGAGGCAGTAACGGTAGTGCTACAGTAAGCAGCATAGGTGGTACAGCACCGTACACATATTCATGGAATACTTCTCCTGTGCAGACTACGGCAAATGCTACGGGTTTGGCAGCGGGTACATATATTGCTACTGTTACAGATGCAAAAGGTTGTACCGATACTGCCGTAATTACCATCACACAGCCAACATTGCTCAATGCATCTATTGGCAGCAAAGTAAATGTTAGTTGTTATAATGGTACAAACGGTAGTGCCACTGTAAATGTATCAGGTGGTACATCACCTTATACTTATTCTTGGAATACAACACCGGTAAAAACAACTGCTACGGCTACAGGCCTCAGTGCAGGTAGTTATGTAGTTACAGTAACGGATAGCAAAGGTTGTACAGATACGGCTAATATTGCCATTCCACAACCCGCATTGCTGAATGCTTCGCTGGCTGCAAAAACGAATGTGAGTTGTTTTGGGGCTAATAATGGTAATGCAACTGTAAGTGTAACAGGCGGTACATCGCCCTATACTTATAGTTGGAATACAAGCCCTGTGAAAACTACCGCCACAGCATCATCCCTGTCTGCAGGTACTTATATAGTTACAGTAACAGATACTTTGGGTTGTACAGATACTGCACTTGCAGTTATAACACAGCCAACACAAATCAACGCTTCTACGACTGCTATTACCAACATCAGCTGTTTTAATACAGCTACAGGTAGTGCCACTGTTACCGCAACGGGTGGTACATCTCCCTATACATATAGCTGGAATACTTCACCAATACAAACAGCCCCTACTGCTACAGGACTGGTTGCAGGTAGCTACATTGTTACTGTAACAGACGCACTGGGTTGCACAGATACTGCACTGGCAGTAATAACACAACCTACATTACTGAATGCTTCTCTTGCAGGTGCTACTAATGTAAATTGTTATGGTGGTAGTAATGGTGCTGCTTCATTGAGTGTGACAGGTGGAACTACACCATATACATATAGCTGGAATACTACGCCCGCACAGACTACTGCCGCTGCAAGCAATCTTGCAGCAGGTACATACATTGCAACAGTAACAGATGCCAAAGGTTGTGCTGATACTGCTACGGTTACCATTACACAACCTGCTGTGCTGAATGCAAGCATAAGCAGCAGTAATAATGTACGTTGTTTTGGTGAGCAGAGTGGTAATGCTACGGTTAGTGTATCAGGTGGTACATCTCCATATACATACACATGGAATACCACACCTGTAAAGACCACAGCTACAATAACAATGGGTGCAGGCACATATATAGCCACGGTGACAGACAGCAAGGGTTGTACAGATACAGCGCAGATAATAATAACACAACCAGCAGTACTGAATGCAAGCATTGGCAGTGCAACAAATGTCAGTTGCTATGGCAGTAGCAATGGTACTGCAACAACTGTTGTATCGGGTGGTACATCGCCTTATACTTATTCATTGAATACGTCGCCTGTTCAAAATACAGCAACAGCCACAGGGTTGGGTGTTGGCAGCTATATTGTTACTGTAACGGATACATTGGGTTGTACTGATACCGCAAACATTGTAATCGCGCAACCATCTATTTTGAGCGCATCAATAGCATCGAATACAAATGTTAGCTGCTTTGGTGGTAATAATGGTGCGGCTACAGTTGCAGTTGCTGGTGGTACTACACCATATACCTACGTATGGAATACATCTCCTTCACAAACGGGTGCTACAGCTACTGCTTTGGTGGCGGGTTCTTATAACGTTGCAGTAACAGATGCAAAAGGTTGTACGGCTAATGCAACCGTTACTATTTCGCAGCCAACTAAACTAAGCCTGTCGCTAAGTGCTAAGACCAATGCTAGTTGTAATGGAATAAATAATGGTACTGCTACCGTAGCGGCTACAGGTGGGACATCGCCATATACCTATTGGTGGAATACTGCACCTGCCCAAACAAGTGTAGGTGCTACTGCACTGGCAGCAGGCAATTATATAGCCGTTGCTACTGATAATGCAGGGTGTAAAGACACGTTGGCGGTAGTGATATCGCAACCTTATGCGCTTAATGCAAGTATCAGCAGCAAAACAAATACAAGATGTTTTGGCGAAGCTAACGGCAGCGCAGCGGTAAGTGTAGCAGGTGGAACATCGCCGTATACTTATGCATGGAATACTACACCTGTGCAAACAACGGCTACTGCAAGTGGTCTTGCCGCTGGCACTTATATAGCTACCGTAACAGATGCAGGAGGTTGTAATGATACTGCATTGGTTGTGATTGCACAGCCTGCCATATTGAATGCAGGTGTCAGCGCATCAACAAATATCAGTTGTTTTGGTGGTAGCAACGGTGCAGCTACTGTTAGTGCAACGGGTGGTACCTCTCCTTATACTTATTCGTGGAATACCTCTCCTGCACAAACAACTGCTACAGCAACATCATTGTCTGCAAGTAGTTACGTAGCAACTGTAACAGATGCTCTCGGATGTTCCGACACTGCAAATATTACGATTACACAACCTACGGTATTGAATGCCAATGTTGCTGCACATACCAACGTCAGTTGTTTTGGTGGTAATAATGGTACAGCCACAGTATCAGCCACTGGCGGAACATCTCCTTATACTTATTCATGGAATACTTCACCCGTGCAAATTACTGCTACAGCAAGTGGTTTAGCAGCTGGTACATATACAGTTGTCGTTACAGATACTAAGGGTTGTACTTCAACTACATCAATAGCTATAACACAACCTGCTCAGCTCAATCTGACGCTTGTTTCAAAAACCAATGCAAGCTGTAGTGGTGTGAATAATGGTACAGCCACTGTATCAGCCACTGGCGGTACATCTCCATATACCTATTTATGGAATACTACGCCTGCACAAACAAATGCGAATGCAACCGCACTTGCATCGGGCAGCTATATAGCCATTGCTACTGATAATGCAGGATGTACAGATACGCTTGCTGTAGTTATATCTCAGCCCAATGCACTGAGTGCAAGTATTGGTAGTATTACCAATGTTGGCTGTAATGGCGGCGCAAACGGTGCAGCAACTGTTACTACTACAGGTGGCACATCGCCATATACATACACATGGACTACAAGCCCTGTACAAACAGGTGCTATCGCTACATCATTATCGGCAGGTACGTATGCCGCTACAGTTACGGATGCAATGGGTTGTTCTGATACGGCTGTTGCAGTTGTGCAGCAACCTGCAGTGCTTAACGCTACTATCTCTGCTTATGCAAATGTTACATGCTATGGCGGTAATAACGGTAGCGCAGCGGTTAATGCAACAGGTGGCACAGCTCCTTATGCTTATTCATGGAACACATCTCCTGTAAAAACTACTGCTTCTGTTACAGGCTTGTCAGCTGGTATTTATCAGGTTACAGTTACAGATGCTAAAGGCTGTACAGCAATAGCTACAGTAACTATCGGGCAACCTGCATTGTTGAATGCATCAATAAGCAGCAAAGTAAATGTGAGTTGTAATGGCTTGAGCAATGGTGCAGCCACAGTAGTAACTACTGGCGGGACCATACCATATACATTTAGCTGGAATACTATGCCTGCACAAACTACTGCATCGGCTAATGCATTAGCTGCAGGCGTCTACGTAGCAACGGTTACAGATGCTAATGGTTGTAGTGATACGGCAGTTGTAGGTATCTCTCAACCCGCTCTGCTCAATGCAGGCATCGTGCTGAAACAAGATGTTAGTTGTAACGGATATACAAATGGTAATGCTACGGTAGCTGCTACAGGTGGTACACTGCCATACACATACAGTTGGAATACAAGTCCTGTACAAACAAGTGCAGTAGCTACATCACTGGGTGCAGGTGCATACATAGCAACCATTACAGATGCTAACGGCTGTGCCGATACCGCAATAGTTAATGTCAGTCAGCCAACTATGCTGAATGCAGTAATTACCAGCAAAACCGATGTCGGTTGTTTTAATGGTAATAACGGACAGGCTACAGCAACTGCAACAGGCGGTACTTCACCTTATACATATAGTTGGAACACTTCACCAATACAATCTGCGGCTATAGCCAATACACTGGCTGCAGGGGTATATATTGTAACGGTAACCGATAATAAAGGTTGTACAGATACGGCACAGTTAAGCATCATACAGCCTGCACAATTAATTGCAAGCATTATTAGCAAAACAGATGCATTGTGTAATGGCGGAAGCGATGGTACAGCTACCGGTAGTGCGGCAGGTGGTACATCTCCATATACCTATAGCTGGAATACCAGCCCCGTACAAACTACTCCAATTGCAACATCGATGCCTGCAGGTTTATATACATTGACTGTCAGGGACCAGAATGCATGTATGACAACAGATACTGTTAGCATTGCAGAGCCTGCAAGGATGAGTGTAACGGTGGAAGCACTTGATAAAACCTGCGTGGGCACCTCAACTGGTTCTGCGGTTATCAAAGCCGTTTCAGGTGGTGCTGCGCCATACACGTATTTATGGAACACAACTCCAGCATTTACATCTACAATGGCTACAGGACTGGCTGGTGGTACATATGCTGTTAGTGTAACAGATGCTGCCGGTTGTACGGTAAATGAAAATGTAACAGTTCAAAACTTCCCGTTATTGCAGTTGGGTACATTGCCCGATACAGAAGTATGTCCTGGTGCCAAAGTACAGTTGATGGCTACCGGTGCTAAAACATATAGCTGGTTTACAGAGCCTACATTGTCATGCATTAATTGTGCAGACCCGGTAGCAAGCCCTGTTGTTAATACAAGATATATTGTAGTGGGTATAGATACCAATAACTGCCGCGATACTGCTGGTACATTGGTCTCTATTATTCCTAAACGCAAAATGGCTGTTGGTGCTGATATGGAAATATGCGAAGGTGACAGTGCACAATTGCATGCTGATGGTGGTACGGAATACACATGGTTCCCTGCACAATCGCTCAATAATAACAGAATAGATGCGCCAGTAGCTAGTCCTTTGCAGACCACAAGCTATACTGCTATCATCAGACAAAATGTGTGTTATACAGATACACTGCATCAAAATGTAACTGTACGCGCAAAGCCAACCGTAGATTTAGGCCCTGATCTGGATGGCGTTGTAGGTGCATCTTTCAAGCTGAATGCTAAAATAAATAATGTTGAAAAAATAGAGTGGTTGCCACAAACAGGGCTCAGTTGTACAGATTGTTTCAGCCCTACAGCTGTGGTAGAAAAATCTACAGTATACAAAGTGGTAGTTTATACCGGTGCATATTGTAAGGCCGAAGATGATATTGCCATCAATGTGCGTTGCGACGAGTCTATCATATCTATGCCTAATACCTTTACGCCAAATGGTGATGGTGTTAATGACAGATTCTCGCCAATATCAAAAGGTAGTACAAGGGTTGATAAAATGCTTGTGTTTAATCGCTGGGGTGAAAAAGTATTTGAGGCTTATGGTATACCTGTTAATGACCCTGACAAAGGTTGGGATGGTACTTATATGGGCAAACCACTAATTCCTGATGTGTTTGTTTATGTTATTGAAACAAAATGCGCCACAGGAGAGAGGATAATTATTAAAGGAGATATTTCAATAGTACGATAAAATAAAATTGCATTTTATGAAACATGTTGTATTGATCGTAATGGTATTGTTGGGCTTTACTGCACTTGCACAAACTTATGAATTGAAAAATGAAGGCAACATATTGAAAGTTGTCGCAAATGGCACAGCGTCTGTTGTGTCTGCTAATGCAGATGCCGGTTCGGCTTTTATATTGAAGGACAAGGTTTATTATCTGGAAACAGAAGGTGCAGTGCGCATCCGCGTATTCGATATCCTGACAGGGAAAAACGTAGATGCGGTAACTGTAGGTACAACAAGCGAAAGTGGTTATGTGGTGAAATCAGAAATTGTAAATATGGTTGGTGATCCTTCCGGCAATCAGTTTTTCTTTACTACCAAAGATGACATTAAAGGCGTAAAACAATTTATGACATGGAAGTACGATGTGTTTACTCAAAAATATGATGTGTATTGCGATGGTAAAGCACTTTCATTATTACCAGACAATAAATTGGAGGTACTCTTTACCGGCAAAGATATAACAGGAGAATACCAGCAAAAAGCATATTTCAATGCATCTTACCGCAAACTGCTGTGGCAGGATGACAGAGTATATGGTGCTGTAAAATAATTATTGAATATGGGTTATAGCAAATACAAAGCTTCTCTGCAGAGGGGCTTTTTTGTTTCAATAATCTCAATTACAAGGTATAAAGATAACCTGTTGTTAATATGTTGCTAACCATGCCGCAACATCACCCCGATAATTTTGTAAGCTAAAATACTACTTAGCATGCGCAAAATTTCTTCTACACTTTTATTAGCCCTTGGCCTGCTGTCTGCAAATACACAGAGCCACGCACAGATAACCAAAACTGCAGATTATAAAAACAACTATTCTCCTGCTATCGGCACTTTTCAAGGTATTACATTCAGAGAAGCAGGCTTTTCTGCGCTTTATGCAATACCAGGTTCAAATGGCACAGAATTTTGGACATGTTCTGACAGGGGCGTAAACGTAGACTGTGCAAGCGCAAACACTGCAAGCTGTCGCCCTACCTACGATAAAATGTTCTGCTTTCCGTCTTACGCACCTAAAATACATAGGGTAAAGATTAACGGAGACTCTGTACAGATACTTAAAACAATAAGCATCAAACGCCCTAACGCTACTGCTACAGTTGGTTATCTGTTGCCTACTGGTTTTGGTAGTACCGCTACTGAAGAAGCATCTACAGATACGGTACAGGATTGTGCAAATTTTGCTGCAAAGCGTGCGCCCAAAGACGCATGGAGTATAGATTGCGAAGCTATCTCTGTAGATAAGAAAGGTAATTTCTGGTTGGCAGAAGAAAATGGTCCGTCTGTTTGGAAGCTGGATTCAAATGGAGTTGCCATCAACAGGTATTGCCCCTACGCAAACCTGTCAGGTGCGCAAACACAGGATATACTGATTGATACTTGTTTCAAATACCGCAAAAACAATCGTGGTTTTGAGAATATGACTATCACGCCAAATGGTAAAGTATATGCTATCATTCAAAGCCCGTTGTTGTATCCTACAAAAGCAATTGGTGAGGCAACAAGAGTACACAGGATGATAGAAATAGACCCTACTACTAATGCTACGCGTATGTTTGCTTACCTTAACGATGGTGTTATCAACACAGGGTCTAATCAAATCCGTTTGCAAGATTGGAAGTTGGGTGATATGACAGCCATCAATGATAGTACATTCCTGGTACTGGAAGCTGCCGCACGTGGTACTACAGACATCAAGCGCATGTATATGATAAATATCAATCAGGCTACCGTTGTTAATTCAGGTCTGTATGGTAGTCTTACACTGGAAGGGCTAGTAGATTCTACTGGCTTGGCAGGTGCGGGTATCAAAGCAGTTACCAAGACACTTGTGATGGATTTGCTAGCTAATGGTTGGGATGCATCTTTGGATAAAGCTGAAGGTGTAACCATCATCAACGATAGTACTATTGCACTGTGTAACGATAACGATTTTGCACAAACGTGCCCTGCTGCAAATGGCATACCTGTTGCTACTGCCAACCTGAGCCACATCGTTATTTATAGCCTGAAAGGAGCTAATAAAATACCAAACTTCGTAGCACCTACAGCGCCGCCAACTACAGGTGTTGCATCTGTAGCGGTAGCTGATGCTATTCAACTGTATCCTAATCCATCTTCAAGCAAAGCAGTTGTAGCTATCAACCTGAAGAAAGAAGAACAAGTTGTTGTAAGTGTTATAGACATGCAAGGCAAAGAAGTAATGCAACCAATCTGCAAACACATGAATGCAGGCGATCAACAATTGGAAATTAACACAGCCCAATTACAAAATGGTATCTACTTTGTAAAAGTTGCCGTAGGCACTACGTCGACCAACATCAAAATGATGGTGATGCACTAATCGTAAATGAGTTTGATTTTTTAAATGGGGTGTACAATACGTACACCCTGTTTCTATGTAGATGAAGTATATAATACTATTTAGCGCTATTAGCAATACGTAACTCTATTGCTACAAGAGATAGTATAACAGCGATTTCTCCCAGAAAGTATATAAGGCCGAACGTGGTTAGTTCCTGATAATATTTGATAATAACAGCCGCGCTTGCAATACAATAGCAAAAATTAGCCAACGCTATTATACGGATATATAATTTGTACTTCTTTGCAAATAGGTACCCGCAAAATGAATATAAAGCAAAGCATGCGGCAACGGCCGACAGTGGTTGCAATACGTCTGTGGGCATGCCGAACAGGTCTGTATTATTTACCAATACAACACCCAGCATATACGAGGTGATAAATGCGCCAATCGCATCAATCAATAACATCATTCTTGGCTTGCCTGTAAGGTAGTTGATAATCATATCTGCGCTCATTTTCGTGTTTAGTAAATTCATTGTTTTAACCTGATATTGCTTGAATAAGATAAAGACATAATTGACGATGCAATAATATGATAATGATGATGCCCGTTAGTTGACTTATATCAAATACTTAGATAATTACTAAACAGATGCAAAGCAGAATTATACAAAAACAAAACACCCTCTCGAAGAGAGGGTGTTTCAGGACTTCAGTGCCCAGAACAGGAATCGAACCTGCACTCCATTGCTGAAACCAGATTTTGAGTCTGGTGTTTATTGGTTTTATATGAAACTAGATACTCTGAAATGCTTGATTTTACTGTATTTTATATTTTTATCGATACACATTAAACCAAGCAAAAAGGCAAAATGTTGTACCTATGTTGTACCAAGTTTTATGTAACTTTATCGAGTATTAACAAGGGTTTCAGAACAGCACATTCATCATGTCAGCCATAAAAGTTGTACTCAGAAAAAAGGAAAACAAAGACGGCACTTTTCCGTTGGCCATTCGCATCACAAGGGACAGGAGAACATCATTCATACACCTGGGCTACAACCTACCCGAAAAGCATTGGGATGCCCTCGCACAGAAAGTGAAGAAGTCACATCCTAATTCAGTGCGCATGAACAACCTTATCGCTGCAAAGGTTGCAGAGGCAAACGAAAAAGCACTGGAACTTGATGCAGCTAAGAAACATGTTTCTGCTAAGGCCGTTACACAGAAGATAAAACCGAAGGCTGGTGATACTGTATTCTCACAAGCGGACCTTTATATAGAAAGGCTAAAAGCAGACGGAAAATACAATAGGTGGAATAGTGAGAAATCGAATGTAAAACATCTAAAAGAGTTTCTGAAAAGTGACATAGGATTTTCTGATTTGACAGTTTCATTACTTGAACGATTCAAAGCCTACCTAATTGCAACGCATAAAGTCTCAGAAAGAACAGCCGTAAATAAACTGGTAACAGTTCGCTGTATATTCAGCCAAGCAATAAAAGAGGGGGTTTGCGATTCTAAATATTATCCATTCGGCAAGGGCAATATAAAAATCAAATTTCCGGATAGCAAGAAAGTAGGGTTAACTGTGGATGAAGTGAAAGCCATTGAAAATGTGGAACTGAATATAGAGGCGAACCATGCTCGCAATCTATGGCTAATATCCTATTATTTTGCCGGGATGCGCGTATCTGATGTGTTGAGACTTAACTGGTCAGACTTTCAGGATGGTAGGCTTTATTATACAATGGGTAAGAATCGGAAGGGTGATTCTTTAAAAGTATCAGAAAAGGTCATGGCTATTCTAAAGCAGTATGAGCATATTAAGTCGGAAGATACAGACTTGATATTTCCTGATATTCGCTATGCAGACTTAACAAGTAAGTTTGACACTGAAATGAAAATCAAATCCCGGATCAATGTCATTGACCGGATACTAAGAACAGAGGTTGCGCCCTCTGCTAAAATCATTAAACCACTCACAATGCACATTGCACGACACACTTTCGGTAATATCTCTGGAGATCGAATTCCTATACAGATGTTGCAAAAGCTATATCGTCATACAGACATTAAAACAACAATAGGATATCAATCTAATTTTATCCACAAAGATGTGGACGATGCTCTCGATTCAGTTATTGGGTCTGACTAATCTTCCCGAGGAAGACTTGTATATCTGTTTTTCTATTTGCTGAAAATCCTGTACCAAAACCATCCGGTAATAAAATAGACGAGCAGCAGTCCTAACGCTCCCCAGTATAAGCCATTATTGAACATATGGTCTAATCCATACCTGTAGATATACAAGCCAACTGATGTGCATAAGCATAGGAAGCCATAGGCTATATTCTGTTTGTTGCCGAAGCCAAAAATGCTGAACATTCGTCCTTTCCAAATGCCCAATACCAAATGAGGCATGGCATTCATCAATAGTGCGCCAATCATAAAATCTGTTAGATTCATAGATTGAATTTTTTGACTTGATGGAATGCAAGATAAGCCACAAAGAGCGCTACAGTAGAAATGAGCAAATACCCTGTCATGCTCAAACTGAATAACCGGAGCATTACAATTACCCCGCTTCCAAGTACCCAAAGCCAGTCAAGAATACTGATAATATATACGAGAACCTTATTTGCTGCATGTTTTTGTTGCACAAACATTACAAAGGCTGCAAAGACGAGAAGGTTTGCCCCTATTGCCTGAAGTATAAATACCTCTGTAATATTCATGAGTGTGCCTAACCTTCCTGCGAACATTAGCAATGTTAAACCACTTATGCAGGAGAAGATACTATTGATGGCAAGATAACTCTTATGCGACTTCATACTGCTTGTTGTTTTTTTGTATGGCTTTAAACTTCTTTTCGCTCGGTCTCCCTGTTTCAGCATAATGTTTAAAATCATGTATAAGGTCATTGCCAAGCATTGAAAATTGAAATTTTATTATGGGCTGCATAATAAGACATAATATACCTTTTGTTTGAATATCCATTTCTATTCTTAGTTCAGTAGTGTTGTCGTCTTTTGAAATTAACTGCCATGTATTGGAGGCATATCCAATCATCGAAGGCATTCCCTCACTCACGATATACGAGAGCGAATGTTTCTCATTAGAAAATGAGATCAACTTTTCTTTTATCCCACCCATTGTCGTACTGCATCCGCGCTCTGAACATGAAGCGCCTTGGAAGTTTTCTCCACTTCCTTCTGAATGATTAACAGCAGATGCCCATTTGTAAGCGCCTGCAAAATCTACTCCAAGTAACTGCCATGTTTCTTTTATACCCTTGTTAATCGCAATGTGTTTTTCTATGACCATAACCGCCATTATTTTTCACACAAAGCTCGTACGTTTTTAGCCGAGTGGCTTTGCCGCAAGGCGCAGAAACTAGGACTTTCGGCTCAATCTGTAATCCGAAGGGGAGAGACCGGCCTCTTTTTTAAAAGCCTTATTAAAGCCGGATAAGTCATCGAACCCGCATTGGTGTGCGATGTCCGATACTGGTATTTTGGAATGCTCCAATAAATATTGAGCGTTTTTGAGTTTTTGTTCGAGCAGATATTTTGCTGGGCTTTGCTTATAGGTTTCAGTGAATTTTCTTTTGAAAGTAGCAAGGCTCATATTGCATAGCCGGGCCAATTCTTCTAATGAGAGATTACTGAAAAGGTTTAGTTGAATAATATCCCTGAATTCATATTCATATGGAATGAACAAGGAATGGATGAACTGATGTATTGACGATGCCTTCTCGGTTTTGCTCAGGAGTAACAATAATTCTTTCAGTTTTGTTTCAATCAAATTCTCATCAGCTATTGCAGGATTATCAAGCATATAATTGATGCTATCGACAAATGCTTTAAGAAGCGGCTCAACGCTTAACTTTGTGGTGTCAAAATTTGGCTTTATGCTTTCTATGGATAAATCTCCTGTGAAAAATTCTTTGACCATCTCCGGATAGAAAAAGGCGCCGGTGGCTACGATAGTGCTTTCATTAAATTCATCGTTGATGGCAACTTGCTCAATAAAGTAATTTCCACATTTGGATAACATTGCATCCCCCTCATTAAAGTGAAGCAGGTTCGTTGGGGTTCTGAATACAAAAGCGCCCTTGGTCAGGAATAAAAAACAGGCTTCATTTTCGTTGAATATTTTAGGAACGCGCCTGAATTTCCCCATCATTTTGATACTCTCAAATACAACCTTGCCTCTATACTTAAGTTCCTTATGTTCCAACTGCATAACTTATTTCGTTGAGAAGCTAAAATAAGAAGATGTTTAGACCCGATGTAGTAAAAATATACCCATACCTTTCCTGCCACTTTTCATTATTTAAGAATCTTGACTTGCCTGATAAATCCATTTTCATAGCTTTGGTATAGTATGGATACCAAAGAAACACTAAAAGCATGGGTCAGGGAATATACTGAAAGCCTTTACAGCTTTGCAGTTTCGAAAATTCCCGACACGGAAATCGGCAAAGACCTGGTGCAAGACACATTCCTTGCAGCTTATACTGGCTTTGATAGCTACAACGGGAAGAGCAGCCCCAAGACATGGCTGTTGGGTATTCTAAAACATAAGATAGCCGACTATTATAGAGATGCCTATAAAAACGCTGTATATCAGGACTCAAATTCCTCTGGTAGTCCTTTTTTTGAAGATACCGGTATGTGGAACGTAAAACATATGCCTAAGCATTTCGATGCCAATTCAAATCTATTGGACGATACAGGGTTTTTATATGTGCTGAACGATTGCATGGAAAAACTTCCCCAAAAACTCAATACTGTTGTACAGCTTAAATACTATACAAACCAGTCAGGCAGTCAGATTTGTAAGGATTTAAACATTTCGGCGACTAATTTTTGGCAAATCCTGCACCGCGCCAAGTTACGGATGCGTGAATGCCTTGAAATTAACTGGTTTAAAGCCTAATGCATATGCGTTTACTCATGTCGTTGCTAATGCTCTCCTGTCAAAAAGCAACAGAACTGGTAGAGAAGAAAATCTATTTCAGGTTATCTGTTTTTGAACGGATAAAACTCCTGTTTCATACACGGAACTGCGAAGTATGTCATCACTATCAGAAACAAAGTGTGTGGCTGGATAAAGTACTGAAATGCTTTTTAGCAAGAGACCCAAATAAAATTACGCCCGTACCTCCCGCTGACCTTCAAGCGAAAATTATCCGAAAAATCGAAGCGGCTTAATTTTTTTTCATGACAATGTAAGGAAAGACCTGTTTCTCCGACTATTGAATTGGTACAACTATTTCATAACCAATAACAATACTTATGAGGAAACAATCTATTGTCATCGCCCTATTTGCTATAGGCTTTGCATTGAGCATTACGCAGGCATGTAAAAAATCGGAAGATACACCCGTTACACCAGCGCCAAGTGAATTTATAGCCGACAACAACACTTTTAAGAGTTTTCAAAACTGGCATTTGCATGCCACAAAGAATGGTGTTGACCCTGCGATGTTGAAAACAGCACACGGTGGAGATGACTCTACATCAGTTAGAAAAATATACTTTCCGACAAATAATGTCAGCAGTTCGAATGGACAATACCCGCTTGGGACGATTGTTTCCAAACTTACAACATGGCAGAAAAATGGTGGTGGCAGCATGATAACCGCGATGGCTAAGAGGGGTAATAATTTCGACCCTTCCGGTAATAACTGGGAATACTTCGTGCTGGCTGCGGATGGTTCCATTATGGTTGACAACGGCACTGTTATGCGTGGTGCAAATCTGATGAATGGTATGTGCAAAGGTTGCCATGCATCAGCAGCTACAAAAGACTATATTTTTACAAAATAAGAGAGAGGTGGTTTCTGCATATGGGTGCCGGGAAATTGGCACCCATTTCTCTAAATTGTTTCCATGACCAGATATATAAGCCTAATACTGATTTTTATCTATTTTCCTGTACGAGTAAGTGCGCAGGGCTGTGCTGATGCAGGTTTTTGCAGTGTAGGTGCAATGCAAACCGGTGCTTATCAAGACGCTACCCAAAAGGAGCAAAATACAGTTGGTATTTCAACAGCAGTAGCCAGTGGAGAAAAACTGGCATGGATAATAAGCCCCCAACTCGAAATAAAGATTTTTACACCTGACAAGAGCTATTTTGAGGTTAAATTACCCTATCATATAATTTCAGGGAATCTAGGGACTAATTTAGGAATAGGCGACCTGATTACAACCTATACCGCACCACTGGCTATTAAGAATCAGAAATTGAAACTTCAATATACGGTAGGCACTCGAATTGGTCTGGGAAATGCCGATGATAATATTAATGGGAAACCCTTGCCAATGGCATACCAGTTAAGTACAGGAACAACTGATTTGATCCTTGGAATGGCCGCTAATCTGGGTAGATATCTTGTTATTGCTGCAGGGATTCAGCAACCACTTATTCAATATAATCGGAACGGATATTTTACTACAGAAAACAGGGACAGTGTTAAGACAGCCTATTATTCTTCCTTTAATCTCAGACGAAGAGGAGATGCACTACTACGGGTTGATGCAAGGAAAGATTGGAAACATACAGGTATACATGGTGGGGCATTACTACTGTATCATCTTGGCGAAGACAGAAGCAGGCTTAAAGATGGAACATTGATTGCGTTACCAGGAAGTTCAGGCATAACAATTAACCTCAATTTTACTTTTTATTATAGTACCGCCAAATGGATGTTAGATTTTACACTAGCTGCACCTGTCCATGCCCGTGAAAACAGGCCTGATAGCTTGACCAGAAACGCAATAGTAATCCCACGTCTGATATTCAAGTTGTAAGTGCAGCTATTTTTATGTGGTTGTACCTCATTTCAAAGCATAGCCATTAAGTGGGATGTACCTGGCGCCAGCTTTCTTCCACAACACAACAGTTAAATACGTGTTTTCAGCTTTATACTTTTCAGATAGTTCAAAACTGTGTTCAAATGATATTTCGCTTTTTGTATTTAAAGTTGTTTTATCAAAGCTTTTGCCAAATGCGCCTCCGGCGGATGCTCTTATTACATGGTTATGAATTGTCGGATTACTTGCAGAAGAAGCCTGATTAGCTTCTATGCCATCTTCAGTAAGGTAGCAGGCAAGGCTATATTCACCATCGGGATTAATATCGGTAAAACTTGTACCGAATTTTACCTTCCAGTTATTGCCGCTTTTCTGTATTAAAGCAGCTAAAGACGGTTGAGTTTGTGTTTTCGCCTCGGATATTAATTTGTTTATCCTGTCAATAGACTGCTGTCCTGATATGAATCCACCATTCAGCAACACAGCATTAGAGTCTCCAATCCATAATTGGGGTGTAAAAATGCTACCGTATCTATTAGCGGCTATAGCATTTGACTCATCGGTTATCATCGGGTCACCGTATTTAATATGAACAGCCAATGGGGTAATGTCTGGTTGAGATTTTATTACTGAATAAAATGTTGGTTTCCCCCAACTTCCACATCCTGGGCAACCTGTGCTTGTATAATCGAAAAAAACTGGAGATGTTTTTTTAGTGTACACTAGTTCAGATAAATTGCTACTATTTCCTGTATTGTTTGAATTGCTGTTTGGTTGGGTTGTTACAGGGTTGTCTGCTGCTTTTTTACAAGACGAGGCCAATAAAAATAATACAGCAATGATGAAAATGTTTTGTTTCATAAAATGTGTGTTTTCTTTGTTATTAGTCGCAAATTTCCCCAGAACCTGACTTAGGCGGTGTAAAGAACGTAGGATATGACTGTTTGATGACAAGTCTTCTAGCGTTTTGCGCAACAGATTGTGGCACCGACCTAGCAATATTAAATTTACTTAGGGATGCATGTAGGTTTAGATATTCCGTTTAAAGAGAGCATATAATTCCGCTCTAAATTAATCACGCCAAGTCGATGTCTGTAAGTTGTAATATATGGGGTGTTGTATTGATATGTAGATAGTTGTTTTTTACCCCATTTATTACAGCTTACAGCAGTGGTTAATTTGAAGTGTAAAAGGGGTGTTCAGTTTTTTGCGGAATCAGGTAATCACAACCTGCGGAATTAAGTGTTCTCTTTCAGAGGAATGTCCCGTAACAGTTGAACGCAAACGTGTTATGTCATTACGCAAAATTAAATCTTGACTTTTGATATTTTAAAGGCTATCTTTAAATTTGCAAGAATATAATGAGGCGTATATGAAGACGTTACCACGGAAAATAACCCCAATTATCAAGGATGCCCTCAAGGTTAGCCCTGTGGTCTTCCTGAATGGAGCTAGGCAGTCGGGGAAAAGCACCCTTGTGCAGAGCATAGCCGGAGAAATCGGTAAAAGCGGCCCTGCGGCCTATGTCTCTTTTGACAGGCCAACCCTCATGGCTGCTGCCTCGGCTGAACCGGAGGCCTTTCTGACGGCTTATAACGATACCCTGATTATTGACGAAGTGCAGATGGTGCCGGAGCTATTCAGGGCGTTGAAAATCGTTGCTGACGAACTGCGCCTGAAAGATAAAAAGACTGCCAATGGACGTTATCTCCTGACAGGTTCAGCGAATATCCTGGCCTTGCCAAAGCTCTCTGACCCCCTGGTGGGCAGAATGAGCGTATTGACCTTATATCCCTTTTGCACAGCAGAGGCGACCTCCGGCAAGGGGGAAGGTCTTGACAGGCTGTTCAACATGGATTTTACAGGCATCAAAGACAGGGGCTTGAGTCTCACGAGCGCAATAGAAGCAGCCACCTACCCTGAAATTGCCGACCAGGGGGCTAAAGAAAGAGGGATATGGTTTGACGGTTATCTCACGACATTGCTGCAACGCGATGTAAAGATGATTGCCGAGCTTGAAAAAATATCCGTGCTCCCTAACCTCCTGCGAATACTTGCGACACGTGCAGGCAATCTTATCAATGATTCCGATGTCGCGCGTGATGCCGGGCTTAATTCAGTCACCGGCAAAGCCTACCGTAATATCCTGAAAATGATGTTTGTCAATTTTGACGTGGAGCCGTGGTTTAAGAATATCGGCAAAAGGCTGGTAAAATCCCCAAAAGGTTATCTGACCGATACCCTGATGCTCGGCCACATGCTTGATTTGAACATAACGGATATTGCCAGGAACAAACCTGACTTATTCGGCCATGTACTCGAAAACTATGTTGCCACTGAATTGACTAAGTTGCTGACCTTTAGCCAAACCAAAGCAAGCCTGTATCATTTCCGTACAAGTGACGGCAAAGAAGTTGACTTTGTCTTGGAAAAGCCGGATGGCTCGATACTGGCGATTGAAATCAAGAAATCAGAATCCGTCAACGCACAGGATTTTAACGGCATCCGCTTTCTGCAGGAATCCACAGGTAAAGATTTTATCGGCGGTATTGTTCTCTATTCCGGTAAAGAAGTTGTTCCGTTCGGGAAAAATCTATGGGCTGTCCCGTTTCATATTTTGTGGCAATAGTCCTCTATTTGTTTAGCACTCGTCAAATGTCACCTTTTTTAAAAAAGGTGACATTTACTATCGCAGGTATCTAAGGCATACAAAGCGTGCCTTCATCCGCATAGGAATAGTAGCCATCCTTTGTTACAATCAGATGATCCAGTACCCGCAGGTCTAAGAAACTGCCCGCCTCCCTCATCTTTGAAGTAACAGCATTATCTTCTTTGCTTGGCTGTAAATTACCTGACGGGTGGTTATGGGCCAGGATGATACTGGAGGCGTTCGCCTTCAGTGCAGTAGAAAAAACAATCTTGGGGTCAACAACAGTTCCTGCAACACCGCCGGTTGAAATATCACTGATACCAATCACACGGCTTGCACGGTTCAGCAGCAGGATTTTGAACTGTTCCAGCAGTTCAATTTTATTCTCATCCCAATATTGCATCAGGATATTATAAGCATCACCTGATGTATTGACAGCAGGACGCTCCGAAGCCTTCACTTTCGTTCTGTATACCAGCTCTACTTCAGAAATCTTATACAATGCGTCCGATGCCATTATTCACCTCTCTAGAAGGCACAAAGCATGATAGAGGGTGATTCGGGAAATTTTATGCTCAAATTAAAGCCCATATATAAAAAACATTCACCGGGATTTGTTCATATACAAACGAGGGTTTGTATGTGAATAAATCGAGCCTTTTTTAGTGGTTTTCTACCCGTATTCCGAATACAAAACCTTCCATTTTACAGGGGATTCAGTTACACAACTAAGTCCATCTTTCTCTTTTCAGACTGAAAGCCATTCAAAGATAAACCCTCGTTTGTATATGAATGAGCAGCCAGTCAAAGGCACATTTACAGGGGGTTTTGCAAATGAAATCAGACATGAAATTAGCCTATGCGTATTACAGGGTATCGACAGCAAAACAGGGTAAATCAGGCTTAGGCCTGGAAGCCCAGCAACAGGCTGTGAGTGCATTTTGTAAAACACATGGGTTTGAAATAAAAGGCGAGTTCATTGAAATAGAATCAGGCAAAAGAAACAATAGGCCGGTACTGACTGAAACACTGGCTGTGTGCAAAAAACAACGTGCAACGCTGTTGATAGCAAAGCTCGACAGGCTGGGACGAAATGTAGCTTTTATCTCCATGCTGATGGAAGCAAAAGTTGAATTCAAAGCAGTTGATAACCCCGATGCTGATAAAGTCGTGGTGCATGTTATGGCAGCTTTTGCGGAATATGAACGGGATATGATAAGCAGGCGAACTAAAGCGGCACTGCAAGCAGCGAAGCGGCGTGGTGTAGAATTAGGAGCGAATGGAAAATATGTACTGTCCAGGCTCAATCATGAAAACGCGATAAGGTTTGCGGAAATGATGTCACCGATAATTGAACACATTAAGGCAAAAGGGATGAACACAATCAAATCTGTAACCAATGAATTAAACAGGTTAGAAGTGCCGACTTTTCGGGCGCATCATCATAAATGGCATCCGGCAACTGTACACCAACTATTAAAAAGAATTAAACACCAATCAATAAAATACCAATGAGCATCAAAAAACTAATCATGACATTGCTCTGCTGCGCCGCATTACAGGTAACAGCCCAGCCATGCAAGTACGTAAAGCCGCAAAAAGACCAGTTTACTAATGAAACTTATAACCTTGCAAAGATGGCCATTGGCGCGCCAATGGCTATGCGAGAATTGATTATTTATGAGTCAGACGGCAAATTCAACCTTGGTTTACGATTGACCTTCAACACGGATTTTCCTGAAGTTGCATTCAAAAAAGGTGACAAGGTAAGCCTGAAACTGGCAAGTGGTGAAATCATAGAAATAACAGCAGAAAAAGACCTCCCCCCAACTACAATCCGTGTCCTTGATGTGCCGCTCCGTATGTGGTATATCAATCAACAAGTTGGACGGAATGTCTTCGAAAAACTATCGGGTTCACCCATTACCACAGTTCGGGTAAAACTGAATGATGCAGACCATGATTTGCAGGGTATCAAGGACAAACAATCAGCGAAAATCATGGAGACAGTAAAATGTATGCTTGACAATTATAGTAAATAACCATTCTGAGCTAAAAGCCAATTTTATATGAAACAACTGACATTGATAATTTCGACACTGTTTGTATTTGCTTCGTGTTCCAAAAAAAGCATCACTACTGCAAACAATACAACCAATACACAACAACCTTCGGGCAATCTGAATGCCGCTGAACAAAAACTGATAGGTAATTGGATGGTAGAGTTCCGCACTGATACGCTTTATGACGGGTCGGGTAAAAATTATACCCACGAGACTACAATCCCTCCGCTTTGCGGACAGGATGATATCTACATCTTCAAGAGTGACAAAACCTATATCCTTGATGAAGGCAAGGATACCTGTACCGCAGGTGAACCTTACGGGCCGTGGAAATGGTCAATTACATATGATATGCTGAATTACCAACACGGACCTAATCCGGCGCAATTTACGAACAGGTATTACATGCCTGACGATAGTCATTTTTCCGTACAATGGTTAACCCAAGGTTGGAAAGGACAGGAAAAGTACACCTATCATTACAAAAGAAAATAGTTTTTATGAAGCGACTAATATTAATTGTTACGACCTGTAGCACAATGCTTGCTGCATGCGTAAAAACGGAAACGGCAAACCCCATACCTGCCCCGGCGTTAAAAGATACCATCCTGACCGCTGAAAAACTTACAGGTAAATGGGATGTTTTCTATTCTTCTTTCGTGACCTATAAAAACGGCGAGAAGTCCGAAAGCCTAGAATGGATAAAAACGAAAGGTCATTTTATAGATGGCAATGGGCCGGTGAGCCGTTTTTGGAATGACTCTACAGACATTAGCTTTATAACGTTTCACACGGACGGCAGTTTTCAACAAACGAAGAGAGACGGAACACAAGGCAGTTACATGCTGGGCTATATCCTGCCTGCAACAGGTAAATGGATAATGAAAGACAGTACTATCGCATTGACCACTTATATTGATGGCGGGACCCTGGACTACAATTATGAATTAGAGGATAATGAACTTGTTATCACAGGGTTGGAAGCAGAGACAAGGAATGGTGCTGAATGGTTATATATCAACACATTCATCATCAGGAAAGAATAAGTATAAATACCTACCATGCATGTTGCTGCTTAAATTATTCTGATTGCACTTTTATCGAACTACATTGTTGAATATTTAAAAATATAGTTGTTTAAAATGAACTGTGTGCGGAAAATCTTAGTTAAATTCGTAGAGCCTATTTAACAAAATAGATTAAGACAATGTGTAAATCTATATGTAGGTGCAAATCCAAACACATTCTACTATCTATCAATATTTGTAAAACGTGAACCATGAAAAACTTTCTTATCCTTTTGGTAACTTGGGTATTCCTTACTGTTGAAGCGAGCGCTACCAAATTCTACGTCAGCACTTCGGGTAACAACGCGAATTCGGGACTGGCAACTACTACGGCTTTCCTAACCATTGATAAAGGAATTAACAGCGCTGGTAACTACGATACAGTAATTGTTTTGCCTGGCACATATGCTATAAATGCGGTTCTCAACATCAATAAACCGTTGACAGTACTAGGACAAGATGCGCAGATTGATGGTGGTTCCTGGTCTGCATCTACGCCTAACAAAAGGTTACTAACCATTTCAAATACTAATGACGTTCTTGTAGATGGTTTTGTGTTTAAAAACCTAATTGGTGATTTTTCAATCGGAATATTCATTACTGGCAGTGGTAGAAATATTTCCATTTCCCATTGTCTAATTACCAACATCGGCTGGATTGGAAGCAACCTAAGCGCAATGCCAAGCGGCTCTAATAATGCTAATGGAATACTGATTATGGGTAGCACATCTATCCCTCTTTCCCAGATAAATATTCGCAATGATACAATAACAAATTGTGCCTTGGGTTTCAGTGAAGCATTAACAATAGTTGGCAATGTTGATACATTTACAATTGCTAATAACTTTGTTTACGCAAACAGCAATATTGGTATTGACTGTGCAGGAAGTAAATCTTTTACCGGTGCCCCTTCAGCGATTAACTATGCTCGCAATGGTAGTATCATAAATAACATTGTATTCCGTTGCAATTCGCCAATTGCAGTAAGTGCTGGGATATACCTAGACGGCGCATATAACTGTCTTGTTGAAGGAAACACTTTGTATGAAAATGCAGTTGGCATCTCACTTGGGCAGGAGAGCACGGTAAGTACCGGTGCAAAGTCATGTTCTCAAAACAAAGTTGTTAACAATGTTATTCATCATAATGCGGTTGCTGGAATTATTTGGGGAGATAATTTTGGCACCAGTCCGAGAGTTATAAACAACATTTTTGCAAACAATACTTTATTTAAAAACCGTACAGGAGCCATTATTAATGGCGTAACTTCAATCGGTGGTATTTCGGCGGGGACCGGAAGCAGCCAGTATGGGAACGTATTTGGTGGTGAAATTCTTATCCATAGCTGCGATAGCTCATTTTTCGACAACAATATTGTGTTTCCACTTGGTACGCGACATTGTGTAGTTGTACCGGATGCCTATATCGCCAATAACTTATTATTCAATTATAACAGCTTCAACAGAGATAATAGTAACGTATCTTATTTTGATATTGGCGCAGGTGCATCTGCAAATGGAACAACAGGCATTCAAACCTATTACACGTCTAACGTTGCAGGATTATATACAAATACGGTAACCGGATATCCAAATTTTGTAGACACGCTCAATTTAAATTTCCGTCTGCAATCTTCGCCAGTTTCAAATTGTATCAATACTGGTAATCCAACAAGCACTACAAGTTCGGTAAGCTCTATCGACTTTGCGGGAAATTCAAGAATTTTTGGAACCCGAATTGATATTGGAGCATTTGAATCACAAACGCCACTTGCAGTTGAAAATGGCGGAACAAACTGTGCTTCGTCTTTTAGCGTTACAGTTTTTCCAAATCCAGGTACTGGAGTCTATAGCTACAAAACGTCAGAAGCTGTAGCAAGCATATTTGTGACTGACGCTTATGGGCGAGTTGTTTATCAATCTTCAAAACCTTCTTCCAATATTGAATTGACCAAACTACCTAATGGAATTTATCAAATAGAGCTTTGGGCAGCTAGTGGTGCAGTCGTAATCCAAAAAGTCTCCAAACTATAGTGAACGAAATATGTTTCAAATTTTGGCTTAAAGCATATGCATTTTTTAAACCAAAACAACTTGGTTAGACTCGACCAACTACAATTGATAATCAGTAAATTAGAAACACAGAAAACATCATTGGCTTTTATCTTTTGTGTTTAGTGAATCTGCCGGTACGTTTCTCGAACCAATTATTGAAAGATTTAAAAGCTTTGAGTATATAAAGATGTAAGTAGCAGATACACCCTTTTTGGGCAAACATTCAAGAATAAACTTTATTCCTTTATCTACATTATACAATTTATTATTTAATTAAAAAACAGTGTTTTTCACATTTTTTAAATTAAAGAAACATCTTAATTTAATGGAAACTTAGAGGCTGGGTCAGCCCCATAGACTGTGAAAATTTATGGCAAAACATTTATTTGTAAGTCCACCCTTTATCCTAGGCCTTTTATGCCTACTCTGGCTTAACGGAAACGCACAAACAAGCAATGTAGAAGACGTAAGGCAAAGCACCATTGATCTGCTAAGAGACTACAAAAAAGAATTATCTAATTATCAGCAACAAGATGTACAGCTGTTAAAGGATGATATCAATAAGACCATACTCATGCTCAAAAAAAATGACAACATTGATGATATCATCTATACACATTCTTATTTCCAGAATGCATTAAATGCTACCAATACGAAGAAAGGCGCCAATATCTCGAATATTCATTTTGACTTACAAAGTAAAATAGCTTTTCAGGATAGTATTGCCGACCTGAATCTAGAAAATGAAATATCCTTTACAAGAGTTTGTCAAATTCGTATCAACGCTTACTTAAACGGGGTTTTAATATCCGATAAAAAATATAGGCTTTATTGGAGTTGCAACCCTGGGGAGAATGATGCTGATATTATCAGAAAAGAAACGCGAGACGGGATTTCTAGCGGACTTTCCAGCCCTTATGATATCCAAATGCGCTTGCCCGGTAATATGACTATATGGCTCGTAAATACAGACGACAGTAGCAAGTATATAGCAGACGTATCACCAAGGAGGCTATATACCAGTGATAAGAATATCGACATTTATTTTAAACGCTTATGACCTGGATACAGCAACGCATAGATTATATAATGGGCCTGGGAAGTGCCATAGTAGTAACAATAGGCTCCTTCCTGATTAAGCCACCGTTATTAAATCCCAATCAGCAGCCAGTAGTCAACTGGATCAGTGTTTTTACTTTCGTTATAGGATTGGTTAGCATTATACTCGCCAAAAGATTATCTAAAAAGCACATTACTGCAAAACATTTAATTATCTGTATCGTTTTGCTGATAGGGCTTATTATTACCTATGAACAACTTTATTCAAGCTATTCCAAACAATGTGGGGACAGGGAAACTGTTCGTATTATTATATCCCACCATGCTGTAAAATCAACAGAGCAAGCACATTTCGACTATTGGGGGAAAAGGTCCAATGATCCATTGGAGGCTTTATTGTTTGCACGTTTTTGCGAACCGGAACAAGTCTGGGATAGAAAAGACCTGGTTATACCTTATTACAGTTTTTTGCTTACTTATTTTTCCATTGCATTAGTAACTTGCCTCACCATACAGCTATCCACCAAAATCAGACATGAAAAATAAAATATTTTTTGCTTTTGCTTGCTGTATATACTGCGCTCCAATAACAGCTATTGCGCAAAGTTCTAGTGAATTAAGTTCATTACAGGAACTTGTTGAAACAGAATTTTCCAAGTTCAAAAAAGCATCCACAGTGTTTAATTTAAAATTGAATAAGGTGGAATTCAGCAATACAGAACCAAGTCACAATCCTACTAACAATGCCAATTTGGTTATCAACCTCAGGCAAATCAACAAATACACATCAGGTGAATCTAAGTTATTCAAACGCCTATTTGTTCAGTATGTACTAGGACATGAAATGGGGCATCGTATACAGGCAGGAGGATTCAGACCTGAAGTACTATCTAACAGGACTGGAGAAAGAGGTGTTTTTTTAGAAGCTAATGCCGATATCCTGGCCGGTTTTTTCATGAACTATATATTCACGACATCTGAAGTATCGAATATATTAGCTAGAGGAGAAAACTATGATCGTATTTCAGCAGAACGTGTTGAGAGCTTATATTCAGTATTTTCTGCAGTACTAAGTATGAATAATAAAGCTATTGGGAGTGTCACTCACCCCAGCAATACACAGCGGTTAACAGCGCTTCGCCAAGGTCTGTACCTTGCCACAGCCAATCAGTACTGGGCTTTACGACAATTTGCCTCTAGCCAGGATGCTGATTTTCAGAAATTGGTAGAGCAGAAAAAAGAAATTGCGGATGCGATTGGCAAAGGCTTGGGCTATGACCCTAGTAACCATTCGGCTAACAGCATCTTTTTCTGGGCGCATAATGAAGCCATCAGGATTATTCATGAAAATAATGACCTTGCGCGAGGGCTGATCAGGTATAATGATGAAATCAACTGGAACACCAACTCAACAACACCTTTTGTGTCCTTTTCCTATAATGTCATGAATATTAATACAGAAAAAATAAACTTTGCCGGAAGAACAGTTAGTCAGATAGTACTAAGGAATGACGCTGATAATTTGCTCAAAACTGCTGCAACAGACGCTTTGGAATTCAATCGCAATATAGCTGTAAATCAAACTTCAAGCTTTCAAGGACAAATTACCTGGACTGCCGATAAGGATTATATGCCGCGATTAATACGTCCCGGTGATGAAACTTCATTTTACTGGGTATTTAGCGAAACACCTTTGCCAGCATCAAAACCAGCACAGACTCTAGACGCTGAATTTTCAGATTGGAATCAAAATTCTGTAGCTGATATCGTGGAGACCATAGCTACTATTCATTCCTATAAAACAGGTATACAAAACTTCACCACAGGGATAGGCCTCTCTTCTGAAAAAGATGCCAACGAAGTTTTAACTAATGATGTTAGCTACGAATCACTCATAAATGTCGGTTATCCAGGCAGTAGTGAAATAAAAATCAACTACCAGACCAAGACGGCTGAACTACGTTTTATTGCTGGAGCTTTTGAAGATTTAGAAACTGCCCAAAGTAATTTTTACAGCATCATTAATAAACTGAAAGAAGAAGCTCCTTACTATAATCCGCATACCGTTATAAATCTGACTAATTCAAGTAGGATACGCTTTGATGAGAATGGACTGGATGCCTTAAAGATCTATGTTCGTAAAAATTATAGCGAAAAAGATTATGAAATTGAAATAACTATGATCAACTCATTTTAACAATCAATAATTTTAACTACCAACCCCTTTATCAAATGCAACAGGGATTTTTTAGCTCTCAAAAAATGCTTGGTCCTATTTCACGAGGTTTACCTTTTTGGACTCGAACCATTTAATAATTGATAATGAGTCGCTTGTGAAAACAAGTATATAGAAAAAAAACAAAAGCTACTGCTACTCAGTAGCTTTTATATTTTGTGACCTTGTTGGACTCGAATCAATATAAAATCAGTAAAAAATTAAATAAACGATAGAATGCAATGGCAGTTCATTCGATTTTGTTGAAGTAAATATTTCTATATTTGCATTACCTAAATCCTGAAAACATGAATGTAATTTGTCTTGAAGAGCCTGCATTATTTCAACTCGTAGAAATCGTAGTAGCCAGGTTGCAATCATCAAACGGCCAAGAATATAAAAAGTGGATACCTCCTTCGGAGGCTATGCAATTACTTAACCTGAAAAGTAAAACCAGTCTTCAGGCATTAAGAGATACGGGCAAAATACGCTTCAGCCAACCACAGAAAAAAGTGATTCTGTATGACAGGGATTCAATTATCACTTACCTAGAAAAGAACGCACAAAACACCTTTTAATCATGGAAAAAGATTTAGAACTCGACCCTCACCCTGATTATATTGAAGGGTATAACCAAGCTTATTTATTGATGCAGGAGTATCGCGAACTAGCCGACCACCTTGCCAAATCTATGTCACAATCAGAAAGAGGTATGGGTTTTAAAGATGGTAGGGAACAATACATTGCTGAAAAATCAGAACGTATACCCAAATGGTTGCAAAACAAAAATGATATAGAACAAAACAAGGAACCTGAAAAAGAGAAAGATAAAGACGACTATGAACCGGAAGGATAGCTATGTCTGGATACATAGTCTAAGATAATAGCTACATTATAGCGATCATCTTATTTATTTGCTGTTCGTATTTACCATCCCTTAGCCATGCCGTCATCATCTCACTAAGTAATTGTGATGATTTGAATTTACGTTCCCAGTCATTAATAATTTCCTCTGCATTATTAGGGGCGGCCTTGCCTTTCCATTCATTAATAAATGCCTGCGCTTTAGCGTTAATTGCCTCCTCGGTTTCGCCTTCACATAGCGTGAACATTATGGTTCCGACCCTACTTTCTCTAACAGGTGGCATCTGTTCATAGTGTGCTACATAGGTGCCTGTTAATTGATGGCCTTCAGTATCCAGTTTAAGCAAATAAACCCCGGCATGTTCTTTTAGTTGATCCGCATTTTTAAATCTAAGAGTAAGTACTTCGTTATAATTAAACCATCCATCGATATGGAATGTAGTAACATCTTTCTTATAACCTAAATTCGGATTTTGATATACCACTTCCACTGTTCCGTTGATTTCACCGTTACCAATAGCTTTTATACGCAAAACAGCACGGTCTAACAATAGACCTTGCCGGTATTCCGATAGGTATACTTTTTTGTCCAAGTTGAGATACCTCCCAACCGAATAATCTACATTGCCACCTGGAGTATTGTCTTTAGTTCTCCAGCTAAAATTGACTACGATATCGATATACTCATGTTGTTGGCGAAAATATTTTTTAAGAAATTCTGTTCCCCACTCGTTGAGTCTTTCAGTGTATGTATAGTCCAAATCATTCTTTTTAGCTGGGATTTTATAGCCTAAAAATTGCAAAGCATCGCAGAATAAATCTCCGTCAAATGACATCAGATGTTTCGGATTTCCGCGTTGTTCTAACTTTCTGAAAAAATGGTTAGGCTTTAATTTTTTGCTTTTGAATAAGTCCCTATAGTACTTGCTTTTCTCAAATGATTCCCACAACTGAGTATCGGTTGCTGTTAGAGCAGCGCCACCCAATTTCGTCTTAATCTTCAGTACCAGCATATGATACAGCTTATCATACACTTCAGTGGGCAATTTGATTTTAGCCATTACAACAGTTTGTAACGGAAGCTACAAAAATTCCGAAAATTCCGAAAATCTCCCACCGGGATCATTGGAATTCCAGAATGTAATAATGCTTACAGGAATCAAAAACCTTTGCAAATAGTACGTGGATCTTCCGGCTTGTTTAAATGTTTTAAATCAACGCCATATCCTTCGGAAAAATTAAACAAAGCATTATGAAGGTTAGAAACTTTTCCAAGAACTATAGATTTAGTCTCCCTGAAGCCCTCTGTATCAAATTTCTTTACGTAAAGTATTTTATTAAGTACTTCGGTAAATTCCGTCATTGCTTTAAAATATCCGGAAGCAGCTTCTTTACCGTGTTTTTCCGCGAACAAATCAAACGCGTGCTGATCTATCCTATTTGCTTCGCCATCAAAAATACCACTGTTTTCTTTAAAGATTTCTATCGAAGACATTATTTCCCCCTTGCCAGATCGCCAAGCTGCGATTTCAAGTTCTTTAATACAACGGCTAAGGGTGTATGTAAATCATAATCGTAATAAACAACAGTCATTTCTATAAAAAAATATAATAGTATGTATCAAAATGAAAAAGGTGAAGCCGCCAAAAGGGCTATCAAAGAAGGCTATACACAGGATAGCCAGGACAAAAGCAGATATACGAATGGAATCAAAACTGTCCGAATCAATGACAATTCCATTTTCGTAAACGGAACGACCTACAACAACATCAAAGACATTAAAAACAGTAAGAAGTTTTGATGTTGGTTTTTGGCAGGCGGTTCAATGCCGCCTGCCAAAAACTTTAAACCACTTCGCCATGACACAGGAAGAAAAAGAGCAATTAGCCAGGGAATATTGGGAATCCCGATTTGAGTACCTGGCCCAGTTCGAGCCTCCGCAGGATGACACTATCTACTATTGGAATGACTGTCCTCCTGTAATTGATGAAAAATCAATTCAAAAACCCCAAAAACCTAAAAAACGTAACATATGACACTTTGGAATTTAGATACGGAACTTATAAGATTTGTCGGAGAAACGCCCGATTCCAGTTTTACTATCCGCAATGCAGTGGAAGGCGTGCAAGTCTTCGGAGGAATAGGTGGAGGAAAAAGCTCTTCATCAGGGAGGCTATTAGCTTTAAAATATTTAGCTCATGGGTTTGGTGGGCTGGTACTCACTGTGAAGCCCGATGAAAAACAGGCTTGGCTTGAGTATGCCTCTATGACCAACCGCCTCCATGATATTATTGTTATTGAACCGGGACAAAAGAAATACGTGTTCAATTTCCTTGAATACGAAAGCAATGCACAGTACGGCACTTCTTACACTGACAATATCCACCAGGTATTGCGGACGGTTATACGCGCATCAGATGAACAAAGCGAGGGCCGTAGTGATGATGCTTTCTGGCAAGACTCTATGGATCTGTTCCTGAATAACCTGATAACGCTTTGTCTTTTGGCATACAACAAGGTTACAGTTCAATTATTGTTTGACATCGCTCAAACCGTGCCAAAGAAAAGCTCCGCAGCCGCTAACAAAGAAGATGATGAGCAGAAAGAGAATGCCGAAACTCCGGCTATAGAATTAACGCCGTATGAGAAAGCTATCAAGCGTACCAATGAAAGGATAAAAAAGGCCATGAAAGAATGGAGTGAAAGCCAGCCTGACGGATACGTGCATTCCCTGACTGAAGAAAAATATGAGGAAGTGCTGGAAGAAGCCATATCCGGTTACAGGGAATTCAAAATGCTCGTAAATTTTTTTAAAGACAGCTTCTTCAACATAGGCGAAAAGACCAGGGCGATTATAGAATTCTGCCTTACGTCATTTTTGCAACGACTCCTCCGTGATCCGATATATTCCCTCTTTGCACGATATACATCAACGGTAACACCTGAAGACTGCCTGAAAGGTAAAATCATTATCGTCAACCTGCCCGTCAAGACCTTTCAAAAAGCTGGAAGGGATGCGCAATTACTTTTTAAGTATATCTGGCAGCGTTCGATGGAGCAAAGAAATATTGCAGAAAACCCGCGCCCTGTATTCCTCTGGGCGGATGAAGCGCAGCATTTTTTGTTGGCAGAAGATACCACCTTCCAGGCGACTGCACGGAGCAGCCGGATAGCTACCGTGTATTTATCCCAAAACCTGCCGAATTATTTCGCCAGCATGGGCGGTGAAAAATCGGTATATAAGGTTAAGAGTTTCCTCGGCACGCTAGCGACAAAAATCTTCCATGCGAATTCCGATGTAGATACCAATACCTATGCCAGCGAATTGATCGGTGAAGCGTACCAGAATGATTATTCCAAAAATGTCAATATGGGAGAAAACTTCAGTATCAGCAAAGGGACATCTGTCAAGCTGGAGTCTATGGTGCGCAAAGAAGAATTCAGCAGGCTTAAAACAGGCGGGCCACGCAATGATTATTTCTGCGAGGCTTATATCATTATCCAGGGTAAAAAGTTTGTTTCCGGAATGAACTTCCTGAAAGTAGGCTTTCATCAAAAAATCGATCCATACACAAACATAAATTCCTAACAATTAAAAAAAAAAGTAGACATGAAACAGAATCTCTATTACAGGTCAACCTTCAAAAGGTTCAACGTATTCAAAAGCTCCATTCTAGGTCTTGCATGGGCTATGGCATCTTATCCCCGTTTATTACTGGAAGTGTTTATCAGGCGGGACTTCGGGCACAGGTATTTTAGTCTCTCTTCCTGCATTACCATTTTTGTTATTTTGGCATTATTGCCGATGGCAAGGCCCGGCTATGGCTTTAGTCCGGACACATTGTATTACCTGATTTTTGAACAACCCTTATGGTATATCTACTTAGTGGCGTTCCTCGTGTTTTCGATAATAAGGCACAAAGAATTGAAAGTGAAGCCCGGCCATTATGATGCAAAATGGTTTTCCATGTCCACTGGTGAAATCCATGACTGGTTCTTTGAATTAAAATTCAAGGGCAAGCCATTCAGCAACAGGACGATTGAAATCTGGCTGGAGCCCGCCCCGTTCTTTTTAGCAGGGCTTATCCTCATACTCCTGCAAAGCAGCCTCGGCATTCTTTTAGTCGCCTGCGCGATTGCTTATAGCCTGAGCTACAGTGCGGCATATGCTTCCGGTGATGGTATTATCTGGGATATTATCGACAATAAGCTGATGGTGGACGCGACTGAAAAATACTATGTCGATGACGAAGACATTGAAGGAACTAAAGGTGTCCGTTTCTACACCAACAGGCCTGACGACAAGCAACTGGGTAAAACGATTTCAGATGCCTTAAATCAGAAAGACGATGATGACACCAGCTATGCATTCTGACCGTTGTACACTCCAACGGGAAGATGTCTGACAGAAAAAACAAAAAGCTATACTATGGAAACAAGCAGGAAACAGCCCCTTACCCTTCACCCTCACAGCCCCTAAAAACCCTGCACCGGAAACAAAACCTGTAAACCCTTTCTTTTTTAACCGGTGCATTTTGTCACCTGATCCAAAAGAAAAAATGCAAAACACATTTTAAACACCTAAAACCTCTCATCGTGATTAGAATGGTAATGTCAACATCAGCAGCGTCCGCTAAGTCTTACTTCACGGACGCGCTGATTAAATCCGATTACTATATCAACGATCAGGAACTCAAAGGAGTATTCGGAGGCAGATTAGCCGAACGGTTAGGCATCGGGGGGGATGTTGACAAAAACAGTTTCTTCAACCTCTGCGAAAATATCAACCCGAATACAGGCCATCCCCTCACCCCGAAAACAAAAGAAGAAAGGACGGTAGGGTATGATATCAATTTCCATTGCCCCAAATCAGTTTCTATTGTCAATGCCCTTTCCGGTGACGACCATATACTTAAAGCATTTTCGACCAGTGTTAAAGAAACCATGCAGCTCATAGAAAAGGATGCGTTTACAAGGGTACGAGTGGGTGGGGCAGACCATGACAGGGTGACAGGTGAATTGATATGGACAGAGTTCATTCACCAGACGGCAAGGCCGACAGGTGAACATCATCCCGACCCTCATCTTCATGCGCACTGTTTTACGTTCAACGCAACCTATGATGCTGCCGAGGATAAAATCAAAGCAGGGCAATTCAGGGAAATAAAACGCGCCATGCCTTTCTATCAAACTTACTTCCATAAAGTGCTATCTGATAAGCTTATGGATTTGGGCTATGAAATTGAAAGGACGAAAAACTCTTTTGAACTGTCCGGTGTACCATCGAAAGCCATTGAATTATTCTCGAAGCGGACAAATGAGATCGGACAGATTGCTAAAGAAAAAGGCATCACCGATGCCAAGGAAATGGACAAGCTGGGCGCAAAGACCCGCAACAGGAAACAGAAACACCTGTCCATGTCGGAACTGAAATTACAGTGGCGCAAACAGATTACGGATGCAGGTATTCGCCCTGAACCCTCTAAACCTGTTATCCGTTATGGTCATCCCGAGGCAAAGAACCTTGTTACGCCGGATAAATGTGTCTCACATAGTCTGCAACACAGTTTTGAACGTGCCTCCGTTGTACCGGAACGGGTCATCCTGGAGGCGGCATTGAAACAAGGTATCGGGAGCCGCTTTGCGAAAGCGGACGCCATTGTGGAAACTGTAAAGGCAAGCCAGTCAATCATTAAAGTCACTGATGGAGGGATTACAAAATGCACAACAAAGGAAGTGTTGGAAGAAGAAAAACGCATGGTCAAACTGGCAAGGCGTGGCCTTGATGCCGTTACGCCGATGTACAAAGAATGCCCGGAGCTGCAACTGGAAGGGCAACAGAAAGAAGCAGTTTCTTTCCTGTTGACCAGCAGCAACAGGGTGAACATTGTAAGGGGTGGTGCAGGAACCGGTAAAACAACCCTGATGCAGGAAGCAGTGAAGCATATCCGCAAGACAGGTAAAGAAGTGTTTACCGTTGCCCCCACTTCTGAAGCGTCCAGGGGCGTTTTAAGAAATGAAGGTTTTAGGAATGCGGAAACGGTTGCTATGCTCCTGCAGAACAAAAAAGAACACGACAAATTGAAGCATAATATTATCTGGGTGGATGAAGCGGGATTGCTTGGCACAAAAGATATGCGTGCATTACTGGAGCTTGCTGAACAGCAAAAGGCGCGTTTGATTTTAAGCGGGGATACCCGGCAACATGCGAGCGTGGTCAGAGGCGATGCCCTGCGCATCCTGAATACCGTAGCTAAAATACCCGTTGCAGAAGTCAATAAAATCTACCGCCAGAAAAAACATCATTACAGGACTGCGGTGGAGCATATTGCCAAAGGGGAAATTGAAGCAGGTTTCAAGCAACTGGACAGCATAGGGTATATCCGAAAAATGGACGACCTGAACCCTTACCAGGAACTGGTAAGAGACTATGTGCAATCCCTTAAGATGGGCAAAAAATCCCTTGTGATTGCTCCGACACATAAGGAAGGTGAAACGGTTACAAAACAAATACGCCAGTCGTTGCGCGGTGAAAAAATGATCGGACAAAAAGAAAGGCAGATTACAAGGCTTGTAAACCTGAATCTCACTGAAGCGCAGCGTGCCGATTGGCGCAACCTAAAGAAAGGACAGGTTGTGCAGTTCAGCCAAAAAGCGACAAAGGAACTCACCAGGGGCAGCAAATGGTTGATTGCAGGAGTGACTGAAAACTATGTCAGCCTGAAGGGTAAAAACGGCATGACGGCATCCCTGCCCCTTAACAGGTCAAAACAATATGATGTCTATGAAATGCAGCCGCTCGCTATTTCAAAAGGTGACACGCTTCGTATCACACGTAACGGTATCGATGAAAAAAGAAACGACCTGTATAACGGCCAGGTACTTGAAGTGGTGCATATCGATAAAAAAGGAAAGATAGAACTACGTAACAAGGCCAGTAAATGTACCTATACACTTTCTCCAACCTTCGGCCATATGGCTCATGCACATTGTATGACCTCCCATGCATCGCAGGGAAAGACAGTAGATAGGGTATTCGTAGCCCAACCAACGGCCACATTTGAAGCGACCAACAATAAGCAATTTTATGTGTCGGCTTCGAGGGCAAAGGAACAAGTCACTTTTTACACCGATGACAAAGAAGGGTTACTGAAACACGCAGCAAGGGTTAGTGAACGGCAATCAGCTATTGAATTATCAGTGCAGCATGATTTGCATAAAGATGCCATTGAACGACTGTTACGCAGCGAAGTCAATAAAGACAAAAAGCAACAAAAGCAAATAGACAAACAACCGACCCGCAGGGCGAGGTTTGAAGACAAGGATTATGAGCCAAGACCTTAGAAGTAAACTGGACCGGATGCTGGAGAATGACCCTTCTCCCTCACCCAAATCCCCTGCACAGGGGCAGGATAATTATCCCGATGCAGGTTATACAAGGAACCTGTGCTTTATCCTGCCCGGTGAAAGCAGGGTGTTTTTCGGGTATGGTTATATTGTAAGCTGTACCTATGACCCCGAGGCCAATACGATCAAGGTAGCTTTCACCACACATTCAGTGACCATTGCTGGACATAATTTACTTGCTTTGTTTGAGCAACTCATGAACCAGACGGCAAGGATTATCGCCACCTCTGACGAACGGTATAATTCGCTGAATAAAACACAGTGCGTTATCAATAACATCACGATTACAGAGAACCAGGCATAAAAATCCCCGACACGAAGCCGGGGATTTTCATTGGAGCTATTATAGTTTGAGATTTCGCTTATTCTGTTGCAGCAATTGCTGATGCGCCTGTTCAAGCAACTGTTCATCCCTTGTTATTTGTGAGGCATTTCTTGCAGCCTTCGCATACACCGACATCTTGTATTTCGGTACGAATAACGGGTTGTTAAACACCGTAAACCCGAATATGCCGATTTTTATACGCTGCAATTCATCCAGGTCGATATAACCCAGCTCGGGAAAGCCCTGTCCGAGGTCGCATAATCCGAATGCGATATGAACGTCTTCCGGGTCCAGTTCTGAGACCAGCCATTCACAAGCAGTTCCCGGAAAGGTAAGATGCGCAACAGGTGCATGGTCTTTGTCCCTGTTCTCCGGCTTGCCGTTTTCGAGTAGTTTTTGATATTGTTGTTCGGTAAAGAGTGTCATGGTTTTTTCCTTTCATAAGGTTGATGGTTACAAGTATGAACCAACTGCGGTGCTGAAGCGAATGAACAGGCTGTATTTTGGTTGGGCGGGTGAATCACGCCGCAGGCGTGAGAGCGAAAATACTGCTTAGTGAAATGAGCGCACGCAGTTAACACTTGTAGCCAACCATCAACCCAGCCTGACCGAAAGGAAAAATCGGTGACACAGCATAGGGGAACAACTATTATCACAGCAGCAAAAGAAAGAGGACTGGGTAGACCAACCCTCCTGCTTGCGTTAGGCTGACGGTTGTAATGATTTCAGGTACTCAACGGCCCGGGATGCCGCATTCGCTGACGCAGCGACAAGGTATTTGTTGATCTTGAGTGCCTGCATCCAATGGCCGATATAATCAGCATGGTCTTTACGTGGTTCACGGCTGATATTTAGTTCCGCGCAAAGGAAGCTGGCACCAAATTCTCCTACAAGTTCTTCTGCTGCGTAGGCTTTATCACCGAAGCGTTTTCCGAATTCACGGTTGAGGCGCTTTTCATGGCCAACCCAATGTACCAGCTCATGGCCTAAGGTGCTGTAATAGTTTTCGGTGGTGGAACTATGAACTGTATCGATGAATAAGGAAGGTTTGGGCATCAGGATTTTATCTTCAGCAGGTATGTAACAAGCTTTCGATCCTTTGTGTTTGATTACAGCTTTGGTATTGGCGACAAAAGATTCCACCTGCTCCATGCGCTGGGCAAGCGGTTCTTGCGGTTCTGCAACGGCTTCTTCCGGTTGATAGCTAGCCAACTGGCATTTGTTGAATACCACGTAGGATTTTACGAATGGCACTTTCTTTAGCTCGCCGCTTTCATCTTCCTTTTCGATGAAATCATAATACAATACCATCGTGCCTTTCTGCCCTTTAGATATCTGTTCACCTTTCGATTGCCATTGCTTAAAGCTGCCCCAGACGTGGGAGGAAAATTCCTGTTCGTGGGTTGCGCCCCAAAGCAACAATGTATTGATACCGTTGTAAGTCTTACCGCTTACCAAGTTTTGGGGCATTCGAAAGGATGTGTCAGACGACTTCCAGGGGTTTACCCAGGGAGTTATACTGTTCTCAAGATATTTAAGGATGGTATCGGTGACGCGTTGATGAACATCTGTTTTTGCATTGTCAATGACGACAGGGACAGTTTCAGAGATATGTTTCATGGCAGTTGCCTTTCTGTTGAGGTTAATGGTTACAGGTGATGGAACAACCGAAGGACTAGCGACCAAACCGGCTGTTATTTTGTTTCGCGATGAATCACGCTCAAAAAGTGTGAGAGGAAAATAATAGTTGGTGACGGGAGCGGCTTCGGTTAATCACCTGTACCGGAAGCATTGACCGCTTTAACGCAAAGGCTTGCCATGCAACCGTTCATACTGTTCTATCGTTTTGAACAACTGCAAGGCGATTTCCGGCACAATGGCGTTGCCGAACATCCTGATGGATTGGGATACCCATTTTGGAAGGGTAATACCGTCCAGTCGGGCGGGAACCCCATCATCTCCCCCACAAAGAGGGGATTGAGTCGGCCAGTCCTGCCAACGATATCCTGTATCCTTGAAGCGAGGTCGTCTCCGCGCCAGTTTTCCGTTTTGCGTTTGTGGTTGCTGTCGCTGGCAATGGGAGTCGGTAACAGTTTGTGTCGGTTGTACAGTACATAAGCCGTGAGTTTGCTGGTGTTGTCGGGTGTTTCGTCCGCGCGAAGCCTTGCCGAAAATCCCGGTGCGTTCCCATCGAAGGCTGTCGGTGTCGGGAGCAACTTGCGTATCCCCTGCGGCGGCAGGTTCAGATAGTCGTCCGACAATCCAGACCCTGTACCTTTGGTGCGGGGCGTTGACACCTGAAGCTGGCAATACATACGATGCGACTTCGTAGCCTTCAGCTTCCAGATCAGATTGCACCGTGTCGAAGACCAGTCCCTCGTTCCAATTAAGAAGGCCGTAAACGTTTTCGCAAACGACCCATCGGGGTTTAACTTCCCGAATGACGCGATACATTGCAGGCCAGAGGTAACGGTCATCTGCCGTGCCTGCACGCTTCCCGGCAGCACTGAAGGGCTGGCAGGGAAACCCGCCTGTGATAATGTCGATTTTTCCTTTGTAGGGTGTGGCATCAAAATCTCCGATGTCTTCATAAGCGGCTGCATCAGGCCAGTAATGTTGCAAGATGGTTTGGCAGAACATATCTTTTTCGCAATGGAATATGTTCTTCCATCCCATTTTTTCAGCAGCAAGGTCAAAACCCCCGCCACCGGAAAACAAGCTTCCGTGTCTCAAACGATATCCTTTCGGTTATTTGAATAGAGATAGCTTTTCATTCAGGTCTTTGAATGAATAGTAGTCTTCGTTTTTAGGATAATGTTTCAAGCCTTCAGCAATTGAAAACGCCTTCAGCAATTCCGTACATGCTTTCCATTGTTCATCATTGCCCAGCCATGAGCACAGGTATTGATAGCCATAGTTACGCACATACCCGGTCATATCCTGCATGCAATCCATGCTGTTCAGGATGATGCAATCATCATGAAACAGCCTGCCGTTACGCAGTAATATTTCAGAGAGGTAATCGTATATGTCTTTGAAAATATGGATACCAGGTGGTTTGGGAGTTTTCCCCCTGATAAAGCTGATCGCACGAGGGCCAACATAAGCTTTGATAGTCGGGTTGCGGATAGCAAAGCCGCCGTCCTCGTTCTCAAAGCCAATGGCGATAAAGCTTTTGTCAGTTAAGTTGTTTCTGATACGCACCTGCTTTAGCGTATGTCTTGCGGTATGAAACGGGATGCCCCGGCGTAGTTCAAGGTAGCGTATAAGTACAGGTTCGCTTAACGGGCTTACGTCTTTTATCGTTAGTGGGTGGTCAATCGTTTTATAATCCGGCGTGCCGGGTGGAAGCTGAATAACGGAAGGATTATAACCAATCATGTTCTTCAGCCATCGCAGCGCATCCATAACAGTATGGTTGACATCCTGGCTTTGCAGGTAAAGACAAACCAGTTTAATGACATCCCCCATCTGTTCCGTGACAGGGTCAAACCATGTGTTGGTTGTATTATTCACTACCAACCTGGAACGTTGTCCGTCATTGAACGGGGATTTATATAAATCAGGCCCGTTGTTTGTTGGCATAGGTGAAATCCCCCATACCGCGAAAATTTTACACAGGGGTATTGTGTTAGCAAATTGTATATCCATTGCTATTCTTTCAAAATTATTATTGTGAAAAAATCAGAAGGCGCTTAATCGGCGTTCTTCCAGAAAAGCGTCCAGTGCAGACTTGCGGTAACGAACGCTGCGCCCAATTTTAATAGGCTTCAGGTCATAACGTTTGGTACAGTCCCACACCGCTAAAGTGCCGTAGCTGTAGTTGATATAGCGTGCAGCCTCTTTGCGGTTGAGCAATGGTTCATGGGCGGGTAAATTCATGTTAATTCCTTTCAGTCAAAATTTATTGGTTTTGAATTTGGGTTGGACAAAACGGAGAGTTTGATATGCGAAATGAATATGCGATGTCAAACAAAAAACGATTTATTTATCACAAACCATACCGATTAATGCTGTAAGGATATTTTACTGATGATATTCTAAGTATTCTTACTTAGTTATTTTAACTTTTAGACGAAACTTTTATTCTTATCAGCGAATCATAAAGTGTCTTAGATAATTAACAGTATGGTTTTATTTAAAAGCGGTATTGGTTTTTCTTACAGTCTTACTAAATAAGTTATTCATTAGCATTATACTAAACATAGCAAATTGTAGGGATAAATTATTAATAGGTTCATCTAATACTTCACTATAAAGTAAACTGCCACGTTTTTCGGGCGTGTTTCACTACCACCGTAATTAGCTAACGCTGAGTTATTCAATGTATGAAGATAAAGTGCGCTACCTCCCCCGTTGAACGGTTGGATGTTTGCATTGCTGGAGAAAGTACCAACACCACTACCTATTTCAGAAAACATCCCATATAATACCTTGCCGGATATCGGATCTGTAAAAGAATTATGATTGTGGCTTTTAACTATATCTGTTTGTGCAGAACCAACATTATTGCCAAAATTCCCACCGTTTTTTATAGACAATCTTGCATTTTTGTCCGGATCATTGTTTGAGCTGCCCTCGGTGGGGGAGTTGTCAACTCCTCTTAAAAACATTCCTCTCAAATCAGGTAGATTAAAAGTGCCAGGTCCGGTACCTGAACCCCAACTTGTGTCAATTTCACTGTATAAATCAGGGTAGTCTGTTTTACTTACTGTTCTTCCATCGCATAATAACCAACCATCAGGTATTCTTCTGCCAGAATAAGCAAAAACTGTACCCACAGGCACAAGGAAACCGCTTTGATCTTTAATCCTTCCCTTGACCTCAAGTTTTGCTGTTGCTGAATCTATACCCAATCCAACATTGCCATTTTTATTTACCGAGAAAATTGATGGTGTCGAGTGGTCAGTATTTATACTGAAAACAATATCTGTATTCGTATTGATACTGGAGCGGCCATTCGCATATGGATTAGAGGCATTACAACTAACAGATACATAACAACCCACATCCGGTGTGATAGAAAAGGTATATACCTTACCTGCCGCCAAATGCAATGAACCTGTTGATGATGAATTAACACCAGCAGAAAAATCTAATGCTTGTGCAACGACTGTATTGGAAACAGTGAATGATTTATACCCAAGTGATTGGCTGGTTACTCCGGTTCCTTCGTAAAAATTAATTATGACACTGCTACAAGGAGACGATACAGCCACGGGTATCACCAGCTCTCTTATTTTACCATTGCCGGTTGAATAAAATGACTGCCAAATATTATTATTTGTTGTTCCATTGCAAGTAGAAGAACCTGCGCCGGATATGTTAATTAGATTTTGTTTGGTAGTATCGACAATGTTGAAATTACCATATACTTTAGGAATACCGGGCAATTTGACAGCGTTCCCGTTGGTTATTCGCAAAGTGTCTGCATTTATACTTAGTTGTTGATATTCATTTGTGAAGCTAGTGTCTATTGTAGGTTTATCATGAACATTACTCCATTTTATGCTGTCTCTTATATAGCTTTTTGCAATTGAATCGCGTTCAAGTGCAGCAAATACTGTCACTGTGTCAATAATATTATTGTCAATGTATACAATCATTTCCCGAGAGCCATGTGTATCATCAAATAAATTCTTCGGGTAGGAAATGACAGTAGAATATAAACCGTTCGTAATATTGACAATGGCAGGTATTGATGACCAGTTTAATGGTGGTCCGATAAAAAACTGAATTGTGTGTTGACCGTTTACGGGAAGCCCACCGGAATATATTTTCCCTTGAAAACTTGCTTGTTGGCCAATAACATTCAATGAGGCAAACAAAAGTATTGTGACAATAAAGCGAAAACGCATATAGAGTTCGAAATTTTGAGCCGGTTATTTAGTTATCGTTATTTTTTGGAAATAGATATTCTCATCGTGATTGACTACAATAGTATACAATCCCGGGGTTTTAAATAGTACTTTCTGAAGAACTATGTGATGGCTAATCGTATTACTATATTCATTTTGATATAAGTTCTGACCCATAGTATTCATTACACGAAGGACTATTTTGTTTTTATTACCTGTGTTAAAGTCTACCCATACATCGCCAGATGACGGGTTGGGATAGACAGTCATTAACCCATGCTGTTTGGCAGTTTGAGCAATTGCGTTTGGATTGTTATCACTATTATCAAGGTAGCCAATGGAACCACTATATGTACCTGTAGAAAATTCACTGGCGGCTAATTGCCCTACAACGGAGAACGATGTATAGGTTGCTCCGTATTTAATACCACCACCGTTACTGACGACATGTTTTATTTGCTGTCCTATGGCATTCATCTTGGGCAACATTATCATACTCAATATAATTAACATCAACTTGTTCATCGGTGCTAGTATTTTATTATATAATAAACATAAACGTTCTTTGGGCGTGTCTCGTTGGCTAAAGAAGAACTTGATAAAGTGTTTATAGTTGCAGCAGAAGTATTAATTACATCCCCCGAGCTACTGTAAAAGCCCCAGGGTGGTACAATGCCATTTCTTCCATAAGCATTCCCTTGAGTTTGAATTTGATGGGTATGTTGTTTAATAGCATCAACTTGCATTGAACCGATAGCATTGCCTGAATTACCACCTGTATTTGACGCTACTCGGGAACTTCTGTCAGGATCTACATTTGCAGAGCCCACAACTGGAGAATTGTCCACGCCTCTTATAAATTGACCACGTAAATCAGGCAGGTTAAATGTTGTCGAATTATTGCCATACCCCCATGCGTTTCCTATCTCTTTATACAAATCAGAATAGGTTGTACGGCTAACTGCCTGACCATCGCACAAAAGCCAACCTTCAGGAATAGTAGTACCTCCATAGGCCATGATAGAGCCTACAGGCATTACAAATCCGGTTTTGTCTTTTATGCGTCCTTTTACTTCAAGTTCCGAGGTCGCAGAGTCTGTGCCTATGCCCACATAACCTTTGCCATTTACGGAAAAAATTGCTGGAGAGGACTTGTCCATGTTCAGAGCGAACGGAATATCAGTATTGGGAGTAATATTTGTTACCCCATCGGTATAAGGATTAGAACTGTTACAACCAACCGAGATATTACATCCCGCAGGAGGTGTAATTTGGAACGTATAATATTTCCCGCTCTCGATAGTGACATAGCCCTTAGATGATGAATTAACTCCGCTCGACAAATCAAGCGTTTGGAGAGAAAGTACATTTGTTACGGGACAACTTTTGAAACCTAGCAGCTGACTACCATTACCGATTCCTGCATAAATATACACAACAACATAGCTGCTACAAGATGCCGCTACGGGAAGTGAAATTTGCCTGATTTTACCATTTTCAGTTGCCCTGAAGGACTGCCAATAGCTTGAGTCGGTAGCCCCGGTGCAAGTTGTATAACTATTGCCCAATAGTGTAAAAGATTGATGTATAGCTGTATCAATGACCTTGGTCTTACCATAGATTGTCAAATCCTGAATGTTGGAGATATCAACAGTATTACCATTGGATATACCAAGCAGTTTGCCATTCAGGCTTAACAACTGTATTTCATTGGTGAAGCTTGTATCAACGGTTGGCTTGTTATGAATATTCGCCCAGGTAATGCTATCCGAAATATAAGCTCTGACGGTTGGGTCACGTTCCAGTGGGGCGAATATAGTAACTGTGTCTATTGTGTTATTATTATCTAATATCACAATCATTTCCCTTGATGAAATCTGATCGGTAAAAATGTTGTCAGGGAAATCAATAGTTGTAGAATACAATCCCTGATTAATATTAATTACGGTAGGTATAGAAGACCAGTTTAATGGGGAGCCAATATAAAACTGTATTGTATGAAGCCCTGAGCCTGGTACTCCGTTAATATAAACCTTCCCCTGAAAATTCGCTTTATTTGCGTAGCTGCTTATAGCCATTAGTAGCGCTGCGGCTACTTTAAGAATCCGTTTCATAGTTTATTGTTTTATGTAGACCAGTTTTTCCGATACCTGACCTTTTTCTGAAATAATTTTTATTGAATAAGTTCCGGAAGACAGGAATAGACTATCTTCTAAGAATATAGAATAATTGGCTTGCGCACCTAAATTAGTACGATAAATAACTCTGCCGTCTATTCCTGAAACTATGATTTGACATTCACTGATTTTAGTTGGAGTAAAGAGGACATTTGCTCCGGCATTAGCAGGGTTAGGGTACACCCTTAAGACGCCTAATACATTAAATGTTTCGATAGATGCGGGGTAGTCCTTGATATTCACATTATGAAAGACAGTCTTACCGTTACATTGTTGATTATTGACAGATTGGTAAAGTTCTACAACGCCTTTCCCAACATTACCCCCCCATTGAACAATGATCTGAGGGGTACTGTTACCACCTAATATGGTTCCATTGGTTACCGTCCAATGATAATTCGATCCTGCAAAAACAGGAGCATTAAACGTATCGATTGAATAGATGGTCGCTACAGTATCTCCCCATATTGCATTTGAATCAGGCGCAGAAGCCACTCTCAACAAGTGGTAAGCGGTGTCTTTACAACCACTCATGCTATTAGTGCCCACAACAGCATACGTTCGTGTTGTATCTGCAATCACAGACACAGCACTGCTGCTTCCACCAATACCCCATACATAACTATCTGCACCCGTGGCTGTAAACTTAGCAATTGCACCTTTACAAACAACAGTATCTCCCGTGACTTTCACATCAGGCTGAGTTCCGTTTAGCCGTTTTGATGTACAATTGCCGTTCGCATCATAGGTGAACGTGATTATTTGTCCGTTCACTACTGACGCTGACATAATAAAAAGTAAAAAAAATAGATTGAGATTTTTCATTAGCCATATTTAATTATTCCAATATTCTCTTGGGTTTTAACAAGTAAATTTCCCCAAGGCTATCTAGGACAGTAAAATATTTTTTTACGTCTTTAAACTTATGCTCCTGATATAACCATATGTCCCTATCATCATAAAAGTCATTTTCTAATCGATCTAGATAGCCGAATAACCAAACACCAGCTGCCTTCTCATAATAGCAATATGTTATTTGATTTCTTTTTAACTTTCCTATATCATGTAAAAAGCTCGTAATCTCACTTTGTTCAATCATCGACAAAGATTTAGACTTACGAATATCTTTTATAGAAACTCTTTTGCTGTTGATATACAAATCATCATTTTTATAAAAGTAGTTTGTATTAGAGTTTTTATCAGGGTTTGCTATCCTTGCCATTGTTTGCTCAACACGTAATAAAATATTTTTAACTTCTGTAGAAGAATCCAAAAACAAGATTTTGCTTCTTTCAGAAGTAACCTGCCCACACGAAATGCATAGAAGCAGGAACATGTTAATTAATGTTCTTTTTATCATCTATTGTAGCCTTCAACAATTCTTTTTGTATCTCTAGGATCGTCGCCATAAGTTTCAAAATAGTTAGAAAAATCACCTTTACCCTGCCATATTTGATAAGAACCTGCACCAAATTTTGCCATGGTGAGGCTCAAACCAAAGCTTTTAGCAGCTACACCATAATTGTAATTACCATAATCATCATGTGCAAATAACGTTCCATGATAATACGAATAGCTACCTATTTCTTTAGCAGAATATCCATGATTTTTCAAGTCATAAGCAGATCCAGACCTAACATTTACCCCGAAAAAAAACAACTTTGTAATGTTTTTCTGAATCGGGAATGGAGAAAGTAATTCAGCCCAGCTTCCTGCTCTACTCCAGTATGACTGTGTCTCACTAATTTGTTTATCGAATTTGTCAGACATATCATTTAAACCAGCGTGCATTTCTTCATTATACATTTGAATAAACGCCCCAGTAATAGCTCCATTCGCAAACTTCCCACCAGATATTTCCGCAGCAGTACCGCCTATAATTGATGCTGCAACTACTCTTTCATATTTAATTTTAAAAGTGTTTTGCCTCCAATCCGAAGTTCCTGCAACTAGAACTCCAGAATAGAAACCATGTACAAATTTTCCACCTTCAGCTACATTCGAAGTTCCTTGTATTACACCATGAGTTAGTGCTCTTCTAACTGGATTGGCTATATCCCCCGCAAGATTAGTGTAGTCTGCAACATAGCTAGCAATTACAGCAGATTTTATGCCAGCCTTTAACGCATCGCCAATACTTCCACCTGAAAGTAACGTACCAGTAACTGTCGATGAAAAACCTGACGCAGCACCTGATAAAGCAACTCCCCATCCAGCAGTCATACTTCCAACTACTACAGCCACGGCAACTGTAGCTATCTGTCTCCAGTTATCACCTACCCATTCTACAGCCTTTGATACAGCATTTCCAATTCCCTTAAAAATGTTCCCAACCCCTTTAAACAAGCCTTTTAAAAAATATCCACTTGGATCGGTATAAGACATCGGATTGTTCAATACGTATGAATACCTGTTCAGGCTTTGCAAGTTTGTAATATCCTGTACATATGGATCGGGGGAAATAAATCTGCCAATAACTGGATCGTATATACGCCCGTTCATATCAACGAGATCAAACAAGTCGTAATGTTCATGCCCTGTAAAACCACGGTCAGCATTTAAACCTGTTGTATCTGTAAGTATGGACGACCAGTCAGCATTACGCCTTTTACCCCAGGCGTCAAAGCTATACTTGGCTATGACACCTCCTGTATCATTGGTAACCATTACGGTAGAACCTAGGTGATCGCGATGCAGGTATTGGAGTGATTTCTTAGTACCAACGGAATGTGTTGTGTATGTAGCTATGACTGCACCTCCAGCTCGTATGTAGTGCGTCATGATTGTATCACCCTTCTTAATCTCCTTTTCAAACATTCCAGTCACATACACTTTTTTACGGACTAGGTTCCCATGCACATACATTTTTTGCAGGTTGCGTAATCTATCGGGATTGTATGATATAGCTACCTGAAATGAATCTTTAACCAATTCTTTTACCTTATTAAAAGAATTGAACTGATGGGTTGTCAACAACGTAGGTACACATTGCTTTGTAATTACATCGATTGATTTTACCTGATGCGGACCCGCATTTACTCCGCCATAGGTATAAGTACCAACGTCAGATTTAAATGTGATATTACCAAGCGTATCATAATTGATAATAACAGAATCCAGCCCTGCAACTTTTGATTTAATCAGGCGATTGATATTGTCATACCAAAAATCTTCCTGTTTGCTTTGCAATACATCTTTTCTCTGCAGCAGTGTACCTAGTGCATTGTATTCATAGGTATTGTTTTGCAGTAATGCAGTTCCTTTCTTCGTTGTTATCTGCTTCAGAAAGTCTGTCTGCCTATCATACACTTTATTTATTTCAGTGCCGTTCCCAAGGGTTTGCAATTCTACTTCATCTTTTGCATTCAACTTATTGGCAGTCCAGTAGATAGTATTATTCGAACTGTTTTTTACCTGGTACAAATAGCCGTTCGAGTTGTATATGTTTTTTACCGAGAAGCCCGAAGGATAGTTAATTTGTGACAGTCTACCAGCGGAATCATAGGTGTAACTTTCCGTGTATAGTTGGCTATCTATTCTTTGTGTATAGGTAGAAATACGGCTTAAAGTATCATAGGTATATTTAGCCATGTAGTAATTATAGCTGACAACACTGTCTAATAACCCCTTGCCGTTTGGCGCAGTATCGTACACCCAACGTGTTACCCCTTCAGGTTCTGTGCGTTTTGTTAACCTGCCAAGCGAATCATATTCCAAAGTTATGCTTGCGCTTTTTGCATCGGTTTGAGATGTCAGCTCTCTAAAGCCATTGGTAGAATATTTAAAAGTACCCATGTCCGGGTCTTGTTGCTCTGTAGTATTACCATGTACATCATATTTTTTTATGATTGTATTGCCTTTCGGGTCGGTTATCTTCAGTAACCTTCCTGCAGCATCATATTCATATGAAACATCTGCACCTTGATTATCCCGACTAATAATCAGTTGCTCTTTTGCATCTTTTATAATTGTCTTTTTCTGCCCAAGTGCATTTATAGAGGTTGTAGTTCTTCCCTCGTATTTGATAGAATCTATTCGACTCCCCGGAGAAACAACTATTGTATTGCGTCCGATAACATCATATTGGAGATAGGTAAAGACTGCCGTGTCTGAAGCATAGTAAGGGTCACTCCGTTTGATTACCAATCCCTTATTGTCGTATACGACATCGATATATATAGCACTACCGTTAAAGCCTTTACGTTCTGTTCTTAATTCCCTATCCAGCAAATCCATATACTTGATTACAGGTGGGCCTGTTGAGGATTGCGTATAGATTAGATGCGTGGCTAAAGATGGACAAGAAAATGACGAAGAACATTTGCGGTAAGCAACAGCTACCCAGTTTCCATCAGGAGCAATTGTTTTTACCAACCTGCCCATACCGTCATACTGATATTGGGTAGTTTTGTTGTTAATGTTTTTTTCTGTCAATACGTGGCCAAGATAAGGGTCATATGTACTTTGAGATACTTGCCCGATTGCATTAGTAAAAGATACAGTAAACCTGCCCAGGGAATCCATTACAGAGTTGGTTGTTCTGGTTTCGACAACCGAACCATTCCAGGCAGACACCATGCTTTTAATGATGTTGCCAAATGCATCATGCAGGTAAGTCTTTCTTACTTTTATTGTATTGCCGGAATCGGGCTCAATGGTTTCAGCAATAAGCAGGCCGGTACCACTGGTACTATCGTAGTCGAAGCTACTGGATTTTACGATCACAGGTTTCCCTGGTGCAAACCTGTAAAGTCGGGAATACCTCAAGCGGCCTAATATCCATGTTGCAGAGTTATTCTGGAAGACATTTATTAAGGAATCTTTCAGCCCATTGCCATATTGTGTAACGGAACTGATAACATTGCCGTAGTCATCATAATCTTGGGTGGTAACTGTTGAATCAACGAAATTTCCATTCAGCTCATAGGTTTTCGAAACATTCTTTTTTACAAAGGAATAGTGGCACTTGCCGTTATAAAAGACCTTCAACCCATTTTCAATGTTAGTTTCGCTGATAACTACATTGTTGGGTAAACGGGTTATACTTTTCACTAAAGGGCTGCTGATATATTTCCATGAATTCTGATCATCCATGTAGTATTTACTTTGTACTATACCGGTATTCACATCGGTAATATCCACTTGAGTAAAGCCTCTGAACCCTCTGCCTTCTAAATGTAATTTAGCGCCTTTATAATGATAGGAAACCTTGCTCTTTCCGCCTATGCCATTATCAACCTGATAAGCTTTTACAACAAACTGAGTAGCCTTGTAGTCCATCAGTGGATAAACGGAGTTGTCGGTTTTAGTGTAAATACTATCTGAAGTAAGGAAATCATATTCAATATCTATATTCTGGCCATTTCCTACGCTTATTTTTGAAAGAAGGTTATTGTATTTCTGTGAGCATTTTGCGACTTTGGCTTTTACTGTTGCATTGTTATTGAACAGAAATAAATCAAGGTTTGACTTAGATGTGAAATTCCCGGCACCATAAAAATCGTAGTTTTTTAAGTCATTATTGTCGATGAAATTGCCGGAAAGCTGTGTGAAGTTTAGTTTACCATCGTTTACAAACCATTTATTGTTGCCCGTTGCCTTACGTATCAAAATAATATCACAAAATCCGTCACTGTTGAAATCGGTCTGCAGAAGGTTATCCCCGCCAGTCATAAGTGTATTGAGATTGGCAGGTTGTGCTGTAACTTTATTAAATATTGTATTGCCCGAATTCAGCCACCAATAATTGTCTCCGGTACTATTTTTATACATCAAGAAGTCGGGTAGTCCATCCCCATTCATATCCTGAATGAATAGGTTCCCACCACTCATGGTCATATCAACTGCAGGTATAATATTCTGGCTATTGGTTGAAAAATTACTTACTGCGCCACCTTCATTATAGTAAATGATATTATCACCTGTAGCAGTGTTTATTACCAGCAAATCAGTTAACCCATCACCATTAAAATCTGCAAAATTTGTTTGTTTGTTTGCCTGGAAGACCTGCACAGGTATAATATTCGTAAATACACTATCTCCTGCAACTTTCAGAAAACTGATACTGCTGTTACTAGTGGCAGTACTAAACATCCAATAACTTGCACCGGATACCGTATCGTAAGTTAGAATGTCGGACCTCCCATCGCCATTAAAATCCTGCGTCACAACTTTTTTTAAACTAGTAAACAGCGTTGAAGGAAACACCGAGCCCACCGTGTTCGTCCTTACCTGTGTATCACTTGGAGATGTTTTATTAAGAAACAAACTATTGCCTCCTCCTGAAGATGAATATGTTAGAAAATCCTGTTTGCCATCACCATTGAAGTCGGCAAGTGTAAGTTTATCTGCAACATATATAGCGGGACTGAACTGTAGCGGAGAGAAGCTTAAAGCGGATGTGTTTTTATTGCTCTTGAAAGCCGCAATATTTGCACCAGTATTTACTTTGATAATATCCTGAACTCCGTCTGCATTAATATCTGTATTAAATATTTTTTCTTGTGTTGAACTTTGCTGAATATTTGTGATATCTGAAGTTGAAAATGATTGGCTATCAACATTCGTATACGAGAAGGTTGATGGATCATGACATTCTCCGTTCCTGCCGCACTCTTTAACACTGATTAGTTGAGATAGATTCGCACTAGTATATTGATAAGTAAAAGTGTAGCTTCTGACTGCCGTATCCTTAAAGTAATTTGTTATTGACTTTAAACGTTTAGAGTTTCCAACAATTCGATTGCCGCGATTGTACTGTATGGTAGTATCTAGTCTGTTTTCATACTCGAACTTAACAGAAGCGTAAGGTAATATATTTGCAGCGGCATTGCCCGTGTACTTTATTTCTAACGGATAATAATCACCGGTAGCGTTGTTTGTGTAATAGGAGAAGGTGTAATAGTTGCCTTTAGTATCAGAGATTTTACTAATTAACCAAAACACCGTTGTCCCTGAAATTTCGACCCTAGAATTTGCGGTAAGTCCATATTCCATTATAAGCCCAGAATTTGTCAGGACTTTGAATGAGGTTGGTACATTTCCCGTACTGTACGAAATAATTTTATAGAACGCATTTTGTTCTGTTCTATATTCGATATTATTTCCGCCATAGGTGTGTGTGGTGTCTAACAGGACCAGTCTTTCGCCGTCTAATGCAAATCTGTCAGTTGGTGTAAAGTTGATTCCTTTTATTTTATTATCCTGGGCAATTGTCTGTGCTGCTCGTGAAATAACTGACAAGCCTTGAATAGACCAACCCAGTCCCAATAATCCGTTCCCGCCCTGACTACTATAAGCAATGGAAACTGATGGCTGAAAACCTGCAGAACCAGGTGTAAGAGAAAACGGAATGCCATAAGTTGCGGCACCTCCATCTGTAACATTAAAACTACCGGATGTGTAGCCGGTAATATTACCTGGTACAGGTGATTGAGCAAATCCGATTACGAAGGAAAAAATAAAAAAAAATAATGGTGAATAGCGCATAGATATTTTTAATTATCTCAATATCTAATGTAGAATTTTTTCAGTAGTTTCTATGTTAACAGTTAGTTTTTTTATGAATGTTATTTATAAAAAACTATCTACCAATTAGAATCGATTGAACGGGGGTAATTAGCCCGTTCTGCATAGCCACTATGATATTAATAGATAATGTAAGTTTGTTTTATGTGGTCAAAATGCAGTTTCGATTCAAGCAATATTGATACAGAATAAGGTTGATTCCACTTAGGTTTTAAAATCCTTTACTAGTCCATAGTCATTAATTTTTACAAATAAATATAGTTTCTTATGCGAATCGTCATACACTACACAGTAGTGGGGAAATTAACATGAAACAAACAAAACGCCTGACAGATGAAAATTTGCAAGCTGCCTATAAAATTATTGCGGGTATAGTGAAGCAACACGGCGAAAGCTACCTGCCTGTTTTCAAGCGGGTACACGAGGAAGTGAAATTGCGTGAAGCGCAAAATGACCTGCTTTCGATCGCGGAACAAATTGCAGGATAGTCTCAAATTTTATTGACACTACAGTCATTGTAAGCTATGATGAAAGTATAGTGTTCACACGAAGCGCAAATAATTTTAGCACACGGCGAAAATTAAACATGATGCGAAGTGTCGAAAACTAAAACACAAATTACGGTAGGTGCATGATGATTTCAATCTCTTCCTCTCCGCCAGTTTATTGCATATTAACTGGCATATATCTTCTTAAAAAGAAACACAATTTTCGTTTTTATCAACGAATCGTTTTTCGCATCCTCATAAATCGTCACACATTTTATCACACAAAATAGGTGACGCATGATGCGACTGATTAAAGTTCGGGGTTATTATTACTATAACCGCCGGGTGCCTGAAGAAATGCGTGAATACGATTCCCGACTCAATATCCGTGTGTCTCTCAAAACGGATAGCAGGAGTATTGCCGTAAAGCGGGCTGTCGTTTTTAACGAACAGGTCGAGGCCTATTGGCATGAACTCGTCAAAGGCAAGGTCAGACATGACAATGCCAGCTTTAGTAAAACCGTCAGAATAGCCCGCCAGTTAGGCTTTTCGTATGAACCTATGTCCGTGGTAGCCAACCTGCCAATCCTTGAGCTTGTAGAACGAATTCTGGTCTTGAAGGGTGCTTCCCTGCCCCAGGTTGAAGCTGTATTGGGGGCAAAACCTGTGCCTGCTTTAACGGTTAAAGAGGCACTCAAAAAGTACTGGCAATTGTCAAAAGACAAAATCCTAAATAAGCCATTGGACAAAGTGAGAAAATGGGAGAACCCCCGTAAGCGTGCAGTCAAAAACTTCATCAAGGCGGTTGGCAATAAGGAGCTCACAACCATTACCCGCGAAGACATACTTGGTTTCAGGGATTGGTGGCTGGTTAGAATTGACAAGGACGATATGAACCCTGATACCGCGAATAAGGATTTAATTCACCTGAAAGTGATTTTTGAAACGGTATCGGATCACCTCAAATTAGCGTTGGACATTTCTCACCTGTTCAAGAAAATTAAAATCAAGTCCAGGCATAAACAAACCAGGCTTCCGCTATCAACGGAACAAATTAAAACAATCTTGCTAAGCCCAAAACTGGAACTACTTAACGAACAGGCAAAATGGTTCTTGCATGTAGCTGCCGAGACAGGTGCAAGGCCTTCGGAACTAACAGGCCTTTTGCCATGCGATATTAACTTGGAACATGAAATTCCTCATATTAGTATTAAAGACCGAAAAGAACGTGAACTCAAAACGCCGCATAGTGAGCGCGAAATACCGTTAGTCGGACATGCCTTAGAGGCATTCAAAAACTTGCCACAAGGATTTACACGATACAGAGATAAAACAGATAGTCTTACAGGTCTATTGAACAAATTCTTGCGAGAGCATGAATTATTGCCATCAGAAAAACATTCGTTGTATTCATTCCGACACAGCTTTCAGGACAGACTATTAGCCGCGAATGCCCCAGATAGGGTACAAGCTGAACTTATGGGACACAAATTCCACCGTCCCAAATATGGTCTCGGTGCAACATTAGAAGCGAAGAACCAGATAATGTCGAAATCTAGAATTTTACCACTGCACAATAATGTTTGAAATTGGCTGCCAAGAGTTTGAAACATCGTCAAATACAGCGATGGCATCTAGATAATTTGCTGGTTTGACAATAGAGGGATGTAGACCTAAATTATGCGCATATATTTTGTCGAACGCGTCTAAAAGGGAACTGTAATGAAAGGCCAGGTTTTTCTTTGGAAGAGAAGTTCGGGCAGACACACCATCGATAACTGAAACACCCTCAACAGCATGACAGCGACAGTCAGACAATGTTAGCCCGTTTTTTGAAATGACGAGCCCCTCAAGCAAGGAAAGGCGATAGAATATCTGGTGTTGAGATACTCCAGGTACGTCCATGGAAAGCTGTATACGCTTGCCTGGTTCTTTTAGACACTTGTAGTTGTTATTCGCATCCAGGCGCTGCAAGACTAGTTTGAGAGCAACGAAGCTACTCTCGATTGTTTTTAGCTCATTTCTGTATATCGGAGACGATATCTCATGATGAGATAGAGGATGTACTAACGAATGTAAAAGGCCAATAATAGTATCAATATGGGAACAGTCTGCCTTTATTTTTTGCAAGAACGCCTTCGATTTCTTAATAATGGCTGTAAGCTTATACTCGGGAAGTTGAGCCATGTTTGAATCGACTAGTTCCCATTTGGGAATATATTTCTGAAGTAACTCCTCAATTCCTTTGCGAAAATAATTTGCTGCTGCTGGGTAGTCCGGCGTAACTCTATGATTTAGATACTGCACAGCGCGCGAAAAATATGTACTGCCCTTTACCACGATGGGAACGTCAAACGTGGTCCCTTGGTCTGTGTTCTTCCCCACATATAGTTCTAAAGTCCTCCAATTTTCGCCATCATGGGCGGTGAAATAATTTTTTGCAAGTTCATACCAATGCCTGTCATAAGTGGAAATAAATACTTGGTAGCCATTAAATTCCGAATTCAAAATTTTCAAAATTGGTATTCTGTTGCCAGCATCCAATCCTATAAACACGTCATCAAGGTAAAGAATCTTGCATTCTAACTGCGATGGATTAAGTTTTAAGGATGCCAAGTATAAACATACAGCAAATGCCGACAACCGCGCTTCATTCAAAAAGTCGCCATAATTGTTGCCTAAGTTTTGTCCATTTTTTTGGACTTTGAGACGCAAATCCTGTGGAACGTCCCATTCCCAGCGGGCATTACCGTAATAGAAATTCATTTGCTTCAAGTCGTAGCCAAGTGAGATTTCTGTATCGGGAAAATATTGAGCAAGCATTCGATTCAATTCAATGAATACTGCATCTAGCGTAGCTCGCAATTGTATCTCGAAGGTTGCTAGTTCTCTCAAAGCGCGTTGATGCACTCGATCTCGTCTAGTGTATGGTAAGTCGAACAAGTCTCTTTGTAAGCTGTGCCACTTTGTTTTAAAACTGGCGGTTGCCTGAGCTTGCGGTATATGGTCTCCAAGAAGAGACAATACCACCAGTTCAAATAGATTGGGTTGCGAATCTTGGTGAAAGTAAACTTTTAGCAGGTCGGTGTAATCCAGAAAACCTTTAGTTAAAGCAGTTGTTTTTATATATGCTACATTGTTTGTCGACCCTTTTGTAGAGAAGGAAAATTCTTGTTCGCTACCGTTGATTAAGGATTTGGTTGCGAAATCATAGTCTGAGAATTTGACTCTAATTTCTGAATTTGCATGCGAGGCGTACTTATTTTGAGCAAAGGGGAGATTTACTTGATTTGAGCTTAAAAAGAACTCGTTCAAGGCTTTAAACATCGAGCTTTTCCCGCTTCCGTTTTCGCCATAAATGAGTAAATTTTGCCCACGATCCAGAGTGATTACATCGTAGTTCCCGAAATATGCTCGGTAATTTTCTATAGAAATTCCGACAATTTTCTTAATTGCGGTAGTGACTAAGGCCATTAGCTCTCAATTTCTTTTATTCTATCAATTACAAGCATTTTAAAGAGTGAAGCCATAAGGGAATGGGCCGGATTTGAGATAGATAAAAAAACCTCTTCAACATCGTCTTGACTAACCGACTCCGAAAAGTACGGCAATCCTTTAACGGTCTCAATAATTTGAATGCCAGATGAAACAAACTCATTTTTAAAGTAGGTCTCGTAAACCATGGCATCCAATAGTCTTTCAAAAAATAATCGACCATCGCTTTTCTCTTTTCCCAAGAGCAATAGATAATTGAAAACCTTTTCAAACTGTTTTTGGATTTCTACGTCTAGGTACGGGATTCGTATATCTTTTATGAATCCTAATGACAATGGTTTGTCTGTGTCCTTCGCTACTGCGTAATTAAAGTATGTAGCACGACTGCCTAGAATAGCGCACAAATATTTTGGAATGAAACCATACCTCGTTGGCAAAATCATTATTATATCTGTACCAAAAAGCGACTTTTCCGCTCCCATCGCTACTGTAAAGCGATTTGAAAAATTGCTAATTTTCTTTATGACAATTTTTTGACCAGCTAAAATAGCATTGAGTTCCGAACTCTCATCCTTGTCTGGAATTAATTTAATAACTGCTGAGGCTTCGTTAACTACCTTCCAATCCTCTATCTCAGTTTTCTTATAGTAATTGAACGCATCCCTATTTTGCGAATTGGAAAGTTCGACTGTGTCGTCAGTATTAAACCCTGCTTTTACATTCGAGATGTCTCCTAGGTTGACAAATCTTATTGGCTCAACATCGACTAGATCAAACAAGCCTGACGATTGGCGACCATACTTAGTTTTGAATTCTAATACCTGTGCTTCAAATTTCTCCTTAGTAGGCACGTTATTTATGCTAATGAATAGCTTTTTCAAAGACTTCCTAATGTTCTCCTTTTGATCGATAACTACAGCCAATGGTACTTCGTGTAAAAAATACCACAATGCATAGAAGCTTTGTTGCGTTCGCCGACCATTTTCCACATTGAAAATATCATCTAAATTTTTATTAAGTGAACTAGAATTTACATCGTTCCTAGTGGTTATAAGCTCTTTCACCTTTTTAATGAAATCAAATTCTAGGTCGTTCGCAGCTTCAATAAATTGATCTTTTAGACTAACGTCCTCCAATACTTTTGTTATATCATTTTTTGATAGTATTCGAAAAGCAATTCTTTCGCCAGTTCGATAGATATCTAGCCCATCTGCCTCCCGCATATTCGTTTTACTTATAGAATTGAAATGTAAGTATGCGAGCGAGGTGTAGATGTTTTCATCCTCCATTCGCGAATTATTTTTCCGCAAATAGAACCAGTCTTTGTAATTGCTGTGGATACTTTTTATTGTTTTTATAATATCACGAGAGATATATGAATTCCACATCTCGAAGGTGTCTTCTTTGATGGGATATGGCTTGTTATTAAGTCTTATAAAAAGATCAATTGGTTCAAAATTGACGTTATTTTTATAATTAATTTCAATTACCCAAAGGTCGAAATTTTTTATTTTTTCTTGATGATCTTGATCTAATTCTTCAAATCGTTTCCCATTGAGATTTTTTAGAATTGAATTTTTCAATTTTAGACTGTAGCCGTCTTTTGCCGAAAACTTCTTTTTGCCCTTCTCGTCTAAGTATGGCTTTTTGATAAAACCAAGAATTGAAAGCAAGCGTTGTTGCCCATCAAGTACTTCGGAAATTTCATCCTTTCTTTTGTAAATAAATATTGGAGGAAGTTTTATGCCTAAAAGAATGCTCTCAATTATAGATGAGGACTTCTTTTGGTTTATGACTTCATTACGCTGATAAGGTGGTCTAATCAAAAATCGTTGACGTTCCATCTGTCGGCATATATCCATTATTGCTGTAGACGAAGGTTCAGGCTTATTAATCCGAAGGTCGTCAAAACCTGTCGTTGATCCTGTTGAAACTGATTTTTGTTTATTTCTCTGCTTGAACTCTTCTGTATATTGAAGGTATATCTCGAAATCAATCGAATATTTTTGTTCAAAAAATTTCGCGGTTACTCCGTAGCGAGCAAACAGCTCCTTTGCAAACGAGCTTCTATCTAGCTTGAAGTGCTCGGAGTTTTTCGATATGTATACTGCGAGTTCATCTAGATCATCATCATTCAAATCTGATAATTCAAAACCTTCGGACTCAAATATAGAAAGTGCCCAAAATAAACATTCGGAGATAAGGCGATTGAATAATCTATCGTTTCCAAAGCGGCGTTTAAAGTTTAGAAGAAAATTGATTTTGCTTAAGAAACTATCATATATCTCTTCGATATCCGGATTTGTGATATTTGAAAATAGCAAATCGTAATACTTGGATATTACAATAGTTTTCTTCACGGCATAATACTTGATTGGAATCTGATGTTGCACAAGTAATTGGCGTATTTTCTTTAATAGTACCTCAATGTCGGATTTCTCAAAGTGAAAAAGGTTGGAAACTTCACTGTAAAGGATATTATCACGCTCCAGCTTTTCTTTAATGTAGGAATTTAAATCGTCCATGAAATAAGCGGCCCGATCAATTTCGGTCGTTTTCAGTGGAGTAATACCTGAGTTATAACGCTTAAAAATTTCCTTTTTTACGAGATCCTCAATCTCTTCGGTTACTCCCTTACGGTTGTGAAAACTGAATTCGATTATTCGCAATTTGGTGTCCCAAAAGAGTTCCTTGAGCCTATGTTCAATATCGCGAAAGAGCTTGTTGGAAATTCCTACGTCCTCCAATTTTTGTAAACCACTTTTCTTCAGTTTGAACTCATTATGGATAAACCTTAGAATAGTCTGGTAGCGCTGTCTGCCGTCAATAACCTCAACTCGATCGCCAGTTCTAAAATAGATTAGTGGTGGGATTTCTGTTCCCAAAAAAATACTTTCAATAAAATATGTGGCCTTCTCATCGTCCCAAACGTAGTTGCGTTGATAGGAAGGTTTGTAGTTTGTTTTTTCAACTCGTTCCTCATTATTGAACAGAGTTTCCAACGAAACTACCTTGGGCTCTATCTTTATTAAATTTTCGAATATTTCCTGTATTTCCATTATTAGAAACAAGATTTAGCTCGTTCATGCTCTTGCTGTTGCAAAGTAAATATCTCTCCAGATTGAACCAAGTTTGCTGCGGTATTTGTTGTGGACACCAATAGTCGATGCACCGAAAGTTGTTGTACCTATGTTGTACCAAAAGAAAAAGCAGTTATGAGATCTAATTCATAACTGCTTCATTTTCAGTGTGCCCAGAACAGGAATCGAACCTGCACTCCCTTGCGAAAACCAGATTTTGAGTCTAGCGCGTCTACCAATTCCGCCATCTGGGCGTGCTTGTTCAGCGGGTTGCAAATGTATTTATTCTTTCTAAAATCCGCAACAAATATTTTTTGCGGAAGTAATAATCTTTTATTTGTAGTAGAATTTCTTTTGATGCGTTCCCTTTTTCAAACTGTTCCAAAAATGGTTCCACATCGGCTTTCCATGCGTCCAGTTGGGCATTCAGCATATTGTGGGCATCATTTTTATAGGTTTCGTTTTCAGGGTCCATTTCATATTCGCTGATGCTTTCGTTCAGATCCATCATCTCCATCAGGAAGTCGGGCGGCAGGCTATACTTCTCTTCATCTTCCAATAGTTCATTCATTTTCAGAATATATGCCATCGTAGCATCTGCGTTCTGCAATACTTTATAAGCGTCGTTATTCAATGCTGCCATGCGCAGTACTTCCGCACGCTCCTCATCGCCCGCCAGTGTAAAGCGGTCGGGGTGATACCTGCGGCTCAGTTCGTAAAACTTCTTTTTTACCACTGCTGCATCAGGCGCAAAACTCACAGGGATGTCATATAATTCAAAATAGTTAACCATGCGGCGAAATCAGTATCTTATCTTTGAGTGTACAAATGTAAGTAAGATGATTCGTATAGGCTTGATACGCGAAAGGAAATCACCCGCAGACACCCGTGTTGCTTTGACACCTGAGCAATGCGTACAGATAATGCAAAAACACCCAGGCTTGAAGATAGTTGTAGAACCATCGCCCGACAGGTGTATACCAGACGCCTACTATGCAGCTGCCGGCATAGAGCTGAAGCACGACCTGAGCGACTGCGATGTGCTGCTAGGTATTAAAGAGGTCAGGGTAGATGACCTGATTCCCGGCAAGACTTACTTCTTCTTCTCGCATACCAAAAAGAAGCAACCATATAATCAGAAGCTGATGCACGCCCTCATAGAAAAGCGTATCCGCATGGTAGATTACGAATGCCTTACACATATTGATGAGCAGCGCATTCTAGGTTTTGGTTTTTATGCAGGTGTTGTAGGTGCGCACAACGGGCTGCTTACCTACGGGCAAAAATTCGGGCTGTACAATTTGCCCGCTGCACATAATGTAGATGGTTTCTCAGACCTGCTGCATGCTTATTCAGAAGTAAAGCTGCCCAATATCAAAATAGTAGTTACAGGCTCTGGAAAAGTAGCCAGTGGTATTGTAGAGGTAATGACGCATTTCGATATTGAATCTGTTGAGCCTGAAGACTTCCTTACACACCAGTACGATTACCCTGTATACACGCATCTGAAAGGCGGCGACCTGTATGCACGTAAGGACAACGACCTTTTTTCGCGAGATGACTTCCACGCCAATCCACATGCATATAAATGTCTGTTCTCGAAATACATACCGCAGACAGATATCCTGATGAATGGTATCTATTGGGATAATGATATTGCCCGCCTGTTCGAGAAGCAGGACATTCAGCGTAATGACTGGCGCGTGAGTGTGATAGCAGATATCACTTGTGATATTGATGGTTCCGTGCCTATCAACGTAGGCGCATCTACCATTGCAGACCCTGTGTATGGTATCGATCGCAAAACATTAGCCAAAGTAAATCCTTTCCAAAACACGTGCGATGTAATAGATGTAATGGCGGTAGATAACCTGCCAAACGAGCTGCCGCGCGATGCTTCACAGTATTTCGGTGCACACTTCGAGAAGTTTATCCTGAAAGAACTGCTGAGTGGCAACAGCGATATCATTCGCCGCGCTACTATCTGCGAGGATGGCAAGCTCACATCTCACTACGAATACCTCAGCGACTACGCGTATAAATAATTCTATTGTACATGTACTGATACTTCTGTATTATTACTATACAAAGCACTATGTCTATTTACAACCGCATAGCAGGGCAACGCATTGCCCGTATCGAGGCATTGAGCGATGGTGTATTCGCCATTGCTATGACTATACTTGTCTTCAACCTGAAAGACCCACTGGAGCACAGGACACAGTCGGACGCAGAGTTGTTGCTGTCTTTGAAAAACATGCTGCCTGCATTTCTCAGTTTCTTCCTCAGTTTTACTACACTGGGTATATTCTGGACTGGGCAGAGCACACAGTTTCACTACATCAAAACATATGACAGAAACCTGAACTGGATAACGCTCTTCTTCCTCATGGCGGTATCTGTATTGCCATTTACCACCGATGTTTTGAGCCACCACATCAATAATAAAGTATCAATACTGCTTTATTGGCTCAATATCCTTTTGTTGGGTATACTCATCTACATACACTGGTTGTATGCAGAAAGGCATCAACACCTTGCAAAAGATGAACAGATACAAGCTGTGGCCCATGCCATTAAAAGACGTGTAATAATTGCACAGGCATTGTATGGCTTTGGCGCGTTACTTTGTTTTATCAATACATACATCAGTATAACATTCATCATAGCCGTTCAGCTCAATTATGCTTTTGGTATACTGAATCCTAAAAACAGAAAATAGTTATGCATACAGGAGATCATTATTCGCTTACCGAATTTCTTTTGTGGACAAGGAGAGATATATACAAGCTATTGGTAATGGCCGTAGTACCTACCGTGCTATATGCAGTAGGTGGCTGCAGTTGGCTCACCATACCTTGGGTACCTATTGCCATGATAGGTACAGCAGCGGCTTTTATTGTAGGTTTCAAAAACACGCAAACCTACAACAGGCTGTGGGAAGCCCGGCAGATATATGGTGCTATTGTAAACAGTAGCCGTTCCTGGGGCATCATGTCGCGCGATTTTGTGGGCGATAAAGATGCACAGCGCACCCTTATTTACAGGCATATTGCCTGGCTCACGGCACTGCGTTATCAGTTGCGCGAGCCTCGCAGTTGGGAGAATATGGTGAAGCCATACAACAAAGAATATAAGAAGTACTTCACCGTACCCGAAGAGCAAACAACGCTTGAAGAAGAACTAAAGAAATACCTTTCTGCAGAAGATGAAGCATACGTGTTGAGTAAAAAGAACCGCGCCGCACAACTGATAGCCATGCAGTCTGCACATATAAAAACACTGCATCAGCAAGGGCTTATCACATCGCTCAACTACGTAGAGATGGAAAACCTGTTGGTAAATCTCTACGAACAGCAGGGTAAGTGCGAGCGTATCAAAAACTTCCCTTATCCTCGCCAGTTTGCGTCCATCAATCTCTTCTTTATTCGCCTGTTTGTTTTTATTGTGCCTTTCGGTTTGCTCAACGAATTTCAGAAATTGGGTGCCAATATGATATGGCTCAATATCCCTTTCAGTCTGGTAGTAACATGGGTGTTTACATCTATGGAAAGAGTAGGAGAGGCTACAGAAAATCCTTTTGAAGGCAGCGCGAATGATGTGCCTATATCGGCCCTCAGCCGCACTATAGAAATAGACCTGCGCGATATGCTGGATGAAAAAGACCTGCCGCAGCCATTAACCCCGGTCAATAAAATATTGATGTAGTATCAGGCATTGCCAAGCAACGCCGCAACAGCTTTGTTGATAGTGGTGTATTGAAACTGAAAGCCTGCCTGCTCTGTTTTATTGCTGCTGACGGTTGCGCTTTTCAGTACCTCTATGCTCATTTCGCCCAGCATTATTTTCAACACAAATGCTGGTACGGGTATAGGTACGCTGATGCCCATGCTGTTTTTACGGATGGAATACATCAGTTGGCTTTGTGCTACAGGTACAGGGGCTACGCCATTATATACGCCTTGTATCATTTCGTTTTCAAGTGCGTATACAAACAGTGCTGCAAGGTCTTCAATATGTATCCAGCTAACGGTTTGCTTACCGCCGCCAAGTAGTGGTGCTACACCAAATTTTACAGGCTTCGCAAATTCCTTAAATGCGCCACCTTCTGTGCTCAACACTATGCCTATGCGTATCAGCACACGGCGTATTTTTCCTTCTATACTTTCGCTGGCTTCTTCCCATGCTTTGCAGGTGCTGCCAAGGAAGTCTGTAGAATGATTGTCTGTTTCTGTAAATGGCCTCCCGCCTTTATCCGCACCGTAATAGCCTATGGCAGATGCGCCTACAAATACCCTGCAGTTGGGTGCATGTTGCAGTATTTTGTTGGTAATGAATGATGTTCCGATAGTGCGGCTTTCCAATATCTGTAGTTTGCGTTGGGGGGTCCACCTTTTGTCTGCAACACCTTCGCCTGCCAAATGTATAATGCCGTCCAGTTGTTGCAATGCAGCTATGCTGATGTCTTGTTTGTTGGCATCCCAATAGGCATAGCTGACACCATCACTTTCGGGGCGCAGGTGTCGGGTAAAGATGATAACCCTGTAGCCCTTATTTACCAGTAGCCTGGTAATAACCCTGCCAACCAACCCTGTACCGCCTGTTATGCCTATCGTTTTCATATAGTTACAACAACATACAGGTGCATTTGTTTCGCATAGACGTTGCTTTGCTCAATTTAGTTAGACTAAAACTGTTAAAAAAATCTAACTCAATACAATAATAATTCTCAGGCTGCGTTTTTAATTGCAAAAGCAGCTTAATGAAGAAAACTCTACTCAAAAGAATCCCTGAAAAAACGCCCGACCAACCAGTAATGAAACTGAATGAAGAATTGAAAAGCGAGGTGTTGACAGATTTAGTACAAGACATGAAACCTTTCCTGCAGGAAGCCGCAGCCGACCTGCTGAAACCGCGCCCCGAATTTATGGCACAATTGTTCCAAAGGGTTTTAAACTAATTCCACAACCGTTATTTCAGGCAGTATGCCAAGCCTGCCCGGGTAGCCGAGGAAACCAAATCCGCGGTTTACGTACAGGTATTGGTCATCTTCCTGATAAAGGCCTGCCCATTTCTTGTACATATACTGTACAGGGCTCCATTTTAGTCCGGGTATTTCTACACCCAGTTGCATGCCGTGTGTGTGTCCTGCAAATGTCAGGTCTATATCGGTATAGTCTTTGCGTACTTCGGCATCCCAATGCGATGGGTCGTGCGATAGCAGCATTTTGAAAGGAATATTCTTTTCGCGCAGCCCTGCAAAAGCATCACTCATCTTACCATACTTAGGGAAGCCTGCTTTAGCACCCCAGTTCTCGATACCTACTATGGCTATTTTGTCCTCGCCTTTTTCCAGTACCACGTGTTCATTCATCAACAGGCGCCAGCCCATTTTGCCATGTGTTTCTTTCAGCCATTGCAGATTTTGTGCTTTAGCTTCTGCTGTAGGCCACTGCACATAGTCGCCATAGTCGTGGTTGCCAAGCGTGCTGTATACACCCAGTGGTGCAGTCAGTTTCGAGAATATGTCAGTGTATGGTTGTATTTCGTCTGCCTTATTGTTTACCAGATCGCCTGTGAAGAAGATAATATCCGGTTTCTCTTCCATTATCTTCTCAACACCTTTCTGCACAGCATGGTGGCTATCAAAGCTGCCACTGTGCACGTCTGATATCTGCACAATCTTCATGCCCCTGAAAGCAGCAGGCAGGTTTTTGAATGCTATTTGCACGCGGCGCACACGATAGTTATACCTGTTTTTCACCCCGTACATAAAGCCTCCCAACATAGTACCACCCAGCAGCAGTGCGGCACGTTGCAGGAAGATAGAACGGCTGATGCCTGTGCCTGTAGCCTCCGGTATAGAAGTAGCTGCAATAGCAGGCTTGCTGAATACGCTCCACATCCATACAAAGAAGCGGCGCACCTCGTCGCCCAGCATTACAATCAGTATCACTACTTTGCCCAGCAAAAAGCCCATGGTAAAGGCTATGTATATGTTGCGTATCAGGTGCGGCACTTTAGCCCAGTCTATAAACCTGAAGCTGAGGAAGCCTGCCCATGTTATCACCGTCAGCAGTATATATACTACCGTCATGATGGTTTTGGCATTTTGCGGCAATGTGCGCATAGCACTGCGTACTACTATATAAGAATAGTATTCTGCCAACAGTATCAGGCCTAAGAAAATAAGAAACCTAGTCATCGTCTTTTGTTGTGCTTAAAACTTCAGGAATTCGTCTATTTGTGTTTCTATTGCTTGCAGCGTTGCAGGTTTCAATACTTCTCCGTTTTCGCCAATTTCTTCGTTTATGCGGCTGATGGGTATTTTGTTGTACAGTATATGCATACGTAGGTAGTGCAGTATGTTGGTCATATGGTCCAGCCCGCGCAGGTTGCCCGCACGTCCGTCTGCCACACCAACCAACATGGCTTTTTTATACCACCATACTTTGCGTATGTCACTGTTATCCATCATCAGTTTCAGGATACCGGGAAAGCTTCCGTTGTATTCCGGCATTACCAGTACAAACTTTTCACTTGGTATCAGTATATCCTGCTCCATCTGTTTCATCTCATCGCCACGCTCCCAGACTGCCTTGCCCTCAAGGTTCAGCAATTGTACATTATCATATTTGGCAGATAGCAACCTGTGATAAAGGGTTGCTACCTTCAGCGTCATACTATCTTTCCGGTTGGTGCCGGCTATTACTGTTATCATAAACGAATGCGCAAAGTTAAATGCCTTTCTGAATAGGTTGATTAGTTTATTTACTGATACGTTGATTGTTGCAAACTATTTAACTAAAGTCAAACACCTGAAATATAGTTTAGTTTATATTAAAAATTGTTTAATGCAATGTGCGTTGTGTTTTTATTGTGCATGCTCAACCTGGCATTTAATAGCATCCAGCATATTATAGCTGTACTTCTAAAAAAGGATAGCTTTTGCGTGAAGAACACTGATAGTGATTGAAATCTGTAGCTTGTAATAGACATCTGTAAATTTTCTTATACAGGGCATGCATTAAGACAGTGGCACCATCTTTATATTCATGACTACTCTTTTTATTTAAATTGCGGAAAATATTCTATTCTCATGATACCTGACTTCCAAACCATCATGTTACCCATTCTTCAAATTTTGAACGATGATTCAGAACATTCTCTCAGAGATGTAATACAACAGATTTCAGACAGATATAATCTAACTGAGGATGAAAGGACAGAATTACTCCCCAGTGGAAATCAACCTATTATTGATAACAGGGTTGGTTGGGCAAGAACCTATTTAAAGAAAGCGGGATTGCTTGAAAATCCTCAAAGAGGATTAATTAAGATTAGTCCACAGGGTAAATCAGTTTTGGCTTCCAATCCTTCAAGAATAGACATCAAGTTTCTCAAAGAGTTGCCAGGATTTAACGAATGGGTAGCTTCTTATGCTAATAAAGGGGAAGAAATTGTTGATAGTGTTGAAGAGATAACAACTAATCAAACACCGGAAGAACTGTTAGATTATTCTCATTTAAAATTAAGGCAGGAATTAGCAATAGAGCTATTAGAAAAGATTAAAGATAATACCCCTGCCTTTTTTGAACAACTTGTTGTCGACTTGTTGATTAAGATGGGATATGGAGGTTCGAGAAAAGAAGCAGGCCAAGTTATTGGTAGATCAGGTGACGGTGGTGTTGATGGGATAATAAAGGAGGATAAATTAGGGTTGGAGACCATTTATATTCAGGCGAAGAAATATGATGGTAGTGTTCCAATCAGTCATATCAGAGACTTCGCAGGTTCTTTATTGTTCAAAAAAGCAAGGAAAGGTATTTTTATTACAACTTCATATTGTCCCGATTCTGCATATGATTTTGTTGCAAGCATAGAACCTAGGATTATTATCATAAATGGTAAAGAATTGGCTGAATTAATGATTGAGCATAATGTGGGAGTTTCAATCAAAAAAACATACGAAGTCAAGAGGCTTGATTTAGAGTATTTTGAAGGAGAGTAGATATTTATCCCCACAAAAAACAAACATTCTTAGCCTCGCCCTTGCATATTCAACCAATAATTACCATTTTTATAAGCCAAATAGGGTTATTTATATGAAAAATACGATCTGGTTGTGTGCTATTATAGTAGGAGGTGCTTTGTTTTCAAGCTCTTGCTCTAAAGTATACGACTGTAAGTGTATAACCGAAATCACAGACACCGTTTCTAGAGAATCATACAAAACCAGTACAGCGTCCAAGAAAAGAGAAAATTTCAAAGGCGTGGCAAAAGCCAAGTGCGAGGAAGAAAGTGCAAAGTACTATCTGGGTAATAACAAATATGTTACAGATTGTGCGTTGGACAATAACAAATAATTAAAACCAACTAACCAATATGCAGTAGTGGCGTCCCTTTCGGGCGCCATTATCTTTTTGTATAAAACGTGTATATTTTGTAAATTTGTTATGCTTAACCCATTTCTGGCGCAGCCTTGTCAAATGGTTACAAACGGTTACGGTTTTTCTGTAACCATACGTCTGCCGAAAAAAGATATCAACAATCACAAACAGCTTCATTTATTAGTTCTGAAATAATATTTGATGTATGTTGTAAATGTTTAATGTTTTGTGGCATTCATCACTAAAAAAAGTTATTTTCGCAACATCCTGCAAAAGATAGGTGCCGTGTAGAAGGGGTAAACAAAACGACAGATGCACTTGATTGATTGCAGTCAACATAAATTATATATATAAATGGGATGTGGCAACTGTGGCACAGGAGCCAATGGAAAACCCGGTGGTTGCAAAGGAAATGGTGGGTGTAGTACCGGCGGATGCAACCGCATGAACGTTTTCGATTGGTTAAGTTCCTTGCCCTTGTACGATAGTGCAAAACCTTACCCGATAATTGAGGTAAGTTTCAATAAAGGCAGCAGAAAAGACTTCTACAAAAACAATACAAACAATGTGCTTGAAAAAGGCGATTGGATTGCTGTAGAAGGCGTAGGTGGTTTTGATATAGGCCAGGTAAGCCTTACCGGCGAACTGGTGAAGCTGCAAATGAAGAAATATGGCGTATCTGAAAACGCTGAAATGAAGCGTGTGCTCCGCCCTGCTACAGAGGAGGATATGGAGCACTACAGCAAAAGCAAAGACCGCGAACCGAATATGCTTACGCAGTCGCGCGTTATTGCCCGCAATCATAAACTGGAAATGAAGCTGTGCGAGGTAGAGCTGCAGGCCGATGGCAAAAAAGCGACTTTCTTCTATACAGCCGATGCCCGTGTCGATTTCCGCGAGCTTATTAAATCTTACGCAGGCGACTTTAAAGTGCGTGTGGAGATGAAGCAGATAGGTGCCCGCCAGGAAAGCGCGAAAGTGGGTGGTATTGGTAGCTGTGGCAGAGAGCTTTGTTGCAGTACATGGCTCAGCGACTTTAAGAGCGTGAACACCACTGCTGCCAGGTATCAGAACTTGTCTATCAACCAGACAAAACTGAGTGGCCAGTGTGGCAGGCTGAAATGCTGCCTGAACTACGAACTGGATACCTACATGGATGCGCTACGCGTATTCCCCGATAATGCGGAAACACTGGAAACCATCAAGGGTAGGGCAACACTGCAAAAACGTGATATATTCAAAAGTCTGATGTGGTATAGCTTCAGCGATAGCAACAAGCAATATCCGCTGTCTATAACACGTGTAAAAGAAATACTGAAAGCCAACCAGCAGGGCATCAAACCAGAAGAGCTGCAACCGGTAGAGTTGGAAGTGGTAAACACAGCGAAAACTGCCGTGAAGGTAGATATGGGCTTTGTGAACGACGTAGGGCAGATAAGCCTGAAAGCACTGGAACGTGGCAATAAGAAGAAGAAAAGCGGTGGCGGCAACAAGCAAGGTGGCGACAGGCTACAGCAGGAAGCGCGCGGTGGCAATCAGGGTGGCAAACCACAGCAAGCTGGTAATCGCCCGCAGCAAAACCGTCCACCACAACAGCCAAAACCACAGCAACAAGCAGGTGGAAACAAACCGCAACAACAAGGCGGTGGCAATCGTCCGCAACAACCCAAACAACAAGGCGAGCGCCCTGCAAATGCTCCTCAGCAAAATGCAGGTCAGCAACAGCCAAAACCACAAAGCGGACAGCCAAGACCAAATAACAATCAGCCGAACCGTAATAACGGGGGGAATAATAACAGAGGACCACGCCCGCAGCAGGCAGGTGGCAACAAACCACCACAGCAGGGCAGCGGCAACAAGCCTAATAACAACAGGCCGACACCACCACCACCTCCTCCGCCAACCCCGCCGGCACAGGCTTAGCATCTAATACTAACGCCCCGCATTGCGGGGCGTTCTATTTTATAGTACGTCGTATGTTTAAAACTGTACGTGTGCGCGTAGTGCAAAGATGTGCACCGGGCCGCGGTCTGCATTATATCCGGGGTTCATGCAAAACTGATAGTCTGCAGTAAACCACAAGTCCTTTTTCAGTGGCTTGAAGCTGTAATATACCTCGCTGATAAACTCATTGGCATAGTTCAGTTTGCCATCGCCCAGCATAAAACCATAGCCGCCTTTTGCAAGGAAGTTTCTGTGGTCTTCAGATATGCCGTTTGCTATCAGGGCTACGCCAAAATTGTCTTGCGGGCGTTTCCATTTATGCCCGTTTGCAGATATGCCTATTGTAGCCGTTTGGTCTATCTCGGTAAAGCACCATGTCTCTGTTTTACCATCGTTCCATCCTATGCGTACAAATGCACCAAACATATCGCTAAGCTCTTGCTGCATGTTGAAGCCGAAGCCATACTTCTGCCTGCCTGCTGTCTGCGTAGCGCGCAGGTAAGGGGTTGCTATTTGCGATGCCTGTGCATAGCTTCCCATGTGTGTGCGGTTGTAGAAACCAAGCAGGGCTATCTTGCCCGGGCGTTTGTTGATTTTTATAGTCTTACTGATTTCTCCCAATGCTTCTAATGATTCTGAGAAATCGGTACTTAAATCAGGGCCGTTTGCTACATCGGGCAGTGCTGCAACACCTGCTTTTACATTGAACTTGCCCAGTTGCAGCTCTGTAGTAAAGTTGTAGGTATAGCCACGCGTATTGGCTGCATAGTCCCACGCGCCGTTGTTCATCAATGCCCAGTTCATAAACTGTGTACGGGCATTGTTGCTATAGTCGTTGTTATCATACAAATCGCCCATAGATAATTTGCCTATATAGAAGCGCAGATAGTCCTTAGGTTCGTAGCCTGCCAGTTCGTTGGCATCACCTTCCAGTTCTACATTGTTTACATAGCCCAGTTTGCGTGCACGTTTGTTGCGCAGGCTAAAGGTTTGCCTGAAATAACCACGTGCCATGTACAATACAGGATGCGGATTGCCTACGCGAAAGCTTTCGCCGTTGGATGCGCCACCCATACCCAATGCACCACCAATGCCACTACCACCTGCCAGTTCGGGGTTTACATATATCTCTGCACCCTTCCACAGGCGCAGGCCTGCAAACAGTGTAGCCGTGAGTGTATTTTCAGATTCTTCGGTAGATGGCAGGCTGTTGATGCCGCTGTAGGATGCAGGGTTTGCAGGCTTGTATTGGTACACATAGGTAACCTGCCCGCGTATATTGTAGCGCTCAATGCCGCTATGGTTGGCATTGTCTGTGGCAGGCTCTACATTGTGCATCGGCTTGCGTGTAAAGTCGTACTGCTGTGCAGATACAGTGCCTGCAATTGCGGCAAGCAGCAGCGTTGCAAATAGTTTCATCAGTTTGTGAAGTCTTAGTGCTGGTTCAAAAATAAGCCGTAACGTTCAATAGTTACGGCTTATCTGTATTATTCAATCTTTGTTAGTTGGCGTATTCGCTCATAAACTTGATGCGCATCATCTGCAGTTGCTCTATCGTCACATCTCGGTCTTTGAACTCTTCGTATGCACTATCCAGCGTATCGTCGTGGCTGTTGCGGAAGAAGTCGAATATATCTTCCTGTTCATATTCATCCAGTTCCTGTTCCAGACAATAGTCAAGATTTAGCTTGGTACCGCTTGCCACAATTGTTTCCATCTCTACCAGCAGGTCTTGCAGGCTCAGGTCTTTGTTTTTGGCAATGGTTTCCAGTGGTATCTTCTTATCTATATTCTGGATGATGAATACTTTCATGCCACTTTTGTTCACCACGCTCTTCATCACAAAGTCGTCCGGACGTGTAATGTCATTTTCATCTACATACTTGGCTATCATGTCTACAAACTTGCGTCCGTAGCGTAGTGCCTTGCCCTTGCTCACGCCTTGTATCTTCTCCAGCTCTTCCATGGTGGTAGGGTAGCTGATGGCCATATCTTCCAGCGAGTTTTCGAGGAAGATAACGAACGGAGGAAGGCTCTTTTCTTTTGCCACCTGCCTGCGCAGGTTTTTCAGCATATCAAACAGTACAGGGTCTACCGTTGCAGGGCCGCCACTGCCACCTGTTATTTCTTCATCATCGCCATCGGCATCTACATAATTGTGGTTCAGCACTACCATGATAGAGAACGGCTTCTTGAGGAATTTGTGTCCCTTGTCTGTAATCTTCAGCAGGCCATACTCTTCAATGTCTTTGCGCACAAGGCCTTCCAGCATCATCTGGCGGATGAGTGAATGCCAGAAGTTGTCTTCCATCTTCATGATAAGACCACTGCCAAAAGATTTCAGCTTGTCGTGGCGGAAGGTCTTAATCTGCGGGTTCGATTTGCCCAGTATAATATCTACTACGTAATCTATATTAAAGCGTTCATCCAGCTCGTTGATGGTATCGAGTACAATCTTAGAGCTGTCGCGCACTTCCAATTTCTCTTTCGGGTTCAGGCAGTTGTCGCAATTGCCGCAGTTATCCTGCTTCAGTTCCTCGCCAAAGTAGTGCAGCAACAGCTTGCGGCGGCATACACCGCTTTCTGCATAGGCAACAGTTTCAGATATCAGCTGTGCGCCCATTTCGCGTTCGCTTAATGGCTTGTCGCGCATCAGGTGTTCCAGCTTCTGTACGTCTTTGTGAGAATAGTAGAGCATACATTTGCCTTCCAGCCCGTCGCGGCCTGCACGGCCTGTTTCCTGATAATAGTTCTCCAGCGATTTCGGAATGTTGTAGTGTATTACAAACCTTACATCGGGCTTGTCTATACCCATACCAAATGCAATGGTAGCAACTATCACATCTACTTCTTCCATCAGAAACTGATCCTGACGCTGTGCGCGAATACCTGCTTCCAGCCCCGCATGGTAGGCTACTGCTGATATGCCGTTTGCCTGCAGTGTCTGTGCCAGTTCTTCGGTAGTCTTGCGGTTGAGCGTGTAGATGATACCGCTCTTACCCTTCATACCATGTATAAACTTCACAATGCTTTTCAGTACACTTTCTTTCTTGCCCTTGGGCATGATTTCATAGTACAGATTGGCACGGTTGAAGGATGATATGAAGATATTGGGTTGGCGTAGCGCCAGATTTTTAACGATATCGTCCTGCACTTTTGGCGTAGCCGTAGCCGTCAGGGCTATGATAGGCAGTTCGGGGTTTATCTCGTCTATCATATCGCGCAGTTTGCGATACTCAGGACGGAAATCGTGTCCCCATTCAGATATACAGTGTGCCTCATCTACCGCTACAAACGATATGTGCATATCGGCAAAGAAGGATATATTTTCTTGTTTGGTAAGTGTTTCCGGCGCTACGTACAGCATTTTGGTGCTGCCGTCCATCAGGTCGCTTTTTACCTTTTTCTGTTGTGCCTTTGTGAGGGTGCTGTTGAGGAAGTGCGCCACATTGTCTTTGCTGCTGTAGCCACGTATCAGGTCTACCTGGTTCTTCATCAGGGCTATCAGTGGAGATACGATGATGGCAACACCCTCGCTGAGCAATGCGGGCAGCTGGTAGCAAAGAGATTTGCCACCCCCTGTAGGCATGATAACGAAAGTATCTTGCCCCGATAATATGCTCTTGATTATCTTTTCCTGCTCTCCTTTAAATGCATCAAACCCGAAGTGCTCCTGCAAGGCTTTCTTGAGGTTCACTTTTCCTGTAGTGGTAACGGCAGCCATATATCACAATTTTTAACCTAACGTAAAGTTCAAATCATCCGCAATCTTTATATGAAATCGTTCTTATAGCAGAGGCCTTTGGCGAAAGGTGTGCGAAATTAACGATTATCAAGTTAAGAAAATCAAAAGAGATATGCAATACCTCACGGGATTGTCAAATTAACTTCAGGTTAAAATTTGTAAGTCCTGACCTCCAGATTATCAGGGCATTCGGCCAATAATGTGGCTATCGTCTTGTGCAGGGCAGGGTGTATGTAGCCCGCAGCAATGTCATGAAGGGGGATGAGGGCAAAACGGCGGTTTTGTAATTGGGGATGAGGCACTTGCAGATTGTCATCCTTAATAATATCATCATTAAATAATAATATATCGATATCCAGCGTGCGCTGCCCCCAGCGGATGCTACGTTGGCGGCCAAGCAATGCCTCTATGTTTTGGGTAAGTGCCAGTAGCCCCTGCGGATTTAGCGATGTTTCCACACACAAAGCCATATTCAGAAAATCGGGTTGGTCTTCAAGCCCCCAAGCGGCAGTTTCGTATATGGCCGATTGGCTCACTATCCTGCAACGGGCATCCTGCAACAGCAATGTTGCTTTTTCAAACCATTCCAAGCGGTTTCCCTCGTTGCTGCCCAGCAGTAAGTAAACTGTATTAGCCATTAATGAGGTGCAAATATAGTGGTAATCCTAAATGAGGATATTCTGATAATTATTATTTTGGTTTTTAAAATAGTAACATCACCATGCAAGATAAGATCAAACAATTATACGAATTCATTAATTATGAGGCTATCAGTAAACAGCATTCTTATGAAAAAGATATTATTGAAACATATGGAATATTATTAAAGGAAATAGTAAAAAGCTACGAAGATTATAGAAAATACTACGGTGCTGTACTAGCCTGTTTTGAACAATATTATGTTAAAGCATTGTCATATTCAATTCATCATTTTTTTGTCCTATTTGAAGAATGCATCAAATATCCAATTAATACTCAACTAGACTTTTCTATTCAAGAAGCAGACTTTAGCTCCCAAACACTAAAGACTTATGAAGAAATTCTTAGGTCTAACTTTCAAAAGAATTCAGGTTATAGATTGTCAAAAACCTTAGTTGACACAGGCCAGATATCTCAACATGATTTAAAGGAATTAGCAAGTCTTATAACATATAAATTACAAGAGCTTTCAAAAAAAATAACATGGAATAATGAAGATATTCAACACACTATTTTAGAACTTACAATATTAAGAGGTATATGTAAAAAACTTAACAATGTTTCGCTCTTTTATCAAATTTCAAATAGCTTTTTTGATAGACTATACACATCAGAGTTGTATCAGGTATCAAGGGATTTATGTGAGGACTTTCTAATAATATCGTTTGTTGATAAAGTTCCTGTTTATGGTTTCTTTATTTGTATGAGGAGTTATTCAAATCATGCGAATGTGCATGCTTCCTTGATATTTGCCAGTTTAACTTTGATATGTGTCCAAAATGATAAGAAGATAATTAATGACAAGTTCTTGTTTGAGGTAGTGTGGCAGTCTATGAAGCTGTTTCGAAATAATGGATTACTAGATTATGCATTACAAGTGTATGCCTTAATGCCATCAAAAGTATCGTTATCTTCTTATGAGAAGCATTCAATAGATCACTCATATTACTCAATACTCTTAATGAAACAAGGTGTTGAGTTGCCATTTCTTTTGGCTGAATACTTAGACAAGGAAAGGGAAAATATTCTACAAGAAGACGAATATGGATGTATGCCATGGTTAGTTTTATTGTATAATATTAAACGGTTAAGTAAAATTTTTGATTTTGAGGGCTCAGGATTGAACTCATATTTAAACATATTCGAAGCAGTGGTACCTGTGGAAATGGTTGGGAAGTACAAAAATATTATTAACGGAGATTCACGTGAACTGAAAAAACTGATTAAGGAATCATTGCTAAAACTATTGCGAACTAGGAATCGTTCCGATTATGTATATGATAATGAGATGACAATGAAAATCGCGAGTAGATTAGTTGGAGCTGGTTTTATTGAAAAAGATGAAGAAGCTGTTTTGTTAGGTACGCTTGTGCGTTCAGATTTTAGTATCTTATTTAAAAATACAGACTCATTAGGTGAGATGCCGCTAGCAGATATTGATGTTGAGATAGGTTCTTTTTATGATTTTTATATCAATCCAGTTGAAGCTGTTTCAAACATTAAATTAATAAAAGATCAGCAATTAATTTGTCTATTAGCACCAGAAGATAATTTATTTCAACTAACCTATAGTAATGGAGAAAGGTATTACGACAAGTTAGAGTTTGATGCAAATAAATACAACGAGTGGGTTAGAAAGTATGTGCCAAAATATTCATTGAAAACAGAACTCCCTAAGGATAGGTATGGAAACTCAAAAACAAAATTTGTTGAAGATTATGAATCTGAATTAATTGAAGTGATAAATCAGATTGGCTTCCCCAATGTTAAATATTCTAAGAAAGCAAGAGAGGTATTGTTAATAAAAGATATGGAGTTAAGTGAGTTGCCTCATAATTTGCTACTCGATGAAAACAAGGAATTTGTTGCATTAAAGTGTCCTATTAGCAATGTAGTATCAGTAGAATGGTTGAATTCGAGAGTAAATAGTTGTGTTAATGTCGACAATAGCATTTCATTTTGGATACCGACTGAAAGTGGTGATGGTACTATTAGTATGCTGTATGGTAAACTGGAAGATGTAATTAAAGATTATAACATACTCACATTTCAAACGACAAAAATTAATGCACCAATATCATCTGTAATAAATATTATTTCTTCACATGGAAGTAATGATATTGCGACATTACAAGTAATTCATCCCAGTGGGAATGAGGTTGTATATGATTTGGAAAGAATTATTGGCGAAGGTAAAATCCTAGTCATGCTAGTTTGCTATTCAGGTTCGGCTACTAAAAGTTTCTTTAAAAATGAAGTGCTTTCAATAGTGAGAAAATATCTTTCACAAGGTTATCAAGCAGTTATTGCACCATTTTGGGCATTGCATGTAGATATTCCACCTATCTGGTTGCCTGTTTTTATTAAAGAACTTGAGTTAGGCGAGACTGTTTCTAATGCAGTATTTAAGGCTAACCTTGAAGTTTATAAAACATATCCAACACCTGCAGCGTGGGCTTGTATGCATTTATATGGTAATGCTCTTTTTACGTTGAAATGATTACAATCTACTTCTCCGCTACATAAAATATATAATCCCCGAGGTCGTTTTCGTATTGTTTTATGATGTCCCATACCTTGCCGCTGGTTATATCTTGTTCCAGTTGTATTAAACCAGCGGCTACTTCTTCCTGATTGGCATATACGGTGAATGATGATGCTCCATTGCGTATTTCCGGGTGCAGGTATTGTTCCGGGCGGTTCTTATTGCTGTACAGAAAATGGTCTTGCAGGTCTTCGTGTACAAAGTATTTTTCAGTTATCACATCTTTAAAACCAGCCTGTTTAAAGATGGCAATCATATCTTCCATCTCAGGTACTACAGCGGCAGAGTTGCGCATAGTTTCCGGGAAATAATGGCACAACCAATAACCGAATACCTGCGCAGGTGTAAAGCTGAGAAATACAGCACGAGAACCGGGTTTCAATACTCGGTTCAGTTGTATAATACCATCCACAACACTATCCCAATGGTGCAGGGTGAAAGTGCCCGTAGCACCATCAAAAGCGCCATCTGCAAATGGTAGCTGTTCCGCCTTTGTTTGTATAAAATCTATGTGCGGGTGATTCGTTCGTGCTTCACCAATCATCCTGTCTGAAGGCTCTGCGCCGGTGAATTTGTAGCCTTGCGCTGTGTATGCAGCTGTGTAGTTGGCAGTGCCGCTGCCAATATCCAGATAGTTGCCATCTGTCTTTGCTTGTAGATTAGCAAGCATACGGCTTACAATATATGGGTCGGCACGGCGGGTAGTATTATAACCTTCACCTACTTTATTATATATCGGGCTACTCATATTAATGCGTATTTTCTTTCTTAGCCCTCGTAAGCATACCTTCCAGATTGTAGGCACCTACCTCGTGCAGGTTGGCTATCAGCTTTTGGTAGATGGCGCATAGCGGGCTGCTCTCTACATCTGCCAGATAGTCTATGAGTGCTTCCAGTTCTTTACGCTTCAGCTTGTAGGCTTGCTCTACAAATATTTCAGGGTGGTCTGCCGCTACGCTAAGCACGGCATGTTGCAGTTTATCGCTCACGCCGCTGCTCCATTTCATGTCTTTGCAGATACCCACACCTATTTTCAGTACACTGTCGGGTAGCATTTTGCCTGCATCCTGAAAGGCAGTCAGGTATTGGTCATATACATAATAGAGCTGTTTGCGGTCGTCAGGGTCAAACACATCTACAAATACCTGCTTTGTTTTGGGGAAATTGTTCAGGAGATCGAGCTGTTGTATAATGGCCAGCCTGTTCTTTTCCAGTATCTGGTAAGAGCGCCATACCCTGTCTGCAGGTGGTATCAATGGGTTCTTTACGTCTTGTGCATGGGCAATGGTGCTGCCGATAGCAATAAAGAGTATCCATAATATGTGGCGCATACCGATGTTGTAGGTTTGTTGGCAAGTTAAAAAGAAAAGTTCACCTACTATCTACCCCTGTTCACCGATTTTCAGGATATATGCACATTCTTTTACCTGTATATTTGTGCCGTTATTCAATAGAATAATACCAATCTCAAACTAATAACTGATGAAACAATTCTTTAAGATGTTCTTTGCATCGCTGTTGGCGATGATTGTAACAGGCGTTATCATTTTCGGTGTGTTTATCGGGCTGATAGTAGCTGCGGTAAAAGAAGGCAGCAAAACTGAAACACAGACAACCGTTGCAGACAACAGCGTCCTCACCATCGACCTGTCTAAAACCATGCACGAACGCAGCGAACGCAATTCGCTGGCAGTATTTGCCGATGGCGATGAAAACAGTGCTGGCGTGTACGATGCCATCAAAGCATTGCAGGAAGCTAAAGACGATAGCAAGATTAAGGGTATACTGATAAAGCTGAACCCGAGCAGAAACGGCTGGGCTACTATGCAGCAATTGCGCAATGCGATTGTCGACTTCCGCAAGAGCGGCAAGTTTGTATATGCTTACGGCGAGAACATCACACAAGGTGCTTACTATATGGCTACCGCGGCAGATAGTATCTATCTGAACCCGATGGGCGATATGGAACTGAAAGGTTTTGCTACTATCCTTGCATTCTTCAAGGGTACGTTGGATAAACTGGAACTGGAACCTGAAATATTCTATGCAGGTAAATTCAAAAGTGCTACAGAGCCTTTCCGTGCCGATAAGATGAGCGATGCAAACCGTGTACAGGTAGCAGAGTTTCAGAAAGATTTCTGGAGTGAATTCCTGAATGCCGCATCTACTTTCTCTAAACAGGATACTACAACATTGTATCAACTGGCAGCAAGCGGTGCTATTGAGTTTCCGCAGGATGCACTGAAAAACAAACTGGTATCTAACCTGTTGTATTGGGATCAGGTAGAAGACCGCATCAAAGCAAAAACAGGTGGGAAGGAAAAAGACAAAGTGAAATACGTAAGCCTGTCTGAATATGCAGCTACCATCAATGAAGGCAGTGCGGGCGATAGCAGGGTAGCAGTACTGTATGCAGAAGGTAGCATAGTGGATGGTGAAAGCGATGATGATTATCAGATAGCTTCTCAGAACATGATAGAGCAGATACGCAAACTGCGTAACAACGATAAAGTGAAAGCGGTGGTACTGCGTGTAAACTCAGGCGGTGGTAGTGCATTGGCATCAGAAGTGATACTGCGCGAACTGCAATTGCTGAAAGCTAAGAAACCACTGGTAGCATCTATGGGCGATGTGGCAGCATCTGGCGGTTACTACATTCTTTGTCAGGCAGATAGTATTTTCGCATTGCCTAACACTATAACAGGTAGCATCGGTGTATTCACCATGATGTTTAATACAGAAAAACTGATGCGCAACAAACTGGGTGTTACGTTTGATGGCGTGAAGAACGCTCCTTATGCCGACTTCCCGAATGGTACACGCGCACTTACGGCTGATGAGTCTGCTAAAGTGCAACGCTCTGTAGATAACATCTACATGATTTTCAAAAGCCGTGTTGCAACAGGCCGTAAAATGGATATAACACTGGTAGATAGCTTTGCACAAGGCCGCGTATGGAGTGGCACAGATGCATTGGGCATCAAACTGGTAGACGGACTGGGCGATCTGGACCGTGCTATAGCTAGTGCTGCATCGCTGGCAAAACTGAAAGACTACGATGTGGTAACATATCCTGAACCTGTTGATAAATTTGAAAGCCTGATGCGCCGCTTCAAAGGCAATAATGCAAGTGTGGCAGAGCAAATGGTGAAAGCAGAATTTGGTAAAGAGTACGATTGGTACAAACAACTGAAAGAACTGCGTAGAATGAACGGTGCTGCAATGGCTATGATGCCATTCAGCATGGAAACAAAATAGTGTTACACAATACTATGATAGTAAACGCCCCTGCAATTGCAGGGGCGTTTTTATTAGCATATCATCACTGTATAAGTAAATAGTGTTTATCGTCGACAATAGTTTACCTTCATACAGATACGTGCTTAAGTTAACGCAATAGTGCTACATGTACTGTTCCCGATAAACAGACGTTTTCAAGAATGTAATAAGGCTCTACTTTAAAATGTAGAGCCTTGTTTATTTATAATAAACCCATCTTGTAAGTTGTCTGCAAATATTTTTTTGCCCTTCCTAAAACCGAAAAACAAAAGCTGCCGTATCTGTATCTGTAAAACAATTCAGAAACAATCTAAAATCAACTTGTATGAAACGTATCATGTTAATTCCTGCGATAGCAGCGGCTTTGTTTGCATTTGCCCCTAACGTAGTATTGGCAAAAGGCGAAAAAACTGTAATGGTTGGCGGTGCGCCAATGTATCCGTCTAAAAACATTGTAGAAAACGCGGTGAACTCTAAAGACCACACTACACTGGTAGCTGCGGTAAAAGCCGCAGGTCTTGTAGAAACACTGCAAAGTGCGGGTCCTTTCACCGTATTTGCACCAACAAATGCTGCGTTTGATATGCTGCCTGCAGGCACAGTAGACAATCTGCTGAAACCTGAGAATAAAGCTATGCTGACGGGCGTACTGACTTACCACGTAGTACCTGGCAACTGGAGCGCATCGCAGATAATGGCTGCCATCAAAAAAGGCGGTGGCATGTACAAAGCAAAAACTGTACAGGGCGAAGAGCTGACTTTCATGTGGAAAGACAACTGGATATGGATAAAAGATGCTAAAGGTGGTGTGGCGAAAGTGACGATTAAAGACGTAAATCAGAAGAATGGTGTGATACACGTGATAGACCACGTATTGCTGCCATAATTAATGTGAAGGCACGGAGGATTTTTTGTAAGCTTCATAGTATCTTTAGGGGGAATTTTTATTCCCCCTTTTTTATTTAACTAAAATCTGACGGTGAAAAAAGAGTGTATTTCGGTATTCGATATATTTAAGATAGGAGTAGGTCCCAGCAGTTCGCACACACTTGGCCCATGGCGCGCAGCACTGCGTTTCGTAGATACTATCAGGCAAAAGGGGATAGACAATGTAAAGTCTGTAAAAGTATTGCTCTATGGCTCGCTGGCAAAAACAGGCAAGGGTCACGGTACAGATGTTGCCGTAATCCTCGGTTTGAATGGTGAAGACCCTGTAACGTTCGACGTAAATGAAATCACTCCGCGCCTCAACCAGATAGCTACAGAAAAGAAAATTAATCTTGGTCTTTCGAGAGTGATAGATTTTGACCCTGCGGTAGATGTGGTGTTCCTGATGGACGAAAGCCTGCCTTTCCATCCTAATGCAGTTACATTTCTTTGTTCATTCAACAATGGCGAAGAGATAGCAGAAACATTCTACTCTATAGGTGGTGGCTTTGTGGTAAAGGAAGCAGAAGAAGGGAGCGGTGCCAATGAAGTTGATTTACCTTTCCCGATAGATAAGGCAGATGACTTGTTGCACTGGTGCCGCAAAACAGGCTTGCACATACATGAGGTGGTAATGGAGAATGAGCACGCATGGCGTAGTGAGGAAGAAACCAAGAAAGGTGTGTTGAGAATTTGGGAAGTGATGCGTGATTGTATATATCGCGGTAGCCACATAGGGGGCGAATTGCCGGGTGGACTGCACGTTATGCGCCGCGCTGCCAATCTCAATAAAAGATTACTGAAAGGAAAGACATACAATAATCATACAGAATGGTTAGCTGCCATCCGCGAGGGTGGGCACAACTTCCAATATATTTTGGATTGGGTTAGCTGTTTTGCATTGGCGGTAAATGAAGAGAACGCATCCTTCAGCCGTGTGGTAACAGCGCCTACCAATGGTGCGGCAGGTGTAGTGCCTGCGGTACTGCATTACTTCATCACTTTCTGCGATGGTTTTGATGATGAAAAAATAATCCAGTTCCTGATGACGGCATCAGAGATAGGAAGCATCTTTAAAAAAGGAGCAACGCTATCGGCGGCAATGGGTGGTTGTCAGGCAGAGATAGGTGTATCTTCTGCAATGGCAGCTGCAGCACTTACAGAAAGCCTTGGCGGTAATGTGCGCCAGTGCCTGATGGCTGCAGAAATTGCAATGGAACATCACTTGGGCCTTACCTGCGACCCTGTAGGTGGCCTGGTACAAGTGCCATGCATAGAGCGCAATACGATGGGGGCTATCAAAGCCATCACCGCATCGCAACTGGCACTGCAAAGCAATCCTGATAATGCCAAAGTATCGCTTGACCACGTAGTGCAAACCATGTGGGAAACTGCGCTGGATATGAATCATAAATATAAAGAGACAGCCGAGGGCGGACTGGCAACAAAAGTGCCTATCAGCTTGCCTGAATGCTGATTTTAATATTATTTCGCAGAAAAATTACACCCTGTGAAAAAATACCTATGCCTGCTTGTGGCTGCGTTCATCCTGCTTGCCTGTAATGCTATTGCCCAAAGCGAAGAGGATTTTGTAAAAAGCTATATCAATACAAATATTTTCCTGTCTGATACGGAGGCTGCGGCAGCTGTGATTTATGAAAAGGCATCTATAGATATATCTCCGCTGACAAGAACCTATGAACAGATTTATAAGACACGCAGGATAGTAAAAATCCTCAAAGAAGAGGCAATAGACGAAGCCAATGTTATTGATTATTTCGCTGCTGGCTTCAACGGTATAGAAAGTTATGTAAAAAGCATTGAGGCTACTACCTATAATATAGTGAACGGTGAGATGGTAAAAACACAGATGGATAAATCTGCTGTTTTTTACAACAATATGGGCGATTTTAAAGAGATGAAATTTACCCTGCCTACTGCAAAAGTTGGTAGTATTATTTCATATTCTTACGAGATTCACTCACCGGCATCTTTTGTTCTTACCCCTTGGTACTTTCAGAACGAATTTCCTACGTTGAAAAGTGAGTATGAAATAAGTATACCTGCGCAGTTTTCTTATGTTACTATTTCACAATCTACTCCTCCATTCAAGGGTTATAATACATTGAAATCTGCCGAACAGGAAGTGTCCGGGGCTTATATAATAGGTAACGAAGGCGATAAATATTCAAAATACCATACAACACTTTGGGGCAGGCGCAACATCCCCGCCATGAAGCAGGAAGATAATGCAGGCAATGTGGATGACTATCGCGAAAGGATTGATGTGCAGATACAATCGCCTGATTTGAATATTAATACACTGGATGAGGATGGCTTGAAAAAAGCATGGCGAGATTTCAATACTAAAATATGGCAGGACAATAAGCTTGGCAGACAGTTTAATAATAACTCTTTTTTGGACCCTATAATAGACTCGCTGACACGAGGTGTGCAAGATCCATTACAAAAAGCAAAGCGAATATTTGCTTATGTAAGGGGGGGAATGCATTGCAGCGACAAAATAAGTGCTGACGCGGAACGGGATATAAAGAAGGCTTTTGATAATAAAGATGGTAACGCAGCAGAGATAAATGTATTGCTGGTAGCTATGCTGAAAGAAATAGGGCTAGAGGCATCGCCTGTATTAATGAGCACACACGGAAGGCTGAAAGCAAGGCATGACTATCCTATGCTCGATAGGTTTAATCATATGATAGGCCTGTTGCTGATAGACTCGGTTAGATATTATCTGGATGCATCAGACAAATACAATGCGTTCGGCAGGCTGCCGGAGTATTGCTATAATGGTTATTCGCGCGTTTTGGATAAAAATGGTGGATACCCTATAATGATAATGCCACAGTCAAACAAAGAGCGCACTGTAATAAAAGCTGATATTGTTTCTCTGTCAGATGTAGCCTTTCGCGTAAATATCACAGAGTATATGGGCATGAATATGTCTTCTCATTTGCGTACGCTTTTCAGTACAGATACAAGTAAGTTGAATAACATCATTCAGGCAAGAAAGAATGCGATAAAGAACTATGCTGAAATGGAGTCTTTTAAGTTTGAAAATATTGATAATCCGGATACAAACCTGATATTCAGGTATACGCTTTACAAAAAGCATAAAGTACCGGTGACAACTTTTTATTTCAGTGCAGATATCATTAAGATATTGGACGAGTCCCCCTTCAAGCCTATGCACAGGCGTATGCCGCTGGAGCTGAACTATGCCGATGAAAGGGTATATGTAATGAATGCCATATTTCCGGATAATATGGCAGTGGAAGAGATGCCTAAACCGGCTAAAATAAGCTACGGAGATAAGATTGTATTCAAGCATATGGTGGGGTATGATACCAGTACGCGTGCTGTAAATATTACCACACAGCTGAAGCGTAATGAATGTTATTTTGAAGCCTCTGAGTATAATACTGTAAGGGACGTGTATGAGAAAATAGTAAAGGAAATAAACCAGACTATCGTTTTAAAGAAGCCATAATATGCTGCGTTCCTCAAGTGTTTTAGCCTTATTGTTATTGTCTTTTTGCAGCTATGCAGGCAAAAATGATATGCCTGCATACAATGCAGCTACCATACCTGCTTCGCTGAAAAAAGACGCCCATGCCGTTGTGAGAAGTTGCTCTACGCGAATAAAAGTTAATTCTCCTACAGATATAAAGTGGTATAGCAAGTATGCGTATACCATATTGGATGATAAAGGCTATAAACATGCTATGCTTGATGAGAAGTTTACCAATATGTTCAAGGTGACATCTGTATCCGGTAGGTTGTTTGATGCTGCCGGCAATGAGTTGAAGAGCATTAAAAACAGGGATGTAAAGGAAGAAGCTATACTATCTTACAGTATTGCAGATGATTTAAAGCGCAAGTACTACGATTTTCATTATGCCAACTATCCATTTACAGTAGAGTATGAGGTAGAAACCGCTATTACTTCCTTGTTCTTTGTTGATGAATACATCTTTGCAGATGATTATAACTGTTCTGTCGAGGTTTCTGATCTGGAGATAGAATATCCTGCCGATATGCAACTTGTTTATAAGTTGATGCATACAGATGTGCCTGTTTTACAAACAAAAGAAGGGGAGCTGGCAAAACTGAAAGTGTCGGTTAAAGATATTCCCGCTATAAAAAGAGACCCTTTGGCTGTGCCGGAATTATATAAGCAGGCAGCTATGATGCTGAGCTTCGATAAAATGGTATTAGGGGGTGTTTCAGGTAGTATGCATACATGGGCAGATTATGGCAGGCTGTTTTATGACTTGAACAAAGACCGAGATGTATTGAGCGATGATGCAAAACAGAAAGTACATCAGCTGACAGATACCTGCAAAAGCATAGGAGGTAAAGTAAATGTATTGTTCGACTATATGAAGAACAACACACGCTACGTAAGCATACAGCTTGGTGTGGGCGGTTGGCAAACATTTGATGCGGCGAGTGTGCTGAAAACAGGTTATGGAGATTGTAAGGCACTTACCAATTGTATGAAGGCAATGCTGAAAGAGGCAGGCGTTGTAGCTTATGCAGCATTGATATATGGCGATGAGGATGCGCCGCCGTTGTTGGATAAGGATGTGCCAGTTAATGCTTTCAACCATGTGATACTATGTATACCACAGGCAAGAGATACGGTATGGGTAGAGTGTACGTCTGATGATTTACAACCTGGTTATTTATCTGAGTTTACCCATAACAGAAATGCGTTGTTGGTTACAGATAAAGGTGGCGTATTGGTAAAAACACCCGTATACGGACATAAGCAAAATACAATAAACAGGAAGGTAGATGTAAAGATGAATGTAGTAGGCGATGTGAATGTTGCTGTATCAGTTCAGCATTCAGGAGAGTTTGCACAAAAGGCATTAGATAAATACAAAACAGGCGTAAAATCAGATATTGATAAGATGCTGTATAGCAGAATAGACCTTCCATCACCCCAATTGGTGAATGCTACACACGAAGCCTTGCCTGCTGCAAGCTATCCTGTTTTGAAAGAGAATATTGAATATACTGGTACTGCAAGAGTTAATATTACAGGCAAGCGTGTATTTCTGCAACCACTAATAAGTAGTGTTAAAAAAGCAAGCATAGCGCCATTGGGTACACGTACAACGCCATTCTATATCAGCGAGGGCTATGCAATAACAGATACTTTGGTATACAGTTTCGCTGAAAAGCTAAGCCCAGAAATGTTGCCGCAACCTATTGTGTTTGAAAAGCCTTTTGGTAAGTACACACTGAAAGCCAGCTTTGAAAACCAGCAATTGAAAATAGTACGCACTATGGAGCAATACATGGGCGAATATCCGGCTAATGTGTACGAAGAATATCTGGAGTTGTTGGGTTATGCTGCATTAAATAATGACGACATGAATGCAGTATTTGTGAAACAGTAAGGGTAACTTTACATGCGTTATGCAATTGCTGTTTTACAATATCTTTCTGCTGCTATACCGTTTGGGCGTGCGCGTAGCTGCTTTTTTTAGTGAAAAGCCAAAGCTATGGCTGCATGGAAGAAGGGGATTGTTGGATAAGATTGCTGCTGATTTACAAGGCAAAGGTGAAAAATGCATCTGGGTACATTGCTCATCGCTCGGCGAGTTTGAGCAGGGCAGGCCATTGATAGAGGCCATAAGAGAGCAATACCCAGCTTACAAGATTATACTTACATTCTTTTCTCCATCGGGCTACGAAATACGTAAAGACTATGCAGGGGCAGACTATGTCTACTACCTGCCTATGGATGGGCACCACAATGCCCGCAGATTTGTAGAGATGATAAACCCCGCATTGGCAGTGTTTGTGAAGTACGAATTCTGGTACCACTATCTTACCCAACTGAAAAAGGCAGAAGTGCCAACAATACTGGTGTCAGCCGCATTCCGCAAGTCGCAGCCGTTCTTCAAGCCGCAGGGTGGGCTGTTTAGAAAAATGCTGCGTTGTTTCGACTATCTTTTTGTGCAGGATGAAGAATCTAAGCGCCTGCTCGAAACCATCAAACTGAAGGATAATGTGATAGTGGCAGGCGATACCCGCTACGACAGGGTGCTTGCCATTGCAGCGAGTGTTAAGCAATTCCCGCTGATAGAAAAATTCAAAGAAAAAGACCACCTGCTGATAGCAGGCAGTACATGGCCCGAAGATGAGGCAATGCTGAAGGAAGCGGTAAACTCATTTCCCGAAAATTGGAAACTGATATTAGCCCCGCACGAAATTGACGAACAGCATATAAAACACCTGCAGGATATCTTCGCAGGGCATAGTGTATTGTATTCCGAACTGTCGGATGAGCCTGCCGGTTACCGTGTGCTGATAATTGATAATATAGGTATGCTTTCCAGCCTGTATAGCTATGGTGAAATAGCCTATGTGGGTGGTGGTTTCCAGAGTGGTGGCATACACAATGTGCTGGAACCTGCTGTTTTTGGGCTGCCTGTATATTTTGGTCCTGTGTACGACAAGTTTGTGGAGGCAAAAGCACTGGTTTCCCGTATGTACGCTTTTCCGATAAACGACAAAGAGCATTTTAACAATTCGTTGCAAGAGCTGATGAGCGACGAAAACTGCCGTCATTCTATGCGAAAAGCAATACAGGCATACATTGCAGCCCAAACGGGGGCAACCCGCCGCATACTGGATGTGGTTGGCCCTCAATGGCTTAAATAGCCCCCTCCTGCCTTCCCGCTCTCGCTTTAATTGCGTAGTTTTGCACTCTAAATTTTAATATAATGCCAGGTACAGAATTATTTGGTGCAGAAGAACGTAAAGAGGTAAACGACGTCTTAGAAACGGGTGTCCTGTTTCGCTATGGCCACGATGCGCAACGCAATGGTCATTGGAAAGCAAAAGAATTTGAAGAAGAAGCAAAGAAGATAACCGGCGCCAAGTATGCACTGGCTACCAGCAGTGGCTCTACAGCAGTTATCACTGCACTGGCAGCAGCAGGTATCGGTGCGGGCGATGAGGTGATAGTTCCTCCTTTTACATTTATTGCAACAATAGAAGCTGTACTATTTATAGGCGCATTGCCTGTATTTGCTGAGGTTGATGAAACGCTGTGCCTGAGCGCAGAAGGTATCCGCAAAGCCGTTACCCCCAAAACCAAAGCCGTAGTGCTTGTACATATGTGCGGTGGCATGGGCGATATGGATAGCATCATGGAAGTGATAAACGAACACAACCTTACATTGGTAGATGATGCGGGACAAGCATTTGCAGCATCTTACAAAGGCAAGGCGACAGGTCTGTGGGGCAAAGCAGGTGCTTTCTCTTTCGACTTCTTTAAAATAGCAACAGCTGGCGAAGGTGGTATCCTTGTTACCAACGATGAAGAGGTTTATAAAAATGCAGAATACTATTCAGACCACGGCCATTCTCACGTAGGTGCAAAGCGTGGTATGGAACCACACCCAGTGCTGGGTTTCAACTACCGTATAGGTGAGCTGAATGCTGCGGTAGCGGTAGCACAAACACGTCGTGTACCACAGGTACTGGCTGCCAACCGCAAGCACAAGAAACTGTTGACAGAATTGTTGTCTGCTACTCCGGGCATCGGCTTTGCAAAAATAGCTGACCCTGATGGCGACTCTGCAACATTCCTGAACCTGCTGATGGAAACACCTGAAGCTGCACAAAGTGTGGTTGATCAGTTTAACGAAGCAGGTGTAGTTGGTTTCGACTACTGGTTCAAAAACATGTACCACTTCATCAATCAATGGGACCATGTTAAGAATCTTGATACAGCATCAAAACTAACCATACATTTACTTGGTGCTCCGCAAGATTATAACAATCTGGATTTGCCAAAATCTCAAAACGTGATAGGTCGTCTTATTTCATTCGGTATCCGTTGCACATGGACAGAAGAACAAGTGCGCGAACTGGCAGCAAAAATATCTGAGAGCGTTACAAAAGCATTAGCAACAGCACATGCATAAGAATTTTAAAAACATTGAGAAGGTTGTTTACGGTCGTGGAGCGTTCGATACAATGGACAGCATCCTTGCACCTGTTCGCAACGAGAACAATCAATACATCGTTTTTCTGGTCGATAACTATTTCAACGATAGCGAACTGGCAAAACGTATTCCAACAAAAGTTGGCGACATCATAGAGTTTATAGATGTAGATCCCCACGAGCCTACTACTGAGCAGATAGATAAACTGCGTGATGAGATACTGGCAAGCAAAGGCCTTCCATCGGGTGTGGTAGGTATAGGAGGTGGCAGCATCATGGATATTGCAAAAGCACTGTCTTTGATGTTTACCAACGAGGGCTCTTCTACACTTTATCAAGGATTGAATCTGATTAAGAAACCAGGCATTTATCACTTAGGTGTACCTACCATTTCGGGTACTGGTGCTGAGGTGTCCATGACAGCAGTACTGACAGGTCCTGAAAAGAAACTGGGTTTGAAGTGCGACTGGACTGTTTTCAATCAGGTGATTCTAGACCCTGAATTGATAGCAAGCGTACCTACCGATAAATGGTTCTACACAGGTATGGATACTTACATCCACTGTATAGAATCTGAAAACGGTATGCTGAACAATGCTTTCAGCCATGCGTATGCAGAGCAATCATTGAAGCTGTGCCGCGATATTTATCTGGGCGATAATGCAGGACAAACTGCAGAGAACGATGATAAGCTGATGGTAGCATCACTTATGGGTGGGCTGAGCCTTACATATTCAGAAGTAGGTGTTTGCCACGCATTGTCTTATGGCCTTTCTAAAATACTGGATGAAAAACACTGCTATGCAAACTGCTTAGCCTTCCAGCACCTCGAGGATTATTATCCTGAAGGTGTGGCAGAATTCAAAACCATGTTGCAGAAACATAAGGTGACATTGCCACAAGGCCTTAGCAAAAACTGGAGCGATGAAACAATTACTGCTATGGCACAGGTAGCATACAACCTGCCGCATATGTGGAACCACGCCATCGGTACAGACTGGAAAGAAAAAATAACAATTGATACAATAAAAGCGCTGTATCAGCGCATGTAATATTATGAGCGCAAAGAAAATTGCCGTAGGAAATATTCAATGTGGTGCAGATGAACTGTTCCTGATTTCAGGCCCGTGTGTGATAGAAGACGAGAGCATCATGATGAAAACAGCGGAGACGCTGAAAGAAGTGGGTGAGAGGTTGAATATTCCAATCATCTACAAATCATCTTTTACGAAAGACAACCGTAGCAGCCTGAAGTATTATGATGGCCCGGGTCTGGAAAAAGGTGTGAAGATACTGGCGAAGATTAAAGAACAATTCGGTTTCCCTGTACTGACGGATATTCACTATCCTGACCAGGCAGCACCTGCTGCTGAGGTTTGCGATGTGTTGCAGATACCTGCTTACCTGTGTATGCAATCTGGCTTGTTGAAAGCTGCTGCAGCGACAGGTGCGGTTATCAACATCAAGCATGGTCAGTTTCTGGCGCCGGAAAATATGAAGCACCCTGTAGGTAAATGCGTAGATGCGGGTAATGATAAAATCATTCTGACAGAGCGTGGCTATACAATGGGTTATAATGATCTGGTTGTAGACCCTCGCGCATTCTACCACATGGCACAACTGGGCTATCCTGTGGTGTTCGATATCACACACTCTATCCGTAAATACGGTATCCCGAGTGCGGATGCGAAAGGCGGTGCACGCGAATTCCTCCCTGTACTGGGTAGGGCGGGTGTTGCTGCCGGTGTTGACGGTATATTTGTAGAAACGCACCCTGAGCCTGAAAAAGCACTCTGCGATGCGGCCAGTCAGCTTTGTGTATATGATCTGGAAGAATACCTGAAACCATTGATAGAACTGCACAACCTTGAGGTGAAATACCGCAAATAAGGCAAGGCAGAAAAGGGTAGCTGAATATTAGAATTAAGAGATTACTTTTGTACAGCAATTGCACTTAGATATTAGAATTAACTAACATGGAATTATACTTAGATTCTGCCAATCTTAAAGAGATTGAAGAAGGTTTTAAACTGGGCTTCCTGAATGGTCTTACCACGACGCCCACATTCATGCAACGCGAAGGTATCACCGATATAGATGGTACAATCGTTAAGCTGAGCAAAATGGTGCCTGTATTGCAAATAGAGGCATTGGGTGATACGGCTGAAGATGTGCTGAAAGAAGCACACCGTCAACTGAATTTGGGTCTTGACCCTAAAAGAACAGTATTTAAAATACCTGTATCGCTGGAAGGTGTACGCGCTTGTAATCTGTTGCGTAAAGAAGGCTTGCTGGTAAACGTACACCTTGTGTACACACTGCAACAGGCTTATATGGCTATGCATGCAGGCGCTACTTATGTTTGTCCGCTGGTGGGCCGCCTGCAAGATCAGGGTCACGATGCACTGACACTGGTAGAGCAATGTGTTGACGCTGTTGACCACTACGGTTACGATACAAAAATCATGTTCAGCTCTGTGCGCCACAACGAGCACGTGCGCAACGCTATCAACATAGGTGTACACACTATTACAGTGCCACTGAAAGTGTTGAAGAGCCTGACTGAAAATAACTTTACGACTGTAGGTACAGAACAGTTCCTTGTAGATACACGCCTTATGACAGTACGTGTGAAGGAAGCTGCAAACGGCATCAACCCGCTGGTATCTGCAGACGATACACTGCAAAGCGCACTGGTTAAGATGACAGGCTACGGCTTTGGTGCTGTAACGGTTACCAATGCAGATGGCAGCGTGAAAGGTGTGTTTACAGATGGTGATATCCGCCGCTTGTTGCAAAACGATGGTGAGCAAATCCTCGGCAAGAAAATGGGCGATATGCAATACGGTACGCCTATCAGCGTAGATGCAAACGCACTGCTGAACGATGCTGCCGGCATCTTCAAGAAAACAAACGTAGATACAATACTGGTTACCGAAAACGGTATGCCGGTAGGTATGCTGGATATACAAGACCTGAAAGGACTTTAATATAATCCGGATATAGATTTTGAAATCCTAAACTGTTCACCGGTTTAGGATTTTTCTTTTTTACTTTTGATACAGTTATGGATATCAATACCGTCATCAGCCATTTTAAAGGCAATTTTATAGCTACGCCGCAACAGGTGCAGGAGAAACTATCGCGCATCAAAGCATACATATTTGATTGGGATGGTGTTTTTAACAATGGTGTGAAGGACGAGAATGGCACGAGCTCATTCAGCGAGGTAGATGCGATGGGTACTAACATGCTCCGCTTCAATCACTACCTGCGTCATAACGGCGTGCCGGTGGTTGCCATCATATCGGGCGAGCGTAACAGTGCTGCATGGACACTTGCCAAGCGTGAATGTTTTCATGGTGCATACAGCAAAATCAAATTGAAGACAGAAGCATTGCAACACCTTTGCGAAAAGCATGGCATCCAGCCCGAAGAAGTGGCTTTTGTGTTTGATGACGTGCTGGACTTTGGTGCTGCAGAAATGTGCGGACTTCGCATTATGATACCGCGCCCTTGCAATCCGCTGCTGACAGAGTTTGCTGTACAGAACGGATTGGTAGATTACCTGACTGCCAATGTAGGTGGCGAAGGTGCAGTGCGCGAGTCGGTAGAATTGCTTACAGGCCTCAGCGGATTGTACACAGAAACTATCAGCAACCGTATGCGATATACTGATACGTACTTGGCATACATCACACTGCGCAATCAGACGGTACCGTCTTTTTACATTTACAAAGATTCACAAATAATAGAAGAGTAATAGATTAGCTATGATAGTTGGTATAATACCTGCACGCTATGCGTCTACACGTTTCCCCGGCAAGCCATTGATAGACATCAAAGGCAAGACAATGATACAGCGTGTGTACGAGCAGGCATCAAAATGCGGTTCACTGGATAAAGTAGTGGTGGCAACAGATGATACACGTATTGCAGAGCATGTAGTGTCTTTTGGTGGCGAAGTTGTGATGACGAAAGAAGAGCACCCAAGCGGTACAGACCGTTGCTGGGATGCGTTGCAGCAAATTGGTGGCAATTACAAGTACGTAATAAATATTCAGGGCGATGAACCTTTCATCGACCCATCGCAGATAGATACACTGGCGAGCGTGCTGAAAGAAGGCACAGCAGAACTGGCAACACTCATCATTCCGGTTGATAGCCACGAGGTATTGTTTGATATGGGCGAGGTGAAAGTAGTACTGAACGACCATCAGGAAGGTATGTACTTCAGCCGTATGGTGATACCGTATTTAAAAGGTGTGCCGCAGGAAGAATGGCACAAGTATCACAACTATTACCGCCACGTAGGTATGTATGCTTACCGTACGGATGTACTGGAGCAGGTATGTAAACTCTCTGTTTCATCGCTCGAAAAAGCAGAGTCTTTAGAACAACTGCGTTGGCTGGAAGCAGGCTTCAAAATAAAATGTGCCATCACCAATTTCGACAGTCATTGTGTAGATACACCCGAAGATGTGGAGAAGGTGTTGAGGTTGATGAATATAGCCTAAGGCAACAACTCAAATCCAATCTTTTTATACGTCGATACGCCAAACTGTGTACTGTCTTGCAGGTTTGGCGTATTGCCATGTAATAGCGTATTGTAATAGCGCAGCGATTGCGGCTTTGCTGGTGCGCGCCCTTCCAAAGACAGGAAATTGCTATGGTCGTTACCGCATAGCATATTGAAGTTTACATACACTGCATTTTTGCTGATGTTGCGTACCGGTCTTTGTCCTAATTGTCTTTTCTTGCTCACAAGGTAGGCTCCCCCAAGCGTAAAGTCTTGTTTGTTGTAATTAATGTATATGCCCTTTGCAAAGTGTATTTGGTTTACCAAACGCTTATGCCCTCTGCGTGGTACACAAGGTGCATTCATAATAAAATTGCTCACCCATACATCACCATTCAGTTTATTAAGCATATCATTCCTCACTGCTTGTCTCCATACATGATTGCCCATGCTGTGGTAGAACATACTCATCTTACCATTGCCAAGCGTACCGCCTTTGTATAGTTGCTTCACGTGTTCAAACGCCGGAATAAAATCCTTATAAGCAGTGCGTGCATTCTTCATAGAAAAGAAGTAGTTACCCAATCCACCTTTGGTGGTGGTAATGCTCGGATAGTCGAACATAATCACGTTTACACCATATTGTCCCGCCATACTCATACCACGGTACAAATCGCTGGTAAAGAGTTTGCCCATTCCTTCCACATACATCACCCAGTCTCTGCTTTTATCAGGCATATAGCCAATGGCTTTCTCTAGGCTTTCTACCTGTAGCACATTCCATATGCCGTTTCTGCTAAATACGAAATAGTAATATAATGCCCTCCCGTCCCTTTCCTCGCACATATAGCGCAGTGGGTCGGTATTGGGTTTACGATTGCTTACCACTACTATTGCTGTGTCTGATGCCGTAATAGGGCTGGCCGGCAGGTGCTTTACTGCGGCGCACTTTTGCCAGTAGGCTTCGTCGTTAAAATGCCCTACAGGGTTGTTGCTGCGGTGTTTTTGTGCATTGGAAACCAGTGGTAGCAGTGCCAGCAATATGGCGATAAGTCTTTGCATAATCTATAAACGAACTTAAGCATAAAAATGTTTCCCACCGTGCAGGCAAAATGGGGGATAGGTTTTTGCCCGATATTCAATAATTTCAGCCCTCGATTTATCAAATCAGTAATATGAATTATATAAAACAGTTTGCTTTTGCAGGTGCTGCGCTGGTAGCGTTGTCTGCACAGGCACAGAAAAAACAATACACCATAGCAGAGGCTACCAATGGTATTTCTGGCGCTTTGGCTCCAAAGGGGCTGAAACAAGTGAGCTGGGAGCCTGGTACCAACAAAATGTATCAGGTGGCAAACGATGCATGGTTCAGTACACATTTTCCTGATGGTAAAGTAGATACCGTACTGCGCCTGAAAGAACTGAACGAAGCCACAGGCGGCAAACTGAAAAGCATACCTGCTATAAAATGGATAGATAAAGGCTATGTGTACTACCAAACAGGCAACGACCTGAAGAAAGGCACAAAAACAGCTGGCGGCTTCATGTGGGAAAACTGGACAAGCCTGCCCGAAAAAGCTGCTAACACGGTTATAGATAAGAGCCTGAATATCGCTTATACGATAGATAACAATCTCTACATCATCAAAAAAGATAAGCAGACTGTACAGCTTACAGATGATAAGGATAAGAATATTACCAATGGCGCATCTAATGTACACCGCAATGAGTTTGGTATAGAGGGTGGTATCTTCTTTTCGCCAAACGGCAATAAGCTGGCATACTACCACATGGACCAGACAATGGTGGCAGACTATCCTGTTGTAAACTGGCTGGTAACACCTGCGGTAAATGAGAATGTAAAATACCCGATGGCGGGTGGTACATCTCATCAGGTGCAGTTGCGCGTATATAGCCTCAGCACAGGCAAGACGGTGACAATACAAACTACAGGCCCTAAAGACCAATACCTCACCAACATCAGTTGGAGCCCCGATGAACAATATGTATTCATAGCAGTAGTGAACCGTGACCAGGATCATATCTGGCTGAACCAGTATAATGCAGAAACAGGTGCGTTTGTAAAAACACTGTTTGAAGAAACAAGCGATAAATATGCAGAGCCATTGCACCCGCTTACCTTCCTGCCTGAGAGCAATGATAAATTCATCTGGTGGAGCCAGCGCGATGGTTATATGCACCTGTACCTCTACAACACAGAGGGCAAGCTGCTGCAACAACTGACAAAAGGCAAATGGATAGTGAACGAGATACTGGGCATGAACAAAGAGCACCAGCAAATCATCATATCTGCATCAAAAGAATCGGTGCTTGAAAAACACAGCTATACAGTAAACTGGAACAATGGCAGTCTGCGCCGTATAGACTATAACGAAGGTGTGCACACTACACTGCCAAACGAAAACGGCGAATATGTGTACGATGTATTCTCTGCTGCGGGTGTGCCTAAACGCACAACCGTATTGGGTACAAACAATGGCTTCAGCCAGACGCTGATGGATGCGCCTAATACATTGGCAGACTATGACCGCCCTGAAATACGCAACATAACACTGCGTGCAGATGATGGTACGCCGCTGTATGGCAAACTGATACTTCCTACCAACTTCAATGCACGTAAGAAATATCCTGTGGTTGTTTATCTGTACAACGGCCCGCATGTGCAACTGGTGCGCAACAGCTTCCCCGAAAGCAACAACCTGTGGTACGAATACATGGCACAGCGTGGCTATGTAGTTTTCTGCATGGACGGCCGCGGCAGCAGCAACCGTGGTTACAAATTTGAAAGTGCTACATGGGGCAAACTGGGTACGGTAGAAATGGAAGACCAGTTGAAAGGTGTTGCCTACCTGAAGTCTTTGCCATTTGTAGATGCGGAACGCATGGGCGTACATGGCTGGAGCTTTGGTGGCTTCATGACTACATCGCTGATGCTGCGCCATCCGGGCGTGTTTAAAGTAGGTGTAGCGGGCGGTCCTGTTATGGACTGGAAGATGTACGAGATTATGTACACAGAGCGCTACATGAATACCCCTGAGCAAAACCCGCAGGGTTATGAAGATGCCAACCTGCTGACGAAGGTGAAGAATCTGCAAGGCAAGCTGCTGCTGATACACGGCACAGACGATGCTACTGTAGTATGGCAACATTCTATCAACTTCATCAAGAAAGCGGTAGATGAAAATGTACAGGTAGACTATTTTGTGTACCCCGGCTACGAGCACAATGTGCGTGGCAAAGACCGTGTACACCTGATGCAGAAGATAACAGACTACTTCGATACTTATCTGAAATAAATAATAAAGCCCCGCGAATTGCGGGGCTTTATTATTATTGTTAGGAGATATAATTTTAGTACATGATTGATATTGAGAAAAAAGAAAGACAGTTAGCTAATAGGTTGCAGACCTATACAGGTAGCTTTATGAATAACACAAAATGGTATGAGTTGTTTAAAATGTTGTCTGCGCACTCCTCTATGATTAGCAAGTGTTATATAAAAAGCGTCTACGTTGAAATTAGCACTGAGCCAATTAATAGGATTGACATCCCTGATACAGAGCATTTTGAAATGACGTTCCATCAATCAGGGATAAAAGATGTTCCACCTATGGGTGGACCAATGGAGTTTAAAGAAATAGAATCAGTTATTTTCCCAAAAACATGGCAGATTGATCGAGTAGCCAGAGGTGAAGTGCTTCAGCCTAAAATATTTACGCAAGATTTACAAAAAATAGAAAGTATAATAAGGCAGGCAATGATTGTAGAGATGGATTATGTAAATAATGATTTAGTTGTCTTTGGGTATAGGTAGATATTATATAGTGACAATGCTACTTCCCATAATTCTTCTTCAATTCCCTCATCAGTAACCGTACACCCTGTGGAATATTGGTGTCATCAAATGCATTGGTAAAGATGATGTAGGCGATGTGCCTTTTGCGGTCTATGTGTGTAATGGTATAGTAGGTAGTAGCCGTGCCTGCGTGTGTAGACAGGCTTTCTGTGCCTTCATAAATATTATACCAGCCCAATGAATATCCCTCAAATCCAGTATGGATGAACGAATAGGTAGTTGCTTTCAGGTAATTGTCTTGTCCGTTGAGGCCCACCATATTCATTTGTATATACCTGATATAGTCCTTGATGCAGAGGTTGATATTGCTTGAAGGTTCTGTATAGTCAAGGCTGAAAGCCGTATTGGATGGCAAGGGTACAAACTTTCCATTCTCAAACATATGCCCCCATGTGTCTTTACGTGTCTGGTTCTCCGGCCAGGAAAATCCGATGTTCAGATGCAGGTCTTTGTTGAATATATCATCTGCTACCTGCTCCCATTTTTTGCCTGCAACTTTTTCCAGCATCAAAGCAGCCAGTGTATATCCTGCATTTGAGTACACAAACGGACTGGTACTGTCGGGTAGGGTAGGTGGCAGTGTCAGTACCCATTTACCGAATGCTTTTCTTTTTTCAACCTTGTTGCCTTTAAAGGCAGGTATTACAGGATCGTCAAAACCCTGAAACGGTTGTATGCCTGCACGGTGCGAAAGCAGATCTTGCAGCGTAATGTTTTTGTATATGGGTTTAGATGCCTTTCTCCATTCTGGGAATATATCAAACAATTTGGTGTTCCATTTCAGCTTGCCACGCTCCACATATTTGGCAATCATAAAAGCCGTCATGGCTTTGGTATTAGAACCAATATGAAAACGGTCGCCGAGCGTTGCAGTGTCTGCGAGATTGATGGAATGTCGCCCTGTCGCAGCTAATTCCAATATACTGTCTGTGGTAACAACAGCGTAGCATATTTCAGGAATATGAAATGCCTGCTTTACAGAGTCTGCAAATCTTAGTGTTTGCTGACTGTAGCATGTGGCAGATATGAAAAGTGATAAGGCTAAGAGACGAATACTATGCACTGATAATTTTCTTTTTTCTGATATACATGGAGGTAGCGTTGCAATGTTAAATGTAAGATTCTTTCTCAGAATGGTAAAATATAAGCCCCGCGAGTTGCGGGGCTTATATTACCAGTTGTCTTTATCGTGCCTTTTGTCTTTTAAGAATCGATGATACATAATGAAGATGTCTTTTCTGTAATCTTTGTACTCTTCTAAAATTAAGCTGGTACCCATTTTACATTTATCACAATTTACTAGTTCTTCAAGGGTGCCCTCTTTAGGGCATTTGTCACCTTCATATTCATAACGTGGGTTGTTAAATGATATTCGGGTTCTATTTTCTTTTGCTTCAGTCACTATGTCAACAAATAGTGACACCTTATCTATACAGTTCTTATTGAACGACAGTTTTACTGTGGTATAAACACTGTCGTTGGAATGAATGATATCACTTTTGTTTTTCAGTGTTCCTAAGTATTCCTTATTGTATTTTATGATAGCTTGGACATCCTTGCGGTAGACATTGTAAACCATGTCAGATGTTGCTGTCTCTTTTTGTGCGAATGCAAATACTGGTGATAGAAATGTGCAATATAGGAGTAAGTATTTCATAGGCTATGTTTTAACGGTTGATAATTTCTTTTACATCTCCACTTTCTTCAATCCCAATACATCTCTCATTTCAAAAATTCCCTGCTTACCGTTTATGTATTCGGCGGCAAGTACTGCACCCAATGCAAAGCCCTTGCGGTTGTGTGCGGTGTGGATGATTTCTATATCGTCAATGTCTGATGTGTATTTGATGCTATGCGTGCCCGGTACACCTTCTTCGCGCAGTGCGTTGATGTGTATGACTTCGGGATTGCCTTTGTCTTTCTCTGACCAGTGCTTTTTGCGTTGCAGGTTGTCTATGATTTGTTCTGCAAGCGTTATGGCTGTGCCACTGGGCGAGTCTTTCTTTTGCAGGTGGTGTATCTCTTCCATCACCACATCGTAGCCCGGCTGCTCGTTCATTAGCGATGCCAGTGCTTTGTTTATTTCAAAGAAGATGTTTACGCCTATGCTGAAGTTAGAAGCTTGCAGAAAAGCTTTGCCTTTTTCTATAGCTATCATCTTTGCATGGCTCAGCCCCTCATTCCATCCTGTAGAGCCGCACACGACAGATGTGCCCGCCTGCAAGCAACTAACTACATTGTCTTTCGCTGCTTCAGGGTTGGTAAACTCTATTGCCACATCTGCCTTCGCCAGGTTCTCGTCCGTCATCTCGCTACGGTTGGCAGTGCTGATGCGCAACACTACATTATGTCCGCGTTCTTTGGCTATCTCTTCAATGGCTTTGCCCATTTTGCCATATCCTATCAAGGCTATATTCATACAATGCTTATGCTAAAAAGAAAGAAATAATAGTAAAGATGGCAAAGATAATGCTGGCTATACCGTTGGTATTGGCAAATGCAATGCCCACTTTGCTCAGGTCGTTTGGTTTTACTAGTATGTGTTGGTATGTGAGTAGTCCTATAAATACCGCAGCGCCTATCCAATACGTAAAGTGAAATTCGCCTGCTATGCCTGCGTATATAACAAACAGTGCAGAGAATACATGCAATATGTTCGATACCATCAGCGCTCTTGCAGTGCCCAGTGCCGCAGGTATAGAGTGCAGTTGCTGGCTTTTGTCAAAGTCTTCATCTTGCAGTGCATAGATAATATCAAAACCCGATACCCATGTCAGTACCGTTAGCGAAAACAATACCGGCACCAGTTTAAATACACCCGTTACAGCCAGATAAGCGCCGATAGGCGATAGTGACAAGCCAACTCCCAATACAATATGGCACAGCGCCGTAAAGCGTTTGGTATAGCTGTAGAACAGTATTACAAACAGTGCTATGAAAGAAAGATAGAAACACAGCTCATTAATGAAATATGTAGTAGCTACAAACAGCGCACTGTTGATGATGGTAAACAGTAACGCGTGCTGCGGCTTAATAACACCTGCCGGTATCTCTCTTTTTGCCGTACGTGGGTTTTGTGCATCAAACCTTCGGTCCAGATAACGGTTGAATGCCATGGCCGATGTGCGTGCAAATACCATGCACAGCAGCACTTTTACAAATAAGTCCCAAGAAAAGCTATAGCCGTCTTTTACAACAGCCATGCAGAAGCCTATCATGGCAAATGGCAATGCAAAAACCGTATGGCTGAATTTTATCAGCGATAAGTAGTTCTTTACCTGTTGCCCGAATGTTACGTTTGCTGTTGTCATTATTTCTTTTCTACGTCTACATCAAAACCAATAGAGATAGACTCCTGCTGTCCGTTAGAGTATACCAGTACATTTTTTGCCTGATGGCCCGGACGGTTTTCACTGTTAAACTCTACTTGTATTTCACCTTCCTGCCCCGGCAGTACAATGTCTTTAGACCATGATGGGGTAGTGCAACCACAACCTGCCACTACATCGTATACCAGCAGCGGATTGTTGCCTGTATTTTTGAATTTGAAAGCATGCTTCACTTTCTCACCTTCCTTGATGGTGCCGAAATTGTGACGCATTTCTGCAAACTCAATAGATGTTTTAGGCATTGCCTTTGCTTCGTTCTGCTTGCGTTGCACTTCGCTCAGCTCCGGGTCGTGACTGTGAGCACCACCATTGCCTATTTTATATTTGTTATAAAGCGCTGTACTGCTAACGCCGCTAAGCTCTACCAAAGCAATGGTAAATACAGAAAGTGTAAGTACTGTCAGCAAAACTGTTTTTAATTGAGCATTCATATTCTATCTACGATTTCGATTTTATATTTTATTACTACTTCAACCCGGCAAATCCATTAATCCAATGAATCCCGGTTCTAACTGTTTTGTTCCCAAACCTGTGCAAGGTGTACCAGTGTTTCCACTGCTTTCTCCATATCCTGCACGCTTACATATTCTTGCTTACTGTGTATGCCCATTTCGCCCGTGAAGAGATTAGGACAAGGCAGGCCCATGAATGAAAGACGTGAGCCATCTGTACCGCCGCGTACACTCATGCGGATGGCATCCATGCCCGCACGTTTATATGCTTCTTCTGCATAGTCCATCACTTGCGGGTGTTGGTCCAGTATTTCTTTCATATTGCGGTATTGTTCTTTCACCACAAACTCAAAACTTGCACCTGGGAATTCTTTGATAGTTTCTTCTGCCAATGCCTTCAGGCGTTCTTCGTGTTTGGCAAGCATTGCCGTATCAAAATCGCGGATGATGAACGATACACTTGCTTTTTCCAACACACCTTCCATATGCACAGGATGCACAAAGCCTTGTTTGCCTTCAGTAGTTTCAGGACACCATTCGTTGCGTGGCAGCTTGTCTACAAATGCTGATGCTGTTTTAATAGCACTCACCATTTTATCCTTTGCATAGCCCGGGTGTGCGCTGATACCGTGGAAGGTAACCGTTACACCGTCTGCGCTAAAGGTCTCGCCCTCCAGATGGGCGCGTTCGCCACCGTCCAGTGTGTAGCCAAACTGTGCGCCCAATCGTTTCATGTCTACTTTGTTTACACCACGTCCTATTTCTTCATCGGGGGTAAACAGTATGCGGATAGTGCCGTGTGGTATTTCAGGATGCTGAATGAGGTAAGCTGCAAGATCCATAATGATGGCAACACCTGCTTTGTCGTCAGCGCCCAGCAGGGTAGTACCACTTGCAGTAATGATATCGTCACCAATCCTTTCTATCAGGTACGGGTGCTCTTTGGTTGTTATCACAACGTTGGTATCATCGGGCAATACGATATCGCTGCCGTCGTAGTTTCTATGCAGTATCGGTTTTACGCCTGCACCGCTGCAATCGGGTGCAGTATCTACGTGGCTGCAATAGCACAGCACAGGTACATTTTTGCTGCTTGTAGCAGGGATGGTTGCATACACATATCCGTGTTCGTCCAACTCGGCATCTGCAATGCCGATGGCTTTCAGTTCTTCAACCAATATTCTGCTGAGGTCTTTTTGTTTTTCGGTAGATGGCTGCGTAGGAGATGCAGGGTCGCTTTGCGTATCTACCTGCACATAGCGCATAAATCTTTCTGCTACCGTATGGTTATAATTAGTTATTGACATTTGCCCGATTTGAAGGCGTAAAATTAGCATTCTGCGCCCAACTTATGGTATCCTTTTTAACTATTGTACCTTTGCGGTATGACAGGGGCAAATTCATTTAATATTTCTGAAATTTTTACTGTGTCTTTCGCGCTTTTCGCGGTAATAGATATGCTGGGTTCTATACCCGTATTGCTGACCCTGAAAAAGAAGATGGGCGATATCAGTGCCGTGCAGGCTACGGCGGTATCGGGCGCTTTGATGCTGCTGTTCTTCTTTATAGGGGAGCAGGTGCTGAATTTCATGGGGCTGGATATCCACTCTTTTGCCATAGCGGGTAGCATTGTGATATTTGTACTGGGGCTGGAAATGGTCTTGGGCTTGGAAATATTCCGTTCTGAAAAGGATAATAAATCGGGCAATGTGGTGCCGATAGCCTTCCCGCTGATAGCGGGTTCGGGTACGCTCACCACTATCATGTCCTTGAAATCAAGCTATCATGCAAGTAATATCCTGATAGCCATATTTGTCAACTTGGTATTTGTGTTCATTACCCTGAAATCCCTCAACTTGCTGGAGCGCCTCCTAGGCCATTCGGGTATTCTGGTAGTTCGTAAATTCTTCGGTGTAATACTCCTTGCCATCGCCGTTAAGATGTTCAGGGCGAATCTCGGGGTGTAAGAAGTTTTTATATTATAAGAAAAGGGGCATCAAAATAGATGCCCCTTTGTTATTTAAACTAAGCAGATGCTTACTGCTTCTTCATATTATCTACATAGATAGTGCCCTCTGTAATAGATTTGGTAGCAGTACCACTGAACTCTTTGCCCGAGAAGTTGAATGTACCTTCTATCTTGTTATTCACCGTATCACATACTGTCAGGTTCAGCTCGCCCGATTGTGAGTCGTATGTTTTGGTGTCGTCTGCATACGTCAACCACGCATCGCTGAATGATGTGCTGGCGTTTTGTTTGCCCGTCTTTGGCAGAAAATGAAACTCTATCACTGTCTTGCCGCCTTTAAAGCCATATACATCAATCTCGCGGTTGTATGGTGCTACCCCCAGATTGTACAATGTAGCTCTTGCAGAGTCAAGCGTTATCGCTGTGCCGTCTGCTTTAAATGTAAATGTCTTTGTTGTAGGTGTTGGAGTGGGTGTAGGCGTAGTGGTAGTCGAGCTGTCTTTTTTGCAAGCTGCCAGCAATGCTATGGCAGCAATGGTCAGTGTAGATTTCTTCATACTTAACTGATTGTCTGTTGTTTAACAGTACAAAACTACTTTGACTATTCATTCCTGTATATACGTGCTGGCACGTATATTTAATGATAAAAGGAGCGATAATTCGCTCCTTTTAAACATTGATTAGTCGAGTTTCTTTATTCTTATAAACCGAACGAAGGCATTTCTGTCTTTGTGTGTTTGAGGGTCTTCTTCGTTATTGGTTAATGCCAGCCTGAAACTTGCATCCGTGTTTTCCGCTATATCTATTTCATTGAAGTAGGTAGTAAGTTCAGCAGTGGTTTTTACTTTCGCAATTGTTTTATCGTTCATCATTAGCTTGAAAGAGGCAAATTCATTTTTTGCATCACTACCCATTGCTGATATTGATATGCGGTATCTGCCTTTGGGTAGATTGATGATGCCGGATGGCGAAGTAGGGTTATTGCTCCAGATGGCAATCTGCCTGCCTTGGTCAAAGCGGGTGTCTTCCGGGAAGTTGTTAGCGGTTATCATCCATGCATTGTGCAGGCTGTCATACGGCGTGTTGTGGTAATATAGTTCTACCCATCCGCCAAAATAGTTTTGTTTAATGGCTTGTACATATTCTGTTTCCAGTTGGTTGCGTTTGCCTTCATCCAGTGGCTCGTACACATGCCCATCAACAAACCAAAATGCTTCAGCAGCCTGTGGTGTTTTGGCTAATGGCATGATGGAGTCTACAAACTTCCATTTCTTCTGATCTATGAAAGTAGCTTTATAATTATATCTGTTAAAGTAGTAATTATGAAGCCATCCCCAAGTTTGTTCTACAATAGGGTAATGTTCGGGGTTGTGTTCAATGATATACTGTGTCATTTCTCTGTATTGAGCTTTGTTGCGCTCTGTGTAGTATTTCTTAACAGCAACCAGATCGAACAGAGAGAATAATACAAATACCGTTACCAGTACAGTTTTTGCCGCATTGTTTTTGATATAGTCTATACCCGCAGCCAATGCCAGCAAGTATGCCGGTATCAATGGGGTGGTATAGCGTGGGTGCAGCATAGGTATTACAAACAACGAGCGCACGTATGGCACAAAACATGTTCCTAATATCCATGTTATTATTATGATGAGTGCTGCCGTTTCGGGTTGTTCTATGATTTTCTTTTCTTTTATGTAGTTGCCAAACAATACCCTTGCTGCAAAGAGCAGTATAAATAATGTAAGCAATGGTGCTAATAACCCGCTGTTGCCAAAATATTCCAGAAAATAGTCTTTAATGAATGTGTCCTTAGTAGGCTCTATCCAGAAAGATGAGATAGTACCTGTGTAGAGTAATGATGGTATCCAAGGCAGGTAGCCCAGTACGACTATAACACCACTCAGTAAAAAATACTTCAAATAATTGATGCGTGTTGCAGCATCTGCTAAGAAAAAGAATACTGCAACAACTGCTACCTGGCCGAATAAAAAGAAGATAGAAAAATAATGCGTATACACCATTATCAGTGATACGATGCTATATAATAGTGAACCCTTCAGGCTTGGCTTTTTTAATAGCTTTATCAACAGTGTATACGATATACAGCTAAGCAAAAAGATGAAGATATAGCTGCGCCCGTCCTGAGAGTAATGTATGCCAAAGAAATTGATAGTAGCCAATAGTGCTACAATAAGGCCTATCTTTTCATTAAATACCTCCTTGCCCAAACGGTATGCAGCATATATCGCTGCAGTACCTGCAATAGCAGAGGGTAGCCTTAGTGTGAACTCATTGTAACCAACAACAGACATCCACCCACGTAGGAATAAGTAGTATAAGGGTGGGTGCTGATCGGTGGTTTTGAGGTATTCAAACAACCAGTGCAGTGTCCTTTGCGTAGATGCCTCTTCTATAGAATACAATTCATCCAGCCACAGGCTTTGATAGTCTATATGCCACAATCTAAGCACAAGTCCTATCAGCATCAGGCTTATCAGGATGATGCGGTTTTGCTTATTCGTTTTAGTTGTTTGTTGGTCCATAAGGTCTGCAAAGTAATAAATATATAAAAAGGTTGGTTTTGTGTCGTGTTTACAGAATTGCCTAAGCATGCCAAAACTGCTATCAGCAATCATCGCTGCTTTTTTCGGTTAGTTCAGCTTCTTTATTCTTATAAAATGAATATAAGCGTCCCTATCTGCATTGTTTGCTGGGTCTGTAGCGTCATTAGTAAGTGTTATGCTGAAAGCTGCAGACACATCACTTCTTGTTTCCCAATAAAATGTAGCTATCGTAGTGTCTTTGGTTGTTTGCAGCTCTCCCAGCTTTTTGCCGTTTAGCGATATGGAAATATCAGGGTAAAGTTCATTCGCAATTGTGCCACTTGCAGAAACAATAAACTGATACTTGCCTTTGGGTAAGTGGTGAGGCATGAACTGCATGCTGCCACTTTGCAATACTACATCTGTTCCTATTGTAGCGCCTGTGTTTTTGTCAATATCATGATAGTCTATGTAGCTGATGCCAAGGCCGGTATCTGTTTTTAATACATAATATTCTGCCCATGCATCTACATATTGTGCATTGCAGAGGCGTGTATAATATTGTTCCAGTCGGATGCGTGTATTACTGTCAAGTTGTTTTTCCTGATGCCCGCCTATTATCCAGAATTGTTTGATGTGGTAATACTTAGATTCACGCAACAGAACAGCATCTGCAAATGCCGCTTTGGGTATCTCTATGATATTGGGCTGTATATGAAGTGTTTTGAAATAATACCATTGTTGTGTGCTCATCTCATCAACTATCAGTGCATTGTCGTGATAGTTTTGTGCAACATTTGTTATCATTTCTCTGAACTGAGTTTTGGTGATTCTGGTATAGTAATCTTTCTTAGATGCCAAGTCAATAAAAGATTCTACCAACACGAAACCTAATATTGCCATACTGATGATGTGATATTTTATCTGCAAGATGCCGTATGCTATGCAGATAATCAGCGCAGGTAGCACTACAATGGTGTATCTGCCATATAGCATCGGCACAGCTGTTTGCGAACGCCAATAAGGTAGCAGGTAGGTAATACACACCCATATGCAGCAAATGATAAAGCCCAACCATATCGGATTTTCTTTTAGCCTGATGCCTCTTAGCGGTGACAGTAATGTGTATATGACATAGTATAGTATGCATACTGCAAATATTGGCACTAACAATGCTGAATTGCCAAAGTATTCGTTGAAGTATTCTACCACAAAACCATTGGATGGCATTGGTATCCATGTGTTCTTTACGGCGGTAACAGAAGAAAGAAACTGGATCCAAGGGGAGAAGCCCACTGTCACAATCGCAGCACTTAGCAAAAAGCGTTTAAAAAATACAGCCCGATTTTCTTTAGGCTCATTTATAAAGAATACCAGCCCAATGAGTATCTGTGCGCATATCACAAATACGGCATAGTAGTGGCAGTAGAGTAGTAATAATGTATATATACCATACCAGATACTGTGTTTTAATTGTAGTGTTTTAAGCAAACGTATCAGGTATAGAAAAGATAGCGTAACAAGCAGGAACGCAAGCATATAATTTCTGGCCTCTTGCGAAAATGAGATGGTATAATAGTTTAGTGTGGTAATGGCAGCAGCAACCAAGCCTAGTTTATTATCTCTTATCTCTCTGCCCAACAGAAATATTGCCCATATAGACAGGATACCCGCTATAGCTGATACCATGCGTGCCGTAACGCTTGTATACGAAATGGTTGCAAATAATACCCTGAGTAAGGTGTAGTATAGCGGGGGATGCACATCTTCCCCTACTTCCTGCCAGTATTTTGTCCACGATGTTGCCGGGTCTGAAAATAGCATGGTATGCATTTCATCCAGCCACAGGCTTTGATAATCTATGTGCCACAGGCGCAATACTGTACCAACCAACAGCAGTGTGCTGATGATGAGTATGGTAGATTTGTTGAGTGATTTGTCCTTAGTCAATATTATTTATACAAAATAGAAAAATAAATCAAAAAAGGCTGGTGCATTATTGCATCAGCCTTTTGTCTGTTCTACCCTCAACTATTTAATCTTCTTCTTCGTACCATTTATTGACTGCAACATCACCTGTTTTGTTTACCCTGTTAACCAGTTCTATAAACTCTGCTCTGTAGCCTTCTGCGTCATAACCTTCACTGTTTCTCGCCAGTGCCAATACTTTGTTGTAATTGCTGTTGCCTTTGTATGCAGAGTTTTTAAGCAGCATGCCAAACATTGCCACAGATGTGGCAAAGCGTGCGTTCTCGCTTGCATGCCTTATGTCTGTTGTGTTATTGTATATCAGGTGTGTTATTTCTTTGCTTGTATTGCCGTTAGGCTTTTTATACCTGAATTTGATAGTGGCCAATTCGCTACCTGCATCATAGTCAAGCACTGTAGGGTAGGCTGCACGTTGCTGGTATTTTAGTTGTCTTACATTCCTTACATCTGCACTGTTTACACCTGTTGGTATTATCTCATAGATAATAGTAACGCTGTGTCCAGAACCCATATCGCCTGCATCTTTCTTGTCGTCTATAAAATCTTCTTCATTCAGTAAACGATTTTCATAACCTACCAGCCTGTAAGATTGCACATAGGCAGGGTTGAACTCTATCTGCGATTTCACGTCCTTCGCCAGTGTGAAGATTGTACCGCCAAATTCGCGAACCAGTGTTTTTTCTGCCTCTTGTTTGCTGTCTATATATGCATAGTTGCCATTGCCTTTATCTGCAAGCACTTCCATCTTACTGTCTTTATAATTGCCCATACCATAGCCGAGGCATGTCAGATAAATGCCTTTCTGCCTTTCTTTGGTTATGAGTTCTTCCATTTCATTATCGCCACTTACGCCTACGTTAAAGTCACCATCTGTGGCAAGTATTACTCTGTTGTTGCCACCACGTATGTAGTTCTCTTGTGCTATGCTGTATGCCAGTTTGATGCCTGCACCACCTGCTGTAGAGCCCCCTGCTTTCAGTTTGTTGAGTGCTGCATTGATGGTGCTTTTCTGATTGCCAGCTGTAGCGGGTAATACCAGCCCTGCGCTGCCTGCGTATACCACTATAGATATCCTGTCTTGTGCGCGCAGTTTGCTTGTCAACATGTTCAACGATGATTTTACCAACGGTAGTTTGTTTGCCTGATCCATAGAACCCGAAACATCTATCAGGAATACCAGATTGCTAGGTGGCAGATTGTCTGTGGGTATTGTGCGTGCCTGCATGCCTATATGCAGCAGTTTGTGCTTATCGTTCCACGGGCAGTTGGTTAGTTCTGTAACGATGGCCAATGGATTATCTCCTTCAGGCTGCGGATATTTGTAATTGAAGTAGTTTATCATTTCTTCTACACGCACCGCATCAGCGGGGGGCATTTGTCCATCATTGATGTACCTGCGCACATTGGCATACGATGCTCTGTCTACATCTACACTCATGGTAGAGAGCGGATTGGCGCGTACGCTCATAAAGTCGTTCTCAGGTACTTTCTTATAGCTTTCTGTGTTCGGTTCGCGATATACCATGCGAGGCATTGGTGGTGCAAGGTTATAAGCTGCTGCAGGTGCAGGCATTGCTTCGTATTCTATTGTACGACCCCTTGCCATATCTTCTTGCACAGTCTTAGTCGATCTTCTTTTGTCCTTCTTTATGGGAAGCTCTTTTTCGCTAATGGTTACAGCTTTTAGTTCTTCAAGGACTACTGCAAATTGAATATTGACTTGCTGTGTTTTGCCGGATACTACTGTAGTATAGGCTGTTTTCGTAGAGAAGCCTGCTTTGCTTGCGGTGATGGTATACTTGCCTGTGAGTAGTTGACGAAACGTGGCTACACCCTTTGTGTCTGTTGTCTTCTGGTCTTTTACGTTTTGGCTGCTGATGGTTACTATAACATCCTCTACCGGAATGTTGCCGGTATTTACAATTACTTTGATGTCGCCTGTTTGTGCCATGACACGCAGCGCTGTTATAATGCACAGAATGCATAAGCTGATAGCCTTTTTCATAAAACTTGATTTTTTAAATAGTTAAAATCCCGGGTACAGCTATATGATGCAGACGTGTTTAGTATTCCATAACGCAGCAGCAAGTTTTTTTAGTACAGGCAAAACCTCATAGTGCTAAAATGACAATAAATCAGAAAACCATGAATACAGCTTTCTTCTCTTTTCTTTACGTTTTTGTTTTTTGTATTCCCTGATATATATCCCAGCAGATGTTTGAACAGTAGGTTGAAGTCCCCTACAGATTATTCTTTCGACCTCATAAATACTTTGAATATCTTCTGTTGTTGGTTGTTTGTATTCTGTTACAACAACAATGTCATTATCTATAGTATTGCTATCTAATTGAATATCTATCTTATTATCTCTATCTGGAGAAACAATTATAGATGTTGTTCTACTAGTTTTGTAGCCAGCAAGTTTTACTTCTACATCATACTTGCCTGTGGTTAATCCTTTCATAGTGTAGCTCCCGTCTTCGCAAGTAACATCTCCAGCTTTTTTTATGCCACCTTGCATTACTTCAACTATTGCGCCTTCTAACGGTTCTTTCTTCTCATCAAGTACCCTGCCTGTAATACTACCCACTTGCGCGTTTATCTCAATACTTGCGAGCAAGCATAGCATCCATATTATAAATAACTTTTTCATACAGGTATTTTCTATGGGTTGTATCTCATATCAAAATTACCGTTTTCATTATATACCCATACATAAGCCTTATGTGTTTACCCCACAATGACAAAAGCAGGCCATATAGCCTGCTTTTGTCATTTTATATCATCAGTTAACTAATAAATAAGTCAACCAATCAACTAAACTACCATACACGTGCACGTTCTGCTTCAGGGCGCCACATTTTGTCGCCTTCTTTTACGCCGAATGCTTGGTAGAATTCAGGCATGTTGCTCAGCGGACCGTTACAACGCCACAGGTTCGGAGAGTGCGGGTCTGTTTTAATACGGTTGAATGTTTCTTCAGGTGTGGTGTTTGCGCGCCATACTTGTGCCCAGCTCAGGAAGAAGCGTTGATCAGGTGTAAAACCGTCAATCTTCTCATTGCCCTGTCCTTGTTTTGTTTTCTTGAATGCTTCGTAAGCAATTGCAAGGCCTCCAAGGTCTGCAAGGTTTTCGCCCAGTGTCAGCTCACCATTGATGTGAACTGTATCCAGTACAGTAAAGCCATTGTATTGTTTGATAACCACCGCTGTTTTTTCGTTGAACTTATCTGCGTCTTCTTTAGTCCACCAATCGTTCAGGTTGCCGTCTGCATCGTACTGGCGACCTTGGTCGTCAAAGCCGTGTGTGATTTCGTGGCCTATCACAGCACCGATACCACCATAGTTTACAGCATCGTCAGCACCCATCTCAAAGAACGGATATTGCAGGATACCTGCAGGGAAAACGATTTCGTTGAAAGCTGGGTTGTAGTAAGCATTCACCGTAGGCGGTGTCATGCCCCATTCTGTTTTGTCAACAGGTTTGCCCAGTTTGTTTATCATATAGTCATACTCGAAAGCAGAAGCAGCCATGATGTTTTTTACATAGTCGTTGCCTGAAACTTCCAGTTTGCTATAGTCGCGCCATTTGTCAGGATAGCCGATTTTGCGGATGAATGTACCCAGTTTGCCCAGTGCTTTTTGCTTCGTTACATCGCTCATCCAGTCAAGACGTTTGATGCGTTCTGCATAGGTAGATTGCAGGTTGTCCAGCAATTCCAGCATACGCTTTTTAGCTTCCGGTTTGAAGTGTTTGTCAACATACATCTGTCCCAGCAGTTCGCCAACAGAACCGTCAACAACATTCAATACACGCTGCCAACGAGGTTTCTGGTCTTTTTGACCACGAACCACTTTGCCATAGAAATCGAAACGTGCTTTGTCGAAGTTGCTGCTCAGATACGGCGCCATATCGTTCACCGTGTGGAACTTCAGGTACTTCTTCCATACATCTACAGGTGTAGATTTCAGTTGTTTGCTAACCTCTGTAAAGAACTTAGGCGTAGCAACGATGCAAGAATCCTGGTTGCCTATTTTCAGATTGCTGAAAACAGTTTTCCAATCCATGCCCGGTGTTAGCTTGTTCAAACCTTCAACATTGAATTTGTTGTACAGTTTGTATGGGTCGCGCATTTCAACACGCGTCATAGAAGCGCCTGCCAGTTTCTCTTCCAGTCCGTAGATTTCAGCCGCATCTTTCTTTGCCGTTGCACTATCCATGCCCATGAGCATCAGCAGTTGCACTTGATATTGCTTGTATGCTTCGCGGATTTTTGCAGAACGCTCATCTTTGTTGAAGTAGAAGTCGCGGTCAGGCATACCCAGTCCGCCTTGTGCAAACTGTGGTATCTGTTTGGTTACGTTCTTATCATCAGGCGCTACATAGAATGCAAACAGTTGGCCATTGCCTTGTGTTTGTCCTGTAGTTATTTCATTCAGTATACCGTTAGCATCTGTGATGGCATCTATACGAGCCAGTACACCACTCAGCGGAGTGATGCCTGCTTTGTCGATAGCTGCGCTATCCATACCGCTGCGGTACATATCGCCCACCTTCTGGTCTGCGCTGCCTTTGGCTGCACTTTTATTATTAGCAGCAGCATCCAGCAGTTCGTGCAGTGCTTTATAGTTGTTTTCCTGCAACTCGTTAAAGCTGCCCCAACGTGTCTGGTCGCCCGGTATTGGGTTGTTTTTCAACCAAGTACCGTTTGCGTACATAAAGAAGTCGTCGCCCGGGCGGATGGTAGTATCCATATTAGCCGGGTCGAGCAGCTTGCGAGTAGCAGCAGCATCGGTATTGCCGCCGCCATTCTGCTGGCACGATGCTAATGCGAGCATCGCAGCACCTGCAAGTAGAGAGTGCTTCAGTTTCATCATTCTGATTTATTTAAGACATTAAAAGTAGTATAAAACAGTAGTGTTTTATATCATATTAAGATTTTCGCGGGGTGAAAAATCGGGTGAAAATATTTCAAGCTATTTTACGCCTGTCCCGCCTTACGTGCTTTACCTCTATAATCCCCTGAAAGTAATACATTTTGCGTGTTATCAGGTCCCGGCATCGGCTGCGTGTGCGCAGGTGTTCCACTACCTCAAAAATGCTGCCATCCTCCATTTCAAACCAGTGGCCTACTTCAAGGTCGTCTACCAGGCAGTAGCCGGGTTTGCGTTCGTCGTAGCGATACAGCGCCTTGTAAAGCGCAGGGTCGGTACAGGTACTGGCAGATGGATTGCGCAGATAGGCTACCAATGCCTTTTCTACATCTGCGGGAAATATCTGCTTGCCTATAAAAGGTATCAGCACATGGCGAAACTGTGTTTTCCATTCCTTGCCATGCGGTGGTACATCGTTTTTAAAATGATTAAAGGTGAGCATATGTGCCAGCTCGTGCAGCAGTGTTATCAGGAAACTGTATTTGTTCAGGTTGATGTTGACCGTTACTCTATGGTATGGGTCTGAATGTGTAGGGTTTCGATAGTCGCCAAGTACCGACTTGCGTTCGCGTGTCAGCGTCAGGTGTATGGTGTGGCTCATGAAATAAGGTGCCACAAGTTCAAATGTGTTCTCCGGTAAAAAATGTTTTAGATGATACAGAGATGTTTCCTGCTTTTTCATATCACTTCACTCTTGCCATTTTTGATAGTATGGTCGTTTCTACAACAGAATACACAGCGTATATACCGAAGAGGACGAACAATGTTGGTTTATGAATATCTTTTTTGTTCAGCATTACATATATCAATACAGAAGTCATACACACAAACAGCTTCAGGAAGGTGCCGGAGTATACACCCCTTATAAAAGCCTGCGGCCTGTTCTGTATTTGTCGAGTAACCATAAAATAGCTTGCCGCAGATAGTATCAGCATCAGGATGTTTGCTCCCATCATTACATTGAAGCGAAACTCCGGCATGGCCGTTTTCATATAAAAGAATACGCCCGATAATACTGCAAATACTGCTGCTACAGCTATGATAAAAGTTCTGTTCATTTACGTGGTTTGTTAAATTCCTGTATCAGTTGCCACAGCGATACCACCAGTGCTATCAGCGGCAGCGATACGGTAAACAAAGGAAACTTCCAGCCTGTTTTACTGTCTATCCAACGACCTGCAAGTACTGCCAGTGCCAGCATCACCATCCATTGTGTTGCCAGCCCTGCGTAGCGCATCATGTTGTTATCAGGCTTTTTGTTTTCCATTGCTTTATTTTTTTGCAGGTTGCAATGCACCTTTTTTTATCTCTTCATTCATCGGTACCAGGTTTTTCATGGCTTCCTGGTTTACGCGCTTCATGTCGAGTTTTGTTGTATCGAGTTTCATTTTTACATCGCCCGCTATCACTTGCCTCAGGTTGTTTTCAAAATCTTCCTGCGCAGCAGTGAGGTCTGTCAGCGAATCGACAGTGCGTTTCAGTTGTATTACTTCGCGCCTGTCGCTACCGCCTGCATAGCCTGGTATGTAATATTTCAATGGTGTCAGCAGCAGTATGACAACTGTTACTACTATTACAAACACAAAAATGCTGCTGAATAGTATGTATAGTTTGCGCATGGTAAGACGAAACGAAGCAACTTCCTGCAGCGAGGTGTCATCAATAAACACTAAGCGATAGTGTGTATTGAGCCGCTTGAAAATATGTCTGCGTTTTGCCGGCCTGCTCATAGTACCAAAGGGAGTGTAAATTAAGGTTTAACTGTGATGAAGACAATTTTTTAATGTCGCTTCTTTGTTAAATTGATATTGTATAATGTTTAATGGATTTTGTTGCAGATTGTTGCACGTCCCGCATTTGGACTAGTTTATTAATATATTGATATTCAGATAATTGTGAATTATTTTGTTGCAGTTTGTTGCAGATTTACATGGGTAGCTAAAATTGTTGCAGTGGCAGCGGCAGGGCGATAAATATGCAGAAAGGCACATGAAGTAGGGTTGTAGGTTCATTATAGCAAATATAAATATAAATATGCTTTATTTGAAATGTATATTATGCTAATGTGATGGTTTCTAAACGGTATTCAGAGTTTAGCGGGATTTTCCTATTTTTGATGGATATGTAAGGTGTCTTAATATATACCTGCAATTAACTATTGCAGGTATAATATTTTACGCATTTTACAGTTATTATTATTGAAGCAAAGCACATTAGAACAATATTGAGCCCTCAGAAAATATTAGTTTTTATCATCATCTTTTTCTGCGCTATGACAGGCGGGCAGGTTACCTATGCCCAAAAAACGCAAAAAGACTCTATAGCTGCTGCCCGCAAAGCACAGGAAAAAGCCAAGGAAGCAGCCGCTAAGGAGAGAGAGAAACAACAGGAAGAAAAACAAAAAGCCCTGCAAGCCAGCCGCGATAGCATGGCAAAAGCCCGTGCAAAAGAAACTGCAGACAGACAGGCTGCACAAAAACGTACTACCGACAGCATTGCCAAAATACGCAAGCATAAGACAGACAGCCTGAGTACCATCCGTAAATACAGGGAAAGTAAAAGATATAGAGATAGTGTTGAAAAGGCTAAAACGGTGAAGTTGAAAACATTGCAGGCAGCGAGAATGGCTAAAGTGGATAGCGCCAAAGCTGCCCGTAAAAAAATAACTGATAGCACAATAGCTGTCCGTAAGGTAAAAACAGACAGTGCCCGCGCCGTAGTGAAAAAACGTACCGACAGTCTTGCACAGAAGCGTAAGTACAGAGAGAGTAAACGTTATGCAGATAGCGTGGCTGTAGTGAAGAAACTTAAGACGGATAGCCTGATGGCTAAACGCAAGGCTTTCAGCGATAGCCTGAAGGCGCACAGAAAAAAAGTTACAGACAGTTTTGCTAAAGTGAGGAAGGGCAAGACTGATGCCATAGCCGCTACCCGCAAACAAAGGACAGATAGCTTGCTGGCAATAAAAAAGGTGAAAACCGATAGCCTTACTAAACTGAAGGAGAAGAAAGCCAAAGCACAAAAAGTTAAAGAGAAAGAAAAAGAACAAAAGCAACAATTGGCTTTTGAACTGAAGATTAAGAAAAAACAAAAAGCCTATACCAACGAGAAGATGTTGAAACGCCGATGGAGCATACCAAGGCAGATAGTGCAGAATACCTTTACGCACTACAACTACTACTTCAACGCAGATAAGAAAATGGACGAGGCCGTAGCCAATATGCTACGAACCAGAAAGGATAATTATGACTCGTTGTTGGTCTTATTCCCTTTCAATCCCGATAAAGACTCCTCGCTGCTTGCCCCGGATATGGACAGTATTATCTACAAAGCATCCATGGGTATACAGATACACGACCCGCGCACCAAGTGGGGCGACGACCTGTACCTGCTGCTGGGGCAGGCATACTTTTACAGGGGCAATTATAGCGAGGCTTCAGCATCATTCCGCTATATTCTGAGCCTGAGGGATAAGCGTAAAAAGAAACCTAACGAGAGTGAAAGCGTATACACCAAGAAGAATGGCAGAGATCTTTCGATAGCACAACAGGATAAAAAAGGCGTGTTGAGCTTTTTGCAACACAGATCGGTACATAACGAATCGCTGCTATGGCTGGCACGTACCTATACGCAAATGAAGCAAGAAGGTAATGCCGAATCTGTTATAGACCTGCTGGAAACAGACCCTAATTTCCCTAAAGACCTACAGGGCAGGTTGGCATTAGAAAAGTCGTTCATCTACCTGAATCAAAAAGATTATAAAGCAGCGGCTACACAGCTGAATATAGTAGCAGATGATAATAATATGCCCAACTGGATGCGTATGCGTTCTGCATTTATTGCGGGACAAATAGCGCAAAGCAGGGGAGAGTATACTGCATCTGCTAGCAGCTTTAAAAAAGTGATAGACCTGAATCCGAAAGTAGACATGGACTTTTATGCCCGCAAAAACCTGGCATATAGTATGATGTATGCAGGCGGTGCGCAGGAGGAAAGTATTGCCGCACTCAAAAAAGTATTGAATGATGGTAAGTACCAGTCTTACTACGAACAGGTATATTATGTATTGGGCAGGCTATCTGCAAATAGTGGTAATAACGCTGAGGCGATAGCATACCTGACTGAGAGTATAAGCTCGCCAAAGTCTACTACTAAGCAGAAAGCATTGTCTTTTGCTACGTTGGGCAATGTGTTTTATAAAACCGGGGACTACGAAGCAGCAAAGAATGCATACGACAGCGCTGCAACATTTGCAAGTTTCATGGCAAAAGATTCGTTGATGGAGCTGGCTATAAAACGTAGCTCTGCATTGATAAGTGTTACAGCCCCGCTGAGGACAATACGCGAACAGGATAGCCTGATAGCATTGGGTACAATGCCGGAGAAAGAAATGCGTGCAGAGGTAAGGAGATATATACGCAAACTGCAACAGCAGAGGGCTGATAGCATATTCAAATCTGAACAGGTGTCTGCCGGAGCTACCAATGGAAATAGTGCCGGAGGAGGAAACAGCCCATATGCAAACTGGTATTTTAATAATACAGCATTGGTGCAGCAGGGGGTTAACGAGTTTAAACGTAAGTGGGGTAACAGGCAACTGTCAGATAACTGGAGGCGTAGTGCAGCCATGAGTGGTATGGCAAATAACAACTCGAACCAGAACAGTGGTAGTGGCAACAGCAATGGAGATGCGCAGGATATAGAGGTTGATGAAAACGGTATACCTACAGAAGAAGCATTGGTTGCATTGATACCAAGAAGTAAGTCGGAAATAGATGAGGCGCATACGCTGATACGCAGAGCATACATGGATGCATCAAACGCGTATGTAAAAGATTTGGAAGATTATCCGCCGGCAGTAAAATTACTCGACACTTTGGACAGGCGTTATCCTAACCATGAATTTAAAGACGAAGACTTATATCTGCGATACCTTACATTCATCAGGCAAGGTAAAGTGCCTGACGCAAGGCGCTATGCAGATGAATTGCAACAAAAATACCCGCAGAGCAAGTATGCTGCACTTGTAAAGCCACGCGAAACACCTAATGAAAGCCAGACAGGTGTGAATGAAGGTGCTTTCTACGAAGAAACCTATGGTTTGGTGCTGGATCACAAATACGCGTGGGCGCTGGACAAGGTGAAGCAGGCTAAGGTTGACTATCCGCAAGGTAAATACGCTAAACGCTTTACCATAGTAGAGGGTATATCGTTGGCAGGTATGTCTCAGTACAAGCCAGCAGATTCTCTGATTAAAGCATTTATCACTGAATACCCTAAAGACTCGTTAAGGCCTTGGGCAGACGCTATATTGAAATACATACAGCAGAATATGCCTAAAGATACAGCTGTCATGAAAGTAGATACGGTCAAAGCTGCGGGCGTATCGCCTGTTACAGGTTCGCCAGCGGCAGCGAAACCGCTGACGAATGCGGCTGGTGGCTTCCCTCCAGATGTTGCACCTGCGCAAAAGGTATCTGCACCTGCATATATATATAGGCCGGAGGCAGAGCATATGGTCTTGTTTGTATTTGGTAGCATGGACTCGAGAGCTTCAGGCTTCCGTGCCGGTGTGTCAGATTTCAATACGTTCAAGTTTAATAATCTGGGGCTGAGTACAGACATACAAGTACTGTCTGCTGAGAATGGTGTGGTAGCTATCAAAACATTCCGCAATCTTACAGCAGCACAGATATATATGAACAATTTGAAGACTACAGGGCAATTGTTCAGAGAGTATAAACAAGGCGAGTATCAGCTGATTTATATATCAGATTTTAACTACGAAAAACTGCTGATAGATAAGGATATGAAAGCGTATCTGCAATTCTACAGAGCTAGCTATAAATAATGCCTAAGCGTGTATTTGTGCGCAGATACACGCTATTTTTCCCTTTTTTTTGACTTTCTTCGTAAATTACATAGTACAGTGTAGCTTATGGATACGATAGTCAGAGAAGCATATAATCTTAACGAAGAAGAAGAAAAGAAATTAATACTCCGCGAGTACAGGGCATTGTTACGCGCGCTGAAGCATCGCATTAAAAAAGGAGATAAAAAACTCATTCGCCGTGCCTTCGAGATTTCGGCAGATGCGCATAAGGATATGCGCCGCAAATCCGGAGAGCCATATATCTTACATCCCTTAGCAGTTGCCAGAATTGTAATTGAAGAAATAGGATTGGGTGTAACATCTACCATCTGTGCCCTGCTGCACGATGTGGTAGAAGATACCGAGATAACACTGGAGGATATAGAAAGCGAATTTGGCAGCGTGTATGCCAAAATTATAGATGGCCTTACCAAGATATCGAACGTAGTAGACCTGAAGTCAGACACTACAGTACAGGCCGAAAACTTCCGAAAAATATTACTGACCCTAGCAGACGACCCGAGGGTAATACTGATAAAGCTGGCAGACAGGCTGCACAACATGCGCACGCTGGAAAGCATGAGCCGCGAGAAGCAATTGAAGATATCGTCTGAAACAACGTATATCTATTCTCCGCTGGCGCATCGTCTGGGTTTGTATGAGATAAAATCTGAGTTGGAAGATCTGGCACTGAAGTATACACAACCCGAAGTATATTGGGAGATAGCGCAGGGTCTGAAGGAAACGAAGCGAGAACGCACCAGATATATCAACGAGTTCATCAAACCTATTAAGGAAGAACTGCAAACATTGGGGTTGGATTTTGATATCTATGGCCGCCCCAAAGCCATACACTCTATCTGGAACAAGATGCGCACCAAGCATGTAGCTTTTGAGGAAGTGTATGACTTGTTTGCTATTCGCATCATCCTTAATTCTCCACAGGAAAAAGAAAAAGAAGATTGCTGGAAGGTATACTCTGTTATTACCAACTTCTACAAGCCAAGTACAGAAAGGCTGCGCGACTGGATAAGTGTACCGAAAGGTAATGGCTATGAGGCGCTGCATACTACGGTAATGGGCCCGGGTGGTAGGTGGGTGGAAGTGCAGATACGCTCATCGCGGATGAACGAGATTGCAGAGAAAGGCCTTGCAGCACACTGGAAGTATAAAGAAGGTGCAGAGTCGCCACAGGAAAGTAAACTGGATAGCTGGCTGCAACATCTGCGCGATATATTGAGCAATCCTGATACCGATACGCTCGACTTCCTGCAGGATTTCAAACTCGATCTTTTTACCGAAGAGATATACATATACACACCGAAAGGCGATATGCGCGTGTTGCCGAAAGGCGCCACCGCGCTTGACTTTGCATTTGATATACACTCTGAACTTGGCGCACGTTGTATAGGTGCAAAAGTAAACTACAGGCTTGTGCCGCTGAGTCACCAGATAAAGAGTGGCGACCAGGTAGAGATTATTACATCATCCAAACAAAAACCATCTGAAGACTGGTTGGCATTTGTAACTACAGCCAAAGCCAAATCTCGCATTAAATACTACCTGAAAGAAGAGAAACGCAAGATAGCAGAAGATGGAAAGGCTATGCTGGAGCGCAAACTGGAGCATATGAAAGTGCCATTGTCTGCGCACAATATCCTTGAAATGTGTTCGCATTTCAAAAAGCCATCTTCGCTCGATTTGTTTTATGCATTTGCAGTAGGCAGCCTCGACCTGAAGGACCTTAAAGAATTTACCATACACGGCGACAAGCTGGTGCAGCCGCCTAAAGAGGTGAAGATAGATACGAAGAATCTTATCTCTTCAGACGAGTTGCTGAAGCAAAAACCTGCGAAGGGTGCTGAGCTCATCATCTTTGGTGAAAGTTCTGATAAGATTCTCTATAAACTGGCACAGTGTTGTCAGCCAATACCGGGCGATGACGTGTTCGGGTTTATAACATCGGGCGAGGGCTTGAAGATACACCGTACCGATTGTCCGAATGCGCCGCAATTGCTTGCCAACTACGGGCACAGGGTAGTAAAAACCAAATGGGCGAAGAACAAAGAAATATCCTTCCTCAGTGGTGTGCGCATTCTCGGGCTGGATGATGTGGGTGTGATACAGAAGATAACCAACGTAATATCTGCAGAGCTGAAGATGAACATGCGTTCTATCAGTATCGATTCTCACGATGGTATTTTTGATGGTACAATCATGGTGTATGTGCACGACAGGGAAGAACTGGACACTCTCTGTCAGCAACTGGCAGCATTGGATGGTATCAGCTCTGTAGAGCGTCTGGAGGCACAGGAGTAAAACGTTTTTCAAAAGAAGTAAACTAATACATGAACATACAAAAGAGTAGTGCAGACCTGTATGCTGCCTACAAAGAGACTACGCAGAAAGCTGCAGACCTGAATAATGCTTCGGCAGTATTGGGTTGGGATCAGGAAGTGTATATGCCTGCAAAGGGCTTTGAGGTAAGGGGCCGGCAACTTGCTACACTGGCATCGCTGGCACACGAAATGCTAACGTCTGAAGCTTATGGCAACCAGTTGCAGGAACTGGCAGGCAGGGGCGACCTTGCAGATGATGAAAAGCGAAATGTAGAGCTGAGCCTTGAAGACTATAACAAGAACAAAAAACTATCTGCAGCATTTGTAGAGGCCATCACGCAACAAACAAGTGCCAGCTATAATGCGTGGATACAATCGAGAAAGGAAAATAAATTCAGCATATACGCGCCCGAGCTGGATAAGATGATACAGCTGAAAAAACAGCAGGCATCTATGTATGGCTATGAAAGTAATCCGTACGATGCCTTGCTGGATGAGTATGAAAAGGGAGCTAGTGTAGCATTGCTGGACAGTGTGTTTGGTGATGTGAAGCAACAATTGCCTGTGTTGCTTGATAAGATAAAAACAGCACAGCAGGTAAATGACAGCTTCTTCCTGCGCAACTATCCTAAACAGGCACAATGGGATTTTTCTATGGATGTGCTGCGAGCAATGGGCTACGATTTTGAAGCTGGCAGGCAGGACATGTCTGAGCATCCTTTTACTACATCTTTCGCGCCAACAGATGTGCGCGTAACAACGAGGGTAGATGAAAATAATTATTCATCGCTGCTGTGGAGTAGCATACACGAAGGTGGACATGCATTGTATGAACAGGGCCTGCCGATAGAACAATACGGGCTGCCATTAGGTGCTGCTGCATCTTTGGGTATACATGAATCACAATCTCGCCTATGGGAGAACAATGTTGGCAGGGGCAAGCAGTTCTGGCATCATTTCTACCCGAACCTGCAACAATATTTTCCGCAGCAATTGAACGATGTAAGTATCGAAGCGTTTTATAAAGGCATGAATAAGGTAGAACCATCGCTGATACGCACAGAGGCTGACGAGGTTACATACCATTTTCATGTGATGATACGTTATGAAATAGAGAAGGGACTGATGAACGGAGACTTGTTTACAGAAGACCTGCCTGAAGCGTGGAACGGACTGTACAATAAATACCTCTGCGTATCTGCACAGGACGATAAAACAGGTGTATTGCAGGATGTGCACTGGGCGCACGGTAGCTTTGGTTATTTTCCTACCTATTCATTAGGTAGTTTTTACGCGGCACAGTTTTATCAGCAAGCGGCAAAGGAAATGCCCACACTGACGGATGATATTGCAAACGGCACACTATTGGGATTGAGAGAGTGGTTGCGCGGTAAAGTGCATCAGTATGGCAGAAGGTATACATCTGAAGAATTGTGTAAGCAGATAACGGGAATGGGGCTCGATTTCAAAGTGTTTATGCAATACGCACACGAAAAATACGCCGGTATTTACGGCTTCTGATAATTATGGCAAACCTGCATCTATACAAGTACAATGAGCCTCTGGAAAAAGAGGAGCTTGTGTTTTTGCAGCAAAAGTTCAAGAAAGAAAACACCATGTTTTATAAGGTTGTCCGCATACTCATGGTGTTTTGTTTTGCCTGCCCGTTTCTCATATCTTGGTTCAGGGCGTGGAACGATGAGCCCGATCCGTTTTCTTACAAATACTATTTTGGCGGTGTGCTTTTTCTGATGGTGTTTTCAGGAAGCATTGCATATAGTGCTTATTACTTCACGCTCCGCAAACTGCGCAAGGATATACAGAGTGGCACCAAAACCATAGAGCGTGTAAACGTGACACGCAAGCAATATATGCCGCAGAATAACACCTATTATCTATACCTGAGTTCGTCCGTAAAACTGAGTATAGAAGTTAGCATAGACGACTACAGGCAGGTAGGCGAGGGCGATGAACTGAGTATAGAATACGCTACGTACTCCAAGTTTTATCTGGGGTATTTCTGATCAATCGGGTGCAAAATTCAAATGTATTACCTTTGCAGCCCATGATACGCATAGGTAAGATAGTAGCTACACACGGACTGAAAGGTGGTTTGATAATGACCCATGTTGCAGGAGAAAGCAACTGGCTGGAAGTTGGTGCCGTATTGTTTGTGGAAATAAGGAAAGACAGCCAGATACCTCATTTTGTATCGTCTGTGAAAGCAGCTAACAACGAAGAGTATATTATAACTGTAGAAGATGTGGAAACGGTAGAGGCAGCCAAGAAGCTGGTGGGCAAGCATGTGTATGTAAAAGAAGATGTGCTGAAAGAAGTGAAGACAGACAGCCCGCTTATGTGGATAGGCTTTAATCTGGTGGATAGAGAAAAAGGCGGACTTGGGCCGATAGCAGACGTAATACAAACAGGTCATCAATGGCTGGCAAAGCTGGATATAGAAGGGAAAGAAGTGCTGATACCATTGGTGGATGATATACTGATAGAGGTGAACCTGCGCAATAAATATGTGCGTGTAGACCTGCCCGAAGGTTTACTGGAGGTGTATTTGGGTAACTAAAAAAGCAAAAAGAAAAATGAAAATACCTTTCTTTTTACTTTCTAATTTTTTGATTTTTCATGCGAATAGATATAATAACGGTTGTTCCTGATTTGCTGGTAAGCCCCTTTGGCCATTCTATAATGAAAAGGGCACAGGCAAAAGGTTTGCTGGATGTGCAGGTGCATAACCTGCGCGACTATACACCGTATAAGCAGGCGCAGGTAGATGACTACCAGTTTGGCGGTGGTGCAGGCATGGTGATGATGCCCGAGCCTTTGGCAATACTGATAGAGAAGCTGCAAGGTGAGCGTAGCTACGACGAGATAATATATATGACCCCCGACGGCAAGCAGTTTGAGCAGAAAACCGCCAACATGCTATCTATGAAGGAGAACCTGATGATTATCTGCGGTCACTACAAGGGTATAGATGAGCGCATCAGGGAGCATTTTGTGACCATGGAGATATCTATTGGCGACTATGTGCTGAGTGGGGGAGAACTGGCTGCGGCTGTGGTTGTAGATGCCATAGGCAGGCTGATACCGGGTGTATTGAATGATGAGACTTCTGCGTTGTTTGATTCTTATCAGGATGGGTTGCTGGCACCGCCTGTATATACCCGTCCGGCAGACTTCAGGGGGTGGAAAGTGCCTGATGTGCTGCTGAGCGGCGACCCTAAAAAGGTAGATGCATGGCGTTTGGAGCAATCGCTGAAGCGTACCGCAGAGCGCAGACCCGATTTGATGGATGATGATAAATAGGCTGAAATAGCTGAAAAGACTGATTTATTGCGTAATTTCGCATTTGTAAAACAAGCACAGGTAAAAAGATTTGAGAGATTTAAATTTAAATTTTGAATTTATCAGAGTACTCATTACCTTTGCAGACCCAAAATAATACTAAAATGGATACCGTAGTAGCATTTGTACAAGAGCAGATGACAGGGAAGAAAGAATTTCCGAAATTCAAAGCCGGTGACAACGTTACCGTTAACTATAAAATCATTGAAGGTGCTAAGGAACGTATCCAGGCATTTAAAGGTGATGTTATCAAACGTCAGGGCCGTGGCTACACGCAAACTTTCACTGTTCGCAAAATGTCTGACGGTGTAGGTGTTGAGCGTCTGTTCCCGCTGTATTCACCAAATATCGAGTCTATCGAGGTGCACAAAACAGGTCGTGTTCGTCGCGCGAAACTGTTCTACCAACGCGATCGTCAGGGTAAATCTGCACGTATCAAAGAAAAGAAATACATCGCTGTGGCAAAATAAGCCATCCGGTTATATTATTAAGAAAGTCCCGCTCTGCAAAGACGCGGGACTTTTTTTGTGCCCATGCCTTGTTAATGCATGGTTAAGCGCTTGTAAATCTGTTGTTAATACATGACAGTAATTTGTTATCAGGTTGTTATCAGGAGGAACTTAGCCTATTAATCAATTTACCTCTCAAATAACAAGGCTTATGAAAAACAAACTATTCATTGCTGCATGTGCACTGGCATTCGCCACATCTTGCAATAAGGCTACCAATACCGCCATCCCAGCGGTAAATAATGCTAATACTGTAGAGAATGCAGACCTGCAATCTACAGCAATGTCAAAAAGCAGTGGCAGACCATTTAAGGGAAGTCTTAGTTATAGGATCAATACATCGCTGGGCTTGCCATGCAACTGTGGTCCGCTGGCCACTGTAGGCGATTTTGAGGGTACCGGTACGGTAACGCACATGGGCTTGCTGAAGGCTAAGAATAAAACATGCGTGGCACCTATCATTATCAGTGGTAACTATGTAGGCAATCAGGTAACGGTGCAGTGTGCATCTTTTGTGGCTGCTAATGGCGACGAGATTTACTGCAATATTCCTTCATACAATCTAATGTTTACTGCTAATGGTACTGCAACAGGTACTTTGGAAGCTGAGTTTACAGGTGGCACAGGCAGATTCAGAAATGCTACAGGTAACTTCTCGGGTACTATGACTGTGCCGTTGAGTAATCCCGGATTGGCAGTACTGAGCAATATAAACGGTACTATCAATTATTAATTACGACAGTTTGTTCTGTTTGATAATGTCCCTGCATTCATCTGGATGCAGGGACTCTCATTTTATGTAGAATTAATTTCGTTTAATTGGTAAACTGCTCATTATCCGCTATATTCATAAGGTTAACGGGAGCTTAATTGCTCTTATTTAGAAAATATTTAATAATTTCGCGCAAAATTTTTAAGAGTATGAATTGGAACCCTGCAGGAATGGTGGAAGAATTGACTTCTACATCGCACAAACTGGCTAAAGGCTACGAGACATTGCAAAACATGGAGGATGTGCAACTGGCAACAACACCAAAAGAATTGGTGTGGAGCAGCGGCCACGTGAAAATGTACCATTACATCCGTGAAACACCTGCTAAGAGCAAAACTCCTGTGCTGGTTTCTTTCGCTATGCTGAACAGGCACGATGTGCTTGATTTGCAACCTGACCGCAGCCTGATGAAAAAGCTGCTGGAAGAAGGTCTTGATATATACATCATGGATTGGGGCTACCCGACAAAAGCAGACCGCTACGAAACAATGGAAGACTACATCGACGGTTATATGAACGATGCGGTTGACTTTGTTCGTAAGAGCAATAAGGTTGATAAAATCCACAAAATGGGTATCTGTCAGGGTGGTACATTCAGCATGATATATGCATCGCTGTATCCTGAAAAACTGAAATCACTGACTACATATGTTGCTCCTTACGAATTCAGCACAAACACTTGTATGCTGTATCGTTGGACAAAACACATAGACGTAGATGCTATCGTTGACAGCGTAGGTACTGTACCCGGCGAAATGGTTGACGGCGCATTCGGTATGCTGAAGCCAAGCATGAACATCAGCAAATACATTGGTGTGATGGATAGCCTTGGTGACAAAGATAAAATGGAGAACTTCCTCCGCATGGAAAAATGGAAAGGTGATTTGCCTGCTATTCCGGGCGAGATGTATCGTAAATACATCAAAGACCTTTTCCGCGACAATAAACTGATAAAAGGTGAAATGACGCTTGGTGGCCGTGCTATCGATCTGAAAAATATGACAGTTCCTTTCCTGAACGTATATGCCACAGACGATAACATCATCCCTAACGAAAGCACATTGCCTATAATGGATGCTATCGGTACGAAGGATAAAACAAACTATCCTTTCCCTGGTGGTCACATAGGTGTGTTTGTAGGTGGTAAGAGCCAGAAAGAGCTTGCACCTGCGGTAGCTAAATGGGTAATAGAAAGAGGATAGTTTTTAGTTCATTGATTGACTTGTTGAATAGTTAACCGGTCAGTTTTCAGAATAAGCTCATAGACAAAAGGTGTGCGTGATGCGCACCTTTTGTTTTATATTGAATAATAATAGACGAACGGAATTGATACACACAGCACATAAGCAGTTTGCCATACATCACGCAGTATTATCTAATGGCTGCAACATGGCATATATAGACGAGGGCAGCGGAGAACATACATTGGTATTTGTACACGGGCTGGCTACTTATGGTGGCAGCTGGAAGTACCAGATAGAAGCACTGAAAGAACACTACAGGTGCATAGCAGTAGACTTGCCCGGCAATGGCTATTCTGACAGAGGCAACTACGATTACAGCATACACTTCTACGCAGGATGCGTATACGATTTTATACAAAAGCTGGGATTGAAAAATGTGGTGCTGGTAGGGCACTCGATGGGTGGACAGGTAGTGCTGCACCTGCTGGAGAATGTACACGATGCTGCTGAAAAACTGATACTGTGTGCGCCTGCGGGTTTTGAAACATTCACCCCGCTTGAAAGTACGATGTATAAATCGACCATCAGCACACTCGATATGTTCAGCACAGAAGAGAATAGCCTGCGGCAAAGCATACGTACCAGTTTCTTTCAGTACCCGAAGCAGATAGATGAGATGGTAGAAGAGCTGGTGCAGATAATGCGTTCGCACTCTACACGCAGCTACAGGCAAATGGTGGATGCCTGTGTAAACAGTATGCTGGATGAACCTGTATTCGATAACCTGGACCTTGTAGAGCAACCGACACTTGTACTGTTTGGTGAGCGTGATGCGCTGATACCTAACAGGTGGATACACCCTGTAACTACGCAGCATATAGCCGAAAAAGCTGTACACAAAATGCAATATGCCAAACTGGAAATGATAGCGCAGTGCGGGCACTTTCTGCAATTAGAAAAGCCGCATATTGTAAATGCGGCTATCAGAAAGTTTGTGGGTTGATTAGTCTGTAGTAGAAGCAGCTATTACAGTAATTTGATTAGTAGTTTTATCATATAGTGTCCAAAAGAACGTGCCCCACCATTCTTTTCCTGCATCAAAATAGTTTGACCAGTCATTACTCCATTGGTAAATGATGTAGTTTTCTTTCGATGGTAAAAAAGCAGAGAAAAACTTCCTAATGAGATTATCATATTTTTCTCCGATTATATTCCCGCTTGAATGTGGGTCGCAAAACAAAGCATATATCAAACCCTTGTTACTATTTTGATGGAAAAGATCGGAGCCTGTTGTCGTAAGGGTGTCTATATCTAATCCTTCGCCAATGAACTGATTAAATGATATTTTTTCTCCTATAGGCAAAATGTCTGGATAAGTATATAGTTTGTATCGCTTATCTATATCTGCGGGAAGGATTTTCCCTCGAAATGCGAGTATTTTAAAGTAATCAAAAATGCGATTGTCAAATACCTTAATAGCAGTTTGTGCTGCTTCGATACAGCTCTGATAGGTATCCATGATGGTAACGTCTGGTTCTAATATGGCTACTTGTAGAGCAGAGTTACTATCTAATGCTTCAATTAAGTCTTGCTGTTGAATGGAATACTCAATTTCAGAGAACATATTGCTACTTTTTCATCCCCGGATATTTCATCTTAAAACCAACCATGGCATCGCGTAGCAGCTTTGCTACAAGGTAAGACTTGTACCAGTTTTGGTCTGCAGGTATGATGTTCCATTCAGGTTCATTACACTTGTTGAAGACCTCTTCGTAATACCCCATATAGTTATCCCACAATTGCGACTCTTCAATGTCTTTGGCATTGTATTTCCACATTTTCTGCGGCACTTTCATGCGCTCCTGCAGACGTGCCAGTTGCTCCTCTCGTGATACGTGGAGGTATAGCTTGATGATGTGTGTATTGTTGTGGTTGGTAAGCATCTTTTCAAAATCGTTGATGGCAGCCATGCGTTTTACAGCAGTCTTATCATCAATGATGCTGTGTACACGCGTTACCAATACATCCTCGTAATGCGAACGGTTGAAAACCTGTATCATGCCCTTGGCAGGTGCATGCTCGTGTATGCGCCACAGAAAGTCGTGGCTCAGCTCTTCGGGCGTAGGTACTTTGAAAGAAGTCACCTGTACACCTTGCGGGTTCATACAGCCAAATACATCGCGTATCAGTCCGTCTTTACCGCTGGCATCCATGCCTTGTATTATTACCAGTATGCTGTGTTTACCTTCGGCATACAGCAGGTTTTGCAATTCATCAAGCTCGCCCTGAATGGCAGCCAATTTCTTTTTGGTAGCGTCTTTGTCAAGATGCTTGGGTGCTTTGGTATCTATTTTACCGAGCTTGATTTTTGCCATAACGGAAAGAAGTTTTGTTATTGATTATTCATCGAAACTGCTGAGCATTTTACGATACGCTTTGATGAAGATAGCACCGAGGTTTTTGTGTGGTGGTATATAATCATCAAACATGCCTTTGGCTGTTTCCCTGCCTTTCGCGGCAAAGTAGCCATTCAGCCCGCGCCAAGACATTATCCAGTCTACATCGTTACCTGCCAGTATCTGGTCGTTGATGCTGCGGATAATAGGCTCATTTACACTCATAGAACCTACTTGCTTAGATGATATGATGTGTGCATCAGGAGAATGGTCGAGTACTTTACCCAGATTGTGATAACCACCACAAGAGCCCAGCATTACGATTTTTGTTTCGCGCTGTAGTTGATCTATCGTCAGTGGCAGGTGGTAGCTATGTCCACGGTGTATAACCACCGATGGGTGTATTTCTTTTTCTGCAAGGTATTTTGCCAGTTCTTTCTGTGCTTCTTCATCACCCGGTTCAGGTATTGGCAGGTTGGCATAGATAACTATCTTCTTGCCTTGCAACGATGATATTTCTGCCCAGTATTTATTGGTTACAACTTTCCATTTGTCTTTCGGGAAATTGCCCATAAAGCTGGTGTAAGAAGTTTTACCATCTTCATCGCCATAGAAGAATACCTGCTCGTAAACAATGCCCGAATCGTTGGTAAGGTTTTTATTCATTACCATGCTGATAGGTGGCAGGTTCAGCTTGTCTGATTGCATAGCCGCTGTAGTGCTATCCATACCTTTCAGCCCTTCAAACAGCGTAGCCAGCAGTCCATAAACTATCACACCCTTTTTGCTACGGAATTTGTAAGATGCTTCGTAGTTCTCTTTTACTTGTTTTTCCAGAAATACTGCTAGGCTTGAATCTTCTATACTACCGAATGCATCTGCAACGTCTACTGCGTCTTCCAGTTCATCGTCCTTACCTTGTTCAAGGCCGGCAATGAAGCTGCGCATCAGGTTGTTTTTATTATCCGCATCCATGGTGCCGAGGAATGTAGTAAGCGTATTGTAGCCTGCACACATACGGATGAAAGTACGGAACTTGTCGCGGTGTACTTTTTCCAACAACTGGTCGCCCGTCATAGGCTTCATGCGTTCCAGCATGCGCTTGTATGTGCCGAGGAAGCTACTGGTATATATTTCGTCCTGACCGTATACCATGATGAAATACAATACCTCAGGCGGGAAATTTTCGATACACTTAAAGCGCACAGGGTCTTTTTCTTCGTGCAGGTCGTTCATCTCGCGGATGTACTTCATGCTGCGATACTTCAATTCATCTGTATAGGTATCGCCACCCAAAGACACTTGTTCCAGCTTCAGCCTTACGAGGTTCTGGTAAAACAAATCGTGGTTGCTTGTTATCTGGTCTATCTCTGCAATGGTCTTTTTCTTGGTATAGATATCGTTCAGGAATGGCATTGCCTTCAGTGGCGATTTAGATTCCTGCGATATGCGAACGATGGTTTGTACCAACGGGTCTTTGCTGCGTTTTACGGCATTGCTCAGTACATAGTTGGTAGATGATGCATAGCTGAACAATTCGTTAGGCACTACTTTTGCAGCAGCAGCAACTATATCGTCGGCATAGCTCTCGTTGGCAAATTCGCTAAGGCGTTTTATCATTATCTGAGGTTCCAGCTTGCCCATTTCTGTGAAGATGAATATGCGCTCTTCGCTGCTTGGTTCAAACAGATACTTCACATTGTTCATTGTCTGGAAGTTGACGTTCTTCTTCACAAAGTCCATGCTGGTACCTTCATTTCGGGCAATGATAAGGTCGCGCATATTATATATCTGCTTGCGGTAGAAGACAGGGTCTGCTTTTACATCAGAATTGAAAGTATAGAGCATTTCGTTGATGGCTTTCAGGCAACGTATTTTTTCCTGATTGTCCATTATAGCATCTCTGGTTTTCTGTGGCAGGTTTTCCACCATTTTCTGCATCTGGTCTATCACTTGAAACATGGCAGTATTCAGGCCGAGGTTGATAACAGAATCGTCTGTATAATACAACTCACGATTGCGCATTACACCATCAGAAGCGTCAGCGCGGTTTTGTTCTTTGTCTATTTTATCGTGCCACATCTGTCTGTTGCGGGGTATGGGTTGCAACAGTGTGTCTATTTCGTAGATGCTCGGCTCTTTCTTCTTTTCTTCTTTCTTTCTGGTGCGTACCGATTGTGCATCGGCAGGCATTGCAAAAGAACAGGCTATTACCGGAAGTAATAAATATAGATAGTAACGATTCATGTATGTTTTATTAGTGCATATGTGCCTGAAGCACAAGCATGAAACTACAAAAATAAGAAAAGCCGCCGTGTTAAGGTTATTCTAAACAAACGGCGGCTTTAAAATAGTATGTGTAAAGAATTACATTTCAGGATATAGTGGGAACTGTTGCATAAACTCGTTCACCTCACCACGTACGGTCGCTATTACCGTTTCATCGTCAGGAGACATCAGTACACGGTCGAGCCAGTTGATGATGTGTGGCATGTGTTCTTCTTTCAGGCCACGGGTAGTAACAGCAGGCACACCTATACGGATACCTGAAGTGATGAACGGCGACTTATCATCGAACGGAACCATGTTTTTATTAATGGTAATATCTGCATGCACCAAAGTGTTTTCTGCTTTTTTACCACTGATGTTTTTGTTGCGAAGGTCTATCAGCAGCAGGTGGTTGTCTGTACCGCCCGATACGATGTTGTAACCTTTCTCCAACAAAGCAGTAGCAGCAGCCTGTGCGTTGTTGATTACCTGTTGTGTATATGCGCCGAATTCCGGTTGCAGTATTTCGTAGAATGAAACCGCTTTTGCAGCTATCACATGCTCCAACGGGCCGCCTTGTGTACCGGGGAATACGGCTAGGTCCAGCATCTGGCTCAGTGTTCTTGTTTCGCCTTTAGGACCTTTAACACCCCAAGTGTTTTCAAAGTCGGTCTTCATCATGATGAGGCCACCACGTGGTCCGCGCAATGTTTTGTGTGTAGTTGTGGTTACAAAATGACAATGATCGAACGGAGAAGCAAGGTGTTTTTTAGCTATTAGACCTGCAGGGTGAGAGATATCAGCCAGTACTAATGCGCCGATTTTATCTGCCACCTGGCGGATGCGTGCATAGTCCCAATCGCGGCTGTATGCAGATGCACCGCATATAATAAGTTTAGGCTTGTGTTCCAGTGCCTGTTTTTCCAGATGGTCGTAATCTACAATGCCATCTTCCTTACGTACACCGTAGTGTACTGCATTGTACAGCTTACCCGAGAAGTTTACCGGAGAACCGTGGGTAAGGTGTCCACCCATGCTAAGGTCAAGCCCCAGGATGGTATCGCCGGGCTGCAGGCAAGCCAGCATTACAGCTGCATTTGCCTGTGCACCACTGTGCGGCTGCACATTGGCATAGTCTACACCAAATATTTCTTTTGCACGGTCTATTGCCAGTTGTTCGCTTTTATCTACCACTTCGCAACCACCATAGTAACGACGGCCGGGATAGCCTTCCGCATACTTATTGGTCATCACGCTACCCATAGCCTGCATAACCTGTGCGCTGGTAAAGTTTTCAGAAGCTATCAGCTCAAGGCCGCGGCGCTGGCGTTCCAGTTCTTCATTTATAAGCCCGAAAATGGCAGTATCTCTTTGCATTATTGATGTAGATGTTTTGGGATGCAAATATAACTATATGCAGACGCTTATCGCAGCAATTTTGATATTACAAGCAATGCTATCTGTACCACGCTGCCAAAAGTGCCCACTACGGCATACCAGAGTGATGCGATATTGACTATCAGCATTGCCTTCCAAGCCCATGGCTTGTCTTGCAAAAAAGCGAGTGTGACGTATAGCCCCGCAAGCCCCCAGACAACAAAGATGAGCTTCATGGTTGTAGATTCGGGATTGATACCTACTTTTTCCACTGCTTTGCTCCACGGGCCCAACTGCCCTGCGTGTTTCCCCGATTTAGGACGGATATAATCGCCGGTAGCTAATGCGCGGCTGCCGTCAAAAAACATGTACCCAAAATTGAGGGTAGCCATGATGATGATAATCCACTTGATGAACATGCCAAAAGAATTTTGGCAGTAAGTTACATATTCATCATTAAATACGCAGCCCTGCGCCTATCCTAAGGCTATAGTATGATGGAAAAAGTTCAACATCAGCAATACTGTATCGCTGTGCGGGTGTAGGTAGTGCGGGGTTGGCTATGTTCTGTTTTGCAATACCCGCATCCATTATACAGATAGGAATATTGATGTCAGCAAATACACGTTTAGTGATGTTGATGGAAACACGAGGTGTAAGGGTGAAGCGTGTACCTGCATATATTACACTTGTAGGAAAGTCTGTACTTTGGTAAGGAGTGGCATTCATCTTTTCATAGTATGCCAATGCACCTAAACCTACAGAAGGCTCAAAAATGACACCATGCTTTTTAACGAATGATAAGATGTATTCATAACGCGTGCGTATTTGTGTAATAGTCAGTTTTTGTGAAGGGATGTATGTTTTATCACCTGCACCATTTATACGCTCAACGAAGGTTTCAGTATTCGTTATGTTTATTCTGCTCAGTTCTATTTCGTGTTGATTTTTCCGTTTGTTTTTGTAGTTGATAGCTACAGACGGAAACAAGTTATCTTTGGTAAAATACCTCGTATTTTGATTCTGATATCTGGTGTACTGAGGATTTTTATATGTGCTGTTACTGATATTCAGGTAGGCTTTTGCAGCGTATTGTTGTGCAGAACATGTTGTAATAAAACCGATTGTCGTGGTCGCTATTGCGACAATAATATTTTTTTTCATATCAGCTTAACGCAGCTGCAATGGTGTTATTGTGCTATGAATACGGGTATATCTACCTTGTGTCTCAATGTGTCTATAGTTTGTCCGAAAATGAAATCTTTTACTGCCTTATGGCCATGACTGCCTAATACAAGCAAATCGCAATTGTTTTCTTTTACAATGCGTGCTATCTCGTCTGTACGGTTTTTGAAGCCCAACATACCTTTTGCTTTCAAAGACTTATCTGCAAACAGTTGAATATACTTATCCAGAAAGGCCTTGTCCTGCAAGGTTTCATAATCGTTGGTTTTGTCTTGCATCATGCGTGCCTGTGCACTTTCTACAATATGTATCAGCAGGTATTCGGTGTCAGCATTGCCCAGATGCATGGCATATTGCATCACGATACGGTCTGTATCGGTATAGTCTACCGCCATCGCTATTTTGCGGAATGGTTTTGATATGCCTTGCAATGCATCCATTTCAGGTGTTTTGTGAATATTTACATTTGCTTCTCTGTGTTGCAGTATGAATGGATAAACAGTAGTAATTATCAGCAGTGCTACAATGCCCAGCTCACCACCTACTATCAATGCTTTGACAAGTGTACTGTCTGTTTGTGTTATCCAGTCTGCAGCAGTTTCATATACTAATTTAAGATTTAAAGCGACGATAATGGAAGCGACTATCCACGCAGCAATTTTCACAATAGGCTTGATGGTGAAGATGCCCATACGTTTTCTATCGCTCACAAAATGTATCAGTGGTATTACTGCAAATGCTAATTGCATGCTCAATAACACCTGACTGAAAACCAACATGGCATCTACTTCCTGTTCGCCCATTATCCATATTACCAATACGGCGGGTACAATGGCCAGCATCCTTGTCAACAGTCGGCGTACAATTGGGCTGATGCGCAGACGCAGATAGCCTTCCATTACTATTTGCCCTGCAAGTGTACCCGTAACGGTAGAGCTTTGTCCTGCAGCTATCAATGCTATGGCAAAAAGATGCGATGCCCACTTATTGCCCAATAATGGTGCTAACAACTGGTGTGCATCTTTTAGTGATGCTACATGCTCATTGCCACTGGTATAGAATACAGCAGCAGCCAGTATCAATATAGCAGCATTTACAAACAATGCCATATTCAATGCTATAGTACTATCCCAAATATTGAAGCGAATGGCTTTTCGCACAGATGCATCATCGCTATTTATCTTACGTGTTTGCACAAGGGCAGAGTGGAGGTATAGGTTGTGTGGCATTACTGTAGCACCTATTATACCTATGGCTATGTAGAGTGCTGCATTGTTTGGTATAGATGGTACAAAGCCTTTTACAAGCTCGTGCATATCTGGCTTTGCAAAAAACATTTCCAGCAGAAAGCAACCACCTATGATGGCTACAAGCGTAATGATGAATGCTTCCATCTTGCGCATGCCCAGCTTCTGCAGGTATAGTAGTAAGAGCGTGTCGAGAAAAGTGATGAGTACACCAAATAGTATGGGGATGCCTAGTAGCAGATTAAGACCAACAGCCATGCCAAGTACTTCGGCAAGATCGCAGGCTGCAATTGCCAGTTCTGCCAGTATATATAAGACAAAGTTTACACCACGTGGATATACCTCACGATTGCACTGTGCCAGGTCTTTTCCTTGTACAATACCAAGCCTTGCGCTGAGCGATTGCAGCAGCAATGCCATCAGGTTGCTCATCAGCAGTACCCATATGAGCTTGTAGCCAAACTGGCTACCACCTGCAATATCTGTAGCCCAGTTGCCCGGATCCATATAGCCAACACTTACCAGATAAGCGGGGCCGAAGAATGCGAAGAGTTTCCGCCATTTGCTGCCCCGCTTTTCAGGGTCTATAGAGCCATGTACTTCTCCAAGCGACTTGTCATTTACCCTATCCATTATTTGCTCTAAATAAAAAGTTAGACAAATCTAAAAATAATATTTCAAAGCCATCAATCTGTAAGGAAAAATAATTTCAACTAAAAAATTAGTTTATAAACTAAATATTTAGTAGTTTTACTAAAATCTTAGTTGGAGAATATGAAAACTAATCCCAAAACACTTACCAAAGCCGAAGAAGAAATAATGCAGGCACTATGGCAGCTTGAGAAGGCTTTTGTTAAAGACATTGTCGATTTACTGCCGGCCCCTAAACCTCACTACAACACAGTCAGTACCATCATTAAAATTTTGTGCGACAAAGGTTTTGTTGGTTTTGAGTCTTTTGGCAAATCGAACAGGTATTATCCGCTGGTGCAAAAAGATGAATACAGCAAAAAGACCATGAACCAGTTTGTAAGCAAATACTTCAACGGTTCGTTTGCAGGCATGCTCTCCTTCTTTGCACAGGAAAATGATATAACCGTACAAGAGCTTGAAGCTATTCTGAAAGAACTGAAACAATCACCCGATAAAAAATAAACACTATGATGTACCTCATTCAAGTAACCGCGTATACAGGCATACTATATCTGGTATATGCATTATTGTTGCGTAATAAACCGATACATGGATTCAACAGGGCATATCTGCTGAGCGCGGCATTGCTGCCTATTGCTATGCCGTTTATCAAACTGCCGTCATTTAGTCAATACTTTGAAAAGGCTAGGGTAGCAAACGTGCGCCTGCCCGAAGTAATTGCTGCTGGTGGCTACGAAAAACAGGTGGTGAGTCAAACAGTCAACTGGGCATTGATTGCTTATGTTGCAGTAGCCTGTGTACTATTCGCTTTGTTTGTATACAAACGCATACGCCTGCAACTGTTGATACGCAAGAGCACACGTATACAGGAGAAAGGCTATACCATACTGCTGAATACTACCTATGGACCGGGAAGCTGGGGCAGATACATCCTCCTGCCCGATGAAACAATCAATGAAACAATCATACAACACGAGGCTGCGCATGTATATATGAAACACAGTGCTGATGTGGTGCTGATGCAGTTGTTGCAATGCATATGTTGGCCCAACCTGTTTTTGTATGCCATTCATAAAGAGCTGAAGCAGATACATGAGTTTCAGGCAGATGCCGGTGTTGGTATGGACAGGCTACAGTATAGCGAGCTGTTACTGAGCAATGTATTTGATACTTGCGCACTACCACTTACACATTCATTTAATATTCACCCGATAAAAAGAAGAATCGCTATGTTGAAAAAAAGAAAAAGCCCTATGGCTATCGTATTTGGTGCTGCAGCAATATTTGCAACAGGTGCTGTTTTGTTTAATGTTGTTGCCATGCAAAGTTGCAAACCCAAGAAATGGGAAGTATTGCAGGCAATTCAGGTAGATAAAGGAGCGGAATTTGATGGAGATATAAATACATATATTTCTGAAAACTTGAAGTATCCTAAAGAAGCAATGGACAATGGAATAGAAGGCAGGGTAGTGATAGGTTTTAAAATAGATGAAGACGGCTATGTAAAAGATCCACAGGTAGTAACGGAAAATTACAGCTTTGCAAATGGTGCAAATGGAAACGGTATAAAGCCTAATGTATTAGCTACCGCTGCTATCGATGTAATGCAAAAAATGCCAAGATGGACACCAGCTGAAAAAGACGGGAAGAAAGTAGCTATGTATTATCAGCAACCATTTACATTCAAAATCGGAGGTAAAGAAAAGTTTGTTATTAGCAATCAGGCTCCCGAAAAAACTGAAAATGGTTATTCATGGAAGGTGTCATCATTACAGCCAATAGAGGTTGCGGTTAATAATAATATAAATCCTCAAACTGTAAATGTGTTGCATCGCGTTTACGACTTGTTAGAACAGCGAGAAGCCGAAATGACCGGAGATTTTGACAAAACGCTTGGTAAAGCTGCTGTTTCGGGAGATTTTTCAATATTAGCAACTATGCAGCACAGAGATGCCACAGTTAGGTTCTTGAAGGAAAAGAAGGCGTTGTTGAAAGCTGAAATAGAAGAGCAACAATAGCAAGATGAAATTTTAAACATCCGTACAATATTACATCCTCCCACTTCGGGAGGATTTTTCTTTTCGTATCTTGCAGCCCGTTATGAGTAAAGAGATTGTAGTTAGTGGTATCCGTTCTACGGGCTTTTTGCACCTTGGCAATTACTTTGGTGCCATGCGCAACTATGTGCGTATGCAGGACGAGTTCAATTGCTTTTTCTTTGTGGCAGACTACCACTCGCTGACCACACACCCGGATCCGAAAGACTTGCGTGGTAATGTGTACCGTGTAGTAGCAGAAAACGTGGCTTGCGGCCTGGACCCGGAAAAGGTTGCATTGTACGCACAAAGTGATATACCGGAAATACCTGAACTGTACCTGATGCTGAATATGCTGGCATACAAGGGCGAACTGGAGAAAGTGCCAACCTTTAAAGATAAAGTACGTACACAGCCCGATAACGTAAACGCAGGGTTGCTTACCTACCCGGTGTTGATGACGGCAGATATATTGATACACCGTGCCGTAAAAGTGCCGGTAGGCAAAGACCAGGAGCAGCACGTAGAGATGGCACGCAATTTTGCCAACAGGTACAATAACCGCTATGGCGAATTGTTTCCTGAGCCATATCCTTTCAACTATGGCGACTCGCTGATAAAAGTGCCTAGCCTTGATGGTACGGGTAAAATGAGCAAGAGTGAGAATGTGAACAGTACATTGTATCTGGCAGATACGGACGATGCCATCCGCAAAAAAGTAATGAAGGCAAAAACGGACAGCGGCCCTACAGAGCCAAACAGCGATATGCCTGATTATATCCAGAACATATTCCAACTGATGAGTCTGGTATCGACTGCTGAAACAGTAGATACTTACAAAAAGGCTTACAACGAGTGCAATATCCGTTATGGCGATATGAAGAAGCAATTGGCGGAAGACATGGTAAACTTCATAGCACCGATACGCGAAAAAGCTGCTGATTTGCAACAAGATGAGGCGAAGATTCAGAAAATACTGAGGGAAGGTGCAGAGAAAGCCAGGGCAAGCGCATCGGTTACCATTTCGGAAGCAAGGAAGCGGATAGGGATAAATTATTATTAAAAACAGCCCTCTCCACAAGAGAGGGTTATTTTTTTAGTTTTTGGTTATTATATTGTAACACAATACGCAGCGGATTGCTGAGATTATGGCGCAGAAAAATACAATTAAACATATTGCGGTAGCGGGCAACATAGGCTCGGGAAAGACAACACTCACAGCAAAGCTGGCTAAACATTTTAAATGGGAACCGCACTTTGAGGATGTTGACCATAATCCGTATCTGGTAGATTTTTATGAAGACATGCATCGCTGGTCTTTCAATCTGCAGGTATATTTCCTCAATAATCGTCTGCGCCAATTGCTTGAAATACGCAATGGCAGCAAGAGTGTAATACAGGACCGTACCATCTACGAAGATGCATACATTTTTGCGCCCAACCTCTATGAAATGGGCCTGATGACAAAGCGCGATTTTGAAAACTATGCTTCGTTGTTTGATACCCTGCGCAAACTGGTGAATCCGCCTGATTTGCTCATATACCTGAAGGCATCAATACCTACGATAGTAGACCAGATACAAAAGCGCGGCAGGGATTATGAAGAAAACATCAGGCTCGATTATCTGAAGCGCCTGAATGAATTCTATAACAAATGGATAGACCAATATACCGATGGCCCGCTGTTGGTGATAGATATTGATAAATACAACTTTGCAGAGAAAGAAGAGGACTTTGCAGAGGTGGTGCGCCGTATAGACGCACAAATCAATGGTTTATTCTAAATCCGATAAAATTTATTGTAACTTTTAAAGGCTTATCCCGATATAGGGATAACAGCGGGATTGTTGTGCCAACAACCTGTTAAACTCAAACCATCAACTGTATGAAGAAGATCGTTTACCTGATAATATGCCTACTGATACCCGCACTGTCTTTTGCAGGTGTGCTGAAAGGCGTAGTGAAAGATGATAAAGGCGAGCCGTTGCCATTTGCCGTAGTCTTTATACAGGGTACTACAACAGGTACTGCAGCCAATGCCGAAGGTATATATGCGCTGACATTGGCACCGGGTACACACAAGGTGACGGCACAGTATATGGGTTTTGAGCCGTCTGTATTCAATGTTACGATTACCGGCAACGAAACAATAACGCACGACTATAAGCTGAAAGAGCAATCAATGCATATGAAAGAGGTGGTAGTGAAGGCAAACGGTGAAGACCCTGCTTATGCTATCATCCGCAAAGCTATCAAGCGCCGCAAGTTTCACCTGGAGCAGGTAAAATCTTTTCAGACAGATATATATCTGAAAGGATTATTCGGTACCCGTAAAACACCTAAACGCATATTGGGGCAGAAGATAGAAAAGGAAGACTTAGGTGTGGATAGTACAGGTAAGGGTATATTGTACCTGTGCGAGGAAGAAGCAACGTATTATTCGAAAGATAATAAAGAACGCACTATAATAAGGGCAGTACGTGAGAGCGGTGAGCCCAATGGTGTTGGTTTGTCGAGAATGCCGCCTATTGTTACTTTTTACGAAAACAATGTAAACATATTGCAGGGCATCACACCGCGTGGTTTTATATCGCCCATCAGCGAAAATGCATTGCTGTATTATAGATACAAATATGAGGGCGACTTTACCGTAAACGGTTATGTGGTAGATAAGATAAACGTGATACCTAAACGCCAGTACGAACCATTGCTGACTGGCTACATATACATTGTAGAAGAAGACTGGGCCATCCACAGTCTTGACTTGTTTGCTACAGGCAAAGCAAACCTTGAACTGCTCGATACCATTCGTATAGAACAGTTGCATCTGCCGTTGAAAAAAGATACATGGGTTATTAAAAATCAGGTGTTGTACCCAAATCTCAAAATATTTGGTTTCGATATTTCTGGCTATTTCGTGACGATATATAATAAGCAGGAAGTGAATGGCAACATTCCTGATACTATGTTCAGCAACAAGATAAACAGCAGCTATGCGGCTGATGCCACAAAAAAAGATACCAGCTACTGGACACAAAACCGCCCCGTACCGCTGAACGAAGCAGAGAGCAAAGACTACCGAGATAAAGACAGCTTGCGTCTGAAATATGAAGATCCTAAGTATGTAGACAGCATGCGCAGAAAGCGTAATAAGTTCGATTTCATGTCAATCATCATGGGGGGCTACAGCTTTTCTACCAAAGGAAACAAACACAGGTTTGTTACCAACTCTTTACTGGATGGTATGGTTGGTTTTAACAGTGTAGAGGGGCTGAATGTAATACCGAAAATCTGGTGGACACATAATATAGACACATCTCAATACCTGACTGGTAAGCTGGCAGCAAGATATGGCTTCAGCAATACGCACCTGAATGTAATGGGCAAATTTATGTATACCAAGCAAGACAGGAAATGGATTGGCCGATTCTGGAGCATTGGTGTAGAAGGTGGTAAGTATGTGTATCAGTTCAACCCGAACAGCAGCGTAACGCCTTTATATAACACATACACCACACTGGTATTGGGACAAAACTATATGAAGCTCTATGAGCGCCTTGGCGGTGCGCTGATGTACAACCAGAGCCTTGGCAACGGACTGAGCTTTACGGTGAAAGCTGGCTATCAGCAACGCAACCCTGTAGAGAATACAACAGCCTACACATGGTCGAACAAACCTAAGCTGACGGATAATACACCCGGCGCATTAAAAGGACTTGGTTGGGCAAAACATGATGCTGCTATTGTGAGTGTAGGTATAGCATACAGGCCGGGTTACACATACACCCAATATCCCGACTATAAAGTAGCTAACAGGAGCAATCTTCCCTTGTTCAGGCTAAACTATCAAAAAGGTATTGCAGGCATAGGTAATAGTGTAACTGATTTTGATAAATGGCGCTTCAGTATAGAAGATGATATGAACCTGAAGCTCTTTGGCAGCCTGTCTTACAAAATAGCTGCAGGTGGTTTCCTGAATGATAAATACGTAGGCCTGCCAGATATGATGCACCTGTCTGACAACCAGTTGTTGTTGGCAGCATCTTACTTGAACAGTTTCCAGTTGGCTACCTACTACAAGTATAGCAATACGCAGAAGCTATATGGAGAACTGCATCTGGAATACTACATGAAGGGATTGCTGACAAATAAGATACCTCTGCTAAGGCAGGCACGTTGGTATTTTGTAGCGGGAACCAATACTTTCTATATTAATAGCAATAACTACTATGTAGAAGCATTCGGTGGTATAGATAATCTGGGCTACAAAGCAATGCGCTTCCTGCGGGTAGATTTTGTGTATTCTTGGGATAATATGAACAACCAATCCTATGGTTTTCGCATAGGTATAGACCCGACTGCAGTAATAGGCATCGGCACGCGCGACAAAGGCGAGGAGTGGTAGTGGCGATGGGCTTAGTATTGTAGCGGAAAACAGTTAGTTTTGCCGCACGATAGTAAGACTACCGATATTATGAAAATACTGATAACAGGCGGTGCAGGTTTTGTAGGTTCAAACCTTGCCATCAAGCTGAAACAAAAATACCCTGCATATTCATTCGTTATATTCGACAACCTGAAACGCAGGGGGTCTGAGCTGAATCTGCTCGATTTCAAAAAACTGGGTATCGAATTCGTTCACGGAGACATTCGTAATCCTGAAGACCTGGAGCAACTCGGTGCTTTTGATTGCATGATAGAAGCATCTGCAGAGCCATCTGTAATGAGCGGCTTGGATGGTTCTCCAAACTATGTTATCAATAACAATCTGGTAGGTTCTATTAATTGCTTCAATGCTTGTATCAAAAACAAAGCAAGCCTTGTGTTTCTTTCTACCAGCAGGGTATATCCTATCAGCCTGATAGAAAACGCAAGCTATACAGAAGAAGCAACACGCTTCTCATTTACCGATAATCAAAGCATAGCAGGCATCAGTTCAAAGGGTGTATCTGAAGCGCTGTCTTTGGATGCTGCACGGTCTTTCTACGGTACTACCAAACTGGCTGCGGAATATCTGATAAAAGAATACGTAGAGTTTTACGGACTGAAAGCTGCCGTAACGCGTTTTGGTGTAATAGCAGGTCCGCGCCAGATGGGTAAGACAGACCAAGGTGTAGTAACACTCTGGATGGCAAGGCACTACTGGCAAAAAGGCCTCAGCTACATAGGCTATGGTGGTATGGGCAAGCAGGTGCGCGATATGCTGCACATTGACGACCTGATAAGGCTGGTGGATATGCAGATTCATAACATGGACAAGTTTGACGGCAAAGTGTACAACGCAGGCGGTGGTCTTGCAGGTTCTGCATCGTTGCTGGAAATGACGCATATATGCAGCGAGATAACGGGTAACACGATAGATATAGCAAGTGTAAAAGAAAATCGTCCTGCCGATCTGAGGATTTATATATCTGACAATACAAGAATAGAGCAGGAGATAGGCTGGAAGCCTGAGAAAACTGCGAAGGACATCTTCACAGACATTTACCACTGGATAAAAGATAATGAAGCAGAACTGAAACCATTGCTAATGTGATAGCCAAAGCTTTTTGCTGGTTTTGCACTTTAATATTGTCCATAAATCGCACCCTATACGTGATTTATGGACATTTCTCATTACCTTATTGTTCAGTCCTATAAATATTGCAATTGTATATTATGAATATTGTAACCAGAGAAAGGGTTTTTACCGGTATTGCTTTGCTGATGGCAATAGCTTGTTTTACATACCCTTTTGTAGAATATCCCCATCTGGTAAACTCAGGCCCTAACTGGTTGGGTTTAGATGTATCATGGCAAGTAGTGCTTAGTTATGCAGTTGATAACGATTGGATATGGGGCAAAGACATTGTATATACCTATGGCCCGTTAGGCTTCTTATCTACCAGAGTTGGAATAGGCATAAGCAGGTGGGTATTTCTGGCCTTTGATATTTACCTGATAACAAATTTCTTTTTCCTGTTCAGAGATTATCTCTTAAATGCAACAGACAGGTTTATAGCGCTGGCTACCGTTTTTTGCACAACCTTGTTGATGAGTACGAGCCATGGTTCTGATCTTTCGTGGGTAGTACTTATTTTTTCCTTTTACTGGATGCAACGTGCGTATACAGATGGTAAGTATATTTACTATGCACTGATCATCATTAATCTTGCACTTTGCTTTTTCATCAAACTGAATGCCGGCCTGATAGGATTTGCATTCTTGATAGGGCATATCATAAACCTCTTGTTCAGTAAACGCATCTCATATCTCAAATCTATAATTGTATTGTCCGGTACAGCAATACTTGTGTTGTTGGGCTCGTTATTGCTGAAGGTGAATTTGCCGGGGTATTTAAAAGGTGCTATTGAAATAGTGAAGGGCTACAATGATGTTATGTATCTGGATACAGAGTGCTATACAAGAACAGAGCATAATGTTAATCTGCTGTTTCTCGGTTTATTGATTACCACTCTCGTATATGCATATTTTGCCATTAAAGAAAAGAAATACTCTTTGTTGTTTTTTGTTGGTATTACTGCCGGCTATTTGTTTTTGCTAAAGAAACAGGCTATTCTCAGAAACGATAGTCAGCACTATTATGAGTATTTTGGCTATGCTTCGCTGGTGTTTTTTAGTGGTATGTTTTCGTTGATAGATAGGGTTAAAATCAAAAAACTGTATTTGCTTCAATTTGTATTTGTTCTGTTCTCTATGTTTATGATAGCAGAATATCCGGGACGACAAATTGATAAGTCTTTAGAGAACAGGTATTTTACAATAGGAAACTACTTTAAACAGTTTAGAAAGTATAACACTACACCTCACCTCAATTCAGCGCATTTAAGGTATATACCTAAGCCTGTTTTAGAAAAAATTGGTAACAGCAGCATAGATGTGTTTCCTTGGGATAGTGAATATATTATTGAAAATGGGCTGAATTACAAACCAAGACCGGTGTTTCAGTCTTTCTCTGCGTATACCGCTTATCTACAACGTATTAACTATGAGCATTATTTGAAAAATGCTCCTGAATATATACTGTACGATTACGATGCGATAGATGGCAGATATGCGTTTAATGATGACTTTTTAGTAAATCTTTTCATTTGTAAAAATTATACCTTTGCAGACTCTTTTGTGTCAAATAGCAGGTATAGGCTTTTATTACGGAAAAAAACTGAAATTGCGCCTTTACAGGAAGTTGAAACAAAACAGATAACTGCAGGGCTTAATCAACCGATACCGGTAGAGTGGGTGATGACAATGCGTGCCGAGCTTAAATATAATTTTGCCGGTAAGCTACAATCGATACTTGACAGGCCACCTGTTATACAGATTGTGATGGTAGATAGGAATAATGCGGTAAGACATTATAAGACGTCGGTAGAGCTGTTGAAAGCAGGCATATTTCTTGATAGATGGGTAGCTAGTACCAGAGGTTTCGAGGTATATATGCGAGATAAAAATATGCTGGATGTGTTCAATACAGTAACTATCAAAGCAGATGAAAAGTATTTTGAAAAAGACATTAAAGTAAAATATATAAATTATAAATAAAATGGCTAATATCTGTGTAGTAACAGGTTCTTCAGGTTTGATAGGTAGTGAATCTGTAGAGTTCTTTTCAGAGAAGTTTGATAAGGTTGTAGGTATAGATAATAATATGCGTATGCGCTTTTTTGGTGCAGACGCCTCTACAGAGTGGAATACTAGCCGCCTGGTAAATAGCATCGGTAATTTTGAACACCACGCTGCAGATATACGCGATATAGATGCGATAGATAAAATCTTCGCGCTGTATGGTAAAGACATTAAGCTGATAGTACACACAGCTGCACAGCCAAGCCACGATTGGGCTGCGCGCGAGCCTATCACAGACTTCACCGTAAATGCAAACGGTACTTTGAATATGCTGGAAGCTACGCGCAAACATTGCCCTGAAGCTACTTTCATCTTCACATCTACCAACAAAGTATATGGCGATACACCAAACTATCTGCCATTGGTAGAGCAAGAGCACCGTTGGGAAATAGATGCATCGCATCCGTACTTTGCAAAAGGTATTGATGAAAGCATGAGCATCGACAATACGAAGCACTCTCTGTTTGGAGCATCAAAAGTAGCTGCAGATGTTGTAGCGCAGGAGTATGGTAAATACTTCGGTATGAACGTAGGTATCTTCCGCGGTGGTTGCCTTACAGGCCCTAAACACAGCGGTACACAGTTGCACGGCTTCCTTTCTTACCTGATGAAGTGTGCTATTACAGGTGATAAATACACTGTGTTTGGCTACAAAGGCAAGCAAGTGCGCGATAATATCCACTCTTGGGATTTGGTAAACATGTTCTGGCATTTCCACCAGGCTCCACGTCAGGGAGAGGTATACAATGCAGGTGGTGGCCGTTTCTCAAACTGTTCTATGGCAGAGGCTATACAGATTTGTGAGAAAATTACCGGTAAGCCAATGAATTACTCTTATTCTGAAACTAACCGCATCGGTGACCATATCTGGTGGATAAGCGATACTTCAAAATTTGAAGCGCACTATCCGGGCTGGAAGCTGAACTATAATATTGATGATATCCTAACCCAAATTCACGAAGCTTTCCTGACGAGGGCAAAGGCTTAATATTAGCATGAAATTATCGGTTGTAATACCAGCGTATAACGAACAGGAATCGCTCCCCGAATCGCTGCCGCAGATATATGCCAAGCTGAAAGCTGAGCAGATAGACCATGAGATTGTTGTTGTAAACGACAATTCTAAAGATGGTACGCTGCAGGTTTTAGAAAATCTCAGTAAAGAGATTCCTACACTTGTGCATTACACCAATAAAGGCCCCAATGGTTTTGGCTATGCTATACGTTATGGTCTGGAGCGATTTAGCGGAGACTGTGTAGCTATAATGATGGCAGATATGTCAGACTCTCCGGATGATCTTGTAGCTTTCTATCGTAAAATGGTAGAATCTGACAGCGACTGTGTGTTCGGTAGCCGTTTTATGAAAGGTGGAAAAGTAATTGATTATCCGAGGCATAAACTGTTCCTGAACAGGATGGTAAACAATGCAACACGTATTATATTCCGTATACCATACAACGACTTTACCAATGCCTTCAAACTATACAAGAAAGAGACCATAAAAGGTGTAGCGCCTATCATGTCTCCGCACTTTAATCTGACACTGGAACTGTCGCTGAAAGCGGTGATACGTGGCTATTCATTTACTGTATTGCCCAATAGCTGGACGAACAGAAAATATGGTAAATCGAACCTGAAGATAAAGGAGATGGGGAGCAGGTACTTCTTTATATTCCTTTACTGTCTTATCGAAAAATTCTTCTCCAGAGGAGATTATCATAAAAAAGCCTGACAATCGTCAGGCTTTTTTGTTGTATGCTTTGTCCAGCAAGTTTAGCAATGGACTTGTCATGAAGGTAGTGACCAGTGCCATAATCACCATCATGGTAAATATCTCTTGCGATAGTATATTGAGGTCGTAACCAATGTTCAGGATTACCAGTTCCATCAAACCGCGGGTATTCATTAATGCACCAATGGAAAGGCTGTTGTAGTTGTTTTCGCCTGTTAGTTTCGCAGCAAGTGCACTGCCACCCAGTTTACCCAATACTGCCACAAAAATAATGAGTAAAGTAACCGCCCAAAGTGTTGGTGTGTTTACTGCATTGATGTGTGTACGCAAACCTGTGATAACAAAGAATAATGGCAGTAACAGAATTAAGGCTACATCTTCCACCTTGTCTGTAACTATTTGCCTGAAATGCCATTGCTGCGGCATGATGACACCTGCCATAAATGCGCCGAACAATGCGTGTACGCCAATTAATTCTGTACACAATGAGCTTAGCAACATCACAATAAATATGATGGCTATGGTTGATTGCTTGACGAAATTATTTTCTTGTGCTTTTGCCAGTTTATTCATCACCGGGCGAACGATAAATACCATACCCAACATATAGGCAACTGTTGCCAGCAATGTATATACAGAGCCTGAGAAAGAGTGAGCTTTAATGATAGCTATCACAAATGCCAGTGCAACCCATCCGGTAACGTCGTTAAGTGCAGCACTGGTCATGGCAATAGCTTCAATGCGCTTGTCGCGTAGTGCGCGCTCTCTGATGATGCGTGCCAGTACGGGAAATGCCGTAATGCTCATGGCAATACCCATAAACAATGCAAAGGCATAAAACGGAACATCTTTAGGCGCATAATAATCGTGCAGGAAATACGCTAAGCACACCCCCAATGAAAATGGTATGATGATGCTGGCATTGCTGATGGTAACCGCAGTACGTGCTTTTGTTCGCAGTATGTCCAAGTCAAGTTCCATACCCACTACAAACATGAAGAGTATCAAACCAATCTGGCTGAGGATACGCATCGTGTCCAGTGAGCCGGGAGGGAATATTGCCTGCAGGTATGCAGGGAATATGGAGCCGAGTATGGAAGGCCCGAGAAATATACCCGCAAGTATTTCACCCATTACAGTAGGCTGGCCCATTTTTTTAAAAAAATAGCCAAATACTCGAGATGTAATGATAATAATGATGAGCTGTATGAGAAACGCGCCCAGATGTTGCGTCATTGTTGTTTGATAGTTTGGGTATGCTTATAAATAATGATATAATACGGTGTTTGCTAAAATAATAAAAACTATTTGCCAAAACGAGGATGGAACTTCTCCAGTGTCTGGCGAAGGTAAGTCCTGTCAAGGTGCGTATATATTTCAGTTGTTGTAATGCTTTTGTGACCCATCATTTCCTGTACTGCGCGCAGGTCTGCACCGGCCTCTACCAGATGCGTGGCAAAAGAGTGGCGTAGTGTGTGCGGGTGGATATTCTTTTTAATACCGCTTTTGGCTGTCAGGTCTTTCAGTACCAGGAATACCATGACGCGAGACAGAGCACTGCCTCTACGATTCAGGAATACGATGTCTTCATTACCTTGTTTGATGTTTACAAAACTGCGTACATGGTCTTTGTATAGCTTTATCTGCTTCACAGCGGTTTCACCGATAGGCACCAGGCGTTCTTTATTCCCTTTACCTATTACACGTATAAAGCCAACATCCAGATACAGATTACTTAGTTGCAGGTTTATCAGCTCACTCACACGTAGTCCGCAACTATACATAGTTTCCAGCATGGCACGATTGCGTTGGCCTTCGGGTGTGCTGTGATCTATGGTATTAAATAGTAGTTCTACTTCATCAATACTCAGAAATTCGGGTAGTGCACGTTTCAGCTTAGGCGCTTCCAGTAGTTCTGTAGGGTCTATTTTCACAACCTCTTCCAGCAGCAGGTATCTGTAGAAAGATTTTACACCGCTGATAACTCTTGCCTGTGTGCCGGCACTCAGTTCCATTTCGTTGATGTGTGCAAGAAAAGCCTGCAGGTGTGTAAGTGATACATCCTCGGGCCCGATCCCTGCGTTTGATGAGCGCATGAAATCGCCCAACATAGCCGCATCATGCATATATGCCCCTACGGTATTGTCAGACATGGAGCGTTCCAGTTGCAGGTACGCTTTAAAGCCTTTCAGGTATGCTTCCCACACGGCGTTGCGATATTAGCTGTGCATTGCATCCAGCCAATCGGCCAGTTGCGCTGCTTGTTCTTTTGTTAGTTTAGATGCGATGATGCTTTCCATGTTTTGTTGCATGGTCGCTTCTGCATCTATCAGCAGGGTAAGGCCTTGTTGTGTAATACGGATGTCTACCATGCGCCTGTTTTCCTTACACTCTGTTCTTTCCACAAAGCCTTTGTCCACCAGCTTATCTATAAGGCGAGATACGTTGGACATGCGTTGCAGCATGCGGTTCTGTATCTCAAACAGGTTCATGGCTTCGCCATTTTGCCCGCGTAGTATACGCAGCACATTATATTGTGGTTCTGTAATGCCAAAAGGTTTCAACGACTGGTTTGCATTACTTACAATCCAGCTGCCCGTGAAAATGATGTTGAGCATTGCGCGAGCATAGGGATCCTTAATTGGCTTAGTTTTAATAAGCTCCTCAATAGTTGGCATAAACGGCTTGCCTTTTTCTTATCTTGCTCTAAAATACAAAAAGATGTTGCAAGTTGCTATAGTAAATGGACCGAACCTGAACCTTGTAGGTACAAGAGAAACGGATATCTACGGCGGCGAATCGTTGGATAGCTATTTCAAAAAGATGGAAAAGCAATTTCCGCAGGTAGCATTTACCTATTACCAAAGCAATGTAGAGGGGGAACTCATCAATTTTCTGCACAGCTGCCGCGGGAAGATAGATGGCATCGTCTTCAACGGTGGGGCATACACGCATACCAGTATTGCCATCCCCGATGCCATTGCGGCCATCAATATACCTGTGGTAGAAGTACATATCTCTAACATCTACGCAAGAGAAGAATACCGTAAGACATCTTATACAGCAGCTAAATGTGTGGGTTGCATAACCGGGCTTGGACTGAATGGCTACGCACTGGCTACACAGTATTTTGTAAATACACTAAGCGCGAAAACCTCTTAAGAAATCTGCAACAGGCATGCGCTTTTTGCCTTCTATCTGCAATTCATCTACATACAGCCAGCCATCTGCTGCTGCAAAGCGCAGGTAGGTTTTACCATCGGTATCGTAGCTGCCGGCCTCTTTGCCGGTATTTGCAAGCTCGTAGTGAGAAGTATAAATCTTCAAGACCTTTTCTTGCAACATGGTGTACGCCGCAGGAATGGGAGACATACCTCTTATCAGGTTGTGAATGCTTACAACTCCATTGCTCCAGTTGATGAGTGTATGCTCTTTAAAGATTTTCGGAGCATGTTTTATTTCTGTGGCAACATCAGCCTGTGCCAATTCTGCAATTGTTCCTTCAGCCAATCCTTTTACGGTTTCTACCAATAGCTTACCACCTTCTGCCATCAGCTTTTGGTACAATGTGCCGATATTGTCTTCAGTTAGGATAGCTACTTTAGTTTGTTTCAGGATATTGCCTGTGTCTATCTCGTGCTTCAGCTTGAAGGTGGTAACACCTGTTTCCGTTTCGCCATTTATAATAGCCCAGTTGATAGGAGCAGCGCCACGATACTGTGGCAATAGCGAAGCATGCACATTGATAGTACCCATTGGGGGCATATTCCAAACTACCTCAGGCAGCATGCGGAATGCAACTACTATGTGCAAATCGGCATGCAGGTTCTGCAGCGCATCCACAAACTCAGGTGCTTTCAGTTTTTCAGGCTGCAGTACTGGCAGGTTTTGCGACAGCGCATATTGCTTTACTGCAGATGCATGCAGTTGCATACCACGGCCTGCGGGTTTATCGGGCGCTGTTACTACTGCTACTATATTTGCACCAGCCTCTACCAATGCCTGCAGAGAGGCTACGGCAAAGTCGGGTGTACCGAAAAATACAATCTTTAAATCCTGAAAGCTTGGCATAGGGCGCAAAGCTACTACACAGAACAGATTTTTCAGGCATTGCTTAAACTTTCCTATCTTTTCTGAGTCTATATTATAAAGCACCTTCAGATAAATGCCCCCAACGGCAGCACATACAGACGACAGGGAAATACTGGCTCTATTTAAAGATGAGCGGATGCGCGAAAGTGCATTTACCCAACTGGTACGTAAATATCAGGAGCGTTTGTATTGGCATATACGCCGTATGGTGGCCGACCATGAGGATACGAATGACATATTGCAAAATGTGTTGGTGAAGGTGTGGAAAAATCTAGGCGAATTTCGGGAAGAGGCTAATTTGTATACATGGATGTACAGGATAGCTACTAACGAAACACTTACATGGATAGAACAACAGAAACGCAGGGCTTCGGCTTCATTGTCTGACCATGAAGGGGTACTGGAGAATAAGCTGATAGCACAGAAAGGATATGATGCAAGGCGCATAGAGTGGAAGCTGCAAATGGCTATACAGTCGCTGCCCGAAAAGCAAAGGGTGGTATTCAACTTAAGGTATTATGATGAAATGCCTTATGAGCAGATGGCAGAGGTGTTAGAAACATCTGTAGGTGCGCTGAAGGCGTCTTACCATCATGCTGTGAAGAAGGTAGAAGCATTTTTGACACAAGATTAAACGAAAAGGTAATTTATTAGTCTAACTATAGCAATGAGTAGTGCAAATGACATATTGCAAGAGTTGAGGGGGCTGGAAAGTAAACTGGCAGATATGCCTCGTACCATGCCGTACGAGGTACCTGCAGGATACTTCGATGCGCTGCCTGCTGCTATGCTGGATGCTGTAAAAGCAGAACAGGCAGCAGAGCTAATGCTGAATTTGCCCAAAGCAATGCCTTATGAAGTGCCCGCGGGGTATTTTGAAGGCTTGGCAAAAAGCGTGATGATGCAGGTTGAAGAACCATCGTTGCTATTGACCAAGGAGATGGCTTATGAAGTGCCTGCAGGCTATTTTGAAAACCTGGCTGCACAAGTGATAGCGAAGGCAAAACAGGAAGAAGCACCACTGAAAGCGCCGAAAATAATTGCCTTCCCTGTATGGAAGACGGTAACAAGAGCAGCGGCTGCGATATTGGTAATAGGTATTGGGTTTGGTTCGCTACGCTACCTGAATACAGATAAGCCGATGACTGCCGAAGGACAACTGGCTGCATTGCCAAAGGATAGCATCAATGAATATGTGCAGTTGCATATAGATGAGTATGAGGCAGATGCTATTGCAGGTACACTGGAACAGGCGGACGTTACCACATTGACAAATAAGCTCTCTGCTGAAGAGATTGAAAACTACCTGAATGAAACAGGTTGGGATTAAAAATATAATATTGCATAAGGAAATGAGACGGGTAGGATATATTATACTGATACTGTTAATGGCTTTCTCGGCGCAAGCACAGCCGGGGAAACGTATGGAGCGCATCCATGCCATTAAAGTGGCATACCTGACCGATAAGCTGCAACTGACATATGAACAGTCTGAAAAATTCTGGCCCATATATAATCGTTACGAAGAAGAACGTTTTGCATTAGGACGTAAATACAGGAAAGATGCAATAGGCGAAGGTAAAACACCTGAAGAGGCTATGCGCAGCATAGATGATGATATAGAGATGCAGGAAAAAATGCTGGAGCTTCGTAAGAAGTACAAAGAAGAATTCCTGAAAGTAATATCGCCCAAACAACTGGCAACACTTGTAGAATCTGAACGCGAATTTAAAAAGCTGCTGTTGCAGCAACTGAAAGAAAGGCGCGAGAATCGTGGCGGCGGTGGCAGGCTACGCTAATCAAAGCTTGGCTACGGCACTTTTTACATCGTGGTAAAAAAGAAATTCCCAGTCTTCCTGCTTGCCTTGTTCTGCATACTGCTCGCGTAGTTGCATAGCTTTCTTGCCGTCAAAATCGTACTTGGCTACATACTTCATTTTCATCTGCTTCAGTTGTGGTGCTTCGTCGCCACCAAAGAAGATTTTGTGCTCACCATCCTGCACCAGATAAACAATATGCTGCGGACAGTGACCGCCAGAATGGGTGTATTTGATATAGCCATCAACCTCACCTTCTTCACCATCCAGCCAATGCACCTGTGCTGTTGTAAGCAGCGGCTCAATATCTTCAGGATGATAAGAAGGGTAGCCTGTACTCAAAGCAAAATCGGCTTCAGGGCGATAGATATAGTAGGTAGCATTTGGGAATGTTGTTTTCAACACACCATTATCATCTTTATACACCAGGCAGCCTGCATGGTCTTTGTGCAGGTGCGATAACATTACTTTGGTTACCTGCTCAGGGTCGTAGCCAATATTGCGCAGGTTGTCGTGTATCTGCAATTCGCCATTCGCATTCTTAAATCCAAGCCCTGTATCGAATACTATTACGTCTTTAGATGTAATAACCAGAAAAGGTTGAATCTCTACCAGCAGCGAGCCGATAGGCCTGTCTGTCAACTCATCTTCGTGCAGGTTGAATGGTACAAACTGCTTATCGTGCCCTATTGTAAATACGCCCTCAGATAATGGGAAAATCTTAGCCATTGCGGTGCAAATGTACGTTACTATCTGTTAGCGAATCATTACCTGCCTGTCGGAGTCTAAACGCAGCATTATGAACATCAGGATGCTGAAAGACAATAACGACGAACCACCATAACTAAGGAACGGCAGCGTAATACCGATTACAGGTGCCAACCCGATAGTCATAGATATATTGATGGCAAAGTGGAAGAACAATATAGATGCCACACAGTAGCCATATATGCGGCTGAATGCAGAGCGTTGTCGCTCGGCAAGGTATATAAGCCTCAGCATCAGTGATACATAGAGTGCTATCAGGATGCCACTACCAAAGAAGCCAAACTGCTCGCCAATGGCACAGAAGATAAAGTCTGTATGCTGCTCGGGTACAAATTCATTTTTGGTAGATGTACCGTTCAAAAAGCCCTTGCCCCAGAAGCCGCCTGAACCGATGGCTATTTTAGATTGTTTTACGTTATAGTCTGATACATTGCCTTTCTTCTCATCTTTCTTCTGTCCTGCTTTCATATAGCTTTCAGGCACGTCTTGACCAAGCGTAGAGTAGATGCGTTCTATCTGGTGTTTTTGCAATACATACTTAAACAATACAGGTACCATTACCTGCGAGAATAATATGCAGACCAACCATGCACCTACTAACAGGATGCGCGCAGATACGTTTCTTTTCAATTCCCTCCGTATCAGGTAGCCGCCTGCTGCTGTTAGTGCTGTGATGATGATAAATAATACTAGCCTGTCTACCAGTAAGGACGCAAGTGTAAGTGCTACAAGCGAAAAGCCAATGATTAGGATAATGTTGGGTAACCCTTCACGATACATTACCAGAAAGAAACAGAAATAAACCAATGCAAGCCCTGTTTCTTTTTGCAGGATGATGAGTACTGCAGGTGCTAATGCAAACGCCGCACCTATCAGCCTGTGGCGTAGTGTCTGGAAGTTGGTATCGGGTGATGAAAGGAATTTGGAAAGCGCAAGTGAGGTGAATATTTTACAGACCTCGCCAGGCTGAAACCTGGCAGCACCAACACCCAGCCATGAGTGAGAACCTTTGATATCAACCCCTGCGAAAATGGTAATAATCAATAAGAAGATACCAATAGTATAGGACAGATAGGCAAACGATGAAAAGAATTTACTATCTGTGAATATGATGATTAACCCTACGAACAAAGACACACCCAGAAACATAAACTGCTTCATGTGGTTTTTGCTCATCATAAAGATGCTGGGGTCTGTGCTGCGGTGTTCTACAGAAAACACGGTCATCACCCCGATGAATACAAGCGACAGATACAGTACTAATGTAAGTGTATCTAACCTGCCGAATATGGATTTGCTCTGTGCGCTCATGAAAACTTATGATGTAGTGCTTTCTTATTTGTTTTTCTTAATGTAATACTTGTTGAAGAATCGCATTGCTTTGATAGAATCTTTAGCAAAGGCGATGCTATCCACAATACGTTTCTCGTCTTCTCTGCGTTGCATCCTTGCAGCATCTCGCAGGCGTTGTGCAGAGTCTATCACGTAGGTGTATTTGTTTACAAGGTTGGCATTGTACATTTTTTCCTGCAGCCCTTTGCGTTTGCTCGATACACTGTCAAGCAGGTATTTCTCAATCATCAGGCTGGCAACCGGGCCCGCCCACGATGCACCAAAGCCTGCATTTTCTACCACCACTGCTATCGCAATTCTCGGGTTCACCCTCGGTGCAAATGCTACGAATACAGAGTGGTCTTTCATCTTCATCGCCTGTCCGTTTACCACTGCTTTGTTTTCTACCGTACCTGTTTTGGCACATATTTCTATACCCTCCATTTTAGCAACAGTGCCTGTACCATGTTCTACCACATCCTGCATACCTTTTGCTACCACATCAAAGAATGTATCGGGTATATGTGTTACCACGTGTTTTTCGTGATACTTTTTCAGCAAAGGATCGTTCGTATTATTCCCTATCGATTTTACAAAATGCGGTGTGTAGTAATAGCCTTTGTTTGCAATGATGCACATGGCATTGGCAAGCTGTATAGGCGTCAATGCTATCTCGCCCTGTCCCATACCTACGAAGAGCATGGTACAAGAGTTCCATGAACCGTTATACATTCGGTTGTAGGTATTAGAATCCGGTACTTTACCGCTCATCTCAAAAGGAATATCTACACCGGTAGGGTGTCCGAAGCCGAAGTCGTTACAGTATTTGTGCCATGCCTGTACACCATTCTTAACGCCGCCAAACTTTTTATTGTCTGCAATCAGCCTGAAAACGTGAACGAAGTAAGAGTTGCAAGAGTGTGCCATTGCCAATCGCAGATTGGCAGCGTGGCCACCACCTGTGTGGGTACAGCCAATGCGCTTGCCGCACGCATAATAACCACCTGCACAAGGATAGCCGAATGAAGGTGTGATAGCCCCTACATCAAGCCCTATCAATGCTGTCATAGGCTTCATCGTTGAGCCGGGTTGGTAATATGCCTGTGTTGCTCGGTTCAGCAATGGTTTTGTTGCATCGCGATATAGCTTGCTGTAGTTTTTGGTGCGTTCTGTGCCTCGCAGCAGGTTGGGGTCGTAGTTAGGTGCGCTTACCATAGCCAGTATGCCACCTGTTTTTGGGTCTATGGCTACAACAGCGCCCAGTTTATTGCGCATCAGTTTTTCGCCCAGCTCCTGTAGTTCTGCATCCAGATACAGTTCCAGATTTCTACCCGCTACCTCTTGTGTATCAAGTGTGCCACCTTTATAAGGTTCGCGCGGACGGTTGAAGTTATCACGCTCCAGAAAGTGTACACCACGTTGTCCGCGTAGTACATCCTCATAGCTGCGTTCCAGCCCGTTCATGCCTGTGTAGTCGCCTTGCTGATAAGAAGCGTATTGTTCTTTCTTCAACATATCGGGCGATACTTCACCAATATATCCCAGCATCAATGCAGCACTGGCACGCGGGTAGGTACGCCTGAAGCGTTCTGCCATTTCAAAGCCCGGGAAATTGTACATGTTTTCCTGAAAACGTGCTGTTTGCTGTGCGCTCATTTCTTCAATGAAAACACCCTTACGCATTGGCCCGCTTTTAATGCGGGTTTTGTTTAGCATTTTGGTAAAGTCCTGGGTAGTAATCCCCAACACTTCGCAGAGCGATTGTGTATCGAGCGACTTGCTGACACTTCCCGGTGTTACCATCAAATCGTATACACGCTCGTTATAGAGCATGGGTTTTCCTCGTCTATCCAATATAGCACCACGTGGCGGATAAACAACTTTGCGGAAGATGGCGATATCATTTGCCATCACCTTGTATTTATCTTCTACCACCTGCAGAAAAAAGAGACGTATCAGCATGATGATAGCCATGCTGATGAATATGGTTCGAATAACGAACTGACGCGGGTTTGCCGCTATAGACATGTGTAGAAAAGTATTAAAATGGGTATTGATTGCAAACCTACTCCAAAAACATGATTTTCAAATGAGTGAGGTGCGAATGGAGGCGCATATTTATCCCCGAATGTTATTTATTCTAAAAAAATAATTGTGAGAAAAGTTTGTCTGTTTTCAAAACAGCTATTACCTTTGCAATCCCAATGACACCAGTGAGTCCGATGGTGTAAAGGTAGCACAACTGATTTTGGTTCAGTTAGTCTTGGTTCGAATCCAGGTCGGACTACTTAAAAGGGTTGAGAAATCAACCCTTTTTTTATTGCCGCAAATTATCACCCCTTCCTCCTTCAGGATTTACATTCATTAATCTTATATTTAAGTCAAACTAACAGCCCCCTATGTTCAATCGTCGTAATTTTTTGAGAACAGCTTCCGTTCTTTCTGCAATGTCTTTTGTAGAAATGGAAGCGATGGCTGCTATGCAGTCTGTAAAGGCTGATAAGCCAATAGCAAAAGACGACGAAAAATACTGGCAGAACGTAAGGCAACTCTTCCCACTTACCAAAGAACTGACTTACCTGAATAACGGCACGATGGGTCCATCGCCATATCCTGTAATAGAAGCAGTGAAAAATGGTATGATGGAAGGTGATCATCACGGTGGTTATGGCGGATGGGAAAACACAGCAAAGAAGCTGGCTGCTTTTGTAGGTGCAGATGAAAATGAAATAGCACTGACGCATAATGTAACAGATGGTATCAACATCGGGTGTTGGGGCGTACCACTACGCAAAGGTGATGAAGTAATACTTACAACGCATGAGCATGTGGGGAATGCCTTTCCGTGGCTGAACCGCAGGAAACTGCATGGTATAGTTATCAAAACTTTTACACCTACATCTACTGCAGCAGAAACGCTGGAGCGTATTGAAGCATTGATAACAAATCGTACACGTGTGATAGCTGTGCCACATATACCATGCACACAAGGGCAGATACTGCCTGTGAAAGAAATATGCACGCTGGCAAGAGAGCGCAATATCTATTCTATAATAGACGGTGCGCATGGCCCCGGTATGCTAATGCTCGATTTGCATGACATGGGTTGCGATACCTATGCATCTTGCTGCCACAAGTGGATGCTAGGCCCTAAGGGTACAGGTTTTCTGTATGTGCGCAAAGCATTTCAGGAGGTGTTGCAAACATATTTTGTAGGTGGTGGCAGCGATAATGGCAAGTGGGATATGGCGTTGGAAACACCTAAGATGGGTAAGTATGCAGACAGCGCGCATCGCTACTATGGCGGTACACAGGCTTCAGGGTTGTATAAAGGTGTAGATGCGGCGATAGATTTTATTGAAACAATAGGTATGGAGAACATCCATAACCGTATTAAATATCTTGGCAATTACACACAGCAGCAATTGCTGATATTGGGCGACAGGGTAGAACTGATAACACCCACTGAAGACTGCAGTCACTGTGCGGTAAATGGTTTCCGTATAAAAGGTGTAGAATACACAAAGTTTTATGAACAATGTGCAGCAAATAAGATTCGCATCCGCAGTGTTGCAGAAAACGGATTGAACTCGCTACGCGTATCTACCCACATTTATAACAACACAAATGAGATTGATATGCTCATTGCTGAGATAAAGAAAGCTATTAGTTAGTAGTTGTCTTTTCCTTCAGATAGCCCAGCATACCATCCATATAGTATTTCCTCATTTGGTATGGATATGGCTCATACAGTGTATTGTCTTCACGAATGCTATATCCTTCTTTAAAATATTGCGATGCTAGTTCTGCATTGGCCAGCGCGTCTTTATATTTCCCCATGCGTGCGAAGCACTGTGCGGTGTAGTAGTATGCATCTGCAAACTGTTTGTATTCTTTTATAGACTTGCTGAATGTAGTTATAGCTTTTTCATAATCTCCCAGCTCGTATTGTATAATACCAAGATAAAAGAAATGATTGGGATGCACCCAACTCTCACCACGTTTTTTGATGGTTTCATTCACACAGCTTTCTATATAATATTTGCTGCTATCAATATGATTCAGCTGCAAATGGCACAACCCAATATAGAAGTTGTAAGGGTGGTCCATCACATAACCGGTGCACTTTGGATTTGCTTTTGCACGATGAAAAAGCTGCAAGGCTTCTGTATAGTTTCTCTGAAACATGGCAGTCATAAATGCGGCATAGTCCAGCCAGTGTGCCGGGTCATATTTTACGGCACTGTCCAGATATGGCCTACCCACTTCGTACTTCCATGCTTTGTATAGTGGCATAGATTTTTGTTGCCAATAGTAGGCATGTGTTGGTATTATCATCAGTGCACTGTCCAATAGTTTGTCTCTATGTGCTGAGAATAATGGTTGGCGCCATGCTTTGTGCAGAAAGCTGTCTGCCAGGGCAGAATCTGCTTGGGTGTATGGCTGTGCCACAACTGCATATGCATTTAATATTAGCAGTAATGAGAAGATATGTTTCATAAATTGTTGGTTTGTAACATAGACAAGTGGCTTTACCAAAACGTAGAGCATCAGCCTGTTAGTATTGTGTTAAACCAAATACTAAAACAGTATAAGAGCTTTTTAATCTGCTCTTAATGATAAATGATCTAAACATACAGGAATAGTTGTAAGTTTATATTAACCATAAAACTCTTGTATGCGTAATTTTTTACTTGCTTTTATTTTGTTGCTGAGTACACATGTGAATGCTCAGTACATATTCAACGAGTATGATGTTAACCCCGCAGGCAGTTCTTATCCCAAAGAACTGACAATAATGAACGGTAGATTATATTTTACAGCCACCAATCTGGCCAACGGGCATGAGATTTTCTCTACCAACGGATTACATCCCGATCTTACATTGGTTTCAGATATTATGGCGGGCCCATTAGGTTCTGGGGCTGCAAACCTTACTGTATTAAATGGTTCGAAGCTGGTATTCAGTGCAGATGGTGGTGGGGGTAAGGGAATAGAGTTGTGGCAGAGCGATGGTACCAATACAGGTACTTCTCTTGTAAAGGATATATATGCAGGTGGCGTATCCAGCACGCCTGAAAGCTTCTATGCATTTAATGGGAAAGTGTTTTTCAGCGCATATGGATCTGCCGGTGGTAATCAGGATTTGTGGGTTACGGATGGCACTAATGCAGGTACTTATTTATTTAAGGATATAAATCCTACTGGCGGTAGTTATCCTAAAGGGTATTGCGAGATGGGTGGCAAGCTTTACTTCGAAGCATTTACAGATCTGGAGGGTGATGAAATATGGGTATCTGATGGTACCGATACGGGTACAAGATTGTTGAAGGATGTAAAGACTGGTATGATGGGGTCTTATCCGCAAAATTTTGTGGCTGTTGGCAATAAATTGTTTTTCACGGTGAGTGCTCCACCGCCGGCAGGTAGCATTGTTTATGAAAGCGATGGCACAACTACCGGTACTAATATATTCAGTAGGCCGGGATTCAATCATATTAACAGCAACTTTATCATCCCGTGGAGAAATAAAATTTATTTGAATTCTGGCTTCACATCGCCGGATGCGTTGTGGTATACTGACGGAACAATTGCCGGTACTGACAGTGTCAAAAAAGTAGACTTTGCCGGTTGGCCGGTTGTGTATAAAGATAAATTGTATTTCAGCGGTTCTACATCATCATCCGGTATAGAGCTGATGGTAAGCGATGGGACAAAAGCAGGAACAAAACTGTTAGCAGATATTATTACTGGCCCGGATGGCTCAGCACCTTCTTACCTGACAGTATATAAAAACAAAATCTACTTCATTGCGCAAACTTCTTTGGGCGATACACAGTTGTATGTTTCTGATGGTACGGATACAGGTACACACAAAGTAATAAACCCATTGGGTACGCAAACAAATCCTTTGTCTGTAAAAGCATTCAATGGTTTTAAGGAAATGGATGGTAAGCTATTCTTTGCAGCTAACTACAGTGGCAACGGTGCCGAACTATGGTCTTTAGAAGATACTTCAAAACCGGTAGGTATTGTACAGGTTGCAAATGTGCAAAACATAGAGCTGTACCCGAACCCTGCAAAATCTGTTTGTAATATAGAGATAGGTAATGCCGCATATCAAAAAGGCAGTATTCAATTGTGCGATATGAAGGGTAGTGTTTTGCAGCAACAACAGCTTAGCGCAGGACAAAAACATGCAACTATTCAATTAGCAAATATTGCTACAGGTGTTTACACAATTAAGGTAGATGTGGATGGCAATTTTGTAAGCCGTAAATTGGTGGTACAATGATAAGAACATGACTGTAAGAAAAACAGTATTGATAACCGGGGCTACCGGGGGCATAGGCACTGCATTCGCACGTGCCTATGCTCGTAATAGGTATTGCCTTGTGCTGTGCGATAAGCATGAAGAAAAGCTGCAGGCAATGGCTCAGCAGTTGCAGCAGGAGTATAAGTGCAGCGTAAAAATACTTGTAGGGAATCTTGCAGCGACTGCAGGTGCAGATGATTTGATACAACAACTGCAAGGAATAAGAATAGATGCCTTTGTAGCAGCAGCGGGCTATGGAGAAAAGATGCTGTTTGTAAAAGAAGATATACAAGCATCTCTGCGTATGATACATGTGCATGCTATTTCTACCGTGCAATTGATACATGCTATGCTACCACAAATGCTGAAGCGAAAGAAAGGCGATATAATTGCAGTTTCTTCACTGGCTGCATTTATACCTGCACCCGGCAGTAGTATCTATTCTGCAACAAAAGCGTTTGTCAACAGTTTTATAGAATCGTTGCATATGGAAGTAGGGCAGAAAGGTATCAGGGTACAAAGTCTTTGCCCGGGGCTTACACATACAGGTTTTCATAAAGAAGCAGATATAAAACGTTTTGACAAGATAAAGGGACTGAATTTGTGGATGGAAGCAGACGAGGTGGTGGCTGCATCTTTGCAAGGGCTTGAAGATGGCCATGTTGTTTGCATACCCGGGTTCATCAATAAATCTATTAAGCATGCAGTGCCTGCCATACCGCGCCAGTCTTTTTATAAACTGGTAGAAAAGCTGACGGATATAGACCGCTAATCTTTCGCTTACATATCATACTACTCATAAATCTTGGTGTACGCCAAGATTTATTTTTTGTGCATGGGTGAGCTTTGCATCAAAATAAAAGTATATGAAAAGTAATAACAGATTTGTAAACATCAGCGCAGCAGTACTGATTTTATTCTCTGCATGCTCTCTTTTGATGGTTAGTGTCATGGCATTCTTCAGCCCGCAGATGGTGATGGACCTTGTACAGGTAAAACTGCCCAATAACGATGCCTATAGTTCCATTCGTGGTGTGTATGGTGGTGTGGGGCTTACCATTGTTATTTGCCTTATTTACCTCTTGGCTAAAGACAGAAAAATAGCACTGGTATTTTTGACCATGCTATGGGGGTTCTACGCACTATCGCGCGTTATAACGCTGATACACGAGGGGCCTCTGGGCGATTTTGGCAGCAAATGGCTGAATATTGAAAGCTTTTTGTTTGCCTGTTCGCTTGGTTTGATGCTTGTGTATCCTAAGCGCCTTAACAAGGCATAGAATGGCAGTAGAACAACAGAACAATCGGGTCACAGTGTATGCTGTGGCCCGATTGTATTATAGACCCTCGTTTTATAACATTCCGTTTAGAAAATATTTATTTTGTTTGATGTGTAAATAGTTATCTATGCGATACGTGTACGTTGTAGTAATGCTGCTTTCTTTGTTGCAAGTGCATGCGCAGGATATATCCGGTAAATGGGTTGGCAACTATAGTTATAACCTGATGTCTTCTAAGCCGGATAAGCTGGTGATTGAAATCTTCATTCACAATGATAGCATTGTAAGCGGCACGTCGCACCTGTATCATGGAAACGATAAGTATGAACACTACACCATTAGTGGTGTGTATCATAAAGAAGACTCGACCATATATTTCAAAGAAGATAGCACCATAGGTGTGCAGCTTGGTTTTGGTATAAACAATGCGTTGGGTAACTATACCATGAAGCTTAGAATTACTGATACAATAATGCGTTTTGATGGCAAGTGGAAAGAAAACGATGAGATATTCGGGTTGATGAATTGTAAAGTATGGTTGGTAAAACCCCTGCCACGCAAGCCACAAAATGATAAAGTCGCTATTGCGGTGAAAGATGAAAAGCTTAACCGGGCTGTAAGCGTGCAAAAGCTGATAGAGATAGATGAGGCAGAGAAAGACTCTATAAAAATAATGCTGGTAGATAACGGACAGATAGATGGAGATATCGTATCTGTATATATGAACGATAGTGTACTCCTCCGTAGTCAGCTGCTAACTGCAAAGTCGCACGTACTATGGGTATCTGTAAGTAAAGATATGCCATCGTGCCGCATAGCCATGATAGCCGAGAGCCAGGGTTCTATACCACCATGCACTGCAAGGATGACGATAATTACCAAAAAGAAGTTTTACGATGTAGACCTTTCCAGCGATGCCAAGAGTAGCGGCAACGTACAGCTATTTCTGAAAGAATAACTACAGATACCTTTCCTTCAATACATTGATATGGTGGGCTGCATGGCCTATCATCATATAGCCCAGTGCGCGGGCAGATGCTCGTCCGTTGGTTACGTTGGCTGTCCATGTGGTTTGTTCCTCGGTCATGCCTTCAAACAGCTTGCGGGTGGTAAAGCGTACTGCGGCAAACTCTTCCAGCAGGTCGTCCATACTGCGGTGGTTTACCACTGCGTTGGCAGCATACAGGTCTTCGTCAAGTGTTTGTATCAGATGCTCGCTATCGCCACGGCCTGCTATCAGTGCGCGGTAGCTCATGCCACGTTCTGTATCTATCAAGTGCATCAGCATTTGCTTGGGTGTCCACTTGCCCGGTGCATAGCGGTAGTTTTGTTTTTCTTCGCTCAGGCTGGCAAAACTGCTTACCACATCTTCTGTGTTTTGCATCAGCAGGTCGAAATAATTGCCTTCTGGTACCAGTCCTATATACTTCAGGAAATACGGGTTATGTTCTGTGCTTTGCGGACGATGCATGGTTGTCTGTATTAGGATAGCAAAGTTATCGGGTGCAGGTCAATGTTTTTGTTTAGCAGCATCATAATCTTTTGGTAAAACAATTTTTTCTGCCTGTGGTTTTGTGTAGAGTGGTGGCAACAGAAACTCAGCCCTACGCTTATCTACATAGTCAATATCTGCAATAGGCGGGCAATGGTATACACCGTCTTTGTAGTCCGATGCATTACCGTATTCTCCATAAGTTTCCGGTACATGGTTGTATTGCCATGCGCGTTTATCTATCAGGAAGGGGCCGTAGTAATTAGGTAGTTGGCCTTTCAGTGTGGCTTCTTTCAGGTATTGTATCAATGTGTCTTGTGGTAGCAGGTAAGCAAAATGCGCAAGTATATGCCTGAAGTTTCTGCAGAAAGCAGGGCCGATATCTGATATGCCGGGGAAACGTTTGTACTGTAGCAATATGTTCTTCATAGCCTCCACATTCATCAGGTCGCTGGTGCGTTGCAAGCTGTCTGCATACAGTTGCATTTTACTGCCCGGTTCTGCCATCAGGTAAAGGTAGCGGCTTCGAGAGTCTGTATAGTATATTTCCAGGCATAGCTGCATCAACGGTAGGTTGAGCGATGAAGTGTATCTACTGAATAGCTTATCAAAGTTTCTAACAATCTCCTTGTATTGTTTATTGCTGTCCAGTTTAAATGCTTCCAGGCTGTAGTGCATGTTTAGTGCAGACTCGTAGCTTTGGTTCTCGATGGCTTTTTCAAGATAGCGCATTGCCCTTGTGGTATCTCCTTTATGCAGCAGTGCTTCTACCATAAATCCCTCTGTGCTGTAGTTATAGAGGCTGTCTCTGAAGGGAAGCTTGGCTGCTATGGCTATTACAGAGTCGTATTGCTTTTCATAGTTCAGCCGTCTCAGGGTATTGTATCTATCTATACGTTGCAGCAATTCTTTGCTTTGCCCTATAGAGAAGACAGGGTATAATAACAACAGGATTATCAGGTAGTGTTTCATTTCCTGAATATACAACAGAATATATTGCGGTATTCCACATCTGCTGTGCTTTTTCATTCCATTCCATTCCATTCCATTTTGGAATATGCAATTCTTCATTTTTTACACTTCATTCCATTCCATTCCAATTGGAATAAGCAAAAACCTCATTTTTCGCAATTCACTGATAATCAATACAAGTAGTTTTTATTCCAAATATTCCATTCCATTCCATGGAATATTTAACTACTCATTTTTGCATAATGCCATTATTACAATTTATGTTACCCCAAAATGAAGAACTTGTTAATTAATCATTATCAATTGATTATTAAACGGTTATATGTGTGTTTGTGTGATGCTAGTCACTATTGTAATGCTGCGTGTATGTGTAGTATTGTGGTAGAATTGTTATGAACTGTAACAAGTCTGTTTTTTGTAAATAACCACATAGTATGAAGTACATCTACGCAATGCTGCCTGTGCTGCTGCTGACAGCCTGTGCCAAACAAAGTACCACACCGCACCATACACTTAGCCTGCAACAACAAGACGGTATAGAGATACCTGTAGAAAACATTGATGCCAATTGGAACTATGAGACAGGCAGGTTGGATATACTTGCCGAAGGTACAGACCACCAATTGCTGAAGCTGCATACACATACTCTGCACAACAACAAACCTTGTATAGCAGATGTGTACTATGCCGAAGATGAAGGCTTTGCCGCAGCAGATGTTGCTACAGGTAGTATAGACATTTTCGAAGCAGATGCTACACATGCTACAGGTACAGCATATGTTACATTTACCAACCAGGCACATACTGCTACCAAAACCATCACTGCCAATTTTACTATCTACACAAAGTAGCAGCTTGTTATTTGCGTTTTTCAGTACTTAAATATTCCATGGAATGGAATGGAATATTTGGAATGAAAAGGAGGATTGATAATGAGCATTTTGCGAAAAATGCGGTTTTACAATCTTCCAATTGGAATGGAATGGAATGGAATATTTTGGGAGGAGAGGGGTTTTACAGTTGTGGAAACACTCGCAGGGTGCGTAGTTTCAGTCCATGTTCTATACATACATCCCATGCTTTTTGCCAGTAGTGGTTGCGGCTATGGTCACTTTGATTGTCGTATAGGCGTTGCAACTTTTTTACACGCCATACAATTATGTTTCGCATGCTATCTGCCTGTAGTATGGCTCTTTTCTCATCAAATACAAATCGTTTCAGCATATAGTTCAGTTCCAGTGCACCAATGTGAGAAATATTGTAGTGGCCTTGTTCATGATGCAGCACACGTTGTTTTATACTGTCCACCGCAGTATCTAACCACGATGTTTTTACTGTTGACTCGTAGGGATACATATACACATCTGCACTGTAGTTAGGTTGCTGTCCTGTTTTGGGCAATTGTTTGGGATACCAGTTGATGTCTGTAAAAATTACTGCAGATGCGCTGTCGCGTTTGTGTTTGCCTTTGAAATCACTGAATTGCAACAGTCTGTTGTTGATGGGGGTACGGCCTGTAGTGTCTTGCGCATGCAAGGGTGGCAGTATACAGAGCAACAGGTATGATAAGAGTATTTTGTACATAGGTATATACGAATATACTAATGCGGCATGAAAAAAGCAGCGGTTGCCCGCTGCCTTTAGTTATTGTTCGTTCTGTGTGAAGTATTATTCATCACCCTTCTTGCACAGGCCTGCTATTTTGTGAAAGGCATCGTGTACGGTGCTTATTTGTTTGGTCAGCTCGGCATCGCTTTTCTTTTGTTTCACGTCTTTGTCCATTTTCTCGGTTCCTGCCACCAGTTCTTTCAATGCCGCTTTGATGTCTGCACGGTTGTATGCTGCGGGTGGGGTAGATGCTGCCAGTTTCTTCGCTTTCTCTACCAGTTCGCCCGAGTGTGTTTTGATAGGTGTCAGGTTGCCCTCTTCGCTTGGGTGGAAGGTCTGTCCCATTACGCCATGAAATGTTTCCAGCTCTGCCCATTTTGCCTTGTCTTGTGCAAAGCCTGCAATGCTGATGAATAAGAACGCGAATACTGCTATGATAGATTTCATATACTTAATGTTTTATTGAATGATTGTTGTTATTAAAAAAAAATGATTGTTCGCTTGGCAGCATATACGCATGCCGCAAAGTGATACCATAAGGTGCCATGTACTGTATGATATACTTGTGTAGAAAAAAACTATGCCACTACACCTCGCGGTGGCTGAAAGACGGAATCGGCACATAGCCGTGTATGCAGATGATGCACTACGGGTATCTGCACAGATATTGTATAGTGTGTGTGATATACGATGGCAGGAGATGCCACAGGCAGCATATAGGTAGCAATGCTGATGTGGGCCTTCTTGGCAGGTGCGCTGTTGCAAGGGTTTTTATCGCAGTCTGTTTTGCGCATCTGCTTGCGCAGGTAGCACTTGCCCTTGCAGGTGTTCTTCGGGTTTTTGCGATACTCGCACAGGTTGGCAGCAATATAGCTCTTCTTCATCTCAAACAATCCCAGTACTACATACTGCCCCACACCCTGTATGGCTATGCAAACCACCAGCAATGCTATAGAGAACCTGCATATAAAGCCTATGCGCTGTTTCACCAATTGCTACTTACGGCTGCTAAACTAATAAGCAGAATGTTAACGGATGGTTATATGTTGTAAAAGCCTGCTTACACAATGCATGAAGGAATACAAGTACTGTTTTTTATTTTTGAGTATGACACCTGCCTTCAAACTATTGCTGATAAAACTGCTGCATACTGCTATCTGGCTGGTGTTGGGTAGTATGGTATTATTTGTTTTTTATTCGGGCATCACGGGGCATATTACAAGGTATAGCTGGTGGGCTGTTGCGGCTATTGTTGTTGAGGGATTGGTATTGTTGTTGTTTAAAGGTAGTTGTCCGCTGACGGTGATGGCGAGGCGTTATTCAGATTCTGCAAAACACAATTTTGATATCTTTTTGCCCGAATGGTTAGCACACTACAACAAGCTTATATTTACAACACTATTTGCAATAGGGCTTTTGCTGATGCTTGTAAAAGCTTTGCGTTGATGCAAGTGTATGTTAAGGTGTAGTTATTAAATACAACACTATTGTCATAATATTGACATTCACAGTCTTTTATGCGGTAATGCCGATTTATATGCGTACATTACAGAGTACGAAAAGATGTTTATGCTATTGTTAGTTATTCATTCGATCTGCAATTAGCTAATAAAACATCAAGCATGGCAATTCTCCTGATGCTTACTATACACTGGTATAGTTCGCTTTTTTTTCAATCTGTTTTCCACCACCGATACGCAGCACATGGAGTGTACTCTATGTCTCCGTTTTGGGAAAAAGTATTCTTTATAGGCTCGTTCCTTACACAAGGCACGTCCTACATCAGTGCATCTGCTTACGGCATTATGCACCGCCTGCACCACGCACATACCGATACAGAACACGATCCCCATTCGCCTGCCAATTCATCCAATATTTTTACGCTGATGTGGCAGACGCGTAATAACTACAGAGATATCTATACCAAGAAGGCAGACATACCTGAGAAGTATATGCAAAACCTGCCGCAGTGGGAAAGTTTTGATCGCATTGCACATGGCTGGCAGGCAAAAGCAATATGGGCTATCCTGTATATACTGCTGTATGTGCAACTGGCTACACATTGGTGGATGTATCTGCTGCTGCCTGTTACACTTACTATGGGTGCACTGCAAGGTGTGGCTGTAAACTGGTGGGCACACAAATTTGGCTACGAGAACTACAAGATGAAGAATACATCTAAAAACATACTGCCGTTGGATATCCTGTTTTGGGGAGAGGCGTATCACAATAATCACCACAAACACCCCAACAGGCCCGATAATGCCCATCGTTGGTACGAGTGGGATATGGGCTACAAAGCATTGGTAGTGTTGGAAAAGCTGCGTATAGTGAAGATAAAACGTGCTGTGGTAAAGCCTATCGCTTTACAGTAAAGCCAAGCAGGGTAAGCTTTACATGGTCTGCAGCAGGCTTGTCGAAGCTGATGAGGCGCATGTCCTTCAGTTCTGTAAGCATAGGGATGATGTAGTGTTTTACCAGGTTCAGTTCGGCGGCCATGTTATCAACGTTTACCATTGGCCTCGGGTTGGCAGTACGACCGCTTATTTCCTTTATCTTCCTGTACACTTCATTAGTCGTAATCATAGATGGCTATTTGTCGGAAGGTACTGAATATATATGGTTAATATCAGGTTTATTATTTTTTTGAGAAAATTTAATATAGTTTCATTCCTTAATACCTGTGCGCATGCGCACGCAATTAAATAATAGCATATGATACTATTTATCGGTAATCTGAACAAGCTGACAACCGAACACGAACTGAAAGAGCTGTTTGGCGGCTTTGGTGCCATCAAAAAGCTGCGCATCATGGTAGATAAAATCACCCGACGCTCTCGTGGCTATGCGTATATAGATATGGAAGCCGATACCGAAGGGCTGAAGGCAGTATCGCACCTCAATTCGAGTGTGTATATGGACAGGCGCATCATAGTAGGCGTAGCCACTACCAGACAACTGACGGAGATAGACTGGGGTATATTCCAGTCATAGATTACACCCACGTGTTCCAAGTGTTCCATCTGTTCCGTTCCGAACAGTGGAACAGCCCTTATTTTTTTAGCTGCAGGTAGGCATAGTTATATGCGCTACCGTTTGCTATATGTTCAAACAGTAGGGTATCGTTGTTTACCACACCATAGGCAGGGTGAGAGTAGCATACATAATGCCCCGACTTTCCTGCATTGCCCGTAATGGTTTCCGTTTCCTTATCATCGTATAGCTCTGATACACGATATTGCCTGCCTGTAGCAGGTATGTATATGTCGTAGTAGTTATCTCTGTAGAGCGCCTTGCTCAGTACATTGCTTACAGTTGTTTTAGTACTGTAGAGCGTATCGCTTGCCAATCCGTTTAGTTGTTGTGTGGCGGGTGTTGTGGCAAAAGTCTTGTCTTGCTTATAGTCTTTCAATACAATAGTATCCAGTTCATCAGCCGCAAAACCAATAAACCTGACCTGCATTGCAGTGGTATTGCAGGTTACTATCTCTGTAGCAGATGGATTGGTAGTTGTGTTTTGCTTGTCTTTATTGCAAGCCGTGAGGCATAACAGGGCTGCAAGTGTTATATAGGTACGCATGCTCTTGTAGGGATTTTGATAAAAATACAACAAGTTTTGTGCCATGATGTGTTCCAAGTGTTCCATCTGTTCCGTTCCGAACAGTGGAACAGTTTGTGTTTTATATTGGTAGGTATTCTTGCCACTAATTCACATGGAAAAAACTTAACATTGGAATTGTTACCTGCACCTTAAATTTGTGTTATTAAATTATTATTGTTTACCAAAATAACACACCGAAACATGGCAGATACCGGCAAGGTAAAAGCAGCAGCAACCAAGAAAGATATACAGGCTGCAATTGCAAAGAAAATAGAAACAGCATTGGCAGATATGAAAGAGGCGATTGGTGAAAAGAAATTTGCCAAGAGTGCTAAGAAGGCAGCAAAGCTTTTTGTAACGGCTATGCCTAAAAAAGAGAAAGTGAAGAAGGCCGCAACAAATAAGAAAGCGCCTACTAAGCGCAAAAAGCCTGCGAAGAAAGCAGTAGTAAAGAAAGCTGCAAGTACCAAATAACAGACATTGATTATTATACAAATAAACAACAACAGCGCCTCTTTTCAGGGGCGCTATTTGTTTGTATAGATATAAAGGTGCTGTTGTGTTTTTGGAACACTAAATACACAGTCTGAAAAGCAAAAGATAAATAACAATTTTCCTGTTGTATGGATAGGTGTTGATAATCATTGTGTTATCAAGCGGGGCTTGAGCCTGGCTTAAGTGTGGCTAAAGCAAGGAGAGGATAGAAGAGTATAGAACATAAAATAACAGTACAGCAACAGTATAGGATGGTGTGTGTTGTCTGGTGATGATGGTATGTTGTTTTGTATAATAATCAGTAATGGTGTGACATAATATCTAACATTTGTATCATTTTATATCACAAGTGGTGAATGCTGTGTAGAAAACATTTATTATGCACCAGCATAGTAAAACAAGCGCATGCGAAAACATACCACATGCCCGTAAGAAAACTCACCACAACAGAAAAGCAGGCACTGACCGATTTTATAGATGCCACACCACCCGCAAGGCTCAGTAAACAGCTACGCAATATGTTGTTGCTATACCTCCGTTATGATTTGCAGGATGGTACTATACCCGTTGTTGCTGATGATTTATTGTTTGATATGTACAACCTCTTCTCCTTTTTAGATGCATTGGAGTAAGTACACAACTTTAAATAAGGTAAGGTGCATCAAGTGTTCCATCTGTTCCGTTCCGAACATGGAACAGTTTGTGTTTTTGGAACAGCACCGCCCAACCAAAGCCGTCATTCCGACGGCAGGAGGAATCTCCTGAGAGTTAGCACTGTAGATGATGCTCTATTGCAAATCAGGAGATTTGTTGCCTGTAGCGACGTAGCTACAGACTACGCCGAGCGAGGGTAGTTAATGATTACGCTCTACGATAGGCACTTATTGTTGTGTTAATAAAGAATAAAAGCTGCTGTTTTTACAGCAGCTTTTATAAGTAATTATTCATCCGCATCTTTATCCCAGTTTAGGTCAATATCCACCATGCGATTTGCTAAATCAATACCTTTTATTTTTTTTAGAATGTTCACAGGTGCCTCATCTGGGAATGTCAAATAATAACCATAGACTACATCGTCATTTCCAGTTTGTGTATTGAAGGTTGCTTCAGTTTGCACGAACTCATCATAAGTGATTCCTAAGTAAGTTGCTAATCTTTCATTGTTTTTTCTTTGTTGCTGCTCAATAGCATAATCTTTCATCATTCCCATAATAATAAAGTTTTGATATTATATACCCATTGCTAAGTTTATGCCAAGAATGTTGCGCTGACAAAATGTCTCTTCAATGTTATTGTTTTATGCGCAGGACATTTTTTATACAAGACCAGATTGCTTCGTTCCTCGCAATGACGGGGTAGAAAATACAAACTGTTCCACTGTTCCGAACGGAACACTTGGAACAGATGGAACACTTCAGTGCAAATGCTCAGGAGATTTCTCCCGCTGGTCGAAATGACGATATTGATAGAGAATGACGGCCTCGATTGGACAAATAAAGAAGCCCCTTTAGGGGTTTGGGGTTTCTGTTTATCTTTGCGCCCATGGAGTTAACAGCATTAACGGCAATCAGTCCCATAGACGGCCGCTACCGTAGCCAACTGGCATCGCTGGCGCCTTATTTCAGCGAGTTCGGCCTTATTCGTTATCGTGTACGTGTAGAGGTAGAGTATTTTCTCTTCCTTGCCGAGAAAAAGATTTTCAAGCTGCCTGCAAGCGTTAAGCCTGCCAAGCTGCGTGCCATATACGAGAATTTTACAGAAGACGATGCGCAGCAGATAAAGCTGACAGAGCGCACTACCAATCATGATGTAAAAGCGGTAGAATATTTCCTGAAAGACAAGCTAAAGGCACTGGGTGCGGGCGATACGGTAGAGTGGGTACACTTTGGCCTCACGTCTCAGGACGTTAACAACACGTCTATACCACTGCTGTGGAAGGAAGCACTGGAAGAGCAATACCTGCCTGCGTTGCAGAATACCATCCTCACCCTCAAAAAAATGGCGAAGGACTGGAAGGGCATCCCAATGCTGGCACGCACACACGGTCAGCCTGCATCGCCTACCACACTGGGCAAGGAATGGATGGTGTTTGTAGAGCGTCTGGAAGGTCAGGTACTGCAACTGAGCCACGTGCCGTTTGCTGCCAAGTTTGGCGGTGCTACCGGCAATTTCAATGCACACAAAGTAACCTTCCCTAAAATGGATTGGGTACGCTTTGGCAACGATTTTGTGAATAAGAAACTGGGTCTTGAGCGTATGCAATACACTACGCAGATAGAGCACTACGATAATATTGCCGCACAGTTCGATGCGCTGAAACGCATCAACACCATCCTGATAGATTTTGCCCGCGATGTGTGGAGCTATATCAGCATGGAATACTTCAAGCAAAAGACCAAAGAAGGTGAGGTAGGCTCTTCAGCAATGCCGCATAAGGTGAACCCGATAGATTTTGAAAATGCAGAGGGCAACTTCGGTATCGCCAATGCCATCTACGAACACCTGAGTGCAAAACTGCCTATCAGCCGTCTGCAGCGCGACCTTACAGACAGTACCGTACTGCGCAATGTAGGTGTGCCTATGGCGCACAGCTTCCTTGCACTGCGCTCGCTGGATAAAGGCTTGGGCAAGCTGTTGCTGAACAAAGATAAAATGGCTGCCGACCTGGATAATAACTGGGCGGTATGTGCAGAGGCTATACAAACCATCCTGCGCAGAGAAAACTATCCGCAACCATACGAGGCACTGAAAGCGCTGACACGTGGCAAGGATGGCATCAACCAGAAATCGCTCCACAAGTTTATAGATGGCCTGAAGATTAGCGCCGCACTGAAGAAAGAACTGAAAGCTATTACACCGCACAATTACGTGGGTATATACTAAGGCTTTAGAAAATGAATCTTCCGCAACAACTTACAGATAGTTTGCAAGGCATTAAGGGTTTCGATAAAGAAGCCCTTATTGCTGCGCATCAGTTGCCTGCGGTTACATCTGTTCGCCTCAATCCGAATAAAGCATCTGCTGCATTTGCAGACAATGCGCAAGTACCATGGTGTGCCAATGGCAGGTATCTGGCAGAGCGTCCTGTGTTTACGGTAGACCCTCTGTATCACGCAGGGGCGTACTATGTGCAGGAGGCATCTTCTATGTTTCTGCATCATGTGCTTAGCAGTCATGTACTGGCAGGTAGTGGTTTGCGTGTCTTAGATTTATGTGCAGCACCCGGTGGCAAAAGTACATTGATAGCTTCTTTTCTTGGTGAGAACGATTTGCTGGTAAGCAACGAGGTTATCCGCACACGTGCCACGATACTGGAAGAGAACATGACCCGCTGGGGTTATATGAATACATGGGTTGTAAGTAACGACCCTAAAGACATAGGTAGGCTGGAATCTTATTTTGATGTGATAGTGGTAGATGCACCATGTAGTGGTTCGGGTTTGTTTCGCAAAGATGCTCGTGCCCTTGATGAATGGAGTGAGGGTAATGTATTGTTGTGCAGTCAGCGACAGCAGCGCATACTGGCAGATGTATGGCCATCGCTCAAAGAAGATGGCATTGTTATCTATGCCACATGCAGCTACAGCCCGCAGGAAGATGAAGAAATACTGGATTGGCTCAGCGAAAACTTTGAAGTAAAGGGATTGCCCGTAGCATTGGAAGCGGAGTGGGGTGTTGTAGAAACCGTTTCATCAAAAGGATTGCATGGTTACAGGTTCAGTCCTGATAAGGTAAAAGGGGAAGGCTTTTTTATAGCAGCATTGCAAAAGAAAGAAACCACACGAGAGCCAAAGCCACTGCGCTACAAAACACTGCAAGACAAAAAAGCACAGGAGCAAACAAAACATCTGCTCGATGCCGAGTATTTGTGCCTGCAGTTGGATAAAGACAATTATGTTGCCATCCACCCCAGCCACGAGGCCGATTATCATACACTGAAACAATTTGTATATCTCCGCAAAACGGGTGTGCAACTGGGTACGCCAACACCAAAAGAATGGCTGCCAAGTCATGACGTAGCACTGAGCATACATCGCGCTGCCATACTGCCAAAACTGGAACTGAATAAAGAGCAAGCGTTAAAGTTTCTTAAAAAAGAAGACTTCACTCTGCCCGAGGGTACACACAAAGGATGGATTTTGCTAACGTATAACGGATTGGGAATAGGGTGGATAAAGGCATTGGGCAATCGTTTTAATAATTATCTGCCAAAGCACTGGCGTATACGTATGGAAATCTCGGATATGGATTGGGCATAATTGTTGTATATTGAATTGCAATTGATTAGAGCCAGTTTTATGCTTCGATTATTGATTACCGGATTACTTATTGTTTCCTCATATATCTCATTTGCCGGACAGGCAGATAGTCTTTTCGTTATTCCTAAGGGAGAGAAATGGGTGATAGGCCACACTGTAAAGCGTGGCGAAACCATCTTCAGCATAGCACGCCTGTATCATGTACCACCTGCAAAGCTGGCCGATGAAAACGGACTGAATTATCAGAGCGGATTACCCGTTGGTGTGCAATTATATGTTCCTTTAGAATCGTACAACAAAGCAAACGCTACAACCCCGCAAAGCGGATGGAAACCTGTGCACTATCGTGTAAAGCAGGGCGATAATCTGTATCGCATCAGTAAGGTCATCAACGAGCAGCAGCGTGTGTTGCAAGACTGGAACGGATTGCCCGATAATAGTGTAGAAGTAGGGCAGGCATTGGTTGTGGCAAGGGTTATGTACGATGAGCAATCAGCCAATTTCAACGGTTCTACTGTGGGTAATGTACCAAGTAAAACAGCTACTCAGCAACAAGCACCTGCACCTAAACAGGAAGAAAAGAAAACAGAAAAAATAACATCGGCCACAACAGGTACCGCAGCCAACGGGCAGAAGTACACCCTTGAAATGAAGGAGAAGCAAGAAAGGCAAAGCGATGGCAGTATGGCCACTGTGTATACGCGAGATACTGTGTGGAACGATACATTGGGTATGTATGGTAAAACATACATGCAGCAGACAATGAACGAACGCTATATAATAGAAGAGAAAGGCTCTGCCGTGTTTTTTGAAACACCCAATAAAGTGAAAAGCCGCTATGGCAACGATGCTAAGAATACATTGATATACGCTTTTCATAATCTGGCAAAGCGTGGTACCATTATTAAAGTATACAATCCCGGTACAGACAAGTTTGTGTTTGTAAAAGTGATGGGGCCATTGCCCGAAACAAAGCAGTACTACAACAGCCTGATAGGTATTGGTGATGATGCCAAAGAGATACTGGGCATTATGGAAGACAAAGCATGGGTAGAGCTGAAGTATAATTCAAAGTAGTTATTCACAGCTTCAGGAAAATTTATAGCCTTTATTTATCAGCTATTTCGTAGGTTGCCACCCTTATGAAGGTGCTGATTATCCGTTTTTCTTCCATAGGCGATATTGTCCTTACAACCCCTGTAGTACGTTGTCTCAAACAACAATTGCCCGATGTGGAGGTGCATTATCTTACCAAAGCTTCTTTTCGCAGTGTGTTGGCACACAACCCGTATATAGACAAACTGCACTATCTGGAAGATGATATCAACCAAACCATAGCAATACTCAAAAAAGAGCATTACGATTATATTATTGACCTGCACCACAACCTGCGCACTATGCGTGTGAAGCGGGCTTTGAATGTGCAGAGCTATTCTTTTCCCAAACTGAATGTGCAGAAATGGCTGCTTACCAACCTGAAGCTGAATATAATGCCGGATAAGAGTATTGTTGAGCGCTATATGGAAACCGTAAAGCCACTTGGCGTAATGAACGATAATCGCGGGCTCGATTATTTCATACCCGAATCTGCTAACCTTAAGAACACAGATATCCCTATGAGTCACTGGGCGGGCTATGTAGGCTGTGTTATTGGTGGTAGTATGAATACCAAAAAGCTGCCTGTAGAAAAATGGAGGGAGTTTGCGGAGCATTGTCCGTATCCGCTGGTATTATTGGGTGGCCCCGAGGATAGGGAAGACGGCGAGGCTATTGCTTCTACAGATAAAGTACGCATTTATAATTCTTGTGGAAAGTTCAACCTGAATGAAAGTGCCTGGTTGGTGCAGCATGCAAGGGTAGTGGTGAGCAACGATACAGGGCTGATGCACGTGGCTGCAGCATATAAAAAACCTATTATATCACTTTGGGGTAATACCAGCCCCGAAATGGGTATGTTCCCTTATTATGGAAGCAATAATCTGAAAACAAGCTACGAACCACTATCTGTCATATTTGAAAATAAATCTATAAGTTGTCATCCATGCAGTAAAATAGGTTATAACAGGTGTCCTAAAAAGCATTTTAACTGTATGAATAAGTTGAATATGAGTGAATTGTCAGAAAAAGTTAAAATTTTTTGGATAAATGCCCAACCATTAAAATCTCATTAATGTCTTTATACTAGTAAGGCTAATTAGCAGACTGGATTTCTTTAATAGTTGATTAATATTTATAATTTATTTTTTTTTTTAAGTGTTATTGTTTGGATAAAAGCTGATTTAGTCGTATTTTAACCCGAATATTATAACAGTAGTAAATTAATCGTTAAAACAACGCCGCAATATGAGAAAGTTACACTCATTTCTCCTTATTACGTTCACCATCCTAAGCTTCGCGCTGATGCCTAATAAAGAGGCAAAAGCATCGCACGCTGCCGGTGGCGAAATTATCTACGAATGGATAAGTGACTCTACTTATCGTCTGTATTTCAAATTCTATAGAGACTGTACCGGTATCAGTGAGCCGGGTTCTGCTATAGTTTGTATTTCAGACTCTTGCCACTCGTATTCAGCAAACATTACAATGAACAAGTGGAGTGGTGCGCTTCCGGGCGGTGGTGTAAATGGTGATCCTGTATCTGCAGGTTGTTCGGCTTACCCTAACGCTTGTCAGCAAACGGGCTCATCACTACCTGGTTATAGGGAATGGTGGTATTCTGCTATCGTGCAGTTGCCGGCAAGATGTGTTAAATGGCGATTCTCTACATCTATAAGTGCCAGGAACTCCAGTGCGAATATTCCTGGTGTAAACCTGTATGTAGAAACTACCTTTAATAATCAGTTATTCCAAGGTAACTCTTCTCCGTACTTCTCAATCAAACCAATTCCGTATGTGTGCGTAAACCAACCATATACTTATAATAATGGTGCGATTGATCCGGATGGTGACTCGTTGGTAACAGATATGATTGTTCCGATGGATGCAAGCAGCGAATGTGGTCCTGGTAACAGTGTTACATTTACTTCTTTAACTCCTGCGCTGAATGTTACTAATAATCCATTCCAAACTAACAATACATTTACTGTTAATGGTGCAACAGGTCAAATGGCATTTACTGCTGCTACTGTAGGTGCTCATACACTTACTACACGTGTACGTGAGTTCAGAAACGGTACGCTGATAGGTTACATCATGCGCGATATTCAGGTACAGGTACTTAACTGCTCTACATCTGCTCCTGCATCAGGCGTTAATGCCGCTTCACTTCTTGGTGGTTCAATAGGTGCCGGTGGTAGGGTTGAAGGCTGTATTGGTCAAAACCTTTCTTTCAACTTTGCAACTGTTTCTACAGATACTGCTGCGGTACTTACTGCAACAGATAACCACCTTTTCTCTGTTCCTGCTGCTACTATCAATTATACTAATTTGTATACCGATTCAATCGCTGGTTCATTCTCATGGACTCCGACTCCATCTGATGGTAATACAAGCAGAACTTTGATTATCACTGTAAAAGACTCAACTTGTCGCCCTCCGGGTATCATGTTGTATTTCCCATTCCCTGTTCAGATATATATATGGCCTAAAGTAACTACGGTTAATGATACAAACGTTTGTCCTAAAGAAACTGCCTTCCTGACAGCTTATGGTGGTAATAATTATAGCTGGTCTGTATTACCTGGTGGTTCTCCAATAACAAGCCTCAGCTGTACAAATTGTACTAGTCCTATCGCAACACCTGGCGCTACTACTACTTATGTAGTTACTTCTCAGGCAAACGCATTCTGTACAAACAATAAGGATACTGTTACTGTAGGTGTATTGCCTGGTCTTACATTTATAAAACATCCTGATACACTAACTTGTCCTGGTAATCCGATAAAACTTGACTTGAAATTAAATCCTGCACCTGGTGTAACATATAGAACTAAGTGGAGCCCTGCAACATATCTGGATAATGATACGTTCAATGTTCCTACAACTAACCCGAAAACTCCGGTTACGTACACAGTTGTTATTACGTCAAGCATTAACAGGTGTAAAGCATTCGATACCGTTAGTGTTGATGTACTATCAGGATTCAAACTTGTAAACGGAGATACTGCCGTATGTGAGGGTAGCTCAATCAACACTAATGTAACAGGTGATAGCCGTTACTCATATATATGGAGTACAACAGGTAACCCTGGTGTGTTCGATAATGCAACCGCTATCAATCCTAAAATCACACCTGCTCCATTGGGTAAGTCTACTTATACAATAACTGCTAAATATCCAAGCTGTCCTATTGATAGTAGTGCTGAGTTTGATATAACTGTTGAGCCTGTACCTACTGTTAAAGTAGATAACGATGCTGCAATGTGTGAAAATGATACAATGCTGTTGCATGGTGTTATATTGCCTAGCACTTTCACATACGCTCTTAACTGGACACCTGGTGCATCACTGAGTAACACAACTATTCCTAATCCAATTTTCAAAGCACAGCAAACTACAGAACTGATACTGACTGCTACCAGCCCACTTGCAAACTGTACAGCCAGCGATACTGTAAAACTTACTGTATTCCCTGCAGAGTTTGTAACAGCTACCGGTGATACATCTATCTGTCCTGGTGCTAAGACTAATCTTGCAGTAAAAGGTGGTAGTATCAAGTCTTTCCGCTGGGTGCCTGACTATAGGATTAATAATCCTTTATCTGCTAACCCTACTGTTAATCCTGTAACTACACAAGTGTATACTGTATATGCTGTAGACACGAATGCTTGTTACGATACAGCTTCAGTAAAAGTAGTAGTATATCCTGGTGGTACACTGTTTATGCCTGATACCGTTAAGCTGTATCCTGGTGAGTCTTATCAGATGGATCCTATGGGCAACTGTTCTTACTTCACATGGTTCCCTTCTGTAGGTCTTAACAGAACTGATATCTCTAACCCGATAGTAAAGACAGATGTTAATACTAAATATACGGTGACAGGTATTACTGAAGCTGGTTGCGTTGTATCAGATGAAGTTAATGTGTTAGTAATGAACGAAAGCCTGATAGAAGTACCTAATGCATTTGTTCCGGGTAACGGTATAAATGGCAAATTCAAAGTTCTTCGCCGTGGTGATGCAACACTGAAAAGCTTTACGGTATTCAACCGTTGGGGTATGAAAGTGTTCGAAACATCTGACATTAACGAAGGATGGGATGGTACTTTCAAAGGTGAAGCTCAGCCAATGGGTGTGTACATCTACACAATAGATGCAGTATCTGTTACTGGCAAACGCTTTACTAAACAAGGTAACGTAACACTGGTTCGTTAATATGTAATAATATATTAATCATAGTATATTGTCTCTCTATGTTAGATAAGATGAAAAATCTGAATATATACAAAGTGATAGTGCTCTTAGCACTATCACTTTTGTCCATTAATAAAACATATGCATGTCACTTTGGTGGTGCTGATATTTATGTAAACTATTCGGGCCCCGGAATAGATGGTTGTACAGGAACTACGATTTATCAATATGATGTTACAGTTAAAGTATATTATGCATGCCAAACTTGTTGGACTAATGGTGGGGCTTTTGGTATATCGGTTAACTATAGCTCTGTTTTAGCTGGTCCTCTTGCTGGTGGAAATTTGACTTGTAACCCTACCAAACCAGATGCAGACACTATACACTCATTATGTCCCGCATTCGCAGATTCAAATAGTTGTAAAAAGGGTTCTACATCTCCATCGTCAGTAAAAAACTTTCCAGCGTTTCAGGTTAGAGAATATGTTGGTACAGTAGTATTACCAAGCGCACAACCGGATTGGACTTTCTCATACACAACTGGTAATCGTAACAACTCAAACGTAGTTGGAGATAATACAAACGGATTTCATGTTGAGGCCATGGTAAATAACCAAGTAAGGTATAATAACAGTTCCCCACGTTTTACAAGAAGTCCACTTCAATATATATGTGTTAACCAACCAAACGTATATCTGACTGGTCCTGCAGATCCCAATGGAGACTCTTTAAGAGTTTCAAATCAGTTGCCGATGGATGCCGCCAATTCATATCTACCTTACAAACCAGGTTTTTCTGTAGCAGACCCAATCGGTTCTGCTGCCAATAACCCATATTATATAAATCCTATTACCGGTGCTGCAAGCTTTACGCCCACAGCCACCGATAACCCTACTTTAACTTTCCGTGTTGAAGAATATGACCGTGCTACAGGTATTATGACAGGTTTCTCAATGAGAGATGTACAGATATCTGTACTACCTTGTACTGCCCCACCTCCGGGTATAGATTCATTAAAGCCAACGCTTACTATTAATGACGGTGCATTGGTAAAAATGGATAACGGTGAAAAAGCCATTGTTACATGTCCCGGTAATAAATTAAATTTCAGTCTGAATTCCGCTACGAATAATCCGGCAAACATGCTTGATATGTATGCAGAGTTATCAAAGGCTCCGGGTTCTACATTTACAGTAGTTGGTAAAGGTAGTAACAACGTTACAGGTACTTTTGATTGGACCCCTACAACTGCTGATATAGGCTATCATGAAATTATTGTTACATCTTCGGATTCTAGTTGTAATCTGAATCAACCAATTGTTTTGAGATCAGTTACAGTAATTGCAATACAAGTTGTTGGTGGATTAGATGCCGGCAAAGACTTGGCTACATGCGAACTAAATCCTCCCGGCCGTCAGTTGTATGTGAGAGGTTTCGCTAATTTACTGTTACGTGTTAAGTGGTCCGATATCAATGGAGGTCCGGCACAATTCATTAATTCAGATACCATTTACAACCCTGTTTCTAATGCTACCCGTACTACCAATTACGTAGTTACATCTCCTGATTTGAAAGGAAATT
>DDFF01000011.1 GCA_002337045.1 Bacteroidetes bacterium UBA1935 | reverse complement strand
TCCACAAATTAAAAACCTCTAAAGCGCTTTACTGATAAGCGTTTTAGAGGTTTTTAATTTTTAGTTCATTTCTTTTAATAAGTCGTAAAGCGGCGTATAACTTCTCTGTTATTTAAATACTAGTTGGAGCCTATTAATCAACACTATTATTGGCAGGATTTTCTTTGATAATTATTTCATATTTTGTTGTTCTCAGAGGTAATGATAAATCTGCAACATCGGTATCATGTAATTTGTTTCTTGAAAAATTATACTAATTTTCTACTCCAACTATTATTATCACATGATACAAATCCCATCATCAATTATACAGATAAGTCAGTTATTGAAGCAAGAAGAGTTGCTCAACATAGAACAATTGCTGCAGCATATAGCTTTTGAAGATGGTAAAAAAACTGCCACAGGTGCGGCTAAAGAGTTAAAGAACAATCTGCAGGCTTCAAGAGATGAAAATCCATACAGACGTCAGTTGCAACAAATAGTTTTTACGGCTATAGCTTCTCATCCGATAATACAATCAGGGGTTATGCCCAAAAACATATTACCCCCTATCATCAGCAAATACAGTAATGGTATGGAATATGGCTGGCATACTGACAGCCCTGTTATGACAATAGATTATACCATCAGAGTAGATTTGAGTATTACAGTTTTCCTTTCAGACCCTGCCACCTATGCAGGGGGCGAATTGGTAGTACATACGCCTTCGGGCTTTGTCGATTATAAGCTTAACAAAGGGGATGCAGTAATATACCCTACTACCAAGCTGCACAGAGTTAATCCTGTTACAGAGGGGGAACGTATTGCTTGTGTTACATGGATGCAGTCTTTGGTGAAAGAAACTGAAAGAAGAGAATTGTTATTCCAGCTGAAAACTATCCAAGAGGCAATTGCTGCAAAAGATTTAACATCAACTGAAAACCTTATGCTTTTACAGGTTTATAGCAATTTGATGCGTATGTGGACAGATTTATAATACGAACTTTTTACATCATCATGAACACAATTATTCAATATTTGAAACTTCCTTTCAGTTTTAATGCCGATGTAATGCTGCAAGAGGTCAATGCATTGCAGGAAAACTGGCTTATGCACTACAACACCCAAGATTATAGTGGCGAATGGAAGGCTATTCCAATGCGTTCTGTTGGTGGCAATACCAATAATGCAGCTGTAATGCATGATAGGGATAGCATATATGAGGATACTCTTTATTTACAAATGTGCCCGGCAATAAAATCTGCTATTAATAGTTTTCAATGTGAAAAAACATCGGTAAGGGTGCTGAATCTAAGATCTGGCGCAATTGTAAAAGAACATAGCGATCCCGGCCTTAGTTATGAGGAGGGAGAGGTGCGCATACACGTACCTCTTTGTACCAATGAGGGTGTAGAGTTTTATGTATTAGAAGACGTATTGTTCCCCAAACCGGGTGAGTGTTGGTATATGAACTTTGAATTGAAACACAGGCTTAGTAATAATGGCATTACTGATCGTATACACTTAGTAATAGACTGTGTAGTTAATGACTGGGTACGTGAACTTTTTGAATCTGCAACAGTGACAGATTGTAAAAAGATACCTAAACCTGCATTGTTTTCAGAAGAAGAAGAACTGCGGATAATAGAGCAATTACAACAGCAAGGTTCGCCGACAGCGTTGCAAATAGCAAGCGATATGAAAGCGATATTGCATAATCGTAAATCACATGGATAGTAAACAATATCTTGAAACCATAACATCTTTTATTAACCACATTGGCATTTCTTGTGTGGAAGGTATCGTAAAAGATTCCAGTTTTTTACCCGGGATTGACATTGTAGCCGGTGGTATAGTATATGATGCCGCAAAAATGCAAAGCCCCGGAGATTTGCTACATGAGGCAGGTCATATTGCCGTTTTATTGCCTAAAGACAGAGTATCGGTAACCAGCCCAAATGTAAACGGAGATTTACAGCCCGGCGGTGCTGAGATGGCGGCAATAGCATGGAGTTGGGCTGCAGCAAACTACTTAAATGTACCGCCTGAAGTGGTTTTTCACCCTGAAGGTTATCATGGAGAGTCGAATGCAATTATAGATAATTTTAGTAACAGGCGATATTTCGGTGTGAGTTTATTGCAATGGTTCGGAATGACTAATGAGAAGCATGTTGCAAATATTTCCGGTGATATTTACCCGACTATGCAAAACTGGCTTCGTAGATAAGTGGGGCTATAAGTAAAATAATTGACAAAAAAACCAGTGTATACACTGGTTTTTTTGTTGTAAATACATTTTACTTTTAAGTCTGTTTAATAAGTAATAAATGAGCCTACCCTAAAGTGTTAATACAACGCATAGAACAAATTTCATGCAATTATATTATTCATTAACCATTTAAAACAACAAAAACTACTATGGAAGGAACTATGGCTGAAATACGCTTATTTGCTCCGGACTTTGCGCCTAAGTATTGGGCATATTGTCAAGGGCAGATACTGGCAATTTCTACAAATTCTGCATTATTTGCATTACTTGGTACCACTTACGGTGGTAATGGACAGACAACATTTGCGTTGCCTGATTTCAGAGGGCGTACTGCGGTGAGCCCGGGACAGGCTCCGGGTACATCTAACTACGTTTTGGGTGAAATGATTGGTGTTGAAAATACAACACTAATTAGTACTCAATTACCTGTGCACACACATACTGTGCAAGTCACAAATCAATCAGGCTCTGTGGCTATAGGTGCAGCCAATAATGATGCAGATCAAAAAACACCTGTAAACAACTACGCAGCAATTACAGATAATGTAAATGTTTATAGCAGCACAACAGATGCATCATTAATATCTTCTCCGGTAAATGTTGTTGGTAGTATTAACTGTAGTATATCCGGGAATAGCCAGCCGCATGAAAACAGACAACCATTTCTGGCATTGAACTATATCATTTGCCAATATGGAATTTTCCCATCAAGAAACTAATATATCAACTAACTAATAAAATATTTAATAATTATGGAAGGTACAATAGGTGAAATCCGTTTGTTCGCGGGCAACTTCGCACCCGGTAACTGGTCATATTGTGATGGAAGTCTTTTGTCAATTGCGGTATACACGCCACTATTTGCGTTAATAGGCACTACCTATGGCGGAGACGGACAAACCACATTCGCATTGCCCGATATGCGCAGCAGAGTAGCAGTAGGTACAGGACAAGGTCCGGGTATGAGTACTAATTATGAGCTAGGTCAAACAGGTGGTGCTGAAAATGTGACATTATTGACGCCACAAATGCCGGCTCATAATCACTTTATGTCTGAAAACCTGACTGCTACAGCAGCAATACCTGCTACAAATGGTGATGCCTCTACAAATGAACCAAGTGGTACTGGTTATGCCATAACTAGTAATGGTTTGCAGATGTATAACAGTGCAGCTACACAAGGCGTAAGTATGGGGGTTAGTACAGGTTCTTACACAGCAACAATGACTATGTTGCCTTCAGGTGGCAGTGCTCCCCACAATAACATTCAGCCATATCAGGCATTGAATTTTATTATATGCCTGGAAGGTATTTTCCCTTCCAGAAACTAAATAATCACAATCATAAATTTTATAAAACATAAAAATATGGAAGGTACTATAGGTGAAGTGCGCATGTTTGCAAGCAACTTTGCTCCCAAAAACTGGAGCTATTGCAATGGTGCAATTCTAAATATCGCCAGCAATACAGCATTATTTTCAATATTAGGTGTCACTTACGGTGGTAATGGCACGCAGACATTCGGTTTGCCAAACCTTATGGGCAGAGTAGCTGTAGGAGCAGGTACGGGGCACTCTTTGTCTACTTACCAATTAGGTCAGGTAGGTGGTTCTGAAACCTGTACATTAACAACAAATGAAATGCCGGTGCATAATCATGTATTGGTACCATCATTGTCAAGCACGCTACACCCTGTTTGCTCTACGGCAACTACAGGCAACTCTGATGAGCCTGATGGTAAAGTTCCGGCAGCTACAACTACTGATGTCTACACGTCTATAAGTGACGATGCAATGAAAACTGTAGCACTCACAAATTTTGCAGGTGGTGTTACAGCGTCTGTTTCAGGTGGTAGCCAGCCGCATACGAATTTGATGCCGGTTCTTGGGATGAACTACATTATCTGTATGTATGGTGTTTTCCCTTACAGAAACTAATCAGAATAGTTTTTTATCCGCAGAAGAATTATGGCTATACCATAGTTCTTCTGCTTATTAAGACAAACAAAAACAAATAATAAAATAAGAATGAAGATTGGTGTAATTGTACCCCGCTCACAACTTTTCCCCCTTGTGTCATTGCAGTTTTGCGATGGTATGGAGCTAGCTAAGAGCGAATGCAGTGATAAAACGATACAGTTTGTAATAGAAGACGGCGGGAATGGCGGACATAACGAAACAATATTGTCTAAGGCCAACAAATTATTACTGCAAGATCGTGTTGATACAGTAATTGCATACACCGGTGGAAAAACATATGATGACTTGTGGGGGCTGTTTGATAAACAAAAAAAGATACTGATACAGGCAGATATGGGAGGGTTTGTTAATTATCCTGTAATTACTTCACCCTATATTTTTCATCACTCCTTGCAGGAATGGAAAGCGGCTTATCAGTCAGGCGTTTATTTAGCATCAATGGGATACAAAACTGTACTGATGTGTTTGTCATTGATGGATGTAGGTTATCATTTGCAATATGCTTTTGTGAAAGGGTTTGAATCTGCAGGTGGGAGTTACGTGGGATACATTACAGCTAAGATGAAAATAGACGATGCGTTTTGTGAGAAGCTGAATGAACAGCTTGAGAAAACAAAACCTGATATTGTTTATTGTGGTTTTGCAGGAGATGATGCAATCGCATTTTTATCTGCAACATCAGCTATTTTTGATAAACACGATGTTGTACTAGCTGGTCCTGCACTGTTTACATTGCCTGAAGTAATGGCAATGCATAAGGGATTTAAAAAAGAAATTTATACTGCTTCTTCTTGGTATCCGATATTGGATGCAGAGTATAATGTGAAGCTTAAAAAAAGCTTTGAAAGTATAAGCGATCACGTATTTGACAGGTTTTCACTACTCGGCTATGAATGTGCAAAAACCTTGATAGCGTGTGCCGCGTACAATGAATCGGGAAGGTTTGATACAGCAACTACAGCAAGCAATATTCGTAATTATCAATTACAATCTCCCAGAGGAAATTGCAGCTATGCAGGTAATCAGTATATAAATGGAGATAGCTATATTGCCAGCGTCAAAGATAATAGTAAAGAGAGTCTGATAACCACTATTGCCAGTGATATGGAGCAATGGAGGATTGATAACATGGAAAGTCATCCTAATGAAGGATGGCTGAATCCCTATCCTTGTACGTGATGGAGACCAGAGTAGGGATATTATGTAACAGTAGGTTGGCGCTGCCTGCATTGCAAAAGTTGTGCATTGATAAGATTGTTGTTGCTGCGGGCATTCCTGATATAGTGCATAACGCAACTACAGATGCTATGGCAATCTGCAAACATTATGGCATTAGTTGTACCAGTTTTGCCAAGAAGGATATTGCAGACACGATGAAGACTTGGATTGAGGAGTATAAGCTGAGTATTGTGCTGGTACTTACGTTTCCTTACAAAATACCTGAGGAAATATTGCTGCTGCCCAAGTTTGGATTTGTAAACTTTCATTTTGGCTTATTACCTGCGTACAGAGGGGCTGATGCAATTTTCCCACAAATAAAAAACAGGGAAGCTTTTGGTGGTATCTCTATTCATAAAATGAATAAATATTTTGACAAAGGAGATCTTTTGCACATTGAGAAAATACCAATACTACAAAATGATACCTACGGTATGCACAGTACAAAACTATCACATGTATGTGCCCAAATAATATCAGGAGTTGCTTTAGGTGTATGTAATGGAAGATTTGCTGCCACAGAGCAACATGAAAATACTGCAGCATACTATAAAAAGCCCGGACAGCAAGACGTAAGTATATTCTGGAAAAAACAAAGAGCAGTTGAGATTATTGCCTTATTGAATGCCTGTAATCCTTGGAACAATGGGGCATATACATTATTGAACGGTAGTCTGTTGCGCATAATAAGCGCTACACAGGCTGAATGTAATGAGCATGATATTCCCGGTACAGTGTTAGAAGTAAATAAAACAGGGATAAAAGTGCAGTGTTTTGCTAATACAGCTTTATATCTCAGTGTGTTTTATCTGGAGGAAGGTATATACTGCGCCAACGATTTTATAAAAATATTCCCCATAAAGGCAGGAGATGTTTTTGCCGATATATTCTGAAATGAAAACTAATAATATCCTCTAAAAAAACGATTATGAAAATAACCAGATTTATTAAACTGAAATTATCATTAGCATTATTGCTGATGCTGTGCTTCGATAAAAATTCAATAGCACAAACAACGCTCTCGGCCGGTGATGTGGCTTTTACTGCTTACAATAGTGAGAATACAGGGGCAGATACTTTCGCAATTATGTTGTTGACACCTATTACTGCAGGTACGCAGATTATTTTTACAGACGGGCAATATACTGATGCTACAGGTTATGTACAGTTAAATGCAACAACAAGTGACTGGATATTTATGTGGCAGGCAACAGCTGCGATACCAGCATATACACAAATTAAATTCTGGACATCTACCACTAACTGTGGTAGTGGTTGTATAGCAGGTACATCGCACGGTAGCATAATAGGTGGTCGTGGTTTGGCGATACCTACATCCGGAGATCAGATATTTGCTTGTCAGGGTATATCCTCTCTTGATACAACAACAAACTATAGATTTGTTCCAACTACATTCTTGGCAGGTATTCATACCAACTACATCAGTGGTACCACAACCGATGGTAACTGGGATAATGGCGCTGGTGCTTCTACAAGTGCTTCAGAATTGCCAAATACGCTGACTAATGGTACCAACTGTTTACGACTCGACTATATCGGGGTAGGTAATACCGATGAAACTGATAATGCGCGTTATAACTGTTCTGTAACATCAGGCACAGCAGCTGCCGTGCGTGCAGCCATAAACAATGCAAGCAATTGGGACAAGGACGATGCTGCTATTTTTTCGCCGGCTACTTGTTCAGCTATCTCATCTACAACATGGAACGGTACAACATGGAGTAACGGGGTACCAACATCTACGGTAGATGCAATCATTGCAAGCAGCACTACGCCAGGTAATTTTACTTGTAAGGAATTAACGATTAATAGTGGGGTTTCATTAACAATGGGTAGTGGTACTACTGCCAATATTAATGGTAACCTCACCAATAGTGGTAGTGGTTTTAGTGGTGTCGGTACTTTCAACTTTGCTGCAAGCAGCACTATTTCTGGCAATGCTATTTCATGCGCGGGTACAATTACAGTAGCATCCGGTGCCACACTTACTACAGGTGGCTTACTTACTCTTACATCAGACGCAACAAACACCGGGCGTATTGGCAATAGTTCAGGCACTATCAGTGGAAATATTACGGTACAGCGCTACATACCGGGTGGTCGCAGGGCATATCGTTTCCTGTCGCATCCATTCACATCAGCACAAGCACTCACCGTGCTTACAGATGATATAGACATAACAGGTGGTGGTGGCGCCACAAATGGTTTTACAGCAACAGGTAGCAACAATCCTTCTTCTTACTGGTATGATATTTCTACAGCAAACGGCTCTGCAGTAAATGATATAGGCTGGACTGCATTTACTAACACTAACGGGTCAGGTGCAAATTCCTGGGATCAATACGAAGGTATTCGTGTATTGGTGCGTGGTGCTATTGGCGAGGGCCTAACTAGTGCTGCATATACACCAAGTGCTGTAACGCTTGATATGACAGGTACTGTAAATCAGGGTACACAAACCATCAGCCGAACAAAAGGTAGTGGCACTACATATGCACTTGTAGGTAATCCTTTCCCATCTCCCGTTAATATGGATGCTCTAAGCTTTACGGGAGGTATTGGTACTAATTTCTATATCTGGAATGCCCAACAAGGAACTAAAGGTGGGTATACTACTTATACTTACGGGTCTTCATCATTCAGCCTGCCTGTTGCAGGTGCTTTTGTAACTCAGCTTGCAGCTACAGGGTCTATTATTATTGAAGAGGCTGATAAAACAGCAAGTACAAGTACGATGTTCAAGACTACAGGCTTTGCAAACAGAATAACACTGAATATTGAAGATAGTACCACCTATTGGGACAGATTCCAATTGCATTACGACGATAATGCAATGGCTGTTGCCGAAACTGATGACGCATTGAAATTCCCGAATCCGGAAGTTACCTTCAGTACTTTTTCTAAAGATGATAGCGCGCTGGCTATAGATAATCGTCCATATACAGAAAATGAAGTTATAGTATTAGGCTTCAATACACCATACCAGAAAAACTATAAAATCTCTGTTCCTGATTTTGATATGCCGGCTGGTACCAAACTTTACCTGAAAGATAATTTCACAGGCAAAAATGAAGAGTTGAATGCAGGTTATGAATATTGGTTTACAGTAGATGCAAATACGGCTTCGCAAGGTAAAGGTCGTTTTGAACTAAATGCTGTTGGTAAGCCAACTACCGGTATTGCAGCTGTTAATAACGGAGGCTTGAAGGTGAAATTGGTGCCTAATCCAACGACGGATAATGTAAAGTTATATTATGAAGGTGCAGGTAAAGAACTGGAGATTACTGTTACAAACCTGATGGGGGTAAAAGTAGCAAATGCTACTGCTAACAATGCAAATGGTAATGTAGTATTACCCACTGCACAATTGGCAAGCGGTATGTACATGCTTACAGTTCGCAACGGTAGCGAAGTGCTTACGCAAAAATTGATAAAACAATAATCCCTTCACGCAAAAATAAATGTACTCTGTATGAAACGTTTAAGAATAATTGCAACATATATTTTCTTTCTGTTGATGTCTGCTACAGCATATGCACAAGGTCCTGGTTTTGATGATGATGTCGTAGACGAAGTACCTATTGACGGTGGTGTGAGTGCACTTGTAATAGCTGGTGCCGTTTATGGTGCTAAGAAGCTAAAGGCTATTAAAAAGAAATAAACATTCTCAAACCAATGAAACAATACATTCCCACGGCATACGCAGTGGATGTATTGTTTCATTGGTTGTGATGTCTAACGACCTAATATCATTAATAATCGCCAGGGTTCTAAAATTTTATATCTTGAACGAGTTTGAAAAATAGCCCTAGTACAAACTGCTATAAGCCAAGTCTGCAATCTCTTTCAAGGGATGTATGTGCCTGAAAAAATCCTATAGTTGGTTCGACACTAGTTCCGTAGACTCCACTCTCAAAAAATATTAACCCCTGAAAGTCGCTACAATAGCGATTCTTCAGGGGTTGCATTTTTTCGTCAAGTTTATATAGTTATCTATAATCTATTGAAGGTTATTGTATTAAGGGTGCGATATTCCGTAGGCTTTTAAAGTTATAAGACAAATTGGCTAGAGTCCCATATGAATGACTGCAAAAGTAAAAATCATTGGGAATGACTAAGATATTTAAAAGCCTAAATCCAACAGCTTATTTTTTATAGCATATATCACGAGCCCGGCAGTGTTCCGTGCTCCTATTTTATCCAACAGGTTTTGGCGGTGCCCGTCTACCGTTCGGGTGCTGATAAATAATTTGTCAGCTATTTCGGTAGCCGTCAGTTCATTGCAAATCAGTTTCAGTATTTCCTGTTCGCGCCTAGTCAGGTTTACTTTGCTATTGAATGATATATCCTTGTTTTTTAATGCCGGACCTTTACGAATGGCATTCAACATCTTATCATTAAAATAAAAACCATTACTTATTACATCGTGTATGGCTTTTTCCACCTCTGCTATCTCAGCATTTTTAAACAAGTAGCCATCTGCACCACATTCTACCAAGCGTATTATAAATTGTTCCTCATCGTATACAGTAAGCACAATAATCTTTATGTTTGGGTACTTATTATGTATGATACGTGTAGCTTCTATGCCATTCATCTGTGGCATATTCAAGTCCATCAATATTACATCAGGTTTATCCGACGTAGAGTCCAGCCATTGTAATAATTCAGCGCCATGAGCAGCATCATACACTACTTGCTTGCCATGTAGTTCGTCTATAAGTTTTTGCATCCCTTTACGAAAAAGAGTATGGTCATCTGCTAATGCTATGCGCATTGTGTTCATGATGTGTGATTTGTAATTGTGGTATAGAAATATGTACTTCAATACTGTTATCAGTCCTTCTTTTGTATTGCAGTGTGCCACCACATTGTTTTATTCGAAATGCTATATTTTTCATGCCAAGTCCATTTTCCTTTTGTTGACTACCATAGTCATAACCTTTTCCGTTATCGTGATAGATAATGGTTAGTTGATCATTTTTATACTCCATAACAAAGTCTATTTTATCAGCCCCTGAATGCTTAAATGTGTTCTGTACTAATTCCTGCACTACACGATATACGGATAGTTCGGTTACGGTATCAAAACGTAAGTGCTCGTCAATAACTTGAAAACGAATAGCTATGTTATGTTCTACTTTTTCAAAAAATGTCTGTAGGGCAACAGCAATTCCAAAGACCCCAAGAGTGGGGGGCAGTAAATCATATGATATGCGACGTACGTTGTCAATGGTACTATCAATTATTGGTTTGGCATCAGGGTTGGTAACTTGCATGCGCAATAACGATAAGGATGCTCCTACTTCGTCATGCAGATCCCGTGCTATGCGTGCCCGTTCCTTTTCCGTTGCCTGTATGTGACTATACAGCAGTTTATCCTTATAGTCTAGTTCCATTCTATTTTTCTCTTCTTGTTCTGCAAGCAGTCTTTTGCTATATCCCCTAAAGAACAATAGCATACCGAAACATAGCAACAACATACCAGCCGTACCTGCGTACAGTACAAAATATATATCTACTTCTTGCCAGCCTTCCATAATGCGATACCGATAGTGGTATAATAAATCCAAAGAGCTATGCTATGCATCGTCCATACTAGATAAGTTTTAAAAGTTTCTGCCATGATGTGATTACTAAACAAAAACAGAAAGAACGAAACTGAAAAATAGAATAGGAATGCTGTATTGGTTAATAGTACTGGATCATTTCTAAACGAAATAGTTTTTGATGATATTAAGTGTTTATACAAATAATAAATCGCATAAGATATAATTATGAGACATTCTATTGAGCGTGCAAAAACGTTAAAATGATTTAAGTCGTGAAAAAACAAACTATCGATAATTGCAAAAACAACAAAGCTAATCATGATGGTAGGGATACTCCATATTTTAGAATATTGCTTCAAGAGGATGATATAGAATAATGAGACTAACTCAAATTCTAATATTGTGTATAGATGGAGCAAAAAAAGATTACTTTGTTTATGCATCCACAACCAATACGATATCATTTCGATTACAAAAGCAAGCCAAACATGCCAACTTAATATTCGAAACTTAAGTTCATATTTTTTGATATTTCGCAGACTAACAAGGGTTGGTAAAATAAAAACCAATGGTGATGTAACTGCTAAAAATTTAAAAATCAATTCTTCTTAGTTTTTTTTACAGTCTTCTTTATCGTAGGATGGACACTCCCAGAACCGGGATGGTATAAATCACTAACCATATCGCAAGTGCTAGGGCAAGGCACTGAAAAATCATATACCAACGATTTGTCACCTTCTTTAGTAACGTCGTGTCCAGCCAATGTACCATCATGTTCTACTGCCACCATAAATAGTTTCATTGGTCCGGGTGTAGGTGGCATTAGTGGCTCGTCGACTACTATTTGCTCGGGGTCAGCCTGCATGCCTAAATAGACCCTACATCCCGAATACATAGCTAGTCCTTCACTACGAAGTTTGTCATTCATCGCAAATATGTCTTCTTTGGGTATAAAGAACGCACGTATATAGTCCTTTGTAAGATTGTATTGAATATGCAAGCCCTCATTGAAATTGCACCACAGTTGCGTACACTCAATTGCAAAGTCTAGTGGAACAGTAGGGTATTCCGTCGTTTTTTTTGATTTTTTTGTTGAGGATTTAGCCTTTGAGATGCTCTTTTTTGAAGGTGTTGTTTTCTTGACGGATTTCTTAGCTGTTTCTTTTGTAGTCATACATATCGTTTTGAAAATCAGTGAATAATAATGTATGCTTAAATGTATGAGCATTTTCCGAAATGTGCAATCCCCTCATAAAATACACTCAACATATACCCGTAAAAATACCTGATTTATTTAACAGGCATTTTTACGCTGTTACAATTTATCTACCCTTTGTTCTTTTGTCTTCTCATCAATGAAGCTTCTGGATGAATAGGCGTTACCCGAAAAGCCTGTATAGAGTAGGGATAAACTTATTAATGTAATATAAAAATGGACAACCAAAATCTTTTCTCACAAACGTACAACCAACTAATAGCATCAGCTTTAAAAGGCAGCGGTGGTAAATTCCAGATGCTGGGCAACCCCATCAACTTTAGCTGGCCTGTAGCGGCACAAGGCCAGGAAAGTCCTATGGCCTACCAGATAATGAGTAGCAAACCTAAATACCAGGAAGTAGGTAATTTTGATTTCGGTGATGCTTCATTTTTTGATTGCTATAAGCAGGTAATGAATTTGCTGACGTTTAAAGTGAGCCCTGAAAAACAAAATGATCTGCAAAATGCAAAAGATGAACTAACTAATGCTCAAAATAGCATGAGCACTATCCTTAGCAATGCTACATCAGATTATAACACTCAATTACAAAACACTGGTTCGGATGCAATGACAGCATTATATGGTGGTTCTGATTTCGGAAGTTTCCTGAAAAATAGTAGTTACGCTCAGGATTATAAAAACGCCAAGGCAGCATATGATGTGAAATCTACTTTCTACTATAGTCTGGTATCGAACCTTACAACAGACTCTACTTTACAGAATATCATGAAAGCTATACAAACGCCTACAGGTGCAATTGGTACTTCAGCAGCTCCTGCAGGTTGGACTAAGGTTCCAAACTCAGATGGCACTCTTGAATGGCAGCCTATTTACAATATTGCTACATCCGGACAAGGTTGGAGAGCTAAATTAACAGCTGGTAATGCTGGTGGTTTCACAGTTAATCTTGATGCTTCAAAGGCCGATTCATCATATGATAAATCATGGGCTGGTGGCAGCACAGGTTCTGATTTCGGTTTTTGGGCATTTGGCGGCAGCGGTGGCTGGGAAAAAACAAATATTTCTCAAAGTGATAGCAGCATTACAGTACAGGTAAGTGCGCAAGCAAGCACAGTTGTTCCTATAACGCCCGGCTCATGGTATGACGGTGGCTTTATGCAAAAGCTAGCACGAAATACTGCTAATACAGGATATACTTTGCAACAGGGTTGGGATATAAATGGTGGACCAGGTAGCAATTCCGTTTTCGGCCAGTATGGTTTGTTGTCATGCAGGGTTAATGCATTAGTTGTAGCATATAAACTAAGCTATAAAATTACCATGAAGACTTCTACCTATACCATGTATCATGAGAAATTTGAAGCAAGTGGTGGATTACGGATAGGCCCATTTACAATTGGTGGTTCAGGTGGCCACGAAAGTACTGTTACGCATCAAACTTCGGATAACACAACTATAGAGGGTACAGATACTTCTGACGATCCTCAAATTATAGGTGTATTGGTTGCTTTTCCCGGTTTAGATGAAGCATAATTGACATTCTAACAACCAAGAAGGTGAAATGCCTTCTTGGTTTATTGTTCTAGTACTTCAACAATTTACATATGGCTAGTTTACTTGATTCTATCACTCAATTTCGAGATTCACAGCAAATAGAAGAATTAGCTCAACTTGGAGCGGATAATTGTAATCTGAATACGATACAACACGTAAACATTTCTGAAGTTCCCGGAACGGCTATACAGATATTAAGTATACCTACGTTATGGAATTGGAGTAATAGTCCTTTAGGGCAGATAAGTAAAGAACAATACGATTTTTGTGATACTGTGCCGGCATCACGTTACAGTGATTATTTTATACCAAGCTCCGATAGTTTTACAGACAGCTATTCAAGTTTTTTACAAATACTTGATCCTGCAACATTTATTCCTAAGAGTGTATTGATAAATAGCAATATTGCAAACACTACTCCTACAGTTCCGATAGCTACGGGTCCTGTGCCAATAGGTTGGACCAAAGTTGCGAACCAATCAGGCCAATTAGAATGGAAGAGAGTATGGAACGTATCTGACACCCCTGCCCAATGGTTATCTAAAATAAATTCGCAAGATATTAGTACCGAACAGGAATTGTCGTTTGATACAGGGAGCATAAGTATAAAAAATGCCGATGGTAAAAATATACCAATACCAACTTCAGAAAAAGTGACAATGAAAATAACCGCAAAAGCCTTGGAGTTTGTTACTATTAATCCTGGTAGTTGGTATAACAGTAGTCTTATTCAACTAGGGAAAATTGGTACAGGCTATCTCCCCGGATTTTCACCTGCGGTTGTTTTTGGAGAAGGTAAACTATTGAACTGCCGTATCACACAATTTCTTGTAGCATTGATGCCTAATGCTCACATCAACTTAAACAGTTCATTTTTGTCTGATGTGCAGGGCATAAGTGAAATAAATATTGCTGGTTTTTCTTTTACAAATGGTGAAAAGCCAAACAGCACTGATGATATAACAACAAAGAGGGTATCTAACATAACGATGCAGAATTCTGGGGATGGAAACATTGAGATAACTACAAAAACACCTGTCAAAAGTACTGTAGATGAGAAAGCATATATAATAGCCGTTGTCCTGCAACTTTTTGATGCCTGATAGTTTGTTTACGAATACGTCCTGATGTAATCAGTAATTACTTTGGTAGACCATATTGGTGGACTGCTAGAGTAAATAATAATAAAGATTCTCATGTAATTGTATGCTAGCAATTGCTTCGTTAGAAGCAATTAGGATTAGGTACAGTATTAGCAAGTAATAATGCTAATCCTTATCAACCAAATGCTAAACAAATACGTGCTTGGTGTAGAGGTAAATTGGAATAATATTTTTAAAATTTACATTTAATCATTTTTATGACAAACAATAATTTGTTGAACTTAGTTCGTGCCTACTCGGGTAGAATTGCAGATGCCATATCTACGGGGGCAGCATGGGAAATATGGATGCAGGTTGAATTAATTCTGATATTTAGGCAGAATCAATTGCAGGTAGCAAGAGAATTAAAGTATCCGGATTCCAATTATTACTTAGATGCTAGTGCCGCTGACAGTCAGGGTGCGTATGCTATTGAATTGAAAGTTGAGAGTGCAACTAACAGCGGTTCAAGCATATTGAATGCTATACTCGCCGACAAGGATAAAATCGCTTCCTATAACTTCGTAAATACTACAAAGTGGGTATTAGGTATTGCGTATAGTGCCGAGGCTAAATACGCTTTAAGAACTTTCGCCGCCAACATCGTAAATAAAGCTATATATGCTGAAGAAAATAGCCTAGGCATATTAGTCGTTACAGTTTAATGGCGTTTTTTTATTACACGATATTGAACTACTAGGTTATTACAATAATGTGAGCAACTCATCTATCATCATCCTTGTCTAGGTTTACAGTGATAGTTTGCAATGATGTAATGGTATATGCTAGAAAAGAAAAGGGAGCCAGTATGGCTCCCTTTTATGATTTGTGTACAGATTAGTAACCACCCATACCCATGCCACCACCTGGCATATCGTGACTGTGACCTGCTTCTTTAGGAGCTGGTTTGTCTGCGATTACACATTCAGTAGTCAACAGCATACTAGCAATAGAAGCAGCGTTTTCAAGCGCAACACGGCTAACTTTAGTTGGGTCTATAACACCCGCAGCCAGCATGTTTTCGTAAGTTTCTGTACGTGCGTTGAAGCCAAAATCTGCTTTACCTTCTTTTACTTTTTGTACGATGATAGAACCTTCGATACCAGCGTTTGCTACGATCTGGCGCAGTGGTTCTTCCAATGCACGACGAACGATAGCGATACCTGTAGTTTCGTCGTTGTTCTCACCTTTCATACCATCCAGAGATTCGATAGAACGGATGTAAGCAACACCACCACCTGGTACGATACCTTCTTCAACAGCAGCACGTGTAGCGTGCAATGCATCGTCTACGCGGTCTTTCTTTTCTTTCATTTCTACTTCTGTAGATGCACCTACGTACAATACAGCAACACCACCACTCAGCTTAGCAAGACGCTCTTGCAGTTTTTCGCGGTCGTAATCGCTAGTAGTGCTTTCCATTTGTGCTTTGATCTGGTTAACGCGAGCAATGATGTTATCTTTCTCACCTTTACCACCTACTACAGTAGTGTTATCTTTATCGATAGTGATGCTTTCTGCCTGACCCAGAGATGCGATAGTTGCATTCTCCAGTTTGTAGCCTTGCTCTTCACTGATAACTGTACCACCTGTAAGTACTGCGATATCCTGCAGCATTTCTTTACGACGGTCGCCAAAGCCCGGAGCTTTAACAGCAGCTATTTTCAAAGAGCCACGCAGTTTGTTTACTACCAGTGTTGCCAGTGCTTCACCGTCAACATCTTCAGCAATAATCAACAGTGGACGGCCGCTTTGTACTGTGCTTTCCAGAATTGGCAGAATGTCTTTAAGTGTGCTGATTTTCTTGTCGTAAATCAGGATATATGGATTTTGCAGTTCAGCCTGCATTTTTTCTGTGTTTGTAACGAAGTATGGGCTCAGATAACCACGGTCAAACTGCATACCTTCTACAACGTCTACAGTAGTTTCTGTACCTTTTGCTTCTTCTACAGTGATAACACCTTCGTTACCAACTTTGCCCATTGCCTGTGCTATCAGCTTACCAATCTCGCTATCGTTGTTTGCAGAGATAGTAGCAACCTGTTGAATCTTAGTATTGTCGTTGCCAACTTTTTCAGATTGTTTTTTCAGGTTTTCAACCACAGTCGCCACCGCTTTGTCGATACCGCGTTTTAGATCCATCGGGTTTGCACCGGCAGCTACGTTTTTCAGGCCTTCGCCTATGATAGACTGAGCCAGTACAGTAGCAGTAGTAGTACCATCACCTGCAACGTCTGCAGTTTTTGATGCTACTTCTTTTACCATTTGTGCACCCATGTTCTCGATAGCATCTTCCAGTTCTATTTCTTTAGCTACTGATACACCATCTTTTGTTACACCCGGAGCACCGAATTTCTTTTCGATTACTACGTTGCGACCTTTAGGGCCCAGTGTTACTTTTACTGCATCTGCCAGTACATCTACACCACGCTTCATTTTGTTGCGTGCTTCTGTATTAAAGAAAAGTTGCTTAGCCATATAATTCTTATTTATTTTTTCTGTTTAAAATGAAATGGTGAAATGAATTAAACGATTGCAAGAATATCGCTCTCGCGCATTATCAGGTAGTCAACACCCTCAATTGAGATTTCAGTACCTGCATACTTACCATACAATACTGTGTCGCCCGATTTTACAGTCATTGGTTCATCCTTTTTACCAGGGCCGGCAGCTACCACAGTACCACGTTGAGGTTTTTCTTTAGCAGTGTCGGGGATGATGATACCACCAGCAGTTTTCTCTTCAGCTGCAGCAGCTTTTACAATTACCCTGTCGTGCAGCGGTGTAATGTTTACGTTGTTAGCCATAGTATATGATATTTAAATTTTTAAAAAGTGATTATGAAATGTATGTACACTTCAGTTAGCATGTTTTGTGCCATAGCAAAATGGATTGCAAAGGTGCGTCAAAATTTCATGAAAACAATAATTTTTATAATATGTATATTGATTTTCTGTCAGTTGAGGCTTTTAAGGGTAGAAATGAACCATTCATTTTGACAGGGTGTTATCTTCGCATACTTTTAAAACTTAAAAACTAAAATTTATGGCAATTCAGGTAGGGCAACAGGCTCCGGATTTCACACTGCGTGATACTGAAAAAAATAAAGTAACCCTCAGCGAGCAAAAGGGTAAAAATGTAGTGCTGCTGTTTTTCCCTTTGGCATTTACTAGTGTCTGTACAGCGGAGCTTTGCGGCGTAAGGGATAATCTGGCTTTTTACAACAATACAAATGCAGTAGTATACGGTTTATCTGTAGACTCATTGTTCTCATTGGGCAAATTCAAAGAAGAGCAAAAACTAAACTTTACACTGCTGAGCGATTTTAACAAAGAAGTATCTACTGCATACGATTGTATTTATGGCGATTGGTTTAATGACATGAAAGGTGTTTCTAAACGTTCTGCTTTTGTTATTGATAAAGAAGGTATTGTACGATATGCAGAGGTGTTGGAAAATGCAGGTGACGTACCAAACTTCGAGGCAATACTACAAGTGCTCTCAACATTAAATTAAACCTTAACTTTATTGGATAACAATACTGTAATATGAAACCTGTAATTACTTTCTTCGCTGCAATGCTTATGCTGAATGCAGCCAGTGCCCAAACTGTTGTTTTCAGTGAAATGGAGAGCTGGAAAACAAATTCTGTTGGTTTTCCACCTACTACTTTAGATGCGACAAGTGGTTGGCGTTGTCCTGATTCTTTAGCTTTTGCATATAGTATTCTAGTTGGCACACCTCAGCGCCAATTGTATAAATCTACAGATAAGCATGGTGGTAGTTATGCTGCAAGGATTGTTACTCAATATCAGGGTTCAACGTTGGGAAATCTGGCAGGTGTATTGACGAATGCTGTTATTAACCTGGATATTGTAAACCAAAAATTTACATTATCAGGTGGCACACCTCTTAATGGAAGGGTAAATTTTGTGAATGCATGGCTGAAGTATAATCCAACAGGTGGTGATAGTGCGACAGTAGTTGTATCGTCTATCATAAAAGGTGGTAAATCTAATGGTGATGACTCTGTGGTTGGTACTGGTGTGCAATATATTACAGCATCACAACCATATACATTAGTATCTGTACCCATAGATTATGGTACAAATACTGCATCTCCCAATGCATTGCAGATAGTATTTACCAGCAGTGGCAGGCAGGCAACTGTTGGTAGCGAATTGTTTATAGATGATGTAAGCTACTCAATCTTCCCCGCGGACGTAGAGAATGTAAATAACAATGCTAAGTTTGTAGTGTTTCCAAACCCTGCAAGTACTAACCTGCAGCTGCAATCTGAAGGTAAAGTGCGTTTTATTATGTATAGCGTTACAGGGCAGCAAGTATTATCTGCAGATGTAAACAGTAGTACAAGTGTTGATGTATCATCTCTTGCAGCAGGTACATATTACTATGCAGCCATCAATGCAAATGGTGAGATGGTAAAACATAGCAGTATTGTAATAGCTAAATAAGTTTAGTATAATCTAATAAAAATAAAAGGAGCCAATCGGCTCCTTTTATTTTTTGTATGTCTTTGTACTATCCACCGGTAGGAATATGCTGAATGTACTACCCTCGCCAACTACAGACTCTACGTATATATCGCCTTTGTGCAGCTCTATGATACGGTGTGCAAGCGCAAGCCCTAGACCGGTACCATGTATCATATTCGTATTCTCGTACTTATAGCCGCGGAAGAATGGTTGGAAGATATTTTGCAGTTCTTCTGCTGATATGCCTGGTCCGTTATCTTTTACTTCTACAACAATATTCTGATACGTGTAGGTAAGCGATACTTTAGCACATTTATCTTTAGAAAACTTACATGCATTGTGTATCACGTTTCTTAAAGCGCTATAAAGCAGTGCTTCGTTGCCATAAAGGATGTCAAAACCTTCACTTTCCGGGAAGTCTTCGAAATTCAGCTTCACATCGTATAGCTGGCTGATTTTTTTCATCTCGCCCGGTATGCGCATCAGTAGTTCATCTATACGCACTTTAGAGAGATCAATACCGCCTACAGAGCCACTTGCTTTGGCAATTTCAAGAATGCTGCGTACGAGTAGTGCAAGGCGTTTAACATCGTCTTTTACTGAGAGGAATACTTTTTTGTATTCTTCGTTGCTGCGTTCCTTGTGCAGTGCAACATCCAGCTGGCTTGATATGGCAGCAAGCGGAGTAGTAAGCTCGTGCGATGCATTTGATAGGAAACGACGTTGTGTATCGAATGAAGATTGAAGTCTATCCAACAGGTTGTTGATAGTTGTTGCAAGCTCCCAAAGTTCATCCTTTTCTTTGCCGGTAGTAAGGCGTGCAGAAAATGCTTCAGACGATATTTGTGTTAGCTTTTCCGTAAGATTACTGATAGAACGTACTACACGCTTAGAAAACAGATAGCCGGCTATGGAGAATATGATTACAAATGCTATAATGCCAATAATCATTCTGGTGCGCAGGTTCGACATCCATGCAGCAATATTTTTTTCTTGCCCGGCAACAACTACAACTTCTTTGTCAGGTTTTTCAGGGTCGGCATATATTACTACAGTTCGGGTATCATCTTTATAATAATACGGTGAATTTTTGCGCCCTGTTACAATCAGATTTTTGCTGACTTTAAGTTGTTGTGTGGCGTCTTCGTCGTAACGATACTTAATATTGTTTTGAGCATTGCAAATGATGATGCTTTTATCCTCGAGTGTACTGGCAGAGTTGGAGTTGAGTGTATTGAGGAGGCTGTCGTTATTGGGTTTGAGTGCATTTATCTGATAGGTACTTACTGCTTTATAAAGTAATCGGTTTTGTAGCTCTTCTTCTTTGTTTTGCAGTGTATAGAAGTACAGTAATGCGCAACCTGTCAGTAATAACAGGATTGCAATAAGGGTATATCCAAAGGCAATACGAAGTTTAATCTGCATCTGTTTTTAGTATATAGCCCATACCAACTTGTGTATGTATGAGCTTGGGGGTAAAATCTTTATCCAGCTTTTTACGCAGAAAGTTCACGTAAACATCTATTACGTTTGTTTGGGTATCAAAGTCTATATCCCATACATCTTTAGCAATATCTGCACGCGATACTACACGACCCTTGTTTTTTAATAAGTATTCAAGCAACTGAAACTCTTTTGCAGTGAGGGCAATCTTTGTACCGCTGCGTTTCACTTCTTTATTATCGAGGTTTACTTCAAGGTCTGCAATGGTCAATGTTTTTTCTTCAGGTGCATCCAGTAGTACATCTGTGCGTCTTAGTAGTGCTTTGACACGAGCCAGTAACTCCCTGAACTCAAATGGCTTTACGATATAGTCATCTGCGCCAACATCAAATCCCTGTATCTTATTGTCCATGAAGTTGAGTGCAGTGAGCATAATGATAGGTATACGTTTATCTTTCTCACGTATAATTTTACAAAGCTCATATCCGTTCATAAACGGAAGATTGATGTCAAGTATTATTAAGTCGTAGGCATTATTCAGGTACAGCTTTTTACCCTCCAGTCCATTATAAGCAACTGAAACTTCAAATTGTTCTTCTTCCAATCCGGCTTCCAAAGTGTCTGCAATCTTCTTCTCGTCTTCTACTAAAAGTATCGTGTGTTTCATGAACCGGTATTTAAATAAAGCTGAAAAAATAACAAGCTCAGGTTAGTAGCCATATTAAAAAGTGATTAAAGATAGTATAGGGCGCCATATAGTAAACACATGATTATTATAGCTTTACTTGTTAAACGCTTACTCTAATATACGTCAAAATGCTTGAAATTGTATACGGTGTTGTATCGGTTCAAAGCATGACATTAATAATGAGTATATTGTATTGTCAAATATTTTAGCTGTATGAAAAAACTATTGACACTTATATGCCTTTTAATTGCAGCAACGAGTGTTAAAGCCGCAGATACGACTGTAGTAGTATCTCATCAGGATGTCACTATTCTTACCGATCCTATTGTAGGTAGTGCTACTTATGCCAATTGGGCAAAATTTCCGACGCTCACTACACAGTATCGCAAAGTGCTCATGCAGCTTAGCTTTGAGTGCGCACCGGGACTTAAGTGTGGTGAGTGGGATTATATAAACAATGTAATTGTAGGAAGGGTGGGCACTAAAACTGCTGCACCACTCAATTATGAAATTGCAAGATTAGTTACACCCTTCGGATTCTTATGGAATTCTTCTACGAACTGGCAGCATACATGGTATTACGATGTAACTGATTTTGCTATGCTACTACATGATTCTGTAGAAGTGATATATAGGCATACAGGTGATGAAGACAATAAAGATCGTGGCTGGAAGATTAACTTAAAGTTTATATGCATAAAGGGAACACCATCATGTGAACCTGTTGCAATGACACAGCTGTGGGATGGTAGTTTTGAATATGGTAATAATAATGACTCTATAGAAAAACACCTTGTGCCCGTAAGTGTGAACCTGAATAGCGCAACCAATGTGGCAAGATTTAAGGCGATAAACACAGGACATGGGAGCGATAGTGTGCATGGCTGCCTTGAGTACTGTAAAAAATACAGACAGCTGAAATGGGACGGGAGTGTTGTAAATAAGAAAGACTTGTGGAGAAATGATTGTGCTATCAATGCCGTATATCCGCAAAGTAGCACATGGGTATATGACAGGGGCGGATGGTGCCCGGGATCACCTGTACGCTATGATAATGTTGATATAACTGGACTGACTGGGGGTACACAACATAGTGTGGATATGGATATGGAGCCATACGTTGGGTATACAGAATTTGGTAATCTAAATACAACTGCTTATCTGATAGAGTACAAGGCTCCTGCAAATGCCAACGATGTATCTATCGAAAATATTCTTGCCCCAAGTGCTGAATCAGAGTTTAAAAGGCTGAACCCTATCTGTGGCAACCCTGTTATTGTGATTCGTAATAATGGTAGTGCGGCACTCACAAGTGCTAAGATTGAGTACGGACTGGATGGAGGAACAATGACAACGTATGATTGGAAGGGTAATTTGGCTATGTGGGAATATGATACGGTAACGCTTACAAATGCAGTAAACTGGCCGGCAAAATATGGCAAGTTTACCGTAATGGCAAAAGACCCTAATGGACAAGCAGATGGGTACACTGATGATAACTCCATGAGTTCAGATTTCAGCGGGGCTAATACATTTCCTGACAAAATCATTGTTCATTTCATGACCAATAACGATGCCAGCGAGAATTCGTATAAGATTATTAATGTATCAACCGGTCAGGTACATTTCAGTAAGAGTGGGTTTAAAAATCAAACATTATACTTGGATACTATCAGCCTAAGCCCCGGTGCTTGTTACAAGTTTTATTTCTCTGACGAAGGGCCTTCTACAAGTGCTATTGGCATGAATAGAGATGGTTTGCAGTTTATGTCGTCTTACGATGCAATAGAAGGTACCGGTACACTAAAAATAAAGAATGCCAATAATGGCAATACTTTAAAAGACATCACAGCTGCAAATGCAGGACCATTCAGTTTGTCCGGAGGTAATTTTGGTGCATCATATTCGCTCAATTTCATGTCTGTATTCAGCTTGAGCACGCCAAATGTAGAACCTGCAGCAACCGTTGAGGTATTCCCTAATCCGGCAAAAGATAGGATTTATGTTAACTATGTAACCTCTGGTGGGCAGGGTAATATTCAGCTTTTAGACCTGCAGGGAAGGGTATTATATACAGAGGCTACAATTAAAGCAAGCGGTACTGCTATGATAAATATGGAAAGCCTTGTGCCTGGTATATATGTGGTAAAGGTGACTACAGGAAATGATAGCCATGTGGAGAGGGTGGTGAAGCGCTAACTTATTGTATTGAATAATATGTGAAAGAAGATTTGCAGAATTCATTTTTTTGAACTTATCTTTGCATCCCCAACTAACACGGATCGGTAGTTCAGTTGGTTAGAA
>DDFF01000002.1 GCA_002337045.1 Bacteroidetes bacterium UBA1935 | reverse complement strand
GTGAACTTTAGCTTGACGACATACATTTGAATCACTGCTTATGCTATACTAACAAGCGTGTTTTCAGTCAAGAAAATATCCTTTCTAAAGGTATTTGTAAACTAAAAGAAGGCTGTTCGTTTTAACATCAAGATTGTTCGAAATCTTGTGGTAAAAGCTTATCCCATGCTTTCCTGGGGGGATTCGGATTTAATTTAAATGCACTAGGAGTAAGACCTGTGACCTTTCTAAATTGTGTACTAAAGGTCTGTGAGCTTGCATAGCCTAATTGCCATCCAATTGATGATAACGAAAGCTTATTCTCTAATATTAATTCTTTCGCTTTCTCCATCTTCAATGCCAAAATGTATTTCTCAATCGTTAAGCCGGTCTCCAAAGAAAAGGTTTTACTTAAGTGATAGTAGCTACGGTGTAAATTACCTTCGATATAAGTCGATAATTTTTGCATCTTACCGGAATTGTTAATTGTCTCTCTAACATACGCACATAATAATGCTTGGATTTGAATGACTGTTTTTCCGGCGGGATTGTCTACCAAACTAAAACCCTGTTTTTCCAGGGAGTCATTTATTTTTCTAATTTCATTCTCCGAAATTTCCTCTTCTAAACGAATTTCACCAATTTTCACTTCCACGAATTGTTGTCCTATTTCGTTTAAAATATTCCCTACTGTCGCAACACACCGTTCACAACACATATTTTTAATGAATAGTACCATATTCGTATAAATTTATATAATAAAGATAAAGTGTACTTTCTGTTAGATAGTATTTCTTGATTTTTTGAAGTTAAATAAAGTTTTTTGTTTTTATGTGATGGCTTCTTTTCTGCTGTACATACATCCTTCTTCGTTCAAAGGTTTTCTGTTTGATGCGTTCTCTCGCTTTCAGTATGGCATCACCTCTACAATAGCATACATCTGCCGGTGTCAGGTTATTGAGTGACTCATAATAATACTGATGATTGTATTAATGACTAAATTGCTCGTGTGCATCCTTTATGTGTTCCGGATAATAATAGTTATCCAGCTTAACCACATTTTCATGGAACGATGGTAGCGTTCAATTTTCCATTGGACCTGCAGCAGCATTGGTCTACCATTTACCTGGTTGGCCCTGTGCATGTATTATTTGAGTTCAGATAATATATTGTACTCTTTTACCAGATGCAGTTAATGGTGCACTGAAAAAGGCAATACTGCATCGCTTGTTAGCTTTGGCAATTTTACCCTTAGCAAACGTGCCGCACATAATGGTTGTAACCGACAAACCGGAACAATTATTAAGATCAAAGCAACCAAAGTCCCTAGATTTAAAGCTGGCAAAAACTTTAGCATACAAATCGCCCAAGCCAGAATACCTAAAAATATTCTTTTAATAAACACAAAAGCCGCTTAACAGAGTAGTATTTGTGTTTATCTGTAATAAGGTTGATCCAAAATCCATTCTTATATCCATTTTGAAAAAAATTCAGGTGGTGCTGCACTCCTTCACCTCTTCCAACGTCTTATTTTTTGCTACATCAATCTGATTATTATAACAAATATGATAGAACCGATTCTTTTTGTAACAGTTTTCATTACAAACTATGTAATGAGCACGTAATTAAAGCTTTTTCCGTATCAAACTGCCTCAAATCTGTAATGGTTTCATTACAGCGTGTAATATGTGAGCCTTACTAAAACTTCATAAACGTTTACGGCTCTCCCAATAAGGCTGTAATTCGCCTCACTTCTACCTCGGTAAAGTACTTACGATATGACAATAACTGTAGTAATGCAGAACCAACAGGCTTCTCTTTCAATAAACGTCTGAAATTTTGACTCGCTGCCTTGGGTGTGTTATCAGGGAAATATAACAAAGCAAGTTCTTTGCGCGAATATGATCTCAACTCAAACATGATAGCTGTTTCGGCAAAAATATCAGATAGCCCTAATCAACGGATAGTTTGTATAATATATTAGAAGGATTTTTTTGCACATCGGTTTTCGATTCTAAAATTATGTTAAAGGGCGTCATCGGCTAACATAGAGTAGCAAAGAGCTTCAACCTTATTTTGATTGGTTCTAAGTTTGTTTCCTCAATTACTTTTTCCTGCATCATTTCAGGTCTTCAGACATCAACATCCGCCTGTTGACCTTTCTACAGGAATAAATAGTTACCGAATACTCTAAAAGAACATACTATGCTACAACAAAGCACAACGAACAATGCCACCTCTCATTTTGAACTAAAATCGTATTCGCGCAAAGAACTGGCACAGATGTATTTTCCGGACAGCTCTGCTGATAATGCTGCACAGAATTTCCGGCGATGGCTTAAGTTGCACACTTCCCACAAACAGTTCTTGGAAAGCATACACAGAAAACGCTATCTGCTTAAATCAGATGTTAGTATGATTGTTGAATTATTAGGGGAGCCATAACATGGCTTATTATGCTTCAAGCATTCCTATGATTGTGTAAGCATGTATATCGCTTTCATCTACAAAAAATCACTAACAATTTTCAACCTATGAATAGAACAATCAAAGTGCCATTTGCAGCACTCCCTGCTATTGCTGACTTGATCATCGACAATGACCTTCAGCATGAAATTATTGCTTCAAACAATGCAGAACCATCCGTTACTCTGGATATTACATACGATAAATCTGAGCGTTCTATCATCCATAAGATTCATGACTATGTAGATGAGTATTTGGAAGAAATGCCAGCTAAACACAGCTGACACCTTCAACTATCGGGATATTCATTTAGCGATAATAGGATTTAGTAGTTATCTGGAAAGAATCTTCTGTTTTCATACTTCAAACCATTTACCAGCTACCTATCAGGCAACAAGTATATACTGATGGAATACTGAACGGCTATATCAAATTCCACATTATAAAATCACTCCAATTCTATGTACCTACAAGAAAACCCTTCGGCTGTTGACAGTAGCCAATCCGGATATACACCGGATTGGCTACGTTCTTTTAAGGGGTGTTCCCACTATAACAACGAACAGGCTATTGAGATTATAAACGGCCTGACAACCCTTGCTAAAATATTGGCAACAAATATATCTAAAATAAATACAAATAATTGATTGTCAATTAGTTATATATTTACAGTGAACACAAAAAATACTTATGAACACATTGTCTAGTTTTGCAAATTTTGCCAAACAGGGGAAAAATACGCATAATAATGGAGGAGCTAAAGTAGCTGTTGTATATACAAGGGTATCCAGTAAGGAACAGGCTGATACTAATTTATCCCTGGATTTTCAGCGAAAAGCTATTGAAGAACATGCTTTGAGAGGTGACATACAAATCCTGGAATATTTTGGGGGTACTTATGAAAGTGCTAAAACGGATGGACGTAAAGAATTTCAGCGTATGCTGGATTTTATTAAAAAGAACAAGGGTAAAATAACCCATATCCTTGTTTATATGCTGGACCGTTTCAGCCGTACAGGTGGTGCTGCCATCAAACTGGCTGAAGAATTAAGAATCAAATACGGGGTAGAAATCTTTGCTGTTTCACAACCAACAGATACTTCCAATCCTAGTGGTATTTTCCAACAAAATATCCAGTTCCTGTTCTCTCACTATGACAATGAGCTTAGAAAACAACGTTCTATTGCAGGGATGAAAGAGAAGTTTAAACGTGGAATTTGGGTTGCAAAACCTCCTATTGGCTATGATATTGTCAAAACAAATGGTGTAAGGAAAATAGTGATCAATAGTATTGGTAAAAAAATCAAAAAAGCATTCGTCTGGAAAAGTGAGGGTATGAAAAATGAGGCTATTCTGGAACGGTTACGCGGTTTGGGAATAAAGCTGAACAAGCAGCATCTTACCAAAATATTCAAAAACCCTTTTTATTGTGGTTTGTTAAGCCATAGTATGTTGGAAGGACAGCTTGTGGAGGGTACACATGAGATACTTATTTCTAAGGCACTTTTTTTACAGGTCAATGAAATACATCGCCATAACCCGGGATATGGGGTGCCTCATAAGAAATTACAGGATAAGGTTCCATTAAAGGTATTCATTCGGTGCAGTGATTGTAACCAACCTTTTACCGGCTATATCGTTAAAACAAAGGGGTTATGGTATTATAAATGCAGAACCAAGGGTTGTAAATGCAACCAAAGTGCTATCGGGATACATAAGCAATTTATTGGGTTGATGGAACGATATTGTATTCGTACTGAACTGAAAGCACCTTTACTCGCTATGATGGAATCTGTTTGGATGGATATTAATAGGGAGCGCATTGAACTGGAAAAAGAGTACAAAAAACAGTTAGCTGCGATTGAGGAAAAACTGGAAAGTATAGAGGAAAGCTATTTTATCAATAAGGAAATGTCTAAGGGGACTTACGAGAAATTCCGTTCTAAGTTCCTTGTACAGCAACAGGAAATAGCTTCACAATTATCTAAAATAGAAAATAAGGTTTCGAACCCAATTGCTGTTTTAGAAAAGGCTTTGGATATTTCTATGAACCTCGCTACAGAATGGAATGCTGCGGATATTGAACATAAAGAAAAGCTGCAAAAATTGGTATTCCCCGAAGGAATCATGTTTGACAAGAAAACAGGCTTACTTCGAACCGATAGAGTGAATATTATTTTTGAGCTAATCGCTGAACTGTCAGGCAATACAGCCGATAATGAAAAAAGACAAACAGGGGATGATGCCTGTTTGTCTCCTTTAGTGCGGCAAAGGAGATTCGAACTCCCACACCCTTTCGGGCGCTACCACCTCAAAGTAGTGCGTCTACCAGTTTCGCCATCGCCGCATCTTTTGAAGGACTGCAAATGTAAATGGAAAACTCAAAAATGAAAAATGTAAATAAAAAAATATTAGCGCCTCAGTAAGATTCGGAAAGTAGTGCCCTTACCGAATTCAGATTGTTTCACAAACAGCGATCCGTGGTGATACTTTTCTACTATCCGCTTAGATAAAGACAAACCAAGCCCCCACCCTCTTTTTTTGGTAGTAAAGCCCGGATCGAAAATCTTTTTTATCTGATGCTTCAAAATTCCTTTGCCGGTGTCAGATACGTCTACTATTACCTGTTGTTTATTATCCTGTATGCGCACTTCTATTTCACCTTTGCCATCCATGGCATCCAGTGCGTTGCGCATCAGGTTTTCTATTACCCAATCAAATAGCGGGCCGCTTATATTTACAGGCACATCTGTATTGTTAGTTGTCAAGCTGATGGAGACTTTGCTAGGCGCACGCTTCTGCATATAGTCAACCATATTCTGTAAGCGGATTATCAGGTTTTCCTCTTCCAGCTGTGGCGCACTACCTACTTTACCAAAACGGTCTGCCACCAGCTTCAGCCTGTCAAGGTCTTTTTGCATTTCACTAACAGCCTCTGCATTCTCTTCGCTATCTTTCAGTAATTCCAGCCAGCCTTCTATAGAGCTTAATGGCGTGCCTAACTGATGGGCAGTTTCTTTAGACAGCCCCACCCATACCTGGTTTTGCAACGACCTATGTGCAGACGATAAAGCTATTAATACTATAGCCAGAAACAGGATGATGATAGTAAGCTGTATATATGGGTAATAACGCAATTGAGTCAACAGGCTCGACTCCCCGTAATACACATGTTGTCTACCACCACTGTACTCAAATACAATCGGCATATGCAACTCCTTGAATCTGGCTAACATTTCGTTTGTATAAGCAGGGCTCTTCTTTATCTTATTGGAGTCAAGATTAATGCTACTTACAAGAAGCCCCTTCTCGTCGGTTAATATTAATGGTATAGTCTTATTCTGCTCTATTACCAGACTTGCTAATTGCAGGGCTGTAGGGTCTTCTGTAGTATTTAAAATCTTCAGTGCTTCTACTAGTTGCCCTATATTCTTACGTTCTTCATCAGCCAGTTTTGCCGCCAATTGGTTGGTATAGTACAGAGATGCCCCCACTATACACATAGCAGCAATTATCAGATATGTTTTCCAGTTAAAATATTGGCGCATAATGGCTTTTAAAAAACGAAATCGTCGTAAAAATATTATGATTTTGACCGAATAACTATTATTTTTGTCAGCGAAAATTACTTTCTTTTCAAAATGCAACACAACCAGGAACATACACACGACGCACATGTAGATTTGGACAACCCGGCTGATATCGAATTGAGTAAGCCGTCTAAATCACGCTTTTTATTCCTGCTGTTTTTCTTCGGCATATTTATTTTCTCATGGGCTGGCTGTTACAACTTGTACGAACACAAGTTCAAAAACACTAAAGACGAAGCTGCCAAAGCACCTGAAAATACTTTGTACGATCCTAAGTACAAATAATCATTAGCACCAAGCAATGATTATTTGCCAGCAAGACACCGCTGTTGTCATACTCAGCTATAATGGCAAAAAATGGCACGAGCAGTTTCTTCCACTTATTGTATCAGAAGCACATACAGGGTATGATGTAATAGTTGTAGATAATGCGTCTACAGACGATACGTATCAGTACCTGAAAGATAATTATCCCTCTGTACAAACACTGCAAATAGGTGTTAACAGAGGGTTTTCTAATGGCTATGCAGAAGCCCTCAAACAGATACAGGCTAAGTATTACATCCTTTTAAGTTCAGATTTTGAAGTAACGCAAGGCTGGTATCCTCCACTGCTGCATGCTATGCAGCGCTATCAGGGATTAGCAGCCTGCCAGCCTAAAATCAGATATTGGAGAGAGCGCGAATACTTTGAGTATGCAGGTGCAGGCGGCGGTTTTATGGACAATCTGGGCTACCTCTTCTGCCGTGGGCGCATCTTCAACACATTAGAAAAAGATGAAGGGCAGTACAACGATGATATAGAAGTTTTCTGGGCTTCCGGTGGATGCCTGATGGTACGCGCAGACCTGTATCACAAAGCAGGGGGTCTGGACAATGACCTATACGCACACATGGAGGAAGTAGACCTGTGCTGGAGACTCAAAAACATGGGGTACAAGATTGGTTATATAGGTCAATCTACGGTGTATCACGTGGGTGGTAGTGTCATCAGCTATGGCAGCCCGCAAAAGCTTTATTACAACTTCCGCAACAGCCTTATACTGCTTACCAAAAACGAACGCACCTCAAAACTGCTATGGTTATTCCCATTGCGCCTGGTACTGGATGGCGTAGCAGGCCTGCAAATGATGGCCGGGGGCAAATTCAAAGAAACTTTCACTATCATCAAAGCGCATTTTCACTTCTACGGCAGTATAGGCAAATGGCTGCAACGCCGCAAAGAAGCAAAAAAACTGATAACCTACCGCAATATGAGCGGCATCTATAGCAAAAGCATTGTTTGGCAATATTTTTCCTTGCGCAAAAAGACTTTCCCTAAGCTGAACTGGACACCTGACAAGCTTAGTTAATTATTCTCATTCTCTTTTACCGACCAATCGGGGACGTTTACCGACAAACACATCTTTTTAGCCTAATAGAGCTTTACATAGCTATTCGGGGGATATACTTTTACATCATAAATACGATTTGTGATGAAACATAATATTCAGGACTGGAAACAATATGACAATATGGGGCGCTACCGCCGCCCTCGCCACAATGGCGATAAAGTATGGTTCGGTGTAGCAATTGCCTTGTTGGGTGTTTTACTTTTCGCTAAAAAAGTTCTTGGTCTTTATTTTGACTGGCATACGCTGTGGCCGGTAGTGCTGATAGCGGTAGGTATGCTTATCGGTATTAAGAAACGTTTTCAAGGCCATGCATGGTGGATATTATCACTGATTGGTGGTGCGCACCTGATACCCGAGTTTATGATAGGGGAAACCAATTCATCAAACTTAGTGCTGCCACTGGCACTGATAATTGGTGGTGTGGTAATGGTGCTGAACAGCAGAAAAAAAAATACTGCATACAAAAACCATATGCAGGTAGTTACCAATAATGAAAATGAGCTGAACATAGAAGTAACATTTGCGGGAAGAAAGGAAATAGTAACATCTAAAGATTTTAAGGGGGGAAACATCAGTGCTACATTTGGTGGTGTAGAGGTAAACATGGTGCAGGCAGATGGTACAGGTACAATGGCACTGAACTGTAATGTGGCTTTTGGCGGAGTAGAATTGATAGTACCTTCTCACTGGGAAATCAAGAATGAGATTCAGCCTACACTGGGTAGTGTAGAAGACCGAAGGGCAATGAGGATGAATACATCTGCATCTGAAGAAAAGAAAGTGCTTGTGTTGAGAGGTTCGTGCAGCTTTGGCAGCATTGAAATTAAATCTTACTAAAAACACCACACCCGATGATTATTTCGGGTGTTTTTAATACACACAGGTTATGAAAGCCTATACTGCACAGATTATTTACAGAATTAAATGCGACGGTGTTTCGACCGAGCAATATGAAGAACAATGGAGGCTTGTATTTGCCGATGAAATAAGGGAAGCATTATTTCAGGCAAGGGTTGTGGCAAAAGAAGAAGAAGCAACATTTGTAGACAGGCATGGCCGCACCGTATCTTGGGAACTGGTGGCGGTAAAAGACCTGCAGGAAGTAGATGTAAAACATGGTAGTCTGCTATTCTCTTCTGTAAGAGAAGTAGAACCCATAGCTTCTCCCCTGTGGTCTGAACCTGAAATAGCTAAAAACAAAAAAGCAGATACTTGGCATTAATCAACAAACATCTGCGTTGGTTATTACCCTTGCTGGCATTCATTATCTGGTGCCTGCAGGCAGGGTATCTATTCTACTACGAGGGCCTGGGCCTTAATGTAGCCCTGATAGATAGCTCTGTAAACATGGGCATTTTGTCGTTGGCTATATGGGGAATGTTGTTGGTGGTAAATGCCTACCCTACCCGCGTTGGTGTTACACTATATGCATTGCTGATAGGTACTTTCTTTGCAATAGCAGGTGGTTTCACCACATGGATGATATTGAAGCTAATCTTTAAAAATCCAGTACATCATTATCTCGATTGGCTGGCATATAGCATGCCAATACGCTATTTTTCAAACTGGCTGATATGTGGGTGGATAGCTACGTACAGCGCTATAGTAAAAGAGGCCGAAACAATTGAGAAGAAGTTTCTGAAACAAAACGACCTTACCAACCTGCACCGCGAAGCCGAGCTATACAAGCTGCGCCAGCAATTGCAGCCGCACTTTTTGTATAACAGCCTCAACTCTATCAGTGCATTGACAATGATTGAGCCTTCTAAGGCGCAGGACATGATTGGTAAGCTTTCAGATTTTTTGCGCCGCTCGGTGAAGCGCGATGGGCAGGAACGCATACCACTGACTGAAGAGTTAGAATATATCGAAGCTTACCTATCTATAGAATCAGTACGCTTTGGCGACAGGTTGAAGATTGTATACAACAAAAGCTTTGACCCAAAAGCTGAGATACCACCATTCATACTGCAGCCTGTAATGGAAAATGCCATTAAATTTGGCTTGTATTGTAAAACAGGAGAGGTAATAATAAGTGTAGATATCAGCCAGAAAGACTCAATGCTGATTGTCAATGTTACCAATCCTTACGATAAAGACAATCAGCCAAGCCGCGGTACAGGTTTCGGTTTGGAGGGCATAAAGCGAAGGCTATACCTGCTATTTACCCGTACAGACTTACTGGATGTAAGTAAGACAGAAACAGAATTCACCACAACACTAAGCATACCGCAGACATATGCATAAGGTAATTATCATTGACGACGAACCATTGGCAAGGCAACTTGTGCGTGCCTTCCTGCAACAGCATACAGGTTTTGAAATAGCTGCAGAGTGCGGCGATGGATTTGAAGGCTTCAAAGCCATACAAGAGCATACACCGGATCTGATATTTCTGGATGTGCAGATGCCAAAGCTGAATGGCTTTGAAATGCTGGAATTGCTGGATGAAAAACCGTCTGTGATATTTACAACAGCTTTTGATGAGTATGCTATGAAGGCATTTGAGGCGAATGCTATTGACTATCTACTGAAGCCTATAGCTAAAGAACGCTTTGATAAAGCTATTTCGAAATGGAAGGCATCTGCAACCGCAAATCAAAAACAAGGCATAGAACAATTACAAGTAAGCAATGTGTACGAAGGCTACCAACACCGTATCGTGGTAAAAGACAATGGGCTGATACGCATTATACCTGCAGACGATATTGAATTTATAGAGGCTAACGATGACTATATAAAAATAGTAACGAAAGACGGTAGCTATCTGAAGAAAAGCCCGCTAAGCCAGGTAGAACAAAGTCTGAACCCGCAACACTTTGTGCGTGTACATCGTTCATATATCATACCAATATCTCAGTTGGTACGTATAGAACCGTACGAAAAAGAAAGCCACATTGCATTGCTGCAATGTGGCGCTAAAATTCCTATCAGTAAAAGCGGAATGACTAAACTTAAAACAACCCTCGGTTGGTAAGTCAATCCGTTTTTGTAGGATTTATCTTTTTATCTATTACATACCTTACCAACAATCCCCCACCTACTTCCATTGCATAGAATGTGAGTACTTTAACGGGATTATTGAAAAGATAGGTTTGTATACTTTTCATATCCAAAGCCCCCCTATAGCCAAGGACTGCAAAGAAAGAGCCTATAAACATGCCTCCTACTATTGCTGCTATGGTTATCAGTATCCAGTTTGTTCTGTTAAGTCCTTTCTTTCTGGCAAGATTACCATTGGTGAAGCAGAACACTAAAATTATGAGTAAATCAGGCATTATATTACTTAGATATTCTTCATGAACTCAGTCACGCTTTCCATTACATGGCTTATCTGCGCATCATTCAGACCATGATGACAAGCGAGTAACATACCGCCACGCATTACTTTATCAGCTTCAGGATATCCACCCGCAGCAGCTTTGTGTTCGTAGTTTTTGAAGCCCGGCTGACGCAGAATGTTTCCTGTAAACACAGTACGTGTCTGGATGTTCCTCTTCTCCAGGAATATCTGCATATCCCTGCGGATGAAAGGAGCGCTTTCGCGAACTGTTGTAGCAAATGCTAACCAACCCGTACGAGAATCAGGCAATTGCTTAGGAAGAATGAAGTGCTCTTCGTATTGAGCAAAGAACTCGCGCATACGGCGATAATTCTCGGTACGTGTGTTTATGTTATGAGCCAGATCATCCAACTGTACATTACCGAAAGCAGCACCAAGTTCAGATGGTTCTATGTTGTAGCCAGGTTCTTCAAATACAAACTTCGCATCGTATGGAATACCTTCAATTTCTACATTGAAACGGTTCTCAATTTTTTCACTCTCTACAAACAGAGATGAGCTACGGCCCCAGCTACGTAACAAGCGGCCACGATCATAAAACGCTTCTGTATTAACGCAAAGCATACCACCGTTACCTGCACAGTTGATGATGTGAGAACCATAGAAACTGGTAGTGCTCATATCTGTAAAACGGCCGGAAGATGCTCCACCTATTTCTGCACCCAGTGTATCAGCAGAATCTTCCAGTACAAACAGATTGTACTTATCTGCCAGTTCACGCAATTTTTGCCAGTCGGGTAGATTACCTATCAGGTTAGGAATAATCATAGCCTTCGTTTTAGGCGTAATCATTTCCTCAACCTTATTTACATCAATGTTATAAGTACCTTCTTCTACATCTACAAATGCAGGCACCCAACCTTTCTTAACGATTGGCGCTACAGTTGTGGAGAAAGTAAGTGTAGGTGTGATGATTTCTGAACCAGGTTCAAAATCCAACAGGTCGGCAGCAAGATACAGTGCCGATGAGCCACTGTTTACCATGATACCATATTTTTTGGCATACAATGCCGCTACACGCTCTTCCATTCTGCGTACATGCTTGCCCATTTGGGTGCTGCTGCGCAAAACCTGCATTACTGCATCAATTTCTTTTTCTCCGTATACTGCTTTGCCGTACGGAACGTGCACATAATCTGTTTGTACCATATTTATAGATTAGATTGCGAATGTAATAGTAAACCCGCAAAATATATAATTAACACGTTGCGAAAATGTTTGTTTAAGAAATGTTTAATAAAAAAGCCCCCTGTTAGGAGGCTTTTTATTAATTAATAATTATTTCTATTTAATTGGGTTACCATCACTATCCAGTTCCACTACCTCAAAACCACAGTTTTTGATACCCTCAAACACTTTTGCCTTATCACCAACCAGTACAATGTTTACTTTATCTATAGATGGTAATACTTTGGTGCTGAAAGGTTTCAAATCCCCTGCCTTCATATTCATCAGGATATCATTTTGTTTTTTGGTATAGTCTGATGGCAGATTGTATTCAATAATACGAGACAGGAAGCCTGCTTTCTGCATTTGCGACTCATATTTGCGAGCATCGCTCTGTACCATTGAGCTTTTTGTAAAAGCCAGTTCTTCCTCTGTAACCCCACCTGTTTTAAACTCTTTCCACAGTTTTACGATATCGTTCAACGCACTATCTGTAGCTACTGCTTTGATACCTGCACTGAATGTGTAAGTACCTGTGTATTTGTCACCGCTGAAAGAAGACCTTGCACCATATGTCCAACCACGTTCTTCGCGCAGGTCAAGATTCAGACGGCTGTTAAATGCACCACCGAACGGGAAGTTCATGATAGTTGATTTGTAATAATCATCAAATGCATCATAATGCATACCTGTTACAGAACCTATCCTGAATTCTGTTTGTGCAGCTTTAGGCACATCTACGAAGTAAATCTTTGTTTTCTCAATTGGCAATGTCGAAACTGCCAATGATGGTAATTGAACTGGCTTATCGCTCATTTTGTTTACAAAGCCAATTTTGTTCAGTATTTCATCTTTATTAACGTCACCTACTACTATTATCTCTGCACCATTACGTGTAAAATAGCTATCGTAGTATGCCTGCATATCGCTCAACTGTATGTTGTTGATTGTTTTCTCTGTACCGCTTGATGGCCAACCCAATACATTGTCATTGCCATAAGATATTTTATCATATACAACACTTGCTATATAGTTAGGACGTACCATCGCATTCTTTATACCCTCAATATTGCGTTTTTTGATGTTCGCAAATGCTTCTTCCGTAAACTTAGGATTCAGCAAACGCTCTTCGAGCAATGACAATGTTTTATCCAGATTTTTACGCAATGAACGTACACTGACACTAATACCGTCAAAATCTGCACCTACACTGATGCTGCTGCCAAGTTTATCCAGTTCTACACTGAATGCTTCTGCTGTATAGTTTTTAGTATCCTCATCCATCATATCTGCAAACATTGATACCAAGCCTGCTTTATCTGGTGTTTTAGCCTCCAGCATTCTACCACCGTCAAAATGCATCAATATTGTCACAACAGGTATTTCGTCAGATTTTGCACCTATTACTTTTATGTTTGCTGGCAGGTTTTCTGTCCAGTAGTCTGGCACTTTCACAACAGGGTTCGGGCCATTGCCTGGCATCTTGCTGCGGTCAAAGTTGTCTTTAGCTTTGTTATACTTTAAGCTATTATAACCATAGTCCGGAGATTTGTAAGATGCATCTTTTTTAGCTTCGTAATTATCCGCAAGTGCTTTATTTGCTTCATCGCCTTTGGTTAGTACACTTACTATCAACGCGTGTTTACCTTTTACATATTTGTTATATACACGCGTCACGTCTTCTTTGGTAACGCTTGTATAACGCTTCAGTTCTTTACCAATATAGTTTGCATCTCCTGTGAAGGTATAGTATGCTGCCAATTGAGAAACTTTGCGTGAAACGCTTTCCAAACCGTTAATAGTACTGCTTTCTGTACTGTTGCGGAATTTCTCAATATCCTCATCCGTTACACCACGTTTTTCAAATTCTGCTAACGACTCCCTTACCAGCTTTTCCATATCAGCCAGTTTTTGCCCGGGGAATGGTACTACACTGAAAGAGAATTCACCAGCCAGTTCGCTGCTGCTATTAAATGCAGATGCGCTTGATGCTTTCTGTGTTTTTACAAGGTTTTTATAGAGGATAGAATTTTTACCTTGTCCTATTATCTCAGCCAGGCAATCCAGTGCAGCCTCGTCATTGCTGTAAGTAGGCACACTTGGGTAAGTGATACGCAGCATCGGAGTCTTTGCATAGTTATCCAGCATAGATACATACCTGTCTTTCTCCAGATTAACAGCAGGCACTTTTACAGGCTTAACTTCAGGTCCTTTAGGAATTGAGCCAAAATATTTCTCCACCAGTTTTACTACATCTTCTGTATTCACATCGCCACCAACTGTTACAACGGCATTGTTAGGGCCATACCAGCGCAGGAAGAAGTTTTTCAGGTCGTTTACACTAACTGAGTTCAAGTCTTCTATATAGCCGATAGTGAGCCATGAATATGGGTGTCCGTAAGGATAGAAGTTTTTAGACGAAAACTCACTAACCAATCCATAAGGCCTGTTATCGTAGTTCTGTCCGCGTTCGTTCTTAACGGTTGCACGCTGCACTTCAAATTTCTTCTGCGTAACGGCATCCAGCAAGAAACCCATGCGGTCTGCTTCCAGCCAAAGCATTTTTTCAAGCTGGTTGCTTGGTACGGTTTCAAAGTAGTTGGTACGGTCGCGATTGGTTGTACCATTGAGTGTACCACCTGCTTCTGTTATTATTTTAAAGTGTTGCTCATCGGCCACGTTATCAGAGCCCTGGAACATCATATGCTCAAAGAAGTGAGCAAAACCCGATTTACCGATTTCTTCCCTTGCACTACCTACGTGATACGTAACATCTACGTGTACGATAGGGTCTGAGTGGTCTTCATGCACTATCAGTGTCAAACCATTCGGCAATACAAACTTTTTATAAGGTATTACCACCTCATTGCCTTTCTTAGCAACGGTTTCTACAAGTTTGGCTTGTGCGTATGCGCCGTTTATGCCCAATACAGCAACGGCACACAACGACAATAGGATACGTTTCATATCTGTCTGTGTATTTGTGTAAATATAATTGTTAATGCTGTAGAATACTACCCTATTGTTGGGTTAGTGTATAGACAACTCCAATATTGTAGTTGCCGCCACTGTAACTGAATCCGGGGTCTATACGGGTATCAATATCAAATGTATTACCATTGGTTGTGGCAGGACCTCTGTTGCCGGTTTTTAATGTCTGGCTATTGGTTGTCATTGGGGAGAAGGTAGTATTACCATTGCGCCTGATGGCGAGTATACTGGAAGGCATATCGGTACTTGCTCCCATGCTCATAGGCGTAAAAGTAGAGCTTTGAGAGGCTACACTTACCTGCCAGTTTACATTACTCTTAACAGCTATTGTTGCAGCATTATTAACGGTAATACCATTAAAATAGTCATTGGGGGTATTAAATGATATAACCCCCGTCAAGTTAGTAAAATTGATACTCAACACTGAATACACACCAATAGTACCTGAAGAGCTGCCATTAAATGACTTTGGTTGTGCTGTAGCAGCACAAGACAAAAGGAATAATATGGCAGATAATAAAAGCCTCATGGTTGTGTCATTGTATACAGAATGGTAAAACTATACTGTCCTATCGGATAGGTATAACCCAAAGCCTTCAACCTCAGATTATAATAATAATTAAATACAGAGTTTGAGCTGTATTGACTAAATATCAACTGGTCTGAAGTCGTTAATGACAAGGGAGCATTTACAATACCATAAGCTCTACTGGAATTAGTAGATGTATAAACCAGTTGTATAGGATATGGGAATGCCATGTAGCCTGAAGGACCTGTATAACTGCTGAGCTTAGCATATATGGAACAGTTACTATTCCTGGACCTTACCCTTATTGTAAAAGCCCCGTTAATTGTCTGGTCATTCTCCAAAGTTTCGGGCGAATTGCAGTTGAAATTGAGGCTTGTGTTGGCAATTACCTCCAAATAGTTGTTCCCGTTCTGAGCCTTAGCCTCGGAAACAAATAAAAGTAATAGGTATGTGATTAGAAATAACCGCATTAGATGCAAGTTAATTGATAGTTTGTTTTGCTTTTGTTAAGTAAAAATACTTTTTTTGTGTAACTATTTTAATACATATATGAGGCGATATTGCTTTCCCATCGTATTCGCAGCATTGTTGTTTTGTTTGCCATTCCTTACTATGGCGCAAAACCTTGGTGCTTATCCTACTACTCTCGACTTTAAACTCGGCGCCGGACAGGGCGAGTCGCAAGTCATTAACATCTCTAACGGCTCTAATAAAAAAGTACAGTTCAGGGTTTACCTCAACGACTGGGTACGTGACAGTACTGGCGGGCATATTTACTATCGTGCCGATACGCTGTCTCGTTCTTGCTCTAAATGGGTGACTTTTGACAAGAACTTTCTGGAGTTGGAACCCGGACAGTTCTCTCAACTAACAGTAAAACTACAGATGCCTGATGATCCTAACGCGGTAAAAGAAATGAAATGGGCTATGCTCTTCATTGAAACTGTGGAGGAAGCTAACGCAGCAAAAGCGGCATCTACACAAGCCAGTGTAAGAAACCTGTTGCGTCTTGGTGTGCATATTTACCAGACACCTCCAACCCTTTCCAGCAAAGAAGTGAAAGTACTGGACCTTGTTCCATCAAAAGAGGCAGTTAATACTTACAACCTGATATGCCAAAACACTGGCGATATTATGCTGGAGTGTAAATCATATCTGGAGCTTTCTTCTCTGGCTGATGGCAGCAAAACAAAACTTGACCCTATTGAATACCCAATGTTTCCGGGACAGAAGCGTTATGTAACCTTCGAATTGCCAAAGAATCTTGCAAAAGGCAAATACTCTGTATTGGCAGTAGCAGATGGCGGCGAGGACATGTCGCTGGAAGCTATAGAAAGTCAGGTAGAGGTTAAATAATATTCATCTGATTTTTACAAATACAGCCTGCACAATGTGCGGGCTTTTTTTATTTCAATTACTACGGCTTGTATATAAAAATAAGGGGACAACCTTTCAGCCATCCCCCTATTATCAATATTATTGTTACCCTACTTTATTCGTGTGAGTGTTGAAGAACATGTATCATTTACCGTAAAACCTTTGACTCTGTAATTGATTTTCATTACATCATCGTCATAAGTACCGGTACCGTTGATCGTAATACCATTGAGTGTTTGTGCTGGTATTGTAAGTGTTTTGTTAGTAGTATTCATAAATGCATCAACTGCATTAGCCCATACCCCACTCCAGAAACCTTTAATACGTATTTTATTAACAATCACATCATCTTTCACAACATCAACTGTGTCTCCTACAGGGCCTCCCTGAGAACACGAACCATTTTCCATAAACAATCCCACTTGCCCATCTGCAGCATTAGCATATGGCAGTATTGTTACTTTCATTTTTACATCCGTAAAACCCGATGTTTGGCTGGAACCCCTTACGGTAATATCATAAGTACCCTCTTTTACACGTGTAGACTTAATAGTCATAGTGCTATTGAAAGATGGCAGGCTGATATTTGGAGAAAATGTTACGCTAAGCCCTTGAGGCAAATTGACTGCAGATAACATCACATTTTCAATCTTACCTTCCTGTCGATTGATATAAATATTTACAGTTGCCTGCCCTATACGCTCCATCGATACATCTTTAACACCTTGTATCAGGTATTTCAAGTCGCCATAGGTAGGTTCATAATATGGCTCTAAATCAGGCTCGCTTTTTCTGCAACTTAACGAAGCCAAAGCGAACAAGGGTATCAACAGGTATTTTAGTCTTGCAAAGTTGTGCACTCTTCTAAACATAGCACTAATATACGTATACTTGCTTTATTGAGCACCAAAATACCCGGCAAAAAACTTCATATAACTATTGGTTTATAAGTATAGAACGCATGGATATTGAGCCTGCATCCATTTTATCATTAAAATAGCTGATGTTGTCTTTCTTATCCTGCAACCCTAGTGTATACATCAGCGGCAGGTAGTGGTCGTTTGTTGGCACTGCATAACGAGCTATTGTCCCCAGCTTATCATATCGTATTACACTTTCATGGTCGCCCTTGTCTATGAAGCCTTTTATTTTTTCATCAAACTCATAGGCCCATTCAAACCTCGTTTTATTCTCAAAATCTATCATGCCCAGATTGTGTACTATGTTACCACTACCCATTACCAGCACGCCTTTCCTTCTCAGTTCTTTCAGCTGTTTTGCCAATTCATAATGATATTGTGGTGGCTTGCCGTAGTCTATGCTCAACTGCAGCACAGGTATATCTGCCTGCGGATACATGGGCAACAACACAGACCATGTGCCATGGTCTAGCCCCCACTGATAGTCATCTTTTACATCAGTCGTTTTCACAACCAGCCCTACCTGCTTTGCCAGTTCAGGAGAACCCGGAGCAGGATATTGCTGTTCAAACAACTCTCGTGGGAAACCTCCAAAATCGTGTATGGTTTTAGGCTTTTCCATTGCAGTAACATATGTACCGTTTGTAAGCCAGTGTGCCGATACGCAAATAATGGCTTTAGGCTTAGGGAGCTGACTACCTAGTTTGTTCCATGTTTTGGTAAACTCATTTTGCATGATGGCGTTCATAGGATTACCGTGTCCAACAAACATAACAGGCATCATATCCGTATGCGGCTGTTCATCAGCCCAGCTCTTCAAGGCTTGTAGCTTCATTGCAAATGGTGCAAGTATGGTTGCACTACCCAGTTTTAAGAATGTACTTCTTTTCATTTTTCAGTTCCTTATACAAAGTTACCCATCACAGGCATCGGCAATTATAAGGTTTTACTATGCAAATATATGTACATACATGTAAATAACATCATAAAAAGGGAGAGCTTATGCAACTCTCCCAACTTTACATAGAATTATGAGTGCTATTTCTTACCTACACGTATACTGTCTTCAGTATTCATTGTGTTGGCACGCATACCTGTGTCATATGCACCCTGTGTTTTGGGCGAATCAGGATTTGCCGGGTCAATAGGCCCGTACTTAACAGGTGCTGTACCATTAAGGTTGGTAGAATCTACCGGGGTGCTGCTTGGTGTGTTTTCAAGGTTAGAACCACAACTTGTAAACATCACTGCTATTGCTGCAAATGCAACCAAGATTATCTTTTTCATAAACAATGGTTTTAAAGTGTGAAAAATGTTGTCAGTACGACTATCTGCATGAAGGTAGCATAGTATGGCACATATACATGATAATTATTGTTAAAGCTTCCCTATGGCATTGTTAAGGTAAAATGAAAGAAATTCTACAAGATTATATATCAGCAGAATACCCATACAAAAGAAAATAGTTATATTAGTACAAATCAAAAACCTGGCTTATGGAACAAAGCATAACCATACAGCAAAGGGCAAAGACCTGGCTGGATAACGGGCTGAATGATCAGCAAATAGAAAATGAACTGTTAGCTGCAGGTACAGATGCAAGGCATATTCCCGATATGCTGAAGGAGATTAAGCGACTACGCAATGCACGCAAAACATCTACAGGACTTATATACATACTGATAGGCGCTGTTGTATGCCTGCTAAGCTGTGTACTTACCATGACATCAACCTATTCTCACAGCAATTTCTCAGTGGTACTATACGGCTTCACCACTATCGGTATTATAGTAGTATTCATCGGGCTGATGAAGATATTTAATTAAAAAACGCAAGCCTTAACGGCTTGCGTTCAATTCTGTAATAATATAGCCTTCACTTACATTCCGCAAACACAGGTAGTATTTGTATTTTCTGTATAGCTACTGCGCCTGCCTGCACTACCATCTTCATTAATACCTGTAACTGTTACAGAAGAATCGAATACGATTTTTACATACGGGTAATCGTTGATGACCTTACCCAAAGTGGCCGCACTTATTTTCACACAGTTTGTTTCGTTCTGATAAGCACGCATATAATTATTTATATCATTTTCGCCATTACTAGCATCCGTGTAGCTACCCTTACCTGCAAGGCTGGCAGGAGGGAACTCACATGAGGGCGGACATACACCCGAGCCTACCTGACGGTACACTTGCCCGCTTGCAGTAGAAAAGTCTGCTTCTGCTGGGACAACCACATAACTCGTTGTACCATTGTCATCTTTTGCCATATATACCTTGATATTGGTTGCACCATTATGCAGCATATAACTGATAACAGATGCATCTATCAAAAAACCTTTGGACCCCGCTTGAGCAGATGTTGAAAATAAGAATAGCATTGCAGCTATCATACCTGCAATCTTTGCGTTTACATACTTCATAGAGGATTATTTTTATTTGTTTGCTAATTCCAATAAAAATATAAATAAATATCAGAATACAATAATGTATTACCGACTTGATTTTATATATTGTACACTATCAATCTATCTCTATATATGCAACGCTGCAGAATATTATCAGCTGCTCTTTTTCTGCTTTTAGTTATAAGTCCGCTTTTCGTTTCCGGAAACATAAAAGAACTATGGCATAGCTATGCTCAAACAAAAAATGCAGGGGATAAGGTAAACTACTTGGTATCTATTGCTGATGCCATGGATAAAGCCAATGAATATGGTGAAATAGACAGTGTACTGGATATGGCTGTGGAAACCGCAGTGCTAAGCGGTTCTGACACATTGATGGTAAAAGCATATAAATGGTACTTCAAACTGGATAATACGGACGATGCAGAGGAAGCGAAAGAATATGCTAATGCTCTGCTCTCTCTTGCCAAAAATCATGACAATAATGAATGGTATTACTATGCCTATACAGCGGCCACCAAAACGAATATGGCTGCAGGCAATACAGATAAAGCCATTGAAAACGTAAACAAAGCTTTTTACTATGCGGGATTAACAGGAAACGATACCTTGAAAGGGGAATGTTTTTTGCAATGGGGCAAATGCCTGGAGCAAACCAACAACAAACTAGACGCCTTCAGAAACTACCTGAATGCGCTGACAATAGCTCAAAAACAACAAAACATACAGGCAGTATTCGACTGCTACGACAACATTTCCTTCTTCTATCTACTGATTGGCAACTATGCACAGGCAAGAGATTATAAGCTGAAACAGATAGCACTGATACCCAAGCTGCATATTACAGACTCTACCATCATCATGAACCTGCAGTGCGATTTGTCTGAAAAATACTACTACAACAAAGAACGCAGCAATGCCGAAAAGCTCACCAAAAGAATAATTGCATACGCAGGAAGACATAATAATAAGCGCCTGTACAAAAATGCCATCAACAACCACAGCACTTATCTGTTACAAAACGGCATGTTTGCAGAGCTGGCAGACTACTATGTAAACCAATACCCTGCAGAGCTGCAGGAAATGCAGCAAAAAGACAGCATTTCATACTTCAGGCTGATGGCTTATGTGCATGAAAACAACCACGATATACCTGCAGCAACTGCTGCCTATGCAACTGCTGAGGGTATAGTACTACGAAAAATAGGTGGTCAAAAAATCTATCTATCCAACTTCCTGAAGCGCTATGCACAGTTTTTGCTGAGAAACAATAACACCCAACTTGCAACTACGAAAATGGAACAGGCATTTAATGCTGCAAAAGATGCCAACTACCTGCCATACTTGATAGAAAGCAGCAGATACCTCGACTCGCTGTACTACCTGCAGAGGGATGTTACGAAAGCATATACCTATGCTAAGCTGTATAAACAATATACAGACGAGCAAGAAGAAGTAACCAAGCACGATGCCATGCTGCAAATGGAGATAGACAACGAAACTAAACAAAGACAGATACTGGCAGAGTTGGAAGAAAAACAAACAGAACGCAGACACAATCTGCAATACATGGGTATCATTATAGGCATTATTTCCTGCTTTATACTCCTGACGATGTTAGGCTCGTTTAAAGTATCGAAGGTTATCATCAAATCGCTAGGTTTCTTCTCCTTCATATTCTTCTTCGAGTTCATCATCCTGCTTGCAGATCATAAGATAATGGAGATAACCCACCACGAGCCGTGGAAAATGCTGGGCATAAAGATTATCATCATCAGCATGCTGCTGCCTTTCCACCATTGGCTGGAGCATAAGGTGATACACTACCTGACAGAGCATAAAATAATAGACACGTCAAAACTATCCCGTTTCAACCCTATTAACCGAAAAGCAAAAACGCCTAAAGCCTGATAGGTACGAAACTTGTTGGCAGTAAAAATTAGTGTATCCAGAATACTACCGGGATTGTTTTATAAACTTTCTCAGGTATGCCATCCATAGTTGCAGGCCTCCATGGAGGCATTTGAGATATTACACGTATAGCTTCGTCCTCACATTCTTTATTAAAACCCTCAACAACCTGTGCTTCAGAAACAGCGCCACTTTCATTGATGGCAAATCTTACAAGAACCTTACCCTCAAGCGATTTTGCTTTTGCGCTCTCAGGATACCTTAAGCTATTGCCTATATAGGTCATCACATCGCCATCAAATTCAGGAGCTGTTCTTACGGGGTAATACTCTACTTCATTACCAAGCTCGTCATAGCATACAGATGTTTCAAGTGTACCATTTTTGTAGTGCTCTTTACGTTTCATCTTGCCCGATGGGTAATATGTATATAGCGCCCCATCCAGCGAGTCTTCTTTCATATTCCACACTACCCATTTATTCGTTGTGCCTTCATGATACAAGATACTTTCACCATGCTCCATACCATTTTTATATCCTGCTACAGACTTTACCACTCCATTGGCATCATAAGTAATTGCATCTCCGTGCAGCCTGCCTTTTTTGTAAGACTCTACAGACCTTAGCTTACCATCTCCGGAATTATAAAACTTCCATTCTCCTACCCTCAATCCATTACTATGCCTTCCAACCGTCAGCTTATTGACGCTTACAGAGTCAAACAATATAAATTCTCCTTCTACTACGCCATTTTTGAATGTTTCTTCAAAGCCCAATTTTCCATTACTTGCGTAATAATACTTCCATGTACCATATGGCAAATCATATAGAAATGAAGCTTCTTTTATAAGATTCCCTGTTGTGGAATCATAATATTTATAATAACGGATATTGGTTTTCGGGTCTATATATCCCTTGTTAAATAACCTCTTCGTGCCCGGATAATAAGATGTAAAAACACCACCGGAATCATTTATCGTACCACCGGCATATTTCTCACCTGTAAGCGAATCGTATAAGGCCAGTTCTCCATTTTCTTTTCCTAGCAAGTAATTAACTTCTTCTTTAGGCCTACCATCTTTATAATATGTCCTCCATTTACCATGCTTAAGATTATGTGCAAAAGCTCCTTCAAGAATTATGTTTCTGGTTAATGAATCGTAAACTATAATAGCACCATCCAAATCGCCATTGGCATAGTTAAGACGCTCTGACAAAGAATCGTTTTGATAATAAAATCTCCACTCGCCGGTTCTTTTACCCAGCGTAAAACTTCCCTCTGAACGTCTGTTATGGCTTGCAGAATCATAATAAATAGCTTTGCCTTCCAGCAAAAAAAACTTGTAAGAACGAACAGACTCTAACGCTCCGTCTTCAAAATAATACTTCCACTCTTTTTCCTTTTTACCATTTACATAAACACCTTCACTTGTTTTAATGCCTTTATCGTTATAATAAACAAATAAGCCATGTTTATCCTTTGCCTCGTCAGATTTCGGGTTGGAATAAAAACCTGTCATTTGCACTGTACCATTCATAAAATGGTCTGTCACTTGGTACAAGCTGTCATTGACACGGCGCGATGTTCTGTAGTATTTAGCATCTTCTTTCTTTTTTATAAACTTCCACTGCGCATTAAAGTAAAATGTATCAGATTGCGCCTTTGAGTTAATAACAAATAGTAGTATTGCTAATAGGGATAATGTCAATTTTTTCATGAAAACGAAAGCCGAAACAGAATTTAATATTAGAGTATTGTTTTTTGAAGATAAACAGAAACTATTATTTAATCACTATTTAATCATGGTTCACTATCAATGTGACAAAAGTCACAAAAACTGTATACATCATTTGCTAACTTAGTACAAATAAAAAGCGATTATTTATGAAAACTACGCTTCGCAAATACAGCCTGTTACTGGCTGCAGCAGCTATTTTAGGGCTCGACTCTTGCAAAAGAGATAAAGATCCTGAGCCGGGCCCTGCAGTGCCTGTATACGGTGCTGTCAACGGCAAAATAAACTATGTGTTTGGTACAGACATGGTGCCATGGCAACTGAACAAACTATATGTACACCCTAAAACGGGCGACTCATTAACATTCACAAACTTCAGATTTTTCATATCCAACTTCAAGCTCAAAAAAGCAGACGGTACTTGGTGGACACAGCCTGTAAGCTACTATCTTATAGATGCTAAAACAGCTGCAGAATCTTCATTCTCTATTCCTAATGTGCCTGAAGGAGAATACACAGCCGTAGAATATACTATGGGTATAGACAGCTTGCATAATGTGAGTGGTGCACAAGCAGGGGCACTATCATTAGCATCGGGTATGTTCTGGGACTGGAACAGTGGCTACATTATGCTGAAGGCAGAAGGCGATTCTCCCAATTCGCCAACAGGTAAGTTCGCACTGCACCTGGGTGGTTTCAGTGGCACAAACAATATAGTAACTGTAAAAACAGCTGAATTTGGCAAAACCGTGAAAGTGACAAACGGCACTACACCTACTATGACATTTACGGTAAACCCTGCAAGGCTTTGGCATACTTCACCGGGCTTGGCTACACTAAGTGTAATACATATGCCGGGTGCAGAAGCTGTAACAATGGCAAAAGATTTTTACAACAACGTAACACTCAGCAGTGTTCAATAACAACTAATCAGTACAGGCATTTATGCGCATGCAATCCTATATATTATTATTAGCAGGGTTGATAGGCATAAATGCCTGTAAAGCTGATAAAGATTACAGCACACCAGCTACAGACAATCCGCTTGAACGCCCAGCACATTTTCCACCTGCACATTACACACATGATAAGAATACATACAGCCAGGCAGGTTTTGAATTGGGTAGAAAGCTCTTTTTCGATCCACTACTTTCTGCAAATAACACCATATCATGTGGTAGCTGCCACAAGCAAAACGAAGCATTTGCAGATGCTGGCAATGCCCTTAGTAAAGGCATATACGGGAAAACAGGTATCAGAAATACACCTGCCATATTCAACATGGCATGGAATACCAGTTTTATGTGGGATGGAGGTGTGAATCATATAGAGGTAATGCCACTTTCGCCCTTAACAAATAAGGTGGAAATGGCAGAAACCATATCTAACATTGTATATAAACTTAACAGGCATAAAGAATATCCTACACTCTTCAAAAACGTATTTCACAGAGATAGTATAGACGACCAGCAAATGTTTTGGGCATTGGCACAATACATGAGCAATCTGGTTTCCGCATCTTCAAGATACGATGATGTATATACGGGAAAAGCCAGCTTCTCACCGGAAGAACAAGAGGGCTACAATCTCTTTAAACAAAACTGCAGCGCATGCCACGCCGAACCATTACTGACAGATTACAGTTTCAAAAACAACGGACTGGACTATCAGTTTGCAGACTCGGGCAGGTATCGCATTACCCGAAATGAAAAAGATTGGGGCGCTTTTAAAGTACCTACACTACGCAATATAGCCGTAACAGCTCCCTATATGCACGATGGCAGGTTTGCTACACTGGAACAAGTATTACATCATTATGCCGATAGCATCATACAAACACCTTCATTATCGACACTGCTTATAAAAAATGGCATGTCTGGATTACACCTAACAGCAGATGAACAAAGAAAAATCATTTTATTCCTGCAGACACTTACAGACACTAAGTTTCTCACTAAAGATGGATTAAGTCAATAATCCCTTACGGTTTGAAGTAAGAATTGGTAGTAAAATCATCATCCGTCAGCGTTTTCAGGAAAGCTATCAACTGCTGCTTTTCAATATCTGTCAGTTTCAAGCCATTATTTTGCAGTTTGGTAGGTTTTACCATTATCGGGTCTACATTCTTTACCCCCATGTGCACCTGATGATCGTAAAAGTCAACCACTTCTTCCAAAGTCTTAAAGCGTCCGTCGTGCATATACTCGGTACGTAATGCTACATTGCGAAGGTTGGGTGTACGAAACACCCCCATATCTGCTGCAATACCGGTAAAATTGAAGCGTCCTTTATCTATATCTTTGGCATAAACGCTATCCAACCCGTTGTTATGAAACTGATTATCTGTAAGCAACAGTACAGGGTGGCAGTGAAAGCAATCGCCTTTTTCTGTAAAGAATATATTAGAACCTTGTTCTTCGGCATAGTTAAATTTCTCTAAACCAAGTGTATACCTATCGTACTTGCTGTTTTTAGTTACCAGCACTCGCATAAACTGTGCCAGTGGTTTTGCCATTAGTTCGGGAGTAATATTATCGGTTCCGTAATACTTACAAAACAAGTCCTTGTACTCTTGTATTTCGTTTATTTTTGTAAAGTCTGTTTTGAAACGTTTGGTAAGCTCTGCAAACATTACATCTTCCAATGTGCCGACTATTCTGCCACTCCACATAAAGTTTTTATACCAAGCCAGGTTTTCCAGTGGCATCTTCTGCAATCCTTTATCAAACTCAGATACATCTTTGGCAGAAAAGCCCATGCTTTGTTTGTGGCAAGACTCGCAATTTTCTCCGTTGTTAGACAGGCGTGTATCGTAAAAGAGTTTCTTACCCAATGCTATGCGCTCTACATACATAACGTTATCCGCAGGCAATTCCGCCTGAGGGAAACGTGGCGGGTTCACCCAATCATAAGGTGTCATTTCTACCTGTCCGTTACAACCGGTATTTGATGTACCACTATTATTATTTCCGGGCTTCTTACAGGAAATTGCAGCACTTAACAACCCTACAACACCGGCAATGATGTATGTTTTATTATGGAGTTTCATAGTATCAACTTTACGTCATTCTAAGTTAGCCCAGTATATATAGAATATAAATGACCTGTGTCATCATCCTTAAAACAACTGTGTTAAAGTTACCTGAGAATAACGTGTAGTAGCTATCGTGATATGCTGAAATCATCTGTTTTAATCGAATTTAAATACAGAGCAACACACACTATTAACTATTGGTAAATAAACGGAATTGTATTGCCAGATAGCAGCTATTCGTATTTCGCATATTATATTTACATACTGTGCGAAACAATACATCTGCCATACAACGTCTTACTGCGCTGTGGGCGCTTTGCGAAAGCGGCCTTGGCGGGTGGATGCATGCGCTGAAGATACCCCTGACGGGATTTTTTGTAGGTGGTTTTGCAGTGGTTATCATAGGGCTGCTGGCACACTATACCCGCAACAACGTGCGGCAGATGCTACAGGCTACCCTGTTGGTAATACTGGTAAAGGCAGCGGTGAGTCCGCAATCGGGCATACCTGCTTATGTAGCGGTGGGCTTTCAAGGCTTGGTGGGTGCGCTTATGTATCGTGCCATACCCAACTATACCATCGCATCGGTACTGTTTGCCATTATAGCCATGCTGGAGAGCGCCTTTCAGATGTTGCTGATGATGACGATTGTATTTGGCAAATCGCTGTGGGAAGCAGTAGATAAATTCTTTCAAAACCTGCTTAGCAGTTTCTACCTGCCTGAGGATACCTCTTACAGCTTCTGGATAATAGCCATCTACGGCAGTATATACACCCTTTGGGGGCTTGCCATAGGTATATGGATAGCTCGCCTGCCCAAACGGATAGAAGCCGTAGGTAAGCTGCAATTGGTAGCAGAAGACGCACAACTGGCAACAGAAGGCAAGAAGAAAAGCCCTGCACGCAAACTGGTATTCCTCTTATCTACACTGGTGTTTATAGCAGTGGTATTTGCATTTAGTGGTAGCATGAGCAAAGCCATGTATGCAGTATTGCGCACATTGGCAGTATTGTTACTGATATTCGGCATAGTAGCCCCTTTTATGAAATGGGCTATGCAACGGTGGATAAACAGCAGCCGCAGTAAACATGGCGAGCAGTTGCAACCTATATTGGATATGATGCCGCAGATGCGCAGCTATATACGCCCCGCTTATCAGCTGGCTACAGCGCAATACAAAGGCTATCGCAAATACACGGGTTTTCTTTTTATACTGATAGTAGCAAGCTTGCAGGGCAATGGAGAATAACAACATCTACATACTGAGCCAGCCCATACACAGCGGCAAAACCACCCTATTGATGAACTGGCTGCAACGTACACCCCATGTTGCAGGCATACTAACGCCCGATGTAGATAAATGGCGCATGCTATACGATGTAGCCAACAAAACATACCACCCCTTGCAGGTACGTGCCAGCCATCCCGTCAACGACCTGACGATGATTGGCAAATTCCGCTTCAGCAAAACCAGCTTTCACCTGGCGCAGCAGATACTGCAAAGCAGTGCCAACAGCAATGCCGACTGGGTGATAGTGGACGAAGTAGGCCTACTGGAAATAAAACAGGGTGCAGGACTGGAACCTTTACTGTCTGATATCATATATTTGTACAAATCCCGAAAGGATTCACAAAACAAACTCCTCTTAGTAATACGCGATTACCTGCTCGACGAAGCCAGGGTTCATTACGGAATAGAAAACGCAACAATACTCGATAAATCGTTTTTTGAATGAGTGTATTACACGGCCTTGTGGTGTGTGGAGGACAAAGCACACGCATGGGGATGGATAAGAGCCAGCTACAATATCATGGTGTGCCGCAACGCGAATGGCTGTATGAACTACTGCAACCATTGTGCGAGGATGTATATATTTCCTGCAATGCAGAGCAGGCAGCAGAGATTGGCGATAGCTACCAAACCATTACAGATGCTACTATATACAGAAATATAGGGCCGATGGCGGCATTGTTATCGGCATACAGAATGTTTCCAAATGATAGCTTTTTGCTGATGGGTTGCGACTACCCCTACATAAAACGAAGCGATATACAGAAACTGGTACGCGAGTACAGCGGGCGCACTACCGTGTATTTTAACGATGAGGAGAACGTGTACGAACCCTTGCTGGGCATCTACACACCCGAGATACGCGATATAATACAGTCTCAGCACGACATGGGGCAATACTCGCTGCAATGGATACTGAAACAAGCCAACGCACAAAAGATAATACCCGAAGACACAAGCATATTGCAAAGCGTAGATACACGCATAGGCTATATGGAAGCACTGATAAAGCTATCACAGATATACTGATGGCTTGTCATATAAGAAAACGTTAAAAACCGGTAGCTTATTTCTCTGAAAAGGGTGAAGCATATAATTTCGGCGAAAACCACGATTGTATGAAAACCTGCCTTGCATTACTGTTGCTATTGTGTTGCGCCATTCAACTACATGCACAAAAGCCCGAGCAATTGGGCTACAAGCCATTTACCATCAAAGACGGTAAGCTGGGCGAGGTACATTATTACGTTTCTCAAAAAAACATAGACCAGCCATTGGGCATACTCTTGTATATAGATGGCTCAGGAGCATTCCCATTATTTCAGCATACTGCAAGGGGCACTATGAGCACCGTACCGCTGGATATGCAGGCAATGGGCGATAAGTATCATGTCATCATCATCAGCAAGCCCGGGGTACCGTTTATAGACAGTGTACAAAGAGACCCTGTAACGGGTGCGCCAACATACAATGCACCGCAGGAATACACACAACGCCTGTCGCTGCAATGGCGTGCCGATGCTGCCGATGCCGTACTGAAAGATGCCATGAAGCAAATACCCTGCAACAAAGCACACATAGCCATTATGGGTATCAGCGAAGGCTTTCAGGTAGGGGCAAAACTATTGGGTATGAATAAAAGCATAACACATGCTTTGCTCTATGTAGGCAACGGGCTCACCCAGTTGTACGACTTCACCCAACAACAACGTGCAGATGCCATAGCTGGTAAAATAACACACGAACAGGCACAGCAAAACATAGACTCTATAGCACAGGTATTTAAAGATATACTAACACACCCCGATGCTACCGACAAGGAATGGTACGGGCATACCTACAAACGCTGGAGCAGCTTTGGCAGCTATGTACCTGCCAGCGATATTCTGAAAACCAATATACCGCTCTACATTGTGGCGGCTATGAAAGACCACAACTCTTCGGTAGCAGGTACGGATTATTTATACATCGAGAGCATCAGACAAGGCAAAAAGAATATTGATTTTAAATTCTACCCTTACGACCACTACTTTAACGAATACGGAGAAGACGGCAAACCTACCGGCAACCATACGCTGGATGTGGTGAATGAGGGTATGACATGGCTGGAAAAACACTAAGCCCTTAATATCTTTTCCATCGCTTTGCCTTTTGCCAGCTCGTCTATCAGCTTATCCAGATAGCGCACTTTTTGTATTACGGGGTCTGTAATATCCTCTACCCTGTAGCCGCAGATAACGCCTGTTATCTTCCCAGCATTGGGGTTGAATTTGGGTGCTTGTGCAAAGAAGTTTTCAAAATCGATTTTATTGTCTATTTGCTGTTGCAGTGTTGTTGCATCATAGCCCGTCAGCCAGTAGATGATGGTATCTACTTCTTCCTTCGTGCGCCCTTTTCTTTCCACCTTGTTTATATACAATGGGTACACACTGGCAAAAGACATTTTGTAAACACGTTGTGTATTGTCCATAGTTGCAGCAGATGATGAGGGTATAAAGTTAAAACAAGTGTTCGAGTGTTCGGATTTCGAACACCTGAACAGTTTATATTACTACTACCGCATTACTAAATACCACCCGGGTTTGTCGGGTTGGTGGGTGCAGGCATTGGTGGCATTTCGGGCTTGCTTGGGGGTTGTTGCGGTTCCGTATCGGGTTTTACCTCAGGCGGAGAAGGTTGTTGAGATGGTTCATTGGGTGGTTGTATCGGTTCGTGTGGTTGCTGTGGCACTTCGGGTATCTCTTTCGGCGTTGACATGATGTTGCACAGCTTGTTTAATAACTGCTTATTAAAGGTACGCCTATTACAACTGCCGTCTTTAAATGATATCGGGGGGGGGTACGAAAGTGTACGAGTGTACAGGTGTACGAGTTCGTACAGTGGGACATTTTGTGTACAGGCTGTCCCCACTGTCCCATTTGTCCAATTGGGACAGTGGGCCAATTACTGTTGGTATGTAATATCCAGATAAGTACTATGAGGTTTATCCATACTCATATCTGTCCCATTCCACCTCCAGCTAATGCGTCTCTTCCAGTTACCCTCTGCATCATAATCCTCGTATCTGTAAAATGTTTCGTCCATAATACTTCCATCTTTATTGTACCGTATATGGTGTAACGGGTTATCATAAGCATCTAAATAAGTAATACGGTGTATATATGATTTGCTATTTGTATAAATGATTTGTTTCAACGTACGCTGATTACTATCATAAACTTCATCTTGTAACAAAGCCCACCCGTTTTGCCATCTGTAAATCCTATTGCCGGTAAGCTTTGTACCTGCAAAGTATATATACTCATCTTTCTGACCTTGTAATTCTATACCATAATACATGGTAGTATATTGTAAAATATTATTATTGATATCGTATGTAGTATTTTCCATCTCTACTGTATCTCCGTTACTGTTATAATTTATATACTCAACTACATTATTATTAACATATAATTCAGTGTGTATGTTACCACCTTCATAGCTGATTGTCACCATCATACTATCTTTAGTGTACTTTATTGTATCTGTTTTATTCAAATTCACTGTTGAAGATTGGACGGTAGCAGTATCGGCTACAAATACACACCCTGTAGAATTATCTTCATTATATAAAACTGTCTTTACAGGTTTTCCATTCTCATCATAATAAAACATCCTTTTATCATTTCTATATTTTATAGTTAAAGCGGTAGGAATTACTCTCTTGTCTTTACTATCATACGTTACCATCTCCAACGGATAGCCATTGTTATCATATTTATAATCTCTGGTTGCTTCCGTATTACCTGTACTATCTTTTACAATAGTCTTTATCCGGTTATTATTATTATCATATTCATTACTTATCTCTCTTATCAGCCTACCATTATTATTATAATATTTACACAATATCTGATTACCTCTTTCATCAAGTATATTGGTTGAATGGCCAACTTCATCAAACCAATTACCACAGTAAATGATACGTGAACCCAGGTCGGCTGCTGAAGAATCTATCCTTAGTACCTGAGCAATTTTACCACGCAATTGCTCTCCTATCATTGGTATAAAGCGAGATGCACAGGCACTTGTAGCAACACAAATCAATAAGAGAATGAATAGGATTTTGCGCATATAGCATAATACATATACCATACAATTTACAATAATATATACTACCCTAATACACGTTTTTGTCCCACTGTCCCATTTGGGACAAGTGGGACAGTTGGGACACTTTCTCCAAAACACACTATTCCAACTTTCTAGAATTCTGGAAAATGAGAATTTGGGAATTTCTTAGAAACTGTTCGGGTGTTCAAGTGTTCGGAACATGAACACTAAAAATTTACAATACATTAAACCACTGTTTTTGTCCCACTGTCCAACATTGGACACTTGGACACTTGGGACACCCCCGAACACAAATTGTTCAGGTGTTCAGGTGTTCGAAATCCGAACAGGTGAACAGTCGAACACCCTGTTTACCAATCAGCAAATCAACCAATCAACAAGTCAACTAAACACCGTAAATTAGTGGTAATGAATACTTCAGTATCACATATTGCCATCAGAAAGGTAACTGCCGATACGGTTGCCGATACCGATGATGTACTGGCAACGGAAGAACCGTTGGAGATACGCATCAACTATGGCAAGGCAGATGCGCGTATTCAGAAAAACCTCTCGGTAACCATGCGCACCCCCGGTGCCGATACCGAACTGGCTGTGGGTTTTCTGTTTACAGAGGGTATCATCAGGCAATACAGCGACGTGAAGGGTGCTTTTACCATCCCCGACAATATAGTACAGGTAGTGCTGAAAGAAGATGTAGAGTTGGACCTCGCCAAGCTGGAAAGGCATTTTTACACCACATCCAGCTGCGGTGTATGCGGCAAATCGTCTATCAGTGCCATACAAACGGTATGCAATGTAGATGCTGGCAGTGATGAGCTGCTTATCCCCTCGTCTCTCATCTACAAGCTACCCGATATGCTGCGTCAGCAACAGGCGGTTTTCGATAGTACGGGCGGCCTGCATGCCTCTGCTTTGTTTGATGCCGCAGGAAGTTTAATTTTATTGAGAGAAGACGTAGGCAGGCACAATGCGCTTGATAAACTGATAGGTGCTGCCCTGCAAGCTGGCATAGTACCGATGGATAATCATGTACTATTGCTTAGCGGGCGTGCCAGTTTCGAACTGATACAGAAAGCAGCCATGGCGGGCATCCGCATAGTGGCTGCGGTGGGTGCACCATCCAGCCTTGCAGCACAAACGGCGGCTGAGTTTGGTATGACGCTTATCGGTTTTCTGCGTGGCGAACGTTTTAATATTTATACAGGCAATCAACGGATAGCAGTATGAAACTAAGAATCAAAGGAAGCTCCATAAGGATGCGTGTAACGAAGAGCGAGATGGACAGGTTTGCCACTGAAGGCTACCTGGAGGAGCGTACAGAGTTTGGCAATACCACGTTTATATATGCATTGCAACGCTACGATGCCGATGTAATGGCAGCATCGTTTGCAGATAATACCATTACGGTTTTTATGCCTGCTACCAAAGCACATGAATGGGCTAACAGCAATAAAGTTGGCTACGAGCACAATGTAGATTTGGGTAATGGCAAGAAGCTATACCTGTTGTTGGAAAAAGACTTCAAGTGCCTGGACGAAACACACGAGAACCAAGACGACAACTACGACAACCCTGCGGCTATACTCTATAACATGCAAAAGAAATGAGCGAAGATATCAATAAGCAAGACCAGCCCAATGCGGAGAACCCCGAAGAATTTACGGGGATAAAATTCACGCATGTACACGATGCTGCCGCGGGCATACCTGCTGTTATATCCAGCATCAAGCATGTGTTTGGAGAGATGAGTTTAGGGCGTGGTTTCAAAGCACTGGCAAAGCTGAACCAGAAAGACGGTTTTGATTGTCCCGGCTGTGCATGGCCCGACCCTGACGGACACCGCTCTCCTATTGCAGAGTATTGCGAGAATGGTGCCAAAGCCATTGCCGAAGAAGCAACTACCAAAAAACTACATGCCGATTTTTTTGCCAAATATTCTGTACAGGAACTGGCAGAGAACGACGACTATCGTATAGGTAAAAAGGGCCGTGTGGCAGAGCCTATGTATCTGCCCAAAGGCGCTACGCATTATCAACCCATCAGTTGGGACAATGCTTTTAAGAAAATAGCCGAACACCTGAACGCGTTGGACAGTCCCGACGAGGCTGTGTTCTACACATCAGGACGTACCAGTAACGAGGCTGCATATCTGTATCAACTCTTTGTACGCGAATACGGTACCAACAACCTGCCCGACTGTTCGAACATGTGCCACGAAAGCAGTGGCGTAGCGTTGAATGAAAGTTTGGGTATAGGTAAAGGCTCTGTAACGTTGGAGGATTTTTACAAGGCAGAAGTTATCATCATATTAGGGCAAAACCCCGGCACCAACCACCCGCGCATGCTCAGTGCTTTGCAAAAAGCCAAAGAGAACGGGTGTACCATTATATCTGTAAACCCGCTACCCGAAACAGGGCTGATGGGTTTCAGCAATCCGCAAACAGTAAAGGGTGCATTGGGTATCAAAGCAAGGTTGACAGACATATTCCTGCAGGTAAAACTGAATGGTGATATGGCACTGCTCAAAGCCATTACCAAGCTGCTGATGGAAGAAGAAGCCAAAGCACCGGGCTCTGTTTTCGACCTCGATTTCATTGCAAAAAACACAACAGGCTACGAAGATTATCTGAATAACATCAGCAAGTATAATCTGAATGAACTGGCGGAGGCATGTGGTATATCGCTGGAGCAGATAAAACAAACAGCCGAAATATTTAAAAACAAAAGCAAGATAATAGCCTGCTGGGCAATGGGCCTCACACAGCACAAAAATGCTGTTGATACCATTAAAGAAGTAGTGAACCTATTGCTGCTGAAAGGCAGTATCGGCAAAGAAGGTGCAGGTACCTGCCCCGTACGCGGGCACAGCAATGTGCAGGGCGACAGGACGATGGGCATCTACGAAAAACCACCAAAGCCTTTCCTCGATAAGCTGCAACAAGTATATGGTTTTGAACCGCCACGCAATCATGGTTATGATGTGGTAGATTGTATACATGCCATGCACAAAGGCAAGGCAAAAGTATTCATTGCCATGGGTGGCAACTTCCTTTCTGCTACACCCGATACGGAATATACCGCAGAGGCATTGCGCCGTACCAAGCTCACCGTGCATGTATCTACCAAGCTGAACCGCAGCCACCTGATAACGGGCGAAGAAGCATTGATACTCCCATGCCTGGGTCGTAGCGATAAAGATGTGTTGAATGGTGAGGAGCAATTCATCAGTTGCGAAAACTCGATGGGTGTAGTGCAGATGAGCAAGGGCGGATTGAAACCCGTATCTGACCAACTACTAAGCGAACCTGTAATAGTAGCTAAGTTGGCGAAGGCAACACTCGGCAACCGCAGCAAGATAAACTGGGATTTGTATCTGGAACATTACGACTATATCCGCAACGATATAGAACTGGTAATACCGGGCTTTGATAGTTACAACCAACGTGTTCGCCAACTGGGTGGCTTCTACCTACCCAACAATGCACGCAATGGTAAATTCAATGTACTGACAACAGGCAAGGCTCACTTCAACGTGGCCGATGTAATATTCCCTAAGCTGGAAGATGGCGAGTACATGATGATGACCATCCGCAGCCATGATCAGTTTAATACTACCATCTACGGGTTGGACGACCGTTATCGCGGCATCCTCAACGAGCGCCGTGTCATTTTCATGAATGAGAAAGACATACAGAAGGCAGGCTACAAAGCCAACGATGTGGTTGACCTCTATAATTATCACGAAGGGGTGGAACGTGTGGCACGCAAATTCATCATCATACCATTCAGTATACCAGAGCGTTGTACGGCTACCTACTTCCCCGAAACCAATGTACTGGTACCGATAGGCAGTGTTGCAGACAAGAGCAATACTCCCACATCAAAGATGGTAATATTAAGAATACGTCCGCATCAGGCATAAGCGTAGGGGTAAATCGCCTTTTGCGTGTTATATTTGTAGGGTTACAAATATTGAAAAAACCTATCTTTTGGCTTTAGTATATTATATAGCATTACCGTTTATCTACCTGATATCGATATTGCCATTCAGGGTACTGTATATGGTATCCAACTTTTTCTATGTACTCCTGTATCATATACTCGGGTATCGTAAAGAGGTTGTGCATACCAACCTGCGCAATTCATTTCCTGAAAAAAGCGAAGCAGAAATAAAAGCCATCGGCAAGCGTTACTACAAATACTTGTGCGATTTGTTTCTGGAAACCTTCAAGACACTGACCATCAGCAAGGAAGCTATGCAAAAACATTGCTACTTCCACCCCAGTGCAAAGGAACTGTTTGATAAACTGGCGGCTGAAAACAAAAGCATCGTATTGGTGATGGGACACCTGGGCAATTGGGAATGGGCAGGAAATACCTTCAGCCTTCAACTAAAACAGCAATTGTATGTTATATATCATCCTATCAGGAACAAATACTTTGATTGGCTGATGTATAAAATGCGTACACGCTTCGGCACCAAACTGATAGCTATGAAAGATACTTTCAGAGAAATGCTGGAGAATAAAAATGAACTGAATGCTACCGCTTTCATTGCAGACCAGACACCTGCACCCGAAAGTGCATACTGGACAACATTCATGAATCAGGATACACCCATATTTCGTGGTACAGAACTGATAGCAAGAAAAATAAACTACCCTATCGTATATGCAACCGTTAAGCGTGTGAAGCGTGGTGAATATGTGATGTATGCAGAACTGCTTTGCGAAACCCCGAAAGCAACCAGCGAGGGAGAAATATCTGAAATGCACACACGCAAACTGGAGCGTGATATTATAGAACAACCTGAAGTATGGCTTTGGTCGCACCGCAGATGGAAACACAAAAAACCAACAGCATAATGCGCACAGGCAGAGAACTGATACTGGCTACCAAGCCATACACAAAAGAAGACCGTACTAAAAGCTGGATGCTACTGGTATCTACTCTTTTGCTGCTTGCTACTGCACTTAGTGGAGCATTCTTTATACCATATACAGTATTGCGCCTGGTATGCAGCTTGCTGGCAGGCTTGCTGATGGTACGTATGTTTATCATCTACCACGATTTTCAACACCATGCCATACTGCACCGTTCTGTACTAGCAGATGTTATCATGACCACCTACGGATGGTATGTACTGGTCCCTGCAAGCATCTGGAAACGCTCGCACGATTATCACCACGCACACAATTCAAAACTATTCAGTGCCAGCATAGGCTCTTACCCAATAGCCACCAAAGGCAAATACCTGAGCATGACCAAAGGCGAAAGACGCATGTACCTTTTCATCCGTCATCCGCTCACCATCATCATGGGTTATTTTACCATGTTCATTATCGGCATGTGTATCAGCTCTTTTGTAAGTGCACCTAAGAAACACTACGATTCGCTGATAGCACTGGTATTGCACGGCCTGCTCAACTGGTTCATTTTCACCACCTTCGGTTGGGAAACATGGTTGTTCTTTGTTTTCATACCCATCTTTCTGGCATCAGCAATGGGTGCATATCTGTTCTACGCACAGCACAATTTTCCTGATACTAAGTTTTGTGATAAAGAAGACTGGAAATACGAAATGGCTGCATTGGAATCATCGAGCTACATGGTGATGAATCCTTTCATGCAATTCATGACGGGTAATATTGGTTTCCACCACATACACCACCTCAATTCGCGCATACCTTTCTACAGATTGCCCGAGGTGTATAAAGACTTTCCTGAGTTGCAGGATGCAAGAACAACAACGTTGAAACCGAAAGATATTATAGCTTGTTTCCGTCTGAAAGTCTGGGACCCAGAATCGAATAAAATGATTGGATTCAAAGAGCTAAATGCCTTAAATTAGTATATCAATCCGTTTCACAAATACTAACTGAGCCATGCTGGATATACACGATATCACAGAATACCTTGCAGGCGATACGCCTATCAGCGAGTTTGCAAATGCAGAGATCAAGCGCATCATTACGCATATACAGCAGCAACTGGCTGTGGTAGAAACAGGCGATGAAGACTATGAACTGTATCTGAAAGGCAACCCCAATGCACTGATTGAAAAACATCAGATAGACATCAACTGGGAAACAGACACAGAAGCATTTGACGAAAGAATTAAAGAACTGATAGTAGAGGCATCTAATCAGTAACTTCGTTGCATGAGCAGGGCGCATGCAGATTTACCATTACACTACGGGCAGGTACCTGCGTGGTTGTATACACGCATGGGCAAGTTGGGCGTAGCCATTGTAGAGGCAGTAGTGATGGAATATGGCAAGAATGCACTGCTGCAACGCATGAGCGACCCGTTCTGGTTTCAATCGCTAGGTGCCGTATTGGGTATGGATTGGCACTCATCGGGTATTACTACCTCTGTAATGGGTGCGCTGAAACAAACCGTCAACCAACGCTCTAAAGAACTCGGCATATACATTTGCGGAGGCAAAGGCAAACACAGCCGCGAAACACCTAATGAACTGATACGTATTGCAGAAGCCACCGGGCTTGATGGCGATGCACTGGTGCGCAACAGCCGCCTTGCTGCCAAAGTAGACAATACCGCCATACAGGATGGCTACCAGATATACCTGCACTCTTTTATCGTAACAGACGATGGCGAATGGGCTGTGATACAACAAGGCATGAATGATGCCAATAGCATGGCAAGACGCTACCACTGGCACTCCTCTTCTATCAAATCTTTTGTAGAAGAACCACATACCGCTATACACGGCCATAACGAAGGGCTCATCATCAACCTTACAGATAAGCATGCAGACACTACAAGACAAGGTGTAGTACAGGTGACTAAAGAAAATCCGCAGGCTATATTACAGGAGGTGAGGAAACTGATCTTGCCAAGACACCATGAAGTGCAGACAAAAGATGTAGACCTGAAACGACTAGGTAGCGTACTGGCTGTAGCACACGAAAGAGGTATTACAGATGTAGAAAACCTGCTGTTGCTGGAAGGTGTTGGTCCGCGTACGTTGCAATCGCTCGTATTGGTGAGCGAAGTAATACATGGCACACCATCGCGCTTTGAAGACCCTGCACGCTATTCATTTGCACATGGTGGCAAAGACGGGCATCCATTCCCTGTACCTACCAAAGTGTATGACGAAGCCATAGCCATACTCGACAATTCTATACGCAAAGCAAAGATGGGTGATAGCGATAAGAATGAGGCCATTAAAAACCTGCACAAAGCAGCCATGCGTATAGAGCAGGATTTTGTACCCAACAACAACTTCGACCAGTTGATACAGAAAGAACGTAACGAATCCTGGAAGTACGGCGGACGTACAGTCTTTGGCAAAGCAAAACCACCCAAAGAGCCCAAACAAAAACCAGACGATAACCAGTTGAAGCTGTTCTAATCTTCTTTGCTGTTTTTACCGCTTTTCTTGAATGCCCGATTAATCCACATGATGATACCTGTCGCAGGTAATGTGAAACCAATAAGACATGCGAGCAGTGCTATGATTTTGGATGTAGTGCCAAATATAGCACCCGTATGCACCGGCTTGAAGGTAGAACGTACTTTAGCACCTGTGCTCCTGTCTTTAAATAATAGCTTACCTGCTATACTACCGCTGTAGGCATCTATATAATATGCATCTGTAGCCGTTTCGTGTGCAGCATCTTTGCGCAGCACAGACACCATATACACTTCATCTTTTTCTTTAGGTGCATTGATGTTGTAAAATAATACATCAGGTTGCGTAGTACTGATAACACCCAACACTTTGTCAAAGCCTATCTTCTTCACACTATCTGTAACAACAAGCGACTTTGGTGGTTCAGGATTTTTTAGTGGCGAACCTGTTACTTTATAAATACCATCGTTGAACCATTTGAAAGACCATGCAAGCCCCGTAAAGGCAAACACAAACAGGAACATTGCACTATAGAAACCAAGCACCAGATGCAGGTCGTGGTTCACCCGTTTGAAGCTGGCATCCGTTTTTATCTTCAGGCGTTGCTTTAAAATGCGCAAATTGGCAGGCCACCAGAGTATAATGCCTGTTATGATGATGAAGAGAAAAATTATTGTACTCACCCCAACTATCATCTTACCTGGGTCATCTGCCAACAGCCAACGGTGCAGGCTCATCACCTTGAAGAAGAAAGTCTTGCGGTTATCTACCACCTCTATTATCTCACCCGTATACGGATTGGCGTAAGCTCTTAACCCACCACCCTCTTTCTTCTTATCTGCTTCTTTGCCCTTGCCTTTTTCTTGCTCTTTGCCACCTTCACGCCTAGACTCTTCAGGCTTCGCCCCTTCTTTTTTGTCTTTGCCTTCTGGCCTTACATTCATCTCTACTGTACGTGTAGCATCGCTATAGATACGCACACCTGTTACTTTAGCCTTCGGCATCTTAGTACGCAGGTTGGCTATCAATGTTTCTATAGGCAGCCTCTCAGTACCGGGTTGTACATAGTAGCGTTCTTTGGCAGATACGTGTTGCAGTTCTTCTTCAAACACAAGTATAGCACCTGTAAGGCAGGTAATCATTATTACCAATCCTGCCGCCAAACCGAGGTATAAGTGTATTCTCCTCCAGAAAACTTTCATACGAGTAATGCTTCTAAAAATAAAGCACGGCAGTGGAAACTACCGCGCTATGATTAATACAAAAACCACTAGAATTTATACGATATAGTGCCGATAAATTGTCTTGGAGCTATCGGGTTCACACTATTATCATCGTGTACAAAATAGCTGAGTACATCGGTAACATTCGTCATCCTCAGGCGTACAGATATATTGTTATTAAACTGATAACCTATGCTTGCATCCAGTTGCGTAAATGCAGGCAGTGCCATTAGTTTATATGTATCGTTCTTTACTTCTTTACCATTTATCAGGTAGCGTGTAGAACGTCCTGCATACCTGTCGCCGAAGTACAGCATAGATACACCCAGGTTCAGGCCTTTCAGGAAGCTCCTGTTACTAAATGTATAGTACAGGCTTGCGTTGGCAGTGTGTTGCGGATTGTAACGCAGCAGGCTGCCCACTTCGTAGATATTGCTCTTGGTATATTTTGTCTCGTTGAAGCTATAACCTGCTATCAGTGAGAAGCCTTTGTAAGATTTCGTCATGATATCTATTTCTATACCCTGGCTGGTTACTTCACCACCCATTTCTTTTGCATTAGGATACAGAGAATCGAGCACAGGCTGTACGAAGTTGCTGTTAACAATACGGTATGCCGTTACGTTTGCAGATATCAAACCTTTAAACAATTCATTCTTAACGCCGGCTTCGTATTGCAAGTATGTAGACGGTGGCAGTGGCTTACCGTTCACATCCAGATTTGCAGAACCAGTATTAGGAACAAATGACGTTGCGTAGCTCGCAAATACAGACATCGTGTTCATTGGTTGGTAAACAATACCTACCCTTGGTGTAACAGCGTTATCAAAATTGCTCGCTTTCACACTTGTATTCTTAGCATATGTCAACACTTCTGATGTTGTTTGCAGATAGCTGTAGCGTGCACCAACCAGTACTTTCAGGTTGTTCAGTACACTTATCAGGTCTTGTGCATAAGCACCTACACGGTTGATGGGAGCTTGTGTCAATGTGTTTTTAGTAAGCGAAGGAATATCGGAACGCTGCTGATACATATTCATATCATACACGTTTACAGAGTCGTATTTTGCAATAGCATTGTATGCAGTAGTATTAGTCAGATATTTATCAACGTCTGCACCAACCAGTACTGTATGTTCAATGCTGCCTGTGTTGAATTTACCTGTCAGGTCCAGTTCTGTCATGTAATACTCTTCTGCCGAAGCTGAACGTTGTACACCACGTATCCATTTACCGCTTGTAGCTATAAAGTTGTTTGATGCATTAGGCCTTGTAGTAGCAAACAAATCACCATTATAGTTCTGTACACCTGTTACGTTGCGTACTTCCCAGTTATTGTTGATGCGGTAAGTAGTAGTTGCAGTAGCACCCATTTGTTCTACTTTATTGTAAGACCATGCAGCACCTATAAAACGGTTGCGTGGTATATCTATCAACGTGTAGTTAATAGCACCAACACCATAGTCTACCGTACGGTTATCATTCAGGTAATCACCCTCTATCAATATGCTTAGTTTCTTACCTGCATTTATCAGGAAAGACGGATTGATGTAGAAGCGTTGTGCATTCACCTCATCGCGGAAGCTGCGAGATTTCTCATAAGTACCATTCAGCCTGTAAGCTACATTGCCGCTTACCGGTCCGTAAATATCAAATGTTGGTTTGTACAGGTCGTAGCTACCAATACGCATTGTTACCTCGCCACCTTGTTGAAATACAGGCTTCTTGGTTACAAGATTCAACACACCACCTGCAGATACATTACCATACAGTATGGCAGAGCTACCTTTCATCACCTCAACACGTTCCATAGCACTTATCTCGGGCATGATGCCGTTGTTGAAACGCACACCATTCTTAAAAGTATTGTTGCTGCTGAATGCAAAACCACGGCCAGCTATCTCTTGCTGCACACCACCTGTTGCACCCATCTGATACACACCATTTACATTCTTCAGCGCATCACCTACTGTACCAACTTGTTGCTGTTGCAATACCTCCTGATTGATAACCATTACACTCTGAGGCAAGTCCATCGGCTTGATAGCCAGCTTGCCTATAGATACAGGCTGACGGTTATAGCTTTTTACACTGCTTACTATTACTTCATTCAGTTGCTTTGCATCTTCGCGCAGGGTAAAGTCTACCACGGTTTCACCTTCTGCTACTTTTATATTCTTAGTCTGCTCTTCCAGTCCTACCAGTTTTGCTACTATTACGTGTTCCCCATCTTTAATATTTTTGATGATATAAGTACCATTTTCATCTGTCACAGCGCCTTTCGCAGTGCCTTTTACTATTACATTTACACCAATAGCAGGGCTGCCATCGCTGGTCAATACTTTACCCTTTATAGCACCCGGAGGTTCTGCTAATGCGTTGAATGATATAAATAATGATAATGCGAGCGTAGATATTGTGCGAGTATTCATATAGTTTCTCTGATTCGGGCGCAAAGAAACATAGAGGTGATTAGCTGCGTTTTCAAAATCGGGAAAAACTGCACACAAAATCGGGAAAAAGCAAAAGGCGAAGCATTATGCCCCGCCCTTCAACTAAAACCGTAATATATTGATAACAAATCGATTACATACGCTTAATAGTACAACCAATTGACTTGGTGCTATTAGGATCAGGCGCCTGTCCCATAGTTATTTTGTCTATCGCATCTTTCAGGAACATGTTTTTAGATTCTGACGGGTTAGAAGGATTATCTTCCATAGCACCTTTGTACATCAGTTTACCATTACCGTCAAACAGGAAAACCTCCGGGGTACGTGTAGCACCAAACGCATCTGCCACCGCCGATTTTTCGTCTATCACATACGGCACTTTATATCCCATTTTCTTGGCATATTTCGCCATTTCTTTATCAGAATCCTCATCGCTGCGCTTTGCCTCGTTCGAGTTGATGATGACCATACCTATCTTCTTCTCCGTGGCATATGCCATCATTTCTTTGGTACGTGCCTCGCTCTTTATAACATACGGGCAGGTATTGCAAGAAAACATCACCAGCAAGCCTTCATTTGTCTTGGCTTTCTCCAATGTAATAGTTTTTCCGTCTGCAGATTTCATGCCTTTATTGGCCATTGGTATCTCTGCACCTATCTCTATACTCTTGATGTTGTTTTGTGCCAGTACGGAGAATGAACTGAACAGTGCCGCAGTCAGCAGTAGATTTTTCATGCAATGTAGTTTTAAATGAAGTTACGGTATAGAGACAATTGAAAACTGTTAAGGTTTACTCAAGGCTTATATTTTCATCACCCTCTTTGTATGGGACATAAGTAACAATAAACTGGAACATCTCATCCGTTGCACGCATACTACCATTCTGGTCTTTCACCAATCGTGGCGGACTGAAAGGATTGTTCATATTGTTCTTCGTGTTATCATACACACCCTCTGCCACTATGGTGCTGCCCTTTGGTATCTTTACCAGCTTTTTGAAGGTGTAGAAATACTGCCAGTTAAAATCCCACTTAGGTATTGATATCAAACGGATTGTATCACCATCAGGCTTTAGCGCATAGGCTTTGAAGCTCTTGCCTATCAGGTGCATATGCGGGTTGATGGTAAGTACAGATATATCTTCGGGTATGGTGTATTTACTATACACATTCTTAACCGTATTGGGCTGCAAGACCAGATCGGGCAATACAGGCGACACACCGATAGTACCTAACTGAAACTCCCTGACTGGACGGCTTGGTGGCAGTTTAGAAAAGAAGATGTTGATGTAAGAGCTATCCCACACGGCTTTGTCTTTGGTAAAACCATAGTGCAGATCGTTTAGCAAGAAAGCACCTTTGCGTGGCAGTTTATATCCACCCAACCCTACAGGATAACGCTGCCCATATGTACCCGGCAAATAGTTAACTACAGATTTCTGCAACGTAGGGTATGTACCATCATCATTGGGCAAGCCCAGCTTCTCAAATGCTATTTTGATGGTAGAGTCCTCTATCATATCTGCAATGTTCTTGCCCACATACACCGTCTTCTTCTTGTCAAAATCATACTTCACCATATCACCATTTACGTGGTGAACTACGTTACCGTTACCGGGCATAAACTCTACTACACTGGCATAAGTATCGGCAGGAAGCTCAAAAGGTATTTTTACGAGCAGAAATTTATCGCTGCTGTTGGCTGGCAGAAAATATGGCTCAACAGGTATGCGCATATCGGGCGTGCCTATCAATGAGCCTTTGGGATAATCAGGCAGCTTGGGCATTTTATCTGCAGGACCTTCTTTCATGCCATCCTGCACCCATTTTTCTACAAGGCGTATATCGCGCTCACTTACCACCTTCTGCCCCACAAACTCTGTATAATGAGGGTCTGCAGGCCATGGGGGCATCATGCGTTCGCGCATTACAAATGCACTGGCAGCGCCATACTTCTTGGCATCGGCATAGGTAACCAGATTGAAGTGTGCACCACCACCCTCTCTGTGGCAGCCCGTACAGTTTTTGTACATCAACGGTGCTATATGCTCTGTGTATGTAACACTATCGGGCATTCTGTTCGGGTTATCGCATGCCTGTGTCAGCAATACAATACCCAACACACTACTTATTATGCTGTTTGGCTTTAACCTCATTATTCGAAAATTTACCCAACAAGATGCTCACGTTCAGTTCAAAACCCAGCAGTATCACCATGGTATTGAGCCACACCCAAACCATGAACGCCATCAACGTACCTATAGAACCGTAGACCTTGTTATAATTGATAAAGTTGTTGACCAAAAAGAAGAAAACAACGGTTGTAATAACACTTAACACAGTTGCAAATACAGACCCCGGAGATACAAAACTGAACTTGTGCACCAACGAAGGACCGTAAGTGTATATAAGCGATATCATGGTAAATATCAGGCTTATGAGTATCAGCATACTCAGCAGCTTTACAACTATTACGTTATTGAATACGCTCAGGATAAGTCCGTTCAATGCCTCACTCTGCAAGATGAGTGCTGCAAGGCTTATCACTGCAACACATATCAGCATAACAGTCAGCTTGATGGCTGTCCACCTTCTCTTAAGCCCCGAGCGTTGGATGTGTATGGTAGTAGCACGGTCAAAACTGTTCATCAACCCCATCATACCGTTGGAGGAGAAGAATAAGGTAAGCAAGATACCGTAAGACAAGAGGTCTTTGCGTTCGGTATTCATGAAGTCTATTATCAGGCCCGACAGGCTTTTGTAGATTGCAGGTGGCAATGCCAGGAGCTTCAATGTATCCAGCATCGTTACCTCAACATCACCCAAAGGCAGGTATGGTATTAACGAAAACAAGAACAGCAATGTTGGCGGTATAGCCATCAGGAAGTTGTACGTTACCGCAGCGGCACGCACATTTATCTTGGTATTCGATACTTCTTTTACAAAGAATCCCGCAACATCAAACAAAGACACCCCCTGAAAACCGGGCAACACCACCCTCTTTGCCCAATTGGAAATAACCTTTACGGGTGGTAGTTTCAGAATGGCTGCTTCCAGTCTTGTCATACCACAAATTACGGCTAAAGATTGTTGAGAATGAAATCTGTCATTCTTTTATATAAATGCGGCCTTGCATTACCTCCCGATATACCGTGGTTACGGTTGGGGTAGTATTCACCGTCAAACTCTTTATTGGCTTTTATCAACGCATCTGTCAGCATCACCGCGTTCTGGAAGTGTACGTTATCATCTGCCGTACCGTGTATCAGCAGATACTTGGCTTTCAGGTTGGCTGCCATCTTCTCAGGGGCATTGTTATCGTAGCCTTCCGCATTTTCCTGCGGTGTACGCATGTAGCGTTCTGTATATATATTGTCGTAGTAGCGCCAGCTGGTAACAGGTGCTACAGCTATACCCATTTTAAACACATCCTGCGATTTGAATACACATGTGCTGCTCATGAAACCACCGTAGCTCCATCCCCAGATACCAATACGATTCTTATCTACGTAGGTCTGATTGCCCAGCCATTTAGCTATAGCTATCTGGTCGTCACTTTCATACTTACCCAACTGCAGGTAGGTCTTTTTCTTAAATTCCTCGCCACGGAAGCCTGTACCTGTACCATCTGCACAGAATACGATATAGCCTTTCTGTGCCAGCATCTGGTGCCAGAAGAAATCGCGTATCGGGAACCTGTCTGCTACTTCTTGTGAACCTGGCCCGCTATACTGATACATCAGTACAGGGTATTTTTTATTCGGGTCGAAGTTGGGAGGCGTTATCATCCATGTCCAGAATGTACTGCCGTTACCCAGGTCTATTTCTTTGATGGCTATGTTACCGAGGTCATAATCGACCATTACATCTTTCAGTCCTTTATTGTCTTCCAGTGTTTTTAAAATCTTACCGTCAGCATCGCGCAGATAATATACAGGCGGCTGATTGATGCTTGAATGTTTATCGAGGAAGTAGTTATACCCTTCTATTGGTGTGACGGCATGTGTACCTTCTTCTTTGGTGATGGTCTTACGTTTCTTACCATCCCAGTTTACTACATACAGTTTGCGTTCTACAGGGCTGTTTTCTGCTGCTGTGTAGTATACCAGTTTCTTTGCCTTATCTACACCTGTAATATCTGCAATATCATATTTGCCGGGTGTCAAGTCTGTCAGTTTCTTCTTCTTCCAGTCCCAACGGTGCAGGTGTACATAGCCGCTTGCCTCGCTGGTAAAGATGAAAGAACTGTTGTCGGGCAGAAACTCCATATTGTCATTCACTTCTACATAGCTATTGTTCTCTTCTGTATAGATGACTTCAGATTTACCCGTTGCAGCATTAGCAAACAGTAATTCCACTTTGTTCTGCAATCTGTTCATACGGTAGATGCAAAGTGTCTTGGGATCGTTTGTCCATTTGATGCGCGGTATGTATTGATTGGTTTCCGTACCGATATCTGCTTTGATGGTACTACCGTTTGCTACATCATATATCTTGATTTCTATTACCGAGTTTGGCTCCCCTGCTTTCGGGTATTTGTATTGATAGTCTTTAGGATAAAGCCCACCATACATTGCCATATTGAATTGCGGCACGTTTGTTTCGTCGAACCTGTAGAAGGCTATATACTTTCCATCCGGCGACCAGTCGAATGCGCGAGTGAATTCAAACTCTTCTTCATACACCCAGTCGCAGTTACCGTTTATTATTTTATTCCACTCACCATCTGTGGTTATCTGCGGGTTCACACCTGTTTCAAAATTGATGGTGTAGAGGTTGTTACCTTTTACATAAGCCACCGCTTTACCATCAGGAGAGAATGTAGCATGCAGTACTTTGTCATTATCAACCGCTGCAATGCTTTTTGTGGCTATATCATATACATACACTTTGTTCAGCACAGAGCGACGGTACACATTCTGGCTTTCGGTTTTCAGCATCAGCTTCTTTTCATCTTTGCTAAAGCTGTAGTCGTCAAACTTTATTGGCTTGCCATTGAAGAGTGTCTTGGTGTTATCAAACAACACTTCTACCTCTGCTCCCGTTGCCAGGTTATATTTCTTTATTATTTGCGTATCGCCTTTCTGCTCTGTCTTGGTGTAATGCAAGCCATCCTTCATCCCATTAAAGCCAGGTACACTCTTCATACGAAAGGTGTTGGTCTTGAACAGGTCGTCCATAGTTATTTGTTTTTTGGCCTGTGCACTTGCAAGCTGTGCCACCAGCAGCGACACTATAAGCAGAGAGTATTTCATATCGGTAGTATGTATCCCCCAAAAATAATCGGTATGACGGATAGTTAAAACATTAAAGAAATCATAAAAGGGTTAAAAAACGGGGGAAAACAAAAAATCCCCTTGTTTCTACAAAGGGATTACTGTTTTATAATAGTTTCGATACTAATAATCGATAGTAGCCTGTATGCCCCTGTCTATCAGGGCTTCGGCCTGCGGGCGCAGCATCTCAAACGTACCTTTCCTTACACCGCATTTGCCTTTGTGGTGAATGATAAGGGCACATTGCTCTGCCTGTTCAGGATAATGTTCACAGACTTCCATCAGCGATTGGATAACATGGTCGAACGTGTTTACGTCATCGTTCCACACAATCAGGTTGTGCATCTCCTCTACCAGTACATCCTCGTCTGCATCCTCTTGTGTCTGCCACTGAATACCACCCATTTGATATTCTCTTGAACTCATTTACTTGTAATTTTTTGCAAATATAAGGAATTTGAGAATTTGCAGCCAATCATATCTTTGCGGCATGTTTACCAAAAAATCGATGGACGAGTTGGAACGCCTGAGTGCAGATGAAATGAAAGCTGCCGAAAAGCATCCGGTGATAGTGATAATGGACGATGTACGCAGCATGCACAATGTGGGCAGTGCCTTTCGTACGGGCGATGCATTTGCCATAGAGGCGTTATACCTCTGCGGCTATACACCTACCCCACCGCATCGCGATATACATAAAACAGCCCTTGGCGCTACAGAAACGGTAAGCTGGAAACATTTTGAAACCACGATGGATGCCGTAAACCACGCCAAAACACTTGGGTGCAAAATATATGCCGTAGAGCAGGCACATAACAGTACCATGCTCAATACTTTGCAATGGAACAATGAACGTGTGGCACTGGTATTTGGCAACGAGGTAAGCGGCGTAAACGACGACGTGATGGCTATGGCAGATGGTTGCATAGAGATACCTCAATTCGGCAGCAAACACTCCCTAAATATATCTGTAAGCATGGGTGTGGTGCTTTGGGAAATGGTACGTAAATAACTAATTTAGTCATCATGGAAATTGACTTTGTAGCCCTAATGGAAAATAAATCTGAGGACGAACTCAGAAAATATTTAACCGAGTCTAAAAGGTACAGACCCGAAGCTGTTGCAGCGGCTATTAATGAACTTGAGAAGAGAGGAATTAATACGTCTACGATTGATAATGCATCAACCTCAGAACCTATACAAGAAGAAAGCATACCAACTTCGGGAAAGCCCCAAAAGCTGAAAAACAAGGTTGTTACAGATCCTTCTGCCCCTCTGTATTACTCAGAAGATGCAGTAAGCGGCTTTGCATTTTTCTTTGGTACACTCGCAGGTGCGTTATTATTATTTCACAACCTTAGAAATGCAGGTAAAAAAAGTGTAGCTGCACAAGTATTAGCCATTGGTATATCATATACAATACTGGTAATCATACTGGCGAATACAGTAAAAGCAAACATAGCTCTACCACTAAACATATTGGGTTCATTTATCTTAATGAAGCAGCTTTGGAAAAAGCATTTAGGTAATGGTATTGAGTACAGAGCTAAGTCTATAACCGCTCCTCTTATTATCTGGCTAACTATCACAGCCATATTAATTACTCTGATTATTTGGGGATCAGAACCAAACACATAGCGCAGCCGTAGTTACCAGATTGTTCTTTACAGGCATACCGTATTTGGCAAATACAAATAGTCCACTGCTATAGTATTTACCTTCTATACGAAACATGGCATGCTTGCTGATGCTGTAGTCTAAACCCAGGCTATTGCCCCATGTGCGGAACTGACGGAATGTAGCACCACGTATCATCAACCCATAGTAATCGTCATAATACTCGCAACGGGCAGCAATGGCTATCTTCTTGCTTGCTGCATATCTTAGTATCAGTGCAGGGCTGTACCATAGTCCGTAAGCATTATCCCCCTTTGTTACTTGCTCTGCACCTATATCGTAGGCTGCTGCTACTTCCCATCGTTTGGCAGGTTTGTATACTGCATAGAAATTGTGATACCAACGCCATCTTCTCAGACTGTCGGGCTCGTTATTGCATACAATATTGCTGTAGTTGATGGTCAGCTTGTCTGACGGTGTATAGGTAAGCTGTAAGCCAGATGCGGGTGTATTGTTGGCGGGCTTGCGTTGTATGTTTTGCCAGCCATTCAGGTATAGCAATGCAGCATACCATTTCTCATTTTTACTTTTATAGCTCAGGCGTACACCTGTTTCAAAATATGGAGAATTATCAGCCATCAGGCTGCGTGTCAGGGTACGGTTATCTTTTCCCACTGCACTCTCCAGCCCTATGTGCGATGGCATGATGCCCGCATCTACCCACAGTTCCTGCTTTCTGCTGAGCTTTACCCCTGCATTTGCCTCCAGTATGTTTTTCAGTACACCCGGCTCTGCTGCATAATTGGCATTACTATAGGTACCCGTCATCAAGGCTATATTCCCCCTTACATGCTTACTCTCGTAGGCGGCTTTCAGGTAGGCAAGGTTCAGATTCACCTCGTTGTGCCTGCCATATGATACAATATGGTCGGGGCGGTTGTGGTCTTGCGGTTCGTTAAAATCGTAGCCATAGTACACCTCTCCGTATGCCGATAGCTTCAGCCCTTCGGGCAATTGTGCATATGTATGCATTGTGCCAAATGATAATAATGCTATGATTATCCGCCTCATGCCCTAAAAATAAGTTGATTGCTCCATTAACAATAATGATAATCATCACTGAAAAAATAATCTGACATTGCAACCTGAAAAAAACAACACATGAAACTTGCAGACATATATATAGGCCAACTGAAAAGTATTGTAGATGCCAACAGACGCATCATAGAGCGCGTACCCGAAGAAAGCCTGACGTGGAAACCACACGAAAAGTCTATGACGCTGGGCAGGCTTGCCATGCATATAGCAGAATTGCCGCAATTTGTAACACGCTGCCTTACAACAGATTTTTATGATTTTGCTGTACACCCATATGTAGCCAACATACCTGAAACAAGACAACAGATACTGGATACACTGGAGGCTGCAATACAAAGCGCTACAGCAACACTGAGCAATGCTACAGACGAAGACCTGGCTAAAAACTGGAGCCTGCGCAGAGGCGATATTACGATATACGACCTGCCACGTACTGCTATACTACATCGCGAACAGCAACATATTGTACACCACCGCGGACAGCTGAGTGTATACCTGCGCCTGCTGGATGTACCGGTACCGGGTATATTCGGCCCATCGGCAGACGAACGATAATTGATTACTATCCCGTAAATTTGCAGCCGATTATGCAGCGGATATATTTTGACAATGCAGCTACTACTGCAATGGACCAGGACGTACTAAGTGCAATGATGCCATATATGACGGAGAAATTTGGTAATCCTTCGTCTATCTACTCTTATGGCAGGGAAACCAAAATGGCGATAGAAAATGCCCGAAAGTCTGTAGCAAGAATATTGCATGCCAACCCGGGAGAGATATTCTTTACATCGGGCGGTACGGAAAGCAGCAATACTTCTATACATGCTTCTGTACGCGACCTTGGTTGCAAACGCATCATATCATCGCCCATAGAGCACCACGCTACGCTGCATACAGTTGAGTACCTACACAAAACAGGACAAGCAGCACTGAGCTTTGTAAAGCTGACACCAAACGGGCATGTAGATATGCAGAGCCTTGAAGAACTGCTTGCTGCAAGCACAGACAAAGCACTCGTTACCCTGATGCATGCCAATAACGAGATAGGCAACCTGCTGGATGTAAAAGCCGTGGGCGAATTGTGTCGTAAATACAATGCCATCTTCCATTGCGATATGGTGCAGACCATCGGGCACTACCCCATCAACCTGCACGATATTTATATACACTTTGCCAGCTCTGCAGGACACAAGTTTCACGGACCAAAGGGTGTGGGCATACTCTACGTAAACGAAGAAATAAAAATACAACCACTGCTGAATGGTGGCGCACAGGAACGCAACATGCGTGCAGGTACAGAAAACCTGTATGGTATTGTGGGCTATGCCAAAGCACTGGAAATGGCTACCGAACGCTACGAGCAAGACAGCCAATATATACTGGAGCTGAAACAATACATGATAGCGCAACTGCGCAACACATTCCCCAACATACTGCTGAATGGCGATGCTGAGGGCAACAGCCTGTATACGGTATTGAACGTAGGCTTCCCGCTGACGGATAAGTCTGATATGATGCTCTTCAATCTGGATATGGCAGGCATATGTGTAAGTGGCGGCAGCGCATGCAGTAGCGGTGCTAATAGCATCAGCCATGTGATAAAAGAACTGTACCCCGAGAACGCAGCCGATATTGTACCCATCCGTTTCTCCTTCTGCAGGCACAATACCAAAGCAGAGGTAGATACCGTAGTTGCCAAGCTACAGGGTATGGTGTAAGTACAGCCACAATAATACCATTTCATTTTTTCACATTTTCACGCAGGGGTAATCTCGAAACCGTGAAAAGTGTGAAAATATTTTCCGCACATTCCACACGTTCCACTTGTTCAGGAAATGGAATAATGGAACATTGGAACAAACACAACGTCTGTGTTCCACTTGTTCTATTACTCAATACTTGGAACATGGAACAAAACGATTTTGTCCCACACTGTCCCAAGTGTCCCACAGTGTTATAGTCTGGTACAGTGGGACAAACGGGACACTATATGCAGTTGATATCACGTTATACAAATAGTATATTAGTAATGATTACTACCATTGTCACTGTTACAACAAATACGATACTATAAGCCATCTGCGCTTACCCTTACTACGCTGATGTATGGGGTGCTGTGTTTTACTCTTATTCAAGGTTCTATAATACCAATCCCTGCTAAATTAAATTTCATGCCCTTGCACGAGTGCATGAACAGAAACATTAAAGTAGGTTCCGATAATTGCAGTTTAAAAATCATACAAATAAAGCAAACAGAAGATGAATGCGGCCGTCTGGACACAAGTTGTTCAAAAAGGGCACACATAGCGACAATCATTAGACAAGAAGCAATAAAATACTTAGATAAAATAGAAAGAGATGTTTTATCTCATACCAATAACAGCCAACATATTACCCTTGACGATAAAACCATCAACAGAATCGAATCTGAAATAAATGCCCGTATCGATTCAATGATAAAACTACCCAATACGGCAGATTACTATTACAATTTTAGAAATGATATTATTTATCATTGGGGCAATACATATTCAACTATTGAGTGGGCAAAGAAACTCTTCAAAACAAGACAGACAAAAGAAGAATTCATTACTATTATTAGAACCCTTCAAAACAATATTGTCAATACAAATCAAATAGTGCTATACGCACTATTACCTGAATGTGGCTGTCTTATTTGTGGATATGAGTCATCTCAAGCAATTGTATTTCCAACAAAACCATATACATTCAAAGGTGAACCTGTATTAATAAGTGCAGGTATAGCATATTATAATAAAGCTATTAATCCTATTATTACTAATAACTCAGGTAAAATTATTCAGATTGAAAATGGCGTTGCTACACTCATTACAACCCCTAAATATGCAGGAAAGTATAAATTATATGGCACCGCAACTTTAGACTTTAAAGACAGTATTCGTATCTACCCATGGCAAACCCAATATTATGTAGCACCCAAGGGCATATACATGCATCTGGACAATGCCAACAAATGCTATGCAGGTATTCCTTTCAATATGACTATTGGTTTAGAAGAATATAGTAGTGATAAACTATCGCTACGTAGTAAAGATGCTGTTATTAAAAAACTGAATGATAATACCTATACTATAACAGCACGTAAGGGTATAAAATCATTTATGGTATATATAGATGCTATAAATAATGATGGCAGTAAAAGCACTTCTGTTGCAGCAAAGCATATCATAGTATTACAACCCACGCCTGATGTTGCAATAGGAAATATTAAACACGGAACAATCAACAAAGAATATATCAGCCAACATACTACCCTATCTGCTATATCTAAAGATGAAGATGTAGATATTATCTATCATATCAAACAGTATGATATCAGCTATATAAGAGCAGGCAATAAGTATACAGAGCCTGTTACAATACAAGGCAATACACTTAGTAATACCAATACATTGCAATCGGGAGACAGGATATTTATTACAGATGTGATTGCTACAGATAATTATGGTAATACACACCACATACCTGCTACTTCCTTCAGGGTAGAATAATCTTGTCCCACTGTCCCAAAATATAATACTGTGGGACGAATGGGACACTTGGGACAGTTTATTCCAATATTCCATTATTCCATTTCCTCAACAAGTGAAATGTGTGGAATAGAATGTTTGTTTTGTTCCAGTGTTCCGGCATACAGGATTAGAACAAGTGGAACAAGAATCTGTGTTTTGTTCCAGTGTTCCATTATTCCATTTCCTGAACAAGTGGAACGCATGGAATGAGTGGAACAGATTTTCACGATTTTCACGCTATACACACCATGAAACCGTGAAAAAGCGTGAAAAAATAATACGCCCCCTGATAACAGGAGGCGCATCATAATTAAACAGTGCCTTGTTGGAAACTGTTATTTACAGAATATTACCTGGTTGCTGCGTGCATGGTCGTTGTTTTCACCATCTGTCAGCTTGCGTCTTGTGGTTAGTACAAGGCTGTATGCACATGATGGCCACGCGCTGAATGGCGGCGTTGTTTCGCCCGGTGCAGCCATATTAAATACCTGCGCATTACCACGTGCAGTACTACCTGCCGTCAGCGAGTGATTGATGGTGATACCACCCGGTACTGCTGCCGAAGAAACACCCAATCCCCAGTCTGCAATCAATTCATGGTCTGCAGTATAGCGCACGGTAGCACTTGCGCTCACCGGTGTGCAACCACCACTGCCTGCAAAGAGTTCATCCAGTTTCAGCAAGCTCACCTCGCCCCAGTTGTTTACATAAATATGTGCCTGCATTACCTGCTCGTTAAAGTTAGGGTCGCCCGGATTGGTGTGCGTAGCAGGGTTGTCCGTTGTCTGGAAGGCGATGTGTACAATATGTCCGTTGCGTGGTGTAGATGGCAGGTTGCCTGCAGCATCGCCCGCACTTGCGCCTGCACCGCCCGGCACTATGGTGTTCGTGTTCAGCCACATCAGCGGTCCGTAGAAGCCGTTATCCAATGCAGGTTGATCTACACGTACCCAGCCGTTGGCATCAGGGTGCAGTACATGGTCTGCCGGTGGTGTAGATGGGTTCATCGGGTCGAAGACAGGTAGTGCATCAGGTGCAGATGCTGCCTGCAGCGGGTCTATCACCACATCCTGAAATGCAGTACCACTACCCCATGGCACCATACGTGTTGCCACTTTCAGCCTTGCCTGTGTTATTTGTGTAGCTGTAATATTTTGCCATGTGCTGCCGTCTGTGCTGTAGCGGAAACGATAGTGCAGCGGACTGCCCGGTGCTGTTGGCACACGCTTGGTAGCATAGCCCACCAGTTTTACATTGCCAAAGAAGCCAAAGCCAATACCTGTTGCAAAGCTGCGGTTTTGTGTAGTGCGGCCTGTTACAGCACTTATATCGTTGGTAATGCTGTAATTGCCTACATGGGTAAACCATGGTATCTCTGTAGATGTAGGACCGTCTTTTACGCAAAGCGTTACACAGAAACAATTGCCACGGTTTTCACGTTCAGGTTTGTGGCCCATGCTGCGGTCTTCTGCCAGCAATACCGCACCCGATGATGATTCTATTTTAAAGTATATATCAGGTCCTGCAGGCCATTCCACATTCAGCCACGGACTCAGTATCGTCTGCTTGAATGCGTCAGACGTATAGTAGATTTTAAAGTAACCGTTAGCATCTGTAAACGCACTGCCCAACGGATCGTCCTGCAGCCAGTCTACATCAAATGCAGATACTTTTACGCCCGGTATCGGTTGTTTGGTTTCGCAATCCACCACACGTCCGCATATCACCCACAGATCCAGCAGTTGCAGTATACGGCACCACCATTTAGCAATGATGTCGTAGCGCCAGTAGTCTATCAGCACTGCACGTTGTTCTTTATCCCTTTCCCTGAATTCAGGTTGCCTTGTGGTGATGTGGAACTGGTATTCCTTCGCATCTTTAGCTTGTTTTTCTTTGCCAAAGTTGGTATCGAGTACAATGTCTATTTCATAAGCTTCGCCCTTGTACTGTTTTTCATCCAGTTCAAAACTGTAATTGCCTTCGCTGTCTGTAGTCGTTTCAGCAATCAGCATTTTGTTTTTGCGTTTCACCTCTTCTTCTGTCAGTTGGTGAAAAGTTTGCGCAGCATCTGCTGCCGCTACGGCTGTGATATTATCTCCCGATGCCTGGTATATCCTCACCCTTACCCGAGAAAGGTGCATGAAGCAATCTGAGCAAAGCAGGCCACGCAGCGTGCCTTTGATAACGTATTTCATTTTTGTACTGTTTAAATGATGAGTGCCTACTCTATATTCCTTTTCGGCTTCCGGTTTGTTGGTATCTGCAAAACGTCGCGACTGTTTTTTCTCCGATATCCTGCACCAAAACTACCGTTACATTCAGGGCAGCCTGTATCATTATTATACCGTTTTTGGGTAGATGACAGGCAAGAAAATCGCACAGAGAATCTCCTAAACCTATAACAGCATTAGATTACACCTGTTTTTTCAGACATGCCCGTTTTGGGAACACCCGTGTTATAACGGGTATAATATTTGTTGTATTTTTAAGTGAGTGGAGGTGTATTTATTATAAAACAGCTTAAATATCAGCTTCAGACACTCTATTTAATGTATTACAGAATACATGCACAGTTGTACAACAAGCAGTATCAATCAATATAACTACTTAAAAAACAATCACTTAAACACAAATAACAGTAACCGACAGATTAAAATCAATACAAATGTGGATAACTTTTCTGTACAAATGTTTAAACTTGTACAAAACGTTTATATCTTTGAAAAAAATTAGTTTAGCAGATTAAAATCACAACACAATGGCAGCAGATGACAAATTAAAAGTATTAAAGTTAGCCCTCGACAAGATAGAGAAGGATTATGGTAAAGGCTCCGTGATGATGTTGGGCGATAAACAAAAAGACAATATTGACACCATCAGTACGGGTTCACTTGGTTTGGACGTTGCGCTGGGTGTTGGTGGTTTTCCTCGTGGCCGTATAATAGAAATCTACGGTCCTGAATCTTCGGGTAAAACAACCATTGCTATACACACCATTGCAGAGGCACAAAAGAAAGGTGGTATCTGTGCTATAATAGATGCCGAACACGCTTTTGATGCCAGCTATGCACGCAAACTGGGTGTAGATATAGATAACCTCATCATCTCTCAGCCCGACTATGGCGAGCAGGCTCTGGAAATTGCAGACCGTCTTATATCATCGGGTGCTATAGATGTAGTAGTTATTGACTCTGTAGCTGCACTAGTCCCTAAGGGCGAACTGGAAGGTGAAATGGGTGATAGTAAAATGGGCTTGCAGGCTCGTTTGATGAGCCAGGCATTGCGTAAGCTTACAGCTACCATCAACCGTACAGGCTGTTGCTGTATCTTCATCAACCAGCTGCGCGAAAAAATCGGCGTTATGTTTGGCAACCCTGAAACTACAACGGGTGGTAACGCACTGAAATTCTACGCGTCTGTTCGTCTGGATATCCGTCGTATCAGCCAGATTAAAGATGGTGATGTAGCAAGTGGTAACCGTACGCGTGTAAAAGTGGTGAAGAACAAAGTAGCACCTCCGTTCCGTCAGGTAGAGTTCGATATCATCTTTGGTGAGGGCATCAGCAAAATAGGCGAAATCATTGATATGGGTGTAGAACTGGGCATACTGCAGAAAAGCGGTTCATGGTTCAGCTACGGCGAAAGCAAGATAGGACAAGGCCGCGATGCAGTGAAGCAATTCCTGCACGATAATCCTGAAGTAACAGACGATATAGAAGCACAAATACGTGCCGCATTACAACCTGCGGAATAGTGAGTTAGTTGATTGGTTGATTAGTGAAACTGTCAATAGGGGGTTAAACAAAAACAAACCTTATCACGATGAATATACCTGTTGTTACAATTGCTACTAATCAACACATCAACCGATAAACAATATTTGGGTTAGTATACAAAAAGAAACGCCTCGTATTACACGAGGCGTTATTCTTTATACAATCAGTATCCTTATTTCTTTTCTTCTATTTTTTCAGGATACAGGATAGCAGTAAATTCATTCTTACCGCTGAAGAGTACATTCGCTGCTTCTTTAATGTCGTTAGGTGTCAGGCCATCAATCCATTTGTCGTAGTTAAACAGATTGTTCCTGCTTCTGCCCCAGAACATTACAGACTCCATCTTCTCATTCCAGAAGGCATTTTCTTTCAGCTTATCGCGGCGTTGCTCATGCCATTGTGCTTTTACCTTATCCAGGTCTTTAGCATCAGGGCCGTTTTTCTTAATGTTTGCAACTACCTCTTTAGCAGCCGCCAGTAGTTTCTCTACATTTTCAGGGCCACAAGGCAGGTACACATTCACACTGAAGCGTTCGTAAGGATATTGACTTACGTTAGCACCATAACCACCACTGTAGATACCGCCCAGTTTCTCGCGCAGTTCTTCTACCACTTTTATGTTCAGCAGTTCTGCCAGTGCCTGTGCTTTCAGGTTCATATCTTCAGAGTATTTTATTTCTCCTGTGTTCAGCCCGAATATCAGACTCTGTTGTTCAGAACCTTTCTTGAATTCAAACTTATGAACACCTGATACAGGGCGCAGGCCATTGTCTTTGAAAGATGGCTTTTTGCCTGTAGTAGGCAGGCTACCGATGTATGTTTCAATCAGTGGTATTGCTTTGGCAGCATCTATATTACCTGTCAGGTATAGCTCCAATCCATCTGCATTACCCAGTTCTGCATTGTATACTTCCATTGCCCTGTTCAGGTTGATGGCATCGTAGTAGGCAGCTCTTGGCACTGCGATAGGCGCCATTGGATTGTTGTTGTACAAAGCATGATACATAGTATCGAAGAAGGCAGCCTGCGGATTGGCAGAGATAAACTGTACCTGCATTTTAGATTTGTCAATAAATGCTTTGAACAGTGCTTCGTCTTTGCGTGGCTGTGTCATTTTCAGATACAGCAATTGCAGCATGGTTTCAAAATCCTTCACACTACTGTTGCCTGATACTGTGTTATTGATTTCGCCTATAGAAAGACCTGCCTTAGCTGTTTTGCCAGACAGTGTTTTTTCAAGGTCTGTAGGCGTAAAATTGCCATAACCCATAGAGCCTACCACCTGTGTAGCATACTGTACGTTGAACCTGTCTGCAACAGTATAATTGCTCATACCACCTTTCTTAATACCACGCATCAGTATTTCATCGCTCTTGAAGTCTGTTTTCTTCAGCGTTACTTTCACACCATTGCTCAGTGTGTAGGTAGTCGCGGCAAATTCTTTGTCTTCTGCCTGTGCTGTTACTTTGCCCGGTGTTGGTTTCTTATCCAGTAGTGTTTCAGCTACTTTCTTTTCTTCCATGGCAGATACAAGCTGTTCAAAACCTTTCTCTACCATCGTCAGCAATTGTGCATCTTTAGGCAGTTTGTCAGCAGCAGCTTCCGGGCCTGTTATCAGCGAGAAGGTATTCATATTGCTCATCCACTCTTTCACCTCTGCATTCAACTCTTCAATATTAATGCCCGGCATCAGTTCTTTGTAATACTCGTATTCTTTCTCAATACCCGGTATAGGTTCATTTTCAAGGAAGTTGCGTACATACTCGCCAACATAGTTACCACTCTCTGTAGTATTACGTTCGTTGTATGCTTTATCCATTACGTTCATGCTGCTCTTCTTGGCAATCTCCAGTTCGCTCTTATTAAAACCATATTGCTTCGCTCTCAGCAATTCAGCAGTCAATGCCATCAATGCTTTTTCAGGACCTTCAGCACCAAACATGGTAAATGCTGTAAGGCTTTCGTAACCACGAGCCCAGCCATCAAAGCCTACCGCCGCAAACGGGAACGGAGGATTACTGCTGCGTGCCAAGTCATTCAGGCGTTGGTTCAGCATTTGTGTTACCAGTTGTCGCTTAATGTTGTTGCGGTAAGCACCCAATGTAGTTTCGTCTTCTTTCTTTATAGAAGGGAAGATGATTTGCAACTGATTGTCAGTCGCTTCTTTATCCGTTAGCACCATTGCCTCGGGCTTGGTACGTGCAGGTATGGCAAATGCATCACGCTTACGTTCTTTGGTAGGGTTCTTCATACCCTCAAAGTGTTTTTTGAGGTACTTCATAGCAGTTGCCTCATCAATATCACCCACAATGGCTACAGCCATCAGATCCGGGCGATACCATTCTTTGTAGAAACGACGGATAACATCGTACTTGAAGTTTTTCAGGATATCATCCTTACCTATTGGCAGGCGGCTCGCATATTTAGAGCCACTCATCAATGTAGGCAGGTATTTATCCAACATGCGCATATCGGCACCTTTTCCCATACGGCTTTCTTCCAGTACCACACCACGCTCGTCGTCAATGTCTTTATCTGTCAGCAAAGCATTGTGTGCCCAGTCTTCTATTATCTGAAAGCCCTTATCTAGATTACCAGGCTTGTCTGTAGGCACAGGCAGTATATATACGGTTTCGTCAAAGCTTGTGTAAGCGTTCAGGTCGGCACCAAACTCTACACCTATAGACTGCAGGTAGCTTACCAGTTCATTCTTAGGGAAGTTTTTACTACCGTTGAAGTTCATGTGCTCCATAAAGTGAGCAAGACCTTGCTGGTCGTCATCTTCCAGTATAGAACCTGCATTGATAACAAGGCGCAGCTCTACTTTCTTTTCAGGCTTGGCGTTCGGGCGAATGTAATATGTAAGTCCGTTGGCAAATTTTCCTTTCTTCACTTTAGCGTCTACAGGAATAACTGCTTTCAGGTCTTGTGCTAAAGCACCGGTTGCCCCACCCGTCAGGATGGCAAGTGCCACCAGTCGGGTTTTGAAATTGCTTAATAAAGGTTGCATAGTATGAGATTAGATGACAAAAGAAAGAAAATAGTCTGTCATTGTCCAGTAAAGAGCAAAAGATAAATGTTAAAAATCCATAATACACATTTAACAAACACAAATAAGTTCCGCACACCATTTACAAGGCACAGCTAAACGCTTATCTTCGCACTACCAAAACACAGTTTTAAGATTACATGGCGCTCATCAAATCAATTTCAGGCATCAGGGGTACTATAGGTGGTAAACCCGGCAACGGCCTCTCACCATTAGACGTAGTAAAATACAGCACTGCATATGCAGCATGGATAGCAGAACAAGGCAAAGGCAAGAAGGTAGTAATAGGACGTGACGGACGTATGTCGGGCGAGATGGTTCGCAATCTGGTAACGGCTACGTTGCAAGGCTGTGGCATAGATGTGGTAGACCTGGGACTGAGCACTACACCAACAGTAGAGATGGCAGTGAAGATGGAGGAAGCTGCAGGTGGCATCATCCTTACGGCAAGCCACAATCCTAAAGAGTGGAATGCGCTGAAACTACTGAACCACGAGGGTGAATTTCTGAGCGCAGAAGCAGGCCAATGGATACTGGACTATGTAAATACTACAGAACCAAACTATGCAGATGTAAACCATCTTGGCAGCCTGAAACACGACGATAGCTATATACAGAAACATATAGACATTATACTCGAACACCCGCTGGTAGATGTGGGAGCCATCAGGGCTAAAAACTTCGGTGTGGTGGTAGATCCTGTAAACTCTACAGGCTCACTATCTGTACCGCAACTGCTGCGTGCATTGGGTGTAGAAAACATTACGATAATAAACGAAGAGGTAACAGGACGCTTTGCACATAACCCTGAACCACTGCCTGAGAATCTGACAGAGCTTTGCAACACAGTTGCTAAATCTAATGCGCATCTGGGCATAGCAGTAGACCCTGACGTTGACCGTCTGTGTTTTGTTTGCGATGATGGTAGTCTGTTTGGTGAAGAATATACACTAGTAGCAATAGCAGATTATATCCTCGGTCATAAAAAAGGCAATACGGTATCTAACCTGTCATCTACCCGCGCATTGAAAGATGTTACGGAAAAACACGGCGGACAATACTTCCCGAGTGCTGTAGGTGAGGTGAATGTGGTGAAGAAAATGAAAGAAGTAAATGCCGTGATAGGTGGCGAAGGTAACGGTGGTGTGATAGTACCCGAATTGCACTACGGCCGCGATGCACTGATAGGCATTGCACTGTTCCTGACGCATCTTGCAAAATTCGGTAAGAGCATGAAGACACTGCGTGGTACATACCCCGATTACTTCATTTCTAAAAACAAAATAGAGCTGAATGAAGGCGTGGATGTAAAACACATCTTCGCACAGATAAAAGAAAAATACAGCAAGCAGCCCATCAATACAGAAGATGGCCTGCGTATAGATTTCGATAATGACTGGGTACACCTGCGTACATCCAACACAGAACCTATCATTCGCATCTATGCAGAGAGTGCTAACGAAACCACTGCCAATAATGTGGCTAAACGCATCATGGCAGATATAGGCGAAATGATGTTTGCTAAATAAGAACTCGTACAAACTAATATATTTGAAGTCAGGGCTGCGGTCCTGACTTTCTTAATAAAGACAATTGACAAACAACCAGACATACGATGTAGTGATAGCAGGCGGCGGCCTCGGCGGTATGCTATGTGCCGTTATCCTTGCCAAAGAAGGCATGAAAGTATGTGTGTTGGAGCGTGATAAACAAATAGGCGGTTGCCTGCAAACATTCTCCTTCAACAAAAAAGTGTTTGACAGTTGTGTACACTATATAGGCGGGCTTGGTGAAGAGCATACCCTGCACACCATACTGCAATATGCAGGCGTGATGGACAAGCTATCGCTGAAGGCTTATGACACGAATGCATTTGACAAAATAGCTTTTGGTGATGAAGAGGTGATGTACCCACATGCACAGGGGCTTGACAATTTTGTAGAACAACTGCTACCCTACTTCCCCAACGAGCGGGCGGCACTGGAGAAATATATCAAGACCGTTACCACAGTCGGCGACCATTTTCCGCTCTATCGTTTAAGGCATGGCAGTGCGGATGAAAAAGCAGCCGTAAGCAACTGGGGCGTTACACAAACACTGCGTGACATTACCAACAACACCAAGCTTCAAAACGTACTGGCGGGCAACAACCTCTTGTATGCAGGCGTGGCAGAGCGTACACCGTTCTATTTGCATGCATTGGTAACAGAGAGCTATATACACAGCAGCCACAAAGTGATGCCGGGTAGCAGCCAGCTATCTAAATACCTGTGGCAGCAATTGCAGGCTCAAGGCGGCGATGTATTTCGCAATACAGAAGTAGTAAAGCTGGTAGAAGAAAACGGCAACATCACCTATGCAGAAGCTGCTGACGGGCAACGCTACTACGGCAAGCAATTCATAGCCAATGTAGCACCTGAAGTATTGCTGGATTGGTTGGATAGTCCGCTGTTTCGTACTGCATACCGCAAGCGCATTAAAGGGCTGGAACAAACCACATCTACCTTTATGCTGAATGTGGTGCTGAAACCCGGCACGGTGCCGATGCGCGACTACAACATCTACTGGAATGCCAGCCACAACGCCTGGGATGCCGTACAATACCTGCCACAGCAATGGCCTGCCAACTATGCGGCTTTCTTTACAGAAGATGCACAGCACCCGGGCTATGCCGAAAGTATATCTATCCTAAGCTATATGCACTATAGCGAGGTTGCACCTTTTGAACACATCATCAACCGGACAGGACACGAGCAAGACAGGGGCGATGCCTATGCCGCATTTAAAGAGATACGTGCAGAACTGTTGCTGGATAAACTATACCAACGCATACCCCAACTGAAAGGGAATATCATTGCACAAAGTACAGCCACACCCCTCACCTATCGCGACTACACTGCTACACCCAAAGGCTCGTTATATGGCATATTCAAAGACATCAACAAACCTGCAGAAACAAGCATAGCCACACGTACCAAAATACCCAACCTGCTACTGACAGGACAGAACGTAAACCTACATGGTGTACTCGGCGTCAGCATTACCTCCATAGCTACCTGTGCAGAGTTGGTGGGCATGGAGTACTTGTTGGGGAAAATAAAAACCTGACTACTTAACGTTTGAACTTTTTCCAAATCATAAACTCAGACGCCACCATACTAAGTGTAGGTTTGACATAAACATAATAGCCGCCAACCGTTACCAAACCCGGAGGAAATTTAATCTTACCATAGTGCCCGTCATAGTTAACTATTGCTACAGATTGTGGATGGTTGTACAACATGCTATCTACCCGCATGCTGATGTTGGGGTATCTGTCGGGCAGCTCAATTTGTCGGGCAGTTATTCTTTCCTGAGAGTAGAACATGATAAGATTATGCAACATCCAATCTGCACTGTACACACAATTAATATGCTTGCTCTCCAGATAGCCGATAAGCTTTTGTAAGCTGTCTTTTCTGGCATCACAAAAACTGAAATCTTTTAAACCATAAAAATCGACTGCACCTACAATACTTATTATTACCACCAATGGGGTAAGCACTATGAATTTGTTAATCCTTATGGCAAGGATGTACAGCAAGAACAATATTGCCCCCATAGCCGGCAACAGATATCTGGGCTCTACTTTCACAGATATAATACTGCTGCATAACACAATCAATACACTCAGCACAGCACAGGCTGCTAAGTAATCTTTTTTTACAAAAGCATAAATGCTTGCAGCTATCAATAACAGTCCTGTTAACACAAAGAAAACAGATGCAAAAAGCTGAAACTCGCCACCATCCAACAGTATATCCAGAAAATATCGCCCGTGTAGATTATGATAAAAGAATGTAGGTATTCGGGCTATGTTTTGAATGCACTCATTAAAATCCGGGAATAGTAGATAATGGGTTTTAGGCAAATGTGACTGATATATTAAAGTAGGTACTAAGCCACCTGCAAAGCTTGCCAATAAGATAGCCGCCTTCTTTTTGCTTTTTTCTGAAAACAGCCTGTATAGTAAAAGAGGCAGTATGGATGCCAGCCACAATGACTGAGCCTCGTACATCACCAACAACAGAAAGCCGATAAGAATGTAATAATAATTTCTGCTGTATAGCTTCTTACTGAATAGTATATACAACACAATATTGTGAACCAAAAATGAGGTAAGATACCCTCCCCTTGCCTTTAAAGACCATAGACCCCATGTAGGAGATAATACCATCAGTAATACAACAAACAATGCAAACCACTTATGCTTATCGCTCAGCCTTAGCAATGCCAGATAAAACATAATAACAGATGCAATCCATAACACCAGCATCGCAGCTTTTACAGCATAATCTGTCATGCCTGTAAAAGAATAAGCGATAGCAATCATGGATGTTTCAACGAGCGTAAAGCCATAAGCCTGTCCCCAAAAAAACGGCGACACCTCTCCAAACTGATATTGATGATGCGCCATGATAGCAATGGTACATTCATCGGCATCCAACAGCAACTTATCGCTGCTTAATAGTAGTGAACGTGTTGCAATTGCAATGAGAGCAATTACTGCAATAGATAGTGATATGCTGAAACGTTTCTTCGGATGCATATGGCATACAGGTATCAGCATTAAATATCCTTGATATTCCTTACAGATACAAATAAAAAAGCGGCAGCCTTAGCCACCGCTTTTCAAATATTTATAGTTAACTGTTCAACAAGTCAACTAATCAACAAAACTACCAACCCAGCAGATACGCAAATATCAGCGGAGCAACGATGGTAGCATCGCTTTCTACAATGTATTTAGGCGTGTGGATGTCCAACTTACCCCAAGTGATTTTTTCGTTAGGTACTGCACCACTGTAAGAACCGTAAGATGTAGTACTATCGCTTATCTGGCAGAAATAGCTCCAGAACGGAACATCGTGCCATTCCAGATCCTGATACATCATAGGCACTACGCATATCGGGAAATCGCCCGCTATACCACCACCTATCTGGAAGAAGCCAACACCTTTACCGCCAGAGTTTGCACGGTACCAGTCTGTCAGCCACATCATGTATTCAATACCGCTCTTCATGGTGCTAGCTTTCAGCTCACCCTTGATGCAGTAAGAAGCAAAGATGTTGCCCATGGTGCTGTCTTCCCAACCCGGCACTATAATAGGCAGGTTCTTTTCAGCAGCGGCAATCATCCAGCTGTGTTTAGGGTCTATTTCATAATCCGGCTTCATTACCTCGCTCAGCAGCAGTTTGTACATAAACTCGTGCGGGAAGTAGCGTTCATCTTTTTCTTCTGCCTCTTTCCATATCTTAACGATGTGGCGCTGTATGCGACGGAAAGCCTCTTCTTCAGGAATACAAGTATCTGTAACACGGTTGAAACCACCTTCCAGCAGTTCCCACTCTTCCTGCGGGCTCAGGTCGCGGTAGTTTGGCACACGCTTATAGTGTGTATGCGCAACAAGGTTCATGATATCCTCTTCAAGGTTGGCACCCGTACAGCTGATGATAGCTATCTTATCCTGACGAATCATTTCTGCCAATGATATACCAAGCTCTGCAGTACTCATTGCACCCGCCAGCGATACCAGCATTTTACCACCTTCCAGCAAATGTGTTTCGTAACCTTTTGCAGCATCTACCAACGCAGCCGCGTTGAAGTGGCGGTAGTGGTGTTGTATAAACTGTGAAACAGGACCCTTATTGCTCATTACTGATTAAATTAATTATGATTTGATATAAGTATAATGGAGCGCAAAGATAATTTATTAATAGCAACTATCCCCGCACATTGGCTATTAAAATAGTATAAACAAAAAAAGCAGACAGCGTAAACTGTCTGCTTTTAATATTATACAACTGATGAACAAATCAACCAGTCAACTTATCTACTAATTAAGCAGTTGCCTGACTCTTAGCAATGAATTTCTGAATCCATTCTGTAGTCATAGACTTCGGACGTTCGATAGCGAAGCCCAGTGCCCTGTCCCAGCAAAGACTAGCCAGTACACCCAGTGCACGGCTAACGCCGAACAACACAGTGTAGAAATCTTCTTCCACCAGACCATAGTGTTTCAGCAATGCACCTGAGTGTGCATCTACGTTAGGCCATGGGTTTTTGATTTTGCCTGTGCTTTCCAGTATAGCTGGTGCTACTTCATATACATTCCATACAGTTTTTACTGTTGGGTTGTCAGGGCAGTGTGTTTTTGCAAACTCCATCTGCGCTGTGAAGCGAGGGTCTGTTTTACGCAGTACTGCGTGGCCATAACCCGGTACTACTTTACCTGCAGCCAGTGTATCTTTTATGTATTGTGCAATTTGTTCTTTAGATGGTTCCAGCGTACCCAGATTTTCCTGCAGTTCTTCTATCCAACGGATAACTTCCTGATTTGCCAGACCGTGCAGCGGACCTGCAAGACCTGTCATACCAGCTGCGAAAGACAGGTAAGGATCGCTCAGTGCGCTACCTACAAGGTGTGTAGCATGTGCAGATACGTTACCACCTTCGTGGTCGCTATGGATAGTCAGATACAAACGCATCAGCTCAGCAAAGCTGTGGTCATCAAAGCCCAGCATGTGTGCAAAGTTTGCACTCCAGTCCAGCATACCATCAGGCTGAATGTGTTCACCGTTTTTGTATTTGCGGCGGTAGATATATGCAGCAATGCGAGGCAGGCGAGCTATCAGGGTCATTGTATCTTCATAAACATAATCCCAGTATTCTTTCTTGCTGATACCTTCTTCGTATGCTTTAGCAAATTTAGATTCTGTTTGCAGTGCCAGTACAGCTATACAAAACTGCGTCATAGGGTGTGTAGAAACAGGCAATGCTTCAATAGAAGCAAATACGTGATTCGGCACGTGAGAACGGCGAGCCCATGTAGCAGAGATATGTTCTGTATCTTCCTGTGTAGGCACTTCGCCTGTCAGCATCAGGTAAAACAAACCTTCGGGCAGTGGTTCACTACCACCTTCTGCATGCGGCAGTTTCTCCCTCAGTTCAGGAATAGAATAACCACGGAAACGGATACCCTCGTTAGAGTCGAGCAATGAAGTTTCGGTAATAAGGCCCGGAATACCACGCATACCTTGATATGCCTGTGCTATTGTAACCTTATCCAATACCATTTCGCCATGCTCTGCAATGATATTCTTGATTTCTTTCGCTTGTTCGTCGGCAACCGCTTTGAACTTATCTTTTACGTAACCCATATTATGTAAGCTGTATGTCCTGTTTTTTTAACGCCACCAAAGGTAATGAATGCAGATTATTTTTCGTGCAACAAATAAATAAATTATACCATACCCTATAATGGCAAAATGTATATAACTGAAATACAACAAATAAGCGGGTATTAAGGTTTTGTTATAATCTCAGAAAACTTTCGTCTTCCCTTTGCTGAACAGCCATACAAGGCTCATTATAATTGGATTACGCTTATTACAGCATCATCTCCAAAAGCATTTTTCACCCTCTCTTCGTGTGTGTCTGTCAGTATCACCTGCCCGAAATCTGCTCCGCGAATGATGCGTAACAGGGCTTCCATCCGTTGCTGGTCCAGCTTTTCAAAAACATCATCCAGCAGCAATATTGGTTTAAAACCAAGTATGCCACTCAGGTATTTGTATTGCGCCAGCTTCAGTGCAAACAAAAAACTCTTCTTCTGCCCCTGCGATCCGAAACCCTTTACAGGGGTACCATTCAGCACAAAGAGCAAATCGTCCTTGTGTATGCCACGCAATGTACGTTGCAGGCGCATATCGTGCTGTAGGCTTTGCTGTAACCATGCCGCCAATGTTTGCTGGTGCATATCGGTCTGGTAGTCTATACTTACTACTTCCTTCCCCTCTGTCAACTGCTCGTAATACGCTTGCAGGTAGGGAAGAAATGCTCGCACAAACGCATTTCGTTTATTGTGTATATAAGTACCATCAGCCGCTAGCTGAGCGTCGTAGTATTCCAGTTCTACATAATTCGGGTTGGCACTACTGCCATGCAGCTTCAGCCATGCATTGCGCTGTTGCAATACCCTTTGGTAGCGCATCAGGCATTCCAGATAGCCCCTGTCTGTCTGGCTCAGTATACTATCTACCCATTTGCGGCGGGGTTCGCTGCCATCGTTTATCAGCTCCAGATCATCAGGGGCTACCATTACAGCAGCATATTTTCCTATGTGGTCGGTTGGCTTCTCATACTCTACCCCATTGGCTTTCAGCTCTTTTTTGCCAAGTTGCCATTTGCAGGCTATCACCTCGTTATCAAAAGCCCCCTCTACCCTGAAGCCATCCAACCCCAGTTTTACACATTGCTGCTGGTAAGCGGTAAAATAGCTCTTGGTATAGCACAGGTAGTACACCCCATCCAAAAGATTGGTTTTCCCGCTGCCGTTAGGCCCTGTAATGCAGGTTACACCCGCATCAAACTCGAAGGTTCGGGACGAATAGTTGCGAAATTGTACTAATGTTATCTTCTTAATTGTGGCCAAGCGAAAAAAGCAGCGAAAGTTTTTATATTTTCGCACAAATTTAAAAAAACAGTGCAGACTACTTTCGGAAAAGAAACATATCTATACTGGTACGAGATCATGCTGTTGCTCCGCCGCTTTGAAGAAAAGACCGGACAGCTATACGGCATGCAGAAAATACGCGGCTTCTGCCACCTGTACATAGGTCAGGAAGCTGTAGCTGCAGGTACCATGACTGCAATTCGCGACGACGATAATATGATTACTGCCTACCGCGACCACGGTTTGGCTATAGCAAAGGGCATGACACCTAACGAATGTATGGCAGAGCTTTACGGTAAAGCAACAGGCTGTACAAAAGGTAAAGGTGGCAGTATGCACTTCTTCAGCAAAGAAAAGCGCTTCTTTGGCGGCCACGGTATCGTTGGCGGCCAGATAGGCCTTGGTGCAGGTATTGCATTTGCTGATATGTACAACAACAACGACAGGGTTACTATCTGCTATTTTGGCGATGGTGCTGCACGTCAGGGTTTGTTGCACGAAACCTTCAATATGGCTATGCTGTGGAACCTGCCTGTGGTATTTGTTTGCGAAAACAACTACTATGCGATGGGTACTTCGGTAGAGCGTACATCTAAAACACTCGATATCTATCGCCTTGCCGATGCATACGATATGCCGGGCGATAGCGTAGATGGTATGAGCTGCGAAGAAGTACACAAGGCTATGGAACGTGCTGTAAGGCGCGCTCGCGAAAAAGGTGGCCCTACTTTCCTCGAAATCAAAACTTACCGCTACCGCGGCCACTCTATGAGCGATCCTGCAAAGTATCGTACCAAAGAAGAGCTGGAAGAGTATAAAGAAAAAGATCCTATCAATCAGGTACTGAAGACCATTATGGATAATAACTGGGCTACAGAGGCAGAGATTGAGCAGATAAACGAAAAAATCAAAGCTCAGGTAGAAGAAAGCGTACAATTTGCTGAAGAAAGCCCATGGCCTGACGAAAGCGAAGTTTATAAGGATATTTACGTAGACGAAAACTATCCTTATATTACAGACTAATTTCTTACTAAAACCACTTACAGAATTTTATAAATTATCAATTTTTAAATGGCAAACTCAGCTAGAAATACTCCGGGTACAGAACAAGTAACTGACTTTGAAGAAGTGAAGGTGCTTGACAACCTGATGGTAAAATATGAAAACAACAAAAAGCGTATCAATACAATTGTAACAGTAGTACTGGCTGCTGTTGTAGGCTATTTTGCATACAGCCAACTGTATTCAGGCCCTCGCGAAGAAAAAGCTTCTACCGCTATGGCTTTCGCACAGCGCTACTTCGAGGCTGACTCTGTTGACAAAGCGCTGAATGGCGATGGTCAACATCAGGGTTTCCTGAAAGTGATGAAAAAATACAGCGGCACCAAAGCTGCTAATCTTTGCAACTACTATGCAGGTATCTGCTATTTGCAGAAAGGCGATTTCAAAAATGCCATCAAATACCTGGAAGATTTTGATGCTAAAGGCACGATGGTAAAATATGCTGCTGCAGGTGCACTGGGCGATGCTTACATGGAAAACAACAATGTAAGCAAAGCTATGGATGCATACAAAGAAGCTATTGGCAACAAAGATGATAATATGCTGACACCGCTTTATCTGTACCGCCTTGCTACAGTTTGCGAACTGAACAACAAGAAAGACGAAGCAAAAAAATACTATCAGACTATTAAAGATGAGTACCCGCAAAGCGAACAAGCACGCGATGTTGAGAAATACCTCGGCATGATGGGTGACCTGAATTAATATTTCATCAGTTTATTTAAAATCCCCTTTTTACCTTTGACGGCGAAAAGGGGATTTTTCTTTTATGGCACAATCGGCACATAGCACATCATTACTCGATACTTCGGCACTGCAATCATTGACAGGAGCTAAGGTAGCTGTAGTATATACAGAGTGGAACGACAAGATAATTACAGAACTGAGAAACGGCTGTAATAAAGTATTGGCAGAGAATAATGCCATCATCACACACGAAATTGCAGTGCCCGGTGCGTTTGAACTACCTTTTGCCTGCAAGCAAATTTGGGAAACAAGCGTACTGAATCCAAACTACCCCGAGGCTATCATTGCTTTCGGTACAGTGATACGTGGTGGTACGCCCCACTTCGACTATGTATGCAAAGCAGTAACAGAAGGGCTTACACAACTGAATCTTGAATTGCCCATCCCTACTATATTTGGTGTACTGACGCTGGATAACGAACAACAGGCATGGGAAAGGCTGGGTGGGCCGCATGGCCACAAAGGCGAAGAAGCTGCCATTACTGCACTGAAGATGATTAAGAATAGCCGTATGCTTGCAGGTACTGACAACTGATTATAATTTTACCATTCTTTCGAAAAGCTCAACTAATGACTAAAGTACAACTCTTCATACCTTGCTTTGTAGACCAGTTATATCCGCAAACGGGTATGAACATGGTAAAAGTATTGGAAAAGCTAGGCTGCGAAGTTTCTTATAATACCAAGCAAACATGCTGCGGACAGCCCGCATTCAACGCAGGTTATTGGGATGATACCAAAGCTGTTGCCAAGAAGTTTCTGCACGATTTTGAAGGTGATGGCTATATCGTTGGCCCTAGTGGTTCTTGCACAGGCTTTGTGCGCAACTATTACGACAAGATGCTGGAGAACAGTGCAGAGCACCTGCTGAGCAGTAAAGTGCGCAGCAATATGTTCGAGTTTACAGAGTTCCTGACACAGGTATTGAAGATAGAAGATGTAGGCGCAGCACTGGAAGGCAAAGCTACCTACCACGATGCGTGCGGTGCCCTGCGCGAATGCGGCATCAAACAAGGGCCTCGCCAACTGCTACGCAATGTACGCGGGTTGGAAATGGTAGAGATGAAGGAATGTGAAACCTGCTGTGGCTTTGGCGGCACGTTTGCCGTTAAATACGAAGCTATATCGCTTGGTATGGCACAAACCAAAGTGCAAAGCGCGCTGGAAACAGGCGCTAAGTACATGATAACAACAGACGTATCGTGCATGATGCACGTGCAGGGCTATATCGAAAAGAACAACCTTCCGATACAAACCATGCACATTGCCGATGTACTGGCAAGTGGCTGGTAATACCACTCCAACAAATATCTTACGAAGCTAAAGCCGCAGCACCTACAGTCTGTGGCTTTATTATTGTAGCCGCATCTCTGCACATACCAATACCTATGTCCTGAAAGATGAAGTCGGCAGCAATCTTGCTCTTTTTGCTGTCGCCCATCAGCCACATAGGTTCTTTATTGCGCTTAGAGAAGTAGCAAACAAAGTCGAAGTTGTTGATAACGCTGTAGCACGATACTATCTGCGACGAACCTGTAATGTTCCTGATCTTCTGCAAATGTCCTGCACATGTTACACTGTCGCTCAGGAAACTGCTGAGGTCTATCACTACTTTGTTTGTTACATCATCCATAAAGTATGCCAACTCCGAAACCTGCTCGGGTTTGCATGCCAGCAAAATGATGTCTGCAGCAGCAGATGCATCTGTTACCGACTCTTGTACTACGTGGTCGAATAATGTAAAAAGTGAGCTTTTAGGTAATTCTTCACTCACACCATAATGCACTGTATAGCCAACATCTGCCAGCGAAAATGCAAGCAATTCGCTAAGCCTTGTTTGTCCCAATACAGCAATGGTTATTCCCTTAGAAATAATGCCCCCCATTGTTATTTCGTTTTGAATGTAATCTACACTAACATCAAAGCCCCCACGATGACATTAGCGAGTAATCAATATGATTTCTATTACGAATTAAATAAAAAACCGGCACATTTTGCCGGTTTCGTTAAAGAAAATTTAAAGTTTAATTAACAGTTAAATTAAACCAGTGATGCGTCAAGTGTTATCTCACAATTATAAGCTTTTGATACAGGGCAATTTGCCTTTGCATCTGCCGCACATTCCTGAAACTGCTCTGCAGTAATACCAGGTATTTTAGCTTTTACAGTCAGTTCGCTTTTAGTTATCACACCACCTTCCAGAGAGATAGCGCAATCTGTATGTATTTCATCAGGTGTGAAACCTGCAGCACCCAATACAAAAGAAAGCTTCATGCTGAAGCAGCCAGCATGCGCAGCAGCCATAAGTTCTTCAGGGTTTGTACCTACCCCGTCTTCAAACCTTGTTTTGTAAGAGTATTGTGCGTTTGTCAATACTGTGCTGGCAGTAGACATAGTTCCATTGCCTTCTTTACCGGAGCCGTTCCATACGGCAGTTGCAGTGCGTCTCATAATGGTTTTATTATTTAGAAGGCAAAATTATGCAATAATCAACCCGCATGGCTTATAGGGGTATAATCATTTTATTAAACATTACAATTGCGCTTCTTATCCCGGGAAATAGCCGGTAAGATAGTATTGATAAAAATGTATCTGAAGAAAGAAATGAAGTGCTGTGATTATCATGGGCACCCAAGTCAGTTTTTTGTTGCTGTACAACATGTATAGCATTACAAATGCCGTACATACATTAAAATACAAGAAGTACTGAATGTGGTTATAATGAGCGAATAATAACCAAAAAGCATTGGACAATAATAAAACACCTATGTAATCCTTGTAAGAATATGTTTTACTGAACAATTTGTTGATGAATACTATAAAGAAAGGTGTGGCAAATACATATCTGCATGTGTCAAACACATTGGTAGTACCAGTATCCCAAGTAGGACTAAAAAACAGTATTTGTATAAAAATAGCAGCCATGTATAGTAGCGATAATAAATACAGATTATCTGAGGATGGTTTATTTTTAAACAACCATAGTATACCCGCCCTTACCAACATGATAATAGAGAATAAACCCGCAAACAGGGCGAGTGCATTCATCCACAAATACTTTGGCCCGTGCAGTGTATTAAGTGGAAATGTAGGATATTGAAACTTTCTACCCCACGCTTCTTCTTGCTTGAAGAACGCAAACCAGACACCTGTCTGATAATACTGTATCCAAATAAAAAATGCCAGCCCAGCCGCTAATGGCAACACATATCTGTACGTAGTGCTTGCCACTACCGACAACCAGGTTTTCTTATCATGACTTATCAATTCCGCTATCAGAAATGCAGGCATCAGAATCATGGCTACGGGTCTGCTAAGCGACAAAAGAAAAAGCAGTATCCACGTCAGATAAGTCCTTCCCTTTTTTATGCTGTAGTAACTTGCAGATAAGAGCAGGAAAAACAGCGCTTCGGAATAAGGGACAAACATGATGTACAACATCGGGAATGTTATCCACAAAGTCATCTCTTGAACAGTAGGAGCAAGTACGATAGCCAATAAGGAAAAACCAACAGCAAACATCAACGCATTCAGTATAGAAACCGTAACTAAGTTGAGCGACAAAAATTTCCATAAATAAGGGAACAGTGGAAAGAATGCGGCAGTAGCTCCCTCATTACTTCGATATTCATAGCCGTACTGTATAATTTTTTTGTACCACCCTACATCAAAAGATGACAAATTCTGCGCATCGGGTACAACCGATACCATATCTATCTTGTACAGAAAAAACTGTATGAGATGAAAGAACAGAATATATACTAAGGAGTATAACAGGGTTTTTATAAAGGTATGCTTCATAAACTATTGACTATTTGACAGTAGGAACGACTAAAATAGTCAATTTATTATTTATTAGTCTTTACCTCTTTTGTATTATGGCTTCATTATCCTCTGCCCAGGCATTGGCCATAGCATTGCCCATAAAACCGGTGCCACCTGCTATTACTATTTTCAAACCTTTCAGCATAACCGTTACTTTATCAGTTCGTGGCGTTTTACCAGTTTAGATATGAATATCATTTCGTTTGCACTAATTATCAGATACAACATACCCATAATAAAACCCGTTAATAATAATACAAATAAATACATCATAGCAAAATTGCCGCCTCTATGGCTAGGGTTATAAGCATCAAGCAATGCAATAAACCCAAGTACAGTTATTATCAACAGTGCAATTTCATAACCTTTTCTTGCACCATCTTTGTATTCTTTATCTAGGCCTGCTTTGTTTATCAGGCAACTCAGCACCTGCACACCACCGAGGGTAAAATATATCACAAAAAACAACTCATCATTTTTTGTAGCTATTACCAACAATATCGGAACAGCAATAGCAAGCAGCTGTGCCCAAAAGTCAATACGTTTCAATAACAACAACTCTTTCATGTTTGTAAATTGATGTGTTAAACAATCAGATTATTTTCGTTCGCAGTTTCTTTTTGTTTTATCAGCCTTTCAATATTGTCGTATTCTTTAAAGCTGAGTATCATATACCATATACCCATTACAATACCTGCTACCAACATTACCAACAAGTACATAATCACAAAATCTTCGCTACCCGATTTATTGCCATTTGCAGCAATCAATGCAAAGACACCGATGATGGCAAAAATGAGTAACACCAGTTCATACAAACCTCTGCTACCAGCCCTGTATTCATTTTGCAGAAAAAACCTGTTCAGCAAACAACTTACTGCCTGCACACCACCTAGCGAAAAATGGATACACATTGCAAGCCATGGTTCTTTAATAATGGAACCTATAATCATTGGGGCTACTACTGCTATTGGCTGCAACCAGAAATCTATACGTTTCAGTATTAATAACTCTTTCATAATTATTTATTCAGTTTAGTATTTGCTGAGATTAATTTCCTTAATTCTACAACTGAAATAATGATGTAGAATACAGCCATCAGTGCGCCAACTATCAGCATCGCAAACATATAGCCAAATGCTATTACTCCTATAGGTGTCATTAGTGCGATGAGGCTAATAACCCCGGCAACTAAAATTACTCTCAATGCTCCACCATACACTTTTCTGGCACCAGTTGCCTGCACACTTTTATCTGCAGCACTCATGTTTAGCATAAAGCTCAAGAGCTGCCATAACCCTAGGGCAAAGTATATAAAGCTTAGTATTGCATCATTGGCAGTTTGCAGGAAGATGAGTATAGGGAACAATATGCACATTAACTGGCCTGATATGTCTAATATTTTATTCAGAATCTGATGTTTCATAATCTGTAGTTTTTTCCCGTTTAGAAAAAAGGAGTGAAATAAATTCTACTACACAAATCACAAAATAAAACACCGCCATAGCCGGCCCTATAAACATCATTGTCATTGCATAGAGTACCAACATCAGCGCGCCTGTTGGTGCTACCAACACTGCACTTACCATACCAGCAACTACTATCAGTAGCAGCAACAACCCGTATAGCTTTCTTGCTTCATTACCTTTTTCTTTCGTGGCTTTGTGTGCCATAAAACTCACCACCTGCCACCCTCCTAGTATGAAGTACATATAGAATACATCATCCCCGGGCGCGTTCATATCCTCAGCTCGCAGTGGCAACCATACACATAGTATCTGTCCTGCAATGTCCAGCGCTTTCCAAAATTTTACAATGCTCATTGTGGCAGGTGTTGAGTTTATTAAGAATGATTAATAGCCCAGTTCATGGTTACGTTTTTCTATCAGCGCCCTTTTGCGCAGGCGGAAGAAGATGAACATATTGAGGAAGTGCATACAACCCAATATCAGGATGATGGCGCCAATTTTCAGACTCAGGATTTCTATCACGGCACGGACACTGTTTACTTCTGCCACTACCTGCAGTGTATATACTGCATAACCTATATTGATAAGATAAAAGCCTACCAGCAGCAGATTGTTTACTGCCTCTGCCAAGTCTTTATTACCATGAAATATATCTACCAGAAACAATTTACCATTGCGAAACAAAGTACGGGCTACCCATATAGTTACTATTATGGTTATCAGCAAATAGGCAGCGTATAATACTATGATGTTGTTCATAAAACAGATTTTAAAAAGTGAATTGGATAATATATTACTGCGAGCTTTATTCACTTAGGGAGGATGACTGCTCTTTGTCATTATTATTGAATTTTCAGAATTTATTGAAAGATGTTTTGCTAAATAAAACCGGATTGCTCCGGCTTTGTTTTTGCAAACGTTTAAAGTAACTATTTAAACAACTTTAGTATCGTTCCTGTAAACCAATTCTCGTCAGCCTTTGTAAGGCTGCTAAGTGCCTTGTCTGCCTGTTTGGCAAATTTTTGCAATTGGGTTACTGTGTCTGTAAATGCTTTCACGTCTTTGTCTTTCTTATCTCCTTCTACCTCACCAATTTCTTCCAGTACTTTAATTATCGGATCCAATTCTCTGCGTTTCCTTTCATTGGTAATGCGCATGGCTACTTTCCAGATGTCTTTCTCTGCGGTAAAAAACTCCTTACGCTCACCCGGTTTCAATACTTTGTCTACCAGCTTCCAGTCTATCAGCTCGCGTATATTCATATTGGCATTACCACGGCTTATCTGTAGCTGCTCCATCACATCATCTGCACTCAGTGGCTCAGCACTCACCATCAGCAACGCATGTATCTGCGCCATGGTGCGGTTAATACCCCACTGTGTGCCTATCACTCCCCAGCTATTAATAAACTGCTGTTTTGCCTCTTCCAGTTTCATAATGTAAAGATAAATATACCTTTTTGAATTTTCAAAATATTCTGAAAATAAAATCATTAATTCAGTATAAATATCTCTTTATAGTACCACATGCTTTGTTTACTTTTGCACTCCATTCTGATACAATGTTCATGCAGTCATCTGTTAAGATATTCTCCGGCACGAGTTCTACATACCTGGCGGAGCAGATTGCCAAATCTTTTGGTAAGCAATTAGGCAACCTCACAATCCAGAAGTTCAGTGATGGTGAGTTTCAGCCGGTATTCAATGAATCAATCCGTGGTGACTATGTTTTCCTGGTACAATCTACATCTGCCCCGTCAGACAATCTGATGGAACTGCTGATGATGATTGACGCTGCGCGCCGTGCTTCTGCCGGTTACATCACAGCGGTTATACCTTATTTCGGCTTTGCCCGTCAGGACAGGAAAGACAAGCCACGTGTGGCAATCGCATCAAAACTGGTGGCAAATCTGCTGACAACAGCAGGCGCAAACAGGGTAATGACGATGGACCTGCACGCACCGCAAATACAAGGTTTCTTTGATATTCCGGTGGATCACCTGGATAGCTCTGCTATTTTCATACCATATATTGAAAATCTTAACATGGAAAACCTTATCTTTGCGTCCCCCGACGTGGGTAGTACCAACAGGGTGCGCGAAGTAGCCAAGTATTTTGGCCTTGACATGGTAATCTGTGACAAGCAACGCAAACGCGCCAACGAGGTAGCTGCAATGACGGTAATAGGTGATGTAAGCGGCAAACACGTAGTATTGATAGATGATATCTGCGATACTGCGGGCACACTGAGCAAGTCTGCTGCTATACTGAAAGAACGCGGTGCATTGTCTGTACGCGCTTTCTGTACACACCCGGTGCTGAGTGGTAAAGCATACGAAAACATACAGAATTCTGAACTGGAAGAACTGGTTGTTTGCGATACTATACCACTGAAAGGGGAATGTTCTAAGATTAAAGTATTGTCTACGGCTGAACTGTTTGCAGTGGCTATCCGCAATACTTTCGAGAACAAGTCGATTAGTTCTTTATTTGTACATGGTAAAAAGTAGTTGAGTAGTTGACTAGTTTATCTGTTGATTGGTTACTGATAGATACCGATTAACAAGGCAACAAATCAACCAATCAACTAAATTATAAAGACTGTTTAAACAAAAAAACCTGTCCGCTCATCAATAGCGTACATTATTAGTTAACTACCATTTCAACGTCCGTATGTTTGACGGGTATTCGCACGGTGTTGAAATACAAAACTTTTAAAATGAAAGTTGTAAAAATTGAAGGTAAAAGCAGAAGCGAACACGGTAAAACAGTAACACGCCGTCTTCGTTCTGAAGGTCAAGTACCAGCGGTAATATACGGTGGTAAAGAAACAATCCATTTCAGTGCAGACCAATTGTATTTCCGTCCATTGGTTTATACGCCTGACTTCCAGTTGGCAGAAATCACTGTAGATGGTAAATCTTACACTTGTATCATGAAAGACCTGCAGTTCGACGTTCTGACTGACGAACTGAACCACGTAGACTTGTTGGAACTGGTTGAAGACAAGAAAGTAATTGCTAACCTGCCTTTGAAATTCGTTGGTCAGCCAGTGGGTGTAAAAGCGGGTGGTCGTCTGGAAGTAAAAGTTAAGAGCCTGAAAGTGCGCACTTATCCTAAATTCCTGCGTGAGAACCTGGAACTGAACATCGAAAATTTGGAACTGAATGGCAACGTTCGTGTTCAGGATGTAAATGTTGAGAACATCGAAATCATGAACTCTCCACGTATCCCGGTAGCATCTGTAGTAATGACACGTGCGCTGAAACAAGCAGAAAGCGCTGAAGCTACTGCAGGTAAAGGTAAAAAATAAGCCTAACCGCTTAGAACATATAAAAGCCCTTGCTACACTGCAAGGGCTTTTTCATTGCGGGTATATAACAAACCACAAAAATAAAGGTGCCCGTTTAAGGGCACCTTTTATAATTATACTTACTAACGTCTTGTATTGACTATCACACCAGCATTGTCACCGGGTTTTCCAGGTGTGTTTTCAGTGTTTGCAGGAAGCGCGCACCTACCGCACCGTCTACTACCCTGTGGTCGCAGCTCAGTGTCAGTTTCAGCAGGTTGCGAACCACTACCTGATTGTTCTCTACAACAGGTGTTGGTACGATATTGCCCACCGCCAGTATGCAGCTATCAGGCGGATTGATGATGGCAGTAAACTCATCTATACCCATCATACCCAGATTAGATATAGTGAATGTATTGCCTGTAAACTCCTGTGGTTGCAGTTTCTTGGTCTTAGCCTTGTCTGCCAGTTCTTTAGCCTCTGCAGCTATCTGCGATAGCGACTTCTGGTCTGCAAACTTAACAACAGGTACTATAAGGCCATCTTCTATAGCTACAGCAGTACCTACGTGTATGTGCTGATTGTGGCGGATGAAGTCGCCCATCCAACTGCTGTTAACATCAGGATGCTGGCGCAGCGCCATAGCACATGCTTTTATTATCAGGTCGTTGAATGATACTTTAACAGGCGATACATCGTTGATAGCTTTGCGGGCTTCCATCGCCTTATCCATCGTTACCGTAATGCGCAGGTAGAAGTGCGGAGCGGTAAACATACTGTCTGACAGGCGCTGTGCAATCACTTTGCGCATTTGCGACAGTGGCTTGTCTGTATATGCTTCCTGGCCTACAGGTGCAGCCTGTACAAAGCTTGCAGCTTTTGCAGGTGCAGCGGCAGCAGCAGGTGCAGCAGATGGTTGGTAGTTATCAATATCGCGTTTGATGATGCGGCCATTATCACCGGTACCACTTACTGTGCTCAGGTTGATGCCTTTCTCTTCTGCCAGCTTTTTAGCCAGCGGAGATATCTTTACCCTTTCATCGCTGTTAGCGTTTGCAGCAACAGGTGCAGCCGCCGCCGCTACAGGAGCAGCAGCCTGTGCAGGTGCAGCACTTGGCGCATTTGCCTGCGGAGCAACAGGAGTATCTGTAAGGTAAGGAGCTACATCTGTACCAGCTTTACCAACGATAGCTATAATTTCATTCACCTTAGCAGCATTACCTTCCTGTACACCAATGTACAGCAGGGTGCCATCTACATAAGGCATTACTTCCATAGTGGCTTTGTCTGTTTCCACTTCGGCCATTACATCATCACTCTTGATGCTGTCGCCTACTTTCTTGTGCCATGCTACTATTTTCCCTTCTTTCATGGTGTCGCTCAGCAACGGCATGCGGATAACAGTTGCATCGCCAGGTTTCGGAGCAGGTGCAGCAGCTGTCGGAGCAGCAGACGCAGCTTGTGCAGGTGCTTCAGCAACAGGTGCCGGTGCAGCTGCAGCACTCAGCAATGCGCTATAGTCTTCACCTTCTTTACCTATGATGGCAATAATATCATTTACTTTAGCAGCCTTTCCTTTCTCCACACCTACATACAGCAACGTACCGTCTACATATGGCATTACTTCCATAGTAGCTTTGTCCGTTTCCACTTCGGCTAATATATCATCACTTTTTACCTTATCCCCTACTTTTTTGTGCCATTCCGCTATCACCCCTTCTTTCATCGTATCGCTCAGCAACGGCATTCGTATCGCTTCGGCCATAAGTCGTGTCTTAGTTATTGGTTTTTGAGTGTCAAAAGTAACACAAATGTTCGTTTCTTTCTGCAACCCGATGCCTTAATTATTGGCAAAATGGCTGCACACATTATCAAATAGCCTATTTATCGAAAAACTACCTTGCTTACCACTCTATCTGCATATTCAACGCATCACAAAGTTTGGCCAGTGAGGGGTTCTTCTTCTTCATCTCTTCCAGCACTTCGGGCTTGCTCAGCACCTTCGGGCCTTCTTCTTTGATAACCATATCCTTACGCAGTTCTACACGTACGCGCAGCGGGTTTTCAGACTCCTTGCGGAAGAGGTCTATCAGTGTGTTCCTTTCGTTGTTGGCAGCAGATTCAATCATCTCATCCTTGCAGATGATACGCACCTCATCGGGCGGGTAAAACTCCATGTCCATCATCGTAAGCTGGCTGCGGAGCGAGCTACGGGTAATTGGTATGCTGTCTTTATACATCTGCCAGATGCTTTGCACCAGTTCGAGCGTTACTTGTTTACGCTCTGCCTGCTGGTTCTTCAGCTCTGCATCTATCACGGCATCAAGGTCTATAAAGTTCTTGCTGATGCGACGTGTAGTAGTTGTAGCCTCTGGCGGCGGTGGTGCAAATATCGGATTGACATTTGACGCCAGTGGCTGTACAGGCATGGCAGGCTGCGGTGCAGGTTTGGGCTGCGGTGCAGGTTTGGGCTGCATTACAGGCTCGGGCTCTGCCGTAATACTTGCCGGAAGCACATCATGCGGAGGTGGCGCCAAGTCTATAACCTTTGCGGGTGCCGGCTGTGGAACAGGTGGCGGTGGCGGTGGCGCTTGCTGTACCTGTGGGTGTGCAACATGAGCAGCAGCTTTGGGCGGAGCAAAACCTATACTATCAGTGTTTTTTTTTTCATCACCGGCTGATGCCGATGTTACCTGCAGCACATAACAAAGCCGTATCAGGCACATTTCTACATGCAGGCGCTTGTTGGTAGCGTTCTTATAATTGATCTCGCTGTCGTTTACCACATTCAAAGCAGAAATGATAAATGATGGCGGTGTCTGATTGGCTTTTTCGTGAAACACAGGCTTATGATCTGCGGGTACATCCAGCAGCTTGGCCATACGCGGGTCTTTGCACAGCAACAGGTTGCGCAGATGTTCTGCCATACCCTCCAGTATTACATCTCCTTCAAAACCACGTTCCAGTGCACTATCCAGTTGCAGCAGCGCACCGCTTACATCCTGGCTCAGCAAATAGTCGGTTAGTTTGAAGTAGTAGTCAGCATCCAGCAGATTGAGGTGCTCCATCGTGCTCTGGTAGGTAAGCATACCATTGGTAAAGCTTACTATCCTGTCGAGCATACTCAGGGCATCGCGCATACAACCTTCACTCTTCTGCGCTATGACGTGCAGGCCCGCCTCCTGCGCTACTACCCCTTCTTTGGTAGCAATGCTGTGCAGGTGGTTTACGATGTCTGTAGTGGTAATGCGCTTGAAGTCGAATATCTGACAACGGCTGAGGATGGTTGGCAGTATCTTGTGCTTCTCTGTAGTGGCAAGGATGAAGATGGCATACGGTGGCGGTTCTTCCAGCGTCTTCAGAAAGGCGTTGAAGGCCGCAGCACTGAGCATGTGAACCTCATCTATGATGTATATCTTGTACTTACCTTGTTGCGGAGCGAAACGTACTTGGTCTGTAAGGTTACGGATATCATCTACCGAGTTGTTGCTGGCTGCATCTAGCTCGAATACATTGAAAGATGTATTGTTGTTAAAGCTCTGACAGGTAGCACATGTACCACAGGCTTCTATATCAGCCGTCGGGTTTTCGCAATTGATGGTCTTTGCCAATATACGGGCGCAAGTAGTTTTACCCACACCACGCGGACCGCAAAACAGATATGCATGCGCCAGATGATTGTGGCGAATGGCATTTTTGAGCGTAGTGGTAATATGCTCCTGCCCCACAACCGTATCAAAGGTTTGCGGGCGGTATTTACGGGCCGATACTATATACTGGTCTGACATCTCTTATTAAGTCAAAAGTAACGAGTAGAAAGAAGAAAGAAAAATCAAGGAACCCCTAAATCTCCTAAAGGGGACTACGTGTGAATAACCTTGTGTTTTGGTGGCTTAATTGACAAGCCGCATAGTAAGTTTTCATATCTGTTGATAGTTTTTGATAGTGTTTCGGTAGTTTTTGGGGAAATGGTTACAAACGGTTACGGTACCCCTAAATCCCCTGAAGGGGACCTGTGCATTTTGTTTCAGTTTGCCTGCCTACCGGACAGGTAGGTTTCTGCTTTTTCTCTGCTAGTATTTTGTTTCGGCTCTGTTTTAACAGCAAAGACCTGCCTGCGGTAGGCAGGCACAGAGGCGTTAAGAGTATTTGTATAGTGGTTCATGATGGTGATTTTTCTATTACAAATTTACGTAAAAAGCCCCTAAAAAGGGGCTGAAATTGAAACAAAACTAACCTTACTTACGCCTGTAAATTGGTGCGCGTTTCAGCAAATATTCATATGCATCTTGCCAGCTGTTTTCCATATTAAACAATGGGTGGCGGGTAGCCTGATAAATACGTTTACCCTGTTGATACACCTCCAGCTTTACCTCATAGTAATAATTCTTATTTTCTGATGTGGAGGCTATACTATAGCTCTGGTCTTTTTGCTTATTACCTTTTTGCTCTGTCTTGCCCCAAGTTGAAGAACTGGTTGTAAAATCGGAATTGGTAGAAAAAGACACCCTGCTTATAATAATATACTCAGCACCTACAGCATCGTGCAGTTGGCCTACACTTACTTCATCCAGCTTACGTATCGGCAAGCCCGCATCTGCCAAACTATTGTTGGTACGGCGTTGGTCTTGCAGGTACAGCGGGGTTATTTTGGCATTATTCCTGTTGAGGAAATTGATGATATTGTCTTGTGCCAACTTAGCATTTTCGTCTGATGACATACCTGTTTCTTTGTTTATAAACGTAACAGGCAATACGGCTACTTCGTTCTGCATCAGTATTCTTGGGGTATTGGCAACAGGTGTATTATTGTCTGCAGGCTTGGTAAACTCCTGCACCCTGCCATTGGCAAAAATGATACTCTGAATATTATTTACGTCTTCCACGTTCTGTACAGTTTCGCCAACAAACTTATATTCAACTTGCGTGGTGGTTACTTTAGACACAGTAACATCGAGTACCTTACCGTTAGTTAAAACAACTTTATCGGTATTATTTTTCCCTGTAGCGAAAGCAGTGCTTGCCAACAGGACAATGATTGCTATTAATAGGCTGTTTTTCATATCAGTGCATTTATAGTAATACGTACAGAATTCATTTTACCCCTATTACCAATGCTTTTTTCAGCAATCTTTTGCAATAATCATCACAACCTGTATGAGAAAGTGTTTAGCTGCTCGTCAGCCGGTTCGCTTTTGAGTCAATCATTTCCCTTTTTAAGGTCAGTTATTTCATACGAACAAGGTGGTCGATAATGCCCACCTTGCACAAAATCAACACCTCAAATAATTTATTCTTTTACAAACTTCACAACCTGTTTGTTAACCCTGTCTATCGTCAGCATATAATTGCCGGGCAGCAAACGAGATACATCTATTGTGCTGTTCTTATCTACTATTGCCGTCAACAATACTTTGCCTGTCATGTCTGTGATGCTTGCTGTTGCTTTGGTTTCCGTGTTTACATGCAGTTTATCAGCAGCGGGGTTTGGATATACCTGTAGTTTATTAGCGATAGGCTCCTTTACCGCAGTACTTCTTTCCTGAAAAGAAATATCATCTACTGTAAAATAAGAGCTCCAACCTGTCATGTTCCAACGTCGAGAGCCCCATGGCATAGGGCGCATACTGATGATAGCTGTATCAGGCACATCTGCAGATGTATATGTAACAGGGCAATTGAAAGGTGTAAATGTGCTTGCTGCCAGCAGCATCTTTACCCCTGCGCCTACAGTATCGGGCTTTAGTGTTGTGGCATTCCATTTTGTAAGCACCATCTCTACTAGCGCAGAATCCTGATAGCCCCCCTGTAGTTCTATATCCTCATATTTATACAACCCACTAATGCCATACGGACGAGTATTGACAGGCGCTATTTGCCTTATCCAGTCGCAGGTATAATTGTACCAGCGAGATAGTTTTAAGGCATGCGCACCAACGGCGGCCGTATCGACACGCCATGTGCCAATAAAATTTGGTCCTAGGTTTTGATTAAGTGCACACATGTGCATCCATCCATCAAGCGTTTTATAGTTACCAACGGTTGTCCAGTTTTCAAAACCCGGATTAACCAACTGCGCTTGACCAGATGTGGAAAGCGCGATGAGCGTAATTAGAAATATCTGTTTCATAAGCATTGAATTTACCTAACAGACAGCAATTCAAATACCACTGTTAGCAGGCACTGGCAAATACATAAGTATCGGTGGGATATTTATAAGTATTAGCAAAAGGAGGGGGATTTATGACAATATGTTTCAACAACACTACACATTACGTTTTTCTTGCATTATCTTATATCCACTAAAATCAGGGCAATGAAAAAACGGTTTATTCCGCTACTTGTTTTTGCATCTATCGTTTGTGTATCCTTCACAGGCGATGATGAGAAAGTATATCTGAAAACGATTACCAAAATAAAGCAGGAAGGTTTCGACAACTCGAAAGTGATGGGCACATTGCAACATCTTACAGATGTGATAGGTCCGCGCCTGACAGGCTCTACAGGCATGAAAAATGCCGAGGCATGGGCAAGGCAGCAACTGGAAGACTGGGGGCTGCAAAACGCACGTATAGAGAGTTGGGGCACATTCGGCAAAGGATGGGAATACCAACACTGCTATGCGGCTATGACTGCACCCTACTATCAGCAACTGATAGCCGTGCCCAAAGCATGGACACCGGGCACCAACGGCACTATAAAAGGTGAAGCCATTGTGGTAAACATAGAAACCATGAGCGATATGGCACAGTATGCAGGCAAGCTGCAGGGCAAGATTGTGGTGAAAGCCAGCAGCCAACTGGCGATGCCCAACTTCAGTGCAGATGCAAAACGCCTCACAGACGAAGACCTCTGCAACATAGAACAAGACCCGCACGTGGCTAAAGGTGTAGATGAAAAAGCAGCACCAACCATCAACAGAACAGTGCGCGCATCGAGGTATGCAATAGATAGTTTTCTGTATGCAGAAAAAGCCGCAGCTGTGCTTAGTTGTGTGCGGCGTAGTACAATGGGCACTGTATTTACCAGCAACGGCGCCAGCCGCGTATGGGACGCCAAACCCGTATTGCCAGAACTGGAAACAGGTATAGAACAACTGAACAGAATAGAACGCCTGCTGAAAGCAAAACAGACTGTAACACTGGAACTGAATGTACAAACCAGCTTCCTGATGAATGACAGTACAGAATATAATGTGATAGCAGAAATACCGGGCACAGACCTTGCAGACGAGGTGGTGATGCTGGGTGCACATATGGACTCTTGGCATGCAAGCACCGGCACGACAGACAATGCCGCAGGCACAGCGGCATGCATGGAAGCCGTTCGCATACTGAAAGCCGCAGGTGTAAAGCCCCGCCGCACTATTCGCATAGCATTATGGAGTGGTGAAGAACAAGGACTGCTTGGCTCTGCAGGCTATGTAAAAAAACACATCGGCGACAGAAAGACGATGAAGCTAAAGCCTGAACATAGCAAGATAGCAGCTTACTACAATCTGGATAATGGTGCAGGCAAGATACGTGGTATCTATGCACAGAGCAACGATGCAGTAGTGCCTATCTTCCGTGCATGGTTGGCACCTTTCAAAGATATGGAAGCACATACGGTTACCAACCGCAATACAGGTTCTACAGACCATATACCATTTGATGCCATCGGCATACCTGCATTTCAGTTTATACAAGACCCGCTGGAATATGGCAGTCGTACGCACCATACCAATATGGACAGCTACGACCGTGTAAATGAGAACGATATGATGCAGGCATCTATCATTATGGCATCGGTAGTATACCACACTGCTATGCGACCTGAAATGCTGCCCCGCAAACCACTGCCTAAAAAACAGGAAGAAAAGAAATAAGAAAACGGGACTCAATAAGAGTCCCGTTTGTTTTCATAGCAATGGTAAAATGCATTATCGTTTAACGCCTATCAGGTTGCCCTGTATAGACCATGCAAAATCTAATTTAAGCGTACCCTTGAATGTTGGATTGTTCATATCTATGTATGTATCGCCCAGATAACCCGGCCCTGTAGTTACCGAAGCAGGTGCATAGTTTGCATTAGCATGGCAAGACATACAGTTGGTAAGCACACCGTAGTTGTTAACCACTTTCTTACCATTCGTGATTACGATGGCAGAATTACCCAACACACTCGGGTCGAAACCAGCCTCGAGGTATGGATTGAATGCATAGATAGATGTACCTATGTTGTTGCCACCGGTAAGCGGTTGGTTTGGATTGATGAAGGTATATGCCTGCGACATAGCATAGTGACGAGGAGCCCCCTGCAACTGTGAAGGACGCATTGCAGCAATGGCAGCAGAGCTTGGTGCCGGTGGATTATCGGCATTTGGTGCCCACCAATATGTTTGCCATGTCCAGCGGGTGATTTCTTTACTTGTTACGTGCATGGCAACCAGTATGGCAATATCGCCTTCTTTTGCCTGCATGTTGAAGTTGGCTTTCAGTTCTGCCGCCTGTTGTTTATCCAGCTTGAAGTGAACAAAGTCGTTCAGGTTGTAAGTAGTTTGCGGTGTGCGATGCTTGCCACCTATATCTACACTGCCATTACCTTGTCCGCCGTTATTAGGGTCTACATATACATAACCCGGCCAGCTACCTTCAGGATATGAGATAGGTTGTGGCGGAAGCCCTGTCCATACATTCAGTTTGTAGTAACCACCACAAGCTTGCAGTGTATCTTCCGTTACGATTTCAAATACAGGCTTCAATGTCATACCCGTGTTAGGGAACTGTGGTATTTCTGTTTTGCCTTGGTCGAGCATAGACTGCAGCACCAAAGAATCGAACAGTTTGTTGCTGACAGCAAACTGCGCTGCCGTAGGGTCGTATTTTACAAAGCCTACTACACGCTGGTCTTCCTGTGCATCACTAACCATTCCTGCCTTCAGACGGGCCTTCTTAGCATGCAAAAACTGATTGGGCGAACTCAGTGTACCCCTTGATGTTTTTACGTTTTCCATCCTCAGGTTTTTAGACTCGCTTGCCAGCATCAGCGCCTGCATGTCTTGCGGGGTAAGCCATGTTTCAAACACCCTCAAATCCTGTCCTTCGTACTGCTGTCCAGAAGACATATTGAGTGATGTCCAGATACCCCAACCGTGGTTGGCAATACTCTTGTCATCGTTACTATTGATCCAACTGTTTATTACCAGCGAATCTTCAGGATATTTATATCCCGGAATCTGAGGATCGGGCAATGGCACAGGCTTTATTGTACCGGATGGTGCGGCGGCCTTCATCTCCTCCCCTTCTTTTGGCTTTTCGGCATCGCCACAGCTACTGAATGCAGCCAGCATTGCTGCCATAGCAATTGCAGATGTGATTTGTTTTTTCATTGGTTGTGTTGTTTTAGTATGGAATAGTGATTAAAATAATTACACAGGGTTACATATAGTTGTTGACGCATCAACAAAAGGATAGAAGGATGGCACGAAAGTAAAAATTCATTTCAACAAAAAAACCAGTGTAAACACTGGTTTTTTATATAAACAACATAATTAACCTCAATTACTTGGCAAAAAACAGGCGTTTCCGCCTACGCATAAAGCTTAGCAGATAGAAAACTACACCAATTAACAACCATAAAGGCCATGCAGTTAATAGTACTATCACCAGTCCCTTCATCATCTGCCAGCCATCGCCCAGTGCCAATAGTATACGCGAACCAAAAGGGATGGATGCCGCTTTGTTTGTATCTGCCACTATCTGCACATCTACTTTTTCAGGTTGGTAAAGGTCTACTTTCAGTGTGGCGTAGTTTACATCGTCCAGTATCTGCAGGTTTTCTATACGGCGGTTTATAACAGTGTCGTTAGCAAGTGCCTGAGGAGATGACAATGCTTTATTCTCTTTTACCCCACCATTCTTCTTATCTGCAATAGCAGGTGGCGCTATACCTGCGGCTTGGTTTTTCATGGCATTGGCAAGGTATGTCAGTGTCACATCCTGACGCTGCAAAGTACGGGTATCAATAAATGTAGCCAGCATTGGCACTTTTCGGATGACGGTATCGAGAAAGAAATTTGGAATGCGTAGTGTAAGATGTGCTGTTGTGGTGTAACCCGTCACCTGCTTCAATGAATCTGCCGAGAAGCGTACAGAACGTACAGATGTAGTGCTATTCTCCATATGGCTCTCTGCTATCATACCGCCCAGTTCATTCACCATACGTTCCAGCGTATCTACAGACCTGTACACATCGCTGACACGGCATCGGATATCGGCAGTATGAATAATCTTTCGCGAGGGTGAATTGATATCAGAAAGGTCGTTGGAGACAACAACAGAATCAGCAGATTTCACATAGGACTCTGCATTATTGGCACAAGATGCCATCAGTGCTGCCGGCAACAGCAGCCATACAAGTTTGTTGTAACGCATATTGGTTGAGGTTTTATAAAGATTGATACCACAACACTGTAAAAGGTAACTGACTTCTGTTGCCAAAACTCTGTTAAAGAAAATAATCCAAATACCTAAGCGCTACGTATATACTAATGTGAAACTTACCGCATTATTCTGCATGCTGCTGTGTCCATTTGTCGCACAATCTCAAGCCATCAATAATGCATGGAGCTACAGGGCTATGCAAGGGCAGGAAAGTCATGTGAGGCATTTTTATGAGAATGACTATTTCTCTGCCAGCGATGCTTTCTACACGCAAGGCATCAATATGGAATGTATTACGCCTGCATTGGGTGCGCTCCCTGCCAAATATTTGTTGCTACACCCGCAACATTACAAGATGCAATACGGGCTATCGCTGCAGAGCAACGCATATACACCTGCCAGCATACAAGACCCGAATATACGATATGGCGACAGGCCATACGCGGCATCGCTCATGTTGCAACCATTTGCTATTGCTATAAATGAAGAAAAGAAAATACGCATTGCTACCATGATGAGTCTGGGAGTAACGGGACAAATAGCAGGCGGGCAATGGATGCAAGAAACCATACACAGCAACACAGGCAACGTAATGCCTGAAGGGTGGAAATACCAGATAGCCAATGATGCTGTGATTAATTACAGAATACAGATAGAGAAGCAAATAGCAGGCATTAAAAACATACTGAACATTAATGCTACTGCATGTGCTGATGCAGGCACCCTGCTAACCAAGGCAAGTATTGGTGCAAACATAATGATAGGCTATTTTGAAAACCCATACCGTGCAAATTGGCAAAGAAAGTTCAGTACATACATCTATATACACCCACAGGTAAATGCTGTGGTTTACGATGCAACATTGCAAGGCGGATTGTTTACGAAAAGTATTTATACTATACCCGCAAATGCTATTGAACGCGTAGTTGCAGACTACAGATATGGTTTTGTATTGCGCTATGGCTGGTTGTATCTTGAGTATACCCGTACAGAAATAACCAGAGAGTTTACCTACGGCACACCCCATGCATGGGGCGGTGTGCAGATAGGAGTGGGTTTTTAATGCCGTATCGACAATATAAAACACTTCTTATTTTGCAGCATATCAACCTGCACGGCATCTATAAAATAAGATAGCCGATACTATGCGATTGCATAGCATCGGCTATCAATTTATTGACAGTTGCTTTAATTGTTATTATTTCATCCGTTCAGATTAACAATGATGAACGGACGAACAAATACTACAAACGATTGAATTTATCGTCGTCGTTGTTTGTGTTATTGTTCGGACGGCGGTATCCACCACGGTCGCCACCGCCACCATTATTGAACGGATCTCTGTGACCACCGCCGCCACCTTGCGGGCGATTGCCGCCGCCGGTGTAACGAGTTGGACGGTCGCCGCCACGATCGTTGTTGTTATAGCGATCACCACCACGGTCGTTGTTATAACCACCACGATCTCCGCCACGGTCATTGCTGTAACGGTCGCCACCACCACGGTTGCCATAGCCGCCACGGTCTCCACCATAGCCGCCGCCACCGCCGCGATTACCATAACCACCGCCGCCGCCACGGTTGCCACCATAACCACCGCCACCGCGGTTGCCATAACCACCACCGCCACGGTTGCCGTAGCCACCGCCGCCGCCAGGGCCAGCTTTAGGTTTAGCTTCCTTTACAGATATTATCTGACCTTCCAGGAAAGTCATATCGATATTATCAATCGCATCGAATGCGTGAAACTTGTCAGCCATTTCCACAAAACCGAAACCCTTAGACAAACCGGTTTCGTTATCTCTAACAATCTTAACAGATATTATTTCGCCAAATTCAGAAAACATTTTCTGCAAGGTAGGCTCGGTGGTTTCAGGGCTTAGATTACCAATAAATAAATTCATAAAAACAATTGAGATTACAAATATAATGTATTGAAGCTAAGGATTACAGCATTTTTTCGTGATAATTGTGCATTAAAATCCTATATTTAACTAATTGGTTTTTATATGAAAAAGTTATTCCCTCTGATAGCAGGTTTAATTCTGATTGCTATGATTGTTGAAAGCTGTGGCGGCACCAATAAACCACCACGTAGCAGTGGGCATGGTTCTTACAGAGCAAGCAAAAAGAACCGCTGATATACACAGGTCTGGCATCTGCCTGAAAATAACCTAATTTTGAGCAGGCAGTAATGGAACCGAACAAAAAGAAAAGTACTATATCGACCATCGCTACAATAGCTGTTGTAGTGGGCGGGGTATTTATATACAACAACTTCATACGCAGCAAGCCCAATGAATACATTGCTTTTTACAGCACTGTAAAGGGTTTGCAACAATCTTCACCTGTCATGGTGCAAGGTGTGCGTGTAGGTAAGATTAAAGACGTAACCATACAACCCGATGGGCTTGTAAAAGTGACGCTGCTGCTGAAAAAAGACATGCAGATACCCGACAGTACCAAAGCCTTCCTTACCTCTTCGGGCTTGTTGGGAGATAAAAGTATAGCACTGGTATATAGCAATAGCAAAAACTATATGCAGCCAGGGGATACGCTGCTATCTGATATAGATAACGGTGGCGTATCTGCCAATACACCGGTGGAACCTTTAGCTGAAACTGCCCACTTTTTGCTGTACAGTGCAGACACTACCCTGCGTGGTATTAATGCACTGATACAAAACGGACTGCTGAACAAGTTTATAAAACCGCTGGTAAGCTTTGAGAAAAGCATAAAAAAATACGAGGGCATTTCTGCAGACCTGAATAAGGACAACAGCATTGTAAACGGTATAGCATCTGCCAATAAAAGCAGTGCTGAACTGGCTAATAACAGCAAGGAATGGAAGAAAAGCCTGCAAGACATACAGCAATCTACCAAAGGGCTGGCCGATAAAAACATGCAGCAACAGCTTACAGATATAGGCAGCAACGTGAAGAAGCTACGCGCATCTGTAAATGACCTGAGTAAAGAAACAGGCAGCATCAACAAGATGGCTACCGATAAAGGCACCTATACCAATGCTACCCAACAACTGGACACAGCCAACCAAAGCATGAAGGAGCTGCAGGCAAACCCACCGGGCTTCAGCATATTTGGCAAAAGCAAGAAAAAGAAATGAAACAACTGATTGTCTTTTTAGCATTCACACTGGGCAGCCTGCAAGCAACCGCGCAGGAAGAAAAGCCTAAAATATACAACCCTCAGGCAGATGCCCAGCAGCAAATAAACAATGCCGTAAAACAGGCTGAAAAAGAAAAGAAACACGTGCTGCTGCAAATAGGAGGCAACTGGTGCGTGTGGTGCATTCGCTTTCATAATACGGTGAACGGAGACAGCACGCTGAAAAAGCAGATGGACGATAATTTTGTTGTGGTACACCTGAACTACAGTCCCGAAAACAAGAACGAAAAAGTATTGGCATCGCTGGGCTACCCGCAGCGTTTTGGTTTTCCCGTGTTTGTAGTGCTTGATGCCAAAGGCAAAAGGCTGCATACACAAAACTCTGCCTATCTGGAAGAAGGCAAAGGGCACAGCAAAGAAAAGATTGCTGAATTCTTGAAGCATTGGAGCCCTGCGGCACTGGATGCTGGCAGCTATAAAGAGAAAGAGAAAAACTAAGGTATCAGCCTGATGAGGCGGAGCGAGAACAGGGAATTGCCCTGCCTGCCTGCACCGTTGCTGAAGTAGTAAGGAATATTCTGCATATCACGAATAGTAACCATAGACTGCTGATAGCGCATATTTACAAACCATCCTTTATAGAACTGCATACTCGCATCCAGCACATAGCTGATATCTTCTGTACGAAAAGCTGTTATAGAGGGATTGAAAGTAAAAGGCTGGTCTGTATAAGCATCTTCCTTAGAACTTATCAACCCGCCATAAGCTGCACCTGCGCCTATGTTCCATTTATCATTCAGCAGATAGTGCAGCACTACAGGTACTTCGTAATAATTAAGATTTACCCTGTAAGATTCTATAAACTGCCCTGTATAGTAAGACTCCAGTACACGTACACCACGACAACCTTTCTGTGTGTATAGCAAATCGAGGCTTGCCAGCAGTTTGGGTAGCAGCTTTACATATACCGTAGGCCCCAGATTCAGCCCTACCTTGCGGTAGCCTTCGTAAGCATCGCCTTTCAATGCAGAGAAATTGAACCCTACAGCAAAACCACCATAAAATTTACGGTCGGGATTGTTGTTAAAATAACCTCTGCCTATCTGCGCCTCAGCTGCAAAACTGCATGCTACGAGTATCAATATGGCGAGGATTTTACGCATTCTCTACTATTAGTTGAATAAATACATTAACCGAAAAGTAACCACATTATTGTATTGCTCTGTACGACCAAAACCCGGAGGCACATTGCCACGCACGCTACGTAACGAGTATTGAAAACGCCCTGTGATGTAGAACTTGCTTATAATCTTAACATTGGCACTCAGCACCATGCAGTAGTCACTCTTACGGAAGGGATAATCTTCTGATTTCAGTGTTTGTTGCGGATTGGTATCAAATGTTTCTGCCTGATTGATAAGCCTGCTGTAAGACACCCCTGCACCAAAATGGTCGCCACGCTGATCGAAGTAATAAAGCTGTATAGGAAGGTCTACATAGTTCAGTATAGCTTTGTAGCCCAGTATGGCAAATGCCTGATTGCTGGATGTCTGTTTGTATTTGCCCACACTACCCTTGCGGCTGTATAGCATTTCGAGGCCGGCACCAAAGTCGCTGCCGAACATTGTATAAACACCCGCACCGGCATTAATGCCTGATTTGGAATAACCCGCATAGTTGTCACCATCTATCTGTGTCAGGTTGATGCCTGCTGTTACCATACCACGAAACAGGTTAGGATCTTCCACATAATAATTGCTCTGTGCAGATGCATATGCTACGGGAGCAAGTGCAAACAATAATGCCAGTATTCTTCTTTTCATACTTCTGTTCTAAAAAACGGTGCCTTCCAATTGCCGTATACTATTCCTCAACTCATCTGTCACAGACACTTTGGTATTGTTATTGAAATCAAAAACTACAATTACATCTTCTGCCTCTGCACAAATTTCGCCTTTATTATTCAATACCCGATGACGAATGCCAAAACTGGTATTTTTAATAAATGTAACGGAAGCCTGCACTACTATATTGCCGGGATAAAACAACGGCTGTATAAACCTGCAACCTGTAGACAGCAGCATAGGCCCTACATTGGTTGCCGCAAAAGACTTTTGAAAACCACAAACCTCCCAATAATTGACGCGGGAAGCCTGTATGTATTTGAAATAAGAAACGTTATTGATATGGCCGAACATATCCATCTCGCTCCAATCGAGGCGGAGGGATAAACTAACAGGAAACCGTGGTTCGCTCATACCTTTATAAAGCTAACGAAATATCAATACTTTTCGCCGAAGATGTATGCCAGCCTCACAACATACAAGTTGTTATACTGCTTGGCACGAGAGTAGTCGTAGTTTACGTCAGACCGTATCGGCATGAGCGAGTACTGGTATCTGACATTGAAAAACAGACCTTTGTACAAACGAAGGTTTACACCTACTAGTAAATTCAAATCGTTACGTTTGAAAGGGTATCTGGCTACATCGATAGTATCATTATACTTTGTATTGTTAGTTTGTAGTGTTTCGGAAGCACTTACCAACTGAGAAAATGACAAGCCTACCCCAAAATGGCTTTTGCGATTATCATGAATATGCAACATCAATGGTATTTCTGCATAATTAAGCGCTATACCATACTTCTGAATGTATACATCTTTTGTATAATTTGCTTTTTGCGACTTATGCCCCCTGCTACCCTTCTGAGAATACAGAATCTCCATACTGGCAGCAAAACGCTGCCCGAATTTTGCATAGATAATGCCCCCGACATTGAGGCCCGTTTTATAATAGCCCGCATAGTTGTCCCCGTCTACCTGAGTAAAATTTGCCCCAACAACAGGCCCTCCGTAAAAGGTACGTTCGTTTTCTTCATAGTAATTTTGTGCATATATACTTTGAGAAAAGCAGAGAAATACAAGCTGTGCCAACAATAATCCACCGAATTTTCTAATTTTAGCCATCGAAACCAGCATTGCAAAAATGAGCTTCAAATATACGCCAAACACCCTTAAAAAACTGGAACAGCTTTTTGAGGAGGCCAGATACATTATACGTTACGAGAAAGGAACTTTCAATTCGGGCTACTGTATACTGGAAGACAGGCGCGTTGCCGTGATTAATAAGTTTCTGAGTGTAGAGGGGCGCATCAATGCACTGATAGAAATTTTACCGACAATTGACATAAACGAGGATGAACTGAGCGGTGAAATGCAGAAATGGTACAAACAATTGAAGAGTGCCCCTAGCAAAGAAGAGGCAAGTACGGAAGAAGGAACGGCACAAAGCGAAACAGAATAACAGGACGTGAAAATTACATTTTTAGGTACCGGTACTTCCCAAGGCGTTCCTTTTATAGGTTGCGATTGCCCTGTTTGTACATCTGCAGACAAGCGGAATGACAGGTTACGTACCTCTGTATGGATAGATACCCCTGAGGCAAGTGTTGTAATAGACAGCGGCCCGGACTTCCGCCAGCAGATGCTGCGATACAATGTACGCAGGCTGGATGCCATTGTCTTTACCCACGGACATAAAGACCACGTGGCAGGCATGGACGATGTAAGGGCTTATAATTTTCACGATAAGAAAGCCATGAATGTATATGCCGACCTGAATACACAAGAAGTATTGAAACGTGAATTTCAGTATGTGTTTCAGGAACTTAACTATCCGGGAATACCACAGGTAGATTTAAATACAATTGACGGCGATAATTCATTTAATATCAATGGATTGAGATTTAATCCAATAAAAGTACTGCACTACAAAATGCAAGTACTTGGTTTCAGAATAGGCGACTTTACATACATAACCGATGCCAACTACATAAGCCCTGAACAATTGGATAAAGCAAAAGGTAGCAAAGTATTGGTTTTGAATGCCTTAAGGCATGAAGCGCACCCATCTCACTTTACCCTTAAAGAAGCTATTGACGTAGCTACTGCAGTGGGGGCAGAGAACACTTATTTTACACATATAAGTCACCAATTAGGGCTGCACGATGAGGTAGAGGCTACCCTGCCGCAAGGTATGCACCTTGCTTATGACGGGCTTACACTGCATTTGTAATTGGGCGCTTAACCCTTAACTTTAACTATAGCATTTACTTAAAATGAAGAAGATATTAGCAGGCTTAGTATTAGCATTTACCACCCTTACTGCCAATGCACAATACGGCAACACTACTATAAAAGTGGGGATGAAGGCACCTGAAATAGAGATGAAAGGCGTGGACGACCAACCCGTGAAACTATCTGACATGTATAAGAAGCGTGTTGTGCTGGTAGACTTCTGGGCCTCATGGTGCGGACCATGCCGCAGGGCAAACCCAAGGTTGGTAGCATTGTATAAGAAATATAGCCAGGAAAAGATAAAAGGAGCTAAGAAGGGTTTTGAAATAGTGAGTGTATCGCTGGATCAGGAAAAAGAACCATGGTTGGCAGCTATAGCAAAAGACAGCCTGTACTGGAAATTCCACATGAGCGATTTGAAGGGTTGGGCGTCTGTAGTATCTAAAACATACGGTGTAAACTTTGTACCACAAGCCTGTATGATAGGTCCTGACGGTAAAATAATAGGTGTTTACAACTTTGCAGAAGAGGCAGCGGCAGACTTGGATAAACTGATAAAAGACGGCTATAAGGCCAAAAAAGAAGACTAAAACAGGGGATGAGGGAAATATTTAGCCAAGCATGTAAATATTTTGCTTAGTAATAGAATATTTTACCTACCTTTGCACACTCTAATAATTAAAAAACTGCATGGCAAAATCCATGCACTAAAAAATAAGGCAATGAAAAAAGGAATACATCCGGAAAGCTACCGTTTAGTTGTTTTCAAAGACATGACTAACGAGTACACATTCGTTACACGCTCTACAGCGGCTACGAAAGAAACAATCGTTTGGGAAGATGGTAACGAATATCCACTGGTAAAAGTGGAGATTTCTAACACTTCACACCCTTTCTACACTGGTAAATCAATGTTTGTGGATACAGCAGGTCGTATCGACAAATTCAAAAAACGTTACGAAAAGAAAAAGTAATAACGTCTTATCATATTTGCATTACGCACGAAAAATCCCGACTTTTGTCGGGATTTTTTGATTTATACATCACTCTATCCCGCCCGTGGCGGTAGTACGAAGAGTGGCAAACATCAGGTGGTGAATATCATACTCTTCGATACGGAAGTAAGAAACAGGTTGTTGCCCTTTACCCATACACGCCCTGTAGCAGATATACGCTGTGGTATACTTACCATGCGCGAGCGTTGGGAGCGTTTTCTGGAGGCAACAACAAGCAGCACCCTTACCCTGCCCCACCTGCAAGAAGTCTTTCCGCAAAACACAACGAACGATAACCTGTATATCAACGGTGCAGTATTTGCCAACCCGACAATAGTAAGTGCCGTAACAGCATTGAAAACAGGCGATGTGCTAGCTAAAGGTGATATGATTATTGCCTTCAGAACTGTAAGTGCGCTAAACAGTGTTGAAGAACTGCCAACTACAGGCACAATACAATATGATGGTGACGCATACGCATTGCAAAATGTGTGGGACATATTTGCTAACAACGGCAATGCCATACGTGGCGACTACAAACTACTGACATACAATAAAACATCTGCCCACATACCTGCGGGTGTAACCGTAACAGGTGCTGAAAATCTGTATATAGAAGAAGGTGCAATCATAAATGCAGGATGCATCATCAATGCATCTACAGGGCCTGTATATATAGGTAAAGATGCTGAGATACTGGAAGGCTGTATGCTGCGTGGGCCGATAGCACTGTGCGAACATGCTGTGATAAAGATGGGCGCAAAAGTATATGCTGATACTACCATTGGCCCCGGCTGCAAGGTAGGTGGTGAAATGAGCAATGTGGTATACTTTGCCAACAGTAACAAAGGCCACGATGGTTATCTGGGCAATGCCATAATAGGAGAATGGTGCAACCTAGGTGCAGATACCAATTGCAGCAACCTGAAGAATAACTATGACGAGGTGAAGATTTGGGATGAACACATAAACAAATCTGTAAAGACAGGGCTTACCTTCTGCGGGCTTATCATGGGCGACCATTCTAAGTGTGGCATCAATACCATGTTCAACACTGGCACAGTGGTTGGTGTATCTGCCAATATATTTGGAGCAGGCTTTCCTGAAAAATTCATACCATCATTTTGCTGGGGCGGTGCCGAGGGTATGACAACTTACAGCTTTGACCGTGCAATGGAAACGGCAGGCCGTATGATGGCAAGACGTAACAAACAACTGAGCCCTGCAGAAAGGAATATGTATCAATACATATTCAACAAAACAACATCACAAAGAGATTTATTTGCTAAATAAAAACCATACATAATAACATATAACAATGCGTAAGAAAATTGTAGCAGGCAACTGGAAAATGAATATGAACCTTGAAGAAGGACACGAACTGGTATCGGGTGTTCTGAAAGGATTGCCTGCATTGAATGCTGACAAAGAAGTAGTGATTGCACCGCCATTCATCAACATTCAGCACACATTCTATCAGATAGAAGATGTAGACCACGTGCATGTTGCAGCACAAAACTGCAGCACAGAAAATGCAGGTGCATACACAGGCGAAGTAGCTGCAAGCATGATAAAAAATGCAGGAGCTACCTATGTTATCATCGGTCACTCTGAGCGCCGCGAGTATTTTAATGAAACAGATGCAATGCTGGCTAAAAAGACAGACACTGCTCTGGACAATGGTTTGAAAGTAATCTTCTGCTGTGGTGAATCACTGTCTGTTCGCGATGCAGGTACACAAAATGATTTTGTTGAAGCACAACTGAAAGCAGGCTTGTTTCACTTACACAAACATCAGTTAGCTAACATAGTAGTAGCATACGAACCTATCTGGGCTATCGGCACAGGACGAACTGCCAGCAGCCAACAGGCGCAGGACATGCACGCACATATACGCAGCGTATTTGCAGCACAATACGGACAACCAACTGCTGACAACCTGACTATATTGTATGGTGGCAGTTGCAAACCATCGAACGCTGCAGAGCTGTTTGCATGTGCAGATGTAGATGGTGGTTTGATAGGTGGTGCATCACTGAAAGCTGAAGAGTTTTTGGGCATCGTAAATGCAATGATGGGCGCATAATTTTCTTTGAAAAAAATTTCGAAAAAAGTTTTTGCAGAAAAGAAAAACCTTTCTATCTTTGCAATCCCAAACAGGGACGCCGCGTTGGTCAATCGGCTAAGACGCCTCCCTTTCACGGAGGAATGACGGGTTCGACTCCCGTACGTGGTACAAGAAAAAGGCAACTATAACGGTTGCCTTTTTTTGTTGCGGTTAACTTATTTTTGCGCATATAATTCGGACTAATAATGGCCTCGTAGTACAATGGATAGTACAAGAGTTTCCGAAGCTCCAGATTCAGGTTCGATTCCTGACGAGGCCACAACAACAATAAAAGCTGCTCAGTGAGCAGCTTTTATTGTAAGTATATCAACACATTTAAACCTCTATAAACATAATATATAAAGCGTTTATTGAGCATTAAATATTACTGCTGTTGTTGCTTTTTAATATTATCCCATTCACGTTTCAACATTGCAAATTGATACTCACTGCCCCATTTTCCTTTAAAGAAAATATTTTCAATAAAATATCCTTCCTGCCTGAAGCCGAGGCTCTTTAGCATATTTATGGAAGCGATATTTTCAGCATCAACAATCTCTACCACACGATGTATATTTTTGTTCTCAAATAAAAAATTCAATATCCCCAACATTGCTTCTTTTGCAAATCCTTTCTTCTGATCCAGATGTGAAATGGTGATACCAATTTCTGCTATCCGTGTATCGTATGCATCCAGCTTAATAGCACAATCGCCAATTAACTTTCCTGTTTCTATATACTCAATACCATACTGCACCCACTCACCTGCTTTACCATAATTTTTTGTTGAATTTTCATCAATAAATTTTTTTGCCTGTTCAACAGTGATCACATCAAAACCCTGATATTTAGTAACATCAGGATTGGAACGATACACATGAAAATCAGCTAAATCCCTGTGTTGCAGATGGCGTATGATGAGCCTGGGTGTTTTTAATCTTAATACTTCCACAGTTTTACATTAATATTTGTAAAAGAATAATGATCGACAAGCAATAATCAGTTCGCTCATTCGTCTTTATATTCAAGTATGTCGGCAGGCTGGCAGTCTAGTGCTTTGCAAATAGCCTCCAATGTGCTGAACCTTATAGCTTTCGCTTTCCCTGTTTTTAAAATAGACAGGTTGGACAATGTTATATCAACCCTTTCAGAGAGTTCGTTTAATGACATCTTACGTTTTGCCATCATCACATCTAAATTCACAATTATAGGCATAGCTTAAACTGTCAGGTCGTTTTCGTTTTGTAATTCAACTCCTTTCTGAAATATCATAGCAATTACAAAGATGATAGCTGACATCATTAAGTATGCACCTCCATCATGCCAATATCCATTAGCTGCACTGATATTGTATTCTGTCGCGAAGACTTTTTTCTCTATTTGCTGAGCAAGCAAACTTATAAGACCAATGCTAAACGGATAACGCGCAAGTTTAGAAACTAACATGGCAACTTCAAAACTAAAAGGCCTGTTCAAATTCAGCTCTCTGAATAGCTTTACTGCCAGATAAAACACATAAGCTTTCAGGGCAGAAACAGATATGATTACAAAAAACAACAAACTATAGACAAGCTTACTATTATTATATAATTGAGATAAGTTGAGCCCCAAATGCAGGTTATAAACAGCTATCGGATTAAACAGGCTAAAAATATAATTGAACAACAAAGTGCCTGTCTGTATACAGTACCCTATAAATATGAGCCAACAAACTACATAAATTACCTTCCAGATAAACCTGTTCTTAGTCATACAATCATAGTATTAATACAATACTACAAAAATAGAAAATTTATTGAAAAACAATAAATAAATATTTATTAACAATAAATAAATATTGTAAATCCTCTAAATTAAATACATAAAAATCACACCAAACATTAGTCAATCATATTAAACCCCTTAACAATCAACCATACCGCGAGTGACATTTCATAAATAAAAATGGGAATTGCCATCACCACTCCACCAACAGACAGTTGCTGTATTACCCCGAACATTTCTAAATGTGCGGCTATGAATATCATGATAGCACCAACGATACCTATTACAGATAATGCTCGTGGTATCAGCCTGCTTTTGAAGAATACATAGCTATATATAAACGTATTTATGCCCAGCATAAAATTTGGACCAAGCATAAAAGTCCAATCGTGGATTGCAATAAGTGTTGAGCCAACAGCCTTAAAGCTTTCTACATCTGAAATGGGGTTAGCAGAGTATGCTTTGCTAAGCGATACGATAGCTAATACCGATAACGTGCCGATAAGTATCAGGATAGCCTCCAACAATCTGAAACAGAAATATGCCAAGCCCATTTGCTCATTATACCTTCTGAGATACGGATATAGCATAATACCTGTACCCGATGCTGTAGCTACTAAAAACAGCTCGTGTAATGCCCCCATCATAACAGGCTTTGCATGCAGGGAGGCTTGTGTAAGATAATCATCGCCTGTAATAGCAGGCTGGTATAGTTTTAAAGCAATGATAGATGTAACTGCTGCTGCTATGAAAAACACACCTGTAATTATAGCATCTACTCTGTGTCTTCTTTCTGAAAAATACATCGTGTTGATTTACCTTTATTTGAAAGGCAAACCTACACCCATGCTATGCATTAGAAATTAACTTAAGCTAATTGTTATTCAGCGATTACGTGATATCCTTTTCCTTATCCTGCTTAGCGATTCAGGTGTAATGCCCAGATATGTAGCAATGTAATTAAGCGGTACACGGTTCAGCAAATCGGGCCTTGTATCCGTTAGGTTACGGTATCTTTCTTCAGGGCTCAGATTTTTAAAATTATCCATCTCTACCTGGTTCTGAGCCTGCATTTCAGATGCCATCTGTACCAGCATTGTTTCCAGTTTGGGTATTTGTTTTATGAGTTCTTCATTTCTTTCATTAGAACCTAATGCAATGACAGTATCCTCTACACAAGACAGAAAATACTCTGAAGGCTTTTTCGTGGTATAGCTAACAGGGATGATACTTTGATTTTCTGTATAAAAATCTGTTGTACGTTCTTCGCCATTTATAATATGGTATCTGCGCACACAACCCTTCAATACAAAATAACATTCTCTTGCATGTTCTCCCTCTGCCAGCAAAACTGTGTCTTTGAGGAATGGTTTTATCAGGTTTTGATTCCTGATAATATCCTCCTCTTCAGGGGTGAGCTCTATATACGCAGATATGTATTTTATTATAAAATCGTCCATTACAACAAAGATGATATTGTATAATCAGCAAATTACAAAATCTATGCAACAGGATATACCACAAAAGAAAAGCCCCCTGATTGTTTCCATTAAAATGGAATATCAGAGAGCCGTGCTATCACAAGAAAAAATATAAGCCTGTATTATCTCCAGCCACCGCCAAGTGCCTGATAGATATTTACAGTAGCATTCATTTTTTGTTGTTGTGTTTCTATCAATTCAAATTTTGCTTCCAATGCATCGCGCTGTGTAAGCAATACCTCCATATAGTCTGCACGGGCCGACTTGAAGAGGTCGTTCGATATATCTACAGACTTTGCCAACGCAGCTACCTGCTTTGTCTTCAGGTCATAACTCTGTTGCATGTTATTAATCTTAGCAAGCTGGTTCATCACCTCTACATAAGCGTTCAGTATAGTTCGCTCGTAGTTGTACACTGCTTGTATCTGTTTTGCATTGGCACTATAATAAGTTGCTTTAATTGCATTCCTGTTGATGAGCGGTGCAGCAAGATCGCCTGCAAGCGAATACAACATTGATTCAGGCGATTTGAAGAAATAAGTAGGATTGAAAGCATTGTAACCTACCGATGCAGAAATACCAACAGAAGGATAGAACCTTGCACGTGCTACTTTCACATCCAGCTTTGCAGCTGCGAGTTCCTGTTCGGCCTTCATGATATCAGGCCTGTTTGCCAGCAATTGTGATGGAATACCAGCCTGTACAACGGCAGGTACTAAATCGATAAACCCGTTATCTGTGCGCGCAATAGGTTGCGGGAATCTACCCAACAGATAATTGATGTGGTTTTCTGTCTCAACTATTTTTTGCTGAATAGTGTACTGCATTGCTTTCGTGTTCAGCACCTGAGCCTCGAACCTGCGGACTGCCAACTCATTGACACGTGCTGCTTCTTTCTGCAGTTTCACAATCTCGAAGGCATTAGTTTGGATTTCGATATTCTTCTTTACAATATCCAACTGATTATCCAGTGCCAGCAGTTCGTAATAGGAATTAGCTATCTCTGCAACCAGATTCGTTACCATGAAATTCTTACCTTCTACACTACCCAGATATCTTGCTACAGCTGCTTTCTTGGCATTGCGCAGTTTCTTCCATATATCCAGCTCCCAGTTGGCATAGGCGCCAATCAGATAGTCCTGCAACGGTTCAGGCCTTTCTTCGCCAGGTACTATTTGTGTATTGGCTTCCAGTGCACCTTTGTTGGTATAGCGTGCTGCTTTATCTACACCTGCACCACCCTTTATACCAACAAATGGCAAGTACTCTCCTTTGCGGGCACGTACTTCGTTGCGCGATATTTCTATCTCCTGCATCGTGATGTTCAGCTCCTGATTATTACTTAGTGCCGTATCTATAAGGGCACGCAGATAAGGGTCTGTAAAATAATCCTGCCATTTCAGTGATGCAGTGTTGGTAGTATCCTTCGAGTCGTTATAACTCGCAGGCACATTTTTATTTTCTGTTCTCTTGGCCAGCTTGGGCGTATTGCATGCCGCATACCCCAACGATAAACAAACAAGACCTATGTATTGATATCTCTTTATTCTTAGCATGTTAATGAATTTGAACTGTTAATGATGACCGTTTTCCTGTTCATCTTCCTCATCATCTTCTTCGTCCAGTATTTTGCGTTCAGACAACGGATTTTCGTCTTCATCCTTTATCAGTTTGCGTTTGGATGCTATAGTACCGAAGATGTAGTACAAGCCCGGCACAACTATCACACCGAAGATGGTACCAAACAACATACCACCCAATGCAGATGAACCAATAGTACGGTTGCCAATAGCACCCGGACCATGCGCAAACACCAACGGAATAAGACCTGCGATGAAGGCGAAGGATGTCATAAGGATAGGACGGAAACGCACTTTAGCCCCTTCTATAGCAGCATCCAGTACACTCATACCTTGCAGATGTTTCTGCGCTGCAAACTCTACTATCAGTACGGCGTTCTTACCCAAGAGTCCCACAAGCATTACAAGGCCTACCTGTGCATATATATCGTTGGCAAGCCCCAGCATCTTGATGAGCAGGAATGCACCGAATATACCTGCAGGCAGTGAACATATAACTGACAATGGCAGTATGAAACTTTCGTACTGCGCAGCCAGTACCAGATACACAAAGCCCAATACAATCAGGAAGATGTAAAGTGCCTCATTACCACGGCCTACCTCATCTTTAGAAAGACCTTCCCAATCTATATCATAACCACGTGGCAATGTCTTCGCTACTTCCTGAATGGCTGCAATGGCCTCACCACTACTATAACCAGGTGCAGGTTCGCCACGAATAGCTGAAGAGGTGTACATATTGTAACGTGTTATCTCGTTCAAACCATGCGATTTCTTAATCTTCATAAAGGCTGAATAAGGCACCATCTCATCGCGATTGTTCTTCACGTACAATTGCAGGATGTCTTCCGGCAAGCGTCTATATTCAGGGGATGCCTGCACATATACTTTAAAGAAGTTACCAAACCTGATGAAACCAAGCTCGTAGGTACTACCTATCAGTATAGAAAGGTTGTCCATTGCCTTGCCTATAGATACACCTTTCTGCATAGCAGCCTGGTTATCTATTTCCAAATCATACTGCGGATAGTTGGCACTAAAGAAGGTGAACAGGCCTGTAAGCTCTTTGCGTTTGTGTAACGCAGCCATAAACTGGTCGTTTACTTTTTCAAGGTCGCGGTAATCGTCACTATTTGTTTTATCGAGCAAACGCAATGCGAAACCACCTGCTGCACCATAACCCGGTACTGCCGGTGGACCGAAGAATTCGATTGTCGCTCCGGGAATCTCTTTCGCTTTTTCTTCCAGTTCATGAATGATTTCATTCACTGTATGTTCACGCTCGTTCCAGTCTTTCAGGTTGATAAGACAGGTACCTGCGTTAGAACCACGACCTTCCGTCAACACCTCGTAACCCGCCAATGCAGATACAGACTTGATGCCTTCTACCTTCTCTGCAATCTTCTGTAATTGACGCGCAACATCGTTTGTCCTTTCAAGCGTAGCACCCGGTGGTGTTTGTATGATGGCATATATCATACCCTGATCTTCATTCGGGATGAAGCCCGAAGGCAAATCTCTTGAAAGACCGATGATACCAATACCAAATACAATGAGTATACCGAACGTAACTACACGGCGATTAACAATGTGCTTCAGCAAAGAGGTATATCTGCCCGTAAGCTTCTCGAACAGACTATTAAACCCATCGAGGAAACGATTGATTGGTGTTTTCTTTCTAGGCTTGCCATGATTATTCTTTAATATCATAGCACACAATACTGGCGTAAGCGTCAGCGCCACGATACCCGATAGTACAATGGCACAAGCCATAGTAATAGAGAACTGTCTGTAGAAGATACCCACAGGGCCTGTCATAAATGCAACCGGTACAAACACCGCCGTCATCAGGAGGGTGATTGCTATTACTGCACCACTGATTTCTCTCAGTACTTTCTTCACCGCTTTGTATGGCGATAAATGTTCTTCCTCCATCTTGGCGTGCACGGCCTCTACGACCACAATCGCATCATCTACCACAATACCGATTGCCAATACAAGGGCAAAAAGCGTGATTAGGTTGATATTGATACCGAACATCTGCATAAAGAAGAATGCACCTATCAATGATACCGGCACAGCAAGTGTTGGTATCAACGTAGAGCGCCAGTCGCCCAAGAACAGGAACACCACAATAGCCACAAGTATAAACGCCTCGCCCAATGTATGCACTACTTTTTCTATAGATGCATCGAGGAAGCTTGATACGTCGTAACTGATTTCATAGTCCATGCCCGGAGGGAAAGACTCTGACTTAATCTCATCCAGTTTCGATTTGATGTTTTTAATTACCTCGTTGGCATTGCTACCATAGGTCTGCTTCAATACAATGGCTGCAGAAGGGTGTCCATTCAAATCTGAATAGATATCGTAAAACTCACTACCCAGTTCTACATCTGCAATGTCTTTTAGGTGCAGTATCTCACCATTCGGTGTTGCACGTACAATTACATCTTTGTACTGTTCCGGCTTATTGTAACGCCCCTGATAAGTAAGTACATATTCCAATGCTTCGGAACGCTTACCATCGCTACGACCTATCCTACCCGGCGAACCGATAACACTCTGATTAGCGAGCGCTTCCATTACCTCGTCTGTAGAAACGTTATAGGCACGCATCCTGTCTGGCTTCAGCCATATACGCATAGCATACTGGCGGCTACCAAGTATCTGTGCACTACCAATACCTTTTACACGGCTCAGTTCGCGCAGAATGTTTACACTTGCAAAGTTGTAAAGGAAGTTCTGATCGGTCTTAGGGTCTTTACTATATACGTTTACATACATCAGCATGTTTGGCTGCAGTATGTTTACAATAATACCCTCACGCTGCACCAGCACTGGCAACCTGTTCGTTACCTGTTCTATACGGTTTTTTACGTTTACAACCGCCTGATTAGGGTCTGTACCCAAATCGAATACCACTTGAATATTTGCCTCACCCGCACTTACAGCGTCAGAGGTCATGTACTTCATACCCGGCACACCGTTCACGGCTTTTTCCATTGGGATGAGTACAGATTTTACCAACACATCGGCACTTGCACCCGGATAAGCAACGCTTACTACTACCCTTGGCGGGGCAATAGACGGGAACTGCGACGTTGGCAGCGTATTGATGGCCAGTACGCCCATGAAGATAATGACAAGTGAAATCACTATCGCCAGGACAGGCCTTTTGATGAATATACTGAACATTGATTTCTATTTTGGGATACTTAGCTTATTCTGATGCTAACTTTAAATGATTCATTACCGTCTTCGGATCTTCGTATTCGAACTTAATCTGGTCACCATCCTTCACCTTACGCATACCCTCCAGCAATATTTTATCATTTTCTGTAAGGCCAGATTTTATGATGTACAGGTCGGGCATTTCAGCTGCTATATCTATCAGTGTTAGCTTCACTTTATTGTTCTTATCAACAACGTACACATACTTCTTGTCCATAATCTCCATCGTTGCTTTCTGAGGGATGATGATGGCGCCTTTGTGTGCCTGCTGAATAAGAATATTACCTGTTTCACCATGCCTTAGCAGGCTTTTAGGATTCGGGAAGGTTGCCCTGAAAGCGATATTACCCGTTTCATTATTGAAGTCTGCCTCTATAGTTTCTACTACACCCGGATATTCATATTGCTCATTATTAGCCATCAGCAGATTCACCTTCATCAAGCTATCTTTCTTTATGTTAGTCTTGTATGTCAGGTACTCAGCTTCAGGCACATTGAAGTATACCCACATCTGCCTGTTATCAGATAGTGTAGTCAACAACTGGCCTTCATCTATCAGGCTACCCAGCCTTACCTGAAAACGGTCTATGATACCATCAAACGGCGCTCTGATTTCGGTAAACTGCAGGTGCACTTTTGCCAATGCCTGCTCTGCTTTTGCCTTATCGTATTTAGCTTTAGCCATTGCCAGCTCATTTGGCGCTACTACATTGCCATCTGCAAGGCGTTTGGTATTCTGGTATTCAATCTCTGCGTAACGGGTTTCAGCCTCTGCCTTTTGCATCTCTGCCTGATAAAGGTTTGGCATAATCTGAAACAACAACTGGCCTGCTTTTACAAACTGGCCTTCGTCTACATATATTTTTTGCAGATAACCACGTTCCTGTGCCCTTACTTCAATATGGCTGATAGCATGTATCTGGCACACATAATCCTGCGTGATGGACGTGTCAGCTTTGATTGGATTGGTAACGAGGAATTTAGTTTCAGGTTCTTTTTCTTTTTTGTCTGATGAGCAACTTGCATAAAACAACACGCTGCAAAGCGCTGTTGTAGTCAGAATTTTGTTCATAATTTTTCTTGCGTTAGTGCAATAATGATATAGTTGAATAATGGATACGTGCGTAAACCATACACTGCTATCACATCAAGGATGTGATTATTTTGCAGCAATAAAATGTTGGAGAGGGATGACTATTGCATCCTTAAAAGACATCAGACTCTGAACACGCAAAGCCTTACATGCCTGCGTACAGTATTAATAGAAACAAGCCCGCTTTGCGACAGGCTATAGTTTACAGAAACCGAAGAAGGATCTCTTAATAAGACATTAAATAACGCCAGAAAATAGTTTTCTGCAGAGGTGTATTTCGAAAAATCGGGGAAATGTTCATGATCCTCCTCTTCTTCGTGTTCCCTGTCTTCTACATCAATATCTATAATATCTGCCTTGGTATCGGGCAATGCATTGAACTGCAAAGCCTTTCCGAATACAACATTACCCTTATATGTGTATTGCTCTGCTAAAGATAAATAGGGTGATTTTGAAGCTGCATTGCCGCTATTAGAATATGCCTGCATCGAGCCGATAAAGCTCAATTGCAAGAAGCATATTGCCAGAAAAAAGCGTACGAACAATTTCATTTTCACGTCAAAAGTAATTCAAGACTGTTGAATATCCTTATTACAGCTTTGTTAATATTATATAATCATGTTAAAAGATATTTTCAAATTCTGATTTATTGCAAACAAAAAGCGTCGGCAAATGCCGACGCTTTTTCTATTTAAAGTCTGACTTGATTAGTTCTTATCAAACTTGATGTTTGTTTTGATGTTTTCAGTAGTGTTGATAACCTGCAGGTAGTAGGTACCTGCTGCCACGTCACCGATTACAATCTCTGTTGGCTTACCTGTTGTTATCATCACTTTGTGTTCAGATACCAGTTGACCAAGCTTATTAATCAACCTTACAACCGTTTCGCCCTGCAGGCTTCTGTCTGCTATCAGGTATATCCTGTCTGTTGATACAGGGTTAGGATACAAGCCAAATTTCAGACCTGCATTTTCTACATTATGGATACCTGTTGATACACTTACAAAATTGCTTGTCAGTGATTTTGGTGTAGCACATATTGCATCACTTGTTACCTCTACACTGATGCGGTCGCTCGATGTCAACCCGCCGGTTGTGTAGGTAAGGCCTGTTTCACCAATTACAGGTCGCTCGTTTTTCAGCCACTGTATCTTAGGTGATGTACCGCCATTGGTAATATTTGCTGTGAACTGCGTTGTGTTAGGCCCTACATTCAACATCGTAATGTTTACTGAGTGTTTCAGTACCGGATATTGGTGGATGGTAACAGGTCCGCTTACCTCAGGGAATACACACAATGCACTGCTGCTGAAGCGGCAGGTAACAACATCCAGGTTTGCCAGTGTTGTTGCAAAGTATGTTGCACTTGTTGCACCCGGTACATCAACGCCATTTATCCTCCATTGGAATGCAGGTGTGCTGCCACCATTCGTATAGTTGCTGTAGAATGTAAGACCTGTTGATGGTACACACATGTTACTGTCCGGACTTGCAAAGATGCCTACCGTTGCTTTACCCACAGGGTTC
>DDFF01000009.1 GCA_002337045.1 Bacteroidetes bacterium UBA1935 | reverse complement strand
TGATGAGCTGCCAGCCCCAGAAGTGCAGTTTGCTCAGGAAATCGCTGAACATACGGGCTTTAAGAAGCCTTTGCAGCGAGTAATAAACCCCCATGAAAATACCATTACCTACAAATGCGAAAATCACCGCATTGGTGTGTACGGGCCTCACACGGCCGAATGTTGTTTGTGCGGTATTCAGGTTCAGGACCGGGAATACCAGCTGGAATGCCGCCAGTACACCGACCAGCATGCCCACCAGCCCCCAGAGGATTGTAGCGTACGCAAACCATTTTACGATCTTATTGTCGTAAAAGAATTTGTCTGTTTGCAGTGTGTTACTCATGTATTGTGTTGTTTAAGAAATTCCTGTTTAGTTGATTGATTTGATTTCGTCGTCTTGCAACATGCGGATGGCTGCGCCTTGTTTGTCTTCGTATTGATTGGAACGAACGCTCCATATAAACGCCATCAGGAAAAAGCCGGCAACTACTATACTTGCCAAAACCAGTAGATAAAGTGCACTCATTTGAGGTATTGAGTTTGAATGTTCAAAACTACCATCGCACCATGCGGCATGCTATGACGCCGCTCAAACAAAAACATGATTGTCGTCATGTTTTTGTCATGCGGTTTATGATGCTTTGAGAGAGAGGTGCAAGCGCTTTGCAATGACGCTTCCTAAGCCTGTAGTTATCAGTACAATACTCAATGTGCTGACAGGCATCAGAATAGCGGCTATCATTGGGCTCATCTTGCCCTGCATAGATATACTGAGCCCTACTATGTTGTAAAGAATAGAAATAAAGAAACTGAAGTAAATAATGTACCTGCCGGAATGTGCCAGACGCAGTAATGCAGGGAATTTGCCAAACTTGCGTGCATCAAGTATCGCATCGCAGGATGGGGTGAAGTTGTTAATGTCATCGGCCAGTGTAACGCCCACATTACTTTGTTGCAATGCACCTGCATCGTTCAGGCCATCGCCCATCATTAATACTTTTTGCCCTTTCTTTTGCAGCTTTTCAATGTATTGCAGTTTGTCTATCGGTTTTTGTTCAAAAAGCAATTCACTGCTCTTGCCAAAGATTCCTTCAAGACGTTCGCGCTGTCTGTCATTATCTCCCGAAAGCAGTGATAATCCGTATCTGTTGTGCAATACAGGTATCATCTGCGGTATATCGTCCCTGAACTCTGTTGTGATATAGAATGCAGTTACCTTATCGTTGATACTGATGTATAGCGCAGGTTTATTGTTCTCATTTTCATGCGCTATGCCTGTAAAAGATGCAGAACCTATTTTAATGATATTTCCTGCCACTTCTGCGTACAAGCCCTTACCGGTATGCTCTTCCCATTTTTCTGCAGTTACTATAGGGTATGCACCCAGGAATTTTACTAATGCCTTACTGTACGGGTGCTTGCTGTGCGATGCAATATTGTATATCCATGATTTTTCAGTTTCCGTCATCTGGTGGCCAGTACTGTGGAATTGCTTGCTGCCCTGTGTCAGCGTACCTGTTTTATCAAAAACAACGTGGCTAACATCGCCCAGTTGTTCAATAACAGTAGCATCGCGCAGGTATAGGCCGTTGTTGCTGAGCAGGCGCAACAGGTTGCCGTTTGTATAGGTAGCTGCCAGCAGCAATGCACAAGGGCAGGCTACTATCAGCATGGCAGATACACTTGGTAATATCTTGCTAGGATCGTGCATCCACCAGTAGATGGCAGTAGCTGTGGCGAGCGTAAAGAGTACAATCGTAAAGTATTTGCTCATGACATGAATGATACTGTCGCGATTGTTTTTCTCTATTTTGTTTTTGGTAAACGAATGATGATTCCAGAGCGATGTAAGGTAACTACCTGCAACCGGTTTCACTATCTGGATGGTTATCTTTTCGCCTGTTTGCTTACCACCTGCATATACCTGTTTGCCTGTTTCTATCATCACGGGCTCGCTCTCTCCTGTTACAAAGCTATAATCTATACGCGCATTACCTTTTACTACAATTGCATCAGCAGGTATTATCTCATCATTGTGCAGCTCTACAATATCTTTCTCCTGCAGGTCTTGCAGGTTTTTAGATACGATGCCGTCTTTGGTTATAACATTTACTGCAATCGGAAAGTAAGACTTATAATCTCTGTGAAACGATATAGACCTGTAGGTGCGCTCCTGTACTACACGCCCTACCAACATAAAGAATACAATACCACTCATGCTATCCAGATAGCCGCTGCCTGTATTGGTAGCTATCTCGTATACACTACGGCTGAAGGTTATTATCAGCGCCAGTACTATGGGAGCATCTATGTTGAGAATCTTCTGTTTCAGACCCGCCCATGCAGAGCTAAAGAACTCTGATGCAGAATAAAAGAAAACAGGTAATGATAATACCAGATTCAATATCCTGAAAAGAAAAGCATACTGATTTTCAATCCCCTTATCCATAGATAGGTATTCGGGAAAGCTCATCAGCATGATGTTGCCAAAGCAAAAGCCTGCAACACCCAGTTTGTATATTAGTTTCTTGTCGTAGTTTTTAGATTTCTTTTGTTCGGCATCGTCAAGACTTATATATGGCTCATATCCTATTGTGGTAAGCAGTTCTACTATCTTGCGTATGCTTATTTTCTGTTGTAGAAAACGTATGGTTACTTCCTTGTTCGTAAAGTTCAGCCTGCTTTCTGTAATGCCGGAATCCAGTTTGTTCATATGTTCCAGCAGCCACATACACGATGCGCAGTGCACACCCGGTATGTAGAAGGTAACCATGGTATTATTGCCATCTGTAAACTTGTATAGCTTCGAAGCTATGTCTTCATTGTCCAGATAGGCAAACTTATCGCTGCGAGTAGCTTTTATTTGCGATAGGCCCGGGTGAGATTGCAGTTTGTAATAATCGCAAAGGCCGTTTTCGTTCAGTATTTCATATACCAATTTGCAGCCCTCGCAACAAAAAATTTTGCCTTCGATAGCTATGGTATTGGTAATGCAGTCTGTACCACAGTGATAACATTTTGTGGCTTCTTTTTTTACTGGTTTGCTGATGATGATGGTGCTACGTTCTTGCTCAGTTGTAGGCATGAATTGAGTTTTGTGCCTCTTTTATTTTTGGAATAAGTACCTCAGATTCCAGGTAAAGAAGCTCGTTAATGACATTATGCAGTAGCTCTACCTCGTTGTGCAGTATTTTCAGTTCGCCTTTGTAGGCTGTATTTGCCAATGAAGGCAAAGATGTTTTAAGCCCTGCGGCAATAGCTCGGAGCTGCTCCAGTGTGGTATTCAGTTCCAGTAGTTTAATGCCGTGTTGTGCTTCGCATCTGCCCGAACATGTAGCACAGTTGTGGCCTGTAGCACTTTTGTTATACAGCTCATCTATATACGGCAGAAATATGCCTTTACGGGTTTCTACAAACCGCTGCAGATGATCTTTGAATGTATTGAAGTAGTTGTTGTAGGTCAATGTATCTACATCTGTATTGCTTGCCAGATGGTCTATATATCCCTCAGCATTACTGCACAGTCGATGTGCCAGGTCATAATATTCCATATCAAGCCTGTTGGCTACTTCCGGCAGGTTATAATTGATATACGTACTTAATATGCGTTGGCTCATGTTGTAAAAGTATCAAGGCTGCTAAGCCAAAAACATGACGCTGATAGCTTGTAAAAGATGATTTTGGTCATCATCTGAATTGCGGAGCTGGTTTAAATTGCAGTAATGATAATAATCACGTACATGGTTGACGAGGGTTATTCTTTGTTGCAGTGTGTACGGGTACTTTTACAATCAGCTAACTATGCTTTTTCTGGTATGGTAGCTAAGGACCATGATTAAAGTTGCTGATCTGAAAGAAGAAAGAGAACAATGGCTGCAGACATTAGAGCAAATGCTGCAGGACAATATATATATGAAAAACAGGCTGGCAGAAATCATCAGAAATGATATTACTGCCGCCTCGCTCGAAAAGGCTGAATTTTTCCATAACGAGTTACTGCACAAAGATGCCGTAATCNNCCTTGCTGCGCTATGATATCATCAAGCAAAATAAAATAGCTACTACCATAGAAAATGAAAACGCAGTTTCCCGTAAACACGAAAAACTGCGTAGTGATATGCAAATGATGGAAGCAGAGTTCAGCCGTCTGCTGAATGATTTTAACTTAGGATACCCATATTAGTCCGGGCTTTTAGTTCATCATATTAGATAGCTTCTTTTCATCCAGTATGATGATGTCTCCTTTGCTGATGTCTATCAGCTTTTCATCTTTAAAGTCGCTGAGCGTACGTATTACAGACTCTTTTGCTGTACCCGCAATATTTGCAAGGTTTTCTCTGCTCATATCTATACGGAAGTTAGGGACACCCTCACCATATTTTTTATAGATGGTAATAAGCGCATCCGCTACTTTTTTGCGTAGCGAATTGTATGCAAGGTTCAGCAATTGCTGTTCCATTTCAGAAACGTTATTGGCCAGTAGTTTTATAAACTGGTACATCACTTCCTTATTATTGTTTAGCAGTTGCTCAAAGTCTTCTTTGGGTATTACCGCCAGTTCTGTTTCTTCCAGTGCCTCGGCTGTGTCTTTGTAGTTAGCGCCTTCCAGAAAAGGCATATATCCAAAGAAATCTCCTGCACTATATAGCCCTATCACAAATTCTTTACCGTCTTCGTTGGTTTTGTAGGTTTTTACTTTGCCGCTTTCTACAAAATACATTCGGTATGGCTTGCTGCCTTCAGAGTATATTATCTGTTTCTTTTTAAAGTTGTTGGTGCTTCTGTCTTGTGCAAATGTTTTCAGTGCATCCGGTCCCGCTACTGTTTCTATCAGTTGCCCCAAGCCTTTCATGCCTGCGGCAATCTCCATTCTCAGCAATTCAGATTTGCGCAAGCGTGTTTCTATGGCATTCAGTAATTCTGTACCACTGAAAGGTTTGGTAATATAGTCATCTGCACCAAGATCCATGCCCTTACGTATTTCTGCACGTTCAGATTTTGCTGTCAGAAATATGAACGGGATATTTTGTGTATCGGGGTGTTTTTGCAACATGTGCAGCACACCGTAGCCGTCCAGTACTGGCATCATGATGTCGCACACTATCAGGTCCGGTTTATGCTGCATTGCCAAAGCCACACCTTCTTTACCATCAGAAGCTGTATGTACTTTATAGTTCGACATCTCGAGTATCTCCGACATATTGTCGCGGATATCCTCATTGTCTTCTATTAGTAATATAGTCTTCATATTTATTCGTCGTTTTTGAGGTTAAATGTAATAATGAATTCTGTGCCTTCACCTAATTCGCTCTCAGCTTTTATGGTGCCATTCATCAGTTCGGCATATTTTGCCACGATATGTAGCCCTAATCCTGTGCCTTGTATATTGGTAACATTGGCACCACGGAAGAAACGTTCAAACAGATGTTCCTGATCTTCTTTTGATATACCTATGCCATTGTCTTTTACTTTCAGTACCAGCTCACTTCCGTCAGTATTGCTTGTAGATATATGAATTACAGCGTCTTCCGGAGAAAACTTAATAGCGTTAGATAGCAGGTTCATCACAATATGTTTCAGTAATGAAACATCCAACATAGCTATTTCTTCACCTGTATGGTTGTATTCAATACGTTGCCCTTTCTTATATATCGGCTGCAATTCAGACAACAGCTCATTTATAAGGCTGGTTATATTCACTTCTGCAAAGCGGACCTGTATGCGGCCTTCTTCTATTTTACCTACAGACAAGAAGTCGTTCAGGATATCATTCAGCATATTAACCGATGATACTATACGTTGAATATGCTTGTCGCGCTTAGGTTGTTCTTCCGTTTGGCTATATTTAGATAGCAGGTAGGCAGAAGAAAGCACAGTGCTGAGTGGTGTCCTGAATTCGTGGCTTGCCATAGACACAAAGCGCGATTTCAGTTCGTTCAACTCTTTTTCTTTTTCCAGTGCTTCAGACAGCGACTGTGTGCGTTCTTGTACTTTTTCCTCCAGTTCAGCATTCAAATCAAGAAGTGCCTGTTCAGACTGCTTGCGTATGGTAATATCACTAATGAATGCAATGGCATATTGCCCCTCTACTGTCATATACGGGCTTATGCTTACCTCTACAGGAAATTCGGTTCCGTCTTTTTTAACGGCAAAGAGATCCAGCCCCATACCCATAGGCCTACTATTGGCATTTTTACCATGGTAGTTGTCCCTGTGTTTTATGTGATTAGACCTGAACCGTTGTGGTATCAGTATTTCAATCTTTTCCCCTTCAAGGTCTTTTTCCTCATACCCGAATTGCTTTAGTCCGAAATTATTGATAGAAAGTATCTCGCCAACCTGATTTGTAATAATAATACCGATAGCGGCATTATTAAAAAGGGCGTTAAATTCCTGTATTTTATCTGTGTTCACGATCTAAAATAATAACTGAGGTGCTATGCTTTTGTATCAAAGGTAGCACAGCAGCCCGATGAGGTTGATGACTATAAAGTTAATAATACTTGTCGGACGAACATATTGTATGTTTGTTTTATGGGTTTGGAAAGCTGTCAAAAAGCATAGTATTTGGCGGCTAATAGCTTACTTTTGTATCCCTAAATCGTACTGTAATGCAGTTTTTGGATTTTGAAAAGCCGTTAGAAGAACTATATCAGCAAATGAACAAGCTGAAGGAGATGTCTGCCAAGAATCAGGTAGATGTATCTGCAACTGTTCGCGAGTTGGAAGCTTCAATAGAAAAAACAAGGGAAAAGATATATACGGAACTTACGCCATGGCAGCGTGTACAACTGAGTCGCCATCCTGAGCGTCCGTATACATTATACTATATCGAAAAGATATTCAACAACTTCACAGAGTTATATGGCGACCGTCAGGTAAAAGACGATAAAGCCATGGTGGGTGGTATGGCAGAGCTGGATGGCATGCCTGTAATGGTAATGGGCCAACAGAAAGGTATCAATACCAAAATGCGCCAGTTGCNNCTACCGCAAGGCACTACGCCTGATGAAGATGGCTGAAAAATTCAACAGGCCTATCATTACGTTTATAGATACACCGGGTGCATTCCCCGGCCTGGAGGCAGAAGAGCGCGGACAAGGCGAGGCTATTGCACGCAACCTGTTCGAGATGATAAACCTGAAAGTACCTGTTATCTGTGTTATTATAGGTGAGGGTGCGTCTGGTGGTGCGTTGGGCATCGGCATTGGCGATAAAGTAGCCATGCTGGAAAATACATGGTACACCGTTATCTCTCCTGAAAACTGCTCTACTATCCTGTGGCGTAGCTGGGACTATAAGGTAAAAGCGGCTGAACAGCTGAGGCTTACATCTACCGATATGAAAAACTTTGAGCTGGTAGATGATGTAGTTGCAGAACCTGTAGGTGGCGCGCATGCAAAGCCTGAAGATATGGCTGCAACGCTGAAAACATACCTGTTGGGTGCGTTGGCAGAACTAAATAAGAAAGATGCTGAAACACGCATTGAGCAACGCATTGAGAAGTTCTCTAAAATGGGCTTCTATGATGAAGTAAGCGAATAGTACACTAAACACAACAAAAAAACCGGGCATAAAAGGAAAAAAATCCCGGCCTTTTATATGAATCAATTTCGTGGTACAGGTGTTGCACTGATAACTCCTTTCAACACTGACGGCAGTGTAGATTACGCAGCGCTGGAAATGCTGGTAAATCATGTGATAACGGGCGGCGTTAATTATCTGGTAGCTTTAGGTACTACCAGCGAGGCGCCTACCCTGAGTGCAGATGAGCGAAAACAGGTGTTGAAGTTTATTGTAGATAAATGCAATAAACGTTTACCCGTAGTTTGTGGTATTGGTGGCAACAATACTGTTGAGGTTATCGCGCAATTAGGCGAATATGACCTGAGCGGTGTAGATGGGATACTGACTGTAGTGCCCTACTACAACAAACCGACACAAGAAGGTTTGTACCAACACTTTAAAGCAATAGCACAGGCTACTACAAAAGCTATTATACTATACAACGTCCCCGGCCGTACAGTTACCAATATGCTACCTGCTACAACATTACGCCTTGCAAATGAATTCAAGCACATAGTAGCGGTAAAAGAAGCAAGCGGTAACATGAGCCAGTGTATGGACCTTGTGCAGGGTAAGCCATCGCACTTTGCCGTTCTTTCAGGCGATGATGATCTGGTACTGCCACAAGTAGCTATTGGCATGGAGGGGGTAATATCTGTTGCTGCCAACTGCTTTACCAAAGATTTTGCAACAATGGTAAACGATGCAATTGCCGGTAATTACAACAATTCGCAACAATTGCATTATAAGATGCTGGAAGGCATCAGGCTGTTGTTTGCAGAGGGTAACCCTGCAGGTGTGAAATGTGTATTGAAACACATGAACATTTGCAAAGACACAGTACGCCTGCCGTTGGTAAATGTGAGTGCCGAAACTGAGCAAAAAATCGTTCAGTATCTGAAGAACAATTACTAATTGTTTACTGTTATTATCATTCAATCAGCCAATATTTAATCACATATTATTTATTTGGTTAATAATAGCTGATTTTCTAACTTTGCGCTTCGAAAAAATAAATCGTAAATAATAGACTGAATATGAGCACAATGACTCGTTCTGAAATCGACTTCAAACTGCCTTACAAGGTAAAAGACATGAGCCTTGCTGAATGGGGCCGTAAAGAAATAAAACTGGCTGAGGCAGAAATGCCGGGCCTGATGGCTATCCGTGCTGAATATGGTCCATCTCAACCATTGAAAGGTGCTCGTATAGCAGGTTGCTTGCACATGACTATCCAAACTG
>DDFF01000012.1 GCA_002337045.1 Bacteroidetes bacterium UBA1935 | reverse complement strand
GCTGTTACTCGAATGCGGGTACTACAACAGTCACCACTGCAATAGCCCCTAACGTCAACCTGTACCCGAGTCCGAAGGACAGCATCTGTCAGGGAGGCAGTATCACTTTTGTAGCTACGCCAAGCAATGTAGGCAGCGGCCCGGTGTATACCTGGTACAGAAACAACAATCCTGTACTGACAGGAGGCACAAGCTATACCACCTCATCGGTAAGCGATCTGGATGATTTTTATGTAACAGTAACGACAAATGGCGTATGTGCGGGTACGTATACAGATACGAGCAATGTCATCAAGATGCATGTACTGCCATACCTGGCACCGCTGGTAAGCATAACAGCGAACCCGAATACGACAGTAACGAGCGGCACGATGATTAACTTTACGGCAACGCCTGTAAACGCGGGTAACACCCCCAAATACCAGTGGACGAGAAACGGAACTAACATCACGGGTGCCATCAGCAATATCTGGGGTGCGAGCACACTGAGCAATAACGATCTGATATGTGTAGAGATGACGAGTGGTTATTTGTGTCCGAGTCCTAAGACGGCGAAGAGCAACTGTATAAAAGTGAGTATAGAGAGTACGGGCGGCACCAACATTACAGGTATCTGGACAGGTAAAGAACTCAAGATATACCCGAACCCTGCAACAGAAAGGCTGATGATAGAGGGTGTAGTAAAAGGGACAAAAATACAATTAACAGATGTACTTGGCAGAGTGGTGATAAGTGCAACAGCAACAAGTGAAACCACGGAGCTGAACATGAGCCATCTGGCGGCAGGCAACTACATGCTGCTGCTGAGCACAGACAATGGCGACAGGATGAATGTGAAGGTGGTGAAGGAATAAGATGTAAGTATAGTTTATTTATTGTATATTTGTAGTGTACTTGTCCTCTCTTATTGCTAAGAGAGGACAAGTAGTTTTAAGAAGTTTGGAAACAAAAAAATGAACTGTAGAAATCTGCAACAAACTGCAACAAAACATAAAAAAATTAATTGGTTTGATTGTAGTTATTGTGTTACAAAACAAACCGCAACCATTCGTAACCGTTTTGTAGGGTAGGTGCAAGGTCAATTCCGCTAATTCGGTGTATCTTGCAGCACTTAGAAAACAGTATATTTATTTATAATTTTTAATATGTATCGTAGTCATACTTGTGGCGAATTAAGGTTGGATAATCAAGGGTCAGAAGTAACCCTTGCCGGATGGGTACAAACCGTCCGCAAATTTGGTAGCATTACTTTCGTAGATCTGCGAGACCGTTATGGTATTACGCAGTTGTTGTTCAACGAAGCACTGAATCCACGTCTTGATGAAACACCACTAGGCCGCGAGTTTGTATTACAGGTAAAAGGTACTGTTGCAGAGCGTAGCAATAAAAATCCTAAACTGCCTACAGGTGATGTAGAGATATTGGTGAATGATTTTGCTATTATGAATAGTGCATCTACGCCTCCGTTTACAATAGAAGAAGAAACAGATGGTGGTGATGAGTTGAGGATGAAGTATCGTTATCTGGATTTGCGCCGGCCCGCGCTGAAACGCAATCTGGAACTGCGTTATAAAGTGAACCGCAGTGTGCGCAATTACCTTGATACATTGGGCTTCTGGGATATAGAGACTCCGTTCCTGATAAAGAGTACTCCCGAAGGTGCGCGCGATTTCGTAGTACCTAGCCGTATGAACGAAGGACAGTTTTACGCACTACCGCAAAGCCCGCAGACATTTAAGCAATTGCTGATGGTGAGTGGCTACGACAGGTATTATCAGATAGTAAAATGTTTCCGCGACGAGGATTTGCGTGCAGACAGGCAACCGGAATTTACACAGGTAGACTGTGAGATGAGCTTTGTAGAGCAGGAAGATATTCTTAACACATTTGAAGGCCTGTTCAAGCATGTTTTCAAAGATGTGAAAGGGGTAGAGATAGACTACAACTTCCCGCGTATGACATGGGATGATGCCATGTGGAACTACGGCAATGATAAGCCCGATATCCGTTTTGAAATGAAGATTCAGAACCTGAAGGCAGAGAACAAAGTGTATGCAGAAGTGCTGAATGGGGTAGATTTCAAAGTGTTCAGCGATGCTGAAACGATATTGGCAATAGCTGTTCCTGGCGCAAGCGAATATACCCGCAAACAACTTGATGAACTAACTGAATGGGTGAAGCGTCCGCAGATTGGCATGAGTGGGGTAGTAAATGTGAGATGTAATGCTAACGGGACTTTCAAAAGTAGTGTAGATAAGTTCTTCAGTGAAGATAAGCTGAAAGAAGTAGCTAAGTTCTGTAGTGCAAATGCCGGAGACCTGATACTGATACTGGCGGGCGCCGAAACGCGTACACGCAAGGCAATGAGCGAGCTGCGCCTTGAAATGGGTAACAAGCTGGGCCTGCGCAATCCTGACGATTATAAGCCTTTGTGGGTCATAGACTTCCCGCTGTTTGAATACGCTGAAGAAGAGAACCGCTGGGTAGCACGCCACCATCCGTTTACATCCCCTAAGCCGGATCAGATAGAGCTGATGAACAATCCTGCCCGTTTTGGCGAAATCAAGGCGAATGCCTACGATATTGTACTGAATGGTACGGAAATAGGTGGTGGTTCTATCCGTATCTATCAGAAAGACCTGCAGGAGAAGATGTTTGCAGCTTTGGGTATGGATAAGGAAGAAGCGCACGAGAAATTTGGCTTCCTGTTAGGGGCATTTGAATATGGTGCTCCGCCACATGGTGGTATAGCCTTTGGCTTCGACAGGCTTTGTGCACTGTTGGGTGGCCAGGAAAGCATCCGCGACTTCATAGCCTTCCCTAAAAACAATGCTGGCAGGGATGTGATGCTGGATGCGCCAAGTGCGGTAGATAAGGCTCAATTGGATGAGCTGGGGCTGCAGCACAAAAGCTGATAACATGCTGTGAAAAACAGCTATTTTGAAATTATAATCTGATTGTTATCTTTATACTTTGTAATTATACAGTATGAAAAAACTTCTTATAGGTTCTCTTTTATCATTGGGTGTCGCTACTGTTATGACATCGTGCAACAACGGTGAGTATGATGCTAACCCTAAGGTGGACCAAAGTGGTGTTATGAATCCATTAGACACTACAGTACCTGGTCTTGTATACATAGGCACTATGCAGGGCTATATAGATGGAGGAATGGTATTGTTCTCTCCGGCTTACTATACGGTAAATGCGGATAATAATACGCGTACCATTTGGGCTACAGCCAAGAATGACACAGTGTATTGGCGCAGTATATCATTGACTGTAAGTAATGATAATGTTGGCTCAAGAATAAATGATACGCTGACAAGTGCTGTATTTACTTATTCTGTTTATGATACTGTGCGTAAAGTGCATAAGAAGTATATAGCCAGCCCTACAGACAAAGAAATTTTCAAAGCTGTTATAAGGGCTGTAGAAAATAATACCATGAGAGGTGTATTTGAAGGTAGGTTGAAAAATGTTGAACCAATTCTTCCGGTGCCTGATCCTAACGATACTGTTACATTTAAGGCTATGAACTTTTATGTTCAAAAGAAATAAGTAACCTAAAGAATTTATAAAAAAAGGATGCTCAACGAGCATCCTTTTTTATCTGCTATAATAGCTTTTATAACTGTTATTTCTCATTCCTCCCGGTGGACATATAAGGTTTCTGCGAGAGCGTCTTTCTTCATTACCACCGCGCAGGAATCTTGGGATAAATCGTTTTATACCATTTGTAGGGTCATCATATCCATTATCAAACGTACGTTGCCTTACTACTTTTTCTCGTTTGGTGAGTTTAAGAGCAAGACCGGTATACACGTCGACATTACTTATGTTCTGGCCTGCAATAGCAGATATGAGCGTGTTGGTACCAACAAATAATGGCCCCATATATACGATGGCACCCATGTTGAGGTTTGTATAGCGCATCAGGGTGATAGGCAGCCCGAATTTGAAGAACTTAAGGTCTATTCTCGGGGTCAGGTTCAGATACCCGACATAGCCAGGCCTGAATACACTGCCATTGCTGCCTTTCAAGTTCAGCAATGTATTGACAGATAAAAATAGACCACCACCTGCATTGTAATCAAAATTGGCGCGCAGAGCAGTAGGCAGACCTATTCTGAATTTTTCTCCTGTCTCATTTTGCTTTAATCTGCCAGACTCTGTTTGTCTTTTCAGATAGTAAGAGTATTCTTGTTGGTCAGCATCAATAAATTCAAGATCTGACAAGTTTGTTTTACCTGCATTCAGTGCATATGCAGCACTCCCTTTATCACCCACATAGCCAACGCTGCCTATATCTGTTATGGCTATACCTAACTTATACCTGTAGATGTCTTTTTTATCAAGTTCTACATACGGGTGGTAAGAGTATTGTATACCAATATCTAAACCTATGCCACCTCGGCCAGCACGTTGCGCAAGGTCTGATGTTTGTCCAGGTACAGTATTGTATGTATAGAGTGCAGTAATATCACCTTTTGCATATGAAGCAGTATCGCCAACTCTTTGGTATGTTAAATCGCCCGCAAAAGCATTTACAGCGGCATAACCAATCAAGTATTTGAGAGTAACACCTGCGCTTAGCTTATAATACTCATCTTCGCGCAGCATCTTACCTAAAGTGATGCCAACCTCTCCGAATGCGTGTGCAGAAGCACCTATTTTTTTGAAACTTAAAGTATGATTGTAGTATTCAGGATTATTCTCGTCTGTATAAACCTTTAACTGCTCAGTGCTGATGTTGCCTGCATTAACAATAGCGCGCGCGCGCGTATATATACCTACCTGATATAACTTATTGACAGTAAAAGAAACTGCCGGGCCCATAATATCTACATTGGCCCAGGCACGCTTGCGTTGGTTATTGCTCATTCTGGCATATTCATATCCTTCTCTGGCTTCTTTTTCAAAATCGCCTTTCATTATCCATGCGCCACTTACCTGATAGGCATTGTTGCCAGCTAGTGCATTTACAGATATAAGGTTGATTTCTGCCCCAGTTAGAGCATTATTTACCAACGCAGGATTAGAAGGCAACTGCATGATTGCCGGATAATTGTTGGTAGTGAGACCGATAAACTGTTGGGCATCGGCATAAGATGTACCGAAAAACAAGCAGACGGTTAATATACGTTTAAACATTCTGTCCTTAATTCCTTTAAATGTATTGATATACGTAAACAAAGGGTTAGGCAAGATACTTATTATTACTAAGTATTGATATACAATACTATAACGTAATTGTAAAATGTTTAGTGAGTAACAGCCTCAATATGTTTAATCTTTACAATTTAAAGACATGTTTAGTTGATTACTTACATATAAATAAAATAGCCACTTAATAAGTGGCTATTTGCTATTGAAAATGGTTTTGTTATGCTTATTAGTTTGCACTAACTGCTTGCTGTACCAGTGCTGCAGCCTCGCTCAGCAGGATAGCTGATTGTACTTTCAGACCACTGTTTTCAATCAGTTCTTTCGCTACTTCGGCATTGGTACCTTGCAGGCGAACGATGATTGGAATATTAATATTGCCCAGGTTTTTGTAAGCCTCGATAACACCTGCTGCAACCCTGTCGCAACGAACTATACCACCGAAGATGTTGATAAGGATAGCCTTAACGTTAGGGTCTTTCATGATGATACGGAAACCTGCTTCTACAGTTTGTGCGTTTGCAGTACCACCTACGTCCAGGAAGTTTGCCGGCTCACCACCTGCAAGCTTAATCATATCCATAGTAGCCATTGCAAGGCCTGCACCGTTTACCATACAACCTACGTTACCATCCAGTTTTACGTAGTTCAGGTTGAATTCGCCTGCTTCTACTTCTGTAGGGTCTTCTTCACTCTTATCGCGCATGTCTGCGATGTCTGCATGACGCATCAGTGCGTTGTCATCCAGGCTCATTTTGCAGTCTACTGCAAATATTTTATCATCTGCAGATTTGAACAGCGGGTTGATTTCCAACATCGCACAGTCAAGGCCTACATATGCATTGTACAGGTTAGTTACAAACTTTACCATGTTTTTGTGAGCTTCACCACTCAGGCCAAGGTTGAAGGCAATTTTACGAGCCTGAAAACCTTGCAGTGGCATGTTTGGTGCTACCCACTCTTTGTATATTTTCTCAGGTGTGTGGTGTGCTACTTCTTCAATGTCCATACCACCTTCGGTGCTGTACATGATTACGTTTTGTTTCTTAGCACGATCCAACAGAATAGAGATGTAGAATTCTTTGCGTTCGCTAGGGCCATCGTAATACATGTCCTGCGCTATCAGAATCTTGTTTACTTTTTTACCTGCAGGGCCTGTCTGGATGGTAACCAGTGTATTGCCTAGTATGTTTTTAGCTACTGTAGCAACATCTTCTGCACTTTTGATAACTTTTACACCGTTTTGCTCAGGTACTTCTACCATAGTACCCTTACCACGGCCACCGGCATGAATCTGCGCTTTAACAACGGCAAATTTTGTACCCGATTCTGTAGATATCTGGTTGTATGCTTTTACTGCGTCGTCAACAGTTTCTACAGCTACACCGTTTTGTGTAGGTACGTTGTAACGCTTCAATAATTCTTTGGCTTGATATTCATGCAAATTCATGACTGCAAACGATTTTTAAAATACGGGGCGAAGATAATCTTAATTGCTTAATAACTCAACCTCGAATTTGGTCAATTTATATAGATATGTGTAAAAGATGTAGATATATGAAAAATTAGAATAATGTACCCTCATTATACAGCCGTGGTGGGGTGAGGGTAGTACCGCAATGTTGATTCAATTGCTCTATCAGGTATTTGATAAGTTCCGGGCTATGCAGTTCTTCGTGCTGGTGCATGAAAAAGTAGCATTTTTCAAGCCCCTGTTCCATCCATATCTTGATGCGCTGCACCCAGTCGTCGATACGGGTATAATCGCTTGCGTGCAGGGAATTGCCCACAAAACGTATGAAACATTCGGGTGTGCTGAGGTGCATATGCACATAATCGCGCTTGCCTGCCGCATCAGTAATGATAGTGCCGCGGTTGTTTGTCTTTAGATAGTTGAATACATTGTTATCGTAGCCATTGGCATATACATCATCGTGTCTTAGCTCCAGAAACAGGGGTACATCTTGCGGAAAATCATCCATAAAACCACGGATGGTATCAAAATGCTTTACGCCCATTTGCGGATGTGGCATCAGGAAAATGGGGCCAAGGCTATCTCCAAATTCTGTAATTGCTTCGAGAAATGCGCCTGTTTCCACACCGGTATTTTTAAGGCGCTTCAGGTGTGTGATGGTCTGCGGAAATTTTGGAAAAAACTTGAAGCCTTTGGGTGCTTTGCTCTTCCAACGCAATACATCGGCAGGAGCGGGAGATTTGTAGAACGTGGCATTCATCTCTATACAATTGAAGAGACGCGCATAATGCTCCAGAAAATCTTTGTCTTTAGTACCAGGCGGGTATAGCTTGCCTACCCAGTCTTTGCGACCCCATTTGGCACAGCCTATCCAGAATTGTGTATTGCCCTTACCTGTTTTCAGTACTTCTGTTGTAACTGCAGGGTCGGGTGGAAGTGTAAAATTGATAGTCTCAAGTTCCTGTTCAGATACTCTGCCAAACTCCATATGCCTGATGCTTTTTGCGCATACTAATTTAAGGCTTTCTGTTTACCCACTTTACTTTTCAGTTTCAGAAATGGCTCTTCTATTATTTTGTAACTAATAAACCCAAGCCCGGTAGCAGCAATAAAAGAACATAGGTGAAGCAATACGGGAGGTTCGTCCGCGAAATTATAGTTTTTGATAAGTAGTACGATAACTATCTCGTGCGTCATATACAGGCTGAAGGATATTTTGCCGTAGAACTGTAATACTTTGTTATTGAGTATGTTTTTGCTATTGAGTGCTACATATACAATGATGATCGTAAACAATATAGCATAGTGATAATACTGGTATGTGAAACGGCTGACTGAGAGTATGCTTATAATGAGCACTGCCAGCGTAACACCAAAGACTGCGGTATTTACTTTTTGCAGTATTGGCCTCTTCTCGTAATATAATACACCTGCTATGCAGCCTGCTAGTATGCAGTCAAAACGCGACAGGGTAAAGATGCAAAAAAGGAAATCTTCGTAAGGAGGTTCAGAGTTGAAAAACGCGATATAGCGGCCTATAACTATAGCGAGGAACAAACCTGCAAGCCAGGGCAATAGACGCTTGGTGCAGAAAATAAGAATAGGTATCAGCAGGTAGAATATTTCTTCTACTCCAATAGACCATGCCGGCTCTGCAAATGGAAGTACAGTAAGTTGTGCTAAAGGTACATGCGGCAACAGGAAGAGATAGTAGTATTGCAGTTGATCTATATTCATGCGGGCATCTTTAGCCTCCGGCGGAATATCGAAATGCAATGCGGATATATGCGGAAAGACATACAGGCTCAGCAGGATGATGGTGTAATACAGTGGCCAGATACGCAGTATACGCTTGAAGTAAAATGTTTTTACTTTTTCGGTTGTGGTACTTGAAGCTTCATCACGCACTTTCAGTAAATGGGCAATGATAAGGAAACCACTTAGCGCAAAGAACCCTGTAACTCCTATGCGCCCCAATTGAAAAAGGGCATCATTTTCAAACAGGTGTTCCATTTTGTTATAGTATTTCATCAGCTCTACATGGCTGAAGAATACCATGATGGCAAAGATGCCACGAAGACTATCGAAGCCGCTGTTGCGGACACCTATATCTGCTACCTGTATTTGTTGAGGATCGGGGTTTGATATTTCTGCTGTTTTCTTATTTGACATATGACAGGGCGACTATCTTAGTACAGCAGAAAGATAGTCAAATATCGGTTTGGTAATATATATTCTTTGGGCTATTTATGCTTATACAAACTCTACAAAATAGAGCCACCCCAATACTGCAGCAGCAGCAGCCAGAAACTTGGCAAAGCGGATAAGTATGTGTGCTTCTTTCTTTTCGGTTTGTGGTGGTGTATCGAAAACAGTGCGATAGCCCGAATAGCGCAGCAGGTTTACAGCCAGTGGAACGTCTTCTTCTTTTACCTGTAGTTTGATACCACCCAATGCATTAGAGAGTACAGGATTTACCTGTACGGTATGTTCATCCTGTATATAGCACTCAATACCATCGGCCTCCAGTCTTCCCTTCAATAGCTGCGCGTGGAAGGCCACTGCAAATACTGCTATTGTTATCAGTCGTGTACTCATCTTATATGCAAGTTAGGCTATAGGTGTTATGCGGCAGTATTGGTATCTGTGATGTGTGTATAAAGGTTATTGCTTCTTTTTCTTACTTGCTTTTGCTCTGGTATTAAAGTTGAGGCAGAGGTCTACCCAATATTGTAAGTCCGATTTCTTTTTGATGTAATCAAAGTCTACATACACATAGCCTTTCATCGGTTTGCCTTTCATATCCATCGGGCGAACACCGGGTTTGTCAAGCGATGCTTCATATACATCAGGGTCTATACGGCAAAGAATCTCTTTATCGTTGACACAGATGCACATTTTATCATTGACCATAAAACACATGCCGCTGAACATGGTTTTTTCTTCCAGTTGTTCTATATGTGCTAATGCCTCGCGGATGCGGTTGGCTACTGTTTCATTTACAGGCATAAAGATTATTTTTTCTTTTTACTTGCTTTTGCTCTGGTGTTAAAGTCGAGACAGAGGTCTACCCAATATTGAAAATCTGATTTCTTCTTCATACCGCTATCATCTACATATACATAACCCTTCATAGGGCGGCTGGTAAAGTCCATAGGGCGTGCGCCTGTACGCTCTAATGCATCTGCTTCTGCAGCGGGGTCTATACGGCACATCATATCATCTTTTACTACGCCGATGCACATCTTCCCGTTTACCATAAAGCACACACCGCCAAACATATACTTCTCTTCCACATCATCTATGTGTGCAAGTGCTTCGCGGATGCGGTCTGCAATCTTTTCGGAATATGCCATAATGATTATTGTTTTGAGAGATTGAGCTTGCTGATAAAACTACCTGTGATAAGCCCCAGCACGATACCACCTGCCAGTATCAACGATAGGTTGACGATGAGCCCCAATAGCGGTTGCTTAATGTGTTGCATAGATGAATTGATGCCAAGCACAGTAAGCGCTGCACATATCCAGCCGATGAGGCTGAGAGGTATCCAATTGATAGCTTTTTGGGAATATGGTCTCAGCAACAGGTATTGCATAATGCCAACAGACAGCCCTGCAACACTTACGCTGTATAGCAGATAACGTTCACCGAAATTTATGTGGCCGTATATCTTCAGTAAGTCGAAAATTAGGAAGGGGATGCCAGCACCTAATGCAGTGTACCATGTCCATTTGATGCCGATGCTGCTATACTTGCGAAGGCGCAACCATTGCGTGAGCCCCACACCGAGCCCTACACTAATGCCGAGGTAAAACTGATAACCTTCTATACCCAGCCCATCGAATATGCCGGAGAGGATGAGTATAAACACAACACTCAACAACCAACCTAGAAAGGTGGAGAGTGTCCATTTTTTGAGAGAGATGTTATCCATCGCGTATACTTAAGGCCTACAATATGAATATCTTAGGTCAAATAAACAAAGAGATAAATCAGTTGTGGCAGATTTTAAGCAGGTTTTAACAAGGGTTATTATTTGCAATGACTATATCCCTGAGGTGAATATGAATGTTTGAGATAAATGCTATTTATATGACCAACCTTTTGGTGGGACTAAATCGCAAAAATATGGGCGTACATAAATGATGTCTCCGACCTTTTGTTCAGGTTCTTGTTTTTTGGGTACATTAATACTAATTATTTCCACCTGCATTGAATCAATAGCATGAGTTTTTACAATTGCTATAGCTTTAGCTGATGAATAATGATTTGTAAACCATTTGCGATAAGTAGTGGAAATACCTATCAATATTGTATCACCAACAGGATAGTAGCTAATAAGTTTCTTGGGTTCTGTCTTAACAAAGCCCATGTCTGAAGAACTGAATCCGTCGACATTCATTTTTTTCCAGAATGTTCTGTAGTAATTAATTTGAGAGTCTAACAGTATTGGTCGTTTGTTTAAGTATCTATGGTAAGATGTAAGAATGATGCCCGACATATCGTCTGCATGAAAGACACCAATACTGTCGAAGTATTGATGTAGTGGACTGTGTCGCCATAGCCCCCAACTATTCCTAAGGTACATCCCAAAGCCAAAATGCAATCTTGATACAGCAATATCTTCAGGCAAGGTCATAAAAGTATATTTAGACGTATCGTCGAACATCAGGTTGAGGTACTGAAATGTCTGTTCGAAGGTTTTGGGTTTTCCTTTAAGCTTTTGTTGGCTGAATGAAACAAGTTGCAAGCACAGAAAAAGTATGGTTAATAAGCATTTCATAGTTTAAGTATCTGTTATAAAAGTAATATCATTTGCAAAACTGATTGTCTGTTATCTGTAACAAAAAAGCCCGCCAATTGGCGGGCTTTGAATATCAATCTGTATAGAGATTAGTTCTTAATCGCTGCTATACCAGGTAGTTGCTTTCCTTCAAAGAATTCGAGCATGGCACCGCCACCTGTAGATACATAGCTAACATCATTTGTATAGCCGAATTTGTTTACGGCTGCAACGCTGTCGCCACCACCTACCAGGCTGAATGCACCATTTGCAGTAGCCGCTTTTACTGCATCTGCTATGGTCTTGGTGCCGTGCTGAAATTTCTCCATTTCAAACACACCCATAGGGCCGTTCCACAGTATGGTTTTGCTGTCGCGTATTACTTTGCTGAAAGTCTGGCAAGCCATGTTTCCTATGTCAAGACCCATCCAGCCATCAGGTATTTCTGTATTAACACCAGATGATGTGTTGGCATCCGCAGCAAACTTGTCTGCAAAAATACTGTCCTGTGGCAGGTGTATTTGCACACCTTTCGCTTCTGCTTTTGCCAGCAATTCTCTGGCAGTTTCCAGACGGTCATCTTCGCAGAGCGAGTTACCAATCTGTCCACCCATAGCTTTGAAGAAAGTATATGCCATACCACCACCAATGATGATGTCTGTAGCTTTCTCCAGCAGGTTTTCTATAATCAGTATTTTGTCTGAAACTTTCGCACCACCAATGATGGCAACAAATGGTTTCTGCGCTTCGTTCATTACTTTTTCGGCAGCAGCTACTTCGCCTTCCATCAGCAGGCCAAACATTTTTTTGCCTGCTGCAAAGCTATCCGCTATCACAGCAGTAGAAGCGTGTGCGCGGTGTGCTGTACCGAATGCATCGTTTACATATACATCGCCATAAGTAGCCAGCTTGTCTGCAAATTCCTTATCGCCTTTTTCTTCCTGCTTGTAGTAGCGCAGGTTTTCCAGCAGCAGTACCTGACCCGGTTGCAGTGCAGCAGCTTTAGCAGCAGCATCATCGCCAATGCAATCTTCTGCAAACTGTACATCTGTACCCAGTAGGGTAGTCAGGTGTGCAGCAACAGGCTTCAGTGTAAAATCTGCCAGTGTAAGGTGTGGTTTCTTTTCAATGTCTTTCAGCGGACGGCCCCAGTGGCTCATCAGCACTACAGCACCACCATCTGCCAATACTTTTTTGATAGTAGGCAGGGCAGCACGCATGCGCGTATCATCTGTAATGTTACCGTCTTTGATAGGTACGTTAAAGTCTACACGTATCAGGGCTTTTTGTCCTGAGAAATTATGATTGTTAAATGTGCTCATAGTAAACCTGTTTTAAAAAAGAGAAACGCCGCCCATAGAGGACAGCGTTTCTTATAGTTAGTGAGATTATTTAGAAATCAGACCAGCGAAGTACTTAACAGTACGAACCAGTTGAGAAACATAGCTCATTTCGTTATCGTACCAGCTAACAGTTTTAACCAGTTGCTGATCGCCAACAGTCATTACTTTAGTTTGTGTAGCATCGAACAGAGAACCGAAAGATGTACCGATGATATCGCTAGATACGATTTCATCTTCTGTGTAACCGAAGCTTTCGTTTGAAGCTGCTTTCATAGCTGCATTGATTTCTTCAGCAGTTACTTTTTTGCTCAATACAGAAACCAGTTCAGTCAGTGAACCTGTAATCGTAGGTACACGTTGTGCGCTACCATCCAGTTTACCTTTCAGTTCAGGCAGTACCAGGCCGATAGCCTTTGCAGCACCTGTAGAGTTAGGAACGATGTTTGAAGCAGCAGCACGAGCACGGCGCAGGTCACCTTTAGGGTGCGGAGCATCCAGTGTGTTCTGGTCGTTTGTATAAGCGTGGATGGTAGTCATGATACCAGTTACGATGCCGTATTGGTCGTTCATAACTTTTGCCATTGGTGCCAGACAGTTTGTAGTACAAGAAGCGCAACTGATTACAGTTTCGCTACCGTCCAGTATGTTGTGGTTTACGTTGTAAACTACAGTTTTCAATTCGCCTGTAGCAGGTGCAGAGATAACTACACGCTTAGCGCCTGCAGTGATGTGTGCTTTTGCTTTATCAGCATCTGTGAAGAAACCTGTACATTCCAACACAACGTCTACATCGTGCTGACCCCAAGGAATCTGTGCAGGATCTTTCTGAGCGTATATTTTGATAGTGTTGCCATTAACAACGATAGCATCGTCTGTGTGTTTTACTTCAACATCGAAACGGCCTTGAGCAGTATCATACTTCAACAAGTGAGCCAGTACGTTTGGCTGTGTCAGATCGTTGATAGCTACTACATCGATACCTTCCATGTTGTAGATCTGGCGGAAAGCCAGGCGGCCGATACGGCCAAAACCATTGATGGCAACTTTTACTTTACTCATTTTATGGAGTGTTTTATAAACAGATTAATTAAAATTCGGGTGCAAAGGTACGTCCTATAGCGCATATAGTGAAATGAAAATATATAAACATGAATAATAATTAAATGTGTATTAAATTCATAGCCTATTCAGGATTAGATACTAAACTTGCACTATGCCTGAAACGCACCAAAAGCGCCACCAACGCACCATACATGTATCTCCATCATTCCGCTGGATAGAAAATGCCCATATATTACTGTGGCTTATTAAAGATTTTTGCTGGGCTATGGAATGGAAGACGGGTGGGGTGATAATGATCTTCCCTACAGTGAGTGTAGCGTTTTACCTGCTCTGGAAATCGAGAAAGGTGAAAGCTGAGGCATATCATAACATTGCTGTTTGCTTCTGGATACTGGCAAACAGTACCTGGATGCTGGGCGAATTTAACGATATAGACCTGCGTCCATATGCTGCCGGGTTGTTTGGTAGCGGTTTGCTGGTGCTAGGTGTGTATTATGCTGTGTACTTCAAAAAAGATAGACAGACATATAATATGGAGTAGTAGGGGTTAGTGTATTCCCCTCGCATCGAGCGCCTGTTGATATGCTCTTGCATTCTTTAGATGCTCGTTTAGTGTAGCAGCGAAATTGCTATAGCCACTGAAATCTTCTTTCGCACAGAAGTATAAATACTTTGTATCCGGTGCATTCAGCACCGCATCTATCGTCTTTTTAGATGGCGTGCAGATAGGGCCGGGAGGCAGGCCTGTATTTTTGTAAGTATTGTAAGGCGATACGATTGTTATATGATTGCCTGTGATGCGTTTGATGCTGAAATCGCCAATGGCAAATTTCACGGTTGGGTCTGCCTGCAACGGCATACCAATTTTCAACCTGTTGATGTATACACTTGCAATATTGCCTTTGTCGCCTTCCATATTGGTTTCTTCCTCTACAATGGCCGCCATCGTTATCACTTCGTTGGGTGATAGGTTCTTGGTATTAGCTTTTTGCAGGCGATTATCGTTCCAGAATTTCTTGTAGTTGGCTGCTATCTTGCTCAGTGCTTTGGAGGCAGTAGTGTTCCAATAAAACTCGTAGGTGTCGGGTATTATCAGACACATAGCTGTATTGGTATCAACATTGTGTGCTTTGGTAAATGCAGTATCATTTAATAGGTATAAAATACTATCGGCTTTTACCTCAAGATTGGCAGCTACAAAATTGGCAAAGTCTTGCTTGGTGCGCAGCTTATTGATAACAAGTTTTACAGGCGATTGGCTACCCGAGCGAAGCATGCGTACAATGCGGTAAGAGCTCATGCCCTGCGTTATTTTGTATCGTCCGGGTTTTACTTTTTTAGGATAGCCTGCAATCTTTGCCAGTTGCTCAAAACTCCAATTATTGTTAAGTATATGTTCGCGATGCAGAATAGCAGTGACTGTATCGTAATTGGCACCTGTAGGTATGTAGAGGTACTGTTCTTGCTTGCTGCTGTTGTTGCCAAAGAAAAGATAGGCTGCAACCAAGCCAAGCACAGCTACAATAGCCCCGATAGTAATGAGTAGTTTTCTGCCCTGCATAAATAAAAATACCTGCTCAATATTACAGAGCAGGTATGGTATAGTAAAATATTTTTAGCTTAATTATTTGCCACCACCGCCGGCAGGAGCCTGAGCAGGAGCTTGTTGCTGTGCAGGAGCACCGCTTTTTTGCTTTTGCAGTTCTTTCACTTCTTTAGGTGTAGTATAGAAAGTAACTGAAACCAAACAAAGAGCAGCGATGATAGCCATAGAACCCCATGTGCCTTTTTCCATCACGTCTGTAGATTGCTTAACGCCCATTACCTGATTGCCCAAGCTGCCGAAGCTACCTGCAAGGCCACCACCTTTTGGGTTTTGGATTAGAACGAAGAAAGCCAGTACTACACAAGCCAGTATAATAAGTATGGTTACGAATGATATCATGATTGTTTTTCTTTTAAGAGAACCTCAATTTTCCGGGCAAAATAAGCCTTTTTTTGCGGATTGCGCAAACTTAATTTGCGATACATTTCTATCGCTTTGTCAAATTTGCCTTGTTTTGAATAGATTTCGGCGAGGCTTTCGCTTACCAGATCGTCTTCTTTGGTAATTGAATTAACCGCCATTTCAAAGACTTTTTCAGGTATTTCCTCGTTTTCTTCTTCCAGCGCGGCAGCTAGTTTTTCCTTCTGCCACATGGTTTTTACAGCTTTCTGGCCTTCTACTTCTTCCTGTTCCTGCTCTTTACGTTTTTTGAAGTAAAGCAGCCATTCAGAGAAGCTCATTACCACCATCAGCGATTTTGCCTCATCGGCAGGAGAAATTTCTTTGCCGGGTAGGTCTTCGGGTATTTTATTAGATACCTGCATGCCCTGATGCAGGAAATAATCTTCTGTATAAACAGGGAGTATAAAAGATTCGTCTGTTTCGGGCTGATAATCATCTTCCGATGCTACAGGTTTCTTTTGTGTATAGAGCGGCTCCGGCGTTGCAACAACCGGCTCAGGTGTTACAAATGCCTCTTCTGCTTCTACAATATTTACTTCTTCCTGTTCAGGTATTTCTATTGCTTCAACTACAGTTACAGGTTCTTCAACAATAGTATGTTCTTCTGCAACCGTTATAGTAGGTTCTTCAACTGTTATTACTTCTTCTTCCGCTACAACAGGAGTTTCAGCTACTGCTTCTGCTGCCTGTACAGGCGTTTGTTGTGGTGTAGGAGATGCAGGTACTGCTACATCTGCACCATTCATAGCTGTTTGCAGAAACTGGCAATACATCAGCCAATTGCTCATATACAACTGCATCACCGACATCATCGGGTTGTTGTAAGGCTCTTTTTTATGTTTGTTGGCTGCATCCATATACCTTGCTGGTACAAAATACGGATAAGTTTCTATCAAAGCCGCAATGCTTTCAGCGTCTGTATCTGAAATGTTTTGAGGCTCTGCCAGTACCTGCGATATATATTGTATGGAAGAAGATGTAATCATGTTTCAGCGTAAAACTACTACCAATTTACAAATGCTTTATTAAAAATATCGTCTGCTAACTGATTTCCTATCGTTTCCATCAAAGAAGATTCTACCGCCTCTACTGTTTGAGATGCAGGGAAATCTGCAAAACGGCTGAAAGTCTGCGTGAAATCTGCTTTCTCGTTCAGCTTGTTTTTGAATACTACAGATAGTGTAATGGTAAGCCTGTTTTGGGTAGCCTGTTGCGTATTCGCAACACCCGACACAGTAACCTCGTAGCCCGTGATGGTGCCTGTGATATCATAATCGGCCTCGCCAACTGCAACAGGTGTAAGGCCTGTTTGGGTAAGTATACGTGCACGGATTTTTGAAGTAAGATTGGGGCTGAGGCTGGGTACTACGTTACGGGCACGGTTATCGAACGTATGTATATTAATCGACTTGCCTTCGATACTTGCACCTGTGAAGCTGTAAACACCACAACCGCTGCATAGTAACAGGACAGGAAGTATTAGTACTAATAGTCTGCGCATGATAACCACCCTGTAAAATTAATCTTTGATGTCGTATTCTTTAATCTTTCTGTATAGCGTACGTTCCGAAATGCCCAATTCGTTGGCTGCATCGCGGCGGCGGCCTTTGTGCTTTTTCAGCGATTTTATGATGAATTCTTTCTCCCTGTCTGCCAGCATTAGCGATTCTTCTACATCCTCGTGATGGTCTACTGTGCCTGCGCCATTGCTTGACGGATGCAATACTATCGGAGCGTTAACAGGTGTAACAATTGGTTCCATAGGAGAAGAAACATCGTATGCAGGCACTATAGATGTAGCAGCATCTGGCATAGTAACAGGCGAAAACCCTGCGCCCTGATGCCCCATATTATATAGCATCTGCTTTATCTCGGTCATGTCTTTCTTTAACTCGAAAAACAACTTGTATAGTATATCTCGCTCTGTAGAGTTGAAGTCTGATGATGAGGATGCCGCGTTGGGGCTTGGTATAGGTACGCCCGCAGGTTGCACCAATGCAAGGCCTCTGTTGCCCGTGTTTTGTGGCAGGAAGCGTTGCAGTGCATCGGCAGTCAGCATTTTTTCTGTGCTCAGTACCGAAATCTGTTCGGCTATATTTTTCAATTCGCGCACGTTGCCGGGCCAGGGGTAGTTCATCAGCATTTGCTGTGCATTGGCATCGAGCTGAACGGACTGTGTTTTATAACGCTCTGCAAAGTCTGATGTGAATTTGCGGAAGAGCAGGGGAATGTCTTCTTTTCTGTCCCTCAAAGCAGGTACACGTATAGGTACTGTGCTGAGGCGATAATACAGGTCTTCGCGAAACTTGCCGTTTTGTGCCTGTTCCAGCAAATCACGGTTGGTAGCGGCTATCACGCGTACATCTGTCTTTTGCACTTTGGAGGAACCAACGCGAATGAATTCGCCTGACTCCAGTACGCGCAACAAACGCGCCTGTGTACCAAGGGGCATTTCACCTATTTCATCTAAGAAAATAGTACCGCCATTCACGGTTTCGAAATAACCCTTACGGGCATCTACTGCGCCTGTAAACGAACCTTTTTCGTGGCCGAAGAGTTCACTATCAATAGTGCCTTCGGGTATGGCGCCGCAGTTTACGGCTATAAAGGGGTTGTGTTTGCGTGATGATAGTGCATGTATGATATTGGAAAAAGCTTCTTTACCCACACCGCTTTCGCCGGCTATCAGTACCGATAGGTCTGTAGCGGCTACCTGCACTGCCGTATCCAATGCATGATTCAGCGCAGGCGTATTGCCTATGATACCGAACCTGTTTTTTATGCTTTGATTCTCCATTGTTTTCAGTCGAAAGTCATGAATAGGAAGTATGGAATACTCGCGTCATGACTGTTTTTATTAATCAACTATTTCACCAATCAACGTAGCGGATGTTGCCGTATTGACTTTCACGTTTACATAGTCGCCTTTTTGCAATTGATAGTTTCCTTTAGGGAATACCATCATTTTGTTTTGCGAGTTGCGTCCGCACCAATCCATATCGCTGCGCTTGCTATCGCCTTCAATCAGTACTTTGAATGTTTTACCGATATCGTTCTGATAGCTTTCGCGTGAGTGACGGTTTTGCAGATTGATGATTTCTTCCAGCCTGCGTTTCTTCACATCTTCGGGTACATCGTCTTCGTAACGGCGTGCCGCCAGAGTGCCCGGGCGCTCGCTGTAAGAAAACATATATGCCATATCGAAACGAACTATTTCCATCAGGCTGATTGTGTCCTGGTGTTCTTCTTCAGCTTCGCTGCAGAAGCCGCTGATAACGTCGGTACTCAAACCGCAATCGGGCATTATTTCGCGGATGCGTTTCACTTTTGCCAGATACCACTCGCGTGTGTATGTGCGGTTCATGTGTTGCAGTATGCGGGTGTTACCGCTCTGCACAGGCAGGTGTATGTATTCGCAAATGTTTTCGTACTTGGCCATGGTATGCAGCACATCATCCGTAATGTCTTTAGGGTGAGATGTACTGAAACGGATACGTAACAATGGTGACACCAGCGCTACCATTTCCAGCAATTTGCCGAAAGTGATTTCTGTGCCGTCTGACGTTGTATAGTAATAGCTGTCAACGTTCTGGCCAAGCAGGGTAACTTCGCGGAAGCCACGGTTGAATAAATCCTGACATTCTGCAACAATGCTCTCTGCATCGCGGCTGCGCTCGCGGCCACGTGTGAAAGGTACTACGCAGAATGTGCACATATTATTGCAACCACGCATGATGCTTACAAATGCCGTAACACCATTGCTATCCAAGCGGACAGGGGAGATATCTGCATAGGTTTCTTCGCGGCTCAGCAGTACGTTTACAGTTTTCTGTCCGCCTTCAGCTTCGCTAATCAAACCCGGCAGGCTACGGTAGGCATCAGGGCCTACTACGATATCTACCAGTTTTTCTTCTTCCAGAAACTTGGCTTTCAGGCGCTCTGCCATACAACCCAATACACCAATTAGCATACCCGGCTGGTCGTCTTTCAGCTTTTTGAAAGCTTGCAGGCGATTGCGCACTGTCTGCTCTGCCTTTTCGCGGATAGAGCAGGTATTGATAAATATCAGGTTGGCCTCTTCCAGATTGCGGGTAGCACCAAAGCCTTCTTCATGAAGGATAGACGCTACTATTTCGCTATCGCTGAAGTTCATCTGGCAACCATAGCTTTCTATATAAAATTTCTTACTGTATGCATTCGGGTCTTCGGCAAACGGGGCATAAGCCTCACCTTGCCTGTTTTCTTCAATTACCTTTTGCAGAATCTCTGCCATATTTTCAGTTTCGGTTTGTGCAAAGGTAATATAAAGGCAGTTAAGGCTATCTAAAAACTAGGGTTAAAAATGCTGATAGGCTTATAATCGGCACAAAAAAACCACCTCGTATTGAGGTGGTTTTGTATTTGAAATTAATCTAATGATTAATTGAACTCGCTGTCAGGTATGTTTTTGTTGATTTCAACAGTTTCTGTTTTAGCAGTAATTGTCATCGGACCAGACATCAGCTTGAGTGTATGAGGCAGTTTGTAGCCATTAGAACCAGCAACTTCTTTGTAGTCACTATACTCTATAGTTTGTGATTCACCATCTTCAATTTCTACTTTCTTAACCAGCAGACCAGATTGTGCATCATAGTATTCAGTTGATTTACTACCTTCTGCATCTGTAACTTCTATAGCGTACGCATCTTTGTCATTCAGTTTTTCCATGCCTTTCAGTACACGCTTGTTGTTGTATTTCTCAGGATGCAAATCTGCAGCAATATCAGCTTTTTCTTTTGCCGCAGCCATTTGCTCAGCTGTCATATCAGTACGCTTACCTTGTTGCTCTCTGTAGCCTTTAGTACCATCAAATACTTCTTTAGAGAATGTCATGCCCATACCAACTACCTCAGATTTCATCTTGTTAGGAGATTTCTTCATTTCTGTAATGGTAAGCGGTATTTCCTGGCCTTGTACACTTAACATGCCTTTATTGACAGTTTTGATGTCTTTGATGCCAGACATTGCTTTTTCACCGCCAATAGCAGCAGCATATTTTTTCAGAATGGCATCTACAGTAATACCTGCAGGTGCAGCTTTTGCTTCTGCATTTTTCAGGATATTGCCATAGTTGTCGTAATAGTCGATTTTGCCATCGCTATCGAAACGAACCAGTGATTTATCTACATCACCTTTGGCACCAACAACTACGATGTTTGCTTTATCTGCATTCACATATTTGCGTGCAATCATCTGAATATCGTCAGCAGTTACTGCGTTCAGGTTTTTCAGATAATTTTGGTAGTAATCTTTCGGCATTTTGTAACGCTCGATATTGATAGCATACTGCGCGATAGTTTGTGCATTTTCCAGACCAATAGCAAAGCTACCAGACAAATAGCTAAGGTGGTTTTGCAGTTCTTCAGCACTTACTTTTTCGTTTTGCAGGCGTTTCATTTCTGCAATGATTTCGTTTACAGAGCTATCGCTAACCGCGTTGCGGCATTTTGCATATGCAGTGAAATTACCTTTCAGTTCGTCCTGATTGATAGAAGAGTAAGAACCGTATGTCCAAGCGTGTTTTTCACGCAGGTTCAGGAACAGACGGCCGTTAGAACCACCACCCAGAATAGAGTTGGTAACGCGTGCTTTAATAACGTCAGGAGTACCTGGCAGCAGGTCTATCGGGTAAGTAACGTTGATAACGCTTTGTACAGCACCTTCGCGCGGAACAAATGCAACGTTAGCTTTAGACGGAGCTGTAGGGTTGCTGTAGTTTGCAGATGGTACTTCAGCTTTTTCCCAGTTTTTGAAGTGTTTCTCAATCATGCCTTTTGCTTCGCCTACTGTAATGTCGCCTATCACAGCCATGTATGCAACATTTGGACGGAAGTATGTGCTGTAGTATTTTTTACAGTCTTCCAGTGTAATGTTATTTACAGTAGCATCTGTAGTGACCTCGCCATAAGGGTGTTGTGTACCAAAGTTTACAACAGCGCTTACATTATTAAGCATATCATCCGGCTCGTTTTTGCTAGCTTCCAGACCAGAGAGGGTACGCTTTTTGATTTTATCCAGTTCATCCTGTTTGAAGTCTGAATTGATAGTGATATCAGACATCAGTTCCAGCATTTTGCCTACGTGCTTTTTCAGGCCCGATGCATAAACGCTCTCGTTTGTTGCACTGATGTTAGCACCCATGTAGTCTATTTCCTTAGCCAGTTGTTCGCTGCTACGTGTTTTAGTGCCACTTGTCAGCAATTCAGACATCATCTGGCGGTAGCCTGTTTTGTTGCCTTCCAGTGCAGGCTTAATATCCAGTTGGATGCTTATGCTTACTACAGGCAGTTTGTGTTTTTCAACAACGAAAACTTTCAGGCCGTTTGGCAGGGTGAAGCTTTGAGGCTCGCCCAGTTTCACTTCAGGAGCAGGACCCGGTTTCGGGCGGATGCTGCGGTCCAGTTTTTGTGCAGATGCACTGAGTGCTACTGCTACGTATAATATAGATAGTGTTAACTTTTTCATTTTATAATACAGTTGAAGCTTGTTTAGAAAAATAAATGGATTATCCTTTCTTTTGTTGCGATTTTGGTAAATAATAAACTACCAGCCTGTTTTCTTTTGTGAGGTATTTGTTCGCAACACGCTTCAGGTCTTCTTTAGTTATTTTAGTGTATTTCTCCAGCTCTGTATTGATCAGGTCGGCATTGCCGAAGAAAGTATAGTAGGTAGCCAGGTTTTCTGCAATACCCGATACACGTTGGTTTTGAGAAACGAAATCGTTTTCTGCCTGATTCATCAGCTTCTGATATTCCTCGTCAGAGATTACAGCAGTTTTTACTTTTTCTACTTCTTCCAACATAGATTTTTCCAGTTCTTCAGGTTTAACACCTGCGTTGGTGATACCATACATGAAAGCAACACCCGGATCTTCGTTCGGAATCATAAATGCACCTACAGCAAGGCCTTTTTGTTGCTTTTCTACGATTTCTTTATTGAAACGAGAGCTTTTGCCCTGTGACAACAGTTGAGATAATAATTGCATGGCATACCAATCGTCTGTACCCATTTTTGGTGTGTGATAAGCAACGATAGTAGCAGGCAGTTGTACGTTGTCGAAGAATTCAACACGTTTTTCAGCAGTTTGTTTAGGTTCTACTTCTGTAGGACGAGGGATAGCTTTTGTGCCTTTAGGAATTTCACCAAAGTATTTAGTGATCATTTCTTTAGTCTTAGCAACATCCAGATCGCCTGCAATAGACAGTACTGCGTTGTTTGGTACATAGAAGGTTTTATAGAAATCCATAAACTCTTCCAGTTTTGCCTGATCGATGTATTGCTCTTTACCGATAGGGCTCCAGCGGTAAGGGTGGATAGTGTATGCGTTTTCGTATACACAGTTCAGCAACTGGCCGTATGGTGTATTATCGTAGCGTTGTTTCTTCTCTTCTTTTACAACTTTACGTTGTGTTTCAACACCTACCATGTCTATTTTAGCCTGAAACATACGTTCAGACTCCATCCACAATGCCAGTTCCAATTGGTTTGATGGCATTGTTTCAAAATAATATGTACGGTCCTGAGATGTATTAGCATTTAGCTGACCACCTGCTGCCTGTACCATTTTCATGTATTCGCCGCGGCCTATGTTTGCACTACCTTCAAACAACAGGTGCTCGAAGAAGTGTGCGAAACCTGTACGCTGCGGGTCTTCGTTTTTAGAACCTACGTGGTACATTACAGATACACATACAATAGGTGTGGCGTGGTCCTCATGCAGAATAACATGCAGGCCGTTTGGCAGGTCAAACTCAGTAAACTTGATGTTACCTTCTGCTTTAGCTGTGTTAGCTAGCATAGACGCTCCTAACATCAAGGAGAAGAAAGCTTTGCGCTTCATAGATTATTAATTTGAGGCAAAAATAACCGATTGACTTGTATAGATGAATGTTAATTAATCTTAATTGGAATAATTTCCCCCAAAATTTCCCCCGACTAGTGGATATTTGCAACCCCAACAGGACTTATTTATGATAAACACGGTGATATTTGATATGGATGGCTTATTGTTTGATACTGAACCGCTATGGGGTATCAGTATGCTGCAGGTGGCACAAAAGCATGGCATCCCCATCACCCGCGAGCGATTCAAGGACACCCGAGGGTTTCATATATATGAGGTAACAGAGTTTTGGTCGGTAAAATATCCATGGCAGGGAAAATCATCGCAAGAGGTAGCTGAGGAGATACTGGACGATATTATAGCACTGACCATAAAGCAAGGTGTCATGATGCCGGGAGTGCAACAGGCATTGGATATGCTGAAGGTAAATGGTTTTAAAACAGGCCTTGCGTCGTCCTCGCCCATCCGCATGATAAATGCATTGGTGGAGCATTTTGGTATTAAAGATTATTTTGATTGCATATCATCGGCTGATGAGGTAGAGCTGGGCAAGCCACACCCTGCGGTGTTTTTGCATTGTGCAAAGCAACTGGACTCAACGGCATTTCAGTCATTGGTATTGGAAGACTCGATAAACGGGGTAGTGGCAGGTAAGGCTGCACGTATGAAGGTGATAGCCATACCGGAAGCAGCACATTATGAAGATGCACGTTTTTCGCTGGCGGATGCCAAAATTAATAGTCTTCAGGAATTTGATATGGAACTGATACAGTCCTTATAATACTGATAAAATAACTATCGATTGTCTTGCAAGTCTTGAATTCTTTTTTTGCTGCTCAGCCAGCGTTCTGCCAATATCATTAATAACACAATGTTGATACCCAGTAAGTATAGGCTGAAGTGTTGAGGTAGTTTATTTGTGTATTCAGGTAATGAACCTGCGGCAGTAAACACTACAAATATTGATATTAGTATACACAGGATAAGAACTGCTGCAATACCTTTTACTACTAACGGATTTACATATCGTTTGCTGACAGGAGCAACTTCCATACCCTCAATGACATCCATTACGTTTTTGGTAAAACGCATAGAGGGCTGCTCCGGTTCCAGTGCATCCATCAGGTTTTTATATGTGTTATCTTCCTGTGTCATGTTCTTCTTATTAAAGTTACATCAATTGCGATATAATAAAGTCTTTTCCTTGCCGTAGGCGCGCTCTACAATATCTTTTAACTTTTGTCTTGCACGGTGCAGTTTTACTTTGGCAGTATTGGGTTCCATTCGCATAATGACGCCTATTTCTTCTATAGACTGCTCTGCCATATAAAACAGGGTTATGATTTCGGCATCGTCGGGTGGCAGCAGTTTGATGCATGTGTTGACAGCACTGCGCAGCGTGTTGTGTTGTGGTTGATGAAATGCAGTACGGTTATCAGTAATAGCTGCCATGGTGTTTTCGTCTGCAAATACTACGTTGGGACCAGATTTGCGCAGGTGCGATATGGCAGTGGTATGCGCAATAGTATATAGCCATGTGCTAAACTTACTGGTGCCCTTGAAGCCTGCAAGCGAGAGGTAAGCTTTTACAAATACTTCCTGCGATACATCTTCTGCCTCTTCCCTGACTGGTATCAGCCTGTTGATTATAGTATATACGTAAGACTGATAACGCTCTACCAATACTGCATAGGCTGCTTTATTGCCTTGCAATATAGATTGAATGATATCGACATCTTGTGCCTGATGCATAGTTTGGATATAAGACGCAAAATACCAGCTACAGGTTACAGAAAATTATTTTTCCCTGTTTTGTAACCGAATGGCATTTGCCTGCGTCATAGATTCATCAACAAATTAATAATTTTAAAAACAGATATATGGAAGCAACTAAAGCAATGATACCGATAGTAATGTTCGTATGCATGGCAGTGACATCATTTGGCATATACTATTTGCGCAACAAAGAAAACATGGCACTGATTGAAAGGGGGATTAACCCGAGAGAGAGCTATAGGAAGTTTAGCTCACTTACCTACCTGAAATATGGTATGTTGTTTATAGGTGTTGGCTTGGGGGTGTTGTTGGCATATATCATAGACGAGAGCATGCCACACAAAGGATTTCAAGTAGGTCCTGATAGAGTTGCGCTGTATTTCTCGCTGATAGGTATTTGTGGTGGACTGGGCTTAGTTATATCCTACTTTATAGAGCGAAAAGAAATGCAAAGACATCAGCATAAAGATTAGGAAACATATCCCTCGCTACGGCGGGGGATTTTCTTTTATGTTATTCATTTCCGTTTGCATGACGTATAAATATGTTTCGTTGAAATGATTTTGTGAGCCTGAGTTATTGATAATATGTTTGCTAAAAACTGATGCGTTTACTATTTACCATATTGATGTCTGTAGCTGTAACGACAGCCATATATGCACAACAATCATCTGATAAGATCCTTGGGCGCTATGTTAATGAAGAGAATACCCGAAAAATAGAGGTGTATAAAGAGGGCGAATACTATTGGGGAAAGCTTGTGTGGATAAATGAAGCCAACGCCAAAGTGAAAGCAGGTACTGTTGTGCTGAAGAAGATAAAATATACAGGTAAGGATTGGGAAGGATACGTATACTTGCCAGCAAAGAGTAAAACTCTGGATGGTGTTTTCAGTATTGATAAGAATAACAACCTGCAGATAACTGCCGATGCGGGCATGATAAGCAAGACAAAAATATGGAAGAGAACCAGTTAGGAATACTTTGGTCGGTTTTATAGAATAAAAGCCTCCGTATATCTTTAAAAAGATTAGGAGGCTTTATTTATGCAGGACGTTCAGCTTATTTCTTCAGCCACTCATCGGTAAAATGTCGTGTACCTTTCTCTTCACTGAATTTCTTGTTGTTGTATTCGTTCGATTTATTGCGTGGGATAGATAAACTATTCCAGCCATCGTTTTTGAACATCTTAGCGATATATACTATCTGCCCCACGTGGTAAGCGTAGTGTGCTATCTGCCTGTTGGTGGCTTCGAGTATGGTATGCCCTTCGTTGCGGATGTAGATAATACGCTCCAGATCATCGTCTGTAATGCTGCCCAGTGCGTTGAAGAGGCATTGCCAGCCTTCTTCCCATTTCTGCATCAGGGCTTCGCGGGTGTTAATGTCGTTCTCAAACTCTGCATCGCGTTGTCGCCATTCTTTCTCGCCGTCCGTTGTAAGGAAATCCGTCCAGCGGCTGAGCATATTGCCCCACAAGTGTTTTACAATGATGGCAACACTGTTGCTTTCTTCATTTGGCATAATGAACAGTTGCTCATCTGTCATCTGTGCCATTGCACCTTCGCCCAGTTTCTTATACATCTGAAACTGCCTGTCTGCGCTTTTAAGATATTGAATAGCCATAGCAAGTATGTTTAATTACAAGGATTAGTGATGTCTCCGTATATAGCAGGGCGTGTTATCTCCATCAGCCTTTCGGGTACCGCAGGTGCTTTAAAGCCAAACTGTTCATACAACCCGTGTGCATCCAGCGTAGCCAACGATATGCGTCGAAGTTTCTTTACCCAATCAAGATTCATGAGTATCTCCATCATCTTTTTACTAAGCCCTATACCACGGTGTGCTTCTTCTACATACACATCTGCCAGGTAAGCAAATACGGAATAGTCTGTTACAAAACGTGCGTAGCCTACCTGTTTGCCATCTTTCAATATGCCTATGCAGTAAGAATGGTCGAATGCGGTCTTAACAACATCAAACGGTATTTTCTTGCACCAATATGCCTCTGTAGATAACCACTGGTGTATGTCTTCAACGCGCATCAATGTTTTATCTGTTGTTATGGTATAGCCTTTATAGTCTATCGTTACGGGTTGCATGCTTTGTTATATTATATAGTTCCAGTTGTGTGTGTCTGTAGCCATACCTTTGCGTACATTGTACAGTGCTTTTTGCAGTTTGTACATTGTAGCATCTTCGCCTGTATAGCAGTTGTATTCCTTTCCACCTATAGCAATTGTTTCTATCGGGGCAATAACTGCTGCAGTGCCTGCACCAAATGCTTCTACGCGCTTACCTGCTTCCAGTGCCGCCTGTATTTCTTTATGTGCTATCGGGCGTACATCTGTAGCTATACCCATTTCTTTAGCCAGTGTCAGCAAAGAGTCGCGGGTAATGCCATCCAGTATAGTACCTGATAGTGGTGGTGTAAGCAGTGTATTATCTATAAAGAACATCAGGTTCATTGTGCCTGACTCCTCAATCATTTCATGTGTTTTGCTATCTGTCCATATTACCTGGTCGTAGCCCTGTTCTTTTGCCAGCTTGGTAGGGTAGTAGGCGCCACCGTAGTTACCACCACATTTAGCAAAGCCTGTACCACCATCTGCAGCACGTGCATATTTATCTTCCACTTTTACTTTCAGTGGTTTTGCATAGTACTGATACGCAGGCGTACACACAATCATAAACAGGTATTCGTCTGATATCTTCACACCAAGCCTGTCTTCTGATGCTATCATGAACGGGCGCACGTAGAGCGAGCCGTGTTCGTCATTCGGTATCCAGTTGCTATCCAGCTGTATCAGTTGGTGCATTGCTTCATTAAATAGACCTTTCGGTACCACTGGCATACACATACGCTCCAGCGATTTTGTAAAACGGTCGTAGTGTTTATCCATGCGGAATATATTGACACGGCCATCGTTCATCAGAAATGCCTTCATACCTTCAAACACCGTTTGTCCGTAGTGCAAACAGAGTGCAAAGGGACTCATGCTAAGGTTGGTAAATGGTACGATACGGCTGTTGTGCCACTCACCGTCTTTGTATTCGGCAATGAACATGTGTTCTGTAGGCTGCTGCCCGAAAGGTATAGATGTGGTGTCCTTTACCTGGCGCTCTGCCTGTGGCGTGATTGTGATTGCGTATTCCATATGATACACTTTTTTATTCCGCTTCCGGAATGGTTAATAATGCGGCTTTTTCAGCCTCTGTCTGTTTATGCTTACGGCGATAACCGTAGTTTACTATATATACACCGCCTGCAATGGTTGCAAATGCCAGTGCTGTGTACCATGTCAGTTGTTCGTTCAGCACAAAATAACCAAGCACTACTGCTACCAGTGGATTCACATAGGCATAGAGTGTCGTAATGCCAACAGGCAATTCCTTCAGCGCATACATATACAATGTATATGCCAGTACAGAGCCGAAGATGACCAGATAGGCAAGGTTCCAGATCACTTTGGGCTGGAAGAAATTGAGGTTCTCGTAGCTATCGGCAAAAAGGCTGAGTATGAACAAACCTATACAACCAAATATCAGCTGCATTCCCGAATTGAATATGGGGTTGACATCGGACACATGCTTTTTATTGATGACACTACCGAAAGACCAGCAAGACGTAGCAATGAATGTAGCTATGATGCCAAACAGATAACTGCTGTTGGTAAGGTCTGCAAGATTGTCTTTGAATATCAGCGCGATGCCTGCAAAACCCGTTAGCATACCTGCTATTATAATGCCATTGATGCGTTCTTTGGTGAGTATAATATTTATAACAACAGCGTTCAGTGGCATCAGCCCGCATATCAGTGCCGCTACACCACTTGGTATAAAACGCATGCCCCACATTACAAGCCCGTTGCCCATGGTTATAAGCAGGAAGCCCACTTTTGCCTGATGCAGAATATTTGCTTTGGTGAGGTCGGCCTTTTTGTTGATGAATAATGCAATGGCAATGATTATGATACCCGATATTACCTGCCTGAGTGCTGCGAATAAAAATGATGGAAATACCTGCACTACAATACGCCCCGACAGATACGTGGTACCCCAGATGATGCAGATGTAGAATAGTGCTAATAGTGCTTTAGTGTGCCTTGACATAGCGTGCCTTAGTTAGAGATAATAGAATATCTACATGGCAAAAGTCTATAGATTATTTGAAACAAAACAGATACAATTTTCGTATTTTCGACCAGAACAGTTTTTTTAACAAACTTCCTGTATGAAGAAAGAAATAAAAGGAAAGGACGGCCATATATACCTGCATATAGCAGATGGTATAGAGCAGCAGATAATGGACAGGGTGCTGAATATTGGCGATAAACTGCCGTCTGTAAGGGGATTGAGCGAACAGCAGGAAGTGAGTATGAGTACTGTTTTGCAGGCGTATTACCATCTGGAAGGGAAGGGGCTGATAGAGTCACGTCCGCAGAGTGGGTATTATGTAAAGTATAATCCGTCTAAGTTTTTATTGTCTTTAGAAAAAAGCAATCCTTCATTAACTACGAAGAACAAAAACGTAGAGGCCATTATATCTGAAGTGTATGATGATTTTGTGATGCCGGGTATTATGAAGTTTTCGCTGAGTGTACCTGCTCCCGAATTGCTGCCACTGCCCAAGCTGAACAAAGCGATGGCACAGGCATTGAGAGACCTGCCCGATAACGGAACATCGTATGAGTCTATACAGGGTAATGCGCTGCTGCGTACACAGATAGCAAGGTGGACACGCCAGTGGGATAGCGGACTGAAGGCCGATGACCTTGTAACCACTGCCGGCTGCATGAATGCGATATCTTATTGCCTGATGGCCATTACAAAGCCAGGTGATACCATAGCGGTAGAAAGCCCTGTGTACTTTGGTACGCTGCGCTTTGCACAAAGCATAGGGCTGAAGGTGGTAGAGCTGCCAACACATCCCGATACAGGTGTTGACCCCGATGATGTTAAACAGGCGCTGCAGAAGCATAATATAAAAGCATGTTTTTTTGTTACGAACTTCAGCAACCCGCTGGGCTATACCATGCCCGATGAGCAGAAAGAAGCTCTCGTAAAACTACTGAGCAAACATGGTGTGCCGCTGATAGAAGACGACCTGTATGGCGATGTGTATTTTGGTAAAAACCGACCACGCTCTTGTAAGAGTTTTGATAAGGAAGGCAACGTATTGTGGTGCAGCTCTGTATCTAAAACACTGGCACCGGGCTATAGGGTAGGCTGGGTGGCTCCCGGCAAATACCTGGAGAAAGTGAAACGCCTGAAGCTATACCACAGCATAACCAGTGCTACGGTGCAGCAGGCTGCTATTGCCAATTTTCTGGTAACGGGCAGGTACGAACACCATCTGCGCAAGCTGCGACAAACACTGCACAGCAACAGCCTGCAATACTCTCGTGCTATAGGCGAGTACTTTCCGGAAGGGACGAAGATGAGCAACCCCAAAGGTGGCTTTATACAATGGCTGGAACTGGATAAGCGCATAGATACCTACGAACTGTATCGCGAAGCCATACAACATAAAATAAGCATAGCACCCGGCAGTATGTTTACCCTGCAAGACCGCTACCGCAATTGTATGCGCCTCAGCTACGGTATGCAATGGACACCACAGGTAGAGCGTGCATTAAAGAAATTGGGTGGATTGGTAAAGGATATGATGTAAAGTGTATTCATTCCATTCCATGGAATGAATACACTATTCCTGAAAACGCAGTTTTTGTTCCGTTCCGCGGAACGGAACACGCTTTATTTTAAAACGCACTAATTGATAGTTAAAAGTTTATGCCTATTCCATTCCATGGAATGGAATGCGCTATTCTTGAAAATGCGTTTTTTTGTTGTCAATATAATTGAAACATACCTTACAATTCAAGATTGTTTGTTGAGGTTGAGTGATTTATTGACATTTGTCAGATTTTAGTATCATTGACAATAGATTATGTTAATGCAATTGACAGAAAGTGAAATAAGAAAGCCACACTTCAAAGTCAGATATCGCTTTTATACTGAACAAGAAGGTGGTAGAAAGACTTTGCCGTACCAAGGCTATAGATCCGACTTCTGGTATGATCACCCTGGTGGTCCGCATTCCCTATTTATGATATACCCACAATTTGAAGATGAGAAAGGAGATTTGATATTAGATAGAAATTCGTCTGTTCCATCACAAGGTGTAGCAAGAATGCTCATATCTGTGGAAGATAGAGTTCCTTATCACAAGGAGCATTTAAAACTGAATACCATTTGTTATTTCATGGAGGGGCCCAATAGGGTAGCAGAATGTGAAGTGATAGAATTGATGTTTTAATTACATTCTTTTATACATATACTTAATGCTACGGATCACAAAAACACGTTTTTAAAAACAAACGTGTTCCGTTCCGCGGAACGGAACAGAGGTAATGTTAACTATTGATTCGCATAACCAAAATATAAATAATTCTCAGACGTATAGTTTAGGCACCAGCTTGCGTCTTCTGGTATTACGTATGTATGTTGAGGGGTCGTTAATATTTCATGAGCATACTCTTTGAAAGTATTCCATCGCATTTTAAATGCACCTTCCGTTATGCCATCAAAACAAACGTATACAAATTCATCATCGTTTATAAGATATTTCAAGATGATTTTATTAATGCAATCTTTTATAGGTTGTATTGATTCAGGATAATTTAACCCAATGTAAAATTCAATTTTGTTTTTGACTTGATTCCAATCAATACGATAGAATCCAATTGGGTAATTGGTTACTAACATTTGGAAAAAAATGATGCTATCATTTAAGTATTCAACCTCCCCTGATGTTAAGTAGTCACTAAGAAATTCAAACCCTTCCATATTATAAACTTAAAGAAAGCATTACCAGTAAATAAAACTTAAAATAACACGTTTTTAAAAACAAACGTGTTCCGTTCCGCGGAACGGAACAGAGGTGGTATTAACTATTAATTAGTGCAGTTTAAAAACATAGCCATTCCATTCCATGGAATGGAATGTGCGTTATTTCTTCTTTTTACCCTGTGGCTGTTCTTTCTTTTTCACTACCACCCATTCGTCTATGCTTACGTTAAATGGCATTTGCCCTATCTGCACAATGGCTTTTTTGCCGCGTAGTTCTGTAAGCTTGCCCACCTGGTGGTTGTCTTTGTTGCGTACCATATCGCCCAGTTTGGGTGTGCCGCCTACCACATCGTAGTTCTTATCGGCCTTCTTGGCTACGGCTACATTGGCTGCTATCTGCTTGCGTTTAAAGAGTACATTCTCTGCCGCAGCTATTACCTCGCCTTTGTTTTCGGCCTTCTTCCAGTCTGTTATTATCTGCTTAAACTTGCGCTCCATATCGCGCAGGTAGTCCAGTTCTTCTTTCTTTATCTTGTTCTGCAGGCGCAGTGTATTGTATTGCTGTTCTTTCTTTTCTTTATCTATCAGTTCGCTGAATTCTTTTTCCAGTTCTTTATTCTTCTTCAGCAGTTTATCTATCTCTTTTTCTTTGTTGGCAAGCTTCTGGCTTTGCTGCTCTGTCTGGTGCAGCATCTTATCCAGCTTAAAGTGTCCGCGCTCTGTCAGTTGTCTTGCACGGTCTATAATTGCAGGAGGTAGTCCGCTGCGCTGTGCTATGGCAAAAGTGTAAGAGCTACCCGGTTTGCCCACCGTCAGTTGGTACAGTGGTTCCAGCTTTTCCTCGTCAAAAGCCATCGCACCGTTAAAGATACCCTGTACTTTACCTGCCATTACTTTCAGGTTCAGGTAGTGTGTAGTGATGATGCCCATGGCATGGCGCTTGGCAAGTTCTTCCACAATAGCCTCTGCAAATGCACCACCCAGGTTGGGGTCAGACCCGCTACCCAGTTCATCTATAAAGAACAGTGTTTTACCATTGGCAAAATCCATGAAGTATTTCATATCGCGCAGGTGTGCGCTATAGGTACTCAGCTCATGCTCTATGCTCTGCGTATCGCCGATGTGTATCATCATCTGCTTGAAGATGCCCACCTCGCTATCGGGGCTGGCAGGTATCAGCAGTCCCGCTTGTGTCATCAATTGCAGCAGCCCTACGGTTTTCATAGATACCGTCTTGCCACCTGCATTGGGTCCACTTATTATCAGTACACGTTTATCTCTGTTCAGCGATATATATAATGGTATGGTAGGCTTACCCTCGCGGTTGTTGTGCAGCAGCAGCAATGGGTGGGTTGCTTTTATCAGGTCTACATGCGGGTGCGGACTCAGGCGAGGCATCTCTGCATTCATATCCATCGCCAGCATTGCCTTTGCACGTATAAAATCGTAGATACCACACAAGTGATAATAACTATCCAATTGCGGATGCCAGCCCGAAAGGGTAGCGGTGGTTTGTGCCAGTATGCGCTGTATCTCGCGCATCTCTGCACGCTCCAGCGATGCTACTTCGTTATTCAGTTCAATGGTTTCTTCAGGCTCTATAAACACGGTACGTTGTGTATCGCTCTCGCCATGATGAATACCTTTTACAATGCGTTTATGTTCTGCAAACACCGCCACTACACGCCTTCCATTCAGAAAGCCCTCGGCAATATCTGCCAGATAACCCTGTTTGTTCAGCTTGCGCAGCACACCTTCAAACATCTTGCGGAGGTCTTGGCGGCGGCTTGCCAGTTCCGCACGTATACTCATCAGCTCGCGCGATGCATTGTCGCGCACATTACCCATCTCATCTATTACCGCGCTGATGGTTTCATTTATCTGTTTTTCGTACTGTATTTTATCTGCCAGTGCACGCAGGTTCACAAACAGGCCTTCGTGGTTTTTAAACCAGTTCAGTATATCGCGTATGTTCAGTGCCAGTTGCTGAAAAGCCAACAATTGGTCTGCAGCCAATACAGCACCGGGTAGTGATACCAGCTTCAGTTCTTTTTCAATATTGCGGGTAAAGTCGTTCGGGAAATAGTCCCCACTCATGAGTATCGACTTGTATTCGCGTGTTTGCACCAGTGCCTTCTCCACATATTCTATACGGGTATGAAAACGTAAGGATTCCACCCGTTCGCGGGCGGCATCGGTACGGCATTTCAATTTCAACAATTGGGCTACCTTACTAAACTCCAGAGCATCTGCGGCGTGCGCAGGGTATAAAAGCATCATATATTCTTCTTCCTAAAAGGTATGCAAAGGTATGGATACGGTTGATTTTTAGGATTTATGAAACATTTATTTCCGTTATATTGCATGTAGCGAAACTTATGAGCAATTACGAGGAGTTAATATCGAGATTAGACGCGTTCATCAGGAAGTATTATGCCAATCAACTGCTGCGCGGTTCGCTCATATTATTTATATGCCTGCTTGCCTATATCCTTACCGTATCTGTGGGCGAGTATTATCTGTACCTGCCTGTATGGGCAAAAATCAGCATTGTATCGCTATTTGTGGTTGCCGGGCTTGCAGCATTGGTTGTTTGGGTGGCTATGCCCCTCAGCAAGATGGCAAAGCTGGGCAAACAGATAAGCCACGAGCAGGCAGCCGTTATTGTGGGTAAGCATTTTCCCGAAGTAAGTGATAAGCTACTGAACATACTGCAACTGCGCCACCATGCCGATAGCCATGAAAGCCGCGAGCTGGCATTGGCAAGTATAGATCAGAAAGCCGCACAGCTATCCGTAGTGCCTTTTGCCAGTGCTGTAGATTTGGGTAAGAACAAAAAATACCTACCATACCTATTGCCGCTTGTATTGGTAATTGCAATGATACTGGTAGCTGCGCCCGATGTGTTCTCTGATGCATCGGAACGTTTGCTGCAACCAACCAAAGCTTTCGAGAAACCTGCACCGTTTCGTTTCATAGTAAAGAATAAAAAACTGCAAGCCATTCGTGGAGCAGATTATGTACTGCAAGTAACAGTAGAAGGCAATGCGCTGCCTGCTGATATGTATATAGAGCTGGGTAGCGATAAATTGTCTATGCAATCTATCGGCAAGAACGAGTTTCAGTACACATTCCGCAACATAACAGAGCAGTTCAGTTTCAGGTTGTTTGCTGCAGGTTTCAATTCGCAGCCTTATATTATAAGTGTGGCGCAAAAGCCTGTGCTTAAATCATTCAATGTAAAGATTGACTATCCCGATTATACAGGTCGCAAAGACGAGCTACGCACCAGCATGGGTGATGTTACCGTACCAGTGGGTACATACATCAGTTGGGCATTTATAGCAGAGTATACAGACGACGCATTCATTCGTTTCGGTAACGGACAGCCTATCAAGCTGACGCATCAAGCAAGTTTGTTTGGTTCGCAGTTCAGGTTTATGAACGATACGGGTTATGTACTATCGCTGCGCAATAATGCTACCAATATTACCGATAGCTACAGGTACAATGTACGAGTGATACCAGATGAACACCCTGTAATACAAATGCAAGAGTTCAGAGATAGTGTATCGGGCAAGCAGATATTACTAACAGGTACTGCAGGCGATGACTACGGTATCAGCAAAGTATTGTTTCACTACGACCTGACGAGCGCCAAGAACCAACCCATAGCCAGCAAGAGCATACCGCTACCTTTAAGTGGTGGTTCTCTAACCTCATTCCAATATTACTTTGATGTAGAACCACTGAACCTGCAACCGGGGCAAAAACTACAGTATTACATAGAGGCTTGGGATAATGATGGTGTACACGGTGCCAAAGCTACCCGTAGCGAGGTCAGGTCTTATAATATGTTCAACCCTGAACAGCTTGACTCTGCCATGAATGCCAATGCAGAGCAAATCAATTCGGGCCTGAACAATAGCTCTGAGCAAACAAAAGATATCCAAAACGAGTATAAAGACCTGCAAAGCAAAATGCTGGAAAGTAGTGATATGGGTTTTGAACAGAAACAAAATCTGCAACAGCTATCCAACATGCAACAGCAGTTGAAAAACCAGATGGAAGTTGTAAAGAAGCGTCTGGATGAACAGGTGCAGCAAAGCCAGCACAAGGAGTATAGTGAAGATGTAAAGGAAAAACAACAGGAGCTGCAAAAGCAGATGGACAATCTGCTGAATAAAGAGCTGAAAGAGCAGATGAAAAAGCTGCAGGAACTGATGCAGCGCCTGAACAAGGATAAGGCTTTTGAAACCATGAAGCAACTGGAGCAGGAGAATAAACTCTTTAATATGGACCTGCAACGCATGCAGGAGCTGATGAAGAAGCTGGAGATGCAAATGCGTATGGAAGACCTTGCCAACAAAATGGATAAGCTGGCAGAGAAACAATTGGACCTGAAGGCGGAAACTGATAAAGGTAAAAAGGATAATCAGCAACTGTCTAAAGAACAGGAGGCTTTGAAGAAAGAACTGGAACAGGCCATGAGCGAAGAGATGAAGCAGATGGAAGAGCTGAACAAGGAAATGAAGCAAGAGCAGGATGTGGCGAAAGAAAAAGATAAAGCCAACGATGCTAAGCAGGATATGCAGGATAGCAAGCAGCAACTGGAGCAGGGGCAGAAAAGCCAATCGAGCAAGTCGCAGAGCCAGGCAGCAGAAAATCTGAAGTCTATGGCGCAGAGCCTGAAGTCGGGTGCAGGTGGTATGAATGCCATGCAGTTGAAAAAAGATATACGAGCAGTAAGGCAGATACTCACCAATCTGGTACGCTTGTCTTTTGATCAGGAGCAACTTATTAAGAAAGTGCAAAACACACCTCCTACATCGCAAAACTATATTGCCAATCAGCAAGAGCAAAAACGCCTGCATGCCAACAGCCGCATGATACGCGATAGTTTGTTTACACTCAGTAAAGAACTGTTTAAGCTTGCGCCAACTATCAATAAAGAAACTACAGAGCTTGAGAATAATATAGCTGCAGCCATCAAAATGATGGAAAACCGCCGTCGTGAAGATGTGATGGCAAGACAGCAGTATGCCATGATGCATACCAACAATCTGGCATTGATGCTGAATGAAGTATTATCGAATTTGATGCAACAACAAAGTCAGCAAAACAACTCTTCAGGCAAGCAAGGACAGTGTAACAATCCCGGTGGTAAAACACCGAAGCCCGGTGTTGGCAAACAGTTGAGCGATATCATTACTCAACAACAACAACTGGGCAATGCTATGCAGCAAATGGAAAATGCCAAGCAACAGCGAGAAGGGCAGCAAGGACAGGAATCGAAAGACGGTAAGCCTCAGAATAAAGAAGGTAGCGAGGGTGAATACGGCAATGCACAAAAGCTGGCGCAGATGGCACAGCAACAAGCAGCTATCCGACGTCAGTTGCAGCAACTCAATAGCTTGCTGAATAGCAAAGGCATGGGCAATGCAAAAGAGCTGAAAGAGTTACAGGAGAAGATGGATAGAATTGAGACAGACCTTGTAAACAAACGCATGAGTGCAGAGATGATGATGCGTCAGAAAGAAATATTGACAAGGCTTTTGCAGGCAGAGAAATCTTTGCGCGAGCAAGAGCAGGATGATAAACGTTCATCAAAAAGTGCAGATGAAATAAGCAAGCAGATACCTGCAGAATTGCAACGTTATATCAACGAAAACAAACAGCTTTCAGAGCAATACAAAACCACACCTGCACAACTGAAACCATACTACCGCAATATGGTGCAACAGTACTATCAATCGATAGGTACGAAATAAAATATAAGGATTTTTGTTTGTTTTTACAAAACTGATTAGCAGTAGTTTTTACATAATTGTGAATAACATAAATGAGCTAATCATTTCTTTGTAATTAATTGATAATCAGTAATTTGTATTATTAATTTGGCATAGTTTTTGGATACATTAAAAAAGAAGTGCAAATTTTAATCCAAGCCACATTGTAAGGCGTAGATATTGTGCTTAACTTTCATGTAAACAAGTTCTTTTAACCAAAAATTAGTGCCTATGATATTCTCACGTACGTACCGGTACCAATCGTCAATGCGTCCGGATGACATTAAAGTCCGTTTACTCGGAAAGCATGTAAAGGTTCACAATCTTGATTTTGAAGTGTCTGAAAAAGACAGGATTATCAGGGTAATACCGCATGCAGAACAGGAAAACGAAATCAGGACTTTGCCAATCACACATGTTGAGTTGAGTAATAAGGGGGACAAAACTCAGATTGTGATCAGTTCTAAAATGCGCAAAATTGACTCTGGGGGGCCATTGTTGATAATGATATTCTGTTTGTTCTTATTTATAGCTACTATAGTTACTATGACTGTAGGTAAAGGGCTTCACATCTATACTTATACATTCGGTATAATTGGTGTGGTAATCTTTACAGTCTTCTGGCTAAGGATGGAGAGGGGATATTTTGATTATGTCCGCAAAATCAGAGATTATATCAAAAAACAAAGTGTGGCTTAAGCCACACTTTGTTTTTATTGGATATATGGTTTCAGCGAATCTATCGGAGTATCGCCTGAAAATATCCTGACAAGTTTCCTTTCTTTATTATATATGTTTATCTGCGGCAACGATGTGTATGTAAAAGTGTGTTTAATAAATCCACTATGGTCCAGCAGCATCTTTATTTCAGGGTAGTCAAATACTTTTGTTGAAGAATGAAAGAAATCAATGTATTCTTTCATCACGGTATCTGCCAGTAGCAATACTTCTGTATTTTTAAAGGCATCCAGATGCTTGGCAATGTCAATTGTTTCTTCCTGACAGTGACCGCATGTTGGGTTATACATCATTACTAGCACATTCTTTTTGGCAGGCATGTCTTTAGTCGTATACAGCTCTCCGCTGCCACTTTTATTTTGCATGTGTAATGCCCTGAGTGGGGGCATTGGTGCGCCTACTTCTTTGTAATTGATACTGGTATCTGCTTTTGCTGCAGTTGTTTCATTGTTGTTCTTTTTCTTCTTTTGGGCAAATGTTATCAAAACACATCCCATCAGGCCAATAATGATTAGTAATTTGCGTTGCATGAAGCGAATTTAGTTAAATCCCTATTAATGAATTGCTAATTATATGACAGACAATATTCAGGCACCGTTGGCAGAACGTATGCGTCCCAGAACACTGGCTAATTATATAGGTCAGCAGCATCTGGTTGGCAAGGGCAAGGTGCTGGAGCAGATGATACAAAACCGCAAAGCACATTCAATCATATTCTGGGGGCCTCCGGGTGTGGGAAAGACAACGCTTGCGCAGATAATAGCCCATTCACTCGAAATGCAGATATTTTCGCTCAGTGCCATTGACAGTGGAGTAAAGGAAGTGCGCAGTGTAATAGATGCTGCAAAGAAGCTGGGGCATGCATTGTTGTTTATAGACGAGATACACCGCTTTAACAAAGCGCAACAAGATAGCTTGCTTGGCGCAGTAGAGAAGGGTATAGTGACACTGATTGGTGCTACAACAGAAAACCCGTCTTTTGAAGTAATAGGCGCCTTGCTGAGCCGCTGCCAGGTATATGTGCTGCAACCACTTACGGAAGATGAATTAAAAGAAATGGTGAATCAGGCACTGGAGCAGGATGAATGGCTGAAAACACAGCATGTAAAAGTGCAGGAATGGGAGGCATTGCTACGCCTGAGTGGTGGTGACGGACGCAGATTGTTGAACCTCTTGGAATTGATTGTAACGTCGCTGACAGGAGAAGAAAAGCTGATAACAGATGCAGCCGTTCAGGATATTGTACAGCGCAAAATGGCACTGTACGATAAGACAGGCGAGCAGCATTATGATATCATATCGGCATTCATCAAGTCTATACGCGGTAGCGACCCAAATGCTGCTGTATATTACCTGGCACGCATGATAGCGGGTGGGGAAGACCCTAAATTCATAGCCCGCCGTATGGTAATACTGGCAAGCGAGGATATAGGCAATGCCAATCCAAATGCGCTGTTGCTGGCCACAACTACATTTCAGGCGGTAGAGATGATTGGTTATCCTGAATGCAGGATAATTCTTTCACAATGTGCTACATATCTGGCATCATCTGCCAAGAGCAACGCATCCTATATGGCTATCAACTATGCGCAAGACCTTGTTTCAAAAACTGGAGACCTGCCAGTACCATTACAGATACGCAATGCACCAACCAAGCTGATGAAAAACCTTGATTATGGCAAGGGTTATGAATATGCCCATAGCCACGAAGGGAACTTTGTCAATATGGAGTTTTTGCCGGAAAGTATATCGGGTGTAAAGCTCTACGACCCGGGCGATAATGCATCTGAAGCTCGCATCAGAGAATATCTCCGCAACTGCTGGAAGGAGAAGTACGGGTATTAAATGATTATTGCAAGTGAATGTATACAGGTAAATTATAGTTAGCGGGTACTTTCTTTCCGCGATATTCTGCAGGTTCCCATTTAGGCATACTCAGTAGCAGTGTTTTTATTAAAGAGTCCAGTGAAGTATTGGTGGGTTTGATGACTTTAGGATTGGAAATACTGCCGTCCGCCTCTACCACAAAGCTTGTTATGATCTTTTCAGGGTAATAATTATAGCTAATATTTTCAGGCAAGCGCAGGTGTGTACTGAGGTATTGATTGATGTCATAATTGGCTTTTGGAAGCTTATCTACGTAAATAAATGTTTCTGTCTTACCCAATTTAGCATCTTTTCTAACGGTGGTGTCTTGTGCTTTTGTGAAAAATGGTAAGAATATGAAAATCAAGCAGATGCGTGTCATGAAATCAATTTATTTAATAGACGCAAAAAAGCGATTTTTGCACAAACCAACCCTTGTCAGACAAGCTTTCCTGAAAATTTTAAAAATTTCTTTAAAATATTTTGTCTGAATAGAATTAACGCATTACCTTTGCAGTCCCAAATTTTACGGGTTAGAAGTTATTTATAAGTATGTCACAGCGTATCAGAATAAAACTGAAATCTTACGACCACAGCTTGGTTGATAAGTCTGCAGAGAAAATCGTTAAGACTGTGCGCAATACAGGAGCAGTGGTTACAGGCCCTATTCCTTTGCCAACAGAGAAGAAGATCTTTACAGTGTTGCGTTCGCCGCACGTTAACAAGAAAGCACGTGAGCAGTTCCAGCTTTGCACGCACAAGCGTTTGTTGGATATCTACACGTCTTCTTCACGCACAGTAGATGCGCTTTCGAAGCTTGATTTGCCAAGCGGCGTAGAAGTAGAAATTAAAGCTTGATAGAAGCTTTATAGTTCTTTAAAAAATTAGAAAAACAGCTTATCCCGGTCCACACATAGGCAACCGGGCGCTAGGCTAAAATATAAGAAAATGAAAGGTATTATTGGTAAGAAAATCGGCATGACCAGTGTGTTCGAGCCGAACGGTAAGCAAACCGCTTGCACCATCATAGAGGCCGGCCCTTGTGTGGTTACTCAAAAGAAAACCGTGGATACCGACGGTTATGATGCGTTGCAAATCGCATTCGGAGAAGCTAAAGAGAAAAACACTCCTAAGGCACTCCTCAATCACTTCGCCAAAGCAAGCACATCTCCAAAGGCGATAGTTAAGGAAATTCGTAATTGTTCCATTGATAAACAAGTTGGTGAATCACTGACATGCGAAATCTTCGCAGAAGGTGAGAAAGTAAGTGTAATCGGTACCACTAAAGGTAAAGGTTTCCAGGGTGTTGTTAAACGTCACGGATTTAGTGGTGTTGGTGAAGCATCGCATGGTCAGCACGATCGTCAACGCGCTCCGGGTTCTATCGGTGGTTCATCATACCCAAGCCGCGTATTTAAAGGTATGCGCATGGCTGGCCGTATGGGTGGCGATCAGGTAAAGATCAAAGCACTGCGTGTTGTTAAAGTGTTCCCAGAACAAAACTACATCCTTGTTAGTGGTTCTGTACCGGGTCACAATGGTTCAATCGTTTTAATCCAGAATTAATTAAGTCATGCAAGTTGACGTTTATAATAGCAAAGGTGAGAAAACCGGTCGTAGCGTAGAGCTGCCGGAAGATATATTCAATATCGAGCCAAACGATCATTGTATATACCTCGCAGTGAAGCAATATCTTGCTGCACAACGCCAGGGTACGCACAAAACTAAAACTCGTGCCGAAGTACATGGTGCTTCTAAGAAGCTGCACCGTCAAAAAGGTACCGGTGGTTCTCGTAAAGGTAACATCCGCAACCCTTTATATAAAGGTGGTGGTGCTGTTAACGGTCCTCTTCCTCACGGTTACGATTTCAAAGTAAACCGTAAGGTGAAAGATCTGGCTAAAATGTCTGCATTGTCTCACAAAGCACGTGCAAACAAAATAGTTGTAATCGAAGATCTGAATATCGAGACTCCGAAAACTAAAGATTTCGCTATAATGCTGGGCAAAATCAACGGTACTCAAAAATCACTGTTCATTATGCCTGAATATGATGCGAAACTGTACATGAGTGCTCGCAACATCGACAGGAACAAAACAGTAGTACTGAGCGATATGAATACTTACGACCTTGTAAATGCGCAAGTACTGGTATTCACAGAGACTGCAGCAAAAATGTTTAACGAAGCTCCTGTTGAAGCTTAATTAGGAAAAGAATTTTCGTAACACGAAATAATTAAATAAAATGAAACTCACTAACGTATTGGTAAGGCCGGTGATTACTGAGAAAGTAAACACACAAATGGAGAAATCCGGCCGCTATACCTTTGTAGTGGATAAGAAGGCTAATAAGCTGGAAATCAAAAAAGCTGTAGAGGAATTTTACGGTGTTAAAGTATCAGATGTAAACACAATCGTTGTTCCTGGTAAAGTTAAAAACCGTTTCACTAAAGCTGGTTTTATCAGCGGTATGAAATCTTCTTATAAAAAAGCAACAGTAACTCTTGCAGAGGGTGATTCTATCGATTTGTTCTCGTAAGATTTGATAAAGAATTAGAAAATGGCATTACGTAAATATAAACCGGTAACAGCCGGTACACGTTGGAGAATAGGTAACGCTTACGCAGAGGTTACCACTAATGAGCCGGAAAAAAGCTTGCTGGAGCCTCAAAAGTCTACAGCTGGTCGTAACGCTCAAGGTCGCCGTTCTATGCGCTACATGGGTGGTGGCAACAAGAAAATGTACCGTATCGTAGATTTCAAACGCGATAAAAAGGACATTCCTGCAACCGTTAAAACTATCGAATACGATCCTAACCGTTCAGCATTCATCGCATTGCTTAGCTATGCAGATGGTGAAAAACGCTACATCATCGCCCCTCAGGGTCTTGAAGTTGGAGCTACTGTAGTAAGTGGCGACAGCGTAGCGCCTGAAGTTGGTAACGCACTGCTGCTGAAAAACATGCCTTTGGGTACTGTTATTCACAACATTGAAATGCAACCTGGTAAAGGTGGTTCAATGGCGCGCTCTGCAGGTACTTACGCTCAGCTGAATGCGAAAGAAGAAAAATATTGCGTACTGAAAATGCCAAGTGGTGAGTTGCGTAAAGTGCTGAGCACTTGTATGGCAACTGTTGGTACAGTTTCTAACAGCGACCACGCTCTGCAATCAATGGGTAAAGCAGGCCGCAACCGTTGGAAAGGTATTAAACCACGCAACCGTGGTGTTGCAATGAACCCTGTAGATCACCCGATGGGTGGTGGTGAAGGCCGTTCTTCTGGCGGTCACCCACGTAGCCGTACAGGTAAATACGCGAAAGGTGAAAGCACACGTAGCACTACAAAAGGTAGCAACAAGCTGATCATCCAACGCCGTAACGGTAAAAAACTTTCAGGTAAATACAAAAAATAACCAGGGACTCCCTGATAAAATATAACGAATAATGGCTCGTTCAATTAAAAAAGGACCTTATGTTGATGCAAAGCTGGACAAGAAAGTCTTAGCTATGAACGACGGCAAAACTAAGAAAGGTGTTATCAAAACGTGGAGCCGTCGCTCTACAATCACACCGGACTTCGTTGGTCAAACATTTGCAGTACACAACGGTAACAAATTCATACCTGTTTATGTAACTGAATTTATGGTTGGCCATAAGCTGGGCGAATTTGCACCTACACGCAACTTTAAAGGCCATAGTGGTAGTAAATAATTAATTAAATAAAATTTGGTGCCATCTTCTGGCGGCATCGCTTAAGTAATAAATAATAAAATGGAAGCTGTAGCTCGTTTACGTAACTATCCTACATCGCCGCGCAAAATGCGCCTGTTGGCAGATTTGATTCGTGGTATGCATGTAGAAAATGCGCTGAATACATTGAAATTCAGTACTAAGCATCCTTCTGTTCCTTTGGAAAAACTGTTGTTGAGTGCCATTGCAAACTGGAGGGTTAAAAATGAAGGTGTTGACGTAGCAGGCGCAAACCTGTATGTAAAAACCATCTTCGTAGATGGTGGACGTACATTAAAGCGCATGAACCCTGCTCCGCAAGGCCGTGCCTACAGGTTGCGCAAACGTAGCAACCACGTAACTCTTATTGTGGACAGCAAAACTGCCGTAGCAGCTAACGCATAATTTTTAAACATTCAACTTAATAATATAACGAATGGGTCAAAAAACTAATCCTATAGGTAACAGGTTGGGTATCGTTCGCGGATGGGACTCAATGTGGTTTGGCGAGAAAAAGGATTTCGGTCAGAAACTGGTAGAGGATCACAAAATCCGTACTTACCTGAATGCACGTATCAATAAAGGCGGTATTTCTCGCATCGTTATTGAGCGTACACTGGGTAAACTGATCATCACAATCCACACTTCTAAGCCTGGTATCATTATAGGTAAGGGCGGTTCTGAAGTTGATCGCATTAAAGAAGAGTTGAAAAAACTCACTGGTAAAGAAGACGTTCAGATCAACATTATGGAGATCCGTCGTCCTGAACTGGATGCGAACATCGTGGGCGAAACTATCGCTCGTCAGTTGGAAAGCCGTGTTAGCTACAAACGTGCTGTGAAAATGGCAATCTCTACCGCTATGCGCATGGGTGCAGAGGGTATCAAGATAAAAGTAGGTGGCCGTCTGGGTGGTGCTGAAATCGCTCGTTCTGAAGAGTTCAAGCAAGGTCGCACTCCACTGCATACATATCGTATGGATATCGACTATGCATCAGTATTTGCACTGACTGTATATGGTAAAATCGGTATCAAAGTATGGATATGTAAAGGCGAAGTACTGGGCAAACGTGATTTGAACCCTAACTTCTCTGCAGGTTCAGACAACCGTGGCAATGCTGCCGGTGGTGGCCGTCCGGAAGGTGGTCAGCGTGGCGAAGGCCGTGGTGGTGAACGTCGCGGTGGCGGTGAGCGCCGTGGTGGTGGCGAACGTCGCGGTGGTGGCAAAGGCCGTTAATTGTAAAATAATTAGAGCAACTATTTAAATATTGTAACAATGTTACAACCAAAAAAGACGAAACATCGTAAAGCGCACAAGGGCAGAATCAAAGGTAACGCACAACGCGGTACAATGGTTGCTGCAGGTTCTTTCGGACTGAAAGCGCTTGAACCAAAGTGGATAAACAACCGCCAGATTGAAGCTGCGCGTCAGGCTCTTACCCGCCACATGAAACGTGAGGGTAACGTTTGGATCCGCATTTTCCCTGACAAACCAATAACTCGCAAACCTGCAGAGGTAAGGATGGGTAAAGGTAAGGGTAGTCTGGAATTCTGGGCAGCTGTAGTACACCCGGGTCGCATCATGTTCGAAATTGATGGTGTACCTATGCAAGTGGCTAAAGAAGCACTGGAACTGGCAGCTCAGAAACTGCCTATCAAAACCAAATTCGTAGTACGCAGAGACTACGTTGAGGCATAATCAAAGTAAAATTAGGTTTGCGGCTTTCAATCGTTGCAAATCATAATAAATAACAAATAGAAATTAAAATGGCAAAAGCAAAAAAAGCGAAAGTTGACGATTATCGTTCGCTGGATATCGATGCGCTGAATAATAAAATCGGCGACGAAGAGCTGCGTTTGAAGAAAATGAAGTTCAGCCATGCGGTAAACCCAATTGAAAATCCGCTTACTATTCGCCAATTGCGCCGTACCATCGCGCGTATGAAGACGGAACAACGCAAAAGAGCATTAGGTTTCTAAGTAAATTTTTTATAGATGTCAACAACGACTGAAAGAAAAAGCAGAAAAACCCGTATCGGGATTGTGAGCAGCAGCAAAATGGAAAAAACCATTACTGTAGCTGTAGAGCGTAAGGTAAAACACCCGATTTACGGAAAGTTCGTTAAAAAAACGACTAAATTCCATGCACACGACGAAAGCAGTACTGCCGGTGTAGGCGATACAGTTCGTATTATGGAAACACGCCCGTTGAGCAAAACAAAACGCTGGCGCCTAGTAGAAATTATTGAAAAAGCTAAGTAATCTTATTAAGAGATGATACAACAAGAATCAAGGCTCAATGTAGCAGACAATAGCGGTGCAAAGGAAGTACTTTGTATCCGTGTATTGGGTAACTCGGGCCAGGACTATGCCGGTATCGGAGATAAAATAGTGGTAACCGTGAAAGACGCGTTGCCAGGTGGCGGTATCAAAAAAGGTACTGTATCTAAAGCTGTTATCGTTCGTACCAAAAAGAAATTGCGCCGTAAAGATGGTTCGTACATCAATTTTGATGACAATGCAGTAGTACTGCTGAACAATTCTGACGAACCACGCGGTACTCGTATCTTCGGGCCGGTAGCTCGTGAGCTGCGCGATAAAGGTTATATGAAAATAGTTTCATTGGCACCTGAAGTATTGTAAAATTTGTTGTACCTTTGCCGCCCGTTTGGGTAGTGAAGGCCTCAACGTTAAAAAAATAACATTGTGAAACAAAGATTTCAACCAAAATTCAACATCAAAAAAGGTGATAACGTGGTAGTAATTGCCGGCGATGATAAAGACCGTAGCAACCCACGCAAGGTGTTGGCTGTTTACCCTCAGAAGAGCCGTGTGCTTATAGAAGGCGTAAACATGGTAACGAAACATCTGAAACCAAACGCGCAAAATCCTCAGGGCGGTATCGTTAAAGAAGAAGCTACTATTCATATCTCTAACGTTATGCTGTGGGATGCTAAACAAAAAGCGCCGGTTCGCATTAAACGCGAACGCACTGAAGGTGGTTTTAAACGTATATCTAAAAAATCAGGGGAGGAAATTAAATAATGGCAACGACTACATATACACCTCGCTTACAGAAGAAGTATAAAGACGAAGTAGTACCTGCTTTAATGAAAAAGTTTGGTTACTCTACAGTTATGCAGTGCCCTCGTTTGGTTAAGATATGCCTGAACCAAGGTGTTAAAGGTTCTGTTTCTGATAAAAAACTGATAGACGACGCGGTAACTGAAATGACTAACATCTCTGGTCAGAAAGCAGTACCTACATTGTCTAAAAAAGATATCTCGAACTTCAAGCTGCGTAAGGCTATGCCAATTGGCTGCCGCGTGACGCTTCGTCATACAAATATGTTCGAATTCCTGGATCGTTTTGTTGCTGTTACCTTGCCACGTGTACGTGACTTTAAAGGTATTAACGATAAATCATTCGATGGCCGTGGTAACTACACAATGGGTGTTACTGAGCAAATCATCTTCCCGGAAATCAACATTGATAAGGTAACTCGCATCAGTGGTATGGATATTACTTTCGTTACTACAGCACGTACTAATGAAGAGGCATACGAACTGCTGAAAGAACTGGGCCTGCCTTTCAAAAACATTAAAAAAGATAACAACTAATAATAAATGGCTAGAGAATCAGTAAAAGCCCGCCAACGCAAACGCGAAGCTATGGTAGCAAAATTCGCTGAAAAGCGTGCTGCCCTGAAAGCTGCAGGTGACTATGCTGCTTTGGATAAACTTCCAAAGAATTCATCAGCAGTTCGCTTGAAAAACCGTTGCCAGCTTACCGGACGTCCTAAAGGATATATGCGTCATTTCGGTATCTGCCGTAACATTTTCCGCGATATGGCATTGGATGGCAAAATACCAGGTGTACGTAAAGCAAGCTGGTAATTTATAACGTATCAAGGTCGGGTAGAGTAGTACTCAAAACCGAAACCAGACACAATTAAAAACTTTACAAAACTCAACAAAAGAAATGGTAACAGATCCTATAGCAGATTTTCTTACTCGTATCCGTAACGCGCAAATGGCTCGTCACCGCATCGTAGAAATCCCTGCTTCGAATGTTAAAAAGCGTATCACGGAAATCCTTTATGATAAAGGTTATATCCTGAAATACAAATTTGAAGATGACAACAAACAAGGCATCATCAAAATAGCTTTGAAATACAATCCTCAAACAAAGGAACCTGCAATCAAAGCATTGGAACGCGTTAGCCGTCCGGGTCTGCGCCAGTACGCAAAGCCAACAGAAATCAAACGTGTAATGAGCGGTCTGGGTATCGCTATCGTTTCTACATCCAAAGGTGTAATGACAGATAAAGAAGCACGTGCAAACAACGTTGGTGGTGAAGTTATGTGCCACATTTATTAATAGATTTTAACACTGGTACCCCTGATACATTAAGCCGGTTCCTATACAGGCTGATCGATCAGGGTTACTGCAATAAATAAAATAGTAGACAATGTCTCGTATAGGTAAGAAACCAATTACAATTGCAAAAGGCGTAACTGTTACTGTTACTCCTGCTAACGAAGTGATCTTCAAAGGTCCTAAAGGTGAACTGAAACAAGCTATCGACCGCGATATCAAAGTTGAAGTTGAAGGTGAAACTTTGAATGTTACTCGTCCTACAGACCAAATACGTCACCGCGCACTGCACGGCTTATACCGCGCACTGTTGTCAAACATGATGCTTGGTGTAACTGAAGGTTTTAAAACTGAACTTGAGCTGGTGGGTGTGGGTTATCGTGCTGCTGTTACAGGTCAGCAACTGGATATGGCTTTAGGTTTTTCTCACAACATCATCTTTGATCTTCCAAAAGAAATCAAAGCTGCTGCAACTGCAGAAAAAGGTCAGAATCCTAAAATTATTCTGGAATCTATCGATAAACAATTGCTTGGTGCAGTAGCTGCAAAAATCCGCAGCCTGCGTAAACCGGAACCGTACAAAGGTAAAGGTGTTCGCTTTGTTGGTGAGGTTGTTCGTCGTAAAGCTGGTAAATCTGCTGGTAAATAATAAAAGTTATCATCCGCAACAGCGGGTGATAACTGTATTTATAAATTTTGTAAACATTTCGGTAGCCACAAAGCCACAAGCAGCGTGAGCCCGTAAAAAAATAGATAAAAAATGTCATTAGATCCAAAAGTACTCCGCCGTCAGAAATTGCGTTGGCGCATTCGTGCCAAAGTTGTTGGCACAGCTCAAAAACCACGCCTTTCTGTATTCCGTAGCAACAAGGATATCTACGTTCAACTGATAGATGACGCAACAGGCACAACACTGGCTGCTGCAAACTCTCGTCAGAAAGATATCGCTGCGCAAAAAGGTACAAAATCTGAAAAGTCTGCAATGGTTGGTAAAGCAATCGCCCAGAAAGCAATCGCGCTGGGTATCGAGGCTTGCACCTTTGACCGTGGTGGTTATTTGTATCATGGCCGTGTTAAGTCTGTAGCAGACGGCGCACGTGAAGGTGGTTTGAAATTCTAATTATAACATTGTTTAACTTTTTCTTTTAGAAATATAATGGCGAAGACACAATTAAATCGCGTAAAAGCCGGAGACCTGGAACTGCATGAAAAGGTAGTGGCTATCAACCGTGTGGTAAAAACCACTAAAGGTGGCCGTGCATTCAGCTTTTCTGCATTGGTGGTTGTAGGTAATGGTCAAGGTGTGGTAGGCCACGGTCTAGGCAAGGCAAAAGAAGTACAGGAAGCCATCACCAAAGGTATAGATGACGCTAAGAAAAACCTGATAAAAGTACCGGTAATGAATGGTACTATCCCTCACGAGCAATTTGCTAAAGAAGGTGCTGCTAAAGTTTTGATTAAACCAGCTGCACACGGTACCGGCGTTATCGCAGGTGGTAGCATGCGCGCTGTGTTGGAAGCTGCAGGTGTTACAGACGTACTGTCTAAGTCTTTAGGTTCTGCTAACCCTCACAACGTGGTTAAAGCTACTTTCGTTGCACTGGGTATGCTGCGCGAGCCGGTTACTGTTGCAAGACAACGTAACGTAAGCCTGAAAAAAGTATTCAACGGTTAATAACTGTTGTTTGATAATCGAATTTTAACTCTTGAATTATAATAGCGTCATGGCTAAAATTAAAATTACACAGACGAAGAGCGGAATTGACCGTCCTGAACGCCAAAAGCGTACGCTTGTAGCGCTGGGCCTGCGTAAAATGCACGCTTCTGTAGAAGTGGAAGCTACGCCTCAGATACTGGGTATGGTTCGTACCGTTAATCACCTGGTGAAAGTAGAAGAAGTAAAAGCTTAATTCATTAACTGATTTGCGAGCGGTTTTACATTCCGCGCAAGTTCAAAAATTGTAAACTATGCAATTGCACAATCTCAAACCTGCAGAAGGTTCAGTACACAAAGTAAAACGTATCGGTCGTGGTGAAGGTAGCGGCCATGGTGGCACATCTACACGTGGTAACAAAGGTGCTCAGTCAAACACCGGTTACAGTCGTAAAGTAGGTCACGAAGGTGGTCAGATGCCAATCCAACGCCGTATGCCAAAACGTGGTTTCAAAAACATGAACCGTGTTGAATATAAAGTTTTCAATCTGGGTCAATTAGATTTCCTGATCGAGCGTTACGCTATTCAGGAGTTTTCTCTTGACAATCTTTATATCAATGGCCTCATCAGCCGCACAGATCTGGTTAAGATCCTTGGTGCAGGCGAAATGAAGACTAAAATGGTATTCAAAGTCAACGCTATCAGCGAAAAGGCTAAACAAGCTATCGAAGCTGCAGGCGGCTCAGTAGAACTGGTTTAAGCTAATTCTATTTCTAAAAGACGCATTTGGTAAAATGCGTCTTTTATCGTTTATTCGCATTTCATTTTTGATTAACTACAGTTCCAAGTGAAGAAACTAATTGAAACGCTTAAGAATATCTGGAGTATAGAAGAACTCCGCAAGCGAATCCTGTTTACGCTATTGCTGGTATTAGTATACCGTGTAGGTTGCTATATTACCCTCCCGGGCATCAACCCTAATATGCTTGCATTAGACAGCGGCCAAAGTGGTCTGTTGGGCTTGTTCAACATGTTTGCTGGCGGTGCTTTCAGCCGTGCTTCTATATTTGCGTTAGGTGTTATGCCTTATATCTCTGCATCTATCTTTATGCAGCTTGCAGGTATTGTTATTCCTCAGTTTGCTAAAATGCAACGCGAAGAAAGTGGTCGTAAAAAAATCAATCAATACACTCGTTACCTTACAGTTGTTGTTACTGCGTTTCAGGCAAGTGCTTATGTCGCTTACCTCCGTACGCAAACCGCTGGTGCTATTGTTCCTGAATTCAGTGCATTCCTGTTCTGGTTATCCACAGTTGTTGTATTGACGGCGGGTACATTGTTTGTAATGTGGATGGGTGAAAAAATAACTGATAAAGGTATTGGTAATGGTACATCTCTCATCATCATGGTGGGTATCCTTGCTCGTTTGCCACACTCTATAGTACAAGAGTTCGACGCTAAAAACATCGGTGGTGGCGGTGGTCTGCTGATATTCCTGATTGAGATTGCTGTATTTATCGCAGTTATCGTTGGTCTGATATTGCTGACACAAGGTACACGTAAAATACCGCTGAACTATGCACGCCGCATCATTGGTAGTAACAACGCTGCTAAAGAAGTTTCCGGCGCACGCGATTTCATACCTTTGAAAGTAAACTCTTCAGGTGTAATGCCAATCATCTTTGCGCAAGCTATACTTTTCATTCCTGCTACCGTTACAGGTTTTGCATTTGGTGAAAACGAAACTGCACAAGGTTTCATCAAGGCATTGTCTAACCCTCAGTCTATGTGGTACAATATCATGTATGCTGTGTTGGTAATTGCATTCACTTATTTCTACACGGCGTTGATATTCAACCCGACTGAAATGGCTGATAACCTGAAACGCAATAATAGTTTTATCCCTGGTGTGAAACCTGGAGAACCAACAGCTGATTACATTGCAACTATCATGGACCGTATTACACTTCCGGGTGCTATGTTCCTTGCTATTGCAGGTATTCTTCCTGGTATAGCTGGTTTACTGGGTGTAACCAGTGGTTTTGCATCGTTTTTTGGTGGTACATCAATGCTGATTGGTGTTGGTGTTATCCTTGATACACTGCAACAAATTGAAAGCCATCTGCTGATGCGCCAATACGATGGTCTGATGAAAACAGGACGCATCACCGGTCGCCAGAGTGCAGGAGCTACAGTATAATATTTTGATTAGCGTACATGATACATATTAGAACTAAAGACGAAATTGAACTAATACGCAAAAGCGCTTTAACAGTCACTGCCACCTTAACACAGGTGGCAAACTTTTTAAGGCCCGGTATTACCACTGCATCTATCGATAAGATGGCAGAGGAGTTTATACGTGATAACGGTGGTATTCCTTCTTTTAAAGGTTATGGTCCTTCATATTCCCCATTCCCGGCTTCGCTTTGTATTTCTGTGAACGAAGTTGTTGTTCACGGTTTCCCGAGCAATTATGAATTGAAAGATGGTGATATTATTTCTGTAGACTGTGGTGTTTACATGAATGGTTATCATGGCGATCATGCTTATACATTTGCTATAGGTAATGTGAAGCCTGAATTGTTGAAACTGATGCGTGTTACCAAAGAATCGCTTGCAAGAGCTGTAGCCGAAGCACACGAGGGTAACAGGATTGGCGATATATCTTTTGCAGTAGAGAACTATACAAACCGTGAGCATGGCTATGGTGTAGTGCGCGAACTGGTAGGACATGGTGTAGGTAAAAAGCTGCACGAAGACCCGCAGGTGCCAAACTACGGACGCCGTGGTGATGGTAAGCGTTTGAAAGAGAATACTGTACTTGCTATAGAACCGATGATAAACCTTGGTACACGCGATGTACTGACATTGGAAGACGGGTGGACAATCGTGACAGCAGATGGCAAACCATCAGTGCATTATGAACATACCACACGCGTGGGCAAGAATAAAGGCGAGGCACTATCCAGCTTCGTACCAATAGAAGCCGCAGAAAGGGCTAATAAGGAGCTTAATACAGGTCATTTGGATCCAATTGATACTCCTGCATCATAATATCGAAAAGCCCCGAATTCGGGGCTTTTTTCTTATGTGTTTGTTGTTGCTTTCTTTCGGTTGAGTACTACCAGTAATATACCTGCTATTATCAGTAGTGTAGATATTATCTCTGCCTGTGTGGGGTGGATGAAGCCGAGATCGTATTTCGTATTCACACGAATCTTTTCTACTAAGAAGCGTTCTGTGCCATTAAATACAAGATAGATACCGAACATCTGCCAAGGCACAGTTATCTTTCTGCGTATTGCCCACAGGAAGCCGAATATTCCAATACAAACTACAGCCTCGTATAGTGGAGTGGGGAATACACCAACTGGCAACACTGCACAGAAATTGCCTGTACAGTTGGTTATAGCAACGCCCTCGCTGTTTACATTGTGTGCATAGTTCATTGCATACAACCAATCGGGCAGCCAAGATGGTGCAGGAGCATATATATGTGGTACTGTACCAGGGAAATTGTTGGCAAAATACCCTTTGGCCATATCCAGCATTTGCTCATATTGTCCTGCTGCTGCAAGATGCAGTGATCCGTCAGGGTAGGTAATATATGCACTATTGAAGATACCCCAGTCACCGTCTCCTGAAAAGTGACAGCCCAGACGGCCAACACCATAACCCAGTATCAATGCAGGTGCGGCGGCATCGCACAAGTGCTTAAAGCCTATTTTGTATTTGCGTGCATAGTAAACCAGTACAAGTGTAGCACATATCAAGCCTCCATAAAAGGTAAGTCCTGATCTAGAGAAAAGATTGCCTATCGGGTCTTGTATAAAATCATTCCAAGTTTCCAGTGCATTGAAAATCTTTGCACCGGCAAGCCCCGCTACTGCACAAATAATAACTATTTCTGAAACACGCTGGTGGGGATATATCCATACCTGTTTTGTTTCGCCCGTTTTCTTGTCTTTTTCATTTCCGAGAACTGGTTGTAGCAAGCCTAGTTGTTCTTTGCGTTTCAGTTCAGAAGTGAGTGCCCATGCTGCAGCAAGAAATGCAAATGCAACAAACAGGCCGAATACCTGAAATATGCTCAGGAAGCCCGGCACATCAGCACCTGTCAATTGCTCAAGTGCAAATTCGAAATTAGGATACATGCGGGTAAAATTAGTTGATTTGTTTTATTGCTGCATGTACTGCCTGTTAAATGTTTCTGCAACTACAGAATGGCTTCTAGGGTATATCCGATCATATTATCAACGGCATGCTGCATATTGCACGAAAAAGTTTTGGTTGCTCTGTTATTGATGACTGTGCTAACAGACAAGCAATGGTGCTGAAATACTTTGCCAAGTCCGTAAAGTGCAGATGTCTCCATTTCAAAATTCAGTACGCGCATATTGCGGCTGTTGAAACTTGACAATGCATCCATCATGTTGGGTTGGCTGATGGGTATACGCATGGCTCTGGCTTGCGGACCGTAGAAGCCAGGTGTAGTAACTGTAATGCCATGCAAAAACTGATTGCCGAAATATTTGCGCAGTTGGATAGATGCCTCTGCTATGTATGGGATGATATGGTTGTTTTGCAGTCTGGTATGCAAAGCAAATTCGTGCAGTATGTATTGCTCATCTGTATTGTTTTCAGGCCTGTAGTAATGCATAAGATTATCTATGCCTATTGCATAAGAAGATACTATCATACTGTCTACAGGGGTATCTTCATGCAGTGCACCGCAAGTGCCCAGCCTTATGATGTTCAGGCTTTTTGTTTGTGGCTTGATGCTCCGTGTTTTAAAATCGATATTCACCAAAGCATCCAATTCGTTCATGACAATATCTATGTTATCTGTACCAATACCAGTACTGATAACGGTTATTCTTTTATTGCCTATAAAGCCTGTGTGTGTAATGAATTCTCTGTGCTGCGTTTTGTGTTCTATCTTATCAAATCTTTTTGATACTTCAGCAACACGTGCAGGGTCTCCAACCAGCAATACGGTGTCTGCTAGTTGTTCAGGTTTCAGGTTGAGGTGGTAGATAGTGCCGCGATCAGTAAGTATTAACTCAGATGCTCCGAAAGATTTTTGCGGCAAATTCATTTTTTTATTTTTAGCTCTTGTAAAGAAACGATTTTTTACTACATTTGCAATCCGCTCGTGGTCCTGTGGCCGAGCGGCTAGGCAGAGCTCTGCAAAAGCTCGTACAGCGGTTCGAATCCGCTCGGGACCTCAAGAAAAAAGCCTCACATTTGTGAGGCTTTTTCTATTAGTTCAATCTATGTTCATTATAATATCTTTCCATCTCATAGTTTAGATTAGCCACTAGTGGCGTATAATATAAATCAAGTTTAGGAGATGTGTAAGATGCAACGCGTATGCGTTTTTTCTTCGATTTGCTGGGATAAAGTGTTGGCGATTTGCTGTAAAACGTACCGTTAGGAAGCGGATCGGGCAGCCTGCCGAATTTGTAATTTAATACTATAAGGCGTTGTTTGGATGTGCCGGTAAAGTATGTGTTTTCTTTGCTTTTCAGTTTTCTGGGGTTACTCGTTACTTCTGTCAATTCAGATACGTAATAACCATAATGCACTATTTGATAGGTAGTGTCATCGTATGCAATAGGCGAAGATGTAACGAGATTCATGTCCTTGTCATACAGATTGCCTGCAAAATGCCTATCTGCAATTGCATCATTTACAGTATCATAAAAGAAATAATAGTCGCAAAAACCGAAGTTGTTATTGAAGTCTGCAATCATTAATCTTTGAATATTGGCGGCATCTTTTTTTAATTGTTCTGCATACTTAACGTTTTTAGCCTTCTCATATGTATGTAGCCTGTTGGCATAGGTTGGTAGTTTTACCAGAACAATGGCAGGAGCAGGATAACGTTTATATCTTTTTATGATTTGCGTATGTCCGTTAATGCTGATGAGGAGCAAGAAAATAAGAGTTGATAGTCTTAGCATAGCTAATTGCGGTTTTTTATATTTTCAAAAGTATAAAAAATCCCCCCGCTTGATGCAGGGGGATTTGTAATCTATTTGTAATTACTCAATTATTGTTGTTGCACAGGCTGAGATTGCAAATCGAGCTTTTGCGCAGCACGCTGACTGATCATTTCAATTTTCTTACTCAGCTCATCTGCTGTTGCCATATCTCCGTTATTCCTTGCCACGTTCGAGAGTATGTTGATGATAGTTGCATCTCTCTGAACATCGTTTTTCAAGTTGTTTGCTCTTACATCATCCAAAGAAAGAATGTAGTTAACATCGTCTTCGCAGTTTTTGACAATGCGCATAGTCATTTCTTTACCTGTTTTCTTATCGCCGCAGTTGTAGTATGCCATAGCTACATAGTATGCCGTAGCATCGTAGAAGTATGAGCGTTCAGAAATATTGTTTTTTACTTTGTTCAATACTTCAATAGCTTCATTTTTCTTGCCTTTAGCCATCAGCTCACTTGCTATACGGCCTACATTCATACGATATGCAGCAAACATCAGTCTGTTTTTCTCATCATAGTATACATCATTACGTTCTGCATTTCCCCAGATGTATTTGTTTTTAAACAGGTCGTAGCTCTTTTCAACATCTACAGAGCCCATATCTTGCTGTGTAGCTTTCAACGAGTCTGTCAGGCGGTAAGGCAATAGCCTGTATACTACACCTTCCATACGCAGATAGTCATCAAGTCCCTGATAGTTGTCTGATGGCAGGAAGCCGCCAAAGTATATCGGGCGTTTCCATCCTTCCTGTGCTATAGCTGCAATGATATTCAAAGTAGCAAGATCATCTTTATAGGCAACCGTTTTAGGGAATTTGAATGCCATATCGTTGATGATATTGTTAGTATCAGCAGCTGCTACCAGTCCGTTCTTAACAAGGTCGGCTTTGCTCATACCCTGTACGTAGAAGTTTTGAGTAGGGTAGAAGTTTTCCATCGTTCCGCCCATAGACTGAATCTTAGCTTCCTGTGCATCGCTTACCATAAATTTACAAACCTCATACAGATTGATGAATTTGTCTTTAGGTACTTGCGGGCTTGCATAGTATTGTATGTAGTTGCCTTTGTCGCCCGTGTAATCTTTCTTCTTCCATATCATTGGTACAGCATCAGCATCATTGATTTTGTAATTCAGCTGATCTATATACCAATCTATACCCAAAAGGCTCAGGTTGATAACGCGTACGTCTTTGCGAATACCTTCAATTTCCTGTAGGTACCACAATGGATATGTATCGTTATCGCCGAATGTGAAGAGGATGGCATTTGGGGCACAAGATTCCAGTACGTTATATGCCGTAGCACGTGCCAAAGTTTTCTTAGAACGGTCGTGGTCATCCCACTCTTCTTTCGCCATCAGTGCAGGTACAGCAAGCAAGCATATAGCTATTGTGGCGTATGCACCACCTGCACCTTTTATAGCACGTTGAAACCAATCATTCACCATCAACACCCCCAAGCCTATCCATATAGCAAATGCATAAGTAGAGCCTGCAAACGCATAGTCACGCTCACGTGGTTGCAGTGGTGGCATATTCAGATATATAGCGATTGCGATGCCCGTAAAGAAGAATAGGGTAGCAGTGGTAATGCCGTCGCGTTTATTTCTATTGAATTGGAATATCATACCCAACACACCTAGTATGAAAGGCAGCATATACAGTTTGTTATTAGCCGCACTGTATTTATTATTCTTAGGGTCATTTACATAACCGTCAGCCATTTTACTTTGGTCGCCCAGGCCCAGTATGCTTTTATCTATAAATGATATACCTGTTATCCAGTTACCACTCTTAGCATTACCATTGCTCATACCTTGGAGGTCGTTCTGGCGGCCGCTGTAGTTCCACATAAAGTAGCGCCACCACATCCAATTCATATGATAGCCAAAGAAGAACCTAAAGTTATCACCCGCAGTAGGTGCTTCACCTTCTTCAAGACCCAGATAGTCGCGATAGTATTGAATGTGTCCCGGATCATTGTAGTCCCATATACGAGGGAAGAAACGTTTATCCGCACCATCAAATTCAGGCTCCAGTTTTTTACCTACTTCTTCGTAGTAGTCTTTACCATCTTTCTGAGAACGAGAGTATTGAATGCCTTTGTCTTTGTATTCAATAGGGCGTTTGTCAAAGTCAGGACCAAACAATAATGGCTGCTGACCGAATTGCTCACGCTGGATGTATGATGTTAAGCTAATAGCATTATCAGGGTTCGTCATGTCGATAGCTACATCGGCGCGAGAACGGATGATTGGTGCCAGATAGCTGGAGAAACCGATTACGATGAAGATAATGCACAGTACACCTGTATGTACCAGATACCAGTTCTTCTTCTTGGCATACATCAGCCCTGCTACCATTGCAGCTATTATCAATACGATAGAGAACAACGCACCGGAATCAAACGGCAGGCCAAAGCTATTAACAAACAACAAGTCCAGTTTCGAAGCCAAAATAGGTACACCTTGCAGTACACCAAATTGTACGAATGCCAGCAATACGCAACCTACAATAAAGGCAATGATACTGCCCGATGTTGTAGGTGTATAACGCTTGTAGTAGTAAACCATTGCAACGGCAGGTATAGCAAGCAAGTTCAGCAAGTGGATACCTACTGAAAGGCCCATCATGTATGCAATGAATACCAGCCACCTGTCGGCATACTTCTGGTCTGCTATATGCTCCCATTTCAGGATAGCCCAGAATACCAGTGCGGTAAAGAATGATGAAGTAGCGTATACCTCGGCCTCAACAGCAGAGAACCAGAAGGTATCAGAGAATGTATATGCTAAAGCACCTACAAGACCCGAGCCCATAATAAGGGTAGTTTGCAGCCCTGTTGGTTCTTCATCTTTTGGTGTAGTCAGTTTTTTAGCAAAGTGGGTAATGGTCCAGAAAAGGAACAGAATGGTTAAACCACTTGCTATAGCAGACCATGCGTTTATCATCAAGGCAGCTTTGCTTACGTCGCCACCGGCAAACAAGCCAAAGAAGCGTTGGATAAGCATAAAGAGCGGTGCACCCGGAGAGTGGCCTACCTCTACTTTGTATGCGCAAGACAAAAATTCACCACAGTCCCAGAAGCTTACGGTGGGTTCCATAGTCATCAGGTACACTATTGTGGCAATAGCACCCGTAATCCAACCAGTCAGGTTGTTGATTTTCCGAAAATTCATGCAGATATATTTGACAGGCAACAAAAATAGAAAAATACAGCTATGCACCTAATCCCAAGTTCGGAATTAACATATTTATATGTGTTCTTGTACGTATGTGTAGCTATTGGTTAAAAGCCTTATTTGTTATACCAACAGGTGGTAAGAGTTCTTCAGTCTGTCTGGGTCTATGATTTGTGCCAGTTGCACATCAGGCAGGTTGCGTAGCAATTGTATCATTTCCTGTGCTTTTTCTTCGTAGTCGGCACATTCTATCATCCACAGGTAGTCCAGTTGCTTTACTTCGGGCAGCAGCACTTCATTATCGCTCTTCAGCCTGTACATGGCATACCTGCCTCCATTCAGTGGCAGGCAATATTCATAGAAATGGAAAAAATGTTCTTCCTTTTTAGAGCTTATGATTCTGGGGTCACTTTCCTGCCTGCGCACAAAGTCCATATCCAGCAGGCGGTTGATGGTACCGCAGAAACGATGCGATAGCAAGGGGCAAACAATACCGATAAGTGCAGCTTCAGAAAAAAAGTTTTCCGTCATCTCATCCATATCCAGTACCAGCTTCGCCATTTATAGATTTTATTCTTCGGTCAAATTTCGCTCATATTCGTATATTTCACAACAAATCTCAATATCTATGTTTGCCCTTATTACTTTAGGCGTTCTCCTGCTTGTTTTATTTATGTGTTTGGTAACTGTACAACAAGGTACAGTAGCGGTTATTACCGTTTTTGGTAAATACAGGCGTGTATTGCGCCCGGGCCTTAATTTCAGAGTGCCTGTGATAGAGCAGATATTCAAGCGCATATCTTATCAAAACCGTTCTATTGAGCTTAAGTTTCAGGCCATCACACAGGATCAGGCCAATGTAAACTTCTCGGCAATGTTGCTGTACTCTGTGCTGAATGAGGAAAACGAAACTATACAAAGTGTAGCCTTCAAGTTTGTAGACGAACGCAGCTTTATGCAGGCGCTCATCCGCTCAGTAGAAGGTGCTGTAAGGGCTTATGTAGCTACCAAGAAACAATCTGAAATACTGCAATTGCGTACTGAAATCATATTCAACGTAAAGGAACAACTGGATAAACAACTGGAAGGCTGGGGTTACCACTTGCTTGACCTCCAACTGAACGATATCGCTTTCGATGAGGCTATCATGCGCTCTATGGCACAGGTGGTGGCGTCTAACAACCTGAAAGCTGCTGCAGAAAATGAGGGGCAGGCCTTGTTGATAACCAAAACCAAAGCTGCGGAGGCAGAGGGTAATGCCATCAAAATATCGGCAGAAGCAGAAAGGCAGGCAGCACAATTACGTGGTCAGGGTGTGGCGCTGTTTCGCGAAGAGGTGGCACGCGGTATGGCAGTGGCAGCCAAAGAAATGCAGCATGCCAATCTCGATGCATCATTCATCCTATTCTCCATGTGGACGGATGCCATCAAGCATTTTGCAGAAAACGGGCAGGGCAATACTATTTTCCTAGATGGCTCTAACGATAATTTGCAACGTACCATGCAGCAAATGATGTCTTTAAGTCAGCAATCGGCAATTGTAAAAAATAACGGAGATAAATAAAGAAAGTATACAGTATTTTTGCATCAGGTAGCTGTAGCGGCTGCCTTTTTTTCATTTTTTATAATCTCGGGTTTGTTTATTCAACTTATCCGGTAATTTTGGGCGCGAAATTTTTTTTATGGTTGACGTTTTGCTTGGTTTGCAGTGGGGTGATGAGGGTAAGGGTAAAATTGTAGATTACCTTGCCGCAAATTATGATATCATAGCCCGTTTTCAGGGTGGTCCCAATGCTGGGCATACATTATATGTAAATGGCAATAAGGTGGTATTGCATACCATACCATCCGGTGTGTTTCAGTCACACTGCCTCAATCTGATAGGTAATGGTGTAGTGATAGACCCGGTTACTTTACAGAAAGAAATCAATACAATCGTTGCGTTGCAACCGGATGTATTGTCTCGCTTGTTCGTATCACACCGCGCACACCTGATAGTGCCAACACACCGCGCACTGGATGCTGCATCGGAAGCATCAAAAGGCAGCGAAAAGATAGGTTCTACACTGAAAGGTATAGGCCCTGCTTATATGGATAAAACAGGCCGTAACGGTCTGCGTGTGGGCGATGTTCTTAGTAAAGACTTCAACGAAAAATATAACCGCATAAAAGAAAAACACCTGCAGATACTTTCTCATTACGAGCATCAGGTTGACTGGCAGGAGTGGGAAACCCAATTCTTTGCAGCGGTTGAATTCCTGCGCACATTGCAGATAGTAAATGGCGAATACTGGTTGGATAACCACCTGAAAGCCGGTAAAAAAGTATTGGCTGAAGGTGCACAGGGTAGCATGCTAGATATAGACTTTGGTACATATCCGTTTGTTACATCATCAAACACCATCACGGCAGGTGTATGCAGTGGTTTGGGTGTTGCCCCTTCAAAAGTGGGCGAGGTATATGGTATTACAAAAGCTTACTGCACACGCGTAGGCGGTGGCCCGTTCCCTACAGAGCTGGAAGACGAAACCGGTGAAGCTTTGCGCAAAGCAGGTAACGAATTTGGTGCTACTACAGGCCGACCGCGCCGTTGTGGCTGGATAGACCTGGTTGCATTGCGTTATGCAGTAATGCTGAGTGGTGTTACAAAGCTTATCGTAACCAAAGCCGATGTTATGGATAGCTTCGACCCTGTGAAGCTGGCAGTAGCGTACAAAGTAGACGGTGTTGAAACACAGGAACTTCCGTACGATCTGTGCAGTGTACAGGTAGAGCCTGTATTCAAAACTTTCCCGGGTTGGGAAAAGCCAATAGGCGAGTGCAAAAACTACGAAGAAACACCTGCAGTATTTAAAGAGTATTGCAACTTTGTAGAGCAGTATCTTGGTACAAAAGTTGCGTATGTTTCTAACGGTACAGGACGCGACCAGTTATTGCATATTCCTTAGTAAAAAAATTATGTATTTAATACCCAAAAAAAATTTGGGAATTTCGAGAAACTATTAAAATTTTACGTCATCAACGGATAAGTGCTATGAAATCAGGTTCAAGCAAAAAAGAAACAGCAAGCAAAAAAAGCGCACCCGCTAAGTCTGCTACTAAGAAAGCATCTTCTAAACCCGCTAAGCAGGAAGAGGAAGATGATGAAGATGATTTAGACGAAGAAGAAACGTCAAAGAAAAAAACTGCGGCTAAGAAGACTACTGCCGGCAAGTCGAAGAGCAAGGATGATGATGACGATGATGATGACGACGATATCGATGACGATGATGACATGGATGATGATGATTTTGCTGACGAAGATGAAGACTTCGATCTGGATAAAGATTTCGAAGAATTCGAACTGCCAAAGTCTAAGTCTGCAAAGGGTGGTAAGAAATCTACCAAAGATGATGACTTTGATGTAGATGACGACTTCAAAGACCTGGGCTTCTTCAGCGAAGACAGCGGCGGCTTTGATGACGACGATGATGATTTCTAATCATTAAATGCAATCATTTGCAAAGACAAATTGCGACATTCGATATTGCCGAAGGGCGATATGAAATATTGAAAAAAGAAATGCTGAACTGGGCACAACAGTTCAGCATTTTTCTTTTTCTTGATAGCAATAGCTATACAGATAAGTATAGCCGCTACGAATGTATGCTGGCAATAGGTGCGCACGAGCACATAGCTTTCAAAACACTGGAAGAAGTGCAGCAATGGCACGCCGACCACAAAGACTGGCTTTTTGGTCATATTGCCTACGATTACAAAAATCAACTGGAGCACAAACTCTCTTCCCGTCACAAAGAGCAGTCAGGGTTCGATCCGTTCTATTTCTTCCATCCGGAAATAGTATGCACGGTTAATACTGAAAAGACAAAACTAACCATTGCTTCGCTCGGCATTACACCCTTAGAGGTTTATAAGTCTTTCCTCTTTGCAATGCCCGATGATGGTATTGAATTACCCAAGCTGCAATTCACTCAGCGGATAACTAAAGAGCCATACCTGCAAACAATCGATACACTCCGCAGGCATATTGAAGAAGGTGATTGTTACGAAATAAACTTCTGCAACGAAGGCTATTGCAATGATGCTGAGATAGAACCGCTGCATGTTTTCAACGCACTCAATAAAATATCACCCGCACCCTTTGCGGCATTCTATCGCAATGATGAGTCTTACATGATGTGTGCCAGCCCCGAACGCTATTTGCGCAAAGAGGGTAGTGTAGTCATGTCTCAGCCCATTAAAGGCACTGCAAAGCGCGGCGAAGATCCAATACATGATGCTTTGCAGAAACAAAACCTGCAAAACAGTATTAAAGACCGTGCAGAGAATGTAATGATTGTAGATCTGGTGCGTAACGATCTTGCCCGTAGCAGCGAAACAGGTGCAGTACAGGTAGATGAATTGTTTGGCATCTACACTTTCCCGCAGGTGCATCAGATGATATCTACAGTTAGTAGCACTATGCGTGCCGATGTGCCGTTTACAGATGCTATACGATATAGTTTCCCTATGGGTAGCATGACGGGGGCACCAAAGATAAAAGTGATGCAACTTATAGATCAATATGAGCATGCTGCCCGTGGCCTATTCTCGGGTACGGTAGGTTATATAACACCGGATGCCGATTTCGATTTCAACGTAATTATCCGCAGCCTGTTCTATAATGCAGAGAGCCGCTATCTTTCTTACCAAACTGGAGGTGCCATAACATTTGACAGCACACCGGAACAGGAGTGGGAAGAAATGCGTCTGAAAGCATGGGCATTAGAGCGTATCTTTAGTTAGAACCTGTAGCCAAACGACAGTGAGAACTTGCCCAGTGCAGCGTATTTACTTTTGTCTGCATCTGCAAGGTCTGCATAGTTAACACCACCACCACCTGCCAGTGATACAAATAGTTTTTGCGTCAGTTGAAAGTTTACACCTACTTCTGCAAGGAAACCAAGAAACATAGTCTCTTCTCTTGAATTGTACGATTTTTCGTAACCATATTTATCTACACTGTCTTTGTAAATAAATCTCTCTCCATACCCCGCTATTAATGTTGGTGCAACAAAGAAGCTGGCAATTCGCTGCCCTAATGGATAGATGCGAAGAGATGGGATGAAGTATGCACCTTTGTAGTCGAGTGTGCCGTAAACAGGTAAGTGTATGCCCAGTGTGCCACTTTTGTTGATGTGTTCGTAAGCGATACCACCACCAAAGCCATTTACAACAACGGCTATAGGGCTTATCGAAACCATATTTCGTCCATATGCTTTACGGCTGCTACGGCGAATTGGGCTGGCGGCTCTATCTGCTTCTATTTCTTTTTCCCATGCCCGCTCATTCAACCACAATACCTTGCCGCCTGCCAGCACCACCTTTGCTATATCTCTGCGAGCTGTAATATATGATGGGCCTTGTTGATAGTCCCATGTTTTGTATTTGATTTTTCCGGGGTTTACTTCTTCAAGTTTTATTAGGATTGGAGCATCTTTAACATAGTAAAGCGTGTCTTGTGCATAGATACTATGCGATGCTAACAAGCATAAAAGGGATAAAAGGTATTTCATACAATAGTTGGTTGTAGTTTTCTGTAACCAAATACTGTGCCGTTTTTTTTGATATAAAAAGAGCCCGAATCCGAAGGTGCTCTTAAATATAGCTTATTCTATATGGCATCCCGAATACCCGTCTGCAGTACCGGGAGGATTGTTGAATGCAGTACACTTATTCTCAGCTTTAGATTTTGATGAGCTACTTACAGTCAGCGTGACTTTGCCGCCGGTTAAACCACCGTAGCATATACAATTATAGTCTTTTTTTGAGCATGAGGATAGTGCGATGGCTGCTATTCCGAAGGTAATAATGCTTAGTTTTTTCATATCGACGTGTATGTAGTTTTTCCTATAACGTTCTGGCATATTCTTTGTTATGTTAAAGTAAAATTATTTTGTGAAATACCTGTCCGTATTACTCTTTGGCGCTGCATTATTAATTGGTAGTTGCAAGAAAGTATCTTCTGATGATTTGAAGGATACCGTACCATACTACCAGTCTTATGGTGTGTTTTATGACAAGGAAGCAGGCAAGACAGATGCCTCTGTGGTGTACCGTGTGCGCGATGCCAATGGTACCAAAGTGCAGTTGGATAATGGTGCAAATGTTACTGCCAACGGTATAGCAGCAACTGCTAATTTTCTTACTCCTTCAGATTATTACTGGAATATAATCGGACTGCAGGGTGTAGATTTTGTATTGACTAAAAACTCTGGTACAGTTATTACAAACAAGGTAAAACTCTCCGACATCAGTAACATCGCATTCGCAAGTACATTCCCTGCTGCTGCTTCAAAATCAGGTTTTAGTTTTGGTTGGGTGGGCGATCCGCTTACGGGCAACGAAAGCATGGTGATAACTATTAGTACGGTCGATTCTGGTGGCACTGCTTCCAAAGCCTTGGACGCCAGCAATAGTGCAACAACAGTCAGCTTTTCTGCTACAGACATGCAGTACATGAAAGCCGGCAAGAACCTGACGGTAGAGATGACGCGCTACAAATCTATACCACTGCAAATGAGTGACGGTACTGCTACGGGCAGCATAGCATTGAGATATAGAACAACAAAAACGATACCGTTGAATCCGTAAAAGGAATAAATACAAGAACTAAAAAGGCAGACTGTAAAGTCTGCCGTTTCTTATGGTATTACTATCGTTGTCTTTCCGCTTTGTTTGCTCACGTGGCAGCAATCAGCTCCCAGTATAAAAGGTTCGTTCACCACTTTTACGCCATTCTTAATGCCTATAAAGTAAAAGCTGTCGGTCTGGTTTTGTAGTTTGGTCAGGTAGCTATCATCCAGCACAATGTAGGTACTGTCAAATGCCATCATTGCCTGGTCGGGCCTGTATATATCCTTATTGCTTACACGCTGTGTGTATACTTCATCAAGTTTCACATAACGTCCGTTTGCATCTGTCACTTTGGTGTTTATCATAGTAAACATGGCAGTACACGTCACATCTGCACAGTTGCCGTCACTCTTCTTTTTGCACGAAGTAGAGCTTGTTGTCAAGAACACAAAGCCTGCCAAAGCTATTACAATCAGTTTTCGCATGTGGGTATGTTTTTTGAGATATATAAGCAAATCTAATGCCATTTCCTGAATAGTTATTTGATATAGGTCAATTCTTGTTTTTTGTGTATATTTGTTATAGTAAAGTTCTTTGTTTACCGCTCTGTCAATTTAATTGCTGAAACCTTCTTTTTCATTGGCTGCCAATTATTATGGGTTCTGTATTGTTGCAGAAAATAGAATAGGAGAAAACTGCAACAAATTGCAACAATTTCGTTGTATTTAATTGAAATTCAGTGGTTTGTAGTTTTTATTGCAGGGTAAATGTTCCGAAAAGCCGTAACAGCTTGTAACCATATTGGCTATTTGTTGCATGTGTCTGCCCAATCCACCTGCTGTGGATAACTGCGAAGGGTTACCCCCGTCCTTTTTCGTTACTTTGTAAGACGCTGTTTGGCTACGTGATACTATGAAGTTTTCCCATTTACACAATCATACGCAGTTCTCTCTATTGGATGGTGCATCATCTATCAGCCGCCTGTACGAAAAGGCCATGAAAGATGAAATGCCTGCAATGGCTATTACCGACCACGGCAACATGTTTGGTGTGTTCGATTTTGTGTCGCAGGCATGGAAGAATACCAAAGTAGTGGGCAAGCGCGATGACGGGAAAGACATTCTGGAACCAGTAGTAAAACCTGTGATAGGTTGCGAGTTCTATCTGGTAGAAGACCGCACCAAACGCCAGTTCAGCCGCGATGAAAAGGACGTTCGCTACCACCAATTGTTTTTGGCAAAGGACGAAACGGGCTATCGCAATCTGGTAAAGCTATGCTCGTTAGGCTATATGGAAGGCCTCTATGGCAAGTACCCGCGTATAGATAAAGAGCTGGTAGAAAAGTATCATGAAGGGCTGATAGCTACTACCTGTTGTCTGGGTGCACAAGTACCGCGTACCATCCTGCGCCACGGCGAGGAAGCAGGTGAAAAAGTGTTTCAGTGGTGGCACAACCTGTTTGGAGATGACTACTATGTAGAGCTGCAACGCCACGATATACCCGAGCAGATAAAAGTGAATGAATCGCTGGTGAAGTTTGCCAGGAAGTATAATGTACCTATCATAGCATCTAACGATTCTCACTATGTAGAACAGGAAGATGCCAACGCGCACGATATTTTGCTTTGTATCAACACGGGCGAGAAGCAGAGCACACCAACCAACAAAGAGTTTTCTGATGATGATGATGCAAAGCCAAAGAATACACGCTTTGCTTTTTATAACGACCAGTTCTACTTCAAGAACACAGGAGAGATGTCAAAACTCTTCAGTGATTTACCCGAGGCTATCGACAATACCAACATGATTGTCGATAAGATTAAGCCCATGAAGCTGGAGCGGGAGATATTGCTGCCGCACTTTAAAGTGCCGCAGGAATTCAATGATGATCAGGACCGTTTTCTGGAACACCTGACATGGGAAGGTGCTAAAGAACGCTATCGCGAATTGACACCAGAAATTGAAGAGCGCCTGAAGTTTGAACTATTCACCATCCGTACGATGGGTTTTGCGGGTTACTTCCTCATTGTGAGTGACTTCATCAAAGCCGGTCGGGATTTGGGTGTATTTGTAGGCCCTGGTCGCGGTAGTGCTGCAGGTAGTGCAGTAGCCTATTGCATAGGTATTACCAATATCGACCCAATAAAGTATAACCTGCTGTTTGAGCGCTTCCTGAATCCGGAACGTAAGAGCATGCCCGATATAGATACAGACTTTGATGACGTAGGCCGTCAGAAGGTGATAGACTACGTGGTCGATAAGTATGGTCGTAATCAGGTGGCGCATATTGTTACCTATGGTACGATGGCTGCTAAGATGAGTATTAAAGACGTAGCCCGAGCGCTTGATTTACCATTGCCCGATAGTAACGCATTGGCAAAGCTAGTGCCTGAAAAACCGGGTATCTCATTGAAGCGTGTGCTGCATGCACCGCTGAAAGGGGAGAAGAGTCTGGAGGAAAAAGAAGGGCTTGGCGCAGAAGATTTTGAAGGTGTTAATAAGCTGCGAGAAATATATAAAGACGGCAGCCTGCTGCAAAGCAAGGTACTGCACGAGGCTGAAAAGCTGGAAGGCTCAGTTCGTAATACGGGTATCCACGCGGCGGGTATCATCATTGCCCCGAAAGACCTTACAGAACTGATACCGGTATCTACAACCAAAGATGTAGACCTGTTGATTACTCAGTTTGAGGGTAACATCATCGAGAACGCCGGTGTAATCAAGATGGACTTTTTGGGATTGAAAACCCTGACCATCATCAAAGATGCCTTGGCACTTATCAAGCGCAACTATGGTATAGAAATAGATATGGATGCTATTCCGCTGGATGATGTGAAAACATACGAACTGTATCAGCGTGGCGAAACCAATGCGACATTCCAGTTTGAAAGTGTGGGTATGCAGAAGTACCTGCGAGAGCTGAAGCCCGATAAGTTTGATGACCTTATCGCGATGAACGCCCTGTACCGTCCCGGCCCGTTGGAATACATCCCCAACTTCATCAAGCGCAAGCACGGCGAGGAAGAGATTGTATATGACCTTGACGATATGAAGGAATACCTGGAGGAAACTTATGGTATTACCGTGTATCAGGAACAGGTGATGTTGCTGTCGCAGAAACTGGCCGGCTTTAGCAAGGGGGATGCAGACGTACTGCGAAAGGCAATGGGTAAAAAGCAGATTGCTGTACTGAACAAAATGAAAGCGCAGTTTGTGGAAGGTGCTACGCAAAAAGGGCACCCTGCAGACAAGCTTGAAAAAATATGGACCGACTGGGAAGCATTTGCTCAGTATGCGTTCAACAAATCGCACTCTACCTGCTATGCGTTTGTAGCATACCAGACAGCATATTTGAAGGCACACTATCCGTCAGAGTTTATGGCGGCTGTGCTGAATAACCAGGGCAATATCGATAAGATAAAGTTCTACATGGAAGAGTGCCAGCGCATGGGCTTACAGGTATTGGGGCCTGATGTGAATGAAAGTTTAAAGGGCTTCTCTGTTAGCAAAGAAAGTGTCATTCGTTTTGGTATGAACGCCATCAAAGGGGTGGGCGAGGCTGCAGTAGAAGATATCATTGCAGAGCGCGAAGCGAATGGGCCATATGCTACAGTGTATGATTTTATTACACGCGTCAATCAGCGTACGGTAAATAAAAAGTCGCTGGAAAGCCTGATACTTGCGGGTGCTATGGATTCATTTAAAGAATTGCATAGGGCGCAGTATTTCTACATGCCGCCAACAGACCCTGTTTCAGGGCTTGAAAGATTGGTGCGCTTTGGCAATCAGGTGCAGGCAAGCACCTCTATGGCAAGCAATAGCTTGTTTGGCGAAGAAGTAATGCCTGACATTAAACCACCTACAATACCTGAGTGTGAACCATGGGGATTGCCAGAATTGCTGGATAGAGAGAAGGAAGTAGTAGGCATCTACCTGAGTGCGCACCCGATGGATGGTTATAAGTTTGAAGTAGACCACTATGGCTTTACTCCCATCAGCGAGATAGAGAAGATGAAAGGGCGTACCGTTCGTATAGCGGGCTACGTTACCGATGCAGCCCACATGACTACTAAAAAGGGCAGTAAGTTTGGCAAGATAGTGCTGAATGATTACACCGGCAATCAGGAGATAGTATTCTGGGAGGCCAACTATGTGCAGTATAGCAACTATATAGACAATGGGCAAAAGCTGATAATAACGGGTGTGTATCAGGAGCATAGGTTCCGGCCAGGTGTTATGGAGTTTCAGATACAAGGCATCAGTCTGTTGGATCAGGTGCGCAAGACCATGACCAAACGCTTGCACATACACATGCCATTGGATAAGGTGGATGAGCTGGTGTCACAATTTCTGTACGAGAACATCAAGCAATACCCAGGCAATGCAGAGGTGTTGCTGGCTGTAACAGATCCCGAAAGCGGATTGTCTGTAAAGCTGCGCCCGGGAGGCAGCTCTAAAGTAGAGCTGAACGATGCGCTGATACAGTTTATCACCCAATCGGATTTTGTAGAGTATAAAGTGGAACTGAACACGTAGTGGATAAGCTGTTAATTCTTATCCGGATATAAGCGTTGCCTATGCGGCATGCTCAGAAAATGGGTTTAAGTTTACAGCCTTTCAAAAACTAAATTCTTTCACAAATGGCAGCAGTATATACAGATGCAAATTTTCAGCAGGAAGTGCTGAATTCAGATAAACTAACCTTGGTAGACTTTTGGGCACAATGGTGTGGCCCTTGTCTGGCACTTGGCCCAACAATAGATGCACTGGCAAAAGATTATGAGGGAAAGGTAAATGTAGGTAAGCTGAACGCCGATGAAAACCCTAATGTGTGTGTAGACTATGGTGTAACGGGTATGCCGGCAGTTTTGTTCTTCAAAAACGGGCAATTGGTTGATAAACAATTAGGTTTAACAGCTCGTGGGGTGTTCGAAAAGAAGATTCAACAGCATATGTAAGCTTGGCTTATATATGTATTTCGGCACTCTATACTACTAAACCGAAAATAGATAGTAAATTTGTACTTCATTTTTATTTCAATTAATAATTAAACAACTAGAAAATGGCAGCAGTATATACGGATGCAAACTTTGATGCAGAAGTACTGAAAGCAGACAAACTGAGTGTAATTGACTTCTGGGCTCCATGGTGTGGTCCTTGTCTGGCGTTAGGCCCGACAATCGAGGCACTGGCTACAGAATATGATGGTAAAGTAAACGTGGGTAAAGTAAACGTGGATGAGAACCCTAATCTGTCTATCAACTACGGTATTACAAGTATCCCTGCTGTACTGTTCATCAAGAATGGCCAGGTTGTAGACAAGCAAGTAGGTGCAGCACCAAAAGGTGTATTCGAAAAGAAAATACAAGCACACCTGTAATCTGATTGCAAGTGTACAGATAAATTAAAAGCCCCGCATTGCGGGGCTTTTAATTTTAAAACTATCCTTCTTTCCACCGCCATGCTTTGGCAATGATTACAATCAGGCAAATGGTTTCTATACTTGCTAAGATGATGTAGTGAGGGGCAGTATCACCACCGCCTATTATATAGGCTATTGTCAGTATAGCTGCTATGATGTTCACAATTCTGTTAGCTCGGTATGGTAGTGTTTTTGAGAAGTAAACCATCAGTATCGGTATGTTGGTAACAATAGCTGCTATAGCCATCGTTGTGGTAGCATCACCTATTATGTTGATTCGGCTTTTGTCTGTGAGTGCCAGCATTATAGACAGTACGTCTGCAAATATCAGGTTCAGCATAACGACTATCCAGAGTGCAGATATGTGCTGTTTTGCATCTGTATATTTCATAGCTAGGTAATTGATTAAAAGTTGATACCGAAGTTAAAGTGAGGCTCGAACAGAAAATAGTCTGGCCAGTCTTTTTCTTTTTGTGCGAAGGCAGCAGGGAAGCTGGTATTAACAGGCCAGTAGTTGAAAGATATTGCAGGGTCGAAATAGACTTTGCCTCTAAAGAAATTGAATCTATAACCTACTTTCGCCTGCAGGAAAAGCTGAAAGCCACTTTGTACTTTCCCTTTCCCGGTACCATAAAAATTTTGAATAAAGCCGGTGGCATACGCCGCCGCGAATAAACGCCTGTATATAAAATGCTGATAGCCTGCACCCAAACCCCATGCACGCACATAGCCGGGGTATTTTACAGAATCGCTACCCAAATCGGGAGAGCCGAATGGTATGCCGAGTGGTGCGTCATATTTCCAAGTAATGGCTCTTGCTACCAGAAACTCTTTTTTTGACAGCCGATGTCCGTAGTCCAGTTCATAAAAGTCACCGCCATTGGGAAAGAGGTTGCGCAACGACCACAGAGAAGTGCCTGCGTAGTGGTTGTATCGTACAGTGTCACGGGTGCCTGTTTGCGCAAGTGTTACGCTTGTGGCCAGTGCAAGTGTTGCAGATAAAATGATGTTTCTGAATTGCATATAACTCTGTTATTTACAGCATGCAAAACTATCAGTGGTATATGCCTCAGTTATTGATGTTTGTCAAGAACGGAGTTAATTGTTCTTAGTAAGCCTTTTTCGCAATCGACTTAGCGACTCAGGTTTGATGCCCAGATAACTTGCCAGTTGGTAGAGTGGTACACGCTGCAGCAGGGTAGGCCTGTGTTCCATAATATGCAGGTATCGTTCTTCGGGCTTTCGGGTTTTGTAGTCTGTAAATGATTCCTGTAGTTGCGCCATCATTACCTCGCCCATCACTCTGCATATAGATTCAAATTCAGGGTACTTGGCAAACATCTCCTGTTCGTATTCGGGATTGTTGATGATGAGTGTACAGTCTTCAAGACATTCCAAAAAGTGAGTAGAGGGTATTCTTTTTCCGTAGGTCAGTGGTATTATAGCTTGTTCTTCGGGGTAAAACTCAATAGTTGTTTCTTGTTCGTTATCATCTATTGCATAGCTACGGACAATTCCTTTCAGTACAAAATAGCTTTCATTAGCAATATTACCTTGACGCAGTAGCATTGTCTCCTTCGTGTAGCTTTTTACAATGGTGCATTTTTCGATAAGCTCTTTCTGCCTGGGCGATAGCTTGATGTGTTTTGACAGGTAGCTGATAACTTCGTTTCCCATAATAGTCTCTCCCTGATCAATGAATGCAGCCGATGTATATTTTACTCTTCATTGTAAAAGCTTTCGTTGCATTGGGCTTTATAATCCTAAGAACAGAATCAGCAGCCTGCTGTGTTTCGTATATACCTGCAAGAACGCACATGGTTCCTTCGCGCGCCTGTATGGTATAGCTATCCAGATATTCCATACTAAAGTTTGCATTGGGGAAACGTACCGATATGTATTCGCCTGCATAGGCTTCGTCTGCATCATCTTCGCGTAGCACTATCTTTTTCTTCTTTGCATTGTAATACCTGTTGAGCGTATCGATATCCATGTGAGATTGCTTTGCCTGCCTGTACATGGCAGCATCCATTGTGTAATAGTCAGTACCTGTATCTGCTACTACCAGATAGTAGTTTGCATAGTCGTCTGATGTTGTGTTAGGGTCGTTGTATACAGAATCCTTAACAGCCAAAGTGTCGGTTGTTGGTACTGTTACTGCGGTGTCTTTAGCACTGTTATTATTTTTTGTGCTGTTACCACAGCTGCATAAGAGTGCTGCCAATATTATGGGTATGTATCTCATTGGTTGTTATCAATCTTTTTGTTCATCACGCTGAACCACAAAGGTGGTATCATAGCCAGTATCATGCTGCCGGGGTAGCCTGTAGGCAGTTGCGGGGAGTTGTCGTGGTAACGTAGCAGCTGATACTTGCGGCTTGCCAGATAATGGTGGTCGCTGTGGCGGCTCAGCTCGAAAAGCATGATGCGCCCCAGTACATGGTCGCTATTCCAACTATGTTCGGGCATGGCGCGTTCATATTTACCTTCTCCCAATGGTTTTCTGAAGAGTCCGTAATGCTCTATGTAATTTACTGTTTCTAGTAGCAATATGCCGATTATAGCAGCTATTATAAAGTACCCCAATACTTGCAATCCCCAAACATAACCTATAACAGTAAGGAAGGTGATTTGTATCAGTTGATAATGCAGCATTTCATTTTGCAGGAAAGCTTTGCCTTTCTTTCGTTGCTCATCACTTGCAATCTTCCATGCATTGCCATACACGCCCGATATACTTCTGAACCAGAACATGTATAATGATTCGTTGCGTCTTGCTGTGCTGGGGTCTGCTTCGGTTCCTACATGCTTATGGTGTCCGCGATTGTGCTCTATAAAGAAATGCATGTACAGTGATGTCAGTAACAGCATCCGTGCCATTGTTTGCTCAGTAGTGTTAACACGATGGCCCAGCTCATGCCCAACATTGATACCCATTACGCCACACATCAATCCCATGGTCATGATGCGCCCTATGGTATCTGCTGTGGTAAGTCCGGGGTCTGTAATATGTGTAAGGAACTGGTATAGAACTGTGTATTGTATTGGTACAATGCAATACAGAATCCAATCATAGATTCGGTCATCTTTTGCCATGGCTTCTTCATGTGCATCCAGATTGCTATGGTCTGGCTTTACAAATAGTTCAAACAATGGTATTATCACAAAGCCAAACACTACAGGCACCCATGTAACAAAGCCTGTGTAGTGAAAGCTGCGCCATGCACCGATATTAAATAGCAGCGGTATAGAATATTTAATAATCCTTATGTTCATTGCTATGTCTAATGTACATAAAAAAGCCCCTTCCGCGAAGGGGCTTTTTTAAAAGAGCAGGTTTGATTATTTTAAAGATCGCACTTTGTTACATAGCTGAAAGTGAAACCCATGTAGCTACCTGATGTTGAATTTTCGTTTGCACTGCATTTAGCTTCTGCGTCTTTCTTTTTAGCTTTTTTGATGTCTACAGTAAAAGAGCTATCTACCGTGCCAAAGCCTGGGATAGTTGCAGTACTGGTACATTTACATACATAGTCTTTTTTACAAGATGCAACCAAAGCACCTGCAAGCAAAATAAGGGTGATTTTTTTTATAAAAAGGGATTAAATATGTTGCAATATTACTGCAATACACATTTACAGACAAACAGAGGGTTATGAAAAAAGCCGTGTATCATTACACGGCTTTCAGTATGGTAGTAAGTAGTAAATGCCTACTTAATTTCGCAATAGTGTTGAACAACAGCTTTCTGGTTCAGATAATTTTCTGAAGTTTCGTAGTATTTGCATTGACTTTGAGCCTCTTCTTTCTTTACAGTTCTGATAACATTGCTGGTAGTAGTCATGTTCTGAACATTGCCATTAACAACATAGTTCACTTTGCACTGGCAGGTAAATTCTTTTTTGCAAGAGCTAAATGCTACCAGAGCTATCAGGATTAAAGAAAGGCTGTATATCTTTTTCACAAGCTGAAGTTTAAGATTTCAGTAAAAATATCATTCACTATTCAAAAAAACAAGCTAAGCGCCATTAATTACGGCTATTAATAGCAGCTATCATTCGGCGGTGTCGTTTTTCTGCCCTTCGATTATGTAGGTCGAAGGCTGCCCATAGTGCTGCAGGCAACCAACCTATCAGGGTGATTTGCAATAACAGGCATATAATACCCTTGATAATTCTGCCTCGCAGAAAGAAAGACAGCCAAGGAACAAGTACAGCTATAAAAATCATGTAATAAAGGTAAGGGAATCGGGTTATTTACATTTCGCCGTATGGCTGTTTTCTTTAACTTTGCAATCCTTTCAGAAGATACAGGACTATGTTTGAAAATCTCAGTGAACGCCTCGAAGGTGCCTTTAAGCAATTAAAGGGCGAGGGACGTATATCGGAAATAAATGTTGCGACCACTATAAAAGAAATACGCCGTGCATTGGTAGATGCCGACGTAAACTTTAAGATAGCTAAGGAATTTACCGATAGGGTAAAGGACAAAGCAATGGGCGAAAAGGTACTGACATCAGTATCTCCGGGCCAGTTGATGGTGAAGATTGTGAAGGATGAACTGGCAGATTTGATGGGTGGTGAAGAGGCAGAAATAGATCTGAATGGTAAGCCAACGGTTATACTGATTGCGGGTTTGCAAGGTTCGGGTAAAACAACCTTCAGTGGTAAACTTGCCAACTTTCTAAAGAGCAAAAAAGGCCGTAATCCTTTGCTGGTAGCTGCAGACATCTACCGCCCTGCAGCGATGGACCAGTTGAAAGTATTGGGTGAGCAGATTAAAGTACCTGTGTACAGCGAGCCTGAAAATAAAGATGCTGTTGCAATAGCTCAAAATGCCATTGCAGAAGCAAAAAAGAATGGTAACAGTGTAGTGATTATAGATACTGCGGGCCGCTTGGCTGTAGATGAGGCTATGATGACAGAGGTTGCCAACATCAAAGCTGCTGTGCAACCGCACGAAATCCTGTTCGTTGTCGATTCTATGACAGGTCAGGATGCGGTAAACACGGCCAAAGCCTTTAACGATAGGCTGGACTTTACCGGTGTGGTACTGACCAAACTCGATGGTGATACACGCGGTGGTGCTGCGCTGACTATCAAATACACAGTAGATAAGCCTATCAAGTTTGTGAGCATGGGCGAAAAGCTGGATACACTGGATGTATTCTATCCGGAGCGTATGGCACAGCGTATACTGGGTATGGGCGACATCACAACCTTGGTGGAGCGCGCGCAGGCACAGTTTGACGAAGCACAAGCTAAGAAGCTGGAAAAGAAAATCCGTGCCAATAAGTTCGATTTTGAAGATTTTAAAGAACAACTAAACCAGATTAAGAAAATGGGTAATATTAAAGACCTGTTAGCTATGATACCTGGTGTTGGCAAGGCTATAAAAGATATTGATATTTCTGATGATGCGTTTAAAGGTATAGAGGCAATTATCAACTCTATGACACCGTATGAGCGTAATAACCCGGATGTGATAGACGGTAACCGCCGTAAGCGTATTGCTAAAGGTAGTGGTAAGGATATAGCAGAGGTGAATGCCTTTATGAAGCAGTTTGAGCAAATGCGCCAGATGATGGGGCAGATGAACAAAATGAAAGGTATGATGCCGGGAGGTATGGGTATGGGAATGCCACCATTTGGCAGGCGCTAACCCTTAATTATTGAAAAACAGGAGTTAACTGATTATTAATCTGAATTTAATTTTAGAATTCAGGAGTTTTTAATTAACTTCGCAGTCCTTAAAATTATTGTTAACACAAATAATTTCTATTATTTATGTCAGTTAAGATTCGTCTTCAACGCCACGGGTCAAAAAAGCGCCCGTTCTATTTCATCGTAGCTGCAAACAGCGTAGCACCTCGCGATGGTAAATTCATTGAAAAAATCGGTACTTACAATCCGCTTACAGTTCCTGCTACAGTACGTCTGAGCCGTGAACGTGCATTGTACTGGATGCAACAAGGTGCGCAACCAACAAACACTTGCCGCCGTATCCTGTCTTTCAAAGGTGTATTGTACCTGAAACACCTTATGCGTGGTGTTAGCCTCGGCTTATTTGACGAAAAAACTGCATGGGAGAAATTTGAAAGCTGGAATGCTGATCATGAGCAACTGGTAGCTAAACGCGAAGAGTCTCATCGTCAACACAAAGCAGACAAACGTCATGCAGCAATGAGTGAGTCTGTACGCAAAGTAGAAGAAAAGTATGCTGCTAAAGCTGCTGCACAAGTTGCAGAAGCAGAGGCTGATGCTGCTGAAGCTGATGCTGCAGAAGGTGAAGCACCTGCAACAGAAAATCAAGAAGGTTAATAATTTATATTATACCGAAAAGATTAGCGCCCCGGAAGAAATTCCGGGGCGTATTTTTTTGCAATCAAAGGCTTTGCTGTAGTGGTTTTTCGCTGCTTTAATTTATATTTACCGACAATAGACTTTAGTATCGATATCTCTATTTATGAATGCAGGAACAGAGGGTGTAACCCTATCGTTGGTCATACCGTGCTACAATGAATCGGACAGGATAAGTCTGTTGTATAAAGGGTTGGAATCGTTTGCAAAAGAATGGAAAGGGACATTTGATGTAGTGATAGTGAACGATGGCAGCAAAGACGATACCTATACCAAACTTCAGGAGCATAGTTTTTATAAGGCAAATACAGATAAAATAACGCTTGTCAATCAGCAGAATACGGGTAAGGGTGGAGCATTAAAGAATGGCGTTTCGCGCGCATCTCATGCTTTTGTGCTGACACTTGATGCCGATATGGCTACTAGCCCTGCCGAAATTATAAATTGGCTGAAAGCCGAAAATGGAGTGTTAGATGTTAACACCATTTACATAGGCTCCAGAGAACATCATCAATCTACTATCATCAGCGAAACATTTAAGCGCAAACTGGCTGGTAATGTTTTCAATATCATAGTACGTACACTTACTCCACTAAAGGTTAAAGACTCTCAGTGCGGTTTTAAATTGTATGGTAAAGCAGTTGCCGATAAATTGTTTGGAGCGTTGCAAACCAATGGTTGGGCGCATGATGTGGAAATACTGACAAGGGCGCATTATGATGGCATCCGCATAAAAGAAATGCCTATTACATGGCAGGCTATAGAAGGTAGTAAGATACAATTGGTAAGAGACTCGATAGCCATGTTCAAAGAAATAGTGAATATAAAAAGCATCATAAAGAATAGTAAATAATACAGCTTTCATGGACTTTCTCAATAAAATTAATGCTAAGAAACTTACACTCATTACCTGGGCAGTAATGTGCATCATTATGCTTTGGGTAAGTAAAGATTTTGGTATCAGTGGTGATGAGTACACGCAGAACACCTATGGCGAGCACGTGTATAATTACTTTGCTACAGGCGGTGCTGATAAAGGCGCATTAACGTTTAAGAACGTGTACTACTATGGCGGTCTGTTCGATTTGTTGTGTGTGACGGTGAACAAAATATTGCCGACCGATGAGTATAATACGCGTCATTTTATTACTGCGATATTCGGCTTCCTAACTATAGTGTACGCATCTCTGCTAGCTAAGAGGTATAAAGGGTGGGGTGCAGCATTCCTTACATCGGTGCTCCTGTTCTTATCGCCAAGATTCTTTGGTGAGTCTATGTACAATCCGAAGGATATACCATTTGCATTGGGTATGACGATGGGGGTATACTATATCATTCGTTTTGTAGCAGCATTCCCTAAGCCAAGCTGGAAGGATGCTTTATGGTTGGCACTATCGATAGGCCTTGCTATTGGTGTGCGTGTGGGTGGTTTGTTGCTGATACCATTCCTGTTCGTGGCTATTGGTATAGAGTACTTTTTTACATGGAGGAAAAACTATGCGATGTTTGGCGCAGAGATGAAGCGCACAATAGTATATGCTGTAGCAACAGGTATTGTAGGCTATTTTGCAGGGTTGATATTCTGGCCATACGCGTTGGAAGCTCCACTAAGCAATCCATTCAGTGCATTATCAGAAATGTCGAACTTCTCTATGGGTATCCGTATGTTGTTTGATGACAGGCATATCATGAGCCAGGGAGTACCAGCCAACTACATACCATTGTGGATATTTATCACTACGCCAATCATCATACTGGTTGGTATCGCACTATCGCCTTTGTTGTTCTACTTCAAGCAACAAAAAATGCCTGCATTGCTGTTCCTGTTCTTTGTGGCATTGTTCCCTTGGGTGTATATCGTTTACAAGCACTCTCCTCTATATGATGGGTGGAGGCACTTACTGTTTATCTATCCGTTGCTGATAGTATTGGCAGCACTTACATTCAGTGATATATACGATCACTTCAAAGATGTGAAAGTAAAGTATGTGGTTATTGCAGTATTGGTAATCGGTTTATTCTTGCCTGTTAAATGGGTAGTTGCTAATCATCCTAACCAGATAGTATACTTCAATGAGTTTACAGGTGGTATTGATGGCGCTTACGGGCATTACGAAACCGACTATTATATGAATAGCATCAAGCAGGCATTCTTTAAGCTGGCAAAAGAAAAAGACCTGTACAATACCAAAGACTCTGTGCTGATATTGACAAACTGTATAGAGCCCATGTGGCACTATCAGAAGGCACTGAATAATCCAAGAGTTGCTGTAGATTATGTGCGCTACAGAGAGCGTAGCAGCAGGAAATATACTTACGGTATATTCTTCTCTCGCTTCATAGACAAAGAACTGCTGCAGGGTGGCTACTTCCCGCCATCAAATACCATAATGGTGGTAAAAGCAGATAACACGCCGCTTGTTGCTATTACAAAACCGGATACATCGTACTATGGTTTTAAGGCTACGCAGTTTATGAATGCCAAAGACTATGCAAATGCTGCATACTATTACCAACTGGCGGTACAGAAAGAGCCTAAAGATGAAACACTTTATCAAAACTATGCCATTGCATTGGCAAGCATCGGCAAGATGGATAACGCCATAGCAGTAATGAATGAATACCTGAAAATGGCATCGCGTGATGCTAATGGGTATCAATTGTTAGCACAGCTTTATCAGGCAAAAGGCGATATGCAAGGAGCGCAAAATGCTATGTCTACCGCACAGTCTATATCTATGGAAGATCAGGAAGGGGTAGATACAGAAGAATAATGCAAACGAAAGAGGTAATACAAAATCATACAACAAGGCATCATTTTCACACATTTGATGCCTTGCGCTTTTTTGCCTGCTTCAAAGTGTTTCTGCATCATTTGCCCATAGTTGCGTTCCCGTGGTTTGATGTATTGCGGAAAGGAGGTGGCATAGGGGTACAGTTCTTTTTTGTGCTGAGTGGTTTTTTGATAACCTACATTGTTTATGAAGAGAAGGAAAGAACCGGTAAGCTGAACCTGAAACATTTCTTTGCTAGGCGTGTGCTCCGTATCTGGCCTTTGTTTTATCTGGCTATTTTTATCGCATTCATTACACCGTATTTACTAGGTATTATTCACCTCAATAGTTCTGCAACGGGGTACGAACCCAATTGGTTGGTGTCTGCGTTGTTTTTGGAGAACTATAAAATGATATGGACGCACGATGTGCCAAATGCATCGCCGCTTGGTGTTATGTGGTCATTGTGTATAGAGGAGCATTTTTATATAGTATGGGGACTATTACTATACTTTATCAATATCAAATCTTTGCCAAAGCTGATAGCATCATGTCTTATACTGTCTGTTGTTGCGAGGGGGTATTTTGTAAGCCATGGATTATCTACCAGCGAATTACTAACTAATATTGACTTGTTTGCATATGGTGCTATACCTGCATACTTGTTGTTGAACCACAAAGAGCGTCTGTTGAATATAGTAAACAAGATCTCTATTACGACAAAGCGCTTGTATGCCGCAACAGTGTTGATAATAGTTGTGCTGTTTTCTCAGTTGCAGGGGGACGCACCATTTGTATGGACTACTTGTATATTAGGAGCAATGTTTGCCTTGCTGATCATCTTTACATTGCCGTCAGATACCAAATTCAGGATAAGCGACGGCAATGTACTGAGTAAGCTGGGGCTATATACTTACGGCTTTTATATTTATCACACGCTTGTTATCAATTTGCTGAAACGTGTGTTTGAAAAGCTGCATTGGGATATAGATACCACACTGTGGGCAGTAGTATTTGCACTCCTTACATTTGCCTTGTCTATAGGCATCAGTATGCTGTCCTATCACTTTTTTGAAAAGCAGTTCCTCAAGCTCAAGCGCTACTTCAGGTAGTTATTCTCTTACAAACCTGATGGTTTTATTTTCTTGCTCGTTGCAGAGTGTTATGTAATAAGTGCCTGCCTGCAGTTGTCGAGTATTGAAGCTATTTGGGCCTTTAGTGATGTTGTATGTTGCTATCAGTTGCCCTGCAATATTGTGCAATGATGCAGTGTAATTATCAGACGTATTGATGTTGATGATATCATTTGCAGGGTTGGGGTATACGCTTATGTTACTATTGTTGATAGTGCTTATACTACTTGTTGGTGTGCAGAATATATATTTCAGTTTGCCCCAAAGTTCGTTGTCGAAAGCAGATACTGCAAGTGCAGGAAAACCGGCATCATTACCCATGCGTATCACAACCATATTGGTAGATGGAATGATGTATATTTTCTGGTCGTTTTTGCCAAGTGCACAAAACATATCTGAAGGTGCGTTGGGTACCAATGCTGAAGGGAATACTAACTGCGATTGTGGTATCATATAGCTGCTCTTGCCGTTCAGCCACGTAAGGTAGCCGTACGATAAATTGAGGCTTTGAGATGTTGTAGTCATTTGCCGTAAATAGGCAGTATCGTGTAGCAGCGTGTCTGAATTCCAGATGCCTTTATTCAGTAGCAACAATCCAAAGCGGGCCATGCCGCGAGGCGTACTATAATATACAATGTTGAATGTGTCGCTACCTGCACCTTTCAGCCATATACCACCCATGCCTATTTTGTTGCGCAGCTTTGTGTTAAAAAACAAATTGAAATTGCCGGATGCATTATCAAGCACTTTGTGCATCAGTGTAAACGGGGCGTTGTGATATGCCCATCGTGTGCCGGGAGCAGCTTTGTATTGCAGGCATGAAGGGTCTGTGCAATCGCTGTTGCTTACACCGTCATCAAGCCCGGTTGTCATTGTAAGCTGGTGGCGAATGGTAATGGCTTTTTCCTGTGTAGGGGAGAGTGATGTCCACCCATTACCCAGGTACTTGCTTGTGGTATCACTTATCTTAAGGTAGCCTTGTTCCTGCGCTATGCCTGTTGAAAAAGCTATCAGTGTTTTGCCTGCAGATGCCCAGTACCAAACGCTGTCTTTAGTGAAAGTACCATAGTATTTTTCTAATGCTATCTTTCCGTCTTTCAGTACAATGAAAGCTTTGGTATTTTTCTGACCAAGATAATTGTAAACGGAATTGATACTATCGAGACACCAGCCAAGTGAAGCAGGGGCAACCGTGTCCCATGTGTTGCCTGATATTGGCGGAAAATATGTTTGCGCTTCTGTTTTGTAGAAGGAAAAAATCAGAAAAAGCAGGTAAGCCAATTTTTTCATATGCCTGAGTTATAATATTCAGACAATGAAAATAGTCAATAGTTTATTGTAGCTATATTATTTGTGCAAGACTATGAAGATGCCTATTACTATATACACACAAACCAATGCTACTGTCATCCATTTAGACTTTGGGGTAGTCTGCTTCAAGGGCATTTTGTAAGACATAAGTAAGCTTTTAACCGATAATCAATTTATTGTGTCAGCACAATATTTTAACATAACGTTTAGCGTTCTTCGATATTGTGTTGAGTTACAATATTTTTTATTCTCTTATCAGTAATAAAACAATTACCGAGCCAAAATTGGGCAAGTGGAATAGTGGTAGGAAGAATGACAATACTATGGCTTTGCCAGCCAGTCTTCAATGGCCCCCTGACTCATGGTTACATAGTCGGTTTGTGCTTCTACCCATCCGTCTTTTACCAGATAGATAACTGGCCAGCTAAAGCCTACCAGATTGGTAAAGTCTTCACCTTTCAGTTTTGTGTAAGGAATATTTTCGGCTTTGGTCTTCTTGAAAAATTCGGCTTTGTTTTCGTCTTTGCCTGCTATTACCATTTGGAATGGTAGTGAAGGATTATTGACCTTCATGATATGCATTTTGTAGGCTGCCATCTGGCAATGCGGACATTTGAGGCTGAAGAAGGCTATCACATGCTTTCCTTTGCGTAGGTCTACGGAAGGAGCATCTGTTTTACCGGGTTCGTATAGCTTTGTCATATCTAACTGAAACCTGCCTTTTTGTAACCATTGCGGATGTGTATCGGGAAGAGGGTATAGTACGAATGGAACAACAGAACATGCAATAGCTATGACTGCACCCGTCCATGCGAGCTTAATGTTTCTGAAGCCATTGTGATAGCGTGTAATAATCTGTAAGGCAATAAGCAAACCTGCGTTTTTGATGAGTGATGCAGAAGGAGACATCCAGATGGCATCGCCAAAGCAACCACAGTTTATATCATTGCCTGCGTATATCCACAGGTATACAAGGTATATGCTGAATATAATAGTAAGAATAGCCGCAGCCTTTGGTACCCATTTGTTTTTGCCCCAAAGGTGAGTGATGAGTAGTATGCCCAGGCCCATTTCAACACCAATCAGGTACCGGCCACCGATAGCGGCCAACAGCCATGGTAGTTTTACATACTCTACTATGCTGTATTGGAAGCTCTCGAAACTTTGTATAGTATATAGCTTGGTATATGCTGAATATATGAATAATGCGCCAACTGCCACCGATAGGATGGTTAACAGAACAGAAACCAGTTTTTTCATTTCTGAATGGTACTTGAATTGATGGGTAAATATAAAAAGCCCGGATATATAATATCCGGGCTCTAAAATAGTTTAAAAGAACTGAATTATGCTGTAGCAGCGTTCAGTTTATTAACGATACCTGATTTCAGGTTGCTTGCTTTATTTTTGTGAATAACGTTACGCTTAGCCAGTTTATCTATCATAGAGATAACTTTTGGCAGTTGTGCCGCAGCTTCAGCTTTATCAGTAATGGCTAAAAGCGTACGGATAGCGTTACGAGTAGTTTTACCATAGTAACGGTTACGATCACGGCGTTTTTCACTCTGACGTACGTCTTTTTTGGTTGCTTTATGATTTGCCATTTATTATACTTATTTATTTTAAGGACTGCAAAGGTAAGGTAAAATTATATAACGCAAAAATATTTTCCTGATTTTTTACATGTTCTGCGCACTGAATACTTGTTTTGACTTGCGCTGCAGGTATTCTTTCTGATTCAGGAAGCTTTCCAGCTTGTCTTTCGGCAGTCTCAGGCTATATGTTTCTTCAGGATAAATATTGTATTCGTACATGTCGTAGTCCTCGTTCCATTTTTCCATCAACTTTTTGTCTAGCCCCAGTTCATGTATCAGCAAATCCATGCTCATCGGCTCTGTCAGCTTTACGATGGCCATCATTTTAAGCTCTTCGGGCGTAAAACGTGGTTGAGGGGGAGCTACTTTATTTTGAGCACCGGGTATATCGCAAGCTGTAGCGTCGCCCGGCTTGATAAACTTGCTCATATTCTCGAATATCGTAGCAGTAGCTATGAAAGCCAATACGTGTCCTTGTGTTTCTTTAGGCAGATATTTTTTGATATCCCAGAAATTGCTGCTGCCTGTTTTTTCAATAGCGCGTTTGATAGGGGTTGGGCCACTATTATAAGCGGCTACTACCAGCAACCAGTCGTTCAGGTCTTCATACAATGTAACCAGGTATTTTGCCGCAGCATTGGTCGATTTGTACCAATCGGTACGGTCATCGCGGCCTTTACCTACTTTCAGTCCCATTAGTCGGGCAGTAGGTGCCATTAGTTGCCAAGGGCCTACAGCACCTGCGTGAGAAACGGCCTTATTGTTCAAAGCAGATTCGATAACCGCGAGATACTTCAGTTCTTTTGGAATTTCGTGCTTTTGCAACACATTTTCCATCAAAGGAAACTGTGTATTGCTGCGGCCGTGAACTACATTAATGGTTTGATTGTGTGTACGAGAATATTTAGTGACAAACTCATTTACAAAACCGCTCATAGAACCATAGTACTCTTTTTCGTGAGCCAATGGAACTGGCTTGTAAACTTTAGCCTTTGGTTGCACGGCCTTGGGCATAGCTATGGCTATAGGCAATGCAATAGTACCTTTAGAATTGAGTGCGGGCTTGCGGACAACAATCGTATCTGCCTTAGCTGCCCGTTTAGAGGCAGGAGCAGAAGATGACTGTCCGAAAGAAGCTGTTGAAAACAGCACAAAAACAGACCCAAACACAAATGTTTTAAGCATTTATATTGTTTCGGTTTTAGTGGTTAAACAATGCACTCCTCTTGTCGGGGAAGTGTTTGAAATCTAAATTGCGGGGATATAAACCAACCGATAGCTTATTCAGCTTTCTTCTCTTTCATACCTGCTTCAATCTCGTTCTTAACGCCTTCTTTAGCGTCATTGAACTCACGGATACCTTTACCAATACCACGTGCAAGCTCCGGTATTTTCTTACCACCAAAGAAGATGATGACTACTAGCAATATAATGATCCACTCACCACCACTTGGCATAGACCACAATAACTGTGGATTAATCGCTGATAAAAACATATTCACTTGTTTTGTAAAAATTAACTATCAATACAAAAGTAGGTTAAATCATAATTAACTGTTGTTAAATTCTGCCTTACCGTTGCTTTGATGTTGTCAAATTATGAAATTAAGCCGTAAAAAACGACTTATATTAAATTGTTATAATTTATTTGTCAATTGTTCCCGTCGAGGCTGTTCTTCAGCTGTCTGGTCATGCCCGATGTGTAAGTATCCCATCGTTCAATGACCTGTTTCATTTCATCCGGCAGTTCTGAGTTGAATTGTATCCATTCACCTGTTGTAGGATGCTTGAAGCCCAGTTCTTTGGCATGCAGTGCATGGCGGGGCAGTATTTTGAAGCAGTTTTCTACAAACTGTTTGTACTTGGTAAATACTGTTCCTTTTACAATATAGTTGCCACCATAGGTCTGGTCGTTGAAAAGCGGATGCCCGATAGACTTCATGTGTACGCGTATCTGATGGGTACGTCCTGTTTCCAGACGCAGCTCTATCAGCGTGACATAGTTGAAGCGCTGCAATACTTTATAGTGGGTGATGGCTTCTTTACCATAATCGCCGTCCGGGAAGGTGTCCATAATTTTACGGAAGCGCAAGTTGCGCCCTACGTTTACGTTGATAGTGCCTTCGTCTTCCTCCAGATTGCCCCAAACCAGTGCTATATAGCGCCTGTGTACGGTGTGCTTTTTGAACTGCAGGCCAAGATTGCTCATGGCAGCATCAGTTTTGGCTATTACCAGTAATCCGCTTGTGTCTTTATCTATGCGGTGTACTAATCCCACGCGTGGCAGTGCACTGTTTTCAATATCTTCTACATGCAGGTACCATGCAAGACCGTTTACTAATGTGCCTGTATAGTTGCCGCAACCGGGGTGTACTACCATGCCATCGGGTTTGTTGATGATCATCAGGTCGTCATCTTCATACACAATGTTCAATGGCATTTCCTCAGGTATCACTTCTTCTGACACCTCTCCACGGCTGTCAAACACGATGATTTCATCGTTGGTACGTATCTTATAGTTAGACTTTGTAGGCTGTCCGTTTACCGTTATCAGCCCGTCTTCTATTGCCTGTTGTATTTTATTGCGCGTAGCACCTTCAATACGTATCATCAGGTATTTGTCGATACGCATGCTTTCCTGCCCGCGGGTGATAACAAGGCGAGTACGCTCTACGGGTACTATTTCACCTTCCTGCTCACTCAGTTCAGGATCATCATCGTCCCACACTTCTTCCAACTCGTTATTATCGATGTCTATATTGTCTATACTCATTAGTAGTGCTTGGTGTATTTGTGCAAAGTTACAGCCTTAACCAGTCTTTGATATCAGAAGGGTCTAATTGCAGGTAAGTGCTTTCTTTTTCTATGGTGCCATTGTTTACCCAATAGATGGCCGGTACGGAGTCTCCCGCCATTTCCTGAAACGCTGCAATGTCTTTGTATAGCAGGAATGGCAAGTCTTCAGCATGAGATTCTTTGAAGAATGCCTCTTTATTATCAGGGTGGCCGCTCAGTACCAGATATACGGGAATCTCCGGATTTTGCTTTTTCAGTACATGCAGCAAGTACGCAGCTTTTCTGCAATGCGGGCATGTAAGGCTCATATAAGCTATGATGTGTTTGCCTGTACGCAACTCAGCCGCAGGTTTGTTAGCTGCATCTTCATACAGCAGGTTCAGGTTGATAGGTCTGTTAACTACCGTAGGGGTATTGCTGATATTAAGTGGTGAAATAATAAACGTAGTAACGATGGCAGCCATACCAAGTACTGCCGCTATCCATTCCTGTCCTTTGTATGGTTTAACAGGGTAGATGCGCATTAATACAAAGCATGCCGCTATCATGGCAAGGTTTTTCCAGATAGCCTGTAGCGGGTTCATATATATCCAATTGCCAAAACAACCACAGTTGCCGGTATTGCCCTGTTGAATGATTAATACAACCAGATAAATAGTAAGGATAGCAAGAAATCCTATAGTAACGGGGTAGGTAACTTCTTTCAGGTAGATGTGAGCCAGCAGGAATATGCCAATCAGCAACTCGAACCCGATAAATAAGTGAGCTAGGACAGAAGCCCATAGCATATTGCCTATGCCAAAGCCTACGAATGTCCATTGGAATGGCTCAATATCTGTCAGTTTGCTGATGGCAGATATAAAAAAAACTGCTGCCATTGCTAGCAGCAGTAATAAGCCTGTAATACGTTTTATATAAAAAATTGCGTTGTTACTGTTTGTCTGTGCCATGTGATTGATGGCAAAAATAACGATTTCTGTTTAGTACAGTTCGCAGGATTCTACAGCTTTAATACCATCACGGTTGAAGGTAGTAGAATTTTCCTGACATTTAGCTTTAGCCTTTTTCTTGGTATTGCTGATTGTATATTCCTGCACAGCAGTATCCGGAAGACCAGCCTGTCCTGAATACGTGATGGTACATTGGCATATATATTCGCGAGTGCAAGAACTTAATCCCAGAGTAACTAATATAGCTAAAGCCAGTAGAGTACCGGTGCGAAATTTCATGAAAAAGTCATTTTAACGGTTGAAGATAAAAGTAATAATTTAATTGTACAACTCATAGCCTGCTTAAAGCATTAGATTTTTTAGCAAAGATTTATTTTATAAGGCTCTATCTTCAGCTTAACTTTAGGCTATTGCCTTGATTTTAAGATGAATATTACACAACATACCCTTGCCGATAGTCTGGAACTGATAGCCAGACAAGTGGTAGAGGGGTTTATAATAGGACTGCACAAGAGCCCGTTTCATGGTTTTTCAGTAGAGTTTGCGGAGCATAGGCTGTATAATCAGGGGGATGCCTTGCGGCATATAGACTGGAAAGTGTATGGCAGAACAGATAAGCTGTTTGTAAAGAAGTATGAAGAGGAAACCAACCTGCGCTGTTGTCTGGTGGTAGATACTTCTGCATCTATGCATTTTGCTACGAAGGACGGAAGTATGCGCAAAATAGACTTTGCCTGCCTGGCCGCTGCGGGGTTGATACAATTGCTGAAGCGACAACTGGATGCATCGGCATTGGCTTTGTTTGATAGCGAATTGAAATACCTGTCTGAATGCCGCAGCTCGCATACACACTACCGCATGCTGACGCATGAATTGGAAAAACAACTGAGAGCCGAACCAAAACAAACAGCTACAAATGCTGCAAAAGCCCTGCACGAAGTAGCAGAGCAGATGCACCGTCGGTCGTTAATTGTAGTATTCAGCGATATGATGGACGATGCAGAACATGCAGATGAGCTTTTTGCCGCATTGCAGCACCTGAAGTATAATAAACACGAGGTTATTTTGTTTCATATAATGGAAGGAGGCAGGGAAGTGGCTTTTGATTTTGACAACAGGCCATACGAGTTTGTGGATATGGAAACGGGCGAACGCCTGAAACTGCAACCCAACCAGGTGAAAGATGTATATATAAATAAGATGGAGGCCTTCCGTAAGGAAATAGAAAATAAATGCCATCAGTACCATATAGATATGGTACCTGTAGATTTGAGCCAGTCTGTAGAACAGGTGTTATATTCCTTTTTATTGAAAAGAAATAAAATGCTGTAAAAATCAATAATTTTGCTACCTTTGCACCCCATTGAAGTTTTTTGACAAGGTGCTGGTACGGGTGTTATTGTAGATGATTGATTTTGAGTGTTTTGTAAATACTTGAAAAATAATATTTGTACTAACAGGTGGTAGTTTCGTAAAACAGGTCAGAGCGAAGATGAAACATAATCGTGAATATGAGATAGCATGGCAAGGGTTAAAGCTTGGCGTTCATACGTTTCAGTACGAGCTTAATGATCGTTTTGTAGAAGAAAAAGGCAAGGAAGATGCCGATTTTAAAGATCTGGATGCATTGGTAACATTGCGTTTCGATAAAAAAAACAATTTCTTCCTGTGTCATTTCGATATAGATGGTAGTATTACGGTAGCTTGCGACAGGTGTGGAGATGATTTTAAGATGAGGCTTTGGGACGAGTTTGACCTTGTGATAAAGCTGACAGGAACTGAAGAAGCGGAAGAAATAGATGAAGATTCAGACGTAGTTTTCATCCCTCGTAGCGAAACGGTAATTGACATCAGCAACTGGATATATGAATTCTTATTGCTGAGCGTACCATTGCAACGAGTACACCCTGAAAAAGCAGATGGTACTACCGAATGCAACCCTGAGGCACTGAAACTGCTGGATAAGCTGACAGAGCCTGAAGAAAAACCTAAAAATGATATTTGGAAAGGCCTTGAGGCTTTGAAAGATAAATCAAACAATAATCGTAAAACGAAGTAAAATTTAAATACAATGCCAAATCCTAAAAGACGTCACTCTCAGCAACGTAGTGCAAAGCGTCGTACACACTACAAAGCGACTGCAGAAACTTGGAGTGTAGATTCAGCAACAGGCGAAACTCACCTGCGTCATCGCGCACATTGGGTAGAAGGTAAATTGTTCTATCGTGGTCGTGTTGTGATAGACAAAGCACCTGCAACTGCAGCTGAAGGCGAACAAAATCAATAATATAACTCCATTCTTTGAATGAAGATAGGGTTTGATATCATGGGGGGAGATTACGCCCCCGAGGAAGCCATAAAAGGCGTTCAACTTTACTTTCAGCAAATCTCAGATCCGTCTGTGCATTTGTTGCTGATAGGTGATGCAAAAGCTGCATCGCCTTATCTTGCTATGTTGGAGCCCTACAAAGAGCGTTATACATTAATTGATACGCCCGATGTGATAGGCATGCACGAGCATCCTACCAAAGCACTGAAAGAAAAGCCAAACTCCAGCATAGCTGTAGGTTTTGGTTTGCTGCAGATGCAAAAAGCCGATGGCTTTTGCAGTGCAGGTAACACAGGTGCCATGATGGTGGGGGCTATGTACAGTGTCAAAACCATTGAGGGTATATTGAGGCCAACTATTGCATCTCCGATTCCGAGGTCTGACGGTAAGTTTAACTTGCTGCTGGACGTTGGTATTAATGCAGATTGCAAACCTGAAAATCTGGTGCAGTTTGCTGAGATGGGTTCGCTGTATGTAAACAAGGTCTTTAATGTAGAGAATCCAAAAGTAGGTTTGCTGAATCTGGGCGAAGAAGAAGGTAAAGGTAATATACTGGCACAGGCAACATTCCCATTGCTGAAAGAGCACAAGGGCGTTAACTTCCATGGCAACATAGAAGGTCGCGATGTGTTTATGAACAAAGCAGACGTAATAGTTTGTGAAGGTTTTGTGGGTAATGTAGTACTGAAAACAGCAGAGAGCATCTATACTATCTTCAAAGAAGAAAGAAAGGTAGAAGATTCTTTGCTGGACAATTACAACTTTGAAATATACGGTGGTACACCGATATTGGGTGTTAACAGCCCGGTAGTAATAGGCCACGGTATTTCTCATGCACTTGCTTTCAAAAACATGATAGATGTAACACGTAAGATAATTGCATCTGATCTGGTTGGTGCGTTCAAATCGCATTTTGCACCTACGGTAGCATAATAAGCATGCATCATAATATTTAATGCCTCGCAATTTGCGGGGCATTTTTATTTTATTGTCTATCCTTAACTTTAGCATGGCACAGCGGTTATGAAAAAAATATATTGCCTTAGCGGATTGGGAGCAGATGACAGGATATTTGCCAACCTTAAAATTGATGATGCACAACTTGTGCATCTGCCTTGGCCGGAGTATGATGAGCATGATGAACTGCCGTGCTATGCACAGAAAATGTCTGCATTGATAAAAGACGAAAACCCTATACTGTTGGGTGTGTCGTTTGGTGGTATGCTGGCGGTAGAGATTGCTAAAATGAGATCGGTACAAAAAGTAATCATCGTATCGAGTGCAAAGACAAAAGAAGAGATACCACACTTCGGGAAGTTCATGAAGTTTATCGTAACAAAACAGGTTGTGCCTGCTGTGTTTTTCACATGGCCCAATAAGATTGTGATGAAACTGTTTGGTGCGAATACCGATAGCGAGAAAGAAATGTTGAGCGGTGTATTCCGTGATACGGATGGTTATCTGGTGCGATGGGCAATGAAGGCTATACAACTATGGCAAAACGAAGCATACCCGCAGCCTATAGTGCATATACATGGCGATGCAGATAAAATCATAACACCTGAATATATACACCCAAACTATTGGATAAAAGGCGGTTCGCACATCATGATATATAACCGTGCCGAAGAAATAAGTGCTATCATCAATAAAGAACTAAGCAATGCCAATCGTTTATAAATACTTTGATACACCACTGGGAAAAATGATGGGTGCAGCCACAGATGATGGCCTGTGCCTGTTTGAATTTGAATACCGACGCAGCCTTTCAAAAATACAACAACGGATAAAAGATGCTTTGCAGATGGAATATGAAGTAGGTGAGCATCCGTTGCTTGACCAATTGGGAAAAGAAGCAAAGGAATATTTTGCAGGGCAAAGAATGGCTTTTGATGTGCCATTGAATATGATTGGTACAGACTTTCAAAAGAAGGTATGGAAAGGCTTGCTGGATATACCTTTCGGAGAAACTCGTTCTTACAAAAAACAGTCAATGTACTTGGGCGATGTGAAGGCAATACGTGCCGTTGCAACAGCCAACGGACAAAACGGAATAGCCATTATAGTACCATGCCACAGGGTGATAGGTGACAACGGCAGCCTTGTGGGATATGGCGGTGGGTTACCTAAAAAGAAATGGTTGCTGGAGCATGAGGCAAAATATAGCGGTAAGGATTTGCAGATGGGATTGTTTGAACAGAGCTGAATTGTTAAAACCTATGAATAATGTCTGCAAACTGGCAGGCAAATTGTATTAAACTTGCATGATGAATTGTAAAAGACTACTCGTAACGGTAATTTGTATTTGTTGGGCTGCAATCTCTTTTTCTCAAAACAATACGATAGCGTTTTATACTGATAAATCTCCGCGCCTGCGTGGTATGATGGTTCCTACATTTCTGGATGAAGCAGGTGTGCGCGAGCTGGGTCGTTGGGGCGCAAACCATATACGCTGGCAGCTTACATGGGGTGGGTTCCCGCACTCGGCTGCAGATAGGGCCAATAAAGAAGAGTTCCGTAATTGGTTGAATGGTGCACTGGCGCATGTAGATAAGATGCTACCTGTATGTCAAGATTTAGGTATTAAAATATTGATAGATCTGCATACACTACCCGGTGGGCGAATGGAAGACTATAACCATCGCATGTTTACAGACAAAATATGGCAGGACGAGTTTATAAATATCTGGAAAGAAATAGCTACGAAGTACAAAGATAATCCTACTGTATGGGGCTATGATATTGCTAATGAGCCACAAGACGGCAGGGTAGAAAATGGTGCATTAAACTGGCCTACACTGGCATCTTTAGTAGCGCATGATATAAGGGATATAGATGCCAACCATCCTATAATTGTAGAAGCACGTGGTGGTGATGTAGGTACTCTTGCCCGCTTTCAAACTATAGATGTGCCTGGGTTGGTATATAGCTTTCATATGTATGTGCCGCATAGCTTTACCCACCAAAACATTAGCGGCAAGAAAAAGACATTTCGCTATCCGGGCTATGTGGGGCTGAAGCGTTGGAATAAAGATGCAGTGCGAAGGGTACTGGATGAGATAAAGGACTGGCAGACAAAAAACAATACACAGATATATGTAGGTGAGTTTAGCGCCATCCGCTGGGCCCCCGGAGATGATGCCTACAACTACCTGAAAGACTGCATTGATATTTTTGAAGAATATAACTGGAGCTGGGCATACCATGCCTTCCGCGAATATCATGGATGGAGTGTGGAACATGGTGGTATAAAAGAAGACGAAACACCTGCTAAAGAACCTACATCAAGGCAACAGTTGTTTATAGATGCCTTCAAGAAAAACACAAGACAGTAGGTGGTTTAATGGGTAGTTAAAATTGAAAAATCATCGCCCAAACACATTCCTTTTTTCGTTAATTTTGTAAGTAACTACAAGCCGGGTTATCGCTTCTGCTCAGGCAGGGGAGGAAAGTCCGGACAGTATAGAGCAGCGCACCACCTAACGGGTGGGGTTTTGCGAAAGCAAGACACAGAAAGTGCCACAGAAAATGACCGCCTTTAGCAATAGAGGTAAGGGTGAAAACGTAGGGTAAGAGCCTACGCGTTGTGTTGGTAACAATATGATGGGGTAAACCTTGCGCACTGAAATGCCAAATAGGCGTACGTTTGAGGGCTGCTCGCCCGATGTGCGTGGGTTGGCAGCTACAGGTGATGCGTGAGCAGCATCGCAGATAAATGATAACCGTCCCGGGACCATACGGGATTACAGAATCCGGCTTACAGGTTTGTAGTTGTTTTGGTTAAATGCAGAGTGCCGAGTTTTTTCAAAACCCGACGCTCTGTTTTTTTATATATTTCAGGTGCATTAATATCTATTAGTTCTGCATGCAGAGCGGGATAAGATATTATCTTTGCACTCTTATTTTTTAGAATCAGTACATGGAACTCAGTAAGAATTTTCAGCATCAGGACGCAGAAAAACATTGGTACGAACATTGGAACAATGCAGGCTACTTTAACTCTAAACCCGACGGACGTGAGGCATACACAATAGTCATGCCGCCGCCGAATGTAACGGGTGTGCTGCACATGGGCCATGCTTTGAACAATACCGTACAGGATGTTTTGATACGCCGTGCCAAAATGCTGGGTTATAATACTACATGGGTACCCGGTACAGACCACGCAAGTATAGCTACCGAAGCTAAGGTAGTAGGCATGCTGCGCGATCAGGGTATTGATAAAAATAAACTGAGCCGCGACGAGTTTTTGAAATATGCATGGGAGTGGAAAGAAAAGTATGGTGGCATCATCCTGACGCAGCTGAAAAAACTTGGCTGCTCGCTTGACTGGAACCGTACTGCATTTACCATGGACGATAACTACTACGCCGCAGTAATGCGTGTGTTTGTAGAACTGTATAACAAAGGCTATATCTACCGTGGTGTAAAGATGATTAACTGGGATCCTAAGGCTAAAACAGCGCTTAGCGATGAAGAGGTAATCTTTAAACAGACTAATTCAAAACTGTATCACGTTCGCTACAAGCTGGATACAGAAGGTGAAGAATATATAACGATTGCAACCGTTCGCCCTGAAACAATACTGGGTGATACGGCGATATGTGTACATCCAGACGATCCGCGTTATGCGCACCTGAAAGGGAAGTTTGCATTTGTGCCACTTATCAATCGCAGAATACCAATCATATTCGATGATTACATCGATATGGAATTTGGTACAGGTGCATTGAAAGTAACACCTGCGCACGATTTGAATGACTATAACCTGGGGCAGAAACACAGACTGCAGGTTGTAGATACATTGAATGAAGATGGTACACTAAGCGAAGCTGCGCAACTATATGTTGGCGAAGACCGCTTTGCAGTGCGTAAAAAGATAGTAGAAGATCTGAAAGCATCTGGCAATTTTGTAAAAGAAGAAGAGTATAGCAATCAGGTAGGGTATAGTGAGCGTACGGATGTTGTGATAGAACCACGCCTTAGTATGCAGTGGTGGTGTAATATGCACGAGCTTGCAAAGCCTGCGTTGGAAAATGTATTGAACGACAATATAGAATTCCACCCTGCGAAGTTTAAGAACCTGTATCGCCACTGGATGGAGAACATCAAAGACTGGTGCATCAGCCGCCAACTGTGGTGGGGGCAGCGTATACCCGCATGGTATGATGTTGAAGGCAACATCTATGTAGCAGAAACAGAAGCAGGAGCATACGAACAATACAAGGAAAAGAATCCCGCACTGGCAGCAAGCAACTCAACGCTGAAGCAGGAGGAAGATGTATTAGATACATGGTTTAGTAGTTGGTTGTGGCCAATGGAAGTTTTTGATTGGAACAAGAACCCGAGCAACGAAGAACTTAAATATTATTACCCGACCAACACGCTTGTTACTGCACCGGAAATTATATTCTTTTGGGTAGCAAGGATGATAATGGCAGGTTATGAATTCCTGGGAGATAAACCTTTCGACAAAGTTTACTTCACGGGTATCGTGCGTGATAAGCAGGGCAGAAAGATGAGTAAGTCTTTGGGCAACTCGCCTGACCTGTTGCAACTGATAGAAGACAATGGTGCTGATGCGGTACGTTTCAGTGTAATGATATCATCGCCTGCGGGTAATGACCTGTTGTTTGATGAATCTCAACTGGAACAGGGACGTAACTTCTGCAATAAAATGTGGAATGCCCTGAAGTTGATAAAAACATGGGAAAGCCGCACTGCTGATAATGTAAGTGATACGGAAGTACGCTTTGCAATAGACTGGATGGAAAACCGCCTGGCGCAAGTAGCGCAGGAAGTTGCAGAGCTGATGAAAGACTTCCGACTTAGCGAAGGTTTGAAAACAATCTACTCGTTGATATGGAATGATTTCTGTTCATGGTATCTGGAGTGGGTGAAGCCCGGTTTCGAGCAGCCAATTTCGCAGCATGTATATGAACGTACAATTGCTATTTACGAACAACTGATTCAGTTGTTGCATCCATATATGCCGTTCATTACTGAAGAGATTTACCACAAATTGCGTAACAGGCAAGGTGGTAATGACCTGATAGTAAAAGAACTGCCTGCTTATGATAGCATAGATGCTAACGTACTGAAACAAGGTGCTATGCTACAGGAGTTGATTACTGCAATACGCGATACACGTAACAAGAATCAACTGAAGCCGAAAGATACCATCAAACTGTGGGTAGATACACAGCACCATGCTTTGTACGAACTGACACAGGATATACTGCGTAAGCAGGTGAATGCTGAAGAAATAGGCTACACACAAGAAGCTAAACAAGGTAGTATATCTATTGTAGTACAGACAGATAAGCTGTATATAGAAACAGCTGCAGCAAATGTTAATATAGATGCGCAGCGCGAGCAAATGCAGAAAGAACTAGAATACCTGCAAGGCTTTTTGCAAAGTGTAGAAAAGAAACTGAGTAACGAACGCTTTGTACAAAATGCAAAAGCAGAAGTTGTAGATGCGGAGAAGAAAAAGCAAAGTGATGCCCTGGCTAAAATAAAAGCTATTGAAGAAAGCCTCAGTTTGTTGTAACTTTAGTAACTATGAAGCTGAAATCGAAACTGATACTTACGGCATTGTGTATGGCTACTGCTTACAGTTTGGTAGCGCAGTCTCAGAACAAAGATGAGAAGGTCAAGAAACCAAAGCCTAAGCCAATACCTACCTACTTGGGTAAAAGCGATAAAAGCGGAGGCCCGATTGCGGAGTCATTGTTTGACAAGCTGGTGTTGGAAGGGTTGACTGCAAAAGACTCTGCCGGTAAAGAATTTAAGGTTACAGCTTTTGTGATTAATTATGGAGAGCGCAATTTGTATGAAGACTCTGTTGGTAACATGATGGTAATGACAGATTATCTGGCAGAGGCTTGTAGTGGAGATACATTAAGTGCATTTTTGAAAGCAAACATAACTGAACGCTCCAAACCGGGCGATACAGTCTACTTCGATCAGGTAATGGTAAAAGCCCCTGAAGGTTTTGCCGCATTTGGTAAAAGCATGAAGTTTGTAATAACGAAATAGAAGAAGGCGGTTATCAATAACCGCCTTCTTCTATTTTATGAGATCATATCAGATGCTTAGTTTACAAGTAGCAGGTTCACGCTACGTTGCAGTATGTTGAAGGCTATTTCTGCCATCAGGTTTTCTTTGTCAAGTGTTGGGTTTACTTCCGTTACCTCAAAGCAGCATATTTTATGGTTCTGCATGAAAGATGCCATCAAATCTTCCGCTTCACGTTCTTTTAGCCCGTTGCTGACAGGTGTTCCTGTGCCACGAGATATAGAGCTGTCAAGGCTATCTACATCGAAGGAAACATAGATATCATCACAAGCACTAAGGTGTAGTAGTGTTTGTCTTACTACGTTTTCCACACCCTTACGACGTACTTCCTGTACGGGTATTACTTTGATGCCGTGTTTCTTGATAAGATATTCTTCTTCTTTCTCAAAGTCACGCATCGCTATGTAAACAATATCCTCCGGGTTGATTTTCGGAGAAATCTTACCTATGTTTTTCAGCTTGTTCCATATCTCAATAGTAGTTGCATCGGGTTGGTGTACCTGGCTTTCTGTATTGTCAAAAGCCAGCGCAGTTGCCAATGGCATGCCGTGCATATTGCCACTAGGTGTGGTATATGGTGTATGGATATCGGCATGTGCATCTATCCATATAACGCCTAACCTGTTTTTAGGCTTTGCCATTTTAATGCCTGCAATAGTGCCACCTGCAGTGCTGTGGTCTCCTGCCAATACCAATGGGAACAAGCCTGATTTCAGCGTTTCTGATACAGACTTTGCAATACGTTCATACATAGTATAAACGCCCTGTATTCTCTTAGCATACGGAGATGCAACCGGTTCGTATAAGAGCTTATTCTCAGTTTCTATCTGCTCTGTAGGGAAGTTGACAAAAAAGCTGCTCATAAAGTCGAGCGCGGCTATCTTGATGGCATCTATACCAAGGCTTGCCCCTCTTGTGCCTGCACCAATCTCTGAACGTACTTCAATTATCTTGATGTTTCGCATATGCTCAAAGGTATTAAAAGCCCTCGGGATGCCCAAAAAGGGCTTAGAAAGGATAACCTATAGCGAAGTTGAATACCCAGTCATTTCGCTTTATCTGGTCCCATAGCAGGTTGATGTCTTTTATCTTCCAACTGCCTGTGCCATCTGCGTAATTAGGTTGCTTCAAAGGTGTGGCAAAATCGAAACGTGCTACAAGGAAGCCTGCATCCAAACGAATACCAAAACCGGCATCTACAGCAAGATCATCACCAAACTTGTCGAACTTGAACTCACCGCCTGCAAAACCATCTGATTTTTGTGCAAGCCAGATGTTGCCCGCGTCTGCAAACAGGGCACCATTTAATTTCATGGCACCTGCAAACAGTTTTACAATATCAAATCGGTACTCAGTTGTAAATTCAATTTTAATATCACCTGTACGGTCTATAACTGTAGGTACTGAGCCAGCGGTGTCCTTGAACTTATAACTACCCGGCCCGAGTGTACGTATTCTGAAACCACGAAGGCTATAGGCACCACCAACAAAGTATTGTTTTATGTAGGGTAGTGTTGTCGATTTATTACTATAAGGAATACCCACACCTATCTGTAATCTTGATGCTAATGTGGCATGCCTTCTCGTCAAGAATTTTTGTCCATCCAGATCGAATTTAAGGTATTGTGCATAGCTGCCCAGAGAGTCTATAATTTCATTGAGGCCACGCATAATACCACCTGCTTCTTCTCCGCTAAGTTTAAGGAAGTTATAGTTGATACCTCTTTTCTTTTCCTTGTCGCTGAATGTAAAAGTTACGTTTTCGCCCTCTATAAATGTGGGCTTATATGTTTTTGTAAGGTATTCGTTGCCTTCCAGACGGCGTTTAAAAGAGTCTGTAAGTGTAGGGATGACTTTGTTGATGAACGCAGGTGAAATCTCCCAATACTTTGTGTTTGTCTCGCGCCATTTGTAAGTGAAGTTTGAAGAGATATTAACCATAGTAAAATAGTCGATACGCTCTACAAGGCCTATACCTACACCTATAGATGTACGTGGTGTATTGTGGCTGCTGATTTTACTTTGTTTGATAGGAAAGAGGAATTTCGGGAAATCTACACTGGTATTAAAACCTATACTGCGAGATAGCAGGTCGATTCTTTGTTTCAGCGTATCATTAAAGCTTTCAATACCTCCTGTTAGTGAAAAGCTTAGCAGGTTGGCACCACGTGCAAGGTTTTTGTTGCGAAGGCTGAGTGTAAGGTTTGTACCTGCCAGATAGGTAGTACCGTTTGATAGCTCCCAACTGGTATTATAATCGTATTTGTCAGCAGGGGTCATGATGATTGCACAGTTCAGCCAATAGCCATTGTATGCAGCATTTACGGTGTCTTCTCTGAATGAAATGCGTACGGTCTGGAATACGCCGAGCTCGTTCAGCTTATTGATAGTTTCATCATATTCTTGTTGAGAATAGTACCTGCCGGGTAGTATTACGAGGTGGTTCTTGATTACTTTTTCACGGATGTATTTGTTGTGATACCTGAACAGTACACCATCGAAATTGGATTGTATCATGGTGATACTATCGCGAAAATCGCTATTGTCTCTGAAATCTGGGAACACACGTACACGCCTGATGCCATATCGCCTGAATGCTTCGCGGCGATCATCTTCCGAACGAAGTATAACACGTATATCAAGTGTAGGTTTTTTGTTGTTCTTCTGCAGGGCTATGAAGTTTACAGCACTTTCAAAAGGATTATCCGCATCCTTCAAAAACTGTTTGTTCATTGTATCCAGTTCGAAGCTGATATTTTCTTGTGTAAATTTGTAGAAGCCAAGATTGCGGAGTATGCCTGTAATGCGGCTTTTCTCAGCCTCCAACATGTCGTAGTTGAAATCCTGTCCTTGCTTCAGCAGTGTGTTATGTTGTTCAGCCTTAACTATTGCCAATGCTGCGCTATCGTCAATATCAAGGTTTACCTTATTGATAAGGTAGCTGGTGCCCGTTTCTACTTTGTAGGTAACATATGCTTTCCTGCCTTTGTATACAGTAGTGTCAGATACTTTGGCGTAGAAGTAACCTTTATTGAAAAGATAGGTGCGTATGTTAGTTGCTGATTTTCTTTTCAGTGTACTGTCGTATATAACAGGAGGCTCTACAGATTTTGTTTTTAGTTGGTAGTTTTTCGGGTCTTTCTCGTATTTATCGTAGCGAAGATTGTACCTGTATAGCTTGAAGGGCATATTGCCTATCATGGTATAGGTATTGGGCTTTTGTGCTACCAACTTGCTGATATTCTCTTTCAGCTCGCCTTTTTGTGTAACCGGTACGGTAGTTTTCAGCTTTATTTCATTGCTGCGCAGCAGGTATTTGCCCTTAGGTACATGCCTTGTAGCATCGCACCCAACCATAAAGATGGTGATAATACATACCCCTATCGCCAAAATGGTGTTTACAAATCTTCTGCAATGCATATATCAGGTTGGGACAATTAATTAGTTTTGCTAGGTATGTTATCCAAGGCACAAAATAAATATATTCGGTCATTATCGCAGCAAAAATATAGGTCAGAGCACGGAGTTTTTGTAGTAGAAGGCGATAAAATAGCCCGCGAATGGCTTGCTGAGAGCCACAGGATACAGTATATAGTGGCTAGAGAGCAGTGGCTGCAAGACAATGTTAAACTTACGGCTAAGCATACAGATGCCGTTGTCGCATCCGTATCTGAGCAGGAATTGCAGACCGTTTCGCAATTGCAAAAGGCTAACGAAGTATTGCTGGTAGTGTATAGAGATAATGATAATGCGACATTGCCTGCAAGCGAATGGTGCATAGCACTGGATACTTTGCAAGACCCGGGCAATATGGGCACCATAATACGCATTGCCGACTGGTTTGGCATAAGGCATGTAATAGCAACGCAGGATAGTGTTGATTTCTACAATCCTAAAGTGATACAGGCTGCTATGGGTGGGCACTTGCGTGTGCAGCTACACGGTGCAGACATATCGCAGTTTATTGCGCAATCTGATATGCCCATATATGCTGCAGCACTGGATGGTGGTAATATTTATAACTTGAAAGATGTAAAGCCCGGTGTTATTGTAATAGGCAATGAATCGAAAGGGATATCTGCGGCAATAATGCAACAAGCAACAAAGAAAATAACCATACCACGTATAGGTGGTGCAGAGTCGCTAAACGCTGCCGTGAGTGCGGGTATTATCTGCGCCTTGTTAATAAAGCCTTAAATTGATTTTCAATAGCTTATAATCCATAGTTTTGGCACAGCTGTTGGATTAGCAGTAGTATCAATCTAATCAACCTTTTTATGAAAAAAGTATTATTTACATTAATCCTCGTAGCAGTAACAGTTGCCAATATGATGGCACAACCAAGGCGTAGTATCGTAAAAGTAAGAATGAGCGATAACAGCCGTATTGCAGTATCTATTGATGACAGGTATTATGACAAGCAAGGTACATCTATCACAATAGGCGATTTGCCTGCCGGCAGACACTATATTAAGATATACAGATATACACCTTATGCAACAGGCAGAGGTGGTAAAGCAAGGGTAGTGTATAGTGCAGGTATGCGATTGTCTGAAGGTACAATAACAGAATTGACCTATGACGTGCGAAGAAACGATGTTTATGCTACTACTGAATTTATAGACGATAGCTATGATAATCGTAATGATCGTTGGGATGACCGCAGGGACGATAGGCGTGATGACAGAAGAGACGACCGCTGGACTGATCGCAGAGATGACAGGGACGATGTATATGACCGTGGCAATAATAATGGTGGCTATAACCGTGCATGGACACAACAAGATATGAGCGATCTGAAAAGGCGTGTAGATGATCGCATTGGTGACAGCGATAAGCAAAAACTGGTACAAAGTGTACTGAAAGACAGACGCTATACTACAGAGCAAATGCGCAGTATGTTATCATGGTTCAGCTTTGAAAGTACTAAAGTAGATGTTGCTAAGTGGGGATATGATAATGTGAGTGATCGACAAAACTACTGGAAGCTTGAAAGTGAGTTTACATTCACCAGCAGCAAGGACGAATTTAATAACTACATTAATGGACGGAGGTAACAACCTCCGTTTCTTTTTTATACAAACCGTAAACCCTGTTGAATACCTTGCCTGTAAGTATGCCTGCAAATACGCCAAGTATACCACCACACAAAACATCCAACGGAAAGTGTACCCCTACATATACCTGTGCATAGGCAACACTTGCTGCCCATAACAATGATACATGCCATATCCATTTACCGTGACGCTGCCAGGTGATAGAACCAAACACCGCCAGTGCAAAGTGATTGGCTGAATGGGAAGATGGAAAACTATAGCCGCTGCCACACGGTACTAACAGATGTACATATTGCTGCAGATACGGATTGTTGCAAGGGCGCAGACGGTGTACATAAGGCTTGATGAGTGATGCACTCAACTGGTCTGCAATGGCAAATGTGAGCAGAAAGAATACACACCACATCAATCCTTTTTTGCCAAAGTTGATAGTCATAAACAATAACAGGAAGAGATAGAGTGGTGCCCATGTCCACTGATTGCGCAAATAGGGGACAATGGCATCTAGCACATCGTTTTGCCACACGGTATTAAGGTAGTACCATGCTGCATAATCCCATGTTATCAGTGTCTCTATCAGTTTTTGCAAAGCCTGTTTATTTCTTGAATACCATTATTAAGCGTGGTGATTCCGAAGCACTAAATGCCTGTAGGTTATAATCGCCGAAAGTTGCTGTTAAAGATAAGCCAGCTGTTTCAAACATCTTTACAAAGTCTGCCAGTACAAATGCTGCAACACTCTCTGTATAGTGGCGGGGTTTATTATCTCCATCCAGAAAGCGGATGTCTTTTATAAAATGCTTGCGTTCCAGCCTGCGGTTGATGTTGAAGGTATAGCTACCACGTACAATGGTATCTTCAGGTACCAATGTGTTGGCAATCTTAATAGCATTCATATAATCTATCACCAACGTACCACCTTTCTTCAATGCACGTGCAAAGGATTTAGCAGCAAGCAGATGGTCTCTGTCGTGAGCAAAATAGCCAAAGCTGGTAAAGAAATTGAAAGCGTAGTCGAAGTAGTTGATAAATGCAGGCATACGCATATCGTGTACAAAGAAGTGCAGGTTTTCAGCCTCAAACTCCTTAGCTATTTCTATACTGTGCAGCGACAGGTCGAAACCACTGACCTCGAAACCATGCCCTGCCAACTGGCGGGAATATCGGCCATCGCCACAGGCAATATCCAGCATTTTACTGCCCTTTGCAGGTTGCAGATAAGTTAGCAGTTTTTCTATAAAAGCCTGTGCCTCGGGTTCGTCCCGATGCTTGTATAGTATTTTATAGTAAGGTGAGCCAAACCAGGTTTCGAACCAGTCTTTCTTTTCCATAGATATGTGCGCAAATGCAAAGGTAGTTGATAAACCTGCAATTGAGTATGATGGATTATGCTGTATTTTTGCACCGCTTTTTTAATTCAATATATAAGACTTGTGTAATATGGTGAGCATTACAGGCAACAAATGGAAAAAGCTGATAATAGTAGGCGATAGGGTACTGATAAAGCCCAACAAACCCGAAGAACGCACAGGTAGTGGTTTGTACCTGCCACCCGGTGTGCAGGAAAAGGAAAAAGTGCAGCAAGGGTATATTATAAAAACAGGCCCCGGCTTTCCTATACCTGCCGTGCAGGAAGATACCGAAACATGGAAGGAGCCACAGGAAAAGGTGAAATACATACCACTGCAGGCGCAGGAGGGCGACCTTGCTATCTTCCTGATAAGCGGTAGTACAGAGGTGGTGTACGAAGGAGAGAAGTACTACATAGTACCACAGCATTGCATCCTGATGCTGGAAAGGGAAGAAGAGCTATAATATTTACCGAAATTGCTGCACAGGAACGATTATCTTTGCAGCCTCTTATTAATAACAAATGAAAAGTACGTTACGTCATTTATTAGTTAAAAACCGCCTGTTGCTGGCTGTGTTGCTTATAGGCTTGGGTATATGGTTGGGTGTTTCCGTAACATGGTGGATAGGTTGGATTCCTTTCCTGATAGCTATACTGGTGGTTACAGCTCACTTCTTAATAGGGCCAATGACGCTGATACAGAAATATGTGGAGGACGGTGATATGGAAGGCGCACAGAAACTGCTGGATGGTGTAAAATATCCAAACCTGCTGTACAAGCCTGTACGCTCTTCTTACTACATGCTGCGTGCCAACTTCAGCACCATGGGCGATGACCTGGATAAAGCAGAAGCAGACCTGAAAAAAGGACTTGCTGCCGGTATGCCTGAGAAAGAATATGAAGGCACTGCTTACCTGCAACTGGGTAGCATTGCTTACAAAAAAGGCAATAAGAAAGAAGCAATGGAAAACATGCGCAAAGCTATAAAAGTAGGTTTGCCAGATGAGGATAGCAAAGCAACTGCCTACCTGCAACTGAGCAGCTTGTTGTTAGAGCGTCGTGACTTTAAGAGTGCTAAGATGTACTTTGCAAAAGCCAAAGCATGCAAGGCTACTAACGAGCAGATTGTAAGCCAGGTAAAAGAAATGGCTAAATACATGGCCCGCATACCGGGATAATATTTTACTGAACATAAAACAAAAGCCACCCTTGCAGGTGGCTTTGTTGTTTATTTATGTTTCTTCTCTATCTCGCAGTGGTGGCTTAGTTTTTTCAGATTGTCCAGTATGTCTTTGTACAGGTCTTTGTTATCATCTGCGCTTATTATCAGCGTTCCGTTGGTAAGCTTTGCACCCAGTATATCGGTTTCTTTGATGCCGTCTGTGATGGCAGAAAGATTGATGCTGGTAATGGCCGTGAATATGGTACTGTCTGTTACGGTAATGTTTTCTTGTTCTGTTTTCAGTTCCACTGCTTCGTCTACCGTTATCTTTACGGGGATTGTAAGCGCATCTTTAGTGATGGTACCTTGCAGTTGCAGTGCAGGGTTGTTGCCGTTCTTCTCCAGTTCTATCTTCAGTTCTATCTCGCTATACGTGCCGTTTGGTATGGTATAGTTGCCAAAGCCTGCTGCCAGCAGTGCCATCAAATCTACCTGTGTGTTGATGGTGGTTTTGTATTCTGTTTCCACACCGTCTTTCTTCGATTCAAATTTTACCAGTACAGGATTGGCAGTACCACCCGTCCAGTTGATGCTCATGCCTGCGGTAGATTTCTGTGCTACACTTGCGCTGCGATTTACCGTAATAAGCTGATAGCCCATTTGCGACTCTTTGGAAGCCGTATTGCCACCGCTATTGTTGTTGTTGCCATTGTTAGTGCCGTTGGTATTGTTGGTAGTATTGCCCGTTGTAGTGGTTGTAGTACCTGCGGGAATCACATCATTGTTCTTGCTGCAAGAAGCCATTGTTGCAGTAATAATTGCCGAAGCGAGGAGAACTTTTTTCATAACAAAACTATTTAAAAAGTGAATTGCTGATGTAAAAGTGTAACTCCTTATTAATAATAAGAAACGATATATGCCCTACACGACAAACGGGCATGTGAAAACGGAAATAGTAAAGATGAAACGGATATAAGGCTACCGAAACGGATGATTTTCAATGAGTAGTGTGGGGTAGTGAGTTTGCCCAAGCTTGCCCAAGTTGGTCAAATACTTAATAAGTTGGGCAAATGGGCAAAATGTGATGAATAATGTTTGCTCACAGTGCTCATGGTGCTCATCCATTTGAACGCGTGAGCAAGATGAGCAGTGAGCGTTCACGCCTGTTCACGGCGTTCATACATCTGTAGCGTGAACACGTGAACATGTTCGCACTGTTCGCGGTGTTCGAGGATATTCGCGAACGAACAAAACGAACAGCCTGTTATAATGTTGTATCAGTCAGTTTTTGTTCAGCTTGTTCAATTTGTTCAGGTACTTGAGCATGTTGAACAAAGTGAACAGTATGAACATAGAGATACTAATCAGGTATAATTTCAATAATAAGTACATTAGTATATATGCAAGAGCAAAATCTAAAAACATATCATAGAAGTGTATACTATTCTATATGGTTATATTTTATGTTGTTTTTTTGTGGTACTATAATATATCAGGTCATTAAACAAGAGATGTATCTGGTGCCATTATTACTGTTATTGATGATTGCATTTTTATTTGTTTCAATATTATTATGTAGCAAATCACTATATTATATATTGTTGAGTAGTGATACTATGATAGTAAAGCATCATCTTTTTAATACTAACAGGGTGTATTATTTCTCTGATATTAAAGAGATAGTGTTAAAGAAGGTAAGAGGTAGTGTGTTTGTTTATTGTATTGATAAGAATAATATCAAGCGATTGTATGTGTGTGATACTATTACACTGAATAAGTATCAGGAGTTGAAAGAAGATTTATTGCAAAGAGGTGTAAGTGTGGTAGATAAACTATGAAGTAATGTCAGACATTAGAAAGAAAAAAGTACAGATACCGTCGTGGATAACGATACTGATTCTTGTAGGTATTAGCAGTTATGTGTTTATGACCTATGTCAAGTATACGAACTATATGGAGAATGCTATCAAAATTACCTACACCATATCATCTTATGAAAAGCATAGTGGGGGTAGAGGCAGTTATTATACCTCAGAGATATTTTATAATAACAGGGCTTACAATATAGATATTACAAAGAGTATGTATGATAGTATGCAGAATGGTAATATACCAACATTGTATTATAATGTTAATAATGGTGTTGTATTGACAGATTGGGATGTATTGAAACGTAAACGGATATCCATCATAATAGCAATTTTTACATTGATACTAGTAGTATTAGAGTATGGCAAGTATGTAAAGTCTATGATTTTCAAAAAATGATGTAAGCTGTTCTTGTTCGTTTGTTCGCGCTTAGGAGATACGAACACCGCGAACAGATGCGAACAAAATGTTCACGTGTTCACGCTAATGAGATACGAACACCATGAACAAGCGTGAACAAAATAGCATGTTCAGCGTGTTCAGTTTGTTCAATTCGTTTAAGGAGCTGAACAAGTTGAACAAGGTTTTGCTCATTTTGCTCACGCGTTCAAATGGATGAGCACTGTGAGCACCGTGAGCATCAAACAACAAAGCCACCCCGAAGGATGGCTTTTTATATGGTGGTTACTTACTGTTGTTTATTTTCGCCCAGCTTGCGGAATTTTTCGCGGTTCTCTTCCTCGCGTTGTTCTTCTGCCATCTGCTCCTTGTCGTATGCACGGATGATGTGCTTTACCAAGCGGTGACGCACTACATCGGCCTCGTCGAGTGTTATATGTGCTATACCATCTATGCCTTGCAGTATGCGCTTAGCTTTCATCAAACCACTCTTCTGGTTTTTCGGAAGGTCCACCTGCGAAAGGTCGCCTGTAATGATAGCTTTTGCGCTAGGTCCAATACGTGTCAGGAACATCTTCAGCTGCAGGTCTGTCGTATTCTGTGCCTCATCCAGAATGATGAAAGAATTATCCAGCGTACGGCCGCGCATGTATGCCAGTGGTGCTATCTCTATTATACGGTTGGCCATATAGTAGTTCAGCTTATCGGCAGGTATCATATCGTCCAGCGCATCGTAGAGCGGGCGCAGATACGGGTCTATCTTCTCCTTCAAATCGCCTGGCAGGAAGCCGAGGTTTTCACCGGCCTCTACCGCAGGGCGTGTCAGGATAATTTTACGAACAGCTTTGTTCTTCAGCGCACGTACGGCCAGTGCTACAGCCGTGTAGGTTTTACCCGTACCGGCAGGGCCCATCGCAAATATGATGTCGTTCTTCTCGCTCACCTGTGCCATCAGTTTCTGGTTGGCAGTCTTGGCACGTATCACTTTGCCGTTAGGGCCAAAAACAAGTATGTCGTTATTGGCTTCGTTTTCTACACTCACTGCAGGGCCTTCGCCGTTTTCATCATCGCCCAGTATCTCTGCAAAATAGTTTTCAGACAGGTGTCCGTTTCGCTCCAGGTACTTTACCAGTTGCCCTATACGTGCCTGTGCGTTCGATACTTCGGATGCCTGCCCCGAGAGCTTTATCTGCGAGCCGCGGGAAAGTATTTTCAGCAGTGGAAACTTACGTTTTAGAATATCGAATTTGCTATTGTTAACGCCGAAAAATTCAATGGGGTTAACTGTGTCCAGATTAATAATCGCTTCAGTCAATGTGTTGTGGGTTTAAATCTATTAACGCCTGTAAGTTTACGCAAACCGCAGTGATGCGGCTGTTAAGTAATTGTCAAATCCGGTAATCATCGTTCTTAAATGCCACTGAGCGCTCAGCAATATTTTGCATCGCCGAAGGCTTAGCTACGCGCCGCCTGTAGAGCCGCGTTGATAGCATTTACCTTGCTTACTACCCACGTACCTGCCGGTAGGCCGCAGGCATTGGTACACATTCATACAACATACAATTGCATCGTCATAGCCTGTAGTACTTGTCGTGAAAATATGTATTACTAACGGATAAAACAGATTTTCCGTGTCATGTGTTTATCAACCTTTGTGCATATCTTTTTTATTTACATTCCTGTGTTTTAGGTATCATATAAATACCTTGCCACTAAGCGTTAACTTTACGACGTTCAACAAAGTATATGTATTCACTGAAAGACAAAGTAGTAGCCATTACAGGCGCCTCATCGGGTATTGGTAAGGCATTGGCTACAGCTGCACTGAGCCGTGGTGCAAAAATTGCTGTTTGTGCCAGAAACGAAGCCAAACTGAAGGAGGCTATAGGCATAGATAACCCGAATGTGTTGTATGTAGCGGCAGATGTAAGTAAAGAGGCTGACTGTCAGCGATTTATAGAGGCTACTTTGCAGAAATGGGGCAGGGTAGATGTGTTGGTGAATAATGCGGGCATCAGTATGCGTGCATTGTTTGAGCATGCCGACCTGCAGGTGATACGCGAGCTGATGGATATCAACTTCTGGGGTACGGTTTATTGCAGCAAGTTTGCCGTAAAGTCTGTCAGGGAAAATAAGGGCACTATAGTAGGTGTTTCGTCCATAGCGGGCTTCCGTGGTTTGCCTGCCCGTACGGGGTATTCGGCATCCAAGTTTGCCATGCAGGGCTTTCTGGAGGCGCTGCGTACCGAGCTGTTGCATACAGGGGCGCATGTTATGTGGGTATCTCCCGGCTTCACAGCCAGCAACATACGCAATGTAGCACGTAGTGCCGATGGCAGCGCACAGGGAGAAACACCACTGGACGAAGGCAAGCTGATGTCTGCAGAGCAGTGTGCGGCCATTATACTGGATGGGGTAGAGAAGCGTAAACGCACTATTGTGATGACAGGGCAAGGAAAACTGACGGTATGGTTGAATAAACTATTACCGGGGTTGGCTGATAAGCTTGTTTTTAATCATTTTTTAACCGAACCTAACTCGCCATTAAAAGGTTATTAATTGTCTGTATAAGTGACCAATGTTACACGTTTAGTGTTGGTATTTGTCTTAAATTTATAGAACATTTAATATTGATTATTATCTATACGTTATGAATAGAATCCTAAACTTTACCCTAGTATGTTTATCAGTACTTGCCAGCGCAGGTACATCTGCCCAAGAGTATATGCTGTATGGTGGTCCGCCTACAGTAAAAGCTTATGGCAAGGAATTGCAGTATGCGTGGGCCGGTGGCCTTAACAATCCGCAACCATGCCTTGCAGATTTAAATGGTGATGGTATTAATGACCTGGTAATATATGACAAGAGCAGGTATGGTACTATCAAAACATTTATCAACCAAAGTTCTATACCCGGCAATCCTAAATATGTATATGATGGTAATTATCAGAAAAACTTCCCCGATGTTTTTGAGTATCTGAAACTGGAGGATTACAATAAAGATGGTATAAAAGACCTTTTCAATTTTGGTAATGACGGTGTGAGTGTTTACCGAGGATATTATAAAGGTTCAGGATCACAAAAATCACTGGCATTTAAATATTATAGAGAGCTGCGTTACGATACTAAAGGTAATGGCTCTGTCAATGTGTATGTAGGACGTGGTGATATGCCTGCTATAATAGATGTTGATAAGGATGGTGATCTGGATGTTGTGTCTTACGATCAGTATGGTATGTTCATTGGTTATTACAGAAATTGCCAGAAAGAAAACGGGCTTCCTGCAGATAGCATCAGGATGTGTTATATGGATGAATGCTGGGGCAAGAGTCGTCAACTGTATGAGCGTACATTAGTATTGGGTGTTCATTGCAGCCAGTCTGGTGTTACTTGTCAAAAAACAACCCACTCGGGCAATACGATATGTTTGCTGGACTATGATGGTGATGGCGACTACGATATGCTGAATGGTAATGTGTCATTCTCTGATATACAGTTTTTGAGGAATGGTAAATCAAATCTTAGCTATCCTAAAGACACATTTGTATCGCAGGATTCTATATGGAGTAGTAATGGCAAACAACTGTACATGCCTGTTATGCCAGCAGCCTTCTGGATAGATATAGACAATGATGGTAATAATGATTTGGTGTTCAGCCCCAATTTGGCAAACACTGAAAACTATAAGAGTCTTGCTTATTTCAAAAATCAGGGTACAAACTCAAACCCTAACTATACCTATGTAACAGATACGTTGATTATTGGCGATATGATAGACATGGGGCAGTATTCTTACCCTGTAGTATATGACTATAACAAAGACGGCAAGCCGGATATATTTATATCCTCAGAAGGGTTTTACCAAGCCTCTACGGGTAAGTTAAGGTCAAGAATAGCGTATTATGAAAACACATCTACGGCTACAACCAAGTCTTTCGAATTAATGGACACCGATTTTATGAACTACTGGGCAAACAATACAGTAGGCGTAAAGCTTGCGTTTGGTGATTTGAATGGTGATGGACTGGATGACATGTTGATGGGTATGAATGATGGCACAATGCAGTTTTACAAAAATACAGCAGCATCTGCTAGTGTAAAGCCTGTTTTTACAACTCCTCCTATCACGCTGAATGATCAAAGTGGTAAATTGGATGTTGGCGACTATGCAACGCCTGTTATATATGATATAGATGGAGATGGAAAGAATGATATCGTATCAGGCAATCAGATAGGCAAGTTGATATATTATAGAAATGCAGGTGGTACGCCTGTCCCTATGCTTGTTAAAGTTACAGAAGCGCTGGGTGGTATCAGGATTCAGGAAGAAGCAGGAAATATCGTTACAACGTATACTACGCCTTTCATAGGCCAGACAGACAATACAGGAAAACCATACTTACTTATTGGTTCTACAACCGGTGTTATTTATTGGTATGATGGTATAGGAAAAGGCATCAGCAATTATACAAGGCTAGATTCTATGTACTGTAACATCAATGTGAAAGACCGTGCAACGCCTGTTGTTGCAGATATTGATGGTGATGGCCGTATGGAAATGTTGATTGGTAATGGTGGTGGTGGTGTATTCCTTTACAAGCAGTACTTCAATACATCAATAGAAAATGCACTGTCAGTTAGCGGGAATGTTACTGTATATCCTAATCCTGCAAACAACTTGCTGACAGTAACTTGGGAAAAAGGTTATTCTAAAGATGGTTTGAAACTTTCATTAGTATCAGTAACTGGTCAAAAAGTAATCACTAAAGAGATTGGTGCAGGAGAAGAAAACACCCAGATAGATGTTAGCAACCTTGCACAAGGTATGTATTACTGTATAGTAAGCAGTGCTGCGGGACAGTCTGCTGTTCCTGTAAGTATAGTAAGGTAATAGTGCAGATTTAACATAATAAAAACTCCCTGTGTTATCAGGGAGTTTTTTTATTACCGTCATTTCCATATTAATACCTTGTTTCTAAAATAGTTCTTATTATCAGCATAGAAATTTCCCTTTGATATGCAGGGTCTTTGGCCATTTTCACATCCTGCAAGTTGGTAGCATAACCATAATATACCATTACAGATGGTATGGTATTTCGCTTCAGAATGATTGCCTCACTATCTTCTTTTTTAGATTTATTACCATTGATACGCTCCAGCCCTATGCTTATCCTATCTGCCAGTTTCATGCTGATGCCTGAGTTTACAGCTTTGATATTGTAGTACAATTTATTTCCTCTGGTAGAGGCGTTTTTATCCTTGTCCATGTGCAGGGATATGTAGTAGGCTTTATATCCTGCTTCGGGTTTGTAGCCGCTACGTTGTTCGTGTGTTAATGTCTGGTCTTTTTTGGTGCGGGTCATTACAGTTTCAATATTATTCTCTTGTGCCATTTTCTGCAATGTTTCAGCCATCATCAAAGTCAAATCACTTTCTTTATCTCCTGCTTTACTCTTAGCACCAGGGTCTTTACCACCATGCCCTGCATCTATTATGAGTTTTATCTTCTGTCCATACACATCGGCAGAAAGGAATATTGTGCTGATGCACAATGCTACGGTAATCAGTTTTTTCATATTAGCAGTAATATTTTCAGTATAAAAATACAGGTTCTTATTTGAAACTAAAGAAGCTGCCTATTACAGACAGCTTCAGATATAATATAAGTTGGATTGCTTATTCCATAATGTCTTTTACAATCAACATGGCCATTTCTTGTTGAATGCCTTTGTCCTTCAGCCTACGAAGATCTTGTTGGTTGCTAACATACCCTGGTTCTATAATGATAGCAGGAATCTCACTGCTTTTGATGACCATGGCTTTGCAATTTTCATTTATTACAGTCCCCATGTCATTTAGCCTGTTGAAGCTGGACTGAAGTTTTTCTGCAACTACTCTGGTGGCCGCAGCATCTTTAGCCTTGCTGTTATATTGAATAACCGCCCCTCTGGCTGTTTTTGAGTCTTCAGCATTCATATGGAATGATATGTATAAAGACTTAACCCCAGCCTCAGGCTTGAAATTATTACGCTCACTGAGTGCTTTATATTCATCAGCAGTACGTACCATTACTACATCTATATTCTTTTTAGAAGCTTCGTTTTTCAGGGCATTTGCAAATTGCATGCATAAATCGCTCTCTTTATCGCCATTGGTCGATTTTGCACCGGCATCTGTACCACCGTGTGCGGCATCAATTATCAGTTTTATTTTTTCTGCTTTGGTATTTACAGATAGGGCAAAGATAGCCGCAAAGATGAGTGCTGTTTTCTTCATAAAAAGGCTGTTTATATTGTAATATAACGAAAAATGTCGAAACTACGTTAGTGCTTTTTCTTGCCAAATTCTATGGTAGTGCTACTGCCTTGTATCTTGCCGCCGTTATCGTAATTGATGGTATTAGTTGCTTTTGTACCACCACCAAGATTGTATTGCTGAGATTGTTGATTAAGTCTTCCGCCCTCGCCATATTGTGTAGCAGATGGGTTAGTTACTATACCATTAGCCTTTATCGAAGCATTATTGATACTATCATTTTGTACCTGAACGGGTTGTTGAGATTCCTTCAGCAATTGTGCATTACTTTTCTTTGGTGCTACCAAGGGCTTACTTGGGTCACGACTGAGGTCTACCTGTGCATACATAGCAAGGGGTAGTATGAGGAAGAATGAGAGTACAATTCTTTTCATATTGATATACAATTGTAGCAAATGTATAGAAGAAAAGAACAGGCTGCATTTAATGGTTTGTGAAAATAACTAAAGCCGCTCATTTGAGCGGCTTTGACAAATATGGTTATAAGTACTAAGGCTATAAGACTTAGTCTATAGAGGCTGCTTATTTAGCAAGGAAATCTTTTACTTTATCCTTGTGCATCATTTGTTCTTTAAAGGTATACGCACCAGTTTTAGGACTGCGTACAGCTTTAATAACTTTTGTATAGTTTTTAGCTTCCGCTGCCAGTTTCGGGTCTTTCTTTATCGCGGTTTTAGCTGCTTTTGCCATAACTCAAAATATTTTTAAATAAGATTATTTAATTTCTTTGTGAACAGTCACTTTCTTCAGTATATCGTTGTATTTCTTCAACTCGATACGCTCAGGAGTGTTCTTTTTGTTTTTAGTGGTAATATAACGGCTTGTGCCGGGCATACCGCTATTTTTATGCTCTGTGCATTCTAATATTACCTGAACGCGGTTTCCTTTTTTAGCCATTGCTTATGCGTTTATTACTTTACTTACTATTAATTAGATTTTCTGACCTTGTGCGCGCAGTTCTTTAACAACAGTCAACAGACCGTTTTTGTTAATAGTGCGGATAGCATCTGTAGTCAATTTTAATGTAACCCAACGGTCTTCTTCTGCAAGGAAGAAACGCTTAGTCTGCAAATTAGGCAGGAAGCGGCGCTTCGCCTTTTTGTTAGAGAAAGATATCTTGTGACCTGTTACGGGTTTTCTGCCTGTTACCTGACAAACGCGTGCCATTCTTTTTAAATTTAGGACTGCAAAGGTAATAAAAATCAAAACTAAAAAGACAAAATCGAAAAAATAATTTCAAAAAAATCTTCTTTTCGCCCCGAATACCCTGTTGTTAAGCCAATTGAGGCAATAATAGGTCATCGAGATTGTCAATTCCCGGTAGATTTTCGCAAATAAAACCCTCTCCGTATTTAACCCCAATACGCTTGCCTAGCAACAGAGAACGGGCTTCTATAGCATCCAGAAAGCCGCCTTGTGCAATATATGTAAGCGGTTCGTCCGAATCAGGATTGTGAAACTGGCTCTTGTAGGCTTTGATGGCTTCCATCTTAACCTCGTGCGTATCCGTCACATCTACTATAAATGTAGGCTCAATAAACCTGTCTTGTATCATATGGTACACTCTTTTGGGGCGCCAAGCAGCCTGTATGGCACCATCCAGCGTTGTTTCTATCTTCCTGAGGCCTGCCAGAAAACATGCATCTGCTATTAGTTTGCCCGATTTTCCGTGGTCGGGGTGGCGGTCTTCCAATGCATTTGCTATTACTATATCAGGCTGGTATTTACGGATATATTTAATCAGCTCCAGTTGGTGTGCCTCATCATTTACAAGAAAACCATCGCGCATGCCCAGATTTTCGCGCACAGCCAGCCCCATTATTGCAGCTGCATCGGCAGCTTCCTGCAGCCTTAGCTCAGGTGTGCCACGTGTGCCCAATTCACCTTTTGTAAGGTCTACAACGCCTACTGCCTGTCCCATTTTGGCATGTTTGGCTAATGTGCCACCTGCGCCTAGTTCCAAATCGTCCGGGTGTACTGCTATGGCTAAAATATGGAGTTTCAAATCTGTATTGTTTTACGGTTGCAAAGGTATCAATATGCCCGTAATTAAATGTATTACGACAATTTATGTGTCTATCAGGTTTTACGTCTACTCTGCTGTATCAGTGCATTCTGACGTTGATACTTGTATTTATAATAGTAATTGGCCTCCAGTTCTACTACTATATTCTCTATCTCCTTATCTCTATCATAAGGGTCGTATTCTCTCTTCAAGCTGTTATTAAATATGAGTGCAACAGATTGCCAAACTACAGCAGAAAAACCACCTTTCAGCTCTTTAATAATACCATAGCAGTTTTTGCCAGTCTGTCTGTTGATGAGTTTTACCAACAATTGCCCCTGAGAGATGGTCATATTCTCCAATTCGCCCTTAAAGCGCCTGTTCAGCTCTTTTTCTACAGATTTAAGGTATTCTTTACGCTTTTTCCTATCATCCTCGTATTTGGTCAGGTTCACATCTACGTCTTTCAGTACCTCTGCAGCAATTATTGCGTAGGGATAAACCTTATAGATATTGTATCGAAGTCTGTTGTATGCTTCTCTTTGTTTAGCAAGATGTCTGGGTAGTTTGCCTGTCAGGTAAAAATCTTCCAGAAAAACCATGGCAAAAGTATCTTTGTCAACTACAATACCGCCCAGCAGAATAGTATCGTTGCCTCTTGGCTGTGCATAACTATAGTCTGCCTTAGCCAACAGGGTTAGTAGTACTAGTATGTAGGTAATAATCTTCCGCATGGGTTCTATGTAAATTTCCGCAATTCGCAGGTTATTTGCTACAGTAAATCCTTAAATATTTGAAAAAATGTGAACCATAGATTACTTATTGTCATTTTATCATTGTGTTAGTGGTAACTTTGCACCGTTCTTAAGTTCTCAAGATGAAAAAAGTTGTTTTGGCTGTCGGGTTATTATCTGCTATTAGTTTTTCTGCTTGTCAGGAAGAGCAAAAAACATTGACAACCAAGGAAATTAGGGCTAAAGCGGATTCTATATTTGCTACAAGGGTAGAATACCTGAATAAACAAGCTGCTGAAGATCTGGACCGCAGGTCGGCCATAGAGGTGAAGGCAATAGCAGACTCTATCGTAGATGCCTACAGGGCAGCGCATCCGGAACAGAATACAGTGCCTCCGCAGCCTATTGAACCAACAGTCCTCCCTGTACAACAATAATGAAGCAAGGTCATCCGATATTGTATTTTGATGGTGTTTGCAATCTTTGCAATGCCGCGGTACAGTGGGTGATAAAAAGAGATCAGCAAGAACAATTCAGGTTTGCATCCCTGCAATCAGAGGCAGGGAGGTCAATGCTAATGTCTCGCTTCCCTGAAAAATCAAAGATTCCCGAGAGTGTATTGTTAGAAATAGATGGCATGCTATACGCAAAGTCTTCAGCAGCAATCAAGCTTTTACAGATGTTGGGTGGTGTTTATAAACTATCAGTTATTGCTTGGGTGGTACCCCGATTTATCCGAGATGCAGTGTATGATTTTATTGCCCGAAACAGGTATAAATGGTATGGTAAAAGAGATAACTGTATGCTGCCGACTCCTGAATTAAAGTCGCGTTTTCTTGACTAATTTTTAACCGAGTTTTATCATTAATACCTGCTACATTTGGTGTTATGAAAACCTTGAAGATACTGTTGGCTTATGTACTGACATGCTTATCGTTATATAGTGTACAGGCACAGGAAGTCTATTATACTCAGTACGAAAACTACGACTGGCGCAATGGTGATTATGCCGTAGCCGGCAAAATAAATGGGTTGCAATATATATACCGCAGCAATAACAATGGCTACTATCTGGACGCATACGATGACAATATGCAGAAAGTAGCAACAGTACTGCTCGACTTCTTTTCCGGAAAAGTATATGATACACGTTTTATTATAACTGACAATCGTATGGTTGTATTCTACCAGTCTGTAGAATCTGGCAAGATAACACAGTATGCAGCATTGCTGGATGATAAGGGTATTCTGCAAAAACGCCCGATAGTTATTGATGCTTCAAAGCAACCTTTCTTTGGCAACTCAAGAAACTATTTTAAAACCATCGTATCGGATGATAAGAAGAAAATAATGGTGTATGAAACCACTATAAAAGGCGCTGCTATTAATATTGATGCTACATGGTTGGATAATCAACTGACTGTTTTAAGCAAATGCCATACCTCTTATACATTGGATAATGATGCTGAAGTAGGAGAGGGGCTATTACATAACGATGGTACTTTTTATCTACCAGCATATACGCCTACAGGAGGCCGTAATTATGCCGATCAGTTGATGCTATTAGTGTTACCTCAGGCAGAAAGAAAGTTTACTGCCAAAGAACTCCCTTTGAGCCTGAAGTATGCAGCAGGTACGTATATGAAGCTGGATGTGAATAATGATAAAATCTACATAGCAGGTTTTTATGCTGATAAAAAGAATAGCCTTTATGAAGGTGTATTATACTCTTACTACAACATAAAGACAGGTAGTTATGAACCATTGAAGTTGATGCCATTTGGAGATAATGTGCCAGAAGAGGCGAAGAAAAAGAAAGCATATAGCGATTTTATGGTACGCAACCTGATAGTGAAAAATGATGGAGGTTTTGTGCTGATAGCAGAAGACTATTTTGTCAGTACCAGAAACAGCTACTCTCCGGGTATGGGTTATTATTCATTCTATTATCCTACTATGGGTGCATCTGTCCGTGAATACAATTACAGAGATATAATGGTGATGTCTTACGATGGGGAGGGTAATAGACAATGGCGCTCATTTATACGCAAAGACCAATATTCTCAAGAAGACGGAGGTATGTTCTCTTCTTTTGCAATGGTAAATACCGGTGGCGCATTGGGTTTCCTCTTCAATGACTTCAATTCTTCGCGCTCTCGTGTACAGCTGGCAAGCGTAGAGGCAGATGGCAAAATACTGATGCAGGCACTTACAACCAATCAGGGCAATGATGACGCTGACTGGATGCCAAGACAAGCCAAACAGGTATCTGCCAGAGAAATAATTATCCCTTGTTTAAGGAAAAGGCAAATCTGCTTTGCCAAAGTTGTATTTTAGCCCAAAATAAGCTGAGTGCTATCATTAGTTCGCAATAACAGCCCGTACACTGTTATTATATTATTGATTATTACATTACTGGTCAAGTTGCAGGCATTGGGGCATCCTGTAGTTCCGTTTGTGCCTGAAAACCATATATTTTTTCAAACCATTGTAGACATATTCAATGTAGTGCTCCGGGGCAATGCCTTTGCCTTCACACTGCTGGCAGCGGTAATGATATTTGCACAGTCATTGTATCTGAATAGCATATTTGTAAACAGAAGACTGGCAGGAAAGCCTACCTATACTACTGCGTTCATTTACATTATTCTTACTTCCATATTGCCGGAGTTTACATATTTCAGTGAGATATTGTTGCTGAACTGGTGTGTAATAGGGGGCATAGATGCGTTACTGGGTTTTCACCAAACCAATAAACCCAGAATGCATGTATTCAATACAGGGTTCATTTTCAGTATTGCTGCATTGTTACATTTTCAAAGTGTTGGCTATTTTCTGCTGATATTTATAGCACTGCTGCTGTTAAGGACGTTTAATCCCGGCGAATGGGCAGTTGCCATTATCGGCTACTTGACGCCTATTTATCTGTTTACAGGCACACTTTTTCTGTTCGATAAGTTGGATGCTATTCAATATCTGCCACAGATAGGCTTGTCATTGCCACGTCAAATAAAAGACCCACTCTATGTATTTGGTACCATAACGGGTATTTTGGTACTGTTTGTAATGGGAGTTTACGGACTACAAGACTGGATACATAAGGGTGGGGTGTATACCCGCCGCATGTGGACGACGATAGCTTTTGCCTTTTTTATATCAATATTGGTAGCTATAGGTACTGATATATCGGAAAAAAGCATATGGCTGGTGGTGATGCCTGCAATAAGTGTTATTGTTACCCCGGCTCTTATGGTTGAAAAAACTAAATGGTTTAGTAATTTTGCGTTTTATTTTTCCCTGCTGCTATTGGTGTTTTGCCAACTGGCCGTCAACTAACTAAAATATTAACTACAAATAATGAAATTCGGAATTGTTGTTTTCCCGGGCTCTAATTGCGACAGGGATATGATGCACGCTTTGCAAGATGATTTGAAACAGGAAGTTGTTATGCTGTGGCATAAAGATAGCGACCTGAGTGCATTCACGACAGAAGACTGTATCGTATTACCGGGCGGCTTCTCTTATGGCGACTATCTGCGTTGTGGTGCATTGGCACGTTTCAGCCCGCTTATGGAAGAGGTAATTAAGTTTGCAAATAAGGGCGGTAAAGTACTGGGTGTATGTAACGGTTTCCAGATTCTTTGCGAATCAGGCCTGTTACCAGGCGGCTTGTTGCTGAACGACCATCAGAAGTTTACCTGCAAAAACGTATACATCAAGTCTGAAGGTGATGCAACTTTCGTTGGTAAGAATGCAGGTACTAAAGCATTGAAAATACCTGTAGCACATGGTGAAGGACGTTACGTTGCTGATGCAGCTACAATAGAAAAACTGACTGCAAACAACCAGATAGTTTTCCGCTATTGCAACGAAAACGGTGAAGTACACATGGATTCAAACCCTAATGGTACTACAAACAATATTGCAGGTATTTGTAACGAAGGCCGCAATGTTTTTGGTATGATGCCACACCCTGAACGTGCATGCAGCGACGAATTACACAATATTGATGGTAGGGCTATTCTGGAGGCTTTTGCCAAAATGAATTAACATAAAGTTTCCTTAATGTAACAAATGTTACCAAACGAAATTTGCTAACTGAGTTTCTTTATTGGTAAAGCACTGATTGAGTATGATGATGAAATGGAGGAGTGTGCTGTTATTATTACTTGTGTTTTTGACAACGTCGCCTGTGTTTGCACAAATACAGGATCCGACAGTGTGGACTTATGAAGTAAAGAATAAAGGCAATCATCAGTATGAATTGATATTCCATCTGACAATAAATAAGGAATGGCATATCTGGTCTATGATGCCCGGTGGAGACGGTTTTTTGATACCGCCGAGTTATAAGTTTGATAAGAATGCGAATGTGCAATTGGTAGGTGGGGTAACAGAGTATGGTACAAAAGTGACTACAGAGATGGAAGGGATAGATGGTAATGTAACTTATCTATCGGGTAGTGTAGACTATGTGCAAATTGTAAATGTAAAAGGTGCTTGTAAAATAACAGGTAAACATGAGTATCAGGTTTGTAATGATAATACATGCTTGCCTCCAAAAACAATACCATTCAGTTTCGAAATAAAAGAATAGTATAAAATAAGGTACACTAATGACTAGGCTACTCCGCTTTATTACAGTATTCATTTTACTGGCAAATACCATCACTAGCCATGCGCAGATACTAAAAGACCCTACAGTCTGGACTGTAACGGCTAAAAAGAAAAGCGGGCATCAATATGAATTAATCTTTCATCTTGAAGTAAGTGATAAAGACTGGCATGTATATGCTTTTAATACAAGTACACCACTTGATGAAAGCTTGTTGCCTCCAAGTTTTACACCTGCTAAATCAACAAGATATAGAGTAAGCGGTAAGCCTTTTGAGCGTGGTAAGCGCATTGATGAAGAAGTAGATGGAATAGGAACATTACACTACTATCAAAGTGCCGATTATGTGGTGCCATTAAGAGTAGATACAAACGGCGAGATAAAAGGGAAGTTCAAATATCAGACATGTAACCATGAAACTTGTCTTTCGCCTAAGACAGTACCATTCAGTGTGACTATCAATGATCCTGAATTGCCAAATGCAGTTGCCGGTGCTGAAACAACTGCTACGACAGATAGCAATAGTGCTGCAGTTGCAGATAGTCCGAAAGCTACTCAGTCTGCATCACCATCTGAGGTAGCGTCTGTTGATAACAAAGTTGAAACAGCAACACCTGCTGAAGAGAAGTCTTTACTTTGGCTGTTCTTTGCTGCGTTAGGCGGTGGCTTGTTGGCAGTACTTACGCCGTGTGTGTATTCTATGATACCTATTACAGTTAGTTTCTTTACAAAAAGAAGCAAGAGCCGTGCAGAGGGTATACGCAATGCTATTTATTACTCTTTATCTATCATTATCATCTTCACTTTGCTTGGTGTTATTATATCAGCAACATTTGGTGCTAATGCATTGAATAACCTTTCTACTAACTGGATTGCAAACTTATTCTTCTTTGCCATCTTTGTAATATTCGGTATTTCATTCCTGGGTGCATTTGAAATCACACTGCCATCTTCATGGACCAATAAGACGGATTCTAAAGCAGGGATGAGCAGCTTTGGAGGTATTTTCTTCATGGCATTAACGCTTGTTATAGTTTCTTTCTCTTGTACAGGCCCTATTGTTGGCCCGTTGTTGGTTCTTACTAGTAAGGGTGGTTTAGTTGGTCCGGCAATAGGTATGTTTGGCTTCTCAGTAGGTCTTGCTTTACCATTTGCATTATTTGCCATCTTCCCTGGTATGCTTAATAAAATGGCAACCGGTGGTGGTTGGATGAATCAGGTGAAAGTAACGCTTGGTTTTATTGAGTTGATGCTGGCAATGAAGTTCCTTTCGAATGCAGACCTGGCACAAGGATGGCGCTTGCTGGATAGGGAAATATTCATTGCTATTTGGATAGTACTTTCAATCATGTTGGGTGTATATCTGTTGGGTAAATTAAAATTATCGCACGATGACGCGCCTCCTAAAAATCTGTATGGACAGGAGTATGTAGGACTGGTAAGACTGTTCCTTGCAATGACAATGTTCTCATTCGCAGTATATCTGGTGCCGGGTATGTGGGGGGCGCCTTTGAATGGTATGAGTCAGTTTATACCACCGGTGGGTACACAGGATTTTGTATTGAGTGCAGGTGGTGGCTCGGGTAGCAATCATGGTAGTGGCGAAAGTGCTGCCAATAGCGAAGTAGCACCTAAGAAGTATGTAGAAGAAATGCGTATTTATGAGCCGCCAGTTGTTAAAAACCTTGGTTTGGTTACCTACTTTGAATATGAAGAGGCGCTTGAAGCTGCTAAGAAATTGAAGAAGCCTATCATGCTCGATTTTACAGGCATTAACTGTGTTAACTGTCGCAAGATGGAAGCACAGGTTTGGAGCAAACCTGAAGTTGCAAAAATTCTGAAAGAAGACTTTATAGTTGCATCTCTGTATTGCGACTATGATAAAACAGAACTTCCTAAAGACAAGCAATACTATTCAAAAATACTGGGCTCTGATGTAGTAACTGTAGGCGACAGGAATGAAGATTTGCAGGCATCACAATTTGGTGCAAACTCTCAGCCATTCTATTTTTATATAGATGAGAATGGCAACAAACTTGCAGAGGAAGGTTATGGTTACAATCCGGATGTGCAGAAGTTTGTGAAGCATCTGGAGAAAGTAAAAGAGAAGTACAAAAACAAAACTAAATAGTGAAATGAAGGGATGCTTACACATCCCTTCGTCTTTTAAGCTTTTAGGATAAAAACCTAACGCGCATGATAAAACAGATTTCCGTTTCGGTATTACCGCACGAAGCAGCAGAAGGCAGCATCAACCGTTATATAATGGAAGAGGCTGGTGTTGACAAGCTGTCAATAACAGGCTACCACATCATCAAGAAGTCTATTGACGCAAGGGGTAAACAACCACGTGTGATTCTGCAATTGCAGGTATTTATCAACGAGTCAGTTCAGCCACTACCTGCGTTCAATCCTGAGTTACAAAACATTTCTGATAAACCTCACATCGTAATTGTCGGGGCAGGACCAGCAGGGTTATTTGCTGCTATCCGAGCTATTAATCTGGGGTACAAGCCTATCGTAATAGAAAGGGGTAAGGACGTGCGTAGCAGGCGTAGGGACCTTGCTGCAATGAACAAAGAGGGTATTGTAAATCCTGAATCAAACTACTGTTTTGGTGAGGGAGGTGCAGGTACCTATAGCGACGGAAAACTATATACAAGAAGCACCAAGCGTGGCAACGTGCAAAGGATACTACAACTATTTCATCATTTTGGTGCAGATGATAATATACTCTACGAAGCGCATCCGCATATTGGTACTAACAAGCTGCCGTATATCATTACGGCGATGCGAGAGGCCATTGTTGAGTGTGGGGGAGAAGTGCTTTTTGGTCAAAAACTAACAGATATTGTTCTTGATAGAAACTGCATAAAAGCAGTAAAAACTGCTGATGGTATAGTAATTGATACAAAGGTTGTGATACTCGCCACAGGCCACTCTGCAAGAGATATTTTTACATTGCTTCATAATAAGGGAATAGAAGTAGAGGCTAAACCATTTGCACTCGGTGTCCGCATAGAACATCCGCAGTTGATAATTGATCAGGTTCAATACCATTGCAAAATACGAGATGAATATTTACCACCTGCAAGCTATAGTGTAGTGGCACAGGAATATGGGCGGGGGGTGTTTTCGTTCTGTATGTGTCCGGGAGGTATCATTGCACCTGCTGCTACAGACCATGGAGAGGTGGTAGTAAATGGATGGTCGCCTTCAAAGCGAAACAATCCTTACGCCAATTCCGGTACAGTTGTGGCTGTAGACGAAAAGGACTATGCAAAGTATGGTTTTACCGGTCCATTGGCAGGCATGTATTATCAGCAAATGGTTGAGCGTAAAGCCTATGAAATTGGTGGAGGCAAGTTGGTTGCTCCTGCTCAACGTATGGGCGATTTTACAGAAAATAAAATTTCGTCTATCTTGCCTGATTGCTCCTATCTGCCGGGCGTCCATAGTGCAGCGATCAAAGACGTTTTGCCTAAAGAAGTAAATGAAGCACTACGCAAAGCTGTGGTAGATTTTGGTAAGAAGATGCGAGGCTATTTCACAAACGAAGCTGTACTTGTAGCTACGGAATCAAGGACAAGTTCTCCGGTAAGAATACCACGCGATAAAGAGACTTTACAACACACACAGATTAAAGGCCTGTTTCCTTGCGCTGAGGGGGCTGGGTATGCGGGGGGCATAGTTAGTGCTGCTATAGATGGCGAACGCTGTGTAGAGTCTGCAATTGCGTTGTATGCCAATGCTTTGTAGAATAATTTCTTTTCAATCCCTTTTGTAGTATTAATTCGTTGGGTGTAGTGATATGAATATATAGATTGCACCCGATTGCAGTTACTACTGTATTTTATGAGGATTGATGAATAAACAAACAAGCCCCGATTCTTCGGGGCTTTTGCATTTATGCGATATATTGAAATTAATGTTGTGCAGGAGCTGTATGTGGTACAAGCTGTATCGTCATACCAGGCGTTAGGCCAATGCAGATATCTATATTGCTGAATTTGAATGAACCAAGTTTTAGTTTGTCCCTGTATTCATCTGTTGTTACCAGCATCTTAACGATTGTGCCAAGCAGTGCCTTGTCTTTATGTGTTTCCAGGATTTCTTTTCTACGTTCAGGCGATACGTCTTCCGACTTCATGAAATGAAAGGTGATATCCGGTGGCAAACCCATAGTCACTGATATACCTGTAGTCTTAAATCCTATCTCTTCGATAATGGGTGTTAGCCCGATTAATTCATTAGCAGTATTAATGGTTTTCTCTTTAGCACCTTCGCTTATGCTGCCCAGTTTTTCGGTCAGTTTATCAAGACTCAGGCTGTCTGCAACTGCATCTTTTGCTTCGTTTACCTTCTCCGTCAGGTTATTCAAGAAGTCTTTCATGAGGTTAATGTTTGCTTACGGCAAATTACAAAAAAATAAAGCTACCCAGTCGGGTAGCTTTATTTTCAAAAGAAGAATATAGAATTAAGCTATTTCAACTTCAGCACCTGCTTCAGCCAGTTTAGCTTTCAGATCTTCAGCTTCAGCTTTGCTAACGCCTTCTTTAACAGCTTTAGGAGCACCGTCTACCAGTTCTTTAGCTTCTTTCAGGCCCAGACCAGTCAGGTCTTTAACAGCTTTAACAACGTTCAGTTTGTTAGCACCTGCAGATTTCAGGATAACATCGAAAGATGTTTTTTCTGCTGCTGCTGCGCCACCGCCGTCGCCACCTGCTGCAACTACTACTGCTGCTGCTGCTGGTTCGATACCGTAGTCTGCTTTCAATACGTCAGCCAGTTCCTGTACTTCTTTAACTGTCAGGTTTACTAATGATTCGGCTAATGCTTTAACGTCTGCCATTTTATTATCTTTTTAAATTGTTTTTAAAAATTGTTGTTTTATAATATAGCTTGGAAGCCAATGTTGTTGCGCCGTTTTATACCCGGCGAGGTAATTATTCTGCAGCCGGTGCGTCTGTTGCCGGAGCATCTGTAGCTGGTGCTTCAGGAGCTTCTGCAGCCGGAGCTTCAGGTGCAGCTTCTGCTGTAGGTGTAGAACCACCTTTTTCAGCATTGTGCAACAAAGCAGCGATAACGCGTTTTGCAGGAGATTGCAGCAAGCCGATAACTTCGCCGATAAGCTCGTTCTTCGTCTTGATGTTTGTTAACGCAGTCAGTTGGTTGTCGCCAACGAAGATGTCGCCGTTGATGAAAGCTGCTTTCAACAGTGGTTTTTCACCGTTGTTAGCTTTGCGGAAAGAGCTGATAATCAGCGCCGGTTCTTTCGGACTTTCGCTGAACAGCAGGGCAGTTACGTTGTGCAGAGAATCGAGGATGCCTGCATATTTTTCACTGTCCAGGCTTTCCAGAGCCTTGCGGATGAGGGTATTTTTAGCTACCGTCATTTCTACTTGCTTGTCAAAGCAATGCCTGCGCAGCGTGCTCGTTTGGCTGGCATTCAGGCTTTCTGTATCTGTTATATAGAAGTTGTTGTACTGAGAGAATTTCTCTTTCAATACTTCAATTACTTCTTGTTTTTGAGCTGGTGTCATTTCAAATGTTTTTTTAAGGATAAAAATTACCTTTTTCGTTCACGCTTAATTATGATACGCTTTTAGTATCTATTGCGATACCAGGACTCATTGTTGCAGCCATGCTGATGCCTTTCAGGTAAGTACCTTTAGCAGTAGCAGGTTTCATACGCACCAATGTATTAATCAGTTCCTGAGCGTTTTCGGCTATCTTTTTAGGTTCAAAAGATACACGGCCGATGGAAGCATGTATGATACCGGCTTTGTCTATCTTAAAAGCTATTTTACCACCTTTAACGTCATTTACAGCTGCAGCTACATCGTTAGTAACTGTACCTGTTTTAGGGTTTGGCATCAGGTTGCGAGGACCCAGTACTTTACCCAGTTTACCTATTTTAGGCATCACTGAAGGAGTAGCGATGATTACATCGATATCTGTCCAGCCACCTTCAATTTTTTGTACGAATTCGTCCAGGCCTACAAAGTCAGCACCTGCACCTTTAGCTTCAGCTTCTTTATCAGGCGTACACAGCACCAATACGCGTTTTGTTTTACCTGTACCGTGTGGCAGGCTTACAGTGCCGCGGATAGCCTGGTCTGCTTTCTTAGGGTCAACACCCAAACGGATGTGAACGTCTACCGAGCTGTCGAATTTTGTTGTGTTGATATCTTTTACCAACGCAGCTGCTTCGTTCAGCGAGTATTCTTTATTTGTATCTACTTTAGCTTCTACAGCTTTTCTTTTTTTAGTAATTTTTGCCATTGTTGCAATGATTTAAGTAAGGTGAAGCAATGGATTAATTTGCCCAAGGAGCAGTGCCTTCAACATTCAGGCCCATGCTACGTGCTGTACCGGCAACCATTTTCATAGCGCTTTCAAGCGTGAAGCAGTTAAGATCAGCCATTTTGTCTTTAGCGATTTCTTCTACTTGTGCCCAGGTTACTTTACCTACTTTGTTACGGTTAGATTCTTTAGAACCTTTCTGAATCTTAGCCGCTTCCATCAATTGAACGGCAGCAGGAGGAGTTTTGATTACAAACTCAAAAGACTTGTCAGCAAAAACTGTCAGGAGAACAGGTAATACTTTACCCATTTTGTCTTGTGTGCGAGCATTGAACTGCTTGCAGAATTCCATAATGTTGACACCTTTAGAACCCAATGCAGGGCCGATTGGTGGTGCCGGATTGGCTTGGCCGCCTTTACATTGCAGCTTTACATAGCCAGTGATTTCTTTAGCCATTTACCTTTCTTTTTTGGTTTTAACGAATTACCGCCTTTTTCAGCGGCCTATTCTCCCAAATACCGTCATTATAAGAGCAATATCGAGAATTGGAGTGCAAAGGTAAGGCTACAGTTCGAAAATTCAAAAATAAAAATAGTTTTTCTTTCATGTGAGCATCTGGCACTACTTCAGCGTATAGCGTACCCCCAGAAAGCCCCTGATGCCCTGTAGTGAGGCATAGTTATAACTTGGGTCGAAGGTATAGCCCTGAGGATTGTCTATAGGGTCGTTTACTTTCTTATCAAAAGGATCATGGGCACGTAGAATAGGGTATTTTGGCACAAAATTAAACAGATTCTTTACGCCACCATACACCTCTACTGTTTTGCCAATCTTTTTAGTGAGCTGAATATTAGCTATACAAAACCAGGGGGAGTATTCGGGGCGGAAATCGTTGGGTAGTAGCGGTAAGCGCATCGGTCCGTTCCATTTACCCGTCAGGTCTATTGTATAACCGCGAGGCAAAGTATAAGTAAAGGCAAAATTGCCACTCCACTGCGGTGCCTGAATTTGGATAGTTTTAAAAAGCCCAGTACCCGTATCTTCCATCTGGTAGACATTCATATAGGTAATACCTGCCATGATTCGCAATGGGAAGCTGAAGTTACCTTCCAGATTCAATGAAATGCCACGAGATATAGCATGTCCTTTCAGATTGTCGTAGATAATCTTATTAGGGTCAGTATCAAAATCTCCGTTAATTTTATTGGTGAAGTAAGAATAAAATGTGGTAACATCTACATTAGTAAAGCCTTTACCAATAACAATTTTAGTGTTGTAATTCAGGTTAGTATTGTAAGAACGCTCAGGGTTTAATGCCTCTTTTATCACTACTTGTCGTGCACCTGTTAGCGCAGCATGGTCTTCAGTGAATAGATTTACAACCCGGTAACCTGTGCCCAAACTGGCGCGTATGGTATTGTTGCTATTAGGTGCCCATTTGTGCGCAATACGTGGAGAATGTATGCTGCCATGGTTTTTATCATAGTCATAGCGGTAGCCAAGCAGTATTTTGTGTTTGGGGGTTACAGTCCACTCGTTTTGAATAAAGATGCCGGGCAAGGGAGTAATAGCAGGCATATTGGTCTTACCATCTGCAGACAGTGTTGCAGGAGTATTATCATCGTACACAGTATACCTGTAAGATGCTCCTAGTAATAAACTGTGCTTTTCATTAACACGTTTATCCCAATAAGCTTGTATGAATGCCACCTGTTGGTTGGCATTGTAGGGTGTAGTACCATAGTAACTATCTTGATAATGATAGTTGTATGAGTACTGCGTCATTATTTTTTCTCGAAATGGCAGTTGATACATACCTATCAGCTCTATCCGCTTGGTTGTTATGCTTTCGCCATATATACTATCTGTGCCGCGCCATGCAGGTGTCCAGTTCATCTGGCCGCCCCAACGGTCTTCATAAACATATCTTGCTGCAAGCGACGCTGTTTTGTAATCTTTACGTATCAGGTTCCATTTATTGAATATGGATACACGGTTTTGAAGGGTAACGTCTGTAAAGCCATCTTTGTTATTATCTATGGGATTGCTATAGTTGAAATAGCTCACACCCAACATATTGTTTAGCTTTCCCAGCTTGAATTTGGTAGATACATCGGCATTATATTCCTGCCAGTTAGTGGCGAACACATCTGCACTTAATAGTGGTGCATTATTCGGGTTTCGGGTTATTACATTAATAATGCCACCCATAGCCTCAGAACCATATAAAGATGATGCTGGCCCTTTTACAACCTCAATACGGTCTACCATGCTATTGGGTATGCCATTAAGCCCGTAAACCGTAGAAAGCGCACTGATAATAGGCATACCGTCTATCAGTATCATGGTATATGGGCCTTCCATACCGTTGATATGTATATCTCCTGTATTGCAAATATTGCAGTTTAGCTGTGGTTGTACACCATTCAGCATACCTACAGCTTCAAAAAGGCTTGGTGTCGGATTTTTCTTGAAAAACTTTGCCGTTACAATCTCTACAGGTATCGGGCTGTCCTTGCGGCTCATTTCCTTCATAGTCCCTGTAACAACAACATCACTTAGTGTGTCTTTATTGCTCTGAGCTATGCCTTGAGTGCCTATTACTAACAATAATATGAGTATCTGCCATTTCATTAGGTGCAAATGTATAAATATTTTAGACTAATCTAAATTAATTTATTTATTGGTCGAATTGTATTGTATTTCAATCCCTATCAATTGTTAATCAGTGGTTAATCAGATGCAAATGGGCAGTTAACGGAGCATTATTTTTTGAATACGACTAATAGGTAGGGCTACTTTCGCATAGTATCAAAGGAAAAGATCAATTTCTCAAAACAAAACACAGTATGAAAAAGCAATTATTATTCATCATGGTGCTGCTGAGTTATGCATTTGCCGCCAATGCACAAAACTTCAACACGCCAGTAATAGTAGACAATAACGGTGACGTCGGTCAGGCTACACAGCTGAATATAGTGAACGGTAACCCGGCAATGTCTTATTTCGATGTTGCCAATCAAGATTTGATGTATGTGCGTGCTAATGATGTAAATGGTATATCATGGGGTACGCCTGTCAGGGTTGCATCTAGCGGTAATGCCGGTACATGGAACTTTCTGGCAATGGTTAATGGTTATCCGGCAATATGCTATTATGACTATACCAACGGAGATTTGAAGTACGTTCGTGCAACCGATGCGAATGGTACCAATTGGGGAACGGTACAAACTTTGGTTTCTACAGGAGATGTTGGCAGGAACTGTTTCATGATGATTGTAAACAGCTATCCTGCAATTTGTTATTATGACGTTACAAATGGTGACCTTGACTATATACGTGCAAACGATGTGAATGGTACATCATGGGGTAGCCCTGTAGCAGTATCTTCTTCAGGCGATGTTGGTAAATGGGGGGTAATTGCAATAGTAAATGGTAATCCTGCTATTTCGTTTTACGACCTTACAAACGGAGACTTGAAATATGTTCGCGCCAACGATGCTTCAGGTTCTACATGGGGTAGTGCTTTAACTGTTCAGTCTTCAGGTGATGTTGGTCAGTATTCTAACCTGATAGTTACAAACGGTATGCCTGCAATGTCTTATTACGACGTTACCAATGGCGACCTTAAGTTTGTGCGTGCTACAAATGCAAATGGCACAACATGGGGTGCACCTGTTACTGTAACATCTAATGGTGATGTAGGTAAATACAGCTCTATGCCTTTGTTGTTTGGTTATCCTACTATCGTGTATTACGATGTTACTAACCAAAAAGTAGGTTTTGTCCGTGCTTCTGATGTAAATGGTGCAACATGGTCTGCTCCATTGTTGCCTGATATGGCATCAAATAATGGTATATACGTACCTAATATTTGCGGTGTAAATGGTTATCCGGCAATATCATACTACGATGCTACAAATACTTGCCTGAAATACATGCAGCTTTGTAATACCTGGACAGGTGGTACAAGTACTGATTGGGCAACCTCATCAAACTGGGCTTTCGGTAGTACACCAACTACAATTGAGCCTATTCTTATTCCCAATGTAACCAATGATCCTATTGTGTCTTCAAGTGTCACAGTCGGTAATATGATTATGCAGTCTGGTTCTATGGTTTCGTTGAACAGTACAGGTACCTCAGTAACTTTCACTGCTTCTGGTACAGTATCGAATAACGGTATATTTTCTATAGGTGCAGGTACCCTGACATTAGGTGGTGCTGTTAGTGGCTCGGGTACTATAAGTGCCACAAGCAGCTCTAAACTCAATATTAATGCTGCAGTAGGTACATTAAATTTTACAAGTGGTGCAAATACTTTAGGTGCAGTAACACTTAGTAGCAGTGGTTCAGCAACTTTAGGTAATGCAATGAACATAGATGCTACAGGTGTATTGACAGTAAACAGTGGTGGTGTACTTACATCAAACGGTAACCTTACACTGAAATCTACTGCATCTGGTACAGCTCGTGTAGCCCAAGGTTCTAGTTCAGGTAACTATATTATTGGTAACGTAAATACAGAGACATATATCCCGGGTGGACGCAGAGCATTCCGTTTTGTATGCCATCCTTTCTCAAGTGCTATTGGCTTAAGTCAGTTGACTGATGATATTGATATTACAGGTAATAGTGGTGGTCTTAATGGCTTCGATTACCAACCGGGTAACCCTGCATCTGCATTCTGGTACAACCCGCTTACTGGTAATGGTTCTACAGTTAATGACATAGGATGGACTGCATTTACTCATACTAATGGTACTGGTACTAATGCATGGAATCAATGCGAAGCAGCACGCATACTGATACGTGGCTCTAAAGGACAAGGTTTGTACAGCGGTACATATACCCCTAATGCAGTTACGCTTGATATGACTGGTCCTTTGAATCAAGGTAATGTAACTATCAACTTAACTAAAGGTTCTAACACACCGTTCGTATTAGTTGGTAATCCTTTTATGAGCCCGATTAATGTATTATTGACAACACGTACCAGTGTTGGTGCAAACATCATTGTATGGGATGCTAATCAGGGTACACGTGGTGCATATAATAGTATTCCTTTGCTAAGCAGTATTATAGTACCTGCTGGTGCATCGTTTGTTACTACAGTACTTACCAATGGTACTATGACATTCCCTGAATCTTGCAAAACCTCCGCAACTGCACTTGGTTTGTTGAAGACTACAGAGGCTAAGCCAATACAAGTAGAATTGAAGATGATGGATAGCACTATATTCTGGGATAGGTTGCTGGTTTTATTCAATGATACCACTAAGTCTAAATACGATTTCAGAGACTGTCTGAAAATGGCAAACCCGGATATTAGTATGTATACATTCAGTGATGAAGACTCTGTGTTGTCTATTGATTGTCGTAAACATGTTGATAGCCAGATAATACGCATGGGTATGTATGTGCCTGTAGCTAAAAAATACAGGTTGGTACTGGGTGAATATAATATGGTACTTGGTACAAGAATTTATCTGCGCGATAAGTACCTGAATGTAAAAGAAGAAATAACACCGGGCTTTGAATATTGGTTTGATATAACAAGTGATCCTGCAACACAAGGCGACAACCGTTTTGAACTGGTAATGGAAGGTAAACCTACTAAAACAGGCAATCCTACCACCAATGTTAAGAACATAGCTAGCAGCGAAAATGGAGAGCAGGCCAAAGGATTCGAAGTATTGATAGTGCCAAATCCTGCACAGTCTGTAGCTAAGCTGAAATATAAAGGTGACAATGCTAAAGAGTTACACATCACTATTACCAACATGATGGGGGCTGTGGTAGCAGCTTTCGAAGCTAAAGGAACAGAAGTAAGCCTGCCAATACAAAATCTGCAAACAGGTATGTATATGGTTGAAGTAAGTAATGGTAAAGAAACAGTTGTAGAAAAGCTCATCAAACAATAATAATTACAACAGGAGAGGGCAGCAGTTATTGCCTTCTCCTGTTAATGCTTTAATAAGTAGATGTAAAGGACTGGTTAACGAGGGCTTGAATTTAGGTTGATGGATTAACCTCATAGTACCTTTACAACATCGAAATGAGATTGAAAAAGAGAACAAAAAAAATTAACATGAAAAAGTTATTATCAATATTAACCCTGTCTGTGTGTATGATGGTTGTTAGTACCGAAGCATTTGCATTCGGTCCGGGTTTCGATCCGGATGTTCCCCCGTATGCTGCGCCAATAGATGAAGGGTTGGGAATATTGGCTGTAATAGGCCTTGCATATGGTGCTTGGGCTTATAAAAAACGCGAAGCCACGGCATAGTCGCTACTTAAGTAAAAGGAAATTAATAATACCCCTGCTCTAAGAAGAGTAGGGGATTTTTTTGTGCTTTAGATTATGCCTTAAGCTAACACATAGTGATGTGGTTCACGATATCAGTTCAGGTGTTTACTACATCAATACTAATAGGATAGATATAATCGAGCTTGATGATAGAGGTAAACAAGAAAAGCCGTCCTGGAAAGGACGGCTTTGTTGGTATAGTAAGTGTCTTAAATTAAACTTTAAAGTGGCTGAATGCTTTGTTAGCTTCTGCCATACGGTGCGTGTCTTCTTTCTTTTTAAAAGCACCACCTTCACCTTTAGCTGCTGCAACGATTTCGTTAGCCAATTTATCAGCTATCGTTTTACCGTTACGTTCGCGGCTGAATCTGATGAGCCATTTCATGCTCAACGATATTTTACGATCCGGACGAACCTCTGTAGGTATCTGGAAAGTAGCACCACCAATACGGCGGCTACGTACTTCAACTGCAGGTGTTACGTTAGTCAATGCGCGTTTCCACACTTCGTAACCGTCTTCACTTGTCATTTGGCTAACTTTATCCAATGCATTGTAGAATGCATTCAGAACGACAGTTTTATTACCACCCCACATAAGGCAGTTTACAAAACGAGTAACGTTTTTGTCGTTGAATTTTGGATCCGGTGCTAAAGGGAGCTTTTTCGCTTGTGCCTTCCTCATCGTTTATGATTGGCTTTAATTATATTAAATATTATTTTTTAGCTTTTTCTTTCTTAGTACCGTATTTAGAGCGGCTTTGTTTACGGTCTTTTACACCCGCAGTATCAAGCGCGCCACGTACTATATGGTAACGTACACCCGGAAGATCCTTAACACGACCACCGCGAATCAGCACGATAGAGTGCTCTTGCAGGTTGTGACCTTCACCCGGAATGTATGCGATAACCTCTACTTTGTTTGTCAAGCGAACTTTCGCTACTTTACGTAATGCAGAGTTTGGTTTCTTTGGAGTGGTTGTGTACACACGAGTACAAACACCGCGACGCTGTGGACAAGCATCCAAAGCGCGAGACTTTGATTTTGTACGGATTTGTGTACGACCTTTACGAACTAATTGTTGAATAGTAGGCATTATCTATACCGTTAATATTATTTTTTAAGGACTGCAAAGGTAATATATTTTAGAATACCAACAAAAAAACTGAGAATTATTTATTCATCTATTTTGCTGGCTCTTTACTACCTTGTTTATTATATATAACATACCGTATGGCAACGGGCTGGTGAAGAACAATCGCAGGCGGCTTATCTGGTCAAGAAACCCTATTCCGAATATGTTTGTTTTCCATTGTATCAGCCCTACTACCATTATTATTGCTAAAGCTGCAGCATAAGCTGCAAGCCATAGTTTTTGTATCCATGAAACACCATAGGCTTTCCAGCCTAGGTACCCTACAGGGGTAATAATAGCTAAAAGGCCCAAATGGCCTATTTGCCTTTTGATAGGGGATAGTTGCTGTGCATGGCCCTCTGTAAAGTATTGATAATCGAGCCAACACAACGCAGTTACTACGATGAATATCAGCCAGAATATAGCCTTATTACGCATGCTTAACAGATGGCTTTTTGGTATACAAAACCCAACCGTAGAATACGACTGCATATATTACCAGCTTGAAGGCATAGTGGTGTGCAAAGTCTGTAAGGTCATTATGATTGATATACATAACAGCTAAAGCAGCACAGCGGATAACATTTAATACATAGATGGCGAGAAAACCAACTATACTGTAAATGAGTATTTTCTTAAAACTAGAAGGGAAACATAGCATGAAACCTATATACAAGGCTGCCAGCTCAAGACCATTACACTGATGTCCTATACTTACAGAAGCTACACCATCTATATACACAACAGTACCCAACTGGGTAATATTGGGGTAAAACCATGACAATAGCTCTGCAGTACCTATCTGTACCAGTTTACTCAACTGATTGTCCGGTATGCCTGATGGGCCTAAAACAAACTTGTATAACAGAGTCCACCCCAATACCAACAATGCACCACGTATAACGATGGGTCTGATATTGGCAGGCAATATCTTGTTGATTGTTTTAGGGGTATTGCTTTCTGTCATTTTCTCTTTTTCCTCGTATATGAATGCTATTTGTCTTTTTTGTTATCCCTGAACCTTTTTACACCCAGACCTGCAGCACCTGCTATCAGCATTATTGCTGCACCTTCCAGAGGAACGGCATAACCACCACCGCCACATGTACAGCTGCGGCCATAGTTCGCGCCGCACCACATGGTGTGAGCAAAAGTGCTCAATGGAAGCGCTATAAAAGCTGCTAGCATTGTTACTTTAGCCACATTTGCAATTCTTTTCATACAGAGTAGTTTTTTATTTTTCGAAAAACAGATGGCAAATATCCGATTTTGTTGCATGTCAGACAACTTTAATATTCCTTCTATGTGTATAGAAGAGTCATCTTCGTTTATTTGTTTGTCTCTTTAGACCTGTGTTTTCTGAATTTCTGAATGCCATACCCTATGCCTGCAGCAGCAAGTAAGCTGATACCGCCATCCAATGGTGCAGCGTACCCGCCACCGCAGCCACAATTGCAACATCCTCCGTGATACACTCCGCACCAGTATGAGTGTGCATTAGAAATAAAAGGAATTAATAATAGAGCTCCTGACAATAGGAATTTTGAAGAAAAAAGGATTTTTTTCATAGATGTGTTAGTTATTTTTTGCAACACAAATATGAAAAACATATAGCGGTTAAACAAACACAATGCTATGTTTAACCGTAACAGTTGTAAGCAGATAACAACTGATTAATAAAAAATACAGGCTATAAATTATTGGTAAATAGACTTATTCCAGACAGAAATCTGCACTTTGTCAATCTTCACTATATCTACTACTGTATTGATGAAACGCTTGATTTTGCTCATTTTTTGTTTTGTTTATCGTCCTTCCTGCAAATATGCTATTGCCCGGGATGGTATGTGAAATTTTTAAAGGTAATTAACAACACGATTGCAATTCGTTAACCAATCATTAACAAGGGTATTTTGTCATGAAAAAGGTATTCTGCAACACTTTATGAAAAAATCTAAAAAAATGTACCCAGTAAGGGATTTATGTGTTTTTATTATCTATCTTTGCCCTCCCAAAAATTTCACTTAAAAGGAGGAACAAAAATTGGAAGAAAATCAATTAATTAACCAAACCGGTGCTCTGGCGGACACACAGGGCGGCGCTCACGACGATTTCGATTGGAGCGTTGACAAACGTAACGTAGCTTCTTACAACGAAGCAAAACGTGTTGAAATGGACAAATTGTACGACAGTACTTTCAAGTCTATCGACGAATCTCAACTGTTGCAAGGTACTATCGTAGGCCTTACTAAAACAGACGTAATCATCAACATCGGCTTCAAATCTGATGGTCTGGTATCACTCAACGAATTCCGCGACATGCAGGATATCAAAATCGGTGATGATATCGAAGTGATGGTTGTAGAAAAAGAAGACAAGAACGGTCATTTGCACCTGAGCCGTAAAATGGCACGTGCTAGCCGCGCTTGGCAAAAAATCGTTGATTTCTACAAAACAGGCGAAATCGTTACAGGTACTATCACAAGCAAAACTAAAGGTGGCTTGATAGTAGATGTATACGGTCTGGAAACATTCTTGCCTGGTTCTCAAATCGACGTTAAACCTGTTACTGACTACGATCAGTATGTAGGTAAAACAATGGACTTTAAAGTTGTTAAAATCAACGAAGCTATCCGCAACGCTGTAGTATCTCACAAAGCGCTGATAGAAAGCGATATTGAACAACAACGTACTGTTATCATATCTCAACTGGAAAAAGGTCAGGTACTGGAAGGTACTGTTAAGAATGTTACCGACTTCGGTGCGTTCATCGATCTTGGTGGTGTTGACGGTCTGCTGTACATCACAGACATCAGCTGGGGCCGCGTAACGCACCCTAGCGAAGTACTGGAAAATGGCCAGAAACTGAATGTGGTTGTTCTTGACTTTGATGATGAGAAAAAACGCATCAGCCTGGGTCTGAAACAACTGACTGCTCACCCTTGGGATAGCATGGTTGAAGGTATAAGCGAAGGTGCTAAAGTAAAAGGTAAAGTAGTAAACATCGAAGATTACGGTGCTTTCCTTGAAATTATGCCTGGTGTAGAAGGTCTGGTACACGTATCAGAAATCACATGGTCTTCTCAGCCTATCAATGCGAAGGAATTCTTCAAAATGGGTGATGAGTATGAAGCTGTAGTTGTAACACTTGATAAAGAAGAGCGCAAAATGAGCCTTTCTATCAAACAACTGACAGAAGATCCATGGGAAACTATCGAAAATAAATTCCCTGTTGATAGCCGCCATACTGGTGTTGTTAAAAACATCACTCCTTATGGTGTGTTCGTTGAACTGGAAACAGGTATCGGCGGTATGATCCACATCAGCGACCTGAGCTGGATCAAACGTTACAACCACCCAAGTGAATTCACTAAAGTTGGCGAAAAAATTGACGTTGCTATCCTTAGCATCGACAAAGAAAACCGCAAACTGGCGCTGGGTCACAAACAAATGGAAGAAGATCCATGGAATACATTTGAAACAGTATTCCCAATTGGTAGCGTTCACGAAGGTAGCGTAACTAAGAAAGATGATAAAGGTGCAACAGTACAACTGCAATACGGTCTGGAAGCTTATGCTCCTGCACGCCATCTGAAAAAAGAAGATGGTAGCACTGTAGAAGTAGATGCTATACTGCCATTCGTTATCATCGAGTTCGATCGCAACGACAAGCGCATCATGGTTTCTCACACTCGCGTATGGGAACAAGGTGTAGCTGAAGAAAAAGAAGCTGCTAAGAAAGAAGCTGCTGCTGAAGGCGAAAAAACGAAGAAAGCAGTGAAAAATATCCAGAGCAAAGTAGAGAAACCAACACTTGGTGATCTTGGCGCACTGGCTGCACTGAAAGACAAATTGAAGAAAGCTGAAGACGGTAACGAAGGTTAGTCTATCTGAAGTAATCGGATAATACTGATAAGCCCCGCATTTGCGGGGCTTATTTATTGTATGTATATCTCGTTTAGGCTACCAAATCTATAGTTTAGCAATCGGGCTGATTTGAATTGGAGATTGGCAAAAAAGAACAGGGCAATGAATATTCATTGCCCTGTTGTATACGTTCGTCTTGTATGGTTTATTGTTTGATAAAGCGTTGGGTAATCTTACCGTTTGTAGTTTGTACCTCAGCTACATAAACACCGGCAGGTATGTTGCTGATATCTACAGCACTAACCTGTGTTTGAATGTTTTTAACCTGTACGCCAACTGTATTTATGATAGATATACTTTGTATTGGTGTTTTAGATTTGATATGCAAGGTTTCATTTGCAGGATTAGGGTAGATGGCAACGCCGCTTTCATTCTCTACTTCTGATACTGAAACACTATATACAGGCAACCTTACTAATGCTCCACCTGAAGGACGTGCATAGTACAGATGCAGTTTTGGTCCTTTGCTGTTTTTGGTGCTGTCAGCAAATCCACTGGCAACCAATGTTAGCGCTTCTCCCTGACTAGGGAAGTTGGTAAGGAAAGAACCATAAGTTCCATTTAAGCTTAAAATTGTAGATGCTGTAGCAGCAACTGATTGGTAACCCGCAAAATTATCGAATGCAATATTGCTGAACCATGCGCCGGTTGGTGCATTTACGGTAAGGTTTGTTGCATCAGTGCTACCATTGCAGAATAGCACATCATGATTCGCGTCATTGGTGGGTTTTTCCCGTGCACTATTGTATTGTGTAAGACGGAATGGTGTAAGAGGGGTATAACCAGCGCTGCTTTTAATGCCGTTAGCAATAACCACATGTGTTCCCAGAGAATCAAATGTCAGCGTTTTGGTGTAAGATGCATCTGCAGACGTTGTGCTGGTTCTAGGTGCGATACCAAAAGTAATAGGTGTATTGCTGAAAAACTCTACATATTCAGTAGCATTACGAAATACGAAGTCGTTAATGATTTTTTGTGTTCCTGCATATACGTCTACAGTATCACCAGTTGTATCTGCACAGTTATGGATAAATTGAACACGAGCAATAGGTTCAGGAGATGTGGTTTTCAGTTCTATAAGGTTACCGCCATCAGCACTCGCCATCCATAGCCCCAAACTTGCGCCATTACTATTTGCAGATGGATTTAAAAAGCCTGAAGTAAGAATAATAGCTGCTTTATTCAGCAAAGAAAGATCATCAAAAGGAGTTTCGTATGTGCCATATCTTATGTTGCCATTATCGTTAGTGGTTCTTACTTTGCCTGCAACAGGGCTAAATGATGTATAACCAGTACTGAACGACCCATAACTTAGATTGTTGCCAACCGTTTGTATGCCCGACCTGAAATCGTAAGCCGGTGCATCAGTAGACATATTTGCAAACAAAACGTCAACATTCCCTGCCGAATTTGTTTTAGCAGCACTGTAAACATTTATGCTAGCAGGCGTCAATGGGCTATATCCAGTAGTTGATTTAATCCCACTTAAGACAATGATATATTCATTGGTTGGAGATAGTGTTATAGTTTTACTTCGAAAAGTATCAGTAATGTTATTGCTTAGAGCAGGTGCAATACCTATGGTAAATGGTACAGTTGTAGAATAGTTAGTAAATGCAGTAGCCGTGCGGAAAGGCAAGTCCGGATTTACTTTAACATTGTTTACCCAAATGTCTAAAAGGGGCGTAGATACATCCGCAATATTATTTATGATTTGCACTTTAGTTATCTGAGAATAACTGTGGGCGGATGCAAAAAGAGTCAATAAGATTGATAGTTGTAGTTTTTTTAGCATCAGGTCAATTTTTTGTTTAAATAATTATAGCATTATACGTATATAAATATAGGCAAAATACACGTTATGGTAATTTTAATCTTGTTGTTTGTGCCGTAAAACACCATGTTGCTCATAATACCGTAAATTGTAGTAACAACAGTATAAATGTTTACAATGAATAGGATGGTACAAATACTTGTCATGATATTGACGGTGTTTTTATGTACACAAAGAGCTATTGCTCAGTCTGTAAATACTAAATATGGCAAGGTTTTAATCACACCCAATGCTCAAAAATGGTATGATAGTGTTTTAAAAGAGAACATTGAGGCTGACGTGGCAGTTATATTGCATTTTGTACATATTCCAACAGAAGAAGAACGCTATTATTTATATAACCAAGGAGTGCTTATTGGAGATTATGTAGGCGGAAACTCTTATGATGGTATACTAAATGTAAATAGAGAGTCAAGAGCTACTGCACCAGCATTACTTCTGGGAGTAGAGAGTGTTAATAATTATTGGAAAGCAGAGCCGGCAATATATAATGCATTAAAGTTGGTGGGGAAACAACCACTCAATTTATTAGTGTCAGTTTACCGGGAAGTCAATAGCGCATCAATTGAAAAGTATATAAATAGCATAGGTGGCAAGGTTGAGCATATTGGAATTGAATCTGTAGGTATATTCCATGTTTCAATTCCTGCTATATCATTCGTTAAGTTAAGAGATTATTATGCAATAAAACGGCTTTCGTTAGTTCAGCAGCCTATTGCACTGAACTATGTATCTAAAACAGCATCTAAGTCTAATATTGCTAATCTGCCTGTGATGTATGGAGGGTATGGTTTGAAGGGTAATGGGATAACAGTAGGTATTGGAGATAATAGCGCAGCCAGCTATCATATTGATTTGAAGGATAGAATTAAAAACTTTAACTCTCAACCATACGCCAATCATGGGGTTCATATTAATGGTATTGCAGGTGGTGCCGGTATTGTAAATACCAAAGGTGAGGGAGTTGCGCCAGAGGCCAGCTTCATCAATCATTTGTTTTCTGGTATTTGGGAGCAAACGGGTCTTTTTCATGACCAGTACAACATGACCATTACCAACAATTCATATGCGGCTGTCATCAGAGATTGTGATTATGCAGGTACTTATAATAACTATTCAGAGGCTATAGATAAACTGTCGTTGCAATACAGAGATGTATTGCATGTATTTGCTGCTGGTAATGATGGTTTGATGACATGTGGTTCATACCCTGCGGGGTATGGTACAGTTGTTGGAGCCTACCAAACTGCCAAAAATTGCCTTGTAGTAACAAGTACTGACAAGAGATATATTAACGCAAAAGACGGAGGCAGAGGCCCTATAAAAGATGGAAGATTAAAACCTGAATTGACTGCTGTTGGTGTAGATGTTTTTTCTGCAACAAGAGTAGACTCTTATTTTGTATCAGGAGGAACTAGTATGGCATCTCCTGGAGTTGCGGGTGGCTTAGCTCTGTTGTCTGAACGCTACAGACAAATAAAGGGCAATGTAAATGCACCCGCTGATGTTTTAAAAGCCTTAGTGTTGAATACAGCAACCGATTTAGGTAACCCCGGACCGGATTACACATTTGGCTTCGGATTTATGAATTTATCGCGTGCACTGCATGTTCTGAATAATAGTCAATATTTCTCGGGTTTAGTTAGTAATGGAGGTCAGCAAACATACACAATCAATGTACCGCCAGGCAATGCACAGTTGAAAGTAATGCTGTTGTGGTTTGACGATCCTGCAAGTGTTGCATCTACCAGGCAATTGGTCAATGATTTAGATATTGAAGTTGTAACCCCGGCATCAACCATACATAAACCGTTGATACTAGACCCAACACCTGCAAACATATTGAACAATGCTGTAGAAGGCGTAGACAGGCTTAATAATACAGAGCAGGTTATTATCAATAACCCACAAAGTGGCACATATACTATAGTTGTAAAGGGGTATAATATTCCATCTGCCAGTCGTGATTTTATTCTTACATATGATTTTGTAGAAGAAGGCTTAAAGCTTACGTACCCTACAACGGGAGCACAAGCGGCTGCCGGAGATAGTTTACGCATATATTGGGATGCATCATCTGGCAACAATACCCAAAGAATTGAGTATTCTACAGATGCAGGTAGTAGTTGGCAACAGATAGCCAATAATGTTCCGGCATCTCAGAGATACTATACTTGGTACGTACCAGACAATATAAGTAGTGGTAAATGTATGTTGAGGGTTGTTGGAAATGTTACCAATGAGCAGAGTAGTACAGGGTTGTTTGCTATCAATCCGGTGCCTGTAGTTAGTTTAGATGCCATTCAGTGTCCAGAGTATATTAATATAAATTGGCAAGCTATACCCAATGCTGCTGGTTACGAAGTAATGAGGAAAATAGGTGCATCAATGAAAGTTGTAGATACTGTAACCAGTACCAATTACGTATATGCAGGACTATCTCCAGACAGCATGTATTACGTAGCTGTAAGACCTATTCTAGATGGTCTAAGCGGTTATCGTAGCCTGGCAATAAAGCGTACCCCTCGCGATGGTGATTGTACAGGTAGTATATCAGATGGTGATATTTCTGTGAGGAGAATCATCAGCCCCACGTCAGGAAGATTACTGACAAGTACAGCGTTAACCAGTACTGAGATATTAGAAGTAGAATTGCGAAATCTTGATGATATGCCTGTTACATCGTTTCGTGTTGGCTACAGGCTCAATGGTGGTGTATGGAAGTCTAAGGACATAAATACTACATTGCCTGCCAATAGCATCACAGGTGTAAAAGTAGACACACTGGACCTATCTGCAACAGGGCAGTATACAATAGAGCTAGCAGTGCAGAACTTATCTGCTACCGATGTAGTAAACAATAACGATTCTATACAAACAGTCATTCGTCATCTCAATAATACTCCTGTTAATATTGCAGGGGGAGTAAATGAAACTTTTGAGGCTTGGCCAATCATTGAAACAAGTATACCAATTTTTGGTGTAAGCCCTGATGAGCGCTGGGACTATTACAATGTAAACGACACCTGTAGAATGAGGAGTTTTGTTAAAAGCGATATTACAATTTCAGGTAGTCGTTCTGTCAGTTTAGATGCATCAGTATATTCAAATAATAATCATAGAAATGAATTGAGCGGTACATATAATCTTGCAACCTATAATGCATCGACCGATGAAATCAGATATGAGTTTGACTATACATTGCATGGATACAGTCCTGAACAGGATAGTAATGCATTATATGTTAGGGGTGATGACTCCAAAAACTGGGTCAAGGTTTATTCCTATGATATTAAGCTGGCAGGTACAGGTAAATCAGGGAATTCGGGTTCTTTATCTTTAACAGATGCATTGCTTGGTTCTTCACAAAACTTTAGTAGCAGTACACAAGTGATGTTCATGCAAAATGATGTTTCATTAATCAGCATGAAAAACTTTGGTAGGGGTGTTACTATTGATAACCTGAAAATGTACACCGTTCAAAACGATATTCAGCTTCTTCAGGTCGTTTCTCCCATAGTTGCTGAATGTGGACTGACAGGACAACAACCACTTACTATTAAATTAAGAAATGGAGTAAATCAGCAGCTCAATAACATACAATTGTATTACAAGCTTGATAATAATGCCATCGTAAATGAATCCCTAAACTCTTTATCAGGCAAGCAAACTATCAATTATACATTTTCAAACAAGTTAGATCTTTCCGGTAGTGGAAGACACGTGCTTAATATTTGGGTATCAGTAGCAGGGGATAGTTATACTAAAAACGATAGTATTTTAAACTATGAATTTTATAATCAGCCATTGATTAAAAAATACCCGTATCTGGAGGATTTTGAGGCTGATAATGGTGCCTGGTATGCAGGTGGAATAAACAATTCATGGGCATACGGGGTAATAGCTTCTCCAAAGATTAATAAAGCCGCAAGTGGTACAAAAGCATGGAAAACTAGTCTTACAGGTATTTATAATGATTACGAACAATCATATTTATACTCTCCATGTTTTGATTTGTCATCACTGCAATACCCTACATTCAGATTCAAAAGAGCTGTAGATATAGAGTATTGCGGAGGTGCTTTTTGTGATGGCGCATTTATGGAGTATAGCACTGACGGCATAACTTGGCAAAAATTAGGTAAATGGGATGACGGTAATAATTGGTATAACGATACTTTGTATAATGTATGGTCTATAGAAAATAGTGTTCAATGGCAAGCCTCATCTATACTGCTTCCTAAAAAAGAAACTACGTTAAGATTACGATACCAGTTCTTGTCTGATATGGGCTCTGAAAGAGAAGGCTTGGCAGTAGATGACGTAGAGATTTTCGATGACCTGCCAATACTCATTGAAAACAATCTACTGAATGTAGTGCCTAATCCTACTAAAGATGGTAAACTAACAATAGACTGGACAGCGCACGGAGGTACAGTAATGGAATTAACTGTATTCAATATTGTAGGTAAAAAAGTATACGAAGCAGAAGCTACCGCCAAAGAAGGGCGTAACTATACAACTTTGCAAACACCTAATTTTCAACCTGGGGTTTACCTCTATCATATCATGATAGGCGATAAAAAGTATACCAGAAAGATTGTGTATCTGTAGGTTATCTGTTGAATAATATATTCAGGTAGAATGATGGCTTACGCAGTTTGTCTCTCAGGTCCATATCAGTAAACATACAGCTGATGGTATCACTGAGTGATTTGCTCTTATTAGCTTTGTTTACAACAAAGTTGAACAGCCATGGGAAGCGACACAGACGTTGGAGAGTAGAGCTGATTTTCAACTCATCTCCCAAACGTTTGTATAGTACATCATCATATTCTGTTTTCAGGAAGCTGCGGTTATACTTGCCCTCTTTCAATGCTTTTTCAGTAGCGTAGGCTGCCAGCATTCCACTATACAATGCATTGCCTATACCTTCTCCGCTAAACGGATCTACAAGGCTCGCTGCATCGCCTGTCAGCATGAAGTTGTCTCCTGACACCGGTAGCTGTTCCATACCCATTGGCAGCCCCCAACCTTGTATTTTATCAACCAACGTAGCATTTGCAAAGCGTGGGCTGATGTCCGGATTGGTTTTGATGGCATGCAGCATTTGCTCTCGCAGGTTTATCTTTTTCTTGCGGATAACATCCGACAAAATACCAACACCAACATTCGCTATGCCATTCGGCATAGGGAATATCCATAGATAACCTGGGAGCATTTCGGGTAAGAAATGCAACTCTATAAAATTCTCTTTATTAAGGCCTGTTATACCTGTATAATATGCTCTTAATCCTACTGCGTATGCTTTTGCAGAGGAGTGTTCTGTAAGCAGTGTTTTACGGGTAATGCCTTTGTCTCCGTCTGCGCCGATAATCATTGGAGCAGTTACTTCTACTGTTTCGTTATCTTTTACAAATACTACAGTAATAGTATTGTTGCTATTTCTTTTAATCTCTTTGATATCAGCACCCTGATAAATAGTGTTATACTGCGACGGCAGTTTCTCGAACAGGAAATTGTCGAAAACCATACGCGGGGTAGTGAAACCCGGAGCTTGCTCGTCGGGTTTGCGATTAGGATTGTAAGGTATATTGAGCGACTTGCCGTTTGGAGCAACGAAAATAATGCCGTGACTTGGTGTAAACTTATCTGCCTGATTGAATACTTCCTCCAGCCATTGTGGGTTTGCTTTGCGCATTACAAATGCTGTCTTACCACTACATGCATCACCACATACCTTGTCTCTGGGGAAAACTGCCTTGTCTATAATAATGTGTTGGATGCCTGCCTGTGTAAGGTATACTGAAGTGCCTGCCCCTGCCGGTCCTGCACCTATTATTATTACTTTGGTTTCCAGTTTAGTAGTCATTTGCCTATATCAAGATGGGCAAATTTAGTGTTTAAAAGCAGGAGTTTTGGAAAATAAAAACAATATGCCTAAATTTGTTATGCGTATGCCTAATTAAATTAGGTGTATGGTTTCAAAATGGAACAAAACCAGGTAGTAAAGGGCAGCCTCACCACAATTATAATGAAGCTATTGGAAGATAATGGCAGGATGTATGGCTATGAGATGACCAAAGCTGTAAAAGAAATTACTGCCAACAAAATGAATATAACGGAGGCCGCGTTGTACCCGGCACTGCACAAGTTGGTGGCAGATGATATACTGACTACTACTAGCGAGATGGTAGATGGCAGAATGCGTAAGTACTATACGCTTACGAAAAAAGGAAAGAAGGAAACAGCCAATAAAATAAGCGCACTAAAGGAAGCGCTCAATTCCGTTCAATTAATTCTAAACCCGAAGATTGTAAATGGATAAAATCAAATTATCACAGGAACAATTAAAAGAACTCAGGTACTTCATCTACAAACGTGGTTTCAGAGAGCCTGAAGTAATGATGGAAATACTGGACCACTTTGCTTGCAAGGTAGAAGATAAGCTGAGTGCAAAGCCCGGAATGAGCCTTGAAGAAGCGATGAAGGAAGCACACAACGCATTTGGCTATAATGGGTTCTACAGCATCAAAGCATCGCTTGATGTTTTTACAAGGCGCAGGTATAAGAATATATATTGGAGTGAGGTAAAGGCTGTATTGAGTAATATTCGTTTAATGATTGTCTTAACAGGGTTGGGCTATGCAGTGTATGCAACATCAGTATGGGCATTTGTAAATAAGCATACAGACTGGCTGTTTGAGGAAAATGTTGTAGGTATTTGTGTTTGGTTAGTAATGCTCATAGTTGAGTTGTATAAGCTATCACAAATCAGTAAAGACCTGAAGAAAAGCTACCATACACATATTGCCAGAATGGTAATTGCATTTACCCCTTATACTATGTGGATGTTTTTACCAACAAGTATGACAGATTCTCCCAAACGCATCTTATTGAGTTCTCTCGTCATTGCTTTAATAGCTGCGTGTTTTACAATACACTACATCGCCTCCATAAAACTCTTGAAAGAAGCTAAAAAAGACTACGAAGAATTCAAGTCATTTCATCCAAACGAAAATCCCCTCGCATAGCAAGGGGATTTTTATTATAAAAGTGTTATATGGATTACTTAGCCATGTACATCACTTCTTTTACCAGTTTGACAGTACGTGCTACGTCCGGCAGATATGCAGCAACCAGTGTTGGTGCATAGTGCATATTTGTGTCTGCAGAAGTAATGCGGCGAATAGGAGCATCCAGATAGTCGAATGCTTCTTTTTGTACACGGTAGCTTATTTCCGAAGATACAGAAGCAAACGGCCATTGTTCTTCAACAATTACCAGCCTGTTTGTTTTCTTAACAGATTCTACGATAGTGTGCCAGTCCAGCGGGCGGATGGTGCGTAGGTCTATCACCTCTGCACTGATGCCTTCTTTAGCCAATTCTTCTGCGGCACCAAGTGCTACTTTCATCATTTTATTGAAAGAAACGATGGTAACATCTGTACCCGCACGTTTGATGTCTGCTTTACCTATTGGTATCAGGTATTCTTCTTCTGGTACTTCACCTTCATCACCATACATTACTTCACTTTCCATAAAGACAACTGGATCCTGATCGCGGATAGCAGATTTCAGCAAGCCTTTTGCATCATATGGGTTGGAAACAGAAATTACCTTCAAGCCCGGGATGTTTGCATACCAGCTCTCAAAAGCCTGAGAGTGCTGAGCACCCAACTGGCCTGCAGAACCGTTAGGGCCACGGAAAACGATAGGGCAACTAAACTGGCCGCCACTCATTGATACCATTTTAGCAGCGTGGTTCAGTATCTGATCCAATGCCAATACAGCAAAGTTCCATGTCATGAACTCTACGATAGGGCGTGTGCCGTTTGTAGATGCACCCACAGCTATGGCTGCAAAACCAAGCTCTGCAATCGGTGTATCCAAAATACGGCGCGGACCAAATTCATCCAGCATACCCTGACTCACTTTATATGCGCCATTGTATTGTGCTACTTCTTCACCCATCAGAAAAATGCTGTCGTCACGACGCATTTCTTCCTGCATTGCTTCCCTTAGTGCCTGCCTGAATGAGATAATGCGGCTCATAAATATCTTACTTGGTTTTATTTGTTCTTGTTCAAAAATGGTTGGTAAAGATAGTGATTCAGGGGTTATTTCTTGCTTGCTGGTTTAAAAGAAACGGTGCTGGTACCTCCGTTGTCTGTAAACTTCAGTTTCAATGCCTCTTTGGTAAGTTCTAAAACCTCCATTTTGATGGCTGTAGCTGCTTCCGATTTTTTAGATTCTTCCAGTGTAAGGTATTTACCTTCTTTGTCAATAGACCACTTAACGGTGTCAACCTGACCGCTGAAGTCCATGATAGCAGTACCTTTTTTATCGAAGTTGAATATGGTATTTTCAACAGAGTGTTGTTGCATTGCTTTGTAGTCTTTCAACTGCGCTTTTAACGACTCGCGTGCACTGTCTACATTGCTGAAGCCATATATTGCAATATTGGCAGCTGCATCACCAGCTTTACCAAACGTATCAAGAAATCTTTCCTGCTCTGCAAAAAAAGAATCTTGCTGTGGGTTGTCAACCTTGACAGCATGCCATTTGCCGGCAATCATATCTTCTTTACTTTGGCTGCATGCAGCTAAAGTAATAGGTAATGCAATGAGTAATATGCTCTTTTTCATGTTTTTTTATTATGGAAGGATAAGCCTGAAATAGCCTTTCCATTCTTGTGTTGTTAGTAAGCTTTCCAGTGCAGGAAACTTTGCCTGATCTGTAATACGAGAGTATACTTTCTTTAAGAAGGTATAACGCTCAGGATCGTTTTTAAGGGTACGAGCCAGTATGCGTGCCTGATTGGTAGTAAAGCAATTCCCTTCAGTTTTTTCAAGCAGATATTTAAGACGGTTTTTATCAGACTTATCAGTTGCTTTTTTCTGAATGGCTTCAAAAAAATCTAAATCAATCGCCTTAGGGCAATCGCTGTTTGGTACAGAAACTTGTCCCTTGTACTGGTCGTTTGTTCTTACGGTGCCTTTATTTGTTGCTTTCTGGTTATTGTCTATTTCAAAATCTACAAATTCAGGGCCGTTCACGTGTTTAGTATTTACAGTGGGCTCATTGTTTTCAGGGATGTTAGTTGGGGTAGCTTTACTTACAGATTGTTCTACACGTTCTTCACCTTCAACAGCCTTCAATTGGGCTATATTAGTTACTTTTTGTTCTGGTTGAGGGTAGGCGGGTTGGTATTCTTTCACAGGTTTTGTTCCCTGTATCTTATCGTCGTCTATACTGTTGCCGGCAGGCAGGTAAAACTGTTCTTGCAGGTCATAGAGAGAAAATTCATCATTTTTTCTTGTAAGCAGAAAACCTCTGCAACCATTTTCGGGTACTTGTATGGTAAAAGTTTGTGCAGGGTATATGTTTTGCTGAAAGAGTATCTGCACTTTTACTGGGCCGGGCGCTAGTTGAGAAATGATACAATAGTTTTTGCCATATCGGGGCATCATTTCATCTTCAAACTTTACATAAAAAGGCGTTTGTTTATCGCCCTGTATGTAAACATAAGAGAAACCATTGGCAAAGGTGTTGCCAGCCAACAGTAGCAATAGGAGCGTTATGTATGTATAGAGGTGTCTCAATGTGTTTTTTATTCCAGTTCTATTAGTATAGTACCTTTTTCTACAGCGGTACGTTCGTTTATTTTGATAGCTTTTACGGTTGCAGGACCTGTTGCTTTCAATACGTTTTCCATCTTCATGGCTTCCAATATCAGCAGACCATCGCCTTTATTTATCTGTTGCCCCGGTTCTACCAGTACTTTCAGTACCATGCCTGGCATTGGTGCTTTTACAGGCTCTATTTTTTGCATAGCCTTCAGGTCTAGACCCATGCTGCTAAGTAATTGATCAATTGGTTCTTTGATGGCTACTGTATATGGCTGACCATCAATTTTCAACACCAGTTCCTTTGCTTTCGTATCTACTTTTTCAACAGTTGCTGTGTAGCTTTTATTGTCGAGCAATAAGCTTATCAAGCCATTTGATTGAACTTGAATATCCAAAACAGCAGGTGAATCATTTATCATCCATTGGCCATCTACCTGGTCTACTGCAAAGTTACTTTTGTTATTGATAGTCGTCTGTAGCATATCGAGTCGCAAAAATAATCAATAAACGTTGGCTAACTGCATTTTCTGAATATAAATAAGCGGTCATTTTACCCTGTTTGGGGGGTAATAAGACGGCTTTTAAACACTATTTTAGCGTGTAATTAACGTTTTTAATGAGATTTTATTCTAATATATTGTTTTGCGCAAGCTTATTAATGGCATTTATTGTAAGTTCTTGCAGCAGCAAAAAAGTTATCAAACAGAAGGTTACGCTTAATGAAATAAGTGTAAGCGCTAAGAACAATCCCTATACTATATACAGAGCAACAACTGCTAAAGAATGGGAGATTACATATACGCATGTTTCACTCAGCTTCGACTGGAAAGGGAAAACTGCAGATGGTGAGGCAAGACTGCAATTGATGCCGTATTTCTATGCAACAGATTCGTTGGTATTGGATGCTAAAAGTATGCGTATAGATGCAGTGGAATGGAACAGTGGTAGTTGGAATAATATTACGTCTCACAAGTATGCAAATGATAAATTAACGCTTCGATTCAATAAGCCTGTAACAAGAGATAGTCAAATACATATTTATATTAAATACAAAGCAATGCCATATGCAACTGCAGGTGGTGGCAGCAAAGCTATAAACGATGATAGGGGATTGTATTTTATAAATACAGATTATGCAATTGCAGGAAAGCCTGCGCAGATATGGACGCAAGGTGAAACGGAATCGAACAGCCATTGGGTACCAACCATTGATAAGCCTAATCAGCGCACAGCTACTCGGATTGAACTTACTGTGCCTGATAGTTTAACCACCCTTAGTAATGGTGTATTACTAAAACACGAACCACTTGCTGGTGGTATGCGAAAAGATATATGGAGTATGCATAGCCCTATACAGGTATACGCAATGACATTTGCTATAGGTAAATATGAGGTGATAAAAGACAGGGAAACAAAATTGGGCAGGGAAGTTAGTTATTATGTGGAGCCCAGATTTGCACCCTATGCAAAAGATATCTTCAGGAATACACCTGATATGATTGATTATTTTTCGCAGGTAACTGGCGTGGCATATCCTTGGAATAAGTATAGCCAAGTGGTAGTGAGGGATTATATCTCCGGTGCAATGGAAAATACCAGTGCCAGTACGTTTGGTGAGTTTATGAACAAGAACCATAGGGAAATTGCAGACGCAGATAATGATGATATCGTTGCACATGAGTTATTCCACCAATGGTTTGGGGACTATGTAACAGCCGAATCATGGTCTAATCTTACACTGAATGAGTCTTTTGCTACCTACGGAGAGCAGTTGTGGCGCAGGTATAGATATGGCAAATCTTCTGTTGACAAAACAATCAGAGATGATCTGAATGCATATCTGGGTAGTAACAGTACAGAACCACTGGTTCGTTTTCATTATCGTGATAAAGAGGATATGTTTGATAGGGTGTCCTATCAAAAAGGCAGTGTCATTCTGCACTATCTGCATCAGCTAATGGGAGACGAAGCCTTCTCCAGAGCTATGATGGTATACCTTACTCGTAATGCTCTAAAGCCTGCGGAAGCTACACAATGGAGATTGGCTGTAGAAGAAGCAACAGGAAAAGACTGGAACTGGTTCTTCAATCAATGGTACTACAGAGGTGGGCATCCACAACTGGATATTAAATACACTTATGATGATGAACAAAAGCAGCTGAAGGTAGAGGTTACCCAGAAGCAAAAAGAGGGTGTATTCATTCTACCATTCAAAACGGATATTGTATACGGTAACGAAAGAAATACAGAAGATTGGCTGCTTGAAACGAAGAACAAAGTGTTCACATACCCCTACAAAAATGGGGTGAAACCATTGATAATACCAGACGTATACCATTGGGTAGTAGGCACTATAGAAGAAAATAAAACCGCTGCTGAATGGCTTAATACATACAAAGTAAGCGGAGATGACATTGTAAGCCGGTTGAAGAGTATTGAACAGATAGGGAAGGATATAGATGATGCAAGTAATCAAGAGATTATTAATACGGCACTGAAAGATAAGGATGCTTATGTAAGAGAAGTGGCAGTAAGTTTGCTAACCCCGATAACCAATACTAAGCTGCAAGAGAAGTGGAAAGCAGATGTAAGATATGTAGCCACCAACGACCCGAATAACCAAACCAGAGCAAGGGCTATATACACATTGGGGTATTGGAAGGATAATAATTCAAAAGACCTGATGCTGGAATCTGTATCAGATAGTTCTTATGCAGTTGCCGGGGCCTCTTTAAGTGCGCTCAATCGAATGGATAAAGACACAGCCTATTCGCTGGCTAAAAAATACTACTATACGCAACCTGCAGGTGAATTGGAAAATATTATCTGGGAAGTGATTGGTGAACGTGGTAATGATGATGATATCAAACTTTTTGAAGAAAAAGCCAATTACTATTATGGAAGAGATAGACTAAGCTTTGCTAACGCGCTTTCTATGTATATAGATAGGGTACGCAATGATGATGCGTTTGAAAGAGGGATTGGTCTGTTTACAGTAGTAGTAAAAGATGAAGCTATAAAAAGCTACAGGCAGTCAGAAGGATTGTATCTGATAATGGTAGCAAGTGCCTACAAACAACTATTGAAGGATAATACAACCAATAGCATTGACAGAGACAGGGCTAATGTAAGACTTCAACGTCTTAAGAAGACAATAGAACTGATGCAGAAAGAAGAAAAAGATGAAGAAATAAGGAATGTGTATGAAACATATACAAACAGAATCTTCAACTAAACTGCATTAGCTTTTTGAAGAAAAATCTGGTGTAGCTCTAATACTTGTGGTATGATGGCGTGGGAGCCATAGTTGTTGATGACAAAATCACAACGACTCATTTTTTCATCTTCAGCCATTTGGTTTGCCATTCGCTGCAAAATCTTTTCTTCTGTAGCGCCATCACGTTGCAGCGCACGCTGCAGACGAATGTCTTTTGGTGCATATACACCCACCATAATATCCATTTGTGTATAGCTGCCACTTTCAAAGAAGATTGCAGCTTCTTTTATGGTGTAAGGTGCAGACTGTTTATTCATCCATTCATTACCATACGTCAGCACTGCAGGATGAATAATCTGATTGAGTTGCTGTAGCAATGCAGGCTTACCGAATACCAATGATGCTATCTGCTGTCGGTCGGGTAGATTGTTTTTATATACCTCGTTCCCGAATAGCTGCTTTACGGCAGTGATTACAGTTTCATCATGTTCCATAATGTATTTGGCTGCTGCATCAGCGTCAAATACAGGTATGCCGAGTGTTTCAAACACCCGGCATACGACAGATTTTCCGGAGCCAATGCCCCCTGTTATACCTACTTTCAGCATAGGTAGTAAATGAGTTATTTAGTTGCTGTACCTTCTGTTTTTTTGCGGAATGCAGCAGTCATTTCCATTGAAACTGCAGAGCGGTCGATAGTCATGAAAGAACCACGGCTAACCTCGATTTGCAGTGTGCCGTCTTCGTTTACGCGGTTGATAACAGCATGTATACCGGCAGTAGTAATGATTTTTTCACCTGCTGCAATAGCTTCCTGAAATTTCTTTTGTTCTTTAGCACGTTTAGCCTGCGGGCGAATCATGAAGAAATACATCACGGCAATCATACCTACCATGAAAATCAGTGAAAAATAAGGACTTCCCTGTGGAGTCTGTAAAAGGATTGTCATCAGATTTACGAACATTGTATTTGTGTTTATTGAGATTAATATTGTTTATGTGTTTCAGTATTCAGTGTGGTAGAGATTACGTTAGGGTCTGCTTTGCCCGGAGTTACATCTGCTTTGATATAAAGCATATGTGTCCCTTTTGCAGAGTTGGTAACGATGGTAACTGATTTTTCCTGATGGTTTGGTTTGCCTGCAGAGTTGAACTTAACAGTTATTTTTCCGGTTTCTCCCGGTTTTACAGGATCGCGCGGAAAGTCAGGTGCGGTGCAACCACAAGAGCCCTTTGCACTACTGATGATTAGAGGTGTTTTACCGTTGTTCTTAAAATCAAAATCATAAGTAACAACCTCACCTTCCTGCATATTGCCAAAGTTGTGGGTAGTATCGTCAAAGTCCATCGTAGGCAACTCGCTAAGCGTAGCTTTGTCTACACCTTCAGCACTGGCAGGATTGTTTACAAGATCAGCAGTGAATTTGCCGGATCCGTTCTTGGGAGTTTCTTCTTTGCAAGAAGCAAAAGCTAATGTTGATGCCGTAATTACGAACAATAATTTTTTCATAATAAAGCAAATTTAAGACTTACGGTTACGTTCTTGTTTGCGTATAAGGTTTTCTCTCTCCAGATCTTTTAGAATATTATCCAGAACGCCATTCACAAACTGTCCACTTTGCGGTGTGCTATATTGTTTGGCTATCTCTATGTATTCGTTAATAGTAACTTTTGTTGGTATAGTAGGGAAGTAGAGCATTTCACATACACCCATACGTAGCAGCAACAGGTCTATCAGTGCTACGCGTTCAGCATCCCAGTTTATCAGTTTGGGTTGAATCAACTCCATGCAGTAATCTTCTTTTTCAAGAACAGTATGCATCAGGTTGTGAGCATATTCACGTTTTTCTGCAGAAATCAGATTCAGAAAGTTGATTTTGCTGCTGCTTTTGAAGAAGTTTTCCATCAGCATAGCAGCCATATCTTTGTCATCTTCCCAACCAGGCAGTTCTTCCATGAAGTGTTCCTGAAGGGCTTCATTTTCCCAAATCAGCTTTTCCCAAATCAGTTGAAGTATTGCTTTTTCACGGGCTGTTTCGCGCTCTTTAGCAGTTGTGTATTTTATGTATTCAGGTTGCTGAACCAGTTGGAGATACAGTTTTTTAATCCATTCGTCATCTATGTACTGATCCAGTTTAGCTTCTTTCACTTTTTCAGAGAAAGTCTGGTTTTGCAGTACATCCCACATGTATTCATTACCTGCAATTTTGGTGTTAACGTTCAGGTCTTCGGCAGTAGGCAGATATTTAGATGCTCTTTGCATAGCATCTGTTTCAACATATTGTGCTGTACGGAAAGTGTATAGTATAGATACTACAAATAAATCCAGAGAACGGTTGAGTTTGTCATTCAGTAGGGTAGTGCCTGTCTTTTTCTGTTGTTCCAATGCTATGGTATCCATGCTGGCCAACGTATACAACGTCTGCATCACTTTTACCCGTATATTTCTGCGGCTGATCATATGATATTAAGAACCTGTTTGACGCGCAAAGGTAAGAAAATACTTTGTTTTAAGCCGAATTGTAACGGAAAACCCTATATCTGAGCTATTGGCCAAGCGCTGCAATACATTTCTCCCTGATAGCCCATATTTCGTCGAGCGTATAGGGTATTTCTGCCGTTTTTAACCATTCAGACAAAAACTGCTTGTGGTAAGCCACTTTATAATCTGTTATCTGTTCGGGCTCAATAATGGATTCTTCAAGCAAATCAGGCTGAAAGTCTAATGTTTTAGTAGTAGTAGTACAATCAATTACTGAGCCATTGTATTTGAGGTAGTTATGCGCTTCGGGTATGTATTCCAAGCCATATTCAAATAGTACTTTCTTTGTTTGTGGGGTATTTTGGGCATTCATACGGAAAATGCCCATTACCAGCTCTATACTTGTTTGGCCATTTTCATCTACAAGGCGTTTTAGTAGTGCATGCTTGGTGCTACAAGTGCCTATATTGTCATTCAGCACACAGTAAATATCCAGTTTATCTGTATTTCTTCCATACGCAATTGATTTTACATAGCTACACGCTTCTTCAAAGGTTGATATGCCTCTTTGTAAGAACTGATTACTGATTTCTCTTCCGGATTGTATGCTGAAGTTTACCATACATACAAATATAAGCTATGTTGTTTTCGACTCAGGTACTTCTTCTGTTATGGCATTGTCGCCACTTACAATTTTTGAATACTTGACTTTAGCCGTAATGAACCATTTTTCAAAGTACTCGTAAGAAAGGGAAGCTATAGCTACTGTAATGGTAATGGCTACTGCGTAATACAAAACATTGCCCCATACAGAATTGAGCGTAATGCCTTCATATAGCAGGAATTTCAGGCAAGCGGCCAATACTATATTGTGGTACATGTAAAGGCCATAAGATATCTTGCCAAGATAATTGAGTGGCTTGTATTCGAGGTTTAATACAGATTTCGGATTTGAAGCAAGATTGAGTATCAGTACCACAAATATCAGTGAGTATAATTGATACGTAAAGTATGGTACAGCAAAGCCTTTGATTGTAATAACAAACACTATAAGGTACAGTGCTATCTGCAGATACTTATTGTACAGTACCTTCAGTACCTTCTCTTTTTTGTAGAAAAGCAGATATGCCCCAATACCACCAATTGCCATACAATCTATACAGAAGTTTTGCCAGAACTGGTAAAAATCATTGATGGCTATATTATGCTCGTATCTGTTATTTAGTATTATGGAGCCTATCTTGATGGCGGTATAAAATCCTATTACACCTATCAGCATGCCCAACGTTTTCTTTTGGCGCACAACAAGTGCTATCAGTAATGGCCATATTACATAAAACTGTTCTTCTACACCTACAGACCATGCCTGCTCAGCATAGGGTACATGTTTGTACACAGCATAGGCCACATCGGGTATAAAAGACAGGAACATCAGTGTTTTAGCAAGAAAATGATTGTGTATTTCTTCTGTATAGCCAGGCACTGCCATTGCTTTTATGTGTGGCAGTATAAAGAGGCCTAGTATAACGATGAAATAATAAAGCGGCCAGATTCTTAGTATCCTGCGAATGTAAAAGTTCTTGATAGATATTGTATCTGTAGCTTGTTGTTCTGCCAGCAGCAGGTATGTAATAAGGAAGCCGCTAAGTACAAAAAACAGGATTATACCCAATTGACCGAACACACCACCAACAAAAGAGGTAGTATATATATTCGGCTGACCAAACCAATACTTGGTCAGCTCTATATGGTGAATCATTACAGCCAGAGCTGCAACGAAGCGTATACTATTGAGGTTGAGGAAGTATACCCTTATATTAGACATTTGCAATACTTAATCAGCAAACATAATAAGTCATTAATGTACAAACACCATAAAATGCTTGGATTTACATATTGTTAACAACGAAATTTGTTGTAATAAAAATCCCCCGATAAGTTATCGGGGGGATTTTTATTACTCAATATGAAAAAGAATTAGTGTGCGTCAGCCATACTGATTTTCTGTCCCTTTTCTTTATTGTTTTTTACCATTAGTATAAATGGTATGCATATCAGGAACAAAATACCCAGATAGAGAAACACATCCATGTACGATAGTACGCTTGCCTGTTTATTGACACTAAAGTCCATTAGCTTGTATGCACTGTTTAATGCCGCATCACTTGTCATGCCTTTTGCCATAAAGCTCTGTTGCATGCCATTGAGCTTTTGCTGAAACAGGCCATTGTCTGTTGTCATATGGCTTACCAGATTGCTTCTGTGCATCATAGAACGTCGAGATATGAATGTAGTAATCATTGCGATACCAAAGGAGCCCCCCAACTGACGCATCATACCTGTAAAGGCTGCGCCTTGTCCAATCTGTTGTCCTTTAAGGGTAGATAGCGAAAGTGTGGTAATTGGTATAAACAACATACCCATACCTATACCACGGGTTATCAACATCCAGAAGAAAGCTTCGGAACTTGTATCAGGTGTTAAAATATAATATCCCCAGATACTATAGATAGCAAAGAGCAGCATACCACCTGCCACAAGGTATTGTTGTGGTACACCTTTCTGTAACAGGTTACCTATTATAGGCATCATGAATGCTGTTGTAATAGCTGCTGGTATCATCAACATACCCGATTGTTGTGCCGTCCACCCAAGAGTAGCTTGCGTGTACAATGGTATTACGAATGTAGAGCCGTACAAGCCCAACCCAAGTATGAAGGAGAGTATGGTACCAATACGCAGGTTGCCGTTTTTCAATACTCTCAGTTCTACAATAGGGTTCTTGAAAGTAAGCTCCCTCCATATAAAGAAGTAGAAAGACAATACACTCGTTACTGTTAGGGCTGTAATTGTAGGGTCTGCAAACCAGTCTTCTTCCTGTCCGCGTTCCAGTACATACTGCAGAGAGCCAACAGCCGCTGCAAGAAATATCATTCCCCACCAGTCAATCTCTTTGCTCGATTTTTTCTCAGCATATTTAGGGCTACGCACATATTGTAGTGTAAGCAATGTTGCTACTACACCTATAGGAATGTTGATGTAGAATATATACGGCCAGGAAAAGTGGTCAACAATGTAACCACCCAATGGTGGTCCAAGTGTTGGTCCGATAATTACACCAAGGCCATATATAGCCTGTGCCATACCTCTTTTTTCCGCAGGATAGCTTTCTGTAATGATGGTTTGTGATGTTACCAACAACGCACCGCCACCTAGGCCCTGCATAAAGCGGAAGAATACAAGCTCCCATATATTGGTTGCATTACCACATAGAAAAGATGAAACGGTGAATATTATTATTGATACCGCAAAGTAGTTACTCCTGCCGAATTGTTGCGAGAGCCAACTGGTCATAGGCACTATTATCACATTGGCGATGGCGTAGGCGGTAATAACCCAACCTACCTCGTTGAGGGTGGCACCCAGATTGCCGCGCATATCGTTCAATGCTACGTTTACGATGGTAGTATCTACGATTTCCAGCAGGGCACATAATATGGCCGTAATGGTAATGATTACCCTGCGATAACCGTATTCTACCAGTGAATTCTGATCTGTCATACGTTTTTTTATAAAACGTTAGTGAATGTTGTTTTAGTCAAGGTGTACATCTACCAGTACGTTCATACCCGGGCGCAATTGTTTTACTGCTTCATCTTTCATGTTAGTAAAAGCAATCTTAACAGGTACGCGTTGGACTACTTTGATGAAGTTGCCGGATGCATTGTCCGGAGGGAGCAGTGCAAATTTTGAACCGGTGGCAGGAGAAAGCGAAACCAATTTTGCTTCAAATTCATGTCCTGAAAACGCATCGGCAGTAACAATAACTTTCTGTCCTACTTTCATTTTTTCAAGCTGTGTTTCTTTGAAGTTTGCAGTAACCCATAGTTCATTTGCACCCACAACATTGAATAGTGCCTGACCAGCCTGTACCAGTTGACCAGGTTGAATATTGATTTTAGAAACCTGGCCATCTTGTTGAGCCGTGATTACCGTGTAAGAAAGATTCAGTTTTGCAGCTTCTACTTCAGCCATTTTCTGTTTGATGGTAGCATCAGCAACGTTGATTTGTTTTGAAGATGCACTGCTTTGTGAGCTGGCTGCGTTACCCTGACGGATAGCTGCTTCTTTTTGTTCATTAACTGCTTTTAGTTGTTGCTCTGCAGTTTGTTTAGCGGCTTGTGCCTGTTCAAACTGTTGCTGTGTGATAGAGTGGTCTTTTATCAGGTTGCTATACCTGTTATAATCTTGTGTTGCTCGCCATACATTTACCTTGGCGGCTTCCACCTGTGCATTCAGTGCCGTTACATTTGCTGCACTTGTAGCCACATTTGCCTGCGATGCTGATGAACCTGCCTCTGCTATGCCCAGTCCGCTTTGCGCAGCCAGTAGTGCAGCTTCTGCTTGTTGCAGTTTTATTTTCAGATCTCTGTCGTCCAGTATCAGCAGGGTATCACCTTTTTTTACCAATTGGTTATCGGTAACACGTATTTCGTTTACATACCCGGGTACGCGTGGTATCACAGGGCTTATGTAGGCATCTATCTGTGCATCATCTGTTTCTTCATGGTGCAGTGCATGTACATATTTAGTGATGCCAAATATTGCACCCACCGTTACCAGTGCACCTAATACTATTGCAAAACGTTTGCTTTTTGGTTTTGGTTGTTCTTGTTTATGTTCCTGTTGCATATAATTCAGAATAATGGATTTGTTGATTAATTGTTTTCTTTAATTGTTCCTGTTGTCAGCAATAGTTTTTTGTAAGCAACTACTGCATCTGTTTTTGAGAATGAGTAATTAAGTTTTGCCTGCAATGCAGCAACGTCCGCATCAAGCAGGTCTGTAGTAGTTGCAAGGCTGTTGTCGTATTTGTTTTTTACAATGCGGTAGTTTTCACTAGCCTGTTCGTATGCTTTGTTATATACATCTATCTTCTTGATGCTCGACAGATAGTTTTGATAAGCCTGCGCTACCTGCAGCCTGATGCCATCATTCAGCATATCGCCCATGGCTTCTGTTTCTTGCAAGCGAGCTTTTGATTCTCTTACCTTAGCGCCTGCTTTCCATAATGATGAAGGAGTATATTTTACGCCTATACCACCATTTACTACATTGGTAAGTGTTACCAAACCCGGAATGTTAGCTGCTACATAGCCACCTGTCAGTGCTGCAGAAGGGTAGTAGTCGCCATAGGCTGCTTTCACGCCTGCACGTGCAGCTTTTACTCTCCAGTTCATGGCTTCAAGGTCTTTACGGTTTTGCAACGCTATTGTTTCCCATTCCTCAAATGTTTTGCTGTCATTAGTTACTGCAAATGCTGTAGAATCAGGTATCAGTTCTGTTTCTTCAGGCAGTCCCAACATCAGGTTCATTGATATGTAGGTGATTTTCCAGTTGTTTTCAGCATCCAGCAGTGCAAGCTCTATATTAGATTGCTGTAGTTGCGCTTTTAGTAAATCGTTCTTTGCCATCAGGCCATTGCGTTCCAGATTACTGAAGTCTGCTACACGATTTTTAGACTGTTTCAGGTTTTCTTTTACAATTTCCAGTGCTGCTTTGGCTTTGTACATATTGCTGTAGGCGGCTATTGTATTTGTAATTACTTCTTCCCTGTTTTTAGCTGCATCCAGTGTAGCAGCTTTTTGCAGGTATTTTGCAGCTTGCACACCATAGGTAATTTTAAACCCTGCAAATACCGGTACTGACAGATTGGCCAGTACATATGATGCCTCATTTACAACCAAGCCACCACCGGAGCCTGAACTGCTACCCGAACCTTCTGTGCCGGTAGAAGAGCTGTTGCCCAGTTTCACTTTTAAATCAACGTTGGGTTGATTCAGGCGCAGATAACTGCCCGACACACTTAAGTCCGGTAGTCTGCGGCCTCTGGCTTCATTCAACGATGCTGTTGCTTCTTTAATTTTTGCTTCATTCAGCCTGATGTCTTTGCTGTTTTTCAGGCTCAGACTTATCGCTTCATCCAGCGATAAGCTTCTACTGTTTTGTGCATTGGCTATATAGCTGAAGGGTAGCAATAGAGCCATTATGTAGTATTTAGTCCTCATTTTTTAAGATTGCTTTAAATAGTGCTTGTAAATGTGCGCGTAGTTTTTTCTTCAGTATTTTCAAAAATTCTTCGTCCGGCAGGTCTGTCATATTGTTTACTTCTCGGTAGAAGTCTTGTGTGGTCATAACCTGGTTGGCTGTTCCCAGCATGGTAGACATCAGCATCTGTACGTCTATATTCTTCTTAAATTCTCCTGTCTTCTGTCCTTCGTTTATCAATCGTTTGATCAGATCCTGATTTCTTTTTTTCATGTCATTCAGCATATCCTTTACAGGTTTGTTGCTGTTTGAGAGTTGGGAACGAGCTACCAGTTTATGAAATGGTTGTTGAGAAAAGTATTTGTCTATATAAGAGTCAATAATCACTTCCATTTTTTGGAAAGGGGATTGGCTCTTGTCTTGGATCAGGTTTTCCAGTTTCAGTCGCACGTATTCTGCATGACGGGAAAATATAGCTTCCAGTAGCCCTTCCTTAGAACCGAAATAGTAGGATACCATCGCCACATTAATACCTGCGGCTTTTGCAATATCGCGTATAGATGTACCGTCGTATCCATTCTCTGCAAACAGATCCTGAGCAGTATCGATTATTTGTACTTGTTTATCTGTGTATTCCATAAAATCAGAATTACAACACAAAATTCAAACAAACGTTTAACTTAAACAAACGTTTAATTAAATTTAACAATAAATTTTTTCGATAGTTAAGATGGGGAAAATGATGAGGGTGTTGTTAAGGGTTGATTATTATTTTAATACAGTTTTATTTTCTTTTTCCATTGAATGACCATATTCTTATATCACCACTCCAGGCTGTTTTAGTAGCGTAAAGACTGTCACCCCTAAGTACATAATGGAACGCTAGATGGTATGCTGAAGAATCATATTGCTTTTGTGGGTTAATAGTAAAAGTCCCGTCAAATGGATCATTAGAGAATGTAATAGTATTATCCTTGCTAGCATTTGAACGATAAGTAACTTTTACAGTTGCATCAGGCTCTAAAGAACCGTCTGTATTTAAAGTTCCATAATAGATTATTGAAGTAGAGGTAATTCCAAGAGTAGTGTCTGTTGGTTTAGAGGTATCGGTTGTAGTATTCTGTTGAGTTGTGACAGTATCATCATGTTTTTTACAAGAAGCAATACTAAAGCAGATTATACAGATACAAGCAAAACGCATATAGGTTGTTTTTTTAAATACAACGAAATAGTGCATTATAAATTGTGCCTTAGCTTATTTTAGCCCAGTTATTCGTGGCTTTTTCCTGTAATAGGATGTTACGTATGGGAGCGTGCTGGGGGTGGGTAAGGCCGGGGTCGGCAGTAATAATCTGTTGCGCAGCTATACGTGTCTGTTCCAGTATAGCGCTATCGTCTACTATATCTGCCAGTTTAAATTTCAGAATACCACTTTGGCGTGTACCAGATAGGTCGCCCGGTCCACGCATGGCAAGGTCTTTTTCGGCGATGATGAAACCATTGGATGTAGAGGTCATGATTTTCATGCGCTCTGCACTTTCGTTCGATAGCTTATTGCCCGTTAGCAGTATACAATAAGACTGCTCTGCACCACGGCCTACACGGCCACGTAGCTGGTGTAGCTGAGAAAGCCCGAAACGCTCAGCACTTTCTATCAGCATCACGCTGGCGTTGGGTACGTTTACGCCCACTTCTATCACAGTAGTGGCAACCAGTATATGTGCATGCCCTGCTACAAAACGCTGCATGTTGCGTTCCCGCTCCTGTGCATCTTGTTTGCCATGCACCATGGCAATATTATACTTATGGTCGGGGAAGAAGACTTTAACCTGTTCAAAGCCTGCCATCAGGCTTTCGTAATCCATTTTTTCAGACTCTTCTATAAGCGGATATACGATGTATGCCTGCCTGCCTTTATCAATTTCGGTTCTGATAAAATCCATCACATTGGCACGGCGCATTTCATTGCGATGAACAGTTTTTATTTCCTGCCTGCCGGGAGGTAGCTCGTCTATTACAGATACATCAAGGTCACCATACAGTGTCATAGCCAACGTACGTGGTATAGGCGTTGCTGTCATTACAAGCACATGGGGTGGAGTGGTATTCTTCTGCCATAGGCGCGAACGCTGTGCCACACCAAACCTGTGCTGCTCATCTATAATGGCCATTCCAAGATTGTGAAACAGTACGGTATCCTCCAGCAGGGCATGTGTGCCTACAACTATGGGTATGGTACCGTCTTTCAATCCCTGCAATGTTTCTTTTCTTTCTTTGCCTTTAGTGGTACCCGTAAGTACTGCTACAGGAATACCCATTTCGTCCAGCAGCTTTTTTGTGCCTTGAAAATGTTGCTGTGCAAGTATTTCCGTAGGTGCCATCAAACATGCTTGGAAACCATTGTCCATAGCAAGCAGCATAGCCATAACAGCTACCATTGTTTTGCCACTACCAACATCGCCTTGCAACAGGCGATTCATCTGTTTGCCTGTAGCAGTATCTATTCTTATTTCTTTCAATACACGTTTCTGTGCACCTGTAAGTTGAAAGGGAAGGTGGTTATTATAGAAGTTATTGAAGTTATCTCCAACCTTATCATATCTCCAACCCGGCTGAACGGTATGTTGCAGACGTAGTTTGGCAATCTTTAGTTGAGAAGCTAATAATTCTTCCCACTTCAGCCTGTAGCGTGCAGCCTGCATATGTTCCTCCGTATCGGGGAAGTGAATCCATTTAATGGCATTATAGCGGCTGCACAGTTGATACTGGCTTATGATATTAGGAGGGAGTATCTCGGGTATATCTCCCTGTTTTACTTTCTCAAAAAGGCTTTGGGTTATCTTGGCAAAAGAACGGTTGCTGATACCTCTTGCACGTAGTTTTTCCGTGGTAGGATAAACAGGTTGCATGCCCGGTATAGCCGTTTCACTATTTAGGGGCTCTATTTCGGGGTGGGCAATGTTTGGTACACCATTAAAGAATGAAACCTTACCGAACAGAATATATCTCCCGTGATCTACCAGCGATTTTTTCATCCACTGCGCACCCTGAAACCATATCAGTTCTATCTGTCCTGTTTCATCGTAAAATGTGGCAACCAATCTTTTCTTTCTGCCTTCTCCTTCTTCAAATATATTGACGATGGTGCCCAGCAATTGCACATATTCAGTAGTGCCATTTATTCCTGATACTTTGTCAACCCTCGTCCTGTCGAAGTAGCGGTAAGGGTAGTGGTAGAGCAGATCACCGAATGTAGCTATCTCCAGTTCCTTGCGCAGCATTTCGCCCCGTTGCGGGCCTACGCCTTTCAGGTATTCTATGGGAGATTCTAATATGGATGCGAAATTGCTGATACTTACTATTATTTAGACAAATATAAACAAGACAATGTTTTGACAAACTAAACTGTCAAATGTATTGTAGCCGACAAATCAGTAGTGTATTGCTTCCTAATTTGCACAAAAGTGATAAAGATGAAATTTTTAAAACTGTTAGGGGTATCGTTAGCAATTGCAGTTAACACATATGCCCAACCAGTAGCGCAAACTGTGGTTGCTGAGCATTTTACCAATACATATTGCAGTATATGTGCATCCCGCAATCCGGGGTTGTATGCCAATTATGCCAACTTTCCGCAAGTATTGCATGTTGCGTATCACCCCAGTGCTCCTTATGCGGCTTGTCCACTTAATCAGCATAACAAAACAGAAAATGATGCCCGTACTAATTTTTATGGTATTTATGGTACGACACCGAAGCTTGTAATACAGGCTAAAGAAATAACAGGTTCTTTTACGAATGCTACTGTTTTTCAAAATGAATTAGGTAAGACTACTGCATTTGACATGACTGCTAAACTGACAGAAGTAACAGGAAATAATCTTGAGATAAGAGTAGTAGTAAGGAAGAAAGATGCAAGTGCATTAACCAGTCTGACACTTTATGTACCCTTGGTGGAAGATACTTTATTTTTTGCCGCCAATAATGGTGAGAGTAAACACTATGATGTATTCAGAAAAAGTTTTTGGGGTACTAATACGTTAGCTATTACGGCACCTGTAAACATTGGCGATTCTACAGTACATATACAACAGATAGCAATAAATAGTACATGGAACAAGGGTAGGATATATGCTATAGCCATATTACAAGACAATAGTAAAAACCATGTGCAGGCGGCTAAGTCTAATAAATTAGCTTACCCCACAAGCATTCAGCATTACACTACATCGCCAGTATTTATTACGCCTAATCCTGCAACCGATTATTTGCAACTACATGGCGCTGACGATAACAGGTACAACATTGTAATACAAGATATTACAGGCAGACAGATAAGCTGTTTTGCTTTGAATGGGGGCGATAAAATAAATATTTCAGGATTGACATATGGGCAGTATATAGCATATATCCAACAGGGTAGTACACAGAGGGCATTCAAGTTTGTTAAGAACTAATGTAACTTAGGGTGATGAGCATGGATGATACATTTTTGTTAATCAGGAAAAATGATTTTCTGAATAAGCTAACAGACGATGATTATACCGCTCTGAATCTTGAACACAATATTGTTGTAGCGGATAAAGGTGCTTACATATATTTTGATGCACATGCCTTAAACAAGTTATATTTTGTAAAAGACGGGTATATAAAAATTGGTTGTATAGATGACGAAGGCAATGATATTGTAAAAGAGATATTGCAGCCGGGCGATATTTTCGGACAATTTACTTTGGAAAGAAATAATATGCAGGGCGAGTATGCGCAAGCTTACAAGTGTGAAACCAGTCTTTGTTCCTTTACGCTGGAAGATTTTCAAAGCCTGTTGATGCACCGCCCCGATTTATCTGTGCAATACGCAAAAAAAGTAGGGCAAAAATTGAGAAAGGTAGAAAACAGATTGATGAACCTGCTACAGAAAGATGCAAGGAGCAGGCTCTTGTACTTTTTCTGGACGCTGCTACCACAAGATAATGCAATAGAGCAAAGATCGTACAGTATGCAAAACTTCCTGACGCACGATGATATTGCAAGGCTTACAGGTACTAGCAGACAAACAGTTACTACACTAATAAATGAATTTGCACAGGATGGTTTGCTGGATGTTGACAGGCGCACTATTGTAATACATGATATAAAATCACTGCAACGATTAGCTAGAATTGGTTGATTTACTTGCCTTCCTTATCTACTGCTAAAACTGTTTTCAGATTTAGCGATTTTGCTGCTTTCATTACCGTAACAATGCTTTCAGCCTGCGCCTGTTTATCGGCATTGATAACAACTGTCGGCTCTGCATCCTGCGATTTTATAACTATAGCATTGATAGCACCCGCAAGCGAATCGGCAGATGTAGCCTGTGTGCCTACAAAGAATTGTTGCTCGGGTGTAATAGATACCACAACAGTTTGCTTTGCTTTAGTGTCGCTTTTGGCACTTGGTATAGAAAGCTTTATCACATTGGGATTGGCCAATGTAGATATAATAAGAAAGAACAATAGCAGAATGAACAGAATGTCATTCAGTGCAGATGCGTGCGATTCAGGCTTTTCCCTGAGATGTTTCCGAAGATTCATTACAAGGACTATTTAGCAGGTTCGTGAAGGATATCCAAAAACTCAACCGCAGCACTTTCCATACGGTTTACATTCTTGTTTATTTGTGCATTCAGGTAGTTGTATGCCACGTAGGCCAACAAACCAATTATCAAACCTACAGCAGATGTAACCATTTTGGTGTAGATACCACTTGCAATACCTTCTATAGAAAAACCTTGATGTTGAATATTGAAGAACAGGATAATCATACCTGCTATGGTACCCAGAAAACCGAACATTGGTGCTATACCTGCTATTGTTGAAAGCATAGATACATTCTTTTCCAGTTGGTATACTTCCAATTTACCGGCATTCTCCATCGATTTTTCAATGTGGTCTATTGGTTTGCCTATGCGGCTAAGGCCTTTGTCTATCATGCGTGCTATAGGACCCTGCGTATTCTTAGCCAGCGATTTTGCGGCTTGCAGATTACCATCTGTTACATGTTCGCGTATGCGCGACATAAACATCGGGTCGTAAGAAGAGGCTCTTTTTATAGCCATCAGTCGCTCAGCAAATACATACACCATCAGCACAGAACATATCAGCAATGGTATCATCAGGACACCACCTTGCATCAACAGATACCAAAGCGAGATTTCTTCCTTTTTAGCTACTGCATCTGCTGCCGTAGCAACAGTATCTACCTGTAATAGTATGGAGAGTAAAGACATAACGAATAATAGACTAACTGTAATAATAATAAATTTTTGCGGCTATGCTGATGGCATTTTGTTAAAATGAAAAAGCCGGCATGTAGCCGGCTTGCATATAAGCTTGATTTATTATTAACCGATAGATACCAGTTCCAGTTCAAAAATCAGGTCTTTACCAGCCAATGGGTGGTTTGCATCCAGTACCACAACTTCTTCCAGTACTTCTGCAATCACTACAGGAAATACGTTGCCGATGTTGTCGCTCATGTGCAGTTCCATACCTACGGCAGGTTGCATATCAGCAGGAAAATCGCTCTTAGGATATTCCATCATCATGTCATCCCTGCGTTCGCCATAAGCATTCTCAACAGGAATATTAACAGTTTTTTTATCGCCTACTTTCATATCCAGCAGCGCATCGTCAAAGCCCTTAATCACTTGTCCGCTGCCAACGGTAAACTGTAGTGGATCGCGGCCTTCAGAGCTGTCAAAAGTTGAGCCATCTGTAAGTTTTCCGTGATAATGTACACTTACAGTATCACCATTTTTAACTTGTTGCATGTAATTTGTTTTAATAAATACTAATAATGATGCAAGTTAAGGCTTAATATCGGAAACGCAGGATTATCTTTATGCAAAAATCAGAAATTTTAATGCTGAAGCGTATATCATATATGCTATGCCTGATGCTGTTTGCAGTTGTTGTAAAAGCTCAAAAACAGGCAGAGCCAAAATACAAACCACTGCGCGGTGGTAGCGAGGTTGTAGTAGCTGCCGAAAGGATGGATGCGTACCTGCCCTTGCTCAAAAATAAACGCGTAGCACTTATTATAAATCAGGCATCTGTAGTAGGTGGTGAGCGTAGCCTTTTAGATACCTTACTAACCGTAGGTGTGAAAGTGGTAAAAGTGTTTGTACCCGAACATGGTTTTCGTGGAGAGGCACAGGCAGGGGAGCATGTAGATAACAGTATTGATAGTGCTACACAATTGCCAATTGTATCGCTGTATGGCGATAACAAAAAGCCCAAGCCTGAGTTTCTGAAAGACGTGGATATTGTAGTGTACGATTTGCAGGATGTAGGTGTACGTTTTTATACCTATATATCTACCATGCAATATGCAATGGAAGCATGTGCGGAAAACGGTAAGGAATTTATTATTCTGGACAGGCCCAATCCTAACGGGCACTATGTTGATGGTCCGGTTCTTAAGCCCGAATTTAAATCGTTTGTAGGTATGCAACCTATACCTATTGTATACGGTATGACGGTTGGTGAATATGCAAAAATGCTTGTAGGTGAAAAGTGGGTGAAAGGTATAGAGAAGCTGAACATGAAAGTGATAACCTGCGGAGAGTACGACCATACTGCTTTGTATACATTATACATACGTCCTTCTCCCAATCTGAAAAATATGGCTGCAATAATGGCTTATCCATCTATGTGCCTGTTTGAAGGTACAGTAGTAAGTGTAGGCCGTGGCACATCTACACCGTTTCAGGTTTGGGGACACCCATCATTTAAAGGAAAAACAATGTACAGCTTCAGGCCTGTACCTGTGTGGGGCAAGCCCGATCCGCTTTATGCGTTTCAAGACTGCTTTGGCCAACTGGCTGTAATGACAAAAGAAGAGGCGCTTACCATCATAAACAGAAGAGTGCGCCTGGTATGGCTGATAAAAGCGTATAATTGGTATGAGGATAAGCCTAAGTTCTTTAACTCATTTTTTGAGAAACTGGCAGGTACTGCTGAGTTGAGAAAACAAATAGAAAGCGGTATGTCTGAAGATGCCATACGTGCTACATGGAAGAAAGATATTGATGCTTTCAAGAAGATTAGAAAGAAGTATTTGTTGTACCCCGATTTTGAATAAGCGTTTTCGCCCCCTTACGTAAACTACCCATGCAGGTAATATTTGTATCGCTATATAATTTCTTTGCACGCAATAAAAAGCTATACTGGGTCATATTCTTAGGTAGCTTTTTGTTGTTAGGTTTTCTTGCAGCCCGTGTTAAGCTGAAAGAAGACATTACCAGTATGTTGCCCGATAGCAAGGCTATCAAAGCAATGAACAATGTCATAAGCAATACACAGGCAGGCGAGCAGGTGGTGTTTATGATGTCTTTTACAGACAGTACAAAAACAGACCCTGATAGTCTGATAAGTGCAGCTGGTTACTATCAGGAAGCATTGCAGAAGGAGTGTCCTGAATGGGTAGATACTGTAATGCTGCAGCCAGGTGGCGGATACGAAGAAGCATTAGTAAACATCATACAGAACAACCTGCCATTGTTCTTGAATGATAATGACTATAAGACGCTCGATACATTATTGCAAACCGAGCGTATTCAACAAACACTGGAGCGCAACAGAAAGTTATTGCTTTCACCCGCAGGTACTTTCTATAAAACACTGGTAGCACAAGATCCTGTTGGTATCTCAGGGCTTGTTTGGGCAAAGCTGAAAACACTGCAGATAGACCCTAATTACGAAACCTATGAGGGATACCTGTTTAATAATAATCAGCGCAATCTAACATTCTTCCTGAAGTCTAAGTTTAAAGCTTCAGAAACAGGGAAGAATGCAAAGCTATTCAGCAGGGTAGATGAGTTGACTGAAGAATGGGAGGCTAAACACTCCGGTATTCATATTGCTTATTTTGGTGGGCCTGCTGTAGCAGCAGGTAATGCATCGCAGTTACAAACGGATACAATTGTAACATTATCGGTTACGATTGTGTTGCTGCTGGCACTTACTTATTACTTCTTCAGGAAGAAAAGGACACCATTATTGTTATTGGTTCCTGTAGTCTATGGTGCGGCGAGTGGCCTTGCGGTTATGTATATTGTACAAGGTTCCATAGCCGTTATAGCACTTGGTGCGGGTGCTATTATTCTGGGTATTGCTATCGATTTCTCTATACACTTTCTGGCACATACAAGGCATTCCAGCAATATTAAGGAGGCTGTAAGTGAAATGGCCAATCCATTGACGATTGGTAGTTTTACCACCATTGCAGCATTCCTGTCTTTGAGGTTTGTGTCAACACCTATTTTGCAAGACTTGGGATTGTTTGCAGCCATCAGTCTGGCAGGTGCAGCATTGTGTACGTTGATATTCCTGCCCCATCTGCCAATAGGTGCTGCCAACTATGCGCACCAGAATACCATATTCGATAAAATAGGGAAGTGGCAACCCGAAAAGAATAAATGGTTGGTGTTGGGTATTATTCTGCTAACGCCTATCATGTATAAGTGCATTGACGGTGTATCTTTCGATAGCAACCTGATGCATCTGAACTACCTTTCTCCAAAGTTGGAGAAAGCACAGGAAGAGGTGAGCAGGTACAATGCAGTAGCACTAAGCAGTGTCTTCGTTGTAGCTAATGAAACTAACCAAGAAAAGGCATTACAAAAGCTGGAAGCAGCCACTGCAAAGATTGATGAGCTGACGGCTAAGGGCTGGGTGCGTAGTGCTTCCAATCCGGTTACCTTAATTCCGTCGTTGGCGGAACAGGAAAAACGAATTGCGCGTTGGAAAAATTACTGGACATCTGATAGACAAGCAGCAGTATTAAGGGACGTTAATAGCGCAGCATCTGTTAACGGCTTTAGCAAAGATGCTTTTGCAGGGTTTGGCAATGTTATTAATCAAGCATATCAGCCTTTTAATAATGAAACTGTTGCGGTACTGAAATCACTTTTCCCGGGAGGTTTCTCATCTGATAGTAGCAACCACTATGCTATAGCTTCTCTGAAAGTATCACAAGAAAACAGACAGCAGGTATTTGACTATCTGAATGGCATAGAGAATGTAACTGTAACCGACCGCCAACAAGGTGCTACACAATTGGTGGGAATATTGAATAAAGATTTTACGAGTATTGCAGTGTACTCCTCGCTGATCGTATTCTTTGCATTACTGATAGGGTATGGGCGCATTGAGCTTGCCATCATCGCATTCCTGCCTATGGCTATATCGTGGATATGGATACTGGGATTGATGTCTTTACTTGGTTTGCAATTCAATATTGTAAATATCATTATCTCATCCCTCATTTTCGGTTTGGGAGATGACTATACCATCTTCACCATGGATGGGCTGATAGAAAAATACAGGACAGGTAGAAACAAACTGGAGTCTACCCGTGCTGCTGTTTATGTATCAGTATTGACGGTTATCATAGGCTTGGGTGTATTGCTGTTAGCTAAGCATCCAGCACTACGTTCTATTGCTTTTATATCTGTTACAGGCTTGGTGTGTGTATTGTTTGTATCGCAGGTTTTGCAGCCGTTCCTGTTCAACTGGTTTATTCAAAACAGGGCAGATAAGCAATTCCTTCCGTTTACATTGCGCAGCTTCCTTATATCTGTTTTTGCCTTTGCTTACTTCTTTACGGGTTCTATGGTGCTTACCATTTTGGGTGTTATACTTACAAAGCTTTGGCCTTTTAACAGAGAGAAAGCAAGGTATTGGTTTCATGCATGGGTAAACCGATATACATGGAGTATGATGTATATCATGGATAATGTGAAGAAGCGGGTGTTCAATCCATTCAAAGAAGATTTCCAGAAGCCGGCCGTATACATTGCCAACCATTCATCTTTCTTAGATATATTGGTAACAACCATGCTACACCCGAAGCTGGTGTTGCTCACTAATAAGTGGGTATGGCGCAGCCCTGTCTTTGGTGCAGTGGTGCGTATGGCAGAATACTATCCTGTAGCAGAAGGGGCAGAAGACAGTCTTGAACCATTGCAAGACCTTGTAAACAGAGGGTATTCAATAGTTGTTTTCCCAGAGGGTACGCGTAGCTACGATGATACTATTAAGCGTTTCCACAAAGGGGCATTTTACATTGCCGAGAAACTGAAGCTGGATATTGTACCGCTTGTGTTGCACGGGGTAGGCTATACTATGCAAAAAGGTGACTGGTTGCTGAAAGACGGTACTTGCTCGGTTTATATTCGCGAACGTATATCGCCTGAAAACACAAGCTATGGTAATACTTATTCTGAACGTGCCAAGCAGATGGGTAGATGGATGCGCAAAGAACTGGATGTACTGAAAGAACAAGACCAGACACCAAAGTACTTTAAAGAACAACTGATACGCAGCTATACTTTCAAAGGCCCCGTCACGGAATGGTATTGCCGCATCAAGACCAAGTTGGAAGATTATTACGAACCGTTCCATAAACTGTTACCAAGAGAAGGTGTGTTTTATGATTTGGGATGTGGCTATGGTTTCATGACCTATATGCTGCATTGGGCAGCGACGGGAAGGAGCTTTACAGGAGTTGATTACGATGACGAAAAAATAGAAACAGCACAAGGGAATTTCCTGAGGGATGAGCGTGTAAACTTTATGCAGGGCGATGTGACTAAACTGCATCTGCATGCGTGCGATGGTATCATTATCAGTGATGTGCTGCATTATCTGTTGCCTGAACAGCAAAATACATTGCTTGAACAATGTGCTGCTGCTCTTAATAGTAAAGGCACATTGATAATAAGGGATGGCGTAGCTGAATTGCAAGACCGCATTAAGGGTACCAAACTTACAGAGCTATTCAGTACACAGATATTCGGCTTCAATAAAACACAAAATGATCTGCACTATATAAGTCGTGCATTTATAGAGCAGTTTGCAGAAAAGCATGATATGAGTATAGAGGTGCTTGATAATGCTAAGTTTACTGCCAATCTGATATTTGTACTCAGGAAAAAGAACTAGGCAATAGCCTCTGCAGGTTTATTAATATGATTGTATAACAGCCTATAACCAATAGCTGCTATAAAACACATACCACCAATAAACCACCATAATGCGATAAAGCCCCATTGCTCGGCAATGTAAGCACCTGAAGATGGTCCTAATACCTGTGCTGTGCTCCAGCATATGGTATACAGCCCTGCATATTGTCCTCTGTTGGCTGCAGTAGACCTGCTAATCCAGAAAGTGTTCATGAATGGCATTGCCAATACTTCGCCTACTGTGCAAATGAACATAGAGGATATTGCTAGTAGTACTGCCCCGGGAAATACATTGAACATGGCAAAGGATATGCCTGTCAATGCAACACCCCACATAATGTATTGCAATACATGCCTTTTGCCTTCCAGATTGTGAACGATTACCATTTCAAATAGGGCGATTAATATACCATTGAATGCCATGATAAGCCCTATGTAAAACTCCGTGAGGTGCAGCTCCTTTCGGTAAAATACAGGCATGGTTGTAAACAGCTGAAAGAAACTGTAGGAAAAGACAATGGTTAGTGCAATGAAAGCAAGGTATGGTTTGTCTTTGTAGGCAGACTTAGTAATGGCACCTTCCTGTTTTACAGGTTTGCTTGCTGTTGCTTTGTTTTTAGACGGTGCAAGCAACAACCATAGAAGCGCTGCAGCAAGAATATTCGTAAGGCCATCTATCCAGAACAATAGCTCATAATTCTTAGATGCTATGAAGCCGCCTAATGCACCGCCTGCTGCCCATCCCAGATTGATAGCAAGCCGATTGAGCGAGTAGGAGCGTGTACGGTTTTCTTCCTTGCTATAATGCGCAATGGCTGCAGCATTTGCAGGGCGGAAGGATTCGTTGACAAGGCTTAGGAAAAAGGTAGTAACACAGATGCTGGATAAACTAGTCATTTGCCCTAAGGCAATAAACAGTATACCACCACCAAGCAATGCAAATAGCTGTAAGTAATAGAACCCGAATTTGTCTGTCAGTTTACCACCAATGAAACCACCGCATATAGAACCTATACCGAATATGCTTACTACCAATCCTGCTTTGCCAACACTATATTGCTTGCTTTCCGTAAGGTATAGTGTCATAAATGGAAGCACCATGGTACCCATGCGATTTACAAGCATCACAAAAGAGAGCCACCATGTAGCAGACGATAGTCCGCTATATGCTTGCTTATAGATATTGGCAATCTTTTTCATCGGGATGAATAAAGATAACGATAGTGTGGCTAAGAATTATTTGTAATCTTCTATAGCAACGGTTTCTCTGCAGAAAAAGTATTCTCTTACATCGTTTGACGCCACGATTACCATGCGGCCTTTACCGTATTGTTCTATCCAGTTTGTGTATTGGTCTACACCTTGTTGATCCAGATTGGTACAAGGCTCATCAAGGAGAAGGATAGGAGTATCTGAAAATATGGCTTGCGCAAGTTTTACACGTTGCTTCATGCCAGATGAGTAATCTCCGATAGGCTTATTAGCACTTTGCTCCAGCCCTGTAAGTTTTATGATAGCAGGTACATCAAGACCACTTAATGGTTTCTTGAAATTAAAGTGAAACTGCAGGAACTCCTGCAGTGTCAGTTCTTCAATTATTTCTTGCCCCGGTGCTGTAAAGCTGATGTATGGATATAGCTTATTAGGCTCTACTATCGCGGAACCATTCTCGTATACAATCTTTCCCTTGCTGGGGTTTTGCATACCTGCTATGATGCGCAACAGAGTAGATTTACCACTGCCGTTTGCACCAAGCAGCGCATATGCGCCGGGCGTAGTAAAGGAAAAGCTGAGGTCCTTAAATATCCAGTGCCTTTGAAAACGTTTGCTTATGTTCTCAAGAGATATCTTCATTCAGCCTTCTGCTATAGCCTTTCATGATACCGCGGCCGGTATCGCGTACAAATGATATGATTTCATCACGCTCGTCAGATACCGGTATCTCTGCTTCTATGATGTCTAATGCTTTTGAAACATTATAACCACGAACAAACAGTATACGGTATATATCCAGAATGTGATTGATTTTTGCAATGTCGTATCCGCGACGCTTCAGCCCAACAGAGTTAACACCCACATAAGAAAGTGGTTCGCGTGCAGCTTTTACATAAGGCGGTACGTCTTTACGAACAAGTGAACCACCTGTTACGAAAGCATGAGAACCTATACGTACAAACTGTTGAACTGCAGTAAGGCCTGCCAGCACTACATAGTCGCCTACGGTAATGTGGCCTGCAAGGGTGGTGTTGTTTGAGAAGATACAGTGGTTGCCTATTTCGCAATCGTGTGCTACGTGAGAGTAAGCCATGATAAGACAGTTGTTGCCTATCTTGGTTTTACCACGGTCCATAGTACCTCTGTTGATGGTAACACACTCACGAATGGTTGTATTATCACCTATTATAGTCAAGGTTTCTTCACCCTTGTATTTCAAGTCTTGTGGTATTGCAGAAACTACTGAGCTTGGAAATATGCGGCAGTTTTTACCTATGCGCGCACCTTCCATTATGGTAACGTTAGAACCTATCCATGTCCCTTCGCCAATCTCTACATTTTTATGAACCGTTGTGAACGGGTCTATTTTTACATTCGGGCCAATTTTAGCGTCCGGATGGATGTACGTAAGTGGGTGAATCATCGTTTGTCTTTTCTTACTATTTGAGCTACCAATTCGGCTTCAGTTACCAGTTTATTACCCACGTATACAGAGCCTCGCATTTCGCAGATACCGCGACGTATAGGGTTCATCAGGTCCAGTTTCAATATCAGCGTATCGCCCGGCGTTACTTTGTGTTTGAATTTTACTTTATCAATTTTCAGGAAGTATGTATCGTAGTTTTCAGGGTCGCTATAGTTATTCAGTGCAAGGATACCACCTGTTTGTGCCAATGCTTCTATCTGCAATACACCTGGCATCACTGGATTGCCCGGGAAGTGTCCCTGGAAGAAATGTTCATTGTATGTAGCATTCTTAATACCCACAACATGGTTATCACTCAGCTCAATAATCTTATCTACCAACAGGAAAGGAAACTTATGCGGAAGTGCTTTTTCTATCTGCGTAATGTCATAGATAGCAGGTTGGTTAGGATCGTAATGCGGTACATCAGACAAGTGTTTGTTCTTCTTGATATATGCCTTGATTTTCTTTGCGAACTCCACATTTGATGCATGTCCCGGACGGCTTGCAATGATGTGTGCACGTATATTATAACCAACCAGCGCAAGATCGCCAACTACGTCCAGCAGCTTGTGCCTTGCAGGTTCGTTAGTGAAATGTAGCTGTATATTGTTCAGGATACCTTCCTGTTTTACTTCAATGTTTTGCTTGTTGAAAACCTTTGCCAGCCTGTCAAGTTCAGGTTGTGTTACAGGTTTGTCTACAACCACGATGGCGTTGCTGAGGTCACCACCTTTTATCAGGTTGTGGTCTAATAAGTATTCCAACTCGTGCAGGAAACAGAATGTACGGCAAGGTGCTATCTCTCCTTTAAACTCAGATATGTGCTTCAGCGTAGCATGCTGTGTACCTAGTACTGGAGAGTTAAAATCGATCATAGTAGTTATCTGGTATTCGTTTGACGGAACAGCCAGCATATCTACATTCTTAATCGGGTCGTAGAAATGAATATTAGAATCGATAGAGTAGACGATACGTTTAGCATCCTGTGCCAATACGCCAACGCTTTCTATAGCTTCTATAAACAGTTTGGAACTACCATCCATGATAGGTACTTCAGGGCCATCCAGCTCTATCAGTACGTTATCTACACCAAGTCCTACCAGTGCCGCCAGTGTATGCTCAACAGTGCTTACGCGTGCACCATTGTGTTCAAGCGTAGTGCCGCGAGATGTGTCTACCACATAATCGCAATCCGCTTTTACGATAGGTTTTTCGGGAAGGTCTATACGCTGAAACCTGATACCGAAACCGGGATTAGCAGGTTTTAGTGTCATTGTAACAGGCTCGCCTGTATGCAGGCCAACGCCCGGAAGCGATATAGCACTCTTTACAGTATGCTGATATTCGGATGAAATAGCTGAATAAGCTGTGTCCGATTTTTTCTTCGTTTCAGTATGCATTATTGTATCCGAACTCACTGGTTTTCCTTTACGTGTTGTTTATTTAACAGGGATGTCAATTCAGCAACCATTTCTTCCAATTTGAAGAGACGTTGCTGTAATTCAGGCAAATTTCTAAAAATTGCCTGACTTTTTAGTGAACTTTTATAATCGTATGCAGGAGAACCTGTTAAAGCGGTATTTGGTTCAGCAACAGTCTTAGACAAGCCACTTTGTGCATTGATGCGAGTGCCGTCTGCTATCTGTATATGACCTACAATACCTACCTGCCCGCCAACAATACAGTTTTTGCCAACTTTTGTACTACCTGATATGCCCGTTTGTGCAGCAATTACAGTGTTTTCACCTATTTCTACATTATGGGCTATCTGTATCAGGTTATCTAGTTTCACACCTTTTTTAATGATGGTAGAGCCCATTGTTGCTCTGTCTATGGTGGTATTAGCGCCAATTTCTACATCATCTTCTATTATCACATTGCCAATCTGAGGTACTTTGCGGTAGGTACCATCGTTTTGCGGTGCAAAACCGAAACCATCGCCGCCAACTACTGTGCCTGAATGTATAATAACCCTGTTGCCAATAGCGCAGCCATCATATATTTTAACGCCTGCAAACAGCTTGGTATCGTCTTTTATTACAACATTATCGCCTATATAACAGCCCGGGTAAATCTTTACATTATTGCCTATGATAGCATTATCACCTACGTAAGAGAAAGCACCTATGTAAACATTGTTGCCAATTGTTGCAGTTTTTGAAACATGTGCATGTTCTTCAATACCAACTTTTCCCGTATTAGATATTATCTCATTATATTTTTCCAACAGGAATGCAAAACCGCTGTAGGCGTCCTTTACACGTATCAGTGTAGGCTTTACTTTTTCTGTTATTTCCAGCGAATCATTGACTATCAAGATGCTGGCATTGGTTGAATATAGATACTCTTCGTATTTAGGATTGGCAATAAAGCTAAGTGTACCTTCACCCGCTTCTTCTATCTTGGCCACGGTACTTACTTTGGCATCCGGGTCGCCTTCTATCTTTCCTTGTATCAGTGTTGCTATCTGTAAAGCGGTAAACTGCATCCTGTAGTATTGAAAAAAATTGAGTGTAATTTACGTTATCCTTTTGAAATGGCTGTAAAACAGCGGATATACTATTGTAAATCAGCTTATATAACAAATATAGTTTTTATGTACAGGTTTTGCAAGTGCTTGATTTACAACGGGATTATCAATTTCTGATATATCTCTCACAGCCCCGTCTTTCATGGCTATTTGTATCTTTTCATCGTTGATATTATAGGTATTATTGGATGTGAAACCTGTAGACAGGTAGTAACCGATCTCTTCTTCGGGTATATTATATTTTTCTTTCAACTCTTTTTTCTTCTGTTCGTATAGCTCTTCGGGGTTCGCGGTGCTTAAAACCACTTTGTATAATCTACGCTCGGTTATCATCCTGCAAAGATTAGACAATATCTTGTCTTCATTAGTTCTCCATACTTTTATGGAGGTCATGATATCGTTATCGTCTAACTGGCAATAAAGCGATAATAGTTCTTTGTTTTCGGCAAAACTATTTGCGTTCAGGTTGTTGTACAGGAAAAAGCGGAAGGCTGGTGTAGTAAATAATTCAACTCCTTTTTCAGCCAGTTCTTTTGCGCGCTTCAATATATTTATCAATAATATCTCTGCCGATAGTACTGTTTTATGCAGATATACCTGCCAATACATCAGTCTACGCGCAATAATGAACTTCTCTACCGAGTGTACTCCTTTTTCCTCTACCATCAGCCTGCCATCATTCACGGTAAGCATCTGCAGTATACGGTCGTAGCCAATAACACCTTCCGATACGCCTGTATAGAAACTATCGCGGTTCAGGTAGTCCATTCTGTCTACATCCAACTGGCTGGAAACTAACTGGTGCAGGTATTGTTTGGGGTAAGATGAATTGAAGATTTCGATCGCATCAGTTAGTATGCCTCCCATTTCGGTATTCATCTGCTGCATGATGAGCTTAGATATATCTTCATGAGAAACACCTTCTATCAATGTATGCTCTAAGGCATGAGAAAATGGAGCATGACCAACATCGTGCAACAATATTGCAATACGTGCCGCTGTATATTCCTGTTTAGATACTTCAAGCCCTTTGGCTTTAAGCTCGTCCAGCGCTTTGCCCATAAGATGGCAAGCACCAAGCGAGTGATGAAAACGGGTATGTACTGCACCCGGATATACCAACTGCGCCATGCCCATCTGCTTGATATTGCGCAGGCGTTGGAAATACGGGTGGTTGATAATTTGTAGTAATTCTTCTTCCGGGAATCTTAAGAAACCATATACGGGGTCATTAATAATCTTTCCTCTAATGTGCATCTGTTCGTCTTTCCTTGCGCTTATTGCCAATCTGTGTCTTCTACGGGTTCATCATTCTGTCCGCCTGGTACGGTACCGCTCGAGTTGTAAGTACCCTGACGCTCCATGCTTGTAGGGTCGTATACATTACAGTCATCAAAGTTTTCAGGCTCTTTAAACTGTGCGTCCGTTCTTATATCAAGCGATTTATCTGCATATACTTTCTTCATGAAAAGTGCCCATATAGGAAGGGCTGCTGCAGCACCCTGACCAAGTGCCTCGCTGTTGAAACGAAGGAACCTGTCATCGCAACCTACCCATGCACCTGCCAGTATCTGTGGTGTATAGCCTATAAACCATGCATCGGCCTGCTTGTTGGTAGTACCTGTTTTGCCTGCTATGTCTGATGTCAGGCCATATCTGTAACGCAGCCTTTTAGCGGTACCATAGTCAACCACACCACGCATTAGTTTAACAATCTTATATGCTGTGCCTGCATTGATGATTTCTTTCTGTTCGGGAACAAAGCTCTTGATGAGCGCACCATTTTTATCTTCAATCTTTGTGATGAAATATGGCTGTACATTCATACCACCATTAGGGAACATGGTATATGCGCCCAGCATTTCATAAAGTGAAATATCAGGTACACCAAGTGCCAGGGCGGGTACTTTATCAAATTTGCTACGGATGCCGCACTTCTGCAGGAAGTCTGCAAAAGCATCAACACCAACTTGTTTGATGAGATAAAGCGCCGCATTGTTGACAGATAATGCCAATGCTTTTGCCATAGGTAACTGTCCGTATTTGCTACCACCCGCATCGTACATGCCAACATAAGGGAATTGTTGTGGCATGGTAGATACCGAACCGCAAGGAGAAAAACCATTATCTACAGCCAGGCAGTAGAGTAGTGGCTTGATGGTAGAACCTACCTGCCTTTTGGTATTAATGTTTACGTGGTCGTACTGAAAGTAATTATGGTCTATACCACCTACCCACGCTTTTACCTCGCCAGTATATGGATCCATAGCCATAAAGCCTGCAGACAAGAACATCTTCATATATTTGATAGAGTCTATCGGGCTCATGATGGTGTCCTTAGTATGTTCCTTGTTCCATGTAAAGACTTTCATCTTTACAGGTCGGCCAAGTTCTGCTATTATTTCGTTGTGGCTTTTGCCATCTTCTTTCAGTGCTCTGTATCTGTCAGTTTCTTTAATGGCTTTATCCAGATACTTCTTATTAGTTACCCAAATTGCACCATCGCGATAGCCCGATTGTTGCGCAAAGAGTTTTTGTATTTCTGCAATATGCTCTTCAACCGATGCTTCAGCATACTGTTGCATTTTCAGGTTGAGGGTAGTGTATATCTTTAGGCCATCCTTATATATATTATAATTAGTACCGTCAGGTTTCTTCAACTCTTTACAAACTTTCTTTACTTCTTGTTCTACTATTTGACGGAAGTATGGGGCTGTGCCTTCATGGTAGTCCAGCTTGTGATAATCGAGCACTATCGGCTCTTGTTTCACTTTCTCAGCATCAGACTCTTTCAGGTATCCGTAGTTTGCCATCTGATCTACCACTACGTTACGCCTGTTGAGTGCATTCTTAGGATTACGACGAGGGTTGTAAAGCGTATTTCCTTTCAGCATACCTATCAGTACTGCAGCTTCATTGATGCTTACTTTATCTGGTGTTTTGTTGAAAAAAGTAAGTGAGGCATTGCGTATGCCATATACATTATCACCAAATGGTACTGTATTGAGGTATAGTGTGATTATTTCGTTTTTGGTAAGGTTGCGTTCCAATTTTACAGCCATTACCCATTCTTTCAGCTTTATGAAAGGTAGGGTTAGCATATTCTGGTTCTCGCGCGGGAAGAGGTTCTTGGCAAGCTGCTGCGTTATGGTAGATGAACCACGTTTTTTACCAGTGAGTACATAGAACGGTATGGCAACAGTAGCCACAGGGTCTATGCCTGAGTGGTCGTAAAAACGTGCATCTTCCGTTGCCAGCAGGGCGTTGAAGATATTGGGTGATATTTCTGAATACTTGCTGGTTGAACGATCCTGAACATAGTAACGGCCTATCAACGTACCATCTGCAGCATATACGTCAGACGACAGGGCACTACTTGGGTTCTCCAGTTCTTTCATAGATGGCATGTAGCCCAACCATCCCATATTCATGAAAATGATAAGCAGGTTGAATACCACGACACCAATCCAGAATGCCTTCCAGAGTAGTTTCACGCTTCGTTTTTGCCCCGTTTGATTTTGTTGCTGCAAGTGGTCAGATATTTGATGGTTTGGCAAAGCTAAAAAAATCTTGTTTGGCTTGACCTTAAATAGTTCTCTTTTAGGTTAAAATTGGGACTTCTTTTATAAGTATATGTTTTTACTTTAAAGTATTAGTCGTTGTCATCAGGTTTGATAAAGAAACTGAGCATCCTCAACGGATTCAGGAACCCAGCAAATCGTTTACTTAAAGATACTTTGGACCTGACTATTTTGATAAATGGCAGGAAGAATGAAGCCACTTTGTCAAGTTCTGCATTCGTTTGCTGCTGATTAGCATATTTCTGTTTCAGATACAGATTCATAAACATAGTGAAGGATGTACCAAACATCGGGTCGATTATTTTGGCAGCATACTGCATTGGTGTTTCATCGCCGCGAGGTATACCACATACATGCAGGTAATAGCCCGAAGCTCGATATACCCAGTAAGACTTATTCGCAGGCTTAGCATTGCGAACACGCACACGGTAATATGCCCATACCAGCCCTGGTAAAGTAAATATGATAAATAGTATTACTGCTAGGGTAATTGCTACTCTTGCAGCAATTTGTTTTACGGTGAGTGGTTTTTCCGGTTGTGTAGTTTGTGGTTTTTCTTCCGGTTTGCCTGTGTCTTTGCGCTTCAAGTATACCTCATCTACCTGTGCAGGTTTGGGGAAGCGGTTGAGAAGCGACTCTCCTTTTTCGCCCGCAGACGGTTCCAGTTGCTTCATGGCATCTGCATAAGATACAGCAGTTGCTTCATCGCCTTTTTGGATATTGCTGATTGGTACGTCTACACTGTCTCTGTGCACAGTCGCAATCTTAACGTCCATTAGTACAGGTTGCGCTTCGGTAGTATTATACTCCTTGTCGTGGAATATAAAGTGCTTCACTTTCAGCGTCATCAGCTTTTTAACAGTATCTACATTTTCTACAATGCCATCTGCTGCAAGCCATGCACGTGGTGGTTGCATCGGTGGGGTGCCGTCGGGTTTAGGGCTTTCCTCAGCATCGTTATTACCAACTGTAGTATCAAAATCGAGCCAGCCATAACCCGGGAAGTAAACCTGCACCCATGCATGTGCCTGGTCTGCATAATACCAATACCATCCTTTGTTTTTATCACTGCGATCCACTGTCATAAACCCGACCGTGATTCTGGAAGGTATGCCAAGTGAACGAAGCATAAATAGGGTAGCACCTGCATAGTAAGCACAATAACCTTTATGATTCTCGAACAGGAAATACATCAGTTTGGACGCATTGGGTATATCGGGCACACCGGGATTATCGGTATAGCTAAAAAGCTGTTCGCCGTTTTCGTCTTTTGAAAGAAAGTAATCTCTGATTGCAAGCACTCTGTCTACAGGTGTTTTGGCATCTTTGGTTACACGGTGTGCCAGCTCGCTGATGGAATTGAACTTCGCATCATTGGGCATGTACGTGTAATAGTCCATGAAATTTTTGTCCGTGCCATCATAATCTTTTACCTGCCTTAGTATCTCGAAACGTTGTTCCTGAAATTTCTTTATCTGTGGGTCTTTCGCATTGTACACAAAGTAGGCGCTATTCAATTCAGATACATAACCTTTTGCCCTGAAGGCAGATTTGAATTCATCACGAAAATCCTTTTCAACCGTAATAGGTTGCACAAAATAGCCAACATTAGGTGCCAGATAGGTAGAAGGAGATAGGTCTTTGCTATATATCTCTACATCTACACTTTTGCGCAGTTTTGTTGCAAGGCTGTTTCTGATAACATTTGTATCGAACTGCGTGAAGAATACAGGCAACTTAGAAGGATCTGGTTCAAAGAGGTCATTATACGGTATTGTCTTATCCCGCTCAAAGGTTTCGGTGAGTGTATCGAACTTGGTATAGTAAAATGCGGTGAGGTATAGTGGGTTGGGGGTTTCTGTTCCCGGGAAGAAATTATCTATGTGAGCACAGAAAAGTAGTTCATTACTACGCCCGAGGTTGGAACGTAACTTGGTATAATCTTTCAGATCGAAAGTGCCATCCTGATTTTTCTTCAGCATGCTAGTTTCGCCATTTTGACCAGCACCACCATAGTTGGCAACGGTTTCCTTTATTTCCTTGCGCATGGTATAGACTACACCTGCCAATATAAGCGAAGACAGCAGCCCGAACCCTATGAGTCTGCGAGTAAGAAACCACCAGAACTTGCCGCTTTTATCTTTATAATTATATATCTGCTCTGTGGTAAATACGATGTATACACTATATATCAAAGCAGGGGCAAATGCCCTGAGTAGTGTATCTACACTGTCTGTTTTCTCTTTGGCAATGATTAAAATACAACCCGTAAGTATAGATGCTGCAACAAGTACTGCCCAGTATCGCAGGCGTATAAACCCCCAACCCAACAGCCAGCCTATACTGAACAGTATGGCAAATACCAGAAACTGTATGGATATAAAGAAAGCATCAAACTCACCGACAGCATAAGCATCCAGTCCTTTATATACCGAGTATAATACAAATGCAAGTAGTGCAAACAGTGGTAAAAACCTGAACCTGAACGTGTATAGTAGGGCTGCTGCACCCATACCAGCGGACAGGTATATGGTTTGCCGAACTGCCTCGTTGCGTGCTACAGAAAAGTATTCGTTGGCATTCTGTAGCAAAAAGAAGCCTGCAAAAGCCGTTGGGATCAGTAAAAACAGGACTTTGGCTATGAATTCGTTGACGGGTGTGGCGCGTTGAATACTCATACTTATAGTGCATGGCTAATTTAGCGCAATAATTGCATGTGCTTTGTTAAAAACAAAACATATTTAATAAATGGTTTATGGGATGTTAAGTAATCCACATACTGTTGGTTAACATTTACTTTTTTGAGACAAGATTTATGAAGAAAATGTTACCTTAGGCACGTTTTAAAAATATTTAATTAAATGATACAACAACAAACTGTTGATGCTGTAAAGCTTGGCGATACATCTATCGACGAAAAAACAAAAGCTATGCTGGAAAAATTAAAGATTGTTACTGTTATCGGTTCGGGTACAATGGGCAATGGTATTTGCCATGTTTTCGCACAGAGTGGTTTCAATGTTCACATGATGGATATCAACCAGGCTGCTATGGACAAAGCGTTGGTTACTATCGGTAAAAACATGGACCGCCAGATTGCTAAAAATGCAATGACGGAAGAAGCTAAGCAACAAGCACTGGGTCGCATATCTACATATACAGATATGGCAGAGGCAGTGAAAGATGCAGACATCGTTGTTGAAGCTGCAACTGAAAACATTGACCTGAAGATCAAAATCTTCCAGCAACTGGATCAGCTGTGTCCTGAAAAATGTATCCTTGCTACTAATACATCATCTATCTCTATTACTCGTATAGGTTCTTACACAAAGCGTCCGGGCAAAGTAATCGGTATGCACTTTATGAACCCTGTACCTGTAATGAAACTGGTTGAAATCATCAACGGTTATGCAACAGATGCAGATGTAACTAATACTATCCATGCATTGTCTACTTATCTGGGCAAAGTACCATGTATAGTAAATGACTATCCAGGTTTCATCTCTAACCGTATCCTGATGCCGTTAATCAACGAAGCTATCCTGTCTCTGCAGGAAGGTGTAGCCGGTGTTGAGGAAATTGATACTATCATGAAGCTGGGTATGGCTCATCCTATGGGGCCATTGCAACTGGCAGACTTTATTGGTCTGGACACTTGCTACTCAATCATGAACGTACTGCACATGGGCTTCGGCAACCAGAAATATGCACCTGCTACATTGCTGGCAAACATGGTGCAAGCAGGCTTCCACGGTGTTAAGAGTGGCGAAGGCTTCTACAAATACACTCCGGGCAGCAAAGAGTTGGTTGTTAGCGAACGTTTCCAAAACAAAGGCTGGAAAATATAACAGAGCAGCATCTTGCTCAATCCAATCACATAGCCGTCCTGCAATAGTAGGGCGGCTTTTTTATCTTTGTTGTCGTCATGCCTCTATCTAAGCCAAATCTTGTATTATCGCTGCTAAGCATGCGGTGTCCTAACTGCAGAAAGGGTAGGATATTTACCGCAAAGCATGTATTACCACTGCGTACTGCATTGAAGATGCATGAACATTGTACGCACTGCGGAATGAAATATGCCAAAGAAGAAAACCTTGGCTATGGTACCAACTATGTGCTGACAGTGATGATGCTTTTTCTAAACTTGTTATGGTACCAGCCAATATTTGGTATCAGTTACGAAGATAACAGCATTTACTATTTTCTGATGGCAAGTACTTTTGTTACGCTATTGCTGCAACCGTGGTTCATGCGTTTATCAAGAGTGTTGTTCCTGTACTTCACTATTTACTACAACACTCACCCGTACGAGAAAAAATAAAGGCAGCTTAGAAAAGCTGCCTAGTTGTATAAAAAATACACCCTCAATATTTTTATCGTAGCGTAATGGTGCGTGTTTTACCATTCACAGTAATTGTTGCCTGATCATCGCAGGTACCGCTGCCATAGTCAAGCGTGCGAGCTTTGCTTGCACCTGCAGGTGTTATATCTACGGTGCCCTGTTCTATCCATCTGCAATTGAGTGCAAGTGTCAGCGGACTGGTGATGGTATAGTTGACTACCTTACCATTGGCTCTGGTATTAGTACCGCTACCTGTTATGCTATATATGTCATCGCTCAAAGCTGTAGTGCTTTCGCCCGCTATCCATGTGCGTGTTCGGCTGGCAGCATGAGATATGGTATCACCGGTTGTGTTAAGTATCATCATACCATTCACGCTGATGTTAAAGTAAGATTGCCCGCTGCTGTTTTTACCCATATTCGTAACTGTCTTATTCCCCAATACCTGATTATTGTTTACATAATAGCCATCAAATCCTATGGTATGGACCGAACCGCTATCTCTGTATTTGCCCGAGTATGTAATGATTATTTTCCCCCTGCGGTAGCGGCCATCGTTACACAAGCAGTTTGTAGTGCCGAAGTCTATAGTAATTTTCCTCGGCGTGCCAGTGGTGTCTCTTGTTACAGTGGCACAGCTGCCCAAAATGGTAGGATTTACGCCACCTTTCATTTGTACAGAACCAAAGTCGTATGCTTGGTCTGATAGTGTCTGTGCATCACTGAATGTCTGGTCCATGCGTGCCTGGTCATCGGCATAGTAAGTGTCTTCTTCAACATCAACATTGCTGTTGTTGTTTTTGTCGCGCTTACACGCTGTGAAAGTAAGCGTGGCTGCGAATACCGTAAAAGCGGCAATTGAAACAATCTTTCTGGTATGCATGTTATGTTATTTTAGAGATAAGACCAGAGATATTTGTAAAGGTTTAACACATAGAAAATATTTTTTGAGATATAGCGTAGTTTTGAAGCATGAAAGAATTGGTAATAGCCTCTAACAACAAAGGGAAAATAAGGGAGATTAAACAGATTATACAGGATATAAGCCTGTTATCATTGAGTGATATTGGTTTTACTGATGAGATAGAGGAGCCTTTTCATACGTTCGAAGAAAATGCACTGGCAAAAGCAGGAGCCATCTATAAGTATTGCGGCAAAAATGTATTTGCTGATGATAGTGGTATATGTGCCAATGCACTGAACGGTGCACCTGGGGTAGACAGTGCGCATTATAGTGGAACCAGAGATGACAATGCCAATCTGCAAAAACTATTGGCAGACCTGAAAGACAAGGATGACAGAAGCGGCTTTTACAAAGCCGTAATGTGCCTGATATGGGATGATGAAACTTATTTCTTTGAAGGCATATGCGAGGGTACAATTATAGAACAGCCCGTTGGTGATGGTGGGTTTGGTTACGACCCAATATTTATACCAACAGGTTATGACAAGACTTTTGCAGAATTGTCGCCTGACATTAAAAATGAAATAAGCCATAGGGGTAAGGCTGTACGTAAGATGGTAGCATTTATTAAAGAAAAACTGGAAGAAGCAACATCATGAAATTTTCGATAGGTGATAAGATAATCCTGAAACAGACAGGGGAGGAGGGACATGTAACAGGCTATATCAGCAATGATATGTTCGAGGTTGAAGTATTGGGCGTTACCTTCCCCGTATATAAAGATGATATAGACCATCCGTACCTGAAATGGTTTACAGAAGGCAAAAAGAAAAAAACAGTATCTAGTATACCCGATGTATTGCCAGTAGAAAAACAGAAGTTCAGGAAGCCTAAGCTGGCGAAGGGTATTTATCTGTCTTTTATGCCGGAGTATAAGCTTGATGTATTTGAAGATGAGGTTTCATTCATTAAAATATACCTATTGAATGAATTGCCACAGGCAGTATACTTTCAGTATAGTGTGTCTGATAAAAATCAGCGTACGGTGTTTAAGCATGAAGGGAAGCTGCATGGATTCGGACATATTTATTTGCACGCACTTCCGTTTGAAGAAATGAATGAACAACCCCGTTTTAATTGGGAAGTAACAGATGCGGAAGATGCAGGGTATGGAGAGGCGGCTGATACGCTGCGCATACGTCCGCAGAAGCTATTTGAGCACATCAGCACCTGTCTGAGGAATAGTGAACCTACATTCAGCTACCTGTTGGTAGATGAATTCAAGCCAAAGACGAAAGCAGAGAAAAAAGATGATGACTTCTTTCCGTCGGCAGCAAAACCAATATCTGCCAAACCAGCAAAAGGTGATTGGCGGGCATCATTGCCTAGGTTTGAGATTGATTTGCATATAGAAAATCTCGTACCAACAACAAAAGGAATGAGCAATGCAGACATGCTCCTGACTCAGATTGCAGCACTTAACGAACACCTGCGCATAGTTATAAACAACAAACAGGAGCGTACCATCATCATACACGGCCTTGGTAAAGGAGTGCTTAGGGACGAAGTACATAAAGTACTTCGCCAAATACCTGAAGTGTCAAAATTCTCAAACGAATGGCAAGGCCAATATGGCTTTGGGGCTACAGAAGTATTGTTTAAGTACTGATTATTGTACTGTAAACCTGCTCGTGTTCATTATGCCATCGCCTGTTTTTGCCTGATAAACATAAATACCCGGTATCAATGTTTTTTCTGCAGTAGCATTTGGGCTAAGGTCTATGTTGGCTATACTTCTGCCATTGATGTCGTATATCATCAATGAGATAGATGAAGTTGTACTGTTATTAGTAAAGCGTACTATACCTTGTTGACTACCTATTGATAATTGAGGTAATTGTTGTGTAGTGATTTCAACATTTACAGCACCAATTGTTATGCTGTCTTTTTTTGTTTCACTGAAGCAACCGTTAGAAGCTGTAAGCGTTACCTGATATTTGCCATTGGTGGTATATGTATGTGCAGGGCTTGCAACGGTACTTGTATTGCCATTGCCAAATGTCCAATAGTTGTTAGTGTTGTAGAGTGATGTATTGGTGAAGGTAGCTGTTTTGCCTGCTACTGATTTCGTAAAGTTGGCATAGGTGTAGTTTCCATACATATTCCATTTGCTGAAGCTATCCAACGTTACTCTGTTAGCAATACGTTTAATGTTGTTTGCATCAGTAGTTGAAAGCCCGTTGTTAAATGTAGTCTGCATTGGGTTTTTATGGAAAATAGAAGCATAGAATACACAAGCAGCAAGATATGTACCGCTTGCACTTGGGTGAGATTCATCAGGCACATACAAGTCAACAGAAGGAAAACTATCTCTCATTTGTTTCCATGCGGAACCAACAGGGGCAACTACTGCATTGTTATCCTGTGTCATTTGCATATAGCTATCGCGTAGGCGTTGTTGCATGCCTTCGTAAGTGCAGATGGGTGGATAAAATGCACAGTTGGATGCATCACCATTCTTACGTCCCCATGTCATAAAAAACATCGTTTCTGTACAAGCACGATTTTTACGAATCATGCTATCTAACTTTTGTGCGTACGGATAAGTGTCTGATGCAACCTGAGTTGGTGAAAATGCAGGCCTCTGACTTTGTTCTTGAAGTATAACAATATCCCATTGCTGAGAAAATATTTTATTGATGGTTGTGGGGTCTGTACTATGTTGTTCGAACGTGAAGCCTCCCGGTGTATTCTGGTCAAATATCAAGGTATCTCCCATAGATGTTGCCATTTGTTTCAGCACATTAGGAAGGTCGTTTGTATATACATAGCTATTGCCTATAAATAATACTTTGCGAGTGGTGGCATTGATATTTGTTGCAAATAACATAACCAAAGCAAGAAGTAATTGCTTTTTCATAATATAAGTTCTTGATATTGAACGCTTTTAAAGACTAGTATTTACTCGATTAGGTTGGGTAGCTAATGTTTGATTGTTAGTGCATTGAGCATCTCATCTGTAATATCTTGTGTGTAGATACCTGCTCCGTTGACTAAAATACCTTTAAGGTTGTGCTTTTCAGATGATATAGCATACACAGTTGCTTCATCAGCGGGATCACTATCGCCTTCAAATCTGAAGTACTTGTCAATAATAAACTCATCGTGCAGCATTTTAAACTGTCCTGCTCTGCATTCAAGGCAGTTTTGTTGCAGGTTAAAGTCTTCGTTATAACCTTCTTTACGTAGTGTTTCTATTGTTTCAGATAAAGTATCCATTATGTACTATTTAAATTAAGAGCATTATTATTTTTCGATAACCCTAATTTCTACCCGTCTATTTTGGTCTTCATCCTGAGGGGTAGTTTCAGGGTATATAAGTGGTTTAGTTCTACCAAAGCCCTTGTACTGCATTCTTGACCTGTCTATACCTTTAGAAACGAGATAATCGAATATATACTTGGCTCTGTTTTCAGATAATCTTGGTTCCATGGTGTCCTCGTCCTCTGCATCATAGGCTGAAAGCGGAACGCAGCATACATGGCCTTCTATCTGAATTTTTAGCGTTGCATTGTCTAGCAAGGTTTTAAACAGTTCTTCAAGCGTAGGTATTGAACTTTGGGTTAAAACGTGCTTACCCATCAGGAAGTTAATATTCTTTAGCCTGACAGATTGGCCAACGCTGATATCTGTTAGTTTCTTGCCAACTGTTGAGGTGGATTTTAATTCCGGTTTTTCGATTGTGGTTGTTTGGGTTTTCTTTTTATCGCTGATAATAACATCTACACGCCTGTCTGTAGCATAGCCACCATTTTGAGGTAGGTTCCGCGCTATTTCTCCTTTGCCTATTACCATTTTGATGTTTTCAGGAGGAATGTTTAGCGCAACAAGGTGTCTGTATATAGCTTTAGCTCTTCGTTCAGATAAACCAATATTATACTCCTTGCTACCCAGATAATCTGTATAACCTACTATGAGAATTTCTTTTCTGTCGTTGATGGAATCTTCATAAACCATACCATCCAATAAGGCTTTTTCTGCACTACGCAATTCATCTTTATCCAACCCGAAATGGATGTGAATTGTATCAGGTGTTGCTGCATACATATAACTGTACATGCAGCTCAATAAAACTATCAGAAAGTATCTCATTGCAGGTAGCCTTGGTATAAACTTACGGAATAAATAGATAGCTAAAATGATTAATGTAAATCAATGAGTTATACTAGATATTAACATTTATTGCCGTTGGTGTGAAATATTATTTTTTTCATGAATTGGCAATATTCCTAATTTCAATAAAACCCCTCCTCATATGCAAACTAATTTTTTAGAAGCCCTACTTTGGATTATTGCCGGATTGGTAACAGTTGGAATGACTGTTGTGCTTACATTGGGATGGTTCAAAGGGATATTCTGGGAACAACAATTGAACGAAAAACGCAAGCACAGATAATTAGCGTATCAACTCGGCTACATCAGGGTCTCCATCCAGGTTATTCATTTGTTTTACTATCTGCGGATAGCGCCAACTAACCCTTTTACCCATTGGTTTCACTGTAAATTTTTTAGGGTTGGGCAGGCAGGCTATTATCATTGCAGCTTCGTTGCGGTTAAGGTCTTTGGCAGATTTATGAAAGTATGCCTGTGCAGCAGCCTCAATACCAAATATGCCAGGTCCCATTTCTATCACATTCAGATATACTTCCATGATTCTCTTCTTGCCCCATACCAACTCTATGGCTTCGGTATAAAAGAATTCAGGTGCTTTGCGTACATAGCGCATATAACCACTGCCTTGCCATAGAAATACATTTTTAGCTGTTTGCTGACTGATGGTACTGGCAGCACTTCCTTTTGGTCTTTTCTTCTTTTTACGTTTGGGCTTATCGTCTATGCTTTTTTCAATGGCTTTCCAGTCAAATCCTGCATGGTCAGGGAATAGTTGGTCTTCACTTGCAATGGCTGCGAGTTTCACATTTGGTGATATCTCATCCCAACTAACATAGTCTCTCTTCAACCCATAGCCTTGTACCATTGCTCCCAGTTGTGTGATGGTAATAGGAGGCAGGATGAATATCCCAACTACAACATATAGCAACGATGCCAGAAAAAGGTATAGTATACCTTTCAATATTCGTTTCATAATACCTTGTTTTTGCCTAGCTGCAGTTGTGCCCATGCCGAAATATACAAACTGATAATGAGGTTTTAAAAGAGCTATATTGAACTGTAGAGAGATATTATATTACTTTGCAAACTAAACTGATTGGCATGGCAGATAAGCGCAACGCAGCATTGGGATTTATTTTCATTACACTACTGATAGACTGTACGGGGATAGGTTTAATTATTCCTGTAGTACCTACTCTAATACAAAAAATGGTGGGCGGAGACCTGAGTGTAGCATCTAAGTATGGTGGCTGGCTCACTTTTGCATATGCCTTTACGCAGTTTTTATTTGCACCTGTAATAGGAGGTATCAGCGATAAATATGGCAGAAGACCAGTGCTGTTGTTTTCTTTAATAGGCCTAGGTATAGATTATGTATTTCTTGCATTGGCACCAACTATTGCATGGTTGTTTGTGGGGCGAGTTATTGCAGGGCTGTTTGGCGCCAGTTTTACAACGGCAAGTGCTTATATAGCAGATGTAAGTACCCCCGAAAAACGTGCACAGAATTTTGGTATGATAGGTGCTGCTTTTGGTTTGGGTTTTATAATAGGTCCAGTACTCGGTGGCGTGTTCAGTAAGTTTGGTGACAGAATACCATTTGTAATAGCAGCATGTTTGTCTCTTCTGAATGCGATATATGGTTACTTTGTTTTGCCAGAATCTTTATCTAAAGAAAACAGACGTGCTTTTGACTGGAAACGTGCCAATCCGCTTGGATCTTTGATGCACCTGAAACGTTATCCTGCTATTGCAGGTTTGCTTGGGGCTATGGGGTTGTTATACATTGCGGGTCATTCTGCACAGTCTACATGGACGTATTACACCATGGAAAAGTTTAAGTGGGATGAAGCTATGGTGGGCTACTCGCTTGGTGCGGTGGGTATATTGGTTGCTATTGTTCAGGGTGGGCTTATACGTTATACCATACCCAAATTCGGACAAAAAAAATCTGTTTACATCGGCTTTAGCCTGTATCTGCTGGGGTTCATACTTTTTGCATTTGCAACCAAAGGATGGATGATGTTTGCCATACTGATACCATATTGCCTGGGTGGTATTGCTCCACCTGCTATACAGGGTATCATGTCTACGCAGACACCGCCAAATGAGCAAGGTGAACTGCAAGGTGTAACAACAGGTTTGATGAGCTTATCGTCTATTATAGGACCGTTGTTGATGACTAACTTATTCTCGTATTATACAAGGCCCGAATCAGGGGTTTATTTTCCCGGTGCACCTTTTATCGCCAGTGCAGTGCTTACAGTGTTTGCGATAGTAATATCTGCAAGGTCACTGATAAAATATCATTCGCCTGTTAAGGCCAATAATGAATAATCATCAGGCTTTGTCACCAAAATAGAACCTGTTTTTATAAAGGGTAGATACATGCTCATACAAAGTGTTGAGCGTTTCGTGTCCTGTAATGCCATCATGGCGGTGTTTTTCGCCACGTACTACCAACAGGGCAGAAGAGTTGCTTTGCTCGGGTATCATTATCTTATTACCCAATTGCTGATAGCTTTCAACAAATATCTTGATGCTATCGCCCTTGGATACTTTACCATTGATGGTTATGAAATCGTTGTAGAAAACGAACTTTCCCTCTTCTTTTATCGGCGATAGCTTCAGCTCGCCTACAGATGTTTTCAGCATTATAGTTCTTGTCCTTCTATATAAAATATTAAATAAAGCATACAAATATAAATTGGAATTTACCTGTTACGTACCTACTGTTCAAAATATACTTACAGGCATTACTTTTTAGATTTCCGCACCCTTGTCACTGTTTTGAGTTTATTGCCCTCAACCTTCCAATAGCCCCAAACTTTTGTATCTGAATAGCGCCAAAGGTCTAGACTTGCTTTTTCTGCAAGAAAATAACAAAGGTGATAGCCAAAGTCTTTATTCTCGGTATTTACATTGGCAGCCATAATCATATCCATATGTGCGATGATGATACTTTTAAGCCTGATTTTTGTGGCTCGTTTAGCACTTTCAATTTCTATAATCAGCTCTTTACAACAAGTATCCAAAATGTTGCTTATGATATCTTGCTGATCATCGGGACTATGTATAATGCCTGGTTGTGCTTTGCCAAATGTTGCATACTTATCCAATCCTCTGAAAGAATATAGTTTTGATAGTATATCTTTCTTATTCATCTATAATTCGCTTGTCTTCATTGTTTACACAAAAGTAAACGATAGAAAAATATTTACTCTGCGTTAAAGGTTTTTGTATGTATGATTGTTTTTTGAATAGCCTATTTCATTGATTGTCATCAAGAAATTTTTATTCTCTTCGTTTTTTTGAAATCCATTCTGCTATATGAAGTTTGTATGTTATTTTTGAGTACTACTTCTATATGGTAAATGTGCTTAGATGCACACTATCAAACATTACAAAACCTAAGTTGACTCAATGATCCGCAGTTTAATTGTCGATAATGGACCTTACATCCTTGGCCTGATAATATTGTGTTTTGTTATAAGTAAGATTTATTTACTATACTCCAAGGGATTGGGAAAAAATTTCACCGAATTATTTTACCTGTCATTAGTTCCCATCAGCAAACAAGGTATTAAGAATACATTTCAGGACAAAGTTAAGAGTTATTACAAATCGAGTAATAAAGTAAACTATTTCTTCTATGTTGTCTTTGCGTTTGCGGCTCTTGTATTCGGTATGATGAAAGCTATTTAATATGCAATCAATATCGTGGGACGATTTTGAAAAAGTAGAATTGAGGGTTGGTACTATATTGGAAGTACTTGATTTTCCCAAAGCAAAGAAACCTGCCTACAAACTAAAAATAGATTTTGGTTCGTTGGGCATAAAGTGGAGTAGTGCGCAGATAACCAAGCATTACACCAAAGATTCTTTGACAGGAAGACAGGTTGTTGCCGTTATTAATTTTCCCGAAAAGCAAATTGCAGATTTCATGTCGCAATGCCTTGTAACAGGCTTTGCAGATGCAAATGGTGATATTGTGCTTACTGCAGTAGATAAGCCTGTGCCTAACGGTACTAAGATAGCTTAGTTAAGACCTGCCTAATTGTTTCAGCATATTAGCATGCACAGCTAATGCCTTCACAAAAGTTGGCTGTACATTGTATGGCAGATTATATTCTTTGGCAGTTTGCGCTACAATTTTAGATAGTTGCGGATAGTGTACATGGCATATATGCGGAAACAGGTGGTGCTCTATTTGGTAGTTAAGGCCACCAATAAACCAAGACATGATGTTGCTTTTAGGAGAGAAGTTGGCAGTATTCAGCAATTGGTGAACAGCCCAGCTATTAGGCATTTTGTTGGCATCATCAGGTTCAGCATAGTCTGACGTATGCATTACGTGTGCTAATTGAAACACGCAGGCCAGAATAAGCCCTGCAAGCATCTGCATTAGCACAAAGCCCAATATTACATGTTGCCATGCCATACCTGAAAATAGTAGCGGCAATACCACAACATAAGCGAAGAATACAAATTTGTAGAAAGTTAACTCTACTAATGCTCTTCCCAGAGATATCTTCTCTTTCTTCAGCAGTCCTGTTTTGTGGTATTTAATAAGCCCTTTGTAATCTTTTACCGTAACCCAATAGATATTCATGATGCCATAGAGCAACCATGCATAGAGGTGTTGGTATCTGTGTATGCCATATCTCTTTTTATTGGGCGACATGCGGAGCAGTATGCCTGCTTCAATGTCTTCGTCAAGCCCATCTACGTTGGTATAGGTATGGTGCAATATGTTATGCTGCATACGCCAGTTGCGGCTGTAGCCACCCAGTATATTCAACGTGCTACCAAACAATGTGTTTACAAAGCTGTTATCAGAATATGCCTCGTGGTTGCTATCGTGCATTACAGACATGCCGAGGCTCGCTAAACCAATACCCATTACAAGCCACAGCGCATAAAACAATAGAATGTTTACACTCGCCACTCCCGAAACAATAAGGGCGTATGGCACAAAGTATATACACAGCAATGCAGCTGTCTTAATGTACATTTTAAGATTGCCATGTTTTGATAATCCGTTTACTGTGAAGTATTCATTTACACGGGTTTTGACACTATCGTAAAAGCTATCTGTTCCTTTAGGTGCAAATTTTACTAACGGCAACGGTTGACTCGACATTCGATTGAGGATATTGATTTAATCAAAATTAACTCAAATATCTCATGTTTGAGTTATATGTTGAATAATGAGATATTGATTTTGGTCATTGTTTTAACATTTAAATTCAAACTTTTAAGGGTGTTAATAGGTCTTTCCGTGTAGTAGTCATTATTTTTACAGATATGAAACACTTGTTTTCGGTATTAATAGCTTTGATATGCCTTACCAGACTTACTGCGTCTGCACAGTTTAACAATCCTGACTGGTATGTATTGGAAAAAGGAGCTGTGGTAAGCATTATAAAGCCCGGTGTAAATGATATTACACTCTTTCTGGCACAGTCGGGCAACAAACCTGTAGATAAAGCCGCGGTAGATGCCATGAATAATAATATCAAATTCAGCGCGGGTAGTGTAGTGTTAATCTATGCAAAAGAGAAAGATTATTATATAGCACAGGATATGGAAGGTAGAAACTTAGTAATAAAAGGCAATGTTACTAAGGCAAGCCGTGGTACAGGATGTACTGTCGGGTACCTGAAAACAAATATTACAGCAGGAAATACAACCCTGAAACGTGCCAACTTTGTTTGGATAAAAGAGCACAAAGAGGGTAGTGCAGAGGCCTTGCTACAAGGACCGAATAATACAAGCATACCTGTGCAGATGTCTCAGTTGTATGATATTAATGCAACTACGCTGGATATGGTGCCTGCTTCTGCAGCTAAAACAGTAGAGTAGGGGCAATAAAAAAGCACACCCTCGGGTGTGCTGTGTACTAAATTTCTAAAAGTATAAATTAGATAACTTTTACGTTAACTGCGTTTAATCCTTTTTTACCATTTTGTACTTCGAAAGACACGCGATCGTTTTCACGAACCTCGTCGATCAGGCCTGATACGTGAACGAAAATGTCTTGTCCGCCGTTGTCAGGCTTAATGAAACCAAAACCTTTAGTTTCATTGAAGAATTTGATTGTACCTTCTTGCATTGAAAAAATAATTAATAGACGTGAAGGTAATGGTAAATCAGATATAAACCTAAAATACTTTTTAAAGAATTTGTTATGATTGGTTATCGCGCCATTCGTATACCCAGCTCGACTGCACCATTTCCAGGTGTCCTTCATTACATTCTTCGCGTTTTCCTTCAAAGTTCGGTATCTCCAAAACCCACTCCAGCAGCTCTGTGAAGCGTACTCTGTATATTTTGCTTTCGCCGAATTCATCACCAAAACGTTCATACAGTTTCAACGCTATGTCTTCGTAGTCAGACCATTTGATGGGTGGTTCGTAATGTGCCATGTTCAGTAAGTTATTTTAAAATATTGCCTCTTTTTTAGTTTCTCCGATACTACTCGCCGTGTATCAGCGATTGGTCGGGGATTGTAACCTCTATACGGCCACTACCACCATCGTTCAGTACGCATTGACAACCAAGCCTGCTTTCAAGCTTAGGATTGCGTGCGCGGTCTATGAAATCTTCTTCTTTATCGCTCAGTTCTGCTACAAGGTCTTCGCCTTTTTCAAGATACAGGTGGCAAGTACTGCATGCACATACCATGCCGCAGTTGTGGTGCAATTCTATATTATTATCCATTGCTACCTCCAGCAGGCTTTGTCCTGCTTCTACATTCTCTATTGTTACAGGCTCCAGTCCTTTTTGTTCAAACTTGAAATGTATAGTGTACATTATATCGTGGGTTGAAATTTCTGCGCAAAGGTAATTAATGAAGTCCTTATAATCTTGGGAAGTAAAAAGATGTATTCTATAGCACTATAACGAGGGGAAAATAAATATGGCTTTATGCTTGTTATTTATTTTGAAGATTATATATATTTAAGAAAATAGCACATTATGGTTAAGATAAACTTTCTGATTACAGCTTTGGCAGCTTTGGTACCGATACTGACGGGTAGTATATGGTACAATCCCAAAATAGGCTTTGGCAATGCTTGGATAAAAACTACGGGACTTTCTGAGGAAGAATTGAGAAAGACTAATATGGCTGTAGTATTTACAATGGTAATCCTTTTTGCATTTATGCTTGCTTTCATGCTGAACCCGATAGTGCGCCATGAATTTGGCCTGATGAGCCTGATGCAAAAACACGTAACAGAACCTGAAGCATTACAAACCTACGCTGATGTGACAAGCAAATACGGTGCAGAGTTCCATACGTTTAAACATGGTGTGCTGCATGGTGTATTGGCTGCTCTGTTTGTTGGACTGCCGATTTTGGGTACAAATGCGATGTTTGAACGCAAGGGCTTTAAATACATAGCCATACATACAGGCTACTGGATGCTTACAATGGGGCTGATGGGAGGCATCATCTCTGCCTTTAGCTAACAGTATTTGTTGAATGATATTGAATAAAGCACCTGTATCGGGTGCTTTTATTTTGGAATGTATTCGTAAGCTACCTGATAGCTCATATTCTTAAACTCAGGAGATATTTCACCAACCCTCAGGTCTTGTAACTGTGGTGTAGGTTCGCAGATGGTGTATTTATTGCCTTTGTATTCAATTGTTTCACCTTGTGGCTTATCAAATTTTATAGCTATGGTTACGTGTGTAGGGTATAGCAACACAATCATTGGCAAGTTATAAATCTCTTTTACCAGGTAAAAGAAAAGTGCAGCTCTGTCATCGCAATCACTGTATTTATTCAGCAGTGTTTGTTCCGGGCTCATGCGTTTTTCCTTACCGTAAGATTGCCTGTCATCTTCGTACAGGAAAGCATTGCGGGTAAACTGCATGAGGTAATCTATACCTTTCTTTTGCTTCATATCAGCTACAGCACCTTTCAGTATGGGTATAAGAGAACTATAGGTAGTATGACTGAGCGGAATATTAAAGTAGTCCTGATAATCGACAACAGGGTAGTTATTGAAAGCCGTTTGCACATCGTCACTCACTTTTATCTTGAAGTGGTATAGCTTGTCGTGATAATTGAACTGTATATCTTTTACCGAGTATCGTTGTGGTGTAAAATCAGGTAGCTGTGTTACTTTGTAAGAGAATGCTTTAGTAGCCTCCGGAATATCTACGTCTGTGGCAAAAAGTCCTGTCTGTTGCAGATTGTAAGCAGCAGCATAGTCGTGTCTGTTAAGGCATACATACTGCTTACCATTATTCATATAATAGGGTACATCATACACATTTTCGTCACAGTGTACATAAAAGAAAAGCTGGCTATCGCCGCTTATAGCAAGTGTAGCATCGTAGCCCGATTTTGCCAGCAGAAACCATTTGTACAAGGTGTATCTGGTATAGTTTTCCGCTTTGGGAGCGATAGATTGTGCTGTTTTGCGTATCAGTTGATAATACAGCCAGTCATTCAACTGATGCTGTTCTTTATATTGCAGTAGCCGGGCTACCAGTGGTTTGTAGTTTGTTTTATTTAGGGCTTCATAAAAATCGTGTACACCTACTTTTGTCGGCTTTTCGTTATAAGGTATTGAAAACGAGGATTGTAAGTTGACCTGCAGGGTATCGCCATAGTAGTCTATAGCTGTCACTTTGCTACCTGCATAGCTATTTGTAGCTATGTTCAGCATCAGCGCGAACAGTATTAATATGACTTGTGGCTTTTTCACTATATAACCTTCCTTATAAAGTTACAATAACTTAACAATTACTTAATGTTAAGTTTTTTGACTTTACAAGCGGTTAACAGTTCTTAAGCTGTCATTGCCAGCTTATTGTACTTATTACGGTATTCCAGCGGAGATAATCCTGTTATTTTTTTGAAAGTTGTACGGAATGCCTTGATATCGGCATAGCCCACCTCATACATGACTTCGTTTACGTTTTTGCTGCCTGTTTCCAACTCTTTTTTGGCTGCTTCTATCTTTACACGTTGTATGTACTCTGTAACAGTATTCTTGGTGGCTTTCTTGAACCTGCGCTCAAAACTGCGTCTGCTAAGGGCATACATATAAGCCAGTTGGTCTACAGTAGTCCTTTCTTTGTAATTGCTTTCTATAAACTCCTGTGCTTTGCGTACAGGTTCGTCTTCGTGGTCTTTCTGTCCCTGAAATATCATGAAAGCAGACTGGGTATCTCTTTCCAGCTGTATGGCAAATACTTTGGCAATGAGTATTGCCATGTCTCGTCCTGTATATTTCTCTATCAGGTGCAGTATCAGGTTGAGGTAGGAGAATGCCCCGCCACTGGTGTAGATGCCATTTTCGTCGGTGATTATCTTCTCCGTTATCAGCTCAACATTCGGGAACATTTGTTTGAAATCATTAGCGGCTATCCAGTGTGTGGCAGCGCGTTTGCCATCCAGCAATCCTGTAGATGCAAGCAGGAAAGCCCCGAGGCACAGGCTGGCTATTTCGGCACCATTTTCTTTTTGTTCTACAAGCCAGGGCAGGAAGTCTTTATTGTTTTCCATGGCCTGTTTCAGGTCGCCGTCTATTGCCGGTATTACTATCAGGTCGGTTTTCTGTACATCACCAATCAGTGCATTAGCATTTACGGTAAATAATCCACCCGCTACAGGTGTTTCGTGCTTCAGGCCTACCAGTTGAATATTGAAGACAGGCTCGCCACCATTCATTTTTATCAGTTGATTTACCTGTGCAAACAATTGCCTGCTGCCTTCAAGACTGGCCAGTATAGCGCCCTGCGGAATGAGAATGGATATGTGCATCATGATATCAAATTTAGGCAAATGGCTTGTCGCAAACAACCCCACAAGTTGCCGTAATAACACCCCTTTGTTTAGGATTATGCACGATAGCTTTGTAATATCATTCACAAATACATGGAAATAATCAATCTTGACAAAGACATTCGCCTGATATGCAAACAGGCATCATCATTTCCGCAAGGTATAGGTGCTGCTTTTAAAGAATTGGAACAGTTGGTGGGTATGACTGATGAAAGGATGTTTTATGGATTGTCTCGCCCCGAGGGTGGGAAAGGTATTGTATACAAAGCGGCTGTTGAAGAACTGTATGAAGGTGAAGGAGCAAAGTTGCAGGCAGAAAGCTACGTTGTAAAGAAAGGATACTATATTACTGAAACAATATTGAATTGGCGTAGCAACGAAACATCTATAGGTAAGGCTTTTCAGCAACTACTGCACGACAGTAGGATTGATTTTAAAGACGGTATTTGTGTAGAGCAATACCTGAATGATAAAGATGTAGTTTGTATGGTGAGGCTTGACCCTGACAAAATGTAAATAAATATTCACCCTAAAGAATAACAATTATGGCAAACCAGATTTTTGTAAACCTGCCTGTAGCAGACCTGCAGAAAAGTATAGCCTTCTTCAGCAAGATTGGCTTTACATTCAACCCACAGTTTACAGACGATAAAAGCACGTGCATGATTATTGGCCCCAACATCTATGCTATGTTGCTGGTGAAGGAACGCTTCAAAGACTTTACAAAAAAAGAAATTAGCGATGCTCATAAAACAACAGAGGTATTGCTGGCAATAGATGTGCCTACCCGCGATGCTGTAGATGAAATGGTACGTAAAGCAATAGAAGCAGGCGGCACAACCTATATGGAACCACAGGACCATGGCTGGATGTATCAGCACAGCTTCGCCGATCTGGACGGCCATCAGTGGGAAATGATATTTATGGATGAAAGCCTTTTACCTAAAGCATAAGCAAACAATTAAATCAATCAATAACTATGGCAACATTTAGTCCTTATCTGCATTTTCAAGGTAATGCAGCAGAAGCATTCAACACTTACAAAGAAGTATTTGGTGGTGAGTTTGAAATCTTGATGAAATACACGGAATCTCCTGTACAAGACCAGCATGCAACATCAAATCCTGACTGGATAATGCACGTAACGCTGAAAATACCTATGGGGCTTACTATACAAGGCTCTGACAGACCAGAGGCATTTGGCCCGGTAAACAGGGGTGATGCTTTCTTCATCAACGTGATGGTAGATAGTGCAGATGAGGCCAGGAAGATATATGAAGGATTGAGCAAAGATGGCAATGTATTTATGCCGCTTGAAAAAACATTCTGGGCAGAACTGTATGGCATGTTCGCAGATAAATACGGTGTGCAGTGGATGATAAACTACAACGGATAATTATCTTCATATAGACTAAAACTGAGGTATATGAAAAAACTGAACATCGCATATTGGGTAGTAACGGGGCTGTTTGCAGCTTTTATGATATTCTCTTCTGTTGGGAACGTAACGAGCGACCCACAATCTGTGGAAATGATACATACACAAATGGGTTTCCCATTGTATATCATTCCTTTTCTTGGGGTGGCTAAAATACTGGCTGCCGTTACCATTCTGATACCAAAACTCGACAGGATTAAAGAATGGGCTTATGCAGGGTTGGTGTTCGATCTGGCTGGGGCTACTTATTCATTCATAGCATTAGGATACCCGGCAAGTGGTTGGGCTTTAATGTTCATATTCATCGGGATAGCCATGTTGTCTTACTACCTGCACCGGAGAAGGTTGCAGGCTATGCAGGCTCAATAGTATGATAGCTGTTTTTAAAACAAATGTTTGCGAGGCAGATAGTGGTGATGTATTGCACCTGCTTCGTGTACACTTTCCCGATAGCTACATCACCATAGACCACGAAGATTGCGACAATGTGTTGCGGATAGCTCCCTGCCATATACCCGAGCATGGTGTAGCACAGCTTTTATCTGCTAAAGGGTATGAATGTGAAAGCTTATAAAACTACAATTATGGAAAAAATACGATTTGCAGTTACAATCAATGCTCCGCGCGAAAAAGTATGGAGCATATTATGGACAGATGAAACCTACCGTGCATGGACATCTGTATTCAGTGCAGGTTCTCGTGCTATCACAGACTGGAAGAAGGGTAGTAAGGTATTGTTTACGGATGGTTCAGGTTCGGGAATGGTATCTCGTATCGATGATTTGATACCCAATGAGTTTATGTCCTTTCAGCATTTGGGAGAATTAAAAGACGGGGTAGAAGATACCACCAGCGAACGTGTGCTGCAATGGGCAGGTGGCAGAGAAAACTATACGCTGAACATGGTAGGTGATACAACTGAACTTGTTGTTGATCTGGATATACCGGACGAGTTTAAGGATTATTTCATGGGTACTTTCCCCAAGGCACTTGCTAAAGTAAAAGAGCTTTCGGAACAATAAATATTGTAACATGGCTACGTCTAAGAAAAAGGAAAGTACTGCTAAGGATATCAATGATACTGCAGGTTTAGATGCTTATATGGATGCATTGGTGCACCCACTAAAAGAAGAAATAGCGGCAGTCAGAGATATCATCAAAAGCAATAAGAAGATTAATGAGCGTGTAAAGTGGAGTGCACCAAGCTTCTTTTACAAGCACGATATGGTAACATTCAACCATAGGCAGGAAAAGTTTGTACAGCTTGTGTTTCACTATGCACCTGTTGTTACAATAGATTCTCCACTGCTTACGGGCGATTATAAAGACCGTCGCCTGGCTGCTTTTAAAGACATGAAAGAAGTAAAGGCGAATAAGAAAGAATTGCAACGCATCATAGCTGCGCTGGTAGATATTGCAGATGCAGAGTAGTGCAGCTTAATCTTACCAATTGATTGAAATGTTTGATAAATAATAAAAGCAGGTTCCGTTACGAACCTGCTTTTTGCTGATGTGTCAGCTATTATTATTTTACCAACTGTTGCGTGTAATAGTTGCCTTCTGTATTAATGCGAATAATATATACTCCGTTGGTAAGATTCCTGATGTCAGTTTGCGATACAGTATTGCCATCTATATCTATTGTACTTACAACCTGACCAACAGTATTGATGATTTGTGCGATTGCTACAGTATTGCTTCTGTTTGCTATATATAGTACATCTGTAGCAGGGTTGGGGTATATTTTATATGGCTTGTTGTTTACAGCAGCTACACTACCCGTAATTGGTTTCTTCAGGCTGAGGCCTACTATAACAGGGTCGTGGTCTGAAGAACGGAAAGGAATACTGCTATAAGTATTGCCCCATTGGTTTACAAAATCACCACCGCCATCATCTATGTTGTCATTATAATCCAGAAATATCGGTTCGGCAGAGTTCAGGTGCCACTTAGCTATTGCGGTTACGTCTTTTTTCATACTGTCATTTACAATTGCATTGTCTAAAGACCCAACCAGTCCGCTGAACAGATAAGAGTAGGCAGTGTCTTCGCTTAATACAGTGTAACCATTGGCTCTGAAAATATCTAACGGATCTTCCTGATAATAAGCATTATAGTCTCCCATACTTATAACTCGTTTTTCGCCTGAATTGGCTATAACGGTGTTATTAATAAAGTTTATCAGCTCTGTCGCCTGCTTTTTACGTGTGTCGTTATAGCAACTTTGTCCGTCCAGTTGGTCAGCATCAGCACCAGTGCTACCAGAGCAGCCTTTTGATTTGAAGTGGTTGATAATATAGTTGAACTTAATGCCCGTAGCAATTACCTCGAATGTTTGTGCTACAGGCGGACGGTTGAATACTGAATTGCTGCTTATCATTACATTGCCCACAGTATCTACTACCGAAGGCTTGTATATAATAGCACAGCGTATGGCATCAGTGCCAAAGTTCTGAATATTTGCACCGTCATATACATACGTATAAGTACCTGTACCCATTTTTGCATTCAATCCGTTAATAATATCTAACAATGCTGATGTAGTTGCAGTACCATCATTCTCCATTTCTATCAGGCCAACTACGTCGGCATTGATATCTGCAATAGCGTTGATGATTTTATCTCGCTGACGTGTAAACTCTGCTGCTGAATGAGCGCCCCTTGCTGTTGGGAAGCCACCACCAGAACCATTGCCATTGAAATAGTTGAGTACGTTAAAGCTCGCAACCTTTACATTCGTAGCACTTGGCATAGTTGGCATTGCAGGGCGTGATGCATAGTTGAACACAGGCATGGCAGATGGTATAGGTTGTATGCGGTATTTAGAAAAAGCATAGCCTAATATACCAACAGGGTTGATGGTAGTGCAGCCAAGACGCAATGTGTTGTCAGTGTTTACAAATGGCAGGGTAGTCATTGTTCCTTTACCGTCGTCCATCAGTATGGTGCGCAGGTTATTGGCATTTGCATAAGCGTTTACGGCTGTCAGGTTGCTTGTGCCTGTAGATGTGGTGCCGCTTGCTATTGCATCGTTAGGGTCTACTATCTGTGTAGGCTGAAATGTCATACCGCCTTTAGTAAGATTGATTTCACCATATCGCCCCAGATTGTAATTGTCTGTAACGGTAAGTGTATCCTGAAAGCGAACCAACATGCACTCGTACTTTTCATAGTCGTTGATATCGGCCAAAGGCAACGAAATATTAGTATATGTTGGCAGCGGATTGCCTGTGCTTATAGTATTGATTGCAGTGCTGCTGATAACCGCCTGGTTGTATGATGGTGCTGCACTGCTTTCTAAAACAGTCCCGCTAACTCTTACTTTATCACCAACAGCTACTGTATTGGATGTTACTACAAATATACCCTCACTGGTTGCAGGGTTGCTGTCTTTGTCTGCATCTTCTTCCTGCATATAGAAACCTGCCGGGCTCAGAGTAGTGTATACACCTGTTACAATACCTTCAATAGTGAAGTTGCCTGCTGTAGCAGCTGCACCTGTGCCTTGTATGGTACTGATGAGTGTGGCTTCGTCGTCTATGATATTGATGGCTGCAACACTATCCAATATGTTATATGGGCTTGAGGGCGAAGTGATTTTTATATTCACTGTTTCTGCACCTTCGCTCAATGCATCGTTAATTGGCGTAACAGTAGCAGTAATGCTAGCTGTACTTGAAGGAACGGTAATGGTACCTGTTGCACTGCTTAGTGTAGCAGGCGTTGCACCACCTGAAAGCGTAATGCTGTAGTCTGTATTGAAAGTGGCAGTACCTGTAATCTGATAATTGAATGTAGTGCTGCCTGCTGTAACAGGATTGAACGTAATATTGAAACTACCTGCTGTGGGTGTAGTGCCTTCAGTTGCGTCTGTGCCTTTTACAATGCTTATACGATTGCTTGGTGTATCTACCACAACATTGTCTATTGCAAAAGAAGGACGTGAGCCACCACCGCTTACCTGTCTGCTTGCCCAGCGTAGCTGTACTACAGACTGGTTATCGCATGCTGATGGAAGGGTAATGCTTTTGCTTACCGTATTTTGTGCTGTTGTAACAGCTGTAGTTTGTGTAAGTGTATTATTCTGGTATTCTGTACCTGTCAGGTTGGTAAATGTACCTGATGTGCCAATGCGGTATTGAAGTGTTACTTCATTTATGCGGGTATTGGTTGTGGTGTCATAGGGGTTGCGTAGCGTCATAATGTCGTAGCTGACAACAATATTGCTTCTGCTGCTTGTGTTAATGGATAGTACCAAACCCAAATCAAGCGAACTGGTATTGAGGAAGCCTATCTTACCATTGTAGTTATGAACATTACCACTGTTGATGGCTGCTGTAGAACTTGCTGTGAGGGTACGGTCTGCGGTAGGTGTTGTAGTACTGAAGCTACTACCAGGGGCAGTAGTTATCGTCCAGCCTTGCCAACCGTTGGGGTACGTGGTGGCGGTGTGTGCAAGTGTATTAAAGTTTTCTGAGTATGGGATCGTTTGTGCGGTGGGGTTTGTTTGTGCCCAAGTATCTGCACAGAACAATGCCATAGCAGATAATACCAATAGCTTTTTCATAAACGTATTTGCTGAATCAAAGTGTGAGCCTGCAAATTATCATTGCCACGTTATGCCACCATTAAGGGACTGCTATGCAAATGCTATGCTTATGTTAGCTGTATTGTTATTCTTTATTGAATAGCTTGCTGAGATAAAAGTAATATGAGCCATCGTTATCAGGCGAACCGCTGTTAACATAAAGCCTCAATAAGTCGGGCCTTGATTGAAGTATAGCCTCCATAACTTCCGGAGTCAGCAAAAACACTTCTCCTTCAACAAGACCATAGAGATAGGAGAATTGTTTACTGGATGCATACCGCCCCTCTTTTTTAGAATTGATGATAGTACTGGCAATTGCGTAACCAATAACACCTGTTGCGTCCAGATAGTTATTTTTAATCTCATTGTTGGTTGTATGGCCTTTGCTGTTCGTATTTACATAAGAGTAGTGCTGAATAAGGTTTGAAGCAACGGACGAAAAATATAGGTATGTACCAAATCTTGCTTTCACGTATGCGTATCCTTTTACATCCATAGCGCCATACAGATTTATAAAAAGAGAGTCGTGATGGTCAATGGCAAAGCATGCATTATGCAGGGATGCAGTAATTCCTTCAGATGCTCCTATGAAATCATAAACTGTTGCGCCAACCCACTCATCGTCACTGAAGCTGCGCGATTTAGACGTTAGGTTTAGCTTTCTCGGATTGTTTTGCTTGTAATCATTCAGTGTGGGGAATATCAGAGATTCCTGTGCATGAGTATAATTACAACACAACATTATAAAGAGTAGCAGGATATATCGCATATGGCTTAATTGGTAATACTAATTTACAAGATTTATTCTTTATCAGTAGCCAGCCTGATGCACATAAGGGCGAGTGCGAGGGTCAGCAGCCCAAATGTTTTTTCCAATGCAGTTGCCGCAATGATATTGCCAACCGTATTTAGCAGAAACATTATAGCCATCAGCCATAGTGCTACTCTTGTAGTTCGTTTATCTATATAGAAAGGTAGCCAACGTACATGTGCCGCTACTATCAGTATCACTGTAATATTTATTAAGATAGATACGGTTTCAAAACGTATCATGTCTTCATGTGTTTTCAGTCTGCCACCCCATGTTATTTCATAAGGTATTATACCCGTCAGTATTAGTATATGAAACAGGATAGTTGCAGCCATGATAGCTGTTATGGTATAAGCTGCAGCTTTGGCGCTGATGATTTTGTTCATGGTACTAAGATAGCCACTACATATATTATGGAAGAATTTGCACACATATATTGTAAAATCACTAATTATCAATACCTTAGCAAATACAGGTATTGCAATATGAGTTTTTAATATTATTCATATTATATACTTATAGCTCGTTAGCTATAATTTTTCATTTTACATACAGCAGGAAGAGAAATTTGCAATATGCTTATTCATTATTGAATATGTTATATGTCGCAGTGATTCTATATGTATAACGCAAACTTCAAAACAAAATGAAGAAAGTATTACTGCTGTGCGGTGTAGCATCGCTCATAGTGTCTTGTGCTCCCAAACAGCCAACTAAAGATGTTCGTTGTTATGGCCTCTTGGTCGATTCATTGAATAATCTGGCAACCATGCGCGAAAGGGTAGCTAATCTGGAGCAAGGTGCAGATGATATGGCAAAAGGTTATCAGGCTAAAATTGATGCCCTGCAGCAAATCATAGATTCCATTACACACAAAAGAAAGTCTGCTCATACCAAAGTGAAGCAAGTAGCACAGCATCATGCAAAAAAAGTGCATGCAGTAGCTAAACCTCTGGTGAAGGATAAGTCAAAATCTTTTGTATTTGATGAGGCGAAACAGAAGTACATGTTTTACGATTCCGAAACTAAAACTTATTACAGCGTAGACCCTGTTAGCGGCGAGCGATTGTATAATAATAAATAGAAATAAGTGTAAGGCTTTTGTATACTAGCAGGACAGGTTCCTGCTATTGTCATATCCACAGTATATCCACCCACGCATGGTATTCATTTCTATACATTATAAATAACAAATTTTCTACCTAAATTCGCAGCTTATTTTTTTAGTATAATGGGTGAAGTGGGTTTTGCCGGTATCGGTGCAACCAGCCATTGAATATTTTGAACCAGACAGATGAGCGACAAGTACGTTGAGTATAAAGGATTGAATATGCCGTCCATAGAGCAGGAAGTACTGCGCCTGTGGAAGGAGAACGATACATTTAATAAGAGTGTTGACGGACGTAATGGTGCACAACCATTCGTATTTTACGAAGGTCCGCCAAGTGCCAATGGTATGCCTGGTATTCACCACGTTATCAGCCGTACGTTGAAGGATCTGGTATGCCGTTATAAAACCATGCAGGGCTATCAGGTGCGCCGCAAAGCGGGCTGGGATACCCATGGCCTGCCGGTAGAGCTGGGTGTTGAGAAGGAACTGGGTATCACAAAAGAAGATATAGGTAAAAAGATAAGTGTAGAAGATTATAATCTGAAATGCCGTGAGGCAGTAATGCGTTATAAGAAGGAGTGGGAAGACATTACCGAGAAGATGGGTTATTGGGTGGATATGGGCAATCCCTACATCACATTCGATAATAAATATATAGAAACTCTGTGGTGGGCTATCAAGACCCTGAACGAAAAAGGCTACTTATATAAAAGTGTAAGCATACAACCATACAGCCCTGCTGCTGGTACAGGCCTCAGTTCTCACGAGCTGAACCAACCGGGTACCTATAAGGATGTAAAAGACACTACGGTAGTTGCCATGTTCAAGGCGGTTAACAATGCACAGTCTGCCTTCCTGTACGAGGCTACAGGCAGCGAGCCTGTACACTTCCTAGCATGGACGACAACCCCTTGGACACTCCCTTCAAACTGCGGACTTACTGTAGGTGAAAAGATTGATTATGTGTTAGTTAGAACGTTTAATCAATATACACATCAGCCTGCTAATGTAGTACTTGCAAAAGCTCTTTTGAATAAACACTTCAAGTCTGAAGGACAAGATGGTGACTTTGCAGGGTATAATGCAGAACAGAAACTGGTGCCTTGGACTATCATAAAAGAGTTCAAAGGAGCAGATATAGAAGGTTGCCGTTATGAGCAATTGCTGCCATACGAGGGTAATACTGCCGAGATAACAGGCGGCGACCCTTGGAGGGTTATAACAGGCGATTTCGTAACTACAGAAGATGGTACGGGTATCGTACATACTGCCCCTGCTTTTGGTGCAGATGACTATCGTGTAGGTAAAAAAAATAATATAGGTATACTGACACTGGTGGATAAGGAAGGTAAATTTACCGACTACCTTGGCGAACTGAGTGGCAGATATGTAAAGAATTATAAAGACGACAGCGAGTGGAAGGATGTAGATGTGGATATAGCTGTGAAGCTGAAACTGGCAGGCCAGGCATTTAAGGTAGAGAAGTATGAACATACCTACCCGCATTGCTGGCGTACAGATAAGCCTATTGTTTACTATCCGCTTGATGCATGGTTTATAAAGACCACTGCCGTAAAGGACAGGATGATAGAGCTGAACAAGACCATCAACTGGAAGCCTAAGGCAACAGGTGAAGGTAGGTTTGGCAACTGGTTAGAGAATATGGTGGACTGGAACCTGAGTCGCAGCCGCTACTGGGGTACACCATTGCCTGTTTGGGCTACCGAAGATGGTAGTGAAATACGTGTGATAGGTAGTGTAGAAGAACTGAAAGATGAGATAAGTAGGGCTAATAAGTCATTGAATATCAATCAGGATGCTGATGTGTTGACGAGTGATTTGCACAAACCTTTCGTTGACCAGATAGTACTGGTAAGCGATAGCGGCAAACCTATGATGCGTGAACCGGACCTGATAGATGTATGGTTTGATAGTGGTGCCATGCCATATGCACAACAGCACTATCCGTTTGAAAATCATGCAGATAAGACACTGAACCAGAACTTCCCTGCAGACTTCATTGCAGAGGGTGTTGACCAGACGCGTGGTTGGTTCTATACCCTCCATGCACTGGGTGTAATGCTGTTTGATAATGTAGCCTATAAGACGGTAGTAAGTAACGGCCTTGTGCTGGATAAGAACGGCAATAAGATGAGCAAACGCCTCGGCAATGTCATCAATCCGTTCGAAACAATTGAGAAGTACAGTGCCGATGCTACCCGTTGGTATCTGATAACCAATGCAAGTCCTTGGGATAGCTTACGCTTTGATTTAGAAGGGATTAAAGAGGTTCAACGGAAGTATTTTGGTACATTGTACAACACCTACCAGTTCTTTGCACTCTATGCCAATGTAGATGGTTTTACATTTAAAGAAGCCTATATACCGGTAGATAAGCGTCCTGAAATAGACCGTTGGATATTGTCTTCGCTGAACACATTGGTGAAGGACGTAACAGGTTACCTGAACGACTACGAACCTACACAGGCTGGCCGTGCTATGGAAACATTCCTGGACGAGCAACTGAGTAACTGGTACGTGCGTCTGTGCCGCCGCCGTTTCTGGAAAGGAGAGTATGAGCATGACAAGATATGTGCTTATCAGACGTTGTATGAATGTTTGGAGAAACTGTCGCTGCTGATGGCACCGATATCTCCATTCTTTGCAGATTGGTTGTATAGCAATCTTAATAATATCACCAAGCGCTACGAAGCACAGTCTGTACACCTGACAGATTTCCCGGTGGCAGATGCCGATGTTATAGATGCAGAACTGGAAGAACGTATGCGTCTTGCACAGGATGTATCATCTTTGGTACTGTCTTTGCGCAAGAAGGTAAACATCAAAGTTCGCCAGCCATTGCAGAAGATACTGATACCGGTACTGGATACACATATGCAGAATCAGGTACTGAAAGTTGAGGATTTGATAAAGGGGGAAGTGAATGTAAAAGAAATCGAGTATCTTACTGAAACAGAAGGTTTTATAAAAAAGAAAGTAAAGCCAAACTTCAAGTCTTTGGGTGCTAAAATGGGTGCTAAGATGAAGGCGGTAGCAGCAGCTATCACCGCTATGGATCAGCACCAGATAACTGCATTGGAGAAAGACAGTGGCTATACCCTGACAGTAGATGGCGAGGCATTAGATATAGTAAGAGAAGATGTAGATATAATAGCAGAGGATATACCGGGATGGAGTGTAGCTAACAAAGACACCCTTACCGTAGCATTGGATATTACCGTGACACCGGAACTACAGGATGAGGGTAATGCCCGTGAACTGGTAAATCGTATACAAAAAATTCGTAAAGAAACAGGATTAGAACTTACAGACAGAATAGCAGTTAGCGTAGAAGAGCACGAACCATTAAAATCAGCCATATTAAATTTCAGTGAGTATATTTGCACGGAAATTTTGGCAGATAAGTTAGAGATAGTTCCTCAAGTATCCGAAGGAACGGAGATTGAGGTTAATGAAGCAATACTTAAAGTGTTAATAACTAAAAAACAGTAACGCGCTATGGCCACAAAAAAGAAACCGGCAGCCAAGCCAGCTAAGAAAACTCAGACAGCTTCTAATAAAGGCGCTAAAAAGGCAGCGCCGGCTAAAAAATCTGTGGCAACGAAAAGTAGTAAGAAGGCAACGCCTGCGAAACCTGTGAAAAAAGCAGCAGCCCCTAAACCGGCTGCAAAGAAGGCTGCGCCTAAGAAAGCCACCCCTGCCAAAGCTATTATGAAGAAAGCAGCACCGGTGAAGAAGGCAGCAGCCACTAAAAAAGTGGACTCGAAAAAAACTAACCAATTGAAAAAGACAGCAACAACGAGTAAGAAGACGACTGTAGCTAAAGCAGCGCCGGCAAAAAAGGCTGCGCCTGCAAAGAAAGCAGCGCCTGCTCCTAAGGCAGCACCTGCGCCAAAACCTGCAGCTAAGAAGGCAGCGCCTGCACCGGCTAAGAAAGCCGCTCCTGCACCTGCACCAAAGGCTGCGCCTAAAAAAGCAGAACCGGTTAAGAAGGCAGCACCTGCGCCAACGCCGGCACCTGCACCAGTACCTGTTGCGGCTAAAAAGGCAGCATCTGGTAAAAAATCAGGTGGCAAGCAATCGCATCATGTAACAAAAACAGTTACCACTTTTGCAAAAGGTGCATTGCCTAACCGTCCGCTGTCAGCATCTGCGGCAGCAGCTATGCAACAACAAGGTGGCTTGCCAACAAAACAAGCGACACCTGCGCCACGCAATGTTGAGAAAAAACCAAACGTTATTGTGGCTCATCGCCGTCTTGAAAATAAAGCCAAGCAAAAAGACGATGCGGGCAAAACAATGATTAATTACCAACCGGAATTTACACGTTCCATATTAGACGAAGCAGTAGAAATGCAAGGACCAGTATACCGTTACAGTGACGAAGAACTGAATGAATTTAAAGAGCTTATCCTAGCGCGCCTGGAGAAAGCACGTAAAGAACTTACTTATCAGCAGGGTTTGATAACACGTAAGGATGAAGCGGGTACAGAAGATACAGAAAACCGCTACATGAATATGGAAGATGGCAGTGGCGCTATGGAGCGCGAACAACTGGCACAGCTGGCAAGTCGCCAGATTCAGTTCATCAACCACCTGGAGAAAGCGCTGATGCGTATTGAGAACAAAACATACGGTATATGCCGCGTAACAGGTAAGTTGATAGACAAGGCTCGCCTGCGTGCAGTACCACATGCTACACTCAGCATCGAAGCAAAGAATGTAATGAGCAAAAAGTAATCGCTATCTGTAGCAATACTTTAAGTTATAACACAAGCCACCTGCACAAGCGGGTGGTTTTTGTTTTGTAGTTTTACCAGATGCAATACACAGAATCGCAGAAGTTTGGTAAATGGCTGTTGTTGGTGATACTACCTACCACAGTTGCATTCTCAGCCTTTAGCCTGATATATGCTTATAAAAAAGGAGAGGGTGTGAGTTTTGAATTGCTATTTGCACTGATACCTGTTGCCATCATGATACTATTCTTCATCATGCGGCTGGATACTACCATTAACGATGAGGGTATCTTCTTCAGGTTCTATCCTTTTCAGAAAGGTAAGTTTATACCGTGGACTGCCATACATAAAGCATATGTGCGCAAGTACAATCCCATTAGCGAATATGGTGGCTGGGGGCTGCGTACCGGGTGGAGTAAGAAAACAGGTGGTGCCTACAATACTGCGGGAGATATGGGCCTGCAACTGGAATACAAAGATGGTAAACGCTTTCTGCTGGGTACACAACGTGCCGATGAGCTACGTGTGTTTATGGAGGGCTTGTATAAAAGTGGAGTGGTGTTGCCTTTGTAGTAATTTCTCCTGTCATTGCGAACGAGTGTGCTTATCCCACAGTGTTATGGATTACTCTTCAAGCTGTAGTACTACACTCATCTCTTCCTTTCTTTTGCTTGTCCAAAAGAAAGGAAACAAAGAAAAGGACCCCCTAAAACCAATGCTCCGCATGTTTTAGGGTTAGCTATACGCTGTTATTGTGGGGAATACGCATGTAGCGTGGTCAGTGCTGGCGCACATGACGGTGCTATGGAGCGGTGGTAGTTACGTTGTCATTCAGTTTTATATATCTATATCAACACTAGTCATCAAGGCTAATAGCTTGGTACAACAGTAGCAATGTTGTGACATCGGAGCGTCGTCAAAGCATTCAGATGTCATCAATGCTTTGCGGCTTTTCTTTGTTTCTTTCTTTTGCCGCCAAAAGAAAGAAAGGAAGCGCAGGCATGTGTTCTGCAAAAGGCTCGCGAAAAGCAAACATTCATTACGCGAGATTGCTTCGTCGTACCTCCTCGCAATGACGGGAGTGGATATAGTAGTATTCCCGAACGATGAACGGTGCCAACGCCGTGAGAGCTTTATAGTAGTAATGGTGGTGAAATACTAACCAACTAATCAACAAGTAAACGAATCAACCAATCAACTATTTCACTAACTTAGGTAGCACAAATACACAACCCACGTATGGCATCCATCAACATCAAGAAACTGCACCACGTAACAATATGTATACCTACAGGCTTTGAAGCTGAGGCTCGGGATTTCTATACAGGATTGCTGGGACTGCAGGAGATAGATAAGCCAAAGAACATACCGGGTATATGGTACAAAGTAGGCGAGAGCGAGCTGCACTTGGGTATAGAACCTGAGATGTATCCTACCAAACGCTTTCCTGCTTTTGAGGTGGATAGCCTGGATAGTGTACGCAAACTGCTGACAGAAAAAGGCATCGACATAAAAGAAGAAACAGCTATACCGGGGTATAAGCGCCTATCGTTTCTGGACCCGTGGAAGAACAAGCTGGAAATAATGCAGCGTGTGTAACGTGTATTGTTCTTAGCGGAAGAAGTTCATATTATCTTCCAGAAACTCTGCATTGTAATTGCCCAGATAATCTTCGCGGAAGGCTACCATCCTATCTCTCAGATAATAATCAAGCCCCGGGTTCTCGTCTGTAATAACGGCTACTGAAGGATTGCCGAGCATATCTGTAACATCAAATAGCTTCAACTGCCCTTTGATGGGGTAGTACTTGTCTGTGATAATCTGTGTGGTATCGTAGGCATTGTCTTTGGTCTTGCCGGCGATGTACATGATATCGTAGTTGGTACGCTTGGGCGATGAGGAGAATATCCTTGTGTTCAGGCCAGCACTGTTCAGCGTATTGTACACCATTTGCTGTGCAAGGCCATCATCTTCCTGACGGATGCCATCAAACTCTATAAAGATTTTACCATTGTCTGTCAGCAGTTTTTTCATCTGCTCGAAGGACTCTTTACTCAACAGGTGCGATGGTATGTTTTCGCCCAGCAGGGCATCTACAATTATCAGGTCATACTTCTTTTTGCACACATTTATATAATGCCTGCCGTCGTCTACCGCTGTGTTGGCAATGGCATGTTTCAGCCCGAAGTATTTCTCTGCCAGTTCGGGTAATCTTCCATCTATCTCTACCGCATCATAGCTCATACCGTGTTGCTCCAGTTGGTGTGCTACCGTACCACCGCCAAGACCTATCAGCAGTGCTTTGCTGCCCTGTGGCATACTGCGGATGATGGCATTGGTGAAGCGTGTATAATAGAGGAAAGAGAAGTTTTTATCGTTGCGGTCTATCCATGTTTGCCAGTTGTGGTTTACCAGCATTACGCGCGATGGTATGTTCAGTCCGTTTTCGGTATAGGTAAAATCTACCACCTTTACCTGACCCAGCATACCCTCTGTGTGATACAGTATTTTGTACTTATCGGTTTCGCGGTGCTGATTGCTACGGTAGAAAAAAAAAGCAGGCACCAATAGCAGCAACAATACACCCGCCATTATCTTGTTCTTTGGGCGTAGTACGATGATGGTGAGCAACAGCAACAAACCACCAGCTACTATACATGGCAGCGATATACCTACCAATGGTACCAGCCAGAAGCCCGTTATCATAGTAGCCAATACACCACCCAGTGTGCTGATGGCATAGATAAGCCCTGCTGCTTTACCACTGTTATTGTTCTCGGCTATCAGGCTGATGAGCATGGGGCTGACCATACCCATACCCATAATAGGCGGCATGAGGAAGAAGATTTGTGAAGTGATAACACCTGTAAGGAAACCCATATCCAACGTGCGTGCCATGATGAATCTTGCCGTCATAGGCATAACAATAACCAGTGCCGATGCTATGGCCAGTATGAGGAACAATGTCTTTTTGCGTTGTGGTAAATCCCGCTTGCTAAGCTCGCCACCCCAGTAGTAACCAATAGTGAGGCCACCGAGTGTAAGGGCAAGGGTAGATGCCCATACGTAGAGCGATGTACCGTAGAAGGGCGCCAGCATCTTGCCGCCTGCCAGCTCTGCCACCATCACACAGGCACCTTCAAAAAAAGAGAGCAGCAACAACAGGTTGCGAGGTATAGAAACGTTGGTAGTAGTATCGTTTTTCAAGCAATGGTATTTGAGGTAATAAATATAAGCAGAATTTGTTGGTTAGTTGATTGGGTGACCTGTTGATTGGTTTATTGGTTGATTAGTGGGTTTTGTCCACGCTTGTCCACGTGTCCATGTATTCTATATCGCGGACAAATGGACAAAATGGACAAAGTAAATGTGTCTACCGTATCGCGATGGGTTTTGTCCACGCTTGTCCGCGTGTCCATGTATTCTATATCGCGGACAAAATGGACAAAGTAAACAATCAATTCAGTTTCACAACATGGTCACTTTTGTATCCATCGTTATTGAATTTGATATGTAATGTATCGCTTGTAATGTATAAGCTATCAATACAGTAGCCTGTGTATGCGCTATTACACTCATCGGTACGGGTTATAAAAGACTTTTTTGTATCAGTATTATATATCTGCAAGCTGTTATTTCCTGCAACACTTACTATACAGTTATTATTCAAATCACTGAATATTACATCTGATATGCTAAGCGCATTATTGTTATTCATTGGTAGCAAATAGCTGATATGACAAGGATTGCCACAACTGCCTGTCAATAATATATAATCTTTGTTTTCATCCTCTATTCCATAGTTTCTAAGGTATCCGTTTGCAATGCTGAAACTATCCGGATAAGAACGGGTTTTACCGTCTGATGTATAGTATATCTTGTAGTAGCCGTTGTATACTTTGAAGTTTATTTCTCTGTAGTAAGGTGTAGTTATTGTTCTTAAATGTTCTTTGATATATGCGCTGTCATCTGCATTGTAGGTATAGCTGTCTGTATTATGCTTGTTGTTGCATGCAGATATGGCTATCAGCACAATGATGCACAGGTATCTCATATTGTAATTTAATAAAAAAGTAATTGTCCATCTTGTCCGCGTGTCCGAGCTATCACAACTGTGGACAGCGTGGACAAACATTCTCTTGTCCATTTTGTCCAAGCGTACAGATATATGGACAAGTTGGACAAGCGTGGACAAAAACTATTCTATAGTCATTGCAGCTTCACAAAAAGTTGAGTGAAATAGAGGCGGCCGTCACTATCGCGTACTACACCTATACCTGTATGGGTAAAATTGCCACGTATGTTTTTCTTATGTCCTGCACTGTGCAGCCATAGTTCTACAGCTTCGGCGGCATCGTCTGCACCATAGGCTACATTCTCTGCGCCTGCCGTCATATCTGGTAGTTCTTTTTTCAGCGCATTGTACCTGTCCTGAAACCCCGTATGTCCGAAGGGTACATCTTTATCGGCCATGCGCCTGCTGTGTCGGGCAGCCATATCGGCTACAGCTTCGTCATATTGCAGGGGTGGCAGTCCGTTCTTTTCACGGTATTCGTTTATCAGCTCGTATATCTCCTTTTCTATCTGCCTTTCGCCACGAGGCGCTGCTATGGCTGCTACCTGTAGTACCAGCAACAGTGCCATCAGCCCCAGCCGTTTTATGAATATACCTCTCATCATATACGAGTTACTACAAAAATAAGGCAGGTAATGTTTAAGGGTTTGTTATAGTTGAGAGGGGGGATATTACTGTATTTATAAAACTATATATATTGTACTATGCTGAAGAACCTATTAACTATTTTGTTGCTGTTACTGTTTACAAGTACTTATGCAACAGGCAGCGATACTGCAAAAGAAGATTACAGGTCTTACCCGGGCATACGTACAGAGATAGGGTGGAATGAACCCTGGTATGCATCACTTGGTTTTTCTTATCATATGCATATGACACAGCATGGTACACACGGTATGGCTATTGCCTCGATGGTGTACTACCTGAGTGGTGATGTGCATTTTGGTACTACTTACAAAGGAGGGCAAACTTTCTACGGATATAAGACTGGGGTAGAGTTTACACTAAACGGACTGCTGGCTGGGGCAGAGATAAAGCGGCTAACAGATTTTTCATCAGGCATTACACAAACATATTGCACCCCCAAATTAGGTTTTGGATTTGGGTTTATAAATCTGCATTATGGCTACAATACATTCAGAGATGCAAAAAATACGTACGATATTGGCAGGCATCAGGTAGCACTTAGTATCAACTTCTCTCCGAAGATGATTAAAGATTTGAAGTGAAAAAACAAAATAGTGTTGCATAATATGCGATCGTTGGTTAGCGGAGCAATTAACGTTTAGTTTACTTAGTTTTTGTAATTTCATTATCGTATCAAATTAAACAACAACTACTTATGGGAAAATTCGTAATCACTACACGTAGCAACGGAGAGTATCAGTTTGCATTGAAAGCAGGCAACGGACAAACAATACTTAGCAGCGAGGGATATACCAACCGTGCAGGCTGCGATAATGGTATTGAGTCTGTACGTAAAAACGCTACTGATGATGCCCGCTACGAACGCAAGACTGCAGCTAATGGTAAGTATCACTTCAACCTAAAGGCAGGCAACGGGCAAGTAATAGGCAGCAGCCAGCTTTATGAAAACGAAGCAGGTATGGAAAATGGTATTGAATCGGTAAAGAGCAATGCACCGGATGCTACTGTAGACGACCAGACAGCTTAAATAAGTACAAAACAATATAATTATAGCACCCTGTACATTGTGTATAGGGTGTTTGTTTTAATGCATTGCCCCATAGCAGCACAGGCGATGAACGGTGCCATCGCCGTCATCGCCTGATGCTTCTGTAAATGCTGAAATCCTAAAAACTAATATCTAAATACTAATCAACCAGTAAACCAATCAACTAACGGAAATCTCCCGGAGGTGGCATACCTGCAGGTGGTGCGCCCATTGGCATCATAGGCCTGTTTTTATCCATATTGGCAGATGGGTCTGTCATGCCTTTGAATTTGCGCAGGGTGTACGTGATGTTGAGCATAAAGTATTGCTGCAGCACATTGGTACGGCTGTCTTCTATATATGTGTCTGTTATGTTGCGGCTCACGGCACGGTTTTGTTTCAGCAGGTCGAAGGCGGTAATCTTAGCCTCCAGCGATCGGTCTTTGAGGAACTTATAACCCAGCCCCGCATTCCACAACAGATATTCCTGATTGAAGCCCGCACCAAGACCCGTGTAGATGTTGTGCGTCAGGTCGGTACTTACTACCACGCGTTTCTTCAGTGGCAGCCAGTTTACCTTCAGGCTGGTGTTCTGGTAATAGTAGCTATTGTCTGTCTGTGTTTGCAGGGTGTTTTTACCTACGTTGTAGTTGCCCATATAGCCGATGGTAAAGTCGAGGCTCTCGCTGATATTGCTACCTATCGTTACACCACCATTCACTCCGTAGTTATTATTCAGGTTTTGCTGATTGTTGATGATGGCAGGCGTGCGTGTATAGTTGGCACCCAACATCAGGTTTACATTGCTTTTGATGAAGCCCACAGGCACACCATAGGTAGCAAATGTGCGTGCAGTAGCATAGCCATCCAGATTTACAGGCAGGCTTATCTGCGTACCACGGCTCACGGTATAGTTATTAATAACAGTATCGGCACGAGGTATGAAGGTGGCATTACCTATATAATTGTTGGTAAGGCTGGCATAGCCAAATACAAAGAAGTTGGTAGCATTCTTGGCATTAGCACCACCGTAGCGAATATTCAGCGTATGCGTGTAAGACTGTTTCAAATCTGTATTACCTGTTTTCAGCAACAGCGGGTTCGATATATCTACCACATTCTGCAACTGGCTGATGCTTGGTATATCTGTATTGGTGCGGTAGTTGATGCGCAGGTTCTTGCTCTGGTTAAAACGGTAGTTGTACATAGCATTGGGCAGGATATTGGTAAATGCCTTGTCTGTGGTAAATGCCGTAGGGAAATACTGCGAACCATCCAGCGTGCTGTATTGTGCATCTGCACCTATATTAATAGTCTGTTTCTTATCGTTGTACCTGTAAGCCACACCACCACGATGGCGGATGTTGATGTTATCGTACTTATTACTCAGCAGCGTATCAAAATCTGTATAGGTATTGGTACCTGTGTTCAGGTTGTTTGTCTGCTTGTCTGATGAGTTCTTGGTATAGCTTGGCGAATAGTTGAGCTGCAACTGTCCGTTTTTGCCGATAGGCTCTGTATAGTTAAGCCCCGGAGCTATGGTAAGCCCGCGTGTGGTAAGGGTATATTCCTGGTCTAGCAGGGTAGTATCTGCCGGCAGCAGGTAGCTGGCATAGTTGGTACCACTACCATCACGATTGTTTAGCTGTGTGTTTACATTCAGCGATATGGTACGCCCTTTCTTACCAAACTTGTGTCGATACAACAGATTGTTGCTGAAGTTCAGCCCCACATTATCGGCAGTAGTACGTGTATTGGTATTGCCGTAAGCCAATCCGCCCGGTAGGGTATTGGCGCCATTCAGTGTATTCTCATTATCATTTACCTGCACACTAACACGTGGTGTCAGCACAATGCTGTTGTTAGAATCTATATCATATTCCATACGGAAGTTGAAGCGATGATTCTGATTCTTGTTGTTTGAAGTATTGCTTTCGTTATACAGCAGGTTGTTGTCCTGTGCTGTCAGGTAGGTACGGCTGAGGGTGGTAGATGTATTGTTGTTGGTAGCATTGAAGAAATAGCTGCCGCTTACTTTTATCTTCTTGCTCCAGTTATCGCTATAGTTAAGGCCCAGTGCAGTGGTTTGTGTAATACCCCCTTGCGGACCAACAAGGAAGTTGCCTACATCGCCACCACCTCCCATACCACCACCACGGTTACCACCGCCGCCACGCATCATCATACCACCACCACCACGGTTGTTGCCACTGCTGCCCATAGCACCTACAAGGTCTTCTATAGCAAAGTTCTGCTGGTTGATGTTGTTGCTCATAGCCAGTATAGATATACGCCTGCTGCCTTTAAAGAGGTTCAGGTTACCGCCTACGTTATAGCGGTCGTTCGTACCATAGCCTGCATATAGTTTACCAAACTGTCCGTTGCTCTTGCCGCCTTTGGTCAATATATTAATAGTCTTCTGTGCATTACCATCATCAAAGCCTGTAAACTGCGATTGGTCGCTCAACCTGTCAAACACCTGTATCTTATCTACTACTTCAGCAGGCAGGTTCTTGATAGCCGCACTCGGGTCGTCGCCAAAGAAGGGCTTGCCATCTACCAGTACCTGTTTTACCTGTTCTCCGTTTACTTTCAGCGTACCCTGGTCGTTGGTTACTCCCGGCATTTTATTCAGCAGGTCTTCTGTAGTAGCATCGGGGTTTGTTTTGTAGGCATTGGCATTAAACTGTGTAGTATCGCCCATCTGCTCTACACGCTTTTGTTTCTCCGTTACCGTTACACCTTTCAATGATTGGCTGGATGGCTTCAGGGCAATAGCGCCGAGGTCTGTAGTTTGTGTTACATTCAGCATACGGGTGTAGGCTTCGTATCCTACATAGCTGGCTTTTACCTGATATCTGCCTGTTGCTATATTATTAAATGTAAATACCCCCGATGGGTCTGTAGTGCTGCCTTGTTTGTTGGCAGTGTCATTAACTGGGGCAAGTGTTACGGTAACACCTATCAGCGGAGACTTATCTGCACCGTCTGTAATGCTGCCCGAAATGCTAAAAGGTTGTGCATAAACCGATTGTGTAAATACCAGTGCTGCGAGTACTAATCTTGTTCTTACGTTCATTTGTTGGTTATATAAAACCCTTAGAGTGTTTTATGCCCTAAGGGTTTAATGCAAGTGTGTTATAGAAAACCTAAAGCAATGCTTTACTTGTGTGCCTTTGCCAGCTCATCAAGATGCATATCGTATTCCTTTACCGGATCGCTGCTGGTATACATACGGTCTTCTATCGGTGTAAAGATGATAGTACCTTTATCAAGGTAGTTGTTTTCGTGATACATATTATATGTCATCTCTGCAATGTGCTTTGCTATCTCTTCTTTCTTTGCATCAGGCTCAGCAAACAGCTCTGCATCGCCCAGTGTTATCTTCACATCTTTAAACTCGTGTACCTCTACACCTATGTGTGCACGCTGCAGGCTGGGGTAGAGCTGCTTCAGTTCTTTTCTCATCTCTTCATTGATAGCAACGTTTTTTGCATCGTCTGTTTCTTTGCATGCAGTCAGGTTTAGTAGTGCAATTGCAATGATGGGCAGTAGTTTCTTCATGTGTTTCAAATTTTTTTTAGCCATTTCAAATGTACTGAAAAGCGCATTGATACTACCGTATGTTACACACTTGTTATTTGTGTGAGTGAAGTATTTTCAAACTTTATTTGGCAGAGAAGAAAACCTCCTTATCTTTGCATCCCCGTTACGAAAAACGGTAAGTTCTTAAAGCGATAGTTAC
>DDFF01000015.1 GCA_002337045.1 Bacteroidetes bacterium UBA1935 | reverse complement strand
GGGTTGTGCCTTCGCATAGTGGTGTGTTAGCACTTGCGGTAACAGGCAACGGGCTCTGGTTCACACTTACCGTCAGGCTGTCTTTTGTTACACAACCATTCAGCAGGTAGGTAACGATATACTTACCGGCATTGCTCAATGTTATGCCACTGATGTTGGCTGATGATGTTGTGGCCACAAAACTGTTAGGGCCGGTCCATGTATAGGCTACACCGATACTGCTGCTGCCTGCATTCAGGGTGAGTGTATTATCGGTACATACAGGGCTGTTGCTGCCGATGGTACGGTTGGCAGCCTGTGGTTTTACATCTATTGTTACGGTATCTCTGATGGTGCAGCCGGTATAGAATGCCGTGAATACATAATCGCCGCTCATAGCTGGCAGGCTGTTGGCACGAAGCGTGTCTTTACTTGTCGAACTGAAGCCCGGGCCGCTCCAGCTGTAGCTGTTGGCTAACGTGCCTACTGTGGCATTCAGGTACAGCGTATCGCGCTCGCAGATAGGACTGCTGCCTGTCGCATTTACCGTGGATGCAGACGCATTAGCTACCGTTGCTGTGGTGGTGTCTTTGGCAAGGCAACCAAACAAGCGTGCTGTTACTATATAATCGCCGCTATTGGCAGTAGTGGCACTGCCGATGCTCGGGTTCTGCGCTATGCTGTTGAAGCCGGCAGGGCCAGTCCATTTATAGCTGACACCCGTTGCACTACTGCTGGCAGTCAGGTTCAGTTGCTGGCCGGTACATATAGGGCCGTTATTACTGTTACTCACATTCGGGCGTACCACGCCGATACTGATGTTACGCTGGTTGGCACCCGAACTATCTACAAGGTTGGTAGAACGGATACGGATGCGGTAGGTATTGCCAGGTGTTACCGTATTGGGCACCACACAGGTAATGCTACCAGCGGTTGTTGCGGTGCGTGTACCAATAGTAGTGGTACCGCTGGCAAAAGAACCGCTGGGGTCGCTCAGCTGCACGCTGAACACATTGCCGCTGTTGAAATTACTCGCATTATTTATAGTATAAGGAACCTGGAAAGTATCTCCCGCACATATCATACTATCTGCATACAAATTATTAATGCCACTCGTCAATTTTACTACTACAGAATCGATAAGATAGTACGCATACAGACCAGTAGACTGAATTTGTGTAGCAGTGACAGAAGAATTTGCATAAAAACCACCTATCACCAGATTGTCATAAGCAGAGTCTGCAATAAAAGTAGCTGTGACACGCAACCAGTTTTGTGTATCTGTTATAGCACCATAGCTACTATAACTAATCTGCGGTATAACAGGTAAGGGAGAGCTTGGACCTGTACCTACATTATTATCATAAAACCATACACCAAGATTATTAGTACCGTACATGGAGAAGTTTGCCAACGAAACAGACATTGAAACCTCATAAACAGATCCTATTGTCATTGGGGGTATAGGTTGCTTCATGTATTCTCTGTATGTACCCGTACCTGTGTAAGCAACCAAACCCGCATAACCTGAGCCATTTGCTGCCAGTTGATATCCGGTAGCGTTGACTGGGACTCCGTTTCCTGAAGTACTACAAGAATGCATAAAGTCGCAGCTTGCAGAATAGTCTACCCATGGAGTTGCTCTATTTATCAGTGCAAAAGAGGTAGGGCAAGAACTATATGTTTCAAAACTGCCATTAGTGACTAGATTTTGCGCACTTAAAGAATTGTATATAATTAATAAAACTAGGGTCGTGATTATTCTCATAAAAGAAATATTATTACCATAAAGGTAGTTATACGTATATGGACAAGCATATTCGCAAACTCTCATTTCGATTAAATACACATTAAAAAAGGGCAGCAATCGCCACCCTTTTTAACTATTGGTTACAATGACTTATTTACCCTTGTAAGTAAGTCCCATGTTGTATAACATGAATGCCCACTTGTCTGCCTGCTCCTGAATTATCATGGCAGTAGGTTTACCCGCACCGTGACCTGCTTTTGTTTCTATCCTTATAAGCACAGGATTGGGTGAGGCTGCTTTTTGCATTTCCTGCATAGCTGCCGCAAACTTGAAAGAGTGTGCAGGCACCACACGGTCATCGTGGTCTGCTGTCATTATCATTGTTGGCGGATAAATTGTGTTTGCTTTTACGTTGTGGACAGGAGAATACTTCAACAGGTATTCAAACATCTCTTTGCTATCGTTTGCAGTACCATAATCATAAGCCCAACCAGCACCTGCTGTGAATTTGTGATAACGTAACATATCCAATACACCAACAGCGGGGAATGCTATACCAAACAAATCAGGACGTTGTGTAATGCAAGCACCCACCAGCAAACCACCATTGCTACCGCCCGAAATGGCCAGAAAATCGTGTGATGTATATTTTTCTGCAATCAGGTATTCTGCTGCTGCAATAAAGTCATCAAACACATTCTGCTTCTTCATTTTAGTACCGGCATTGTGCCATTCATCGCCGTATTCGCCACCACCACGCAAATTAGCAACAGCATACACACCACCGTTCTCCATAAATACCAGATTGCTGACACTGAAAGAAGGCGTAAGGCTGACATTGAAACCACCATAACCATATAGCATAGTAGGGTTTTGGCCATTCAGTTTCACGCCTTTTTTGTACGTGATAATCATAGGTACTTTCGTACCATCTTTTGATGTATAGAATACCTGCTTGCTCTCATACAAATTCGGGTCGAATTTTACATTCGGCTTTTTGTAGAGTGTAGATTTACCCGTAGCAATATCGTACTTGAAAATAGTAGACGGGTAAATGTATGATGTATATGAATAATACAGTTCTTTCTCATCGCGCTTGCCACCAAAACCACCAGCAGTACCAAGACCCGGTAATTCAATCACTCTTTCCTGCTTACCATCCAGACTGTATTGGAAAACTTGCGATACCGCATCCTTCAGATATTGTGCAAAAAGTTTGCGACCACATGCACTAACCGATAATGGGAATTTAGTTTCTGCAATAACATCCTGCCAGCCTGTAGGGTCCTGACTGTTAGCATCTGCTACAACCAACTTGCGATTAGGCGCATTCAGATTGGTAAGTATATAGAGTTTACCATTTTCGGCATACACTACATCGTGTTCATTATCAAAACCTGTTATCAAAGGCACAATAGAAGAACCCGGCTTTTTCAAATCTTGTATGTAAAGCTCGTTACCGTAGGTTGCATTCGCAGCAGAAATAATCAGATAATTCTGGTCTTCCGTAACACCACCACCAATATAACGGCGAGGTTGTGCATCGCCACCAAAAACAAGTATATCATTTTTCTGGTCGGTACCAAGTTTATGATAATAAAGTTTGTGGTTTTGTGTCATACCCGAAAGCTGGCTTCCTGCTTTAGGCTTGTCGTAGCTGCTGTAGTAAAAACCATCATTACCTTTCCATGAAGTACCGCTGAACTTCACATCAACCAATGTATCGCCTATTTGCTTTTTCGTTTTCGTATCCAGCACTATTACTTTGCGCCAGTCGCTACCACCTTCAGATACCTGGAAAGCACAAAGGCTACCATCTTTTGTAAAGTCGATACCAGCAAGTGAAGTAGTCCCGTCTTTAGAAAATTCATTAGGATTTAAAAAGACTTCCGGAGCAGCCGTGCCCTTTTGGCGATATAAAACCGACTGGTTTTGCAAACCATCATTTTTGTAGAAATAGGTATACTCCCCTTCTTTGAACGGCGCACTGAATTTTTCATAATTCCATAATTCGGTGAGGCGTTTCTTTATATTATCCCTGAAAGGTATCTGCCCTAAATAACTGTTAGTGAGTTCATTTTCTTTCTGCACCCAGTCTTTTGTGTCATCAGACATATCGTCTTCCAACCACCTATACGGATCTGCTACCTGCTTGCCGAAAAAGGTATCAACCGTATTACCTTTTCGTGTTTCAGGGTATTTATCAAATGTTATGCCTACTACTCTCGACACCGTTGAAACTAATTTGGGCTGTGCAAAAGAAGGCTGCACAGCTATTAAAGAAAGAAATAATAAACCTGTTCTTTTCATTACAGAGAATTTGAAGTCCGAAAATAATGTAGTTTATCCATACTTAACCCATATACACATATTTACATTTACCATGTACAATAATCAGATGATTAACAAACCTTATAAGGTAATATTGGAATATGGATGTTATTTTTGTACGTACCCATAATAGGTTTTTCTGAAACGATTTCTGAAAATATTACGCAATACCGTCCTGATTATCATCGGATTAGTGATATGCCTTGTGCTGTCACTCAACTTTACGCCCGTACAAAACTTTGTAGTGGGTAAGGCTACCAAAATATTGGGGGATAAGCTAGGCACCAAAGTTGAAATAAAACACGTCAGAATTGACTTCCTGAATCATGTATTGATACAAGGGCTTTATGTAGAAGGTAAAGCACATGATACCCTAGCATACATAGGCGAAGTAAGGGTAAGGATAACTGACTGGTTCTTTTTTAAAAACGGCACACCAGTGCTGAAATATGCAGGGCTTAAAAACACATACGCACATCTGTACCGCACAAGAACAAGTGCAGACTGGAATTATCAGTTTATAATAGACGCTTTCGATTCAGGATCATCGACCAAGAAAAAGAAAAAAGATAGCAGCGGAGATTTTGAAATAGACCTTGAGAAAGTAGAACTGGAAAATGTGCGCTTCCACATGGATGATGCATGGGTGGGTAGCGATATGGATTTTGATGTGGGTGATGCATTGATAGACGCCGAAGAAATCAACTTCAAGAAAAAGCTGATAGACCTGAATAAAATTCGCTTTGGTAAGGTTGCTATTGTGATGCGCGACTATGAAGGCGGACGACCACCAAGGCCTAAGAAGCCTAAGAGTAATGTAATAGACACTACAGCTTTTAATACAGATAACTGGAAGATAGCCCTTGATAATCTGCATCTTGAAGACTGCTACTTTGGCATGGAGATGAGTAGCAAACCACCACTGAATGGTGAGTTTGATACGGACCACATGCGTGTTAGTGCAATTAATATTGATGCAGATGACTTGAGCATTACAGGTGATACACTAAAAGCTAAACTGAATAACCTGAGTGCTAAAGAACGCTGCGGGCTTGTGGTAAAACAATTTAAAGGCGATGTTACAGTATCACCGAATGCAAGCATTGTAAAGAAGCTATTGCTGGAAACAAACCACAGCAAACTGCAACGCTACTATGCCATGCACTATACACGCTTTCCCGATTTTGAAGACTATGTAGATAAAGTGCGCATGGTGGCAGATTTTGAAGATGCTCACCTTGACATAAAAGATGTAGCCTACTTTGCCCCTGTGCTGAAGCAATATGCATATGTTGTAAACATAGCAGGTAAAGTAGATGGTACTGTTGCAGACATCAGCGCCAAAAATCTGTATATATCAGACGGGATATCTACCATAAAAGGTAATCTGCGAATGAAGGGACTGCCCGATATTGACAACACATTTATCGATTATCAGAACGGAGACCTGTATACCAATGCAAACGGTATATTCAGATACGCACCCGAGCTTAGGAATAATAAGGATATAGCTATTGAGAAACTAACAAATGTCAGCTTCAAAGGAAACTTTACAGGCTACATTAACAATTTTGCATGTAATGGTGTGTTAGCAACCAACTTAGGCATTATTACCAGCAATGTGAAGATGAAAATACCAGAGGGCAAAAATAATAATGCACTATACAGTGGCACCATCACTTCAGAAAGCTTCAACATAGGTGCACTGCTCAATCAAAGCACATTAGGAACTGTTACCCTGAATGCCAAAGTGGATGGTAATTCATTCGACCCTGCCTTGGCACACATCAATGTAGATGCCAATGTGAAGCATTTTGATTTTAATGGCTATCGTTATCAAAACATAACCATCGATGGTAATGTAGAGAAAAACAAATTTGGTGGCAACCTGCTGATAGATGACCCGAACCTTGCACTGGCATTCTACGGTAATATAGACCTGAGCCAGAAACTGGTGAGGATAAATGCGAAAGCCAACTTACTGAAAAGTAATCTTGCAGCATTGAACCTGATTAAAGACAGCATTACCGCCACTGCCGACTTTGACCTTGACTGTGTTGGCAGCAGCATTGACAACTTCTCGGGCTTTGCAAAGCTGTACAACATAAACATGGTTCGCAATGGCCACAGGCTAGATCTAGACTCTGTATATGTAAATGCGAGTGAAGAAGATGGACAAAAACTGATAACTGTAGAAAGTAATGCACTTACCGCACGTATCAAAGGGCAGTATGAACTAAGCAAACTACCCTACTCTTTTCAGTACTATCTATCAGGCTATCTGCCAAACTACATAAGCAAACCTACACAAGCAGCACCTCCACAGGATATTACATTCAGTATAGTAACGAAAGAAATAGACAGCCTGCTTGGGATTGTAATTCCGAAAATAAAAGGTTTCAGCGGTGCTACAATAGATGGCAAGCTCAACACATCGAGCCAGCAATTGCAGCTGAATGCCAACATACCTTATGGCGAAGTGAATGGCATTTTGCTACGCGATTTAACCATTACCGGTACCGGCGATTTTAACAAGCTGGCTGTTGATGCAAAAACACAACGCATAATAGTCGGAGACAGTATATTATCAGGCGCACTTGAAGTGAACACTACACTTGCCAATAATGACCTGAACTTTAAGATAGCAACCACATCGGCCGATAAGTATGGTACTGCTACGCTGATAGGCAAAGTGCACACAGCAAGCGATTCTGTATGGCTGACAATGCAGCCATCAGAACTATACCTAAACGAAACAAAGTGGGACATACCAAGTGCATCATTACTGTATAGCACTAACTACTTGTTTATAGATAAGTTTGAACTAAGCTCGGGTTTACAGAAGATAAACATCTACTCAAAGAACGGGTTTACAACAGGCACCACACCACCACTCTTTGCGGAAATCAAAAATATAGATGTATCGCAATTGGGCAATGTTGCAGGCTTGTCCGATTATCAGCTTGACGGGCGCATTAACGGTGAACTGAAAGTTGATGACTTGTTTGGCAATATGTTTGTAACCAGCAACATACGCGCCAGCGATGTGAAAATTGGCGCAGACACAATAGGCAATGTTGTTGTTGCAGGCTCTTACGAAGCCAATAAACAAAAAATACATCTTGACAATTCTAGCGGTGTATACCGTGGTAATGCTTCTATTACCGCCTATGGCGATATGTCTTTTGATAGTACCAGCAAGGAACCACTGAAAGGAAAGCTTCAATTCAACAACACACCTTTGTCTTGGTTGAACCCTGTACTTACAGGTTTTGTAAGCAGGCTCGGAGGTACTATTAACGGAGAGGTGAATATTGCAGGTAGTGCGGTAGCACCTGATATAGATGGCAACATAAAGCTGAACGACGCTGCTATGCGTATCGATTTCCTGGGTACATATTATACAATACCTAGTGCTAGTATAGCAGTAAATAATACTAAGATTGACCTCGGTAAAATCACTTTGTATGATGTAAACAAAAATACAGCTACTCTATCAGGGCAAATAAAACATGACAGGTTTAAGAACATGAACCTTAACATCAACATGTCATCGCCTAAGTTTGAAGTGATTAATCTGGACGAAACGGAAAGTGAATTATTCTACGGCAATCTGATAGCCCGCATCAAACAGCTTAGTGTAACAGGTGATATCGATAAAATTATCTCGATTAACATACAAGGTGCTACGCCTGTAGAAAAATCGCACCTATATCTGCCATTGAGCAGCGGCAGCGGATTGGGAACATACAACTACGTAACCTTCAAATCTTACGGTACCGAACAACAAGCTAAAAAGAAAAGTGCGGGCAAGTTGTCCATCAGCATAGAGGCACTGGTAAAAGACATATGCGAGGTGAGCCTTGTGATGGCCCCTGCAACAGGCGATGCCATCAATGCAAGTGGTAATGGTACGCTGCGCATAGAGATGCCTGCCAATAACGATATGCGCATGAGTGGTATCTACACCATCAAAGAAGGTGACTATACATTTACGCTCAAGCAGCTTGCCTTCAAGCGAAACTTTAAACTGAATGAAGGAAGTAAAATATACTTCAACGGTCCGATAGACCAAACACAACTGGATGTTACAGGTAAGTATAGTACAAAAGCCCGCCTGATGGACCTACTAAGCCCGGGAGAGAAAACACTGATAGCAGGGAACAAACGTGAGGAGAACGAAGCTAATATGAGCCAGGATGTCAACATCTTGTTATTCATGAAAGGTTCAATGGGTACGCCAAAACTTACTTTCCAATTAGAGCTACCAAGCAACAGCAGTGTAGGCACGGTTGGCTATAACAAGCTGCAATACATCAATCAAAGTGAGTATAACCTTAATAATCAGGTAGCATCACTGCTGCTTATCAATACATTCATATCTGAGGATGCAAACATTGGTGATGGTGCAGTATCGGGTGGTATCAGCAATATCAGCCAGATGCTATCGGGACAGGTATCATCTCAACTAACCAATGTTCTAAACAAGTTGACAGGTGATGAAAGCCTTAGCATAGACTTTAAGTACAAAAACTACAATCTTGGCGGTGGTGCGGCAGATGCTTCCAGCAGAAATGAAGTATCGCTTGGCGTGAAGAAAAATCTCTTCCGCGGGCTGGTAAACGACAGGCTGACGCTGGAGGTTGGTAGCTCTTACGACTGGGGCAAACCTACATCTAACAGAAGTGCCAGCAACTTCAACCCGGTGGGCGACTTCCGTTTGCAGTATCAATTCCGCGAAGGTGGCAACCTGCGTGGTTACATATTCCGTACCAATAACTTTGATGTTGTAGACAGCCGTAACATAGCCCGTGGTGGTGTGGGTGTCAACTGGCACAGGTCTTTCAATACGTTCAGTGAATTCTTCCATGGCCGTAATTACCTGATAAGGAAACAGGAAGAAGAAGCAGAAAAACAAAGACAGGCAGACTCTATCAGAGATAGCTTTATGGGTGTTGGTACGCAGTAAAACAGTGAATTATTTAGCTATCTGCATCAGATAGCCTTCAAGTGTGCGAGCTACACTATCCCAACCAAATCTTGATTGCATCACGTGCATCCCTTTTGCCCCAACATCTTCGCGCATTTGTTGGCTATTCAATAATTGTATTACACTCTGTGCAAATTGCTTAGGGTCTGTTTGCATGATAGCGCCTTCGCCACTTTCTATACCCAAACCTTTGAAACCTATATTAGAACATACAACAGGCACGCCCATTGCCATGGCTTCCAATACTTTGTTTTGTGTACCAGCACCAAACCTTAACGGAGCAACTACAACACTTGCCTGATTATAAACTGCAGCGAGGTCTTTTATAAAACCTGTTACCTGTACATCATCAGATGCAAGGTCTTGCACCTTCTTTACAGGGCGTTGTCCTGCAATGATGAACTTAACCTGTGGGTGTTGTTGCTTGATAATCGGAAATACTTCTTCTACAAAGTATTGCACTGCATCTACATTGGGTGCATAGTCCATATTGCCGGTAAATAGCAATGTATTGTTATGTCTGTAGTCGTGCCCACCAGCTTTGAAGGTATCAAGGTCTACCCCATTTGGCAACAGGTTGATATTACTGATGCTATGTTGTTCTTTCAGATACGCAAGATCTTCCGCAGAGCACACTAAAGACATGTTATACTCATGCATGATGCGCTCATACTTCAGCACACGCTTTTGCTCTATTGTTTCAAAAATCTTTTTGAAAGGATTTTTCTGCGCATTCATCCTGCGTTCCCAATACAAAGAAAATGCATCTGGCATATCAAGAATGCGTGGCAGTTCCTTATGCTTTGCGAGATATGGACTCATACGCAGGTGCTGCACATGGATGGCATCAAAATTATCTGCTGCCAATACTTCTTCCAGCTTTTGCCGCATGGCAGCAGAACGGAAGTATAACACCTGTAGCGGCGTGCCATCCCACAAAGCAGCAAGGCAATTAGCAGCAGAGCGCCACTTGGGCAGGTATATGAAATGTACTTTCGTGAAAACTTTTTCCAGCTCTTCTTTGTACGTAAGGTCTTCCTGCGATTGCGCAAAAGTGAGCAAATGCAGTTCGTGAGATTTTGACAACCTTCTTGCAAGATTGAAAATCTTCAACTTATCGCCACGATATGGCGGATACGGTACCCTGTTGGCAAAAAAGAGAAACTTCAAAACGGGCTGGCAGTTTTTCGCAAAATACTATTTTAATATTTCGTGACCCAGCTTGTCGCGTTTTGTTTGCAGGTAAAACTCGTTGTGCGGGTTTGGTTTTATCTCTATTGCCACGTTTTCTACTATCTCCAAACCATAGCCCAGCAAGCCTGCACGTTTGCGCGGGTTGTTGCTCATCAGCCTGATTTTGGAAACACCCAGATGGCGTAGTATCTGTGCACCAACACCATAATCGCGTTGGTCGTTTTTGAAACCAAGTGCCAAGTTAGCCTCAACGGTATCTTTACCTTCTTCCTGCAGCTTGTAGGCTTTCAGCTTGTTCATCAAGCCAATGCCCCTGCCTTCCTGATTCATATACAGCACAAGGCCTTTACCTTCTGCTTCTACCATTTCCATAGCAGCTTGAAGTTGGTCGCCACAATCACAACGGAGCGAATGCAGGATATCGCCTGTAAAGCAAGAGCTGTGTACACGAACCAATACAGGCTCGTCTTTAGTCCAATCACCTTTTTTCAGTGCAAGGTGTTGTTCGCCCGTATTTGTCTGGCGGAAAGCGATGAGTTCAAAATTGCCATGTTTTGTAGGCATCTGCACACGTACTTCTTCCTCTATCAGGCTTTCGGTACGCAGACGGTATTCAATCAGGTCTTTTATCGATATGATTTTCAGATCGAATTTCTTAGCTATCTCCATGAGTTCCGGCAGGCGAGCCATGGTACCATCATCATTCATGATTTCCACCAATACACCTGCAGGTTCAAAACCGGCAAGGCGAGCTAAGTCTACCGTAGCTTCTGTATGGCCCGAACGGCGCAAAACACCCTCACCACGCGCCCTCAACGGGAAGATGTGACCAGGACGACCAAGATCCTCTGGTTTTGTATTCGGGTCTATCAATGCCTGCACAGTCTTTGCACGGTCGTGTGCAGAGATACCGGTAGTACAACCGTTGCCAATCAGATCTACAGATACTGTAAACGGTGTTTGATGCAATACGGTATTGTCCTGTACCATCAGGTTCAGGTTCAGTTCTGCACAGCGTTCTTCTGTTATGGGAGCACATATCAAACCACGGCCGTGTTTTGACATGAAATTGATTATTTCGGGAGTTACATTACGCGCTGCGGTCACAAAGTCACCTTCATTCTCGCGATCCTCATCATCTACCACTATCAATAGTTTTCCGTTACGGAGATCTTCGAGCGCTGATTCAATAGTATCTAACATATTATCTCTTTGTCTTTGATATTTTCAATAAAATATCGGGCACAAAGGTACAATCTATTGTATGTAAATGGTGTATAGCGGTATCAATTATGCTGATGTAAACGGACGAAACGGTAAAAATGCTGCACAGAAGGCCTAACACATTAAAAGCATCTATCTATCAGATAGCTGCTGCTGTACTTTAGCAGACAATCGAGCGGCTAAAAACTCATTGTCATATAGTTGTTTTACCAATACAGAAGCTTCATTAGCTATTTCATTAACAAGACCGGTATTTGTCAAAGCGAGTTGAATAGCATCTGCAAATGCCTGCGGTGTATCTGCAAGCAAGTAGTGTTTGCCTGAAACCGCATCTATACCCTGCATGCCTATTGTGGTACTGATAACCAATTTCCCGGCTGCCATGGCCTCCAGTATCTTCACCCTGATACCACCACCTGAACGGAGTGGGACTATGAGTATTTTCTTATCTGCAATGAAAGATGCAGCATCTGCTACCTCACCCATACAATGAATACCAACACCAGTCAGCGAACTGAAAGCATCCGGCATATTGCGGCCTGCAAAGTAGAATTGAAAATCGGGGCTTTGCCTCCTGACTATTGGCCATACATCTGTAGCAAACCATCGGATAGCATCCTGATTGGGCAACCAGTCCATAGCACCTATATGGTAGCCTTTAAGCGTTTCATTATGCTGTGGCTTTACTGTTGCTATATCTATACCAAAAGGAATAGTGAGCATTTGTTTAGGCACAATACTACTATTAACTACAGCCGCATCAGTATCTGTAATAGGTATCAGCAAATCGTATTGTTGCCAAACCTGCTGCTCATAGTTTTTGATACGTGCATATAGATTGGAGAGATACCATTTCTTTAACGGATTGCTTGCCGCATCTGCTATACGTTGCCACACCTGCCATTCTATATTGTGCAGCCTGAGTGTTAACACAGCATTGGTAACCTTTCTGATAGCAGGCAGATAACCTGACATGAAAACACTTTCAACCTGTACCACATCTGGCTTGAAACTATTGATAGCTTTTAGTATCGCATCCTGAAAATGTGCATGCATAAAACGCTGCGCGTGGTTTGGCTGCTTGCTGAAGAGCAAATTCTTCAGTATCCCAAAGGCAGATACATCATTGTTTACATCAACAGTTTCAAACTTATAGATGTCTTTATAAAGACCGTTGAGTACATCCTTGCCTACGCTATGCCTGCTGGTATTCATAGACAATAAATAAACCTCCCACCCTTGCGATGTATACCCCCGTACCATGGCATTGGTTGCCAGATTGCCACCGTCATTCAACGGATATGGCACACGGTTGGTTAAAATAAGGATGCGTTTTGCAGGCATAGTGCGAATTACCAAAATAAAACGCAAGTTTAAAAAGTTTATTTTTACAACCTTAGCATAAATGGGCAAATCCAAACATATCGTACTGACCGTAACCAACGATCTGAACTATGATCAGCGAATGATACGCATTTGCACATCCTTAGTATCTGCAGGGTACCAAGTAACTTTGATTGGCTTTAAAAGGAAGAATAGCAAACTACTTATTGAGCGTCCGTTTCAACAAGTGCGTCTGCCTATTATAGCCGAACAGGGTAAACTGCTATATGCAGGTTATTGGTTTCTGTTGTTTTTCTACCTGCTATTTAAAAGGTTCGATGCTATCTGCGCCATAGACCTTGACACAATACTGCCCGACTATTACGCTGCACGCATCAAAGGCAAGCCTTATATATACGATGCACATGAACTGTTTACTGAACTGAAGGAAGTAGTCACACGCCCATCTGTAAAGCGTATGTGGGAATGGATAGAACATCACACCGTACCACAATGCAAATACAACTATACCGTTGGTGAATACTGCGCCCTATACTTTAAAGAGAAGTATAATAAAGACTTTGCTGTGGTACGCAATGCAACAGTACTACGTCCGCTGACGATACCTGCCAAGACAGAGAAATACATACTGTATCAGGGTTGGGTGAATGAAGGTCGCTGCTTTGAAGAACTGATACCTGCCATGCAATTTGTAGATGCAAAGCTGATAGTATGCGGTGGTGGCAACTTCTTTGCACAGGCACAGGAGTTGGCGGTAAAGTATGGTGTGCAGAATAAAATAGAATTTAAAGGCTTTGTACCACCGGATGACTTGAAACAATATACCACCAATGCCTATATAGGGCTCACACTGTTTCATGCCATCAGCAAGAGCAATGAATATTCACTTGCCAACCGCTTCTTTGATTATATGCACAACGGTGTACCACAGGTATGCATGAATTTCCCTGAGTACATTAAGGTAAATGAGCGCTATGAAATAGGTACACTGATAAACGACCCTATGACGCCTGAAGAAATAGCCGAAGCGCTGAACAGATTATTGAACGATACCGCATACTATAACAAACTGCAACAAAACTGCCTGCAGGCACGCGAACAGTATTGCTGGCAAAATGAGGAGAAGACTTTGCTAAAGGTATGGGAAGATGTATTCAACACTAAAACATCAGGCAGATGAAAATAAGTGTTGTGATACCTGCCTATAATGCTGCTGCGTGTATTGTTGATGCAATACAATCGTGCATGCAACAAACAATGCAACCGCATGAAATAATTGTGATTGATGATGCAAGTACTGATAATACTTGCGATGTACTTACACAGTACAAAGATGTCAGGTTATTAAAACAAGCTACAAATCAGGGACCGTCAGCTGCGCGCAATCGTGGCATTGCCGAAGCGACGGGTGATGTGATTGCATTTCTGGATAGTGATGATACATGGCTGCCTGAAAAACTCGCTGCAATACATGATGTATTCAGTAAGCATAATGAAGTTGTTTATCTGGGGCATCCATATGTTCTGTCCGCAAAACAAAAAACTGCCAGAACAAATAAGCTTTCCACACTTAGCTACACCTCTGTTCTGCTGAAAAATCCTTATCAGCCTTCGTGCCTTGCAATACGCAAAAGCATGCCGTTAAGGTTTGATGAATCATATAGATACTGCGAAGACCATGAACTATCTATACGCGTAGCATACAATTATAAAGTGCATTGGCTGGAAGATGCATATACAATACTTGGCAGGCCACAACTTAGCACTGGTGGTGCCTCTGCCAATGTTTGGAAAATGCGCAAAGGAGAATTGCGTCTGTATACTTCTATCTACAAACACAATATACTTATGCTACCGCTGATACCATTCTTATGGATATTCAGCATAGGCAAAATGATTCGCCGCCTTATTTTGAAGTAATTACAGTCCTACTGCAGATATTTCTCTTACTCCCCCATGCTCTATGCGAACCACACGTGCAGGATATTTTTGAATAATACCATAGTCGTGCGTAGCCATAATGAATGCAGTATGATAATCGCGACAGATGTTGAACAGTAGTTGCATTATTTCATCTGTTGTATCAGGGTCAAGGTTTCCTGTAGGTTCGTCGGCAATTATCAGTTTAGGATTATTGAGCAATGCACGCGCTATATCTACACGTTGCTGCTCGCCACCAGACATTTCGTAAGGCATTTTAAAACCCTTCCCCTTGAGGCCTACTTTATTTAGTACATTTTCAATTTTCTCTTTCATCAGGGCTTTATCCTTCCAGCCTGTTGCTGTAAGCACAAACTCAAGATTGTCATGAATGTTCCTGTCTGTCAGCAAACGGAAGTCCTGAAATACGATACCAAGGTTTCTGCGCAGTAAGGGTACGGTTTTCCAAGTCAGGTCTTTCAGGTTGAAGCCTGCAACCTCGCCTTGCCCTTCACGCAAGTACAAATCTCCGTACAGTGTTTTCAGCAGGCTAGATTTACCACTACCCGTCTTTCCTATCATATATACAAACTCGCCCTTGCTAACCTGAAAATTCACGTTGCTGAGGATAAGACTACTACCTTGAAATATATTACCGTTCCTAATAGAAACAATTGTTGAATCGTTCATTCAGAGAAAATACTTTAGACAAAAATAACAGTTAAATCCAGTAAGTAATCATAAAATTATAAAAATGAAGAAGCCTCCTTGTATGGGAGGCTTCTTTGAATATTGAGAAACAGGTGTTGATTATCTAACAACCAGCTTTTCTGTTTTTGTTTGTCCACCAGCAACGATGTTAACTATGTAGATACCTTTTGCTTCAATAGCACTAGCCGGAATTTCTACACGGCTAAGATTAGAAGACAATACTTGTTCTGTACGGTATACTACTTTACCAGTGATATCTGTAACAGTAATCATAGATTGCGCACCCATGCTACCACGAACTACTACATAAGCTTCTTTAGTAGTTGGGTTTGGAGCAATAGCGATATTGTTATTACCACCAACCAGTGTGTTAACACCCTGAGGGAAAGAACTAACGTTGATACGATCTATATAGTAGTTATTACCTACACTTTGATCACCAAATACGAAGTTAGCGAATGGCCTGTAACGGAAACGGAAGTATACGCGACTGTCACGAGCAGCTGCAGGTACAGTAAGGCTCTTCAGATCCCAATCCTGCATATCAAGCGGAGCATAAGCTACTGATTGGTTACCACGAGCAAGATCAGCTTTAGTAAGTGTAGCCATTTTAGTCCAAGAGTTACCACAATCTGTAGAATATGCAATCTCCATTGTGTCTTGCATCAGTGCCAGATCGTTAGTCCTCCACATACCTGCATACATAAAGTTCAGGTTACAGTTACCATTCTTCATACCAGACAAATCAAATGCCGGAGAAAAGAAGTCATCCACATCACCTGCAAGTTTTTGAGGATGTGCATAAGAAGAAGCAGCACCTGTTAGTGAAGAGTAGCCATTGCGGTTATCGAATGCTCTGTATACTATAGAAGAATTGTCGTAGTAACCTACATTAGCCATTTCCCACTTGAAGCCATTGTTATAATAGTTGAATATAGGCCATTTTTCATTTTCAGAAGTATTGCTGAATTCCTGGAAGTAGCCATTAGGATCTATTTTGTAATTAGGATCTGCAGCATACACATCTTTCCTTTCTACAGTAGAATCACCAGCATTTGATGTAGCAGTAAGTTTAGTAGTTACCCAACCTGGTTGTGTAAACTTAACACTCACTGTATTTGATGTAGCCGTGGCAGGAGTAGCACCATTAGAGAAAGACCAGCTTATTGATGTTATTGTATCTCTCCAGCTTTGGTTTTTGAAGTTGAAAAGCTTAGCATCGTCAGCACACATAAAATAAGAACGCTCAGGAGATACACCTATTACTTTTTCAACAGAATATTCTGCTACAGGCTTCATATCAACTTTAGGTGCCATTGTACCGGCAGTTGTCATAACACCTGTAATTTTCAAGTTATCTTCTTTAATCAGATTATCCCTGTTACCAACAGAACTTTTCAATGCAGAACGCATCCTATCAACTTGTTGGTGTGTAAACATAACCGGACAATCTGCATAGTCCATGATGTTTTGGACGTTGGTAGTATCCGGATAGTCTGCTGTATCATTACTAGAACCATTAGGATATACTTTGTAGTATCCTACAGCACATTTAGTATCATACAATACAACATTCGAATTACAATTACCACCACTTTCTGGAGCACCGGCTTTACCTGAGCCAAAGTGACCTGTAGTTGGAGGAGTATCATCAACTTCGTCATCACCACAATCTTCACTAACACCTTTATTGCTGTTATTCCAAGGGTGATACAGATTGAGGTAGTGACCTATTTCGTGTTCATATGTTTTTTCAGATGCATTGATAAAGCTTGCACCACCTATGATACCATCATAGAATGAAAAACCTGCAGCAGTAGCAGGGAAAGTAGAATATGCTGCTACAACACCCGCAGAAGCACCGCGACCTATTCTTCTAATCAACCAGATATTAAGATACCTGTTTGGAGCCCACAGGTCAAATTTCGCTTGATCGTCACCACCAACTGTCAGATAGTGTTGTCTGCGGGTAATACCTGTAGTTGGGTTACCCAACGGATCTTTCTTAGCTAATACAAACTCAATATTTGGTTTACCAATGTATGGTTTGAAAGGTGCAATAACATTAGCCAAGTCAGTATTTTCTTTCCTGTAGGTAACGTTCATTCTTTCAATCCAATCATATACTGCGTTATCAGTAACATATTCTGTACCAAAATCGTGTACAATATGCACTACAACCGGTATATAAACCTTGCGATAGTTACTGTCCTTAGTAGGTGTGTACGGATACAGTGTTTTAGCGTTGGCACCTACAAGACGTTGTGTCATCTGGTAAGTCTGCCACTCTTTCTCAAGTTGTTGCTGGTACTGCTGTATTGCAGGATAGAGCCTCCTGTAATCGCTATTTACTTCATCAGTAGCGCAACTTTGGGCTTTAGCGTTGGCCATTGCAAACACAGCCGACAAACACAAAATAGACTTTTTTATCATTTGTATGTTATTAATATACGTAAGTAAAGATTGTTTCAAAGATAGCTATTCCTGTTAAAAAATTGCAAAGTTTTTTGTCACAGAAATACTATTTAAATGTAATAGTTACGTCATTTAAAAAGCCCTGTCAGCAGGGCTTTTTAGTCAATAATAACAATAATTAAAAAATGCATTAAAAATATTTACCAATAATAGCTTCGGTATTATTTAAGCAGAATAACATCGCCTTTTTTCTCGAGGGTTCTTCCATCGGTACAGGTATATCTTATGTAGTAGCTGTAAGTACCCATATCCTGCATCACACCATTTAGCCTGCCATCCCATCCTTGAGACTGATTGGTAGTCTGAAACACCCTTTGCCCCCATCTGTTAACAATTATAAATTGCTTCACAGACTGGTTACCTTTCGATATTATGCGGAATACGTCATTTCTGCCGTCTCCATTTGGTGTAAATGCATCAGGCATGGAGATATCACAGCAATTTTCTGTAGATACATATACGCTGTCTACACTGCTACAGCCATAAATATTGTTTGCCTTTACGTAAATCGAACCTGTGGTTCGCTTAGAAGCCAACACATTATTCTTGTCTTTTATATAAAAATTACCCTCCCCATACCATGAGTATGCCAAATCTTCACTGTAAGAGGCATTTATAGATACCGTATCACCAACACATATTACTCCCTTATCTATATTTTTAATTTTCAAATACGGGCGGTCGTATATTGTTATAGTATCCAGATAGACAGGAGATAGACAATTGTACTCCGACTTTATGACCAAGGATACAACTTTGGTTCCTGTAGTATTCCACTTAAGACTATACAATTTATCTTTTTCGCTAAGCGATAGCACTCCACCATCTGCAGAAAAATTTAATGTACCTGCACCTATTGAGGTAGTTTTTACATATACCTTCTCATCTACACATGCATATCCCGGAAGTTCTAAACTACCTGATGGCAATGGATGTACAAGTATATACTCTGTATCCGAAGCATTGCAATACTCATCTGACACCTTGAGATATACAGGCCATAAACCAGCTTTCATCCATTTTACCTTGTAAGGGCCGCTCGTATCACCGCTACCAACAATAGCATCCCCGAAATTCCAATTGTATGTAGTCTTGTAATAGTAGGTAGCCGTGTCTGCTATTTCTATAATATCTCCTTCACAAATTTCTTTGTCGGTAGGTTCTATATGTGGTTTTAGTTGTGCCCTCACAATTACCGTTATCTTCTTCCTATTACTTTCGCACCCAAATATATCTGTTTGGGTAACGTACCAATAGTACAAACCCGCAACTGATGTAGCAGGCACTGGTGCTGTGGCACTACCTACCCCGCCATTGGGCTGTGGATACCATTTCAAATCATTACCCGAGGCATATAGAGCTGTTGCAGGCGCATGTTGACAATACTGTACCGTATCTGCGGCAACAGGCATGGCAGACTGTGGCTGTACTATTACCCTGATACGCGTGCGCGGACTCTCGCAATTATTCATCACCTGACTAACATACCAATAATATGTACCGGGAACAGCTGTAGATGGTATTGGCGCAGATGGTAGCGGCGTACCGGCCACAGCAGTATCGTACCATTGCAGATTGGTACCGGAAGCAACCAATGCAACAGAAGATTGCCACTGGCAATAACTTATCAAGGTATTAGCAGTTGGTGCTATTGGCCTTGCATTTACTATTGCTGTAGTGCTGGCTGGCAGAGAAACACAACCATCAACAGTAACTACTACAGTATATGTGCCCGAATTGCTAATAGCGGCAGGCATAAATACGGGAGATTGTGTTGTGGTTGTAAACCCTGCAGGGCCTGTCCATACAAATGTTGCATTAGGGAGTGTTGATACATAAAGCTGCAGCACGTCACCTTCACACACAGGGCCACTGTTTGAAACTGCAGGAGTGCCAGGTGTAGGCTTAACGGTAACCGTTGTTGATGCCGGCTGAGAAAAACAATTGTTTTTACTGGCAATCAAAGTATATGTACCTGATTGCGATGGAATACTATTGGGGATTGATGGATTTTGAACCGCCGATGTAAAACCCCAAGGACCAGTCCATGACCATGTAACACCAATGGAATCGCTAGCACCTGAAAGCAAAACTGTACTACCTTGGCATATAGGAGTGTTATTGCTAGCCGTAACAACAGGCGGATTAGGATCTACAAGCACGATAGGCCCTAAAACGTTAGATACACAGTTATAAATTGTAGTAGTAATAGTATAAGTACCCGCCCCTAATGCCGGTATAGTAATTCGACCGAAACCATCTGCAGTAGCAGAAAAGCCCGGTTGCACTACAGCATTTTTGTTATAGCTGACACTATATGTACGTCCGCTAACCATGCCACCAATTACAATGCTGCCATTAGCACCCAAACACGTTATAGGATTATTTTTTGCACTCAGCGATATGACAGGTGGTGGTGGGTCGGCAACACGCAAGTCTGGCAATGGGTCGGAAGAACAACCTGTTGTGGCCGTTATTTTAATTTCCGTATACAATCCTGCCGACAGGTTAGTGATTGCAATAAAACCGTTTGAAGTAGAAATAGCACTGATAGGTGCTTGAGGAGTTCCATTCTTTTTATAAGTAACGATGAAAGAAGCACTAGTATCTATGCCCCCTAATACTATACTACCATCTGTTCCGAAACATGTAGTAGTATTATTGATTGTATAGCTACCAATAACGGGTGCAGGTGTTGGATTAACCACAACTGTAGTAGAGCTGGCGGGCGAGATACATCCATGCACTGTTGCAATTACAGTGTATACACCGGAATGCATAGGCTGGCCATTTGCAATCTTAGAAACACGGAACGTATCGGTATAGCCATTAGGCCCTGTCCATGTATAGTGTCCGAACTGGAAACTATCTGCCTGCAACACAATAGTATTGCCCGAACAGAGCGGACTGTTACTTTGTGCATTAGGTGGCGGTGGCGTAGGATACACAGTTACATATGTAGTATCGGGCTCAGAGATACAGTTATTTTTTGTTGCTGTAAGGATATAATTTCCCGACTGCGATGGCACTACATTATTAAATGCAACAACAGGCAATGTAGACGAGAAGCCATTAGGACCAGTCCATTGCCATGTAACTCCTGTAGAATCTGCAAAAGCATATATTGAAAAAGAACCACCCTCGCATACAGGCGAACTATTAGAGGAGTTAGCAGCAGGTGGTAACGGATCCGGTACAACTAAAGGCAGTGTTGTATCTGAAGAACAACCAAGTAAAGACACCGTAATTCTGGAATATAATGCAGCGTTTAGGTTGGATAATACGATAACACCACCTGCACCAGAATTGCGTAAGATGCTTGGCTGTGCAACGCCATTTTTATAGTAATTGACTGTATAATTTTTATTGGCATCAAGCCCCGAAAGTGTAATAGCACCATTGCTGGCACCGCAGGCTGTAGTTGGCGATATTGTTACAGTACCTATAACAGGTTTTTTATTGACTACCACAGACGTTGTTACAGTGTTTGAATTACATCCATTCAATGTTGTGTACACAGAATAAACACCGGCTGCAGCTAATGGAACATTTATTATAGATGGGTTTTTAATTGTTGAAGAAAAGCCATTAGGTCCTGACCATGTGTAGGAAGTACCTGTTGCAGAATTTGTAAACAAATTCAATGTGCTTTGCTCGCAAACAGGCGTGTTACTACTGATAGTGGATATAGAAGGCTTTGCAGTAACCTGCACAGCCACCGTATCAGGGCGGGAATAGCAACCTAGCTTTGATGAACTTAAATAATATACCCCATTGGCAGCCGGCTGAGCTGATATGATTTGCGGGTTCTGTATGACTGAACTATAACTATTAGGCCCCGTCCACCTATACCCATAGCCCGGAAGTGCTGCAGAAGAGAATAGCTTTAGCGTATCGCCCTGACAGATATGAGTTGTAGCATTAGCTATGAGCGTATCATTTCTGATATCGAGCACTGCTACTGTGACAGTATCTCTGTTTTTGCTACAATACTGTACGCCTGTGTTCCAGACTGTATACTGTGTGTTAACCAGCGGTTTGGCAAAAGGTTGCCTGCAAGTAGTACAACTAAGTGTTGATAACGATGCGCCTCCCGGTAATACGCCCCAGGTAAATGCATTACCACCAACTGCTAGGAGCGACACTGAATCTCCGTAACAGATGGTTGTATCTTTAATAATATCTGTTATCGGCCATATATAAACAGGCAGTACGAATGTTTGTGCAACACTAACACCGGGAAACTTGCATGTAGAGTCTTTTACCGTAACTGTAAATATCCTTAAACCTGTATCCAGTGTATTTGGTGTCCAGTTGAAACAACCACGTATTGAATCTGTATTTTGCCCCGCATAAGTAACAGTAGCGCCGGGGGTAGATACTGCAGAGTTATCTGATGCAACTAATATCGCAGCGGTATCTGAAGATTTTAAGTCGAAACAAAAACTTAACGGCACTTTTGCACAGGCCTCTACCCTGCCACCTACCATAGTACCACCTGTAATTGTAGTAGATACAGTATTAGCAATGGGTGCTGTTACTGCACAATTAATTACCTGAATCTGAACATCCCTCATAACAGATCCTATCAATACTCCATTTCTGTATTCATTCACCCTGACTGTAACAGTATTTGACCCAGTTATTGCAGGGGTAAATGTCATTTGTCCTGTCGATGGGCTTAAAGTAAAGGTATTATTGGTCTGAAAAGGATTATCTACCAAATTATATGATGGGGATGCCGATGCAAAAATAAGTGGTACTGAATTATTACATGTAGACCCATTGGGACTTTGCGGCATCATCATTTCAAAAGCCAAAGAGTCTGAATTGGGATCTACACCACCATTATTATACGTGTATGGCTGGTTTATACATATTGATGGTACCGGTTTTACTGAGAAAAAAGGCGATGAGTTACCCTGTGCAGCTACATTGTTAAGTGTAGCCTCGCTATAAAAATCAATAGCACTGCCTCCACTCAAATTCACACTGCTATTCCTTGCAGATATTCCTACTGCAAACTTCCATGCGCTACAGCGTGATGGCAACGTAACATTTGCAGAGTACCACCATTCTCTATATCCTGGCACATAAGAACTGATATTAGTACATGTTGTCCCAACCCCTGGACACCCCTGAGCTACTGGCGTACCATTAGTACTACCGTCCGGCAATACAGACAATGGACTGAGATCTATAGTCCAAGACTGGTTGGTACAGGTATTAGTATAGCAAAGAGGAACTGTTGGGGATACATCTATACCAGAGCAATCTCTGTAAAACTTAAATGTAATTTTATATGTTGAGTCTTGCAGCCATTGATAAATAATTTCTCCACCAGCAGCGTGAGAAGCAAGTACATCATTAGATTGCAAAGAAAACAGCAACACTAATACAAACAACAGAATACGCTTGAGGTTTGTCGGTATTTGAAACATGATTAAGGTATATGCTGCAAAACTATCTGATAATAAGCTATTAACCTCAAAACACGGATTAAATAGACATGAAAAAGTACATTATCAAGACAATTGTCATAAGACTATAAATAGCAGGTTAAAAAACAGAAGTGAAAACACGAGAATATGCTGAAAAAGCAAAAGGTCACCTCTGAAGAAGTGACCTTTTTGTGCCCCGGGCGGGACTTGAACCCGCACACGCATTGCTGCATACAGGATTTTAAGTCCTGCGCGTCTACCAATTCCACCACCAGGGCTTTTGCATACGGTAGATGTAAGCAAAAAAAATTCCAAACCTAAAGGCTTGGAATTCTTTGAGCGGAAGACGAGACTCGAACCCGCGACCCTCACCTTGGCAAGGTGATGCTCTACCAACTGAGCTACTTCCGCATGTGTTTTAAGAACTTTGGGATTGCAAAGATAGGGGCAAAAACCTAATCTCCAAACAGTTTTTCAAACATTTTTTTCCATCAATTGTTTTAGCGTGCTCAAATGCAATCCCCATCAATCACACCAAAATATTTTTGATAAATAGACTTACAAAAATACATAGCTTACCTTTGCTGCCGCAAGATGAATCAGCTAATATCACTCGTAAAAAAAGACCTTCTGATAGAATGGAGACAGAAGCATACACTGTTTGGTGTACTGCTATATGTAGGTGCTACCGTGTTTGCCGTATACATCATGAATGGCCAGCCTGAAGTAAAAGTATGGAATGCCCTTTTCTGGATAACCCAACTGTTTGTGGCTGTCAATTCTGTAGCTAAGAGCTTTTTGCAGGAACACCCTAATCGTTTCAGATACTATTTTACAGTTGTAAAGCCCACGACTTTTCTGTTGGCAAAAATGCTGTATAGCATGGTATTGATGATGGGGATTAGCCTCATCAGCCTTTTCTTATTCTCTATACTATTGGGCAATCCTGTAATACAAACTGCAGTATTTGTTGGTGTAACAGCCGCTGGCAGCCTTGCGCTATCTGCCGTTTTCACCTTCTTATCTGCCATCGCTGCCAGAGCACAACAAAATGCCGCATTGATGGCAATACTTGGCTTCCCACTGGTAATACCTGTACTGATGATACTGAGCAATCTGGCTCTTTCTGCCATTTCGCCCGTATATCAGGAAGGCTGGGGGGTAATGATGCTGGTACTGCTTGCATTGGGTGTGTTGGTTATCATATTAGGCTTAATCCTGTTCCCTTTTCTGTGGCAAGAGTAAAAGATGTAAACAAAAACCGTTACCGTGAATTATTCTCTTACATTTGCGGAAATTTAACCATCGCTTATGCGTAGCAACTGGTGGAAAATACTCTGTGTCGTCCTGCTGGCTTATGCCATAATAGGAGGCTTATTATTACCTGTACCTGCACGCCACATACTCAACGAAACTATACGCAATCTCTACTTTCACGTACCCATGTGGTTTGGTATGATGTTGCTTTTCGGCATATCATTCTACCACTCGCTGATGTATCTGCGCAAGCAGGATATGAACTACGATATTAAAGCCGTAGCATTCCTGAAAATCGGTGTTTTGTTCAGCTGTTTAGGTATGCTTACAGGTATGGAATGGGCCAAATATACATGGGGCGAGCCTTGGAGTAATGACCCTAAACAATTGGCTACCGCTATCTGCATGCTCAGCTATTTTGCCTACCTGATACTGCGTGGTGGTATAAAAGACGAAGAAAAACGTGCTAAGATATCGGCAGTGTACAATGTTTTTGCATTTGCAATGATGATACCGCTACTGTTTGTATTGCCCCGCCTTGTAGATTCTCTGCATCCGGGCAATGGTGGCAATCCGGGCTTTAATAGTTACGACCTAGACAGCCGTATGCGCCTGGTGTTCTACCCTGCTGTTATAGGGTGGTTTCTGCTGGGCTATTGGATAAGCACCCTGCATGTACGTATCAATCAGATTAACCACAAAAGAGATAATACTTTTTAATATATCAACAAATGAAAAAAGTATCCATATCAATCATATTATTACTGCTCAGCCTGTCTGCAATGGCACAGGAGAACGCTCCGGAGATGGCAGATAAGTTCAGGGCAGACGGCAAAATATACGTTGTGGTTTTGGTATTAGCCACTATCTTTGCGGGGATTATTGCGTACCTGATAAGACTGGAACGCAAAATCAGCAAACTTGAAAAAGAAGATTAACATTATCCCAATTTATTTTTTTTTAATCAAACATCAATATGGCAGAAACAGCTACAGCCCAAAAGCATTACAGCTTCTTTCAGGGTGTTGAACGCAACTTCGACAAAGCGGCTAAGTACACAAGATTTGAAAAAGGTATACTTGAGCAAATCAAAGCTTGTAACTCTATTTACCAAATGAAATTCCCGGTACGTATCGGCGATAAAATAGAGGTTATTGAAGCATACCGTGTTCAGCACTCGCATCACAAACTGCCATGTAAAGGCGGTATCCGCTACAGCATGGATGTAAACCAGGATGAAGTAATGGCTCTGGCTGCATTGATGACTTACAAATGTGCTATCGTTAACGTACCATTTGGTGGTGGTAAAGGTGGTATCAAAATCAACCCTAAGAACTACTCTACTTTCGAACTGGAGAAAATAACTCGTCGCTATGCATCAGAACTGGTGAAGAAAAACTTCATTGGCCCTGGCATCGACGTACCTGCACCTGACTACGGTACAGGCGCACGCGAAATGAGCTGGATAGTTGATACTTACGCTTCTCTGAAACCGGGCGAAGTTGATGCTATGGGTTGTGTAACAGGTAAGCCGGTAAGCCAAGGTGGTGTACGCGGCCGTACAGAAGCTACAGGCCTTGGTGTATTCTACGGCCTGCGCGAGCTGTGTAATGTAAAAGAAGATATGGATCGCCTAGGATTGACTACAGGTGTTAAAGATAAAAGAGTAATCGTACAGGGCTTGGGCAACGTAGGTTACCACGCTGCTAAATTCTTCTTTGAAGGCGGTTCTAAAATCGTTGGTCTGGCAGAATACGAAGGTGGTATCTACAATGCAGACGGTCTTGATCTTGAAGCTGTAGTAGCTCACCGCAAAGCAACAGGTTCTATCCTGGGCTTCCCTGGTGCTACAGATTACAAAAACGGTTTTGACGTTATTGAACAAGATTGCGATATCCTGATTCCTGCCGCGCTGGAAAACGTTATCAATGCTGATAATGCAGACCGCATCAAAGCAAAAATCATTGGTGAAGGTGCTAATGGTCCGCTGACTCCGGAAGCCGACGAAATACTGCTGGCTAAAGGCGTTATCATCGTACCTGATATGTACCTGAACGCAGGTGGTGTTACAGTGTCTTACTTCGAATGGTTGAAAAACCTGAGCCACGTACGTTATGGCCGCATGGAAAAACGCTTCAGCGAAAACCAGAACACTACTATACTGAGCACAGTAGAAGGTCTGACAGGCAAGAAAGTTAGCGATGTAGAACGCAAACAAATCATGCATGGTCCTGACGAAGTTGATCTGGTTTACTCTGGTCTGGAAGACACAATGATTGGCTCTTTCCACGAAATCCGCGATACTATGCGTGAGCACAACATGAACGACATGCGTACTGCAGCATTCATCGTTGCCATCAACAAAGTTGGTGTTGCTTACGAAGAACTGGGCATCTTCCCATAGTAGATAACAATACTATATTATAAACAAAAGCCCCTGAATATTCAGGGGCTTTTTAGTTGACTAGTGAAAGAGTGGTTACTCTTTAATAAACCTTGAAACGTATCTGTTACCATCACCATCTGTAGCCCTGATGATATAGATACCTTTCGAGTAACCCGAAATATCTATTGTTCCTTTTTTATCTATTGCAGCACTATATACTACCCTGCCATTTACATCGCACACCAATACATTGGCCTTGTTTGCAACGGCTATTGTTATTGCATCAGTTGCGGGATTAGGGAACACTTTCATTCCTTGTGCCGTGCTTACATTTTGCACACCTGTAGGTGGTGGTGTATATTTCAGTCCACATGCAGAGTCGTTTGCATAAAGTGTGCTAATTTCTGTACCTGACAGTGCTCTGTTATACATACGCACATCATCTATCTTACCTTGGAAATACCTGCTTAAGCCTGAACCCTGACCACCAATATGATAAGGTGTTGTAGTGTTTACCAGAGAATCAACAAGGATAGAACCTGTATCCAATACACCATTCACATATATACCTGTCACTCCACCTTTTGCCCATGTCATAGCTACGTGATACCATGTAGTATCTGCCAGCACTGTGCGACCTAGCATTGTAGACTCATAGGTTTTACCTTGTATAGCCAACGCCAGTTTGTTATTGCTATACACGCCAAACAAATATTCATCCCCTACGTTATTGTCCCATTTAGAAACAATAGCCCCCTCGCCAGTCAGTAGCGGACCTATATATATCCATGCAGATATCGTAAGCCCATCCATTACACTAAACTTTGCAGCATTGCCGGCAGATAGATAACCTATACCTGTAAATGCCATCGCGTTATTTCCGCTGAAGCGGTCTGATGTGCGGCTGTGGCTGCCATTGTAGCTAACCAGTATACCTGTAGATGCTCCATCTTTAAAGCTGTCTGCACCGTTGAATGCGAAGCAACCTTTGAGGCTATCTGATAATGTTTGTGCATGTGTAGCAGATGCAAGACCAAGCAATACTGCCATTGAAAGTAGAACCTTCTTCATATTGTTGTGTTTTGATAAATTTTACAAGGGTTAAAAACAAGGGTGCATAAGTGACCATACTTATAGCACCCTATGATGAACAGGGAATATTATTCTACACCACAGGCAACTACAGGCGCCTGAAATGCGAGCTTACCAAAGCGAGGAATTTTAGCGTAGGCTGTGCCATCGTATTCAAATACATAGGTTGTTTTGCATACCCAATAGCTACCGTCGAAACGCTTGTAAATAACTGACGCATCTATGTTTTTACTTTCAGGATAGCCTGTCAGCGAATTACGTTTTACATTTTCTGTACTTACCAGTATAGTCTTTACAACTTTATCTACTTTCAGCTCAGGTTCGTTTTCCAAAGAAGCTTTAAACCTGTCGCCGATTGCTTTTTCTATTTCAGCGTTTGTAGTAGCTGCAGATGCGCGAGTTACAAAATTGCTCAGGTCTTTTACCTTATCTGTAACTTTTACATTAATGGTACCTGTAGCTAACACAGTACCACTGCTTGCTACTTTTGTTTCTTTGGCACTCAGCACTTCAATTTTCACCGGTATGGTAGCACCAATTTTTACAGTCTTACCCAGTTTGTTCAGGAACATGCGGAATGCATCTTCTACAAGGTCGTACTGTTCGTAGTACCAACCACGGTCGCTGATGAGTGGTACACCCGCAGCACCGCCACCTACGTAGTAACCTGCACCGGCAGCACTGCTATAGCTATATACTTTCATGTTCTCGCCACGAAACTGTTCGCTGGTATACGTAACCCCATTTGCAGAAAAGCGAACATCGTAATAGTTGCAATCTGCACAAACATCTTTCAGTTGTTGCGAAAAATAGGCGCGGAAATACAGTGGTTCGCCAAGTGTGTACTCTTGCAGATAATTGGATTCATTATCGCCTGATGGGTTGTGATAATCTATTTTCTTGTTGAAGAATACCACTTCACCTTTATGCTTATCAGCTTGTGCATAAGAGGTAGTTGTCATAGTAGCTGCAAGCAGCAGCAGTGTAATTTGTTTCATAACGTGTTGATTGATAAGTCAAAACTATTATCAACACGTCCCGTTTCATTGGCTTAATTCACGAATGGTGATTATGAATTCATGAATGTCTCAATATCAACATGAAGCTATTGCCCCACCCTTACTTCTTTCAGCACATCTTCCAGTTCGCTCTTCTTTTCTTTAGATACAGGCACGACTATTTTATTATCCATCACCAGCATGCTCTCACCTTTGTTGTATTTGGTTACAAAGTTGAAGTTGACCATATAAGACCTGTGCGGGCGATAGAAATGTTTACGTGCATTCAGCACATCTTCAAAAAACTTCAGCTTCTTGCTTACCAGTATCTTAGAACCATTGCGCAGCCACACATGTGTGTATGCTCCATCTGCCTCTAGCAGTATAATGTCCAGCACCTCTACAAACAGCAAGCCATCTGATACAGGCAATGCAATACGGGTAAACTCATTGGCTGTATTATTCTCTTTAAACAACTCTACACGTTTCTGCATATTTGCGGCATGCAGTTTGTTGTTCAGTTTTTCAAGCGCGGCATTCAGCTGGTCTATGTTTACAGGCTTCAGTAAATAGTCTATGGCCGATACTTCAAATGCTTTCAGTGCATATTCGCTGTAGGCTGTAATGAAAATGATTTCAAAACATACATCTTTGATGAAATCGAGCAATTCAAAACCATTATAGCCAGGCATTTCAATATCCAGCAATACCAGTTGCGGTGTTGTTTTGTGAATCAGCTTGACCCCATCGGGGATATTAGATGCCTCACCCAGATACTCTACATTGGGGCAATACTGTGATAGTATATTTTTCAGCGCCCTTCTTGCAGGCTCTTCATCGTCAATAATGATGGTTCTTATCTTTTCCATTTTATGCTATATGTACTCTACCGGAAGATGCAGCACCACCATTGTACCTGTGGGTTGCTCATCTGTTCCTAAATCTATTGTTTGCAATCCTATCTTACCCTGATAGTATTTATTTAATAATTCCAATCGCTTTTGTGTAGCATTAACCGCAAAGCTCTTATGTGTCTTTACCTTTCTGGTATTTATTTCGTCCGCACGTTTACGGCCAACCCCATTATCTGTAATAGTACAAACAAGTTGCTTCTGGCTATGTTGCAGCTCGAACTGTATTGATAATTTCTTCTCCCCATCTTTATGCAGCAATCCGTGTTTCAATGCATTTTCTACGAACGGCTGAATGATCATGGCTGGTATGGCCAACTCTTCTTTATCTGCCACGCCAATTACTGTTAATGCATATTCAAACTGCTTGCCGAAACGCAACTTCTCCAGTTCCAGATACAGCTCCAGCATCTCAAGCTCTTCCTGTAGTGGTAGTTTATCTTTCCCTGAAGCGTCCAACACTTTGCGCATCAGTGTGCTGAACTTGCTGAAGTATACATTGGCACTGCGAATATCGTTTTGCAAAACGAGGTCTTGGATAGAGTTTAATGCATTGTAAACAAAATGCGGATTCATCTGCGCCTTCAGTGCTGCAAGTTGGGATGAGCGAATACCTTGCTCCAACTGATTTCGCTTGTTGATAGTACGGATGCGTAAAAAGAAAATACCTGATACCAGCAGTACCAACCCAAGCCCAACAACTACGAAAAACCACCATTGCAACCAGAAAGGCTTTGCTATATGTATTTGAACAGATGCAGTATTTACAGACAACCCTCCGTCTTCATTATACGCCCTTACCATAAATGTATAATCGCCGGGAGGTAATGAAGTAAACCTGGCATAATCTGTATTATAACCACTCTCTGTCCATACGGTATCCAGACCTTGCATTTTATAGCTGTACGAATACTGATGTTTGTGCGTAAAGCCCTGAGTACCGAAATAGATAATCAGTTTATTCTGATCGTGCGACAGGTTGATGTGTGTACTTATCGTCACCTCTTCATCATTCACCAACATACGCTTCAGGTATATATGAGGCTTTATACTGTTAACAGTTCGAACATTTGCAGGGAAAGTAATCAGGCCTTTATTGGTTGCGAGATACACCGTATTATCAGCTACGTATATCTGCCTTATTTCTGCATTGGGCAACCCATCGTGCCAGTCTATATAGCTAACATTATCAGTGTTAGTATTAATGATATTAAAGCCTTTCTCTGTAGCCACCCATACCAGCGAATCTTTACAGAATATAGCACGCACGTTATTACCATTCAGCTTATCTGCGCCCGATATATTGCTTATGATACGTGCATTATTAACACGCATCAGGCCACTGGCAACTGTACCTATCCATAAGTGTCCGCGGCTGTCTGTTTTCATAGCCGTGGCAAATACTTTCTGGCCGTTGTAGAGTAGTTCTTTTTCCCTGTTCAGCGCATCATAATAGTATGTACCATCTGAATAACCTACCCACTTCAACATATCTGCTGATGTATACGCCACATAGCGGGCCGCTTTGAGTTTGAGGAAATGTATACTATCTATGACATTACCTCGTAGCCGCATCCAACCAGCATTCTGTATAGATGCAAATAACGCTTTACCGTTATCGGCAAAACATATATCCCTGAATCCACTTCGCTCTATTTCAGATGTGCGCCCCTTATCCGCTTCGTAGTAAGATGTAATACCCTGTGCAATGATGTATTTAGTTTCGGCAGTATCAACTATTATTTTACGTACCATAGATACTGCCTGACTTGGCCTTACGGGATGTGACACTTTACCATCCCGCAGCATATCTACCACACCATTGAAGTAGCCAAGCAAAATATCTTTTCGTCTGTTGATATACATCGATGTAATATTGTCTGACGATATACCTGCCGACAACTGATTATACAACCAGATATCGATATTAGGCACTATATACATACCATTATCCAGCGATGTAAACCAGTAATTGTTTTCACTATCGCGCATCACATTTGATATATCAGCCTCTTTAAAAAAGCGCAACCCTTTGTACTTCACATTCAAATCGGCATCTACACAAACAGCACCTTCTTGTGTGCATAGCCATATAGCATCACCAACTGCACTAACCGTAAATATGCGGCTGCCTGCCAATACAGTAGGGATTTGTTTCAGTACGATGAGTGAATCATTTCTGATTTCGGACAGATAATACTGCCTCTCAGGGTTTACTTCGGTGAACATGATTAACCTGTTGCCGAAGTAAAAAATGAAATTTCTATTGGGCGCTACGCGTGGCATTAATGCCGACGCATTTGTTTTCTCAATCTTTGTAAACTTTCCGTTTGATAAACGACTAACACCATAACCTATTACTGACACGTAAATGCTACCATCACGTGCATATAGCATATTAGATGCCAGGGCGTTCTTTTTATTATCGGGATAATACCAGCGTTTTATCTTACCTGTAGTAATGTTATAATGTGCTATACCCCCTACTATTGTATAATAAACACCGTTATCGCCAATGGCGTTTTCTGGAAACGTAGGATATTCTTTAGATACATCGACAGCAATCTTCAACGAGTCACCTGTTATATAAAATATCTGCCCGTTAAAGTTTTTACACCACATACGCCCCTGCGCATCTTCCTTCAAGTCAGATATACTCTTACCATTCTGTCCTGCACAAGTATATTGTTTTACCTGCTTGCCATCGTAGCGAAATACGCCTTCATTACCTGCCACCCAGATATAACCTGCCTTATCCTGACGGATGCTGTAAACTTCGCTGCCAATGATATTTTCGGTTTCTTTGGGCTGGTAGAAATACGGATGCTGTGCTCTTGCCACAATGCAAAAGCATAACAATGAAAACAGTATCCATTGCCGGAAAAACATACAACAAGGTACAGGTTTGCCCTGTTTCTTAATAGCTATTCTTCACGAACCGCCGTTTTCAATTCATGAACGTAAAATGCAGTGCTAATAATTAGGGATTTTGCTCCTGTCAGCTTTTTGCAAATAGCTGCTGAATTTGTTGAGATTAGAGAATATGCCACACATGTATTCAGGAAACTTATTGATATTCTGATACTTCAACACATTTACCATAACGGTATTATTCTCGCTGCGTAATGCAATATTTGCACTCAGGTCTTTGTCCGCATCTGCAAGCATATCCCTTATTAGCGCTTCCCATACATAGCCGCTGAAGGTGTAATGGTACTTATCAAAAAATGGCTTGTAACGCTTGACAACCCTGATATCATCCAGATTAATTACAAAATCGTAGAGGTGGTATTCTTTGTCTGAATTGAGCGGAAAGCACTTCCCTTCTTCCCAAGGGCCAAGTGAGGCTAACGATACGCTGTCTGATTTTACTGCAGGTTTCTTGGCCGCAGTTTTACCTGCAGGCTTTGCTACCTGTTTCTTATTTTTTGCAGTTTGCGCCATCACCCCTACCGAAAGCAGGCATAATGCGAGAATTGATGCTATTTTTTTCATACCCTGATGCTATAAAACTAACTCCTGCCTCTATATACAGTAAAAATACAAATATATTTCCATGAAACGTACCTACTGCCCGATTAATGAAAATTCATTATATATATTCATTTAGCAAAGCTGTTATATTTTTCACTTTCTATTATGTGTCATTTTCGGTAACTTCGCGACGTCTTTTTAACCTCTAACAATTCAAAAATATATTTTAAGCAATGGCTTTTGATCTTGATCTTATCCAGCGTGTGTATAGCGAATTGCCCGGCAAAGTAGCCGCAGCTCGCACACTGTTGGGTCGTCCGCTTACATTGGCAGAAAAAATATTGTATGCACACTCTTACGAGAAAGCAACACATGCGTATACGCGTGGTAAAGACTATGTAAACTTTGCACCGGATCGCGTAGCGATGCAGGATGCAACGGCACAGATGGCGCTGTTACAGTTTATGACTTGCGGACGTGCAAAAGTAGCTGTACCTAGCTCTGTACACTGCGACCACCTGATACAAGCCAAAGTAGGTGCAACACAAGATCTTGCAACTGCAAATGATGTGAACAAAGAAGTTTATGACTTCCTTTCTTCAATATCTGATAAATACGGTATCGGTTTCTGGAAAGCCGGTGCAGGTATCATCCACCAGGTAGTATTGGAAAACTATGCTTTCCCTGGCGGTATGATGATTGGTACAGACAGCCACACGCCAAACGCAGGTGGTCTGGGTATGATAGCTATAGGTGTTGGTGGTGCTGATGCGGTAGACGTAATGGCAGGCCTGCCTTGGGAGCTGAAAATGCCTAAACTGATAGGTGTAAAGCTGACAGGCAAAATGAATGGCTGGACTAGCGCGAAAGACATCATCCTGAAAGTAGCAGGCATCCTGACTGTAAAAGGTGGTACTGGTGCTATCGTTGAATACTTTGGCGATGGTGCTGATAGCCTGAGTGCTACCGGGAAAGGTACTATCTGTAACATGGGTGCTGAAATAGGCGCTACATGCTCTCTGTTTGCATACGATGAGAAAATGGCTGACTACCTGCGTGGTACTGCACGTGCTGATATAGCGGAACTGGCAAACGGCGTTAAAGAACACCTGCGCCCGGATGCTGAAGTATATGCAGACCCTGCTAAATACTACGATCAACTGATTGAAATAAACCTGGATGAACTGGAACCATACGTAAACGGTCCTTTCACTCCGGATCTGGCTACACCTATCAGCAAAATGGCTGAAGTAGCAAAAGAAAACGGCTGGCCTGAAGATGTAGAAGTTGCACTGATTGGCTCTTGTACCAACTCTTCTTACGAAGATATTTCTCGTGCTGCTTCTATTGCAGAAGATGCAATGGCGAAAGGCCTGAAAGCTAAGAGCGAATACACTATCACACCTGGTTCTGAAATGGTTCGTTTCACTATCGAACGTGATGGCTTCCTGAAAACTTTCGACAAAATGGGTGGTGTAGTATTGGCTAACGCTTGTGGTCCTTGTATAGGCCAGTGGGCTCGCCACATCGACGATCCTAATCGTAAGAATACAATCGTTACATCATTCAACCGCAACTTTGCTAAGCGTAATGATGGTTATGCATCTACACACGCATTCGTTGCATCTCCTGAAATAGTTACTGCATTCGCTATCGCAGGTAAGCTGACTTTCAACCCACTGAAAGATAAGTTGATCAACGAGAAAGGTGAAGAAGTAATGTTAGCAGAACCTAAAGGCTTCGAACTGCCTGCTAAGGGTTTTGCAGTAGAAGATGCCGGTTACCAGGCACCTGCTGAAGATGGTAGCAAAGTAGAAGTAAAAGTAAATCCAGAAAGTGCTCGTCTGCAACTGTTGGCACCATTCTCTGCTTGGGAAGGTACTAACCTGCATGACCTGAAGCTGCTGATAAAAGCATTCGGCAAATGTACTACTGACCACATCTCTATGGCAGGTCCGTGGTTGAAGTTCCGTGGTCACCTAGACAACATCTCTAACAATATGTTGATTGGTGCCGTTAATGCTTTCAACAACGAAACTAACAAGGTTAAAAACCAACTGACAGGCGAATATGGTGAAGTACCTGCAGTACAACGCGCATACAAAGCACAAAGCATTGGCAGCGTAGTGGTAGGTGACGAAAACTATGGTGAAGGTAGCTCTCGCGAACACGCGGCTATGGAGCCACGCCATCTGGGTGTACGCGCTATCGTTGTTAAGAGCTTCGCTCGTATCCACGAAACAAACCTGAAGAAACAAGGTATGCTGGCGCTTACTTTCAATGACAAAGCAGACTACGATAAAATACAGGAAGATGATAACATCGACATCCTGGGTCTGACTGACTTCAAAGAAGGCACACCACTGACTATGATTCTGAAACACAGTGATGGCAGCGTTGACGAAATCATGCTGAACCACACTTACAATGCTCAACAGATTGAATGGTTCAAAGCTGGTGGTGCATTGAATGTTATCCGTGCAGAATTTGCTAAGTAATCAATACTAAGCACACAATATAAAAGCCACATCTTCGGATGTGGCTTTTTCTTTCTTTATTAATTCTGCTTGTTTATCCTTCCATCAAATCTCTGATAGCCACAGATGCTACACAAGCACCAAATGTTGCGGGCAGATAAGAGATAGTACCATAGGCAGACTTCTTGAAGTTGCTACCATCCGTTAGCATCAGCGATTCTTTTATCGGTTCTTCGGGAGAGAAAACCACTTTTATACCCTTGCGGATATTTGACTCTTTCAGCTTCTTGCGTATCTGCTGTGCAAACGGGCAATTGTATGTCTTAGATATATCTACTACACACAACTGTGTAGGGTCTAGCTTGGCACCTGCCCCCATAGAACTAACAATACGCAATCCTTTTTCGTAAGCTGCTTTTATGAACGTTATTTTCGGTGTGATGCTATCGATAGCCTCTACCACATAATCATAATCTGTATCCAGAACATCAGCAACCTTCTCCGGCGTAATGAATTCTTTAATGCTACGCAATTTCAATTCAGGGTTGATTGCCAACAGACGCTCAGCCATGATATCAGCCTTCGATTGCCCGTGTGTAGTTGCCAATGCAGGCAATTGCCTGTTGCGGTTGCTTGGGTCTACAATATCGCCATCTACAATCGTCATCTGCCCCACCCCTGCGCGACAAACAAACTCTGCCGCAAAAGAGCCTACACCACCCATGCCTACAACCAATACGTGCGAGTTAATGAGCTTATTCAATTTTTCTTTACCAATCAGCAATTCTGTACGCGAGAGCCAGCTTGTATCTTTCATATATTAAAAACAGCTTGAAAGTTTTTTTGAAGCTGCAAAATAAGGGCATCCTCACCAGTTTTCCTTATATCGGCGGCTTTTTCATATATCTGCCCGATAGCTATGTCTGCATCATCTGTTTCAAGGAAAAATGTGTCTTCAGTACAGGCTTGTAATGCCTCAATAACATGTGATTGGTCGTTTAGTAGCGCAGCACCAAAAGACAGGTAATACCCTTGTGCCAATATCCTTTGTGCTACCTGCACATTTTTATTAAACCCATGAAAGATAACAGGTATTGCTACCTGCTCTTGTTTCAGCAGTTGCAACACTTCATCATAAGCACGTACACAATGTATTATCAATGGCTTATGCAATATGTTTGCAAGCCGTATTTGTCTGCGGAATACATCTTCCTGCAATGACCAATCTGTTTTTGTCAGCTTATCCAAACCGCACTCACCTATGGCTACTACGTTTTGCAACGATGCATATTTCTCTAACTGCACCAATTCATGCTCAATACCACCGGGTGTAATGTACCAAGGGTGCAGACCCAGTGAGCATAAACCAGCTCCTTCAGCTTTTTCAAAAGCATGATACCTGTTTGTAATAAACAGGCCCTCCCCAGCGTTATGGTGGGTATGTATGTCTATATATTTGCTCAACGGGTACGAATATATCAATACTATAACAATACAAGCTTGCTATCCTGTAATCATTTTTAGTAATTTTACATTAGTCATTATGAAGCCACTGTACGATATAAAGAACTTTATTGAATGGAAAGCCTTTGGCGTTTGTTCGGCTATAGGCGAAAAATTAGGCGTAGCGACATCGCGCATACGCCTATGGTTCATTTATATTTCTTTCCTCACACTGGGCTCGCCCCTGATAGTTTATATGGTGCTCGCATTCTGGATGAACATGAAAAACTACATCCTGATGCGCAGGCGTAACCCTATGAAGTGGCTCTAATTATTCTTCCTCTTCACGTTCGCGCTCTTCACGACGTTTCTGGCGTTTTTCTTCGCGCAGCTTCTTAGCTTTTGCTTTTTCTATTTCACGCTGTTCACGCTCCTGCTCTTCTGCTTCTTCCTGTGCTTTGCGCTCTGCCTCTTCGCGTGCTATGCGTTCTTTTTCTTTCTTAGCCTCGCGCTCCTCACGTGCTATACGTAGTTTCTCTTCGCGCTCTTCGCGTGCAAGCTGCAGTTTATATTCACGTTCTTCCTCTGCTTTTATAGCGGCTTCACGTTCTTCTTTTTCTTTCTGCAGTCTCGCTTTTTCCAGACGCTTTCTTTCCATCTCAGCCTTCACCTCAGCTTCTACCTGCGCATCTATTGCCTTCTGCCTTGCTGCTTTTCTTATTTCTTCCTCTTCCTTAGCCTTCTTGCGTGCTGCTTCCTCAGCGGCATAGCGCTCTTCAGCAGCTTTTTCTTCTGCTATACGTGCTTTCTCTGCAGCTTCGTATTCTGCCTGTTTAGCTTTACGTTCAGCTTTTTTGCGAGCGGCTTCTTTAGCCATGCGTTCCTCCTCTTCTTTGGCGGCTTTTTCAGCAGCCTCACGTTCTGCTGCCAGCTTAGCCTCTTTAGCAGCCTTAGCCTCTGCCACTCTTGCTTCTTTCTCTGCTTTTTCAGCAGCAATACGTTCTTCTTTCTCCGCTTTTTCTGCGGCTATTCTTGCCTCTTTTTCTGCCTTCTCTGCTGCAAGCTTTTCTTCTTTTGCAGCTTTATCAGCAGCTTCTTGTTGTTCTTTTGTCAGCTTCTCTGCTATTTTCTGTTTTTCCTTTTCAACCTTCACCAGATTGATGCGCTTTTGTTCTTTACCCAACTCATCACAAAACACCAGATTCTTTACAAACTTGTCTTTAGGGATAGACGCTACAAAAACAGGCTTGGTAAAATAATCGTTCTTGCTACCCTCCATTTTTATACAATGAATTTTCAGGTCTTTCTCATTTTCTATTTCTGTACGCTTGATGGCCAGGTATGTCTCCATACGCGTTTCAGGAGCGGCCAATGCAACGATATAGTTATCCTCAAAATCAGGCGTTACAATGGTGTTGTTCATTGTTTTGGCCATGCCAAACAACTCATCAAACTGAGCCTGATCTTCTATCCATATATATGTCAGGTCTTTCTTGTTCACCACATCCTGCGATTTAAGGAAGTAGCTTTGCAATTCTTTGAACTCTACACGCTTAATGATTACTTCGGGCTGTGCAAATGCATTCAGCGAGAACGTAATACCAGCTATCAACAACAACTTTTTCATGTTTACTAATTTATTAATATCCTTTACTGAGAAACGTTGAAAAGTACTAAAAACTATCCGAAAGCCAAAGCTAATCTACATCCAGCGTAGTGAGCGGGTGTAGTTTTCTACCATCATAAAAGTGTAGCTTCTTCACATTTTTATATTTAGGGATGATCGCAACTTTTATAGGATAAGTATCGTAGCTATACTTACGGCGCCCTTCGTCTATATGTGTATACACCTCTATAAACGAACCCGCTTTCATTGATACTTTATCTACGTCAATCTTAGCATTCCATTTGGTCTTTGGCATCGTCAGTACTATCATCCATTCTTTGCTGAAATCGGGCGTATCGGGTCTGTTTGTTTTGCCAAACAGCTTTTCAAACTCTCTGCGCTTAGTTACTACAAATACATTCACGCCTTCCTTCAGCGGAGTAATACCATAATAGTAGTAGTCTTGCAAAAAGCGCACAGGCACTTTCTCGGGTTGGGCTTTACTGAGCGACGGCAACAGCAAAAGAATGATTAAAATCACCTGCTTCATAGGTTTAAAAATACCAATTTGAGTTAACTTTGCACCGCAAATCATTATTTAACCTCAAAAGAAAAGGAAGGGACACAATGCCAGTGTTACACAACCGCATCTCGAACGAGGAACTGAAGCAGCGTATGCTCGCGGAAACAGAATTCCGCAAGACAGTTTCCTTTTACAAGTATTTCAACATCGAAAATCCACAGCAGTTTCGCGACGATTTGTGGGTAGCATTTGAAAAGCTGAAAGTTTTCGGACGTATTTATATTGCCAAAGAAGGCATCAACGGACAGGTAAGTGTACCTGAAAGTAATTACGAAGCCTTCAGAGATACGCTGTATGCTGCAGCACCTGAGCTGAACGGCATACGTATGAATATTGCTGTAGACGATGACGGAAAATCTTTCTGGGTACTGCGCATGAAAGTACGTGAAAAAGTAGTAGCTGATGGTATCGATGATCCGAACTTCGACCCTGCTAAAACGGGCAAATACCTGAAAGCAAAAGAATACAATGAATTGTCTGAACAACCAGGCACCATCATCGTAGATATGCGCAACCACTACGAATATGAAGTAGGCCATTTTGAAAATGCGATAGAAGTACCATCAGACACCTTCCGCGAACAATTGCCAATGGCTGTTGATATGCTGAAAGGCAATGAGGACAAAAACATCATTATGTATTGCACAGGCGGTATACGTTGTGAAAAAGCAAGTGCGTATATGCTGCACAATGGTTTTAAAAACGTATTTCACGTAGAGGGCGGTATTATTGAATATGCACGCAAGGCAAAAGAACAAGGACTTCCAGTAAAATTCAAAGGCAAAAACTTTGTGTTTGATGAGCGTCTGGGTGAGCGCATTACAGAAGATGTACTGGCTCAATGCCATACCTGCGGCAAGCCATGCGATACACATACCAATTGCAAAAACGATGGCTGCCATCTGTTGTTCATACAATGTGAAGATTGTGCTAAAGACCTGGAAGGCTGCTGCAGCGTAGATTGCCGTACAGAGCACAACCTGCCTGAAGAAGAGCAACGTATGCACCGTGCAGGCAGGGAAAACGGACAGAAGATTTTCAACAAATCGAAAGACCACCCGCTACGCAAACACCGCGAGCAATGGCAACAGGAAAGACAAGCTAAAGCATAAAATATCATACAACCGTCACAAATTTTTGTGGCGGTTTTTCTTTTTTGTGGAATATCCTCATCCACTCGTCTGCATAGTAAACAACCAACTATGGCAGACGTACAAGTAAACCAGAGCAAAGGCAGGCGCAGCCCATCAATAGATCTGACTCCGATGGTAGACCTCGGTTTCATTCTCATCACATTCTTCATCTACACCACATCTATTGCAGAACCCAGAATGATGGACATCAATATGCCATACAAACCTGCAACAGAGAGCACTGCATATGTAGATACTGCAACCATAACAATAATGCCCACAAAAAACCATCTCTATGCTACTTATACCGGTGCATACAAAGAAGGCATGCTGTTTAAGAGTTATAACAGTTCAGAACTCAGAAATTTAATTATGAACAAACAAGCTGCACTGCGCAAGCTACCTGCAAATTTCAGCGCACAGGCACATCAGCTACAAGTAATAATAAAACCCAACGATGATTGTGAGTATCAGGATGTGGTAACACTATTGGATGAAATGGCTATCAACCAAGTAGCCTACTATGCCATTGCAGATATTACAGCAAACGAAAAACTTATTCTGACAAAACAATTACAATAAGTTTTGTGGAATAGATACGCTAAAAGCGTTTTAATAATAAACGAACTACTATGGACGCAAAAGCATTATCACAAGCCGACTACCTCGACATCTTGTTCGATAACCGTAACAAAAAATATGGTAGCTATGAATTGCGCAAGCATTATGATAACCGTGCAGCAAAAGCATTATTCACTGTTATGAGTCTTTGTATTGCTTTGGGTGGATATGCATTGATGCATAAAGAAGAAACTGCCGCAGTAATTGCGACTATAGCTAACAAACCAATAGAGATGCACACGCTCAACATTGAACTTCCCAAACCTAAAATCGAACAGCCTGCACCTGTGACCGCTGCAGTTAAACCAACGGTTGCTAACCCTATTGCTAAGATAGTGCCGGATGAAAAGGTTATAGACCCGCCCAAAACTGTCGATGAGATGAAAGGCAAAGAAAGCGGATTGGTAGATGCTGAAGGAAGTAAAGATGGTACGGTTGTAGCAACTTCAAAAAACACAAATACAACTGGAGGGGGCACTGAAACAAGTACTGAAACCAATAAAATACTTACCTATAGCGAAGTACTCCCTTCATTTGATGGAAATATGATAAAGTATATACAACAAAATCTGCGATACCCTGCAAATGCAAGAGAGAATGATATTGAAGGTAGGGTTTATGTACAATTTGTAGTAAACGAAGATGGAAGTGTAGGCAATGCTATTGTGAAACGTGGCATAGGCGGCGGATGCAACGAAGAAGCAATACGTGTTGTAATGAACATGCCTAAATGGAAACCCGGTATGCAAAACGGACACCCTGTAAAAGTATATTACACACTCCCTATAACATTCATGTTGCAATAGATAGGATAAAAGGTTGCAGCACATAACTGCAACCTTTTGTAATTTTGCACCTCCAGATGCTGCAAATACAATTACAAGGCGAAACAATCTACCTGCTTCCTGAAAAAGCAATTTACTGGCCTGCACAAAAAGCCATAGTTGTGGCAGACCTGCATTGGGGCAAAACTGGGCATTTTCGCAAGCATGGCATAGCTATCCCTGTCAATACACAAGTAAATGATGAAATAAGGTTGGCAGGCATTGTTCAGCAGTACAAGGCTGAACGCCTGATAGTAGCAGGCGATTTATTCCACAGCGTACATAATAACGAAGTAGAAAGTTTCGGGCATTGGCGTAGTTCTCACCCCAATTTGCAGATAGACCTTATTATTGGCAACCACGATATTCTTGACAACTCGTTCTATACCAAATGGAATATCATCCCGCATCAGGAGATATTAAACATCGGTCCGTTTACCATCAGTCACGATGATATTGAAACCGCTGATGGTTTTGTATTGCACGGGCACGTACATCCATCTGTAAAGCTGGTGCAAAACAGACACATGGGTATCAAACTACCCTGCTTTTGCCAGACTGCAGGCAAAATGCTACTCCCAGCTTTTGGCGATTTTACAGGTTCCAAACAGCAGGAAATCGAAGCCCATCAACACATATATGTAATTACTGAAACTGAAGTCATCCAATGGAAATAAATTAAGGGTTTTTAGTAAGTTTGCACCTTAATTTTAAAACTCATGCAGCCTTCGGTTTTCGACTTAGTACAGCAAATGGGTCACGAACAGGTAGTTTTCTGCCACGACCCTCATTCAGGCCTTAATGCAATAATTGCAATCCATAACACTACGCTTGGCCCTGCTTTGGGTGGTACCCGTTTGTGGAACTATGGCAGCCATCAGGATGCGGTAGTAGATGCACTGCGCCTCAGCCGTGGTATGACATACAAAGCTGCCATCAGTGGTTTGAACCTGGGTGGTGGTAAAGCCGTTATCATAGGCGATGCTGCTAAGGTAAAATCTGAAGGTTTGTGGCGCCGTTATGGCAAGTTTGTAAACAGCCTGAATGGTAAATACATCACTGCCGAAGACGTTAACACGTCTGCACGCGATATGGAATATATTTCTCTGGAAACAGAACACGTAACAGGCGTTCCTGAATATATGGGCGGCAGCGGCGATCCTTCTCCTTTTACTGCTTATGGTGTTTTCATTGGTATGAAAGCATCTGCAAAGAAAGTATGGGGTAATGATAGCCTGAGCGGCAAAAAAGTACTGGTACAGGGTGTAGGCCACGTTGGTCAGTATCTTGTAGGCCACCTGATAGAAGAAGGCGCGAAAGTATATATATCAGACATCAACGAAACGAAGATTAAAGAAACGGTTGATAAATTCCGCAGTGTGGAAGTAGTAGCCGGCGATAAAATCTTTGATATGGAGATGGACGTTTACGCTCCGTGTGCGTTGGGTGCAACTGTTAATACAGAAAGCATCGCTAAAATGAAATGCCCTATCATAGCAGGCGCTGCAAACAACCAGCTTGCTGATGAAAATGTACACGGCCCTATGCTGGTACAGAAAGGCATCGTTTACGCCCCGGACTTCCTGATAAACGCAGGTGGCCTCATAAACGTAAGCGCTGAGCTGGATGGCTACAACCGCGAACGCGTAATGGGTAACGTAGAAAAAATCTACGACCGCACGCTGGAAATCTACAAACTGTCTGAGGCTGAAAACATCCACGCACAGGCAGCGGCTATCAGGCTGGCAGAAAAACGCCTTGCAGATATAGCTAATGTAAAGTCAAGACTGTAATCGCATCATAATTTTTTTATAAATGCCTCCTTCGGGAGGCATTTCTTGTTTACTTTTGCATTCCATTTCAGGGCTTCAGTGAACAGCGTTCTGAAAAAACTATTATTAGTATATGTCAACATTCAATCTCCCTAAACAGACCAACTTTTATAAAGGAAAAGTTCGTGATGTTTATACCATAGCTGATAAATATATGGTAATGCAGGTAAGCGACCGTATATCGGCATTCGACGTAGTATTGCCACGCCCCATACCATACAAAGGACAGGTACTGAACCAAATTGCTGCTCAGTTTCTGAATGCAACTAAAGACATAGTACCTAACTGGATGATAAGCTCACCTTTGCCCAATATTACTATTGGCCACAAATGCGAAACTTATCCTGTAGAAATGGTGGTACGTGGTTTCCTGACGGGACATGCATGGCGTACCTACAAAAGCGGCAAACGCGAATTGTGTGGTGTAACACTGCCTGAAGGCTTAAAAGAAAATGACCGCTTCCCTACGCCTATCATCACACCAACAACTAAAGCGCACGAAGGGCACGACGAAGATATCAGCCGCGAAGAAATTATCAGCCGTGGTTTGGTACCAAAAGAAGAATATGAACAACTGGAAAAATATACGCTTGCCATATACCAACGCGGACAGGAAATAGCAAAAGAACGCGGATTGATTCTGGTAGACACAAAATATGAGTTCGGCAAAAAAGACGGAGTGATAACCCTAATAGATGAAATTCACACACCGGATTCATCTCGCTACTTCTATCTGGAAGGTTACGAAGAACGTCAGGCAAAAGGTGAAGCGCAAAAACAATTGTCTAAAGAATTTGTTAGAGAATGGCTGATGGCTAATGGCTTCCAGGGAAAGGATGGTCAGCAGGTTCCTGAAATGACAGATGAAGTTATCAAAGGTATTTCTGAGCGTTATATTGAGCTGTACGAAAATGTAACAGGCAAACCGTTTGTAAAAGAAGATGTGAGCGAAGCAGATGCAGTAAAACGCATTGAAGAAGAATTGGCTAAACTGGGAGTGTAGTCTGATGCTACTTTATTAATTGATTTTTTGAATTCGAATATATGTCAACAACACATAGAGTAATACGTTCACCTAAGGGCAATCAGCTTAATTGTAAGAATTGGGTAAGTGAAGCTGCATTCCGCATGCTGCAAAACAATCTGGATCCTGAAGTGGCAGAACGTCCTGAAGACTTGGTTGTATATGGCGGTATCGGTAAAGCTGCACGTAACTGGGAAAGCTTTGACAAAATACTGGAACTGCTGAAAGGCCTGAATGAAGACGAAACCCTGTTGGTACAGTCAGGCAAGCCTGTAGGCGTACTGCGTTCTCACAAAGATGCACCACGTGTTATCATTGCCAATTCAAACCTTGTTGGCCGTTGGGCTACATGGGAGCATTTCCGCGAACTAGAAGCTAAAGGCCTCATGATGTATGGTCAGATGACTGCAGGTAGCTGGATATATATCGGTTCTCAGGGTATTGTACAAGGTACGTACGAAACTTACCTGTCGTTGGCAAACATGCACTATGGTGGCACATTGAAAGGCACGCTGAATGTAACAGCAGGCCTTGGTGGTATGGGTGGCGCTCAGCCACTTGCCATTACCATGAACGAAGGTGTATGCCTTGCTGCAGAGGTAGAAGAATGGCGTATGCAGAAGCGTATTGAAACGCGTTATCTGGATAAATATTCTCAGAATATAGACGAGGCTATAGACTGGGCATTGGAAGCTAAAGCAAATAAAGAAGCAGTATCGATAGGTGTTTGCTGCAATGTTGTTGATTTGCTGCAAAGGCTGATAGACCGTAAAATAACACCTGATACACTTACAGACCAGACATCGGCACACGATGAGCTGATAGGTTATTTCCCTGAAGGCATGTCTGTAGAAGAAGCTAACGCTTTGCGTACAGCCAATGCAAACGAATACATGTCTCGCTCATTAGATACAATGGCACACCATGTACGCCTGATGCTGGAACTGCAAAAACGTGGTGCTATTACCTTTGACTACGGTAATAACCTGCGCGGACAAGCACACGACAAACGTGGTGTAAACGATGCATTCAACTTCCCGGGATTTGTGCCTGCATATATACGTCCGCTGTTTTGCGAGGGTAAAGGGCCTTTCCGTTGGGTAGCATTAAGTGGCGACCCTGAAGACATCTATACTACTGACAAAGCGTTGATGGAACTGTTTCCTGAAAACAAAGGCCTCCAACGTTGGCTGACGATGGCGAAAGATAAAATTGCATTCCAGGGCTTGCCTGCACGTATATGCTGGTTGGGTATGGGCGAACGTGAAAAAGCAGGTTTGCTTTTTAATGAACTGGTACGTACAGGTAAAGTAAAAGCACCAATCGTTATTGGTCGCGACCACCTTGACTGTGGTTCTGTAGCATCTCCAAACCGCGAAACAGAAGCGATGAAAGATGGCAGTGATGCCGTAGCAGACTGGCCTATTCTCAATGCATTGATCAATACCGCAGGTGGTGCCAGTTGGGTATCTTTCCACCATGGTGGTGGTGTGGGCATGGGCTACTCACTGCACGCAGGTATGGTTATAGTTGCAGATGGCACACAGGACGCAGAAGAGCGCCTGCGCCGCGTATTGCACAACGACCCTGCTATGGGCGTGCTCCGTCACAACGATGCGGGCTATGAAATAGCAAAAGATAATGCAGATAAATTCGGGCTCAACGTTTGGTAGTTGCCCGCGTTAAATAATCGTAAAAACCGTAGGAGTTTGATTACTTCTACGGTTTTTTATTTCGGCTTCGTTATATTTGAAATTATGTACAGAATAGGACAAGGAATAGATTTTCATCAACTGGCTGAAGGCCGCGAGCTATGGCTGGGCGGCGTAAAAATACCACATACAAAAGGTGCAGTTGGGCACTCTGATGCAGATGTACTGCTGCATGCTATTTGCGATGCCATGCTCGGAGCGTTGTGCCTCGGCGATATAGGCAAACACTTTCCCGATACAGATCCTGCATACAAAGGCATAGATAGTAAAGTATTGCTGCGCCGTACCTACAATCTGGTGCGCGAAAAAGGTTTCTGGCTGGTAAACATAGATAGTACCTTGCTACTGCAGGCGCCTAAAATAGCACCCTATGTGCCTGAAATGCAGAGCACTATTGCCAATCTGCTGCATATATCATTGGACGATGTTTCTATCAAAGCAACAACTACAGAACACCTGAGTTTTATAGGGCGTGAAGAGGGCGTAGTAGCTACAGCGAATGTATTGCTGCAGAAATATTAATATTTCTTAGAATTAATTCTACATATGGCAGATTGCCATTGACTTCTTGCAGGTTATCGGTTATATTTAATAAATATCAATTGATAACCTTTTTTAATTCTTTCTCAGTATGGATACGAACAAGAAGTATGTGGCATTGGTAACAGGTGGTACGGGTGGTCTCGGCACAGCTATCTGCAAGAGGCTTGCCGATGATGGCTTTCACGTGGTAGCCAACTACAGCAACAAAGAAAAAGCCATGAAGTGGCAGGAGAAAATGACCGCCGAAGGTTACAAGGTTGATATGTATCAGGCAGATGTTTGCGACTATGAAGCTGTAGGCAATATGGTGCAACACATAGAAACAGAAATAGGCGCTATAGATGTGCTGGTAAACAATGCAGGCATTACCCGCGACGGACAGTTCAGAAAGATGACGCCCGAAAACTGGGATGCAGTTCTTAGAACCAATCTTTACAGTGTATTCAATTGTACGCGCCAGGTCATCAACCAGATGATAGAACGCAACTATGGGCGCATCATCAATATATCTTCGGTAAACGGTCAGCGTGGTCAGTTTGGGCAGGCTAACTACTCTGCAGCCAAAGCAGGTATGCATGGCTTCACCAAAACACTGGCTATGGAAGTAGCGAAGAAAGGTATTACGGTCAACACTATCTCCCCCGGTTATATTGCTACAGATATGGTAATGGCAGTTGCAGAAGAACACCGCAACAAGATTATTGCGGAAATACCTGTAGGGCGCATGGGCGGCACAGACGAGATAGCGCATCTGGTATCGTTCCTCGCATCAAAAGACACCAGCTTCATCACAGGCGCCAACTATGCCATCAACGGTGGGCAGCACGTTTACTAAATCATGTATTCATATTACAAAAAAGGCACAGGAAAATCCTGTGCCTTTTTACTTATGCTTACGTAGGTCTGCTATACAGCGCCGTTTTTCACATATCGTTTAGCGGCATGTGCAGATTGTTCTGCTTCGTTCAGCATTTCAATCAGTTTTTGCTTCACATCATCGGTCAGTCCTTCAATGTTCTTATTCAGATACGCCTTCAGGTCTTCGAGATTACCATTAGCTTTACCCAGCAGCTTTTCGAATTTGTTTTTCAGTTTGTCTGCCTGGTCCGTAATATCATCTCTCAGTTCTTTTCCTTTGCGAGGAGCCAACAGCAGGCCCACAGCTATCCCGGCTGCAGCACCAATTAAAAATTTCGCATTTCCGTTCATAACATGTGTTTTTAATAAAGGTTAATCAATCTTGCGGATAGCATATGCGTATTGCTTATCGCCGCTTGTCATTATAAACTTACGTACATAAAACGCGGTTCCTGCTATATATACTGTTAAAACACCTGATGGTTTTCTTTATTTTAACAGTTGAGCAAAATCAATAAATCACAAATAGTTGGCGTACATTTGCAGCTCGTTTTTAGCGCATATGCAACACATTAGAAATTTCTGTATTATAGCCCATATCGACCACGGTAAAAGCACCTTGGCCGATAGGCTGCTTGAGCATACCAAAACAATATCTGACCGCGATATGCAGGCTCAGGTATTGGACGATATGGATCTGGAGCGGGAGAAAGGTATTACCATCAAGAGCCATGCTATACAGATGGACTATACGCATAAGGATGGCAAGAAATATGCAATAAACCTAATAGATACCCCCGGCCACGTAGACTTTTCTTACGAAGTATCCCGTGCACTGGCTGCCTGCGAAGGCGCACTGTTGTTGGTAGATGCTTCTCAGGGTATACAGGCACAAACTATATCCAACCTTTATCTGGCTCTGGAAAACGATCTGGAAATCATCCCTGTTATCAACAAGATTGATATGGATGGTGCTAAGATCCCGGAAGTAACAGACCAGATTGTAGACCTGATAGGCTGCAAACCGGAAGACATTATTCTGGCAAGTGGTAAAAGCGGTATTGGTATCGAAGATATTATGACTGCTATCATCGACCGTATACCTGCACCGAAAGGCGACCCGGAAGCACCATTACAGGCGCTTATCTTCGATAGCGTGTTCAACTCTTTCCGAGGTATCATCGCATACTATCGTGTACTGAATGGTAGCATCAAAAAAGGTGAAAAAGTAAAATTTGTACATACAGGCAATGAATACTTTGCTGATGAAGTAGGTGTATTGCGTCTGGGGCTTGAGCCTCGCAAAGAGGTAAAAACCGGCGACGTAGGTTATATCATCACAGGTATTAAAAATGCCAAAGATGTAAAAGTAGGTGATACAGTTACTACCTCTGTAAACCCTACTACCGAGATCGTAAAAGGCTTTGAAGAGGTGAAGCCGATGGTATTTGCCGGTATCTTCCCGGTAGAAACAGACGACTTTGAGGAGCTACGCGACTGTATGGAAAAACTGCAGCTGAACGATGCTTCGCTGACGTTTGAACCTGAAACTTCACAGGCGCTTGGCTTTGGTTTCCGTTGTGGCTTCCTTGGTATGCTGCATATGGAAATTATTCAGGAACGTCTGGAACGTGAGTTTAACCAAACGGTTATCACCACCGTGCCGAATGTTAGCTTCAAGGCTTATACAACCCGCGAACCTGAAGTTGCCCTCATAGTAAACAACCCTACCGAAATGCCTGACCCGAGCAGGCTGGATAGGATTGAAGAACCATTCATACGTGCACAAATAATTACCCTGCCCGACTATATAGGTAACATCATGAGCTTGTGTCTGGGTAAGCGTGGTATACTGATAAATCAGCACTACCTGACACCAACACGTGTTGAATTGATATTTGAATTGCCACTGGCAGAAATCGTGTTCGACTTTTACGACAAGCTGAAGTCTTCAACACGTGGTTATGCATCTTTCGATTATCAGCCACTTGACTATCGCGAGAGCGATATCATCAAAATGGATATCCTGCTGAATGCAGAAAAAGTGGATGCCCTGAGTGCATTGATACACCGCAGCCGTGCGCAAGACTTTGGCCGCAAGCTGTGTGCTAAACTAAAAGAACTGTTGCCTCGCCAGCAATTCATGATTGCAATACAGGCTGCAGTAGGTGCAAAAATCATAGCCCGCGAAACTATCTCTGCAATGCGCAAAGACGTTACCGCTAAGTGTTATGGTGGTGACATCAGTCGTAAACGCAAACTGTTGGAGAAACAGAAAGAAGGTAAAAAACGTATGCGCCAGATTGGTAGCGTAGATATACCACAGGAAGCGTTCCTTGCTGTACTGAAACTGGACGAATAGTAATAAATGCTATATAAAAAAGCCACACTATATAGTGTGGCTTTTTTATATCAGTCAAGACCATTCATGTCTACTTTATATCTTTCCTCACAAACACTGCCCCCCAGGCAAGACCTCGCTCTACTTTGTGAGCAAGTATATAAGATGTATCTCTTGCCATATTAGAATAGATTTCCAACGGCGCTTTCATTTCAATATTTTCAATCATTACTACGTCTGCTTTAAAATAGTTACCCCATTTTTCTACATGCAAAAATGGTTTGTTCGTAGACCTGAAACCTGTTGTACTGTCTAATAGGTGTAAATATTGAAGATGCTCAAATACAGCAATTTGCTTATCGTAAAATGCTTTTCTTTCTACGTATTGCACTAGACTTTGCTCTACAGACATAGCATCAAAAGCCCCCAATTTAATATCACCGAGACTTGTATCTTTTTTGTAGGCATACGCTTCAATACCAAGCATTATTATCAGAAAAGGCAGGAACAACTTCGCATTAATCTTGCTAATGATAGATACTGTATAAATAGCCGCTACAAACATTACAGGTACAAATGCAATAATCAAATACCTGTTAATATGAAACATATTAATAGCTGAATAGTATATAAACAATATTACCAGCCATATAGACAGCAGTACAAACTTTCTTTGGTTGGGCGTATGATAGTCCGACACTTTAAACATGCTGTACACTACAAAAAGCAAAACCACAGGTAGCAACAAGACCGTTATATAATTTGGCAATAGCCAATGGTAGCTATCACTACACAATAGTGTTACAATTGGTAATGCAATAAGCATAGATGCCATGAGTGGCTTCTTAATTCTCAGTGCAGCCACTACAGACAACATCACCAACAAAAGGAAATAGTATTTCCTTAAATCATCCCTGAAGCACACCTTAACCCCCGACCTTATCTTCTCATAATACCAATACCACGCAGTTTCGAACGTATTTGAATATAAGGGCAAAACATACCATCCACTCACCTGCTTTTGTATAATAAAAAATGCTGCAATAGCTAATATCGGCACTCCCAATGATAATATTCCATACAGCTTATCTTTTACTGTTTTTTGTTTACTAAACAATCCGATTAATGCATCTACCCCGAGTACCAATCCCAATATCATACCACTCTCTTTAGTATAATATAGCATTGTAAGAGATAATGCCGTTAATACATATTGCTTAGTTACGTAGAAATAAATACTGACAAAAGCCAGAAAAGCAAGCATCATCTCAAGCAAAACAAAAGACGACTGTACAAAAAACAGTTGCTGAAACGATATCAACAATAAAGCTGTAATTGCAACGCGTTTATCAAACAGCCTCAAACCGGCTTCGTAGATAGCAATCATGAACAATACTGCAATGAAAAGCGGGAATGTATGCATCACAAAATTAGATGTTCCAAAAAGTTTCATCCACAAAGAAGCAAGAAAGTGGAACATAAGTGGATGCCCTCTCGACAACTCACCATCAATAGCTCCGGGCATCAAGCTGGGACCGTTTGCAAACATATGCTTCACTCCGGAAGCATAGGGCCAGCTTTCGTCCCAATAAAAAGGGTAAGATAAGTGAGGTATTTTTAGTGCAATAAAAACGATTAACGTTAGCAATAAAACCCACCTCTTTTGCAAAAAAGCATACATAATGACTAAGATATAGTAAAAATAAAAAGACCCCGCAAATGCGAGGCCTTAAATATCATACGTTGGAATATTAGTCCCTTCTGTTACCAAACAAACGCAGCAGCATCAGGAACAGATTGAGAAAATCCAGATACAGATTCAGTGCACCCATAATAGCCAGTTTGCGTGTAGCTGTAGCAGGTGTGCCTTCAAATTCCACACCTTCACCAATACGTTTCAACTTCTGTACATCGTAAGCTGTAAGACCTGTAAATACAGCAACACCAACAATACTGATAACGTATTCCATCATTTCGCTCTTCATAAAGAAGTTAATCAATGATGCGATTACAATACCTATCAGCCCCATAGTAAGGATACGACCAAAACTTGTAAGGTCTTTATCTGTAGTATAGCCCATTACAGCCATAATACCGAACATCAGTGATGCAGCGGCAAAACAACTGATTACAGAACCTGAAGTGTATATCAATAGTATAAAACTAAGGCTAACGCCCGTTACCGCTGCATAAGCTATGAAAAACAATGTGAGTGCAGTTGCAGACAAACGGTTAAATGCAAACGACATTGTCAGTACAAATACCAGCGGTGCAAACATGGCAGCATAACCTAACAGATTTAGACCACCTGTTGTTTCATTGATTAAAGACAATAACAATGAAGGCGTTGTAGCAAATGCAAATGCTGTTGCTGCAGATATAGCCAACGCACCAAACATCCACAGGAAAACATTCGCCATAAAATTCTTAGCCATTGTGCGCTTGCTGCTACCTACCACGGTATAGTCAGCAAAATCGATAGGTGTGTTACGTTCTTCCATTATTCAGTATTTATTATACTGTAAAGTAACACAAAAATCAGTTAACACAAATGTAAAAGCCGATGCTCGCGCATCGGCCTTCCTCTTAGTAATGCAACACCCCTATTGCATTTTCTTTAGTCATCTCCTTAGTGATGTGGCGGCGGCGGCCCAAAACGACGCGCTATTGCCTCAATAAATTCGTCATAGAGCTTGTATTGCTCTGGTTTCAATATCGTTTTCAAATCGCGGAAGTGGTTAAAGTTTACCATTTCACGCTGTTTGGCATTTACTACTATCAGTTGCATAAAGCTATCTACCTCATTACTATCAACGGTTTGCTTATGCAGCTCTTTATACAAGGCATCGTGCAGGTTTTTACTTTCCTCACGTACCATTTGCATATTACGCTGGTGTTCGTGCTTCAGCTCTTCAAACTTCATCTGTTGTTCCTCATCAAGCTGCAGGCTTTTTATAATAAACCCAGCAGGTTCTTTTCTCCTATCTCCTTCCGGCCCTCCTTGTTGATGCATTTCCTTTTTACCCATCCACAAATAGCCCAGCACCCCAAAATTGAGCAGCAGCAATGCAACGATGATTACCCTATAAAACACTTCCTTTCTCATAGACCAAGCCCTTCACTTTCGTTAGTAATATCATAATAACGTGCTACAGAAGACACTTCATCCGGCCTTCCGTTATCATGCTTCCTGCTATTGCCTGTCAGCGCCATCATATTCAATACGATCAGCAGTACAATGCTGGCGGCTGCGGCAGAGAAGGTAGTCAGCGAAATAGTACGCCCTTTGGTAAACGGAACTGCTATTCTGTGTTCTATTTTACCATACAAATCCTCCGCAGGGCGGGCTTTTGCAGCCCCGTCCATGCTATTGAGGACATCCTCAACCCACCTATTTTCATCCTTCTGCTTCATAACCTATATCGTTTTAGACGTTTTCTTATTTATAATCCTTCGTTTGAATTGTAATAATCTGATAAAATTTTTCTCAAATTGGCTTTTGCCCTTTGCAGCAACGACTCTACGGCCTTTTCGCCCATATCCATAATCTGCGAAATTTCCCTTTGCGAAAGCCCTTCTATCTGCTTCAGAATAAACGCAGTTTGCTGGCTTTCAGGCAGTTGCCTGATGGCATTGAACAACATGGCTGCCCTTTCCTTGTTTTCTACCCCCACCCCTGGATGGTCAAAATGGGGCTTATCGTGTTGCAGGGCTCCGGTGTCCTTGTTGAAAATGCTGGTAATAAAGGAGAAGCGCTTTTGCCTGTTATTGTACCTAATGCGGTCCAGACATTTGTTTACTGTAATCCTGTATATCCATGTAGATACACTTGCGCCACCTTTATAGGTATTGGCATTATGGTATACCTCCACAAATACGTCCTGCGTCACCTCCTCTGCATCGTTTTCCTGTTGCAAATACGAAATACTGGTATTGTAAACCTTGTCTTTAAACAATGCATACAGTTGCCCGAAGGCGCTCTTATCGCCTTTCGCCACAAGTATCAGTATCTCTTCGGGCTGCATCTTTTGGTTATAATTTTTACAATATATAAAATACTGTTTCAAACATTGAAACGCGGGAATAAGTATTTTCGTTTGTGAATATTCAGAATAATATTGTGATAAACAGATTCTTACAAACCATTTTACTGCTTACCTACGCCATGCAGCTATCTGCACAGGAAGCACACATTATTAAACTAAAACCTAACAAAAAACTCTACACACCGCACAACTACTACATAACAACCATAGTAGACGACCGTGAGGAGAAGGATAATATAGGCACTATGCGCGCTGGTATAGCCAACAAAGTAGTACCTATCAATCTGGAAGGCGGAGCAGCTAAAGCTATTGAAACATTCATCAACAACAGTATTCAGCAAAACACGCAGCTTGATGGATTGGAAATGCACATCACTCAACTACGCATTTCTGAAAAGAATGTAAGTATGGGTCAGCAGGCCGACCTTGCCTATGGCGTTGCATTTTATCAGAACGGAAATAAACTGGTTGAATACACAGGTTCAGGCTATATACAAACAGGCTTTGATGCCAGTGCATATATTGAGAAATTGATAAAAAGCAATGTAGAACGCGGCCTGCAAGACTTTGATAATTGGTATACAAAATCAGAAGGAACCGCAGGGGTTATGGCATTGGTTAAAATTGTGCCAGCAGGCGATAAGGGCGCAATCTATTATAACAAAAACCGAAAACTAACCCTTAATGATTTTGAAGGAGAACCCGATGAATTAAGCAAGGGTGCTGCAGCTACCTATAGTGGTATAGCTATGAAGTACAGTCATGAAAGAAAAGGAAGAACAGTGAAACTGGACGTATCATTGAATGTATACTTCGACAAGCAACATTCGTGGTGCAAACCAAATGGCAGAAGTGCAAAAACACTTAACCATGAACAACTACATTTTGATATCACAGCTTTAAATGCATGCAGATTGGCTGATAAGATTCGTAATTACAGCTTCACCATAGAAAACTACCAGACTGAATTGGAAAACCTGCTGCGAGATGCAGACAAAGAAGGCGCTGTGTTGCAAAACAATTATGATAAAGAAACAGTACACGGCACAAAACCAACTGAACAGAAAGCATGGGATAATGAAATAAGAACTACGCTTGGCAACACTGATTGCTATTAAATATAACTGATTTAACAGAGCTTTATATATTACACATTTATTAACCTCATAGTTTTGACAAGCTAATTTTTATAAAAACACTATGCGCAACAACCACGAAATTGATTACCACATCCACGGAGAGGAAATGCAATATGTAGAGATAGAGCTGGACCCACAGGAGACAGCCATTGCAGAAGCAGGCAGCTTTATGATGATGGATGACGGCATACAAATGGAAACAGTATTGGGTGATGGCAGTATGCCCAACCAAAGCCTGATGGGCAAACTCTTCTCTGCAGGCAAACGCATGCTGACGGGTGAAAGCCTTTTTATGACAACCTATACAAACACAGGACAGGGTAAAAAACGTGTATCGTTTGCATCACCGTATCCTGGTAAAATCATCCCGCTCGATTTGCAGGAACTAGGTAATAGAGTAATATGCCAGAAAGATGCATTCCTGTGCGCGGCTAAAGGTGTTTCTATTGGTATAGAATTCCAAAAGAAACTGGGTACAGGCCTGTTTGGTGGCGAGGGCTTCATTATGGAAAAACTGGAAGGCGACGGTCATGCATTTGTTCATGCCGGTGGCCACGTAACAAAACGCGAACTGCAACCCGGAGAACTGCTGAAAATAGACACGGGTTGTATCGTAGCATTTACCCGCAATGTAGAATACGACATACAGTTTGTAGGCGGTATCAAAAACACTCTGTTTGGCGGCGAGGGTGTGTTCTTTGCAACACTCCGCGGCCCCGGTACAGTGTGGATACAGACACTGCCCATCAGCAGGCTGGCAGGCCGTATACTTTCTTACGGCACTTACAAACGCAAAGAAGAAGGCAGCATTCTGGGCGGCATCGGCAATATGCTGGATGGTGACGGGTGGTAGTCTTTCCCAATATCATTACAAAAACAAAAGCAGCCTATGAGGCTGCTTTTGTTTTATCCCAATGCAGCAACTTCAAGTTGTTCCCTGTGTTTCTTTTTGATAGACTCCCCTATAGGTGTCGGGTTGCCATCGTCATCTATACGCACAAATGTGATGGATGTAGTACACACCACAGTTTCTTCACCACTATACAGATTGTATTTACGCACATCAATATTCAGTGTAATGGAGGTACTGCCCAAATGAGCTACCTCACCATACACACGTATGTGATTACCTGTTTTAATTGGTTTTTTAAACAACAACTCACCTACCCTCAGCGTCACCATGTTGGGTGTATGGCAATACTCAGTAGCAAATGCTGCTGCAGCTTCGTCAATCCATGCCATCAATATGCCGCCGAACAGATTGCCATGAATGCCAATGTCCTTGCCCATGCATATTTTTTTGTTTATCAGTTTCATCTATGCCTGTTTTAGTATAGTTATAAAAAAAGCCCTTCGGGGTTTACCGAAGGGCTGTATATACGTTTTGTAAATAATCTGTCAGATATTAGAATAATGTACACGCACCCTTCGCTATGCAAGGCTTCCAACAATGTTTGGCGTGTTTATACATGTTATTCATCTTGCAATATTACAATGTTTGTCTGCACATAAACAAAACAATTTTACACTCATATTTTCAAACTATTGATTTTCCTGCGCAGCGGCTTTTCTATATAACTGTAGCATAATGCCGATACTACAACCAATACAATTACAAAGAACAGAAAGAACCAATTGGTAGTAAGCCCCAGATATTTAGCATTCAGTTTAGACAGATAAAAGTTTACTGGCATCTGCAATATGTATATACCATAGCTCACCTCTCCCAACCATACCAACGGCTTTGCACTAAGCCAACTATCTTTCTTGCAGGCTATACCAACTATCATCAATACAAATAGTGGTGCCAGCAACCCATTATGCTTGCTGAATGGTAGATATATAATGCTCAACACAACCAAGGCAAACGTTACCAATACAGGCATCTTGCTAAGTTGTTCTTTGTTATGGGTATAGAAATAATAACCTGCCATACCTATTACAAATTCATTCAGGTGGGCAAACGGGAAATAATAGGTGAGCTCGTGCCAGTTATTGTTATTGGGCTTTGCGTGTGCTACCATCCATAGGTGTACCAATTGCGATAGCACGTAGAACAATAAAGCACTATAAGCAAAGCGTTGCTGATTGGCTTTATATAATAAAAGCAATAAAGGAAACAACAGATAAAAAAGCATCTCTACAGACAAAGACCATCCTGCACTGTTTATCGTCAATGCATATCCGGGAAGATATGCCTGCGCAAAAAAGAAATTCAATAGTGTTTTAAATCCAAGCTGCGCTTCGTCTCTTACCCGAATGATGGATATTATCATAGCCACCCAATACAATGGTGCTATGCGCGCTATTCTTCTTTTCAGATAGTCTTTGTATTGGACCTGCTGATTGAAATATGTATAGCACATAATAAACCCAGACAGCGTAAAGAAATAACTAACTGCCACATTTCCTTTTGCAAAGAAGGGTTGCATATGTTTGAACGGAAATACATTGAGCCCGAAGTGAAATATCACAATCATCAATGCGGCAAAACCGCGGGTTGCTGTAAGCCCGTTCAGGTGCTTTTCATTCATCTGTACTATCTGTTTTTGCCGCTGCCAAAATCTATGCGGTAGTAAAATAACGGCAAAAAGCCCAATTGATACGATTTTACAAACGGATATACCCCCTGCGCACCTAAATCTGCATTGTAGGTAAGCGATAAGATGTTTTTAATACCAAATACGTTTACAAGATCTACAGCTATTTCGTGTGTCAGTTTCCTGGCATTAATGCGTACTCCCAATTTAGCATCAGCCCTGAAGTAATCGGGGAAACGCAATGTGTTTCTTGCAGAATCGACAACTACTAAATCACCAAGAGCGTTAGATGCTGCGACATCGGGTGGAGAATATAATCTGCCACCTGCGTAGGTTACTTTAACACCTGTAATCAGTACACTATTCTTACCCAACTTTGGCTCATAGCCTGCCAGCAGGTTGGTAGCAAAGCGCGTATTGTAGTCTGTATTTCGGTATACCCCATCATTGCCTTTTGCTTTCGAGTCAAACACAGAACCTGTCGCAAGTACATAAAAGTTTTGACTGAATGTCTTCTCTATCGTCAACTCTAGCCCGTAGTTATAACCTGTCCCTTTATTCACCAATACATCAGGGAACAATCTTGAAAATGACGCACCTTGATTGAGTCCGGAGAACGAAGAACCTGCTCGCATTTCAATCGGCACATTAAACAGGTACTGATAATACACTTCTGTACGCAGCCTTAATACTTTAGACAATGCATGTTCATACCCTGCTACTACATGATGGCTTCTGGTAAAGCCCATATTATGGTTGTGCATAACAGTCTGTGTATGCTGCGGCAAGTGCGCATAGTACTGATACAATTGCTGCATTTGACTATGCAGGCCGTATCCTGCAGTCATAACACCTGAAGATGACAAACGCCAACGCATACCAATTCGAGGCTCTATAGCTACTTTGCTATTATGTGTCAGATACTGTGCGTGTAGCCCTGCTGTTAGTGTCAATACATCACTGGGGCGATACTTATACTGTACATACCCCTGCAACAAATCTGTACCACCTTTATAATTTAGTCTTTGTTGCCAGTCTTGCCTGCTTGGCGGATACTGTCTGCTGCTGTCTACAAGGTTCACACTATAGTAGCTGTTTACTATACCTGCTCTTACTACAGAGCGTGCAGATAGTTTTGTATTGATGTACCAGTGTGCACTTGTAGTTTTTGTATTGAACATATAACCCAGTACATTCTTCAGAGAATCTACCTGCCAGTTTGTATTGCGAAATACTTTATCATGATGTGCGCCTATTTCGTTTACCGTTTCTGCAATCACAAACTTTGTATAGGTATTCTTATTTATCAGGTAGTTGAATGATGCCCCTACTATACCTGTGTTAGAATAAAAGTACTGGTCTCTGTCACTCTCTCCGTACAATTCCTCAGGCCTGTCTGTGAGCTTGCTTACTATAAGGTCTATCTTACTAAGTCCACCAATACCAAACACAGACAGATTTGCCTTTTTACCTAAAGGGAAGTTTAGTTTCAACGCCGCATCCTGATAGTTGGGTATAGAGCTGGTGCCTATTTTTATATTCAGGCCTTCAAACAGTTTTAATGTCGAATACCTGTAAGTAAATAAATAAGATGCCCCACTATTCTTAGAGATGGGTCCTTCTGCTGCAAGCTCCGTTCCCAGAAACCCTAACTGCCCTGTAAACTCGTGACGCTTGTTATTACCATTGCGCATTTTCAAATCAAAAACACCTGCAGTAGAGTTACCATACTCTGCAGGGAAAGCCCCTGTAAAGAAATCGCTGTTGGCAAGTGTCTTGTTGTTCAGCATACTTACAGGGCCGCCTGTTGTTCCAGGCACTGCAAAGTGGTTCGGGTTGGGAATGTCTATTTCCTCAAGCCTCCACAAAACACCTTGTGGAGAGTTGCCACGAATAATGATATCATTTCTGGAATCATCTGCACCTTGCACACCTGCAAAATTGGATGCCATACGCGCAGGGTCTGATCTGCTGCCTGCGTAGCGTTCTGTTTCAGATACATCAAAAGTCTTGGCACTCACTACTGCCATTTCGTTGATGTGTTCTTTCTTAGCCTTCACCTCTACCTCCTGCATCTTTGTAGCAGACTCCTCCATCTCTATATTCAGCACTACCTCTTTGCCCGATGTCACAAGGATATTGGCAAGCATCACTGGCTGATACCCCATGTACTTAGCTTCAATAGTCAGCTTACCAACAGGTGCAGCTTTCAATACATAAGCTCCGTTTTCATCACTTACGCTTCCTATCTCAGGTGCTACACCAACCACCCTCACAATAACCCCTATCAACGGCGTCTTAGATTCTTTATCGGTAATATTACCACGTATGGTTTGTGTGCGTTGGGCATGTACATGAATGCAGCAACACAATAGCATTACAATAGTGTACAGTCTATACATATTGCTTAACAAATTACTCAACACAATCAGTAATTCACAATCCCGCTACTTAACATAATGAATATCAACGTATTAAAATATGGTTAAGAGCTATGAAAACACATATAATGTTTTTAACTTTTCATTAAACCTACTAGCAGAAACAATAGTCTATTAATAAAATATACGGTTATGGGTAAAGGAAACCGTCGTGAGTTTTTCGAACAGGTTATTGCCGAAAAAGAAGCTCATACGCAAAACATAAGTCTTGAAAAAGATCAGGTTTACCAAAAATATGTAAACAAAACTGCTCCTACAGGACATAATAAAACTACATCTACACTTAACCCATATACGGGTTCCTGGACAGATAACGAGGCCATTCATCTGTTGCGCCGAACAACTTTTGGTGTAAAACCTACAGATGTAAACACCTTGTTGGGAATGACTATGAGCCAGGCAGTAGACAAAATACTTACGCTACCTACTACGGCTCCAACACCGCCGCTTAATAATTACAATGCGGTAGTTGCAGACCCAACTGTACCACTCGGGCAAACGTGGGTAAATGCACCGTACGACAGTAATACTGCAGGTCAACGCAATTATTCCTTCAAGTCTTGGTGGATGGGGCAGATGCTGAATCAAGATATGAGCATACAAGAGAAAATGGTATTGTTTTGGCATAATCATTTTGCAACAGAAGTGCTTAGTGTAGGTGATGCAAGAAGGTCATACAAACTAAATGCTATGTTCAGGGCAAATGCGTTGGGTAATTTTAAATCCATTGTAAAAAATGTGACACTGGACCCTGCAATGCTCGTATACCTGAACGGGTATCTGAATACCAAAACAGCACCTGACGAAAACTATGCACGAGAACTACAAGAGCTGTTCACAATAGGAAAAGGATTCACCCCCATATATGATGAAGACGACATCAAAGCAGCTGCAAAAGTATTAACCGGCTGGCGCATAAATAATACAACCGTTACCAGTTATTTTGACGCTACTAAACATGAAACTGCCAATAAATCATTTTCTTCTTATTACGGTAATTATGTAGTAGTTGGCAAAACAGGTAGCGCGGGCGCAAGTGAGGTAGACGACTTACTGTATATGATTTTCAGGAGCCATGACACTGCACTACACATCTGCAGAAAGCTATACAGGTGCTTTGTTTATTATGATATAGACAGCACGGTAGAAACCAATATCATAGGCCCTCTGGCTGCTCTGCTTGTAAACAACAACTACGACATCAAACCGGTATTGGAAACACTACTAAAAAGTGAGCACTTCTATGATATAAATAGCCGAGCCTGTTTTATTCGCACACCGCTTGATTATATGGTTGGAATGTTCCGCACAATGCAGGTAAACATCCCTACTACAATATCGGTAGACAAAACATATACGCTATGGAACTATCTACGTAGTTACGGCAGCTCCTTGGCTATGGATTTGGGCGATCCGCCAAACGTTTCGGGGTGGCCTGCCTTCTACCAATCTCCGGATTTTTATGAGATATGGATAAATTCCACAACGCTGCCCAAGCGCATGGCATTTGCTGATATGATGCTGAACTCAGGCTTCTCCGCGGGTACAGGCACTACAGTTAAAATAGATGTAATGGAGTTTGCAAAACAATGTAATAATGCAAGTGACCCTAACGCGCTGATAGATTTCTTTGTAAAATATTGTCTGGGGCTGCCGCTAAGTGCCGCTTCTAAAAAAGCGCTGAAAGACAGTCAGCTTCTTTCAGGACAAACATCAGATTATTATTGGACTACTGCATGGACCAATTACTTATCTAACCCCAATACTACTAATACAAATACTGTAAAAACGAGACTTACTAACACATTGATAGAATTGCTTCGTTTGCCGGAACACCATTTATGTTAAACTTCTTTATCGGGTAAAACTGCAGATATGAAACGCAGAGATTTCTTAAAAGTAACGCCCGCTGCGGGCCTGGCATTTATGATAAATGGCATACCTATCAGTACGTATGCAGATCATCCGCTGTTGCAAATGATGGCCAAGTCTACCGCAAGCACAGGGCGTGTTCTCATTGTCATACAACTGAATGGTGGTAACGATGGGCTTAACATGGTTATACCGATTGACAAATACAGTGAGCTGTCTAACGCCCGCTCAAACATTCTGATACCACAGAATAAAGTACTGTCTTTGTCTGGTACAAACATTACCGGTTTGCACCCGGCTATGACAGGGATACAAAAAATGTATGCAGACGGCATGGTCAACATCACACAAGGTGTAAGTTATCCCGATCCTAATTTTTCTCACTTCCGTGCTACAGATATATGGTTCAGTGCTTCTGATTCTAAAGTGTATGAAGAATCGGGTTGGCTTGGCCGCTATATAGACAAAAAATTTCCGGGCTATCCTAAAGACTACCCGAGTGTAGATATGCCCGATCCCTTAGCAATACAAATAGGTTCAGGTGTTTCTATGATAACACAGGGAGCCAATATTAATGCTGCAATGGCTATATCGAACATCAATAGCTTTTACCAGATTGTAAACAACCTTGTAGACCCTGCACCTGCTACACCTGCAGGACATGAACTCACATTCATTCGTTATATAATGCAGCAAACCCAAACCTACAATCAGGTAATTAAAGATGCTGCGGCAAAAGCAAACAATCTATCTTCTTTATATCCTACCAACAACTCATTGGCAGACCAGTTGAAGATTGTTGCCCGCCTAATAGCAGGTGGACTAAAAACACCAATCTATGTAGTAAGTCTTGGTGGTTTTGACACACACTCTAACCAAACAGATGCAACAGACACAACAATAGGTACACATGCTACCCTGATGCAAAAAATATCGGAGGCAGTATATGCATTCTTTGATGATGCTAAACTACTCGATTTCCAAACTCGTGTTGCTGCAATGACGATGAGCGAATTCGGACGACGCATAAAGTCTAACTCCAGTGGTGGTACAGATCACGGTTCTGCTGCCCCTGTTATGGTGTTTGGCCCTGGTGTTAATCCGGGTATTATTGGCTCTAACCCTATACTTCCTGCCAATGCTACAACTGCAGACAATGTACCTATGCAAAACGACTTCAGGGGTATATACGCGGCGGTACTTGCCGATTGGTTTGAACTGGATATTAACGATGTGAATGATATCCTTATGAACAGCTTCCCTGTATTGCCGGTATTCAAAAGCGCAGGCACCTCCATCAACACACAGGAAGGTGGCAGCAACGAAGCACTGGAACAAAACTATCCGAATCCGTTTATAAACAGCACTTCTTTCAAATTCAATTCAGACGGCGGGAATGTTCGTATGCAGATATTTGATGCTAACGGACGATTGATACGTACCATTGCAGACCAACAATACAGCCGCGGCCAACATGAAATCACTATCGACAGAAACGGTATGGCAGCAGGCAACTATTTTCTCACACTCACCAATAACAAAACAAAAAGCACGCGCCGCATGACGGTCGTGGATTAACCTATTCTACATATACACAACAAAGGGCGCTTATTCAGCGCCCTTTGTTATTTCACTCATTATCATTATTTCTTTACTGCATCATCATACACAGCTTTTGCAACAGCTGCTATCACACTTTCTCCATATTCCATATCTCCTGTTATATCGTGAACATATACTGCCAAAGCAATATGCTGTCCGCTTGGCAATGTTACAATACCAATATCGTTAATAGCAACCGTCTTACCACCTTTAGTATCGCTGCTGCCCGTTTTATGCGCCACAACAGTACCTTCAGGCAGCAGTCCTTTTATACGTTTAGTGCCACCGGTAGTACGCTCCATTATACTGCGCAATGTATCGGTAGATGTTTTGCTCATCAGCTCACCTTTGTAAAACTTCACCATCAGTTTTGCCATATCTTGTGGCGTGCACCATGTATTATATGGATTTTCAAAATCTACATAAGGCTCGCCAGCGCGTTGCGCTACACCTATACCTTGCAGCCCTGTGCTTTTTATGTATGCTTCTATTTGCTTGCCCCCACCTACATATCTTGTAAAACCACAGAAGCTGATATTATCACTTACGTGGGTCATGTATTCCAGCAAGCTGTGCACTTTCATACTGTTGCCTCCCTTTAGCGCTTCCAGCAATGTTTGTCCTCCACGTATTTTCAGCTCATCGTTAGTAAGTGTAAACTTTTCATCAAGCGTTATCTTTCCACTATCAACATCCTTCATTATCATAACTGCCAACGGAAATTTGATGGTACTCTGTGTAGGCACATGATCTGTTCCATTATAGTAAAATGTATCGCCTGTTTCTACGTTGATGCTCGCCACTGCAATCTTTGCTTTTACAGATTTTGCAATGCTGTCGACAGTTGTTTGTAATGCCGATGCAGCAGGTGTTTCAACAGCACTAGCTGTGTCATTTTTAGGCTGCTCGTTGCCGCAGCTAGCTAATAGTAATAAAGAGATAGAGAAAATAACAGAACGCATGTTTTCAAGTTTATGAAACACGAATGTAGGGAAAAGACCAACTCAAAAACAAAAGGGCTATCAGATTTGACAGCCCTTTTTATCGTATAGCCTTTCGGCATTTATTACAGGTGGATAGCTTCGCCCAGTGCTACTTCAATAGCATCTTTCACAGCTTCGCTCATTGTTGGGTGAGGGAAGATTGTATCAAGTTGCTCTTGCCATGTAGTTTCCAGTTTGCGGCTTGCTACTGTTTGTGCAATGATTTCGGTAACGTTTGCACCTATCATGTGCGTACCCAGCCATTCGCCATATTTAGCATCAAAGATTACTTTTACGAAACCTTCGTTTGCACCCGCAGCGCTTGCTTTGCCTGAAGCAGAGAATGGGAATTTACCCACTTTCACTTCGTAGCCGGCTTCCTTAGCTTGTTTTTCTGTCATACCAACAGAAGCTATTTCAGGAGAGCAATATGTACAGCCCGGTACGTTGTTATAATCCAACGCTTCCGGTACGTGGTGGTATTTACCTTCTTTGTTTGCGATAGCTTCTACACAGATAACAGCTTCTTTCATAGCTACGTGTGCCAGTGCCTGACCTGGAACGATATCGCCGATAGCATAGATGCCCGCAACGTTTGTGTTGTAGTGTTTATCTACAATTACTTTGCCTTTATCTGTAGTAATGTTCAGTGCTTCCAGGCCAATGTTTTCGATGTTTGCAGAAACACCCACAGCGCTCAGTACTACATCTGCTTCCAGTGTAGACATATTGCCGTCTGCTGTTTTTATGTGTGCTACAACACCGTTGCCTTTTGCTTCTACTTTTTCTACAGAAGCATTGGTCATAATGCTGATGCCTTTTTTCTTATAAACTTTCTCCAGTTCTTTAGATACATCTTCATCTTCTACAGGTACTATTCGCGGCATGAATTCAACAATAGTAACTTGTGTGCCCATGCTGTTGTATACATAAGCAAACTCAACACCAATAGCACCGCTACCTACTACTATCATAGATTTTGGTTGTGTTGGCAGGCTCATTGCTTCGCGGTAGCCGATGATTTTTTTACCGTCTATTGGCAGGTTTGGCAGTTGGCGCGCACGGCCACCTGTAGCCAGTATCACATGCTTGGCAGCATATGCAGTTGTTTTACCATCTGCACCTGTTACTTCTACTTCTTTCTTAGCATTCAGTTTACCCATACCCATCAGCACATCTATCTTGTTCTTCTTCATCAGGAACTGGATACCCTTGCTCATTTTATCTGCAACACCACGGCTACGTTTGATAACAGCATTGAAGTCTGCTTTAGACTCACCTGCTACTATACCATAGTCTTGTGCATGGCTGATATATTCCAATACCTGTGCAGACTTTATCAAAGCCTTTGTAGGGATACAACCCCAGTTGAGGCAGATACCACCTAGGTTTTCTTTTTCTACGATTGCTGTTTTGTAACCTAACTGAGAGGCACGGATTGCGGCAACATAACCACCGGGACCGCTACCTACTACTATTACATCATACGCCATAAAGCAAATATTTTATAATATTAAATGTATTCTAAAATTTGAACGGACAAATGTAGTTAATAAATCACAGGAATGGAACTGTATTAGCACTAAAAAAAGAGAGGCTAACAACCTCTCTTTTCAATTTCATACCACATATGGGCATTATTTATTTTTCATCTTGCTGTTTTTAACGCTATAACCGAAGTAAATAACAAAACCTATCAGTAACCAAACTATCAACCTTGCCCAGTTTGTCCAACCAAGACCATAGATCATAGCACCACATACTACAATTCCCAATATTGGCACCAACGGCACCAATGGTGTTTTAAACTGCCTTTGTATTTCCGGATGGCGAACGCGCAATATCCATACACCTGCGCAAACCAAAATAAATGCAAACAACGTACCAATACTGGTCATGTCACCTACGATATCGCCCGGTACAAATGCTGCAAACAAACCTACTAATACAAAGAAGATTAGATTAGACTTATATGGTGTCTTGAATTTCGGGTGCAGGTCTGAGAATATTTTAGGGACCAATCCATCAACACTCATAGAGTAAAACACTCTTGACTGACCCATCAACATCACCAATATTACAGAAGAGAAACCAGCAAGAATGGCAACGGTCACCAGATTAGCCAACCACCCATAGCCCGTCATATATGTCTTAATAGCAAAAGCTACAGATGCTTCTTTACCTTCCGTTCTGAAATCTTCAATACTTGCTACACCTGTAAGCACATGTGCGAAAAGTATATATAAAATAGTACATACAACCAAAGAGCCTAATATACCTATGGGCATATCTTTCTTAGGATTCTTAGCCTCTTGCGCTGCCGTTGATACAGCATCAAAACCAATAAAGGCAAAGAACACTACACCGGCAGCTCCAAGAATACCCATTATACCACCAAAATTATGGTCTACACCCTGCGAGTCTGTGTATACTGATGCAGGAGGAATATAGGTAGCATGGTTTACTGGATTAATATACTGCCAACCAAATACGATGAATAATACTACTATTGCGACTTTAGTTATTACGATTACACCATTAAAGAATGCAGATTCTTTTGTACCACGAATCAACAGCAAGCTTATCATAAGTATGATAGCCAACGCAGGGATATTCATAATACCGTGATGCATAACTCCCGCTGCATCTGTAATCTTTTCAAACGGCGAGTGCGACCATTCATAGGGAACCTCCCCAACTCCCATTATCCCTAACAGCTTATTAAAATATTCGCTCCATGCAATACCTACAGTTGCAGCACCTACCGCATACTCAAGTACAAGATCCCAACCTATTATCCAAGCTATCAGCTCTCCCATTGTAGCATAGCTGTATGTATAAGCACTGCCCGCAATGGGTATCATAGAGGCAAACTCTGCATAACACAACCCTGCTAATGCACAACCTACTGCTGCAACAATAAAACCTATTGTAACTGACGGACCTGCATTGTTTGCTGCGGCGGCAGCTGTTCGAACAAACAAACCTGCACCAATAATGGCGCCAATACCCAATGCCACAAGGTTGGTAGCACTGAGCGTTCGTTTCAAACCCTTTTCATCTGGCGCAGCTTCGGCCATCAGGTCATGAATTGACTTCTTGGAAAATAAACCCATAATGTAGTTAGATATACAGTCAAACCTATAAAGAAATTGTTGTTTGTACAAATGCAGGTGCTTAATATGGATTTATTATGATAAATGTTATAGAAAATAAAATCTTGTACGGCAGTTTTTATCAAATCGATTTTTACTGTAGGTTTGGAGGATGTTTAGGTTCGTCAGGGCTACTTTATCAGTTCTCATTACTTTATTATATACTACAACCACTTGGGCACAGCCAATGCTGCCCGATATTACAGGGTCTACGTCAAAAGGGTTAAACATTCTTAGCTGGGAATGTCAATACGATGGTATTAAGTCTATCGCCGTACAACGCTCGTCTGATAGTATATATAATTACGTAACACTCGGATTGGTAAAAAACCTAAAAAAAGGTCCGCAGGCATATATAGATGGGCATCCTAAACCTGGTAAAAACTGGTACAGGCTGTATATTATATTCAATTCAGACCTTACCTGGTATAGCAACCGGTTTGCAATTTCCGTAGATAGTGTCGACATAGTGAATGCGCAGGTATTAGCACCTAATGATTCATTACAGAAACTGACTGCCAATATTAAAATTGAACCCATAAAGACAACAACTACTACAGACGCACCACAGACCAACACTATAACTGTTCCTACCGTAGAGGTAGCTCCCCGTATTACATTAGATATTCCTGAAGATGCTACCGAAGATGGTGTAGCCTACATAAAGTCACAATACATATACACCAACCCATTTACAGGGCATGTAAACATTGATATTCCGAACTATACCAGACATCACTATGCTGTCGATTTTATGAATAAAGACGATAAAAAAGTACTGGAGATAGAGCGTGTAGGCCAATCGACTATCATAATTGATAAGCGCAACTTTCAGAAGAAAGGCATCTACAAATTTGAACTGCGGGAAGACAGAAAAGTGCTGGAAACAGGCTTTATTACTATCTACTAAGCCTCGTCCTCCACATCATAGGTTTCCTGTGCCATGCGCTTCCATTCAGGCCCCAGGCGCAGGGTATCGCCCATGTATAGCTTCATCATACGTATCATTTCTTCTGCACTCCAGGAGTATACACCTTTTGCAAAACGTACAGAGAAACCGCAATAGTTAAAGTACAGATTGCCCTCATCATACATATTCTGTATCAGGTGTTCCTGCGTTTCAAAACCAAAATAATCGTAGCACTGCCCTTTCAGCGGGTGGTCTGTTTTTGTCATCTTGCCCGCATAGTGCAATGGACCTACATCCTGCCAGCCATACCTGCTTACTTTACGTTTGAAAGGGGTAATATTCACAAGCATCAGAAACTCCTCATCCAGCCATACCTCTTCTTTGTATAACATGCGCGTCATAAACCTATATGCAGCCAGTGCATATAAAAATGCAGACCCAATACCTGAAATAATATGAATGAAACTTGCCCTGAATGGCAATGACTGTAATAGAAAAACGGTCGCCATGCCTGCTGTCAACAAAAGCTCGCCCCAATACAACGCTTTGATTCTCGGAGCAATTCTGTCGCCTAGTTTTATCTGCAGGTGGTTGGTACCCCAGTTATATAAAATCTTATCGGGCATAAACGGTAGTTGGCGTTGAAAGTATATCTAATATACTAATTTTCTAGCTATTCAGATTTACTAAATCATTAACTATTTCACATTCAAACACATTAGAAAATTCTCTCCTCAATATCTCCCTAACTTCCAGCTCATTCAGTTCACTACCAAGTTCTTTCTGCATAGACGTTACCTGTTTGTCAGAAATGCCGCAGGGTACTATATAGTCAAAAAAACGAAGGTCTGTATTTACATTCAGTGCCAACCCGTGTATTGTCATCCACCTGCTGCTGCGTACACCCATTGCACATATTTTTCGTGCTTTAGCGGGGTTGTCAGGATCTAGCCACACACCGGTTGAGCCCGGCAGCCTGTCGCCTTTCAATCGGTAATGTGCAATTGTTTTGATAACAACCTCTTCGAGATTGCGCATATACTTTCCCAAGTCTGTATAAAACTGCTCCAGATCCAAGACAGGATATGCTACAATTTGCCCAGGCCCGTGATAAGTAATATCTCCCCCTCTGTTGGTTTTGTAAAAACTTGCACCCAGCTCCTGTAGTCTGGTATCATTTACCAACAGATTTTCCATATGGCCGCTCTTGCCAAGTGTATACACATGCGGATGCGTACAGAATAGTAAGTGATGTTTAATGCCGTTGTCTGCGGGACGCTCTGCATCGGGTACATTATACCATTGCGCTTTGATGTCGAGCCCTTCCTTCATCAATGCTTCCTGCATTTGCCATGCATCGCCATACTCTATTGTACCCAACTCCCTGAAGTATACCTTTCTCATATCAACAATAAGGCTGCAATTTACGTTTATATACCTGAAAATCCCCCTTTTGAGGGCATCCCAACCCATTGGGGATTAGCTTTTTATTAACGCCAAATCAGTTACATTTGTTATAATAGCTTAATTTAACTGAGGACTATGTTACGTTTCATGAAGAACAAAATTTTGATACCACTTTTAGTTCTGTCTGCACTGGCTGCGTTTTTTTCGTTCAGGTATGCAGCAGATGGTGGTACACCTGATGATAAAAGAAAACTTGCTATTAAAACTGTTTTGAAAGCAATACAACAAAATCACTTTTCGCCACGCGAAATGAATGATTCGTTTTCAGTTACAGCATATAATAAGATACTGAACGGGCTTGACTACGATAAGCGCATCTTGACACAGGAAGACATCAAGAGCTTTAAGAAATATGAGTTGATACTGGATGATAACGATGGTGAAAACGTGGTTGGCTTTTTCGATGAATTCAACGTTATCTACAAACAACGTGTGAAGGATGCAGAACGCTATTGCAACAATGCCCTGAAAATGCCTTTCAGCTTCTCTACAGATGAAACCATCAACCTGAATGGCGAAAAAGTGCCTTTTGCAAAAGACACCAATGAATTACAAAGCCGCTGGAATACCTATATGAAATATAGGGTATTGGCTAAATACGTAGACCTGAAAGACGATCAGAAAAAACGCGTTGAGAAAAAAGACACTACACTGAAAGTAGTAATGTCTGATAATCAACTGGACTCTGTTGCAAGAGTAGCCACTAAGAAAAACATGGACTACTACTTCAAACGTATGAACAAGCTGAAAGACGACGACCGTTTTACATTCTTCGTCAACAGCATTGCAGGCACACACGATCCGCATACAGATTATTTTCCTCCGGTAGACAAAGCGCTATTTGACGAACAGATGTCTGGTACATTCTTTGGCATAGGCGCACAACTGCAAAACGATGATGGAAAAGTAAAAGTAGTGTCTATAGTACCCGGCAGTCCATGCTGGAAGCAGGGTGAACTGAAAGCAGGCGATGTTATTATGAAGGTAGCACAAGGTGCTGCAGAACCGGTTGATGTACAGAACTATGATATTGACGATGTGGTGAAAATCATCCGCGGGCCTAAAGGCACAGAAGTACGCCTGACAGTAAAACAAGTAAGTGGCGCTACTAAAATCATACCTATCGTACGCGGTGTGGTAGAAAAAGAAGAAACATTTGCCAAATCAGTTATCATAAACAATAATGGCGCTAAAGTAGGCTACATATACCTGCCAGAGTTTTATGCAGACTTCCAGAACTATAACGGCCGCCGTTGTTCTGAAGACGTTGCAATAGAGGTTGCAAAACTGAAAAACGAAGGTGTACGTGGCATCATACTCGACTTGCGTGGCAATGGTGGTGGTTCACTGACCGATGTTGTGAACATGGGTGGTTTGTTTGTAGATAAAGGTCCGATGGTACAGGTAAAAACCAATGGTAATAGTGCCGCTCAGTTAGACGATCCGCAAAGTGGCGTTCTGTACGATGGGCCGCTGGCTATCATGGTCAATACAGGTAGTGCTTCTGCCTCAGAAATCCTGGCTGCTGCCATGCAAGACTATAAACGTGCCGTTATCGTAGGTTCTCCTACATATGGCAAGGGTACTGTACAAAAAGTAATATCACTTGATGAATACCGTACATGGTTGGAAAGTGTAGCCGCAGGCAAGCGCATAGCAAGCAGTGGTGATACTATCGGCTCACTGAAACTTACTATTCAGAAATTCTACCGTATTAATGGTGGCTCTACACAGCTGAAAGGTGTAACACCTGATGTAATGCTGCCAGATGCATACGAACACATGGAGCTGGGCGAGCGCCGCGATAAAGCAGCCATGAAATGGGATGAAATACCTGCGGTTAAATACAATGTGGTAAACAACCCAGTAAACACGCAAGAGCTGGCGGCACGCAGTAAAAAACGTGTAGAGGGCAATCCTTCTTTCGCTCTCATAAAAGAAAGTGCCAACCGCATTAAAAAACTGGAAGAAGAAAACGTCGTATCGCTCAACGAAACCAAGTACCGTAAAGAACTGGAAGAAGCGAATGCTGTGGGCAAGAAACTGGAAGAGGTAGAAAAGAAAATAACACCATTAAGCATTACCAATCCGCAGGTAGATATTGCAAAAATCAATCTTGACAGCAATTCTGTTAAGAAAAACGACGAGTGGATTAAGGCATTGAAAAAAGATATGTACCTGTCTGAAACAGTAAACATCATCAACGACCTGATGAAAATGGACACTAAGGTAAATATGGGTACCGGAATGAAATAATGGTTGCCTTTAACTAATATTTGCAACGGGTTATCTCTGTGAGATAGCCCGTTTTTATTACCTTTGAGGCGCTTTGGTAAAACTGATGTCTGTTATATACCGCAAATACACACTTCTTATTGCAGCTATGCTGTTGATTATCTTCAACACATCGGCACAATCTGTCAGCGACACAGCTACAGGCAAAGAGCTGTCTACAGACACCACCCTTGCAGTTGTTGACCCTTTACCGAAAACTACAACAGACAGTTTTCGTGCAAAAGAAGTTAAGCCACACAAGTTTGAACCTAAGCCTAAAAAAGCAGGTATGTACTCTGCTATACTTCCCGGTAGCGGCCAGTTCTACAACCGCCAATACTGGAAAGTACCTGCCATATATGTTGGCGTAGCAGCAGCGGGTTATTTTATCAACTTCAACCTTACCAATTACCAGAAATACCGCAAAGCATACTATACACGTATAGATAACGACCCGACTACTATAGATACGGATATAGAAACTAAAAAATACACTACAGAAAACCTGAAGCAACTGCAAGACCAATACCGCAAATGGCTGGACATGACAGTGCTGCTTACTGCACTTGGCTACACCGTACAGGTAATAGACGCGATAGCTTCTGCACACCTCAAAAACTTCGATATATCGCGCGATATATCACTGCGCATACAACCTGTAGCGCAGCCTAATTACATAGGCATGGGGCTGGCAGTCAATTTTAAATAAGGCACTTTATACAGACTTTCTGATTCTGCAAGTTTTATTTCACAAACCTCGCTCGTAACTTCGCAGTATGCTGCACAGCAAACCGAAAGACGATAATTATTTACACAAAGGATTACGCAGAGATTTAGTAAATCTACTACGCGAAAAAGGCATTACAGACGAACGAGTACTAGAAGCCATCAACAGCATACCACGCCATTTTTTCCTCGACCCTGCTTTTGAACGCATTGCATACGAAGACAGGGCATTCCCTATTACAGCCAACCAGACTATATCGCAACCATACACAGTAGCCTATCAGTCTCAACTGTTGGAAATAAAAAAGTTTGACAAGGTATTAGAGATTGGTACAGGCAGCGCCTATCAGGCATGTGTGCTGGCAGAGTTGGGTGCATTGGTTTTCAGTATTGAAAGACAGAAAGCACTATACGACTATGTAGGTGGTTTCTTCTTCATTAAAAGCTACCCGCACATCAAACGCTTTTATGGCGATGGCTTTCAGGGCTTGCCCACTTACGGTCCTTTCGACAAAGTGATAGTAACAGCCGCAGCACCTTTTATACCACCAAAGCTGATAGAACAATTAAAACCGGGTGGCATTGCAGTAATACCAGTTGGCGATGACAACGGGCAAAAGATGATGCGCATAACCAAAGATGCAGCAGGCAATGTAAAAGAAGAAACCCTCGGCGACTTCAGCTTTGTACCAATGTTGGAGGGGAAGAATAAATGAGTTATCTGTACAAATCTAATATAGCGTTAACCTCATCCAAACTCTTTAACTCGGAACACCTTAATGCATCTATAGATTGATTCATTGATATGTATGCTAAATCTTTGTGCGAATGAGACTGCTTTTTATCTGCAAACCTCATTAAATTATAAACTGAGTAAAACAATTGAGCAACAGGATATGGAAGCTCCCAATCCAAATCTTGCATTGCTGTAATTGGTTCTAAAAACTCATCGAGGCTTCCTGACAACGGACTTACAGAAAAGAGCTTTGATAAAATTGATTTACGCTGCATTATCTCAACAGCTTTAATACCTCTTTCAAGAATATCGGGTGCAATCTCATGATTTAGCCCGACAACAGAATCTCGATATTTAAGTTCATTGACCTTTACAAAATCATTCCAAATAGGCATTGCAACAGTAATCAACGCTAAGCAACATTGAATCTTTTGCCTTGTGTTTAATGACTCGCAATAATCTTCTAAACTCATAGTAATAATTTTAAGTTCCTCTCACAGCTTTCAGATTCCGCTGCACCCCACTCCACTTACTACGCTTCATGGGCGAGTTCTTAAATGCTTTCTTAAAAGCATCTTCACTCATGGCTTCCCATTCAGCAAGGGATAAGTTTAGTATTTCGGGTATGGGTGTAAAATGTGGTTCGGTATTGGGTTTTGAAAATCTGTTCCACGGGCATACATCCTGACATACATCGCAGCCAAACATCCACCCATCCATCTTGCCATTAAAACCCTGCGGCATAAGTGAATCTTTCAATTCTATAGTCAGGTAAGAAATACACTTGCTGCCATCTACAATGCTTGGTGAAACTATTGCTTCCGTAGGGCAGGCATCTATACATTTCCTGCATGTACCACAATAGTCTGTACTGAAAGGTGCATCTGCTTCTAAATCTAAATCTGTAATAAGCGTAGCAATAAAAAAGAAGGAACCCGAATGTTTTGTAAGGAGATTGCCATTCTTGCCTACCCAGCCCAGCCCGCTGCGTACTGCCCAACTACGTTCCAGCACAGGCGCGCTATCTACAAAGCCACGACCATCTACATCACCAATATTTGCTTTTATGAATGCAAGCAGGTTATTCAGTTTCTCCCGTATCACATAGTGATAGTCTGTGCCATATGCATACTTCGCAATCTTCGGCGCATCAGGTTGCTGGTGCTGTTCTGGGTAATAATTGAGTAATAATGTGATGACAGACTTTGCACCCGGCACCAGTTTTCGTGGGTCTGTCCGCATTTCAAAATGGTTTTCCATGTACTGCATCGTACCTTGAAAGCCATTTTTCAGCCAGCTTTCCAGCCTGCGGGCATCATCATCCAGTTGCACAGCCATAGCAATACCGCAGGCATCAAAGCCCAGCCTGCGGGCTTCTTCCTTTATCAGAATGCTATGTTGTGTTATCTGCATCAAATGAGCTTTACCTCCACACCTCTAATTTCCGAAAGCTTTGCGATATATGCATCTGCGTGCGGCTTAGGTATGCCTGCATGTACTACACAAAACAATTGTAGGTCTTGCTTATATACAGTAGCCTCGCACTGACGCAGCAGGTACATCACCTCACCCATTACAGGATAGTCAAACTGTATCTCTACTCGTTGCTCTATCCACTTCTCTATCATCACCGCTTGTTGCAGCGCATCTTGCGTAGCTGTCTTGTATGCATTTATCAGCCCCGGCACACCGAGCAGTGTACCACCAAAGTAGCGCACCACAACAACCAGCACATTAGTAATACCGGCACTATCTATCTGCCCCAGTATAGGCTTACCTGCACTACCCGATGGCTCACCATCATCGTTGGCACGGTATTGCAATCCGTCCGTACCTATCCTGTATGCATAACAATGATGCACTGCCTTAGGGTGCTCCTTCTTCAGCACTTGCAGTTTTGCCTTTACATCTTCCGCGCTGCTTACAGGGTATGCATATGCCAGAAACTTACTACCTCTGTCTTTAAACTCGGCAGTAGTAGCTCCTTCAGGTGTTTTATATTTAAAATTATCTGCCATTAACCCAAGCTATCAATACTATGGACACAATAGCAAGCAGCAAACCTATGATGCGTTGCCTTGTCAGTTTCTCTTTCAAAAATAATAATGCCGCCAACGCACTTAGCAATACAATACCAATATTATTCAGCGCAATAGCAATACTGCTCTGCATGCTTTTATCATTCAGCATGCGTATCAGGTAGTAGATAGAAAAATAATTAGGCACGCCCAACACAATACCAGCTACAATATTCCTGTAGTGCAATTGTATCTTTTTCATCGCTGCAAGTATAATTACAAGCACCACGCCAATACTTGCTGCTACGGCAAATACATGTATCGGAAATACTGCCTGTTGCCTCACATCGTGCAGGTGATGATGCTCTACATATTTTGTAATCGAATCGAGCGTACCACTAAAGAGAAATAATAATGCAGGCAACAACATGCCATGCTTAGCACTGTGCTCATCCTTATTATTAACAGACAAATACACCGCAGGAAAAGCCAGTGCTATGCCTACAATATTTATCACACTTAATCTTTCTCCATACAACACCACAGCAGCCACCACAGGTATCACCAGCGATAGTTTATTAGCCACAGATGCTGTAGCCACACCATAGTTTCTTGTACAGTACGCTATAAAATTAAAGAGGCTGATATACATAACACCCATAGCCAATGCCCAGCCCAACCACGGCTGCGTAGTACTTTTAGTCCCAACAGGAAACTCACCTAAGAATAAACTACCCGTTACCACACAGGTAATATAGTTTACCACAATAGCCTGCAGTGTATCAACTTTGTATTTAGGGAACAGCTTAAAGAGAATAAACAGTACTGCATTCAGCAACACCGTCAGTAGCAGGAACATCATAAACCCATACCCTCCGCATAAGGATATTTACTCTCACTGTTTACATATACCTGTAGGATATCCTCTTCCAGTTCAGTTTCAAATGCCATTGTAGCATTGCTAAGTAAAGGAGCAGCTATGCCATGTTCTATTACCTTATTGCCTGTTATCACACGAGCCTCGTCCCACAGTCCCTTATCAATAAATGTATGCAGCAATTTTGCTCCACCCTCTACTATCAGCGATTGCACTTTAGCTTCATACAATCGTTGCAATATATTTTCCAGCAGATGCTCATCAAATTCCAGTTTCACATATTGCAGGTTTTCACCCTGCGCTTCCTTCATATCATTCACTACCCATGTATTGGTCTCTCTGTTGAAGAGTTTCAGATTTGTAGGTAGTATCAGCGAGCGGTCTATCACAATGCGTAGCGGGTTCTTTCCTTCCCACAATCTTGATGTGAGTTGCGGGTCATCAGCTAATGCAGTATTCGTACCCACTATAATAGCATCTTCTTCCGTACGCCATTTGTGTACGATGCTGCTGCTATATGCATTGCTTATCTGGTAGCGCCTGTTGCCATAGGGTGCAAATTTACCATTGGCAGACTGTGCCCATTTCAAGATGATATACGGACGTTTATTTTCCTGTATACAGAAGAAACGGCGGTTCAGCCATCGACCTTCTTTATTCAGTATGCCTGTGGTGGTTATTATATTATTATCGTGCAATATCTGCATGCCGCGTCCGCCTACTTTTTCAAACGGGTCGGGGTTGCAAACAATTACTTCTTTCACACGCTCCTTCACTAACCTGTCTGCACACGGTGGTGTTTTACCATGATGCGCGCACGGCTCCAGGCTAACATACATGGTACTTTCCGGTATCAGATGTCTGTCAGCCTCTGCAACACTTTCTATACAGTTTACCTCCGCATGTGCCTTACCATATTCCTTGTGCCAGCCTTCACCTATCACTCTACCATCATGCACCAATACAGCACCTACCATGGGGTTGGGCGATACGTTGCCCTTACCCATCTCTGCCAGTTGCAGGCAGCGGCGCATATATGCTTCGTGCATCATGGCTGCAAAGATATTCTAAATTAATTGCCCGCTATTCTCTGTCCTTAGGGTATCTTTGCCCGATGTTTACATACAGCCAGGCCTACTACGATCTACGCAATACTTTACAAACCATATACGACGAAGGAGAAGCCACGGCAATAGCACACGCTATGATGGAACATATAACTGGCGACGATAAACTGCAACGCCTTACCGATAAAGACAAGCTTTTTACAGCCGAACAACAAACCCAGTTTGACAGTTATAAAGAGCTGCTCAAAAAAGCTAAGCCAATACAATACATCATCGGCAAAACATGGTTTATGAACCGTGAGTTTACTATAAATGAAAGCGTACTAATACCTCGCCCTGAAACGGAAGAATTGGTAGATTGGGTTGTAAAAGACAATGCAGGTAAATCTCCTACCATTATAGACATTGGCACAGGTAGTGGTTGTATTGCTGTTTCCCTGAAGCTGGACCTGCCACAATCTACCGTTACAGCCTGCGATGTAAGCAGTGGAGCACTGTTGGTAGCCCGCATGAATGCCAGCAACCTGAATGCAACTGTTGAGGTAAAACATATCGACTTCCTGAATCCTGAACAGGTAGAGACTTTAGGCAAGTACGATATCATTGTTTCTAATCCACCATATATACCTGAAAGTGAGAAGGCGTCAATACATGCCAATGTGCTGAACCACGAGCCACATGTAGCACTGTTTGTGCCTACTACAGATGCTTTGCTGTTCTACCGCATCATTGCAGAATTCGGCAAAACACACCTTAACGAAGGCGGCCTCATCTATTGCGAGCTCGATAGGGACTATTCTATGCAAGCCAAAGACCTGTTCGAGGCAATGGGCTATACTGATGTAGAAGTACGTAAAGACATGGCTGGCAATACCCGTATGCTGAAGGCTATGCTCAAAAAATAAGTCCTGCCACGAAGGCAGGACTCAGTTATTAAACACTACAACAAACTATTCTTTAATTAAGCTTTCTTGCTTTTGCTTTTAGCAGTTTCTTCTGCACCTTCAGTAGCAGTAGCTTCCAGTTGTTTTTCCAAGCTACGTACTTGCTTTTTCAGGTCGTAGATTGCTTTGTACATTTCGTCCATTTCGCTACGTGTAGCTACAGGAACAGCAACCAACATTTTTTCCATTTGTGCTTCAACGTCTTTGCGCAGCTTCATTTGCATCGCACTAACTTCTGCCATCAGCTTGCTATACTCTTCGCTTTCAAACAAAGAAACATATACTTTATCGCTGATATTCAACCACTCTTGGTATACAGCCATCATGTTGCTGATCTCTTCACCTTTCTCAACTTTAGCAGCAATGTTTTCAGCAAGGCTGTCCATTACTTTCACGCCTTGGTTGTATATCATGTATTGCATTTCTGCATTTTTGATATTGTAAACCATCATGCGGTTTGCGATGTCGTTCCATTCCATCATAGCTTTTGTATGTTGGTTAGGCGTCATCATTTTTGTGATAGGAGACATTGTGTTGTTCAGGTTGCTGTACCATGTGTTATAGCCATTCAGCATACCGGAGAACATATCAGATGTGTTAGGCATCATGTTGTTCATCATACCACGCATTTGCTGGTAGTTGCCCATGCCCATTTGATTCATCTGGCCCATACCTTTCTGCATCATATCAGTCATGTTCTGCATGTACTGGCGGCTTTGTTCTGGCATAAAACCAAAGAACTTGTCCATTACTTCTTTGTACATAGCAGGGTTCATGTATTGCTTGTACATTTCAGTGTTGAATGTTTTTTCCTGAATAGACTTCATGAAAGGCATCCACATTTCAGCAAAGCGGCCGAAACCTTCAGTTACGTTTACCATATTGCGGTAAGCATCCTGTGTAGTGCCGTTCTGCATGTTCTTTTGCATATCAGCAAAAGTGCTGTTCAGCATTGTATAATATTGGTTGAAAACTGAAGTCCAGTTGTCGCTTGCTTTTTTCCAAGAATCCATGCTGAATGGATTGTTGTTCTGGAACTGATTTTGAAACTGGTTCATTGTGTTGTTCCAGTTGTTCATCATGTTCATACCGTTCATCCAGTTGTTCCAGTTTGAAGTTTGTGAGTTCCACATGTTGCTGAACTGTTCCATTGGATTAGAAGCAGTAGTTTGTTGCTGTTGCGTAGCATTTTTCATATAGTCCATGTTCATTTCCCACATTTGCTTAGCCCAGCCCATTTGTGTGTTGAACCAGTTTTGGTAAAACTCGTTCATCTTAGCCATATTATCTTGTGCAGTTGCAGTAGCACTGTTAGCTTTTTCTGTAGTTGCAGAAAATACAGATTTCTGACCATCCAGCCAGTTTTTATACCACTCGCTACCTTTAGCCATTGTATCATTTACCATTGCATTACCGTTGGCAAGTTTTTTAGTGTTTTCCACTACTGTGTCAACAGCTTGTTTCTGTGCGTCCAGTACGCTCTCTACAAAGTTTTTGCTGTCTTGGTTAGCCATAGTTTAAGTTTTATACTTATTTTAAAATTGTTTCGTTAATTGTGTTGCACAAAAGAAAAACTCCTATATTAGCAATCTATTACCTCTCCATTATTCTTTCTGCACCTTTTTCTGAGGGGTTCCTTTTGGCGCCGCAAAGGTAGGCATTTCCTATTAAAAAAATGTACATTTTACAGGAAAATATCCCCTGAATTAATTCTACAAGCTGTGAATTTCGTACCAAATCAGCCACCCTAAAGGATATCAGCCAATTGTTAATATTTTATTTTTTTTGAAATTATCCCCCTTTTTTCAAATTTCTACTATCTTAAGAAGGTAAAAACGACATTATTATGCTAAAAGTAGGAGACGAGTTCCGCCACAAGTTCAGTTACACACAAGACGATGTAGATACGTATGCACGCGTTAGCGGCGACGTAAACCCGCTGCACATTGATGCAGAAGCAGGCAAAGCCAGCATGTTTGGCCGCAACATTATACACGGCTTCCTCGGTGCCAGCGTATTCACAAAAATATTCGGTGCATTGTGGTATGCTGATGGCCATGTTTATATGAGCCAGAGCATGAAGTGGATGAAACCGATGTTTGTAGATACTGAATACGAAGCAGTGATTACAGTAAAAGAAATCTTTGCAGACAAAAACCGTATCCTGTACGACTGCGCGGTATATGAAGTAAGCACAGGCGATAAAACAATTGCAGGCGAAGCATTGCTCCTGAATAAGAAGCAGTATGTGTGGTAGTCTTTCAGAAAATACTATCAACTAAAAACGCCCTGCAATTGCAGGGCGTTTTCATATCATACAAGTCCCCTACAGGGGATTTAGGGGTTTTATTTAATCTCACCCACCATATCCTCAGGACGTACCCATTCGTCAAATTGTTCAGACGTTACATAGCCCAGATCTATAGCTGTTTGTTTCAGCGTTTTACCTTGTTTGTGTGCAGTCTGTGCTATTTCTGCAGCTTTGTAGTAGCCAATCTTTGTGTTAAGCGATGTTACCAGCATCAGTGAGTTGTGCAGGTTAGCATCTATGTTTGCCTGTATTGGTTCAATACCTTCCGCACACTTGTCGTTGAACGATACACAACCGTCACCTATCAGGCGTGCACTATGCAGGAAGTTGAATATCATAACAGGCTTGAACACGTTCAGTTCAAAATGACCGTTAGAACCACCAACAGTAATTGCAACGTCATTGCCCATTACCTGTGCAGCGATCATTGTCAATGCCTCGCACTGTGTAGGGTTCACTTTACCCGGCATGATAGATGAGCCCGGTTCGTTATCAGGGATGAAGATTTCGCCGATACCGCAACGTGGGCCGGAGCTCAGCATACGGATATCGTTCGCAATTTTCATCAGGCTAACGGCAACTGTTTTCAGTGCACCATGCGCTTCTACGATAGCATCGTGCGCAGCCAGACTTTCAAATTTATTTTCAGCAGTAACGAAAGGCAGGCCTGTCAGTTTAGCAATATTACCCGCTACATGCTCAGCATATCCTTTCGGTGTGTTGATACCTGTACCCACTGCTGTACCGCCAAGCGCCAGTTCGCTAAGGTGAGCAAGTGTATTATTGATAGCACGCAGACCATGGTCCAGTTGAGATACATAACCGCTTATTTCCTGTCCCAGTGTCAGCGGTGTTGCATCCATAAAGTGCGTACGACCAATCTTTACGATGTGCATGAATTCTTTCGCTTTCCTGTCCAGCGTATCGCGCAGCTTTTTGATGCCTGGTATTGTTACATCTACCAGCATCTTGTATGCAGCAATGTGCATTGCCGTAGGGAATGTATCGTTTGATGATTGTGATTTATTTACATCATCGTTCGGGTGAACGAATTTGTCTTTATCAGTCAGTTGACCACCGTTGATAACATGTGCACGGTAAGCCACTACTTCATTCACGTTCATGTTCGACTGTGTACCCGAACCTGTTTGCCATACAACAAGCGGAAACTCATTGTCCAGTTTACCTTCCAGTATTTCATCGCAAACCTGTCCTATCAGTGCAGATTTTTCTGCAGGCAGTACACCCAGGTCTGTATTGGTAAGTGCTGCAGCTTTTTTCAGGTAGGCAAATGCACGGATGATTTCCTTCGGCATCTTGTTGATGTCCTGTGCAATCTTGAAGTTGTCGATAGAACGCTGTGTTTGCGCGCCGAAATAAGCATTAACAGGTACTTTAACCTCACCCATCGTGTCTTTCTCAATACGGTATTCCATTATCTGAGATATTTATAAGAAGTATGAAAATAATTTGCGGTGCAAAGGTATTAAATGAAGCGTTATGTGAAAGTGCATATTATTTATTTTAATTTTGCACTTGTGAAGCAAGGTATTATCATCATTACACTGGCTGTTGCCGTGTTACTAGGTTTCTCTTTCGGCAAGACACCGCAGAAGATTACCAAAGAACGCCTGGGCGAAATGCTGTTTTTCGACCCTATCTTGTCTGAAGACAGCAGCATCAGTTGTGCTTCCTGCCACAAACCGGCTTTTGCATTTGCAGATACATCTGCTTTCAGCAAGGGTGTTCACGGCCGCCTCGGTAATCGTAACACACCAAGTGCCATGAATGTCAGTGCCCGCGATTTCCTGTTCTGGGACGGCCGTGCTGCATCATTAGAACAACAGGCACTTGGGCCCATTGAAAATCCGGCAGAGATGAACCTGAAACTGTCCGAAGCCATCAAACGCCTGAATCGCAGTAAGAAATACCGCAACCTATTCTATACAGTATATAAGACTGCTCCTACAACCAAAACTTTAGCCTCGGCCATAGCAGCCTACGAGCGTACACTGGAAACATCTGCCACACCCAACGACCGCTGGATGAATGACGAGCCCAATGGCATGACTGACCAGCAGGTTCGCGGACGTGATATATTTCGTGTAAAAGCCAAGTGTTTTGAATGTCACTTCTCGCCCGATTTTACAGGCGATGAGTTCCGCAGCATTGGTTTGTTTAATGGTACTACGCACAACGATTCGGGCAGGTATAGTGTCACCAAAAACCCTGCAGACATTGGCAAGATGAAAGTACCTAGCTTACGCAATGTAGCCATGACTGCACCTTACATGCACGATGGCAGCTTCAAAACCCTGCGCGAGGTGATTGATTACTATGATAACCCACACGCAAAAATGCCCGATGGCATCAATAGAGATTCAGTACTGGCAAAACCGCTGGGACTCACAGAACAAGATAAGCAAGACTTAGAAGCCTTCTTGTTGGCACTTACAGACGACAGATTTGCCAAGAAGAAATAACCCGGATTATTCTTTATTCTACTGTTCGCGTTTTATATTGGACCTCAATAAATACCAATATGAAACCTTTAGTATTATCTATCCTAAGCCTTGCCCTGCTAACCGGCAGCGGAGCCAAGGCACAACCAACCGATGTCAAATACAGCAATTCATTTGATGAACCAGAAAATGGCTGGAATAAAGTAATGCAGCTCTCCAACGGCAATACTTTTCTTTTCAATTTCAGTAAGGAGGGGATTGAAGTAACTGTTTACAACCAGAACCGTGCATTTGCCAGCAAAAAAGTACTGCAGAGCAAACTATGGGAGCCTCGCAAAATGAAAGCTTCCGTTATCGAAGGTTTGTTTGAAATAGACGGTAAACCAGTCATCTTCCTACAGCAATTATTAGACCGTACGCCTACTCTCTTCCGTATTATTCTGGATCCTAATACGGGCGCTATGCTGAAGGAAGAAAACATCAACGAACTACAGCGTTATGCTGCAGGCGCAGCCTACGCCATGGCTTTCGGCAAGGTTGAAGAAGCCGATTTTCGTGTAGAAAAAGACCCACAATCTGATTGCTATGCCATTGTAAACTTTAACTCTTTTGCAGAAGAAAGCAGTAACAGAATAGAAATTGTTCATTACAACGGCAGCCACAAAGAAATAAATAGAGCCAACTATCCATCTCAGGGTTTTAAATATATCAACCTCATTGGCCTTACTGTACACAGCGACAAACATATTATTGCATGTACATACGGGTTCAATACAGCTGCATCGGGCGGCAAAGACTCACGTGTTATTGTTTCAAAACTGAATGCAGGTGATACTACTTTCCAGAATAAACAACTGGGAAACACAGACGACTTTAAAAACACGGAAGCTGTAATGCAATACAACCCGGGCACAGGGTTGATACAGCTTTTGACCCTTACCTTAGGCAAAACAAAAGGGCGTGGTTTTAGCCCGGCTACCACTACTTATTACGGTACTTTGTTTACAACAATAGACCCTGAAACGCTGTTCATCATTAATTCAAAACCATGTGGATCTGCCTACGCAGATGCTACAGCAAAATCTGCTTATGGTTTTTCAAAGGGCTTCCATGGCATGCCGCAAAACATGGTCATCAACCCCGATAACAGTACTACTGTACTAAGCGAAGAAATGACACTCGATATGCTTGTCAGTTCACAAGGTGCAGTATCATACCGCACACACCTCAACAACATCGGTATTGCCGACTACGATGCTAAAGGGAATGAAGTAAGCGGTACAATGGTACCAAAGGAGCAAATGGCAAATGGCAAGATTGACCCTTTGTATATCTATAACAAATCAAAAGGCTTTTGGTCTTTCCGTGGTGCGCAAATGTTTGGCTATACAATGGGGGCAATTCACAACAATGCATTCCTTTCTTACGACTATGTTACAACACCCGATGGACGTTATGTAATCTTCAACGATTATCCTGAAAACATAGAAAGAAAAGCAGAACAGAAATACAATAAACTAAAACAGGTGGTGGCAATCAGCGAATCGAATACGATGTGCTACAAACTGAATAATGGCAAAGCGGAAGAGTTTTATCTTTTTGGTGCACCCAAAGATGATGACTATTCTAAATTCTGCTATGTAGAATCTTCTCACTACAATCCTAAAACCAAAACATATGCCACCTTAATGGTAGACCGTGATGGCAGAAAGAAAGTAGCTAAAGTGGCTTGGGTACAATTCAAATAAACTAACTGATCATTAAAATAAAAGAGCCGCATAGTGCGGCTCTTTTATTTTAATGACTGGATACAAACTTCAAACCTATAATTGATGCTATCAATGTAAAAATGAAAAATAGCCGCCAGAAACTTGCTGGTTCTTTAAAGAATACAATACCAACAATTACTGTACCTACCGCACCAATACCTGTCCACACGGCATAGGCAGTACCCATTGGCAATGATTGCGTAGCCTTGTACAGCAAATACATACTCATAGACAACGATACAAAGAACCCGACAATCCACCACGTAGCAGTAGTACCTGTAGCTTCTTTTGCTTTGCTTAGGCAAAATGTAAACCCTACTTCAAACAAACCCGCAATTATCAATATCAGCCAATTCATATCGATTAGTTTTTCAAAATCAAAGTTGACGCTTTATTCCGCAAGCAACAAATCCAAAAACCAGAACCCTGTATTCCATTTATCTGCATCGTTTTGTGCAGGGGTATAATTTTTATATACTACCTCTCCCTGTTTTACGGCTATCTGCCCGCTGAAATAGGGCGCATTATATACATAAGTATGAAACTCGCCGTTCTCACCACAAGGGTCTACACCTGCTGGCAGGTCGTTCAGAAAACTACTGTCAATTGTTCTTCCCAAAAACTCTTTTCCTAAAAACCTCTCATTCACACATATCACCATTGCCTGTATACCTGTTTGTTCCAGCACAGCAATCATCTTGCGTGTATCCTGTTTCCATAGCGGGAATACTGCATCAAACCCTACAGTAGCCAGTTGCTGCTCTCTGTATTGTTTCAGGTCTTCTAAGAATATATCGCCAAATGCTGTAGTGCTGATGCCCTCCTGTTTCAGTTCTGTCAGCGCTTGCTGCATAGCATTTTTATAAGTACTGTCATCAGGCGCTGCGGGCAGGTATATCTTTCTGCTCTTCACACCCATTGCCTGCGCCTGTGCATCCAGCAATTGCTCACGTACACCATGCATCACTATCCTGTCATGTTCATTGTTTATTGTCGTCAACAGGCAGTCTACATGATAGATGCCTCCCTGCTGCAATACATGGTAGGCAAGTGCGGCATCTTTACCGCTGCTCCAGTTCAGCACTGTTTTTATCTTATCCATTTATGCGCAAATGAACGTATTTTACACACAAGAAAAAACACATAATGCCATACGCAGTTATTACAGGTGCTACACAAGGTATTGGCAAAGCCATTGCCGATAAGTTTTTGTATCAGGGTTTTGATATTGCCATCTGCGCACGCAGCAGTGCCGATTTAGATAAAGTAAAAAATGAGTGGGCAGCAAAATACCCAAGCAGAAAAGTATTAGCGGTAGCGGCAGACCTTTCAGACAAAGATGCCTGCTTCGATTTTGCAGCTCAGGTATTGAACGATACTACATCGATAGATGCATTGATAAACAATGCAGGTACCTACTTCCCCGGCTCGCTGGCAGACGAACCTGATGGACAACTGGAACAACTAATGAACTTGAATCTGTACAGCGCATACTACATTACCCGCAAACTGCTACCCACATTCAAACAACAAAACAGCGGGCATATATTTAATATGTGCTCTGTCGCCAGCCTGAAGGCATACCCAAATGGTGGTGCTTACAGCATTACCAAATACGCGCTTATGGGTTTTTCAGACAATCTGCGCGAGGAACTGATGCAAACAAACATTAAAGTAACTGCTATATCTCCGGGTGCGGTTTACAGCCGTTCGTGGCAAGGTAGTGGTGTACCCGAAAGCCGCATCATGCAGGCATCAGACGTGGCCGATATGGTATGGGCTGCCTACAACCTATCTCCCCAAGCATGCGTAGAGCACATCACCCTGCGCCCGCAACTCGGTGATTTATAACGCTTTTTTAACAGTGCTTTCACAGTTTCTTATAACCACAGAGGGGGCCTAACCTATATTTTTGTATCAACCCCAAATGACACGCATTAGTAATATGTGGCGATATTGTATTGTTAGCCTGCTGGCACTGGCAGGGTGCGATATGGCATTTGCGCAAAATATAGTTTTCGTAGCGCAGGCCGCTTCAGAGAAAATTGGTACGCAAGACCAGGTGGAATTGCAGTACACTATACAAAATGCAGGCGATATTCAAAGCCTGATGCCACCGCCTACACTTACAAAAGACTTTATCGTAACACAGGGGCCCTACTCTTCTACCTTCTCCAATACATCTATTGTAAATGGTAAAGTAACAAGCAGCCAAGGTATCAATGTTACCTATGTAATACAACCACGCAAGCCCGGCAACTATACACTAGGGCCTGCTACCGCAAAAGATGCTGCAGGGCATACTTATCAATCTAACAGTGTAACCATACAAGCAGTGAATGGCTCTGTTGCGCAAAGGCAGCAACAAAGACAAGATCCGTTTGGCGATGATTGGGACGATCCGTTTGCTGCCATGCACCGCCGCAGGCAACAGCAAATGCAGGCACTTCGTCAACAGCAATCACAACAGCAACCTGTTGAAGAAGCAAAGGTAAATCTGGATAAAGACCTCTTTATACGCGTAACGGTAGATAAAGAAAAAGTACACGTGGGCGAGCAGATAACCGCCAGCTACAAGCTGTATTCGCGCATCCCGATGAACTGTTCTATTTCTAAACTACCATCGCTCAATGGTTTCTGGACACAGGATTTCGAAATGCCGAAGGGCAATATGAAACCAACAGAAGAAATAATAGACGGCAAAAAATATCAGGTATTCACGCTCAAAAAATCGGCACTTTTTCCGCAACAGGCTGGTACACTTGAACTCGACCCTGCCGAGGCAGAAGGTATTGCACGCATCATACAGCAAACAAAGCAACGCAATCCGTTTGGTGGTATGTTCGATGACCCGTTCTTTCAAAATGCATTTGGTAGCCTGATGATGAACGACCCGTTCTTTAATGACGATTTCTTTGGTGGCATGGCTTATCAGGATGTGAAAGTACACTTGAAAAGCAAACCTGTAAAAATAACCGTTACTCCACTTCCTGAAGAAGGTAAACCAGCAGACTACACAGGTGCAGTAGGCAATTTCACCATCAAAAGCGAGCTTGATAAAACAAGCCTGACTACGGATGATGTTGCCAATCTGAAACTGACTATAACAGGCACCGGCAACCTGAAACTAATAGAAGCTCCGAAGCTGAATCTGCCAAACGGCATCACTTCGCTCGACCCTATAATTGTTGACACCATCACCGGACGCACTACAACTATCAGCGGTTCTAAAATCATTACATATTCCATAACTCCCAATACTGCTGGAGATTACACCATACCACCTGTTGCATTTACATTCTATAATGCACAAACGGGCAAATACGTAACGCTGAATACCGAATCGTACAAGCTGAATGTGAAACAAGGCAAAGGCGGCGGCGGCAATGCACGCATGCCTATTACAGATATTCATGACATCAATACACAACCGCTGAAAGATATTAGCTTCAACAGTAAGCCATTACTATTCAGCGTTGGTTACTGGTCTTTATATGCAGCTCCGTTGATGGCGTTTATAGGTATTGCCTTCTGGCGCCGCAGAGAAGATGAGCTTTCTAAAGACAGCGTATTGCTTCGCAACAAACGCGCAAACAAAGTGGCACTGAAGCGTTTGGCTACTGCTCAAAAGCATCTTGCACAAAAACAGGAAAAAGCTTTCTATGAAGAAATATCAAAAGCTGTATGGCTGTACCTGAGCGATAAGCTGAACATACCACTCTCTGCCCTATCGCACGAAATGGCAAACGAGGCTATGACGCGCAAACAAGTACCAACAGACCTCATGGCACGCACGCAACGCATCGTTACAGACTGCGAAACGGCCCTCTATGCAGGCTACAGCGGTACGCAGCAAATGAACAATACCTACAACGAAGCAATAGATATTATCAGTAAATTGGAAGATTGTTTTAAGAAATGAGAGTTATAGCACTTTGGGTTTGTTTACTGCTGTCGTCTGTGGCTATGCATGCCACAGATAACTATGGTGCATACTGGCAAAAAGCCAATGCTGCCTACAAGCAAAAAAACTACGACAGCGCCGCTCATTACTACGAGCAGATAGCATCTGCAAAACCTGCCGACTACGAGGTCTATTACAACCTTGGCAATACCTACTATAAACTAAACGACATCGGCAAGGCAGTACTCAATTATCAACGTGGCCTGCAACTCAATCCCTCAGATAAAAACCTGCAGGACAATCTTCTGCTTACACAAAGCCGCATTGCGGGACGTATTGTAGAGATACAAGATATCTTCTTTGTTCGATGGTGGAAGTCTGTAACAGCAGCATCTGCAGCCAATACATGGGCTACTGTTACGCTCATACTGTTTTTACTGCTGATAGGTTATGCCATACTCAATAGGCTGGGTAAAGCACCATTCCCACTCCCCTTTCAGGCAAAAGCAGGCGGATGGGTATTGCTTACACTATTTATAGTCATATCTTTTGTTGCTGCCATGCGCAAAGCCGATAGCCATATAGCTGTTGTTATGAACAATACCAATATGCTTGATAAACCGGGCACAGGCAAGTCGCAAAACATACCCGAAGGCACAACAATACACCTCACAGGCAATGATGTCAAAGGCAACTGGCACGAAGTAACACTGCCGGATGGCAAAACGGGCTGGATGCTAAAAACAGACTTTGTTGAAATCTGATACTAAAAACGAGCTTTTTTTCGTTGGTTTGCACTATGGCTTACTTAGTTAAAACGCCATGGTGGCTTAGCAGACTTTTTTACTGTGATCTTAACTGGAAGATGCAACAGGATGCAAAGCCATCTGTATACCTCACCTTCGACGACGGTCCGCATCCTACCATCACTCCTTTTGTGCTCGACAAGTTGAAAGCCCACAACGCAAAAGCTACTTTCTTCTGCATTGGCAAAAACGTTGCGCAGCACACAGATGTATATAAACGCACCATTGCCGAAGGGCACACAGTTGGCAACCATACACACAACCACCTCAATGGTTGGTTTACCAAAACAGAAGCCTATATTGAAAACGTAGAACAGGCTGCAAAGCTCATCAACAGCCGCTTGTTCCGCCCGCCGTACGGACGCATCAAGCGCAGCCAGGCAAACAGGCTGATGCGCAAAAAGCCGTCTTACAAAATCTATATGTGGGATGTACTGAGCGGTGATTTTGACATTGCACTGGCGCCTGAGAAATGTCTTGCCAATGTGCTGGAAAATATTGAGCCTGGCTCAATTGTTGTTTTTCACGATAGCGAAAAAGCATGGGACAGGATGAGCTACGCACTACCGCGTGTGCTGGAACATTGCACACAACAAGGCTGGGATATTAAAGCCCTGCCACAACACTAACAGAGAGAATCATGTATATAGACACACATACGCATCTTTACGAAGAGCAGCTGAACCTTGACGAAACGGAAATGATAGAACGTGCCTTAGATGCGGGCGTCAATAAAATGTATATGCCCAATTGCGATAGCAGCACTTTAGAATCTATGATGCGTATTGCAAAGACATGGCCTGCCAATTGCTTCCCCATGATGGGGCTGCACCCATGCTATGTAAAAGATAATTACAAAGACGAACTGGCTGTAGTGGCAGATTGGCTGGCAAAAGATAAATTTTATGCAGTGGGCGAAATAGGGCTCGATTACTATTGGGACCTCACACACACTGCACAACAAAAAGAAGCATTTGCCTACCAGATAGACCTTGCACTGCAATACAACCTACCGATTGTGATACACAGCCGCGAGTCTACACAAGACTGTATAGACATCGTACGCAGTAAACAAAACGGCAAGCTGAATGGCATCTTCCACTGCTTCGGCGGCACCATTGAAGAGGCCAAACAAATCATCGACCTTGGTTTCTATATGGGTATTGGCGGCGTAGTGACATTTAAGAAAAGCAACCTGCCAGATATCATAAAAGAAGTAAGCCTCAGCAATATAGTGCTTGAAACAGATGCTCCCTACCTGGCGCCTGTGCCATATCGTGGCAAGCGCAATGAAAGCGCCTACATACCGCTGATAGCAGAAAAGATAGGCGATACCATGCAAATGAGCCGTGAAGAAGTAGGCCTTATCACTACTGCCAACGCAGAAAAAATATTCGGTATCTGATTTTTAATTAGATTTGCAGCCCTTACGGAGAGATGCTCGAGTGGTTTAAGAGGCACGCCTGGAAAGTGTGTGTACCTGTCAAAGGGTACCGAGGGTTCGAATCCCTCTTTCTCCGCAGATAGGGACAAACTCGCAAAAGCATCAGTTTGTCCCATTTTCTTTTTCGCTGGCTCTCCCTTCAGGCTTGCAATTAATGCAAAAACAATATTCACTTTTTCTGTTCGAAATTTGCTCTTTTGCCTGTCATATATAATTCCTTCAGGAAATACTAATTTTTGCAGTTTTTCCTTTTTTGCTGATATCGCTACATGTCCACATGGTAGCCAATTCTGAGGACAACCGTATTGCTTTACCAATTGCTTCTTCAGGGTTCGAAATTCCACTTCCCAATTGGCTTAGTTTCTTAGTAATTTCTGAGCGTTCATTGGCGTATTTGGGATAGAACTTATCAAAGGTTTCTTTGGTCATTTCTTTGTTCACATAGTAGCTCTCTTCAATATTTTCAATCTTCGCTTCAATGACTGCAAGTTGCTTTTTATATGCTGCTTCCAGCTCGTAAGACGCTGCATTAATATCTCTCCAGACTTGTTCCATTTTTGTCCGAAGTGGCGCTATGAATTCTTCTTTGATACTATATTGGTTTAATAAGGCAAGAAACTTATCATGGAAGTCTTTTACACTCCTATTGCATTTACAGCCCTTGGTTCGGCATTTATAATACCATAAGCCTTTTGCTTTGACTATATAACCAGCAAAGGGTTGATTGCATTCTGAGCACCTGGCAAACACTTTCAATGGTACTTCTGCCATTTCCTTTTTGTGTGGCACGCCATAATTGCCGGATTTAGCATGTATCTCGTTAATACTTAAAAAGAGTTCTTGAGAGACGAGTTTTTTATGCTTACCTTCTATAACTCTGCCTTCCAGCATTCCGTGTGATAGTAAGCCACAATAGAAGGGGTTTTTGAAGATTTTAGTAAGTTGTTGCTTATACATAGGGACACCAATGGCTTTCAACCTCCCTATGATTGCTTCATTTTTCATTCCTTCATACTTCCAAATGAACGCTTTTCTTAGCTTTTTGCCTACAGCATTTACTACAATCTTACGTTCACCATTACTTTTGACAATATCATAGCCCATTGGCACTCTGGCAGCCCATACGCCTTGTGCAAACTTCTCTTTCAAACCTGCAACGGCTCTTTGCTTCCTAAGTTCATTATCATATTGAGAGAAGATAAAGTGAATTGATTGCTGTAATACACCACTTGGATTTGACGTATCTGTTGGTTGGGTTACCGCATAAACTTCTACACCATATTTTTCCCTTAATTCTTGTGCAAGCTTAATAGCCCCACCACCTGTTCGGCTGAAGCGGTCTAATGTGTAGACAAGGATATGTGTAATTTTGCCTTTGTTCTTTTTGATATATTCCAGCATTCGCTGGAATTCTTTACGGCCATCGGTCTTCGCACTTTCATAAGTACCTCCAAAATATTGGGTAATAGCTATATTGTTTCTTGCGGCGTTGTCTTGTATAGCTTTTAGCTGGAAATCCAGTGACAGTTTTTTATCTGCCTGTTCTTTACTGGATACTCTGGTATAGGCTACTGCCGTCTTAATCTGATTTTGATTCGCGTTAATATTGTTAGTCTTCCCAAATCTGGCAAAGGAGGATATATTGGTCATATTGTTTTATCTTTTACTTTCACACCTTGTAAAGATACAAAATATTGATAATCAATTATTTATGAGCTTATTATTTCTAACAACAATATTGCGAGTCTTTCTAAACTATGGATAATTAGAATCGCTTCTTCGTCTGTATAATTTTTACACTCTTCATATTGCCTTAACCAATCAGTTGAACTGACATCATGTGTCTGCTTCTTATTCATATAATAATGGGTAAAAAATAACCAATCAGCATATTGCATGATTGGTCATTGTAAGTGCTTCTTAGAGTTAGGTGGATAATATTCGCTATTAATCTATTGTTGTCAGTCCTTCTCTAAAGTCTTCTACATAATCTTCTATATCATGCATAAAACTTCGAGTTTCTCTTTCATAATTGATTTCGAGTGTGATGGTATTATCCATTGCATTTCCCGCAATTACCTCATGCCTTAAATTATGTTGTTGCATCATCTCTGCTATGGTTCCCAATATTGGTAATGGTATATCTATGTTCTTTTGCATTATTTTGTTTTTAACTATGAATGTTTCATTGATAATTTCTGTCGGTAGTAGCATATTGTAATCAAGGTTCTCCAATCAATTCTACTATCATTTCAACCTCAGCTCTTCGAAAAAGCCGTTTTCTGGAAATACCTTCTAAAAAAACCTGATGGGATGTATGAATATTAAGCCAACGTCTGAGATTTTGAGTGGCTGATTTAGGGCTACTGTCAGGGAAGTACAATTGTGCTAACTCTTTCCTTGAGTAAGAGCGTAATTCAAATTCTGAATAATTGTTTGTGGTTGGTCGAGTTTGTCCTTGCATGTTGTTTGTCTATTTACCTGCTCTTATGAGCTATTAGGGTTAATTGTGTTTACAATGACAAACATACCAAGTTGTTACAAGTACATGATGCTCTTTGAAGACGTTTGAAGCTCTTTGATGACGTTCTCCTGTTTTTCACATCCTGTCACGTCCTAATTTTAGTATTCTCAAATATCAGTTACCAATTCAGGCGGTTTAGTTCGGTTTTCATACAGAAAAATCAGTGAATCTTACGCATACATTAAATCTTTGTTACGCATTCATTACATCATTTGCACTTCAGCTGATTATTTACTCAAAAATTCCATATATGCATCCTCTATTATCAGAGAAACAAAGTTCACTATCCTACTATCCTTGCTAATAATGCAATCTGTTGCCTTTGTTGTGATGTTAATCAGGGTATTATAAAATGAAATACTATTTTTGTAATTGTAAAAAAAACACTTGAAGCATCATGCTTTAAGTCTCGTTCTGAAAAACTGGTAATTTATTGGGACACGAGACAAAGCTGGGATGCTCACGTTAAAGGCGTGGGCACTCACTTATCGTGTCCCGGCATACCAGTGCCTTCAGAGCGGTAGGTAGAGACCTGCGCCTCATTTTGTGTCAGGTCAACTTTGACCATTGCCATGAGACACAATACATACGAGGGACTTCATCACAATGCGAATGAACTTTCTGCATTCTTATTTACAGTTGACACGTTTATCCTATCATTAAAAGATGGCAGTATTGTTCAGTTCAAACCAGATAATACCGAATCATTTAGAAATTGGCTTGTATCTAATAAGGTTAGAGACTGTAGTAAAGATGACGGCATACCACCTGCAATAAAAATAAATTCTGAGGCACAAAAACCAAACTCCCGAACTTATTGTCAATAAGCAAACTATACAATTATGTAAAACAAGTATATACTAAGACGAGAAATAATTAACGTCTTGATTTATTGGGAAACAACGTTGAAATGATAGGCTTTGAATCAAGTTATAGACAAGGCTACTGATATGCCATCTAAACTTCGTTAGAAGTGAATGTATTCTATTTCCAGAATAGTAATCAATACCCTACACAATATGCATGGGTATAGAAGCGTAACTCATGAATAAATGTATGTATTTAACACATAAGGTAATAGAAAAACCAATCTAATACATATCGAGAATAAGAATAAATAGATAAGCTCTCTTCAATAAACTAGAGACCCGAGTAAGATATAGTTCAACTTATTTGCAAGTAAGCTTTTTATAATTCCTACAAGCATCAAATAGGCAAAACACCTCCAATCACTGCATTAATTGCCCCATAAACAATGCTTAAAACAGCATTTATCGCATTTTGAGCAGTTACCAAACCAATACCTTGTATTGTTAATAATACATTCTTGAGAGAAAGCTCCTGCATTTTTAACCTCATACCTCATTCATCATCATCAATACTACCTGACAACTTTAGCTTTGCCAGTAACTCAGCACTTTCTGTGAACTTTTTGAATTCATGTTCTGCATATGGCTTGAATTGTTTCCAGGATTTGCCTAATATGCTTTTGACTGCTATTGCACAGTCCTTCAACACCTGTTGTATATCTAAATCTGCCATAGTAATTATTTTGATTTCCCTTTAGTTTTTAAAGCCATTTGTAATTCAGTGATTGCATTCAATGAACTGTTTACAGCATTCTGTATATCTTTCTTATCATCACCTGAGTTGTCTTTCAACCCACGTTCATGGAGTTTTTGAAATTGATGTAATAATTGAGAAAGGTTCTCAACCTGCTGTTGAACTATTGTAGCCTTCTTGCCGAGATATTTACTTCTGTCCTGTAACATCAATATATCGACCTCCATTTCATCATAATAATCTTTGAAATTGTCGATACGCTGATTATCAGGATCAGTATCATGTAACGTTCTTACTAATCTGAAATAGTGTCCATTAAAATCCCTTTTCATTTTCATAGTTGTCTCATCAATATAGCTGTCATAACCTGTTATTAAGGTGACTTTACAGGAAACCATTAATATTGACAGTAGTAAGACTGTCAGAGTACTATAGATACTTTTAGTATGCATCTTCATGAAAATATTATTTAGTTGGTTTTATAATAAAAGCCTTTGGGATATCCCCCTTGTTCATTCAGATCGAGTTCTAGTTCAACAATTTCGTTATTATTATATACTAATGCCCCGACAGTGAATGCTTCGTATGCTGTTAATGATGGTAATACTGCTTTACCTCCATTCATACCTGTTATCACAATCTCTTTAGGGAATGAATTATGTATCAGAAATGCTACCGGCCCCTTGTCACCACTGTCTTCAGAAACAACGGAGATGGATACACTAAACAAACCCATTCCCAAAGTATTGACTGTGGCAGTTAGTCGTAAGCCATTGTTAGCTGACTTACCACCCCATCGTTTTTTCTGTAAATCGTCCTTTACTATAATATCTCTCTTGTCATATAATGCTTTAATGCGTTCATAATACCATTGATAGTCTTCAGTACTTTCTTCAGCTGTTGTAATAGCGGAAATATTATTCTTGAATGCCAATTTCTTGATCTTTTTCTGCTGTTCCTTTGTATCAGCGAGTATAAGTACAAGCTTTATCCTAGTCCACAAATAACCACATACCAATCCGCAAGAGGTATAAAACACTATTGTTCCATAACCCATAATATATGCAGGTTGCGATTCAATACAAATAAAGCTTTCCCCCAGATTTTTTGCTGCAAGGTCTACATAGCGGACAATTCTGGTTAATTCTACCAGTGAAATACCGACAATTATTTTAGTTAACCAATCACTGATATCTTCCAGATTGGTATTATCATTATAATATGTATCGTCTTGTCGCGTTGAATCCTTACTGTCTTTATTTTTACTCAATGCCACTTGCCTTGGAATACCAAACAAGAATCCCACAATCATACCTCCTAACAGAAAGGCGTGGGATGAAAGCACAAATGACAACAAGACATCATGCCATCGATCGCAATAACGTAATAGTAGAAGTGTTACAATACTATCAATGATTATTACTAATGCAACAAGAAATCCAACCACGCTTGTATACGAGCCGGATGTAGGTGTTTGTCTGTTATTATCGCCTGCGTTATATAATCTTGTCATTGTTGAAAAGAAACGGTATATGTTCCTGAAAATATTACTCATGTGGGTTAATACGGTTTTGTCTGTTTTATATATTCTTCAATTACCTATCTGCCTGCCTGTGCTAGAATATTCATCTATCGCTGTTGTTTTCTTATTTATACGTTTGTATATTAGAATTGAGATAGCGTAATACGTTCTCATCTGCCAGTTTTAAGAATAATGAGCTTCCTAGTTCTTTGACTGCATTTTGGTAGATGATATTATCATCTCCTTGCAATTCCTGAACAGTCATAAAGAAATCCGTACCAAACATTATCCTGTCCTGAACATGCTTTGGCATTTTGTTATACTCCTGAATGAACCATTGATAAAAGCCATCATAAGAAAGTGTGTAAGAAATATCCATGTAGATATTCGGATAAGTCAGCATCATATTCATGATGTACTGATACCATGATAAACCAACACCGTTCTGTGTTGAGGAACGGAAGTTTACGTCTCCGTCAATTCCCATATGTGCAAAACAGAGTTTCAGGTTTGGAAATTCATGAAACACTTCTTCATAATGCTCGGGCGAAACCATTGCATCACAATAGTCACCAAGTTTTTTATCTCCTAAAGGGAACTGATACTGTTTTCCCGGAATCTTATAAAATGATAACGGATTCTCAATACTGTAGATATTCTCTGATGAACCATAGTTTATTCCACCGGCACTGCAATGCGTCATAATGGGTATATTCTCAGTCTGTGCATATTGGTAAACGCCATACATGCGTTCATCAAAGGGGAAATAGCCCATTGACGGATATAACTTAATGCCGGAAAATCCTCTCTCTATATATGTCTTGACAAAACCCTTGTTATAGTCACTATTACCCATTCTCGCATCTACAGAAACAAATGGGAAACATTTATTCGGGTATTTCTTCTTCACTTCAAAGAGGTCTGCCAATTGTTGTTGGTAACTGATATGGAGTTCCCCAACTCCCATGTATTGAAAGTTCAACGGCAGTATGATGAATCTGGCATCATCGTCTTTGGGATATTTTGCAATCAACTCTTCGAATGCCATGTCCTGTGTCTTTTTCAAACCTATGGACAGGAAGGCCAATGTCTTTTTGCCTTGTGGCCCCAGGAATGGCTTAATCGTTTTCATAATAGCTTTTGCACCCCATCCGGTGCGAATGACAGCATTTACCATCTTTGCTACGCGCATGTTCATCCGATAGCCTAAGAATCCATCCGGAACATACTGCATATTGAATGTGTGTGTATGGCAGTTAAAATATCTCATAGTGCTAGTTTTTAGGGTTACCTTCCGCAGGTTTAATACCCGCTTTTCGAAGGTTCACGAGTTTACTGAGTAAATCAAACCAAAAGGGTGCACCTATTGCCAACACTGCCGCACTAATCAACCATCCGACTATTTTCCAGAACCAGTCAATCTTATCAGAGCTAAGGTCTTTCCACTTGTATATTCCATCTGCAGCCCATCCAATAGGTGCATTATCCTTGTACAAGGAATCTATCAGCTTCATGTTATTCTTTAGTAAATCATACTGTAATGCTGCTGTAATGGAGTCTTTATGATATTGTTCTTGAAGGCTATCAGTTGGTGGTATTGATTTTATTGTATCTGCATTATTTGCAGTGTCAGTTGTCGGTGTAATTGTATAAATAATCTTTAAAAAACTATCTCTTTGTAGTTCATAGTGAGCTGCAGCATAGTCAGCTATTGATTTTGACAATTCTTTATCATGGAACAAAACACCGGATACTTTGAAAAAATCTACGTTCATACCTATGCACAGCACCAATGCAAGCCAAAACATTCGTTTTTGCGTTTTCACCTTATACCAACCGGAGGAACGGTTCATATATTCGTCAAACCAATTGGATATATGCTGTATCAGTTTATCCTTGTCTCCGTCTGCACTGTCTATGAAATTTGTGAGCAGTATTTGCAGGTCGCTATAGTTCATCTTAGCTAGTGCATCTTTGAACCTAACTGCAATATCTGTGGCAACTTGAGGCTTTTGCAGTATTTGTCCACCATTACCATCGGGTATGAACTTCTCATCCATAGACTCATATGTGCGTACAATTACGGAGATGAGGGTCTCTGAAAAGTTTTTTGATGAAATGTAAGCAGGCAAATGCCTATAGGTTCTTTTGGTCAAGTCTATCTGCGGGTGTGCATAAAACAGTTCTGAAAAGTTCAGATTAAGCTTTCTATCATCCAGCACATCGTCTATCAGTTGCTTCAGGTATTTTGCCCTATATTTAAAATAGTAGACCAGCAGTTCGTATGCCCATGACAAGCATACACTGCCAATAGCTATTGTGTAAACCAATGCTATTAAAAAATCAAGATAACGGGATAGTTCGGTAGGCATATTTATCTATTAAACAATACAAATAAAGGGACCGTGGTTGCAACCTATGTGCAAGCCTATTTCTTATAAATTTCCATTTATTCTAATATTCTCAGTAGGGTGTTTTTCACATCTTTTTCTACCCCTTTTTGTTAATCTGCATTATAAAATAATACATTTGAATAAATATTTTGTACAAATGTACAATATTGATAGATTTGCTTTACCTGAAAATATATCACTATGCCTGTCAATAAAGCTGCTCATTTTAGATTTGATATCATCGATGAATGCCTTAGAAACACTAAGAAGAAGTGGTCCAAGGCCGATTTGTTGCAATACATTAACAGACGCCTGGCTCTACATTATGGGGAGGATAATCAAATCTCTCTCAGCCAGTTGCGATATGACCTTGAGAACATGCAAAGCGAGTGTGGAGCGCCAATTGAAATGTACCGCGAGGGAAAGAATTATTACTACAGATACGAGGATAGTGAGTTTTCCATTAAGTCTATTAAGGTTGAAGAAGATGACTTGGTAAAACTCGGTCAGGTGGTGAGTATCCTGCAACAACTGAAGGGCTTTTCTATTGCCGGAGAAATAGCAGCGATAGTGGCACGATTAGAAAATAGATATAACTTGCCTGTTAGTGATATCAAAACAGTAATACTATTTGATAATGCTGCTAGTTACAGTGGTGCTGAATACTTAGAGGATGTATATCATGCTATACTAAGGAACAATGTTTTAAAACTTGAATACCGTTCTTTTAAAGCGGATGCAAATAGTGTTTACATCATACATCCATACCTACTGAAAGAATATGATAAGCGTTGGTATTTGCTTGCTTATTGCGAGGAAAGAAAAGAAGTGAGGGTATATGCATTAGAGCGCATTGTAAGCATCCGTGTATTAGCTAAAGAATACATAGCCAATACATTTTTTGATGCAGAACACTACTATGATGATTTTATTGGTATTACAAAACCCAAAGATGCATCGCAGGAATCAATAGACCTGATGTTTACGGAGGTAATGGCACCATACATACTGACCAAGCCATTGCATCATACCCAACAAATCATAAAACAATATGAATATGGGTTTGTGCATGTACGCATATCCACAATTATCAATCAAGAACTCATTAACCTGATACTAAGCTTTGGAAAAGAAGCGAAGGTACTTAGCCCCGGAACTTTAGAAAACAAGATTAAATTTATTATACATTCTTTATCCGAATTGTACTAAGAAATAATAAATTCACAAATAATACCGATGTTGGCGAATAACACCAACATCGGTAAAAAACATTATTTAATTAAGGCAGCTATATTATCTGGGATATAAGTACCATTAAAGAAATTCCGTGTAATTTCATCTGCATGTTTAGATGATTTTTCAGTATTTACTACACTCCATACCTCTGAAGACATTTTAGTGATATCTAATATCTGCAAGTACGCATATTTTGAGCAAATTTCCATGTCATTAAAAACACTATTTTCATCTAAATTAGTACCACCCCAATAAAACAAATTATCCTTAATTATACTTCCATTGATAATAGTTAAGCGTTTGCCTTTACCCACCTGTGGTATCCATGTGCTTAAATAGGATACATCTTCAGCGACTAAATACGCGTAATTTAGGTACTTTATTTTTTTGTCAATGTTCAATTCATGCTCTGAAATACCAATATTCATATATGGTATTATCAAATTATTATTTCTAAATATTACATTTTTAAAATATGCTTCCATGGTATCCATTATATCAACACCAACTGGAAATATTGTCTTATTTTTTTTCATCTATTTTTTTCTTAATATAATTTCATTGATTTGTCCCCCAACTGCTTCCTTTCCACCACTTTGCATATATCCTGGATTAGATACATTTTCTGCCTTTTTTATTACTTCAAAATTCTCCAAACCTTCGGCCTTACCATTCCATACTTTATTAAAAAACTTATTCGATAAACCACCTCTAACAGTAATTGTACCTCCAGAGCGCATTGCTTCACCAACTTCGATGAGAAAATCAGCTCTAGGATTATCCACAATCATTTCAGCTACCGTTCCTTCTCCAAAATGCCTACTAAACTCCGAAACCTCAGCATTAATACCTTCTGTAGCTTCTTTATCATAATTAATCCAACCCTCACCATATCTTGACTTACTACCTCCCATCAAATCTACTCGAAAACCTAAATCTGTTCTGGTAAATTTACCTTCAAATTTTCCACCTTTTGCAATAATAATTAATCCAGAAATCTGTCCCCAATTCCTAGGATTATCTGGTTCTTTCAGAATATTAGCTATTGGTGTTACTATACCTAAAACTAAGTCTTTTCCTAATTGTTTTAAAGATTTAGCATTAGGATTAGTTTTACCATGCTCCCACATTGAATTCCACATTTGTACAGCTCCTAATACTACATCCCCTAAACCTTTACCGAATTCTACAACAGGGTTCTTACTCTCTACAATAGGCTTATTTGGAATTACAATTGGCGCTCTACCTGTACTCATAGCATTAGGATACCTATTCTCGGATCTATTTACATAGGGTGAAAATGCTAAGTCTGGTGGTTGTTCTCCAGAAAGATCGTTAAACCTGATAGGATTATCATAACAATATTCATAACTGCTTGCACATAGCTCTATAAATTGCCGCTTCACATTTCTATCTAGTTGTCCTTTGCTATAATTATAAAACTCTATGTTTATCGGGTCACTTGCACACCATCGTGCCAGCCACGGTACATAATACCTAGCTCCATGATAATACAACCCTGTTTCTTCATCTCGTTCTTTGCCTGTATAGCGGTAGCGTTTTAGGGATACTTCTGCCCCACTTCTTCCGGATTGAAAGCTGGTGCTGCCATACGGGTAATATTCCTCATAGCTGATGATAGCTGCCGTATTGCTTAGCTCAAGACTGGCAATACCCAGATGATTACTGAATTGATACCTGAGCACCTGTGTTTCGCTGCTGCCACCCGGTAGTGTGGTGGGCGTATCGACCAATGCTATCCTGCTTTGGTCATCCATCACGTTCAGTGTTTCGCGTTGCAGGGTGATGGCATTTGTAACATAGTTCTTATCGGTGTACAGTTCCCATTCACCTATATACAATCTTGTTCTTAATATTGTACCGCTGGTATTCTTCCATACTTTGCGTATGCGTTGCCCGCCTGCATCGTACTGGTAAAATGCTTGTATCGTTGTACCGTTTACCCATACTTTCTGCAAACGGTTCTCAGCATTATACTCCATCGTATCGGTATGCATGCTACTGCCATTCAGTAAATGGTTCAGCCCGCCCGTCAAGTTGCCGCGCGCGTCGTAGCTCAGGGTTTCAGTACCTGTGGTATTGCTGCCGATGCTGCTGCCTGTGGTTCGGTTATTGGTATTGCTGATTGTAAAATCGCGCGTCCAGCTATTTGATGTACCTGCCCAATGTTTCATTTGCAGCATATTGCCTGTTTCATCATAGCTATACTTTTGGGTATAGCGTTGCAAAGCGTTCAGGTCTGAAGTATTTGTGCTATTTACAAATGGCATTGTAGAACCACCTGTACGACCATTATCATTATAATTTACTGCATTGTTTGTATTTCGCTGCTCTCTGCCTTCTGCTATTATCAGCCTGTAGAGTGCATCGTAGGTATAATAATTATCAGGGCTCACTACCGTGTTGGCATAGAAAACACTTTGTAATGCACCATCTGTTTGTGTGGTGATATTCCCTACAGGGTCGTACCAGTATTTCAGCTCCTGCAGTTTTTGTGGTGTACCACTTACTACCCGTTCAGTTAGTATCTTTTTAACCCTGAATGTATCAGCGTAATATTCGTAGGTAGTGGTCGCTCCGTTTTCATAAAATGTAAAAACAAATAAGGATGGACATACGCCAACCCTTACTTAAATTATTGTTGCCCGTTCTGAAATTAGTGTTTTCAATACTTGCAGTTATATTTTTTCTTTACCAACAGGTTTGATACATTATCCATTACCGCATTTAAAGCTTTTTTGATACACTGGAATTTTATTGTCTTTTGGCGATACTTTTTTAAGCTCTTTAAGTGTAGTACACATGCCTAATCTATCATTCATGTCATGATAGATAGCTATTTTCTCATGATATGCGTCAACAAATGTTGAGTCAATTTTTATAGCGCGATCACAATCATCCAAAGCTTTCTGATATTTTTTTAGTTGTGAATATGCAGATGCACGTCTTATAAAAATGTCAAGGTCTAATTGTCCCGATAACACACCTTTTGCAATGGCCGTTGTGTATTCGTTTAATGCTAATTCATATTGTTCTTGTCTATAATAAACTATCCCTTTGTATACATATGCTGTGTATACATCTCGGTTAATTGAGATGATCCTATCACATATTTCCAATACATTAGATAGGTTATTATTGTTTAATTCAATTTCACCCATCATTATCCAACTTTCAAATACACTAGCATGATTATTAGTTTCAAGTTTTAGATGATATAACGCAGACTTATCATCTTGATAATGGTGGTATAATACAGCCAAATTGTAGTTCAGATGTTCTAATATACTATCTATTGCAAATGCTTTTTTTAGATAGTATAATGAAGAGTCAAACTGATCCATTTCATACAATAAAGCACCGTATTTATTAAACAACATTGCTCTTTCTACAATAGTTGAAGGTTTAGACTGAGTCAGGATTTTTTTTGCAGTTGCGAAGTCTCTATTATGTGTTGCAATATCTGCTTTGACTAATAGTGCCTCAAAATTGAAAGGGTCTTTTTGCAATATCGCATTAGCTATAATAGCAGCACTATCGAATATCCTATTTTGCATGTGCTTTTTCATTGCAGACGTATCTTGAGAATAAGATTGAATCGCGCAAATGCAAAAGATAATTACAAAAAAACTTCTTAATCTATCCATTCTTCATTTATTATAAATATTAACAATAGTATTACTACCATCATCATTCTTATAAGTTAAGAAAACAAATTTAGTTTTTTCAGTTGGCGTTCCATGTAATTCAGGGATGAATTTTTTGCCTGATGACATATCTTCGGGACTTGCATAAGATATTGTCAATCTATTGGCTAAGTCTCTCAGTTTTTTTGGTGCGGCTTTAGCATCTTTTTCACTTTCTAAAAATGTTCCGAATTCAGCATATCCTTGTTTAAAGGCAAACTCAAATAGTGCATACTCCCTGGCTTCGACATTTTGATTAGCTTGGTCCAAAATAAAGCCTATTGCTAGCCCCATTCCCATGCTTGCAAGCATTCCTGATTCTAAAATCGGACCCACTAACCCTAGGGCACTAAAAGGAGATTCTTTACCTAAGCCAATATTTATTAATGATGATATATCTAATACTGTGCCAGCAGTTTCAAGGGCTGTTGCAGCATTTTTTAGAAATTTGACATTTTTTGTTTGGTAATCAGTTTCGCCTGAATATTTTTTTGTTGTATACTTACCTTGTTTGGTTTGACCTCCTTGGTGTTTGAAAACATCTTGATTATTGAATGCTCTATAATCAGCATCCTTATATTTACCGGGACTCATTCGATCTTTACCTTGGTTATCAACCATCCTGCCAATCGATTTATTCGTATCCATTATTGTTTCCGCAAATCCCTCGAGTAATTTCTGATTAATACTTAACCCAACACTAAGAAACTGATCTTTAAGCATTTTTTCTAAATCACTACTATTTTCACGAGGTGCTTGTTCGCCAGTAGGGTCATTAAATCTAATAGGATTTGCATAACAATACTCATACGTGCTTGCACATAACTCAATAAACTGTCGTTCAATATTTCTTTGAGGATTTCCTTTGCATTGGTTATAAAACTCACTATTTATTGGATCACTCGCACACCATCGTGCTAGCCAAGGTGCATAGTACCTTGCTCCATGATAATACAATCCTGTTTCTTCATCCCGTTCTTTACCTGTATAACGGTAGCGTTTCAGTGATACTTCCGCACCACTCCTGCCACTCTGGAAACTGGTACTGCCATACGGGTAATATTCCTCGTAGCTGATGATGGCTGCTGTACTGCTTAACTCAAGGCTTACTGTACTCAGATGATTACTGAATTGATACCTGAGCAACTGTGTTTCGCTGCTGCCACCCGGTAGTGTAGTGGGCGTATCAACCAATGCTATCCTGCTTTGGTCGTCCATCACGTTCAGTGTTTCGCGTTGCAGGGTGATGGCATTTGTAACATAGTTCTTATCGGTGTACAACTCCCAATCGCCTATGTACAATCTTGTTCTTAATATCGTACCGCTGGTATTCTTCCATACTTTGCGTATGCGTTGCCCGTCTGCATCGTACTGATAGAATGCCTGTATCGTTGTGCCGTTTACCCATACTTTCTGCAAGCGGTTCTCGGCATTATACTCCATCGTATCGGTATGCGTACTGCTGCCATTCAGTAAATGGTTCAGCCCGCCCGTAAGGTTGCCGCGCGTATCATAGCTCAGGGTTTCAGTACCTGTGGTATTGCTGCCTATGCTGCTGCCTGTGGTACGGTTGTTGGTATTGCTGATTGTAAAATCGCGCGTCCAGCTATTTGATGTACCTGCCCAATGCTTCATTTGCAGCATATTGCCTGTTTCATCATAGCTATACTTCTGTGTGTAGCGTTGTAATGCGTTCTTGTCGTTGGCGTTGATGCTGTTAAGAAACGGCATGGTAGAGCCGAGTGTGCGTCCTGTATTAGTACTTGTAGAACTATAATTATCGCTATGGCTTACTGCTTCATTTTCATGTTTCTGTTCTCTGCCTTCTGCTATTATCAGCCTGTACAGTGCATCGTAAGTATAATAATTATCAGGGCTTACTACCGTATTGGCATAGAAAACACTCTGTAATGCACCATCTGTTTGTGTGGTGATATTACCTACAGGGTCGTACCAGTATTTCAACTCCTGCAGTTTTTGTGTTGTACCACTTACTACCCGTTCGGTTAGTATCTTTTTAACTCTGAATGTATCATCGTAATATTCGTACGTAGTAGTAGCACCGTTTTCGTAGTCAACACTAAGCCTTTGCCGTTTGGCATCGTAGGTAATATCGTTGATGATATCCGTAGCCAGGTTACCGCTACCACCAGACGGGGTACTGATATTTGCAACATCTACTGTCTTCAGCAAACCAGCTTTATCGTATCCATAATTTGTTTTGCCATTGGTGACGGTGCCGCCAGAGGTATGCGTTTTGTGTGTAATGCTGCTTAAACGGTTCAGCGCGTCAAAGCTATTTTCAGTTACATAGTCCGTGCTTTCCATTGATACACTACCTATATTCAGCCAGTTAGGATGCGCTTCGTAATCTGTAGTAAAAGTACGCCATGCAGTCAACGGGTTGCCTTTAAAGTCGTAGGTCTTAGTCCATAAAAGCCCTCCGCCATCGTAGTGTTTATAGGGTTTACCATACAGGTTATTGTTTTTTGCATTGGTAATACCTTCTCCGTATTCTACCCTTTCCAGTACAGTTAAGGAGCCTGTATCAACTTCTTTCAGGGTCATTCTGCGTATTTCGTCATACTCAAACCTGAACTCTCTATTATCTGCATCCCAAGCATAGTATGGTTGGCCATCTGTAGCAGCCAGTAGGTATTGTGTGCCGCTATCTGCACTTACCTGTTTTATCACACCACGCAGCATGTCGTATTTATATTGCAGGGTCATGTATGCACTGCTTGCCATGCCGGTACGCGCATCACGTATCTCTATTCGGTTGCCCAACAAGTCTAAACGTACATAACTCTGATAATAAAAATCTCCCCAGGTAGTACCTGATGTTATATAACGGTTATGTTGAATAGTATAGAATGGTTGTGCAAGCACATCCAGTAGCATGATGGTTGGGGTATTAGCGTGTTCAAGCGCTTTTGCAGCAGCATCTTGTTCTTCTGCAATACCATATAAACTACCTGTTACACCATTTACAATAGCTCTTGCTTTGTACCAATCACTGTATTCATAAGCAGATAAAACATTATTCCATAGTTTTACTGTATCATTGTTATCATATACTTTCTGTGCCCACGCATCCCATTCAATTTTGGTATAGCTACCATCCGGTAAGTCTGTACGCTCAACTCTGCCAAGTGGATCGTAATGTACTTTAGGACTTACACCTGCATGCGCTGCTTGCTCTGCAGGGTCGTAATCATGGGTATCACTGAAATAAGGCTCATACTGCATTACTTCCTTACCCTTATTATTATAAATGGTTTTCCCACTTCCTATCCAACACGGGTCAAATCCTGAGTTCGGCTCGGCTTGTACCTTATGCATCGCCACACGGCCCAAACCATCTGTATAGGTCATACGTATCAACATAGGGCTGTTGGGGGCAATATTGGCATGTTGTTCTCTGGCAATCATTGCTACTGCAGCAGGGCTACGCTCAAAGTCATACACACAACGCCAGGTGGCAAGGCCAAGCAAGTCTCTTGCCGTATCAGCAGGATTATTCCAAAAGTCAGTTTGTGCGGCTACATCACTACTACTGTAAATATCTACGTCAATTTCATCAGCCTCAACACCGGTGCCTACCTTCCCATTCATGGCTACCAACACAGGCAAACACAATTCATCAAAGACAATTTGTGTAACGTTTTCATTAGGATCCTGCATCATTGTCGGTTGCAAGCAACGCCAATCATATTCTATTACAATGGTAGAATTAGGATTGGAAGAAAGCGCATCCGTGATACTTTGAGGCAGCAAATAGTAATCGCTCCAATATCCTATTGATGTTTCAGCCCCCCACGGATCAAGGTATTTTTCAGGTGTAAAAAATGTAGCTTTAACATCTCCTACAAAATACTCCATCGTGCCTGACGGAAGCCAATAGTTAGTTGAGCTTGTACCAAAGCCACTAACCCCTGTATTGTTCTCTCTAATGTATCCACCATTTGCCAACATTGTATCCGTCACCTTACCGTCCAATACGTTTGAATCAGAAAGAATATGGTTACTAAATGCGAGTTGGTATTGTTGATACACTAAACCTAATGAAGCTAAAAAACCAAACGCCAACGGGCTTGTAGTATCATCACTTAAGTATACTGTACGTTGTTTTGACAAAACCCTTTTCTGAACTGAGCTACCCGATGGCGCTTCTGTAAATTCAATTTCAGCGCTTATTTCGTCAAACGCCTCCTTAAGGTCTGCAGGATGCCAAAGACCGGAAGGGTCAGATAGTCCATGCAGTTCAAAAGTTGAAACTTGTTTGGACATCCTGAGCCTGTAATTATCGAGCGGGTACCAACTACCCGAAACAGGAGGAACATCTATTACATCATTCGTAAACTCGTTAACAGTATAGGTAATTTTCGTGGTACGCTGCATATCTGCAATTATAGCATTATGCGTCAGTGCTACAGATGTATCAGGAATATTGCTGATTGTAACACCACGCTTATATGCAACCTTGGCAGCCTCAAGCACGTTACCGAATTGGTCAACATTTAAGGTTAATTCATGCAATATGCGAGGGTCATCAATATTCCGTTCACAATGCCATACAAGATTCTCTTGCTGATGTGTAAAGAAGCTAGCATGCCTATTGTTAAATTGAGACTGTACACATTTAACAATATAACTATTTGCAGTAACGGTATATGGTATTCCTTCATCAGGGGAGCCATCCAGCGCATATATCTCTTGCCTTAATGGCGAGCCTTTCAATACCCTATGCGCCTCCCTAAACTCCTGTACGTTTAGATTATCAGGGAATGATGCTATTCCAGGCAAATTCCAGCTTGCTACATTAAAGTATTCACTTTCATACCTTTCAATCAGCGTACCTAACCTTAGAAAAGCTCCTGTATGATACCAGGTCTTTGTTAATACCGGGTGTTGATTCAATGCTGTGCTATCATCTACTACTGCAACATCAGTATCTTTCACTTCTACCATTCCAAAACCACGAAATTCTCTTTCCTCATGATCGTAATAGCCATGGTGATAAGTATATTCTTGTGTGTAAGTCGTTTCACTTACAGTATCTTGAGTAGTCACTTTCTCTACACAATGTACTGGGAATGGTAACCTCGTTGCCCAAGGTCTCAATGCTAATTTATCCTCTATATAATACTTTGTAGAATGCTTATAAGTAACAGTAGTGGTTTTGCCAAGACCATTTGCATAAGACCTCATCAGATAAGGCTTCTCTCCCCCCATCAAATCAATATAACGAAGCGGAGCATGAGCATGTTGCGGAAGTGGGGAACTCCATACAATACTACAGGTTCCACTCCCTGTAAAATCCATTACTGCAACTTTGCTAAATGGCTCTACTGAAGGTAAAGCATTAATGACTATTGGTTGGCTCCACGCATTACCTGAATAATTGATCCAGGCTGTACAATTATTTCTTCCCAGGTAAATAATATCAGCCGCACCTGTGCCACTAATATCACTCAATGTAATATACAGCGGATTGAATAACTCATGTCGATCAAAAAAAGGTGCGTTAGACATTATTACTTTCGCACCGAATTTTCCGTACCCTTTATTCGGCCAGTAACAAACTTCTCCATTCTGAATACGCACAATATCTGTTAAGCCATCACCATTAATATCTGCAAGAAAGATACTTTGCAGCATATCATTATGCAACACTCTAGGTCCATTATCAATCAATGAGGGTGAAGTTGTAGCTCCTCCATTTGTGTAACCATCAGTACCATTATTTTCGTACCAACGCCACACACGCTCTTCTGCAATCAAAACATCGGGTTTACCATCTCCATTCAAGTCTAACACTTTAGTATAAGGACTCTTCCAATCAATATTTATCCATTTTTTAAAGTTTTTGAAACGTTCCCATTCCTGATCATCATTCAGTTCAAAATATCCTGGCATTGCAGGGTCAGTACTAACAAGATGGCGTCTACCATCTGCATCAATATCCTGCCATTGTAGGTTATTCCCTAAGCCATTAAATGACGGCTTTTCAGCAACCTGAATGGTAGGCGCAAAATGACCCTCTCCAAGATTATGTTTATAAAACCAACCATTCGCCTGTTCTGTCAGGACGCCTGGCATACCTTCACCATCAAGATCAATCCATTGATAAGAACCTGTAAGTCCCTGTGGGAGATTCTCAATATCCTCCTTGGGCACACTATTGATTATTCCTGACCAATTCAAGTCATTGTATGTAAATGCTAATTCAGGAAGCGATTTATGACGGTAGGCATATATAGGGGCACCACCTGGATTTGTGTCATACAGTACATAACCAGTATTCGATACAGCTTGAGGGTAATCCGTTTCAGTATAAACTGTGCCATCTGCGTTATGATTACCATTTTTATACTCTAGATTTAGCGATCTAACTAAAACTGCATTCAAATCAGTATCACCAATTAATTCATCAAAACGATGAAACATTAAGACTCTATAACAGCGTCTGTATGTACGTATTTCAAAACCTGCATGAAAATCTGAAAAAGGATCCTTTCTGTAATGAGGGCTACTATTCGGAGTATTTGGTACAAAAATCGCCCCTTCAACGCCATTAACATTGTCGGTATCTGTATGGTCACCGTAGTCAAACACAACCTCCATCAAATAATCCAAATCAGTTAATTCAGGCTCATATATAGAGTAAGGGTTTTCATCACTAAAAAAAGGAATATTATTACAATAGTATACTTTTTTTATGTACTTATTTACAAAGCTTGCTTCGTTTCGCAACCTTAGTAATTCATGTGCAGATCCGTGAATATCTGTAATTGTATCATTATTATCTTCTAAATAATGATACTGATGGGCATTACCCCTGCGATCATAACTGAAAGATGGAAGCCACTTAAATATTCGATGTGTATTTTCCGGATCTGCAATACGACTATTTTCTGTTAACCCATAATATGTAACGATATTATCCTTAGTCGTAACACGCCACCATGACACATCTTCTCCTTCTCTTGTAATGAACTCAATTCGAGCAAACAAGCCCTCCGTTCGTGGTACATACTGTTTTATACGATATCCCGTAGGTATATCACTTCCCCCAACATGCTTTTGCGGGTATATGACAACATGAGAACCATCCGAGTATAATAATGGCACTAAATCTTCCGCTCCTGCCATTACAAAAACATCGCTATCTGATACATCATTATACTCCGGTAGTTTTTTATCCGTTTTTCGTTGTATAGCCGGTAAACTAAGCCCCCAACCTAATCCAAATTCTGAATTACCGGAACCGGAATTATATTGTAGAGAAAGTTTAGGCGTAAACCCTGACCTAGATTGCGATACAGGCAATTGAACCTCTAAAGAAGATGTTCCATTAACCGCATTGACTGTAAACTTTTCATCAACACCTTTTAGTGCACCACCACCTTTTGGCAATTCAATTGTTGGAGCTTGCGATTTATAATAAGGCGATTTGTCGCTTGATTTGTCAGCACCAGAGGTAGCAACTGTATACCTATCTAAAGGATATGAACTTTGATTATGCTCCGGGGACTTTGTTGGTCCCGCGGAGCTATTGATATTTTTATCCTGCTTATTCATAGTTTATTGGTTTTAGCTTGATTATTCTATTGATCATTTCCATTCGGCAACTATGACAAATAATAGTGCACAACTGCGTAACAATCTTTAATATCAGCTACATCAACTTCTGTATACGCACCGGAATCTTCATGATAGAACGTAAAACTAAGATTGCAAGTATCCCCTTCATTCATGGTAGTTGCAGGCAATTCTGCTGAATGCATAAAGTCAAATGAAGACTGTAATGATATAGTTCCAGGAGTAGCGGTAGATGTATTCAGCTTAATATCAACTTCAAATTCCTTCGTCACACCATTCTTATTTACTACAAGATGTAGTGTAACATTTTTAAAATGAATTGATTTACCTTGGCAATACACTGGAAAATGTTCATGCTTTAGCGCTAGGTTCACTTTATGTCCTATATTATGTGACCCACCAACATTCGTAGTTGATGCGAAACCAGCCCCCCATTCACTACTAAATTCATGAGTCAGGCTAAATACCCTCGGCATTAGTGAGCTGTGGGCAGTAGATCCTTCAATTCTATTCTTTATGTCAGATATCGCTGCACTTACTTTACTACCTGAGGAACCAGTAGTTCTTGCTGTATATTTAATATGTATTATTAAATCCGATATTGAATTATAATCAAACTGTCTGAGTTCTGGATCTTGCATCAATGATAAAGACCATTTGCTATGTGCACCTCTGCCCTCGAATGGGAGATATCGTTCATCTTTGAAATTAAAATCAAACACACCATTATCATTTTGAGCACTGCTCGTCGCAATTATACCGCCAGAAGTAAAAGAACTTACAGGGGTAGGCGACGTTTCTATACCGGTTGTTTTACTATAAACGGGTTCAGATATACCATAAACATAGTTTTGCCCTAATGAAAATTCTGCTGCGATTGTAGTATATGGACCTGCAACACAAGGCATACTGATACTTACAGACTTGATTCTCCTATTATAATGACCCGGGAAATCAAGATTGTATAACCATGTTGGAATTGTAAATTCACATGCACCTTCACGTTTCAAAGTTAATAAACTGTCTGCATCCAACATAGCCAGCGAAACATGTTTTGTCAATTCAAGCTCACGTTCATTTTCTTCAATATAAGCCATCTCTAACTTTCTTAGATCCAACTGCAATTTTTCGCCTACCAATAAGCCTTTTTTGAGACTGTCCCAGTAACCCATAGTAACAATTTGCTCAGCTTTCTGTTTCGCAAAAGGTAATTCGTGATTGTAACATTGAACAGCTTTTCTCGCCATTTTGTAAGCAATCTGATAAGCCTGAAAATAGGTAGTCGAGATTTGCGTTATCATCCAACTATACAGCTCTTTATTAGTATATTTATTACGCATAAATTCATCTACGAACTGATTATTTTCAATTTGTAAAACCTGACTATCTACATCTTTCTGAGCAAGCTCAATCCTTATCTGTGCAGCGACAATTTGTTTATCTATTTGTTCCAACTCTTTGGACGCTGCTTGGGCCTGGAATCGCCATTCATCTCTTCTGCGTTCATATCCACCAACTGTTGAAGCTATACTGGCACTAGTGTTCTTCATAGCTACCTGGAACCCTAAATTGGTACTGATTGCTTGAAATATCGTAGACAATTGTTGTCCTCCCCAACTAGGTCCGACTGCAGAAAACGCCTGAATATGAAACTGAGGTATTAGTGCCATACCAGATGAAATAGCAGACATGATGGCCTGTGACCTTTGTAATTCTATTGTTTTTGCAAGGGTTGACAAATGTTCACGCTCCCTATCGTTTTGGAATTGTCTTGAGTTATAATAATTAAACTTGTCGGAAGTAATCTCCTTTGTCTTGTACAACGACTCAAGATTGGCATTCGCTTCTTTGAGTTGGGTTTGTTTCATTAACAAAGTGCTTTGAAGCACTTTTGCCTCTAAACCAGACCTAATTAATGCAAGCTCTTCTGCATCCTTTTTCTCTAAAGCAGACAACAATGCTCCCCCCAATGCTTTTACATCACCACAATATTCGTTAGCTTTTTGAACAACATAGTTAAATCGATAATTAGGAATGTTAGCTCCCCCCATATCATCTAACACGCTTCCGAAATCGACTCCGGATGCAGCTGCTCTGACCAACATTGCCGGATTAATTGGAGGTTCAAAAAGTGGCAGCTTATTAACCTGTCCTTTAATATTGAGAGAATTCCTTATTTTGAACAATCTGTCAGCAACAATATCCCAATACTTAAGCAATTCCTTGTTTTCAGGTGTACAGAAGTAGAACATCATGCTTATGACATTGTTCGGCTTGTGGGGTGTTCCTGGTGTAGTTACCGCAGCATTGTAATCAATATAATTTTCAATTGCCACTCTAGCATTACCAAACTTATCAATAGTAGAACCCAAATCGTTAAATGAGAACGTGTTTGATTGTGCACGCTTCATTACCTCTTCAGGTCTTTTACCAAGAATATTAGACGCGAGGATATACAACTGGGTTGCTTCATTAATTGACTCTATCGTATTTCGTGTAAAAAGACTATCCGCCCATGCAATCAGGTTATCAAGATATTTTAAAACCACATTCTTCATAAACCCTACAGTCCTGTATCTTGCTATTGCAAATGGATTCATTGGATCTTCGCCCATTTTTTCCACTTGTTTAACACTTGTGCTGCCAGCACTAAGAGAAGCTGGGTTATTAATCTCTAACAATATTTGATGCAGAGACAGAATAGTATTACTGGCTGTATCATAAAAAGGCCTAAATCGCCAAAAACGAGCTTTGTTATTCGTTGGTGTTACATCATCATCAGCAACTGTACTCGTTGGGTTAAAAATGTAATGGTACCACTTTTGCGCTTCTTCGAACTTCTGATTATTACTCAAGCCTTGTGCAATCATCATTGGGATGTGAAAGAATATCTCCCAGTTATATATTGAATATGCACCTTTATAACTAAAATCAACTTTATTATCCGGCAAAGGGTAAGAAGTCGTATCATAAACTAACGTAGTAGGCTGATACGTAGTCCTAAACTTCATACCATCTTGTTGTATCTGGGCACTTAATTTTAACAGCTCCGGTATTCCACCTGTATAAATAGCACGCAAGAACGAATGCATGTGAGGATGGAAGAAGGTTTGAAAAAAATATGTGGCCTTACCGGATGGGATTCTATTAACAGGTGTACTTGGTAACCCTGGGTCTTTATAAATCACACTGCCACCTCCTGCACTCACAGGAACAGATGTTGTCGCAAAGACCGTATTACTGGAATTAGCTACTACAAGGAATGGCGTATTTGTTGCAACAGCAAATACCTCTCCTCCATGCGAACTCAATGTTACAGTTTCACCAGTACGAATTGGCGTATTTGTTTTTCCCGGGCTTGCGGGCAGCATTGGCGAACCTACTATACTTGTTGGCAAATATGCTACGTCATTTGCATACCAAGTTCCGATAGGAGTACCTAATGTACGTGCAAAAAAAGTATTTGGTCCATCAATATAGAAAAACTGATTCTCCATTGGGTGATTCCTGAAGTTTGACTTAGGCTTCACTTTAAATTTCCCAAAATCGGCCGGCGTCTTGTCAAGGATAGCTTCAGATGTTGTTCTGTCAATGGTAGAAGCAGTTACCTTACGCTCCAGATCATAAACATAAACGCCATTCGTTTTAGTAGAAACTGCAAAATTATCTCTATACAACACACCGTCGGTAGCCCAAGGCTGGTTTTGAATCAAGTGCATATTTTTCACAAGTGTACCTGCAGGTGGTAATATACCCCAACCTCCGTTAGTAATATCTGACACTACTGGTTCTGCACCTTGATCAGTTAACAGAAATGACTTTAGCAAATAAAGCACCGTTTCATCACCTGTATTGTACCTGTGGGGGTACTGTAAATGTATTCTTAATTCGTATGGATTAAGTGGGACACGGAACCTGCTTTGAATTGGCACAATCGGCTGCAAAAAAACACGAGACTTAATCATGTCGATAAGTGAAGAGCTGAAGCCGTTTGTGAGATTTTTATAAAATGGTATGATTTTAAAAATATCCCAGGTAGGATGCTCCATATAGGCAGAAATGCTCGTTGATAAATATGGATTTAATGTAACCTTAGCAGTCTCTTTACCAACTTTTTGTTTCTGCCATTTACCATCTTTATATTCTGTCCAGTTCAATGTAAACTCTAATTGATGATAGAATCCGGCATCTTTATCATTTGGATCAGGTTCTACAGACGGGCTCAATGGGTCATTATAAAAGAACTGACTATTGTAACCACCCCAATTATTCATTACATGCTTTAAACCACCAACATCTGAAGTACCAGGCCCCTGATTCGCTTTAATTTTCTTTTCCGTACAGGTAGTCCAGAAAACATACACCCTGTTATTCCAAACAATTGGAGCGATATGGTTTCCTTTCATATCAATATCCATCTTCTGCCACCCTGACCAAGCATCATCAATAAGTGTACGATAATAATACTGTTGTGGATTACCATAAGTACGAGCGAATGCATGCGTGATATACTTATTGGTAACAGGATCGATACTGTCACAAACACCCACAGGCTCTAACCTCGATACATCATCCAGATTTTGCAAGTAAGTTCGCATTGCTGCCTCTACAGATTTATCGGTAATTTCTTCTTGTAACAATTGAGCCTCAAACTCCCTGAAAAACTCAGTTTTATCATCCCTTAGTGATGGTTCAAGCCAATTTTCAGGATATAGAAACACTTGTCTATTGGCTTCCCATATCCCATACCATTTTCTCCATTTCTTCCACTGAATAGCAAAAGGAGATGTATGAGGGATACGAATAGAAACCCCACTTATACCTCTGTCACCATTAACCCACTCCAGATTAAGCATTACACGATCAATAAATAGCTGAATACTATTAATTGCTTGCTTCAAACGAGAGGTCATCATGACAGGTTCCATTTCCACATCAATTAAGAGATATGCATATAAGTCATTTTCATTCCTCCATGGATATTTATTACCTGCAGGCGGGTTGGCAATTGCATATGCTGTTAGCGCCTTCCTTTGCTTTGCCCTGATAACGTCACGAAGCGGTTTGGCAACTTTCTGCCAGTTTTCATCTGTTTGCTTACCCTTGGCTGCAAGCAAAATCTTCTGTGAGTCAGCGAGCAACAGATCTGGTCTCAACGTCTTTTGTAATGTTAACGGCAATAACCCTGCACGTTTAGAGATAGCTACGATTTTATTGATCGTAAGTAGCCTATCTAAATTGCTATAACTATTTAACGCAAACGCACCAGGGAATGTAGTCCTTAGCAAATTAGTTTCAGCACCGGCCGTAGAGGATATCACGGCTTCATCACCAACAAGCTCTTCCAATGAAGCTCCCCATGAAGTATTCTTATCAAAAAACGCTAACCAAGCAGCTTTCGCCGTCGAAGTCCCGCTTGGAACTGTTACATAGTCAATTGATAATAATTCACTGAATGATCCATCCTTAAGATTTAATACATCTCTTACTTCAATTAACTTCGCTAATCGTAAAACCCCTTCGAAACATGCAACAGGACTTGTGTTTTCAACTGGTTTGTATGTACCACTACTTACAGCAGTATACAAATCATTAAAATTAAAATCCAATGGATCTGTACCAGAAGGTAAACCTGCACTATATAAACTTAAAAAGTCTTCCGTCTTAATTTTCAATCTCTCGGCAAGCATTGAAATCTTATCAACTAACCTATATTTCTGATAGTAATCAGCAGTACCTGTTCCTTCATTCAATGAATCTGAACTCGACCTGAATAGATTATCCTTCAATATTTTCATTGAAAATGATGAAGTAGTAGATGATGTTGTAGTAACACCGGTTGGATCGAGTATCTTTTGTATCCACTTAGAAGGAACATTAAACTCCTTACTGAATTGTTGATAGATGACACTTACAAGTTGATTGAGCCTGTTCTGAGCAAACTCAACATCTTCTGTACTAGAAGACGCTGGATCATTATAAACAGGGTATTTAAGTAAACTTTCACGTAATACAAGATAAAATGGCTGTATATCCTTACTGTGTTTGAAATAACTGTCCTGCTGATCAACATTTCTTACAACAAAATCCAACTCGTCTAAAGAAAGTCCCGAGTTATTAACTGCATCTATAGCTACAACAAGCTTGTCTAGTAAATTAAGATAGTCCGTATATGTATAGGTCTGGGATGGTGAACCAGCAGTGTAAGGTGGTGAAGACAAAAAGCTACCAACCGTAGTCAACAAACCTGACAATTTAATAATGGATATTAAACCGTTGACAGATAAACCTGTAGCTGCAGCAATACGTGATAATACATATAGCCTGCTTATTACCACATGACTGATTGCAGATGTTAGGTTAATTCCGAGTAAACTCATTAAATCCTTGAGATCACCTTCACCTATAAGACATAGTGATGCTAGTCTTGAGATATGCTGTTCGTAGGTATATGATCCTAATGTAGAATAACTCGCAAATACATTATCCCCAGCATTATTTATTACAGCTTTATTATCAAAAATATTAGTGTAAACAGATGGCAAGGAATCCCTGGTACCATTTTCATAATTGAGATACGACATTACATCTAGGCTACTCCACCAACCAGCAAGTACCTCAGGCTCTATCGATAGCTTTTCGGAAAGCTGGACAACTTTACCTATCATTTCGAAATCGCGTAAAGAACCGTTTGTAGTAGGCTTACTAGTACTATTAAGTTCTGTAATTCCCAAAGAACGTAATATAATATCCCACTGATAAATAGAATACTTATTTGTTCGATACAATCGAATAAAACGATGTAACCTATTGAGAAAAGCCTGTTTAGTTACGTTATTATCAGCGTTAAATTCTAATTTAAGCTCTGAAACGACACATGTTTCTTCAGGTTTACCTGCAATATTCAGTATGTTCACATCCCTATGCGAGGCTGGCGATGTTGTATTATGAATTCGATTTACGAAATCAGTAATCAGTAATTGCAGGAGTTCTTTATAGTTGATAGACGATTGCTGTAAAAGCACGTCAAGTCGGTTTGTTAATACATCATACCAATTACCTGAAAGTGTCAATGTACTGTCAGCTGGGTCCTGAAATCCACTAACTGATGAAGTTGAAAATCCATAAAACACATGGTCATTAGCAATACTTGAATAGAAACTGCTGGAATAGGCCTGTGAAATAATATCAGCAGCTACTTTGTTCAGCCCAAGCAATTCAGCATAGATACTATAGTCAGATATTTCATTAGTTGCTGAATATGAAGGAGTTGTATATGGCCTAAATGATTTTAACAGCTCAATTCGTGGCTTACCCAAATATTGCAAATAACTTCTTGACTCTTCTAAGGCAAGGTTAAATGGTAAAACGTTCGGATATACAGCATTGTTCAGAATACCGTCTGTAGAACTAATGCTGGAATTGTTATATACAATACCATAACCTGTATAATCTGTATAGACTCCAGTATTTTTATAGACATGTTCAGGATAGGCTGCCAACTGCTCCGGTGTACCACTTGTTTGGAAAGAACTTGGAACACCGGAAACACCTTTAATTGTCATAATAAATCGCTCTAGTATCTCATTAACGAGATCAACATAAGGCATAGGGGTGTTTGTATTCTTACACGTAAGATCAATATATTTTATATCTGACCTTCTACTTAACAATTCGTTATAAGCTTTCAATGGTTCGGCACCTGTTGAACGCATGTAAGACAAAATATCAGTAACATACGCTGCTGGGCTGTACATAGACATGCAACGTTCACACGTACAGAAGCTTTGACTACCAAACATAGTTGCAAAATCAGGCTCTGTAACGGCACCACCACCAAGTTCTGAAGTAAAATCCATGTATGGCAATACTTCGCTAGCAGCTGATTTATTACCGTTGACCAGAATATCAGCAGTATGATGACTCGCTAAATTTGCAATAGTTACCGCTCTAGCATAAATCTGTCTTGACTTTTCTTCATTATTAATAAGTTCAGCATAACGTTCTACAAAGAATTCCTCATCTAATTCAGAAATAGCTGAAGCTGACTTAAGACCATCCTTAATAAACGCACATACAATTTCAGGGTCTCCTAATGTAATACGAAGAACACGTTGGAACGGTGCTAATGCATCAATAACTACATCTACATCTGCTATACCACTAGTATTGTAATCAGTACTATTAATGTCAAATACGTTATGTAACCTTACATCAAATGCTGGGTTATTAGAAATAAACGTAACAACGTTAGAACGAACACCAGCATGAGGTATTAACAACGCAGCATCCGGGCCAGTCAGTTCAGATGATATATATGTAAGCGGATACATATTTTGAAAAGTTGCTGCCATAATTTGGGCATACACCTCGTGGACATCTGCCAAGCCTGGGTCTGTCTGCTCTTGCCTTATAGACAGCGGCACACACAATTCATCATTAGCATCACAAACTGCAGCTATATGACTTTCCCAAGTATTGGCACTCCATGTTGAAAGAGTATGAATAGAAGAACTTCCAAGTTCAGCTAATACATGAGCAGTAATTTTAGGCTGATAGCCTGTTAAATTTGCTATTGTAAAGCCTTTTTGAGCGGCTTGTCTTGCCGTGCTACCATTAGCAGCTTCAAATGCATTCCAAAAATCTTCAGGGTCGGTATAATCTCTATCATTCATTAATGACAGAAAACTGTTATACGCAGTAGAAGAACTGAAAATAGACGCAAGAACATCTTCAACTGAATATGTTTCTTCTCCGATTTTCAACCCTTTTGTCGTAGCTATCTGATAGGTCTTCACTCCATCAATAAAATCATCAACATCCCCAGGAGCTTGTGTTGGTATTTTCTTCGTTTCAGAAGCTAAGGTAATCGCATCCCTCAGTTCCGTTTCTTTCATTCTCATCATCGGATTAACTTCTCCGTCAATAATCCCACGAGATAATACTGCAGCATATAACATAACTGGAGCTACAGATGCTTCCGCAGCAAACTTGTGAGCCTGAACTAAAGAAACTACTTCATCCTCGGTTCTTCCTGTTGCTTCAGCTACGTAGCGGATTTCATTAACTTTGGTAGACTCATTAACTTCCAACGTACCTAAATCTGTAGAACCAATAACTTCAGCCAATGCCGCTGTAATATTCTCAAATACTGAAGATGCTTCAGTGTAGCTTTCAGTAAGCTTTAAATCGGCTTTGATTATATCCGGGTAATTAAATATATCTCCTGAACTGGCAAGAATATCGTTATCGTCAATACCAACAGCTTCTATACGAATAGACCTTTTGGCTATTACTACAGAGTTATTGATATCGCGTTCGTTAATAACAGCTTTATAATAACCGTTTACGTCCGATTTAACTTTTGAAAGAAGTGTTTTGGTACGAAAACCACCTTCATATACATTTACTTTTGTATCTGGAACAGGTATCCCATTAAAATCAGAAACAGTTCCTTCTATAACAATTTGCTTTTGCGGTTTTTCAATAGCGTCATACTCAGAGTAAGAAATATCAATTTCTACTACTACTCCGGCTACATAGGTCACATTTTGGCTTTTGATCAAAACATCTCCTTCAAGTATTTTGTACATTGTCCCTATCGTACCACTTTCTATCATCGCATTAAAAGGATCAGAAATTGTAAAACTGAAGTCCCCTGCAGCATTCGTAACTGTGTTTGCAATACGTCCATAGTCATTAATTGAGTCCCATAGTTCAACAGAAACCGAAGCCAATGGCTTATCACCTGGGATTAACTGAACCTTACCATTAATAGTGATTTGTGCTGGCATAATTTTTTAGTTTTAGGTATTATTAAATTCTTAGGCAAAGGAAAAACTCATGCTTGCAATGTATTTGCAAGCCAAAAAGAAATTTCGCGAACTACAACAGATTTGAATCAGAGAACTTTTTATCTCCCTCTTCCCTAATACTCACTCCTGAGGTTTATCGGGTAGTTTTCGATTTGGAAAATAAAATTAAAATTAGACCATGAGGTAACGACCCGTTTTAATACAGGAAAAAATCCCCCACAAGAAATTTGGGTACTTACTTTTTTTTCAGTACACTATTTTTTCACAACATAGGTATGAGTACAAAGAAGTATAGGTTGATTTACTAAATCGAGATCATAATCCAATTCAGTAATAGCTAATTTTGGATCAGCCATTTGAAGCAGAAGCTGATCATTTCTATATTCTAAACCCTTAATCAAAAGATAATGACCTCCTCCACCTTCTAATAATATCCTCAGTACGACTGGATAATTATTCTGCAATAATGTTATTAAGGACTGTTTGTCAATGACTCCTTTGGTTGAGATAACATCGAATCCAAGCTTCATCAAAGCTCCCTTTAGAGAATATGCTACATTGTATCTTTCTGGGAATTTTACTGCATCACCTCTCAAAATAATAGAAACTAATTCTTTTTGAGATGTTTCTTGCCTATTGTAATACAACAGCATGGCCTGAGCAATAGAAGCCCAACACCAAGATGTCATCTCTTGATGTTGAATATTAATATCAATTTGTATTGACAAGGATTCCATAGAGTCTAATACTAATTATTTCAAAAGACCGTTAGCCAGCTTATATATTTCACTGGTAAGAAACTACTGTAACAATATATACTAGCAACTATTTGAAAATCTGCAAACCATCATCATATTGTTAAAAATCAATGCATTACATCAAATGACAATTCCTTTTGTTAATTTCATAATCACCTAAAACTACAACTATGAACAATCCTTCACAAATACAAATAGCCATTGTCGAAGACCAACCTCTCTTCAGAAAGGGAATTCAACATATTCTTTCTGCCTTCCCATTGTTCAATGTAATGTATGAATGTGATAATGGCCAAGTTTTACTTCACAAATTAACAAATACAAACTACAGACCTGATATTTGCATGCTCGATATAAATATGCCGATTCTCGATGGGTATAAAACAGCTTATGCAATCCACAAAAAATACCCTAGCATAAAAACTATTGCATTATCTACTCATTCCTCTGAGTATAATATCATCAAGATGCTAATTAATGGGGCTAACGGTTATTTAACAAAAGATGTTACAGCTGAAGAATTATATACCGCAATCTGTCAAGTATATGGTGGCAGTAACTACATTTCAAAAGAGTTACATAGTATTTGCAAACGAATATTCAATGAGGCTCACAAAAACCATAAATACGACCTTACAGAACGCGAACTAATATTCATTAAACTCTGCTGCACAGAACTTACATACAAACAAATTGCAGATAAAATGAGAGTTACACTAAGAACCGTTGACGGATATAGAGAAAGTATTTTTGAAAAGCTTGAAACTACCTGCAGAACTGGCATTGTGCTATTTGCAATGAAAGCGGGTATAGTAGTTATAAAGTAAGACAATTTTACTATTACAACAAAGACAATAAACTTCTACTTTTTCATCAAAAAGACTTAAGCTGAATTACTGAAATGTTTTTTCAAAAAAATTTATAATTGTCCGCCAACTCCTTTAAATTTCTCAACAAAAGCACTAATTTTCTGATATACACTCTGCTTTTTTGTCAAATACTGCGGATTCAAAGGACTCATTTTAGGTAAAAGAGCATTAAGTTCTGTGCCATTTTCACTGGCAAATTCGCGTTTCAACGAAGTTGCTATGTATCGCTTAGCCTCTGCCTCATTTAATTGCTCATCAGCAATCAATGCCGAAGCCTCTATTTTCTGTTTTGCTTGCGCGTATGCAAAGAATGCATCTATGATACTCGCCTTGTCTTTAATGGCATCAAAGTCTGTTTCATTAATAAAATCAACTACCAAACTCTCTTTGGCTCTGTTGCCAACACTGGCACGAATAACACGACGGATTTCTTCAATTAAAGTAACTTTATCTTTGGTCTTTTTATTATGTTCAAATATCAGTTCAAGAATATAATCAAGATTTATTTCTTGTGATTTTAGTAAGTCAATTTCAAAGACAACATCATCCCAATCAATCTTCGACACCTCTGCCTCCTTGCCATTTTTTTCACGTCTTAGCCAGTCGCGGATGTCATTATAAGTAGACCGATAATCTTGATTAATACGGTCTGGCAGTACATCCACTTTCAGCATTGCAGCAATATCCGCATCAGTTACAAAGTGAGCCTCTTTAAATGCCTCAATCGCTTCAGCATCGTTTATATCTATTGCTTTTAGTGCTTTGAGTAGGGTAAATTCATCGTAATTTTGCAGTATATTTTCTACACGTAGGTACTCACCAAATAGTTTCGCGAAAGCCTTTTTATCTTTTTCGGTTACTATTTCGTTAGGGTTAGAGAACTTGTCACTTAATTCTTTTACCACTTCTACATAGCCTCTGCGTGCTTCACCTGTAGCAATGTCAGTAAAGCCGTCTAAATATTCTTTATAACTTTTTTCCAGTACTACGTTTTTAGTATTGCTATCGCCAAATAATCTAATGGCTTCAACGGTAGCATTTTCTAAATCTCTAAAGGTTATGATATTACCAAAAGTCTTTGTCGCATCGTAAATACGATTAGTACGTGAAAAAGCCTGTATTAAGCCATGATAACGTAGATTTTTATCGACAAACAGCGTGTTGAGTGTAGGTGCATCAAAACCTGTAAGAAACATGCCTACTACAATTACCAGATCAACCTCTTTACTTTTTACACGTTTCGCCAGATCACGATAATAGTTCTGGAACTCCTTACTATCCACGCCATAACTGGTTTTAAATAGTGCATTATAATCATTGATAGCCTTTGTTAGAAACTCTTTAGCACTGCTATTCATAGCAGACGGGTCAAAGGTTTCATCAACTATCTCACCTATGGCATTTTGCTCTTCATTGGCTGCAAATGAAAAGATTGTCGCAATTTTCAGAGACTTTTCGCTCTCTTTTTGTAAACGGTTTAATTCCTCGTAATAACATTTGGCAGCATCAACACTACTAACAGCAAACATAGCGTTAAAGCCCTTATTGCTTCCTTGGTTTCTATGAGTTTTTATCCTGAAATTCTGTAGAATATATTGCGAAATCTCCTTAATACGCTCAGGATGAAGTAATGCTTTTCGGTTTTCCGCTGCGCTTAACTTTTTCTCATCTTGTTCTGTTTCTATACCCTTGAAGTGAGGTCGAACATTATTATAGTCTACTTTAAACTTCAGTACTTTTTCATCCCTGATAGCATCAGTAATTACATAAGAGTGTAATTCACTTCCAAAGACGCTTGCTGTAGTTTCGGCACCTAAAGCATTCTCAGGAAATATGGGCGTTCCTGTAAAGCCGAATTGAACGAACTTTTTAAACTTTTTCTTTAGGTTCTTCTGTGCTTCACCAAATTGCGAACGATGCGCCTCATCAAAGATGAACACTACCTGCTTCTGATAAATGGATAAGTCACCTTCGCTTTTCATCAGGTTATTCAGCTTCTGAATGGTAGTGACAATAATTTTATTATCATCCTTTTCAATATTTCGCTTTAAACCTGCAGTACTGTCTGACCCGTTCACGCTGTCCGGAGAGAAACGTTGGTACTCTTTCATTGTTTGAAAGTCCAGGTCTTTACGGTCTACTACAAAGAATACTTTGTCAATGAAATCCAGATGCGTGGCTAACCGGGCAGCTTTAAAACTGGTGAGTGTTTTGCCCGAGCCTGTTGTGTGCCAGATATAACCGCCGCTTTCGGTATCAGACCATTTTCTAGACTCATAACTGCTCTTTATTTTCCATAATATCCTTTCCGTTGCGGCTATCTGATAGGGCCTCATAACCAGCAGCGTATCACTGGTATCAAAAACTGAATACGTAAGTAGTACGTTTAAAAGGGTATGCTTCTGAAAAAAGGTAGCCGTGAAATCTTTAAGGTCTTTAATTAAGGTATTTTTGGCTGTAGCCCAGTTCATGGTAAAGTCAAAGCTATTTTTATTTCGCTCTACAGTGTTGGCAAAATAACGGCTGTCGGTACCGTTTGAGATAACAAATATCTGCAGATACTTAAAGAGTGAATTATTACTATTAAGACTTTCTTTCGTATACCTGTGCACTTGGTTAAATGCTTCACGGATGGCCACCCCGCGTTTTTTTAATTCAACCTGAACTAAAGGCAAGCCATTGACTAAAATGGTGACATCATAACGATTGGAATGAGTTCCTTTCTGTTCAAATTGTGAAATTACTTGTACTTTATTACGTGCAATATTCTTTTTATCAACTAAGTAGATGTTTTGGATATGACCATCATCAAACACAAAATCGTAGATATAGTCGTCATGGATTTTCCTTGTTTTTTCAACAAGATTGTCACTTGGTTTATCTAAATACTCTTCTACATAACGAACCCACTCACTATCAGTAAACACCATGTCATTTAATGCCTGAAGCTGTACTCTTGCATTTGCAAGCAGGGCTTCCATAGTAGTGAGGTTGGATGGATTTTCATACCCTTGATGTATTAAGTCCTGTATAAACTCACGTTCAAGGGCAGCCTCAGTTTGATATGCAACCGGTGCCTCATTTGCCTCTGAATACTTGGTGTATTTATCAAGAACAATGAAATTATTTGATTCAGCGATTGTTTTATACTGTGTCATCTCCTTCTTTTACGACTTGGTTAACATGTGATTTGAACCCATACATTTTTTTTATCTCATTTACCAGAAAACCCAATACTTTTTTATCATTATCTTTTACAACAGAAGCCTCTTCTCCATTATGTTTAGAATGACTGGAAAAATCGAGTATTCGTTTATAATATCTTTCACGAGATCCCTTTGTGTCTTCAGGCAAAAGATCTTTCCACTTAGAATAACCCAAAAACGTGGAAGTTTTTTCAAGTATATTTCGAAGATAGTTAAAGTGATATTTTTGAATATCACCTGATAGTATTACTTTCTCCAATTCATATAAAAGATAAAGGTGGTAAGAAAAAGGCGAGTCACTGGATTGGTCAACAAGTGAAAAAGTGCCGTCATCCAGCTTTTCAAAACGCTTTTTTATGGAGTGTTTTGCTTTATAGCCAGTTTCTGGATTCGGATTATTGAATTCATTGAAAAGTACATTATAGAATAACGGGTTATGTGTTGTGATAACAAATTTCAATCCAGATGTGCTTGACTTTATCAACTCTGCAATATTAACAGCCAATTCTATCAAATGGTTATCATCCAATGAGCTTACCGGATCATCAATAAATACATATTGCAAATCATTAAACTGTGCTGTTTCTCTATCGGCTTCTTCAGCCACATTTAACACATTAATTGTTTGCGCAAGTAAACTGTAAAAAACACTCCAAATAAAACAACTTTCTTCGCCCTTCGAAATTTTAACAAACTCAGAAGGCTCTTCATTCCCACGTTCAAATGAGAAACGGACTTCAGAATAGGCGGGAATAATTACATCATTACCATCCTTATCCTTAATTGTATATTCTTCATTAAACTTAGGTGTTAATTTATCGTTTGTATAGCGTTGAAAATGTTTGGCTATGTTTGGTTCTTGTCCCTGGTCTGCAAGTATCCATTTAGTATAACTATTTGGTTGAATTTTCAACTTTCTATCAGTATCATTAACCAAATCATTATCCCAATAAAAAAGGTCTTCTGTAAAGGCATTGTAATAAAGTACTTTGATGCCTGTCACTTCTTCCTCCTCCTCGTCATTATTTTTGGGTGCAATCAACTCTTTAAACTCACGGGATAGCCTTGTTTTTCCAGTGCCATTGAAGCCATAGATTAATTGCACTTTTTTATCAGTATCCTTTAGTGATTGAGCTATTTCGGTTAACGTCTGTCCCATACTATGCCATTAAATTATCCTTAGGAAAGGTTAGTAACATATCCCGGTAGTATTCGTACTGCTTTTTTCGCAGCTCTATCTCTTTAGGCAGACCTTCACTTATGGAAGTAGTAAGTACATCAAATTTGTCGAGGATAGAGACTATGCGCTCTTGTTCTACCAATGGAGGTATTGGAATTTGTATTTTCGAAAGAATTGTTCCTGTCGTAGTTACTCGTGTTGTCATATTGCTAGTTCTAATAATCTCATTTCTAATGTCATTAGATGAAAAACAGTATGCACAATACTCGGGTAACAGTAGATCTGTTATTGGTCTAGCTCTTATTAAAAAACCACTAAATACGCAAGTCGGAATATCAGATAGTAGAACAGCTGTATACCCAATTTCATTTTTAGTTTCTGATGTTCTTGTAAAAAAGACATCTCCTTTTTTACAATTGAATCGCTCAATTTCTGGTGTGTTTGCTTCTACTTTACCAAGAATAGATTCTTCATAGAGCTTGCTATTCCTGAGTACGTCAGTAAAATTTATAATTGAATCGCCTTTGCCAAAGAACTTTTTTTCTTTATTAATACCATTTTTAAATTCAAACAATTCACCAAGCATTTTCCACTCTACTTCCTTTTCATCAAAACGGAATAGTTCATCCCGATAATAGCTATACTGCTTTTTACGTGCTGAAAGCTCTGCTGTAAGCTCTGCTGTAAGCTCTGCTGTAAGCTCTGTAAACGTATCGAGAATACCAACAATTTTTTTCTGAATTTCAAGAGATTTTTTTGTGCTATTAGGGCATGGAATGGGGATTTTTTTATTAGAATAATTGCCAATCCATTGCCGCTTATGATCGGCATCAACTAATCCGTTTGGCAAAGCATTAAGCCAATAATAAATATATTTTAACAAAGCCTTTGACTCATCTTTTGAAGTAATCATCTTCATTGCCGATGACTTAGCTTTAAAGTTGAAATCAACCCATTTATTGGCAGTAGTAAAATCATCGAAAATTATTACTGGGGCTTTTGATGCCTCATAAATACCTTCTGTTTCATCAGTATATCCAAGAATAAAGGTCTTGCCAGCAGTCAAAACGGGAGTTGAAAAATTATCGTTATAATTTTTTGACTTTACTAAGTACTTTGTAGGCTGTTCGTAGTCAGCAACCTCGCCCAATGGCATCCACTGCACCTCAACGCCCTCTAACAATTTCTCCAGATAACTCATGCCTCAATCTCTTTTATTATATTATCAATATCAGCACGTAGCTTATTAATTTTCTCAACCGTTTTTGAGATTTTTGCATTCAGGTCAGCAATATCCACTTTTTCCTTATTGTCTTTAGCTTCTACATAAGAGCTAACAGATAGGTTATAATCGTTTTCAGCAATTTTGTTGTTATCAACAGATTTTGCCACATGTGGTACATCTTCTTTGCTGTCAAATAGCGCTATTATCTTTTCAATATGCCCATCTTCAAGCATATTGTTATTAGTTACTTTTTTAAAGAAATCTTCACCACTTACATCTATAAACTGGGTTTTATTATCCGTCTTATGCTTCGAAAGAACCAATATATTTACGGCAATGGAAGTGCCGTAGAATAAGTTGGGCGCTAAAGAGATAACGGTTTCGACAAAGTTGTTGTCTACCAGGTATTTCCTGATTTTCTGTTCTGCACCACCCCGGTAAAAGATGCCGGGGAAGCACACAATAGCCGCCCTTCCTTTAGCTGATAGGTAACTGAGCGCATGCAGTACAAATGCAAAATCCGCTTTCGATTTTGGTGCCAGCACCCCCGCGGGGGCAAAGCGGTCGTCGTTTATAAGCGTAGGGTCATCCGCACCAATCCAGGTTACAGAGTAAGGAGGATTGGATACAATGGCATCAAATGGTTTTTCGTCGCCAAAGTGAGGATCTATAAGCGTATTGCCAAGGGCAATATTAAACTTGTCGTAGTTTATGTTGTGCAAAAACATATTCATACGGGCCAGGTTATACGTGGTGTGATTTATTTCCTGTCCAAAGAATCCTTCTTCGATAATATGATTATCAAAGTGCTTTTTTGCCTGAAGCAGTAAAGAACCCGAACCGGCAGCAGGGTCATATATTTTATTTACGCTGGTTTGCCCGTGCATGGCAAGCTGCGCAATGAGTTTGGATACGTTTTGAGGTGTAAAAAACTCACCACCCGACTTACCTGCATTAGCTGCATAATTGGAAATCAAAAATTCGTAAGCATCACCGAACAAGTCTATCTTATTTTCTTCAAAATTTCCAAAATTCAATTCTGCAACTCCTTTAATAACTGCTGCCAATCGGCTGTTTTTGTTTTCTACCGTATTGCCAAGTCGTGTACTAGTTGTGTCAAAGTCAGCAAACAATCCTTTTATATCCTCTTCGGATGGGTAACCATTTGCGGAACTTTCAATAGCATCAAAAATAGCTTTTAGGTCAGTATTTAGATTGGCGTTGGTATTGGCTGTTTTGGCAACATTTACAAAAAGCTGGCTGGGATAGATAAAGTACCCCTTAGTTTTTATAGCGTCATCTTTTATTGCTGCAGTTATTACACTGTCAGGCATGTTTGCATAATCAACACTATCATCACCACCTTCTATATAGCTAGTAAAGTTTTCACTGATAAACCGATAGAAAAGTGTTCCCAATACAAACTGTTTAAAATCCCACCCATCTACCGAGCCACGCACATCGTTGGCTATCTTCCATATTTTATTCTGTAGTTCAGCCCGTTGTATTATACTTGTCATTTAATTTTATATATCTAAGATTTTACCCCTATGAAGACTCGCACACAATCCAATTATGCAAGTTATTGTTACTACCAGTCTGACTTAATATTCTACTGTATACAATATAGTAGGAAATTCAAAATTAATCATAATTATTACCTTAATTATTCGCATACTATTTAAACCACAGACTTTGTTACTACAAATATCCTGAAAACATAGAAACACACGTATTGAGTAATGTCTATTTGGCTCGAACTATTAATAGAACTCGCAAATAGCCTTTAATCCTCCTATTAAATTGTTCGAAAGTTGTCCCTCTCTCTCCGCAGAAATAAAAAGCCTCTCAAAATGTGAGGCTTTTTATTTTATCTTTCAACGAAGAACCTTTAGTCGTGGAACAAGATAGACTGTCCTTGACATTTTTTTATTTTGCTTCTCAAGCCTGATATTCATAACGATTTATTGAACTAGCATGAGCACGAAAAAACAGATATCTCAAGTATTGACTGACTATATCGAGGAAGCAGACCTGTATGCAAAGGCTTTGTCAATTACTCTATTAATTTCTGAAAACCAAGGAGGAATTAAGACTGACGGAAGAGGCATCCGCGCTACCAAGATATTTAATCGCCAGACTTTAACTGGAATGTCTCTTTTGACAATTCTACCAAAGCCAACAATTTCTAATCCTGATGGCTATTTGTGGGATGTCGGTTCGATTGCATCTCTTACAAGGAATATAATAGAAGGCTACCTAAGTTTGCATTACTTTGGAATTGAGCGTGTTTCTGAACAAGAAGCAGACTTAAGGTTTCAATTACTACAGCTTCATAAAAATATTGAGTGGTACTCGATTCGAAAAGCTTATATCGACAGTGATGAAGCAAAGAAGTTCGAAAGTGGAATTACGGAGCAAAAGGACACAATCCGCCACCACGATTTTTTGTCCCACTTGAAAGAATCACAAAGAAAGAAAGCTTTAAATTGGTATGAAATGTACAAAACAAAAGCTGACTTCGAAAGCGATTTACCTATTTGCAAAAACCTTACTGGCACATATAGGTTACTATCAAATCTTGCACATGCACTGCCTTTGTCGTTCGAAAGGGTTAATAACGAGAAAGGACGAGGCCTCGACAATGACATTGATGTTAGCTATTGTCTGACTTGTGTGATGTTAGCTAGAAAATTTCTGGCAGCTTCAACAACAGGAATGGGGGACTATTTTGATGATTCAATCGGACGAAAGTTTACAAAAGAACTTACTGAAATGAGGGACTTAACAACGAAAGGATTCGAAGAGGACACAGTATTTTAAGTTGCATGATATGAGTTAAATTCGTGAAGCCTGTAACGATGAAAGAATACAAACTAAAGGATTTTGACCCAGACGATATTGAAGACGTGCTCAAAAAAGTAGAGACTTCGTTTAATATCAAATTTGTTGGCAAAGAGTTGATCAATGTCAAAAAATTTGGCGAACTCTGCGACCATATCACCAATAAAATACAACTTGCAGATGCTAATGACTGTACCAGCCAGCAGGCTTTTTATAAACTACGCAATGCTATAGCAGCAACAATCGGTATCGATAAAAATACTATCACTCCTGGCACCCTGCTTATAGATCTCTTACCAAAACGAAACAGGCATGACTTAAACAACGAATGGGAGAAGCTAGTTGGTTTTAAACTGAACATCTTACGCCCACCATATTGGGTAATTTGGGCACTTCTCATTCTATTGCTTACTTCTATTGTTGCACTTTTTATTCAGTGGGCTATGGGGCTTTCAGGACTGACATTTTCAATTGCTGGATTCTGGGTTGCAAATAAACTCGGCAAAGAGCTTGATGTGCAAACAATGGGAGAACTTGCAGAGAAAGTGATGCGAGAAAACTACTTACAATCGCGACGAAACCCCAATACATTCAATAAACAACAGGTTGAAAAAGTATTGACTGACATATTCAGCAAAGACCTCAACTTAAACAAAAGTGAATTAACCCGAGATGCTAATTTTACATATTAACCAAAGGATTGCTAAAAGGAATAACTTTCCCTGCTAATAAATAAAGCCTGCCAATTGGCAGGCTTTATTTATTCCGTTTTCTTTTTCCTGTTTTTAATGAGTACATAAACAGCAAACACAAAGGTTGCCATATAAACTATAGCCAATGCAGTATTCTTAAACCGCATGGCATCAAAATCAAATTGCTTGTACAGTGCCACACCTACAATGATAGCTACTATCCACATAGTAAATATCGGTGCTTTGCTTTTTTCCATATTCATATTGTGTATCTAAATGAGTTTCTAAGCTACTACTCCCACTTCACATCAAACTTACCATCTTTTACCATCACACTATCGTCTGTCTGGAAATAGAAAGTACCCTTTGCGCTTTTATCTCCCGTACTGATAACTTCTATTTCACCATATACAGCGTTGTGCGTTTTTGAATCACGATATGTTGCACCGTTATACATATATGACAACTCGTACTTACCTGGCCCTTTATATTTCAGAAGGTCTATATCTAAAGACTCCTCATCAGACATCTGCGAACCTCTAAGCATAAAGGTATTATCTGTCACCGTTACACCAACGGTGCCTGCTGTATATGTTCTGCCATTTGCAGTACAGGAAAGAGAACCTTTCGTTGCTACTTTATTTACAGTTTCTTCAAACTTTTTGCAACTACTAACAGCTAATAGGGCCACTGACAATACTATAGGTATTATTCTTTTCATTTTATAATATTTACATACAATGATATAAAAAATCAATCATTTGAGAAATTCATGCTATTCAAGATGTTCGGAAAGGCATCTTGAATAAGTGATGAAATGCCGTTTTGTAAACGGAATTTGAAATACAGCTGCTGATGCAAAGGTATACAGCAGTACCATAAATGCCGTTCAGAGAACGGAGTACTATTTCAAATTCCCAATGCCCTACGGAACATTCAGAATAGCAAGGGCAAAGACAGGAACTACACTTCTTCCATTTCTAAAAAAATATCCTGCAAATAACCATTAATCTTTTCGTCCTTTTCTTCTGTTTTAAGAACAAAATTCACATCATTCTCAGAAAAAGAAGTCGTACCGTCTAATATCCCTAATATATGAGAAAGTGTATTTACTTGAATCATACGTATAAACTGTAAAAATGTCAATCTTTGAGCTTCGGTCATATTTTTATAAACAAGCAACACCCCTTGCCAAATTGGGTCTTTTGCTTCTATTGTTGTTTCAAGCAAACTATGATATACTTTGTTATCATTTTCAATTACTCGCTCTTTTAGTTTTCCTACAAATTCTATTGCTTCCATATTGTTTATTTTTCTTCGTTGCATGTATTCTTAACCATACCCTCTACCCCACCCTCACACTCTGCGGGTGCCTTATTACATCATCCGCATCATATTTCTTTTTAATGGCTTGCAGGCGTTTATAGTTCTCTCCGTAGTAGGCATGCTCCCAGTCTTCAAACTCCGCACTGCAATAGTTTACATACTGCGTATTGATGCCGCTTTGCTTTGTCAGCCTTAGCACCTCTGTAGTACATACTGCCGTGCGTTCATGTTGCGTCGGCGTGGTGCTGTATGCCTGTATTTCAGACACAAACTCATACCCCCTGTGCGGAAAGCACGAGCCTTTTTCAGCAGCAGCATCGCGCACCTTACCACCCAATGTATTTACCTGATATATCATACCCGGCGTAGCTACCACTTTTGCCAATGCTTCTTTTATAAACGGTTCCACATCTGCATATCCGTTAAAGAACCCTGCCGATGAATTGCGGAAATACAATGGCTTGCCTACACCATAGTAATTGCGCAGCATATGCTGCAAATCGCCACGGCTGCTGCTACGGAACTGGTCCATTACATCTGCCAACTCTTTCAGCAATCCCTGAAATGCCACACTGTGTTCACCATAATTTGTTATCAGTATGTTCAGCGTACTACCATTCAGCACATAGCCCGAGAAACATTCGGCAGGCAGCTTCGCCGTCACCTCCATCCATTTCTGCAGTATCGATGCTGCACGTTCTGCATCCAGTTTGCGTGCTTTCAGGTAGTGTGCCTGTAGTGTCTTCGGTGCTTCGTGTGTGCGGTATACCATCTCTGTCACTATCCCGAAGTTGCCCGTACCGCCGCCACGCAGTGCCCACAGCAATTCTTCATCATCTTTTGCAGAAACGATATTACCGTTACCATCCACCATGGTAGCCTCCAGCAGGTGGTCGCATGTCAGCCCATGCTTGCGAGAAAAGATACCATAACCACCACCCAATGTCAGCCCACCGAGTGCAACGGTAGCACAAGAACCCGCAGGCAGTATCACTCCTTTGGGTAGTATCTCATCATACACATGGCTCAGCAAACAACCCGGACCTGCTTTTATCTTCCCGTCTTCCAGCCACTCTATCTTGTTCATCATAGAGAGGTTTATCACCATCCCATCATCATTGCACGAATAGCCTTCCATACAATGCCCGCCACTCTTTACCGCCACAGGCAGCCCTTTTGCTTTGGCATAGCGCACAGCTTCTGCAACATCTTCCGTTGTTTTACACAGGGCTATTATCAGCGGTTTCTTATCTATACGTGTATTAAACCCCTTGCGCAATGCATCATAGCGCACATCGTTCTTATCTATCAGCTCAACAGCAGGCTTGTCCACTACTTTGTCGGGCACATTGGCAGGCGTGGGTTCGGTCTTAGTATCTGAGCCTTTCTCCTCATTACCACCATCTACACCACATGCTGCCAACCACAGGGCTACACCGGTGCCAGCGCTCATTTGTATAAACTGCTTACGGCTATACTTCTTCATAGCGTTTGATGCTTTAAATAAATATACAGCCTTTTCTGCCACCAACTCCCCCGTGCTTTCACCCTATATTGGTTTTCTTTCCCATGCTTGCTTTACTATCTTTAAGCAAAATCATATTTGTATGACCTTCAGAAAATTGCTGGCTGCAGCCTTACTGATACCTGTTTGTGCACTGGCCGGCGATAAAAAGAAATGGGATATTGAAAATCCCGGCGGACCGCAAAAAGAAGTTGCCTTCACGGTAAATGAGGGCACATGGCTGAACGTTGACATCTCTCCCGATGGCAAAGACATCGTGTTCGACCTGTTGGGCGATATATACATCATACCCGCTACTGGTGGTAAGGCCAAAATGTTGCGCCAAGGCAAGGCTATAGAAGTGCAGCCACGTTTCAGCCCCGATGGCAAGAAGATATCTTTCACTTCAGATGCAGGTGGTGGCGATAATATATGGATTATGAACCGCGACGGCAGCAATGCCAAGCAGATAACCAAAGAAAACTTCCGTCTGCTGAACAATGCCGTGTGGACACCCGATGGTAAATACATAGTAGCACGCAAACATTTCACATCTACCCGTTCACTGGGTGCGGGCGAAATGTGGATGTACCATACAAACGGTGGCAACGGCCTGCAACTGACCGTAAAGAAAAACGACCAACAGGATGTAAACGAACCTTGCGTATCGCCCGACGGACGCTATGTGTACTATAGCGAGGATATGTACCCAGGTGGCTATTTTCAATACAACAAAAACCCGAACGAACAGATATTCGTCATCAAGCGCTTCGACCGTGAGAAAGGAACTTCTGAAACGGTAACAGGTGGCCCGGGTGGTGCTGTGCGTCCGCAGGTATCGCATAGTGGTAAGCTGCTGGCATTTGTAAAAAGGGTTCGCACAAAATCAGTACTGTATCTGCGTAACCTGAAAACAGGTGAAGAATGGCCTGTGTACAACAACCTTTCTAAAGACCAGCAGGAAGCATGGTCTACATTCGGCCTCTACACAGGCTTTGCATGGACACCCGATGACAACCACATTATTATATGGGCAGGCGGTAAAATAAAGAAAGTAGATGTAAACAAACCCAACACAGCTACAGACATTCCTTTTACCTGCGATGTAAAACAGAAGATATCAGAAACAGTGCGCTTTGCGCAAGACATGAATCCTGACAGGTTCAACGTCCACGTCATCAGGCATGCAACAACATCGCCTGATGGTAAATGGCTCGTATTCAGTGCATTGGGACACATCTACAAAAAAGCATTGCCCGATGGTAAACCAACACGCATCACAGACTCCAAAGAATTTGAATACGAACCGTCTTTCTCTCCCGACGGCAAAAGCCTTGTGTACGTTTCCTGGAACGATAGCACAAGTGCAAGCATCTGTAAAGCAAACATTGCAAGCGGTAGCTACGAAAAGCTGAATAGCAAGAAGGGCATCTTCCGCACTCCGTCATTCTCTCACGATGGTAAATGGATTGTGTACGAACGTGAAAACAGCAGCAATACACTGGGCCCTGCTTACACTGCAAAACCGGGCATTTACTTGATGGCCGCAAACGGTGGCAAAGAAAGTTTTGTAACAGACAAAGGTGAAAAACCTTCTTTCAGCAAAAACGACAAACGCATCTATTACAATGCAGGTGGCGGTCTCGATAAGACTTTCAACAGTTGCAACCTGGATGGCAACGAAGAGAAGACTATCTTCAAAAGCACTTACGGCAGCCAGTTTACCGTATCTCCTGATGGCGATTGGGTAGCTTATGTAAATCTGCACCAAGTGTACATTGCAGCATTCCCGCACACTGGCCGCCCTATTACATTGGGTAGCGATTCTTCAGACTTCCCCGTAAGGCGTGTATCTAAAGATGCAGGCTATAACCTGCACTGGAGCAACGATGGCGGCAAACTACACTACACACTTGATGACCAATATTATACCATCAACTTAAAAGACCTCTTTCAGTTTGTTGGTGGCAAACCCGATTCTACATTCAACATTCCTGCACAAGGCAATGCTATCAACCTGACGGCAAAAACAGACAAGCCCAAAGGCATAGTCGCATTTACCAATGCACGCATCATTACAATGGATGATGGCGGCGTGATTGATAATGGCACTATAGTAGTTGAAGGCAATATCATAAAAGCCATTGGCAAATCTGCTGATGTAACAATACCTGCAAACGCAAAGAAGATAGATTGCAACGGCAAAACAATCATGCCGGGTTTGATAGATGCACATGCGCACGCAGGGCATTTCAACAGCGGCATCATCCCCGAGAAACATTGGCCATACTATGCCAACCTTGCATATGGTGTCACTACCATGCACGACCCATCTGCCAACAGCGAGTTTGTATTTGCACAAAGCGAACTGGTAAAAGCAGGCAAGATGGTTGGCCCTCGTGTATACTCTACAGGTACTATTCTGTATGGTGCAGATGGAGATTTCAAAGCAGTCATCAATAGTTATGAAGATGCGAGGAGTGCATTGCTGCGTACAAAAGCATTTGGTGCTTTCAGCGTGAAGAGCTACAACCAACCACGCCGCGAACAAAGGCAGATGGTGATAGAAGCTGCCCGCGAACTGAAGATGGAAGTGGTACCTGAAGGTGGTTCTTTCTTCTATCACAACCTGAGCATGATACTGGACGGACACACAACCATAGAGCACAACATACCAATAGCGCCACTCTACGATGATGTGGTACAATTATGGAAGCGTGCAGGCACTGCCAACACCCCAACACTCATTGTTGCTTATGGTGGCCTATCGGGCGAATACTATTGGTACCAACATACTAATGTTTGGGAGAAGGAAAGACTGCTTCGCTATACGCCACGCCCTGTGATAGACACACGCAGCAGACACCGCATCATGGCACCTGAAGAAGAATATGAGAATGGCCACATACTGGTATCTAAAAGCCTGAAGAAACTGAATGATGCAGGCGTTACCATCAATATGGGTGCGCACGGACAGATACAAGGCATAGGTGCACACTGGGAAATATGGATGATGGCGCAAGGCGGCATGACACCTATGGAAGCACTGCGCACAGCAACCATCAACCCCGCAAAAAGCCTCGGCTTCGACCAGTACGTTGGCTCACTGAAAACAGGCAAACTTGCAGACCTTATAGTGCTTGACAAAAACCCGCTTGACAATATCTACAACACAGAAAGGATACGCTATACAATGGTGAATGGCAGACTGTATGATGCTGAAACGATGACTGAAGTCGGCAACTACAACAAGCCACACAGTCCGTTCTATTGGGAGCAGGGCAAGAATGCAGATTCATTCCCGTGGTACGAAACAGAGCAGCATCTGGAAGACTAAACACAACGATACATAAAAGTAAAAGCAAGCCAATCGGCTTGCTTTTTTCATTACCACTTTACCCCATTAATTATTCTTCTTCACCTGCATTCTTTAGTTTCATCAGCAGGGTATATGCATTTTTCAGCACTACATTTGTATTGACAAGGTCTGTACCTTTTGCATCTGCAATAGCTATAAAACCATTTTGTGTACTTCCTGTCACCACTTCTTTCATTTCATAAGTCTTGCTACCGCTTGCTACAAATATGTATTGCTTATTGTTGTAACGCACTACCGCATCTTCAGGCACAGCCAATACATTTTCTTTCTGCAATTCCAGTTCTGCATTCATATACATGCCCGGCACCAGTGTTTTATCATATGCTTCAAAATGGCAATGCACCTGCACCGCACGCTCGTTGCTCACATCTTTACCAATCAATATCACCTCGCAAGGATACTTCTTATCAGGATTATTATTGGTAAAAGCCAGCACCTTCTGCCCTATATACAGTTTGCCCATATCTTTCTCATACACTGTCAGCGCAAGGTGTATATCTGTCGGGTTCACCAGTTCGAACAACACATCAGATGGTGTTACATACTTTCCTATGTTCACATCCACCGTAGACACAAAGCCATCTATTGGGGAATATACACTTACTGATTTTGATATATTTGATTCATTCAGCTTATCGGCATTGATACCTATCAGTTGCAGTTTCTGACGCAGGCTGCTGATAAGAATACGATTGCTCTTATACTCTGCCATTGCCTGCTGATAAACTTTGTCGCTACTCGCCTTACTCTTATTCAACTCCTGCTGGCGCTGATATTCAGCCTCCAGATATTCCTGTCTTGCTTTGGCTGTCAGGTAGTCTTGTTGCAGTTGTATGTATTGCTGATCTTCCATCACGGCTATCACATCTCCTTTGTTGATGTGCATACCGGGTAGCAATTTGGTAGACTTCAAATACCCACCTAATGGGAAGCTAACAGACACCATATTTTGTGGTGGCACATCTATCTTACCACTTACTTTTATCACAGACTGTATTTCACGCATCTGTGCTTTACCTACTTCCAGCGCTGCATTCTTCAGTTGTGCATCTGTAAGCGTTACCATGGTTTCAGAAACCGTTGCTTGTTCCTTTGTTGCCTCAGGCTTATTGCCACCTCCGCAGGAAGCAAGCGCAATAGCAGCCGTTATTAATATTATATTCTTCATTGCAGATTCTTAATTTTTAGTGAGGTAGTTTAATTCATAAGCAGCTTCATTCAGTTTCATCATGGCATCATAATATCCGCTATTGATGTTGATTGCCTGATTGAGCAGCAATGTGTATTCCATATAGTTGATCTCGCCTGCGGCAAATTGCATACCTGCTGTCTCTATCAATACAGCTGCATTTTTCAAGGCTGTGGTTTCGTAGTATGCAACAGCTTTCAACTGCTGTTTATATACTGTCAATGCCTGCTGATATTGCATTGCGAGCGTATTATTACCATCCTGCAATTCTGTAGCTGCAATGCGTTTATTCAACGACAGCGCATTTATCCTTGCACTGTGCGAAAAGAAGAATATCGGTACACCAACACCCAACATCACAGAACCAAACCTGTTAGACTTTGTATAAAACCTATCCACGTCATCTACCTTCTGCCAGCCGCTATAGCTCTGGTTGAAATAACCACCGTTTATTTCAGGCAACAGTTTAGTCATTTCCAGTTTATACATAGCTTTCGATACCTGTTCCTGTTGTTTCAGATAAGATATATATGGGTGACTGCTCAAATCCGCATCACTAGCTACCAGTTTCGCTTCTGCTTTCACATTCGTTTGTTCAGGCACAAACAACTCGTCCGCATTCAGCATATAAGCAAAGCGTCTTTGCTGCACTTCAAGGTCTGCTTCAAGCTGCTGCAATTGCAATGCTATCTGCCCGCGCATATTCTCTGCTGCTGTCTTTTCCAACAGGTTAGATTCTCCAAGTTTAAATCTCAATGCAGATTTTGTTTCAAACGCTGCATATAAACTATCAGCACTCAATAGTAAATCGCGTTTGTGGTACAATGCATTTATCTCATTATACAATACAGACACTTGCTTTATCAATTCCTTCTCTTTCAGTTGTGTTTGCGCAGTCGCAACATTCCACTCTTTTTGCGTCAGCGACCTTTGCTTTACATACACTAACGGGAATGCAATACTTTGCGTAATGCTATAACGCGTATCGCTGTAAGCACTGTTGATCTTACCCCACTCTGCCGTCACATTGGTTTTGTTAATATCAAATGCTGAGCCGCGTATACGCTTGTAATAATCAGCCGTCATACGTTGCGATTGCATTTTCAGGTTGTTGTGCAATGCAGTATCTATTGCTGCCTGCAGGCTGATAGGCTTTTGTGCCTGCGAAGCGAATGGCAGCATAAGCAATAACAACACTGCTGCATTTTTAGCTTTCATTTTAAAATTCACTTTATCGAATAAGACAAATAACACAGGGAGTAAAAACAGGGTGAGGAAAGTGGCAGTAATCAATCCACCAATAACTACAGTAGCCAATGGGCGTTGTACCTCTGCACCCGCGCCATTACTGATAGCCATTGGCAAGAACCCGAGCGATGCCACCGCAGCCGTCATGAGTACGGGCCGCAAACGTAGCTTCGTACCGTTCAATACCACTTTTCGCATGTCGGTTTCCCCTTCCTGTATCTGCCTGCGGAATTCAGATATCAACACAATACCATTCAATACCGCTACACCAAACAGCGCAATGAAACCAATACCTGCACTGATGCTGAATGGCATACCGCGCAAAGCCAAAGCAAATGCACCACCTATGGCAGACAATGGTATTGCCGTATATATAATCAAACTATGCTTGATGGATTTAAATGCGAAATACAACATCAGGAATATCAATCCAAGCGCTATCGGCACCACTATGGCCAGCCGCTGCTTAGCCTCTACCAGATTCTCAAATGCACCACCATAAGTAATATAGTAGCCTGCGGGGAGTTTCAGCTTTTCAGCTTTTTGCTGCAGCTCATTTACGATACTCTGCACATCTCGTCCACGTACATTAAAACCAACAATGATTCGACGCTTGGCATCTTCTCGTTGTATCTGGTTGGGACCCTCTTTTACTGCCACATCTGCCAACTGATGTAATGGCACCTGCACACCACCGGCAACAGGCACCAGCAAATTCTGTACATCCTCTACACGCTGGCGCGCATTACCATCAAGACGAACCACAAGGTCAAAACGTTTTTCACCCTCATATACTGTACCCGCTACCTGTCCGCCAAATGCGGCGTTGATTGTACTATTAACCGTTGCAATATCAACACCATACTGTGCCATAGCAGCACGATTATGTTTGATTACAATCTGAGGAAGCCCGGTTACTGCTTCTACATACAGGTCTTTGGCGCCATCAACCGTTACAGCAATTGCACCAAGCTTTTCTGCGTAGCGTGCAAGCGTATCCAGGTCTTCTCCAAATATCTTGCATACCACATCCTGCCTTGCACCAGTCATCAACTCATTAAAGCGCATCTGCACCGGAAACTGGAAACCTGTAGTAATGCCCGGCACATCTGCCAACGCAGTACCCATCTTTTCCGCAAGCTCAGGGAATGTTTTTGCAGACGTCCATTTATCCTTGTCTTTCAATATCACCATCATATCTGCAGCTTCGATAGGCATGGGGTCTGTTGGAATTTCACTGCTGCCTATTTTGGTTACTACTTTTTCCACCTCAGGGAATTTCCTGAGTAACAATCCTGCTGCTTTCTGTGTGGCATCTATTGACGTATGCAGATTACTACCTGTTAATACACGCGTCTCTACTGCAAAGTCGCCCTCTTCCAATTGTGGTATAAACTCACCACCCATTGAAAGGAGCACAATGACAGCAATCACAAATAATGAAAATGCGCTGCCGATGAGCACTTTAGGATACTGCATTACCTTCTGCAAAGATGCGTGAAAGCGATGCTCAAGCTTGGCCATTATCCTATCAGACCATGTATCCTTGTGGCTTATCTTCTTACTGATAACCCATGCACTCATCATTGGTATATACGTGAGTGATAGTATAAATGCACCTAACAATGCGAACGCAACCGTCTGCGCCATCGGGCGGAACATCTTACCCTCGATACCTTGCAAAGAGAATATCGGCAGGTATACAATCAGGATGATGATTTGCCCGAACACGGCACTATTCATCATGCGCGACGCAGAGGTTTTCACTTCACCATCCATCTGTACCTGCGTCATCCTGTTTACGTCCTTATATAGCTTTGAATGGCTGAGCCTGTGCATCACAGCCTCTACTATTATCACAGCGCCATCCACTATCAATCCGAAATCGAGCGCGCCGAGGCTCATCAGATTGCCACTTACACCAAAGATGTTCATCATGATAACGGCAAACAGCATAGACAAGGGAATAATAGAAGCCACTATCAACCCTGCCCTTGCATTACCCAAAAACAGCACCAGTATAAAGACAACTATCAACGAGCCCTCCAACAGATTCTTTTGTACTGTGCCTATGGCATGACCTACCATTTTTGTACGATCGAGGAAAGGCTCTATCATTACTCCTTCGGGCAGCGTCTTTTGTATCTGCTCTACTTTTGCCTTAATAGTGTTGATAACCTTGCCGCTGTTCTCACCTTTCAGCATCATAACAATAGCACCTGTCACTTCACCCTCATCATTGTAGCACAAGGCGCCATAGCGTATAGCCGAACCAATCTTCACTTCTGCCACATCTCTTACCAACAATGGCGCTCCGCCTACAGACTGTTTAATAACGATATTCTCTATATCCGGAATACCTGTTGCAAGCCCCTCGCTACGGATATATAGTATGGCAGGTCCTTTCTCTATATAAGCACCACCTGTATTACCATTGTTCATTTCCAATGCTGCGAATACATCTTCTATAGTGATATTAAAGGATGCAAGCTTGGCAGTATTAACAGCCACTTCGTATTGCTTCAGGTTGCCACCAAAACTGCTGACATCTGCAACACCCTCTACTCCCAACAACTGGCGACGCACTATCCAATCTTGTATCGTACGCAGTTGGGTTGCATCGTACTTTGATTCGTAGCCCGGCTTTGCCCTGACTACGTATTGGTATATCTCACCAAGCCCCGTAGTAACGGGTGCCAAAGAAGGCACCCCGATACCGGTAGGTATCTGAGTCTGTACCTGCTGCAGGCGTTCGCTTACCTGCTGGCGTGCCCAATAAACATCTACACCGTCATTGAATACGATTGTCACTACCGACAGGCCAAAACGAGAAAAGCTCCTTATCTCCTTTATCCCGGGGATATTGCTGTTGGCCTGCTCAATAGGAAATGTTATTAATCGCTCTACATCAGGTGCACCTAGCGATGGTGTGGTGGTTATTACCTGCACCTGGTTATCTGTAATATCCGGTACGGCATCTATAGGCAGTCTGGTAAGTTCGTAACTACCATAGCCAACAAGCGCCAATACAAATAGTACAATGATCAGTTTATTACTAACTGAAAAGCTGATGATTTTACTCAGCATACTGATTGTATAATTTAAATCCCTTGCATCAGTAAACAAACCGACACAAATCAGGAATCAATAAATGAAATTAAAATCAATGCAAGCACTGCATTGAATATGAAACGAAAGAATGGATTAAGCCCGTGGCGGCTGCCAAATATTAGATAAGGCTTCAGCAGCATAGTACGGCGACTGATAACCTGTAAGCACCTGTTCTTCAAGAACGAAGACAGGCTTTTGCTTTATACTAAAGTCCTTGTGCTCAAAGAACGTAAAGACCATTAATGGTGCGTGATGGCATTGCTTGAAAGGAAGTTCCATATCGCGCTCATAGTCACCATGCTTTACATCGCTGGCATAGTGCATGGTAAGAAAGTCAACAAAGTCAATCTTCTCATCCAGTGCCTTGTGTTCAAAATAGTGCTCTACCAACACCTTCACTTTCATCAACTGATGAACCGGTGTTTGTGCAAACACGATTGTGAACAATAACGATATGGCTATAAAACGCAGCACTCATACAAAGGTAATAAACCTTACAGCAATTTCTATAGATATATCCTACTATAAGTGCAATCTATCCGGCTTTTACCACTATCGATTTTTCAGACCTGTGCATTTTATACTCCAACGGAGAATACCCGGTTTGCTTTTTGAAAAATCGGGTAAAATATGCGGGGTCATCAAACCCCAAATCGTAGCCTATTTCTTTGATTGTCTTTATGTTATGATACAAATCACGCTGTGCTTCCAGTACTATCCTGTCAGCTATTACTGCTGTGGCATTTTTGCCTGCATACTTCTTAGCTATGGTGTTTAGCGTTCTTGTTTGGGTAAATAGTCTGTCTGCGTATTGCTGTACGCCATGCTCTTGTCTGAAGTATTTTTCTACGGCCGATTTGTATTGTTGGAATAAATTGTAATCGGCACCTGTAGGATTAGTTGCATCTTGCCTGTTTGTTCGTTTCAGTCTTTCTATATGGGTAATGAGTATTTGCAAATAAGAAAGCATGATGCGTTCTTTATCCTGCTCATCGGTATTGAACTCCGTGGTAAGTTTACCAAACACATCATCAAGCACGGCATATAATGACGATGTAACTTTCAGCAACGGCTGTGCCTGTATATTATCAAACACGTTGTTTCCTGTCAGATAAGTATCCGCATCTGCAGAATGTTTGAATAATGAAGGAAGAAACTTCACCACATAACCGTCTGCTTTTTCCTGTGGTTTTATATGATGCATCTGGCCGGGAGATAACAAAAACAGCACAGAGCCGTTGTATGCATAATCTACACCGTCAATCATATGTATTCCCTTGCCTTTTCGCAGCCATATTATCTCATAATAATCGTGCCTGTGCTTCTCATCAAACTCTGCAATGGTACAAGCCTCTTCGCTGAAGGAAGACACTTTAATATTCCATACATCCCTGTCTGTGCAATACTGCGCAATGTTAAGTATCGGTATCACTTTGTTTTTGGCTTTCATACACCTGCATCAGTTACATGCAAAAATACCATTAATTGATTTACCACTGCTTGCACTATCCAACATAAATCTTGGACAAAAAGACACCGTTATTGCTGCATTCACCATTGATGCTATAAAGTGCAATACAATTGCTGTTTTGTCCATTCTCTAAGGCATCCGCACACCACAACTTTGCATCAGCAAATAACACAAAGCTATGCCTTATGTAAAAATTGAAGTTACACGCGATGGTGTAACCAAAGAACAAAAACAAGCACTCATTCACGGAGTTACAAAACTTCTTTACGAAGTGCTGAACAAAGACCCGCAACTAACCCACGTAACTATTGATGAAATAGATACCGACAACTGGGGCGTAGGTGGCGAGCAGGTAACAGAAATCAGAAAAAAGACTAAACAATAATATATACATGCAACCAAAAACAATTGTAGTAACAGGCGCATCCACAGGCATCGGTTATGCCATAGCAAAACTGTTCATTGAAAGAGGACATCATGTCGTGATGAACTCGCTGAACAAAGAAAACCTTGTGAAAGCTTACGCCAGCCTCGGCTCACCATCAAACGCCGTAGTGTTTGCGGGAGACATCAGTGAAAAGAACACCAGCAATGCACTGATAGAAGAAGCCATAAAACATTTCGGTAAGGTAGATGTACTTATCAACAACGCAGGCATCTTCTCTCCAAAACCATTTCTTGATGTAGAAGAAGCTGATATAGACAAATACATCAAAACAAATCTAAAAGGCACTTTCTATACAAGCCAGGCAGCTATTACCAACATGCTCGGCAATGGTGGCGGTTCCATCATCAATATAGGCACAGTATTGGTAGACCATGCCATCGCGGGCTTCCCTGCATCGGCACCTGTATCCAGCAAGGGAGCCATACATGCACTCACACGCCAATTGGCTGCAGAGTTTGGCAAAAGCAATATCAAAGTAAACACCATTGCACCGGGTATCATCCGCAGTCCGTTACAAGGAAAGATAGGTATTGACAATGCAGACGCTCTTGCCGGTTTGCACCTGCTGGGTAAAATAGGCGAAGGCAACGACATTGCAGAAGCAGCTTACATGCTTGCCAATAACAACTTCATTACCGGTGAAATATTGAATGTGGACGGCGGCCACGTGGCAGGGCATCTTTTCGCATAGACACAAACTAATTATTCAATTATAAAACATAAAAAATGAAAAAAATAAGAAGCGCCATCTTACTGGCATTGGCAGGCATCCTTAGTTTAAATGCAACAGCACAAACACCAAAAAAGAAAGTATTGTTTGTCCTTACATCTCACGACAAGCTGGGCAACACCGGAAAGAAAACAGGATTCTGGATTGAAGAGTTTGCCACTCCTTACTACTATTTCAAAGATAAAGGTATTGAAGTAGTGGTAGCATCGCCAAACGGAGGTCAGGCCCCAATAGACCCAAAGAGCAATGAACCTTCATTCCAGACAGCATCTACCAAACGATACTTTGCAGACAATGAAACGCAAAAGGTATTAAGGAATACAGTTGCACTATCTAAAGTGAACACCAAAGATTATGACGCTGTTTTCTACCCGGGTGGTCATGGCCCAATGTGGGATTTGTCGAAGGACAAACACTCCATCAACCTTATATCATCATTCTATAACAACAATAAGCCAGTAGCCTTTGTATGTCATGGCTCGGCAGCATTGGTAAACGTGAAAGACAAATCGGGCAACTACATCATCAATGGCAAACGCCTTACAAGCTTTTGTAATACAGAAGAGTCTGCCGTTCAGCTAACAGAAGTAGTGCCGTTCTCGCTGGAAGACAAACTGAAAGAACGTGGTGCCAATTATGAAAAAGGTAACGACTGGTCTTCATTTGCCATAGAAGACGGACTGCTGATAACGGGACAGAATCCGCAATCTTCAGAAAAGGTAGCCGAAATCTTATTCAATCGTCTTTACTAATACCACTATATATGTATAACAAAGAAGTTGAGGAAATTAGTCAAGTAATCAATGATTACTTCATGGGCTTGTATAATGGCGACATCAACAGATTAAAGCAGGCATTCCATCCTACTGCAATACTTTGGGGAGATATCAATGGCAGTGAATACATGAAATCGTTGGAAGAATTCACTACGGCTGTAAGTAATAGGAAAAGCCCTGCAGATAATAATGAACCCTTCAACATGAGTATAACTGGCATTGAAGTCCTAGGCAATAATGCCATGACCAAACTGCATGTACCCATGCTGGGCAATAACTACCATGAGTTCATTTCGCTATCTAAAGTGAGTGGCAGATGGTGGATTGTAAATAAGCTCTTCACAAACATCAGCCATGGATAGCAAACACAATATCAACTCATTATTAGGCATACGCTATCCTATATTACAGGGACCATTTGGCGGAGGGTTATCCTCCGTCAAACTGGTTGCTGCAGTATCTGATGCAGGTGGACTTGGCGGCTATGGCGGTTATCAATTGGAGCCGCAAGCATTGGCTGAAATGATAACGGATATCAGAAATGCTACGGACAAGCCTTTTAATATAAACCTATGGGTAAATGACACGGATGCAGCGAGCGCCAACTATACAGACGATGCATACCTGCAGCTATGCAAACTATTCGAACCCATCTTCAAAGAACAAGGATTGGCATTGCCATCTAAACCTGCCAACGCAATAAGCAAATTTGAACAACAGGCAGAGATAGTGCTATGCATGAAGCCTGCGGTATTCAGCTTTGTATTTGGCATACCCGACACAGTTATACTACAAGATTGCAGAAAGCTCGGCATAAAAACCATAGGTGCCGCAACTACTATAGACGAAGCAATCGCCTTGGAAGAGGCAGGTGTTGATGCCATAGTAGCAAGTGGTTTTGAAGCAGGCGGTCATCGCCCTTCCTTTTTAAAACCAGCCTACGAATCGCTGCATGGCTCTTTTGCCCTTACACGTATACTCACCGAACACCTCAACATCCCGATAATAGCAGCAGGTGGTATTGCAGATGCCAAAGGGGTAAGGGCTGCAATGGCATTAGGAGCTGCAGGCGTGCAGGTAGGCACTGCATTCCTTGCTACAGATGAATCGGGCGCAACTGACAAACATAAAGACGCCCTGACATCCGACAAAAGCAGACACACAACACTTACCAAAGTATACACAGGAAGATTGGGAAGAGTACTGAGCAATATAGTAACTCAACTCATCCCGCAAGATGCAAGCACTGCTCCATTCCCTTTGCAGACTACATTCATGTCGACACTGCGAAAGCACGCTACAGAGACGGGCAATGAAGACCTGATTGCATATTGGGGTGGGCAGATTGCAGCCATCACAAAACGGCAAACAGCCCAAGCACTGATGCAGGAATTGATAGCAGGGCTTGATTGACCTTACAGCTTTTTAACATTCAGATTACAATACTAAACCATTGCGGCATTAGGTTTGATTGAGTATATTAGGAGTAAATCCGTAAGTTATGAAGCTGAGCGAAACATGGTTTATGGAAGGGTATATAGACTTTGAGCTACAGAAGTACCGACTGCTTGCCTACCTGCAAGAGGTAAACCAATACTTTACCGAACACAAGCTATACCCTCAACTGGGCGATATCGTCTTCCACTACAACAATCTACTGGCTTTCAAAGAACATAAGAAGCTGATGCAGGATAGCTTTCCTAAACAGCTAAGCAATGTAAACCTGCAAAAGCTGGAACTGGTGTATGAAGAGATGCTGCAGGACAATGCCATTATGCAAGAACTGGAAAACATCATACAATATGCACTGGCACAAATGAAGCCCACACTGGATAACGGCGCCGAACTCTATGAACAGATAGAGAAGCAACTGCGCATAGAACCCGTAGGCATCATGCCGCTGTACAAGAACGAGGGCTATGTACTGGTACGCTATGGTAACTATAGTGAAGTGAAGGCTTACAACTACACCATCACCCTTTTTGAAAACCAGAACGATAAGTACCGTGGCATACGCCTGAGCTATATAGACACCTGGCAAAACAGTATAGCCAACACCTACGAGAGCATCAAACGCGATATCATAAAAGCCATCCGTACATTGCCCAACCCTGCCGTCTTTAGCATCGAGTACCCGCTACCTGTACCACTGGACGAAACACTGCTCCCTATTGCCAAACGAGCACTGGTAAGGCAGATAGGCATTGCATGATGAATCTCATAGTTTATATATACAGGGCTTTACTTTATAACTTTATAAAACCCGTTATGCGCTCTTAACCAAATTAATAAAGAGCATATGAAACTCAACAAAGAATGGCACCTGAAGCATAAGATGCCAACCAATGCCACACTTGACCAGCGTATAGAATGGCACCTGCAACATCTTATTCACTGCACCTGCCGCGGTATACCTGAAAAGCTACAAGCAGAGATGAAGAAGCGAGGCATTAAGATACCTGCATCTAAATCTCACTAACCTTCCATACTGTGATGCTCTTTTGCCATCTCTACCTGTTTACGGGTTGGCATCAGTATGAGCCTTAGCGTGGTATCGTTGGTAAAATAGCTGATAGCCCAGTTAATGAAGATAATCAGCTTGTTCTTGGCATTCAGTATCAGCATCAGGTGGAGGAACATCCAGAACAACCATGCTATGACGCCCTGAAAACTCATAAAGGGCAAATCTACCACGGCCTTGCGTTTACCAACCGTTGCCATAGAGCCGGGCAACTTGTAGGTAAATTGTTTCAGTTTGTTGCCGTTTTTAAGTGCCTTCAGGTTTGTTGCCAGATGCGTAGCCTGCTTACCTGCTACGTTGGCCATTTGCGGATGCCCGTTTGGCCAGTCTTTTGTTTCCATATAGGCTATATCGCCGATGGCAAATACATTTTCCGTACCTGCTACCCTGCTGTATTCATCTACTTTAATACGATTGCCACGCACCAGCAAATCTTTCGGGATGCCCGCTGGCACATTGCCAGTAATACCCGCAGCCCATATCAGGTTGCGTGTCTTTATCTGCCTCCCATCTTTCAGTATAGCCGTATGCCCGTCATAGTCCTGCATGATGGCATTGGTCCAAACCTGCACACCCATTTTCTCCAGATACTCCTGCGATGCGCGTTGCGATGCGGGGCTCATGGCAGAAAGCGTATTAGGGCTGCCCTCTAGAAGATATACATTCAGCTTGCTGAAATCCATATCGGGATAATCGCGTGGCAAGATGTTCTTTTTCAATTCTGCCAGCGAGCCTGAAAGTTCTACCCCTGTAGGGCCACCACCTACTACCACGATGTTCATAATCTCCTCCATCTCTTCGGGCGTGGCGCTTAGTGCATCTTCAAAATTGAGCAGGATGCGGTTGCGGAGTGTGATAGCCTCTGTGGTCGATTTCATCGGGAAGGCATACTGCTCCAGATTTTTATTGCCGAAGAAATTGGTGGTGCAGCCCGTGGCAATCACCAGTTCGTCGTAAGGGAAATAACCGTCTTCTGTAACCACCTGCTGCGCAGCCATATCTACCTCCTTCACTTTGGTATTGCGCACGCGCACGTTTTTGCTGCGCTGAAATATTTTGCGAAGCGGGAAAGAAATAGAACTGGGTTCGAGGCGCGCTGTGGCTACCTGGTAAAACAAGGGCTGAAACTGATGATAGTTGTATTGGTCTATCAACGTGATGTCATAAGCCGTGTTTCTGAGTTTTTTGGCGAGTTGCAAGCCTGCAAAGCCCGCACCAAGTATTACGAGCCTTGGTGCACTGTCCGATTGGCGTTGTGCGGATATTGCCATCGTTTTATGTTTTGCAGCACTATGACAGGCATAGTGCCTGATGAAAGATATAAATGCGCCGCAAAGCTACGATGCTTTGTAATGTCAAACATCATTTATGCAGGGATTTAACAGTTTGAACAGGGGATTTTATGGATTAATGGATTTGCAGGGTTAAAACGCTTTCTTATCCTGTTTGGGAATAGAGTGCTATGAGCCTGTATTGTTGTTTTTGCGGTATGGCTTTGAACCATAATTCTTTAGCCTGTCTGTCTGCCGCGGGCAGGCGGCGGGTATTGGTATCTACGGTAAGGTATTCTTTCCAAAGCTCATCTGCAGTAGGCTGCGTGGGTTCTTCGAGTTGGGACTCGTCTGCTGTTATTACAGGTTTTTCGGGGTTGGCAAGCACATCCTGATACACAGCAGGGTTATGGTGCTTCAGGTATTCCATTGTCTGGCGGATGCGGAGTTGATGGTATTCGTCAGTGAGGTTGTTGTTGAGGTATGGCAACCCGTCATCCAGCGTATCGAAGCCGAGGCGCTGCACATCCTGCAGAGGCACTTTTATACACCTGCCCTGCCAGTATGCATGACCGTACGGGTAGATTTTCAGCAGCTCTTCGAGTGGTTTCTCCTGCGCTGTTTTAACCACCCCAGCTGACACACCCTGCTTCGCAGGTGTATCAGCATCCCCTCCTAAAAACAGGAGGGGAGCTTTAGTGGGTTGTTCTATTTTCTCTTTGTATTTATTGGCTGCCAGTCGGCTGTCGAGGTCGATAGCGCGGACGAGTGCTGCAGGGCTGACATCGTCATACACTTCTACAATAGTATCGCGCAGGCGTATGTGGCGCTTTACCTGCAACTGCCCTGTTATCATTTTGCCCAATACATCTCTGCGTTGTTGCAATGTGCAGATATTGGTCTTGATAACTTCTTTGGCTTCCGTCATCAGTTCATCGAGCGCCAGTGTGGTGGCATGTGCAGTGAGGCTTTCAATAAAAGGCTGTAGCTGCCTGTAGAGGCGATTGGCAGCAGAACGCAGGCTATCACCATCGGCTACATTGGGATATGCTTCTTTGTAAGCCTGCCTTTTGTTTTGTGTACGCAGGTAGTGGGTGATGAAGGTTTTATGAGCGGGCTTTAGTGCCGCCCAATCGGCACGGTTTTCGGGTGTCATATTATAGGGTTTTCAGGGTTATTTATTATAGCAAATATACAAATAAAAGAACAATAAATAATCAAAAACTGTTCTTCACATCTATCTATCGTACCACATCTTTATTGGTGAAGAACAGCAACATAAAGGCGAATAAATTACCTGATTGTGTCAGATTTTTTTTTACTTTAGTAAAACAGTTACCATGAGAAGTTACTTAGTTCTAATTTGTCTTGCTATTATTCTCTCTTCTATTTCTTGTAAGAAAAAAGAGATTCCAGTTGTTTTTACTGGCAAGATTGTTCATTTAAAGGATAGTTCTGTATTCGCAAATTCAATGTTTGTTATATATGCAAGACAAGAAAGTTCAAAAGGTGTTGTAGATGCTACACAAAAATTCTCAACAAATGCTGACGGTTATTTTAAGGTAGAGTTTATACCAAAGGCAAGAATAGTTTCAATATGCTATCCTGATTTTGTTACACAAGTACCAGAGGGTGAAGTCGGAAGAGCTAAAGAATTTGGCAAAGCATATGATTTTGGAACGCTGTATGCTAACAGATAGACTTTATCTCAGTAACGTTTACAAAAAAACTGTTTAAAAAACCTAAAACATGAATAAGATATTTACAATCATTGTTTCTCTTGCATTTTTGCAATCTGCCACCGCACAACAAGTTCCTTGCAGACCTAGAATTGCGATGTTTAATTATCACTTTCATAATGATAATTCCCCCAATTCAGATATGTCTACTATTAAAGCTGCATTGCCGGAGCTTTTAATTGACAATACTCCTCATGGATATTGGGGAGAACAAAATGGGTATGTTGGCTGTAAACCATCAGAATACATACCGTTGGGCATTCAGGTATATAGCTATATTGCTGGGGGATATGAAGGCTCAAAGTATAAGAATAATATTGATAGCCTCAGCATAAACTTGGCTCGTATTTCCGGCATTAAAGCAGATGGAGCAACAGGTGTGTTTCTTGATGAGGTTTCAGACTTTCCTACAACAGCACAAAAAAACTATATCAGCGCTATTGCAACTAAATGTAAACAAGAAGGATTAAAACTCATATTGAATACTGGCATTCAATATTTTGACAGTTGGTTAATGACACAATGTGACTACATTCTAACAGATGAGAAATATAAAGGCACTCGTCAGCCAACAATTTCTGAACAGCCATTTTTAGATAGAGTAATAGTTATTTCGGAAAACATTACAAGCGACACTGCCGCAGCGAAGCTTTCAATAGGTGCCAGAGCTAACGGATTCGGCTATTCTTATGGTTGTGTTGAATATATCAATATCCCAACTTGGTTAAATTCATACCTAGCAATGATTGCTCAGAAACCAGCAACTCCAACGATTTCTTGGGTGTCGGGTAAGATTTCTTCAAGCGCTTCTTACGGAGTGCAGTGGTTTTATAACGGCACTCTAATTAGCGGAGCAAATTCTAAAAACTATAGTCCAACACAAACGGGATTTTATACTTCTGTTACAACTTTTGACGGGTGTAGTTCTGATACTTCAAATAAGATATATTATGCAGCTACTGATGTTAACAACGTCATTAGTAATGAGAATAATATATCTATCTATCCTAATCCGGCTCGAAATCAATTCTTTATTCAATATAAAAAATATCACGCAAACGGCCGTGTAAATATTTCAGTATTCAATACATTAGGTAATAAAGTATTGGAAAAATCAATAGACATAGATAGTGATACTATCGTAATTGATGTGAGTAATCTAAATCAAGGAATCTATATAGTTCAAATAAATGATGGGGCTGGAGTAATATCGCAAAAACTATCCATCTCTAATAAATAATCATGGTATATAAGACAAAAGGAATTAGTAAGTATTTACAATAATATTTTTTTGGTCGTTGCAGGTGTTCTCCACAGCAACTCTCGTACCATACCTTTTTTATTCTTTATGTAAAGCCACTGTGTTATCTCGAGATTGCTTCGTTCCTCGCAATGACGTGAGCGGTATGCTACTTCTTCTTTTTCTTCACGATAAGATTATAACTATCCAGCACCATTTCTTTCAGTTGCTTGTTGGTAAGGGTACCGTCTACCACGATGGTGTTCCAATGCTTTTTGTTCATGTGGTATCCCGGTAATACACATGCGTATTCTTCACGTAGCTCTATGGCGCGTTCGGGGTCGCATTTTACATTGAACTGCAGCGGGTCAGCATCGAGCGACACCAGCAAAAACATTTTTCCGCCTGCTTTCATGACCAATGTCGTTTCATCGAAGGGGAAACTCTCCGTAACATCGGGCAGGCTGAGGGCGTATTCGTGCAGTTGTTCTATGTTCATAATGCTAAGCTACTGTAGCAGACGCGAATAGAAAAATTAAACCACTGCACCACCCACACTGCCAGCCATAGCCTGCATTTGGTTGCAGCAGTATATGAGTATCAGTATCAGCAGTGCGCTTTTGCCTTCCGTATAATTATCGTCAGTTTCTATTTTGTAATTGAAAGAGAATTTCGTCCACTGAAAATCGGGCTTCAGCGTGATGATGGCATGGTCGGTATCTGTAACCAGTGAAAACTTATTGTGCCACATACCTGCTTTGAACATGTAGGTCTTGCCCTGATAATCGACAGACATACCTCCCCAACCAAATTTGATGGTTGCTACCACCTCATCCCCTTTCTTTACGTGCAGCTCTGTATGCCAGAAGTTTGCAGACTCTACATTGTACTGACTGCTACCCTGTGTTATTTTCACCTTCATAGAAAACCAGCCGTCGTAGCCTATCATACCGAGGGAATTATCGTTTTCGTCGAACAATTCGAAATTGCGGTGGTGTTCTCCTTTTGCAGTGTACTTCATAACAAGGGATGATTTTTATTAAAGTTAATGTTTTGTATTTATGTTTTATAGATGCATCCCGTACAGTATTTACAAAAAACAGGAGCTAAATTGTATGATGAGCGTCATAGCAGAAAAACAACCAACGCTGTATTTTCACCTTGATATTGCAATATGCCACTACAGGTTTTGCGCACGCTTATATTTCTACTTCTATCGGTAACGGCAACAGCACAGGAACTAACGCTGTATGTGCTGCCTGCGCCCAAGCCCATCAACTGGCATTCGCCCAGGAACCTTGTTTTCAGCTATATCAACAATGCGATTGTTGCCAATAAATATGGCAGGGGGCAAAAGCATGCAATAGGCCATGTGATGGTAGAATTGAAGTACAAAGAGCGCTATGCACTTGTCGGTACAACCGCAACATCGAACAGGTATATGATGCACAAGGTGATGCACCGTGGTTGGGGGCTCGGTATTCTATTCGCGACAATCAACGGAAAGCTGGAAGAAGCAGACATTAACCAACCACAACAGCAAGAAAGAACAGCCAGTGGAGAAATGACCTATATACGCTACAAGATTAATGCAATAATGTTTGAAAGGCTATGGGCCTATTTGCAAGAATACAAAGCCCGCGGCTACGACAAATACTACAACGGAGAAAACAACCCGCGTGCAGGTAAAGGAGCTGGGTGTTCGGCCTTCGGGCATAGTTTTCTGGAAGTTGGCGGTTTGCAGCATTTACTTAACGATAGTGCATGGAAGGTTAACGTGCGCGTGCAGGAAGGCCTGATAGGACGCCCGATAGCAGACAGGCGGGTGAGCATCGTGCAATTGATGATGAGAGGAAGATGGGCAAAAGAAAAGCACATGCATCGCCACTTGCAATACTATGAACCGACAATGATGCATAAGGATATACTAAGCATCATAGAGAATAATAGCATAGGCACAAAAGATAGCATCGGCAAGGCGAAAGGAATTGTAATAGATGCAAGCGCATTACAACCACCAGATGAACCTATCTGGCAAGACTAGACTACTCCACTTCTATATTATACTTATGCAATAAACCTTGCAAACCATCCACTGAAAACTTTGCGCGGCTGATACGGTTGTTTTCAGGATCTATGGAAAAGCCGATGGCTGTGCGCAGGTCGGCTTTTTCGAGTGTTGTATTATCGAACATCGCGCCTGCAAGTATGCTGCCATCAAAAGAAGCGCCTGTAACATCTGCAGATGTAAAATCTGTTTCCTGCATGTTGCAGTTTGCAAATTGTGTATTGTGAATTTTCAGTTTGTAGAACGATGAGTAGCTGAGATTGCAACCATTGAAACTGAATGACAACAAAAACGGACTGCAATCGGCAAAGACAATGCCCAGCATTTTACAATCAGAGAAACTGATATTACTGAGGGTGGTGTTCTTTAGCTGTACATTACTGAGGTCGCAGTTCTGAAAACTACAATCTGTGAATGAGCATTTAGATAAATCGGCACCAGAAAAATTACAGTCCTTGAACTGACATTTTTCAAATTCTGTTTCGTCGAAGTTTATTGCATCTGCTGCTGTAAAGGATTGGCCTTTGTAGTATTGTTCGCTCATCCCGATAAAAATAAGTAAAAAGCGACAGCCAAATGACTGTCGCTTTCGTTTTCATGGTGGTATGAAACCAATAAAAGCCCCTACTGCACTTTAGTAACTTTTATAGTTTGTTTCGTTTGTCCGTCTGCACTTACGTTCATAATGTAGGCACCCGGAGATAATGTCTTACTCAAATCGGTAAGATGTGTATTTACTTTAGACACCTGACCATTGTACGTATCTATTACTTTACCCGTCATATCGCTTACAACAACAGTTGTTGCAGATTGCTGCATTGATGCAGGGAAAGACAAGCCCAATACATTTGTAAACGGATTTGGATATGCTTTGATAACAGATGTAGCAACCATATTCTTTTTAAATGCCTCAATACGTGCCTCATCATCACAGTGGAAAGCATGTTTCTCTTCGCCTTTAAACATCGGTGTTGGCCAGTTGTGGTATTTATTTTCTAACTGATAACCTGAGAAGCCGGGATCGTATTCTGGAAATACGGTATACAGGAATGGGAAAATATCATCTTGTTTACTGAACGATAGTACCGGTGTTTGTGTAGCCCATGTAGGATTGTTTGCAACGGTCAGATAATCGAGCGGAGAAAGAGCAATCAGCCCATTTTCGTTCATACGCAATGCTACATAACCGGCAGGCTGCATACCTGCGCCGGGATCTGGTGTATTAGTATACCAACCTACATATATATTTTCGGCACCGGGAGTGTGGTTAGGATCGTATGCAGGGAAAGGAGCATAATTGTAATTGCTGTTGATAGCTGTGCATGCCAGTACAGACCCGTCATTTACAACCCTGGTAGCTGCAGACGCCATTGTATGATAGTCTACGAGGCGAACAGATATATCCTGATTGTTGGTTGTATAAGCATATGCCCAGTTTTCAACATCGTAGTGGCCGGGGCAATCTATATTAGCAATCACAGGATCGCTATAAAATCCAATAAAATTAAAGTCGTTAAACAATGTTGGCACTGTGCCGCCTGTCATATATATCATTGTCCAGAAATCGTACGACACCTCTCTCATAATACCAGTTGAGGGGCTATAGTAGCAATAGTGCACATTAAGTGAGCCACCCATACTTGTATGACTGAAAGCGCAATCCGGTGCATAGTCATTACCTGTTTTGGCAAGTGTCAGCACACCGCTGAATGCGATAGATGGCCCGGAATTAAGCCCAACCATGGTATATATAACACCTGCCTCTTCCCAAACCAATGCAACAGCATAAGTAAGGTGACAGTCCATGCTAATGCGACCGTAGTTTGGAGATGTTGACAATACATTTGTATACAGTAATGAAGGCCCAGAAGTTGTGAAGTCGTACACATCTATTTTGTGGCCAACGCCCAATTCGTAGTATGCAACAAGCATTTGAGAACTACCGAATACATCCATAAAACCTACCTCTACATCTCTCACATTTGTATAAGGCAATACACCTTGAGACAGCACTACAGCCGGATTACCAGGCTGCAGGTATCGCCAAGAAGCACCGGCTACGGTACCTGTGGGATCGTCCCAACCGGCAAGTGCCAAGTCTACCGGGCCAAACCCCGGAACGTTTACACCACCAAAGGAGTAGGCAGAAGTGTGGGAGGTAAGATTGATATCAGGGCTGCCAGCCATAGGCCATGTATCCTCATAAGCAATAGGCGGTATAAATGTTTGTGCAGAAACCTGAAAAGCAGAACCAAGCAATAGACAGAACAAAATTGAAAATGCGGAGAGCAGCCTCCTTGTGGAGAAATAACTGTGTTTCATGATTGCGTGTTTTATTGGTGAAATACAAAGTAAACACATCGCAAAGGCGAAAACACCAGTGAAAACACTGGAATTTTAAAAGCTAATCAAATCAAAAAACTTAATCGATTATCAATCAATAATTTAGCCCCAGAAAAAACTTTTACGTTAACAAAAAAGCCACCCAATAGGTGGCTTTTTATATAAAATACCGCGTTTATACCGCTGCAATTTCGTCTATAAGGTCTTTTTCTACCCGCAGATTATCAATGATATCACGCTGACGATCCGGGGTGTTTTTACCCATATAATATTCCAGCAGCTTTTGTATCTGTGCTTCCTGACCAAGTATTACAGGCTCTTTGCGCATGTCTTCGCCAATGAACTGTGCAAACTCTTCGGGGCTTATTTCACCCAAACCTTTGAATCGTGTTATCTCCGGTTTGCTGCCCAGCTCTTTGATGGCACGTTGGCGCTCTTCATCGCTATAGCAATAGATGGTCTTCTGCTTGTTGCGTACACGGAACAGTGGCGTATCAAGAATATATACGTGTCCGTTCTTTACCAGATCGGGGAAGAACTGCAGGAAGAACGTCATGATAAGCAAACGGATGTGCATACCATCCACATCGGCATCGGTAGCTATTACGATGTTGTTGTAGCGCAGGCCTTCGAGGCCTTCTTCAATATTCAGCGCATGCTGCAACAGGTTGAACTCTTCATTTTCGTACACCACTTTTTTGGTAAGGCCATAACAGTTGAGCGGCTTACCACGCAGGCTGAATACCGCCTGTGTTTCTACATTGCGACTCTTGGTGATGCTACCACTGGCACTATCGCCCTCGGTAATGAAGATGGTACTTTCCAGTTGCTTCTGCATGAACTCTTCTTTGCCTTTGTTGGGCACTTCACCATTGAGGTGTATGCGGCAATCGCGGAGTTTTTTGTTGTGCAGATTGGCTTTCTTGGCACGCTCGTTGGCCAGCTTGCGGATGCCCGAAAGCTCTTTGCGCTCGCGCTCGCTCTGCTCTATACGCTTCTTCAGCGCATCGGCAGCTGTCGGATTTTTGTGCAGGTAGTTATCCAGCTCTTTGGCAAGGAATTCCAGCACAAAAGCCTTCATGCTCTGTCCGCCCTCTGATACTGTTTGCGAACCCAGCTTTGTTTTTGTCTGGCTTTCGAAGACAGGCTCCTGTACACGTACCGATACGGCTGCACAGATGCTCTGGCGAACATCGGACGCATCGTAGTCTTTCTTATAAAAATCGCGGATGACTTTTACAAAAGCCTCGCGAAATGCTGCCTGGTGTGTACCACCCTGCGTGGTAAACTGACCGTTAACGAATGAATAGATATCCTCGCCATAATCGCTGGTATGCGTCAGGGCTACTTCTATATCATTGCCTTTGAGGTGTATGATAGGGTAACGGCAGTTTTCAGGATTTGTTTTGCGTTGCAGCAAATCGAGCAGGCCGTTTTTAGAAATATAGTTGCGCCCGTTGAGGTGTATCTGCAAACCCGCATTCAGGAAGCAGTAGTTCCACACCTGATTTTCTATATAATCATTGATGAAATGATAGTGCTTGAACACGGTATCATCGGGCGTGAAGCTAACGAGTGTACCGTTTGGTTCCTTTGTTTCTACTTCTTTGTGTTCTTTGGTAAGTATACCCCGTTCAAACTCAGCAGTCTTTGATTTACCATCGCGAAATGCTGTAACCTTGAAGTATGTACTCAGCGCATTCACGGCTTTGGTACCCACACCGTTCAGGCCCACAGACTTCTGGAAGGCCTTGCTATCGTATTTGGCACCTGTGTTTATCTTGCTCACCACATCTACCACCTTACCCAATGGTATGCCACGGCCATAGTCGCGGATGGTAACGGTACCCTTGTCTATAGAGACCTCTACCCGCTTGCCATAGCCCATGGTGTATTCATCGATACAGTTGTCTATCACCTCTTTCAGCAATACGTAGATACCATCGTCCACACTGCTGCCATCGCCCAGCTTGCCTATATACATACCGGGGCGGAGGCGTATGTGTTCGCGCCAATCGAGCGACCGTATACTATCTTCCGTGTATTGATTTTGTTCTGCCATACGGGTGCAAATATAAATTTTGGGCGGGTTAAAGAGATATTTCGATTTTTATTAGTTGATAAATGGGTTTAATGTGTGGAGAAATCCCTATCATTCAAGTAGTTACTCCCGTTCTCCAACTGCAAATTGTATAATCTCTTTGTTAGCGAAGAACACCAATAAAGAGATGAGTCTTATAATTATCTCTAATTTAATAAAATAGCTGCCCCAATACTAAACGTGCCAGAAAACTCATACCAAATATTATATGTAGACCCTAAGTTATTAATACCGAGTAAGGACGCATTAGCAAAGCCTACCCTGCCAGTCAAGAAAACTCGCTTTTGCAATTCGCATCTTAATCCAACTCCTATAGTTTGATTAATTGTCCAAAATGGATTAGTATAGTCTGTAGTTGAATTCGTATAAAGTGGGATTTGTTGACCATTTGAAAGAGTATCATATCCATACAGGTAGGTATTATTCCGTCGTATTCCCATTCTAACAACAGACAGATTATAATAAGTGAATGGCCTTACACAACTGCCGCCCAACTTAAAATATCTTCTATACTCTGCATCTACGCCAAACCGTTGAGAGAAGTTGAAAGCTCTGTAGCGATTATAATAACTCCAGTTTGTATTATAGATATTCTGGAATGGATTATCATGATAAGACACCCCAATTCCGACCGTACTAATATTATTAATCCCGTATAAAAACTGTGCTACATAGTTCCTTCCCATGTAAACCTTATTGTACGGCCAAATTTGCACTTCTTTATTACCCTTTTTCTGTGCTTCAGCTACAGACACAAATAAGAATAGTATTATTGGCAATAGGAAAAGCTTTCTCATTCAATACTATATATAAAAAGGATAAGGTGTAAATACACCTTATCCAATAAAGTTAATAAAACAGACTTTAGTTTTGCATATGTTGAATAAAGTACCCCTTAACAACATTCTCATCTTTCATTGTCCTAGCTGAATACACTTGATCCCAAAGATTTTTATTTATAACGTGTTTTGCCGGATCAATATTGGCATTATGAGGAAGTATTAAGTAGTATTCATCGTCAAACTTCATTCTACCTTCCACATATCCAGTGTGACCTAAGTAAGTAAAATTGCCCAAGTCTTTCGTAGCAGCATACCAATCCTCTTCAAACATATTATAATATACAACATCACCAGTAAACATTTGAGGCATAAGATAAGACCACTGAGTTTGTTGCGTGTTGATATCGTTTTTATGAACAGAGCCTACGATATTAATAGAATAAGGCTTGTTGTTACCATAAATCCAGCTACCACTTCCTGATAATGAACTATATCTCCAACACACTTTGGCAACATCAGAATACTTGTTCTTCTCGTATCTGTACTTAATCAAAAATTCGTAAGTATCCATATAAGGTGTAGCTGTCGATTTTGCAGACACAACCTGTCCATTTATTGTTCTTCTGAATGCCCCCATTTCCTGAGGTGTTGGTTGATAATCCGTAGCCTTAACAGAGGTTACCATTGTAGGCTTACGTTTATCAGTAGCCTCTGCTTTATTAAGCACTCCAGGACGATAGTCATTGGGAGCTAAAATATTCCACACAAAAATATCATCATCCCCCTGTAAGTCGGGAGCTACCTCGATACCAGGCGATAAGAATGGAGCATACTGAATATCCGCATCTGCAATATTTGGTATATTGATAACAGGACTATACGATATACCGCGTCTATTCAAAGCAGAAACTAGTTCAGTATAGTTATTAAAATGTTGTATACCCTGAACATTCATTGCTGCCAAATTTGCGTTTAATGTTGGTAGCATTTGAGGAAACTGAGTAAAGAGAGCATCAAACGTTACACATTCACTTTCATTTTGAGCACATGCGTTAAAAATAAAATCGGCCACTTGATCGTTAGCAATCTCGCCACGCATTACATAAGCTAAAGAGTACAACGCCTGATCTACTAACTCCTCTTCAGGTTCTTCTGGGAAAGCTACAATTTGCGCTGCAGTCATTGTACACGGACGCATATCATCGCCAGCTAATTTAGCCATCGCACCGTATGAGGTACTAGATGCGTTTACATTTGAACTACCGTTTGTAGTAATAGTTTTTTCCTCTTTTTTACAACTTGAAGCAGAGATGCTTGCGATAAGACAGAGTGTTAAGAGTTTTGAAAAAAGGGTCTTTTTGTCGTTTTTAATCATGATAATTTATTTTAAATGATTTAAGGAAATGCAACATTAGACATTGTTTTAGTTAAATTAGAAATTATTAAACCAGTATATATACTGGCTTAATAGTCAACAAAAAAAAACAATAAAATAAACATACATGCCGTTGCAGCTGTTCTTCATCTGCAACGCTTGCATCATCTGTTTATTATTTAAGAACACCAACAAAAGTGAAGTCGCTTGTTAGCACAAAGAGTAAAGCATTTATATATTACTAGATTGCTTCACTCCTCCCAATGACGCAAATGAGGGAGATGATACTTAAAACAAAAGGCGGGCAATTGCCCGCCTTCTCTATATGTGTAATATTATTTTACAGCCCCCAATAGCACACCTGATTCTTGCGCAGGGCGTTGTGCTTCAGCAGGCGGAAATCGATACCAATCGTGAAAGACTGATAGGCATCGGGCTTGCTTGAATATACGGCTGTTGCATAGCCATCCAGATAGTCGTTGAATAATACATGGTAAGTATATTCTGCAAACAACCTGATACTAGGACTGATGAGTACGTGTGTACCAATACCTATTGGCATTACTAACATGCCCGACTTATATACTTTGTTCTTTTCTTCGTCATACAGTTCCCATGCTCTGTCGCCATCAAAGTATACAGAGTCTATACCATCCATTTCGCGTTCCAGTTTGTTGCTCAGATAGCCAACACCTGCAAATACGTAAGGAGATAATATTTTATAACGTTTGATTTTGTAGTTATCTGTATAGATTTCATTCTCTGCACGCTCCCAATGCTGCCCCCTGAATTCCCATTGCACCATGGCAGATACTTCTGTTACCGTACTTTTAAACGCGAAACTGCGCTTGGGCCTCCAATCATCGTAACGATTATCATCACCATCCAGCGTACCTGTTGTAAATGTGCCACGTATGCTCAGATTATTGTTGATGGGTGCCATGATAGCTGCCTGTGCTCCGAGATTTGCCTGTGCAAAATCGCCAAAGCGGCTAGGCGTCAGGTCGCCCAGATATATCATAGCAGCAGGACCAACTGCTATATTCATCCCTCCATATTCGCGCGGCATCTTCCACTGTGCATTTGCAGGCAAATGCGCAGCCGTAAGAATAGCTGCCAAGAATAATATTTTATGTAATAAATCTCTCATTTTATTAACTGTTAAGTAAAACTACACAAGTAGCTTGTTTTATGCTAATGTGCTTTTAACGGGGTAAAACTACAACAGGGTTCAGGCAATAACATTAAATAAAGGGCTACTTAACCGCTGAATAACCTTCGATTAACCACTGGATAACAAAAACGGCTGCCATTTGTGTGGCAGCCGCTTCAGAAGAAACTTATTCTTAATATTAAAACTTAACACCAAATGTAAGTGCCGCGTTGTTGAAATTGTTTTTGAGGGTTGCTGTAGGCACTATTACGTTTGCGTATCCTGCAGCAGCGGGATCCAGCGTGTACGGTTGTTCCTGCATTTTGCTCTGGCTGTTTACAAAACCAAGGTCTACAAACCAAGATTCTGTACGGAAGCCTATACCTGCAGACATTTCAATCCTGTCTGCGTTTACCACCGTAGTTTTGTAAGGGCTGCCATAGTAACCAAAGCCTACACGAAGCGATACCTTGTCTATCCTGCCTTCGAGGCCTACACGCAGATTAGAAGCACCTTTGTAGCTGTTTTTGATTGCAGTGTTCACATCGTTTTGCAATGTACGGTCTGCATTATCGAAATAGAAGCGTGCAGATGCATAGTTTACATATTCATAATCGACACTGATGAAACCATATTTACCAAATATACCAGCGGCACTAAGCACACCACGCCAAGGGGTAACAAGGCTATACTGATAAGTATTGGTCGGTGCATCTACACGCGTGGTAGGAGAACCACCGACACCCAATACATTTTTAAAGTTCTCTGAATTTACGGTGAGCGATTTATTAAACTCATCCTTCAGTGTCATCAGTGTTGGCGTATGTATAGCAGCACCTAAACGCAATGCGTCAACAGGCTTGTAGATGGCACCCAACTTCAGGTTAACACCACTACCACGTGTAATGAGCGATTCTGTGTAAGTAAAGCTTTCGAATAAATTGTTGGTATTGTTTGTGGCATCTTTCTCTTCATATACTATCTCTCTTTTGTAACGCACCACAGGTATACCAAGTGTGGCACCCAGCATCAGTTTTTCTTCGTAGTTGCCGCCAAGCGAAATTGCCAGCTCTGATATGCCACCTTTTTGTGTAACACTACGCAATTGGTTAACACCTGATGTATTGAATGTAACAGGAACGTACCTGCCACCAGCAGTATCCAGCAAATAGCTTTGATAACCCATGTATGCGGGCGTACCCGATGAATTGCTGTTATTTACATCCGCAGGATATTTATTGGCATCGATAGAGAAAACCTCTGCGCCGGATGTGGAATTATTATCTAACGGATTGATTGCCATGTAGCCACCATAAGTATAATTATGGCTGAAATCTGCCAGGCGGTTGATACCAAAACCAAACGATGTGGACTTCCAACTGCTGCGTTCGTAACGCTGACCACGTTGTGCACTTGTCGCTACCAAGCCCAGATTGTTGATGGTGAAACGTGTGCTGTTATCATCCATCTGCTTGCTCAGGTAGGTGCCTTGTGTGTTATTCATCTTGAGCGAAGGCGTGAATGTAAATTCGGAACGCCTGTATACACCTATACCAGCAGGATTAATGCTCAGCGATGTAAAATCTCCACCCAATGCGCCCAACGCACCACCTATACCCATAGAGCGTGCCGTGCCTTGTGGCTGCAGGTAAGAAAAGCGTAATGCATCGGTTTCGTCTTGTGCAAAAACGGATGCCGAATATGTAAGAAGGATTGCTGTAGCGGATAAATAACTGCGGATATTCATAAAAGCAGATTTCTGTGTATTATGACAAAAAAAATGTGCGAATGTTTAAAATAAAGGTTTAACAAATATCTGTAATCAAATGCTATACCAATGTTAAAAGCCTTGTATTTATTAAGATAGCTTTAACGGATCATAAAACAAAGGGTGGCAATATTGCCACCCTTTCAATATTATCTGCGGCCACCACCGCCGCCAAATCCGCCGCCGCGGCTACCGCCACCACCACCGGAAGAACCACCTCCACGGCTACCACCGCCGCCTGAAGGAGTGTTGTAAGATGGTTGTGAACGCTGTTCGTAGCGAGGTTGCTCATATCTTGGCTGCTCGTAGCGTTGTTGTTCAAAACGCTGCTGTTGTGCGGGTGCCTGCTGTTGTTCGTATCGTTGTGGTTGAGATGTTTCGCCAAAACCTCTTGACGGGCGAGACTCAAAGCCACCATTGTTATAATTATTGTTATCTGCGGGAGCATTCATAGGCCTGTCGAAAGTGGTATTACCACCACGCGACGGGCGAGACTCGAATACATTTCCATTACCATTGTTATTATCTCTCGGGGCATTCATCGGCCTATCTACAGTACCCGGGCGGCTACCATAACCGTTATTGCCACCACGAACAGGTGAAGTGGTATTCATATCACCACCTCTGTTATAGCTACGTCCCGGCTCAGCATTGTTATTTACCGTACCACCTCGCAGAGAACCACCACCGTTATTAGTTGGAGCAGTACGTAACTGCCCGCCACCCGTATTACCCGGTGCAGGCCTTAAAGCAGTAGAGCTTCGCAGACTGTTATAATTGCGGTTGAAAGACGTGCGTGGACCATAGGTAGTATTATTGCGGAATCCGCCACCATTGTACAGGCCACTGTAATAACCATCCCAATAGCCGTTGTAATAACCACCCCAGCCACCAAAACCGTTGCCCCAACCACCATAATAATAACTATTGAAACAAGAATAACCATACCAGTTATTCCAACCCCAGTAAGATGACCAGTAAGGACCACCCCAACCTACACCTACAGACCAACCCGGCCTGTAACCATAACCGTAGCCATAGCCCCAACCCCAATACGGATTGTACCACGGATCGTAAGACCAATACGGATTGTAGAACGAACCATAACCAAAACGGCTGAAACGATTGCTGTAATAGTTATCGTCGTCGTAGTCTATATATGTATCGTCTGAGGAATATCCGTTGCCACTGCCATCGTTGTAGGTACCATTCTGCTGCTCCTGCGCACGGCGTTCTTCCTGCTGCTGGCGGTATTCTTCATCGGCTTTTTTCTCAGCCTTTGCTTTGCGCCTTGCTTCTCTGCTGGTAGTGTATATATCATCATCGTACTGCTGTGCGTATACAGTAGTACCTGCCATACCCAACAATACAAGACCGGTTAAAAGAAAGCGTTTCATCTTAATATGATTTTGCTTAGTGAAATTAGTACATTTGCGGCACTAAAACGGCAACGAAAAGCGTGCCAAAAGACTTATGGCAGATAATTTAACATCTCGTAAACAGGATTATTCTCAGTGGTATAATGACCTAGTTTTGAAGGGCGGACTGGCCGAGCACTCAGACGTGCGCGGGTGCATGGTGATTAAACCCTATGGGTTTGCGCTGTGGGAAAACATGCGCGACGTATTAGACAAAATGTTTAAGGAAACAGGCCACCAGAATGCCTATTTTCCGCTTTTTATACCCAAAAGCTACCTGAGCAAAGAAGCATCGCATGTTGAGGGCTTTGCAAAGGAATGTGCTGTAGTAACTCACTATCGCCTGAAGAACGACCCGAATGGCGGTGGCGTAATAGTAGACCCGGAAGCTAAACTGGAAGAAGAGCTGATTGTTCGCCCTACTTCTGAAACCATTATCTGGAGTACCTACAAAGGCTGGATACAAAGCTACCGCGACCTGCCCATACTGGTGAACCAATGGGCAAACGTGGTGCGTTGGGAAATGCGTACACGCCTGTTTTTGCGCACTGCAGAATTCCTGTGGCAGGAAGGCCATACTGCACATGCTACCAAAGAAGAAGCAATTGCAGAAACAGTGCAAATGCTGGATGTGTACGCCACATTTGCAGAAGAATACATGGCAATGCCTGTGATAAAAGGTGTAAAAACCGCTAATGAACGTTTTGCAGGCGCAGAAGATACATACTGTATTGAAGCACTGATGCAGGATGGCAAGGCACTACAGGCAGGTACTTCTCACTTCCTGGGGCAGAACTTTGCCAAAGCATTTGATGTGAAATTTGCCGATAAAAATAATAACATAGAATACGTTTGGGCAACATCATGGGGTGTATCTACCCGCCTGATAGGTGCGCTGATAATGGCACATAGTGATGATGAAGGTTTGGTAATGCCACCACGTATTGCACCGCTGCAAGTGGTGATAGTGCCTATCTACAACAAAGACACTGAAGCAAGGCAGAAGATAGATGACAAAGCCGCACAACTGGTAAAAGAACTGCGTGCAAAAGGTATCCGTGTGAAGTTTGATAATGACGATACTTCTCGCCCGGGATGGAAGTTTGCAGAGTATGAACTGCGTGGAGTACCTGTACGCATAGCACTGGGTGCTCGCGATCTGGAAAACAATGTAGCTGAAGTAGCACGCAGGGATGAGAAAACAAAAGCATCAACATCGCTGGACGGACTGACGGACTATGTAAGCAACCTGCTTGACGAAATACAGAAAAATATGTACAACAAGGCACTAGCATTCCGCGATGCAAGCATCACTAAAGTGGATAGCTGGGAAGAGTTTGTAAGTACACTTGATGGTAAAGGTGGCTTTGTAGCAGCACACTGGGACGGCACTGCCGAAACAGAGGACAAGATAAAGGAGATGACAAAAGCAACCATCCGCTGCATACCGCTGAACAACGAGCAGGAAGCCGGCAAATGCATACTGACAGGCAATCCGTCTACACAACGCGTATTGTTTGCAAGAGCATACTAATCGTATTTATACAATAAAAAACGGGCGTTTTCTTTTTAGGATTACGCTCGTTTTATATTTTACACAAAACTTGAAAAGATGGAAAACTATACCGAAACAACCAACAACCAAATGATAATTGACGAAACCGCCAAAACCCATTTTCTGGAGATGGCAAAATGGACCAAGTTCCTTGCCATTATGGGTTTTATTATGATGGGGATTATGATAGTAGCCGGTTTATTTATGGGCTCAATATTTGCCAACCTTCCCGGCTATAATGCCATCGGAGCATTGAGTGGCATCGGGTTTGCAATATTTTATACGCTTATTTCAGCAATTTACTTCTACCCGGTATATGCTTTATATAAATTCTCTACAGTCATAAAACAAGCGTTAGCTTACAATGATACTGCTTTGTTTAATGAGGCAATAGCATACAAAAAGAATATGTTTAAATACATGGGCATACTAATGATTATTGTTCTTGCCATGTATGCTTTAATTTTTATGTTTGCTATTATGGTGGGCGTAGTAGGCTCCATGGGATAATCATAAACACACCTTACATAAAGCGAGGCATACCGTATGGTATGCCTCGTCTGATTTATGAAGATATACGCCCTAGTATTTGATAGCAATTACATTGAATGCAATACCATTGGTAATAGCAGTGCTATTTTCTGTGAATATTATCCACTTACCTGAAGCACCGTCATAGTAAACACCTACAGGAGTATTTATGTAGGTAGCACCACTTGTTGCACTCAGGTTGTGTGTTACAATCAGAATAACATTCGGATCGCTATTGATAAGGGGATTGTCTATAGAAGTACCGTTTGATCCATAAGAGTTGGTAGATGTTTTTGTGTGAATGAATGCAAACTTGTTGGTACCGATTGCTTTCACATTACCTTCTATGCCCAATGCAGGTGTAGAGGCTGAAGCACTTGCAACATTTAGCTTTGCTGCAGACGTAGAAGTTACAGGTCCGACACTAACAGTCTGGCTACCAAGACCTACCTGCATTACAGTAGTACCCCCTGAAAGGAAATTGAAATTATCTGCAGGGTCGCTATACTGCAAACCCCATGTAGGATATGCCGGAGAGTGCTGTACAATCATTTTGTCGGCATTAGAAGTACCGGAACCATATGTCATAATGGTTGAAGCTTGCTTGGCCTGCAAAGCATAAGGCACATTCAGCAATTGTGTAGTACCAAAATCGGCATAGCTTGTACCGCCTGCAGGGTCTATTTCTACCCTCAGGAATTTGTTACTATCCAGCCAGTTTAGTGTTGTAAGGTTGCCCGTAGTAGTGGTGGCATTACCATCACCGATTTGTATGTTCAGCAAGCCTTGTGCAGTTGTAGTAGCAGTGCGGGCTTCAGAATACAATACAGTTGTACTGGTAGCGGTACCATTGATAATGCTGAGCTTCACGCCAACATTTGAATTAGCCATTAACGCACCTGAAGCATTTCGCAACACAGCCTGATAATTGAAGCCCTGCGGACCCTGTGCAAATGCAGCCACAGAGAAGAATACGTACACTGCAACCAGTATGAGAGATTTAATATTTTTCATAATTAATGATTTTATAAATAATGGTGTAAATGTTTTTTTGAAGAATTAGTTTTTAGTAAACGGAATTGTTTTCACTTCGCTGCCCGACAGGTTTACCACCTTCAGGAAATAGTTGCCTGTAGTGAAAGATGAGATGTTGAATGTGCGGCTATACTTTGTAGTGTTTACCGCTGCTTTATCCTCTTGCAACAAAAGCCTGCCTGCTGCATCGTATATGTAGAATGATGCAGAGAAATTGCCCTCTGACTGTAGCGATAGCGTTATGGCATCCTGCGCGGGGTTGGGATACAGATTGTAATTGACCATCACCTGTTTGGTGTTAGTAATACCCGTAGGGTTGGCATCGGGCTGCTGAAAACCCTGCGTGAGTAAAAAGGAGCCGGATGTTGCTGTAGCAATGACGATTTCGCCAACCGTACTACTGAGCGAACCGGCGCTATTACTGGTAGTACCACCCGCAGAAGCCACTACCTGCCGGGATATAGACTGCGCATGCAAACCATGCGTAGCAGCACCCAACAACAGTACCAATAATGCTTTTTTCATGTTTGAACGTTTTAAATGTTTGTAGAATAATTTCTCAAGTATCGATCGATGAGGTAAAACTACCTTACATATGCTTGGTTGTGGTTTAAATATATCGTAACTTTTGGGTGCATTAACATATATCTCTCTATATACAAACAAACTGAAACCCTTTACCGACAGGGCATACAGACAAAACACACTATAGAGCCTTTTTGGGCTTATCAATAAATTTGAGGATTGTAAAACAGTGGCAACACCGTCTAACAACATATGGACATTGGTACATAGCCTGTCTGCGCAGGAGAAACTTTTTTTCCGCAGAGACTATGTAAAAGCCTATGCACTGCAGGGCACGGAACCCCTGTACCTGAAAGTTTTTGACCTGATCAGCAAACAAAACACCTATGACGAGGGCAAGCTACTGAAGCAACTGGGACCTGCATTAAATGCAAAGAACATATCATATACCAAAAACTACCTGTACGAACAGATATGTGATGCGTTGCTTTACTTCAACAATCACGACAATACCAACGCACGCATTTTTCAGCAGTTATCGCTTGTAAGGATATTCAGAGAAAAAGGGCTGTACAAAGCTGCATTGAAAATTTGGGAGCATGCCATAAAAGAGGCTAATAAGTATGAGCTGCACCCCATGATACAAATGCTGAAGGAGGAATACAGACGCCTGCAACTATACAGCAACCCGAAGGCATCGCAGAAAGCAATGATGAAAGAGTATGAGGAAGACAGCATATCTGCCGATGAACACCTGCGTATACTGCAATTGCAGGAACTGAGTTTCCACGCATTGCTGCTGAGAAGGAAAACACACTTCAGGCAAAGTAAGGAAGACAAGAAGATCATCAATACGTTGTTGCAGAATCCGCTGTTGCAGAAAGAACCGAAATCTGCCTCTTTCTGGCACCTGCACCACTACAGGATGACAAGGGCTACACTCGGGTATCTGAACAATGATGCGGCATCGTACAATTACGCATATTCCAATATACATGCCTGGCAAAGCAATGAGCACTTCATAGCACACGATTGCGAAAACTATATGGAGGTGTTATATATCTTCTATTACACCGCCATTCTTGCCAAAGACTATCAGCATGTGATAGATGTGATGCAGCACAGTGCCAATAAGCAGATAAAAGGTGTGGCACACAAAGCCTATTTTGAAACCATCAGGCATCTGGCACTGAACAGGGTATATAATAAACTGGCAGACTACGACAAAGTGAAAGTGCTGGTAAAAGTGATGAAAGACCATATTGCAGGATGGGAACAATACATTAATACCGACCTGCTACGGACACTGCGATTGTCGGTAGGCATCAGTTGTTTTGTATTGCAGGATTATGAAAACGCATTTCACTATGTGAAGAATGCAACACTGCTATTCAATGACGACACCAGACCTGAGCACTACTCTTTTGCCAACCTGTACTTGTTGATTATTTGCTTTGAAATGAAGGACGATTATATGTTCGACATTCAGTACAAAAGCACGTACTCTTATTTTTACAGGCACGAAAAACCATTACCGTTTGAAAACGCCATTTTGCAGGCACTGCACAAAACATATAAGACAAAGAGTTTCCGTAGCTTGCAAGAGAATTTTAAAGAACTGCAGACGAGCCTCGCCATCACAGCCAACGACCCTGTGCAACAGATAGTATTTAGCATGTTTAATGTACCCGTATGGATAGAAAGCAAGCTGAACCGTGTACCATACAAAGACTGGGTGAAGCGCAGAGTGGAGAATGAACTGAAGGTAACACGCTCTGCAGGTTAGCAGATTCGGCATATATATTGCACTATCAGACATACAAACAACGCTTATGCGTATATTTCAATACACATTTACTGCCATCTTATTGCTTGTACTGCAACTGACAGCCGATGCGCAATCTATAGTGAGGGGGCCATACCTGCAGGCTGGTAGCCAAACGGAAGTGACGATACGTTGGCGAACGGATATTGCTACCACATCTAAAGTGGGAATAGGCACTACGACAGGGACTTATCCTACAAATGTTACAGACAATACTTCTACTACAGAACATATCATAAGAGTAACGGGGCTCTTACCCAATACGAAATACTACTATACTGTGGGCACAACAACCACAGTGCTACAAGGCGATGCTGACAACTTTTTTGTAACAGCGCCCGCAGATACATCTACCAGAAAAATAACCGCTGCCGTATTTGGCGATTGTGGGAGAAACGATAATAACTACCAGACCAACAGCCTGAACCAATACCTGACACATCTGCAAAACAAGGGTATGAAGGGGGCAGACCTGATGCTATTGCTGGGAGACAATGCTTACCAGAACGGTACTGATGCAGAATACACAAGCGGGTTCTTCGGTGCTTATCAATCGACCATACTGAAAAACCACATCTTGTTTCCTACACCCGGCAATCATGACTATGCGAATGATGCAGGCAGACAAGACGACCATGCTATACCCTACTACGATATATTCACTGTGCCCGATGCAGGGCAAAGTGGTGGTGTGGCATCTAACAACAAAGCATACTACTCTTACAACTGGGGCAATATCCATTTCCTTTCGCTTGACTCTTACGGAGAAGAAGATGCAGGCACAACAAGGCTCTACGACACGAACGGAAAACAAGTGCAGTGGATAAAAAATGACCTTGCTGCCAATACAAAAAAGTGGACGATAGCATACTGGCATCACCCACCCTATACTATGGGTAACCATAACAGCGACAACGAAAGCGAATTGGTTGCCATCAGACAGAATTTTATACAGATACTGGAGCGTAATGGCGTAGACCTGATACTATGCGGGCACAGCCACAACTACGAGCGTTCTTATCTACTGAAAAGCTATACAGGTAATGAGGCCGCATTCAATACTACTACACATACTGCAGACAGCTCGAGTGCGAAGTATGATGGGTCTGCAAACTCCTGTCCGTATATATACCCGAGCGGTAAAAAAGCACATGGTACTGTATATGTAGTATCCGGCAGTGCAGGTGCAAGCGGCGGAGTACAGGCCGGCTATCCGCACAATGCTATGCCGTTTTCTTACAACGATGGAGGTATACTTTTCTTAGAGATAGAAGACAACAGACTGGATGCAAAATTCATCAGGCAGGACGGTGTGATAGCAGATAAGTTCACCATCATCAAAGATGCCAACAGAAGAGATACATTTACCATAACCCCCGGCAGCAGCATAGAACTATCTGCCAACTGGGTGGGCGGATATGTATGGAGCACAAGCGCCACAAGCAAAAAGATAACAGTATCGCCAACTGCCAATACGCTCTATAGCGTCAAAGACAGCAGTACGAATACCTGCATCAATAACGAGTATTATATAAAAGTGCAATTCCCTGCGGGCGTACAATCTACTACAGGCAAAGATGGTGTTATCGTTTATCCCGTACCGGCAAATGGTATGCTGTATGCTAAAGCAACAGGCATAATAAACACAAATGTAAAAGCAGAAATCATATCCCTTAACGGGCAGATATTACAAAGCGATGTTGTAAACACAGATAGCGAAGGTCTGCTGCATATAGACATCAGCCATCTACCTAAAGTAACTCAATTGATACTCCGCATCAGTAGTGAAGCAAACACATATAGCATGCCATTCACTGTACAATAGTTTTAGTTGAGCGCATTGTGCAACCACTGCCCGAATGCATAGCCCGACTTGGCAATTTCTATAACCAGATATACCGACAGGAGCAATAATGCTACAGTCATCACCTTAGATTTCTTTTTAGTCTGCGCTTCCTGCATTTGCTGTTCATTAGTCATGGTACGAATATTATCTACCTAAAGGTATTACATCGCAAGATGGGCTGCGGGGTGATATTAGGGTGAAATTACCATTGTAAGTTTTATAACTTTGGTGCAATGGCAATACAGAAACTGGCGATAGACGATTTTCTGCAACTGGCAAAAGAACACACCGTAATAGACGTACGCAGCCCCGGCGAATACAATCATGCGCATATACCCGGCGCACTGAGCCTGCCATTATTCAGCGATGAGGAAAGAAAAGTAGTAGGCACTACCTACAAACAACAAAGCAGAGAAAACGCTATTAAAATAGGGCTTGATTACTATGGCACCAAGATGCGTACTATGGTAGAACAAGTAGAAGAATGGCTGAAAGACAAACAAGACAAAACCGTACTTGTACATTGCTGGCGTGGTGGTATGCGCAGTGCAGGTGTGGCATGGTTGCTGGATTTGTATGGCTTTAAAGTATATACCCTTGTAGGTGGTTACAAAGCATTCCGTACAAAAGTTCTTGCGGAATTTAAAAAGTCTTACAGCTTTAATATCATTGGTGGCTATACAGGTTCGGGTAAAACAGAAGTGCTGCACAAAATGAGCGGTAGCATTATAGACCTGGAAGCTATTGCAGGACACAGAGGTTCGGCATTTGGCGCTATAGCAGGTGTAGTGCAGCCATCGCAGGAAATGTTTGAAAACAGGCTGGCGCTGCAACTGATGCAACATACAGGTCAAAACATATGGCTGGAAGATGAAAGTCAGCGCGTGGGGCATGTAAACATACCGCACGAACTGTGGAAACAAATGCGTGTATCACAAGTCTACTTTCTGGATATACCGTTTGAAGAAAGGCTGCAATACATTGTGGCAGGCTATGGCAAAAAAGATAAAGAGAAACTCATCAATGCCATCATCCGCATACAGAAAAGGCTGGGGCCGCTTGAAACAAAGACCGCCATCAATCATCTTCTGGAAGATAATTTCAGCGATTGCTTTGCTATACTGTTGAAGTACTACGACAAGCAATACAAAAAAGGATTACTGGAACGCAAGCCTGAGCTGGTACATACTATAACATGCAGCAATACCAATGCTGCCAACAATGCCATACTGATTGCCAATACAATAAGACAACATGGATAATACTACCAACGATATAAAACTGACACAATACTCTCACGGTGCAGGCTGTGGCTGCAAGATTGCCCCTGCTGTGCTGGAGCAGATATTGAAAGGCCAAACAACAACCATAAACGATGCAAAACTATTGGTAGGCAATGCCAGCAAAGATGACGCTGCGGTGTATGATTTAGGGAATGGTACTGCACTAATATCTACTACAGACTTTTTTATGCCGATAGTAGATGATGCCTATGACTTTGGGCGAATAGCCGCAGCCAATGCCATCAGCGATGTGTATGCTATGGGTGGCAAACCGCTTGTAGCCATAGCCATACTTGGATGGCCTGTTGAAAAACTACCGGCAGAGCTTGCGCAGCAACTAATAGCAGGCGGCAGAGCTACCTGCGATGCTGCGGGCATACCGTTAGCAGGTGGTCATAGCATAGATAGTACAGAGCCGATATTCGGGCTGGCAGTAACAGGGATAGTGCAGATAGAAAACCTGAAACAAAACAACACAGCTAAAGAGGGAGATGTACTGTTTCTTACAAAGCCATTGGGTGTGGGTATACTGTCTACCGCGCAAAAGCGTGGTGTGCTGACACCTGAACTGCAAACCGTAATGACAGAGCAGATGGCAAAGCTGAATACCATTGGCGAAGCACTGGGCAAGATAAAAGGCGTACATGCTATGACGGATGTAACAGGCTTCGGGCTGCTGGGACACCTGATAGAAATGGCTGATGGCAGCGGGCATGGTGCAGAAGTGTATTATAACAAACTGCAAATATTGGACGGTGCAAAAGAATACCTTGCACAACGCATAGTACCCGATGCTACTTACCGCAACTGGAATAGTTATAGCGCACAGGTAGGTTTTGAAACGGGCGTAGATGTAATGCAGGCATTCAGCATACTACCCGACCCGCAAACCAATGGCGGTATGCTGATAAGTGTAGCGCCTGAAACTGTGGATGATGTGATTGCTTTATTTAAGGCAAATGGCTTAGACGGTTTTATAGAACCGATTGGTAAGATGACGGCTAAGGGAGAGAAGATGGTGAGGGTAATGAATGGATAACTCTCATTGTTCAAGCGAAAGACACTTGAACAATGAGAAAAGTATAAATGATCTTAAAACACTATTAACTGGCTACTCTCCATAAATGCCCTCAATCACATTCGCGTATTTCTGCTCTATGACTTTGCGCTTCAGTTTGATGGTTGGTGTCATTTCTCCGCCATCAATAGTCCACTCGTTGGGGAGCAGTGCAAATTTCTTTATCTGCTCAGGATGGCTGAATAAAGGATTGAATTTGTCTATTTGCTTTTGCACCAGTTCTATTACTTCCGGCATTTTTACCAATGCATCGTTGCTTTCGGGTGCGGCAGGCATGTTGTGATCCTTCATGTATTTGCGGATGTTGGTAACAGAAGGCACTATCAGCGCGCTTACAAATTTACGCCCACTGCCTACCACCATTATCTGCTCTACAAAAGGACTTTCTTTCATTTTATTTTCAACCACTTGTGGTGCTACGTATTTACCACCTGCAGTCTTGAATATTTCTTTTTTGCGGTCAGTTATTTTCAGGAAGTGGTTATCAACAAATTCACCAATGTCGCCTGTTTTAAACCAGCCATCAGCATCAAAAGCCTCTTTGGTAAGTTGCGGATTTTTGTAGTAGCCCATCATCACATTACGGCCTTTCACCAATATCTCGCCATCTTCACCAAGTTTCACTTGTACATTTTGTACAACAGGGCCAATGGTGCCAACACGGCGGTCTTCGCTCGCAAATTTATTTACTGATATAACAGGAGATGTTTCTGTAAGGCCATAGCCTTCCATAATAATAATCTTAGCAGATGTAAACACCCGTATCAAACGCTGCTGGCAAGCGGCTGCACCTGTTACAATGGCTTTTACATTACCACCCAATGCTTCTCTCCATTTCTTAAATACCAGTGCATTTGCAATTGCCAGTTGTATGCGATACCAGAGATTACCAGGCTTAGCATTATCGTATTTGAAACCTAAATCTAACGCCCAGAAAAACAGCGCACGTTTGATGCCTTTCTGTTCCATGCCTTTGGCAAGTATTTTCTCATATACCTTCTCCAACAGGCGTGGTACGGTGGTGAACACAATTGGTTGCACCTCTTTCAGATTCTCACCAATAGTATCCATGCTTTCGGCATAGTAGATAGAAACAGCTGCATTAATGTAAATGTAGCTCACCATCTTCTCAAATATATGGTTCAGCGGCAGGAAGCTCAATGACCTGCCACCACGTACTGCAAACCAGAATTCACACTCACAATCCAACACATTTCGCACAATATTTTCGTGGCTCAACATTACACCTTTGGGATTGCCTGTTGTGCCGGATGTATAGATGATTGTTGCCAGCGTCTTCTCCGTAATACGATTTACAATCGAAGCATCGGGCTGCAAGTTTTTATTGATGAGCTCTTTCCAGTTTTTAACTCCCGGAACTTCATCGAAAGAATAAATATGTTGTAATGTAGGTACTTGCGAGAACGCATCTTTGAAGCGTTCATACATGTCAGCATTGGCAATAAATATGATACGAACCTCTGCTTCGTTCAACACATACACCAGATCGTGCGGGCTGATGGTAGGATACAGTGGAGTAAGCACTGCTCCTGTCTGTTGCACACCGAGGTCTGTTATCAGCCATTCGGGGCGGTTGGGCGATATGAGGGCTACCTTCTCCTGATGTTCAGGCTCCAGCACATCGTTCTTAATTCCTAATGACAACAATCCGCCACAGAGTTTGGCAGCCATATCCCATGCATCTGCATTGGAGTAGGTGCGATACGCTCCGTTTTCCTTACCTGCCAGCATCACCCCGTTAGGGTCTTCTGCTACTCGTTTTGCGACAAAATCAAAAAGGCGTGTTATCATACCTAAATTTAATCCTTTTTACTCATTTCCTCAATAGCAGCAGATGATGGCCAAATATCTGTAACCATATTTTAACAGATGTTGAAACTATGCTGCGGGGCAATAAAGATTTTCAATTAATTTCACCCTGTGCGCTTAAGCCTTGAACATATAGTACCCATACCGCTGAAGGAGAAGATAAACGAGTACAATTCCCGCGTCTGGAATCAGCAACTGACATTCAACAGCGGGGAGCGTGTGTTTATACAAGCACCGTCGGGCACGGGCAAAACAACACTTGTACATTTCCTGTACGGGCTGCGAAAAGACTATGAAGGCAAAATACACTGGAGCGCATTTAAGATGCACGAAATAAACAGAGAACAGCTATCGCAACTGCGGGCGTCATCTGTCAGTGTTATTTTTCAGGATATGCGCCTGTTTCCCGAACTGACAACCTGGGAGAATATAGAAGTGAAGCGCAGGCTTACAAACACGGTAAGCGAATACGATGCAGAGAAATGGCTGGATAGGTTGGGTGTGAAACATAAAGCAGATAGCCCTGCAAGTAAATTATCTTACGGAGAACAGCAACGCGTAGCTATTGTACGAGCATTGGTACAGCCATTTGAATGGCTGATAATGGACGAGCCATTCAGCCATCTGGACTATGCCAACAGGCAACGCGCCATAGCACTGATAGACGAAGTGGCGACCATGAACAGAGCGGGACTGTTATTAGCAGATCTTGATGACAATGATTATTTCACCTATTCAAGAAAACTGCTGCTGTGAAACCACTGAAACAATCGCGTCTTGTACAGAAGCTATTGCTTCGCCACCGCAGCAACAACAGGCTGTGGGCAGCACTCATTGCACTGTTTGCAGGCACTACCCTGCTGCTGGTAGCTGTTATGATATGGTGGAACTTCAACCTGATACTAAGCGGCACACACGATAATGACAGCCTGGGTAGCACCTTCCTGACGATAGGTAAACAGGTAACAGACCAATCGATGGGTAAAAAAGGTGCTTCGCTCTTTACACCCAAAGAAATATCGACTATTGAGAATGCACCACAGGTGCAAGATGTGGGGATGCTGGTATCGAACAGGTTTCCAGTATACGCATCGCTGAGTGTGGCTAACGGTTTTTCTACAGATATGTTTCTGGAAGCTGTGCCAGACAGGTTTATGGACAAGCAACCAAATGGCTGGAGCTGGGAAGAAGGCAATACACAAGTACCCATCATTCTGTCATCCGATTTTTTGAATTTGTATAACTACGGTTTTGCGTTAAGTCAAAATCTGCCGCAGCTATCGCAAACAACCATACAGGCACTGGCATTTGACATAACCATTGGCAGAGGATTATATACAGAACAATACACAGGGCGCGTAGTTGGCTTCAGCGACCGTATCAGTTCTGTATTAGTACCCCAATCTTTTATAGAGCATGGCAATAAAACATTTGCACCGAACGTACCTGTTGCGCCATCGCGGCTGATACTACAGGTAAAAGACCCCAGCGATAAACGCTTTGCCGAATTTCTGCAAATGAACGGCTATACCACAAACGCAGAACAGCTGCGCTGGAATAAAATGCGCGGTGTGGTAGATGCAGTGGCTACGGGCACAGGTATACTTGCATTGCTGCTGATGGGTATTGGCACGCTTGTATTTATACTGTTTATAGAACTAACGATTGCAAAGGCAGAAGCTTCTTTATCGCTGCTGCTGCAAATGGGCTACAGTCCACGCTATCTTGGTATGTTTATGCTCCGCAGATTTGTACCGCTGATAGTGATAACATTAATGGCATCTGCCATAATAGCCCTCATACTGCAAGAGGTGATAGCTGCCAAAGGCAACGCACTGAACGTAACACTACCAGACCTGCCAGGGTGGCCCGTGTGGGTGGCACTAGCAGCCAGTGCAGGTGTATTGCTGGCATTTGTTAGCAGGTCGATTTTCAAAGCTATTAACCAGGAGCAATAGACTGTGTACGCTACATGTTTTATGTATATTAGCGTATGGAAACAAACTTAGGCATTGGCTCTCGTGTAGAGCACCCTCACTTTGGCAAAGGCGTGATTGTGGACCTTGCCAGCGAAACATATACCATCTGGTTCAAATCGCAGAACGGAACAAAAAGCATTAATAAAGATTACGAACTGAAAGTACTGCAAGCTACAGAAGCAGGAAGCGAACCTACAACTGCAGGCGGGCTGACACTTGCTGATATAGAACAGGCGCTTGACAATATACTGGAACGCCGCCTGCACGATATGCAACTGGTGCCGATGGGTACTAAATGGAATAATGGTGTTATGATACTGAAGCCTGGCGATGACAGCCTGCAGCAAAAAGAAGTACCGATAGAAACTTTCTTCCATAAAATAGTAATGGTGCGCGACAGGATGCGCCTGATAGAGCAGAAAGTAAATGCCCACAAAGTATTGACAGACGAAGAGAAAGTAGATATTCAACAATACATCACTGCTGTATATGGTTCACTCACTACATTCAACGTACTCTTTAAAGAAACACACCACCAGTTTAAAGGCAGTAGTAAAGACTAACGGGTAAGCTCATCTATAATGGAAGCGTGTTGCGGGTATTGTTGCTGCAACACGCTTTTTTGTGCCAGCTCAAAATCGGCAAAGTCGAAACCCGGCGCTACAGTGCAGCCGCAAAGACAATAAGCATCTGCAACCTCTACCCTTGATGCAAACCAGCTACCTGCGGGTATCAGTATTTGCGGGTGCTCGCCTGCTTCTATATCCAAGCCCAGCTTATGTATCAGCAATGTTCCGTCGGGTTGTATCTCATAAACACGAAGCCCTGCACCGTCGTAATGGTGCCACATCTCGTCTGAAGCTATGCGGTGGAATGCTGAAAAATCTCCGTATTCCAACAGGAAGTAAATTGCAGTAGATGCATTGCGCTGTCCTATATGCTCAGGCGTCAAAACCTGTTGAGAAAATGTTAAAGCAGCACGGTATGTTTCTCTGAATGCACCGCCTTCCACATGGCTTTCCATCTGCAGTTTTTCCTTCCAATACTTTGCTGAGCGCGGGTTTTGCATAAACTATTGTTTGCGCTAAGATATGTTAGAACCTTGTTAAATGGACAAGGCACCCTGAAATTGGCACGCAATGGGCATACTTGTTGCCTATGTATTTGCAAGTAAATGAATTGTATGAAACGCTTATTACTCATAGGTTTGATTTTTGCAGGTGTTACAACACTTACATCCTGCGTTAAGAATGAATATTATAACACTACCCCGAACACCACACCTGTAGGTTATCAGAATATATTTGACGATAATTTTGACTACGACTCTCACAACTGGTCTTTTACAGATGCCTACAACAATGCATCTGTACGAATTACTGGCGGTCAACTGAAATATGTTTACAACCCGTCTAATGATGGTACAAATACTGTGGCAGTAAATACAGGACTCAATACCAATTACAATTTCCTGATACAAACACGCATGCAATCCAACAATGCAATGGGCCTTGTTTGGGGTGTATCGAACAACGACTATGGTTTTTCGCTCTTTATAGACGACCAGGGGTATTTTGCAGTATACAAAGAGGGCAATGCCAACACTGCCGTAAAGACATTGATAGATTGGCAATATAACAGTGCTATTGTAGCTGGCTGGAATAATATAGAACTGGAGCAGCAGGGCGACTATTGGATAGGATATGCAAATGGCAAGAAACTGTTTGAAATAGCAGCACAGAATTTATATGGTAGTAAGGTGGGGTATATAGTAATGGCTGGCACCACGGGTTATGCAGATTATCTGACCGTTCAGTGGTAAAAACTGCAGCTTGGGTGCGGGGCTTGGGCACAAAAAATAAATCCTTGTAACTTAGTTGCAGGGATTTATTTTTTTATGAGCGATACGAATGGCCTGAATGGCAAACATTTTACACCGGTTGGCTCTCCGAAAGAGGCGATATTTCTTGAAGGCCCGCAATCCAGATGGCAAGAGCTGAAATTTCTTTTTAAAGTAATGCGCCAGTTTATACACGGCTTTCGCAAGTTGCACTTTCTGGGGCCATGTGTTACGGTATTCGGTTCTGCAAGGTTCAAAGAAGACCATCCTTATTATCAACTGGCAAGGGAAGTAGGCCGCGGAGTGGCAGATTTGGGCTTCACCGTGATGACAGGTGGCGGACCGGGCATTATGGAAGCAGCCAATCGTGGCGCACAAGAAGCCGGCGGAGTTTCTGTTGGCTGCAACATCATCCTCCCTCACGAGCAAAACCCCAACCCCTATCTAGATCATTGGGTAGATTTTGAATATTTCTTCGTGCGTAAAACGTTGCTGAGTAAATACTCGTATGGCTTTGTGGTAATGCCGGGAGGATATGGTACACTCGATGAGTTTTTTGAAGCCATTACGCTGATACAGACGGGCAAGTTTCAGAAATTCCCCGTAGTGCTGATGGGTAAGGAATATCACAAAGAGTTGTATAACCATATACACAGCATGGTTAAGAATAAAACCATATCTGACATAGACACAGACCTGTTTCTATATACCGATAGCATAGAGGAGGCTATGGCACACCTGAATAAATACGGGGTTGAAGGCTTTAAGCTGAGAAAGCGCAAACGCATAAAACCATCAGGCCTCCTCGGAGAAAAATAGCAGACTAATGACAAAACGCATAAGTTGAAAGATTTATATTTTGTACATTGGCTATCAGCAAACAAACGCCGTTAAATAATACCTTTTGGAAACCAGGATAAAGAAGCTGTACAGATCTGTTATCGGGCACCATTCTGAATTCACGCTGGAGAACAGAATGTTTAACATGATAAACATCATAGCAATCGTAGCTGTTGCTATTGCCCTGCCAATGAATTATATGCTTGGCTACCCTACGTGGATATTAGCCCTCACCGCAAGTATTCTGGGCTTGCAGGCATACCTGTACTACCTGTCAAGAATCAGGAAAAGGTTTTACCTGAGCAGAATCCTATTTGCTGTTCTCTCCTACTGTTTTCTGACTCTGAACTTTTTTTATAACTCAGGAATAGACGGGCCTACTTTTCTTTGTTTTTTCCTGACGTATGTATTCCTGATCGCTATTTTCCCAAGAAAGACATATTGGCTTTGGACAATACTCCATTTAATTAATGTATTTGCATTATTAATCATCAACCATAACAACCCCGGCATTGCACCGATTACATACCAGACACCTACCGACAGAGATATAGATACTGCCGTATCTTTCAGCATCATGCTAGTGTTATCGTATGCTACGCTGAACTTTATACGCGCCAACTATGACTACGAAAAGTCTTCGGCAGATAAGAAAGCTTTGGCCATACAACTGCATAACGAAGAACTGGAGAAAGTGAACGCTGAGAAAAACAAACTTTTCTCCATCCTATCGCACGACCTGAGGAGCCCGTTGAATACTATGCAGAGCTATCTGGAGCTTCTGTCATTGAATATGTTGGATGAAAATGAAAAAGTTGTTGCTAAAAAGGAACTTTTAGACCTGACAAAGAATACATCAGACTTATTATTCAACCTGCTATCGTGGTCTAAAACCCAAATGGAAGGTGTGAGTGCAAAACTAAAAGCCAACAATATATCAGAGATTCTTACAAGTACTATTAATACACAACATGCTATCGCCTCTCAAAAAGACATTCGCTTTGAAAACAATATAGACAAACGATTGACGGCGACATGTGATGAGGATATGCTGCAGCTTGTAGTACGTAACCTGTTGAATAACGCCATTAAATTCACCCCATCATTCGGGAAAATATCCATTTCTACAACTACAGATAATGACAGGGTTATTATAGCCATTACAGATAATGGCGCAGGCATACCACTGGAACAACAAAGTGAAATATTCTCTCTAAAGATACGTTCTACCTATGGTACTAATAACGAGAAAGGCATAGGCCTGGGGCTGGTTCTTTGCAAGGAATATATAGAACTACAAAACGGAAGTATACGTTTTGACAGCCAACCTGAAGCAGGTACAACATTCTTCATATCGTTACCAATCGCATAAAAAAAGGAAAGCCGACGGGAGAACCCACCGGCTTTTGTTTAAATAAACCACATGTAAATTATTTGATAACAGTCAGTTTGGCTGTCTTCTGTCCGTTAGCAGATGCTACAGTAACGAAATAGATGCCTGCATTTACACCCGACAGGTCTATATTGTAAGTCTGAGAACCTGAAGTTTTACCAGCGAATATGTTTTTAACAACACGGCCTGTCATATCAACCAGATAGATATTAACATCTGTATTTTGTTTCAGCGCGATGTTTACATAAGCATTAGTAGTAGCAGGGTTTGGATAAACTGAAGTTGCTTCAATGTTTTCTTCGATGTTTTCTACAGAAACAACCGTTTCGTAGAATGTATTGTTAGGATCGAAGTTTGTCCATTTAGCCATCCAGTTGTCACCAGCGCAACCAAACGCACCTACATAGTTAGTCTTTGTAAAGAACGGATCGCTAACTTTTGAAGAAGAGAAGTTAGGAACTACTGTTGGCGCATTGTAATTAGCAAATTTGTTTGAAGTATCTGTATTGATAGCTTTTGAACAATCGAACGGATAAACGTTACCAGGGAATGTACCAGCAGGTATATAAGAAGGTAATGCTTTGTTGTTGTAGATAACCGGAGAAGAACTCTTAGGGAAGAAGTTAGGGCTTGTTTCGTCAAAAGGATTCCACAATGTAAGCTGGCTTGTCATTGATGCATATTGGAAGTTGCCGGCAGATGGGTCTTGCAAGTAAGCAAATGGACCAGAATATGGAGTCCAATCTGTGTTGCCAGAAGTAGCAGAGTCAGCATTCGCAGATGTAGGTGTCAGTGAACGAGCACCGTTAACTACGAATACGATATTTTTGTTTGGAGCACCTGAAGGGATACCTGTAGTAGATGTACCAGCAATGATGTTTGATTTGAACTCCATAGAACCGCTACCGATATTTTTAGTAGTAGAACCGAACGTTGAAGAAGACTCATCAATCAACAAGCCACAAGCAAAACCACCAATGATAGAGTTGAAGAGGCTCAGTGAGCTACCACGACGAATATGTACACCAGCAGTGTGCTGAACAACGTCGTAAGCTGTAGATGTAGGGGTAACAACAGGGCCTATCATAGTACCGTTAGAAAAAACAGCTTTAGTAGCTTTTGAAGCATCTGTTTTACCATCTACAGTACCTGCCAGATAACTATCTGATTCAATAGCTTTAGAACCACTGATATCTGCTACGTTAGGATCTTTTTGAGAAACGAAGAACTGAACTTTACCACTAAAACCATTGTCATTATCAAAGTCATCATCAACCATGCGGTGTGATACCAGATATTTAGCGTTTACAGTACCACCAAACCATTCAATACCATCATCGCCGCCATAAGAAACCATGACGTGGTCTATTTGTGTACCTGCACCTACACCACACAGTGTAAGGCTGTTCACCTCATTGTTCGGAGAGAATGCGATACCCGCAAATTCTATACGAACATAAGATAACGTACCGCTATTATCGTTAGCATCTGTACCACCATATAAAGAGCGAGGGCCACCTTCTACCTGAGCTTCACCGGCAGTCCAGTTTACAGGTGCTTTACCACAAATAATAAGACCACCCCAGTCGCCATAAGTACGGCTACCTTGTGGTTCGTTTGAAGTAAAAATAATTGGAAGATCTGCAGTACCCGCAGCAATGATTTTAGCACCACGTTCTACAATCAATGAACCTTTTGATGCTTTATCACCACGGATAATAGTACCCGGATTGATGGTAAGTGTTGTACCATTAGTTACATACACAAAACCTTTTAATAAATACTGTTGACCGGCAGTCCACGTTGTGTTTGTTGAGATACTGTCTTTCACAGTTACAGTATTGAACGCAAATGCCTGCGTTGCTACTGCAATCAGCGATACTGTTAAGAAGAAAAGTCTTTTCATGTTTTATTATTTGATTGCGAAAGTAGAGTGAGCGTATTAACGGAATATTGCCGCAACATTAACAAGGAATTATGTCAATGTTACGGCAATGTTTACTAAAGCTTGCACTTGATACCAAACGTAAAGTAACGGCCAGGCCTAAACAGGTTGGATGGCCTATCGCTTTGAGATGCATCATTCTGGTAATTAGCTTTTATAGTATTACCATAGTCCACATCAATATATTGGCGGTTTTGCTGATTGAGTAGATTCTGCACGCCAAAGCTTAATGTAACGTACTTCATGAGTCTTTTTGTAATTATCAAATCCATAGAATTGAATGGCATCTCATATATTGAACCTACTTTCATATTAGGAATACCTATCGCAAATATCCTTGGCCCGTAAACATTATAAACTAAAGTTGCTGATAAGCCCAAACTATCACTCTGGTAGTACAATCCGGCATTGTAGGTATAAGGGGATTGTCCCTGCAAGGGCATATCACTTAAATCACCTTTAGAAGTATCTGCAAATACCCTACTCTTAATCCATGCTGCATTACCGATAAATTGAAAGTCTTTAAAAATATTTGTACCAACAAGCCCGTCAATAAAAACCAAGTTTTTACGAATATCAACCTCAACACCTGCACTATATGCCTCTTTCATATTTGCGAAAGTAAAGGACCTGCTATCACCTGTTGGGTTATTAATAACTGTCTGTATGGGATTCAATATCTTTTTATAGAATACGCCGGCTTGTATCAACTCGCTTGAAGAAGGATACCACTCCCAACGTGCGTCTACATTGTGTATTTTAGCTACATCTAATGTATCTCCGTTAGGTGAAGGATTTATTGATGTAGGAGCCATAGCGCCGTATATACCCCATCGATTTTCCATATCGTAGAAGAAAAATGGAGCATTCTCTCTAAACTCAGGCCTATTCAGTGTTTTACCATATGCCACCCTTACTAACTGCTTGTCTGTAATAGCATACGAAACATTAATTGATGGTAGGAAAAAATTTGTTTTTATTACTGGTGCTAGAAAGTTTTTTGCCTGGTCCTGAGATATCAGTTTGTATGTATTATACTCGTGCCTAACACCTCCATAGATAGTCATTTTATTATAAAATGCAGGCAGTTTAAAAGAAACAAAGCTGGCTATCAATTGATTTTTGGCATCGTACTTATCTGTAGACAACGTATTTTCCTCAATCCTGAAACGATTTTTTGCACCGACATTAGAGTCTGCAAAAATATCATTGATGCCGGTAGTCAGCAATCTGTTCTTTTCTAAAAATGGCGTACTGGACGCAATTGTATAACCAAACTGTCTAAGATTATAAGCCCTCCCTTTTTGTTCAATATAGTTACCGATAGAACCTTCAAATTCGTAATCACCGATTTTTATTTTCTGGGTATACTGATGACTAAATGCGTATGTTTTTTCAAATAATTGTGAGTATACTCTACCACCACCATTATTAACATCGGGAGCGCCAACAGGAACACCAGCTTTGTACAAAGAATCAGATTGGTCAATCTGTTTGTAATAACTTATTCTCCTAAGATCAGGGAGATTTCTGAACATATCTGTATAACCAAGACTCCAAGTATACTTACGGCTATCGTCCCTGCTTTTATGAGAGCCTGTAAGTTGTGTGCTGTATACCGCCCTGCTCTCGTAACTCATTACATAACTACGCTGATTACCCCTGTTTGAATCCGGCAGGGCATTCCTTACTGTTACAGATGCACGTGATAGCTGGTTGTATAAATTTTTAAGTTCAATCTTATTGTTTCCCCACGCTACTGCAATATTGTCCATCAATGCAGTATTGATGTTGTTTACAGATTGTTTATCTGTGTAGTCATTGTTATTTGTTACCGAATCCCAGTCGTAACGTTTATTTTCATAGTTGGTTGCAGTATTTGAGTAAGAACCACTGAATGTGTTTCCTATCCTTACTTTTTTGATGCTGAAGATATTTGCTGCTGCAATATTCGCCCTTATATCAGGTGTTTGCTTCTTTGTAAATATTTGCCAGTTATTACCAAACGACTTCGTCATTTCGTTATTATCCGGATCGTTCCTTTTTACGAATTCAGATTTCTGTACAGCCTCTGGAAGACTCCTCATACCATCATCAAAACCCAACCAGTCTGTCTTTGAGCGTTTGTTGTAATTAAAGTCTGTACCTGTTGAATATTCTCTGCTTGAAAGCTGAAAACCTACATTGTAGCTATTCTTAGTAGGTATAGATGTTGTATATATCTTAACCATACCACCAGCAAAATCGCCAGGCAGCTCTGGTGAAGGTGTCTTGTAAACCATGATGCGGTCTATCTGTCCGCTTGGTATCATATCGAACGAAAAAGCTTTTTTGTCTACTTCGCTACTTGGCGCTCCCACATCATTCAACCATACAGAATTATACCTGTCATTCAAACCACGAACCATGATGAATTTATCCTCCATAATAGTAACACCTGGAACACGCTTTACAACCTCTGCAGCATTGCGATCCATTGTCTTGGCTATTTGCTGCGCACTGATACCACTTACTACCGCATTACTTTTACGGATTTCCATCATTACAGCATTCTCTGTATTGGTGATTTTGTTGGCCTTTACTGTAACATCTGTTAGTTTTTTATTCCCTTCTTCTACCAGCACCGCATTCAATTCAATATCCTTACCTTTCAATACAGTGATGGTCTTCAATACTTTTTTATAGGTAACCATAGAGAATACAATCTCGTAAGTACCATCTTCTACATTATCAAATTCATACTTACCATCTACATCTGTTTGTGTACCTTTTTCCAAGCCCTTCAGTACAACTACTGCGCCTATCAGCGGCTCGTTTTTCTCATCTCTTACTACACCAAAAATCTTTGCAGCAAATGAATTGAAGGACAAAAGAATATAAATACCAACCAAAATAAATGTGAGGTATAACTTATTGCGCATACATATGATTTTATGAAGTGCAAAACTATAAAGGCTCTCAGGCAAAGGGGTTTCGGCAGTGTTATGAAAATGTATACGCAGTATTAACAAATTGAAACGGGAATGTTAAGCCATCAGTTAAAACCGACACTCATTGTGTCATAATGGTGTTAAAATACCTATCTACGAAAACGCATTAACAATATTGCCGGATATATGTAGTTAACTTGTAGTGTGCATTATGAAAAAGACGCGGATCACCATATTATCATTAGTACTGTTGCCTCTGTGCTCCATTGCACAGATTCAGTCAAGCATATCTATTGGCGGTGCCGTATCTTATGCTAATGCTAAGAATACAGAGAAATACCTGCCTGTAGTACAACCTAATGCATCACTTACATTCAATATCCCTATTACTAACAGTGTATCGCTGCAAACAGGATTGATGTACTCTATCAGGGGATATAATACTGTACAAAAGGAGACTTTTGAACAAGACAAATCTTACTACCTGACACAATACAGAATGCGATACCTCTCTATACCACTAATGCTATCAGTAAAAACCATCAAAACCAAGAAACTGCAAGTATGGGCAGACGGTGGTATGCATTATAATTTCTTTCTGTCCGGCAGCATGCGATACGATTATGAGAACTATAAGAATAACGAACTGGTAGAAAACAGCGGTGCTACTTATAGGATTAAGGGATGGTTTACTCCGTCTAAATACAGCCCTACGCGCGACAGCTATGATATGAATGCACTGGATATTGCGCTGAAGCTGCAAATGCGATTTATGTACAAAGACAGGTATTTGCTAGCCGTATACCACGAATACAGCCTGTATGATATACGTTCCAATCCGGACAATGCCGCATCATCTGTCAAGGCACAATACACAGGCATATCTTTAGGGTACAGATTGTTTTAATTAACATAGCTTTACCATGCCATAGATTAAACATTTCTAAAATCGGGCTGTTATACTATCATGTTAAGGTTCATCATATTTCTAATCATAAATTTCGGAGCACTGGGTATAGGCGGCCTTATGTTGGGCAATCCGCAAACTAATGAGTGGTACCAGTCTTTAAATAAAGCTCCGTGGACACCGCCGAGTTGGGTATTTGGTGCGGCATGGTCATCCATCATGCTTTGCTATTCCATATTTATGTGGAAGGCATCTTCAGTAGCAGAGCCACGTTTGTATCCTAATCTATACTTGATGTTCGCCATTCAGTTTGTACTGAATGTGATGTGGAATCCTATCTTCTTCAGATGGCATATGATGGGATTGGGCGCATTTGTCATTATAGCGCTGTTGTTTGTTGTAGCATGGTTTACCTGGTGGGGATTTAAAAATTTGGGAGCTTGGGGTTTGTTGATGCTACCTTACACAATATGGTTGTGCATCGCAGCATCGCTGAATATATATGCTTATGCAAATAACTAAAACGGATTGCTAAATGCTGCATCCTTTACAAAACTGGTATCGTCCAGTGTTCTGAGAAATGATATGACTTTACGCTTCTGCTCTTTGGACAGATGTACTCCTCCAATGTGGGCAAAACCCATTTTGCTGTCTGTATTGATACCGTTATGCACGTGTTCACTATAAAAGTCCAAAACCTCCTCAAGTGTTTTGAAACGGCCATCGTGCATATAGGGTGCTGTGAATGATAGATTTCTTAAAGAAGGGATTTTGAACTTACCGTTATCTTCTTTTTTAAGCGTAATGCCACCTCTACCTTTATCTGAATAGCTATCTTCTTTGGAAGCGCTGTCAAGTCCGTTGTTACTAAACCCGAGCGTTGTTCCTAAGGGATCTGCATCTGTGGTATGACAATGCAGGCAATCACCCATGGTCATCTCATTCATTATTTCAAAACCTTCTGCTTCTTCTTTGGTAAATGTTGTTTTGTTTGCCAATACCATATCATACTTTGAACGATACGACAATAGCGTACGTTCAAACTGGGCAATCACATTTGCTATCAGCGTGCTATCAATCTTTCTTCCCGGAAAGGCACTTGAAAAGCCTGAAGAATAATACGGACTGTTCAGGATGCGTTTTACAGTTGTATTCCAATCCAGCCCCATCTCGTCGTGCGCCTGTACAGGCTGAAAAACCTGCTCTTCGATACTTGTTACTCTGCCATCCCAAAACAAAGTGGGATACCATGCGAGATTGAACAGCGGCAGCGTATTTCTTTTTTGTAGTACACCTCCCAACCCTTTATTAAAAATATCAGGAGAACCACTAAATGCAGCTTCCTGCCTGTGGCAGGATGCACATGCTATTGTACTGTCCTTGCTTAATATAGGATCATAAAACAGATGCCTACCAAGCTTTACCCCCTCATTTATTACAGGATTACTTTCTGCAACAGGCATTGGAGGAAACAAATACAAATACGGAAATTGATACGGCGTGTTGCTCTTCTTATTAAATCCGCATAACAGGCAAACAACAACCAGACAACACCAATACTTAAGCATACTGAAACTACCTGCTAAGTGTTACATGATATGACAACGACACTTTATTTGTTATTACCTTTAAGTAATATATTCCTGCTGGATTGTTTCCAATATCTATTACAAAACGGGAAGCTGATGTCGTATACTGTTTCAGTATTTTACCATCATTATTAACAAGCATTACTTTTTCTATAATTTGCCCGGCATCGGCCTTATCTACTTCAATTGTTACTGGTCCGTTTGTTGCAGTAGGATAAACGCTTAAAGCTTTTGCTTCTGCTGTATTTTTCACTGTATGATAATAAGTAGGATGCACCATCATATTATCAATCATCCATCCTTCTCCTGTATTGGTTGATGTATCAGAAACAAATGTGTATCTCAACATAAATGAGTCTACGTTGCGGAAATATATACCTTCAAAACATAACCATATATCTCTCCACACTGTATCTGTACCACTTATAGTATAAACACCATTCAGAGTATCTCTGTTGGCCAATGTGTCATACCCATAAAACTTGTAGACTTCCGAGCTGTTAAACACATTCTTCCATGTCTTACCGGTATCTGCTGAAAACTCTATTATTCCGCCAGCATGTTTTTTATACATGTCAATTTTTTGCTTCCATCTTATTGCAACAATTGCAAGGTTATAATTCAACCTGCTCAACCTGAAATAAAAAGAGGACGTATCGTTTGGTAGATAGTTATTGATAGTATCGGTTAGCAATGCATTGGGCTTAGTTGCGGCACTATCAAATATTATTTTTTGCGGCTTGCCTATCTGCCATAAGCTGCCTGTATCTTTATGTATTTTGACTGAACTGTAAATATTCGTATCCGCACCGTCAAAGTACTGAGTAAACACTTGAGATGCTGCAGCGAATGGAAATAACAAAAGAAGAAGTAACAATCTACGCATAGGGGTATTTGTTTATTGGTTATATTATATGACGTACAAGTAATTTCAACTATTAGTTAACTTGTTTTAAATGACGGTATTATGACAATACATGAAATTAAGATAAAGCAAAATGCAAAAAACTTGACATTACATATCTAAACTATCAGTGTACAAATTTTATCTTTAAACTTACGATTATATTTACCTGTATTTACCTATGAATAAATACATTTTTCTTGCAGCATATACGCTGCTTTTATCATTTAATTCAATTGCTCAACCCGGAACAGGGAAAAACACCCCTGATTTAATGTATAATAAACGCATTAAACGCAGGCTATCTTTAGTTGACCCAAAAAATAACGTGCTGACTAAAATATATGACAGTACCGGCAAAGTTTATACTATTTCAGACGTGGTAAATGACATCATTCTGAAAAACAAATTCACCATATTGGAAGGTAACGATTACAACAATTTAAAAGATGATAGTATCCCTCCTGCAACAATAGTATCATATAAATATGATACTCTACTAAACAAAAACCTACCAACTCCAGACAATATCATTATAACAGAAGATTGGAAAATTGATCGTAACAGTGGTAGAATGACACGGGAGTTTGTATCGTTTCTATTATGTATTGACAAACAGCTAGCATCCGACAAAACAATTCGGATTTACAAATTGAGCACAGCAGGATTCATGAGTATGTGTAAGCCTTACTATGTGTTGATAGATGGTAAGAAAGTGCCAGTTACAGACTACTTTGAGAACAGAAAATTCAACAGCAACATCATCAGTGTGAAAACTGTTGAAACAACATCATACGATAAATTTAAACGACCTAAAGAGTTTTCAGAGGTTATATTAACTCGCTGATTTTTCGGCTTCCCATTTGCTGCGACCTTCGCCTTTTATTACATGGCGCTCGCTGTGGTAAGAAGAACGAACCAATGGGCCACTTTCTACATAGTCGAAGCCCATTTTGTAGCCTTCCTCGCGATAGAACGCAAACTCATCTGGATGCACAAAACGGATAACAGGCAAGTGCTTTGGCGTTGGTTGCAGGTACTGGCCTAATGTCAATACATCCAGTCCGTTATCGGCCAGATTGCGCATAGTTGCCAATACTTCATCCTGTGTTTCGCCAATACCCAGCATCAGGCCGCTTTTAGTGCGCATACCACCATCTTTTAGGCGGCGAAGCACTTCGAGGCTACGATGGTATTTTGCCTGTATGCGCACTTTACGCGTCATGCTTTCTACTGTTTCCATATTATGAGAAACAACTTCGGGAGCTACGTCTATAATGCGTTGCAGGTTATCCCATTCGCCTTTAAAGTCCGGTATCAGTGTTTCGAGTGTAGTAACAGGATTCAAAGCACGAACGGCTTTGATTGTATTTGCCCATATAATAGAACCACCATCTTTCAACTCATCGCGATCTACAGATGTAAGTACTGCGTGTTTTACACTCATCAGGTGGATAGCTTCCGCTACACGTTGCGGCTCATCCCAATCCACAGGTTCAGGACGACCGGTAGCCACTGCACAAAAACCACAAGAGCGCGTACAGATATTACCCAGAATCATAAAGGTAGCAGTACCCTCTCCCCAGCATTCGCCCATATTAGGACAATTGCCGCTTTCGCATATGGTATGCAGCTTGTGCGTGTCTACCAGATTGCGCACATTACGATAACCCTCTCCTGTAGGTAGTTTTACCCTCAGCCAGTTTGGTTTCTTTACCCTTGTCTCTGTATTGTTTGCCGCAGCACTAATAACCGGTAATTCCTGCATAATAAAACCCTCAGATTTGCCTGAAAACGATGCAAATTACAATACCTAACGACGTTTGCCAAATTGCAGCGCCGCATATACGTTAAAGAACATAGATTGCTCTTTCTGCATAGCCATCTGCTGTATCTCGCTGGTATAATATTCAAGCGTAGCGCCGGTCTCTAATGCCATTTTTGCACGCTTATTATTAGCAAAATCGAAATGGAAGCCTGTTCTCAGGAAAAAACCCGGAACTATCTTGGTTTCGCTCAGGCCTTTGCTCCAGCCCGAAGAGCCTACAATCTGATTGTAATTGACGAACTGATTGCTTGTACTGTCAGAATATTTAATGCTTTTGGTTTCAAAACCATTGCTAACATCAATATAATATGGCTTCAACAGACCTAAAGATAAGCCACCCAGATATACCCAGTGTATTGATACTGTACCTTGTTCCGGCTTGCCGGCTATCATCTTTCTGTTTCCGTATCCTAGTTTGAACGTATAAAAGCTATTGACCTTTCCGTATATGAAAGCAGACGGATTTGATGTACCAGGTGTTGTACTAGAGCTGTTAGCAGCCTTAATTTCCTTAAAATGCCTTCTTTCTGAAAGCTCTACCTGTATAATACGGACATTATGAAACATATCAGGGTTTCTGTCCTCACTACGCAAGCGACCACGGTCTACAAACAAACCCCAACCGTCAGAATTGACACGAAGCCCTATGCTGAATTCTTTACTCAGCGGCTTGGGCTTCTTAATCACCGGCTTTTTCTGTTGGCCTGCTGTTTTGCTATTAATATTCAAACTATTAGAGCCGCTGCCTTGCGCCACAACATGTTGAGACATCAGCAATGCTGAAATACAGAAAGCACCCGTTATTATTCTTTTCATGCCCATATTCTATGAACGATACATCGTAAATTTAACACAAAAAACGATACATGGCATTCAAAGTAGTATATACAGGCAATTTAAGGACAGAATGTACCCACCTGCGCTCAGGATCGGTAATAGAAACGGATGCGCCTACAGACAACAGGGGCAAAGGCGAACGCTTTTCGCCAACAGATCTGGTAGCTACGGCACTTGCTGCCTGTATTGTTACTACAATGGGTATAGCCGGCGATACGCATGGTATAGATATTGACGGTACGGTTTGTGATGTAGAGAAAATAATGGCAAGCGACCCTAGGCGCATAGGTGAGATAAAAGTGCATATCACCATGCCTGCAGACAAAACCTATTCAGAAAAAGAAAGGCTGATACTGGAGCGTGCGGCTGTTACCTGCCCGGTAGCTAAAAGCCTGCACCCTGACCTGAAGGAAACCATATCATTTGTTTGGGGTTGATTTCAGCAGGCTGAGCCCTACAGCACATTCTAAACAACGCTTTTTGCTGCAATAGTTATTATATAATTGAATAAACGCCTGCCCTTGCGCGGCGTTTATTGCTTTCCAGCCAATGGTGTTGTATTCTTCTATGATATGGTTCTTTTCTGCGGGCAGTTCATCGAGCAATTGCAATGCAAATTCCTGCTGCTTGTCTGTGCTATGCGCCTGTGCATACAAGTAGCGTATAGGTGCTATGGTGTTGATGATGATATTCTGAATAGATGATTTGCCCAGATGCTTTGATGCAGGCGCGTCTGATGGTTCATCAAACCTGTAATGTATATCCCAGTATTCACTGGCTGTTATATCCAACAATGCTGTTACTTCTTTTACAGTATTCGTTTCGACTATCTGTGAAAACAGATGGAAAGATTTGTGTACCAATGCTGCAAATTGTGCTATGCGGATAGTCGGGAAGTTTGCAGGACGGAGGCGCAGGTATTTCCAACGGTGTGCTGGCAGTGGTGTCAGCTGGTATTTCTGCTTCAGGTATTGGTATTCTTTCTTTAAAGTATTAGGGTATTCATCCACAAAATCTGCATCCAGCATACCTGCCTGCCCGAAGAGGACTGCTTCTATCTGCAAAAGCGTGCCTCCCTTTGCAAATACATTGTGGGGAATGGACAATGCCATATCAAGAAACACATCTGCATTCAGCTTGAAACCGAAATTGGCAGCCATACGCCAATATAGCACATTACGCCAATCGCCCGCACTTTTATCTAATAGCTCTTGCCACAATGCCTGCTTTTCTTCCCAGCGCTCTGCCAATATTCTTGTCAGCCAGCTTTCTTTCGTAATATCTTTTACATGCTGCAATTGAGAAGCGCATGGTATAGGCTGCACCTGTGCCATGAGTACATCATACTGCTGAATCACATTGGGCATTATATAATTACGAAGTTCCAGTACAGGAGTATGAGCGGGACCTGTATCACTATCATGATTGTACACCACATGCAGTATCACATTGCGATACGCTTCGTCGTGTTGGTGACCGTGTTTCAGCCAATCACTATTATTTACGTGCAGCTCTACATGGCCTGCAAGCAAGGTATCTCCCACCCTTACTTTGGCTTCCAGAAAATCGGGGCCTGCATTGGTATTGTACCTGCCCGGGTGGACAACGGTTATTGGTTCACCATTGGTGGTTTGTAACTGTGACGGATTATAAAGGCTGTATTGCCAGATAAACTGCAATAGTTTTTCCTGCATCGTGACGGTGTATTATGCTACCATCAAATTACAAATAAGCAGCCATTTGTTGCTGATAATCTTTTGCAGCTTCACCTGCTTTCACGGCAAAATCTTCGCCACTGCTAGCAAATATTACTGCACGAGATACATTGATAAGGATGCCACCGTCTTTATTCAGCGCGTTTTCGCAAACAGTAGGCACATCGCCACCTTGTGCACCAACGCCCGGTATCAGGAAGAAATGGTCAGGTAGCATTTGGCGTACGTGTTGCAATTGCTCTTTGCGTGTAGCACCTATTACAAACATCAGATTTTCGGGCGTACCCCAGCTTGCTACGGTTTTCAGTACACGTTCGTACATCAGTTCATCGCCGCTTGGCTGCAGTTGAAAATCTGCGCTACCGGCATTAGATGTAAGCCCAAGCACAATAGCCCAATGGCCATCGAACTGCATAAAAGGCTGTACGCTGTCTTTGCCCATATATGGGGCAACAGTTACACTATCGAAAGGATATGTTTTAAAGAATGTATGTGCGTATTGCTCTGCTGTATTGCCGATATCGCCACGCTTGGCGTCTGCAATGGAGAAAATATTTTTAGGAATATACTCCAGTGTTTTCTGCATGCTCTCCCAACCCTTCAGGCCTTGAGCCTCGTAAAAAGCGGTATTTATTTTATAAGCAACCGTATAGTCTTTAGTTGCATCAATAATAGCTTTATTGAATGCAAAAACAGGATCTTCCTCTGCAAACAGGTGCGCAGGCACTTTTTTCAGGTCGGTATCCAAACCAACACACAATACAGATTTCTTTCTTTTTATTTCGCTTACAAGCTGCGCACGATTCATATTAAAACAGATTGGGCTGCAAATTTAATGGCATTATTTGTACTTACCTATCTTATCGTCAATTGCTATATCTTTTACAAAGCTGCGCTGCAGTTTCATATTAATTAATAATGATTGTGCACCTGCTTTATTACAAGCCGTTTGTATATCATCTACCAGCTTCATTACCTGCTCATAGGGGCCTTCAATTACGGTTTCAAAAGGGCATACCAGGTATTCCAGACCCGATGCTTTGATGCAGTCTATGGCTGCATCTACCACTGCATAGGCTTCCGGCTGAGGCAGATGGGTAGGTAAAACCTGTATAGCAAGATTGACTGTATGGCTCATTTTCTGTGTTTTGAATGGCAAAGTAACGTACTTACAGGCACAGACTAACGGGCTATAGAGAATATCTTTTTTGCGGGTACATTAAAGTCGTAAATTTGGCACTCTGTTAAAAAATCATACATATGAAACGTTTCTCTTTCATTCTGCTTTCTGCTTTACTGACATCTGGTGTTTATGCACAGGACCTGAAATTGCCTGCGCTGAGCCCGACATCAAAACTGACACAGGAGTTTTCAACTTCAAATATTGAAATATCATACAGTCGCCCATCTATGCGTGGTCGTAAAATATTCGGCGAATTGGTTGCATTTGGCAATGTATGGCGCACAGGTGCAAACTCTGCTACCAAAGTAAAATTTGGTGAAGATGTAACCGTTGGCGGCCAAGCGGTAAAGGCAGGCGAATACGCTATATATACTATACCTGGTGCTACAGAATGGGAAATCATCCTGAACAAAGGCGTAGGTAACTGGGGCAATGCCGGTTATGACAAAGCTGACGACGTAGCACGTTTTAAAATAGCACCGAAAGCACTGGACAAAAATGTACAGACTTTTACCATCAACATAGGCAACATCACTTACAGCTCATGCAACATAGAGCTGATGTGGGAGAAAACAAAAATCATTATCCCTGTAAAAGCTAATAACGAAGAACGCCTGAGTGCATCTATCGATAAAGCTATCAACAATCCGAACATTCCTTACTTCCAGGCTGCTAACTACTATTTTGAAACTGACCAGAATCTGGATAAAGCTATCGTGTATGTAGACAAAGCACTGGAAGCTAATCCTAAAGCTTTCTGGATGTGGAGCCTGAAAGCACGCATAGCACAGAAAATGGGCAAGAAAGATGATGCTATCAACGCTGCAAACAAAGCGATGGAAGTAGCTAAAGGTTCTGCTTTTGAAGCTGAGTATGTAAACAACATGACAAAGCTGATTAACTCTTATAAAAAATCTTAATTGCCTGCATAAATTGATACAGGCAACTATTCAGTAATTTAGACAACCCACAGTAATATATACTGTGGGTTTCTTTTTCAGATACCATTATGAAGAAACTGATTGCAATAGCCGCACTTGCTGCAACCACTTTACAAACACAGGCACAACAGGTACGCCCTGCATCGTCTGCACAGATATACCATGAGATAGCACAGCTGAATAATCTTGTAAACGTGCTGTATCTGGCTGCGCACCCCGATGATGAGAATACACGCCTGCTGGCATGGCTGGTGAATGACCAACATCTCAACACTGCATACCTATCACTAACACGTGGTGATGGTGGACAGAACATACTTGGCAATGAACAAGGTGCTGCGCTTGGGCTGATACGCACACACGAGCTACTGGAAGCTCGCAAGATGGATGGTGCAGGTCAGTACTTTACACGCGCTATCGATTTCGGCTTTTCTAAAAACTACGATGAAACATTTAAGCATTGGGATAAAAGCTTGCTTACTAAAGATGTGGTTTGGATATATCGCAAATTCAGACCCGATGTGGTGATATGCCGTTTTCCGCCAAATGCGAATGCGGGACATGGACAGCACGCAGCATCTGCAATACTTGCAGAGGAGGCTTACAAAGTAAGTGGCGATAAGAGCATGTATCCTGAGCAGTTGAAATATTATAAAGCTTGGAAACCTAAGCGTGTATTGTTCAATGCATTCCGCTTTGGCGACAGGAACACAACATCTGAAGACCAATTCAAACTACCCGTAGGGCAATACAGTCCTGCCATAGGTATGGGTTATGGCGAGCTGGCAGGCATCAGCCGCAGCATACATCGCAGCCAGGGTGCAGGTACACCAAGCACACCGGGTGTGCAAACAGAATACTTCAAACTGGTAGCCGGCGATAGCCTTAGCGCTTCTTTGTTTGATGGTATAGATATAACATGGGGCCGTGTAGACAGACCAGAGATTGGAGAACATATCGACGCGATACTGAAAGGATTTGATTTTAATCATCCTGAAAAATCGCTAAAGAAGCTGCTGGCTGTACGCGAAGAAATTGAAACAGTAAAAAATAATTACTGGCGTACACAAAAGCTGAAGGAGCTGGATGCTTTGATATTGCATTGCAGTGGCCTGATGGTTGAAGTGTACACCAAACAGGCTGAAGCTACACGTGGAGAAGTATTGCCGTTCACACTGCGCGTAATATCGCGTACAGATGTACCCGTGAAGCTGAACAACATCAAATGGCTGCAAACAGATAGCAGTGCAAATATGCGCTTGGGCAAAGACAGCCTGTATAGCTTTGAAAGGAAAATAAAAATACCCGAAGATGCTGCCTATACAGAACCATACTGGTTGGTAGACAGCAAAAATGACAACAGCCATTTTAAAGTACCTAACGATACGCTGATTGGCTACCCTACAACACCAAACGGTTTGTATGCTACACTCAGCATCAATATTGATGGTAAAGATTTTATACTGCAGGCTCCACTATCTTTTAAAAAGCTAGACCCTACGCATGGTGATATGATAGAACAACTACGCATAGTACCTGATGCATCTGTAGATTTCACAGAAGGACTGATTGTTGTAAATAACGATGGCAGTGTGAATGCTGCAGTGCGCATTCACCCAAACAAAGACATCGCAAATGCTAGCCTTGTGGTATATAGCAAGGATATGGTGTATGAAGCGAAAGGGTTGAATCTGCGAAAAGGCATTGACACAACTATTAATGCAGTATTCAGCAGTAAACAAGTGGCTGCATACAGCAAAGATGATTTCTTCTTGCTCGCAAATCTTCAAACAAACAATGGACTATGCGACAGGAAACAAAACATCATTAAATACGAACACCTGCCGACATTGCAATACTTTACACCTGCATATGCAAAGGTGCTGCGCAGCAATTGGAAAAGCACAGTAAAACGCATTGCATATATAGATGGCGCAGGCGACAATGTTGCTGAAGTATTAAGGCTTACAGGACTGCAAGTAGATATGCTGAGCGAACAGGATATCACTGTTGAAAAACTTAAAAAATATGATGCTGTGCTAACAGGTGTGCGCGTTATCAATACCGAAAAACGTATGAACTACTGGATGCATGTACTAAACCAATATGTAAATAATGGTGGTACGCTGGTTATGCAATACAATACATTGCAGGATATGGCAACTACGAACATCGGGCCATATCCAATAACACTTTCGAGCCAGCGTGTGACGGAAGAAGATGCAGCTATAACACTGCTGGATTCGAAGCACAAACTGCTGAACAGCCCGAACAAAATAACCAATGAAGATTTTAGCGACTGGGTACAGGAACGCGGGCTATACTTTGCCACAAAATGGGATGATAAATACAAACCACTCTTCCGTATGAATGATATTGGTGAAAGCCCGCTGGATGGCTGTACGTTGTACACACAATATGGGAAGGGGCACTATGTATACACAACGCTTTCATTCTTCAGGCAACTGCCGGCCGGCAATAAGGGAGCTATACGTTTGTTGATTAACATGCTGAATGCCGGTAAATAACTAAATTACAGTTATGAAAAAATCCATATTAATCCCTATACTAGTATTTATTTCATGTTTACTCCAATCTTGCGAACATGAGAAAGCAACTGTTATCCCAGCGAAACAATATGATATAAATCTTATTGTCGGAAATTATAAATGGAGCAGAAAAATAAGATCCTGGAGTGGTTTTAGAGATACAACTTTTACAGTTAGCGATACAACCTTCCCCATACTTTATAAAAATGACAGTGCGGTTACAACACTAAACTATGAGCTGAAAATCAGAAGCATTGATAGTTTTTACAATCTGTACACTCAGATTCAATCTTCCGGATATGGGGCAAATATACGTTATAGCCCAACCAAGAAAATTGTCTATCTCTACTATCAAACAGGCGGCTTGGGTGGTGGAACACAATACAATTACACTGGAACAAAGATTAATTAGTCTTGTATGATAGAGAACAAGGCAAAGTGGCGACTACAATATAGCATTGTATTAGTATTTCTACTAGTACAAATTGTTTGCTATTACCTGTTTACGCAATACTGGCAATGAGTACACTCGACTGGGGCATATTATTATTAACGCTTATCGGCATCATAGCATATGGTGTGTATAAAGGGCGCAACCAGCACGGCAGCCAAACCTACCTGTTGGCCGATAAGAATATGCCTTGGTATGTAGTGTTATTGGGTATTATGGCAACGCAAGCCAGTGCCATTACTTTTTTATCTGCACCGGGGCAGGCATATACAGACGGGATGCGTTTTGTGCAATACTATTTTGGTTTGCCAATTGCCATGGTTGTCATCAGCATTACGTTCATTCCCATTTTTCAAAAGCTAAATGTTTATACTGCATACGAATACCTGGAAACGAGATTTGACAGGAAAACAAGAGTACTTACATCTGTACTCTTTCTATTATCAAGGGGTCTTTCTACAGGTATCAGTATCTACGCACCGTCCATTATTCTATCCTCTATCATGGGGTGGAATATCTATCTGACCAATATCATTACAGGCGGCCTGTTGATTATATATACTTATACAGGTGGCGCTAAGGCAGTGGCACATACACAGAAACTGCAATTCCTCATTATCTTATCCGCGATAGCTATTGCAGGATACCTTATTGTTGCAGACTTGCCACAGGGCATCAGTATGGGCGATGCCTTATATGTGGCGGGCAAATCGGGAAAGCTGAATGTGATAACGACGGATTTTAGTTGGAAGGGCAAGTATAATATATGGAGTGGCGTTATTGGTGGTTTCTTTCTTGCACTCTCCTATTTTGGAACAGACCAAAGTCAGGTAGGCAGATACATATCAGGCAAAGACACAACAGAAAGTCGCAGGGGCCTGCTGATGAATGGCATGGTAAAGATACCCATGCAATTTGGCATACTACTGATTGGTGCATTGCTATTTGCACTGTATAGCTACAAACCTGCACCACTTTATTTTAACGATAGTGCTTACACATCTTACAAAGCAGCTAATACCGAAGAAGTAACACAGTTGGAACAACAATATAAAGTATTGCACAACAACTATGAACAACAAGCGACAAAGCTTGCAAAAGAGAGAAAGCAAAATTTAAACAGTGCATCTACACTACAGAAATTCAAGGAAACACAGGCTACCATACAATCCATAAGAGATACTGTAAAGAGCCGCATAACACGCTACGGGCATAGCAAAGACAATAGTGATACCAACTATATATTCCTCTACTTTGTGAAACACAACCTCCCGAGAGGGTTGGTGGGATTACTTTTCGCGGTGATATTCCTTGCATCATGGGGCTCAATATCTGCCGCTATCAATTCGCTTGCGTCTTCTTCATTGATAGATATACAACTACTAAATAACAAGGAGCCGCTCAGTGAAGCAAAACAACTGAGCCTTGGCAGATGGCATACACTTGTATGGGGTATCTTCTGCATTGCTGTAGCTATGTTTGCTACACGTATGGGGTCATTGATAGAGGCAGTGAATATTCTTGGTTCACTTTTCTATGGCACTATCTTGGGTATATTCCTCGTAGCGTTTTATGTAAAGAACGTAAAAGGGAATGCCGTGTTTATTGCTGCGCTGATAACAGAACTGATTGTAATAGCTATCTATATAGCAGATGTAATATCTTTCCTTTGGCTGAATGCAATTGGCGCATTGCTTGTCGTTGCTATTAGCTATTTAGTACCCACAAAATCAAAATAATGAACCTTATCTATACACTCGGCACTTTATCAGATGCTCAACAGTTATATAAACTTGGGCTTCAGTCTTACGGTGTGTTTGAGAAAACGCTTGGAGATGAATGGCAAACCATGAAATCGAACCTGCAAGACCTAGACGCACTGCAAGAGCTTATTAATAAAGCACAAACATTTATTTGCAAAGATGGCGAGTCTATTGTGGGTATGATATTCCTTGTGCCGAGCGGCAATCCAACCAACATATACAGTGCAGATCAATGCTATATTCGTAAGCTAGGCGTACATCCGGAATATATTGGCAAAGGTATTGCGTACAATCTGGTAGATATGTGCATAACTGCTGCCAAAGCAAACGGCGAACAAACTATAGCACTACACACATCCGAATTCATGGATGCAGCAAGGCACATCTATGAAAATATCGGTTTTAGCATTGAAAAAGAAATACCTCCAATATTCGGCAAACGATATTGGCTTTATACACTTACTTTGTAGCTATTTAGCAAATACCTATGACGGCATTTACACAAGAAGAAGCGGAAGAAATACGCGAAGACTTTGAAGACCTTGAAGGCACAGAGTTGATAATACATACAAATGAAGCACTGAGGTGCGAGGTAGAACACGTTGCTGTAGCGCCTTTCGAGAGAGAAGACTGTGAAATGTTTCTTGAAGCATATACTGCAAATAACAATCCCACAGAGGCATTAGCATCATATAAAGGAACGGGCTACGATGTTATCATTATTGCGCGCTCTGAAAATAATGAGTTGATTATTCAACGCATCAGAGAGTATATCGAAGCGAATGGTGTTCGATATAATTTTCCTGATTAAGGATTATCTTTATTTACATGAGAGCTTCTCAGTCAAAAAACTTAGAACTACTGCTATTTATAGTAAGCATTGTGGCTCTATGCATGCCTGCTCTAATTAACGGGTATCCTATAGTAAATCCTGACTCAGGCACTTATATAGAATCGGGATTTGTATTGGAAGTACCTACTGACCGCCCCATTACTTACGGAATACTTACACGCTTGTTTAGTATAAACGGACTTAGTTTATGGACTGTAATCATAATGCAGGCAATACTTATCCGCTATATCATTAGGGCTTGTATAACATCAACAATAGTTACGGCCTCACAAATAACAACATCCGTTATAGCCATTCTGCTAGCATTATTATCAACAGTTTCATGGGTAACAAGTGAGCTTATTGCCGATATATACACACCCATAATGCTATTGTCTGTTGCTTGTATTTTAAATATGCCAGCAACACAACAAAAAACACCGGTATTATTGTACGTGGTATTCTTTGTAACAGCAGCAACACATGCATCTCATTTATCTGTAAGCTTGTGTATTTTATTACTGATATGGCTATTACGAAAGCTGTTATTTGAACAATCCACAATAAAGAAGCAGGTACGTAGTATATACATTATGGCACTACTATCGGTATCTACCTTTGCGATTAATGCATCTGTGTTCTCAAAGTCTTCGGCCGCATTTATGACAGCTGCCATGATTAACAAAGGCATAGTAACAGAATATCTGCAAGCAGTTTGCGGAAATATCAAATACGAAATGTGTAAGTATAAAGATGATATAACTACTGATTCAGACTATTTTCTCTGGAATGCAGAAGGTCCTTTGGCCAAAATGGGGGGATGGACAGAAGCCAGAGAAGCATGTAGTAAAATCAATACAGGCATACTTACAACTTACCCTTACAACTGGCATTTTGCAAAAGAATCATTCCATCATACACTGTTGCAGGCAGCAAAATTCAATGTAGGAGATGGCAATGAACCTCTTACTGATACCAACAGTATTTACAAGCACATCAACAAATTTGTATCAAACGCCGAGGCTACTGACTATATACATTCAAAACAAAATAACGGCAAACTGGCAACGGTAATCACGTCCATAAATCGGGTATCAGCCATTACAATTATATGCTCATTAGCCATTATAGCATTCGTATCTGTACGATACCGCAGATTAATAAACCGCAATCAATTTACCTTCTTGTTTGTCACACTGTTGGGAGTATGTATCAACGCTGCGCAATGCGCAACATTCTCATTGTATAACGGACGCTATGGCGCCAAAGTGATATGGTTGATACCACTTTGTGCCATGCTATTGATATTATCAGTAATACATAACAAAAAGCGTAGCACTAATAGTGTGTAATCTCTACAACTTTTGTTGGTTCAAGGTCTGCATTACGTATTGAAATATTCCTTGCTACTTTTTGTGTAAGTGTTGCAAATATTTCCTGTGTCAGCGATTCATCATCAAGGATTGCAGGTATGCCCCTGTCACCGCCCTCACGAATGCTTTGCACCAATGGTACTTCACCAAGGAACGGCAGGTCAAACTGCTCTGCCATTTGCTGCGCACCGCCTTTACCAAAGATGTAATATTTATTTTCAGGAAGCTCAGCAGGTGTGAAGTATGCCATATTTTCAATAATACCCAGTATCGGAATATTAATATTTGGCTGCTTGAACATCATGATTGCTTTCTTGGCATCTGCAGCTGCAACAGCTTGCGGCGTAGATACTATCACTGCGCCTGTGACAGGTACTGCTTGCACTAATGTGAGGTGTACATCACCTGTACCCGGCGGAAGGTCTATCACCAGATAGTCCAACTCACCCCAATACACGTCTGATACAAATTGTTTCAATGCAGAGCTTGCCATAGGCCCTCTCCATATCACAGCCTGCTTTTCATCAACCAGCAAACCGATAGACATAGCTTTGATACCATAGCGCTCAATAGGCACTATCATTCCCTTACCATCAACATCCATCATCTTCGGGCGTTCATCGCGAATACCCAACATAATGGGAATAGAAGGACCATATATATCTGCATCAAGTAGACCTACTTTCGCACCCTCTTGCGCCAAGCCCAGTGCAAGGTTTACTGACACTGTAGATTTACCTACGCCTCCCTTGCCCGATGCTACCATAATGATATTCTTCACGCCAGACAATACAGCTTTATTGTCTTTACGATTGGAACCTACATTAGCAGTCATATTTACTTTTACAACTGCCTCCTTATCAACAAGTATATGAATAGCATTTACACATGCTTTTTCAATCATTTCCTTCAACGGGCAAGCAGGCGTAGTAAGCACGACCGTAAATGTCACGTTTTTGCCATCAATTTCTATATCCTGTATCATGTTAAGCGTTACAAGATCTTTGCCCAAGTCGGGTTCCTGTACATTGCTCAACGCCTTTAATACCGCTTCTTTCGTTATCATACTAAACCTTTGTTAATAGTGGATGTGGAGTGTGCAAAAATACATCATACCCGCTTTCTTTGTATAAAATAATACTGATACGCCTATTGCATTTAGATTGCGCTAATGTATATAGATGCCGTGAAAGTAGCTTAACTTTGATTGGTATGATACAGTACACAAGGCACTTAGTTTTTACTCTTATATGCAGTATTACTATAGTATACGCTGCAATTGCGCAAGATCCTTATGAGAACATCATTCAGATAAATGGTGTAACAATGACTGCAGACAGTCTGAGGGCTGTACCCAATGTTGTTGTGATGGTTAAAAACAAAAATCGTGGTGTAGAGTCGAGCGAAAAAGGTGTATTCTCTATTGTAGTGTACAAGGGTGACACCCTTCAATTTTCAGAAATTGGTTTTCGTCTTAAGGAGTATGTGGTACCGAAAGATATTAAGGGTCATTACTTTTCAATGATTCAGCTAATGGTACAAGACACATTCTACCTGCCTGAAACTATCATCAAACCTTTACCTTCGAGAGAACAGTTTGACTATGCCTTCAAACACTGGAATATTCCAGATGATAAATACGAGATTGCACGACGTAATACAAATGCGTTAATGTTGCGTGCGCTTGCATATAGCCTCCCGAGAGACGGTAGAGAAAATCAGGCTGCATATCAGCAGATACAATCTCAGAATGCGGTCTATTACGGTCAGCAAAAACCAACAAACTTATTTAACCCGATTGCTTGGGCAGAGTTTTTTGAAGCCTGGAAGAGGGGAGATTTCAGGAAAAAGAATAAGTTTTAATCACTACAAATTCATTTCATACACTCTCTGTTCTTTACGTAACGTAAATCCATTACGTTCGTAAAAAGCATGTGTACGCTGACGGACAATATTTGTCCTTACTCTTAATTTTTTGATACCTTTTGCTTGCGTCCGATTCCTTGCATAGTCAATAAGCATATTACCAATCCCCAATGAACGGTAGTTTTCATCTACTACAAGTCCTGTAATTTCCACAAAATAGCCCGACTCTATTCTAAACATTAATGACAATTGCATCCAAGCGATAGGTAGGGCATTATGTTCAGCTACTATTATTTCTTCATTAGGTAGATAGATAAGTGATGATAAGTAAGAGCTCGTATCCGTAATTGTATTTTCGTAGCCGAGTTGTTTTGATAGTTCATTAATTACAGCTGCATCTGTCAGTAAAGCTTTCCGAATGATAATGCCCATAAATGAAAGGTAGGTAAGAAATTCATCTCTATCAAGTCTATTACATTCACACGTGCGCTCACTGTTATTGAGTGGGTTGTTAAGTGCAAAAAAAACCGCCGAACTGTAGTTACAGTCCGACGGTGTAGAATAAATATGGCGGCTACCTACTCT
>DDFF01000006.1 GCA_002337045.1 Bacteroidetes bacterium UBA1935 | reverse complement strand
GTGGAACCGGCGGGTATCGAACCTGTCGGCTAAAGTATTGTATATCAAGCGAAACGGTGTGAACCTTGTTAGTAACTCACCGAATAACGCACCAAATGTTGTCGAAGAACTATATTGTAAAGATACAATATAGCATCTATAAAGACAAACAAAATGCCTTAAATATTTTACGAAAGCCTTGCCGTGAAAGGGTTTCAGGATATGTTCGTGTATAAATAAATGCTGCTACCTGTTGAGGGGTTGTAACTTGGTTGGTAGGTCAAATAACCGAACGTTTGTAGCTCATAGATACACTTAGTATATGTTGCAGTGCTTTTGATATGTGAGTACTGCATGAGTGCACGCCTTGAAATATTTACAGGATTACCACCATTTCTGAGCCAATGACGAAATATAGCAAGATATAAGGCACAATGCACTGGCGTAAGCCTTTCATCGTGCCTTGCTTTCCTGAAAAAAGCTGACAAAGCAATATCATATTTATTGCTCTTGCCCTGCATTTAGCATAGCTTGAATTTCACTTAAACGGTAGTAGTAAACACCCTCTATTTTCGTAGGATTAAGAATTTTCTTAATCCGCAAATTTTGGAGTGTACCATAGCTAATATTGAGCATAGTACGAACCTCCTTACTTCGTAACCATTGTCTTTCTATTTTGGGTTGTTGCATGTATGCTTTGATTGTTTCCAAAATTTCAACTTTTAATGCTTCAAAGTCTTTTCGTGTAAGTATGTCAATTTCCATATTCTTTTATTTACTCTGTGAATTGTATTAGTGTATTATCAATTGTTTTCCAAGCGGTAAAGTCTTCGGTCAATCCTTCGACAGTCCCGAAGTAAAACAAATCCTTAATGGGTGAAAACTTTTGATTTGCTTGCAATCTCTTTATTACTGCTTGCATGATACTTGGGTATGTAAAAGCACTTAACACAATCGCATCAGCTTGAACATTATACTTGCTACTTGCAGATGCTATTGAGATACTTTTAGCACTCTTGGCAAGTGAGTTTAATACTCTGATTGTGTTTTTATCATTAAAAAGTTCCACTATAAAAAGTTTCTGCACGCCATTATGTTGAGTAATCATTACACTGTCTGGTGAGTAGTATTGTCCATTATCTAAGATGATTTTGGTAGTACTTTCAAGATTCTTATCCTTTCTATTATTTCCGATTTTGTCAAAATACCTTTGAAAGAGTTGTAGCTCAATCTCGTTTTTTTGAAAAAACATCGTAGCTGCAATTTGAACGTCTATTAGACGTTTTCTGTGGTGGTAATCACCTATAACTGCAACCGTAGAGTTTAACGGTATTCTTACTGCATCAGGCAAAGCCTTTTCGTTTGCTTGTAAACACTCCAAACCATGTAATGTCAGATAGTATAGGTTAGGTTCGCGTTTCGCAGAAACAACTACCTGAAACGATTTCACCAGTTGCCTTTGCGCAAGTATCGCAATTTGGCTTCTGATATATGAAAGGCTACGACCAGTCAAACTCCTTAACTGTTCGGTGGAAAGGTAAGTATAGTGTGAAAGGTGTATCATTATTTTTGTCTGTAGCTCGTTTATTATCATGGCACTTACTTTTTAGTGGTAAAACGTTTGGTATAGTCATCATCAAAAGGGTCTTTTTTCATTGTGTTATTCTTTGGTTGGTTTGTTATCTGTTCTTTCGCTTCTCTGTTGTCTGTATGTTGCTCTGTATTCTTTTGTGGGGGTGGTGGGGGAGTATTTTCTACCTTCCTGTAAATGCCTGACTTATATACGATGCGTTGCAAAAACTCTACACGCTCGGATTTACTCATGTAAAAGCGCCGCCCCATGATAGGCACACGAAATTTGAATGCTTTGTGTTTTCCATCAAATTTGCGACAAAGAAATTCGAGCGGTTTTAACGCATTGAAATTTTCGATTGGCACATCAAACTCTTTTGCAAACATTTGTTTGTCTTCATAGTCTGCTAACGAACAAAATTTGACTGCGGTATTCACTAAAACTTGCTTGCGTAGGTGTGGCTCTATATTGCGGATTGATTGGGTTGCTAACTGCACATTCAGCCCCCACTTGCGGCTCTCAGCAAGGCTATCACTAAGGCTTTTAGTTATCATATTTTGGAACTCGTCTAAAAACAGATAGCAAGATTTACGCTTTTTAAAGTCCTCGATATTTGCCCTACGTTGCATGATACTTTGGATATATGCAATGAGCAAGCGAGAGAACACGCTTGAACAAAACTTACCGTGTGATTTTGGCAACGATACTATCACTACTTTACCTTGTGTAAGTGCATCTTGCATTGAAACGGTCGAGTGTCCTATTATCAAATTCGACAAAGTAGGGTCGCTTAAAAGAAACAAAATTTTTGTGCGTAGGCTGCTCTTCGTTTGAGTATATAAAGGATTGCCCCAGTCCTGTTCAAAGAATGTTCTGTATATGGCTATTGGCGACTGTTTCCCCATCTGTATTAGGTCAGAATTAACATTGTTCTTATCTTGGAAAAAACGTGCAATTTCAAGCAGGCTCGGCTCCTTGCAGCTATACATTACCGTAAAAATTACAGGTTTGAGTAGTGCAGTCATTTGCACTGTGAGCGAAGAAAAATTTTGCCCAGAGCTTTGCAAAATTTCTTCCAATGCTTCTGCTATTTCACTGGCATAGATTGACACTCCCTCAACTGTCTTATCATGTAGAGGTACTTCTAAGGGATTGATACAAGCTGTATATGTTTCGCTTGTTTGTGCCATCGTATTAATAGCACTGCTTATGAAAATTACTCTATCAGCATTGCTCTTATTGTGAACAAAATTGAGCACATTACGTGCAGTATCACCATGCACATCAAACAGCACTAAACTTGCACTCATATTCTTTGCGGTTTTTTGTTGGATAGATGAAAAACACATCTCGAACAGCTTTGATTTTCCTGCTCCAGTACGACCACAGTAAAGAGCATGAGAATTGAGGATTATACGAGCCTTTAGCACTTTCAGGAAAAAAAAAGGTCGGCAAACGATAGTAGCCATAAGCCTCAAAGCAGCGTACAACGAAACGGCAGTAATCCTCATACGTTGGAGATAAGGAATTAAATAACCGTAGTCGCTGTTTTTCTCGTGAAATCATGAGATAACGAAAAGCCACAAAATCGCCGAATGAACGCTCCGTTATCTTAGTATTAAATAACTGTTGGTACTCCTGAAATGTCACAGCTCGCGCAGCGAATAGCTTTATTGCATCTGGGCTATTTTCAGGCAATGCCTTTAAAAGAAAATCAATCTGTTTCACATGAGTAGTCATTACTCCTGCTATACCTGCTTCGCTATCTTTCGGAATTATCTCACCGATAGTTATAGCATCAGGGTTGTCGTCTGTTTCCAATCCTGCACTTTGCAGGAATAAATCAGTAAGTTGTTTATCTGTATTCATTAGTAATAATTTTTTTTATCAATGCAAGACAAAAAAGAGCAGGGCAAACAGGGCAGTAATCAGCCCAATTCCGCCTGCTCGTTAAAAGACCTTGTCCTGTGTATGTTTTCATTTGTTTTTGCGATTAAACTATCTGCTAATTTCCACTCCGTTCGTTCTCGTCATTCGCTACATAACCGCTCATTACTCAAACTCACTCCGTGAAAATCCTTTTGCTGTTTGTATAATGTCTTCTATTGCCTTTCTATCGTTTGTCGGTAGGTTTGTTTGCTGTTGTAATTGTGCCATTAGTTGAATGACTAACCCCATTGTATTTGATAGATTAGCGCTGCTTCGATGACTGATATTTTCTTCTACCTGATTATGATATTGCATACTGTTTGCCCATTGATTTCCCCACTGCGTAAGCATGTAGTTCTGTCTGATTAAAGATTGGTGTTCTATGCGAAGCATACGAGTAGCTATTTTGTACCCGCATACTCCGCCTATTAGTAATGCTATTAGTATTATTATGAAAATTGCCATGACTGGTTATTTATGAGTTATAATTTGTTTGTTCACCGTACCCGTTGTTGTAATATGTACGAGCTTCTTGAATTAAGGGCGTTTCTTCTGCACATTGTATATTCGTTCCGTATGTATTATTGTATGCCTGACAGTTGAATTGATACCGTACCCAGCTTTCATCGGTGTGCTGTGCTGCTTTATTTTTCCTTTTTAAACCGAGTTTGCAGAGCTGATTATTAAACCAAAGTGATAGTGCTTTATGCGTAGCTGGCATATAGACATAGCCCACGATTATTTCAATGAGACATATTGAGAGAACTATTATTTTCATTGTGTTAATAGTATCCTGTATTTCGGGAGATGCGTTTATTCCACCTGATTTGGAGACTAAGAAGTATTGTAATGAACAGTAAGCAACTCCTAAGGCCACCCCTAACCAGAATTTACCAGTATATATCCGCTTGCCTGTAAGAGGGTCTTTTTTGATATTGTTTGCCATATAGTCGCCAATACCGATACCAAGCATACAAAATGCTGTTCCAGCAAGCACACAGATTATTTGAGGTAATCCAGTTACCGCTGCAATAGAGTTCATACAGAGTACTCCTTCTAAGATTGCCAGTATTATTGCAATAAATAGATAGATGAACGCTTTGCCTCTCATCTCTTTTTCTTTGTCTGTCATGCTGTCAAATATTTTGTTCTTTTTCTCTGTTAGCTTTTGCAGTTTCTCTTTTGCAGTTCCAAAGGCGAACGCTGCTTTCTTTGTCTGCATATAACTGTCGTTAAGCATAGGTGCATTACTCAATGGCTGCACATTCGGTTTCATTAATTCTGTGTTCATAATTTGAAGTTTTTATTGATTGATATAATTAATTGCTGATTGTATAGTTGTGTAGGGTATTACTTCTTTGCTGTCGGGGAATAGCCGTTGGAGACTATCAAGCGTTATAGCGGGTGAGGGTCGTACTATCAGTACCGAAGCGTTACATAGTTCTACAGGTTGTAAATGAGCATGGGGATTGTTGGGTATGTCAATAAGCATATCCGACATCAAAATGACATACCTGCGAAAGGCCTTGTAATTAGGCTCACAACCTGTACGACATAATTCCAGGCCACGCTGTAAATCTGTACTTCGTGAGGGCTTATGCTTTTGTGTTTCTGCCAGCAAAGCAGAAACTTTTTTTGCTACCTGCTGCTGGAATAACGCAAATACCTTTTTGTTTTGTTCCTGCTCTCGTACTTTCAGATATATATTATTACCGTCTGTAATTGCGGTATCACATTTGGGAATGTCTGTGAGCCAAACCGATTGACGTGTAGCGTTATCATCTACAACAACGTATGATAGCACCCCACCCGTTTCCGCAATTTTATAGATGATTGCTGCTATTGCGGTACTATCAAAAATGGTTGTTTGGTAGGAGAGCGATTTATCATGTAATACCGTTACTAACGTTCGTTGCTTATCCTGCTTCGGTGGTTGCTGGTTCGTATTGCAGCTAAGCAAGCTGCTGTAAAGAGTGAGTATTATTATTGCCCCTTTCATTTGTAACTATTTTTTAGAAGTGAAAAAAATAAGACGTTTGCTATAGCGATACTTATCCGTATCACATAGGCGGTGCATCACGTATGCGTTCCAATTTCTCTTGAAGCTGTGCGTAGAAATCAATATGCCGTGAGATAAACTCGTAACAATTATTGCACATAGGCTTCGCTCGTGCTGCCCGTAAGCGCAGATCGTGAAGAATACCAATAACCTCTGCTAAGGCGATTGGATTGGCTTGCTGCTTTTCGATTGCTACCAATGTCTGGTACGCATAGTAGCGTGTACCGATGTTGGTAAGTGGGAAGATGATTTGTTTGTTACACTGTCTCATATTGTTTAGCCGTTTTTTCGTGTAAGAAAAAGAGGGTACGGTTTACACCGATACCCTCGTTAATGAATGGCAATCCCTTTAATCCCGCAAACAGTGCAAATGGCACTCACCCAAATGCGTAAATCCTGTTCATCAATAACAAGCTGTGTTTCGCATGTTGCTATCTGAAGCAGAATGCCGTTGAGATAAACACCATGTGTTGGATTTCCTGAAAGGTTAGCTGTGTAACCGTCGCTGATAAGCGTGTTGATAATTGGTAAGATTGACTGTTCCATACTTTTTTGATTTTTGTAGGACAGCCCGAGAAGAAACTTCATCTTGAAGTAAAAAAGCAAGTCTTTATAATAGCGCTCGCTATAGAGTAAAAAACTTCTCTTTTTACTTTGTAGAATTCGTCTCTTTCAGGGGCCTAATCCTGATTTTGACTGAGGCTACTGGTTTTTCTAACTGGTAGCTTTTTTGAAAAAGCCGAAAAACCTGTATCCAGCCCCGAAAATGACTGATGTGTGTTAAAGGAAGAAATAAAAGAGGCGGAATGAGGCGCGTTGCGCTTTGAACACACCGCACAATGGTTAACTGTGTAACCGTCGCTGATTAGTGTGTTGATAATTGGTAAGATTGACTGTTCCATACTATTTGATTTTTGTAGGACAGCCCGAGAAGAAACTTCATCTTGAAGTAAAAAAGCAAGCCGTTATAATAGCGCTCGCTATAGAGTAAAATTTCTCTTTTACTTTGTAGAATTCGTCTCTTTCAGGGCGGAATCCTGATTTTGACTGAGGCTACTGGTTTTTCTAACTGGTAGCTTTTTTGAAAAAGCCGAAAAACCTGTATCCAGCCCCGAAAATGACTGATGTGTGCTGAAGGAAGAAATAAAAGAGGCGGAATGAGGCGCGTTGCGCTTTGAACACACCGCACAATGGTTATTTACCCAAATACTCTCTGACGATAGACTTAAAAGAATCGCCTACTTTAATGGTTGTTTTGATATTGCTGCTGTGGACATGCGCCAGATAGTAGTACTTACGCCAAATAGTGGCAACAGGTTCAAATACAGTAAACTTAATATTCACCGCATGGCTTCGATGTATCTGTACGACTAAAGGAGTAGAGAGTATATCAATAACAGCTTGTAAGTCCTTTTTTACTAAGAAATAATATTCCTTATGCTTATAATATTCCTTACCTGGGATATTTGTGTCGGGGTATATTTTGCAAAAGCCGTTACTAATAGTAATATACACGATTTCCTCTCGGGCAAGGAAGACCAGTTGGTCTTTATCTCTTGTTGGAGAAACGAATAATCCAGAATTAGTTGTTATAATATCTCCTGATTCTCTGGGGAACCGTCTCGCTATTGTTCTGAACCGACCCAACTCGTCAAGAATGTGGCGGATTGAGAGCGTGTCAATTGCTGCTGTTTTGGGAAAGTACAAATTAGGGAAAACCCGTCGAGCTTGATTATAATAAACACTTTTTTCTGAGACATGGCGAGTAATAAAACCCAAAGGTATTCTGCCTTTGTGTACGATATATTCTGCTACTGAAATCCCGTTGATTGGGCTATTTTCGAGTTCAATATCAATCAATGCTATATCAGGACTTTCATTATCATAGCAATGAATTGCGTCCAACCCATTATTGCAGACTATGATGTTATAGTCTGTACCTACTGCCGCATCAATAATCCGTTGACTGAATAAACCGTCATCTTCAACCAGTAAAACCTTTATCATCTGTCTGGTATGTGTATTTTAATAAAAAAACACGCACCGTTATCGTTGCTAACTGTTATTGTGCCTCTTGTTTTAAGAACAAGATTATTAACCATTCGCAGCCCCCGTGTTTGCTGTTGCATTGAAAAATCACTCTGTAACCCGATACCGTTATCCTTAACAATAATATCAATGAAGTCCTCTTGTCGCATAAGAGTTACTATCAATATTGCCTCTGATTTGTTGGGAAAAGCATACTTCGATGCATTCCGTATCAGTTCATCAATAATAAGGGTAATGGCTACACAAGTTGCAGTCGGTAGAATAAGGTTCTTATTGACAGTAAGACGTATCGGAATAGTAAAGGACTGTTCTATCTTCTTGCAAAACTCTGTAATAAAAGCTGTGTAATCCATGGTAACTTGGTCGCCCTGTATATAAGCCATATCCAAAAGCTCTTGTAAATTATCAATGCGAGATAGGTTTTCTGATATTATTTCAGGTGGAATATAGCTATCTTGAAACTGTTGACTGATAAGCTCTCGTAACGAACTGATATACCCTTTGTTGGTATGCAGTATCGTCTCTTTCTGTTCATTGATTATTTTGTATAACCGCTCCAAATGTTTTTTATGACGTTTAATGCGTTTATACGTTTTGTAGAGTGAAAAGGTGAAGAGTGCAAGCATAGACAAGCCTATCCATAGAACTATATTTTGCAGATTTTTTCGTCTGCGTTTTTCGGTTTCTATTTCTATCCGTGCTTTCTGCTCGGATATTTGTAATTCCTTTAAAGGTATTTCATAAAAAACATGCGCTCGTTGAGCATTTTTTGATTGCTCTTGGATTTGGTAAAGCTCATTTTTAGCCACATATTTCTGATAATAAAAAAGTGCTCGTTCAGTATTACCAATCTGGACATATATATCCGCAATGCCTTTGAGTGCCTTAGTAATATACTCTGTGTTATCTATTTCGGCAGCGAAACGATAAGCATTATTATAGCTTTCTATCGACGAACTATGCTTTTGTAATTTTTTATAGACTGAACCTAAATAATAGTATACTTCCCAGATATTTCCTATTGCCCCCCTATTTTCATTAAGTGTAATACTTGTCTGATATAATCGGATAGCAGTCGGTAAGTCTCCTTTATTTTCAGTCAGGATACCTCGTAAAAAAATAGGATAGGCCAAGAATAGGCTATCCTCTGTGGCGAGAAATTGAAACGCCCTATTGTTTTCCGTTTCTGCAAGTAGATAATTACCTTGTTTTCGGTAACAATCAGCAAGGTTGTAATACGTTAAACCTATTCCGAGATTATAATGCTGTTTTTTATAAAGATGCAGCGATTTAATAAAGTATTTGATGGCTGAATCGCAACTATTTAATTTGTCCGAGAATAATGCGCCGATTGCATTATAGGTAGATACCAAGATTTCTTCATTCTGTAATTTGTTGGCTATGATGGCGGCTTTTGAATAATATATCAGGGCTGAATCGAATGCACCTTTAAGCATGTGTATATTCGCATAATTGGCGTACAGATTACTCTCATAGTTCATTCGTGATTGGGTATCTTTTTCGGTAGCTATCTTGTCTTCTACATTCTTATAAAATATAAGAGCCTCGTGAAATTTTCCTTGCTCGGCAAATACTTGACCTATGTTGGAAACAGGTGCGATGGCATACTCTTTATATTTTCCTTGCAGTGCCAAGTTAGCTGCATAACGATATGCTATTGTTGCACTATCCAGTTTGCCCTCAATTCGCAGGCAGTTACCTAATTCATTATATAAAAGAGCAATTGCAAACGTATCCTTGCGGTATTCAACTATAGGTATTGCTCTACGTGATAGTTCTTTTACAATAGATGGGTGACTGTTATGGTTTTCTCTGACGTAATTCAGAATAAAATCAGCTGTTTTTGGATTGTGGGAAAAAACAGCAATCAAGCTATCTACATTGATTTCTTGCGCATAAATTTTACCGCCAAAAAAGAAGATGGCAGTAATGTATATGTATAGCTTGTGCATGGTTAAATTAATTAGATTAACAAACCACAAGTGATTTTATCTATTCAAAATCAAGCAACTCACTTGGTTTTACATCTAAGACCTTTGCTAAAAGGACTATGTAGCTAATAGATACATTCGTCTCCCCCCGTTCTATGCGCCCGATTTGTGTAGGGTGTAGCTCCAAAGCATCAGTATCAAGTGCGTTAGAAAGTTCCTCAATAGTCATACCCTTAGCCAAACGGGCTTCACGTACCTTTTCACCAAAGGCCTTAATGGCTGCCTCGTCTTTGTAATGTTTCCTTTGAGCGGTCTTTTTCTTCACATATCAAAGGAACACAAAGAGTATAACGAGACCAGACACGTAAACGTGTTAACACGTTTACGTGTTTTTTCAAAGATTTGTATTACTTTAGCCACAAGAAGCTAAAAAACAGTATATGAAACTATTAAAACTATTTATTGGAGCAATTATGCTATCAAGTGTGTGTAATGCACAAACAAAGAAAGCACCAGTAAAAAAGCCAGTAGCGAAGACAGTTGCTCAATCAAAGCCAGCAGAAGAGAAAACCCCTCTTGATGCAGCGACTGCGGGTAAGTATGCCAAACAGCTTGGAAACAAGATGTACCACAAAACAAACTTTGAGCCAGAGAAAGGCAATTTTTCTATGTCTATTAATAGATGGAAGCCGCTTAGTACAACCAAAGAAGATGGTAGTAAACAGTATTGGTATATGATAGATGTTACAATTCGTTGGCAATCATCACAAGGTGGCTGGCCTGTACAGTGGAAGAATGTAGAGTATAATGGTGTTATACTAAGTGATGAATTTGGCTGTGATGTCAATTTCATTATCAAATCTAAAACAGAACCAGACCGAAGCGGATTAGCTGCATTAGTAATAAAGAAAACGCCTACAGGGGATTTATCGGACGACCAGAAACAACTATTTGAAGGTACAGACGATTGGTTTAACGGTGTACAGCACGTTTGGAATCCTGGGGGGTGTTTAGAATAAATATATACTATGAAAAAGATATTACTAACAGTTATTGTAAACGTAATAACGATATGCTGCTTCGGTCAAAAGAATGTTTTTGATGAAGGAAGAAAATCCCAAAACAGAGCAGACTTGTTAAAGGCTCCGAGTAATGGAATACTAAAAGTGAATATTACCAGAGATTACCCGAATATAGTGCAAGTGTCCTTGTGTGATTATAGAGGTTCTGTGCCTATTGCGTGTCGGGAAAACTATAATGTTACTATGACCACTTCTACGGGTAGGATAGTAAAAAATACCGACTATAAAGAAACAAGCATGGGAACTATTAAGCCTAATGAGTTTCCTATATTTATTGATGTAAAAGTCATAGGACTAAAAGGAGAAGAAAAATACCCTTTAGAGTTTACAGTAAGGTTAAACTATAGTGGCTATTATTATCATATTCTACTGTATGACGAATCAACGGGAGTCAAAGGAACTTTTTAAATACCTTGTTTAACGGTGTTTAAGTACCGTGTTTTAACGGTATTTTCTATGTCCGACTGTTTGATTAATTTGTTGACAAAATTAATGCCATGAATAAGGAAGAAAGGTTTGAGGGATTTGAATATAGAGCAACTGAGGTACATAAATACATTTACACCGTTGGAGTATTCACTATAAGCCTAAAGAATGGTAAAATTATTCATCACGACCCTAAAGATAGTGAAGCATTTAAGCAATGGCTGGATAATAACAACATAATTGATTTACGGTTACAATAACCAAACATGAAACAAAAAATAAGTGTTGCGGTAGCAGATGACCACCCAGCTTTAGTAAAGGGATTACGTTTTATTCTTGAAGCCTACAAAGATTACAAAGTGTCTATTGAGGCTTATAATGGTGCAGAATTGATAGAGAAGATAGAACAAGCACCAATAAAACCCGATGTGTGCTTATTAGATATTAGTATGCCTGTAATGAATGGCTTTGAGGCGTTGACGATTATTAAACAACGATGGAAGTCAATTAAAGTGATAATGCAATCCACGTATTATAATGAGTTCAACATACTAAAAGCGTTCCGAGAGGGAGCATCAGCATATCTTCCCAAAGATGCAAACCCTCAAGAAATTAAAAGTGCTATTGATACTGTTTGTGCTGACGGCTTCCATTACTCTGAATGGGAAAAAGAACACGTCTTGCCACACATACAGGACAAAACAATCCTCACAACTATTAACGATAAAGAAATAGAGTTTTTGAAACATATCTGTTCAGAAATGACGTACGAAGATATTGCTGCCGTTATCGGTAAAAGTACAAGAACAGTTGAAGGCTACCGAGATGCTTTGTTTCAAAAATTAAAGTTGAAAAACAGGACAGAATTAGCTCTGTTCGCTATCAGGTCGGGATTGGTTCTTATTCATTAAATAGAAAAAGCACCGTTTAAAGACGGTGTAATTATACCGTTGTTTAACGGTAAAAAATACCGTTTTTTTCACGTTGATGTTTTGTTGAACTTACACGCAAAATTTCAACAAAATGAAAAAGCTATTTACGTTCAACTGCTGTTCTCAAAAATTGAGGCGGCTACTTTTAGTAATGGTTTTGTTAGGTGGAATGCTTACAGATGCTAAAGCGCAACCACCTATTAATCCAATTAAAGAAGCGGATAGTATGCTAAGGGCATTATTTTCGCCAATATGCCGACCGAATCCATCGCCCAATTTCCTCTATGAGATGGCTGTTCATAATTTAGACAGCATATATTTTACCGATAATAACCCAGATACATTAAACAGAGATTCTTGGTTTAAGTTGTATGAGGAGTTAAGGAATGGTGCTTATGATACTACGATAGTAGTAGGGCATGATACTGTCTATACACGTGGTATGCAATGGCAGAAAGATACAGTGGTTATGAATATTCTGGCATACAATATTCTTATGATGAATGATAGTATGTTTACTGATGAATATTTTGATTATGATACTGTCAATATGACGATTACCGAAAAATTCCCTTGTGAAATTAACCCCTTTATTACACAACGAGTTTTTGCGTCTTGCCCTATTCAATACTATGTGCCATATAAACAGTTTGACTATAGAATAGATACAGGATTTATATTCCATGATGTATGGAATGATATTGTAGATAGTAATTGGACATTACAAATAGATTTTGGAGATGGTACTGGTTGGCATAACTATAACTGTATGCAGACCGAACATTATTCAGTAAGCTATTCAACGAGTGGTTTGAAATATATTAAAACAAGAGTTGTTAATGCAATGATGAATGTACTAATGTCATCTATTGCAGAAATAAGTGTTGGCCCTGCAAATAAACCACCTGTACCAGATGGGGTTATAACTCTGCCTGGCATTACTGCTTCTGTATTTAATCCATGTGCAGAATCTGGCGAGCCCATGAAAAAAATAGTGATATACTTAGAGGGTTTTGACCCAGGCGATTTATTAATTGGCTCAAACAGAACAGGTAGGGATATTTACCAAGAGATGATAGCTAACGAAAAGATTGCAGAGTTGCAAAATTTTGGGTACACATTTATTGTTGTGGATTGGGTTAATAGCCGTCAAGATATGATAGTAAATGCTGCGTATGTTGAGGGGTTACTAAACTACTTAAAATGTCAAATGATAAACCCAATGGACGATACTCATACTAATGAGCAATTTGTAATAATAGGGGAAAGTATGGGCGGTTTAGTAGCACGATACGCTTTATGTGATATGGAACACAAAGCAAGCCTAAATGCTTTAGGCGGGTGCTTACCTCAAAAGATACATAACACACGATTGTTATTCACTTTTGATTCTCCCAATCAAGGCGTGAATATTCCGTTAGCTTACCAACATTTATATAGAGATGCGGGACTGTTCCTCTTAGGTGGAAATTCGATAACACAATCAATAGTAGGCGGTATGTCTAATATCTTACTTGATGCTACATCGGTAAAGCAAATGTTATTGTATCATGTTGATACCAAAATACCAATATTGAACACATATAGCGAGCACCCATTCAAAACAGTTTTTGATGCGGCTTTAAGTTCACTTGGTACTAATCCACAGTACTGTAAAGTATTTGCAATGGCAAATGGTTCAATGGGTGGTCATGGACAAACGAGGGTGTATGATGGTGTACAGCGAACTCCGAATGACTATCTATTGCAATACCAATCAGATATTTACATGACTGCGTTTAAAAAAGAGTTTCTTGTAATGGGCACTAATTTTGAGTTGCAAACCTTACCAAATGGTAACGGTAACATTGTAAGAATGGATAGGGATTTCTATAGACCTAAAATAACCATCTTTACCAAAATTCAAATACGCCCTTGGCCAAAACTGCCTAAGGTTTTTATAAAAATGGAGGTAACCAGTGTGTATTTTACAAGCATCGGTATTACACGTACTGCAAATAATATGGAGCCATACGATGTTATTCCGGGCAGTCCTGAGGATGGTGCAAGTAGTTTGGTTGGCTCACAAAGCTCTTTAACGTGGTTGGCTCGTAGCATGTTTTTTGGTTTAAAACATCCAACATACAACACAACTACTAATAAATGGGAACTGCAAAAAAGTGCAATCAAAGGCGGCTTTGGTACAACTAATGCAGCAAGTTTATATACTGATGGTATGCACTTCTGCTTTGTTCCTACTTTCTCCGCACTTTCGTATGATTTGCCAAATACTGATTACTGGCATGATATAGCGGGTAACAGTGCCAGTACAAACATGAGTAGAACCCCATTTGATGTTATTACTGGACAAATTGAAGAACAACCAGCAAATAATGTAAATCGTTGGAACAAATCACATCTGGCAGTAAGAAATGAGGTTTTAGGACAGTGGGATAATAGTGTTAAGTTAGATGATGACTCCACTCACTTATTTGTAAGTTATGATACATGCGTTGATAATAGTACAAGGATAAATGTACACATGATAAATAGAGAAATTGGTGACGATACATTACTTGTTGAGAATAGAACTACTGATTGGACTTGTGTTTATGATGCAGAAAAGTACATAGGTGTCAATCATCGCAGTTTATACTATGCTTATCCGACAGCTACTGGTTCAAACAAAATAATCCCTGGGGTGTATTCTAAGGAAAATCCCTATGTAATTGGTTCTGGTACTACATACTTCCATGCTCGCAACTACAATGTTGGTATTAATGGAACACTTGCAGGTAGTTATAGTATTGAGGATATAAATTGGGTAAAATGTTGTAGAACTAACTATGGCTCTAAAAATAGCTCACAAGAGGTCAAGGGACAGGAGAGCAGAAATAAAATCTCAATGGAAGATGCTTATTTTAAAGTTATTCCAAATCCTGTGCAGAGTAATAGTATGATTGTACGTTTCGCAGCAGTAGAGGATGAAAATGCTCTAATTCAAATAGTTGATGTAATGGGTAGAAAAGTATATGAGAATCATTTCAAAGTTGAAAAAGACAATCAGAGGTATGAATACAAGGTGCATTTGCCGTCTGTATTAGTAAATGGCACATACTTTATTACATTAAAAAATGGCACTCAATATTATAGAGCTACTATAGTAGCAGCACAATAATTTATTACAAGGCTGGTATATTTTTATATACCAGCCTTTTTGGTATTAAATTTGATTGTAATTTTAGGAAACATCTATTTGTATGAAAAACATATTATTTGTGGCATTCATATTAAGTGCCATAGTCTTAATCGGAGCCTGTAAAAAAGAGGATAAGGGTATATTGCTAAAAGGGCAACTAAAAAAAGCTTCGGATTCAACGGTATATGCAAATACCAGTTTTGTACTTTATCAAAAGGTTAATCACTCTGTCAATAAATTTCATGAGGAAAAAGTACCGATTACTACTGATGTGAATGGTTTTTTTAATGCGAATTTCAATATGAAAATAAGTAACTCAATATTAATTTGTTGGCCTGATAAGGTATCAGACGATACTTATATAATAGAAGTTGCAGTCCCTTATGGTACATCTGGAGAATATGATTTTGGAGCTATTTATCTCAAATAAACATCATTTACTATGAAGATAACATCATTGGTATTTTTAGTGCTATTAGTTGCTTGCAATAAGAAACCCGCTTATGATATAAACAGGGAGTATACTGTTGAGGGCTACTTGTACAATAGGGTAAAAAACTATCCAGCAAGTAATGTACGTATATCGTTGACACAAAGGGAAATGACATATAACCATTTTGACCCAACGACAACAACTGATAGTGCAGGTTATTTCAAGCTAACATATAGGGTAGTTGATAAAAAGGACGGTGTATATATCTATCCTACGAAAAGTGATTATAGCTGTATTTATTCTGATATATCCTATATAGGAGATTTACAGAAAGGCAAAGACCTTAATTTAGGTAAAGTATATATTTTACAATGATTGCTCACTACATCTCTAATTTAAATAAACATCTATGAAGAAAATCAACAATTATTTTATGCTACTGATAGTATCATCAGTATTATTCGTGGCTTGTAAGAAAGACTACACTTGTAAGTGTACAGCATCTGTTAATGTGCCTGGATTTGGTACTATTAGTGCAGACACTACTTACGTTATCAACAAAACCACAAAGAAGAAAGCGAAGAACACTTGTGCTGATTCTGAAAAACAGTTAAAAGCAGAAGTTGAAGCAGAGGGCGGTAGTGCTTCATGTTCGGTACAATAAACAAAACAAATGGGGCTGATTGGCAGGCGTATATTTACGCCTGCTTTTTTAATAATAGCAACATTGAAATAAGAATGTATAAGTAAGCCCTCTGAAAACAGAGGGCTTTGACGTACAAATGCGGATGCAGCCCTTTCCCCTAAAGTCTCATTCTGTAGCATGTCGCACGTAGCTACAAAGGTTGTTCGCTTTGCTGAAGGATATCTGCACCAGGTATACCTGTTACCAATAAATAGTCTTGCATTAAGTGGATTTTTTGGTATAAATGCGTTACATGATTTACCGATGAAAATCGGTCGCCTCAATAACGTAGTTATTGAAGATGATTTGAATAACGACCCCTCAAAAGAGGGGTTTTATTATTGAGAAAGCCCAAACATGAGCAATGCAGCCTCATTAATCTCCTGCTGTGCTTTTGGGTCTGTGATTGTGCCTATACATTTGCCTAATCTTTTTAGCGAGACTGCGCGCACTTGCCTTACTCTTGCGTAAGAGTTTTGAAACAACTTGTTTGTTTCATCTTTTGTAACAAAGATGTCGAATTTATCTGCTTGTTTGTTACGGGCTGCACTGGTCAGTGGAATTACTGTGATGTCGTCGCCTTGTGTGCTGTCTGGGTTTTTGAACACGATGCTTGGTCTATCGCCAATTATTTCGCTCCCGCTGCCAATTCCATAGCTAACTACATAGATGTCTCGCTTTTTGATAGTCCATTTTTTAGGTTGTCTATTATTTTGGGTAAGGAGTGCTATAAATCACTCCACATGGTTTGCAAAATTGTGTTCTTTAGGCTCTTTACCGTTTACAAATTGTTCCCAAAGTGCAATTTTGTAGCTCTTTTTAAACACGTCGTTTTCTTTTGTTTTTAGACACACTTCAATCTCAAAGTCTTTCAGCATGGGCGTTCAGGTTACGAATTAAAATATCAGCTTACAATCATAGCCCTTTTGTTATTTCAAAGAGTTCTTTAGGGTTGGTATGTGTATAGATTGACGTTACTGCAATGTTTCTATGTCTTAGCTTATCTCTTACTTGTACAATGTTCGCACCATCAATGATAAGGTGAGTAGCGCAGGTATGTCTAAAAAGATGGGCGTGTAGCCTTTTTTTTATTCCTGCTCTTTCTCCTATTTGCCTTAACGTTCGGTTCACGTTTTGTTCTGTTAGTCCTTTCCCTGTTCCGTTGTTACTTGGTGTAAAAAGATAGTCGTGTTTTTCGTTTGGCAGCAATTCAGCCCTTTTCCTTAGGTATGCTTGTAAGTGTTCTCTTGCCTGCTCATTAAAGGTAAATGTTCCGTATTGTTTTCATTTACCCAGCACATTACCACTCATGCTATAGAAATCTATATCCTTTACTTTGAGAGACCTTAGTTCAAAATTACGCAGTCATGTTGTATAGAGCATTCGTACAAGCGCACGTCGCATATAAGCTGCATATTTCTCAATTTTTAAGCATTTTGTTGTTTCAACTTTTAGTACCAAATCATTCAGGTAAGTTAAAATCTGTTTTATTTCTTGTTTGGTAAGAAACTCTGGTACTTTGCGTGGGATTTTTTGGATAGGTATTTCTGACGGCTTTAATGTTTTTAAGTATGAACTTTCATCAAGCCATTTGATATAGGCTTTTATCCTAATCATAGTTTTGTAGATAAATGTTTCACTGAAAAATTGATTACCGTTTGGGTCTTTTCTTTCCTTTTTTCTCTCCCTAAGATACTGGTGGAATCTATGAATGTGCGTTACATTAAGTTGGGCGGTATCTTTCAATCCATACAATTTGGCAAAGTACCTCAAAGCAAGTTTCTCTACTTTAATGTTTCAAGCTGAAACGCATCTATTGTATTCCAAATGAAAAAGATAGTCTGCATACGTGTCTATTACTTTTGGCATTTGTACTTTTCGGTTAGGGTATAAATGTTGTTCTTTATCACGTCTTTTATATACACAATCGCTTGCTCTACCTGATTTTCTATTTCTTCCTGTCGGGTTAATGTTCTCCAGAACGACACGATACAGCCTCTACATATTGTAAATCCGTATGTGGGTAAAATGCTATCTTTTAATTCCTTTGCAGCATTTTTTTCGCAGTCCTCACACATAGGGCTTCAACAGCATGTACAGTTTGTGACTTTTTCCTTTTTACCGTAAGCAAATGGTTCACCCTTTAAGTAGGTTTGATGATAAGAGTAGCAAAAGCTACACACTTCAAAGGTTCTTTTTAATGTGGTCATGGGAAATTCGAGTTATTGAGTAAATAATCGAATGTTCCAACCAATAGAAGCGTGCCTTTTTAATATAGAACGTTCGTTCTAATGCAAGGGTATTTGGTCAGGAACAGACTGCTTTTCTTGTGTTGTCATAAATGCACAAGAATTAGTGTTGACTGTTCTAAAATATCGAGGCTGGCTTTTTTAGAATATGTAGGTGGGATAACTAAAAACCAACTGATGTAAAACAGTCGGTTTATGTTTGCTCAAACGTTAGGTAATCTGCGGGGTAGGAAGAGCAGCTTTTATTACAAGCAGTCTTTACCTTTTCTTATGAGATAGTGATGTACAACTACCTCCATGCTTTTTGAAGGTATTAGCTTCTCGTCACCTCCAAAAGCACTTGATAAGAAAATACAGTAGATACCTATGATTTGAATAACATAAACCTGTACTTACGATACAGGCTTTTTATGTAAATGCAAGAGAATTTATAGAACGTTCGTTCTTTCCTCTTGCATTCCGTTTCGATTAGACTATTAAATGCTTGCAGCCTCATGTGCTGAATCTGCTTCTTATCTGGGGTCAAAAAGCCATAACATTTGTTATGGCTTTTTGTGGTTAATATTATTTTCGTTTTATTGGCAATATGCAAGTAGTTTATCAAGTATCAATATTGAACGAGCCTCTGCAAATTCTTCAAACTTATCCTCACTCCATAGGTTTTCATCCGTAGGTATTAAGTGCAGCCGAATAAATGTCTGCTTACCTTTTACGCACTCGGGGTCATTTATCCACTCAGCAAAAGGCTTGCCGTTTTTACTGCCTCTGTTCGTGCTATAATCGAGTAATTGAAAATTCTTTATGCTGTTTATTTTCTCCATATCAAAGTTCTTTGCTTCAAGAATTGACTTTGGCATGATATGGTCAATGTCATTTATCCTAATAGTTTTACTTCTATCATACATGAGATAATAAATAAAAGCACCGTCTAAACTATCAAGATTATTTGCTGTATAGTTTCTTGTAAATGTAATAGGGTGTCCGCTATATACTTCATATAGTGCTTCTGCGGGGAATGAACTGCCTTTATATTGTTTGATTGCATCTAAGATTTTCCTAATGCCTGTTTTATATGGTATCCAGCCAGCCCCTCGACTTCTGAACACACCATTAACTAAAGAATGGTATAGCCAATTCTTAATTAAAGGGAAATCATGGTTGCCAGCATCATGATTATCAAAATAAGTTAGTAATTGATTGTTGGGGATTTTCGAGTGAAAAAGATGATAAGCAATAAAAAAGAGGGGTATAAATGAGCGATTCCCGTCTTTGTAATATTCAATCGTTTTTGAGTGTTCTAAGAAGTCTCGGAGCGCCTTTAAAGTAACTCCAATCCTTTCCCTATTATTAATCGCAAAACTTGCATCTGTTGCATCAATAGATGCCATTTCCTTTCTATGATTATCTTGCAATAAGAAGAGTAGCTTTATTAGATTGTCCTGTGACAACCCTATATCACCATAGTGGTCGAGCATGTTTTTTAGAAAGCCCTCCATTTGCCATGAAAACCCTTTTAGTTTCGATGCTACAAGGTCGAAAGTAGAAAGTTTTGTGCCTCCATCATTTAACCTTATAAATAATTCGACAATTCTTTGCCGTTCTAATTCAGGCTGATTTTTGTTTACAATTACTTTTGAAACACCCAATGTTTCAGAGTTTAGAACATTCTCGTAGAAAGAAAGTATATTTTCTTCGATGTACTCTCGCCTTGTTTCATCATCAATATTATTTTGTGCTATTATATCCCGCACAACTTGCTTGTATTTGCCAGTGTTTTTCAGTTTTTCTAACAAAGAACTAACAGGATACCAAAAATGTTCAGGAATGGGTCGGTCTGCGTTCTCTTTAGATTGCTTTGGTAATTTGCTTGTTTCTAATTCAAACCTGAATTCATACTCGCTATTAAAGTCACTATATAAGTCAAAGTATAACACTTTGCTGTTAATACTGCCTTTTAGCCCTATATAAAATGCTTGCAAACGTTGTTGGCCGTCAATTACAAATAATTGCTGATTAGATAACTTATCAACTTGACGTGATGCTATTGTATTACCGTCTATAGTAAACGGACGGAAATTAAATAACGGCTCACTTCCTTGTTCTTCTTCTATCACTATGATACCGCCAAAACTATCCCCTTTAAGCAGGGTGTCAAAAAGCAGTGTTATTTTATCCTCAGTCCAAACTAACGGACGTTGGATTACAGGTAATACAAACTTCCCATTGCTTATATCGTTTACCGCATCGGTAATTCTAAATGTCTTCCAAATAGCCATATTGTGTAGTTGCTGATGCTAAGAGTTCAGTTTTGCTAAATAATCTGTTGTAGTGTCAATTTCGAGGGCATATATCTCCGCAATATTTGCTCCTATACTAAGAGGATAAATCACATCTATTATCTCAAAGAAGTAACCAGTCGAACCTATTTTTAGTTCAACTTTCTCTCCAATACGAGGAATAAAAGTGGCTTCGGGTTCACTATGTAGTTCAAAAGTTATCTGCCCCTTTCTTTTTATCATTAGGCTGAATTTGTCCATGTTTGTTTGTTTTAATACTTGTCCTCCAAATTGTTCCAGAATGCTTTTATTTCTTCAACTATAAGATTTGCATCATGCCCTTTTGCAACCGACTTCAACACCTTAAAAGCAGTGTAATAATCGCACGGATTTAATTCAAAGGCATTAATTGCTCTGTCTAAATATTCCTTTCCTGACAAAATTTCACCGTTAGAAATTTTCATTTCATCTGTATTTAGAATATCCTCGACTGTTAGTGTGTCAATAGAATTCATATAATATTTTGCATTAAATATAATAAAAGCCCTGCTATTTTGCGGGGCTTTGTCTCATTTGTAACCGACTTTTTAATATGAGCATATCCTCACTTACTTTCTTGTCAATAATCTTGGCATAGTGCTGTGTTATTTTGATGCTCTTATGACCTAACATTTTGCTAACGGTCTCTATAGGTACACCATTGCTAAGGGTTATCGTTGTGGCGAATGTGTGTCGGGCAATATGAAAAGTAAGCGTTTTGTGAATGCCGCATAAGTCTGCAATCTCTTTCAGATAAGCATTCATTTTCTGATTACTAAGTATCGGCAATATTTTCCCCTCATTAATGCACTTAGGATTATCCTTATATTTTTCTAAGATTAGTTGTGCCTGTGGTAAAAGTGGTATCCTTGTTGGAGTGTCTGTCTTTTGACGGCTGGTAAATATCCAAAGGTTACCATCTACGCCTTTTGCAATCTGTTCAGATCGTAGCTGAAAAACGTCTATGAATGCAAGCCCAGTATAACAACTAAATAGGAATATATCTCTGACTTGGCTCAATCGGTCTATTACGAATTGTTTTCCCTGTAATTCCTGTATCTCTGTTTCAGTAAGGTATTCCCTCACCACCTCTCTTTTAGCCATTTTATAGCCAAAAAACGGGTCTTTTTGTAGCCAGCCGCTTTTCATGCAGAAATTGACAATCTTACGCATATTGCCGATATACTTTATTGCACTATTATGGTTGCACTTGCGTTCACTTTTGAGGTAAAACTCAAATTCAGTAGCAAAGGAGTATGTCAGGGCTGTAATCTCGATGTCTGTTACTTTATATTTCCATTGTAAAAATTTGCGGGTGTGTTCCAATGTGGTTTCATATCTGGTAACGGTTGCGGGGGAGTATTCCCTATTTGCTAATACAGCCATTTGTCTGTTATGTTCTGCAAATACTTCTAAGAGCATTTTAGGACGTTCGCCCTGTCCAGTGAGTGCATTTTTGAGATTATCTGCGGTGATAGGTATATGTGCTTCAATTAGTGTTCTGCGTGTGTCGTGTACCTGCCTTTCTAAGGTATCTAACATTGCATTGATACTCCTGCTTACCTCGTTTGTGCCTCGTACTCGCTGGGCTTGTGTATTCCAACGTTCAGGTTCACAAGACTGTTTGGTTGCAATTTCGATACGCTGACCATTTACGGTTATGCGTAGGTAAATAGGCACATTGCCTTTTGAATAGTTTTTTTGCTTCTTTTGGTAAAATAAAATACCAAGCGTTTGCTCTAACATATAACTACATTTTTATGGTTACAAAGTTCCTTATGTAGTTGTTCGGCAACAAGATGTTTAACAGCTAAACATGTTTATTATCAATGAGTTATACGCTTTCTGGTGAGTAAATATTTTGTGAAAATTTACTCACCGAATTACTCACCAAGATTTTGAGAATTATTGTGAATTTTGAGAATGTCAAAAAACAAAAAAGCCCTAAAATCAATGATTTCAAGGCTTTTTGTTTCGTTTGATACTGTAAAAGTGGAACCGGCGGGATTCGAACCCGCGTCCAAACATATGCCCAATAAGCTTTCTACATGTGTATTCCTGAATTTGATTTCGGAAGATTGCCGGAACGGGACAAACCTACAAACTTCCTATCTGCTTTGAGTTTCGCCAAGCGAGCGCAGCATCACGAGGCTATCCTATTGAGAGTTGAGTTAGGCGGCGGTGACGTCAACAGGCCAAAGCCATCCGCGGCCATAATGGTTGCGCTAAATTAATTAGGCAGCCATGGCGTAATTAGATTCGCCAGTCAAAAGTTGAATATTCAGATTTACGTGCTAATTATCCAACGCACGACATGCTTACTTACCCTGCCCTATGCTGTCAAAACCAGTCGGCCCCGGGTCTTTTTTCAAAGAACTATTGCAAAGATACAAAACAACCACCGCTTTATATTGTTAAATTGGCAGTCGCTTTTACAATGCTCAAAATTGCCTACCATACGTTATATGCACACCCGCTACCTGCCGGGCATCGCTTCCCTATGGAAAAGTATGAGCTGATACCTGCACAATTGCTGTACGAAGCCATTATAACACAAGACAATCTCTTTGCCCCAGAACCACTTGACGAGGAAACTATACTGCTGACCCACGATAATGACTATTGGCATCGGATGAAAACCCTGCAGCTTACCGACAAAGAAATGCGGGCCATCGGATTTCCGTTATCTGCACAATTGGTAGAGCGTGAGGTACGCATCTGCAAAGGGAGTATCATGTGTGCAGAATATGCCTTGCAATATGGCGCATCACTGAATGTAGCCGGTGGTACACACCATGCATTTGCCAACAAAGGTGAGGGCTTTTGCCTGCTGAATGATTTCGCAGTAGCTGCTAACTATCTATTGCAACGAGCATTAGTAAAGAAAATATTGATTGTTGATCTGGATGTGCATCAGGGGAATGGCACTGCAGCATTATTCACTGGTAGGGAAGATGTATTTACTTTCAGTATGCACGGGCAGCACAACTATCCGTTTCATAAAGAACAGAGCCATATTGATATAGGACTGAAGGACGGCACTACAGGCAGTGAATATCTCAGTATCCTGAATGATACTTTACCCAAACTGATTAACACTGTAAAACCAGACATAGTGTTTTACCTATCAGGTGTAGATGTTTTGGCTACAGACAAATTCGGCAAGTTGCAGCTATCTATAGATGAATGTGCAGAGCGGGATTATGTAGTTTACAATCTTTGTAAAAAACACAAGATACCTGTAGCGACCGCAATGGGTGGCGGTTATTCTCCTGATGTAAAACACATCGTTGCAGCGCATTGCAACACCTATCGCATAGCGAAAGATGTATACAATCTCTAGCCCAAGTCTATCTCTGTATTGTCACCTATATTGAGGCTCTGGCTGAGACCGCGTACAAAAGCATCACTACCTATGATGGATGAATGCAGTACTACTTCTTCCAGCTCTGCATAAGAACCGATAATAGAATCTTTGATGATGGAAGACTGTACATTCGTAAACTCGCCTATCGTTACATTAGGGCCTATGATAGAATTGTGAAGCTTGCAACCTTCTGCAATGCTTACAGGCGGTATGATGACGCTTGTACCATGATTATATGGCTTCTGGTCTTCGCCGCGCTCTTCGCTTATTTCTTTCAGCAGCGTAGCATTGGTAGATAGCAATGTTTCTTTCTTACCGCAATCAAACCAGTTATTTACTCTGAAGGCTTCAAACTTAATACCACCTTCTATCATGTACTGCAGCGCATTGGTCAGGTGGTATTCGCCTTCTTCATCCAGCTTGCTACCTACATGCTTTTCAAGAGCAGCATACAGTGCTTTTGTTTCTTTGATACAGTAGATGCCCACCATTGCCATGTTCGACTTTGGTATCAATGGTTTTTCTACCGCTTTCAATACCATGTCTTTATTATCAAGCTCCACTACCCCGAAACTACGAGGGTCATCTACTTTCTTTACACCTATCTGTGATGTGCTATGGTTTAGTATATCTTTTACATTATAGTCGCACACAGTATCGCCCAGTACTATTATCACTTCCTCATCTTTCACGGCGTCTTTTGTAAGCCATATGGCATGACCCGTACCACGTCTGTCTTCCTGTGTTACGATGGTGTAAGAAAGATTGGGGTATGTTTTAGCAATATATCGCTGAATCTTTTCGCCGAGGTAGCCTATTACAAACACAAACTCTGTAACACCTGCCTCCAGCAGTTGGTCTACTATTACACTAAGGATAGTTTTACCCGCGATAGGTATCAGCGCCTTAGGCTGTGTATAAGTAAGCGGGCGGAGTTTGGTACCTGCACCGGCAACCGGGATAATGGCTTTCACAATTAATGTTTTTGCTTCCGAGTGTGAAAATACAGCAATTTGGGTAAATGCTTTTTTCAACACCAAATTTGATATTAATATGTTTACCTACAGCTTCTCATCAACAGGTTCCCACAGCTCTATCTTCGTACCTTCAGGGTCTACTATGTGCGCAAACTTGCCGTAGTCATACACCTGCATTTCACCTATCTGTTCTATACCTTCTTTGCGCAGTTCTGCAAGTAGCCATTCAAGGTCTTCCACACGCAGGTTTATCATATACTCTTTCTGCGATGGCGTGAAATAGTCCGAGCTGTTTTTGAACGTGCTCCATACCGTAGTGCCTTTTTCTTCAGGCTTTTCTACTTTCAGCCATTCAAAAGTTGCACCATATTGATTGGCATTAAAACCCAGATGTTTGTTGTACCAGTTGCGCAAGTGTTCAGGGTCATTACTTTTTACAAATATGCCACCAATACCAGTTACGCGTTTCTTCTGTTCGTTGCTCATACAATGTATTTATATAACACAAATATGCACATTCTATTGTACCAATAAAAAAATACCTGCCTTTGCGGGCAGGTATTATACATTATCAGTTTATGAAGCTATTCCATCACTTGTGCTTCTTCACCATACATCTGGTGTTGATATTTCAGCGAAGGCGATTTTATAAGTGCTCCAAGATTCAATTCATTCCACTTAGCATCTACTACTGCTATTGTTTTTGCATCTGCCGCAATAACATTCGGCCACGGGCGTTCAAAACCATCCAGTGCTTTTGTTTTTCTTGTACCATCTAGTCCCAGTATCAATTTATCTGCACCACCATAAAAATGGTCACGACGAGGGTCCAGATTGTTGCAGAACCTCCACAATACGTCTGCTATATCATTAGCATCTACTGTATGCTCTACGTATAGTATCATTTTTATACCCCGCAAGCCTTCCTCTTTACACAGCGTAGCATGCAGCTCTTCCACATGCCCTTTGCGTTGTTTATCCATCGCTACAAATAGTACAGGTATTTCCCATTCACGTGCCAGCTTATCATTCAGCGATGCTATTTCGGGGTATTGCTTTTGCAATGCAGTAGCATTAAATGCAACATTCAGTTTGAACGGTGTGAGTGGCATTGTCATTTCCTCTTCCCATTTCTTCGTACCGTCTATACACATCTTGCCGCCAAAGCCCAGCTTGCTGCAGCTATGGTCCAGTACATCCATTGGCCCCTGGCTGAAGTATATATCCGTTGCAGGGTTCACATTATCAAACACATACTTGGCCAATGTCTTGTAATCATCAATCTTCACCTTGCCATCTGCCAGTACCAGTATCTTGTTAAACATCATCTGCCCAGCACCCCACATGGCATTCATTACTTTCTGTCCTTGCCCTGCATATTCTTTATCAATGGTGGTAATTACAAGGTTATGAAACACGCCTTCTACAGGCATGTTCATATCTTTTATCTCGGGCACCATCGTCATTTTGATAGGTGCAAGGAATATACGTTCTGTTGCTTTGCCTATCCATGCATCTTCCTGTGGTGGTATACCTACAATGGTTGCAGGGTATATCGCATCTTTCTTGTGCGTGATGGCTGTAACATGGAAACGCGGATAGAAATCGGGCAGTGAATAATAGCCTGTGTGATCACCAAACGGGCCTTCCCATATCAGTTCTTCATTCGGGTCTACATAGCCTTCTATTATGATGTCTGCATCCGCAGGTACTTCTATTTCAGGTTGTGTTATACACTTCACCAGTTCCACACGCTTCTTGCGCAGGAAACCCGCCAACATGTATTCATCCACATTTTCAGGCAGTGGTGCAGTTGCTGCATATGTATATACAGGGTCGCCACCAAGTGCTACCGCTACAGGCATTATCTTACCCTGCTTCTTGTATTCGTTGTAGTGGCGCGCACTTACTTTGTGTTTGTGCCAGTGCATACCCGTCATGGTTTCGGTAAATACCTGCATGCGGTACATACCTATGTTGCGCGTACCATTCAGTAAATCTCTGGTATGGATAGCAGGCAGCGTTACAAAACGCCCCCCATCTTTTGGCCAGCATTTCAATATCGGCAATTTCGATAAATCAGGCTTATCCATCACCACCTGCTGACACTCTCCACGTCCGCTCACTACCTTCGGCATCCATGATGCAAACTTGCCCAGTTGTGGCAGCATAGCCAGTTTTTCCAGCAAGCCGTTTTTAGGCGCTGTGATTGTTTTCAGCAGGCTTTCTATATCTCTTGCCACATCATCCAGGTCGTCTACACCCAGTGCCATACACATGCGGCGTTCATTACCCATACTGTTTATCAACAATGGGAAGTCTGTACCTGTATTTTCAAACAACAATGCCTTGTTCCATTCAGGTGTTTTAGAAATCCTGTCCGTTATTTCTGCTATTTCCAGTACAGGATCTACAAAAGTCTTAATCCTTACCAGTTCGCCCGCCTTATCCAGTGCATCTACAAATGCCCTTAATGATTTATGTGCCATAATACCAATTGCACAATTATAACAAATATGCTTCCATATCGTTCATTGTGCATCGCAAAGTTAAGGCTGTAGTACCTAAACTATTGGCTAATTTTGCAATACATTGATACCTAAGTCAAAACATACCCGCTTACTGATTGCATCTGCAGCCCTATTGGCTGCAGGAATAGCTTTTTGGTATTATAAGGCAACAGGCAGGCAAGATGAACACAGCATTGCAGCCATGGCTGCCAACCCATACAATCTGCATCTTATAGACTCTTGCGAAGGCCTTTTGCAGAATGGCGACATTGTAGTACGTACTGGCAACGACATGACAAGCGAGATGTTCAGGGAGGCAAACAGGAAAGACAAAACTTATTCTCACTGCGGGATTGTACTGATTGAGGGTGGTAAACCCTACATCTACCATAGCATTGGCGGGGAAGATAATCCCGACGAGGTGCTGCGCCGCGACAATATACAGGCATGGGCATCACCATTGCACAACAGTGGCATAGGCATTTTGCGTTATCGCTTTACACCTGCTCAGATAGATAGCCTTGCAAGTGTTACACGCAGCTATTACAACCAGCACAAGAAATTCGACCTGCAATTTGATATATCAAACGATGATAAATTGTACTGTGCCGAATTATTATATCAGGCCATCAACAAAAGCCTGAGGAAAGCTGTTATACAACCTACTAAATGGATGGGATATACCTATGTAGCCATTGATGACATAACCCAAAACAGCTATTGTGAATGGATTTGTCAGGTTAGGTTTAAATAGATACCTTTGCCGAAATTTGAAAAATAAGAATATGAAAAAAGCGCTTTTAGGATTGGCATTTATCGTTGCTGTTATCGCGACAGGATGTAATTCTAATTCACCTAAACCGGTAGCTGAAAAGTTCCTTACCAGCTTCTGGCATATGAACTACAAAGAGGCTAAAACTGTATCTACAGACGCAACAAAACAAATGCTGGAAATGCTGGAAACTATGGCAGTTCGCCTGCCGGACAGCGAAGTGAAAAAAGCGCAAAAAGTAACTGTAGAAATTACAAAAGTTGAGGAAAACGGCGATAAGGCTGTGGTTTTCTACAAAACATCTGAAATGAAAGATGAAAAGAAGCTAAACCTCATCAAGCAAAACGATAAATGGTTGGTAAACTTCACGAAAAACGATGACTTTATGACGGAAGAACAGGAAGAAGAACCTGTAGCACAACCTGACACAGCAGTTGCTGCTCCTACAAACGATACAGCTAGCAAGTAAGTCAATATAACTAACAATAATAAAGGGCTGCAAATGCAGCCCTTTATTATTTTATGCAGATGCCCCGAAAAACATATAACACAAGCCTATCGCGGTGATAATGCCCACCAAATCTGCCAACAACATGGCACCTATTGTATAACGTGTATTCTTTACAGCTACTGCACCAAAGTACACAGCTATTACATAGAAGGTTGTATCTGAAGAGCCCTGTAATATGCAAGACAGCCTGCCGGCAAAAGAATCAGGGCCAAAATTTTTCATCGTATCTATCATCATACCACGCGCACCGCTACCACTCAATGGTTTTATCAGTGCAGTCGGCAAGCCGTCTACAAAACGCGTATCTGTCCCCATAGCACCAAACAAATATTTCATACCTGCTATCACCACATCAAACGTACCACTGGTACGCAGCATACTGATGGCTACCAGCATACCAACCAAATACGGAATAATCTTCACCGCTGTTTCAAAACCACCCTTGGCACCATCTACAAATGCATCAAAGATGTTGATGCGCTTATACAATCCGCCCAATACTATCAGTATAAATATCAGCAGTATCAACCCATTGCTTAGCAGCGATGAAAATGACTGCATGGCATCTGTATCAAGGCTGCGGAGATACACTACTATACCTGCTATTACTGCAGACAAGCCTCCTACCCACCCAAGTATCACCGGTTGTAGCAGGTTTATCTTCTGGCGCATTGATACTATAAACATAGCTGCCATTGTTGCGGCAAATGTGGCTATCATGCAAGGCACAAATATATCTGTTGGGTTTGTTGCCTTCACTGCAGAGCGTGCTGCTATAATGCTGACAGGTATCAATGTAAGCCCCGATGCATGCAGACACAGAAACATAATCTGTGCATTGCTGGCAGTCTTTTTATCGGGGTTTATTTCCTGCAAGCTTTCCATAGCTTTGATACCAAATGGCGTTGCGGCATTATCCAGCCCTAAAAGATTGGCAGAGAAATTCATCATCATGTGCCCCATAGCAGGGTGGCCTTTCGGTAACTCCGGAAATAGCCTTGAAAAGAACGGACCTATGATGCGCGACAATAGATTAATACCACCAGCTTTTTCTGCAATGCTCATAAAGCCCATAAACAGCGCCATGATGCCTATTAGCCCAATGCATATATTCACAGCACTCTTACAGGTTTCTATAATGCCATCTGCTTTTTTTGTCAGTTTGGCTTGTATGTTTTTATACGTATAAACTTGTCCGTGGAAAGACGCTTGTGTTGCAGACAATGTTTGCATATCTGCTATGGCAATAGTCGCAGCATGTAGTGAGTCTGCTTCTTTATATCCGTAACCCGCAATGTATTTGGTAAAACTCTCTTCTGATACAAAACCTTCATTCAGTGGCGACCCGACTTTTTGATAATAGACTGTATCATAGGCATCGTCTGCCTTGCCCGTCACCATACGGCTGAAGGTAGCCTTGTCTGATGCAAAGAAAGCTTTGTACCCTGCCACTGTGATGGCTATGATGATAAATGCCGCCCATATCCTGCTAAGTGCCATCTGTATTGATAATTATGGCTATGAAGATAAAACTTAGCAGGTAATTATCTAAGTATCTGACTTGTGATCCATCACCTGCTCTACACTTGGTGCTTCAAACTGCTCCATCATACCCAACAATTCTTCTACGGATTCGCTGGTCATCAATATTTCTGCTGTGCATTCTTCCAGAAAACCCTCCAGCACCATATTGTTCACTAATACTTTCAGGCTATCGTAGTAACCATTTATATTCAGCAGCGCAATTGGTTTTTTATGCAACCCCAATTGCCCCCATGTCAGCATTTCAAACATTTCATCCATCGTACCCCAGCCACCCGGCAATACTATCACACCATCACTCAACTCATGCATCTTCACCTTCCGGCTGTGCATACTATCAGTAACAATCATTTCCGTAACACCCTCATGTGCCACTTCTTTTGTTTCCAGAAAATCGGGGATGACGCCAACAACTCTACCCCCATTCTGCAATGCACCGTCTGCCACAGCACCCATCAGCCCTACTTTCCCACCTCCGTAGACAAGGCCTATACCACGTTCTGCAAGTGTGGCACCCAACGCATAGGCAGTTTCTCTGTAGGCTTCATTATATCCTTCTTTAGAACCGCAAAAGACAACAATGTTTTTCATAGGCTGAAATGATTATCCTTAAAAATACGATGAAACAATTCAATCACCGCGTTATAAAATCAATAAAAAAGCTCCCGATATCGGGAGCTTGTATTTTAAAGTACTTCTATCTGGTTTCTCAATAGATCTTCAAACTCATCGCGTTCGCGTATCAGGAAAGCCTTTCCATCTTTTATCATCACCTCTGCAGGTTTCAGCCTCGAGTTGAAATTACTGCTCATTTCAAAGCCATAAGCCCCGGCGTTGTAAAATACAAGGAAATCACCCTCACGTACTTCGTTCATCACCCTATCCCATGCAAATGTATCTGTCTCGCAGATATTGCCCACTATTGTATAGATACGCTCTGCACCATTCGGGTTTGATATGTTTTCAATACGATGATATGCATCGTAGAACATAGGACGTATCAGGTGATTGAAGCCTGAATTGACACCCACAAAAACCGTTGCAGGCGTTTGTTTGATGACATTCGCTTTTACTACAAAGTAGCCGCACTCACTCACCAGATATTTGCCTGGCTCAAACCATACTTCCAGCGTGCGGTTGTATTCTGCTTCAAATTCTTTTACTGCAGCCGTCAGCTTTTCGCCCAGCAGTGCCACATCCGTTCCTTTATCACCCTCTTTATATGGCACTTTGAAGCCGCTTCCCATGTCGATAAACTCAAGCGAATCGAAATGGCGTGCAATTTCAAACATCACATCCAGCCCGCGCAGGAAGACATCTACATCTTTAATCTCGCTACCCGTGTGCATGTGCAAGCCTTTTACATGTAATTTGGTTGTCTTCACCACACGCTCTATATGGCGCAATTGGTGTACAGATATACCAAACTTACTGTCTATATGGCCCGTAGATATTTTATAGTTGCCACCTGCTTCAATATGCGGATTGATACGGATACAAACAGGATAACCACTACCGAATTTGTTACCAAACTGCTCCAGTATCGATATGTTGTCAATATTGATGTTTACACCTAATTGCTGTGCATCTACAATCTCGCTAAAGTCTACACAGTTTGGTGTATACAATATTTCATTCGGTTCAAAACCCGCTCTCAATGCAAGTTTAACCTCATATATGCTCACACAGTCTACAGAAGCGCCGAGGCTCTTCATGTACTTCAGAACATTGATGTTTGTCAGGGCCTTGCATGCATAGAAAAAACGCGTGGGATGGTTCTTAAAAGCATCCTTCAGCTTATTGTACTGTTCAGCAATTTTTTCCGCATGGTACACGTATACCGGTGTGCCAAATTCATTGGCCACACTAATCAATTGTTCTTTACTAAGTGAATAAGACATATTTGTTAAAAAAGGATTGCAAAGGTATGAAAAGCATAGGTCAGATTACAGACAATTAATCAGTACTTCGCGGTCGTACTTTTACTACGAGTTAATATGTTGATTTGCTGAACTTCAAACGTCTTTAACCATGAATTAATAATATTTGAATATCTTATTAAAATACCATGAAAACGAGTGTAAACAGGCGATTTTAATACCTAAACTTTTAAGTATTGTTTAACTTTAAACAAGTAACTAATCTGCAATCCTGCTATGCCTTTGATTAAAAAAATCCTATACGTTTTTCTGCCAATATTTGTATTGCCAATATTAGCGTTTGCACAACTCACAGCTAATTTTGTAGCAACAAAAACTGCAGATTGCGGTCCGTTCGCTGTAACACTTAATAGTACATCTACCGGCAGCCCAACAAGTTACCAATGGCAAATAGGCTCTTGGACTACTACTACTACTACCCCAACTATATCTTATACAATCAATACGCCTGGCTCTTACACTGTTAGGCTTACTGTTTACAAAGGTTCATCCAGCGCTGTTGAAACAAAAACAAACTATCTGACTGTATATCCAAACCCCACTGTAAATTTCAATGCTACTACTCCAACTACGGGATGTTCGCCACTTACGGTTAGTTTTCAGGATGCAAGTACACTGAACGCACCGGGTGCAGGTACTTACAGTTGGTTTTGGGGTTCCGGCGGATCCGGCACTACACCTACAGCTACTTTCACTAATGCAGGAACACAAGATGTTACCTTAACAGTTACAAACAGCTATGGCTGTAGTGCATTGCTTACTAAAACTGCTTTTATAAATGTCAGGCCAAGGCCCGTACCATCATTTACAGCATCGCCTGTAGACTTTTGTTCTTCTCCGGCAAGTACATCCTTCACTGGTAGTGCTACAGGCAATAGCCCTTTTACATACGTATGGCAATATGGCGATGGTGGCACGCCGGGTTCAGGCTCTTCTACCACACATACATATACTGCGCCTCCGAATACATGGTCTCCAAAACTTATAGTTACTGATGCTAATGGCTGTAAAGACTCTTTAACACGTCCTAATTATATCAATATTCACTACCCAACAGTGAGCATTTCTTCTCCCTCTACTGTTTGTCAAAAATCTTCCATTACGTTCAATGGTACATACACTCCTTTAGGTGGCTCTATGTCTTGGGATTTTGGTGATGGCCTAGGTACGTCAAATGCTGCATCTCCTACTTATGTATACAACACAGCTGGAACTTTTAATGTTATAGTTACCTATAATTACAGAGGTTGTGTAGTATCAGCTACAAAACAAATTATTGTTAACCCTAAACCGGTTGCAGACTTCACTGTAAATCCGGATACTTTATGTCCTGCACCCGTAACCGTACAGTTGGTTCCAAATGGCAGCTATACATCTTACTACTGGAACAGTGGCGCAGCGCCTCCCATTACCAGCACATCATCTAGCCCTACATTCAGCTATTCTTCTAACGGATATTTCACCCCTATGTTAGCTGTATCTACTGCTGCAGGTTGCAGAGATACTATCTACAAAACCGACGCAGTTAAGGTACACGATATGTTTACTGTCATAAGCGTATACAACGGTCCCAATATTGTTGACCGCGCTAAACTTGAAGGTTGTAAGCCGCTTACCTATACGTTTACAGATACTACATTTACCAACATACCTAATGCTATAACAAGAAAATACCCATATCCCATACAATCGTACGACTGGAATTGGGGTGACAATACCACACATGGCACATTACAAACCATGTCTCATACATTTACAGATACCGGTACGTTCGAAGTAGTGCTAACGGTTACAACTACTAAGGGATGTATTGCCCGCGATACTGTAGAGGTACGTGTTGGTATGCCTCCTGTAGTAGACTTCACTGCATCTCCACTGCACATATGCATCAGGGGGTATGTACAGTTTACAAACCTTACAACAGGACCAGTAGACACTTGGAAATGGAAGTTTGGAGAAGGCAGTGAATCTACAGTGAAAGATCCAAAATTTCAATACTTATGGCCCGATACGATGGATGTAACGCTAATCGCAACATACAAAGGTTGTTCTGCTGCACTTATTAAGCAGAACTACATTATTGTTGACTCTCCTAAATCTTTATTCACAGTAGAACGCTTTTGCGATTCTCCGCTAAAAATCCGTTTCCATAATACATCTTTCGGACATACTTCTTACAGATGGCTATTCGGAGACCCTTCAAACAGTTCTTCTACCACTGATAATGACCCTATTTTCAGATACCCGAATTCGGGCACTTACGATGTCAAGCTTGTAACATTCAGCAGCAGAAGCGGCTGTTCTGATACTTCCACCGTTCCGGTTGAAATTAATAACAGGACAATGACATTAACGGCAAATGATACCGCCGTCTGCAACGGAGACTCTGTCACTTATACAGCCAATATGATTGGCAGGACAGCCTTAGCCTATGAGTTTTACCTGGATAATGTTTATATAGGTACATCAATGGGTAGTATTCGCTATCCTGTAAGTGGCCCTGGCTTTCACAAAATGAAAATGATTGCTATAGACATATTCGGATGTAGCGATTCTATAGTTAAAAACAACTGGATATTTGTTTCAAAACCCACAGCGTCTTTTAGTGGCAGTCCGCTAAAAGGCTGTATACCATTTACAACAAACTTTTCAGACTATTCAACTGTTACGTCTGGGGCTAACATCGTTAGCAGGATATGGAACTATGGTGTAGGTGGCAATACGACAGTTACCGGCACTTCATCATCATACAACTACAATACACGTGGCTACTTTGATGTAAAACTTATTGTTGTAGACAATGTGGGTTGTACCGACACGATGACAAAGACACAATATGTACTTGCATCTAAACCTACTGCTGCATTCAACCACAAAGACACTGCATGTATTAACGAGATGCTATCTTTTGTCAATACAACATCAAATTTCACATCAGCCGCATGGGCATTCGGAGATGGTGGTACATCTACATTATCTAGCCCGCAACATGCGTATGCAACTGTTGGTAGTTATGATGTAAGACTTATTGTTACTGATACACTAGGTTGCAGAGACACTTTACTAAAACCGAAAGCAGTAAACATAACGAAGCCTTATCCATCATTCACAATGACAGATTCTGTAGCTGTTTGTCCTCCGCTTTTAGTTAAGTTCACCAGCACATCTACTAATACCTCTCAGCTTTACTGGAGTATGGGCTTGGGCAACACAGCTACGTCTGCTACACCTTCAGAATACTATACAACCAGGGGCAAATTCAAAGTTGTACTTGTAACTACAGACCCTCATGGCTGTAAAGACTCAGCCATCAGCTATGTACGTATGCTAGGCTACGATGGTGCTTTCGACTATACACCACTTATTGGCTGTAAACCACTTGACGTAAACTTCAATGCGATTATTTCAAACGTTGCAAAACTTGCATGGGACTTTGATGATGGAACAGTTGTAAACTCAACTTCACCAACCATATCGCACCGATATGACAGACCAGGGGCTTATGTACCGCGTGTAATATTTGAAGACGCCAAAGGCTGTAAAAGCCTGAGTAACGGATTGGATACAATCAGGGTAGATGCTGTATTGCCCGGATTCAAGGCAGATGCGCCATGTCAATATTCAAATGTTACATTGATAGATACTTCATACAGCTATTTTTCTGTTATCAATTATTGGAAATGGACTTTTGACGATGGCTCTACACTTGCCGCAAAAAACCCGACACATTTTTACGGCCCTCCGGGTAAATACCCTGTAAAATTGGTTGTAAAAAATAGCAGAGGTTGTATTGATAGCGTTACACAGGATCTGGAGATTTTCCCGTTGCCAAATATCAATGCCGGACCTGATACAACTATTTGCCTTGGCGATACTGCGCAGCTCAATGCTAATGGAGGCATTTCATACATCTGGAATACTACACCATATTTAAGCTGCCTCAATTGTGCATCGCCAATGGCATCGCCAAAAGACTATTTCTCTTTTGTTGTAAAAGGTAGAGACATCAATAATTGTGTAAATAATGATACAGTTGTTGTGAAGATAAAAACAAAAGTAGTAGCTACAGTAGGGCCGGATAAAGACATGTGTCTGAAGGATACTGCGCAACTCTTCGTCAACGGTGGCAGAACATATGTATGGTCACCTGCTAACGGGCTGAATAATCCTACATCACGCACTCCAATAGCATCACCTGGAGCTACTACCAAGTATAAGGTAATAACCTACGAAGGACGATGCATACCGGATACTGATTATGTAAACATCAAAATCTTCCCGCTACCAGACGTAACCGCTAGTGGCGCAGCCACTATCATTGCAGGCAACTCAACTATACTGAATGCAAATGGCAACCTCATAAAACGCTTTGCATGGGAACCTGCCGAAAGCCTTAACTGTAGTGACTGTCCTGACCCTACCGCATCGCCAAAGAAAACAACTGAGTATACCGTAAAAGTATATACAGATTTTGGCTGTGTAGACTCTGACAAAGTAACCATAAAAGTACTCTGCGACGAGAGTCAACTATTTATACCAAATACATTTACCCCTAATGGTGACGGGCAAAACGATGTATTTTATCCTCGTGGCACAGGGCTTGATAAGGTTCGCTCTTTCCGTATATACAATCGCTGGGGCGAGGTAGTATTTGAAAGAACAGGCATGCCATTGAATGACGCTGCATACGCTTGGGATGGTACTTACAAAGGAGCTGTATTATCGCCCGATGTATTTATATATGTTGTAGAAGCTCTTTGTGAAAGCGGAGAGATAATGACAATTAAAGGTGACGTAACACTGATAAGATAGAACTTATGAACAACAGACTGAAGCATATATTATTGGCTTGCATAGCAGCAGTTGGCTTACAACAAGCTACTGCGCAGGACATACATTTTTCACAGTTTTACGAAACCTCAATCCTTCGAAACCCTTCACTGACAGGACTTTTTACAGGAGACTATAAAGTTGGTGTAGTGTACCGCAATCAGTGGAGCAGTATCAGCAAACCATTCCAAACGGCACTGGCAAATGTTGAAGCACGTATACCAATTAATGAAGTAAACGACTACCTCAGCATCGGTGTATTAGGGTATTACGATAGGGCTGGCAGTATCAACCTCAAGACTACATCTGTATATCCTGCTATCAACTACAACAAGTCGTTGGAAGACGGGCACAACTCATACTTATCAGTTGGTTTTACTGCTGGTTATATACAACGCAGCTTCGACCCTACGCGTGCTACGTTCAATAATCAGTATATGAACAACTCGTTCAACCCCTCTAATCCAAGTGGTGAGAACATGGGCAACCCCACCATTAATTATTGGGATATGGGTGCTGGGGTAACATTCAGCAGCTCTGCAAATAGCGAGGAAAATGCACTGAACTACGTAATTGGAGCAGGTGCATATCATATAATGAAGCCTAAAACATCATTCTACAACAGTAGCGATATACGCCTCATGACCCGCTGGAATGGCAACTTTGCCATCAGCAAACAGCTCAATCAACGATTCAGCTTTCAGGCACATATCAATTACAGCAAGCAGGGAGCATATAGTGAAATAATTGGCGGTGGGCTGATAGGATGGCATAAATACGGGCCTAATGATGGCTTGTTGTTCGTATTGTTTGGTGGCGTATTCTATCGATACAATGATGCCATTATCCCTACACTGAAGCTGCGCTTCAAAGACCTTGCATTTACTTGTTCATACGATCTAAACGCTTCAAAACTACGTGCTGCAAGCAACATGCAGGGTGGCTATGAAATAAGTGTGGTGAAGACCGGGCTCATCAATAGTCCTGACAAAGAAAAGAGCCGTACCATCTGTCCGGAATTTTATTAATACATTTTGGTTAAATACCGCTTACTGCCTGTTAAAAGTAAAAGCCCCGCTTGATGCGGGGCTTTTACTTTATATCATCCCTTTCGGGAATAAACGATTAGTTTTTGAACTGAGGAATCATATCCTGAGCCATTTTCACCATCTTAGCTATGCCGTCTTCAGGCAGGTTACCTTTTTTGAAGTCAGCCAGCAACTCAGGCATTTTCAATTCCAGTTCGCGCAGGAATGCTTCTTCGAATGCTTTTACATTCTTAACAGGCACTTCGCGGATCAGGTTGTTTGTACCCAGATAGATGATAGCAACTTGCTTCTCTACGCTATATGGAGAGTATTGGTTTTGTTTCAGGATTTCCACGTTACGGCTACCTTTATCCAGTACTACTTTTGTAGCAGCATCCAGATCACCACCGAATTTAGAGAACGCTTCCATCTCACGATAGAGTGCTTGGTCAAGTTTCAGTGTACCGGCAACTTTTTTCATTGATTTGATCTGCGCACTACCACCCACACGGCTTACAGAGATACCAACGTTGATAGCAGGACGGATACCTGCAAGGAACAGGTTTGATTCCAGGAATATCTGACCATCGGTAATTGAGATTACGTTTGTCGGGATGTAAGCAGATACGTCACCCGCTTGTGTTTCAATGATTGGTAATGCTGTCAGAGAACCACCACCTTTTACCAGATGTTTGATGCTCTCAGGCAAATCGTTCATTGTTTTAGCGATAGCATCGTTATTGATAACTTTCGCAGCACGTTCCAGCAAGCGGCTGTGCAGATAGAATACGTCACCAGGATAAGCTTCGCGGCCCGGAGGACGACGCAACAACAGAGATACCTCGCGGTATGCCACCGCTTGTTTAGACAAATCGTCATAAACAACCAGTGCAGGACGTCCTGTATCACGGAAGAATTCACCTATCGCAGCACCAGCAAACGGAGCGTAGAACTGCAGCGGAGCTGGGTCAGCAGCAGGCGCAGCAACGATAGTTGTATACGCCATAGCACCATTCTCTTCCAGTGTTTTCATAACACCGGCAATAGTAGATGCCTTCTGGCCTATCGCTACATATATACAGTATACAGGCTTGCCTGCATCGTAAAATTCTTTTTGGTTGATGATAGTATCGATACAGATAGCAGTTTTACCTGTCTGACGGTCACCGATTACCAACTCACGCTGACCACGGCCGATAGGAATCATCGCATCGATAGATTTGATACCTGTTTGCAGTGGTTCTTTTACCGGCTCACGGAAGATAACGCCCGGTGCTTTACGCTCGATAGGCATTTCATACAATTCGCCAGTTATAGGGCCTTTACCATCAATTGGTTCGCCCAGTGTGTTTACAACACGGCCTACCATACCCTCACCTACTTTGATTGAGGCAATCTGGCCAGTGCGTTTTACTTGTGCACCTTCTTTAATGCTACCGCTGTCACCCATCAATACCACGCCCACGTTGTCTTCTTCAAGGTTCAGCGCTATCGCTTTTACGCCGTTTTCAAATTCTACCAGCTCACCCTGACGTACGCCATTCAGGCCATACACGCGGGCAATACCGTCACCTACTTGCAGTACGGTACCAACTTCTTCCAGATTGGCAGAAGCGTTGAAGTTTGTTAACTGCTGGCGAAGTATCGCCGATATTTCATCCGGTTTAATCTCAACCATGACTTTTTATTTTATAAATAATAAAAACTGTTTCTCTTGTACTTTTATTAATTGAAGATAGTACTTACGTAGATGTTCTTCTGGAACTGAGTCTTAACATCATTCAGGTCGCGGCGCACGCTTGCGTCTACCAGCTTGTCATCCATTTGCAGAATGAAACCACCAATGATATTAGGATCTACTACTTCTGTCACTTCGATTTCGCCTTTGTGTACAGAAGCCACTACATTCTTAATAATATTTTGCTTTACTGTATCGCTGAGAGGCGTAGCCGTTGTCAGTTTTACAGTTTTGATGTTTTTCATAACCTTGTATTGTGTTATGAAAGCATCAGCTATTTCAGGCAGGTTAGCCTCGCGGCCTTTGCTTACCAGCAGTTTAATGAAGCCTTCTGTCAGGGCACTCATCTTACCACTTAATACAGCAGCAACTACTTCCTGTTTTTTAGCAGCGTTTATAATCGGGCTGCGCAGCATGTTAGTAAACTCGCGGCTTTGTTTGCTTACAGCATCCAACAAGCGGATGTCCTGCAGCGTGCTGTCAACAGCATTCTGTTCTACAGCAAGGTCCAGCAGAGCTTTGGCATAACGTGAAGCGAGACGTGGATTTGGCATATCTGTTCTGTTACTTCAGTTATTAGTTCATTTTAATTTCTTCTGCCAGCATCTGTGCATAATCGTTTTGGCTATCGGCTGTTGCCAATTGCTTACGGATTACTTTTTCAGCTACTTCTACAGCCAGTTTACCGATTTCATTTTTCACTTCGGTAAGCGCGGCCATTTTTTGTTGCTGAATTTGTTGCTGAGCGTCAGCAATCATCTTATCTGCAACAACTTTAGTTTCTTCTTTTGCTTTGTTGATGATGCTGTCCTTCATTTCTTTCGCCTCTTTCAGCATTTGTGCGCTTTGTGCACGTGCTTCCATCATCAGCTTCTCGTTGTCAGCCTGCATCTGGCTCATTTCTTTTTTCACACGCTCAGCAGCTGCTATAGAATCAGCAATACCTGTTTCGCGCTCGTGCAGCGAATTCAGTATTGGTTTCCACGCAAACTTGCGCAGTATGAAGAAAACGATGAGGAACGCAAGCAGCGTCCATACAAATAAACCGAGTTCCGGGGTCAACAAATCCATGTTATCTATTGATTTATGATGCTCTTTATTATCAGGTTTTTTATTTTACAACCCTGTTACCGATGTACCTGAAAACAGTACGGATTGTCAATCAAAATCTAAAATAACTGCACTCGCTGCCCTGTGCGTTGAGTGCAGTTAATTCTTTAAGTACGATTACAGTACTACAGCCAGCAGGCCTGCGATAACGCCGAACAGCGCAACACCCTCAACGAAGGCAGCTGTCAGGATCATGTTCGCACGGATGTCGCCAGCAGCTTCCGGTTGGCGAGAGATAGCTTCTACTGCACCTTTACCGATTTGGCCGATACCAAGACCAGCACCTAATACTGCAATACCTGCGCCGATAGCACCACCAGCGGCAGCTGTACCGTCAATTGCTAACAAAACTGTGTTTAACAGAGACATGTTATTATGGATTTTGATTAAAAAACTAATTAAGCGATTATTTCTTGTTTTGATACGTTGTACTCTTGGCCAGTTTCCGGGTTATGAGCATGATAGTCTTCGTGATGCATATCATGATCATGACCTTCTTCTACTGCCTGTCCTATAAATACAGCTGTCAGGTTGGTGAAGATAAACGCCTGTATAGCAGCCACCAACAGTTCCAGGAAGAACATGAAGATAGTGAACGCCATAGATACAGGTGCAAAACCCCAGCCTGCAACTTTACTCAATCCTGCGAAAATGAATATCATTGAGATAACGCTAAGTATAACGATGTGTCCTGCCAGTATGTTGGCAAAAAGACGTATCATCAGCGCTATCGGCTTAATAAACAGAGAAATAATCTCGATAGGTACCAGTAGGAACTTTACACCCAGAGGTACACCCGGAGGGTTGAACAAGTGGCCCCAGAAATGTTTGTTACCGCTAAATACCATTACCAGGAACGATATAATAGCCAAACAAGCTGTTACCGAGATGTTGCCCGTAAAGTTAGCGCCACCCGGTAGCAGACCCAACAAGTTGTTTATCCATATAAAGAAGAACACCGTCAGCAACAATGGCATGAAGCGCATGTATTTATTACCCAGATTGGGTTTAGCTACCTCGTCACGCACAAAAGTGATAACAGGCTCCAGTGCATTCTGGAAACCGCTAGGCGCTACCATAGCACCGTTCTTTTTATATTTCTTAGCTACATTCAGCATGATAGTCAGTAGCAGTACTACTGATATAATCATAGAAAGAACGTTCTTAGTTATAGAGAAATCAATAATTTTTGCACCATCCTCAGAGATGATTTTTTCTTTCATCTTGCTGTTCGGGTCTATCATATAGCCATTATAGCTTTCATGCCCGTGGTGAAATTTAGATGCAGAGAAGACTTCCAGCCCTTTTTCAGGATGATATATAATAACAGGTAAAGATAAGCTTACCGGATGTTCATTAACATCAAAAAAGTGCCAGTAGTGAGAATCGCCAATGTGGCCAAAGATTACTTCAGAAGCGTTAAAACCCTCCTTTTTTTCTTCGTGGTGTCCTTCATGTGCTGCTTCAGCCACTGCAACAGGGGCTGCCTCATGATTTTCTTCATGTTGCGCATATGTAAAAACAGGTGCGCTCGATAGCGCGAAAGTCAATGCCAGTAAGGAAAATAAACGTCCGGATCTCATTATTCTGCCCTGAAAATTTGCGCAAAGATACGGGTTTATCGTTCAAAAAAAAGGGCGATTTGTTTTTTTATAAAATACGTACGCTTTTCAGGCACAGCTTTACGAGGCTATTTGTTAAAATCGTAAGCTTCAAATGCACGTTTTTCGTCAACTGTACCTCTTTTTATGGCTTCAATGGCTTACAGATATATTATTTCTATATTAATTGTTTCGTTAGCTGCTTGTTATTGTTTGTAAATTTTGTAGCAATCGCCTGAAATTTAATAGTGGTTAAATGTTTTATGTAGTATTTTTGCCGCCTCAACTTTTTATAACAAAAAGATAATTCTATGCAGGAATTTGGTAAAAAGAACCCTTCAGCTAATCTTAGTAACATAGGGCTGAATGTTGCCGTTGCTCACTGGAATCTCTCTCCTGAAGAGCTGACTCAAAAAACAATAGAACTCGGACAAGGCGAACTGAATGATACAGGCGCGCTGTGTGTTAGCACCGGAAAGTTTACGGGACGCTCTCCTAAAGACAAATTCACAGTTAAGGACGCTATCACTGAACACAGTGTAGATTGGGGTGATGTAAATATTGCTTTCTCTCCTGAAGCTTTCAACAAACTGTATGATAAAGTAGTAGCCTACCTCGGTGGTAAAGAAGTATGGGTACGCGATGCTTATGCATGTGCTGATCCGAAATACCGTCTGAACATCCGTGTGGTAAACGAGACGCCTTGGGCTAACCTGTTCTGTAACGACCTGTTCCTGCGCCCTTCTGCACAGGAAATCGAAACACAGACTCCTGACTGGCACATCATTCAGGCTCCCAGCTTCCAGGCAGATCCTGCTGTAGACGGTACACGTCAGGCAAACTTCACTATCGTAAACTTTACACGTAAAGTCATCCTGATAGGTGGTTCTGCTTACACAGGCGAAATGAAGAAAGGTATCTTCGGCGTACTGAACTTTGTACTGCCGCACGATCATAAAGTACTGAGTATGCACTGCTCTGCAAACGAAGGTAAAGATGGCGATGTTGCCCTGTTCTTCGGTCTGAGCGGTACTGGTAAAACTACCCTGTCTGCAGACCCTAACCGCGCACTGATTGGTGACGACGAACACGGCTGGGCAGATGGTTCTGTATTTAACTTTGAAGGCGGTTGCTATGCAAAATGTATAGACCTGAGCGCTGAAAAAGAACCACAGATCTTCAATGCTATCAAGCCAAATGCACTGTTGGAAAACATCAAATTCCATGCAGGCACTAAAACTGTAGATTATGCAGATGGCAGCATTACTGAAAATACACGTGCTGCATATCCGATTTACCACATAGAAAATGCAAAAGAACCATCTTACGGTGGCGACCCTAAAAACATATTCTTCCTTACTTGCGATGCGTTCGGTATTCTACCTCCAATCAGCAAACTGACGAAAGGCCAGGCAATGTACCACTTCATCAGCGGTTACACTGCAAAAGTTGCAGGTACCGAAGTTGGTGTTACAGAACCACAGACTACGTTCTCTGCTTGTTTTGGCCGTGTGTTCCTGCCTTTGCACCCAACTAAATATGCTGAGTTGCTGGGTAAGAAACTGGAAGAGCATAGCGATGTTAACGTATGGCTCATCAACACAGGTTGGAGCGGTGGTGCGTACGGTACAGGTAGCCGTATGAAGCTGAGCTACACACGTGCTATGATTACTGCAGCTATGAATGGTGAACTGAACAATGTTGAATACAAAGCTCACCCAACATTTGGCGTACTGGTACCACAAAGCGTACCGGGTGCACCTGCAGAAATTCTGAACCCACGCGATACATGGGCAGACAAAGAAGCATACGATAAGAAAGCAAACGAACTGGCACAACTGTTCGTGAAAAACTTTGACAAATACGCTTCTCAGGCTAATGAAGAAATCATGGCTGCTGCACCAAAAGTGATGGAGAACGCTTAATTGAGTTTTAACTGCTCTTAATTATAAAACCCCGGCCAGTTGGTCGGGGTTTGTATTTTTTAGTAACTTTAATAACATTTAACAACCTATGAGACTTACATCAATAGCTCTCTTGCTGATAGTAGCAATCTCCTCATGCAAAAAAGACAACCAAAACAGCGTTGTTGATAATACCAATACTACAAAACTACCGGGAATCTTTACAGGCAACTATATAGTCTTCGATAGTGTATACAGATGGTATTCAAATGCCTCAGGCGATACTACGGTAATTACACACTATCCGCTAAACAGACAATTGGCGGTATCTTTCGATACGGCAGCAAATTATATTTTAGCCGGAAAGGATACATTTAGTTACAACAATAAATACCCGGCGTATGCAGGGTATTACAAGTATTTTTCCAACCCCAACGATTGTGATAAAATAATCCTCACCAGCGATTCGGTTTTTATCACCTATTCGCGGTATCTGGGTGGCCACATGTATGAAAGCAGAATACTAACAGGCAACAGAAAATAACCACTATTTAGTAGCTATCAGTTCGTTTATTAATTGGCTGTCACCAACTATCCACACCTTATCTCCATCCTCAAACATGGTACTCGATTCGGGGTTCAGGATTCGTTTGCCATCACGTTCTATACCTACAATCAAGCCATTAGTTTTTTCGCGGATGCCACTGTTTCTGATCGTTTGTCCTAACAGTTCGGAACTTTCATTCAGTGTCAGCTTTTTCAGTACTACTTCTCGGGTTTCCAGCGCAGCAAGGCTTTGCCCGTTTTCCGGTTCTATGTATTTCTTAAATGCTTCCAGTTGCTCATCAGTACCTATCACAAACAACTTATCTCCGGGGTAAAGGCGCTCATACCTACCGGGTGCGGGTATGGTATGAAATTCCCCACGTTTTATCATGGCTATATTCACACCAAAGCGTTCACGTATCTGCATTTCTTCCAGTGTATTACCCGTACACACTGCACCTGCAGGAAAGGTAATGCGTGCAATATGCGCATCCCACGGTGCCAGCTCTCGCAGGCTTGCTTTGGCTTCCTGTAGTTCACGATGATAAAAGTTGAACATAAACCTGTTCTCGAGCCTGATGTAAAATCTATGTATGCGCTTAGAGAATATGGCGGCAAAGCTTACCAAAACTATGGCACCAGTTATCGCAACAATCACAGGGAAGAAGCTGAGCATAAACAGGCTGATGTATACAATAGAAATACCTGCCCTTACCAATCGCAGAAATAGCAACGGCGCTCTGTACCGTCTGTTGCTCCATAGCAATGCTGTAGACTCAGGCGCAACCTTTCGAAGCACCAGCGCCCACAGAAACGGCGACATGGCTGCAAGGCACAATATCGCGGTAATGATATGTACCCACACATCAGACTTCACATAATCAGCTACCCACCATAGCACATAGTTGACAAACAGGAAGATAATACCGATGATAACCAACGAGAATACTATGATGATAACCAAGGTGGCCTGTATCACCTTCCGCCAATCGCTGGCTGTGGTTATAGACTGTGCGCCTGTACTATACCTGTCCATTGCTTTTCTCCATTTTACTGGCAGCAGTTTATCTACCACCTCGTAGGTAGGCCCGGCAAGCTTTATAAGGTATGGTGTAGAAAATGTAGTAACTGCCGATACCGCCACTGCAATCGGGTACAGAAAGCTACTTGTTACACCCAACGTGACGCCCAAGGTTGCAATGATGAAGGAGAATTCACCTATCTGCCCCATGCTCATACCTGCATGTATAGCGCGCTTCAAAGGCTGCCCTGCTATCAGTGCACCTGCTATTACATGCAGCACTTTACCCACAATCAATGTCAATGTTATAATCAGTATCGGCCCTGAATAATCTATCAGCACTTTAGGGTCTATCAGCATCCCCACAGATACAAAGAACACTGCCCCGAATAAATCCTTAACAGGCTGTACGATATGCTCTATTCTTTCTGCCTGTGTTGTTTCTGCCAGTATAGAGCCCATTACAAACGCACCCAATGCAGGCGAAAAACCTGCTTTCGAAGACAGCATTACCATACCCAGACACATACCAATAGACAATACAAGCAGGGTCTCATTATTCAAATGTTTTTGTGCACGACTCAGGAACGAAGGGATAAAAAATATACCTGCAATAAACCATAGTATCAGGAAAAATGCCAGTGTAAGAATGGATGTGAGCATTTGCGTACCTGCAAACTCGCGGCTCACAGCAATGGTAGATAGCAATACCATCAGCACAACGGCCACAAGGTCTTCTATTATCAGCACGCCAAATACCAGCTCTGCAAACTTGCGCCCCTTGAGCCCCATCTCATCAAACGAGCGCAGGATGATGGTAGTAGACGCAATACTCATAATACCACCCAGAAAGATACAATCCATCAAGGGCCAGCCAAGCAGCTTACCCACTACAAAACCAATACCCAACATGGCAGATACTTCTATCAATGCGGTGATGGACGATGTACCACCCACATGCATCAGCTTCTTAAAACTGAATTCTAAACCAAGCGTAAACAACAGAAATATCACACCAATATCTGCCCATACACGTACGTTCTCTATATCCGTTACAGTAGGGAATAGTCTGAAGTTGGGGCTTACCAGCAAGCCTGCCAATATATACCCCAGCACCACGGGTTGCTTTAGCCTTTTAAACAGCAACGTGGTTATACCTGCCACTATCAGTATCAGCGCAAGGTCTTGTATAAGATGTGGTAAATGATTCATGCCTCTTTATAAAAATAGTGCTTCAAAGCCGTAGTTTTTACATTCATCCTGTTAAATGCATAAGGCTTTCAGGTTAAGCTTATTAACCCACACATAAAATTTCAAGACATTTGTAGACAGATGCTTTATTTATAAGAAGCACTCTTCTATTTCTACGTATCTTTAAGGCAAAGAATTATTGTAAGATGCGCACCTATATTTATGCTATTGTTTGTTTTTTGATGTTGTTGGGTTTTAATGCTTCAGCTCAATGCCCTGCAGCTACCCCATCGCTTATTCATATTCAGGCAGATAGTGTAAGTATGGCTTGGGCATTTGCCGGCGCAGGCGTTTATGAATACGCTGTATTGCCCGCAAGCGCAGCAGCACCTACAACGGGCACATCTACATCGCTGGTTGCAGCAGGTGTTGGTGGCCTTACACCGGGCATGGCTTACAAAGCATGGCATCGCACCTACTGCGGCGCCAGCCTCTTTACCCCGTGGACATCACTCAGCTTCTCTACTCCTTGCGGCACACCCGGCACTATAACGGTAACAAACGCAAAAGCAGATAGTGCAGACATCACCTGGACGTCTGTAAGCCCTGGTGCTAATTACGAATATTATGTAGATACACTCAGCACAACACCAACATCAGGCACAGCCATCAACACAAATACTATACGTATAAAAGGATTGAAACCTGCTAAAACGTATTATGCGTTTGCACGTACCAGTTGTGGTGGCACTGTGTATTCTGCATGGGCTATGCAGTCGTTCTTCACACCGTGGTCTGTAAGTATCAATGCTATTGAAAACACAAATGATATCAATATATACCCCAACCCTGCAAAAGATGTATTGTACATACAAAACAATAGTACGCCTTTCCTCATGCTGATTGCAGACATGAGTGGCAAAACTATACTAGCTGCAGAGGTACATACCGGCACAAATAACATCGATATCAGTGCCTTAAGCCGAGGCGTGTATATAATGCGCTATTTGCAAGGTGAAGAAGTGCAGATCAAAAAGCTTTTAAAAGACTGATGAAATTCTGTTATGTTGATTCATAGCTGTTGAGTTCATATAAATCACTTGCCGGAATTTCAATAACTGCACCTGCAGGTGCAGTTATTGGTAACTACGCATTACCTGCCGGTACAACATACTCAACCTTAGCCAACTGAATTCAGGACTCTATTTTGTAAAGTTTGCTTCAGAAAATAAACCTAAAACGTTCAAAATAGAGAAACGTTAACCAGCGTTTAACCAAAGATTACAGGTATTTGTTATCTTTGCAACAGAGATATAGAAGGTAGAGAGGCCAAAAATATTTCAAAACATGAAACAGTATATCTCACTGCTAGCAATAGCAATTGTTACAATCTTTGTTTATTCCTGCAATAAGGGTACGGTTGTTACCTACCCCGACAATATTAATCAGGGCTATAACGACAATGTACTTACCTACGATCAGATAAACGGTACATACCGCATGTACGATAGCATCCATTTTGTAGGTATTGAAGCCTACCAACAGGTAGATAATAAATTCAAACATCCTATCAACAAACTGGAAGATGTCAAAATCTCTATCGAAAATGGTGTGGGCGCATTCAACTTTCGCAATCTGCACTTTGTAGAAAGCAGGGGTGTTATGAGCGAATACATAGCTTTGAACCCAGGGTATGATATAACTAAAATATGGTTCCGTCAGGATAGTATATATGTAAACTATCTGATGCGTGCATACAAGCCCGATAGTGTTATGAGCATTACACTGATGGGTTATAAAGTAAAATAAAAAGAGGCGCAGATTGCGCCTCTTTTTATTAATTGTCTTTCCATCGCCATAACATCAAGCAGGCATATGTTCTGTACGGACTCCATTTAGCAGATAGCTTCAGCATCTTTTCTTTCATAGCTTTTTTATCTGTCATATCTATACCATATAGCTTTGCCATTCCCTGCTGTATACCCAAGTCGTCAACAGCAAACACATCTTCCCTACCTAGGGTAAACATCAGCAGCATCTCTACCGTCCATTTACCCACGCCCTTTATGGGTAGCAGAAAATCCATCACTTCTTCATTGCTCATCTTGTAAAGCTTTTTATCTTCCATACCATGTTCCAGCGCATAGCGGGCGACGTTTTGTACATAAGTCACTTTCGCGTTCGACAGGCCAATTGCCCGCAATGTTTCGTGTGGCATATCTGCTATCTGTTGCGGTGTTGGTTCTTTGCCATCAAACAACAGCAAAAACCGTTTGAATATAACATCTGCTACCTTGGTACTCAGCTGCTGGCTCATGATAGATGCACAAAGGCGCAGGCATATGTTCTTTCGCTTTTTCAGTTCCAGATCGGGGAATGCTGCTACCACCTTCTGCATCTTCTTGTCTTTAGACAAATGTTCGTGATAAGCGGCTTTGGTGATGCTCTTTGTCATAAATGTAATTTAACAAATAATAGTTGTATTTTTGTAGTAGTAAAAAACTGATACTACTGCTAACAAATATCAGTATTCCTATCCATTAGTCGGTAGGCTGTAACCAAAATAGCTGTTACAAAAAATCCGTAACCCCGCCTCCGGCAGGCAGGCGTTTGTAACCATTTTACCTGAAACAACCCATCACATTAAAACAAACAAACATATTAACTAACCGAGCAATAACTTATCTTTGCACCCAATCAAATTTTAATACATTCAGGAAAATGAAGAATACTCCATTTACTCAAAAACACATCGACCTCGGTGCTAAAATGGCCGAATTTGCAGGTTATAACATGCCTATCTCTTATTCTGGCATTAATGAAGAGCACCAGACAGTACGCAACAATGCAGGTGTATTTGATGTAAGCCACATGGGCGAATTCATCCTGAAAGGACCTGATGCATTGGATCTGATTCAGCGTGTTACAACCAACGATGCTTCTAAACTGACAGATGGCAAAGCACAATACTCTTGCCTGCCAAACAATGAAGGCGGTATTGTAGACGACCTGTTGGTATACTGCGTAGAAACCAACAATGTATACATGCTGGTGGTAAATGCATCGAACATAGAAAAAGACTGGAACTGGATAAGCCAGCACAACACGAAAGGTGTTGAAATGCACAACATATCTGACAAAACAGGCCTGTTGGCTGTGCAAGGCCCTAAGGCTGTACAGTACATGCAGACACTTACAGATATGGACATCACCAACCTGAAATACTACACGTTTACTAAAGGCGTATTCGCAGGTATTGAAAATGTACTGATAAGCGCTACAGGCTATACTGGCGCAGGTGGTGTAGAAATATACTTTGAAGACAAAGACAACAATGCAGAAATAATCTGGAACAAAATATTTGAAGCAGGTGCGCCACATGGCATGAAGCCGATAGGCCTTGCCGCACGCGATACACTACGCCTTGAAATGGGCTTCTGTCTGTATGGCAACGATATCGACGATACTACGTCTCCGCTGGAAGCCGGCTTGGGTTGGATAACTAAATTCACGAAAGACTTTACTTCTCGCAGCATATTCGAAGCACAGAAAGCTGAAGGCCTGAAACGCAAACTGGTAGGTATAGAAATGATAGACAAGGGTATACCTCGTCATCACTACAAAGTGCAGGATGCCCATGGCAACGAGATAGGCTTTGTTACATCAGGCACACAGGCTCCAAGCCTAGGCAAAGCTATAGGGATGGCTTATGTAACTAAAGAGAACGCAGCAGAAGGCACAGAAGTATTTGTAGCTGTACGCGACAAAGCACTGAAAGCTAAAGTGGTAAAAATACCATTTGCATAAGGTTTGTAATACTATTGTAATATAATTGGAGTGCCGCAATATATTGCGGCACTCTTTCATTATAGTATTGTACCTAACCACAACCCGATGCTCTCCCGCCTATCCTACATTATCTGTACGTTCGTACTTATATACGGATGCTTGTTCTTTTACCCTAAATGGAATATGGATAAAGGAGAAGCCGTTATTGCATGGGACGTCAGCGGCTATTACTGGTATATACCATCTGTCTTCATTTACAAAGACCTCAAAAATCAATCGTTCGCAGACAGTATTCTTAAGAAATACCAACCTACACCTGATCCGCAACAATTTACACCCAATAAAAGTGGAGATGGCACAGTACTAAGCTATTCATCTGGCATGGCATTTATGTACATGCCACTATTTATTGCAGCGCATATTGCAGCACCTATGCTTGGCTATCCTGCCGATGGCTTTTCACTGCCATATCAGGTTGTACTGCAGGTAGGCAGTATGCTAATAGGCTTGCTGGGGTTGTGGTACTACCGGCGTTTTTTGCTATACTATTTCGAGGATAAAGTTGTAGCCCTGCTTTTGTTACTGATGGCACTTGGCACTAACTATCTCAATTATACAGCTATAGATAGCCCGCAAACACACAACTGGCTATTTGTCATCTATGTTTTGCTATTGCTCAATACACGCAGGTTTTATCAAACACCATCTTATAAGTATGCCTTCAGGATTGGCGCACTATGCGGCATTGCTATATTAATACGCCCTTCAGAAATGACATCCGTTTTGTTACCATTACTATGGGGACTTAATAGTTTTTCATTAACGGACATCAGAAAACATTTTAAGTTTTTAAATCAGCACTTATCTCGTATTGCATTATCAATAGTTGTAGTGCTTGCTATTGGCAGCATACAATTGATGTACTGGAAGTATAGTTCAGGGCATTGGCTATTTTACAGCTATCAAGGCAAGGGTCAATCTTTTAGTTTCACGCATCCGCATACGTACAAATACCTTTTCAGCTACCAGAGTGGCTGGTTTATATATAACCCATTAGTAATGCTGGCCTGGGTAGGGTTTATACCATTCCTGAAAAAGGGGCAAAACCGTGTAGCAATAAGCATCTTCATGCTTGCTACACTCTACATTGTGAGTGCATGGGATATCTGGTGGTACAGCGGTATAGGGGGTAGAGCAATGGTACAAAGTTATCCGTTACTTTTCATACCATTCGGGCATTTGCTTACAGAGGCTTTCAATAGAAAGTGGATGCTGGCAGTATTAACACCTGTGATGCTCATATTTGCATATGTAAGCTTATGGACTACTATACAAGCCCACAGAGGCACAGGCCTTTTTGATAGCGAAACTATGAGTAAAGCCTACTATTGGCATGTAGTGGGCCGCTGGCATATTGCTAACGAGGAAGAAATTGAGAAACTGAAAGATACAGAACACATTTTTACAGGTACATTAAATGATAAAAAACTGGAGTACAGTAGCAATTATGAAAACGATACCACCATCCTTCAAATGCCACTACCAGCAATAGAAGGCAGCAAGTCAGCCTATGTGAAAGAGGGTGTAGAGTTTAGCAGAACTGTATGCTTCCCGTTACAGACCAATAAAAAATGGTTGCGTGTGCAGGCAATGGCAAAATGTACAATTAAAGAATGGACTGTATGGAAGATGCCGCAATTTTCCATCAGGTTGTTCAATGCTAAGGGAAGCATTATCGAAACGAGCATGATACGACTGCACAGGCATCTTACTGACAATGCACAGAAACTTATTCATTTTGATATACAGGTACCTGATGGCACAGACCATGCAGAAGTATATTTGTGGAATCCCGGGAGTGATAAGCTGTTGATGATAGACAACCTTCAAGTATGGTCTTTTAATGAATAAGTTGCCGCACTTCTAAAAGCCGTAAGTTTTTCATTTCTTTGCAAGCGAAATAGCCCCATTAATATTAACATTAGGTATATGCTTCCAAAATACAACAGAATACTGCTGAAACTTTCCGGTGAATCTTTAATGGGCGACCGCAGTTTCGGCCTCGACCCTAAAATGCTGGAACAGTATTCTGCAGATATTAAAACCATTACAGACCTCGGTGTGCAGGTAGCAGTTGTAATTGGTGGTGGCAATATATACCGTGGTATGAACGAAGCTGAAACAGGTATAGAACGCGCACAGGGCGACTATATGGGCATGCTGGCAACTGTTATCAATGGTATGGCATTGCAATCTGCACTGGAGAAAACAGGTGTTAAAACACGCTTGCTGACGGCTATTAAAATGGAACAGGTTGCAGAACCTTACATTCGTCGCCGCGCTATACGCCACCTGGAAAAAGGCCGTGTGGTAATATTTGGCGCAGGTACAGGTAACCCTTACTTTACTACAGATACTGCAGGCTCGCTGAGGGCTGTAGAAATAAATGCAGATGTGATACTGAAAGGTACGCGCGTAGATGGTATCTATACTGCAGACCCTGAAAAAGACCCTACTGCAACAAGGTATGAGAAACTCTCTTTCTCAGAAGTCATCAGCCAGAACCTGAAAGTAATGGATATGACTGCCTTCACACTTTGTCAGGAAAACAAGTTGCCTATCATTGTGTTTGATATGAACACGACAGGCAACCTGCAAAAAGTAGTTGAGGGTAAAAACATCGGTACACTGGTTAGCTAATCAGCGTACACGTTTGCGCTTGTTGCGCTCATAATCTTCAAATATAAACTGTCCCAACCCATCGAGCGATGAATAAAAGGCTTTGCCATTATTCACCTCTGTAAACTCGCGTACAAAAGATTGCAGGTACGGGTCGTTAGTAATCATGAATGTTATTACAGGTATCTTCAGCCTGCGTAGCTGCCCTGCCAAGTTCAGCGTGCGGTTCAGTATTTTGGTATCTATACCAAAGCTGTTTTTGTAGTACTTATTACTAACTTTCAGGCAGGTAGGTTTGCCATCGGTTATCATAAATATCTGCTTATTGGGGTTCTTGCGCCTGCGCAGTATATCCATAGACAACTCTAGTCCTGCAACGGTATTGGTATGGTATGGCCCCACTTGCAAATAAGGCAAGTCTTTCATTTCTATCTGCCATGCATCGTTACCAAATACTACTATGTCCAGCGTGTCTTTAGGGTAGCGTGTTGTTATCAGCTCACTTAATGCCATAGCCACGCGCTTGGCAGGTGTTATACGGTCTTCACCATATAGTATCATAGAGTGAGAGATATCTATCATCAACACAGTAGATGTCTGCGTCTTAAAATCCATCTCATGGATTTCAAGATCATCCTGCTGCATCTTAAAGCTATCCACACCATGGTTCACAAAAGAGTTGCGAAGGCTTCCCGTAAAGTCTATCGCCTCCAGTGCGTCACCAAATTCATAAGGCCTTGTTTCAGGGTTCAGTTCATCGCCCTGCCCGCTTCTGAAAGTGCGATGATTGCCCTGTTTTGTTTTCTTCAGTTTGCCGAATATCTCATCCAGCGAGCGTTTGCGAATGGTCTGTTCCGACTTAGCTGTTATCTTATAAGCACCATCACTTTCATTCTCTTGCAGATAGCCCTGCTCTTTCAGCTCATCTATAAAATCGCCAATGCTATAGTTTTTATTCGTCAGCCCGTACTTTCTGTCAAGCTGTGTTAGCCAGTCCAGCGCCTCAGTAGCATCGCCACTGGTATATTGCAACAGCTCCATAAACAGGTCAAACAGTTTCTGAAACGGCGACCTGTTATCTTCCTCCCTGAATTGCGTAAATACAAATCCTTTCATCCTGACATGAAGTTACAGCCTTTAAAGCTTCTGCTGCTAATTGCATTTATCGATACAAACATTGATACAGTGCATTTTGAACAATCAGCAACCAATACTGTTGTTGTTGCATGTTTGTCTTTAAGCTGGAACGTAAACAACTCATCAGGTGCGATATAGATACCCTCTGGGCATTCTTCGCAGATGCACGCAATCTGTCTGCCATCACACCTTCTTATATGAACTTTGTAATAACCTGCGATATACCGAAAGGTGATGTGTACGCAGGGCAGGTCATTACCTACAAAGTTTCTCCGCTGCTGGGTATACCGCTCAATTGGATGACGGAAATAACCCATGTGGAACGCAATAAGCGCTTTGTAGACGAGCAGCGTGTAGGCCCATACAAAATGTGGCACCACCAGCACTTGTTCGAGGAAACAGACAAAGGCATTATGATGACCGATCTTGTGCACTATCGCCTGCCATTGGGTATTCTTGGCAATATTGCGCACACACTCTTCGTAAAGAAACAATTACGAGATATATTTGACTATCGGTACCAACAGATAGAAAAGCACTTCAATAAATAAACTTTTTTATACTGTTATTGTTTTAAAAGCAAAATCTGGTACTGTGGATACTGCAGAAATGAATAGGTTCAGCATTAAGGACATTGAAAACCTCACCGGTATCAAGGCGCATACTATACGCATCTGGGAGCAACGCTATGGCATATTGCAACCCAAGCGTACACCTACAAATATACGCTACTACGATGCGCTGGACCTGAAAACGGCCCTACGCATATCGCTCCTCAACAATTACGGCTACAAGATTTCCCGTATTCATGAAATGAGTGATGAGGAGATGAACTCGCTCATCCAGAAGATAAACGATAAGGACTTCAAACTACAGGTGCTTGTCAACGAACTGCTGGAAGCTACACTGGCTATGGATATAGACAGGTTTGAAAAGCTGGTGAATGAATACCTGCGTAAGTATGGTATTGAACAAACCATAGAACAGCTTGTGTTCAATTTTCTGGAAAAAATAGGCCTGATGTGGATGACCGACAGGCTCTTCCCTGCACAGGAGCACATGGTGAGCAATGTGGTGTATCGCAAACTGGCATTGGCTATAGAAGGTTTACCACCCAAAGAAGCAGATGCAGGCCCATCTGTACTATTATTTTTGCCAGAAGGCGAAATACATGATATAGGTCTGATGTATGTAAACTACCTGCTACGTAAATACGGTAAGAACCCGATATATCTGGGCGCTAATTCACCTATTAAAGACGTGAAGATGGTGGTGGAGGCGAAGCATCCCGACTATCTTTATGTACACCTTACGTCTGTAGCATCAGACTTTGATGTAAACAAATACATGCAAAAACTGCATAACACCTTCCCTGACAGTAAAATTCTGGTATCAGGTAGTTTGTTGAATGTAACCAAGCAAATACCTGTGAAGAATGTGCAGTTTATGTATACTTTACAACAAGTAAGAGACATTCTTATAACACTTAATTAAAATATCTAACTAATTCTGTAACAGGCTGAAATTAATTTTCAGCCTATTTTCTTTATACTAGTCTGATTTTCAATGGATTCTGTTTTGTTTAAGAAAACACCATGAAAGGATAAACAAAATCTATTTCGTTGGAATGTGTTCGTGTTTAACTTCGTACACGTAAAAGTTAAACAATATGACAACGGCAGACTTTAATTCGATGGTAGTACGTCATAGCGACTTTTTAAGACCTTATGCAGTATCGCTGACGCACGACAATGAAGATGCAAAAGATTTGTTTCAGGAAACTATGATGCGCGCATTGCTCAACAGAGAGAAATACCAGTTTGGTACCAACCTGAAAGCTTGGTTATATACCATTATGCGCAACATCTTCATCAACAATTACAGGAGGAACAAAAAATTCACCAAAGTTGCAGGTGATGCACCGTCTGAAAACGTAATGTACAATGCAGACAGAACTGCATACAATGAAGGATGGCACAACGTAAGGCTTAGCGAAGTGAAGAAAGCAGTGGACGACCTGCCACAGGTATTCCGTCTTTCTTTCGAGCTGCACTATACCGGATATAAGTATCAGGAGATTGCAGATCTGCTGAACGAACCATTGGGTACTATCAAAAGCCGCATACATTTTGCCCGCAAAATGTTAATGTCAAAATTAGACAGGTAATATTTCTTAAATTTAATCGGTACCCTGTATTGGAAAAAGTAATAGTAATAGGAAGTGGTTTTGCCGGTTTATCTGCCGCATGTTTTCTGGCCCAGCAGGGTGCAGATGTAACGGTTGTGGAGAAAAACGAGCAAGCAGGTGGCAGGGCAAGGGTATTCAGAAAGGATGGCTTCCTGTTCGATATGGGCCCAAGCTGGTACTGGATGCCCGACATATTCGAACGCTTTTTCAATCAGTTTGGTAAATCTGCCAAAGACTATTACACACTCAAAAGACTCGACCCTTCGTACCGTGTTTTCTGGGAAGATGAGGTAGCTGATATTCCTGCCAACTTCACAGAACTGCAGGCATTTTTCGAAGCCAAAGAACAAGGTGCAGGGCAAAAGTTGGAAGCGTTTATGAAAGAGGCTGCTTACAAATACGATGTAGGCATTAATAAGTTTGTACACAAACCGGGCTTATCTATATTCGAATTCATGAACTGGGATGTATTGAGCTCCCTGTTCAAGATAGATATGTTTACCTCTATGCACAGTCATGTGCGTAGTTTCTTTAAACACCCCAAGCTGCTGCAATTGGCAGAGTTTCCGATACTCTTCTTGGGCGCGTTGCCGCAAAACACGCCTGCGCTCTACAGCCTGATGAACTATGCCGATATGAAACTGGGTACATGGTACCCTGATGGTGGCATGGGCAAGATTGTAGAAGGCATGTATGAACTGGCAAAGAGTCTGGGTGTACAATTCAGATTCAACGAACCGGTACTTAAAATAAACGCATGGGGCACTGAAGCCACAGGCGTTACTACAGACTATGGCGTGTACCGCAGCGATGCAGTGGTTGTAGCCTGCGATTACCATCATGCAGATAGCGAACTGTTGCCTGATGAGTTTAAGAACTATACTGCAGACTATTGGGATAAGCGCAGCATGGCACCATCTTGCCTGCTATACTATTTGGGTGTAAACAAAAAAGTAGATGGTCTACTGCACCACAATCTGTTTTTTGATGCACCGTTTGAAAAACACGCGGCAGATTTGTACACCACACCAAAGTGGCCTGAAAATCCACTTATGTATGTTTGCTGCCCTTCTAAGACAGATGCTACGGTAGCACCCGAGGATAGCGAAAACCTCTTTGTGCTGATACCTGTAGCGCCGGGCATGGAAGACAATGAAAACATCAAAGAGCATTATTATAAAATCATCATGCGCAGGCTTGAAAAAAGGCTGGACACCAATATACAGGATGCGGTAGTATACAAACGTTGCTATGCACACAACGATTTTGTGGCAGACTACAACGCATTCAAAGGCAATGCATACGGGCTTGCCAATACACTGACGCAAACGGCCATCTTGAAGCCGTCTATCAAAAACAAGAAACTCATTAATCTGTACTATACCGGGCAGCTTACAGTGCCCGGGCCGGGTGTTCCGCCATCACTTATTTCGGGCGAAGTGGTGGCCAACCAATTATTGCAACAACTAAAACTAAAAACTACCTGACTATGATATCACTGTTCCATCAAGTGTGCCATGAGTGTAGTGAGGCTGTAACGAAGCGATACAGTACTTCGTTTTCCAGTGCTATCAAACTGCTGCATAAAGATTTGCGTGCACCTATATTCGATATATATGGCTTTGTGCGCTTTGCAGATGAGATTGTAGATACTTTTCATGATTACGATAAAGAAACACTGCTGAATGATTTTGAAGCAGAAACATGGAAGGCTATCAAAACAGGTATCAGCCTCAATCCTATCCTGCATAGCTTTCAGCATGTGGTACGCAAATACAATATACCGCACGAGCTCATAGTTGCCTTCCTGCACAGTATGCGCCTGGATTTGAACAAGACAGACTATAAAACCGTACACGAACTGAATGAATATGTATATGGTTCTGCAGAGGTAGTGGGTCTGATGTGCCTGTGTGTTTTCTGCGAAGGAGATATGAAGCAATATGAAGCATTGAAAGGAGAAGCAAGAAGCCTTGGCGCTGCATTTCAGAAGATAAACTTCCTGCGCGATATACAGGCTGATTATAACAACCTGAATCGCACCTACTTCCCTGACTTCGATTTCTATCGCTTCGACCAGCATACAAAACAGCGCATCGAAGAAGATATTGAAAAAGACTTTGCCGCTGCATTAGAAGGCATCCGCAAACTACCGTGGAAAGCACGCTCTGGCGTCTATACCGCATACAGATACTACTATGCACTGTTTGAAAAAATAAAGAGTATGCAACCCGCGCGCGTATTGCAGCAGCGTGTTCGTGTACCCGATTATCAAAAAGCATTCATCATCTTTTCGGCGAGCCTCAACAATCGCCTGAATATGATATAAAAACTGAGGAGTATGTTGTACGATAAAAACAACGTGATAGTTGTAAACGAGAAAGACGAATGGTTGGGTTCAATGGAGAAACTGTTGGCTCATAAAGAAGGTGTACTACACAGAGCGTTTTCGGTATTCGTAATGAATGATAAAAACGAATTGTTGTTGCAACAACGTGCAGAGGGCAAATACCACTCAGGCGGATTGTGGAGCAATACTTGTTGCTCTCACCCTGCACCCGGCGAAAGTACTACAGCAGCAGCACACAGAAGGCTGCAGGAAGAAATGGGCTTTGATTGCGACATCGAAAAAATATTTGAACTCCGTTATAAATCGGACGTAGGAAACGGGCTGATAGAAAACGAGTACGACCACATTTACATAGGCTACCACAATGGCGCTGCAAAGCTGAACAGCAGCGAAGCAAAAGATGCAAAGTTTGTAGGCTTAGAAGAATTGATGAGCTGGATGAAGAAAGAGCCACAAGCATTTACTGCATGGTTTCATCTTGCAATGCCAAGGTTTATAGACTACCTTACACAACAAGAAAAAGCTGCCTGATATTTTGAGTACACCTTCCAAGAAAGCCATCATCATAGGTTCGGGGATAGCAGGGCTTGCAAGTGCTGCAAGGCTGGCATCAAGAGGCTATGATGTACATGTATTTGAGAAAAATGATTTCTTCGGGGGCAAGCTGGCACTACATGTGCAGGATGGCTATGCCTTCGATATGGGTCCTTCTATCTTTACACAACCTTTTGTACTGGAAGACCTCTTTCATTTCTGTGGCAAAAAATTCAGCGATTATTTTCGCTATAAGAATCTTAGTGTCAACACACACAATTTCTTTAACGACGGCACTGTAATACATGCATACAAAGGCAAAGAAAAGTTTGTAGCAGAGATACGTGAGCAATTGCAGATAGATACATCGCGCCTTGAAAGCTATCTGCTGGAAGCGGAGCGTATGTATAATGATATAGGCAAGATATTTCTTGACGAGCATATACACGACCTGCAAACATGGACTACAGCACGCATACCCAAAGCATTGAAATCGCTGAAGTGGCAATACCTGCTGAAGTCTATGCACGACTATCATGAGCAAAAGCTGCAACATCCCAAACTGGTGCAAATGTTCGACAGGTTTGCAACTTACAATGGCTCTAATCCGTTTGAAGCACCTGCCATGCTAAGCATGATAGCGCACCTGGAAATGAACGATGGCGCTTATTACCCCGAAGGCGGTATGATAAGCATACCCAATGCTGCATACAAACTATGCAACGACTTGGGCGTGCAGTTTCATTTCAACAGCAAAGTAGAACGCATCATACTGGAAGGCAACAAAGCAACTGGCATCGTTACAAACGGCAAAGAGCATCGTGCTGATATTGTAGTAACAAACAGCGATGTATTTTATAGTTATAACGACTTGCTGCAAGACAAAGAAAAAGGCAGCATCATCGGTAAGATGGAACGTAGTACCAGTGCCATGATATTCTACTGGGGTATTAACAAAGAATACAAGCAACTGAACCTGCACAACCTTTTCTTTTCAGACAATTATAAAGAAGAGTTTGACTATACTTGCAAGCTAAAAAAGCCTTATCACGATCCTACGATTTACATCAATATTACATCAAAAATGGAACCGCAGCATGCACCTGCGGGTTGCGAAAATTGGTTTGTATTTGTAAACAAACCTGCCATCATAGAAGCTAACGAAAAGGATGTAACTGCTGAAATCAAGAAACAAACCATTGCGAAACTTAGCCGTATGCTGGGAGAAGATATTACAACACATATAGCTACTGAGCATACACTCACGCCAACATCTATACAAAGCCGTACCAATAGTTATCTGGGGGCATTATATGGTACAGCGTCTAACAATAAGATGGCTGCTTTCAAGCGACATAGCAATGTATCATCGCAGTACAAGGGATTGTACTTTGCAGGTGGTAGTGTACACCCCGGCGGTGGCATACCACTGTGTTTGCGCTCTGCAAAGCTTGCAGTAGATAAGATTCTTACAGCTTAGTTTTCGTAACAACCAATATCAGGCGACAAAGGATCTCTGGTTTTACCATCCAAATCGCTTATTACAGCGGGCGTTAATGGCAACCCCTTTGCTATGGCAGGTGAGCCTGATTTGAGCCTGAAATTGAATGTCTGATAATTCTCGAATTGCGGATCCTGATTCAGTATACAATTAGTCACTACAGCATCAGACGACAATGCTTCTGCATTTTTCACCAAACAATTATTCAGACTTACATTGAATGTATTATTACCACGCTTTTTAATGAAACATTCATTTTCCAAAGACCCCCAGATGATGCAATTATCTAATTGAGCAATCAGATCGCCCGATACATAGCTTACGTTATCAATATCCCTGTAGTTTATCAATGCCAATACAGGATTGTCTATGTGGCTTATTTTATTGCTGCTGTAGGTTATCAAATCGCAATGGCGCAGATAATACGCACCTCCCTCAAACGTAGCCAGCGCTTGTGCACCACATGCGTTTATCAAACAATTCTCTGCTACCAATGTACTGCCAAATGCAAGTATGCCATAGCCTATAGAATTCTCTACAATACAATTGCGCATTGTCAGCATTGCTTTGGCATCATTAATCGTATCCTGATTCAACTGAATAGCTGCGGGAGAAAACACACCGTTACCTATTTTAGTACTGTTGCCACAATTGCGCAGTATCACATAGTTCATCAGGTTATCGTGACTTGTTTTATTGAAGTACAAACCACCCCATTCACCGGGATAACCTACGTTGCCAAAATATTTTCTGTCGAGCCTGTCTCCCTGAAATATGATACTGTCTTTCTTGGTACCTACCGCATTCAGCGTTCCCCATATCAGCAATCGGCTGTCTGCATGTACATATATTCTGCAACCTGCAGGTATTGTCAGCGTTTCCCCTGCGTCAATCAGTGCATTGTTGATGATAACATATGGCTTATCTGTTTTCCATATCTGTGTCTTCATCACACTATCGCGTATGTAGTAAGCATTCTGTCCGTATGCCATAAACGGAATAGAAAACTCTTTACCATTCATCGTAGCCGTCAGCTTATCTTCCACTACAAAAGGCGTGTTAGCATTTGTTGGATCTATGTTTACCGTTGCAAAAACATACATACTGTCTTTTGCTGCCAGCTCTACGTTCGATACATCATTGCCCGGTATACCATTAACGTTCAACTTAAAGTATGATGCACCACCCGATTGTAACCTGATATTGCTGATGTTTACTTTCTGGTCTTGCGGATTGTAAATCTTTACCTGCGCAGTATAGCTGCCCATGGTTGTAAATACGGTATCAAAGTTGAGTGTATCAACAGAAAACCTCAACTCACCACCTGCATTCAGGAACTTTTCTTTTTTGCACGATGTATTAAAAACAGTCATCAATGCTATAAAAAACAAAATGATGCCGCTTGTATATCTATTCATCTGGTATTATCAGGATTTGCTAAATCTATAAACGTAAATATCCATCATTTATTTTAAACATTCAGCTTTGCTTTGCCGCATCCAGCCATTACTTTTGCCCTTTGTATGGCATGTATCACGTTGTTATCAGACTTTGGCCTGCAAGATGCCGCTGTGGCATCTGTTAAAGGCTTGCTGTATCAACATGCCTCTGCACTGCCTGTGTTCGATATATCGCACATGGCAGAGCCCTACCATATGCAGCAGGCAAGCTACCTGCTCAAAATGGCCTATGGCAATTTCCCTAAAGGCAGCTTTCATATAGTGTTGTGCGATGTGTATCATGTAGCCAAGCCTACTATGGTATTGTGCATGAAAGACGGGCACTATTTCCTGACACCTGATAATGGCATTGTACCGCTTGCCTTCTTTAATAAATACGATGCTGCATGGCGCTGCTACGATATGGCAGAAGGGCAGAATATTAATGACTGGGTGAAGCATGCTACAGACATCATCAGGCGCGTTAGCGAGGCTACAGACATCAATGCACTTGGCTACGAACAGCATACCATGAGCAACAAACTGGTGCATTGGCAACCAACACTTGTTGGCAATACACTAGAATGCCACGTAATGCATATTGACAGGTTTGAAAATATAATTGTAAACCTTACTAAAGAAACATTTGAAAACAGCAGGCGTGGTCGCAATTTCCGCATACAGTTTGCACGCCACACTGTTACAGAAATAAGTAATGGCTATGCAGATGTGCGGATGGATGATATCCTTTGCTGGTTCAATAGCACAGGACATTTAGAGATTGCCATCAATCGCGGCAAGGCTGCCAGTATGCTGGGGCTGAAGCTGGATAAAGAAAAACACCTGCTATACACAACTATTAAAATAGATTTTGAATGATAGTACGCATTGTACAAATGACATTTGAACCAGGCAGTGTTGGTGATTTTCTTGCATTGTTTGAAGAGCGTAAACAACTGATTCGCCACTTTGAAGGGTGTAAACATCTGGAACTATGGCAAGACGCACATGCATCTAACGTATTCTTCACTTACAGCATGTGGGATAGCGAGGAACACCTGAATCATTACAGGTTTTCGGAACTATTTAAAGATACTTGGGCACGTACCAAAGCACTGTTTGCAGATAAGCCACAGGCATGGAGTGTAAACCAACGAATGATAATAGAATAAGAAACGGGGCTTACGAGCCCCGTTTTCTTTTACATATTGTTGATGATTGTTTGCTGAATTAGTTTGAACTGTTCTTCGTTCAGTTTCAGTTTATCGCGGGTAAAGTTCAAATCATCTGCATTGTTGATAGGCACTAGGTGCATATGTGCATGCGGCACTTCCAGCCCTATCACACTGATACCACATCTGTTGCAATCAAACGATTTCTCAATAGCCTTAGCAATAGGTTTGGCAAACAGCAACCATTTTGCAAGGTATTCATCGCTGACATCAAAAACCTTGTCTGTTTCTACTTTGGGCACTACCAATACATGCCCTTCAGCCATCGGGAAGATGTCCAGAAATGCAAAGAACATATCATCTTCCGCTATCTTGTAAGATGGTATTTCGCCTGCTATTATCTTGCTGAATATGGTAGCCATTATGCAGAGATGCTTTCTACTTTAAATTTCATTACACCATTGGGTACAGATATTTCTGCAACCTCACCTACTTTTTTGCCAAGCAGGCCTTTGCCAATTGGCGAAGTGATAGATATTTTACCGGCTTTAAGGTCTGCTTCTGTTTCAGATACCAGTTGATATTCAACTACTTTTTTGGTGCCCATATTTGTAAGCTTTACACGGCTAAGGATAGACACCTTGCTCATGTCAAGATCTTTGGCATCAATAATCCTTGCAGTAGCAATTGCATTCTCCAGTTGCGCAATTTTAGCTTCATGATAGCCTTGTGCTTCTTTTGCGGCATCATACTCAGCATTTTCCTTTAAGTCGCCTTTTTCGCGTGCTTCTGAAATAGCACGTGCTATTTCAGCACGTCCTGAAGTCTTCAGTTGTGTCAGTTCTTCCCTCATCTGTTCCAAAGTCTCTTTGGTAACATAATTTACTCCTGCCATGCGCTGTAAACTTTACATTATTAATTGAAATCAGAAAAAAATACAACGCTTCTGTTTTTAGCAGAAGCGTTGTGTATTCAAAAATAAGGAATTTTAGATTAACGGATGAAACGCAGTGAAAATACGTGTACACCTGTTGCCGGACGCTGAGTCGGGCGGAATGAATAATCTATAGCCAAAGTTGGGCCAGTTTCACCAATACGTGTTTGCACAGTAGCACCGGCACTGATACCTGTATACATTGTAGTACTATTAGCAGTACCTATGTTTTTTTCGTAGCGGTAAGCACCACGCAACATAAACATCTCTTTGTACGAATATTCAACGCCTAAGCCAAGAAAATCGTTATTGAAAGAGTTTGATGTGAAGTTTGCCATCGGTGTCACTCTGTGTTTGGGCATTGCAGCAGTAGCATCTGTAGCTTGCGCATCTGTAGTTGGCTGATTTGTTTCATCCAGATAGAAATCATAAGCAACGCCAAAGTTCAGATATGTAGGCATTTCAAACTTCTCTGCAGGCACCAAAGTATTCATAGAATACTCACCCTGTGCTGCTATATTTTCTGTACTGAAACCACTACCTGCAAAACGCATGTTAGTACCAATATTACGCAACGTAATACCAAAGTGGAAATTATCTCTTTTACCTGTTACATACTGTATGCCGGCTTCGAATGCCAAACCACTGGCTTTAACGTTCGATATTTGCTCTGAAACGAATGTAGCGCCTACGCCTGCATGTATTGTCTTAGAAAAAGACTTAGCATAGCCCACTTGCATGTTGAATAACTGTGGCTTGTATACACCCGATGTGCCGGTTGGGTTGTTATAATCTGTGATTGTAATTTCACCCATGCTCAGCGCCATAATATTAACACCAAGTGTGCCTGAATTTTTACCCATTTTTTGAGCAAAACCAAGATTATTAACACCTATGTTGCTGCCCCTCAAAAAAAGGCTGTAAGAAGCACCAAGTTCAGTTTTATTTACGAAAGCAAGACCTGCAATGTTAGTTTTCATTGCATCAACACCTCTTACTTGTGCAGTATTCATACCGAATACACCCGTGCTTTGCCCCCAAGGGTTTATAAGCAGTTCAGAAGCACCTGCCTGACCAGTACGATCTTTGTTACCTGCTAACACCTGCGTAGTAGTACCCAATGCGATGGCTGCAACAAGAACTCCAGTAGATATTTTTTTCATAAGAATCTTATGTTATTTAAAATTGTGGGCCGGCCGCAACCGGCCCTTAATTATATTCTATTAATAGCTGATAATATCTATCGGACGCATAGCACCGAACCATTTAACAACTGTTTCGCCTATACCTTCTGCATTGATGTGGAACAAGTACATACCGCTAGCTATTGGCAAGCCCTTAGCATTTCTGATATCCCAGTCAACATACGATACGTTAGGATTATCTTTTTCAAGTCTGCGTATCAGGGAACCATCCAGAGAATAGATGCTGATTGTAGCGCGTTTTGGTAAATTAATTATCCTTACACGAGTATCTAACCTGTTATTCTCAAAACCAGAGTATGCGTAGTACGGGTTAGGAACTGCCATGATTTTCTTCAGAAGTGCATCACGCTGATCATTAGATTGCTGGTTCAATGGAGTTGGAGCCAGATCGTTAGTATTGAAGCTATACAAAGGAGCATCAGCATTTCTTGCAGCACCACTTTGCAATGCAGATCTGTATTTTGCATACGGACGATCTACCCTGAACCTGATACGTACATTATTTGGTATCAAACCATCTTTAATCGATTTGTATTGATAACCTTCATTCAACAGTGGCAAACCAACCCATTGTATAGTTTTCAATGCAGCGTTTTGCTGGATTGTTGATTGAGCAACTTGTTGTCTGAACCAAGTACAAGAGTCATAACGGGTATTCATTACATAGATATAATGTTTACCACCATTGATAACACTACCAAATGAAGATATGTTATCGCTTGTTGGATTCCAGATCATATCTGTACCACCATATTGCTTTAACCATGAGTCTTCACCGAATGCAATGTTCAGACGTTCGCCTGTTTCAATGTTGATTGCGTAACCAGGGAACCAAGACATACCAGTATCACCAGCAACGGTAGAATATGTAGGACGACCATTATCATCAACATCCAGATTCCAGCTCTTATGGCTTCTGATAGAGAATTTAGCAACTTTACCTTCAGAAAGTGCAGATGCGTCTTGCAATTCCAATACAGCACACCTTGTCCACTTAGACTTGTCAGATGTCAGTACTATGTCTACACTTGGCAGGTTATATATAGCTGATGCAGTACCTTTTTTGATAACACCGAAGCCACAAGCGTATCTGTCTTCATCTGAAGCCAAACCATATGGAGCCCATGTACCTTTGTGAAGCGGACTTAGCGGGAACAGATTTTCATAAATCTGAGCAGAAGTATCATAACCGTTACCTGTACGATCATTGAAGTCACAACGTCCGTATGTATCAGATGTATGACCACTCCTGATCCAGTTATTCAGCGACCTTGCTTCTTCATCCTGAACACCTACTAACCACTGCCTAGCAGGATCATCAAATGTTATAGAAGATGAGATGAGGCCATTAGAACCTGCTTGATCGTCACCAGGGCGAAGTGTTTGTTGAATCGTTACAGACAGACCATATTTTTCAATGATTTGCTCATCCGGCTCAACAATACCTTTGTTGCCTTCACTGTATATAATTTCTCCGTTCGATGTATTTACAAGCCTCCAACCGTTATATTGGCTGATAGTAGTACTTGTAGGAGATTGTGTAACTGAATCTATAAATAATTCCCAGTTTGCAGGCTGAACTTTTCTAGGATCTACAACCTTAACATTAACAGGACCGAAACCTGGTTGGTAAGTAGGATACACTGCCTGATTATTACCACCAAAAAGTGCTTCGTTCTCTGATTCCTCTGTAAGTCTCAATTCATTGTGACCATTACCAGTACCTTCCAGACGCTTGATGATAACGCCTGTACCGTAGTCAGCATTCAAAACTGTACCCATATCACCATTTGCAGGGTTAGGCATAGCTGCAACTACAGGTATAGGTATACCACCTGCACCGTGAGAGCTTTCTAAATAACAAATGTCTTGTGTAGATTCTGCATTTTTAGGATTGAAATCAGCAAAATTGTTGTGTGCGTAAGCAACTGCAACATAATAATAGTTGCGATAGTTTACCAACTTAATATCATCCGTACTAGCAAATTTATCCGTAGTGATTTCAAAGCTGTGCTTAATACCACTATCGTTACCTGTAACTTTTACCAGTGGAACATACACAGAATCTCCAATCTCAGTCTTTTTCTCCCAGTTGATAATACGAGTAACCTTATTGTTGATATCGCAACTAAATACTTCCGCTGCAACTGCAGTATTGATTGTACCATCACTATTATATATCTGAGATGGTTGTACCAATGAATTTTTCAATTGGAAAACTCGGTAACCTTCAAATTTGTAAAGCGAATCATTGTTTGTGCTGAATTTGGCAGCTTTAGGAGATGCTACCTGATATTTACGATCAGTACTGCGGCCATAACGTTCTCTGAAGTTATTGCTACCATAATCGTTTACCAGATAGAAGACAATCTTCCTATCCATTTCCCTTGCTACAAGGCGCGGAGCTTCAGGACCTTCAATTGTTCTGAAACCATTATCAAACAATGCTTGTGCTGCATCATCGGCAACGCGAATCTTTCTGAAGCTGGTTGTAGGACAACCTCCTACATCAGCTACCCAAACAGCACCGATTGTGATGTCATTAACAACACCAGGCTCTAATTTGAAAGGACCAGAAGAGTGCACAAAGCGTCTGTCACCTACCGGGTTCAAACAAGAACACTCAGACCATTCAGTTTTAACTTCCGGATCGCCGAAGAATACAAATCTTGAAGTAGTGTTTGTACCATAGCCTTTGGAGTTGATACCAGGTCCTTGAAAGTCATTACTGAAACGTTGTCCATTTCTGATAGAACCAGTCATATAATTGTATATCTGCACACCATTATCAGGGTTACCGATATTACTGTTATCATTATTATAGTATGTAAATGATTCCATACCAAGTTCCTTGTAAGTAATTCCTGGGACACCATTTATCATAGTATCAACAGGTTTTCTAGGCCCTTTAAAGAAGTCTACACCCACCATTGGTATTTTTGTACCATAGCTGTTTATCTGACCCGCACCATCTGTGCTTGCACCATTATACAGAATACCCAAACCACGTGTAGTATCACAACCTATATAGTCATCGCGATAATAACCCAAATCGGCATCCGTCCAGGTTGCAATATAGGTACTATCCAATTGCAGGTTACTGCGATTTACCAATCGATAGTTATAGAAACTGGCATCGTTCAAATAGTCTTTTGTAGAGTATGCAAATGCACTTGCCTGCACTTCTATACCAATACCTTCTGTCTGAGACTGCTGTTTAGTATTACCTTTATCGTTGAATACCCACCAGATGAACTGGTCACCGGTAATATTTGGGTAATCACCGAGTGCATACTCATATACCCCATTATTGTTAACATCAACAAATGGCGCATAATCTCTGGTTGCAACATCTAAACCCAAAGTATTACCCCTGTTACCAACAGCTTCACCATTACCTTTAGCCGGCCATTGTGTTATTGCTTCAAAAGCAACATCACCTCTAGCAACGGCAGGATCTGCTAACGATCTGAATTTCAGGATGTCTGATTTATTGACTTTCCAAAACCTATCCCATTCTGCGCAATCAGCATCTTTAATACTTGCCTGATTATCCAGAGGGCCAGGCCAATAGTCATTACCATCTTGCCTGTAGGTTTGCGCAGCTACTTTTAACTGTCCCTGACCATCCCTACCACCTATCCACACAGAACCGGCGAATAGAGAGTTTTTACGGCTACCTTTCGGTATTTCGTAACGTGCTTCGGCAGTACCGTTGTCCCACCACATATCACCACCTGTCATCAAACGCGCACGTACGTTATTGATATCAAGGTCTATTTTGGCTTCTGCGGGCTTACACGTGCTGGCAGTCGTCTTCAGTTGGCCGCCAGTTGTCTTCAATTGACCATTATTGTCAATGTTTGGACGCGCCAGCGCGCTGTTAAACACTCCTGAAAGTGCAAACGCTGCGACTGCTGCAATTATTTTTCTATCCTTAAACATCATAACTCCTTTTAAGTTATTATATCAAACAATTGTTTTATTAAAAATTAAGCTGTAAACCCAGGTTTATACGCCTTGGAAGGTTTATCCTGTTATTATTCCACAAAGACATGTTATAATAGTCTACGAAAGAAAGCGTGTTAACTTGTGTTTGTGCACTCAATGTACCTTGAGGCGAAGCAAGATAACCATCATCATCCGGACGACCTGTGAAGCCATCAACACTTATGATATCCTTGATATTGAATACGTTTGTAACAAATACGTAAGCATTCAACATCAGCGGGCGTTTGCCAGGTGTTTCAGATGAAGATTTACCAGTGAACAGTTTGTTCAACTCGAAATCTTTGTCCAACCTTGCATCAAGGCCAAAGTGCCAACCTAAACGCGAACCGTTTACGCCACCGTCAATTTCATTGGTAACTGCTGTTGGCTTCCTGTATTTAGTATAAGGCTCACCACTACGTGCCCTTGCTATGATGTTGATACCTGCATTTTCAAAAATGTGTACACCACCAACAACCGGTCCTTGATTTTTATCATAACGATAGTCTATGTTAGTAACAATGTTATGCCTAGAATCGTAGTCAAGCACGTTGGTCATACGCATATTAGGCAAACCAGCAGATATGAAGTTATTCAGGATACCACTACCGAAGTTACCGTTACGAGCAGAAGTCTGAGAGTTTGAACCTGTACCTTCTGCAAATTGCAACGTATAGGCTATATTCATACGCAGATTACCTATCCTGCGCATATCATATGTTAAAGTAAAACCTTTTGAAGTAGAAAAGTCTCTATTGCCATAAGTAAAGTAAGTAACAGGCCATGCAAACAGATAAGGGCGAACCTGAATCATATCTCTACGTTCTTTGTAGAAAGCAGTAATAGTAATAGCTGTTTGTTTAGTCAAAGCTTGTTTGAAACCTACTTCGTAGTCTATCAGTTTCTGAGATTTCAAATTCGGATTATTAATGATATCCTGTGTATTATTTGTCAGGAAGTAATAATCAGAAGCTGGTGTAAAGATGCGCTCAGTAGGTCTTTGTACCATTACATCATAGTGCGCATAGAACAAAGCCTGATCAGCAATCGGGAAGCTGAAAGAAATACGTGGCGCTACATTAACCTGTGGTTTGTAATCGGTAAAAGATTTTTCAGGGTTAAATGTTGCACTCTTAATATTATCATTAGCATCTACTAACAATGGCTGAGGGTCACGACCACCACTATAGTTTTTCAATACATTCGGATCTTCAATCAATTTACCTGAATAGTCATACCAATCATCGCCATTACGATAGCCTATGATGTTTGAAGCTGAAGACTGATTGTTATTTACATACACTACATAGTCATCACCAATATTGGCAGGCCTTACGCCATTATTATATGTATTAGTGATTGTCCTGCTACCTACAGCGTTATTACTAACATCTTTTGCAGTATATGTTTCGTACAAAGAGTATGGGTCTTTCAATACTTTGGTATTAGCGTCAAAACGATCTATACGAACACCTAAGTTAAAGTTGAGATCTTTATAAGAAAACTTATCAAGAATATACCCTGCTATATAGTTTGGCCTGAATGCACCTACCTCACGTGTATAATTGCCGTTGGCATCTTTCTTAGTGAAATAGTCATTGAAGTTTACCTGACCAGACAATCTTTTACCTGTATAATCGTAACCGCGGTAGAATACAAACGGGTTACCACTGTTCAATAGCTCATCAGCAGAGAACATGTTAAGAGAATACATAGATGGATCGTAATTGTCTACATCTACATAATCAGAAGCTTTAAGGCCAAGTTTATTCCTCAGGTTCTGACCAAATGTTGAGATAGTATCTACTTTGCGAGCATATATAATAGTATCATAAGGAGATGGAGATACAACACCTGCTTTTACTTGGTCTCTGGTATACTGCTGACCATTAACTATGAATATAGGATTTGAATAATCAAGGCTAATATGGCTATTGCTCAATTGCCTTGAATATTGCCACAAGTTAGTACTACCGGCGAAGCTATTAGCGCCATAGAAACGATCTACTTGTTGTTGATAATATAAACCAAACTCTATCTGGTGACGGATTTTACCCGGTTGCAGGTCAAAAGATGCATCCACACTAACCGCAAACTGGTCTACAGAACTTTTTTGGTGATAACCAAGTGTATTACCAAGATTATAATATCTGCCATAAACTACATTTGGTGCATACCCGTTTGTAAGATAGTGCTTTGCCAAAACATCACTCATAGACAAAGGCTGTGTGCCAGACTCTTTGAAGAATTGACTAGTGTAGTTTGCCAATGTAGGGTTCAAATCTGACCTTTCGTATGTTACACCATTAGGGTTTCTATCTACCAACAAACGAATACCTGTGATACCAGTGCTATCATCAACACCGGCAGCATATATTGGAGTGTAATTAGTAGTAAACTTACCTACGTAATAATATTTAAACAAATCCTCACCAAATGTTGGGTTTTTCAGTGAGTTATATTCTTTCTGATAGTCTGCCTGAACTTGGTAGTATGCATTAGAAATTACTGGTTTTTTCTCACCAGGAGCTGTAGCAGCAGTGGCGAAGCGCTGGGTTAAACGAGCATATGCACGACCGGTATAACTATTTAATACAGGTATTGCATCATTTGCAAACAGCACAAATGCCCTGTCGTAGTTAGGCTGGTTTATATAACTAAATGTACCACCTACTTGAACGTTCAGGTTATCGTCCAACTGGAAATCCAAGCGACCATTCAGCCTACCTTCTTTTGTTAATGCATTAGGGCGTGCTTTTACAGTATGGAAATCGCTAAGACGTAAAAATTCTGTAGAATAGTTAAATACTTTACCACCTGAAGGTGTAGGCGTTGCAGTCAGCGGATTATCTGTAACCCTTTGCAGCGCATCATCATTTGCTACGTATGTACGTGTCCACCATGGTGTTCTGTCTTTGTCATAATAGATATCACCATCCAACCTGAAACCAACTATAGGCTTCTTATTAACACTGTCAATTTTTTTGCTGAATAGTGGACCAGACAAGTTGAAGTTTAGCAGATTGTGACCATAACCATCTACTGATTTCTCCAACAACACACCACCACTCATTTGTTTAGATACACCTTTTGTAGTGATATTAATGATACCGCCAATGGCATCACCATATTTTGCAGATACACCAGATTGCATAACTTCTACCTGATCTATCGCACCTTGAGCAATGTTTGTACCAGCATTACCCCTAACCCTAACACCATCTATTATATATACCGCAGCATCAGAACGAGAACCACCAATATTCAGGTCGTTACTCCTATCACTTGCCTTATATACACCTGCAGATTGTGCTACGATGTTTTGCGTATTACGTGTAGGCATTTTTTCAATCTGCTCAGACGTAATAGTTGTCTTTTCACTTGTAGGGTCTACCAACGGCACCTTATAATCTACAACTATTACATCCTGCAATTGTTTTTTATCCAACTGCATGTTAATGTTTAATAGCGTGTTTTTATCAGGGCTTACGATAACGCCACGAGTAAGACTAGGGTTGAAACCTGACATCTTGATGGTTACATCATAACGACCAGGGTTTAATGGTTTGGCCATGTAGCTACCTTCTTCGTCAGTAACTACTGTTAGCTTTTTAACACCGCCCTCGCTTATTTCCACGAATGCGCCGATGAGAGGTTCCTTAGTGTCGTCTAATACCCTACCGGTAATACCACCCACCTGGGCCATTGCTACACCGGTAACGCCTACAAACAGTAAAAGGAATAAATAACGTAGTGAACGTGTCATATCCTGCATTAATAAATTATTAACCAAATGAACGGTAAAGATAAAAACTTCTGTTAAAAGTACTACGGCAGTTTAGATTTTTTGTCAGATTTATGTCGGTTTTCATTACATTATCGTAAACGCCCATACATCTTACAAAAAATTGACAATTTTTTGAAGCAAAATATTGCTCATTTTATAAACGGCTTCAAAACTATAACCCGCTATATGTGGCGTCAGTACTGCATTTGGAAGGTTTGCCACCTGTGCAAGCAATGCACGTTGTTTGTCACTCATCGCATTTAGTGGTTCTTCTTCCCAAACGTCAATACATGCTCCACAAATTAGTTTTTCTTGCATACCATGCAGTAAAACTTCATTATTTACCACCACACCCCTTGAAGTATTTACTAATATGAATGGTTTTCTAACACTTCTCAGAAAATTTTCGTCGAAATAATGTGTCGTATCTGCCTGCAACGGAACATGAAAACTTATAATGTCTGCCTGTTCAAAAATGGGGGTTAATGTTTCGCACTGCTTAACATAAGGAGGAAAGCCTTGCCTGTTATACTTATCGTAGGCAAGAATCTGCATGTCGAAACCCATCAGCTTCTTTGCAAAAGCCCTGCCAGTATGGCCAAAACCTATCAAGCCAATGGTTTTGCCCTCCAGTTCTGTACCACGGTTTTCATCGCGCAGCCATTGACCCTGTTTCACCTCAATATTACTCTTAATAATGCGCTTATTCAGGCTCAAAAGCATGCCCAGCGCATGTTCTGCCACAGCATTGGCATTACCGTCAGGGCTACCAAAGCACTTAATGCCCTTACTTTCAGCATAGGGTACGTCTATCACCTCCATACCACTACCCATGCGGCCTATCCACTGTAGTTGGGGCGCAGCGTCTATCAGGTCTTTATCCAATTGCAAACGGGTAGATGTGATGATGCCTATAACGTCCTTCACCAGCCCAAAAGCCTGCTGCTGGCTTATCTTTTCTTGTATCAGGCATTCATAGCCAGCGGCTTGCAAGCCATCCGTCAGTACAGGATGTACAGGTGCGGCAATCAGTACTTTCTTCATGATTGCTGATATTGCTTGTGCAGGGCTACAAAATCTGCTACAGACAGCTGCTCTGCGCGTTTATCAAATATTTTATCGGTCAAAGCTTCGGGTGGCAAAGTGCCTTTCAGTCCGTTGCGCAAAGTCTTGCGGCGTTGGTTGAAGGCTGCTTTTACCAGTTGCTTGAACTTCTTTACATCTGTAATACCATGCGGATTGTGCAGATTGGTAAGGCGTATCACCCCGCTTTTTACCTTTGGTGGTGGTGTAAAGCAGTTTTCATGCACATCAAAGAGGTATTCTACCTTAAAGAAAGCTTGCATCAGCACACTGAGTATGCCATAGGTCTTACTACCCTCTTTGCAGGCAACCCTTTGTGCCACTTCTTTCTGAAACATGCCTATTACCTCTGCCACGTTTGGCTCCCAGTCCAACACTTTGAACAATATAGGTGAAGATATATTATACGGAAAATTGCCTATCACGCTGAAAGTACCGTCAAACGGTGCATCTGCCTTCAATATATCTTTATGAATAATCTTATCCTGCAACACAGGATAGGTTTTCTTCAGATACTCCACTTTCTCGTCATCTATCTCTATAGCCTTGTATTGTACATCGGGCAGCTCTATCAGGTATTTGGTGATAGCGCCACCACCGGGGCCTACTTCTGCCAGTTGCAGACCTGCAGATACATGTAGCTGCTCTACTATTTTGCGGCACATATTCTCGTCGTGCAGAAAGTGCTGGCCGAGGCTTTTCTTTAATGTATATGGCTGAGACAATGTATTACGATTCGTGTTATATAAGCAATAAGACTGCAAAGTTAGTTTTAAACTTATCAAACTATCGCACCGAAGTATAACTTTGCAGCCTAATCTGTTTAGTATTCATGGAATTTAAGATACTGCAAAAGCCATCGGGCAAGAATCATTTGTATATAATTGATGACGCGAAAGCTTTAAAAAACATTGCATCGCTCAGCGATAAGGAACAAAAATATGCCGCAGAGGCTATTGCGGGCGAGCAAACGTCTGTTACCATCAACCAATATGGTGCGCTTGTATTTATATACAACCTGAAAGCAAAGAAAACAGATTGGCAAACTACGGAAACACTGCGCAAAGCAGGTGCAGAGTGGCATGCAGTATGCAACAAACAAAAACTGGCAGATATTACCATCACCAACCTGTCTGCGCAGGCAAATGCTGCCTATGTATTGGCAGAGGGTATGGCACTGGCTGCTTATCAGTTTCTGAAATACCGCAGCGATGCTAAGAAAATAACACAATCGCTGAAGACAATATCATTTACAAAAGAAAGCATTACGCTAAAAGAGGTAACACAACTCAGCATCATCAACGAGGCTGTTTATCGTGCACGTACATTGGTAAACGAACCACTGAACTATCTTACTGCAGAACAGCTTTCTAAAGAAATACAACAACTGGGCAAAGAAGCAGGCTTTACGGTACGTGTGCTGAATAAAGCACAGATTACCAAAGAGAAAATGGGTGGTATCCTTGCTGTGAACCGTGGTAGCATTTTGCCGCCAACATTCACCATCATGGAATACAAGCCTAAAAAAGCCATCAACAAAAAGCCTATCGTACTGGTAGGCAAGGGCATTGTATACGATACAGGCGGCCTTAGCCTGAAGCCTACATTGGCTTCTATGGACCGCATGAAGAGCGATATGAGCGGTGCTGCATTGGTTAGTGCTTCTATGTATGCACTCAGCAAAATGCAATTGCCACTGCACGTTATAGCACTGGTGCCTGCAACAGAAAACCGCCCCGGCGAAAACGCATATACTCCCGGTGATGTTATTACCATGTACGATGGCACCACAGTAGAAGTATTGAATACGGATGCTGAAGGCCGCCTTGTACTGGCAGATGCATTGCATTGGGCAAAACGCTACAAACCTGAACTGGTTGTAGATTTTGCAACCCTGACGGGGGCTGCATCTGTAGCAGTGGGCGAGCATGGTATTGTGTGCATGGGTACAGCAGATGACAACACGAAAACAGCATTCAAAAACAGTGGTTTCCGTCAATACGAAAGGCTAGTAGAATATCCGCTGTGGGATGAATATGGCGACCAGATAAAATCTGATATTGCCGATCTGAAAAACGTAGGCGGTCCGTCTGGCGGCGCTATTACGGCAGGTAAATTCCTGGAGCATTTTACAGAATATCCGTGGATGCACTTCGACATTGCAGGGGTATCGCACAGCATTACCAAACGTAGCTACATGCCTGCTGGTGGTACAGGGTACGGTATCCGTATGCTGCTCGACTTCCTGATGCACTACGGAAAAGCATAATCATTATTCAACAACAAGAAGCTGTTTGCTCATGCAACCTAACAATATAGAAAAACCGATAATAGGCATTACAACAGGCGACCTGAATGGTATTGGCCCGGAAGTAATCATTAAAACATTGTCGGACAACAGGATACTCGATTTGTGTACTCCTGTCATTTTTGCCTCTAACAAGCTTATTAATTTTTATAGAAAACTTGTTACGGTAGAACACCCTATGAACTTCAGCAGTACGAAAGATCTTACCAAGTTGCATCCTAAGCAGGTAAACATTTTCAACTGTTGGGAGGAAGAAGTGCCACTTCAACCCGGGCAACTCACAGATGCTGCGGGCAAGTACGCTATCCGCTCACTGCAGGTAGCAACACAATGCCTGAAGGATGGCGAACTGGATGCAATCGTTACAGCACCTATTCATAAAAACAACACACACAGCAACGACTTCCCATATACAGGCCACACCCCTTTTCTGAAAGAGAAATTCGGCGCTAAAGATGTGGTGATGATACTCTACAGCCACAACCTGCGTGTTGCATTGGCTACAGAGCACATACCTGTTGCAAAAGTAGCAGAGACAATTACAAAAGAATTGTTGCTTAGCAAGCTGAATATACTGCGCGATACGCTGGTAAAAGACTTCGGTATAGACAAACCAAAGATTGCTGTACTGGGGCTGAACCCACATGCAGGCGATGGCGGACAAATAGGCAATGAAGACCAGAATATAATAAAGCCTGCTGTAGACAGTATGCAACAGGCAGGGCATCTGGTATACGGTCCATATAGCGCCGATGCATTCTTTGCACGCAGCAGCTATGTAAACTTTGATGCGGTGCTTGCTATGTATCACGATCAGGGTTTGATACCATTCAAAACACTGGCGCATGGCGAAGGTGTAAACTACACGGCAGGCTTGCCTGTAGTGCGTACATCACCAGACCACGGCACGGCATTCGATATTGCAGGGCAAGGCATTGCAGACCCTTCATCTTTTCAGGAGGCACTGTTTCAGGCAATAGACCTTGTGAGGCAGCGTGCAGAATACGCTACCTACACTGCCAACCCCATGCGCCGCGGGCGAATAGAGAAGGAAAAAGAAAACAGCACTTCCCTGAAACTGGAAGAATAAATAATACCAATGCACACTTCAGGGTGTGCATTTTTTATCGAGATACAAACGGCTTAACTTTAGCGTTTCACAGAGAAAGAGATATGTTAGATTTTGAAAGATTCACGTTAGACAACGGACTACGCGTAATAGTACACAAAGACACCACTACCCCGATGGTAGCGGTGAATGTATTGTATGATGTAGGCGCAAGAGATGAAAACCCCGAACGTACCGGTTTTGCGCACCTCTTCGAGCATCTGATGTTTGGCGGTAGCGAAAACATACCATCATACGATGAGCCATTACAAATGGCAGGTGGGGAAAACAACGCATACACAACCAACGATATTACCAACTACTACATACAACTGCCGTTGCAGAATATTGAAACGGCCTTCTGGCTGGAAAGCGACCGCATGAATGCGCTTGCTTTCAGTGAAAAGAGTCTGGATGTGCAACGCAAAGTAGTGAGCGAAGAGTTTAAAGAGCACTACATCAACAAGCCTTACGGCGATGCATGGGAAAACATGCGCAAGCTGGCATACAAACAACACCCTTATCAGTGGATGACCATTGGTAAAGAGCTGAAGCATATTGAAGATGCGCATCTGGATGATGTAAAGTCTTTCTTCTTCAAGCACTACAGGCCTGTTAATGCCATACTATCTGTTGCAGGAAATGTAACTACCGAACAGGTAAGACAATTGGCAGAAAAATGGTTTGGCAACATACCTGCGGGCGATAAGTACTACCGCAACCTGCCACAGGAACCACTGCAAACAGAAGCACGTGTAGCAACAGTAGAAGCCAATGTACCGCTTGATGCGCTATACAAAGCATGGCATATAGGCGGGCGTATGTCTCCGTCTTACTACACTGCAGATCTGATAACGGAAATAATGGGTAATGGTGTTGCATCCCGCTTGCATCTGCGTCTTGTAAAGGAATTACAACTGTTCAGCAATATCAGTTGCTACCATACCGGCAGTACAGACCCTGGATTGCTGGTAATAGAAGGCAAGATTGTAGAAGGCAAAAGCATAGAAGATGCCAATGCAGCGGTAGAAGCTGAGATTGAAAAACTTGTAAGCGGTGGCGTAACGGAAGATGAACTGCAAAAAGCGAAAAACAAGATAGAGGCCATGATAACATTTGAAGACATGACCATCCTGTCCCGCGCCAATAACCTTGCATTCTACGAACTCTTAGGCGATGCAAACCTCATCAACAAAGAGTGGGACAATTACAATACCGTTACCACTGCCATGCTGCAACAAACAGCGCAGGAAGTATTCAGAAAAGAAAACAGTAACACACTATTTTATAAAAGAAAAGCGCAGTAACCATCATGCTTTTTGAAGGAAGAATTACAGACAACGGTTTTGATAACCGCATCACAAAACTATTTGGAATACAGTACCCTATTATACAAGCCGGTATGATATGGGCTTCGGGCTGGAAGCTGGCATCTGCGGTAAGCAATGCAGGCGGCCTGGGCCTGATAGGTGCTGGCAGCATGTACCCCGAAGTACTGCGCGAGCATATACAACAATGCAAATCTGCTACCGGCAAGCCATTCGGCGTAAACCTGCCACTGCTTTATCCTGATATAGATAAGCACATAGCTATCATTATAGAAGAGAAAGTGCCTATCGTTTTCACATCGGCGGGCAATCCTAAAATATGGACAGCCAAGCTGAAAGAAAACGGCATAACGGTGGTACACGTAGTATCGAGCGCCAAGTTTGCAAAGAAGTGTGAAGAGGCAGGCGTGGATGCGGTTGTGGCAGAAGGCTTTGAAGCAGGCGGGCACAATGGGCGAGAAGAAACTACTACCCTTTGCCTGATACCAAACGTACGCCAAAGCATCAGCATACCACTGATAGCAGCAGGTGGCATAGCTACAGGCCGCGCCATGTATGCTATGATGGCAATGGGTGCAGAAGGTGTGCAGATAGGCAGCCGCTTTGTATGTACACCGGAGGCTTCCAGCCACCAGGCATTTAAAGATGCAGTTGTAAGCGCCAATGAGGGCGATACAGTACTGACATTGAAAGAGCTTACGCCGGTGCGCCTTATCAAAAACGACTTCTACCGCCGTGTGGCAGCTGCAGAAGAAAACTGTGCTACTAAAGAACAGATGGAAGAACTGCTGGGCAGAGCAAGAGCCAAGAAAGGTATGTTTGAGGGTGACATGACCGAAGGAGAGCTGGAAATAGGACAGGTTAGCAGCATCATTAAGGATATTAAACCCGCAGCTAATATTGTGGCCGAAATCTGGTCAGAATTCACTGAAACGGCAAAAAATCCATTCCGTTTCTGAAAATATTGCTTATATTACAATTTCTAAAATCAGGTAAAATATGAAAAAAGCCTACTTAACTCTTTTATTAGGTTTATCTTCTTTAATAGGCTATTCACAAATCAGTAGTCCGGACACTGTATGTCTGAATACTAACGTAACATATTCCACCACATACAACGCGGGTAGCTATGCATGGGCAATAGGTGATGTGGTAAGCGATGCTTCTGGTGTTACTGCCAGCAATATCACTGGCAAAACTTCGTATTTACCATCAGGAGTTTCTGTACAATACGACAATGGCGAATATTACGCCTTTGTTACGCAACGTCATGGTGGCTTGCTGAGGTTCGATTTAGGTCCGACAATGGCAGGAACAACCGTTACAGACCTTACAAACTTTGGCGGTGCGCTTGGCGACAGTACATTAGGCTTAGACATCGTTAAAGATGCTTCGAACGAATGGCACGGCTTCTGTGTAGACGGTAAAAATCTGGTACACTTCTACTGGGGTAGCAATCTTTCCAGCACACCTACGGTGAATACAATGCCTTTCAACAATTCATTCTTCTGGCCATATTCTATAACGCTAAAGAAATCAGGCAATGAATGGCTTGCATTTGTTGTTAACAGGCAATTCAGTAACATAATACGTCTGGAATTTGGCACAAGCCTGTCTACAACACCTACTGCTAATACAATTTCACCTTCAGGTGGCTTCCTGAATGCTCCTGTTAACTTTGCATTACATCAACATGCCGGCATATGGTATGGTTTGATAACTAATATTGGTGGCGGTGGCCCTGGCGGCGGCGATAAACTTGTACGTTGGAATTTCGGTACAAATCTAAAAAACAACGCACCTACACATACTGATTTGGGCAATCCTAACAACCAATTCTCTAACCCGCGTGCTCTTGCTATTATCACAAACTGCGACAGCACCTATGCACTGATAGGTAATGAAAATAATCGCAAGCTAACTAAAGTGGATTTTGTTGGCGGTGTTATCTCAGGTGCTCCTGTTGCCACAGATCTTGGCACATTGGGTATTAATAGCCAAACAAGTGAATTTTCTGCTATATGGCATGATAATAAACTTGCTATGTTTGGTTGCAGCCTCGACTCTGCAGTAGTGGTATATGATAATGTAATCTCTTTACCGGTTACTAATTCAAGTGTCAACTTTGGCACGGGTAATTACAATAAATCAATGTCTGTGGGCGGCACATACAACGTTACTGTATTCTGCAATGAAGGCTCACGTTCAGGTGGTGCGGCATTCTGCAAACAAATTACCGTACTTGGCAATATCAAAGTTGCTATCAAAGAACAATACGATACACTGGTAGCTACGGGCACACCTTGCAACAGCTATGTATGGTCTTTTAACGGTGTTGTGATACCAGGTGCTACTACGCAAAAACACTATCCTTCTGAAGGTTCAGGTATCTACACTTGTACAGGTAATACTGCAGGTTGTTCTGCTACATCAAACTACATGTACTTTACTACAGGTGTTAACGATGTTATCAAATCAGACAATATCATCATCAGCCCTAACCCTACAACTGGTGTGTTTAATGTAAACATGAAAGGCATCAATGGTAAAGTAGCTGTACAATGCTACAATGTAATGGGCTCTCTGGTAGCTACACAATCTATTGATGTATCTGCTATCGGTTCGGTTGCTACTATAGACCTGAGCAATATGGCAAAAGGTGTTTATCAGGTAAAAATACAAGCTGCAGACGGTGGCAATATCGTAAAACAAATTGTTCTGCAATAAGCTTTTCAATATTTCATTTTAAAAAGCCCGGCTAATTGCCGGGTTTTTTTATTTATATCCAGCTTCTTATACCTGAGCAAAAACTGTATATTTAACTAAGAAGCAAACATTTATGATACGCAAACTCTTGCTGGTTTGTTTTGGCGCAATATCGATTGCCGCCACTGCACAAACCGATATAAACAAAGAAAAGCTGTATGCAAAGCAACCATTGTGGATAGACATGATGGAAGATGAAAAGTCTAATTTCTTTGAAGTAGAAAAAGCCTACAAGATATATTGGGAACATCATGAAGAGCCGGAAGGCGAGCACGATGTGATAGGCGAATACCGGGAACGCGAAAAAATACCATCCAGAAGAAAGCAACGCAAAATAGAAGCTGAAAGCAAGATGCGTATGGCCATTCGCAAATACAACTGGTGGCATGAACAGACATTGCCTTATGTACAAGGCGATGGCCGCATCCTTACTACAGAGGAGCGTTTAAAAATATGGGAGGCTAATAAAAAACAAAACAAACAATAGTATGCTTATGAAACGTTTGGTAAAACAATTATTACTCTGCGGCATTGGCATACTATCGTCAGTAGCTGCTGAAGCACAAATAGGTATGGGTACGTGGACCAATACAGGTCCTGTAAATTTTCCGATAAATGTTAGTGGGCAAGTACATGGTATAGGCCGTGTAAGCCAGATAAAATTCCACAATACAAACCCGCAGAAGATGTATGCGGTGAGCGCATCGGGCGGTTTGTATATTAGCAACAACAATGGTGCTACATGGGCACCTACTCCGGGTACAGAACAGTTTCCACAAACATCCTGCTCTGCTGTATGTATTGATAATGTAAACGACTCTGTAATATACCTGAGCAGTGGAGATGCTGATTATTATGGCAACGGCTACGGTATATGGAAAAGCACAGATGCAGGTGCTACCTACGCACTTGCAAACAATGGTATGGGCAACCGCATGTGTGTTGAGATATTCATGCATCCGAACGACCGCAACACACTGGTTGCAGCCACCAGAGATGGCATCTGGAAAACAACCAATGCAGCAGGCACTTGGACAAATAAACAATCGGGCGGACAGTTCAGGGATATGAAGCAGAAACCCGGCAGCATAAGCACATTGTATGCCGTTACTGCTACACAGTTTTTCAGAAGTACCGACTTTGGCGATACATGGACGCAAATAACGAGTGGCGTTACAATACCATCAGGTAATGGGGGTATGCGCATTGCAGTGAGTGCTGCTGACACCAATGTTGTATATCTGGTAACTACTGGCAGCAATGGTGTAGTAATGAAATCTACCGATGGTGGTAGCAACTTCACTACTGTTTACAACAGCACTACACAATGTCTTGTTTGTTACGATGCCAACCCTACTTCGGGTTCACAAGGCAATTATAACATCGACCTGAATGCAAATCCGCTGAACGCAAACGAGCTACTGTTGGTAGCACACAATGTATGGCGCTCTACTGATGGTGGCGCTACATGGAGCAAGCGCACCAGCTGGTGGAACGAAGTACATACAGATATGCATCAGATAGAATTCAACCCGTACAACAACACGCAGATATTCAATGCGAATGATGGTGGTGTGTGGATGTCTACCGATACACTGAAAACTATATGGTCGCCACGTAGCGATGGCCTTGCGGCTACAGAAATATATCGCGCAGCACAAAGCCCTGTACTACGACAAACAATCAGCATAGGCACACAAGATAATGGCGAGTTATTCTACGATGGCATCTGGAAATGTAACCGTGGTGGCGACTGGACCAGTAAGTGTATAATTGATTATTCATCTTCGGGCCCCGTGTACTATCTGGCATCGGGCAAAAGAAGAAACCTTGCACCACTTGCAGGCGAACAGAGCTATAATTCACCTTTCACCGCTACACAATCTTCAGACATAGAATTTGTAAAGGACAAGCCCAATGTAGCATTCCTTGGTAAAGACACATTGTGGCGCAGTACCAATATCAATACATCATCGCCTACATGGACATACATCATACCAAACACAGAAACCATTCGCGATATTGTTTCCTGTACGGCAGATACCAATGTGGTATATTTTGTAACCAATGCCAACCACTTGTATAGAAGCGACAATGCACTTTCTACAACACCTACATACACCATGCTTACCACACCGGGTTCTACCAGTGCAGCGGCAAGCATTGCAACCAATAAAAACAATGCAAATATTGTGTACCTCAGTTGCAACAATGCACTGTATGTAAGCACTAACAAAGGAGCCAACTGGACTGCCATAACTGGCAATCTCCCTAACCTGAATATCCGCAGGGTAATACACGATGATTACTCTACAAACGAAAGGCTATTCGTTAGTCTGGGTGGTTATGTATACCTGAAAGATAATACTACCACTACATGGACCAATCATAGTACCAATCAGGGATTACCTTCTGTTGCCAATGTCAGCGACTTTATGATATACAACAATGGTACTGCGGCAAGTATACTCAGGTTATCTACTTATGGCCGCGGTGTGTGGGAATGTCCTATCTATAACAATCTGGTACCGGCTACAGACTTTGTTGCGAATAAGCAATTCATTTGCCCGGGCGATACGGTGCGTTTTACAAAGACATCATACGGCACCGTTACATCACAGTCGTGGAGCTTCCCTGGTGGTAGCCCTGCCACTTCTACCAAAGACACTGTGTTTGTAGTGTACAACACACCTGGTGTATACAATGCAACATATGCTGCTACAAATACTGCAGGCACAAACAACAATACAAAGACTGCATATATCAATGTTTCTTACGGTTCTAAAACCAATGTAACAGAAGGTTTTGAAGGCAGTACATATCCACCTCTTGGCTGGCAACAAGGCACTACAAACTATCAGTGGGCTACTACCACTGCTGCGAATGGATATGGCACCAGTGTTAAGTGTATTATGTTCGACAACTTCAATACCGATGCACAAGGCAAACGCGCTATTATACAAACACCGAAGATAGACCTGACAAATGTATCTGCTGCTCGCCTTACATTCGATGTCGCATATGCACCATATTCTACCGCGTATCCTGATAGCCTTGTAATACAACTATCTACCAACTGTGGTAAAACATTTACGCCGGTGTATACAAAAACAGGTGCTACACTTGGTACTGCTCCTGCCAAAACTGATGCCACTTTCGTACCATCATCTATACAATGGCGCACAGATACTGTTGTACTGAATAGCTATACAGGCAACAGCATACAGCTATCTTTCGAAAACATAGGCAAGTACGGACAAGCATTGTATATAGACAATGTAAACATCAGCATGTCGCCATACGTTAAGTTTGGCGCATCAGATACTGCAGTGTGTACAGGCGAAACCATTCAGTTCTCAGATAGTACTATCAATACCACTTCCCATTCATGGAGTTTCCCCGGCGGTACACCAAATGCATCTACGGCTAACAATCCTGTTATTACTTACAGCACACCGGGTGTTTATAATGTTTCATTATTCTCTTCCAACAGTTTTGGCACTACCACTAAAACATGGACAAACTACGTCCGCGTTAATGCACTGCCAGTTGTTTCCATCACGCCTACGGGCTTCAAGCTGAAAGCTACAGGTGCTAAAGGAACATTCTCCTGGTTCTACAACGGCACACTGATAGCAGGTGCTACAGATAGCATCTATACCGCTACCAAAAACGGCAGCTACCGTGTATATGTTGTTGACAGCAATGGTTGCAGCGACACATCTGAAGCATACAATGTAACAGGTGTAGGTATCAGGAACATCAACAAGAATGCAGTTGTACAGGTATATCCAAACCCTGCCAACGAAGTAGTGTATGTAAAAGCGGAAGACATGGAAGCAAAAACGGCTACCATCATCATCACCAATATGACGGGTGCCGTTGTTTACAAACAAACTGCTACTGTTAAAAACGGAACACTTGATGCAGGCATCAACACAACTGCTTTTGCAAGAGGCGTTTATCAACTGAAACTGCAAACAGACACTGGTCACCGAATCATAAAATCAATCACGCTACAATAAAAGAAAAGCCCCGCAGATTGCGGGGCTTTTCTTTTATCAATTGATTGATGCTTATTCTATCATGTATGTACTATCGCTGCTCTCCAGATTCAGGTCTACATTATCTCCCGCAATACCCTCTATAGAACCTTTGATGTGTGCCGCATTGAGCAATACTTTTTCCAGCTGTTTCTCACGTGCTTTCCATAGTTTCTCCATCTGCTCACGCTCTTTTTGTATAGATAAACGCATGCTCATAAAGCCCTCGCGGATAGCCTTCCACTGTTCAGAAAATTCGCTGCTGATAAGATAGTTGTAAAGCAATGTCATCTTATCTCCTTTGTTCTCTTGGCTCTTGCCTGCGTTGTATACTTTTATTATCAGTTCGCGCAGTATGGTAGTTACAGATTTAGCTTCCATAAAGTCGCATATCCATACACCGTCTTTCTCACCAAAGCCATCCATATCTTTCGGCATGGCCTGTGTTACTATCACCGCAATATCTGCACCCAGATTGCGCATATCTGCTTTCAGCTTTTCTATCCAATCGTTGCTGAAGTCTTTGGTACGCTTACTCTCGTAGATGATTTTACCACACTCCTGTCCGTAGTTATTACGCACGGTTTGTATACAGTCTGCACCTCGCACACCCTTGCCCACTTCTTCCACCATATCAAACGGGAAACTGACACGCAGCATTTCTTCCAGTGCCAGTTCCTGTACCTCTCCCTGTAGTTGCATAGACCCCTGCTCCTGTTTGCGCTTCATTTCTTCGGTCAGTTGCTTCTGGTCTTCCAATTGTTTTTCCAGCTCTTTCACTTTCATGAAGTGCTCATGCTCACGCAACTTGTTCATCTCCTCCACTTCGCGTTGCAATACGGTCTTCAACTGCTCACGTTCCTGCATTAGTTTTTGTTGCACTTCTATTTCCAGTTGCTCTTCGCGCGCTTTCAGTTCCTGTTGTTGTTTCAGGTATTCCAGTTCTTTAGCACGTGCTTCCTTCAGCCGTGCCTCGTTATCAGCGTTTGCCTGTTGCAGCATCTTCATCTGCACCTCATAGTCTCCCGCCAGTTGTTTGCGCAGGTGTTGTTCTACCTGTGCTACGGTGTCTGCTTCCTTTCTTTTATATTCTTCTTCTTTTGTTCGCTGCCAGTCTACCATCTTGGCACGCAGTTCTTTCTGCACCTCGTCGCGTATGGCATCCGTAGGCTCAAATTCGTGCGCACAATTAGGACATGTAATCGTTGTATTCATATTAACCGCTATGGATTGGGAAAATACAAAGTTCGGAGATATGCAGGAATGAACCGCACTTATTATTTTTATGTACTTTTCCGTTTCATGCGCCTTAGCTACGCGTTCATACTCATCTGCCTGTTGTCTTGTGCCACTGCCGTAGCACAGCAAAACGCCGCACCCGGCAAAAGCTATCTGAAGGCATTGGATTACATGGCCAAGAAAGATAAGGCCAAAGCCTACGAAACCATGCAGGCCGCCCTACGCGAAGAGCCATCTAACCCTGATGTATACAGTATGCTTGGGCAATGGTATTTCAAAGACCATCGTTTTAAAGAAGCAACAGAGGTTTTCATCAAAGCATCGCAAAGCTGCCAGAACGGTGCCAAAGCATTTGCACTGCCATTGGCAAAAAGCCTCTTGCATAACTACAGCCCTGATCAGGCATTGCAACTGGTAGCAGCCTATGGCACCATGCGCGAGAAAAGCCAATGGGTACTGCTGCGTGAACAGGCATATTTTATGCGTCAGGCACTTGCTGCGCCGCTCAGAGATACGATATTCAACATAGGCCTGCGTGTCAATAGCCCCTATGCAGAAACATTCCCTTACATCACTGCCGATACACAAAACCTGTTCTTTACCCGCAGGGTAAACGGCATGGACGAAGATTTTTATACCGCACATATAGATAGCTGTGGTGGCTGGTTCAAAGCCCGCAACATGGGTAGCCCACCCAATTCAAAACATCCGGAGTCTGCACAGAGCATTTCGGGCGATGGGCACTACCTGTTTTTCATGAAGTGCGAAAATCGCAGCGAAACGGGCTGGGATCAGGGTGGCTGCGATTTGTTTATGGCCTATACGGCAGATAGTGTGTGGAGTGTACCCGAAAACTTCGGTGGCACCATCAACACGCCTGCTTTTGAAGGTATGCCTTGCCTTTCGCCCGATAACAGGCAATTGTATTTTGTCAGCAATCGAGAAGGTGGATACGGTGGTTTCGATATCTGGATGAGCGAATTCAAAGATGGCCTGTGGCAAGCCCCCCGCAATCTGGGCCCGCAAATCAATACGTCTTATGATGAAACTGCCCCTTTCATACATGTAGATAATAACACGCTGTACTATGTCAGCAATGGCCTCCCAGGGATGGGCGGACAAGACATCTACTACAGCCGCAGGGTGAATGATACTACATGGGGCAAACCACAGAACATGGGCTACCCTGTCAATACAGCTTATGACGAGAATAGCATCAACCTGAGCTTTGATGGTTCACGGGCTTTCTTTGCATCAGACAGAGATAGCGCTGCAGGCAATTTCGACCTGTACGAAATGCAGATGCCACAAACAGCTAAACCTATTCCTGTGGCATTGATAAAAGGTTGCACCTACGATAGCTTGAACCGCGAAAGGCTGAACATGACGAGCATCTACATCAACGACCCTAAAACGGGCGAACCGATGTACCACTATACTTCCAACCGTGGCGATGGCTCTTATATGATGACATTGCCTGCAGGTTATGTATATACCTATTCTGCCGACCGTATCGGTTATACTGCCATCACAGGTACCATAGACCTTACGGGTAAAAAGAATACAGAAGTATTGCACTACAGCATACCACTGCTGCCCAATGACTATGTGAAACCTGTATATGATAGCATGATAGCCATTGTGCCATTCCCCATCAACAGCAAAGCCATTACAGATACAGGCAGAACAATTTTGCAGGCAGCTATCACTCCGTGGTTGGGAGAAAAAGGCATAACCATCCTCATCAATGGCTATACAGACAATTCTGGCAATCCGATGCTGAATGAAGAGCTTTCTTACCTGCGTGCCAATCTGGTAAGAGATGCTGTAAGCGAAATGGGCATAGACCCTACCAATATAGAAGCCAAAGGCTGGGGCGAAGCCAATCCTGTAGCCCCCAACGATTCGGACGATAACAAAAACCTTAACCGCCGTGTCGAGGTCATCATCAGGCGATAACGCATCGCGAATTATTGCTTATTAACATAATTTATATACTGCTGTTGCTTGGCAGTTTTTTTCTACTTTTACCATCAATAAAAGATTGTAACTACAATATGGCACACCAACTGCTGAAAGGAAAAAAGGGAATCATCTTCGGCGCGCTAGATGAACGCTCAATTGCATGGAAAACTGCTATCCGTGCGGTAGAAGAAGGCGCAGAAATCGTACTGACAAATGCACCTATCGCATTGCGTATGGGCAAAATCAACGAACTGGCAAAGCTTTGCAACGATGCCCCTGTTATTCCTGCAGATGCTACCAGCGTAGCAGACCTCGAAAACCTGCTGCAAAAAAGCATGGAGCACTTCGGTGGTAAAATGGATTTCATCCTGCACTCTATAGGTATGTCGCCAAACGTACGCAAGGCTATACCATATACAGATACCAACTACGACAATTTCCTGAAGACGCTTGATATATCTGCATTGTCGCTGCATAAAGTGCTGCAGTCTTCTATGAAGCTGGATGCACTGAACGAATGGTCTTCTGTTGTAGCACTTACCTACATTGCTGCACAGCGCACATTCCCTGGCTATAACGATATGGCTGAGGCAAAAGCACTGATGGAAAGCATAGCACGCAGCTTTGGCTACCACTATGGTTTTGCTAAGAAAGTACGTGTTAATACTATCTCTCAATCTCCTACTATTACAACTGCGGGTTCAGGCGTATCCGGTTTTGATGCGTTCTTTACTTATGCCGATAAAATGTCGCCACTGGGTAATGCTACCGCAGAGCAATGTGCAGACTACTGCCTCACACTGTTCAGCGACTACACCAAGATGGTAACTATGCAAAACCTCTTCCACGATGGCGGCTTCTCTAACACCGGTGTTAGCCAGAGCATCATCGAAGAAATGGAAAAAGCAGCACAGGCAAACGGATAATCTCATTTTCTCTCTATAGTAAACAGCAATAATTCCCTGTCATGATACGTTTAAGGCATATGCAATGGACTAAATGGAGCGGCTTATTGCTGTTTACTTTATCTGCTTTCTTTACACAGGCACAGGTTACGGGGGGGCGCTACGCAATGGAATTTCTCAGGCTGCCCAATGCCCCGCATATCAGCGCGCTTGGCGGCATCAATGTAGCCAATCCCGATCAGGATATATCTTTCGTAGGGCAAAACCCTGCACTGATGCGCCCCGGTTTACACAACCAATTGGGGCTCAATCAAAACTTCTACTATTCAGGCATTGGAATCTCTAACCTATTGTACGGTTACCACCTGCCGAAAATCAATACGTCATTTGCGCTCGGTGTGCAATACATCAACTATGGTTCTTTTACAGAAACCGATAACGTAGGTAATGTATACGGTACTTTCCGTGCAAATGATTATAACATCAACCTGACTGCCAGCCGCCAATACGGCAAGAACTGGCGTTATGGCGCTACGCTGAAATGGGCACATTCTAAGCTGTATACCAATACCGCATCTGCTATACTTGCAGATGTAGGCGTAAACTATTACGACACTGCAAGCCTTTGGGATATTGGGATTGTTGCCAAAAACATAGGTTTTATGGTAGACAGGTATACAACTACCAATGCAGCAGAACCATTGCCGCTTGACGTGCAGATAGGCATCTCCAAGCGCTTTAAACACATGCCACTGCGCCTGATGGCAAACATCCACCATCTGTACGAATGGGATATCCGTTATGATAACCCTGCCGATGCACAAACAAACTTGTTAGGTGGTACAGATACTACTACAACTACCAAAAGATACTTTGGCGAAAAGCTGATGCGCCACTTCATATTTGCTGCAGAGCTAACATTGGCAAAACGCCTGACAGTTACTGCCGCATACAACTATCTGCGCCGCAGCGAAATGCTGGTAAAAGATAAACCTGCGCTTGCGGGCTTCTCATTCGGTGCGGGTTTGTATCTCAATAAGTTTCAGGTACATTACGCACGCTCTTACTACAGCCTTGCAGGTGCATACAATGAGATTGGCCTTAACATGCAGCTGAACCAATTATTCGGCATTGGTAAGTTTGGCAACAAAGTCGGCTGGAAAGATACCTATACCGACTGGCAGTAATCTTATCTCTTTTCTCCTTTATGCTTAGGGAAATTGAATAGTATCGACCCCAATACTGGGACGATGAAGATAGCTATACTTGTAAATGAGGTAATGATATCGCCCCAGATAACAGGGTGTTCGCCTAGTGGCAAATGCATCCCTTTCGATTCTAAGCACGATTGCGGCCCTTCCAGAAACTGTGCAAAGGGAGAACAAGGATTGAAGTGGGCTACCAGAGATAGCGTCAGTTTTGTACCAAGAAGTCCTATAACGATATACGCACAGGTATCAAGGAAAGGATATTTCTCCATCAGCTTTACAAAGCCCTGCGCTACAAAACGCATAGCCAGTATACCAATAAATACACCCACCCATATCAGTACTATGTTTTTGGTATAGGCATTGGCAGCTATCACATTATCTATCGAGAAGGCAAGATCCATCAGCTCTACCAGTATTACCGTAGCCCAGAACGGCCCGAATGCACCCAGCGTTTTGCGATAAAACCAGCTTTTGTGCGCATGGTCCAGCTCCTGTTGCAGTGTCTCTTCTTCATCATCCGGAGATTTCTTTTTAGAGAAGAAATGTTTGATGGCCAGTATCAGCAAGTAGATACCACCTACGGGTTTAAACCACCATACTTGTATCAGCAAAGATGCAAACAGCAAACATATACCTCGGAAAACATACGCACCAATGATACCATACTTCAATGCTTTTTTGCGCTGATCTTTTGGCAGGTCAAGCACCATAGTTGCCAGTACAGCGGCATTATCTACAGAAAGCAGGCTTTCTATCAGAATCAGGTTCAGCACCACCATCAGCGATGGTATAGGCTTGTCAGCTATTTGTTGTAAGAGATGTACTATCGAGTCCATTACGTTCTACGAAGGGGTGTCCTTGCAAATGTAGGGGCTTATACAATACACCCGCCATATAGCATTATTAATATTTAATAAGGCGGGTATGTACTGCGCGTGCACCTTTTTTGCTTACTGATAGCGTATAGCTGCCAGGTGTCAAATCCTTTGCAGGCACTACCACATCGCCTTCCGCAGTATGTTGCCACAGTGTTTTGCCACCCATATCTACCAACATACACTGTGCACCTGCCGGAATACCTTTTACCAGCCAGTTATCGCTTGCAGGGTTGGGCTGTACCACAAATTCATCCAGCACCACACCTGCTACATTCAGTATAGCATCGTCTTTTTGCACAAGGCCACCAGCATTCAGGATATGGTCATCCGGGTCTATCTGTATATTGCTCACCATATCTGTGCAGGTAGTTACAAATGTTTGTGTATTGGTGTTATTATACAGCTTTATAATTTTGTCGCCATTGTTTGTAATGAGCTTTATTTCTACCGGCATATGAAAGCATGGTACTGACGATGCTTTTGTTGTGGTTTGTTTTATTTGTATTACAAGCGTGCTGCCTTGCTGCGCCCATCTTGCGCTATATGAAGGATAACCCTCGCCATATATCCACTGATTGAAGAAAGTATCAAGACTGGTGCCATATTCAGTCTCCATTGCCTGCTTCAGGTCTTTGGTGTAGGCACTCCCGTTGTAAAACTGCTGCCTATATCGGCGCAAGCCTTTAAAAAACAGGCTATCCTGCGGTGCCAGATAGCGCAGCATGTGTGTTACAGATGCACCTTTCTTATAGGTAAGTGTACCGTCAAATATGCGCCACACTTGTGTGGTATCATCTACGTAAACACTCCCACTACCTGCTTTAGCCTGATTCATCACCATAGTGCGATATGCCTTTTGAGCAGCAGCTCCTCTGAATTTTTCTACAAACAACTGCTCGCAATACGATGTGATACCCTCACTCAGCCATACATCTCTCCAGCTGGCAAAGCTCACATTATTGCCCCACCACTGGTGTCCCAGTTCATGAGCAATCAGTGTAACATCATTATATGCTCCTGTACCCATAGTAGTCATGGTCTGGTGTTCCATACCACCGCCAAGCGGGCTCATACAATGCCCGTACTTCTCATCATCAAAAGCATATCTGCCAAATATGTTAGAGAAGTGGTCTACTATCAGCCCGGTGCTATCCAATGCTGCTTTGGCTGTTGGTGTAAGATGGCCAGGGGTATTATACACATAGTTCTGTATCAACATAGAGTCGTTCCTGCCATCTGTGTAATGCATATAGTAGCTATACTCGTTATATGGTGCTACTGCTACAGAAATGAGGTAGTATTCAATCGGGTGTTTTGTCTTCCATTCATAACGCACTTTATTGCCTGCTAATGGCACAGTATTCTTCAGCAGGCCATTGCTACCTACCTTCAGTGTATCGTCTACCGTCACCCACATATCTACACTGTCTATCTTGTCTTGCAGGCTTTGTTTGCAGGGCCACCAATCGTCTGCAAATAAATCGTCGCTGATAGAGTACATCAGTTTAAAACCGTTTGCGGTAACAGGATGCAGACCTGCACTGAAGAACTGCCCGTTACCCGCTGTTGCCGCACCATGATAAAATACCTGTGCAGTAAACACAGCATTCTGCGCAAGGGCAGATGATAATGTTACCTTCCTCACAGCACCTGCAGATGTTACAGGCATCAATGCACCATTCAGTTTAAAAGAATCAATTGTTATAGCAAAGTCCAGTTCAAAAGCATAAACAGGCATTGTAGTCGACGTTACCAGTGCAGTAGTTGTCACATCGCCGCTGACGTACGTAGATGTATTGGTTAATGCCAGATTGAATTTCAAATGCTTTACATCATAGTCGTTTTCTTCAATGGTAGCAACAGTTGTTTTTGCTGCGGCACCGCCACTTGCCACTCGGCGCTCTGCACATGCACTGCCTGCATCATGTTTGTGCGCGTGTGTTGCCGTGCCGGCACACACCATCATCATCACTGTTATGTATTTGTAAAGCATACTATTGTTTAATAAGTTTTAAACCCGCAATCTTATCTTTCCCGTTTCTTACCTGCAGCATGTATATACCTTTTGCAAGCATGCTGCCGTCTATAGTAAATGGCATATTGCTACCTGCTTCACCCTTCAACACCACACGTCCTGCAATATCTGTCAGGTTTACAGATGCGCCTTGCGGTACGCCAACTACAACCCATTTATCCGCCGTAGGATTCGGGAATATGATTACGTCTTTTGAAATTAATGTATTTGCACCTAATTCAGGTGTTTTATCTATCCTGTCTACCAGATTCAGAATATTGTTTTTGGGGTCTACCACTATTGTCTTCGCAGGTTTGCCCCATCCAAATCTGTAGTCTTGTATGGCTGCGTTATTGAACACCCTCACGGTAGTATCTACACCACCTCCTATTAGTTTTATATCTACAGATGTAGTAAACACGCTGATAGATGCCGGGTGTGTTGCACGTTGTTTCAATCGCAGAAAAACTGCATCCCCCAACTGATTCCACTCAATTGTATATGCAGGTGCTCCTTGTTTGTATATCCACTGATCTGTGAAGTATGTCCAATCCTTTTTAGTAACAGCATTCAGCACTTTCAGAAAATCATTCGTAGTTGCTGTCTTGTTTGCGTATGTATTTTGGTATGTTTTCAGCACTGCAAAAAACAGGCTGTCGTTAGCAATCTCGTACCGTAGCATGTGCAAAACCGCTGCTGGTTTGTTGTAAGACAATCGCCCGCTGAATATTCTGTCAACATTAGTCGTATCGTCGCCATACACAGTACCGTTGCCATCTTCTTTATCCAATACACTACTATGAAAACTATTCATCCGTGCATCTGCTACAGCTCGCCCCCTGTAGCGTTCATAAAAAAGATATTCTGCGTACGATGCGAAACCTTCGTTCAGCCATATATCGCGCCATGTACCGCATGTTACATAATCGCCAAACCACTGATGTGCCAGCTCGTGCGATATTAATCCCGGACCTGCATTACCGCATGTACTCATTGTCTGGTGTTCCATACCACCAAACAGCGGCGCTATACAATGCCCGTATTTCTCTTTATAGAAAGGATACACACCAAATACTTCAGAAAAGTATTGCAGCATCTGGGCAGTACTGTCTAGTCCCGCTTTGTACAATGCCATTGCATCCGGTACGTCGTATATAAAGTTTTGCACCAGCATGCTATCTGCAACACCGGGCAAGGCTACTTTATAACTATAGTCTTTATATTTGGCCACCGCCGCACTCAGCAGGTAATAGGCAATGGGGTATTGTGTGTGCCATTCGTAGCGCAGCGTACCACCAGGCATGGGTGTTATTTTTTTCAGCAGTCCGTTACTGCCTGCTTTTGTACTATCCGGCACTGTAAGCCATATAGCGGCACTATCTATCTTGTCTTGCAGGCTTTGTTTGCAGGGCCACCAGTCTTTGCTCATATATGGCTCGCTGAGGGTATACGTTACGTTGATGCCGGGAGGGTCTGCCTTATATTGGTTCAGTCCAAGGCGGGTGAAAAAACCATTTCCTTTCTCCGGTGTACCATGATAGTATACCTGTACTGTAAACAGTTCGTTTTCTGCTATTGGAGATGAGAGTATTATCCTTCGTACGTCACCATTCGATACTACTGTATGCGCAGCACCGTTTACAAAAACAGAATCAATCGTCAATGCTTGAGACAACTCAAAGCAATAGGTATCCATTACAGCAGCGGTTACTACGGCTTTTGTTATTGCACTGCCGCTGATGTTTACACCTGTATCATTTAGTGCAATATCCAGCTTCACGTATTTTACATCGTAATATTCTTCCTCGGGTACCAGTACGGTTGTTTTGTTAAATGCCTGATTTACAGCAGATTTATAATGGCTGCAGCTTATTTCCTGCCCGCACACCTGTACAGTCATTAATATGCAAAACAATAACCAGACTCTGTAAACCATCTACCCTTTTACTTGAACACTTAAAGTTAGCCATTCGGTGTGGAAATCCCCCCAAACGGGTTAGCAGCCAAACGTCACATGCGAGTAATTTTATTATAACATCATTTCTTGCAGGATATGAAAAGCATTGTTTTAAAACATTCAAGATTCATCGGGCAATCTTTGCTATGGTCTTTGCTGCTATATATAACCACCATATTGATACTGGACTGGGAAGATGTGAAGCGTGGATATAAAGACGGCGTACAGGCAGTACGCATCAGCACTCAGGAACAACCCAATGCTACCAAACGAATTGCATACACAAGCAACACAGGTGTGCTAAAAGCAATATGGCTGCACCTTATCAGGAGCAGCCATAGCTAAACATCTCAAAATCAAAATATTATGCAGCGTTTTCCGCGTGTTCTATCAATTGTTTGTGCTCTTCGCTAACAATTTGTAGCGCAAGGCTTTTGATAGATGGGAATAGCATTTCGTATACTTCCTTTCGGCTATCAGGCACATCCGTGTCTTGCATTCCTAATATGTAAATGATTGATTCAGGTACATCTAATACTTCGCACACCTTTTTTATAGTGCGTGTGCTCGGACGTTTTACACCGTTTTCAATCTGCGACAGTGATGTTTGCGAGATACTACATTTATCTGCCAACTCGTACTGAGTTATATCCAACTGTCTCCTTATCGACCTGATTGCTAATCCAATATTCATAGGTTTTCGTATTTGGTTGCTTCTGATAAATAAGACGACTACCAAATGAAAAAGGTTGGTAGCACCGAAAAAAAACTTTAACTCATAGAGAAAGATTATAATCTCTATAACCTTCCCTGATAATATTGAATGTGTAAAACCTAATCGCTTACTTTTGCGCGATGGCAGGAAATTTCACACAACGCGTAACATACAACGGCACTTCTGTATTGGCAGTAATTGTACCACAATTACGAAAAGACGGTATGTATTACGAGGTGAACATTGCCGGCTTTCCTCGCTTTTACATGACGTGGAGCGCGCTGGAACGCTATGATGTTACAGGCGATGAAACGCAATCCATCCCTTACGAATTGCAATTGGCTGTAAGTGATGTGATTGAAGCACGAAATAAATAAGAGCTAGTCTTCCAGCCTGCGCCATGCAAGGTGATGTGTTTCTTCTTTACCTTTCTTTTTGCGCATTACAACTGCTAACATTCTTGTTTTTTCGTCAAAATGTTCGCTGTCAGGATAGAATTGCATATGTGTACCTGCTTCGCTCCCTTTACAGAAAGGATACTTTACCAATACATTTTTTCTGTTGATATGGCAAAGAATGGCGTCTGTACTATCGAATGACATAACAAGTGCATATGGCGCAGAAACAGGCGAATCAATTTTACTTAAATCATCATTGTACAATACATAACTACTGTTTTTCGAAAGCAGGCATATTGGGTTGTGTAATGATTGCCTGCATGATAGCTTACCAAAAACAGATGGATATACTGTGGTATATACCAGTCCATGAGCAGATGGCAAAACTATTGCAGCCATCTCATCACCATTATCATCAATCTTAGTAATAATATACTTACCAAATTTATCCATAGGGTAGCCTTTCATCTGTTCGCCTACACCTGCTTCCATGTGTATAGTAGTTGTGACACCTCTGTCATTCGTCTTATAAGCCATCAACGATGCAGTTTCAAACGATGGCATCTCTTTTTCAGCCCCTTGTTTCAAAATATAGTCTTTAGCCTTTATGAATTTGATATACTTACTTTTCATCGAAGACATATTCTCCGGTAATATCAGCTGCAGATAGTTCCTGTCATTATTCAACTTTCTATCAAGCCCGTTTTGCAGCATATAATAAGTACTTACGTTCAGCAAAACATTTAAAGTGCTATTAAACTCATTTTTTGAAAAACGCATTCCCGATAACGAAATATTATCTGCAAGATTGATTTCAGTTACAGACAATTTTTGCGCATCTGCCGGCATATATATCAACCAGACAGAAACTTTATGAACCTTTTCAAACTTCACTACCTTCTCTGTTTTCATAACAGCCATAACAGATCCATCGGTATATCCATCTGCGCCTATATAACTAAAATAGTCATACTCCTTCCAAGGCAATTTGTAAGAATGTTCTTTATCCAGCTTGTTATCTTCGTTATACTTCTGTATGGTGATAGTTACTGAATCTAATTCTGAATGTTGTAAAAAACCTACTACAGCATAACCTGCATTTCCCGAAGTTTTTACCAAAGACATTTTTATTTCTTTCTGAAAACTTGGCGATGCCAATATTACTGACTCAGAAACCAATGCGCCGGTATTTACATTGAATACAAATCTTACAAGAGAGGCTACATTGTCTATTTGCTGACGTACAAATAGTACCGGGTTTCCTCCTATCTCATAGAAACCCATGAATCTGGAATTATCAAGTATGTTAAGATCCAGCTTCTTTGTTTCTGATTTTGAATTTGCAATTTGTTTGCCTTGTTTATCAAAAACGATGGTGCGGATTAACTTCCTGTTTTCAAAGTGAACCAGCACTGTATTACCATTGCTCATCTGCAACACCTTATTCCAACCATCTTGCCCTATATCTACAGGCTGGCTGATAATGAGTGTACTGTCTTGTGCAGATGCTTGCGTAGTTAGCAATACAAGGAATAGTAGAAAGGGGGTTATTAGTCTCATTGAGGGTAGTGTTATTATAGCTGCTAAAATAATACACAGCATTGTATTCTAAAATAGCACTCAAAAACAAAGCCCCTGCAAATTGCAGGGGCTTATTATATTTCTGTTACTTAAGTTTTAAGCTTCAGCTTCCATGTAAGAAGAAACAGGCTCGCAAGTACATATCAGGTTGCGGTCGCCGTGTGTATTGTTTACACGTGCTACACTTGGCCAGAATTTGTTGTTCTTCACCCATTCCAGCGGATATGCTGCCTGCTCGCGTGTGTATGGATGTGCCCAATCGCTTGCTACTACTGCAAACTGTGTATGCGGTGCATTCTTCAGCACGTTGTCTTTCTTATCTGCTTTGCCTTCTTCTATAGCACGTATCTCTGCACGGATACTCAGCAATGCATCGCAGAAGCGATCCAGCTCTGCTTTGTCTTCACTCTCTGTAGGCTCTATCATGATAGTGCCCGGTACAGGGAAGCTCATCGTAGGTGCGTGGAAGCCATAGTCCATCAGGCGTTTTGCTACGTCTTCCGCTTCTATCTCTGCTGTCTTCTTAAACGGACGCAGGTCTACGATAAATTCGTGTGCGCATGTACCACCGGTACCAGTGTACAGAATGTCGAAATCGTTTTGCAAACGTGCACGCATGTAGTTGGCATTCAGGATAGCGAATTCTGTTGCTTTACGCACACCTGCCGAACCCAGCATACGGATGTATGCATAAGATATCAGCAATATGCTTGCAGAGCCGAATGGTGCTGCAGATACCGCGTTAGCAGCCTTGCCGTCTGTATATACCACGTGCGATGGCAGGTGTGGTGCAAGGTGTGCCTTTACGCATATAGGGCCCATGCCGGGGCCGCCACCACCGTGTGGTATAGCGAATGTTTTATGCAGATTCAGGTGGCAAACGTCTGCGCCAATAAGGCCAGGCGCTGTAAGGCCTACCTGTGCATTCATGTTTGCACCATCCATATACACCTGTCCGCCATGTTGGTGAACGATGTCTGTAATTTCTTTGATTGTCTCTTCGTACACACCGTATGTAGATGGGTATGTAACCATGATACCTGCCAGGTTTGCAGCATGCTGTGCAGCTTTTGCCTTCAGGTCTTCTACATCTATATAGCCGTTTTCCAGTGCTTTTACCACTACCACTTTGTAGCCCACCATTACTGCAGATGCAGGGTTAGTACCGTGTGCAGATATTGGTATCAGCATCACGTTGCGGTGTTTGTCGCCGCGGCTGTCGTGGTAAGATTTGATTGTCAGCAAACCTGCATACTCGCCTTGTGCACCACTGTTTGGTTGCAGGCTGCATGCGTCAAACCCTGTGATTTCGCACAGATAGTCAGACAGTTCTTTTGACATTTGCAGGTAACCTGCTGCCTGGTCTTTTGGTACAAACGGGTGCATCTTGCTCCAGTGTGCCCAACTAAGTGGCATCATTTCTGTTGCAGCGTTCAGCTTCATGGTACAAGAACCAAGTGATATCATACTTGTGTTCAGGCTCAGATCCTTGTTCTCCAACATTTTGATGTAGCGCATCATTTGCGATTCGCTATGATGGCTGTTGAATACAGGATGTGTAAGGAATGAAGATGTACGTGTAAGAGCTGTACCGATGTTTGTCAGTATTTCTTCATGGCTGATCTCGAAACTTACCGGTGCATCGGCACTGTCAAATACTGCTATGATATTGAACAGGTCTGATGGTGTTGTTGTTTCGTCCAGAGAGATACCTACCAATGTATTATCTGCAAAATAGCGGAAGTTGATTTGTGCTGCTTCTGCTTTTGCTTTGATGGCACTTGCATCAGCTACTTTTACAACGATGGTATCGAAGTAAGATTCTGATACGATGCTTACGTCATGTGCTTTCAGCTGGCTTGCCAGTGTGTGCGTCAGTACGCTTACACGTTTAGCAATGTTTATCAGCCCGTCAGGACCATGATACACTGCATACATAGCTGCCATGTTTGCCAGCAATGCCTGTGCAGTACAGATGTTTGATGTTGCCTTCTCGCGTTTGATGTGCTGCTCGCGTGTTTGCAGTGCCATACGCAGTGCACGGTTACCGTTAGCATCGATACTTACACCAATGATACGACCCGGAATGGCACGTTTGAAATCTTCTGTACAAGAGAAGAATGCCGCGTGCGGACCACCATAACCCAGTGGTACACCAAAGCGTTGTGCGCTACCCAGTGCTACGTCAGCACCCAGTTCGCCCGGAGGAGTAAGGAGTGTAAGCGCCAGCAGGTCTGTAGCCATAGCCACATAAGCACCGGCAGCGTGTACTTTTTCTATAAAGCCGCGGTAATCTTCTACACTACCCTTATCGTTAGGGTATTGTACCAGTGCACCAAAGTAGGTGTTATCGATAGTTGCCGTTTTGTAATCGCCTACAACAACAGTTGCACCCAGTGGTGTAGCACGTGTTATAACAACGTCCAGCGTTTGTGGGAAGATGTTCTCGTCAACAAAGAACTTAGCACGTTCCAGATTGTCGTGGTCTTTATTCAGCGTAGCCAGGAACATGTGCATTGCTTCAGCAGCAGCAGTTGCTTCGTCCAGCAAAGATGCATTAGCAATAGGCAGTGCTGTCAGGTCGCTTACCATTGTCTGGTAGTTCAGCAGGCTTTCCAGACGACCCTGAGAGATTTCTGCCTGATATGGTGTGTACTGCGTGTACCATCCCGGGTTTTCGAAGATGTTGCGCAGGATAACGCTTGGTGTTAGGGTATCGTAATAGCCCTGTCCTATATAGTTTTTGTAAAGTTTGTTTTTAGCAGATATCTCTTTAGATATACGCAGGTATTCCGCTTCGCTGATGGCATCAGGTATGTTCAATGCTTTGTTCATGCGGATGGCTGACGGCACCGTTCGTCCAACCAACTCTTCCATATCTGCTACACCAATAGTCGCCAGCATCTGCCTGGTATCGTGTTCGTTAGGGCCAATGTGGCGACCTTCGAACTCCTGATTTTGAAGGGAAAACAAATTCATAATAATGTCTTAGAACTCCTTAAAGATTATAAAGAAATGCAAAGTTAGCGGGATAGCGGGGATTTGCAAAACGGAATACTCATCCCATTAAGAATAATAAGATTTATGTATAAGGATTGCCCCTCAGAAGTGGGGTAAAGTATAACAAGCTATTCCAACACCCCTTCTTTTATCTCATTCCACAAGGCACGGTAGCAAGTGGCAGCAAAGCTACTGGGTGCAAATGCCTCTACGGGTGCATTCTTGATGCCCATCCTTTCAATATCAGACAGGTAGGGTACGTAGTATTCAAAGAAGCGCTTGTCTTTATAAAGCTGCGCCATTACGTCTTTGTGCATGTTCTTACGGATGTCGACCATCGTAAAGAAGCACATCAGCTTTTCCAGTTCACCTGCCTTTTCTTCAAAATAGCTCTTTACTATCTCGTAGGTACGCACAGATAGCGTGGTAGGTATCACAGGCATTAGTACCGCATCCGAAGCATAGAAGATGTTATCTGCCAGATGAGAGAAGCCCGGCGGGCAATCGATGAACACAAAGTCGTAATCGTGCTCCAGCCCCTTCAGCAGGTTGCGCAGTTGCTTTTTAGAGTGTTTGTCATCCAGTAGCAAATCTAGCTTGCGGGCAGATAGGTCTGCAGGTATAATGTCCAGCCCTTCATAGTCTGTACCCATGATGGCTTCATCTATCGTCATGCTATGCTCTATCAGCTTTTTGGCAGCACCTTTTTCCTTGGGCTGTGCTTTGTAGTAAAAGCTGGCAGCACCCTGCGGGTCCAGATCCCACAACAGGGTTTTATAACCGTCTTTTGCGGCCATATATGCAAAGTTGACACAAGATGCCGTCTTTCCCACACCACCCTTCAGATTGTACAATGATGCTACGAACATAACAGTAGTATTAAGCCTTTATATAAAACTACATTTTTATACGTAGGATAGCAACGATGGGGTGTTATGTTTCAGATACCTATAGCCGCTTATTACCTATTTTTACAACCACTCGCATACCCGTATGGATACTTCTTTTGATTTTGACCATGTAATAGCTGCTATAGAGAGCAGATACTGCAAGCTGCAGCCAGACTGCATTGTTGCTCTGCCACAGCACTTTCGGCCCATGCTGGTAGCCAAAGACACCAAGCTGGTAAAAGAAGGGCAATATGCCGATAAGACCTACTATATAATAAAAGGCTGTGTGAGGGCTTATTATGTAAAAGACGGCAAAGAGATAACCGACTGGTTTGCTTTTGAAAATGAGTTTGTATGCTCCATCCACAGCTTCTTTAACAATGTGCCCAGCCCGCATTACATAGAAGTACTGGAAGACAGCCTACTGTTAGAGATAAGCCGCGACAGCGCACAACAACTCAGCGAGGCATTTCACAATTTTGAGGCACTGCAAAAGCAGGTAGTGGTACACACACTGCTGAAGCTGCAGTACCGAGTAGAAGGGCTCCTGTTTGAAAGTGCACACAACCGTTATCAAAACCTGCTGGCATATCAGCCGGATATAATACTACGTGTACCACTTACCCATATCGCATCTCACCTTGGCATAACACTGGAAACACTGAGCCGAATACGCAACCCTAAGTACGGAATTTGATATATATCAAATGTAATCTCACAGCACCTGTTCAACTTTGCTTTTGCAATAAAGACAAACATGACAGGCAAGAAGATATTGGTCGTCAATGGCCACCCCGATGCGGAAAGCTTTAACCATGCCTTAGCTGATGCTTATGTAAAAGGCGCACAGGAATCAGGCGCTGCAATTGAAGTGATTGACATTGGTACACTCAGCTTCAACCCCAATCTGCAATATGGCTACAGACAGCGCACCGAGCTGGAACCCGACCTGCTGGATGCACAGCAGAAGATACTGTGGGCAGAGCATATCGTATTCATTCACCCACTTTGGTGGGGCTCTTACCCTGCCATTATGAAAGGCTTTCTGGACCGTGTACTACTACCGGGATTTGCCTTCAAAAAAAGGGAGGGCTCTGTTTGGTGGGACAAGCTGCTGAAAGGCAGAACAGCTACTATCATCTGCACGATGGATCAGCCTGCATGGTACTATTGGTTGGTTTATAAAAGCCCAAGCATCAACGCACTGAAGAAGCTGACACTGGAGTTTTGCGGCATCAAGCCTGTAAAGACGGTGCGCATTGGCCCTATCAGACTATCAAAAGCCAGCTACCGCGAAAACTGGGTATCGCGTATATACAAGCTTGGCCTACGAAATAGCTGACAGGGACTACATATTTACCACATCGGGGTTGCCCATTTTGCCGGCATTGTAGTCGTTGATACATTGTATGATTTGCGCTTCGGTGTTCATCACAAACGGACCGTAAGAATACACAACTTCATTGAGTGGCTGACCGCCCAGCAGGAATATCTCTGCGCCTTCTTCGCTATATATGTTGATGTTCTCGGCATCGCGCTTGTAGAGTACCAGTTGGTTGGGTTTGATAGCATGCTGACCTTCCACTTCTAAACCACCATTCACCACATAGATAAATGCATTGTGCTGTGCATTGACAGGTATATCGAGCCTTGCACCTTTATTCAGCTTCAGGTAATAGTAGAACGCAGGACTGTATGTTTTAACACTCGATTTCTCACCATACAACTCACCCAATACCACACGGGCTGTATAGTCTTTGTTCATGATGACTGGCATGTTCTCACCACGATAGACGGTAGTGCTAGGTGCATCGTGCTTATGAGCAGATGGTATATTGAGCCATATCTGGAAGCCGTGAATCTTACCACCTTCTTTCTTCAACTGCTCACCACTTTCCTCCATGTGTATAGCACCACGACCGGAGTTGAACATCATGTATTCACCCGTCTCTATCTGGAAATCGTAATTAAGGCTGTCTTTGTGATGGCCACTACCCGACAGGAAGTAGGTGGTAGGTATCACCCCTGCATGCGGATGCGCAGGCACTTTCAGTGCTGTGCTGCCTGGCTTCAGCTCCACAGGGCCAAACTCATCGAAGAAAACAAAAGGCGACACATAGTCGTTGTGATTGCCTGCAAAGGCACGCATAACCGGCAAGGTACCCACCATGGTAGCATCTGCATCGAGCACGCGGTACACCTGACGATTGCGCTTGTTGCTATACATACCGCTTTGCCCCAGTAACAGGGATGGTGCAGCTACAGATGCACCCAATATTGCCGAACCTTTAATGAATTTTCTTCTGCTCATCATACCGTAAAGTTAGGGATATATAGTATAGAAATAATTCAACTAATGTCTATACATGAATAAAGCTGAGTGATATAATAAATGTTCGCATTTGTTGATAGTTTTTGATAGTATTTGTACAGTTTTCAAAGTTTTCGTTTCCACCCATATTCCAGTTTTGTATCTAACACTATGGCTCTCAATACTTGTGAGATGGTTGGTTGTTGTAAAGCAGTTACAAGATTGTTACGTTTTGTTGCCGTTGTAACTGTTTTTGTTACAGTATCGGTTATGCTTGTTTCGTTTTGTTGCAACGCGGTTTTGATGATATGCGCTAGTAATACGCGCTTCTCATATACATCTGCCAGCTCTGCACCATAGTCTTGCTGTAGTTGTTGCAAGACTGAATTTTCTATAGCAGTATATGCTTCCTGTATTTTGTTGCGGATGTATGGGATGGATAACAGACGGCAGGCATTGTTGTATGCGGCAGCAGGCGAAGATTGTGGGTAGGCTTTCAGGTATGCCGCCCTACGATTGCCGTGTGCAATCATTTCCTGTATAAATGTTTCGTGGCGCAGGTTCATGGTGGTGTTTTTTATTAATGCAAAAATACAATAAAAAACAAAAAAGCTGCCTAAAGTTAAGGCAGCTTTAAAATAACTTTACATTCAGGCTACTTCTTCTGCAATATCTCACACTCTATGGTATGTCCATTCATCTCTGCACCTGTTTTCTTTTCCTGACAATCCACTTCGGCATTTCCTTTAGTGTCTTTAGCGCCTGTGTAAGTACCCACACCACCATGGCTGTAGTGTGTAGTGCATGAACAATAATAGTTTAAAGCAAACTTTTCGCAAGAGCTGGCAGTAATAGCCAATAGGGAAAGTACAATAAGTTTTTTCATAAGTATGTTTTATCGGGGGTGTTAGATAGCAGCGAAAATAGTATGTAAAGTTGACATATAAAAGGTTCAATCTTTATTCTCAACTACATCGCAATTTGCAGTTTGTCCGCCTGCTGTCATTTCTGCTATCTTATCGCTGCAATCAGCTTCAGCTTTTGCCCTTACACTGCTAGCTCCAACATAAGTACCCGAACCAACAGTTGTTGTAATAGTGCATTGGCAATGATATACCCCTGTTTTAGTACATGCAGCAAAAGCGGATAGTATTACAATAAAGAAGCTGAATTTCATCATAGTGTTTAGTTCAATCATTACAATTTACCGAAACTTACACCCTTGTAATACAAACAGTGCATAAAAAATCCCCTGCGTTGGCAGAGGATTGTAAATGAATGTGTTACAGTTTTAGTACTCATCTTCGTTAAAGAAGAAGTCTTCCTGCGTAGGATAATCAGGCCATATATCTTCGATACCTTCGTAGATTTCGCCTTCGTCATCCAGCTCTTGCAGGTTCTCAACAACTTCCAGTGGCGCGCCCGAACGGATGGCATAGTCAATCAGTTCGTCTTTGGTTGCAGGCCATGGTGCGTCTTCTAAGTGCGATGCTAGTTCTAACGTCCAAAACATATTATAAATTATTTATTTTTATTACCTATTTCCGCAAATGTAAGTTTTCAATTAACAATAACAAATTTTCTATTCTTAAGGTTATCCTATGTTTTATAACATAAGAGCACTTGTATGGTTTAGCAGGGTTTTATTGCCTAGTGAAAACTAACGCTGAAAGTGGTTTGATTATTTCTTAGCTTATTATCGTTTATTTGTATTGTATCATTATCTAAAAACATGGTATTGCCCCACGGGGTTGTACATATAATAGTGCTATGCTTGTTGCTGAAAATCTGGTAAAAAAATACGGAACTCTAACGGTAGTAAATGGTGTGAGCCTCAGCATAGGCAAAGGAGAGATAGTATCTGTAGTCGGGCAATCGGGCGCGGGCAAGAGTACACTGCTGCACCTGCTGGGCGCACTGGACAAGCCCGATAGTGGAAGTGTACTGATAGATGGCACTGATATTTTTAAACTCCCAGCCAAAAAGCAGGCTGCCTTTCGCAACAAGCATATAGGTTTTGTATTTCAGTTTCACCACCTGCTGCCCGAGTTCAGCGCTATAGAAAATGTATCTGTACCACTTTGGATAGCAGGGCAAGGCAGAAAAGAGGCGATGGATAATGCAGCTGCCATGCTGGATATTGTAGGGCTTGGCAACAAGCTGGATAATAAACCTTCTGAATTATCGGGTGGCGAACAGCAACGTGTGGCAATAGCCCGCGCATTGGTAAATAAACCAAGCATTATAATGGCCGATGAACCTACCGGCAATCTGGATAGTGCCAACGCACAATCCGTCCATCAGCTGTTTATAGACCTCCGAAACAAGCTGGGGCAGACATTTGTGATGATAACCCACAATGAAGAGCTTGCCGGTATGACGGACAGGACATTGACCATGAAAGACGGTAAGATACAAGCCTGACAAATGATAGAGGGCTTTTTACAAATACTTAAAATAACTATATCAACACCTTTAACAGGTTAAGTTTTAAAGAATTTGTGGGCTTTCTTCGTGTTTTAGTCAAAAAGTATATTTTTGCACCATAAAATAAATGCATTAGCCATGTCTGAAATTGCAAATCGCGTTAAAAAGATTATCGTTGATAAACTTGGTGTTGACGAATCTGAAGTAACAACTGAGGCTAGTTTTACAAACGATCTGGGAGCTGACTCTCTGGATACTGTAGAACTGATCATGGAATTCGAAAAAGAATTCAACATCTCTATTCCTGATGAACAAGCTGAAACTATAACAACTGTAGGACAGGCTGTTTCTTATCTGGAAGAACACGTAAAGTAATCAATCAAGCTATTCAGTAACTGAAATTGTTTCAATGAATTCACCGTTCAAACGAGTTGTCGTTACGGGTATCGGCGCCCTTACGCCCATAGGTAATACTGCTCCCGCATATTGGGAAGGCCTTATCAATGGCGTTTCGGGCGCTGATTTCATTACCAATTTTGATGCGAGCAAGTTTAAAACAAGGTTTGCATGCGAATTGAAAGGATTTAATCCCGAAGACTTTCTGGAAAAGAAAGAAGCACGCAAACTTGACCGTTTTGCACAAGTAGCTATTGTAGCTGCAGACGAAGCGGTAAAAAATGCCAAACTGGATGACCCAAGCCTGGATAAAGACCGCATTGGTGTAATATGGGCTTCGGGTATAGGCGGTATGATTACCTTCATCGAAGAGATGACTGCGTTCAACGCAGGCGATGGTACACCTCGTTTCAACCCATTCTTCATTCCTAAGCTGATTCTGGACATTGCTGCAGGCCATATCTCTATGCGCTACAGCTTCCGTGGTCCGAACTTTGCTACCGTTAGTGCCTGCGCATCTGCTACCAACGGCCTGATAGACGCCTTTACATATATACGCCTTGGTAAAGCCGATGCGATTGTAACAGGTGGTTCTGAAGCTGTAGTTACCCAATCGGGTATTGGTGGTTTCAATGCTATGAAAGCACTGAGCGAACGCAATGACGACCCTAAGACAGCGAGCCGTCCTTTTGATTTGGACCGCGACGGGTTTGTACTGGGCGAAGGTGCAGGTGCCATTATTCTGGAAGAACTGGAGCACGCTAAAGCGCGCGGTGCTACCATTTATGCAGAGGTTGCAGGCGGCGGCATGAGTGCCGATGCTTATCACCTGACTGCTCCGCATCCGGAAGGCTTGGGTGTTATCAACGTAATGAACAATGCGTTGAATGATGCAGGTATGAAGCCTGAGGATATCGATTACATCAACGTGCACGGTACATCTACACCGTTGGGCGATATAGCCGAAATCATTGCTATACAAAAAGTATTTGGCGAGCATGCTTATAATCTGAACATCAGCTCTACCAAATCTATGACAGGCCACCTGTTGGGTGCTGCCGGTGGTATAGAAGCGATTGCCGCTATATTATCTGTAGTTAATGATACGGTACCACCTACCATCAACCACAAGACTACAGACCCTGCATTCGACCCAAGACTGAATTTCACGTTGCACACTGCACAGAAACGTACAGTACGTGCTGCGCTGAGCAATACATTCGGCTTTGGTGGTCACAATGCGTCTATTATCTTCAAAAAATACGAAGAATAGCGCGTGCGCAGGTTCACGGCACGAATCTTACACTTCTTTTCTCCCAACAAAGAGTTGGTGCGACAACTGGAGCACTTGCTGGGTTACACCCCTAAGCATTTGCCATACTACCAGCTTGCATTGATGCACCGCAGCAAAATTGAAGAGCTGCAGCAAAACAATGAAAGGCTGGAGTTTCTGGGCGATGCCATACTGGGCTCTATTGTTGCAGAATACCTTTTTAAGAAATATCCCACACAGCCAGAAGGCTACCTTACAGAGCTTCGCAGCCGCATAGTGCGCCGCGAAACGATGAACAATGTAGCACTGCGCATGGGCCTGCACAAAATGGTGCAGTATAACCAGAACGACCGAGGGCTGAGCCGCAGCCATATATTCGGCAACGCGCTGGAAGCCTTGATAGGCGCTGTTTATCTGGATCAGGGTTTTTCCCGCACACGTACTTTTATCCTCAATCAGGTTATAAAACCATATATAGATATCGAGGTAATGGAAAGTACAGATACCAACTACAAAAACAAACTGCTGAGCTGGGCACAACGCAACGGTAAAGAGCTCGCTTTTGAAAGTGTGGATGAAAAAGTAGAAGGTACACGCAAGGTATTTACCATAGCCATTGTACTAAGTGGCGAGCAGGTAGCAACAGGTACAGGCTTCAACAAAAAAGAAGCAGGTCAGGTAGCCGCACAAAAAGCGCTGGAACTGCTGGGTGTAAAGGGCAGCTAAAATTTCCCAGATATTAATCCTCCCCGACGTGCAATCTGTGAAACAGTCTATGTGCTGCAGGTGCCAGTATGATACCGATATTGGTAATGAATACTACGCCGCTGAATAAGGCATAGAAAGAAGAAAAGAGTTTGCCCGACGTAGTTTTAATTTCTACCACAGGGCCCATGCCACTGAGTATCATGCTTGCATTGTGCAGTGAATCTATCCAAGGAATATCAGCAGTGTAGTGATAGCCTACAATACCTATCAGCAAACACAGCGCGAGAATGACTACTGCAAAACCAACACTGCGCATCATCCTGCCATAATAAACAGATTTGGGAGCCAGCTTTTCGTGTTTCTTCTCGTACATACACTATGCAGTTTAGTGACACTTAAAATGTTCGAAAGGTTCTTTGCAATCAAGACACTTGTATAGCGACTTGCAAGACGTAGGCCCGAAGCGGCTTACCAGCTGTGTATGCTCGCTATTGCAACGCGGGCAAGGTATATTATCATCTTCGAATAGCGCCAGCGGATTGTCTGATGTCTTGCGCACAGGTGGTGCTATGCCGTATTCTTTCAGCTTGCGTTTCCCTTCTTCCGTCATCCAGTCTGTTGTCCATGCAGGGCTTAGCTGCTGCTCTATATGTACTTTCTTAAAGCCCCTGCTCATCAATGCCATACGGATGTTAATACCTATCACATCCATTGCAGGGCAGCCGCTGTAAGTAGGTGTAATAACAACTGTTACTTCATCATCTGCAATACGTACATCTCTCACTATACCCAAATCCAGTATAGTAAGTACCGGCACTTCAGGGTCTGTAACCTGTTGCAACCAGTCGTATACTTGTGATGTTGTTATTGCAGACATTTACTTATCATTAATCCTGAAGATTACTCTTTTGGTATAATATGCTCTTACAGGTGTTTCATTAAGTATTGCAGGCTTCCAAGGGGGCATACTTGATATTATGCGAACTGCCTCTTCTTCTAAGCCTGCACCTACTCTCTTACCGACTATCCTTGCACTATCAATTGCTCCTGTTTCTGTTACTATAAACCGTACCGTTACTGCACCTTCTATATGATTCTTATATGCTATCTCAGGATAGTGCATATTTTCTGTAATGTATTTATCTATATCGTAAGCAGCCACAGGCATCTTATCTACATATCTAAACACTTCTTTGGCTTGCTGAGCATCAGCTACAATATTGAGCAATAAGCATATAACAACAAGCAAGTGTTTCATATTATTTACGTAAGTCGGGCGGTATTGAGAATTGTATATTTTGTGTATAATATACCTTTACTGCTGTCCCTTTTACCTTTCCGGGTTTCCACTTAGGACAGCTTTTCATCAACCTTATACACTCCGCCTCCAACTCTTCTCCATACCTGATGCGTTTACCAACGATTTTAATTTCACCTATACTACCATCCGTATTTACAGCAAACTGTACTGTTACAGTTCCTTCTATACCATTTTCAAAAGACTCGTTTGGATAGCTTAAGTTTTGAGATAAAAAATCTGGAAAACTAAATGTAGGTTCAGGTAACTCATCAACATATACATAAGTTGAATCTCCTGACAACAATTTTGTTCCTATAGCTTCTGTCTGCGCATGCAAACTAAATGCTGACAATAAAAGCAGCAGATTCAGGAACAGGATTTTCTTCATAGGGCTATAATTTTACTACCACTCCATATCAGGGTATGCACGTTGCATAAACTGCATTTCTGCCAGTACAAAACCTAGGTTTTCGCTATGGCGGCATTCTTTACCACCACTATGCATCCAGTTGTTGGCAGGCAGTGTCAGTGTAGCTTCTTCTGTTACAGTAGCTACATGCTGCATCCATTTGCTTTTAATGGCTTCCAAGTCGACACCAATACCTTCGGCAAGCATTGCTTTATCTGCTTCTGTAGCTTCAAAAAACTCGCCTGTATAAGCCCAGCGGTTATCTACCGCTTCCTGTATGCGTGCCTTGCTTTCATCCGTACCATCACCCAGGCGTATCATCCATTCGCTGCTCCAGCGCAGGTGGTAGGTTACTTCTTTCAGCGATTTTTCTGCAATGGCAGCCAGAACAGTGTCTTTGCTTTTTTGCAGTTCTGTATAGAAATAAAAGTTGAAAGCATCATAAAAGAAAGAACGAACTACGGTATATGCCCAGTCTTTATTGGGCTGTTCTGTCAGCAGTACATTGCGAAAATCCCAAGAGTCGCGCAGGTATGCCAAGTCATCTTCATCTATATTTTCGCCTTTGTTTATTTTGTTTTGCAATGCAGTAGAAGTAAACAGTGCACTCTTCTGCTCTGCAGACAGTGCATTGAACATATCAGCCGCATGCTGATACAATGAGCGTGCCTGACCAAGATGATCGAGCGAGGTATTTGTGATAGCGATATCCTGCTCCAGTATCGGCCCGTGGCCACACCATTCGCTGATGCGATGACCAATAATCAATGCATTATCTGCTATCTGTAATGTGTATAGTAGTTGACTTGTTGATTGGTTGACTTGTTGATTGGTCATTCCTAATTATTTAAATTGCCTCGTAAGAAAGTAATGTACCCGTTTAATAATTTGCCTGTATCACCGATTTTACTTTCTACACTACTGATGTCTTCTTTTGATAAATATTTGCAGTCCAAAGCATCTATTAGATGATTCTGTACCTCGCTTAGTGAGCCTCTGGCCTGTATACAAAAATGCAGTTGCTCTTTGTAAGTGTATCTTCCATGCCCTTCAGCAATGTTAGCACATACAGACCTTGATGCCCTTATTAGTTGATCCGATAACCTGAACTTTTCATCCTGAGGTAGTTTCTTTACAATTTCATACACCTCGTTCTTTAATGTTCTTGCTACCTGCCAAACAGTTAATTCAGTAAAGCTTTGATATGGTTTATTATCGCTCAAGTTAACTTATCAACAGGCCAACAAATCAACTAATTAGATTACATGTGTTTCAGTTCGTCCGGCAGGTTGTAGAAAGTAGGGTGACGATATACTTTATCGTTTGCCGGTTCGTACATAGATGCTGCCTCGTATGGGTCTGATGCGTGTATGTTTTTGCTTTCTACCACCCAGATGCTAACACCTTCCATACGGCGTGTATATACATCGCGTGCATTTTCTATAGCCATCTGCGCATCTGCCGCGTGTAGGCTACCTGCATGCTTGTGGTCAAGGCCTGCTTTGCTGCGGATAAACACTTCCCACAAAGGCCACTCGCCCGCTGTGCTGTGTGTACCGCTTGCACCTGTTGCCTGTTCTTTATCGCCGTAGTCTCCGTAGAGGTTTTTATTTATGAATTGATTCATTGCTCAGTTTTTGTCTGTGCTACCTGTTATCAAGCAGCTTTTACTTCTTTGTTTTCTTTGCGAGCTTTACGCTTTTCTGAATGTGCCAGTGCAGCATCGCGTACCCATGCACCATCTTCCCATGCTTTTTTGCGGGCATCGAGGCGTTCTTTATTGCAAGGGCCGTTTCCTTTTACAACGTTCCAGAACTCATCCCAATTGATAGGACCAAAGTCATAATGGCCACGCTCTTCATTCCACTTCAAATCCGGATCCGGTGCTTCAAGACCTATAAGCCTTGCCTGCTCTACTGTTACATCAATAAATTTCTGACGCAGTTCGTCATTTGTAAAACGTTTAATTCTCCAGCGCATGCTTTGTGCCGTATGCGGGCTGTCAGCATCGTTAGGACCAAACATCATGATAGATGGCCACCACCAACGATTGAGCGCATCCTGTGCCATTTTCTTCTGTACATCGGTACCATTTGCCAGAGTCATCATGATTTCAAACCCCTGACGCTGGTGGAAGCTCTCTTCCTTGCACACACGCACCATAGCGCGCGCATACGGGCCGTATGACGTACGGCACAGCGGTACCTGATTCATGATAGCCGCACCGTCTACCAACCAGCCTATAGCGCCTATATCGGCCCAGGTAAGCGTCGGGTAGTTGAATATAGAAGAGTATTTAGCTTTTCCGGTATGTAGCTGGTCATACATCTCATCGCGTGTGATGCCCAATGTTTCTGCAGCGCTGTACAGATACAGGCCGTGTCCGCCTTCATCCTGAACTTTTGCAAGCAATACCGCTTTGCGGCGCAGACTTGGGGCACGGGTTATCCAGTTACCCTCAGGCAACATACCTACAATCTCGCTGTGGGCATGCTGAGATATCTGGCGGATAAGTGTTTTTCGATAATCATCCGGCATCCAGTCGCGCGGTTCTATCATCACCTCATTATCTATCTTGGCATCGAAATGCTCCTGAAAAGAATGCACCGTCATTTATTAAAAATTTTAAGATTACAAAGATAACAAATAGGGGGTAAAGATGTTTACCCCCTAGCTTATATCGTTACTGTGCAAATATGAACCTCAGTGTTACCCCGGCACGTGTAGTGGTTATAGGGTAAGAGGTAGAAATGTATGGTATGCTTTGCCTGCGGTCGTAGAAGAAAATAAGTGTCAGTTTATCGCTTACTATATAGTTGATAGATGGCGATATGGTTATTACCTTTTGCCCACGTGTTATAATGCTCTGATTTTGCGCCAGATAGTTGTTTGTGCTCTTATCATCGCGCAGGCCTATGTCTACTTTTATGTTCAGGTCGTTTTTCAGTTTCTTCACACCAAACAGCTCGAAAGGAAGTACCAAGCCACGTACGCGGTAACCGGCACCAATAGTATATTCTGTACTCTTGGTTTCGCTTACCTGATAATCTATCATACTAAGGCTGGCGGTGCGCGTTTTGCGATAGTTGAAGCTAAGTGACATACCATTGCGGAAAGCGCCTTCAAACCCAAACAACGGATTTAAAGACTCTGATATGGTAATATTCGGCACCTGATAGAACGGCACAAAATTGCCCGAGTTGGAATCTATAAATGAAGGGAAACCCATGCTGAACAAATCCTGATAGTAAAGTGTAGATACAAAACTATTCATAGACATGGTACCTGTGTATGCGTGATTAATCACCAGATTATTCATCGCCTTGGCAATGAACGGTATTTTATTTAAGCCCGTATACGCCACACGCCAGTTTGGCATCGGCAAATAGTTGCGGAACGGATTGTTGCGCATATTGCTGCTTGACGGCTCAACCAACCCTATTTTGTCTACACTTTTACCGGTGTATGCTGCCAGGAAAGATGGGACTAATACATCTTGCGAATAGGCTGTATAACCTTTTTTATAAGCAGGATCATTAGGATCTGCAACACCATTACTATATGGATTGCGATCGCTAAGCCTTGTTGAAATTTGCGGCCTGTTGTCTCTGAATTGCTTGAATGCACCTTGCTCTACATCAGATTCTTTGAACAAAGTTTTCAACCCAATGAAAGACGAGCTGAAAGAACCTGTTTCATAAGGGTTATTGTGTGTGAAGGTTCCTGCACCTGTAAGTGTGGTATCCTTAAACACTTCAGAAAGTGATTTGCTGAAAGATCTGTTGATTGTTACATCTACACGGAAGTCTTTTATCGGCTCCAGCGTAGTAGTAATATTCAACGTTTGCGAATACTGTTGCTGGAACTGGCCGTTGAAAAGGCTATCGCGGCTGATGCGCCCTGCTGCTGCTTGCTGTTCAAGCCAGCTGCGTGTTGGCTGCATACCATAGATATAATCCAAGCCCGGCGCACCACTCGATGTATTCATACCAAAGAAGCGAGTACTATCCATATAACCCGGCAATGTAGAACCTGCACTTTCTGTAAAGTATACAGTAGTACGTTTTATCATGGTAAGCACCCTGCCTGCGAAGCGTTCCATATCTGTTACCTCCAGTGGCGCATTTTTGCGTTTCAGCCTTGCCAGCTTACGGTCTTTTTTCTTTTTCTCTTTATCTGCTTTCGCTTTTGCAAGCGCTTCTGCCTTTTGTACTTTATGCAATGAGTCAAGTTGTTTATCCGTCATTTTAGACGCACTCTCGGCAATGCTTGCATCTTTTTGTTTAGATGCAGTATCTGCATTAGCTACAGGCTTTCCTTTTACTTTCGGTTTCTTAGCCAGGTCTTTTTCACCTGCACCGGCACGCAAATCTTTTAATTCGTTTTTATCCTTATCGCTTTTATCCTGCGGCGTTTTCGGAGGCTTAGGCTGATTTACAGTACGCAGCCATTTGTTCTTGTTATACAGCTGAGAGAACTGCAATTCAAGATTGGCTGTTTTGCTTTGCGTGTTACCTAATGTATTACCAAGATTTTGGGCCAAACGAGATGCTGCCGTCCATGAATAAGTAGCCCCATACTGCAGACGTAGATTTGTCCAGTCTACCAACGGTAGTTTTTGCAACGGTACGTTGTATGATGCTGAAAAATCCTGCGAGTAATATGTATTGCGCCCGAACGACCATATTTTGTTCCACAACGAGTCACGCTTTTCGCTATTATCTATACGGCCATACGGTTCATCGATGCGCGAATTATTGGTAGCCCTGTAGCTGAATGAAAGTGAACGTGTGAGCTCCCACCTTGTTTCGTATATACGAGACCATGTAAAGTTTTTGTAGTAAGTAGGCTGCACACTAACAGGCCCGTCTGAAGATACATTTCGAACCAATGTTTCATTCATAATCTTATTCAGATCTGTACGGAACGTGAAGTTGGATGGCAACAGGTTGATGTTGAAATCCTTTAGCAATGCCCACCATTTAGATCTTGACTTTATAATGCGTTTGAATGGCTCTATTGGTCGCGACTTGATATTGTATGTATAACCTAAACCTATTTTGTGGTTTACCAGCTCATCTGACTGAATAATAGGATTGCGTTTGAATTGCTTGTTGTACGCATAGCTGACATCGAAGTTTTTAACACTCCAAGGCATTGGCTGCGCTGCCTGTTTTTCAGGATTGCCCAATACGCGAACATTCGACAAGTTGAAACTTGTAATTGACGTATAGTCTTGTGCTATTTTGCGCATAGAGTCGCGTTGCGCTCCATCGCGTGCAGAGTTTAATTTGTCCTTATACTTCACATCAAGATCATAAGGATCGTACTGCGGATTGCTGATATTTTCTGAATAGCCTACAAACACCGGCAGCTGTACACCCCATTTGCGCGGCATCAGCTTACCCATATTCAGATTGGTAGATGCATTATATTGATAGTAGTTATCGCGGAAACGCTGGTTGAGTTTCTGGTCTATATTACCATATCCTGCAGTGTGCATACTACCACCTAGGTTTACAGTACCTAAATCTGCTAATTGAATAGCCACTTTGCCGGATGCTGCATAACCAGCGCTTTCGTTAAGCCCTATCATGCGCAGTTCGTTAAACCAAACTTCTGTACACTTTGCCAATCCGTCATCAGACGGTGTCTGGTTTGTTTTCTTCGGATTGGTAACACCCAATAGCATGGTTTTAGAATCACCAATATTAGGATTACCAACTACAGTGATATAATTACCTTCTTTGGTAGTAACCGTATATGGTATAAATGCAGCAATGCCTTTGCTATTGCGCTCTGTTTTTGTATTTACCAGATCGTCCAGCAACAGATCCAGCCTGTTGGCTGTAGGCCAAACATCGTCTGTAGAATTGCTACCCGGTGCTGTTATCTTCAACGGCACCTGATATTCGTAATAGTTGTTTGTAAAGTCGCTACCTATACGAATGACAGCACGGAGGTCTCCGTCTTTCAAAGGTTGCTGCCCCACGCGCGACTCTGCGTGCATAAACATACGCAGCCCTTTGAACTGGCGCATATCTACGCCTACTTCTTTAAACACTGCACGTGTATCGCCATCTTTCAGATTGCACACCTGCAGCGACAAGGCCTGCTCGTTTAGCTGTACACTTTGCCCCGTGCCAACGTTAGCTACCTGGCGGTTTACACCCGGCGGTATTACATATGGTACAGGTTGGCGATCACCATTTTCTTCATAGCTAACAGATGTTACCGCAAAATCTGATTTATCCTGATCATCTTCAGGAATATATACACCCGGGTCTTGTAACGAGAACATATACCTGCGCCAATTGTTGCGGCCCAGTTCCAAACGGCCAAAGCGGAATATTACACTATCCTGAAAACCACTTAGGAACATACGCATGAAACGTATTGCGCGGAAGTCTGAGATATTACCCACTTTATTGGTAAACTCTCTTATAGGCACCTTGAACTGATACCATGTTTCAGGCTCTATATTACCGTTTGGTAGTTTTACGTTACTTACCTGCTTATTAATAAGGTAGCCCGAACCAACCTGCATGTTTGGCTTAAATTCTATACGATACTGATAATAATCCTCGCTTGTGTTCAGTGTATTATCACGGTTCAGGTCTTCAGACTCAGGTATGGTAGTACCTGCGTTTGAATACGTAGAGTTCCCCTCATTTACAGGCGAGTTGCCATGCGGATTGTTGAATTTTTTATACCTGCCAAGAATACCGGTTACATCTTTATCATACTGCTCATCGCGGAAGTATTTATAGTCATCGCCCGAAGGGTCTGTATTTACATTGTTTACAAATGCAGGGTTTGCCGTAACGGTAGATGCTACTGCCTGCAGATATTGTGAAAAGAATCCTTTTTCTTCTTCATTGTCAAGACCATCATACCCAACGTCCTGCACTGCGCGTGCCTGCACATCATTATCAAAAGAACGTGTGACCTGTTGCGTAAGCTGCGGAGAATAACCCCATACAGACTTATATAACTGTGCTACGTTTTTAGGATATGCCAATCCGTTTTCGAAGAAGCGGCGAGAATCTTTCAGTACATCTTCAGAGATGCTACCAAGGTTGATAAAAAGGTTACCACCTTCAGCACTCGGGTTGTTGATGAAAGGATCCATTACCCAGAATTCAATGAATTCTATATTTGCCTGTTCAAAGTCACTATTATCTATGGCACGCATAATGCCACCCCATTTGTCTTTCGGATTTTTGAACCTTCCATCCGGATCCAGCATGCTGGCGTCAAAGTTATACGGGCCTCGTTCGCGGGGGTAATACCCCAGATCTAATGTAGAGAGCGCCCCTTGCAATGCTGTTGTATTTTTGTTAGGGAACACATCCTGCTGTTGCACCAATCTTATATAGTGTTGGTTAGGGTCTTTTTTTATCCAATCAGGTATACCGGTGCTTGGCTCTGCCAATGTAGGCTCTATCATATACCAAGCAAGGCGCGCACGGTTGCGTCCATAGCTCAGTTTATCATTATCTTCTGCCTCAGGGAAAAGCACTTTACCACTTTTATCTGTTGCGCCGAAAGGTGTGCTGGCAAGCGCCCATGAGTTGGCAGGAAACTTCAAATCATAAGAACCACGTGTACCTTCAAAATCGTCTATATACACACTCCCTTCAGGATCCAAAGCGTTGATTTGCTTTGCGTGGCCCGGCAGCAAACCTGCAACCTCTCCCGTTACAGATATGAGCGACGGGGCTGTGGTAGAGTATATCGGAAGTTTATCAAGCATACGTGTCAGCCCTGGAGCTTCACCTTGATAATTGGCATCGATACCTATGACTGTATTCTTGATAGGGTCTTCGCCAAAAGTAGTTTTTTGTGTAAAAGGCCTTTCAGACAAACGCATGAAAGTGCTACCGATAGTCAGCTTGTTATTTACAAAATAATCGAAGCGTAAGCCGGTGAAATTTTGTTGCTGAAAACCGAATGTAGCATTGTCTTCATACTGCACGTTGATAGGTATGCCAGAATTAAGGATACCTGTATTTAAAATCTTCAACCTACCCAAACCATAGTCTATCTGATAGTCTGTATTTTCTACAAGTTTTTGTCCGCCTGCTGTTACAGATACAGAACCCTGCGGTATATTGAAGCCACCGAGGAATATTTCTGATGAAGATGATGACTTGTAAGAACCTTTGATTATGTATCGGTTGTTTTGCTGAAACTGGCGCGCGATAGTCTTTGTACTATCATATAGAATAGTATACAGGTATTTGCGTTGCAATTGTGAATTGCTACCAATTGCAGGTTTCATATCCTCGCCAAATGGCTTCAGTACCGGAAATATGATTTTACCTTGTTGTGTATTGATAGTAGTACCCTCTACAAAGTCGAAGATACCATCCGGCACGGGGTCGTTCTGAGCGTTCAGACGATCCAGATTCAGGATAGATATCAATGGAGTACCGGCTTTGTCGCCTTCAGGTATGTAGCGTTTTTCGCCACCACCAGGGTCTTGATACAGTACATTCAGCTTAAACTCGTCTTTTGAAACACCCAACCCACCCAGCGCGTACACGTTTTTCATCATCAGATTCCAGATAGGCAATGTTGGTGCGTTGGAAGTACCTTTCAGTAATTTCAGGAATAGCACGCGCTGGTCAGAAACATTGTTCTGATTATTAGGCAGTGGTGGAAGATCTTCGGCAAACTCACCCACCTGATACACTCTACCATTGTAGGTATATCGGAACGCTACTGCCAGCACATCGTCCGGGTTCAGTGTTGTATTCAACGATATATAACCCAACTGCGGGTTGAAAGAGTATTCTGAACTATTCAATTTGCGTGCTACGAGATCTGTAAAGTCTTTTGCCTGCGCCAGGCCAATAGCTTTGATAGCAGTACTTGCACCGCTTGGCGTACGCGCGGCAGGGTTTTGCTGCAGCTGAGAATAGAGTCCGTTGGTATTGTTATCGGGCAGTCCGTATGGTGCAGGCTTGGGGCCAGGCAACAGGAATGTCTGATACGGGTTGCTTTCGCCAAGATCCATAAAACCATATACTGTACGCACACCCTCTACGGCACCCGTACGGTTGGTAACCCAAACTTCTATTTTGTTGATAGTAACCTGCGAATTGATGATAGGATAGTTTTGAAGGGCCTTGTTGTAGTTGTTGTAGAAATACTGTGATAACAGGAAGTGCTTATTCTCTTCATAATCATCTGCTTTGATAGAGAATTGTTGTGTTTGCGCACCACCTTGTATTGTCATACTCTGGCGTTTAGAGCGTTGTTGTGATACAACACCCGTTACCCACAGTTTACCAAATTGTAATTGAGCTTTTAAACCAAACAAAGACTGCACACCGCTGATAAGTGTGCTGCGAAGCGGGAAGCTTACATTACCTGCTTCTATTTTCTTTATTATCTCATCTTCTTTACCTGTATACTCCAGCCTTTGTATGTTCTGATAATCGAAAGTTGCTTTTGTATTGTTGCTGATGTTCAGCTTCAGTTTATCGCCTACAGTTGCCAACAGGTTGATGTTCATCTGCATATCGAAATCGAATATGCCATACTTCTGTGCACGCTGTGGTAGTGTAGGGTTTTGAATATTCTGCCAGTTGCCACCAAATGTAATGTCTACATTACCCTGCGGGCGAACCGAGATGGTATTACCACCAAATATGCGGTCAAAAAGACCTTCGCGATACATGGTTGGCAATTGCGGTTTTTTATTGAACAAAGACAAGGCATCCATCCTTCGCTTCCAGTATGCTTCCTCGTCTTTTTTTGCCTGGTACTTCATGTACTCATCAAAAGTCATGAATCTGGGGCTACCCAGATATTTATCGCCCAGCTTATCGTTAAACTGATAGGTATTATCTTCGGGATTGTAGTCTACCGATTCTTTTACATTTTCCGGCGCCTTCAGATCTATGCTGGAAGGGGTTTTGTCTCCCAACTGGGGAGATTTATCATATATCGGAAATTTAAGGCTGGTGTCTCTGGCCGATTTTTGCTTGCCTGTAGTATCTTCTTCAGGCTCGGGCTCTTCATAGTCAATATCTATTGCATACCCACGCGCGGATGCGTTCGCTATTGCTACTGCCAGCGATATGAAAAATATTAATCTGTATCCTAAATTGCTCTTCCGCTTCAACCTTCGTTTTCTTTAGGTTTATAGCACTCGCAGTGCCTGTTTTATCAATTCTTCCACTGTTTGCTCTCCGGCATTATTTACCTTTTTCAATGCCGCCTCTGCAACTGCTTTGTTAATACCTAAGTTTATCAATGCAAATAACGCATCTTCGGCTATAGTATTGTGTGTAGTAGCCTGTATTACAGTACTATTTTTGTCAATATGCAGTTTGCCCTTCAACTCCAGAATAATGCGCTGAGCTGTTTTAGCACCGATACCTTTCACTTTTTCCAGACTCTTGCTGTCTTCTGTAGCTATTATGCGCTCCAGTTCGGCCGGTGTGAGTGATGAAAGGATGATACGTGCCGTTGTAGCACCAACACCGCTGATGCTGAGCAACATCCTGAATGTGGCTCTTTCCGTTTCGTCTGCAAAGCCATAAAGCACCCATGCATCTTCGCGCACTTGCAGATGCGTAAACAACCTGCACTTATCTAACGACTGGATTTTGGAATACGTTTGTAAGGTTATATTCACTTCATAACCAATACCATGCACTGCCATATGCAGCAGCGAGGGGGATTTGTAAGCTATATCGCCTTCTATATAAGCGTACATAGTTGACTTTCAGGGGGTGTAATTATTTTAAAAAAAGAGCGGTATGCAATACACACCGCTCTGTAAATTAAGTATATAACTTGATACTAGAACCACCAAGGTATCTTATTACTGTTGAATTTATATATCAACATCAATGATACAGTAGAATAACTGTCTTTGTTTTCTTTATTGCCGCGTGGTGTCCAAGATTGTTGCTTAGCACCTGGCTGAATTGCCCAAGACTTATCATACATTTCTTTAGCAACTGCAGCTTTTTCGGGGCTCAGGTAGTTTTCCAGATAAGAATCGCTTACATAGTCGCCACTTACATTATCCAACCTGTCTGTAAATGTAAAGCGGTACAGGTATTCTATACCCCAAGACATTTTTTCATTGATATCGAAACGCAGACCCAGACCTACCGGCACGTTCATTTGCCAGAATTTAGTCTTCATTGCATAAGTTGGTGTAGCTTTTTCATATTCAAAGCCTTCACCTTCCAGATGCAGGTCTCCTACATATACCCATTTCTGCGCGCCTGTAGTTCTGTCAATATAAGTACTGAATGGCTTATAGTGGAATACGCCAACACCCGCTGTAAGGTAAGGCTGCCAACGGCGCGTAGCAGAATGTGTTTCTGAATTGCTGCGGAACGGGAAGAATTCAAGCTGGAAAGTACCTTCCCATATATTTGACTTCACATCCTGATTGCGCAGGTAGCGTTGAAAAGCATCGGCCTCTACAGAAGATGCAGTTTTTGCCTTCTTCTCATTCCATGCATCAGTAGCGTAGAGCGTACCGTAGTTAACGCCCAAACGCATAGCCAGCATAGGATGCGCGGTAAAACGGCCAAACATACCACCCATAAAAGTCGGGTGATTGAAATACTTACCGTTATTGTAATGGTCTAATACTTTAAGCGTACCTACATCGCCCCAAAGGTCAGCCATGCCGAAGTTTACACCCATAGAAAAGCCGGGATGTTCTACATACTCTCTAGGTATTGCAGGTTGTGCATTAACAGAAAGTGCGGCAGCGCTAACGCAAAAGGCTAAAAGGCTACGGACAAGTTTTTTCCGCATTTTACTCTGGTTTTAGCGATGAAGATAATAAAATTATTTTCCTTTAAAAATAGCTTTTCTTTTTTCTATGAAAGCGCCGGTACCTTCTTTCATGTCTTCGGTACTGAAACATTCGCCGAAACGCTTGATTTCATTGGCAAATCCGTCTTTTTCACCCTTCGCTGCGTCGTTAACACAAGCTATAACTTTTGCTACGGCAACAGGCGCTTTTGTATGAATTTTTTGTAATATTTCCTTGGTTTTGCCCAAAAGCTCTGCCAATGGGGTTACATGGTTTACCAAACCCAGTGCTTTTGCCTCGTCTGCACCAATCATATCAGCCGTCATCATCAGCTCCATAGATTTGCCTTTGCCTATCAGCTGCGTAAGGCGTTGTGTACCACCATAACCAGGTATCAGACCCAGATTTACTTCCGGTTGGCCGAATTTTGCGTTTTCGCTGGCCAGACGGAAGTGGCAAGACATTGCCAGCTCGCAACCACCACCCAATGCAAAACCGTTAACGGCTGCAACGATAGGCTTAGGGCTGTTTTCTATTTTATCGAAAACATTATCCTGACCTTTCTTAGCCAAAGCCTCGCCACCAGCAGCATCCAGGCTTGTAAACTCTGTAATATCTGCACCTGCAACAAATGCTTTTTCGCCTGCACCAGTCAGTATAGCACTTTTAATTTCAGGGTTGCTGTATACCTCGTCCAATACTTTGCCCAGTTCTTCAATTACGTCTTTGTTCAGAGCGTTCAGTTTGTCCGGACGGTTGATAGTAATAACCAGTGTGCCGTCTTGCAGGTCTGTCAATAATGTTTGGTACATAAAATAATGTGCTGAAAAGTTTAAATCTGTCTTCGTTTATTAGAAAAGTTCGGCGCGGTGTTCTTTCACCCAGCCTGTAATATAATCTGCTATTTCGTGTGTGGGTGCGCCCGGGGCAAAAAGCTTACCTACGCCCATTGTATTAAGGCTATGCATATCCTCTTCGGGGATGATACCGCCACCCGTCAGCAATACATTGCCCAGTCCGTTTGCCTTCATCAGTTCCAGTACTTTCGGGAAAACGGTATTGTGCGCACCGCTGAGAATGCTGATACCAATAGCATCTACGTCTTCCTGCAATGCAGTATTGACAACCATTTCGGGGGTTTGGCGCAGGCCTGTGTATATCACTTCCATACCTGCATCGCGCAGTGCGGTTGCTATTACTTTCGCGCCGCGGTCGTGGCCGTCGAGGCCCACTTTGGCTACCAATACACGTACCGGACGCTTCAAACTATCTGTCATATTCCAATTAAAAAGCGGGTAAAAGTAATAAATGGCGGGGATTTTACTATGTTCTTTTTCGGTTAAGAGGTATGGATAATAGTATTTGTATATATCACGCTTTTTTCTCTAAGCAAAATGCATTGATAAAGGCAAAATCTAACAACACGTATTTAAATTATCTTTGCAGCCTTATGAGCGAAGAAAAAAGCCTTAATTTTTTAGAAGAGATTATTGAGCAACACCTTGCAGAAGGAAAGTATAAAGAAATACATACGCGTTTTCCGCCGGAACCGAATGGCTACCTGCATATAGGCCATGCTTCGTCTATATGCCTCAACTTCGGGCTGGCAAAGAAATATAACGGCAAGGTCAATCTGCGCTTCGACGATACCAACCCCGTAACAGAGGATACCGAATACGTAGACAGCATTAAGTACGATATTAAATGGCTGAGCGATGCCATTGGCAAAACATGGGACAATGAGCTGTATGCATCAGACTATTTCGATACGCTGTATGGCTATGCCGTACGCCTGATAGAAAAAGGCTTTGCGTATGTAGATGACAGCACTGCAGAAGAAATAGCTGCTACAAAAGGAGATACTGTAAAGCCGGGCATCAACAGTCCGTACAGAGACAGAAGCGTTGAGGAAAACCTGCAACTGTTTGCCGATATGAAAGCAGGCAAATATGCGGATGGAGAAAAAGTATTGCGTGCCAAAATAGACATGGCGCATCCTAACCTGCTGCTGCGCGATCCTATCATGTACCGCATCAAACATGCACACCATCACCGCACGGGCGACAAGTGGTGCCTGTACCCGATGTACGATTTTGCACACGGGCAGAGTGATAGTATAGAGAACATTACACACAGTATTTGTACACTTGAGTTCATACACCACCGTCCGCTGTACGATTGGTTTATAGAGAAGCTGGGCATCTTCCCTTCTCATCAGTACGAGTTTGCACGCCGCAACCTTACCTACACGGTAATGAGCAAACGCAAACTGCTGCAACTGGTAAATGAAAACCACGTAACAGGCTGGGACGACCCGCGTATGCCTACCATCAGCGGTATGCGCCGTCGTGGGTACCCTGCACAGTCTATCGTCAACTTCTGCGATACGATAGGCATTGCAAAACGTGAAAATATTGTAGACATCAGCGTGCTGGAATTTCATGTACGCGAACAACTGAATAAGACATCTAACCGTGTGATGGCTGTGCTGGATCCTGTGAAGCTGGTTATTACCAACTATCCCGAAGGACAGACAGAAGAACTGGATGCAGAAAATAATCCTGAAGACCCGAACGGTGGCACACGCAAAATGCCTTTCAGCCGCGAGGTGTGGATAGAGCGCGAAGATTTTATGGAAGAACCACCGAAGAAATTCTTCCGTCTGGGCCCGGGTTTGATGGTGCGACTGAAAGGTGCATACATTGTAAAATGCGAAGGCTTTAAGAAAGATGATGCAGGCAATGTAACAGAGATACATTGTACGTACATACCTGAAAGTAAAAGCGGCAGCGACACAAGTGGCATACACGTAAAAGGTACCATCCATTGGGTGAATGTAGCTACTGCAAAAACAGCAGAGGTGCGCCTGTACGACCGCTTGTTTAAAGTAGAAGACCCATCGAGCGAAGAAGGTGATTTTAAAGATTACATCAACGAAAACTCTTTGGATGTGCTGCCCAATGTGTACATAGAACCTGCACTGGCCAATGTGAAGGAAGGCGAGCACTTCCAGTTTTTGCGCAAAGGCTATTTCTGTGTAGACAAAGAAAGTACGCCTGATAAACTGATATTCAACCGCACAGTGGGATTGAAAGATACATGGGCGAAAGAAGCAAAGAAAGGATAACCCCTTATCCCATAAATGGGACTTATAAAAATAGAATCATGGTACGTATAGATAACATAGATGAAACAATTGCTACGCTGAATAAACTGAGTGAAGATACTGCACCACAGTTTGGCAGCATGACATCGCAGCATATGGTTGAGCACCTGACGATGACCATACGTGCATCGAGCGGAAAAATGAATATAGAACAACGCAGCACACCGGAAGAAGCTGCTGCAGCAAAGCAGGCGCTCATCTATACAGACATGCAGATAAAGCAAGGTGTAAAAAGCCCGCTGATAGGCGAAGGACTGCCACCATATGTAAATGCAAGTCTGCAAGATGCCATCAGTGAACTGCAGACAGAGCTGCAACATTTTGCAAGCTACTATGCTGCCAACCCAAGTGCTACACACATACAGCCTAGGTTGGGCGCACTAAAGCATGATGAGTGGATCATCTTCCACGGAAAGCATTTTACACACCATTTCAAACAATTCGGACTGATATAAAAGAAAACGCCCCGCAGATTGCTGGGCGTTTTCTTTATTAGAATATTGTGATTGATTACTTAGCTGCCACAACACTTATCTCTACCTTCACACCTTTTGGCAAGCCTGCAACTTGTACTGTTTCGCGCGCAGGCGGGTTTTCTGTAAAATAGCTACCGTATACTTCGTTTACCTGTGCAAACTGGCCCATATCCATCAGGAAGATGGTGCTTTTCAGCACATTGCTGAAATCCATACCCGCCTCTGTAAGGATGGCTTTCAGGTTTTCCATTACCAGTTTGGTTTCTGTCTGTATATCGCCTGTGTACAGCTCGCCCGTTTTAGAGTCTATGGCTATCTGGCCCGATACGAAAAGCATATTGCCGAACTGAACCGCCTGATTGTATGGCCCGATAGGGGCAGGTGCATTATCTGTACGAATGATTTTCTTTTCCATGCTGTAAATGTAATACACTCCTTACATTTGCAGCGATTTTAATGGCATACATCTTACACATAGATACATCGGGCGATGCTGGCATCGTAGCCATCAGCAAGGATGGCGTGGTAACCACACAACTTGAAAATGCAGATACGCGCAACCATGCTGCGAGCATCAACCTGCACATAGAAAAAGCCCTGCAGGATAGCGGTATTACGATGGCCCAACTGGACGCTGTTGCGGTATGTGGCGGCCCGGGTTCTTATACAGGACTGCGTATAGGACTGGCTACTGCAAAAGGCATCTGCTACCTGCTGGATAAGCCACTGATGATGCACCACAAACTGCAATTACTGGCGCTAAAAAGCATTCATACACATAAAAATGAATATGAGCATTATATCAGCATCCTGAACGCGAGAGAGGGAGAATACTATTTTGCGTCATATAACAGTGAAAAAGATACAATAAACGAGCCTCAGCACATACTGACTTCAGACCTGGAAACGGTTTTTAGCAAGCTATCGGACAAAAGCCTTGTGTGTGGAGATATTAATGAGGCACTGAAAACGACAATCAGTACTCAAACAATTGATTTTCAGGAAGATAACCGTGTAGATGCCGCTACATGGGCGGTTTATGCAAAGGAACAATATAATTGTAATGGTTTTGTCAATTTAGCCAATTCAGAACCCTTCTATTTAAAACAAGTTTATACACATAAACCAAAGAATATCAATTGATTAAAACCACATATTCAAAAATTAAATAACTTTTTAACGGTGGTTTAACACATTTCTATAATATGGTTTTGGTTCATATAGCAGAATGGTGTATGTTTGCACCCCGTAAAAATGGTGGTAAATAGAGGCCGCCACATTACTTAGTTACTCTTTTTTTATACATAAAATCAATTTGTAAATGGAAACGACTATGTCAGCTAATACGCTGGTTATTCGCAAAGATGAAGGTTCGAACGAACAGATTAAGTTGGATTATTTAGCGGTTAAGAGTGCAGCAATGACCCTGAGGGCCATCAACCACAAATTGCGTCAGCAAATCGTAAAATTGCTGGAAGAAAACAGACGTATGAATGTTACTGATATTTACGTGAAATTGCGCCTGGAGCAGTCGGTAGCATCTCAACACCTCGCTATCCTGCGTCGTGCTAATATCGTTATCACAGAGCGTGATGGTAAATTCATCCACTATGCACTGAACCATACTCGTATAGCTCACGTTGCTAAGTTTGTAAACGAACTGGTAAACGCTGAAGAAGCATAATTTTAACCACAGGTTAAAAAAGAAAAGCCCCGATAATAATCGGGGCTTTTTTAATGCTATAGAGGTTCACTCAAGAATAAGTCAACCAATCAACTATTCTTTATCTTATTCCACGTATCGTACAGACTTTCCTGTGTGGGGCGGTTGGCAGGCAGCTCGGTTAATGGTTCGCAGGGTTGCAGGGTTTCGTACAGATCCTTCGGCAAGCTCTGATATAGCTGCGTGCCTTTGGTCTTCCAACCAATCATATCATCACTCACCTCTTTGATTATCTTGCCGGGATTGCCCACTACAAGGCTGCGGCGGGGTATTTTGGTATTGGCAGCAATAAAAGACAATGCACCAATGATGCATTCATCGCCAATTTCTACCTCGTCCATAATAACGCTGTTCATACCCACCAGTACATTTTTGCCAATGGTAGCCCCATGTATAATGGCACCGTGGCCTATATGAGCGCCTTCCTTCAGCAATACGGTAACACCGGGAAACATATGGATGGTACAGTTTTCCTGCACATTGCAACCGTCTTCTATCACTATGCCACCCCAATCGCCACGCAGGGCAGCACCGGGGCCTATATATACATCTTTTCCTATAATAACATTGCCCGTAACAGCCGCCTGCGGATGCACATAAGCACTCGGGTGCACTATAGGAACAAAACCTTTGAATGAATAGAACATGATTCAAAAATAATCTATCAACGTAACTTTAATACATGAATCTTGACCCAAAACACATTAAGAGCAAAATCATTTTAATGATTAACGCTGATTATACACTCAATGAAGTTCGAACATTCTTTATCGAGCTGAAAGAAAAAGGGATAACTAAAGAATTAATCTATCAATTACTTGAAGACATTCGAAATGAGAACAGTGTTAACAATAATGAAGATTTTATACTGGAACTTATGGACGTTGCTTCAGATTACTGCCCAAAGCCTTTGAGGGTATGGGAATAGACTTACGGCACCGGGTCATACCCGCTCTTGCCCCATGGATGGCAGGATAAAAAACGCTTCACCGCCATGCGGCCACCCTTCCAGGGTCCGTATTTTTTGATGGCTTCCAACCCGTATGCACTACAGCTGGGTGTATATCGGCATTTAGCCCCTAAAAGCGGCGAAATAAAGGCCTGATAGAACCTTATGAGCCATGTGAACAGTATGGAGAAGAAACGTCTGATAAATCAAAAATAAGGAGGGAAATCTAAATTCTATGGTAATACCTGCTTTGCTGCAGTTTCCTGCAGGGCTGCTATACCTTTTTGTACGGCCGCCTGTACAGTGGTAAAGTCCGGCATTTCTGCACCTGTGTATACCAGAAACACATGCAGCTGCACACTAGCAGGCATTGCGGCATACAGGCTATGCTTATTGAGCCTCCACGCCTCGCGCAGCAGGCGGGCAATACGATGCCTGTGTACCGATTTCCTGAATTTCTTCTTCGGTACTGTAAACCCCGCCAATACAGGCGATGTTTCTGCGGCGCTGCGCGGCACCATGGTATAAATGAACTTTACCGGAAAAAAAGAATACGCTTTCCCTGTACGGAAAAGCGTATCAATATGTTGCTCGCGCTTCAGCCGCTCGTATGCTTTTAAAGTATTACGAATGGCAGTTGAGTTTTTAACTGTTATTACTTAACGCGGCGCTCGTCAGAAACTGTCAGTTTATGGCGACCTTTTGCACGGCGAGAAGCCAATACTTTACGGCCATTTGCACTTTCCATACGCTTGCGGAAACCATGTACTGATTTACGACGGCGGCGGCTTGGTTGATACGTACGTTTCATAATCTATACTTTAAAGTCCTGCACACGCAGGCATCACATTTTTTAAAATTAAGGATTGCAAAGGTAACGGTTAAATTCTACCCTGCCAAATAAGTTTGTGGTTTTTTTGCATAAAACAGCCCTGTAATCGATTACAGGGCTATTATATGCAATATATTATTATTTACCCGCCGGCATATTCAGGCCTTTGCGTATTTCTTTTGCAGTGCTGTTACTTGCATCTATAGCTTCTATTTTCTGTACAAGGTCCATTGTTTTAGCCTTGTCTTTTTTATTGTAGTTATAGATTGCCAGATACTGGTATGCCTGCATCAGGTCGTTTGATTTGCGTGTGTAGGTAGAAGGCACTTCCATTTCCAACCACTTGGTATAGTATGGTACAGCCAGTCCTTGTGTTGCATCATTATCTATTGCTGCAGCAGCGCGTCCGCTCCAGTAATGACCTGAAGGTTCAGCAGGGAATTTTTCTGTCATGGCTACAAAGCTCTTCTGCGCATTTTCATAATCTCTGCCAAAGTATTTTGTAAAGCCTGCATAGAAATAGTCGGTAACTGTTGCAGAACCCGGTAATTCATTTATAATCTTGTCATACCATTTAGATGCTGCCATCCATTCTTTACCTTCTCTCAGTGCTTCACCGTTTTCGCGGTATGGCACAAGCTTGCTGGTAGCTGTATCTGCATCAATTGCTTTTTGCAGGTACATATCAGCCTCAGATGTCTGGCTGTTTTGCAACAATATTTTAGCAAACATCCTGTAGTCGCCCGGGCGATTTTTGGTAGCATCTTGTTTTTCAAAGTATGTGCGTGCGTTCTTCAGCGCATTTACAGAATCTTTCAGTTCGTATTGGCTGAATGCAAGGATACCATAGAAACGTGTTTCAGGTTTTGTATTAATAAGCTCCTGTGCTTTTGCAGCTGCATTTTTATAGTCTTTAGAAAGATACAGTACGTCCATGTATTTTTCTGTAACTATCGGAGAAGGGTCGGCCAATTTTACATATTCTTCAATATGCTTTTTAGCCAAATCGTATTTACCTACATAAGTATATGCATTTGCCAGATCGCGATAAGGCAACGGATTTGCAGGGTCTGCTTCTTTAGCTTTTTCCCAATTTTCCAAAGCCAGTTTGTATGTCTTAGCATCGTACCAGAGTTTGCCAATACGAGAATATGCCAGTGAATTTTTAGGATCTTTTTCTACAACTTTTTCATAGTTATTCATAGCCTCGCCACCACCACCACTCGGTAATTTCTGGTATGCATCAGCCATAGATATACGCATATCTATATTGTCATAGTTCGCCAATGCTGCTTTGTACCAGTTTATGGCTTGCTGTGCATCACCGCCATTGGTATATGTAACAGCATCTGCTGCATATTTCAGTTGTTCCCACTCTTTCTTCTTGGCTTTGCCGGCAAGTTCTGTAGCAGCTTTCATGCCTTCTTCAACCTTGCCTTCAGCAAACAATACACGAGCCAGGCCACTTGTATTGGCATAGCTGTTTGGTTGTTTCAGGAATATATTGCGTGCAGCATCTTTATTTCCCATCTGCAATTCAGCAAGGCCCAGATAGTAGTTTGCAAGTGGGTTGGTACCCGCAAGCGGCTCAAGCGTTTTCTTTGCAGTCTGGTAACGCTCGTAGTTATACATCTTAATACCTTCTTCCAATGTCTGCGCCTTCACACTTGCAGTAAGTGTTACTGCTGCAGCCATCATTACTATCGAATGTTTCATTTTCATTTTTGTACTATTTATTGTACAGTAGTTACAATATTTATTATTCGTTCAGATTATTTACTGTTGTTTACCTGTGCCTGCCTGAAGATGATATTACTTCTCAGCGGGAACAGCCTTGCTTGTTTAAATATCAACTGGCCGCGTTCTTTTGCCAGAAAGTTGGCAACACCTGTAGCCAAGCCCGGGTATGTTTCGCGGTGGATGAAGTACAGGTTGCGTGTCAGCGGGTACCAATCGGGCGCTATATATGCCTGATATGGTTTGTATTCTTTCAGCAGGCTATCGTGTACTATTGCTGCTACTTTTACATCTTTGATAAATGCCAACCCTTCAGGGTCGTTATAGTCGCTTACATAGCTTACGCCTACAAAACCTATCGCATCGGGGTTGTTGGCCACGTATTTTATAACACTATCATTGCCCTTTGCAGCAAATACGTTTGCACCAAGTTTTTGGCCCGGTATCAGCGAGTCTGTAACATATCGCAATGTGCTTGAACCCTGATTGTCGAATACCACTGTGTATTTCTTCTTATACACGCCTGTCAGTATACCTTTCAATTGGCTTTCGCTCAGTACCGTATCACCTGATGCATTGTTGAATATAACAGCAACAGCATCTTTGGCAACCGCCAGCGATGTTGGCACCACTTTCTTGTCTTCCAGCATTTTCTTCTCATCAGTAGTCAGCTCGCGTGTTACCAATATCAGTTTCGCCTTATCGTTCAGAAAGTCTTTAATACACTCCGCTTCCGGTTTGTAGTGCACATTTACATGCGCCTCAGGAAAGCTGCTATCGAATACGCGCATCTGCTGCTCTACTATCGGCCTGTAGGTTTCGTCTACAGAAATATCGATAGTACCGCTGCTGAGCGTATCTGTCGGCTGCTTGGTTTTATCTTCTCCGCAAGATGCGGCAAAGACAACCAGACCGGCACAGAGCACTATATTCTTCAAAGCATTTGTCATGGACTGCAATTTTACTCAATATTCTAAAAAAACGTATGAATACTCTTTATGTTGTAACATTAATTTAACAGCACTGTCAGCACAGTGTAAATTATTGTCTGCCGCGCTTTCTGAGCCTGATGTCTGTGATACCCCTCCATATACGGAACAGCCCATAAAACAGCATTAGCGCACCCAATGTATAAGCCATGCCTTTGGGCAATTCCATAGCACCGAATGCTTGCAGATAAAACAACAAAAAGCTGATAATCAGATAGAAAACACCCATACCTATGTGCATAGTAGCCCTGAATGCAGAATATGCGGAACTGCTTTCGTTGCGCTCTTCGAAGTTCATATCCTTTTCTTATTAATTGAGGTGCAAAATTAGTTTAATATTATTGCAGAACATCAGCATTTGCCTATAATTCTGCCTTTAATATAAGAGAAGCAAAAATCGCAGCAATCCATAAAGGCGGGGAGCATTTTAACGAAACATTCAGGATAGGGTATAAAAAGAAAAAGAGACTGTGCAAAACAGTCTCTTTTTTGGATTCGCTAAGTTCAAATTATTTTTTCTTAGCGGCTGCCTTTTTAGGGGCTGCGTTTGCTTTTGGAGCAGCTTTCTTAGGAGCCGCTTTTTTCGCAGCTGCTTTTTTGGGAGCTGCTTTTTTGGCTGCAGCTTTTTTAGGAGCTGCTTTTTTTGCTGTTGCCATAACTGTGTGAATTTAAGGGTTAAACAAAAACCTTATATATGGCAACAGCCGAGAGCATTATGCCTCGGCTGTAGCTGAAAATTCCTTAACTGATATAAGAGTCTTAGTACGAGTTTTGCGGAACTCAACGATACCATCTTTCAATGCGAAAATGGTAAAGTCTTTACCAAGACCTACGTTTGTGCCAGGGTGATAAACAGTACCACGCTGACGAACGATGATGTTACCAGATATAGCTGGTTGACCACCGTATATTTTTACACCCAGTCTTTTACTTTGGGAGTCACGGTTATTCTTTACACTACCTTCACCTTTTTTGTGTGCCATCTTCTATTCTTGACTTTACGAATTTACAAAAAAATTAAATTAAGCAATATCTTTTATTTTAATCTTTGTAAGATATTGACGGTGACCGTTACTTTTTTGGTATCCTTTGCGGCGTTTTTTCTTGAAAACAATCACTTTGTCACCTTTCAGATGATCAACGATTTCCGCTTTCACTTTTACCGAATCAGTAAATTTGATGTTGCCACCAGTTGAAGTCATCAGTACTTCTGAGAACTCTACGTTTTCACCTACATTTCCTGACAGGCGGTGAACAAACAATTCATCATCTTTCTTCACTTTGAATTGTTGACCTGCTATATTAACTATCGCAAACATGACGCTCCTAAAATATTTCGCGCAAAGGTAACATTATTTTCCTGTTATCCACAAATATTTTTTTATAATTTGTAGTTTACAGCAATATTCACCCCCTGAAAACGGTTATAATTAAGGTATTATAATACATGTAATAACCTCACCATAATTGGTACTTTTGCTTTCCAAGATTGTACGATGAAGCTTAAATCATTCCTTGCCAGACCTTATGCTGCTATTATTCATAACCGCATAAGAAAAGGTATGGCCACGGCTGTAGCCGATCAGCAGAGTATTTTCCAGCAATTGCTGAAGGTAGGCAGCCGTACCACGTTTGGTAAAGACCACAATCTTGGCGAGGTAAAGACCTATGAGGAGTACAAAGCCGCAGTTCCCATCCGCGATTATGAGGCTTTTAGACCATATATAGAGCAAATAAAAGCAGGCCAGCAAAATGTGCTTTGGAAAGGTAAGCCCATGTATTTTGCCAAAACATCAGGCACTACCAGCGGGGTAAAATACATACCTATTAGTAAAGATTCTATACACAACCACATAGATACTGCCCGCAATGCACTGCTTTGTTATATGGCACAAAGCGGCAATACCGCATTTGCCGATGGCAGGATGATATTTCTTTCGGGCTCGCCTGTGCTGGAACGTGTGGGCGGCATACCTACAGGCAGGCTCAGTGGTATTGTCAACCACTTTATCCCCGGCTACTTGCGTGCCAATCAGTTACCATCTTACGAAACCAATTGTATTGAAGACTGGGAAGAGAAACTGGGCAAGATTGTCGGCGAAACCATAGATAAAGACATGACACTGATAAGCGGTATACCACCGTGGATGCAGATGTATTTTGACTGGTTGTCTGAGAATAGCGGCAAAAAGATAAAAGAACTGTTTCCCAACCTACAGGTACTGGTACATGGCGGGGTGAACTTTGAACCATACAAAGCCAAGCTATTTGAAAGCCTTGGCGGCCCTATTGATACCATAGAAACTTTCCCAGCATCTGAAGGCTTTTTTGCCTTTCAGGATACGTTGGATAAAGAAGGCTTGTTGCTAAATACCAATTCAGGCATATTCTTCGAATTCATCCCTGCGGGAGAAGTGTTTAATGAAAACCCTACGCGCCTGTCGCTGGCAGATGTGAAGTTGGGCGAAAACTATGCACTGATAATAAACAGCAATGCAGGCCTCTGGGGCTATAATATTGGCGATACGGTTCGTTTTGTAAGTACCGACCCGTACAGAATTGTGGTTACAGGGCGCATCAAGCATTATATATCTGCATTTGGCGAGCATGTGATTGGCGAAGAGGTAGAACATGCCATACTAAACGCAGCCACAGCCCAAAACACGCGCATTATAGAATTTACCGTTGCACCTATGATACAAACAAATGGCGAACTGCCCTACCACGAATGGTTTGTATCGTTTGAAGAAACACCTGCAGACCTCGCAGCATTCAGCAAAGCGGTAGATGACAACCTGCGTAAGAAGAACATCTACTACGACGACCTGATACGCGGCAATATTCTTCAGCCACTGAAAATAAGGCCTATGCAAAGCCATGCCTTTATAGAATACATGAAATCTATCGGCAAACTGGGCGGACAGAACAAAGTGCCCCGCCTTAGCAACGACCGCACACTTGCTGATGCGCTGCAGCCTTGGGTGAAACCTTAACAATACTTTATTTTGTTAACAGAAGCCTCATATCAATAATTTCAGCCAAATTTGCCTTTTGCAAATTTTTAAGATGCGTTTTTATTCAAAGGCTTTGGCCGCGGTTTTGTTCTTTAGCACAGGAAGTACATTTTTATATGCACAGCAAACACCTGCTATAGGCAGGGTATATGGTAAAATAGCAGATGGCCAAAACAAAGGCATAGGCTATGCAACCGTTACACTACTCAAACAGGATTCTACAGTTGTAAACGGAGACCTTACAAAAGAAGACGGTACATTCAACATTGCACCTACAGGCAATGGCAATTTCATACTGCGTATTTCGGGGATTGGTGCAGAAACAAAGTATGTAGATAATATCAGCATTACACCACAGGCAGCAGAGAAAAATCTGGGCACTATCAAAACAGGTAGCAGTGCACAGAAACTGAAAGGCGTAACCGTAACAGCTGAGAAAGCTGCTATGGAAATGAATATAGATAAAAGAACTTTCAACGTAGATAAAAATATAACTGCTACCGGTGGCAGCGCTACAGATGTATTGCAAAACATACCTTCTGTATCGGTAGATGTAGATGGTACTGTATCGCTGCGCGGTAAGGCAAGTACTATACTGATAGATGGTAAACCAGCTACATTGTTTGGCGGTGATGTTACAAGCGCGTTGCAAAGCCTGCCTTCTGCAAGTATTCAGAGTGTAGAGGTTATTACCAATCCTTCATCAAAATACGATGCACAGGGTACTGCGGGTATCATCAATATCATAACGAAGCGCGATAAGAAATTCGGTTTCAATGGTTCTGTAACTGTTGGTGCAGGCACACGTGATAAGTATAACGGCAGCCTGAACCTGAATGTGAAGAATGAGAAATGGAATATCTTCCTGAACAGTAGCATGCGCCTGAACCGCAACTACAACCGTACTACTAACGAGCGTACAAACGTAGGTAGCGATGCATTCTTCAGCAGCTACGATGATAACGTTCGTAAGTTCAACGGCTTCTTCAATTCGCTGGGTGCAGAGTATACTATCAACAAAAACAACAGCATCACCCTGACACAAAACCTCAATAGGATGCAATGGGGTGGCGATGGTATATCTAACTACAAAGTATATACAGCCAACCTGATAGACTCTACACAACGCCGCAGTTCTTACAACATAGGCGGTCCGTTGTCATCATCTACATCGCTCGACTATAAGCACAAATTCAAAAAAGAAAAACGAGAGTTGACTGCCAATGCTACATATGCTAAAACATGGGTAGAGCGCAATCAGGAATATGAAACTGCCATACTGAACAGTGATGGTGTTCAACGCAATCGTACCGTATATCAGAAAGCACCTGGCAGCGGTAGCAATGCCAGCCTGAATGCGCAGGTAGATTTCACTACCCCGCTCAACAAAACAGATAAACTGGATGCGGGATTGAAAACACAACTAGTTTGGTTTGAAAGTAAAAACAATCCGACTATAGACTCAGGTTTTGGCATAAAGACAGACTACACATTGCTGAATGTATTTAAGTACAATCAGCAAACACATGCAGCCTATGCCAACTATGGCGGACAGCGCGGCAACTGGGGCTATCAGGCAGGTTTGCGTTTCGAATACTTCAGCTATTCGGGCACCACACAAAACATGACGAGTGCATCGTACACTACGGAGTTTATCAACCTCTTCCCTACAGCTTATGTTTCTTACAAGCTGCCTAAGGAGCAAAACATATTCCTTAGCTATAGCCGCCGTACCAATCGCCCTGGCTTTATGCAGCTGATGCCTTATGTAGATTTATCGAACCCGCAGGATACCAATGTCGGTAACCCTAATCTGAAGCCTGAGTTCATCAACAATACAGAACTGAATTATAGCAAGTCTTTCAAAAAAGGACATAACCTGACGGCGAGTGCTTACTATCAGTTCACAGAAAATATGATAGAACGCTATCGCAAATTTTATAGCGATGGTACAACATTTACACAACCACAAAATCTGAATACAGGTCTTACCTACGGTCTGGAACTGATAGGCAAAATGCAACTGCTGCCTAAATGGGATGCAACACTTAGTTTCAACTTCTTCCAGAACGAGGTACGTGGTGCTAATATAGACCCTGTATTGAACAACAGTGGTTTCAGCTGGTTCAGCAAACTGAATACAAACATCAAGCTGCCTAAAGACTTCTCTGTGCAGATAAATGGTAACTACGAGGCTCCGAAAGTAGCCGCACAGGGTACATTGAAAGAAGTGTACTGGATGGATATTGCCGTTCGCAAAAACCTGTTGCATAACAAGGCAACGCTTACAGTAAACGTGTCTGACATCCTCAACACACGCAAATACACTACCGTGTACGACTATCCTTCTTACACCCAAACTACCTACCGCGACAGGGAAACAAGAATTGGTAACATAAGTTTCACATATCGCTTTGGCAGGTCTGAAAGCAGTGGCAGAGAGCCTAAGGGTATGGGCGGAAACAACCGCCGTGGCGGTAAAGACCAGAAAGGGCAACAGACAAAAGAACGCGATAACCTGAAGACTGACGAAGGCGGTGGCGGCGGAGAAGGTGGCCCAAGCGCTCCTCAATCTTCCGGTAGTTAATAATTGGTATTATATTTGGTAACACTATTTAAAACATATTGAATGAAACAAATAGTAAAAGCCCTGTTTATGACAGGTTTGGTAGCAGGCAGCACAACTGCGGCAAACGCGCAAACACTGAAAGACTGGGTAAACAAAGCAAACACGGTTGTAAACGGTGGTAGTGGTAATAATTCTACTACAACCACAGGCGGCAATAATAACGGTGGCATTGGCAGCAACCTCAGCAACAATGAAATAGTATCTGCACTAAGGCAGGCATTAGAAATAGGTACCAAAAACGCATCGGGCAGACTGAATGTTACAAACGGTTTCTTCGGTAATGCACTTATCAAAGTATTAATGCCACCGGAGGCACGCCAGATAGAAAGCACACTGCGTTCGCTGGGTATGGGTGCACAGGTAGATAAAGCCATCCTGTCTATGAACCGAGCTGCGGAAGATGCGTCGGGCAAGGCTGTACCAATATTTGTAAATGCCATCACAAGCATGTCTATTCAGGATGGCCTCAGCATTCTGCAAGGCGGACAAGGTGCTGCTACCAATTTCCTTAAAAACAGAACTACGGCATCGCTTACTACAGCCTTCCGTCCTGTGATACAAAACTCACTGAATAGTGTTGGTGCTACACGCTATTGGGCAGATATCGTAAACATCTACAACCGCCTGCCTACAGTACGCAATAAAGTAAATCCTGACCTTGCAGGCTATGTAACAGAACGTGCATTGAACGGACTGTTTGTTACCATTGCCGATGAGGAAAATAAAATACGCTTAGACCCTGCATCAAGGGTTACTGATTTATTGAAAAAAGTATTTGGCTCTAAATAATCACATATCATTTTAACCTTAGTCTTCACACTGTACTACATTCTATTATGGAAGAGATGACGCAACCACAGGAACAACCTGTACAACCAACACTGCAATCATGGTGGCAATCTGTTAGTTTTCCCGGCAAGGAAAACTATACCATCGGCGAAGATGGCCAACTGATACAAAATGCTATCGGCTCTCTGAAAGAGCGAGTGGTGAATACACTCAGCATCGATACAGCAGAGATTACCCTGAAAGCATTAAAAGACAAATTCGCCGAGGTAGAAAACAAATACAAAGAACTGCTTACAGAATGGGACAGCTCTGAAGATAAGCTGAAGCTGATTGGCAAGGTAGAACGTATGAAGGACTACCTGCAGCACACAGCAGCGGTAGGCATGTTGCAAGACCTGGTGAAATCGCTGAGCAATATGGAATCTTCACTTGCTTCGCTTACAGAAGAAAACTTCAAACTGAAAGAAGTAATTACCAAAGAAGCAGAAGCACTTGCAGACAGCAATGCATGGAAAGAAACCACACAGGCTTTCAAAGACATAGCAGATAAGTGGAAGCAGATAGGCTTTGTTGATAAGCATCGTAACGATGATTTGTGGAATAGGATAGAAGCTGCGAAAAACAAATTCTACGATCGCAAGCGCCAAAACCATGAAGACGTAAATAAAGAATTGCTGCAAAACCTGGACCTGAAAATGGAAATGGTGGAAAAAGCAGAAAAACTGGCAGCATCCGATTCATGGAAAGAAACAACGGAAGCCTTCCACAACCTGATGGAAGAATGGAAGAAAACAGGCCGTACCATACACGATAAAAACGAAGAGCTGTGGCATCGTTTCATAACAGCTAAAAACACTTTCTTTGAAAAGAAGAAAGCCCACTTCGATGTTATACAAACAGAGCAGGAAGCAAACCTGCAGGCAAAATCGGCACTGGTTGAAAAAGCAGAAGCGCTGAAAGACAGCACTGAATGGAATGTAACGGCACAGGCTTTTACAGAGCTGATGGATGAGTGGAAGAAAATAGGCCGTGTACCGCTTGACAAAGCAGACGAAATATGGAACCGCTTTATTGGTGCAAAAGAGCAATTCTTTAATGCTAAAAAGCAACATACAGAAACACTGAAAGTAACCCTGCAAGACAACTATGCACAGAAGCTGGCATTGGTAAAACGTGCAGAGTCTTTACAGAACTCTACACAATGGCGCGAGGCTACAGACGAGTTGATGGAGCTGATGGAAGAGTGGAAGAAGATAGGCCCTGTACCACGCGAACACAATAACGAAATCTGGGAACAGTTTAACAAAGCACGCAAACGCTTCTTTGAGCGTAAAGATGCCAACCGCGAACAGCGCAAGCAACATGCCGAAAAGCACAAGCTGCAACGTGTAGAGCGCGCGCACGAATTTGTAAAACAACTGGAAGAAGAAATACAGGAAGAAAAAGAAAGGCTGGAAGATTTCACAAACAGTATACAGAACATAACACCGGGACGCAAAGCGGAAGAACTACGCCAGCACCTGGAAAAACTGATAAGCCAGACTGAAAATAAAATTCAGCACAAACAGGCCAAGCTGGAAGATGCACGCAAACAAGTTGCAGAAAACCCTGAAGGACTTGTAAGAGACAATAGTAAAGAAGCAGATGCTTAATAAAAGAAAAGCCCCGAACATCGGGGCTTTTCTTTATAGTTATTTATTATTTACGGCACTAGTGATGTCTGTAATTTTAGCCCCACCATTGAAGAGCTTTATAAACTTCTTCTTCTCATCATAAATAGCTATGCCCGGCACAGCAGTTAACCTGTAATAACCCGCAAAGAAAAAATCTGTGTCTTTCCCGAATGTGATATTCTTTTCTTTATCCAGCTTGTATTTTTCAGCAAATCTTCTCACGTCTTTCAACTCTGCAAATGAGAACATATACAGATTAACGTTTTTTAGTTCATCCATGTGAGCTCTGATAGAATCTGCCATATGTTGGCAATGCTCACAATCAGGGCCAAAAAGCATCAGTACTGTTTTCTTTCCGGGTTTTATATTATAGGTGTTAAATGAAGACACACTATCCATCATTTGTATCTTAAATGCCGGCATTTCCGGATATTTCAGATACGGCGGCAAGGTATCTGACACTGCCATCGCACGTGGTTCTGTTTGCGCATTTGCAACGCTTGTAAAACATGCTAATAGAATAAAGAGTACATACTTCAGTTTCATATCCTGTTTTTCGTTTATCTGCAAATGTAATGAAGTCTTCTTTTTCAGGTACACATAGGTTTGTTAACTTCATAGCTTGGTATTTAGTACACTATGCTAGTAAACGAAGAATTATTCCGGAGCAGATACGACAACCTGAATGCAGCCCAACGCAAGGCCGTAGACACCATCTATGGACCCGTAATGGTGATTGCAGGCCCCGGCACAGGTAAAACAGAGGTATTGTCTGTACGCATCGCTAATCTGTTACGCAGCGAGGCACAGGTGCAGCCACAGGAGATTCTTTGCCTTACCTATACCGACGAGGCTACCAATTCCATGCGTCGCAGGTTGTTGCAGATTATTGGCACCGCTGCGCACAGGATTAATATCTGCACCTTCCACGCTTTTTGCAACAACGTAATCCAGAACAACAACGACTACTTCAGCCTGCGCACACTACAGCCTATTACAGATCTGGAGCGCACAGAGCTATTGTACGAAATGCTGGAAGAATTGCCGAGCGGTCACCCACTTCGCAAATTGAGCGGTAATATCTACTTCGATTCGGGCAGGTTGAACCGTTTGTTTGATATGATGAAGCGCGAAAACATCAGTGCACAAACCATAGCAGATGCGGTAGACCAGCAGATAGCTGACATGCCCAATAACGAGGCATACGTGTACAAGAAGAGTGGTAAAGGCTATCAGAAAGGCGACCTGAAGCAAAGCCAGATAGATGAAGAAACCCGCAAGCTGAACCAGACCAAAGCCGCTGCACAACTCTTTGATGTATACAGCGAAAAGATGAAGCAGAAAGGACGCTATGATTTCAACGACATGATAATCTGGGTGCTGGATGCTTTCAAGAAAAATGATGCATTGCTGCTCAGCTATCAGGAGCGTCACCAATTTATACTGGTAGATGAGTTTCAGGATACCAACGGCGCGCAGAGCGATCTGCTGCATATGCTGACAGATTTCTGGGAAGACCCAAACATATTTGTGGTGGGCGATGACGACCAGTCTATCTATGAATTTCAGGGCGCTAGGATTCGTAACATTCTCGACTTCTATCAACGCTACAAAGAAACTATCAAAGTCATTGTATTGCCGCAAAACTATCGCTCATCACAGCTGATACTGGATAAGGCAATGGCAACTATCGATAATAACGAGCAACGCCTCATCAAACAACTTGATGAACTTGCACTGAATAAAAATATTGTCGCCTCAGCCACACGCTTTCAGGATGGTAACGACTCCATTGACCCCATAGTAAAAGTATACAACAATATACTGCAGGAAGAAGCCGATGTAGTGATGCAGATTGAAGAACTGCAAAAGCAAGGCATTGCATTGAACAATGTTGCAGTACTGTATGCACAACACAAACAGGCAGATAATATCATCAGCCTGATGGAGCGTAAGGGAATACCATATACAGTTAAGAAACCTGTGAATGTGCTGGAACTGCCACTCATTAAGCAGGTCATCAACATACTATACTATCTCGAAGAAGAACGCAAGGAAGCATTCAGCAGCGAAGCACGTTTGTTTGAGATAATGCATGCTCCCTACTACGAAATAGCACCTGTAGATATTGCAACGCTATCGCTGCATATAAGCAACAACAAATCGAAAGATAAAAGCCTTGGTGTTTGGCGACTGGTTTTGAACAACACATTGCTGCTCGAAACCATGAACCTTGCAACAACCAAAAACATAACACGCCTTGGCAGATGCCTCGACAACTGGTTGCAGGAACAACATACATTACCGATACCGCTGTTGCTTGAAAAAATCATTTATGAAAGCGGCATGATGGCGCACCTGCTGAAGAAGGTAGACCATGTGTGGAATGTACAGGTCATCAATACATTCTTCGATTTTGTGAAAGAGTGCTACGACCGCGATGCAAATCTGAAAGTACCCGAACTGCTGCGCATGATAGAACGTATGCTGGACGAGAACATCAGCATACCAATACAAAAAGTAGTGCAGAATGAAAACGGTGTCCGCTTCTACACAGCACATGGTGCTAAGGGCAATGAGTTTGAATATGTGTTCTTAGTAGGCTGCACCAAAAACTTTTGGGAAGACAAACGTGGTGGGGGTAATGAATACAAACTACCCGAAGGTATCACTAATACAAAAGACGATGCCGATAAAACATACAAGACAGAAGTAGCGCGCCGTCTTTTTTTCGTAGCGCTTACGCGCGCCAAGAAACACTTGCACATATCTTATGCCATCAGCGATAATAACGGCAAGCCGCTTGAGAATTCTGTATTCATTGATGAGATAAGCCTGCCTGAAGAACGCATCAATCAGTCTGTACCAACAGAAGCCATCATGCAACACATAGCATGGGCATTGCAGCCCGTGCCCGACGTACGCATCAAACTTGCTAACGGGCAGTGGATAGACTATATCCTGCAGCAGTTTACCATGAGCTATACAACGCTTTCCAAATACATGCGTTGTCCGCTGACATTTTACTACGAGCATATACTGCGTGTACCATACCTGAAGAGCGACGCATTAGCATTTGGTAGTGCTGTGCACTATGCACTGGAAAGAATGTATAAACTGATGAAAGAAAATCAGGGCGTGTTTCCTCCGTTGGAAGATGTGATTGCTTCTTTCAAATCAGAGATGTATCGCGAACGTGAATCATTCAACAATATTCAGTTTGAAAGAAGAATGGAACAAGGTAATACCATTCTTACCGAATACTATCAGGAATACCTGAATACCTTCCCTACCAAGGTAGAGATTGAATATAAAATACAGCGCTTTGTACTGGATGGCGTACCTGTAACGGGTAAGATAGATCTGATACAGTTTGACGATGATGGTTGCAAAGTGATAGACTATAAAACAGGCGACCCCGACAGGTCTTCAGGCACCTACACTGCGCCACCCAACGATAAAGAGCCTAATGGTGGCGACTACTGGCGCCAGATGCTTTTCTACAAACTACTGATAGAAAACAACCCCGACAGGCAATGGCAGGTAAAAGAAGGTATGTTTGACTATATAGAAAAAGGCCGCAAAACAAATCAGTACAAACGCATTACCATACCATTCATAGGCCAGCAGGAAGAAATAGTAAAGCAGCAAATGAAGAATGCCTATGCAGGCATTATGAATCACGAGTTTGATAAAGGCTGTGGCAAAGAAGACTGTAACTGGTGCAATTTTGCAAAACGCTACGAGCTGATACGCCCTGCAGATGATGTGGAGATAGACGACCTGTAGATAGTTCAGCTATCAAACATGCCGCGCTTTTCAAACGGCTGTGTGCAGTTGTCTGTAGTAAATAAGTATTTGCCGGATGGCAATCCTTTTGTGCTTACGTTATAGCTGTTAGCTCCCGGCGTCAGCTTGCCTTTGCGTATCAGCTGCCCGTCTGTTGTTGTTATCTGGTAGGCGATATGTTCATGGGTCTGGCTGTGTAGCACTATACGCACTTCCTGCGTCAACTGGCTGTACATGATAACCATAACATATAAGAGTATGGCATAAAACTAATACTACTGTGTAAGCGCATCATTACCCCACTATTATCTTCATGCTATCATATCATTAAACACAAAAGCGGGAGGCTGTTGGCCTCCCGCTTTATTTATACTGATTGTACTAAGTATTAGTCTTTCAGTTTCAGATCCATCGCAACGCGGCGGTTCTTAGCACGGCCTGCAGCAGTTTTGTTGCTAGCAGCTGGTTTAGTATCACCATAACCGTTGTCAGTCAGCCTGTCTGCAGATATACCTTTAGATACGAAGTAAGCTTTCACAGCAGCAGCACGGTCTTTAGACAGTTGCATGTTCCTTTCAGGCTTACCTACGTTATCAGTATGGCCATCGATGGTCATTTGATAATCAGGGTAATCGTTCAGAATCTTAACTACTTCATCCAGCAGTTTGTTAGATGTTTTCTTGATAGTTGCTTTACCTGTTTCGAACTGGATAGCAGTTGCAGCAAACGCAAGACGTTTCTTAACCTGTACGCTTACTTCAGGGCAACCTTGGTTAGCCACTGTACCAGGTACTGTAGGACACTTGTCTACGTTATCAGCTATACCATCGTTATCTGTATCAGGGCAGCCTTCGTTAGCTATCGGACCAGCAGCAGTAGGACATTTATCCACGTTGTCAGCTATACCATCACCATCTGTATCAGGACAGCCTTTGTATTGAGCCAGACCAGGTTGATCAGGGCAAGCATCATCGATATCAGCTATACCGTCGTTATCGCGGTCAGGACAACCTTGCATTGCAGGCAGACCAGCTTCTTGCGGACAACGATCTTCAGCATCAGCAACACCATCCAAATCAGCATCAGGACAACCTGCAGCAGTTTTAGAACCGGCAACATCAGGACATTTATCATCTTTATCCAGTATGCCGTCACCATCTTTATCAGGATTAGGACAACCCCTCATTTCCCAAACACCTTTCTCGTTTTTACACTTGTCTTTGCGGTTTGATACCAGGTCACCATCGCTATCACGTGGTTTCTTTTTGTTGAAAGGAACATAAGCACCGAAGTACATGTTCATGCCATTACCGTTACCAAAGAAAGAAAGCATGTCATCGCTACCGAAGAAGAAACCAGCAACACGGACACCTGCACCCATTTTAATGTTCTGTGTCAATGTGCTATATGTAACAGGCAAACCGAAGCTGAACACACGTGTATCAAAACGCGGAGTCAGTGTTACCTGGCTGTAGTTTGTGTTACCATAGCGCATACGGTCAGCAATATTGCCCATGTACGTAGCATTGATGTACAAGCCACCAACTGCGTGGTAGTCTACACCAACAACCAACATTGTAGGCAGGCCTACTTTTGTAGCTTCAGTATTTTTGCTCAGGTTCAGATTTTTACTTTGCAGGTAGTTAGCCAGAGAGTCGAAATTGTAGATTTTGTCACCAATTTCATCACCAACAAGGCCGTTTGCACTACCGCTGAATTTTGCTTGTTTGCTGTTGTTAGCATATTTGATAGAACCGATGTCTGTTACAGCAGCAGAGAAACGCAACAAGTATTGGTTTTTGCTGTTGTCAGAGATACCGGTTTTACCATCCATATCATACTTGTAGCTCTGATACTTCGGGCGGAATTCGTAAGTAACACCCAGATCCAAGCCGAAGCCTTTACCTGCGCTACCAAAGAAATCGCTGAAAGCATCGCTACCACCTTGTATTTTAGCACCTGCTTGTGCGTAGCTAACGTCAGTGTTAGTAACGTTAAACTTTGCCTGTGTGCTTGATGCACTTGTAAAAGTTGCATTCAGGTTATTGCTGATCATGCTTACAGATCCTATACCCATCAGGTAACGTGCTGTCAAACCACCTTTGATCTGGTGTTTATTTTTCTGCCAGATAACACCACCGTAGCTCAGACCTATTTCAGACCATGCGTGTGCAGTAAAGTTGAATTTATCAGCCTTAACTGTTACGTTGTTTGTATTGAATGTTGAGTCTGTGATATTACGATACAGGTTTTGGCTCATGTTGTGAAACTGTGCCATACCACGTACACGTGTAGTAAGTGCTATACCGTGTTTGCTACCAAAAGCAACCATGAAACCCGGTCCACGTACTTCTGAATAAGGCAGTATAATGCTGAATTTGTCTTTCGAGTTGTCATATTTCAACATACTCGAAAGTTTGTCGCCATCAATAATACCGTTGAATACGTCACTAGCATTGAATTTTGCCAGATTATTATCTGCACCCAGGTTCACAGAGAACAGGTCGATAGTAAACTTGTGACGTGAGTCCGCCAGATTTGCGGGGTTCAAATAAAGGCCATTGGTTCCGCTCCAGTTGCTGGTAGCTACCCCAAGGTACCTTTGTGCATTTGCAGCTACCGGCAATGTAGCAGCCAATGCTAATCCAAGTGTAAACTTTTTCATATAGTGGTATTTGATTCTCCTGATTTTATTCTCTCCTTAACACATATTGTGCCAACCCAAAAACATTAGTAAAAAATATATTTCACTTGCTTTTGGCGCTGCAAAGCAACGAAAAACTTTCGGAACGGCGAAAACTATTGTGTTTCATTTCTTTTAAGCATCCCGAAAACACTGCTTTATTCAAAAAAGTACTAATGCAAAATTAGAAGTAATTCTACAAAGATGCTATACCGTATTAAAGGTATTTGCCCTGCGTATTAATACGCAGGGCAAATACTATATCGGGGTTTCAATAAAAAATCGTGGATTGTGTATTACAATGCCATTTTAGCAACACGGCGCTCGTGCCTGCCGCCTTCAAAGGCAATGCTCAGGAAGGTATCCAGCATGCTTAATGCCTGCTCTTGCGATACGAAACGTGCAGGTATGCATATTATATTTGCATCGTTGTGCTGGCGTGCCAGTGCTGCTATCTCTTCATTCCAGCACAGTGCAGCACGTACACCTATATGTTTATTAGCCGTCATGCATACACCATTACCGCTACCGCATATCAATATGCCTACAGATGCGGCACCTGTAGATACCATATCTGCTACCGGATGGGCATAATCGGGATAATCTGTGCTATCAGTGCTGTAGGTACCTTTATCTTCAACTGTCCAGCCGTTTTCCTGCAACAGTTTTTTTACAGCTTCTTTCAGTTCAAAACCTGCATGGTCGCAGCCCAGTGCCAGTGGCAGTTGTTGGTTGAAAACAGTTGGTAACATAGCTCTAATATTTTTGAAGTTCTTTACGTTGTCTTTGTTTATTTGCCCTGTCGCTGATGGCTATACTTGCTTCGTACAGTATCAGCAGTGGTATTGCTACCAGCCATATACTAAACCAATCGGGCGGGGTTACGATGGCAGCCAACACAAATATAATAAGAATGGCATACCTGCGTTTATCGCGCATCAGTTTTGGCGTCAGCAAACCTATCTTCGAGAGGAAGAATACCACTACAGGCAACTCGAACACCACACCCATACCCAGTATCAGGTCGCTCATGGTATCGTAATAGTTGGCCATTGTAATGATGTTCTTGAACGACGGGCTCAATTGGTAGTTGGCAAAGAAGTTGATAGTAAACGGCGCTACTACGTAGTAGGCAAACAGTACACCAAAGAAAAACAATAGCGAAGACCAGAATACAATACCACGTGCATAGCGCAGTTCTTCCTTCTTGAGCGCAGGTTTTATAAAACGCCAGAATTCCCAGAACACATACGGAAATGCCACCACAACCCCTACCATGAATGATGTAGAGAAGCTGAGCATAAACTGACCGGAAAGCTCTGTATTCTGAAACTCGAGGTTTATTTCCTGCAGGCACAGTGCGCTGATGCCTATTTTATTACCAAACTGGCAAAGCACACGGTAAGCTATAAAATCTGTATGCGCAGGACCAAGAATGATGTTATCCCATATCCATTCTATTTTGAAAAACGCAAGAATGGAGAAAATCAGGATGACTGCCAGAGAACGTATAATGTGCCACCGCAACTCTTCTATATGGTCAACAAAAGCCATTTCTGCATTGGCAGACTTTTGTCTTTTCTTAAAGAAATTATCAATGAAACTCACCGGCAGTCTTTACGTTAGGGCGCAAATTTATACAAATATGCTTATTAATAGCCTTTGATGTGGTATATATAATAATAATAATGGCGGCATATAGCCGCCATCTTATAATATCTGTGTGTTTATTTCTTATATACTTTGATAGAGCACGTATAGTATTCCAACTTGTCTATCTGTTGCTCCAGCGACAAGTGGTTTAGTTTATTGCTCTTTGGCAGGCGCAGGTTAGCATCTTTCGGCAGCGATTGCACCAGGCGTGCCAGTGCTTTAGAACTTACTGCAAAAGTAGTACCGTCACTTTCTTCTTCTTTACCCGTTATCATAGCCAGTACATTGCCGTTCGCATCCAGTATAGGTGCGCCGCTCTGTCCCGGATAAGCTGATATTTCCAACCTGTATTGAGAAGAATCTCCCTGATAACCGTTGATGGCACTGATATAACCTTCGTTATACACAATCTCATCCTGCGGGAAACCCAGTGTATATACTTTAGTACCAAGTTTGCGCTTGTTAGGTGCAAATGTGTAAGGCACTTCTCCTTTACCAAAGCGGAATTGTTTGTCCTCTACCTTCAGGATTGCTATATCTGCCTGCTGGTCGTAGCCTACAGTATATGCTTTGAAGTAGCGGCCTTCGCGGTTTTGGATGTATACCGAGTCTGCACCTGCTGTTACGTGATAGTTTGTAACCAGATAGCCATCATTGCTGAGGGCAAAACCTGTACCGGTATACCTAACCTCTGCTTGTGGTGCTGTAGCTTGTTCTTTTATATTGTTGATGAGCTGATTTTGTGAGCGCTGGTATTTCTCCAGATCACGCTTCAGCAGGCTGTATTGAGATGCAATCTTTTTATTGTTATGCTGTATAGCCCAGTAGGTAGTAAGTGATGTAAGCATGGCAATACCCGCAGCAATACCTGCCGTACGCACATAAAATGCACGCAGGGTAATAGTGCGCCCTTTAGTAGCAGGCTTAGCTTCCTGCGCAGCTATGTCTTTCAGCATGCTGGTGAAGCGTTTTTGCGCACCACTACTCTGCAGACCACGCAGCATATTTACACATTCACCAAACTCATTGGCAAATGATAAGTCTGCTGCCAGTTTATCCTTCAGGGTATTCAGCTCGTCCTGAGACAGGGAACCAGCAATATACCTCTCGGCCACTTCCATCATACTATGCTCGGTCATCATATTCACTTCTGTTATTTAACCTGTACGTTATGGAATATCTTCCGTAGCCGTGCCAGGCACTTATACTTCTGTGTTTTGGCATTGTCGGTATTGGTATACCCAAATCCCGATGCTATTTCCTGCATGCTTTTATCTTCATGATAAAAAGCTTTCAGCAGCGATTTACAAGGTTCTCCTATCTGTTCCAATGCCGCATTCAGTTGTGCATAATAATTTTCACGCTCTCTGTGTGCATTTGCATCATCTTCATAAGCCCATTCCTGCCTGTCATCATCCGGCAGCGATACCGGATCTTGCTGTCTTTTGTTGGCTTTCTTGTACCATAGGTGCTTACTGATGGCAAACAGGTAAGTACCTATTTTGCAACTCAGGCGGAAAGCTTCGTCCTGCGATTTCTCGTAAAGGACCACTATCGCTTCCTGATAAACATCAGCCGCATCTGCCTCACTCCCGCCATTATGCTGTATCCATTTGGTAACTACAGGATAATGCTGCTTATATATCTGCTCCGTAGCCGTGCGCTCACCTGCTGCCAGTTGAGCCAACAAATATTCTTCCAATTGTTGCGAACCTTGCACTTATTAATCCTGCTTTTGGTAAAAAGTAACCCGAAGGAGTTTGAAAAAATCGTATTAAAATATTAATACTATCTGTTTATAAAGATAATCACAAGATTTGTTAGGCAATTAATAATAATTCCTTAAACTATTAAAATATTGATTTCCAATTACTTATTAAATTTTTTAACGCCTGAAATCAGATTAAAGAAAAAAATCTTCAAATTTTTTCCTGTTTCTTGGGTTACCTTTTTCTGTTTGGGGTATAAATGTGAAACATCTTAAAATTTTAAGTCATGAAATTTGTAAAATTAAGCATCTTCGCTCTGACAATGGGTCTTTTCATCGCATCTTGCGGTAACAACGAAGCTGAAGCTCCAGCTGAAGATACAGCTGCTGCTGCTCCAGTTGCAGAACCAGCTCCAGCTCCGGCTCCTGCTGATACAACTGCTGCTGCTCCAGCTGCTGATACTGCTGCTGCTGCTCCAGCTCCTGCTGCTCACTAATTGTCAGCTTAAAAGCTTTAAAATAAAAGCCTCGGTATTCCGGGGCTTTTTTTATTGTGCCTACCATTTACCAGCTGCCAATACCATTGTATATTAGTAGCAATGGAAAACGGATTTTACAAACAGGCCATCCTATGCCTGATGTTTGCCATGGCCGAGGCCGATGGTAAATTCAACGATACCGAACTGATAGAGGTGATAACCATGAAAGATGTGTTTCGTGAATATGCCGAACACGATATCATGGCACTGCACCGCGAATACCAAACGCGCTTTCAAGACAAGGGCTTCGCCGAAACATGCAACATCATGGTAAGGCAGATACCACAAGAACTACACATGGCCACATTATCGCTACTGGCAGATGTGGCAGTGGTAGATTTTGATGTAGATATACAGGAGTCTTCGCTGATAAGCCTGGCTGCCAACGCTATGAACATAAACGAAACCTCTGTAAAGACACTTTTGCTGGCATCGCTATCTAAAAAACTGCTGCACAACATAGGTAAAGAATAAACCCTATATTTGTAATGCAACTCCTCCGGTAATATTAATCCCTTCTCTTTTTCGGGTTAAGACGTACCAACAGATATCGTAACAGCGGGCAACACACATAGCTGTGTACTGTTTTTACAATCTCGCACAGCCGGCACACGCGCGCGGCAGTACATTTTTTGTTCAAAAAAGCTTTTTAAAAGATTAATGGAATACAATACTATACGCAGCAAAATGCTGATGCCTGAATACGGGCGTAATGTGCAACGCATGGTAGAATACCTGATGACGATTGAAGACCGTGCCAAAAGACTACGCAATGCAGAAGCCATTATAGAACTGATGGGTACGCTGAACCCGCATCTGAAACAGATGGAAGACTATCAGCACAAACTGTGGGACCACCTGCATCAGATGACCGATTTCAAACTGGATGTAGATGCACCCTACCCTGCGCCAACGCGCGAACAGGTTTTCAAAAAGCCGGAAGTAATACCATATCCGCAAAGCAGCATCAAAAACCGCCACTTTGGTAAAAACATGGATGCGCTGATACAAAAAGCACTGAAAGAAACAGACCCTGAAAAGAAACAGAGCTTTACGCAGATAATTGGCTACTACATGAAGCTGGCCTATACCAACTGGCACAAAGAGCCTGTGCACGATGATATGATACGCTCTGAACTGGCCGAACTGACCAACGGAGAACTGCAATACGAACAGGGCGGCTACCGTGTATACTTCGATACTCGCAGCAATTTCAAAAACAATAACAACAACAATAATAACCGCAACAGGAATAATAACAACAACCGCAATAACAATAATAACAATCGCGGTGGCGGCTATGGCAATAATAACGGGTACAACAAGAACCGTAAATTCAATAAAAACAAGAATAAATAATTTTTGTATAAAATGGGTGCTTTCGAAATACGCGGCGGCAATACGCTGAGTGGTATCATTACACCACAGGGGGCAAAAAACGAGGCATTGCAGGTACTATGCGCAGCACTGCTTACAGACGAGCCGGTAACGTTTACCAACGTACCGGATATACTGGATGTAAACATGCTGATAGAGGTACTGGGCGATATGGGCGTAAAAGTATCGCGACCTGCTGCTAATACTGTTGTGTTGCAAGCTATAGACATCAACACCGAATATTTTACTGATAAAAACTTCAAAAAGAAATCGGGCAAACTGCGCGGTGCGGTTATGCTGGCAGGGCCTATGCTGGCTCGCTTTCGCAAAGCGCATATACCACAACCCGGTGGCGATAAAATAGGTCGCCGCAGGCTCGATACCCACATACGTGGTTTTGAAAAGCTGGGTGTGATATTTGATTATGATGCAGAACAAAGCCTCTTTTCGCTGGATGGCAGCAACCTGAACGGTGCATACATACTGATGGAAGAACCTTCTGTTACCGGTACTGCCAACATAGTAATGGCGGCTGTAATGGCAGAGGGTACTACTACCATCTACAATGCTGCCTGCGAACCATATGTGCAGCAACTGTGCAACATGCTGAACAGCATGGGTGCAAACATCACAGGCATAGGCTCAAACCTGCTGACTATAAAGGGTGTAACTAAGCTGAAAGGCTGTAGCCACCGTATGTTGGCAGATATGATTGAGGTAGGTTCTTTCATAGGCATGGCTGCCATGACGCAGAGCGAGCTTACCATCCGCAATGCAGACGTAGCGCATCTGGGTGTGATACCTGATATCTTTCAACGCCTGGGTATAGAACTGCAGATAAATGGTGACGATATCTTCATCCCTAAGCAGGAACATTACCGTATTCAGAAATTCATTGATGGCTCTATCCTTACAGTATACGACCATCCATGGCCGGGCTTTACACCTGATTTGCTGAGCATCATACTGGTTACGGCTACACAATCTAAAGGTACAGTGCTGATACACCAGAAGATGTTTGAAAGCCGCCTCTTCTTTGTAGATAAACTGATAGAAATGGGTGCGCAGATAGTATTGTGCGATCCGCACCGTGCGGTAGTTATAGGTCTGGACAGGCAGATGCCTTTGCGTGGTATTACCATGTCATCGCCCGACATACGTGCGGGTGTGGCACTATTGATAGCAGCACTTTCTGCCAAAGGAAAGAGCACCATCCAAAATATAGACCAGATAGACCGAGGCTACGAGCGCATAGATGAGCGCCTGATAGCACTGGGTGCTGACATCAAACGCATCAAAGTAGATTAAAATAATAAAGGGTGGCAGTAGCCACCCTTTATAGTTATGTTGTTTTCTCTTCTTACTAGAACAATAATGTCCTTTGGTTGAAGAAGAATGTAAACCTCGGCATGATAGTGTATTGGCGCTCCAGACCATCTGCACGGATATCGCGCTTAATGAATGGCAAGCTACCTGTTACATCCAGCTTGAATGAGCCATAACGGCCGAAACGCAAGAATACATTACCTACACCACTTAGTGTAAAGCCTTGTGTACCTTGTATTTCATTCCAATAGCCCATACGGTCCTGATACAGGTCATTAGCCAGATGATAGATAGCCAGAGGGCCCGCACTGAAACCTACACGGTTTGTTGCAAAGCGGCCTTCCAGACGCATCATCACATCGCCATTGCGATACAGTTTCCTTGATATCACGTAATCGCTGTTGTTGTAAACAGGATCGTTGATGTATGAAGAACGGAAATAATCGTTTTCATTATAGCGGAAGATTGGTTGCTGATAACCAACTGCAATGTTCAGATATTCTTTGAACTGTGCGCTGAAGCCCAACATTACATCTGTGCTACCCAAACCACTCTGGTAAGACATTGGCAACGGACGTGTAGCATTGTCTGTACCATTTGCAGTTGTCATACCAAACATTACACCGCCTGTACCTTGCAATGTCCATGCATATGGGTCTGCTTTTATAACATGTGTATACGCAACTGTCAGGTCGCCCATACCCCATTTTTTAAACAAATCGCCCGATGCTGATACGATAGGCAGGCGTACATCAAAATAGCCTGTTTCCATCACCGGTACACGTACTTCCAACTGCGGAATGTGGTATTTCACATCCTTTTCGCCCATTGAAAATGTATGGCCTACGCTGAATTGTGCACGTTGAAATTCATATTCGTCTTCGGTAATAATAGCACCGGTACCCCAGCGCATAGCGCCAACCTGAGTAAAGCCCGGATCAGACTCACCTTGTGCAACCGCATTGGAAACAGACGCCAATGTCATTGCCGCACCCAGACAAAATGCTTGCAAATATCTCATAATCGTGAATAGATATGTCTCAAATATAATTTTATAAAGCCAGAAATCTAAGTGTTTCGGGCATTTTTTTTGGCCTCTTTGCTGCTGAAAAGGTTAATATAAAGATTATCGCAATCTATCCAGCGACTTCACCAGTTTCTCGTCCTTATTGATGCCGCGTATAGCCAATATCAGGAAGATGATAGCAATTGCAGGCATCACCGCACCTATCCAGTAGCTGGCATCGGTAGCCGTAGGATTTTCTGTATTGAATTTTGTAACCCTGGACAGTGTCATGGTAATGAACCCGATAATAGCCACAATCCCGAAAACAGCTATGGAACGCTGACGCTTACGGGCTTTGTACAGAAAGATAGCACCCAATGGCATGATGGTAATTACCAATGCAATAAGCAACGATGGGTAATGGTCGTTTACACGGATGTACTGTGTGATAGCAGCACCATTCACCATAATGTTTGCATGATAAACATCAAAGAAAAACAGGCTGAGGCAACACAATGCCGCCAGCAACAGCCATACAGATTGAATACGTTGTATCATAATCTAAATTTCTAAAAACTAATTACTAAATCCTAATAACAAATCAACCAGTCAACTAATCAACCAATCAGCGGACTACTTTTAATCATATCTGCACCAAAATATGGTTGCAGTGCTTTTGGTATTTTAATGCCTTCGGGCGTCTGGTGGTTTTCCAGCAGGCACGCCACAATGCGTGGCAATGCCAGTGAGCTACCATTCAGCGAGTGCAGCAGGTGTGTTTTGCCATTTGCATCCTTATACCTTGCTTTCAGCCTGTTGGTCTGGAAGTTTTCGAAGTTTGATGTTGAGCTCACTTCCAGCCAGCGTTCCTGCGCGGCACTGTATACTTCAAAGTCGAACGTAAGCGCCGATGTAAAGCCCATATCGCCACCACACAGACGCAGTATGCGATATTCCAATTCCAGCGATTGCAGCAGCTTTTCTACATGGCTCACCATACCTTCCAGTGCTTCATAGCTTTTTTCGGGCTGTATCAGTTGCACTATCTCTACTTTATCAAACTGGTGCAGGCGGTTCAGGCCACGTACGTCTTTACCATAAGAACCTGCCTCGCGGCGGAAGCATGGTGTATATGCCGTCATTTTGATAGGCAGGTCGCTTTCCTTCACTATCTCATCGCGGTACACATTGGTAACAGGTACTTCTGCGGTTGGTATCAGGTAGAAGTTGTCGGCTACTGCATGGTACATCTGCCCTTCTTTATCGGGCAACTGACCTGTACCACGTGCAGAGTCTTCATTCACCATATACGGTGGGTAGTACTCTGTATATCCTGCGTCTATATTGTAGTTGAGGAAGTAGCTGATGAGCGCGCGTTGCAGTTTTGCACCCTGTCCTATATACACAGGGAAGCCACTACCCGTCAGCTTTGTACCCAGTTCAAAATTGATGAGATTGTATTTTTCTGTCAGCTCCCAATGTGGCAGTTTCTGTGCGCTCAGGTCGGGTCTTGTACCAGCCTGTCTTACCACTTCATTGTCTTCTGCGCTTTTACCAAACGGCACACTGCTGTGTGGTATATTCGGCAGGCGGATGATGAGGTCATATTGTTCCTGCTCCATCTCAGCCAGTTTAGCGGCCAGTTCTTTGGTTTGTTCTTTGTGGCTGGCTACCTCTGCTTTCAGGGTTTCGGCTTCGTCCTTTTTACCCTGTGCCATCAGCTGGCCTATATTCTTGGATGCTGCATTGATGGATGCTGCAAGATTATCGTTTTCTACCTGTATCTGGCGACGTTTTTCATCTATTGCAATGATTTGGTCTACCAGTTCGGTTTCTTTAAAATTCCTCTTTTTAAGTCCTTCCAGTACAAGCTCTTTATTTTGCCTGAATAATTGTATCGGCAGCATAGTATATTAATTGTGGCGCAAATATAACTTAAATAAAAAACCCGTCATGGACGGGTTCTAAAATCTACTCACTAATGACTGATGCCTTACGGCTATCGCCAAAACTATGGCACTTCTACCGCGTTCAGTATTTCGTTCAGTATATGTTCGCTAGTTATGTTTTCAGCTTCTGCCTCGTAGCTAACACCTATGCGGTGGCGCATTACATCGTGGCACACAGCGCGTATATCTTCCGGTATTACATAGCCTCTGCGTTTGATGAACGCATATGCCTTAGCGGCCAATGCAAGGCTGATGCTGGCACGTGGCGATGCACCATAGCTTATTAGCGGCTTTAGCTTATTCAGTTTATATTCTTCCGGGAAGCGTGTGGCAAAAACGATATCCAGTATGTACTGCTCTATCTTTTCGTCCATATACACCTCGCGCACCAGTTGGCGAGCTTTCAGTATTTCTTCGGGAGATACTACCGGATTGATTTTTACCGCACCTGCAGGATTCAAATTCTGGCGTATGATGTGGCGCTCCTCTTCTTTTTTAGGATAGGTGATAACCACTTTCAGCATAAAACGGTCTACCTGTGCTTCCGGTAGTTCGTAGGTACCTTCCTGCTCTATCGGGTTTTGGGTAGCCAGCACCAGAAAGGGCTCTTCCAGTTTGTAGGTGCTGTCACCAATCGTTACCTGGCGTTCCTGCATAGCTTCCAACAAGGCACTCTGCACTTTTGCGGGGGCACGGTTTATCTCGTCTGCCAGTATGAAGTTGGCAAATATCGGGCCTTTACGCACTGCAAACTCGTGTGCCTGCGGGTTATATACCATGGTACCCAGCACGTCTGCAGGTAGCAAATCGGGCGTAAACTGTATACGCGCAAAACGTGCGTGTATAGCAGATGCCAGCGATTTGATGGCCAATGTTTTTGCCAGCCCCGGCACACCTTCCAGCAGCACGTGGCCGTTTGCCAGCAGGCCTATCAGCAGGCGTTCCACCATATGCTTCTGCCCCACCAGTGTCTTATTCAGTTCCATTTGCAGCAGCTCTATAAAAGCGCTCTGCTGGTGGATGCGTTCGTTCAGTTCTCTTACATCAACAGATGTTGTAGTTGGTTCCATATTCCGCTAATTATTGGCAATATATTACATCTCAAAAATATTAAGTGGGTTATTTTCCTGCTGTTAAAACTGCGTTAAACAACCTGCCCTGAAATCCCCCTAAATAGGACTTGCCTGCAATCAACTAATCAACAAGTAAACTAATCAACTGGTCAACAAGCCCACAAATCAACCAATCCCCTTAGCTTTGCAGCCACATGGAAAATTTTGAAGAACGCTGGATACAGGTGGAATTCTTTCTGCGCGAGCGCTTTGGTAAAGTGCCCGACATGGAAAGCATCCTGTTTTTGATTGGTGTAAATGAGCTGGATAAACTACCTGCCAAAAAATACTCAAAAGAACAGAAACAAGACCTGATGCACGTGGCAGTGTGCAGCCTGCTGAGCCGCAGGGGATATTACGAATTCAAAGGGCGCGATGGCGATGGCTGGCCTCACTACGACCAGCTAAAACCTGTAACCGCTGAAGGTCTGCAAACGCAGGAACGGATATTGAAAGAGTGTATTATTGAGTATTTTGAACACTAGTCTGTAAACAAAACGCCCCCGCAGTAGCGAGGGCGTTTATATTTTATTAAGATGCAAAGAGATTAGTCTGCAATTGTCAGACGTTGTGTTTCTGCACCTTTATCAGTTTGTACTTTTACTACATATACACCTTTAGCCAGTGAAGATGTAGGTATTGTTACTTCGTTGAAACCTGCAGGCAGATTTTTGCTTGAAGTATATACTACACGACCCAGTGCATCTGTAACACTGATAGTAGCACCACCTGCAGTATTCATGTTGAAACCTGCAGTTGTTTGTTGTGCAGCAGGGTTAGGATATACTGCCAGATTGTTTACACCACCTGCTACGTTGTTGATGCCTGTAGGCCATTGCGCAGGGATAACTTTAGATTGCAGAATTTGTTTAGACGCATCGTCTTGAACAAATATAACCAGATTTGTATTCTTAGGGTGTGTCCACAGATTGTAGCTGTTTTGTGTTACGTTACCTACAGTTACTTTCTTCTTGAAGTCATACACCTGGCTAGTGTTATCTACCCAGTTTGATACTGTTGAACCTGCAGCATCAGGCAGCATCAACCTCATTACGTGAATGTAGTGCAGTTGAGATGTTGTAGCCTTACTGTTGTAGTAATCATTTTCAACTACAGCTACACGTACTACCAGATTTTGACTCAGGTTGAAGAATGGCTTTACATCAACGTGAGCCCAGATAGAGTCGTTGCTTGTAATATAAGTACCTGTGATATCAACAAACGCGCTACCACCTTTACAATCGTCAACCTCTGCTTGGTCGCCACCTGCGCCAGGCATACCATTTGTGTAATGGTCAGGAATACCAGATACACCATAATAACCTCTCCTTACATTGCCATGCGCATTGTAGCTTGCGTCATTACCTGGTGAAGGCCAGTTCATCTGATACTTGATGATATTAAAGTTAGATGACTGATTGTTTACGTTGATAGATGCTATAAACGGATCGAACGTAGAGTTGAAGCTTGCACATGGCGCACAAGTAGAAGAAGTGAATTCTTCTATCAGACAGTTGCGTTGTACTTGGTTTGATACGCCGAGGAAGTTGCCCGTAACAGCATTATCTGCCGGATTAGGATCAACTACCGTATTTACTTTCAAACCAGTAACAACAATTGTATGTGGTCCTGAAGATATACCGCTAAGCGTTGTGGTAAACGTTAATGTGCTGCTAGCAAATTGTGCTATGCTCAGGCCTGTAAATGTTTGTGTTACCGGTGCACCGCCATCTATTGTATACTGCGCTTCAATTGAAGTTACAACCGCAGGGCTTACATTCAGTACATCAAACTTTACGCTTGTACCATTACCTGCTGCATTCTGTGTTGCAGTAAGTACAGGCAGTGTAAGGCTTTGTACAGTAATGTCGTTTGCAGAAGGAACGAATACTTTTACATCATCTACTGCAAGACCTATCAGCTGGCTTGTACCTCCTTTACCATCATGGTAAGTGAAAGCCAACTTCAGATTAGGTACGTTGTTGTATGCGTTCAGGCTTACAGCATTCAATTTCCAATCTTTAGCATCAGCGTTTACAGTATCTATTACCGACCATGTAGTACCACCATCTGTAGATGCATATACATAAGCATCTTCAGTAGGTGAACCGGAAGAATATGTAGCTTTTACAAAATAAGAGTTATACGTAAGGTAAGCACCGGATATACCAGTAAGATTGATTATCGGTGTAACCAAACGCGTAGTATCATTGTCTTCGTTGTTATTCCACTCGTCAACAACCGCATACCTGCCTGTACCAGCCGGAACCGCCCAGCCTGCTGTAAAAGCAAGAGAACCAGTGTTTGTTTTCCAACCTGTAGTAGCTTTAGTTACTTTCGACCATGCTGCAGGTAATGCAGTACCTGATGTACCGTTGAAATCTTCTTGCAGAACAATCTGTGCACTTGCACTAAGGCTGATGCCAAGTACAGACGCACTTAATAGTGTAATTAATTTGTTCATCACATTTGTTTTTAAGGATTCCGAAGATACGGAATATTCCTCTATTAAATTTCAATTAAAATTCCATGACAATTCTGTTAAGCCATTATCTTTGCACCGTCATCGGGTGATGACACGGGGTGCCTTAATACAAGGGCTGAGATTATACCCGCTGAACCTGGACCGGGTAATGCCGGTTAGGGAATAGCAAATTCAGCTACCATATTATTATGCTGCTAACCGTTTGGATGCCAATACGTAACGGCCGTACGTATATGCTTGTCTGAACGTTTCTGCACACTATAAATGGTAACACGCATGGCGCCCCTTCATTGTTAAACAAATGAAATTTTTATGCCATGCAGCATTTCAACAAATCAGTTTTAGCCGTAGCAGCCATGCTTGCTGCCACGCAAACCAACGCACAGGAAGACTCTGCCAAAACCAAACAGGCTCTGCAGCCTGTAGAGGTACGTTCGCTACGTGCAGGTAGTAATGCACCTTTTGTTACTACAGAGGTAACATCCAAAGACATTGAAAAAGCCAACCTGGGGCAAGACCTGCCTTATCTGTTGCAATACACACCATCGGCCGTGGTAACAAGCGATGCAGGTACAGGCGTGGGCTACACAGGTGTGCGCGTACGCGGTACAGATGGCGTACGTATGAACGTAACCCTGAATGGCATCCCTGTAAATGATGCCGAGTCTCAGGGTACTTTCTTTGTAAACTTCCCGGACATTGCATCCTCTACAGGTTCTATCCAGTTGCAGCGTGGTGTGGGCACATCAACTAATGGTGGGGGTGCTTTCGGTGCTACTATGAGCATCAGTAATATGATGCAGATGGACAAAGCAGGTGCAGAAATAAGCAATAGCTTCGGGTCTTTCAACACATGGAAAAACACAGTACGTGGTCGTACAGGGCTGATGAAAAACGGCTTTCAGTTCGATGTACGCCTTTCCAAAATATCTTCTGATGGTTTCATAGATCGCTCTGCCAGCGATTTAAAATCGATACAACTGATTGGTGGCTGGAAGGTGAGCAAGCGTACATCGCTACGCTTTATGCTGATGACAGGTAAGGAAAAAACAGGACAGGCATGGAATGGTGTACCGGGCGATTCGCTAAAGACAAACCGCACATTCAACGAACTGGGCAGAAGGTCTGACGGTAGCTATTACAACAACCAAACAGATAATTATCAGCAAGACTATTACCAGTTTTTTGCAGACCATAAGTTTGGTAAACACCTGACAGCCCATCTGGCCACATTCCTGACGCGCGGCCGTGGTTATTACGAAGAATACAAAGCAGGTGAGAAATTCAGCTCTTATGGCTTATCAAACTTCATCACGCCATCGGGCAATGATACAATTACCAATACAGACCTCATCCGCCAGCTATGGTTAGATAATTACTACTATGGTTCTGTATTCTCGCTGATGTACGAGCGTAAGCAAACACAAATATCATTCGGCGGTGGCTGGACACAATACCTCGGTGACCACTATGGCTACGTAAAATGGGCACAATACAATGTGGCAGATAACTACCGTTGGTATTTGCTCAACTCTCAGAAAAACGACTTGAACCTGTATGTAAAAGCACAACATACGGTTGGCGAAAAACTCATACTATTCGGCGATTTGCAATACCGCAATGTATCATACATCATCAACGGCTTCCGCAAAAATCAGGCGCTGCGTCCTAATACCAACTACAATTTCTTCAACCCGAAAGCTGGTGTTACCTACCTGTTGCGCAATGCTGCCGGCCAAAGGCAGAAACTGTATGCATCATTTGCAGTAGCTAATAAAGAGCCAAACCGTGATGACTTTGAAGCATCGCCAACCAAACAACCATTGGCAGAACGCCTCTATGATATTGAGGCCGGCTACGAAATCAACAAGAAAAGCTGGAGCATCGGCGCCAACCTGTACTATATGATGTACCGCGACCAGTTGGTATTTACAGGTCAGGTAAACGATGTAGGTGCATACAGCCGTACCAATGTACCTGAAAGCTATCGCGCGGGTATAGAACTGCAAGGCGCCTACTTACCAACCTACTGGCTGAAGCTGAACGCGAACGTTACACTGTCTGATAACCGCATTAAAAAGTTTACTGAGTATATAGACAACTGGGATGACCCTAACTATGCACAGGTTGCCGTTACGCACAACAATACGCCTATCGCACTTTCTCCTTCAACCATTGCAGGTGGTGGCATCACATTGGCACCTTTCCGCTACATGAAGCACGACCAGATGCTGGAGCTGGACATCCTTGGCAAATTTGTAGGCAAACAATACCTCGACAATTCGGGCGATAAAAACCGTATGCTGAACGACTATACGCTGTGCGATGTTCGCCTGCGTTATGGCATCAAGGTGAAACCATTCAAAGAAGTACTGGCAACATTTGCCGTTAACAATATCTTCGATCGCAAGTACGAAAGCAATGGCTATGTATGGTATGTATACCAGACAGCCGGGCAAAATGTGGTTGACAACCGTTACTTCCCGCAGGCAGGTATTAACTACATGCTGGGGTTGACGCTGAAATTCTAACACAATCGCGTGTTATTTTTGATTGATAGCGCTGGGCACATGCCCAGCGTTTTCTTTTGCTTTATACCTGTATAGACAGGCTTTAAAGCCCTATTGGCATATAAAAACCTATTTTTACATGCCAAAATTGCCGATAATACCAATTGGTAGGCATTTTGATGATTGATACTAAAACGAAAGAGAATGTTAGGATATTACCTGATTGCGGGTATCATGTTCCTGGTGGGTATGATGGTGAGCAATCAATTGAAGCGAAAATTTCAGGAGTACTCAGAAGTACCCCTGAGTGAAGGGCTGAGTGGTAAGGAAGTGGCAGAGCGTATGCTGCACGAAAACGGTATATATGATGTACAGGTTATCTCTACACCGGGCTTCCTTTCAGACCACTACAACCCTGCAGATAAAACTGTCAACCTGAGTCCTGATGTTTATAGCGGGCGCAGCATCTCTTCTGCTGCAGTAGCTGCACACGAATGTGGCCACGCGGTACAACATGCCACTGCATACAGCATGCTGCAAATGCGCAGCAAGCTGGTGCCAATTGTGCAGATAAGCTCTACACTCTCTCAATGGGTAATAGCGGCGGGTGTAGGTTTCATGGGCTTTGGCGGTGGCAACCAGACCATACTGCTGATAGGTATTGCATTGTTTGCAGTGTCAACGTTGTTTTCACTAATAACACTGCCTGTAGAGTATGATGCCAGTGCACGCGCGCTGAAGTGGATGGAGAATACACACCTGACAACCAGGGGCGAACACGACCAGGCTGCCGATGCATTGAAATGGGCTGCACGTACCTACGTGGTGGCTGCCATTGCATCTGTTGCCAACCTTATCTATTTTATTATGATTTTCTTAAACCGCAGAAACGACGATTAACCGTATCTTGACGGACCAAATACAAGCCGATGACAGTAGAACAATTATATACAAACTGCCTGAGCGAAGCTGCTTATTTCATTGCAGACAATGGCGAGGCAGCAGTGATAGACCCGCTGCGCGATGTGGATGTGTACATCCAAAAGGCAGCTGAAATGGGAGTGAAGATTAAATACATTTTCGAAACACACTTTCACGCCGACTTTGTAAGCGGGCATCTGGAACTGTCGAAGAAAACAGGCGCACCGATAGTTTACGGTCCGCAAACAAATGCGATGTTCGATATACATCTTGCAAAAGATGGTGAAGAATTCAGCATCGGCAATCTGAAAATAAAAGCACTGCACACACCCGGCCATACGCTGGAAAGCACGTGCTACTTGTTGTATAACGAAGCAGGCAATCCTTATTGCATATTCACAGGCGATACTTTGTTTGTAGGCGATGTTGGCCGTCCAGACCTGTTCAGCGGCAACTTGAGCAAAGAAGAACTGGCAGGCTTTATGTACGATTCGCTGCAGCGCAAAATCAAAACCTTGCCCGAAGATGTAATCGTGTATCCTGCACATGGACCGGGCAGCTCTTGCGGCAAAAACCTGGGGCCGAATACTTTCAGTACTATAGGCGAACAGCTTGACAGCAACTATGCGCTACAGGATATGAGCAAAGAAGATTTTGTAAAAGTGGTGACTGAAGGACTCAGCACACCACCTGCATACTTCCCTATCAATGCGCGAATCAACAAGGAAGGATACGGAAGCCTTGACGAAGTAATGAACAATGCCATGACGGCATTGTCTATTGCAGACTTCAAACAAAAAGTAAACGATGGTGCCTGGATACTGGACACACGCCATGCTACAGTTTTTACAGAAGGTTTTATTCCGGATTCTATCAGCATAGGGCTGGAAGGCCGCTTTGCTGAGTGGGCAGGTAGCCTGCTGCCATTCGATCAGCCACTTGTATTGGTTACGGAAGCCGGCAAAGAAAAAGAAAGTGCCATCCGCCTTTCGCGCGTGGGCATAGACAATGTGCAGGGCTATCTGCAAGGTGGCTTTGAAGCATGGAGAGATGCCAACGAAAAGATTGATATGGTGATAGACATAGAGCCCGAAGAACTGGCAATGGATATACCACACGATAGCAAACTGGAAGTAATAGATGTGCGCAAACCATCAGAGTTTGACACCGCACACGTAAAGGGCGCGCATAACACACCGCTTGATACGTTGATGGACCCGATGAACGTTGCCATGATAGATACAGAGAACAACCTCTACATACACTGTGCAGGCGGTTACCGTTCAGTTATCGCAGCTTCGTTGCTCAAGCGTCAGGGTTATCACAACCTGCGCAATGTATTGGGTGGCTTTGGTAAGATAAAAGATGTAGATGGCATGCCGATAGTACAGGGCGCCAAAGTATCTTAGTATATAGCAATACAACATAAAAGAGGGGAACATTTGATGTTCCCCTCTTTTTATCGGCTATAGCTCAAAAGCTATCCCAAGATGCAGCCCCATACTGCTGTAAGGATTTACATTGGTAGGGAATACATTATTAACCCCTGTGTTGGTGTTCGAATATTTTTGTGTAGTATTTGTCATCCTGTTCATCATATCTTGGCCATTCACATAATATTCTTTAAGTTCAGCCTTGCTTGTATTTAGCGATAACGATGTATAATTCAGCTCCAGCCAACCGTTTACTCCTTTTCCTATGCGCCCTTTTATACCTACAGATGCTGAAAGACCTAAGTTGAAGCGGTGCTTTAACACCTCTGTACCTGAAATACTTTGTTTATTATTAATGTAAGTGGCAGTCTGCGAGAATTCATTTTTTATTCTTGACACGACAGGCAATATCATACCTGTGCGTGTATATAGCTGTACTTTATCTCCATATTGCAATACCAGTGACGGTATTGCAAAATAAGTTGCAGATGCACGTTTGGCATTTTGCTGTTTGATAGCATATCCGTTATCCGGGTACTGTACTATACCCAAATACTTTATACTAGCAATACCTACCACGTTGTTCAGCTCCAACCCAACATGCTTATTCAACATAATACCAACCGCAATATTTGCCTGTAACCCTGCAGTAAAGGATGCTTTCTTCAAATCATAATTTCCTAACCCGTAACTGCTGTAATTAAGACTACCGTTCAGCGGTGTGTTATATATACTTCGCTGTGCCGATGATGGGATATTATACCCCACACCTATACGCATATATGTTTCTTTCTTATTGGTTTTTGTTGGTTTTTGTTGTGCAAAGGCAGGCATACTACACATTGCAAGCACAATTGTTGTGCAAAGGTATTTATACATCACAAGGGATAATTTTTTAATAAATATAGCTTTCAGCAATTGAATAAGCCGTATTTGTTTAAGCCGGCTTATTCAATTATTTACTATCAGTTATTATTTACGTTTCATAGCAGCTTCAATATCTTCAACCGTTATCGGTATGTTCTTAAAGAGGTCTATGCTGCCTGTTTTTGTCAACCACACATTGTTTTCAATGCGTATGCCCATTTGTTCTTCTTCTATATATATACCCGGTTCTATCGTAAAGAGCATGCCCTCTTTTACCGGCAGTACGCGTGTACCCAAATCGTGTACATCTATACCCAGATGATGGGTAACCCCGTGATAGAAGTATTTGCGGTAAGCCGGATTTTCCGGGTCCTGATTTTTGATATCGCTTTTTGTTATCAGCCCAATTTTCAGCAATTGTTTTTCCATTTCGCCACATACTTTCGCCGTGTAATCTATTATAGAAATACCCGGCTTCAATATCTTCTTGGCAAAGTTGTGTACGTCCAGCACTGCATTGTACACTTCTTTCTGGCGCTTGCTGAATTTACCGTTCACCGGTATAGTACGTGTCAGGTCTGCGCAGTAGTTACCATACTCTGCACCAAAATCCATCAGTATCAGTTCGCCGTCTTTACACTGTTGGTTGTTTTCTACATAGTGCAGCACACGCGCCCTGTCTCCCGATGCTATGATACAATCATATGCATGGCGGCTGGCGCGATTGCGCAGAAACTCATGCGTTATTTCTGCTTCTATTTCATGTTCCCAAACACCTGGTTTTATAAACTTCATTACCCTTTCAAATGCCTTGTGGGTAATATTTACGGCCTCCTGTGTTACAGCAACCTCTTCTTTTGTTTTTATAGCACGCAGCTCCTTCATGATAGGTGCGCTACGCTCGTATTCGTGCAGCGGGAAACGCTTCATGAAATCGTGTACAAACAGCAGATCGGGACGGAAAAGTGATGTATCCAACCTATCGTTTTCGTTTGTATTCAGGTACACATTATCTGCGTGATGCATCATTACCTGCAGCATAGCATCTATACTATCCAGCCATTGCACGTTTTTGATGCCCGATATAGCGGTTGCTTCATCTTTGCGCAGTTTATGACCTTCCCATTTTTCCAGATGCTCGTTGGGGCGTATCAGCACCAGTACCTCGCGCGCATTTTTATCCGGGTTGTCAGGATAAAGGATAACCATCGATTTTTCCTGCACTACGCCAGACAGCCATACAACATCGGCATTCGGGCGGTAGGTATATATAGCATCGCCATTGGTAGGCAATATCGGGTTGCCGGGGAAAATAGCAACACTATTAGGCTTCATTTTCTTTATAAAGCGTTCCCTGTTCTGGGTAAAAAGCTTTGATGGAATTGGTAAGTACTTCATAAAATTTGTTATACAAATTGTAATGTGGATAAAGGTAAGCGTTAAACCTTTAAAATCTATTCACCATTTAAGTACCTGTTTTATAAGTGATAACAAAACACAATGTAGATTATCAAAAAAATTAATTTGTTTTTAATGCATTCACTTATCTGTTTTTGTTATTATTACATGTGATATATAACACCGCTTCAACATATCAATAATTTTTTATGAGAAGAGTTTACACCCTTATGCTTGGCATTGTTTTAATGGCAACAGCATTAATATCAGTAACCAAGGCATCTGCCCAGTTGGTATGGACGACTACTTATGTAAATGGTACATCTTCTGCTGCCCAGATTGCCAGTTGGAATGCATTTCGTCTAACATTGGTTGCCTCTTTGCCATATAGCAAAATGAAAGTGACAGCTGTATCCGGCAGTACAACTAATGCAGACTCTGTTACAGACCCGGCCACAGTGCAAGCTATAGCCGCGGCATTACGTACTTTTACACCAACAAGCCCAACCCTAAGTTGGGTATGGGCCGGCAATACTTGGCGTGTAGGTGTATGTGGTACAGGTGCTGAACTGTGTATGAATCAGAATGTAAACACCTGCACTACTCCAGGCCACTCTATACGTGGGGGCTGCACCACTTGTGGCTCTAACTATGGTGCCTGGGGCTTCCCAGATTGTGGCGCACCTACTACTACGTTTACGGTTGAGTTCTTCTATGGATACCCATGTACAACCACACCTACAGCAAACATAAAGGCACAAACACCTATTTGTCCGGGCAAAAATTTCACAGTAGACATTGATAAATTTTATGCAGATGCCACATATACTTGGGAATATTCAGACGATGGTGTTACATGGAAGCCACATCCGGCAGTTGTAGGTACTTATTCAGCTGCTATTACCGATAATATCACTGCTCCACGTTGGTATCGTTGCAATATAGTTTGTAATGCAAATACCAGCCTCAACTATACTACTCCTGTTTTCAAAGTTGATATTGCATCGTTCTACTATTGCTATTGTGATAACGGCACTACGGCTACTACCGGGCTGGATATAGGCAATGTAACCATCGTACGTAACAATACACAGGATACTCTATTAAACAACGGTAACTCTAACCCTCTGCTTAGTAATACTTCTGCAAACAGGTCTTATACAAACTTCCAATACCCACCAAATCCACAAGTAGTTTTATACAGAGACTCTACATACCGTATGTTTGTAACACAAATCAACTCGCTGACTACTTATACAAACGGTAATGTTGCTGCATTCATTGATTTGGATCGTAATGGCACATTTGATCCCGGAGAAAGAGTGTACAGTGGCGTTATTAACGGTGGCAATCTGATACCGCAAACTGCTAATGATGTATTCACAATACCACACACTGCACAAATAGGGCTTACTGGTCTTCGCGTTATTGTGAGCAATGGCGCTATTGACTCTTGTGGCTTTGCAATGGCACAGGGAGAGGTAGAAGATTATCTTGTAGACATGCGCTACGAGCCATGTAAAGGGCCAGCTAATCCTGGTACTTTATCATCTACATCTACTTCTCTTTGTACAGGTTATGATTACATAACTCAAAACAGCGGATATGAGTCATTAAAGTCTGATGTTAATAGAAGCTGGCTTATTTCGGCAGATAATATTACATGGAACACAGTAGCAAACAGTATAAACAAAGACACACTGATGCGCATATTCAGCGGTCAACCTTTGTATTATAAATCGATGTCTGTATGTGTTCCTACAAAAGACACAACATATACTCCGGTATTGAAAGTAGATGCGAGAGACGCTTATAAATGCTACTGCTACAGTCAGGCTATTGGAGGCAATCCTAAATCTGGCGGTTTCATATACAATGATAGTAGCGATATTGGCGGTATCATTTTCAACACTTTCAATACAAATTCAGGTGGTGCTCATTTATTGAATAGTGCTGCACAGGAAAAACGTACCGACTATACGAATGAAACACCTATCCAGTTAGATATTGATAGTACTTACATGCTGACAGTATACCATACGCAACGTACAGGCATACACGCTGATGCAAAAGTGACTGTGTTTATTGACTATAACAATGATAAAGAATACGATATACCTGAAGAAAGGGTATATACAGGCTTTACTAATGTTGGTAGCTTCACGATTGTAGATAACATTACTATACCTAATAAAGCAATAACAGGCGTACCAACAGGTATGCGTGTGATACTGAATAATGATGTAGGCCCTAACAAACCATCAGATGAGGCTTGCGGACCATACGCTTCCGGAGAAACTGAAGATATGATGGTTATTATCAACAGGAAGTTCCCTGCAGGTATCAGCAATGTATCAGGCATGAATGATTTTGGCGTGTATCCAAACCCTGCCAAAGACAAATGCAAACTGCAATACAGCGGTGCTTACAATGCTAAAGAGGTAACTGTTACCATCACAAGCGTTACGGGCCAGAAACTGATGCAAGAAACGTATAAACACAACGGTGGCTTGTTCACTAAAGATGTAGATGTGGCTAAATATACACGCGGTGTGTACTTTGTAGAGGTTGCGGCAGATGGCATAAAAGCTACACAGAAACTAATACTGGAATAATTCATACCCCTTCAATAAAACTAAAGCCCCTGAAATTCAGGGGCTTTATTATTTAAAACAGGTTCAGCTTTTTCTTGCCTTCGTAGTTAATGGGGATGTTTATCATAACCCCACGCCCGGCTTTCACATTGCCTTTCAGGCGTATGTTCACTTCGTCGTTAGACATCAGCGCAACTGCATTTGGTAATACAGACTTCAAATCGGCTATCAACGTAACAGGCAGCAGGAAGGTGCCGGATGCAGGCACATTGAACTTCTTATCGAGCATGGCGTGGCCTACGAGCTTGTCGTTTATGTACAGGTCTACATCAGCATCTTTCAGCGTCATCCCATACTTGTTGGGGTTATAGAACTGTACATCCATACCCACTTCTGGGTTAAGGCTTATTTTGCTAACGCGGAAGTTCTTAACATCCTGATAAACAAGATCTTGCGGGCTAGCGCATGATGCCAAAAAAAGAGCGCTTAAGCCTGCAAAGGCATTAAGCGCTTTTCTGTAAATAGTATTTGTAATCACGTTTGTGCTTATTTACGCTTCATCACTTTCTCTACTGCTGCAATGATATTGCTCTTACCAAGACCGTATTTCTCCAGCAGGTCTGTAGGTGTACCACTTTCACCGAAGGTATCGTTTACCGCAACATACTCCTGCGGTGCAGGGAAGTTTTTAGCCAGTACTTGTGCTACGCTATCGCCCAAGCCACCGTTTGCCTGATGCTCTTCAGCAGTAACCACACACTTCGTTTTCTGTACAGATTTCAGGATAGCAGCTTCGTCCAGCGGCTTGATGGTGTGCATATTGATAAGCTCTACAGACACACCTCTTGCAGCCAGTTCTTTGGCAGCTTCTACAGCCGTCCAAACTAAGTGACCACAAGCTATAATGGTAACATCTGTACCTTCTGCCAATACCTGTGCTTTACCAATTACAAACTCCTGATCGGGCGCTGTAAAGTTGGCCCATTTAGGACGGCCGAAACGCAGGTAAACAGGACCTTCGTGCTCTGCAACCGCTATGGTAGCAGCTTTTGTCTGGTTAAAATCGCAAGGAACGATAACTGTCATACCAGGCAGCATTTTCATCATGCCTATATCTTCCAGTACCTGATGGGTAGCGCCATCCTCGCCCAGTGTAAGGCCGGCGTGCGATGCACATATCTTCACATTCTTATTGCTATATGCAACAGACTGACGTATCTGGTCGTATACACGGCTGGTGCTGAAGTTGGCAAACGTAGTAGTGAATGGGATTTTACCACCTACAGTCATACCGGCAGCAACGCCTATCATATTAGCCTCTGCAATACCACACTGCACATAGCGTTCAGGGAATTCTTTCATAAACTGGTTCAGCTTCAGCGAGCCTGCAAGGTCTGCAGTCAGTGCTACCACATTAGGATTGCGGCGTGCAGCTTCCACTATACCCTCTCCAAAACCCGAACGGGTGTCTTTTTCATTCAGAATGTTGATGTCCTGTATCATTTATTGCTAATATGAGGCGCAAAAATAAGCTTTTCAGTTGGCAGTTTTGACAGCTATTTTGTCATTATATATCCCCAATCTTTCAGCCAGGCTATTACCTTGTCTTTGTAGTCTCCCTGAATGAGGATGAGCCCTTCTTTGGCACTGCCGCCCGCGCCGCATTTGGTTTTCAGTTGTTTGCCAAGTGCTTCAAGGTCGTCTGCAGTGCCGATGAAGCCTTCTACCAGCGTTACCACCTTGCCAGCACGCTGTTTGCTATCCAGCTTTACACGCAACTTTTGCTTTTCCTTTGGCAGGGTTTCTGCGGCTGCCTCTTCGGGAAAGTCGTTGTAATAATCGTTGTTGGTGCTATATACGAGCCCATCGGGGCGGGGTTTGTTCTTGTTGCTCATAGCTTCTTACAAAATCAGAAAGTAAAAGTAAAAAAGAAAAAGCGGTGTCCGGAGTTTTCGGTGACTATTTAAAAGTTTTCATATCTGTTGATAGTTTTTGATAGTATTTGCTCAGTTTTTGTTTCGTAACCGTTTTCTGTTGTTGATTATCAATGCTTTTGTAACAGGATATGGTTACAATTTGCCTGCCGCAGGCAGGCAGGTTGCAGTTTGTTTCGGATTTCGGTTACGGGTTTCATTCTTTTGTTTCGGTAAATAGGACTTCAATTTATAAATAACAAATTTACTAAATAAATCACTCTTTATAAAATGAAAAAAGCACAGCATTGATGCTGTGCTTTTGGGTATATGCAGTACTGTCCTATTTGTTATTCAGTATTTTATTGGCATTGGCAAGAAAGGCTTCTTCTTCTTTACCACGTTCAGCCTGCGGATAGCCCAGCGAACCTAAACCACTGATATTGAACTTGCCTGTTTTGGCATCCTTAGCCATATTGAACATCCAGATGGTAGGATAGCCCTGCACCTGAAAGAACTGTTGCAGCTCTGCATTTTGCCTTGCCAGTTTTTCAGGCAGTTGTTTATTGCGGGGGAAATCGAGCTCCAGCAATATCACATTTTTCTTTGCCCATTCTTTAAAACCCGGTTTGCTGAACACTGCCGCCTCCAGCCTGTGGCACCAGCCACACCAGTCGCTACCTGTAAAGAATGCAAATACAGGTTTCTTGGTTTTTTCATTCAGCTTCTGCACCTGATAAATATCTGTATACCAGGTAAGCCCGTCTTTTACTTCCTGTGCCTGTGTGTTTACTGATACTGTGAGCAACAATACAGCCAGTAGTGTGTTGTATAATATTCTTAAATTCTTCATTGCAACGGAAAGCTACGAAAAATGAACGATACAGATGGGGGTAAAGGCGCAGTGGTTTGTCTTACCTTCATAAATTGCAGACTATGAAGTATAAACGGATATGGATTATTATGTGTGTGCTGGCTACCATCATTGGTATCTACCCCATTATATATTTCATCTTCGGCGGCAGGATAGCCTTGCTGGGCAGCAAGCCCGATGCTGTTTACAACAGCCTGCTGTGGCAGCTATGCTTCTACACACATATACTTGGCGGTGGTATAGCTTTGCTTTCGGGCTGGCCACAGTTCAGTAATAAGCTGCGCCAACGCAGGGCTAGGCTGCATCGTAATATGGGCAAGGTGTATATGGTAGCTGTATGGCTGAGTGCCTTAACAGGCATATACATTGGGTGGTATGCCAATGGCGGAGTGGTAGCTGCCGCGGGCTTTGTAACACTTGGCATCATCTGGTTTTATACCACACTAAAGGCCTACCTGCATATACTGCAAACAAACGTTGCTGCACACAGACAGATGATGGTGTATAGCTATGCCTGCACTTTTGCAGCGGTGACGCTGCGTATATGGCTGCCATTGCTGAGCATAGCCACGGGCGATGGTGCCACGTCTTATATCATAGTATCGTGGTTGTGCTGGGTGCCCAATCTTGCTGTCGCGGCTGTATTGCACAACAGGCGCAACACGGATGAGGTTTTTGCCTGATGATTATAAAAACTTAGTGGCCGATGCCAGACTGAGTATGAGTGCTTTGTTGTCGTTGAAATACTTTTTGCACGCAGCCTCGTCCCGACCCGTAAATGCAAATGACATGCTTACCATTTTGCCATTGTACGGAATGCGGTAAGTGATAATATATATCACAAGTTTGATGCCAAGTACCGATTGGTTTTCCTGCGTAGCTACTTCTGCACAATCCTTACCATCTATCTTCAGCCTTCTGCCCCAGAGAAACTTACCTCCCTTAGACGCTTGTTTTTTCATATCGTCTACAGTCATCATTTCCTCTATACGTTCAGGGGTTAATGGTTGTTTGGGTGTGGCAATATCTATCTGCTCTACCACTACTATCTCATCTTCTGTTTCTGTTTGCAATACTTTGATGGATGTCTTTGGTTTACCTACCTCCCAGCCACAAGGGTATTGAAATTTTACCTTCAGGCCGAGGGATTTGCCTGTGCCGTCTGTAGAAAATTCGCATCGTTTAACATCTGTCTGTGCATAGGTAGTGATGCATGCAAAAGCTAAAAGCAGGGTAGTAAGTAGTCTCATTGCCAATTGTATAATGTATATGTTAAAGATAAACAGTAGCCGCAATACAGAAGCGTTAAAATACTGCAAACATGGCATAACAGGCACGGTATTGGCACTACTACTGCAAAGCGTATGTTATGAAAAAGATAATCATGATTTCGGCACTGACGGTTGCTACTGCTGTTGCAGCCAACGCACAGGTAAACGTAAACGTGAACATCGGCATGCAACCTGCATGGGGGCCTGTGGGCTACGACTATGTGCGTTATTACTACCTGCCCGATGCGGATGCTTACTACGATGTAAACAGCAGAGCGTTTGTAGTATTTGCAAATGGCGCATGGGTGCGCAGGTCAGCACTACCACGCCCGGTAGACTTGTACCATGTACATAAAATAGTGATTAATGATGCCCAGCCGTGGAGAAGGCATACAGTGTACCACGACAGGTATATTACATATAGAGGACGCCCGAGCAATGTAGTAGTGATACGCGACAGCCGCGAGCCTAAGTATCATAAAGGCAATAATGGTAATGCATACGGGCATTATAATAGAAACGATAACAGACGAGGCCACGGACAAGGGCATGGACATGGCAGGGAAAGATAGGATGTTTTGGTATGTGTTGGTTTGAAGGAGCCGCACCCGTATGGGTGCGGCTCTGTTGTTTTATTGACCAATCATCAGTTTTCCAATGTCAATCTTTCCCCCCTCGCCTATCAACTGATATACATAAACTGCAGGTTTCAAATCGGCTATATTTATGACTGTATCATTATCTGCATCATTAACAGACTTCACAAGCTTACCTTCCAAGTTATATATCTTCAAAACACTACGTCCGTTTCCTGATGAATGAATTCTTATTTCATTCAATGCAGGATTAGGGTATATAGATGTTGATTGATTGTTATTAATACTTTGTACTGAATTGGCAGACTTTAATACAACAGTGGTATCATATTCATTCATACAACCATTTTTATAAGTAACCAGTTTTACTTTGTAGGTTCCTGTAGAAGCATAGATTACAGGAGCAGGTGAAACAAGTTTACTGTTTGTTCCGTTTCCAAAATCCCACTTCAGACTATCATAGACAGCACTATTATTAATAAATGTTACTGTGTTTCTGCTTGTAGTAAAAGAAAAATGTGCAAATGGTTTATATCGTTTGAACCTCCAATCGGCAGTATTTGTAAATACAACACTATCGGATAATTGCTGTGCATAGTTACATTTTGTGGTATCTAAACCCGCGTAATACTTTATGCCTTTTACTCTCTTTTTGAAAATAGTTGACGCAAACGAACAAGCAATAGCATAAGAGCCCAAAGCATTGGGATGAATATCGCCAAAAGAACCCCACAGAAAATCTGCGGGTTTATTTTGCCACAAATTCCTCATTACCTCTCCCGCGGGACACAAATATGTATTCGCAGAATCTGCAAGTTTCATGATGTTAGCTTTTATAAGTGTCTGGGTATTAAAATAATTTGTTTTTGCCTGTGCAGAATTATCGGCAACACCATAACTTATTTCATAAAAAATAACCTGCGCACAAGGACTGTACTTGTAGATAGAGTCTATGAGGGTTTTACCTTTGGTAATCGTTTCATTAATGGGGAATGAATACCCAGGAGATTCATTAGAGCCGGGCTGTAAGACAACATAATCCCAGCCGCCTCTGGCAAAATGTTGGTAAACATTATTATCAGCAATGTGATTTACAAAGCCCGTACCGCCGGGAGCATATACAGTAACATCTAAGGAGTCGTTCCATTGTAATGCAATCTGCTTTACAGTTTCAGGCATATTATTATAATATGTAAGACTATTGCCTATGAATAGTATTTTTTTCTGAGCAGAAAATGCAGCGCAATGACTGAGGATGAATAAAACAGTAATTAATCGAGTAAACATATATTCCGGGATGAATTTTGCACCTAAGACTGTCAAGCTTAATCATTCAGTTGGTAGAAGAATGAACATCATACTGATATTGACACAAGAATGACAAATAATTGATTTCCAATTAGTTCTAATGAAGTAATATAATATATAACGGGTGTGAATGCTCTACTGTTTGGAATTTGTAAATAATAATCTGCATGTAAACCTTTATACAAATAGTACATAACACAAGAGCTTATATATCTTCTTGCTTAAGCTCATTTCGCTTACCTTTGCACTTTCTTTTAAATATATGCAGCAAGAAGCTACACTCGAACAAGCGGTCAAACTGGGCCTTCGCGAAGAAGAATTTGAACAGATAAAGCAAATATTGGGTCGTACACCCAATTTCAACGAAACTGCTATGTACTCCGTTATGTGGAGCGAGCACTGCAGTTATAAAAACTCCATTACACAGTTGAAAACCCTGCCACGCGACGGTGAACGCCTGCTGGTAAAAGCGGGTGAAGAAAATGCTGGACTAGTAGATATAGGCGACGGCCTGGGTTGCGTATTCAAAATAGAATCGCACAACCACCCTTCTGCTATCGAACCGTTTCAGGGTGCCGCAACGGGTGTAGGTGGTATTCACCGAGATATCTTTACCATGGGAGCACGCCCTATAGCATCGCTGAACTCGCTGCGCTTTGGTAAGCTGGATAATCCCAAAACAAAATGGCTGCTGAAAGGCGTTGTAAAAGGCATTGGCCACTATGGCAACTGCTTTGGCGTACCTACAGTAGCGGGCGAAATATATTTTGACGGTTGCTACCAGACCAACCCATTGGTAAACGCCATGAGCGTGGGTGTGGTAAAAGCAGGCCAAACGGTATCTGCAACATCTTACGGCGAAGGCAATAGCGTCTTCATAGTAGGTGCTGCAACAGGTAAAGACGGTATCGGCGGTGCATCTTTCGCATCTGCAGATATTACGGAAGACAGCGTGAACGACTTGCCTGCAGTACAAGTGGGCGATCCGTTTGAAGAAAAGAAACTATTGGAAGCCTGCCTTGAAGTGATACCGACAGGTGCACTGATAGGTATGCAGGATATGGGTGCTGCGGGCATTACCTGCTCTTGCTCTGAAATGAGTGCTAAGGGCGAACATGGTATGATTATCCATCTGGATAAAGTGCCTACACGCCAGCAAAACATGCAACCTTGGGAAATGCTGCTGAGCGAAAGCCAGGAGCGTATGCTGATAGTAGTGAAGAAAGGCCGTGAGGCTGAAGTACAAAAGATATTCGACAAGTGGGACATCCACTGCGTGCAGATAGGTGAAGTAACAACAGACGGCCGCCTGAAATACTACATGAACAGCGAACTGGTTGCAGATGTGCCTGCGCACAGTCTGGTACTGGGCGGTGGCGCACCTGTTTATACCCGCGAATACGAAGAACCAAGATATTTTGCTGAAATCAACGCATTCAATCAGGATACTGTTGCTGTGCCTGCAGACCTTACTGCTGTAGCAATGGAACTGGTGAAACTGCCAACGATAGCAAGCAAACGCTGGGTATACGAACAGTATGACAGCATGGTAGGTACAGGCAATACACAAACCAACGAACCGAGTGATGCTGCAGTAGTACGCGTACACGGCTCTGCAAAAGGTATTGCTATGACTACAGACTGTAACAGCCGTTATGTATATTCTGACCCGTACAAAGGTGGTATGATAGCAGTGAGTGAAGCTGCACGTAACATAGTATGTAGCGGAGGCTTGCCGGTGGCTATTACCAACTGTCTGAACTTTGGTAACCCTTACAATAAAGAAGTTTACTATCAGTTTGTACACGCTATACGCGGTATGGGCGATGCTTGTCGTAAGCTGGGTACACCTGTTACGGGTGGTAATGTTAGCTTCTACAACCAGAGCAGCGATGACGGCCCTGTATACCCTACGCCTACTATCGGTATGGTGGGTGTGCTGGATAATCTGGACCAGAAGATGACCATGTACTTCAGAAACGATGGCGATGTGATATATGTAATAGGACAAAATCGCAACGACATCAACTGTTCTGAATACCTGTACAATGTACTGGGTGTATCGCACAGCCCTGCTCCGCACTTTGACCTGGAAGAAGAATATGCACTGCAGGACGTAGTACTGAAAGCAGTACGCAGCAAAGTGGTAAACAGCGCGCACGATACTGCAGAAGGCGGACTGTTCGTAGCACTAATAGAAAGCGCTATGCAAAAGAACATGGGCTTTGAAATAACAACAGACAGCAACATCCGCAAAGATGCATTCCTGTTTGGTGAGGCACAGAGCCGTGTAGTGGTAAGTGTAAGCGCTGATAAAGTAGCTGCATTTGAAGCTGCAATGGGTAGCCATCCGTATAGCAAAATAGGTACGGTAAAAGCAGGTGGCAATATCAAAATAGATAATGCAGACTGGGGCTACATCAAAGACTGGAAAGAAGCATACGATACAGCAATTGAAAAACTGCTGAACGCATAAAAAACTAAGGGCTGCAATTGCAGCCCTTTTTTAATTTTATACTGTCTGAAACAGTTGTTATGCTCGGCATCTTAAAAACACTAAATCTTGCGTTGGCTTTTTTGCTGGAGTTGGTTATGCTCTATGCTATAGGTTATTGGGGCTTTAAGCTAAAGCAGGATACTGCGATACGATGGGTTGCAGGTATAGGGCTGCCATTGCTTGCAGCCGTATTGTGGGGTGTGCTGCTTGCACCAAAATCTATAGTTGCATCTCCGTTTGCTGTAAAGATGGCAGGCAAGTTTATACTATTGCTGATTGCAAGCTTGTTGCTATATAATGCGGGCAAGCAACAAATGGCTGTCGCATTTATCATTGTAGTCATTATCAATTTTATACTGCTGTTTGTATGGCAGGAATAAAATGCCGGAAGGGATTGTAAAAACAATCCCTTCCGTTTACCTACCCTATACGCCCAATATTATTTTACGGATTCCGCCTTTTGTATTTCTTCCACATCTTTGATGAATGCAGTAATAAGTTCATCTGCATTGGCACCATAGGCATCTATCAATGTGCCCTTTATACCATCGTGTGTTTCTATGCAATACAGTATTGCATTGTCTTCGGGATTTGATGCACCTTCAAAACGGTAGAAGTTATCAATCTTTACTTCGTTGGGCAGATAGTGTATGTCTGTAGCAGGTGCGTACAAACCACTTTCCTCTACCCTGAAGTTGTCTGTGTACCCTTTATTGAATGCAGTGTCTGTAAGACTGCTGAGGGTATTCATGTTTTCAAAACTTGCTTTCTGATTCTGCATAACGTACTGTTTTAAAAGTGAACAATAAACTCTATGTAGCAATCACTATCATGCAATGCTGACTTGGTTCAATGCTAATGTACGCCTGCATGCAGACTCAAAAATGTTAATGAAAAACAAGCGGGCAATCATTTTAACGATTGCCCGCAGGTAAAAAAGATTGCTCGCTAAATATCAGCGTATTAGATATGCTATTTTTCTAAACACACCTGCGAATAGTTAACACTATTACTAAGTGGCGGATGCAGTTTGCGGATGCATACTTTTACTTTATCTGCATCGGCAAATGATTGTTTCACTTTTGTGTGTACTTCCAGTACCAATTGTTCCAGCATTTCTTTATCCGGAGTAAAGACAGCACTCACAATATCGTTGATGATGGCATAGTCTATAAACGGCCATTCTTTGCCATCTTCTGTACGCACCCAAACATCAACATCTATCTCAAAAGTATTGGGATGGATTTTCTCTTCGGCATACATACCGATGGGTGCAACCATCTTGATACCATTCAATGAAACTGTAAGCATACAGCAAAGCTAAAACAAGATGCGCATTTATTTAAACCTCACATCGGCAGAATAGGAGCCTGACAACATCTCATACCTACGCTGATTGATAGGCGCAAACGGTGGTGTAGTTCTAAAAATGTTGTAATAGCCATTTCTGCCGCCACATGCGCTGATGTGGTGGGGCGGCGGGCCTGTAGTACCTGTATTTGCACTTACAACATACAGTACATCATTTTTATCATCTACAGCCAGCCCGTGCGGGGTATTAAATTCTGCGTTGGTATTTTCATTAATAACACCTGCTACCTGCAATGTCTGATAATTGAAAATGAACACAGAACCTGCGTATTGTTTCGAATTGTTTGTATCTGAACAGGAAATATAAGCATAAGGATATTTACGAGACATAGCAATCTCTTGCGGATATACACCAACCCCATCACCTGTGGTAAACGTTTTCAGCACCTGATTGGTTCTTGCATCCAGTATTTTCACCTCATTGCTGCTCTGGCAGGTTGCCACAATCTTAGAGCCGTCAGGTGTTATCATTATCTCGTGAGGGTCGGGATAACCAGGAATTTTTGAATTATTTTGTACAGGTGCATTACCATCCAGGCTTATCTGTTTTATGAGTGTAAAATCTGTAAGACTTGAAGGCATTTTGTAAATCGTATTACCCCATTGAGAAGAAATAAATAAGGTATCGAAATTGGCAGTAGACGTAACGCCGTGTGGCATTTTCATTCTGTCGTAAAACTTATCGAAAGTGAGTGTAGCTGCATCATACTGCACAACGCTACCTGCAGGCAGGTAATTGCACGCTAAAACTGTTTTACTATCAGGCGTGACATACAGAATATTCCAACTAAATGCAGACGAACCTATTGTAGCCAGCTTTACACGTGCATCTACCTTGTCTGTATTAGTATTTATCTTTTGCATGTACAACCCACCTGTAAAGCATACATATGCATGCTGATTATCTGGAGATACCCTGATAACGTGTGGAGACTCTATGCCATCTGCCTCGCCTACAGATATGTAACGCATTACTACTTTACGTTCTGCATCTATTACAGCAACCTGGTCGCAGCCCTGTTGGGTGATATATATTTTTTGTCTGGTAGCAGCATTGTCCTCAAAAGGGATTTTTCCATTTCTATCAGGCGCACCGTTATTTATCCAGTTTTTAATCGTTTGGTATTCCGCATTCGTTAGCGCACTGCCTGCATCTACAGGTGGCATTCGGCTATCGCCGGGTAAATTTTTATCATTCAGTGTATCGTTATTGATGTAAAACATCAGCGGGCTATACTTTGCAGTATACGGCACCACTGCTGCACCATGATTGCCACCATAAAAAAGCTGATCCCAGCTATCCATACGCAGATTGCCCGCAGCCGTATAGCTATTTGCGTTATGACAACCGGATGTAGCACAACGGGTTGTAATGATTTTACCTACATCGTCGGGGAAGCCGCCGTACACTTCAACAGGTTGTTTATAGGGCTCGTGCTTGCAGGCATAAAAACCTGTAATTGCTGCTGCAAAACTCAATACAGATATAATTGCAATGCTTTTTTTCATTTGCATGGGTTATTACTTAAAGATAACACAATATGCGCAACCTATGTTTGGGGCTGCATGTGGTTTTAAACAAACAGTTAATAAAGGATATTAAAATACCGTTAGAAACATTTAGAAGCTGTAAAGGCTATTATTATCTTGCAGCCGTTTTTAATATCAATGAGGCATACCCTGCTACTATATATCGTATTAATGTTGTGTATACCTGCCACAAGCTTTGCGCATGGCAGCGATACCGGCAGCTATGTGCGCATAGAAAAGCAGACCATCCGACTGATAAATATTGACGGCAATAAGCGTACACGCCGCAGCATACTTATCAGAGAAATGAGTGTGAACGAAGGGGATAAGGTGTCGAGGCAGAAGATGGAAGAGACAGCCGAGCTGAACCGCAAGAGGCTGATGAACCTTTCGTTGTTTTCGGAAGTAGTAGTACGTACCATACCTGTTAATGATACCGTGGTAGACTGGTATATTACTGTACGCGAATTGTGGCCTATATTGCCCGAAGTGACGCTGAAGCTTGCCGACAGAAACTTTAACGTATGGTGGAATGAGCAAAACCACGATATACGGAGGGCCAATCTGGGGGTAACGATGAAACACCGCAACTTTCGCGGCAACAGGGAAGAGCTGAGTGCTACGGTACAGGTAGGCTATACACAGAAATTCGGGCTGGAATACTTTCGCCCGTTTATAGATAAGAAACAACAAAACGGGCTTGGTGCATCTTTCTTTCTCTCTCAAAACGAAGAAACATTTTATATAACCGACAGTAATAAGCTGCGTTTTGTAAAACACCCCGGCAAATACATCATCCGCCAGTTTGAAGCTGCGGCACTATACGTGCATCGTCCGGGCTATGCCAACAGACATACCATAGAGGCCCGTTACCGTGATTTTAAGGTAGATGATACAATCGTAAAACTAAACAGCGACTACTATAAAAATGGCAGTAAAGAGCTGCAATTGTTGGAGTTTACTTATCGCTACGACTTGAATGAGGTAGATAACTGGAACTATCCGCTGAATGGACTGAAGGTAGTAGGACATGCCATTGTGCGCGCGGGCATCAAAGGCTTTGACTTTCAGAGCATGATAAACGCCGAGCTAGGTCATTTTAAACGCTTTGGCAGAAAATGGATGCTGGCAGAAATATTTCGCGGCAGGCTGACGCTGCCAGACGAACAGCCTTACACCTTCCGCTACGCAATGGGCATCAACAGCGAGTATGTCCGCGGCTATGAATACTATGTAATAGACGGCTCTCAATATGGCCTATTGCGCAGCAACCTGAAATATGAACTGCTTAACACAGCCATCCGCAATTTCCCTATTAAGTTTCTGGCGGTGATACCTATACGTGTGTACCCTAAGTTATTTGTAGACGTAGGCTATGGGGCTAACAGATTTGGCGGCAACAGCTTCCTGAACAATAAGGGATTGGTGGGTTATGGCGCAGGGATAGACGTGATATCGATATACGACTTCAAATTCAGGCTGGAATATGCCTGGAACCATATGGGCCAAAAAGGTTTATTTTTGCATCTCAATAGCGAATAATCTGCAAATATGTTAGTAGCACTCTATAACAGGACTTTTGAGCAACAGGACGTACCTACGCTGCAACATATTATTGCCATGCTGGAGCAGCACGGATTGCAGATGGTCTTTTACAAAGAGTTTTACGAGCGTATTCAGCCACATATAAACCTGAAGTGTACTCCAAGGCTTTTTTCCAGTAAACTGGATTTGCCCAACAATACCGATATGCTCTTCAGTCTGGGGGGCGATGGCACACTGCTGGATACCATATCTTTTGTAGGTGGCAGCAATATACCGCTGATAGGCATCAACTTGGGCAGGCTGGGCTTTCTGGCTGCCATACCCGAGGAAGAAGTGGAAGGTGCCATATTATCGCTGGTACGCGGTTCTTACAGTGTAGAAAAGCGTACGCTGCTGCACCTGGATAGCAGTGTGCCCCTATTTGGCGATGCACCCTATGCACTGAACGAGTTTACCATACACAGAAAGGACTCGTCGTCCATGATTAAAATACATACTTACCTGAATGGTGAGTTTATGAATACCTATTGGGCAGATGGACTTGTGGTGGCTACCCCTACAGGCTCTACTGGCTATTCGCTGAGTTGTGGCGGCCCGGTGGTTTTCCCGCAGACGTCAAGTTTCATCATCACTGCGGTGGCCCCGCATAACCTCAATACCCGCCCTGTGGTAGTGCCAGATGACAATGTGATATCTTTTGAGGTAGAAGGACGTACGGAACAGTTCCTCTGCACGCTCGATTCCCGAACAGAAATCATTACCAGCAATGTGCAACTGGCTGTAAAGAGGGAAAGTTTTACCATATCGCTGGTGCGCCCCGATGAGCACAACTTCCTGAATACCATCCGTCAGAAACTATACTGGGGCATTGACAAGCGAAATTGACATCAAGGCAATAAACCGTTACATTTGTAGTTATACCTTAATGAGCTATGCAAAGACTTATTGTAATCATACTACTGCTGTTGTCGCTGACGAGTACTCGTAAGGTAGAAGCACAGAGTTTCTTCACCGGGCAGGAATATGGTTTTGCTATTGGTGCATCTCAATACTTCGGCGACCTGAACGACCATTATGGCTTTCAGTATGTGCGCCCTGCAGGCGGTGTTTTTGCACGCATCCATCTGAATCCTTACATTGCCACACGCTTCTCTGCCAACTATACAAAAGTTGGTTACGACGATGCTTTTTCATCGAACGAATACAATAAGAAACGTAACTTGAATTTTCGCAGTGATGTGGTAGAACTTGCATTCCAGACAGAATTCAATTTCATGCGTTTTACAACTGGCGAACTGCATAGCCGCTTTACACCATACATAACACTTGGTGTGGGCGCATTTTATTACAACCCATATACCTATTACAATGGTGTGCGTTATAACCTGAAAGATGTTGGTACTGAAGGCCAATATGTAGGCTATGCGGGCAGGATATACAATAACTTCAGCATCTGCTTCCCGATGGGATTGGGTGTAAAATACTGGGTGGCACCCGGCGTAAATTTTGGCTGCGAAGTGGTACACAGGCTAACGCTGACAGACTATCTGGATGATGTGAGCACTACTTATGTAGACCGCACATTGTTTCAGGCAGAAGACCCTGCAAACCCGCCTGTGGCATACTATCTGCAAGACCGATCGCTTGAGAAAGGCGGCGATCCGCTGGGACGTACGGGCAAGCAACGTGGCAATAGTGCTACAAAAGACCAGTACATGATGTTCATGTTCAACCTGTCTTTCCAGTTCAAAACATACAAGTGCCCTGCATACCTGAAAGAAGGTTATTTCATGTACTAATAGCTAAAACCTATACTCACATATGAATGAAAAAGCTGCAAATAATCCTAAGTGGGTAATTGTAACGGGGCTAATCGGTGGCATCATAGGTTTTGTACTGTTTACATGGCTATTTATTCGGAATCTAAATAACGAAAACACATTACTGCGTGTCGGTCTGGGTTTCTTTGTCGCATTGAATAGCGTTCATATTTTTCTTGCTATTAAGCGCCTAAAGCAACTGAGGAAATAATTTATCGGATTACATTTCCAAACTCACGTTCAACCATTCAGGGTCAAATTTTGCATTGTATTTTTTGTAGAAGTTGATGGCCGGCTCGTTCCAGTCCAGCACCTGCCACAGCATACCTGTGAAGTTTTTCTCTTTGGCTATTTCAATCAGTCTGTCCATCAGTTTGCCACCTATTCCTTTGCCACGCCATTCTTCCGTTACCAGAATATCTTCCAGGTACATGCGCTGCCCCTTCCATGTGCTGTAGCGGATGTAGTACAGCGCAAAGCCTACCACCACACCATCTGCCTCTGCAACTATTGCCCACCAAACAGGCTTATCGCCAAAGCCGCTTGCTTTAAAATGCTCCATGCTTACAGTTACCTCTTGCGGTGCGCGCTCATATACAGCCAGTTCGTTTACCAGCTCCATCATGCGTTCGCAGTCGTTTATTGTTGCCTCTCTGATTAGTACGTTGTTCATTTTAGCAAATGATTGTGACACGATAACACAATATGCCCGCGGGTGCTGCGTTATCGGCTGTAAAGATGGTAAACTTGCGTTAAATACATAGCTATTGCAAGGATAGAAATGTAATTTTAAACTTAATTAGTACAACAAACCAAGAGGCATATACTATGAGCAACATACAAGGCGAAATACTGTGGGTGGATGATGAGATAGATTCGTTGAAATCGCAGATACTTTTTTTGAGGAATAAAGGATATGAAGTAACCCCACTGAGCAACGGCCACGATGCACTGGAATTTTTGAAAGAGAAAAGTGTGGATGTGGTATTGCTGGATGAAAGTATGCCGGGCATTACGGGCCTTGAAACCCTTGCCAAGATAAAAGAAATGAACCCTAACCAGCCTGTGGTAATGGTTACCAAAAACGAGGCTGAAAATATAATGGAAGAAGCCATCGGCGGACAGATAAGCGATTATCTCATCAAACCGGTGAACCCTAATCAGGTATTGCTATCGCTGAAAAAGATAATGGACACCAAGCGACTGGTGAGTGAAAAGACCACCGTTGCATATCAGCAGGATTTCCGCAATCTGTTTATGGCATTAAGCTCTAACCCCAACCACGAGGAGTGGAAAGAGCTGTACAAAAAACTGATATTCTGGGAGCTGGAAATGGCACGGAGCGAGAGCCCTGAAATGCTGGAAGTACTGCAGTCTCAAAAATCAGAAGCCAATACAGAGTTCTTCAAATTCATATCGAAGAACTACAGCAAATGGATAAAAGATAAAACAGGCGAAGCACCATTGCTATCGCATGAAATGTTTAAACGCAAAGTGGCTCCGCATCTGGAACAAGGCAAGCCAACTTTCCTTGTAGTGATAGACAACCTGCGCTACGACCAGTGGAAAGTACTACAACCCATCATCACCGAAACATTCAGGATGGTAGACGAAGACATGTTCTACAGCATATTGCCTACAGCCACACAGTATGCACGCAATGCGCTGTTTGCAGGTATGTTGCCAATGGACATAGAAACGAAGTACCCGAACGAGTGGAAAAACGATGATGAAGAGGGTGGTAAAAATCTGCATGAAGAACTCTTCCTGCGCGGGCAGCTGAAGCAGCTGAAACTGGATGGATTGAAAACGCAGTACATCAAGATTACCAACAACGACCACGGTAAAGACCTGGAAGACAACATACACAACTATCTGAACAACGACCTGACGGTAATAGTGTACAACTTCGTAGATATGCTATCGCACGCACGTACAGAGATGGAAGTGCTTAAGGAGCTGGCGGGAGACGAAGTATCTTATCGTTCGCTGACGGTGAGCTGGTTTGAACACTCTCCACTATACCGTGCATTGAAGAAGATAGCTGATAAGAACATACAGGTAATGGTGACTACCGACCACGGCACACAACGCGTGAAAACGCCGAGCAAATGCGTGGGCGACAGGCAGACAACTACCAACCTGCGTTATAAACACGGTAAGAACCTGCAATACGAAAACAGAGATGTGCTGGCATTCCGCGACCCGAAAGAGGCGGGACTGCCACGGCCGAATGTGAGCTCTACTTTCATATTTGCCAAGGAGGATGTTTTCCTGTGCTACCCTAACAACTACAACCACTACGTGAACTATTACCGTAATACCTTCCAGCACGGCGGTATATCGCTTGAAGAGATGCTGGTGCCGGTTATCAGGCTGGTAAGTAAATAGATTTTATAGAATTGATATAGGTAAACCACGATTAGCTGTTAATCGTGGTTTTTTATTGGCTACAGATATAGGCTTTTCACAAAAAATTATAGCTCCCGAACCTGCACCAGAGCATATAAATCTGTAAACTTGTAGAAAGCTTGGCATATATGACAGAACCTACATCTGAAGCCGTAACTACAAATCCGACAGCGTCTGTACAACACCTCATTTCGCAGATAGAAAAAGTAATACGCGGTAAGCGCCATCAGATAGAAATGGTGCTTACCTGTCTGGTAGCAGGCGGCCATATACTGATGGAAGATAACCCCGGTACAGGTAAAACTGTACTTGCCCGAACATTGGCACAATGCATCAGCGGAGAGAAGGAAGGCGAACATGTAATCTTCAAGCGTATACAGTTTACCCCGGACCTGTTGCCGATGGACCTGATAGGTACTTATATCTTTGACGACAGGAACAAGGAATTCATATTTAAGAAAGGTCCGCTGTTTTGCAATGTATTGCTGGCAGATGAGATAAACCGTGCTTCACCCAAAGTGCAGAGTGCGTTGCTGGAAGCAATGGCAGAGCATCAGATAACTGCGGGTGACAGCACCATCAAACTGGAGCGCATGTTCTTTACCATAGCCACACAAAACCCGATAGAGATGGAAGGCACTTACCCGCTGCCAGCAGCACAGCTCGACAGGTTTTTCATGAAAATATACTTTGGCTATGTAGATGAACAAACAGAACTAAACATCTACCGCGAATATGTTTCTATTGCAGATAATCTGGTATCGCTGCAACAGGTGTTGAGCCTGAGTGATATACTGACACTGCAACAGGAAGCAGAGCGCGTGTTTGTACACGAAGAGATATTGAAAGCGGTGAGCAATCTGGTGCGCGGCACACGCGAGCATCAGGATATTGCAGTAGGTGCATCTACACGTAGTGGCATTGCCTTCATTAAATGCCTGCGTGCATACGCGCTGCTACGCGGACGCAGCTTTGTGATAGAAGACGACGTGAAAGACATAGCCCGCAATGTGCTGGATCATCGTCTGGTGTATCGCAACAAAGACGGCAAACAAAAAGCACTTGACAGTATCATTAATAAAGAAGCAGAACGACTGGCGAAACTGAAACTATATGCATAATACCCGTCTTGCTGAAAAAGCCGGCAGGTTTGCATTTGTACTAAGCCTGTGGGCTTGTATGCTATTTTCTTTTGGGGCAGATGCACAACCTATGATGCATCGCAAAAACCCGACGCAGCGCTACGAAATAGATGCCAAGCGTATGGGTACGGATATGCTGAGCCCCGATGCATTGCCACGCAGCAGAGAGTTTAAGCGAATAGACAGCAGCTACTATGTTGGCTGGCTGTATGAAGGCGCCTATAAACACGAGCATGCTGCAGACTATCTGGGTTATAAGAACGCAGCACAGCCTTTGGAGAAAGCACTGCAACTGATAGAGCGCGACTATAGAAAAGAACTGGCTACACGCAGTGCAGATGTGGCAGTATATGTATATGCATACCGCTATCAGATAGACTATACAACCATAGCCTACTTGCTGATGGATTGCTATGCCAATACAGAAGAACCTGTAAAAGTATACAACCTGCTGCGACGTACATTGAAGTGGAATTTTCAGCGAGATTATATGCTTGATGCATATAACTATCTTGGGTGGACGGTGCACCGCAATCGCTTCTACACAACAGAAAAATACTTCTTCCTGAAAAACAGCATTGAAGCAAATGAAAAGCTGGCAAACAGGTATCTGGATTCAGGCCTGCGACGTATAGAGATAAACAGAAGGCTAAACACAGGTATATTTCCACCAGGGTATGAACAACAGGAAAAGAACAGTGTGTATCACTACAAGGCCATGCTATACAGCTATGCCATTAAGGTAGACTCTGCAAAGTATTTCTACGAACTGCTGCGCAAGAGTGGCATCTTCCCGCACAATAACTATGCAACATTCCGCAGTATCTGTGGCGATTTTCGCGAGGCAGAAAAAGAATATGAAGAAGCTATATCGCAAGACAGCAGAGATAAACGCCTGAAAGAATGGGCATACTACACCAGCATCATCGACATATATAAAGGGCAACCTAAAGAGGGCATTTCACTGATGCGCGATATGATAAAAGCCAATGGCTCTACACCGGGCTATGGCTGGTACAATATTGCATTGGCAAGGGCTTCTTACTACGATGGAGAATTGCCTGAAGCACAGCGCTACATCAACAAAGCGGCAGAGTTTAAAGAACTGCATATTGGCACTACACTGGGTCAGACGCATTACGACTTCAGTACACAACTGGTGAAGTTGATGAACAAAGAAGCAGAACTGGAGCATCAGAAATTTGAAAACAGCAATTGGTGGTATAACCCGAGCGTGTTGACAAATATGGCAAAACTGCTGAGTGAGAAATACGTGCAGCAATACCTTATCATCAACCAGTTTGCCATGAACCCTGAAAGGGATAAAGTAGTGTATAAACTATTCAGCACAGAGAGCACTGTAAGCTGGGATGAGATATGGTACCTGATAAAAGATTTCAGTACTAAGTTTTTCCTGAAACGTTTTGAGAAAGAAGCACAGACGGACGATAGAAAGTACGTGCGCAAATACTTCAAACTGTTTGTGGCAAAGCTGCAAATGAAGCAGGGTAATTATAAAGAAGCTCGTATGCTGCTTGATGAAATATTGCGCGACCCGAATACAGATAGTGAATACGAAAAACTATTCCTTGCCCGTGCGATACAAGCACAAGCGGAATGTGCACAAGAACGCAAAGACAATCTTGCCTACGATAATCTAATATACAAACTATATGTGCTGTACCCGCAACTTATTCCAAACAGCGGACTGAAGATGAATATGCAACTACATGTTGTAGGGCAAGCTGATGAGAAAGTAGTGGAACGATTAAAAGCATGCAATATCAACTGGATAGGCAGCAGCAATAATACCCCAGAAGCATACATCAGCTTTAGTGGAAGTGGTAACAAAAGGCGCATCAGCTATTATGTGATGGATAAACGTGGTGAATATATAGTGCAACAAAATTCATTTGCCTATAGCAAGCCGGATGCTGCAGCGGTGCAACTAGCTTATAAGCTATTCAACATTGGCGTGAAGGATATGGAGAAGGAAAAAGAGAAGGATAAGAAATAACTAATGTATATAAACGAGAACAGCCACCTGATAGGTGGCTGTTCTATTATGTTGTTATGTAAGATTACATCTTCTTCTGTGCAAGGATGCTCCAGTCTGTTTTTTCTGCAACGATGGTATTGCTCAGTTTACCCAAGCCATCAATTTCCATTTCAACCACATCGCCCGGTTGCAGCCATTGCACTTTGTAGTTAGGGTCGTTCAGCAAGCCAGTACCATTCAGCTCAAGGAAGCAACCTGTACCTACTGTACCACTACCTATCACATCACCCGGCAGTATGTCTGCACCATAAGCACAACGCTCAATGATTTCTGCAAATGTCCAGTCCATATCGCCCATATTACCTTCGCTCACCTGTACACCGTTCACCCAGCATTTCATACCGAGGTTGTAGTTGTTACCTACGTGGTTTGGCTTTGCAGGTATTTTATATGGTTCTAGTTCATCAGGAGTTACCAGCACTGGGCCTATTACCGTGCTGAAGTCTTTGCCTTTTGCGGGGCCTAGGTTCAACAGCATTTCTTCCATCTGCAGTGTACGTGCGCTCATGTCGTTCATGATCATGTAACCGGCAATATACTTATCAGCTTCTGATGCTTTGATGTTGCGACCTTTTTTGCACAACACAACTGATGCTTCCAGTTCAAAATCCAGTTTCTGGAAATGATCAGGCATACATGGTATACCACCCGGACCTTGTATAGCATTGTGGTTGGTAAAGTAGAAAATAGGATATTGATCGAACTCGGCAATCATATCTACTTTACGGTTGCGGCGTGCAGCAGCTACGTGCTGGCGGAATGCATAACCATCGCGGCAAGAAGTAGGATTAGGAACCGGAGCCATAATAACAGCACCTGCATACGGCGTGCCTTCAAGACTCAGTTTGCCGCTCTTAATATCATCTTCTGTTTTTCTCGCTACATCAACCAGTGCTTCCCAATCATTCAGCATTGGCATGATGGTAGATGGCAATGATGCATTCGCAACATTGGTATCATACAAATTGTTGTTTACCAGAAACGCTAATTGCTCTTTACCGTTTTTAGAATATGTTACCAGTTTCATTATATCTGTTTGAGGGAGCAAAATTAAGCTATTAACATGGTATAAGAAATGACAATTTGAGGTAGGTGTCTTATTAAGTCGGATTTGCCTTATTATTGTATTCCCAAAATGCACATATCATGATACCATACGAGCAATTATTTGAGAATAATAAAAAATGGGTAGCAGACAATGTTGCCAAAAATGCCGACTTTCTGGAAAAGCTATCCAGAGACCAGACACCTGAATACCTGTACATAGGCTGTAGCGACAGCCGCGTGCCTGCCAACGACATTATGGGGCTGGAACCCGGCGAGGTGTTTGTACACCGCAATGTTGCTAATCTGGTGGTATCGATAGACATGAACGTGATGAGCGTTATTAACTATGCCGTGCGCCACCTGAAGGTGAAACACGTAATAGTTTGCGGCCATTACAACTGCGGTGGTGTGAAAGCTGCCATGACACCAACAGACCTCGGCATTCTGAATCCTTGGCTGCGCAACATACGCGATGTATACAGGCTGCACGAAGACGAACTTGATGCTATTACTGACGAGCATGCTAAGTATAACCGTCTGGTAGAGTTGAATGTATATGAGCAATGCCTGAATGTGATAAAAACAGCTGCTGTGCAGGAAGAATACATAGAAAGCGGTTACCCTCGTGTACACGCATGGGTCTTCGACCTGAAGACAGGTATGCTGAAAGACCTGAATTTTGACTTTGAAGGCTCTCTGAAAAAAATACAGAAACTTTATGACCTGACGGGCTTCATGCAGGCACAGAAGAAGAAATAGATATACCGCGATTGCGTAATTTTGCAACGCAATGTATTACCTGCTTTTAATATTGTTTTATCCCTTAGCGGCACTACCGCTAAGGGTTTTATATATCATCTCTGATGTAGTTTATTTCTTTCTGTACAGGGTATTTAAATACAGGGTAGATGTGGTGACGGATAATCTGCAAAATGCTTTCCCTGAAAAAAATGCAGCAGAGATAACAGCCATTACCAAACGCTTCTACAAAAACTTTTGCGATCAGTGGATAGAAATGCTGAAGTTGCTGAGCGTATCTGATAAAGAACTAAGCGAACGTTTCAAGGGCGACTGGGAAGTACTGGAACAACTGAGGCTGGAAAACAGGAATGCTTATGTGCTGATGGGGCACAGCTTCAACTGGGAATGGGCCAATGTGGTGAGCCAGCTGAATATAAAACAGCAAATGGCAGGTGTGTATCTGCCGCTTGAAAATAAAGCCTTCGACAGATTTGTATTGAAGCTACGCAACCGTGCAGGTGGTATGATGATTTCAATGAAATCGCGCAAGGAAGCATTTGCATTGTTATCACAAAAGCTGCATGTACTGGGTCTTATTGCCGACCAGAACCCATCTAACCTGAACAATGTGCTATGGGTAAACTTTATGCACAGAGATGCACCATTCTTTGTAGGGCTCGCTTATCTGGCACAAAAGAATAAGGCCGCTATCGTATTGAGTAAAATTATAAAAACGAGTCGTGGGCACTACTATATGAATATGAAGCGCCTTTGTGACGATGCATCTACAATGCTAGCAGAAGACATCGTTCGTCAGTACGTTGCCTTTCTTGAAGAGCAGATACGCGAACAACCTGAAAGCTATATGTGGACACACCGCAGGTGGAAACACACCAAACCTGCTACGGAACAATAACTTTCTGCAAGCCTTTCTTTATTGTAAACCTGATTTTGTTTTCGCAATCGTGTGCATCACCGTCTGTCTGCATCAGGCGTAACTGCGGGTGAGATATTACTACTTCTTTAGCCCTGAAATGCTGTACATACGTGCTTTTCAGAATACTGCCATTCATAGCACGGAAGGCAATTAAACCACCCAATATACGTGGGAAGTTTCTGATAATAACCACATCAAACAAACCATCTGTCCAGTTGGCGTCGGGGGCTATCTGGAAATTGTAACCAAACTGCTTGCCGTTTGCTACTGTTATAATGAATGCTTTTTCCTGTAGCTGTTTGCCATCTATTTCAATATCCCATTTCCATGCTTTGTACATCCAAAGGTATTTGGTAACAAGCCAGCTATACATAGCAAAACCACGCCTTATACTCTTGGCAAACTTGCGCGAGATAAGTGCATCGAAAGCCACACCTGCATTACTGATAAACGGACGCTCGTTTGCATAACCGATATCCATCTTTATCACATTACCTTTGTTGATAACAGCAATTGCTTCCTGTTCTTTCAACGGTATACCCATGGTGCGTGCCATACCGTTGCCACTGCCTTTGGGTATGATGGCAAGGCAGGTATCAGTATCTAGCAGCCCTGCTACAATATCATTTACAGAGCCATCGCCACCAACAGCTACTACTGCATAGGCAGCATTGGCTGCGGCTTCTTTAGCCAATACCGTACCATGCTTAGCGTATTGAGTATATTGTATTTCGTAAGAATATTGTTGTTGATCGAGTGTAGTATCGATAGCATGCTGGATGGCTTTTTGCCTGTCTACACCCGAGCGAGGGTTTATAATAAACACCAAGTGTTTCTTGTTCATGAAAGTTGTGCTTTAAGGCTCAGGTCCATGCTGACTGCGTGGTGAATGATAGCGCCGACAGATATGAAGTCTACGCCTGTTTTTGCATAGGCCTCTATATTCTCGATAGTAATGCCGCCTGAAGCTTCTGTTTCGTATTTACCATCTATCAGCTTGACAGCTTCCACCATCAGTTCAGGTGTGTAGTTGTCAAGCATAATGCGATCTACACCACCTGTAGCCAGTACACGTTTTACATCGTCGATAGTACGTGTTTCCACTTCTATCTTCAGGTCCAGATTATTGTCCTTCAGGTATTGCCTCGTCTTCTCAATAGCTTTCTCGATGCCCCCACAAAAATCTATATGGTTGTCTTTCAGCATCACCATATCATACAAACCCATACGGTGATTTTCACCACCTCCAATTTTTACAGCCAGCTTCTCGAATGCGCGGAACAATGGTGTTGTTTTACGTGTATCAAGTATGTGGGTTTTATACCCCTTTAGCTTTTGCACATATTGGTTGGTAAGTGTTGCAATACCACTCATGCGTTGCATACAGTTAAGCGATAAACGCTCTGCCTGTAATATAGTATGCACTTTTGCAGCAACTTCGAAAGCTATATCGCCATACTTCACTATATCGCCATCATTTTTGTAGATGGTAAATGTTGCTTCAGGTTCCAGGTAATGAAAAATATCCTGTGCCAATTGTACACCGGCAAGTATGCCATCTTCTTTCACCTTCAGTACGGCTTTACCCATTGCATCTGGTGCAATAGACGAGAGGGTTGAGTGGTCGCCACTACCAATATCTTCTTTCAGCGCTGCAGCTATGAATTCCTGAGTTGTCAAACCGATGTAATTTAGGCTGCAAAATTACTAAATAGCCGACATAACATAAGTATAACGATTTATTAATCTGCCCATATCAGGCTGCCATCGCCATAGCTAAGGAATCGATATCCATTATTAAGTGCGTGATTGTAGATAGTTCGCCAATTATTGCTGGTAATGGCAGCTACTAATAATAACAGTGTAGACTGCGGTTGGTGGAAATTGGTAACCAGTCCTTTTATAACACGGCATTTATAACCGGGTGCTATCAATATCTGTGTACGGGTTACGAGGCGCTGCATGTTGTTAGCAACAAGGTAGTCAGCAATAGCTTGCAATGCTTCAGCAACAGTTGCTTCGGTTTTCAGCTCGTAAGGCTCCCATTGCGTAATGGCTACATCACCTTCGGGCTTGATGCCCATCAATAGTTTTGCACCTATCCAATAAAGGCTCTCGAGTGTGCGCATAGATGTGGTACCTATCGCAATAATACTGCCTGCATGCTGCAAGAGCTTTTGAATGGCGGATATTTCTACCTCTATCCATTCGGTATGCATATCGTGTCCGTCCAATGTTTCGCTCTTCACAGGCTTGAATGTACCTGCACCAACATGCAGCGTAACGAATGCTTTATCAATTTGTTTTGCCCCAAAGCTTTTGAATACCGTATCCGTGAAATGCAGACCTGCTGTCGGCGCTGCTACGCTGCCCTCTTCTTTTGCATAGATGGTCTGGTAGCGTTGTTCATCACTTTTTTCAGATTCGCGGTGCAGATATGGCGGTATGGGTACTTTGCCTATATAGTGCAATACTTCTGCAAACGTTAGATCTGCATCCCATGTAAACTCAATAGTAAATGAACCTGATTGTCTTTCTACAATAGCAGCATGTAAAGTGAAATCAGGAGCTATATGTTGTACAGATAGCAACATGCCTTGCTTCCACTTGCTGGCACCACCTACCATGCAGTTCCACCACACTTTGTTTTTTTGCAGTAGTGCGGTTTGTATTTCGGGATATTGGCTATGCGGTTCGAGGCAGAAAATTTCTATCAGCCCGCCTGTATCTTTTTTGAAAAGCAGCCTTGCATTGACAACTTTGGTCTGGTTGAAAACAAGCAGCGAGTTTTCAGGAATATGGTTGGCAATATTGCGATACACATCTTCCTCGATATTGCCTGAACGGTATATCAGCAATTTGCTTGCATCCCTTTCCTGCAATGGATATGCCGCGATTCTGTCATCGGGCAAATCGTACGTATAGTCTTTGATCTTTAAACTGCTTGGGTGCTGCATAACGAAGCGCAAAGCTACAAGCTGCGAAGGGTTATTTCAAAAAATCCCTCATAGTTGCCACAATCTGCTCGGCGCCGCTGCCATATAGCATGGTATGGTGATTGCCATCTACTGCTATGTATTTTGCATCGGGCATCATTTCTACCGTTTCCAGTGCATTACATTCGGGCAGCAGTGGTTCACCGAGAGAATATTCGTCTACACCATTTATCAGGATGGTTGGTTGCTTTACTTCCTGCACATACTCATCCCATTGCGTAGCACCTACATTGTACGCCACCTGCAAGATGTTTGCCAGAATGGGGCGCGGTGTTACACCACCTTCCTCAGTAGTCTTTACATCGGCCATATAATACCTTTCCATTGCAGGCTCCCAGAAGGCACTGAATGGTGCAGATTTGATTTCGTTGATATACGCGTCCCAAGATGCGTATTGCTTATCGAGCCTGCCAAGTGTGGGCTGCAACATCTCTAATGAATTAGGATTCATTTTTGCAGCGGCATCCAATATCACCAGTTTTTCAAACCTATCTGGAAAGTTAGCAGCCAGATAGTAGCTCATCAAACCACCGAAAGAGTGGCCCGCTATGTTTACTTTATCTATACCCAGATGGTCGAGCAGATTGATAACATCTTCTGCATGGTCCGGAATACTATATGCAAATGCGGGATAGCCGCTCAATCCACGTCCACGCTGGTCGAGGCTGATAACTGTATAGTCATCGGCAAGGCCACGAGCTATTAGTCCGTCAAAGGCATGTGCATTTGCCGTGAGGCCGTGCAGCATCAGTAATGGTTGCTTGCCTGCATTATAGGTTATATAATGCAGGTGTGTATTATTGCTATCGATAACATTACTATCGAATTCAGGAAAATCTGTCATATCAATTATTTATTGTGCAGTCCACCCACCTTCTATTGGCAGGGCAATACCCGTCATCTGTGCAGCATTGTCTGATGCCATGTACAGTGCAGCTTGTGCTATCGCTTCTACAGGTATAAACTCTTTTATGGCCTGCTTATCCAGCATTACTTTTTCTATAATTTCTTCGCGGCTCATGTTGTGCGTTTTCATCTGGTCGGCTATCTGATTATCTATGATAGGCGTGTGTACATAACCAGGACAAATAGCATTGGCGGTAATACAAAATGGTGCCCCCTCCAGCGCGATGGTTTTTGTAAAGCCTATGATGCCGTGTTTGGATGCTACGTATGCGCTCTTGAACTCTGACGCAACTAAACCATGTGCCGATGCAATGTTGATGATGCGTCCCCATTTACGTGCTTTCATCCCTTTCCATACAGCTTGTGTGGTGTAGAAAGCGGCTGTCAGGTTGATGCCAATAATAGCATTCCATTTATCTGCGGGGAAATCTTCGATCGGAGATACAAACTGTATGCCTGCGTTATTGACCAATATATCTATACCACCAAACTTTGCTTCGGCTTCTGCAATCATTGCTTTGATGGTATCGGGCTGCAACATATTGGCAGGTGAGAAAATATGCTGAATGCCAAACTCATCTGCTACTTGTTGTGCTATCTCTGCGCCATTCGGCTCCAAACCGTTGAATACTATATTATGACCCTGTGCAGCAAATGCTTTTGCAATGCCAAGGCCTATACCACTTGTGCTACCTGTTATCAATACTGTTTTTGCCATATATCAAATGTAAGTGTTTAATATACCGCACAACTAAGCAATACGCAGTTTTTGCATAATATTAATACTCGTGCTATCGCAGTTGTGGTATGCTGATACCTGTCATCTTGCGATAGAGGTCGATAGCGTAGAGGTCTGTCATGCCGGATATAAAATCTACAACTGATTGTATGTTGTTGTACAACTGGCCATTCTTTGTATCTACAGGGAACTGGTCTGAGATTAACTGTACTATTTTAGCCGATTTTGATTTTTCAGGATGCAGCACTGCATTTATGAACTCCTTCAACAAACCACCTATTACGTTGTAACCCGCAATCTCTATTTCTACTACCGATTTGTAGTTATAAATGTATTTTACTGAGTATGCGTTTATCTCGTCAATCATTGGCTTATAAGCATCGGGCATGCAACTCAGCAAATCTTTTTCCAGCTTACCTGCAAGCAGTGCTTCTTCATGCTCCATAAAAATGGCAGATAGTTTTTCTACCATCAGGCCTATCCACTTGGCGCGGATGAATTGCACTTTCTGATTATCATCTACAAGGCCTTCTACTTTCTTTTCTACATAGGCAGCACTATTGTAATAATCGCTCTCCATATCGAAGAAAGGATAGAACAGTTTCTTGATAGTGGCCAGCGATACAATGCCCAGCCTGTGCGCATCTTCCATATCTATAATGCGGTAACAGATATCATCAGCCGCCTCTGTAAGGTATACAAACGGGTGGCGTGCATATACGTGGTTGAAGCCTTCTATCTTAGGCAGATTGAAAGTTGCAGCCATCTGTTCGAACAAAGCCAGCTCGCTATCAAAATAGCCCGACTTCTTGGTTGCTATCAATCCTGTTTTTTTATTAAACCCTTCCGATGAGCTCGATGGATATTTTACAATAGATGCTAGTGTACTGTATGTAAGCCTGTAGCCACCTTCTTCTTTTTCGTTGAAATTGTTGGTGAGGGTGCGCAGTGCATTTGCATTACCCTCAAACTTTTCAAGGTCTTTCAGTTGATTAGCAGAAAGGTTATCGTGTATCTGCTTTCTGTTATCGCCTTCCAGTTCTTCAAAATAGGTTCTTATTGCATCCTCGCCCGAATGCCCGAAAGGAGGGTTACCAATATCGTGAGAGAGACATGCTGCTGCAATAACACTTGGCAATTCGTATTTGTAAAACTCCTTAAAGTCTTCGCCCTCGTTACTATACCTTGCAGCAATGGCATCACCCACAGCCTTGCCCAGCGAACGGCCTACAGAGGCTACCTCCAGACTATGCGTAAGCCTGTTGTGCACAAACACAGCACCAGGCAGAGGGAACACCTGTGTCTTGTTCTGCAACCTGCGGAATGCAGATGAAAATATAATGCGGTCATAATCACGCAGGAAAGATGTACGTACGCTATCAGGATTGCTTATTTTACCTGCACGGTCGCCCGTTCTTTTAGCGCTATAGAGGCTTTGCCAATTCATTGTGTAAAAATGCAATATTATCAGCAGTTTTTGTTCGTTTACGTTGAACCTTTTAGTATTAGTATTGTTTATTAGTTTCACAATAATTCTATGCGGCAAACATTACTAGTTTTCACCATTTTATTGTGCAGCATCAAGATGTATGCACAGGCTACCGGAGTTATTAACGGTACTATCAAAGACAAGAAAACACAGGAACCCATCCCGAGTGTAACGGTAACACTTGAGGGAACAACAACCGGTGCGGCGTCTGACTTTGAGGGTAATTTCAGGATAGATAATATACCCCCAAAAACCTATAACCTGAAAATACAGGCTGTAGACTACAAGCCACAGGTTATATACAATGTGGTAGTAACATCGGGCAATGCGCAGACGCTCACTGTGGAAATGGAAGCTAATAACATCAGCCTGAACGAAGTTGTTGTAAGAGCCAATCCGTTTCAGAAAAATGCAGAAACACCACTTTCCATACAATCGCTCTCTGCCCAGGAGATAAAAAGTAACCCGGGTGGTAACTTCGATATTTCTCGTGTAATACAGGCATTCCCGGGTGTGGGTGGTACATCGGGTTCTGTGGGTGGTTACAGAAACGACCTTATCATTCGCGGTGGTGCACCAAACGAAAACGTGTACTACCTGGATGGTATTGAAGTACCGGTTATCAATCACTTTGCTACACAAGGCAGCGCAGGGGGTCCAACAGGCATCGTCAATATTTCTTTTATCGAAGATGTATCACTCTACACAAGTGCATTCCCTTCTAAGTTCGATAACCCGCTTTCGGGTGTTTTGCAAATGAAACAACGCAGGGCAAACCCGGATAAAGTGCAAGGCAACGTGAGGCTGAGTGCAACTGAACTGGCTGTAACAGCAGACGGCCCAATCAATAAAAAACTGACATTCCTCAGCTCTGTTAGGCGCTCTTACCTGCAATTGCTATTTGGTGCGTTGCAGTTGCCAATAAGACCTTCCTATTGGGACTTTCAATACAAGCTGGATTATAAAATCAATAAAAATCTTTCCTTCTATACACTTGGTATAGGTGCGATAGACAATTTCAGCTTTAATACACCCGATAAACAGACAGCAGAAAACATCTACATACTGAAGAGTAATCCCACCATCAACCAATGGAACTATACTAATGGGTACGGACTGAAAGGACTAATGAAGAAAGGGTATTGGAACCTGACATTCAGTCGCAATATGCTGAACAACCAACTAAACAAATTTGAAGACAATCAGAACCCTGTAGAAACCCAACGCATATTGCGCATACGCTCTACAGAAGCTGAAAACAAACTGCGTTTCGACTTCAACAAATATTACAAGACTTGGAGCTATAGTTGGGGCTTGATGGCACAATATGCACAGTTTGAGAATGAAGTATACAGCCGCGTACGTGCCGAAATAAAAGATGCAAACGGTAATATCGTACAGCCTGCATATATCATCAATGCAAATACAAACATCAACCTGTGGAAGTATGGCGCATTTGCACAGGTGGCTAAAAACCTCTTTAAAGACAGGTTGAATCTTTCATTTGGCATCAGGACAGATGGCAATAGTTTTACTACAGATGGCAGTAATCTTGGTAATACCATCTCGCCAAGGTTGGCAGCATCATTATTGCTGATAGAAAACCTGAAATTCAATGCTTCTGTGGGCCGATACTACAAGATTCCTACATATACTGTTTTGGGTTATCAGGCAGCGGGTGTATTCACCAACAAAAACAGCCGCTATATACAAAGCGACCACGCGGTGGCAGGATTTGAATATATACCAAAATCGGGAATGCGCTTTACATTGGAAGGTTTTTATAAACTGTACAACAACTATCCTGTATCTGCTGTAGATGGTATATCGCTGGCTAATAAAGGTGGTGACTTCAGCGTATTGGGTAATGAGCCGGTGAGTGCTAATGGTAAGGGACGCAGTTATGGTGTGGAGTTTCAGTTTCAACAAAAGTTTACCAAGAACTTCTATGCAGTACTTTCATACACTTATTACAAAAGCGAGTTTACAAATGCTAACGGATTGTATGCACCTGCATCTTGGGATAACACACATCTCTTGTCTTTCATAGGTGGTTACAAGTTTCGCAGAAACTATGAGTTGGGTGTAAAATTCCGTTATCAGGGTGGTGCTCCATACACACCGTTTGATATGGCAGCTTCTCAACGCAACTATCTGTCGACAGGCGCAGCGGTATACGACTATTCACAATTCAATCAATTGCGTCTTGGTTCTTTCCACTCTATGGATATAAGGCTGGATAAGAAATGGAACTACAGAAAGTGGAGCCTTGATGTGTATATTGATATCACCAATCTGTATCGCAGTGTGCAACCTGAATATCCTAAATACACATTTGCACGCACAACAGACAACAGTGCTTTCCAAACTACAGATGGACAGGCTATAAAGAATGATGGCAGCAATGCAGTGCCATTGGTGCTGAAAGAATCGGATGCGGTATCTATACCAACCATAGGTTTTATAGTAGAGTTTTAAACGCAAACAAAGAAGCCACCCATGAGGTGGCTTCTTTGTTTAATATCTTTCTGCATTAGTCTTGTATCTTTTCAGTCGCTTTTCTGCTCTGTCTAGTTTGTCTTGTAACACATTCTTCTCATGCAGGTCCAGTTGTTTATCGGCTTCGTATTTATAGATGGTTTGTTTTATTATCTCCTGCTCGCGCATCAGCTTATTATATTCAATCTCTGTCACCTTTTTTCTTTTGTAGGCTGCTTTGATTGTTTTTTCCTGACTTTGTTGCATGGCATTGAAGTTTTGTGCACTAACACCAAATGCAAGCAAAACAAACAAGAATGTGATGATACTTTTCATAACTACATAGTTTTAGTAATGGTTATATACCCAACCGCCCTTTCATCACATCGAGCAATTGCTGCTCTTGCGGCAGCCAAGGATTGCCTGATTCTATTGCCTCTTTCAAGTACTTGCGGGCATTATCATTATCTGCATTTGCCAGATAAGCCTCTGCGAGATACAAGCTGGCTTTGCCATTCATCGGGTTTAACTTCAAAGATGTTTTCATGGCACTGATTACATCCGGTAATTTTGCTTCATCTCCTGCTTTCCATAGCATACGATTGCTAAAGCCGTAGAGATAGTACATATAATCGTTCGACTGGTCATATTGCAAAAATTTAGCAACACTTTCAGCAGCTTTATCGTAATTACCTTTCAATGCAAACAACGAACCTTCAGCACTGTAAATACCTTTTTCTGAAGGGTCTGTACTTTCAGCCTGTTCAAGATACATTTGTGAGGTATCAGCTTTTGCTTTCCTTTCAACCGTAGAAGATACAGCACTAGCCCATTGCAGGTATGTTTGCCCTAGTGCAACAAGCGTACTTACGTTATCTTGCGGCGAGGAATGAAGTAACTGCAAGGACAATTTGTAGTTTTTCATTTGGTTGTAAAAACGTGATGCGTATACGCCTTGCAATTCACCATCTTCTTCATCGTAACTAACTGCCGGATTCAGTAGTTTAGTTATGCCTGATGCCCAAGCAGCTTCTTCAACCGGCGAAGGCCACGTAAATATTTTTTGAATTTGTTTATTACTATTAACAGGTTTATTTGCTTCTGTGTATTTCAAAAAAATCGAAGCAACAGGATCTACATAAACAAGATTATAATCTTTTCCCCAATAAAGATTGAACTGTACACTGCCCAATTGAGATGTGCTTAGCACAACATAATCGAAATTGTACTGCTTATCAAGTTCTGTAAATTTAGACGATTGCTGATAGATGCTGAAATAGTCATCAAAAAACTTTGCCGGGAATACATCCAGATCTCTTAAATCTATGTACGATTTAAAATCGGGGTAATTGCTCCAAAGCAGGTAAGAAGATATAAAGTAATCTGAAAATGCAGTGCCTTTGATATTGTTTTGCTTTATAAAATCTGCTGCTCCTGTTGGGTTATTCAGCATTGCAACATGTATACCGTACTTATTAGGAGATTTTGTAAACGTATACCATTTGTTACTCACTACAGCTACATAAAACAGTGCAGCTATTAGTATTGCAATTACGGCGGCTTTTTCAGCAATGGTGTTTAGCAGCTTTATTGCTCTAAGCCTAGATATGGTAAGTAACCAACTAAGTGCTATTGGCAAAGATGGTATCAATACTATTTGTGCAAAAGGTATGTTCCTGTTTGCCGTCAGGGACAGATAAGCAAACAACGGTATCAACAACAAGTAGCCTGCTAATACAGGAGATAAGAATTGTTTGAGATTTTTTTGCCTGATAGCGGCCAACAACTGCATTATCCAATATGCTGAAACTAATAACAGTACTGTTATATGCAACTTAGCCTGTAGCGTCCAATACTGAACATCGGCATAAGAATACAGTTCGGTAGTGTATTTGTTTGCCCATACCTGGCGATATATTTCAAATGGTTGTTTCCAGAGGACAATTCCATTGGGATTGCAAAGCACAGCTAATAGACTCAATACAAATACCGCTGCAATTCTACCTGTTTGTAGTAATGCTTGTTTTTCTTTGTTGAGCAAGTACGAGATAAAAGAACCCGCTGTAGCTGTTGCCAGTATTACCAATCCGACGGGATAACCCTCATGCATATTTGCCCACAGACATTGCAGCGGTATGAAGAACAATAATAGCTTCCATTCAAAACGTGGGTTTCTCCATAACAGAAATAAATAAGCAGTGCAAAGCAAGTGGCTTACCATTTCCGGTCGTCCCGCCATCCTGTATTCTGATATTGCCAGAAAAGCAATAAGTGAAACTACAGATGCTAGAATATTGGAGGTAGTGCCAGATACCAGTCTGATGATTCTATACAAAAACCATACTATAGCTACGTTCACTATAGATTGTAATAATAATACCGCTTCCGGACCCAATCCTTTTTCAAGAAATGCAATGATAATCTCATACAGCCATTTTACGTTTATCCATTTCGCACCTTGCATGGTGTAAGAAAACATATCTGTATGTGTTACCGTACCATGCTCCAGCATCCACCTGCCTGCAAGCAACTGCCACCACACATCGGGTTCGCGGAGTTGCTTCATGCCAAGTGCAAAAGCACACAAGGCAACTAATATTATTATTATTTTGCGTTGCATCATCTGTAATAGATGTAATGAAAATACTGTATTATCGAAATTTAGCCAATATTATCCTATATATACTATGTTATCAGCAGAAGCATCTCATGTTGCATTAGGTTATTTCATCCGAAAGTTTCCTTATCAGTCAGAAAAAAATTATGCTGAACTACAGCTACTGGATAAGAAATATAAAAACTGGAAACTTGCTTACATCGGTATTGCATTAACGCTATTTTTTACATTACCCGTTATTTATGCTTTTATCTTACAACCTATTGTAACATTTATTCACAAAATTTTTTTAGAAAAGGATCAACAGTTTTTTCCACCAAGCATTTATACTGTAGGCCTAGTAGCGGCATTGTGGGCAATGGCGACGCTGGTGTTTGTGGCTGAAAATACTATGCGTTTATTGCTGGGTTATAAAGCTGATGAGTTTTTTGATTACTATAACAACTCGCAGAAATATGATAATACCAAAGCAGGTGTATGGCTTGGCAAGATATTTTTCTTGTTGTCTTTACCGTTATTTCCCTTTGTGCTGAATGCAAAAGTGATAGCAGGTGAAAAAACATTCATTATAAAAACTGTAACTGATTTTTCAGAGCGCATCTACAATTACAATCAGGTAAAGGCAATACACTATTATCAGTCTTTTGAAGATAAAACAGGTGGTATACAACATAGAGAAATAATGCAGTTCTATTTTACAAATGAAGACAGCTTTGACCCAGGGTTCTACTTTAACGATATAGAACCATCTATGAATTTTGCAAAATATTTATCTGAAAAATCAGGCGTGAAAATAGATACTTTAGCTGTAATGCGACTCAAAAAATAATAGCCTTCTACATTGAAGGCTATTATCATTAGTTAACAAATCCTGTCTGTTATTCTTTATCCTCTTTCTTACACTCGCCTAAGAAATAGGTGTTCTGCATTTTGCCCCACCAAGGCTTGCTCATATCTGCATCTGTTTCTTTTGCAAAGAAGCCCTCTGCTTTTTCGAAGTAGGATATAGCAGGCTTTTTACCACCGCCAAACATTTTTGGTGTAAAGAATTTACTAACACCTGCCAGATAGTATATACGCGGATTTTCTGCATTTACTTCTTTTGCTTTTTGCAGATTTTCTTCAAACAGCTTACCGTACTTCTGCCAACGTGCCTGTGGTTTTACAGCCATGCGTGCATTGGCAATCAGTGCAGCTATTACATAAGTTTCATCATTGTCTTTACCTATTATGCCTACTGCTTCGCCCAGTTCTTTTTCAGCTTCATCTACATAAGCATCTTTCTTAGCTTCTTCTTGCTCCATATAAGAAAGCTGTGCTTTTGCATATGCATTGTAGAAGTGAGAAGTCCACTCTGTATTCCACTTTTTAGCAATCAGGTTTAGTTTGTTGCTTGCTTCTACTTTCTTTTGGTAGTCCATAGTAGTATCGAAAGCTACAAATGCTTTCTTCAGTGTTTCGTTGTAGTCTTGTGCATGGCAGTTAATATAGCTGAATGCTGCAATTGCCGTGGCGATAATGTAACGTGTCATTGATGTGATTGTTTTATGATTGAGTTATTAATTATAATTCGTCTTTATCGAATGCTGTGAGTGAGAAGTTGATGCCAACAAATACGGAGCGATATAATGCAGGGCGCATTTCATACCTGTTGCCTGCTGCATCGTATCTGTAGCCGAATACGTTTTTGCTGTTTGTAACGTTATCTACACCTGCATAGATAACAGTAAACCATTTACCGATAGTGCGGAGGTAGTTGATATTGAGTGAAAGGTTGTGGAAGTCTGGCGTGCGGTCTGCCATAAAGCTTGCATTATTAGGGTTGTAGTATGGCCTGCCTGTTGCATAGCTATACGTCAGGTTTATTTGTGTTTGCAGCTTCTCTATAAAGTATTTGGTAACGATGTTCAGGTTGTGGTTGGCAATGAAATCGGGCTGTGCTTCTGCCAGATAGTTTTTGTATAACCTACGTGTATCAATGAAACTATATGAAATCCAGTAGTCTGCATTTTTGATTGACTTCTTATCTCTGAAAAACAACTCGGCACCAGTTGCATAACCATAGCCCGAATTGTCTGCAGGATTTGCATATGGATTCAACACACGAAACTGATTAGGATTGAAGCTAGTCGTCATGTATTCACGTATCAGTTGGTTATAGCTTTTATAATAACCTTCAAGACGCAGCGTACGGTCGTTGTGCATGTACTGGTAGTTGGCTATATAGTGTACTGCCTGTTGCATTTGTGGCCTGTAGCCTGCCAGCAGATATTGCTGATCTACTGTTTGATAGAACATGCCCCCTGCCAAAGAGAATTGTCCGTACATGCCTGATTTAATACCCATTGCAAGGCGAGGCATTACTACATCCTGTTTCAGCAATGTACTATGCTCGTAGCGTACGCCGGGCTTAATGCCAATCCTGTGAGAAACAGACCAGTCGGCCTCTGCATATCCTGCTATCTGTGTTTCTGTAAAGTTGGTGTTCCAACCACCAAATGTGCGGTCGTAGTTGAAGTGCTGTATTTCTGTACCTGCTGTTATGCTGAGGCGAGAAGTTGTATAGTTCTTCAATTCGCCACGGAACTGTGCTCTGTCATCTTTGCTAACAGAACCTGTACCACTCCAGCTTACATCATCCTGATTATAGCTATAAGAACCTGCTGTAAAGATTTGCCATTTATCTTTCAGCGATTGCTTGTAAGACACTATACCATAAACGTTTTGCGACTTTACACCAAAGTCAAGTGTCTTTGATGCGTCTGAAGGCTCGGGCACACGCGTACCACTGCGAAACTGTGAATAGTTTACCAATGCTTTGAAGATGCCCTTTTTATTAGGTGTCCAGTTGAATTTTGCAGAGCCACCAGCACCTTTCGGTACATCGTAAAAATCTACGTTTGCCTTAGCAATACCATAAAACGGTTGCAAGTTGTTGTAATATGCTGATGCCTCGAAGCTTGTTTTCTTTAACAGCTTAGACCCACTTGCATACACACCTGCCATATTCACACCCAGATTGATGGTGCTTTTATCAGGCATGTCATTGCTGTTCAATTCCAGCACAGAAGAAAGTGCCTGGCCATAACGTGCGCTGTAGCCACCACTGCTGAATGCAATACCCTTGAACTGGAACGGACCAAAACGGCTGCGTGCTGCAACACCGGGTGCTGTAGTAAGAAAAGCATTTTGTGCAATCATACCATCTACAACAACTGCTGCCTCGCTTGCATCACCACCACGTACAAACAAACCTGTCTGTGTACCTTGTTGCTGTGTACCGGGAAGTGTTTGTATAGCTTTTACCACATCGGCTTGAGAGCCTGCTGTAGTTACGATATCTAAAGAGGTAAGAACAGTTTTGCTATTGTTTGATGCTTCGAAAGAACCTGCTGTTATTACAAAGTCTTCCAATTGACGTGCCGTTGCTTTCATTTTGATGACGATATCTTTTACATCACCATTTATTGTAATAGGCATACCTGCATTTTCATGTCCTACTTCTGTTGCAACAATTGTTTGTGCTCCTTTCTCTGTAGTGGTAAACTTAAAATAGCCCGTGCTGTCACTGGTACCACCGTCCAGTGTATTATCCAGATATACACTGGCACCTGCTACAGGTTTGCCTGTGTTATCTGTTACCTTTCCGCTAACGGATGTTTGCGCCCATGTTGCGAAAGCAGTCAACAAAAAAACAGGTAGTAGTAAAATTTGCTTCATCGGTTGTTGTTTATCAAGAAGTTGTTGCAAAGCTATTGCCGACAATACGATGACAAAAAAGCAATTCGGCTAAACCATATTCATAGTCGGTGAATAGCTAGTCTGTGTCGGTAAACGCTGATACAAAATTATTTATATCGAATTCGTTTTTTATTTTGCAAATATAAATCGAAAATGTTTCAATAAATATAATTTTCGTATTATTTTTTATATTTTTACATCGAAACAGATGCAAATGAGTAAAATAGTAAGCCTTGTTAATGAATGGGATGCTTTTGAGCAAAAAAACCCTGGAGCAGAAATAGCAGACTTTTGCAGGTACTACCTAATCAACGAAAAACAGCAAGACGAGGCTATTATGGTGAAGGGTGCAAAACCACCTAATGACCATTCTTTACTAATGAAGACCATTGGTTTTATTACTTATGCATTTGATGTGTACTATAAAGCAGCCATGTCGCAAACAAGGCTGCCGTTTCCTGAGGCATTCTATTTCCTGAATACCCTACGCTTTGTAGGAGAGGTTAAAAAAACAGACCTGATAACGCATACAATGGTAGAGTATACTACAGGGATAGACTCTATTGCCAAACTTGTAAAAGCAGGACTAATATCTGAAAGACAACATGATACTGATAAACGTGCTAAGCTGTTGAAGCTGACTGCAGATGGAGAAGAATTATTATTCTCTTGCTACCCTTATATAGGCAAGGCTACAGAAATGATTTTCGGCGGATTGGATAAAGACACTGTGAAACTGTGCATCAGCATATTATCAAGAGTAGAGGTGAAACATACCGCACTATCTATGGCTGTGCGCCACATGGGCTTTGAAGAAATGTATGCCAAAGTGATGGCAGAGCAATAGCCAACAATTTCCCCTGCTATGGGGGATTAGCGATACAGCACCGTTGCCTACTTTTCATAAAACCGACTTTATGAAAAAGCTGCTATTGTTTTTATGCATGGTATTTGCCAATACTATGCATGCACAAGAACCTGCACGCAAAGCATTGATTGGCCTTACTGGTAAGTATACCGACAACGGCATTGTTGCAGACAGTATTGCGCCCAACTCTACACTGTACAAAGCAGGCATACAAAAAGGTGATACTATCAAGTATATCAACAATCAATTGCTTACAAATGCGGCAAGCCTTGGCAATGCAACATCTTCCATAAGAACAGGAGATAAAGTCGTTGTTACATATAGCCATGCAGGCAAAGTGAAGACAAAGACCATCAACGCGGTAATGCGTCCGTTTGAGACTTCTGACATTGCAGATGTGTACTATGATTGGGTGAGTAATAAAGATTGCAGGCTACGCACCATCACACGAAAACCAAAAGGACAATCCAATGTGCCGAGCATCCTACTGATACCTGGGTATAATTGCGGCTCTATTGAAAACTATAGCCTGGGTATTTATAAAAATCTGATGAACGAATGGATAAAAGCAGGCTATGCTGTTGTAACGATTGAGAAGTCGGGGCTTGGTGACAGCTATAATTGTATACCATGCAGTGAGGCAGATTTAGTAACTGATATTGCGGTGTTTGATGCGGGTTACAAATACATGGAGTCATTGCCGTATGTTGACAAGAACAGGCTGTTTATATGGGGCCATTCGATGGGCGGTGTGATAGCGCCTGAAATTGCAAGAAAGCACGAACCCCGTGGCGTAATTGTATTTGCTACTGTATTCCGCCCATGGAGTGAATTTTTGTTGGAGATGCACCGAGTGCAATACCCGCTTGATGGCAAAAGCTATATAGAAACAGAAGCAGCAGTACGTGGTATGCAAAAGATATACTACGAGTTTTTTCGCCTGAAGAAATCACCTGAGGAGCTTTACAATATTCCTGAATACCGAGAGCTGGTAAAAGCAGAGCTGGAATATAAAGAGGGCGATAACAATATGTGGGGCAGGCATTGGCGTTTCTGGCAGCAGATAGATTCACTGGATCTTGCTGCCAGTTGGTCTGCAGTTGAATGTCCTGTACTTTCCATTTTCGGTGGTGCTGACTATATAGCTTGCTCTGCTTTGGAGCATCAGCTGATAGAACGTACTGTGAATGCCACGCATCCCGGCAATTGCACCAACATAACAATACCCGATATAGACCACCTTATTGTGCAACAACCCGATTGGAAGACTGCTCACAAAAACTTTGCAGACAAAGCGTATCGCGAATCACATTTCCACTACGGCTTTACTAAAGCAACTATCGACTGGATGAATAAGATGAAATAAAAAGAGCCCCGAAGTTTCGGGGCTCTTGTATAAAATGATACTTACAATTACATATTCCTTCGGTACTGTCCACCTACTTCAAACAGTGCTTTTGTTATCTGCCCAAGTGAGCAATACTTAACCGTTTCCATTAGTTCTCCAAAGATGTTCTTGTTCTGTATAGCTGTTTGTTGCAGTTTGCGCAGTGCCTCATGTCCTTTATCACCACTACGCTTCCACAGGTTTTGTACAGTGCTTATCTGGAATTCTTTTTCCTCTGTTGTAGAGCGTATTACTTCCTGCGGTACTACAGTCAAAGAACCTTTGCTGCTAAGGAATGTATTCACACCTATTATCGGGAATTCACCATTGTGTTTCAGTGTTTCGTAGTACAGGCTTTCTTCCTGTATTTTGCTACGCTGATACATTGTTTCCATGGCACCCAGTACACCACCGCGCTCAGTAATACGGTCGAACTCTGCAAGTACAGCTTCTTCTACCAGGTCTGTCAGCTCTTCTATTATGAATGAACCTTGCAGTGGGTTTTCGTTTTTAGCAAGACCCAGTTCTTTGTTGATGATAAGCTGAATAGCCATAGCACGACGTACACTCTCTTCCGTTGGTGTAGTGATAGCTTCATCGTACGCGTTTGTATGCAGCGAGTTACAGTTATCATATATCGCATACAGTGCTTGCAGCGTAGTACGGATGTCGTTAAAATCGATTTCCTGTGCGTGCAGCGAACGGCCTGAAGTTTGAATATGGTACTTCAGCATTTGCGAACGCTCGTTACCACCATATTTGTACTTCATTGCCTTAGCCCATATACGACGAGCCACACGGCCTATCACACTGTATTCAGGATCTACACCATTACTGAAGAAGAACGACAGGTTTGGTGCAAAATCATCTATGTGCATACCGCGGCTCAGGTAGTATTCTACAAACGTAAAGCCGTTGCTGATGGTAAATGCTAATTGCGAAATAGGATTAGCACCTGCCTCTGCAATGTGATAACCACTGATAGATACAGAGTAGAAGTTGCGTACACCTTTGTCGATGAAGTACTGCTGTACATCACCCATCACACGCAGTGAAAATTCTGTAGAGAAGATACAAGTATTCTGAGCCTGGTCTTCTTTAAGTATATCTGCCTGTACTGTACCACGCACCGCTTTCAGTGTATCTGTTTTTATTTTGGCATATACATCGGCAGGTAATACCTGATCGCCTGTTACCCCAAGCAGCATTAGGCCAAGTCCGTCGTTACCTTCGGGCAAAGAACCTACTGCACCACCACCAAATACAGATGGATTGTATGTAGGACGAGGAACACCCTTGTCTTTGTATATAGCGTCTATCTTCTTGTTTACTTCATCTTCTAGTCCATTTGCTTTTATGTAAAGCTCGCACTGTTGGTCTATTGCAGCATTCATAAAGAAAGCTGTGATAGTTGGTGCAGGACCGTTGATGGTCATTGATACTGATGTCTTCGGATCTGCAAGGTTGAAACCGCTGTATAGCTTCTTCGCATCATCCAGGCAGCAAACATTCACACCCGAGTTGCCAACTTTACCATAGATATCAGGACGATGGTCGGGGTCTTGTCCGTAAAGTGTTACACTATCAAACGCGGTACTGAGGCGTTTTGCAGGCATACCCAAGGATACGTAGTGGAAACGTTTGTTGGTACGCTCAGGACCACCCTCACCCGCAAACATACGTGTAGGATCTTCGCCCTCACGTTTGAAAGGATAGATACCTGCAGCATAAGGGAATTCTCCCGGGAAGTTTTCCATCAATGCCCAGTACAGAATTTCACCCCATGCTTCAAACTTCGGCACCGCAACTTTTGGTACCTGTGTATGCGAAAGTGATTCTGAGTGTGTCTTGATTTTTAATTCCTTATCACGCACCTTGAAAGTATAATACTCATCTGTAAACAGCTGCTTCTTCTGCTGCCAGTTTTCAAGCAGGTGCTTGTTTTTAGGATCAAGATTCAGTTCTGTTTTTGCATACACTTCCTGCAGTGTCTTTATCAGCCTGTCTTTATCTTCTGTATCGGTAGCCTGTATGGTTTCGATTGTTTTACGGATACCAAACAGCTTTTGCGCTACTGCAGACTGGTCTTTTGCCCAATTATCGTACTTGCGGTTGTTCTCAGATATCTCACTAAGGTAGCGTGTACGTGCAGGTGGTATGATGAATATTTTCTCACTCATCTCGTCGCTTATCTCAAAGCTCGATTGGAGTGGTGCATTGGTTTTCTTTACAATGATGTCCATCAACGATTTGTACATCGTGTTGGTACCCGGGTCGTTGAACTGTGAGGCGATGGTACCAAATACGGGCATATCATCCGGGTTGACATCAAACAGTTTGTGGTTGCGCTGATATTGTTTCTTCACATCGCGCAGCGCATCCATAGCACCACGCTTGTCGAATTTGTTGATAACAACAATATCAGCATAGTCGAGCATGTCTATTTTTTCAAGCTGTGTGGCAGCACCGTATTCCGGTGTCATCACATACATGCTCATGTCGCTATAGTCTGTTATCTGTGTATCACTCTGGCCAATACCCGATGTTTCGAGGATGATTAAATCGTAGTCAGCAGCTTTCAAAATGTTTACTGCGTCTTTGATGTATTTAGATACTGCCAGATTGCTCTGACGTGTAGCCATAGAACGCATAAACACACGCGGGTTGCGGATTGCATTCATACGAATACGATCTCCCAACAATGCTCCACCTGTTTTCTTCTTTGAAGGGTCAACCGATATGATGCCTATGTTTTTGTCTTTGAAATCGAGCAGAAAACGGCGTACCAGCTCATCCACCATCGAGCTCTTACCCGCACCACCTGTACCTGTAATGCCCAATACAGGTGTTTTAGATGCTGCCGCTTTTTCTTCTATCTTCTTCAGCATTGCCTGTGTTTCAGGCAGCTCATGATAGTTTTCAGCTGCCGATATAAGGCGTGCTATTGATTTAGCATCTTTTTCTACCAGATGACCTACTTCACCATTCAATTGATTACCAGTAGGGAAATCGCTCTTTTCAATCAGGTCGTCAATCATACCCTGCAGCCCCATCGCACGTCCGTCGTCCGGAGAGTAGATGCGTGTGATACCATAAGCATGCAATTCGTCTATCTCTGTAGGCAGAATAACACCACCACCACCACCAAATATCCTGATGTGTCCACAGTTACGTTCCTTCAGCAAATCGTACATATACTTGAAGTATTCTACGTGACCGCCCTGATAAGATGTCATGGCAATTGCGTTTGCATCTTCCTGTATGGCACAATCAACTACTTCCTGTACGCTACGGTCGTGACCAAGGTGTATTACCTCTACACCGCTGCTTTGCATCACGCGGCGCATGATGTTTATAGCAGCATCGTGGCCATCAAATAATGATGCGGCCGTGACAATACGAACTTTATTCTTAGGTGTGTACGTCATATCTTTATTTACCTCATATCGAGGTTTTTAGTGGAAGTACAAAGTTACTAAATAGGCTGTAATAAAGGGATTCCACCAGAAATGAAAACTTTAAAAATTATTCCCTATGTCATTAAAAAATCTACTGCCAATTATTCTTTCATTAGTATTTGTGAATGCCTGTCTCGCACAAAGTAATAAAGGCATTTATGTTTACGATGAAAACAAGCAACCATTAAACAAAGCTGAATTAATACTAAATGGTAAAACGCTTTGTCTATCAGACTCTAACGGATTGATTAACCTTGATACCGGGTTGCTGAAAGATAACATTGCAACTATTTACAAGACAGGGTATCAAACTGCTACTGTAACTAAGCAAACCAAGGTTGAGGTTGTATATCTCAAACCACTCCAAAATGAATTGAATGAATTTATAGTGGTCGATAAGCATGCCGAATTGTTGTTGAAATCGAATACGCAAGACGTAATTGATTATGCAATATTAGAGGACGGATATCTGGTGGCATCCTTCAATATAAACGGTAAAAGGAAAGACAAAATAAGTTTATTAGATAAATACGGTAATGTAGAGATACAATCTTACTTAGGCCTCAAAATTGAAAAGATATTCCGTAGCTGTGTAGGGAAGTACTACGTGGTGAGTGATAGCACAATATATCCGCTAATAATAGAACCTCAAAACAACAGAATCACAACCGGCAAGGCGTTAGCTCAGAATGATTATGCGCTGATTCAACGATGTGTATTGTTTAAAAATAATACTTACTACTACAAGTTTGTCAACCCTAATACTTTCAATGTAGTATTTGCAAAATCTCGGATTGATGAAAATACAATTACTCCATTCTGCAGGCTCTCTCAACCTGATGTTTTGAAAGCAAGTATCTCTAATCTTGCTCAGATATATGAAGCATTGGCAGAAGGAACGTACGAAGGCTATAAACGAGCTAGGCAATTTCACTATCTGCGTGTATTAATGGACAACTTATGCTTTAAAGATATTAATGCGGAGTTGTTTGAGAAAGATGATAGCCTATTGGTATTCGATTTTGATAAAAGGCTAATCAGGTTCTTTTTATACGATGGTTCTGAAGCCAAAACACTACCAATGGCATTTTTTAAAACATCTATTCAAAACTGCGTTGTTGTTCAGGATAATAGAACGAAAGAATTTTACCTGTTGAGCACCAATAAACAAACTAACAAGCTTACAAAAATAGATTTAACTACAGGCGATGTTGCAGAAGCAACAGTAGAGTTGGAAAATCAGTATGTGGAAAATGTAAAGATAACGGGGGGCAAAACCTGTTATATATGGAAAAAAGAATCGCTGATGCCCAAGCAGCTATTTATAGAAAGCATTCACAAATAAAAAAGCCCCCGAATATCGGGGGCTTTTCCTAGTTATTTTGAGCGAAAACTATTCGTCGTCTTCGTCAGTCATTTTTTTGTGTTTGCGGTGCTCCATACCTGGTTCTTGGTGGCCACGAGATTTACCACATTTGCAACCGAAGTTTTTAGAGATACCGAAGTTGAACTGCTGACCGAAAGTAACCATGAAATTATTCATAGTAGTTGTTGCTTTATCGTAGCTAACAGTACGGTAGCCCAAACCACCGATACCGAAGTTCAGCGCCAGACCTTTATGTACATTAACACCGATTGCTGGCGTAATAGTACCTTGGAAGCCATTGTACATATCAGAAACAGTAGTAACTGAAGTAGTTGTACCAGCAGTTGTGATTGTTTCAGTGGTTTCTTTACCTGAAACATAGCTCAGATCCAGTTGAGTCCAGAAGAAGAAAGTGCTGTTCAGGTTCTGCGTGTGACGGAAGAAAACACCCGCTTGCCATTCCCTGTTAGTATTAGTAGCTTTATTATTGATTGCTGTGTTGATAGACTTGTTACTACCGTAACCACCTTGCAGACCTACAGTCAGGTGATTATTGAATTGGAAACCTACACCTGGTGTGATATTCCAGTCAGTACCTTCGTTAGTGCTACCACCACCATTGTCAGTTTTTGCCCAGTTAACACCAGCATTGCCGTAAACAAGGAAACTATTCTTTTGTGCGCTAGCGCTACCTACTGTAGCAACAGCCAACAAAGCAAGGATCAGTTTTTTCATATAGATCGCGTGATTTTGATTAATAAACAAATGTAAATCCAATTATCGTGGTATGCAATAGAGCAATACAAGATTATTTTCCTAAAATAGAAAAATCTTATTTAAAGCTCCGAATTATCTATTTGAACCATGAACTATACATAAGATAATTATTTGCAATGCGTTCTACTTCACCCTTTAGCAGGTCCTGACTGATGTCTTTAACCTTTTTAGCGGGCACGCCTGCAAATATGCTGCCTGGTGGCACTTCTGTATCTTCCAATACTACCGCACCGGCGGCTATTATACTGTTCTGGCCTATTTTCACCCTATCCATTACGATAGCGCCCATACCTATCAGTACATTGTCCTCTACTGTGCAGCCATGTACTATAGCATTATGACCTATAGATACATTATTACCAATAATAGTCTTTGTCTTCTCGTAGGTACAATGTATGCATGCACCATCCTGCACATTTACTTTATTGCCCATGCGGATGCTGTTGACATCGCCACGAACTACTGCATTGAACCATACGCTACAGTCTTGCCCCATCTGCACATCGCCAACTATTGTAGCATTTGGCGCTACAAAACAAGATTCGGGTATTTCAGGACTTACGCCTTTTACGGGAAGAATTACAGGCATATTATCTGAATATATTATATTTTATAATGCAATATAATGCTCTGAAAGCATCTTTCATGCCTATTTTCTTACCTTCTTCATAGGTACGGCCATAGTAAGATATACCTACTTCGTAGATGCGTACTTTAGGTATACGTGATATTTTGGCTGTTACTTCAGGCTCGAAACCGAAACGCTTTTCCTCCAGCTTCAACCCTTGTATCATTTCCCTTTTGAACAGCTTATAACATGTTTCCATATCTGTAAGATTCAGATTAGTAAACATATTAGATGCCATTGTAAGCCATCTGTTGCCTATTGAGTGCCAAAAGAACAGTATCCTGTGTGCATTACCGCCCATGAAACGAGAACCATAAACCACATCGGCAAAGCCATCCAACACGGGCTTCATCAGTATATTGAATTCTTCAGGGTCATATTCCAGATCAGCATCCTGAATGACAACATAATCACCTGTAGCTTTATTTATACCTGTATGTAAGGCGGCCCCTTTCCCTTGGTTTACCTCGTGCTTATAATATGTAATCGGCAAATCGGGATTTGCTTCTTTATATGCCACAATTGCTTCCTCAGTATTGTCCTTAGAGCAATCATTTACAATAATTACCTCTTTCTTACCATCACCAATCAGGTTTACAGCCTTCACTTTATTTAATATAAAGTGAATCGTTCGGCCTTCGTTGTATGCAGGTATTACTATAGACAGTGTATAGCTCATCGCCAGATATAATAAGGCTGCAAAATACAAAGCCTGATTGTAATTGTCTAATTCTTGCCGGGAGAATGACATTACATGATAAATACTAATATCCTGAGTTATTAACACACAATAGCAATATGTTAGTTTTTTGAGCAGGCAGATGTTTTGTACCGATGTACCTTTGTTACAAATCAGCAGGAAACAATGCAATCATACCTCGATTTACTTCAACATATTTTAGATACAGGTGTAGAAAAAAGCGACCGTACTGGCACAGGTACAATCAGTTGCTTTGGTTATCAGATGCGTTTCGATCTGCAGGAGGGTTTCCCGATGCTAACTACCAAGAAACTTCACCTGAAATCTATTATACACGAGTTGCTGTGGTTTCTGAAAGGAGATACCAATATTAAATACCTGAAGGATAACGGTGTAGGTATATGGGACGAGTGGGCTGACGAAAACGGCGACCTGGGACCGGTATACGGACACCAATGGCGTAGCTGGGTAGGTGCAGACGGGCAGGTACACGACCAGATAAAAGACGTACTGAACACCATCAAAACAAACCCCGACAGCCGCCGCATGATAGTAAATGCCTGGAATGTGGGCGACCTGCAAAAAATGGCCCTGACCCCTTGCCACGCATTGTTTCAGTTTTATGTAGCAAACGGCAAGCTTAGCTGCCAGCTTTATCAGCGTAGTGCAGATGTGTTTCTGGGTGTGCCTTTCAACATTGCATCCTATGCTTTACTGACGATGATGATGGCACAAGTATGCGGGCTGCAGTATGGTGAATTCATACACACATTCGGCGATGTACATCTTTATAGCAACCACGTAGAGCAGGCAAAACTGCAACTGACGCGTACTCCATTCCCGCTGCCGACAATGAAAATAAATCCGGATGTAAAAGACCTCTTCGACTTTAAGTTTGAGGATTTTACATTGGAGAATTACCAATCTCACCCGCATATTAAAGCGCCTGTAGCTATATAATTACAAGCTGTTTTAGTTTGTTACCTTTGTATACTATATGATACTTTCTGCAATTGTAGCCATTTCAGACAATCATGCCATTGGCAGAGATAATCAGTTGCCATGGCACCTGCCTGAAGATTTGAAATTCTTTAAACGTACCACACTTGGCAAACCAATGCTCATGGGACGAAAGACTTTTGAATCGTTGGGCGGTGTCCTGAAAAACAGGCTGCATATTGTAGTATCTCACCAAAAAGACCTGCAACTACCAGATGGTGTACTACTATACCACGACATACAACAGGGTATAGCACGTATGGAGCAGGAGAATACAGAAGAGGGCTTCATAATTGGTGGAGGTGTGATATTCAGTGAGACGATGAACCTGATTGACAGGCTGTACCTGACACAAGTACATACTACCATTGATGATGCGCATACATTCTTCCCTCACATCAACCACGCACACTGGAAACTGGTATGGCAGGAAGAGCATAAGGCAGATGAAAAACACGCTTTCGATTTCACTTTCCAACAATGGGAAAGAATCAAAGAGATTTAATGGACTTCCATAGTTTTACTGCATACATCCGATACCGCCTGCAGGCGAAAACAAGGCATGGCATACACTCTCCGTTTGTGTATTCATTTATAGATAATTGTCTTGGTGTAAAGTCGAACTTATCGTTGGAAGAACGCATCAATGCTTATTTCGGAGATGTTGTAGCATGGGTGAATGATGATGTAGAGATTCAATCATCCAATACATTATCAGTAAAAGCCATCAGGGGTATTCATTCCAACGCAGTAGCTACAGATAAGTGGTATACATTGGCTCATGATACTCAAGGCGTTATTATCAGTATAGATCTATATAGCTTAGGTCTGCTTGTTTACAATCCGGACGTGAAAGAGAAACAACACTTCGTGCTGAAATATCCTTTATAAAAAAAGCCCTGCAGATTGCAGGGCTTTTATCTTATTGCTTAGTCTTTTTTCATAAAGCCTTTCAGCTTGTCCAGTGCGTCTTTGGTAGCATCCTGTGCTTTGGCACCAAACTCGCTCATCTTCTCGCCTGCGTCTTTCGCAAAATCTTCCACGTTGTCTTTTGCAGTGTCGGCAATGTCTTTCATTTTGTCCATAATACTTTCTTCCTCTGTCAGGAAGTTATCTATCATACCGTGCATCATTGGCGGCACTTTACTTTTAATAAAGTCCGCAATGGTTTGCACTGCTTTCAGTGCCTGCTCTTCGCTGAGGCCTGCTTTAGCTTTCAGTTGTTCCAGCAAATTGTTTTCCATGTTCGCTTAGTATTATGGGGTTAAAAAATATAATTAAGCTGCTTTCAGGTAGTCCAGTTTCGAATGTTCCAGCATTTGCTTTGCATAGTCGAGCGAGAGGTAGAACACTTCTTCATTCTTTTCAGATGGCAGGTCGAACATGGCATCTGTAAGTATCATCTCACAAATAGCCCTCAAGCCACGGCCACCCAGTTTGAACTGTACTGCTTTTTCTACCATATAGTCCAACGCTGTATCTTCTACTTCCAGCTTCACTCCTTCGTATTCAAACAGTTTTTGGTACTGCTTGATAAGTGCATTCTTAGGCTCTGTCAATATGCGTTTCAGCGCACTTGGATCCAGCGGATTCAGGTATGTAACCACAGGCAAACGGCCCAGCAATTCAGGTATCAAGCCAAATGTGCGCAAATCTTGTGCGTTTACATACTGCAGCAGATTTGCACGGTCTATATCTTTTGTTGCTTTGATAGAATTGAACCCTAATGCCGATGTCTGTACCCTGCGGGCAATCATTTTATCGATACCCTCAAAAGCACCACCACAGATAAAGAGGATGTTTTGTGTATTCACTTTCACCATCTTCTGCTCAGGGTGCTTGCGACCACCTTGCGGCGGTACCAATACTTCAGAACCTTCCAGCAGTTTCAGCATAGCCTGCTGCACACCCTCACCACTCACATCGCGTGTTATAGATGGGTTATCGCTCTTACGGCCTATTTTGTCTATCTCGTCTATATATACAATACCACGTTCAGCAGCAGCTACATCAAAGTTGCAAGACTGTAACAAACGGGAAAGGATACTTTCAACGTCTTCGCCCACATAGCCCGCTTCGGTAAATACGGTAGCATCTACTATAGCAAAAGGCACCTGCAGCAAACGCGCTATACTTTTTGCCAACAATGTTTTACCCGTACCTGTTTCGCCCACCATGATGATATTAGACTTTTCAATCTCTACATCATCCTGTGCAGGTTGCATCAGGCGCTTATAGTGGTTGTACATGGCAACAGCCATTACCTTCTTTGCATCGTCCTGACCTATAACGTATTGGTCAAGAAATGCTTTGATTTCGCGTGGTTTGTATAGTTTATGTTGTTGCAGGTCACTCTTCGATGATTGCGGCTTATTCATGTCGCCGTTTGCTTCCTGCAATAAATGATGAGCATTTTCTATGCACTGGTCACAAATATTACCTTTCATGCCTGTGAAGAGGATGTTTACATCGCTCTCTGCACGGTCACAAAAGGAACATTTTCTTTCAGTCTGCTTAGCCATTTCGTTGCAATAGTTTAGTCTGCAAAGGTACGATATATTATGCAAATGCTATGCCAAGAGGCTATGGCACAATGTTGTATGTTGTTAATTCTACATTGGTGATAAATATTATGGCTTACTAATTAACTTGCAGACTTATGTCATCATCGTTATTTGCCGGTCAACAGGGGGGAGCCATGTTTGCAGATATTATTCTGCCCCTCAATCTGCCTCAGGCACTTACGTATGGTGTACCTACAGACATGCAGCCTCTGCTGGAAGTAGGCATGCGTGTAGAGGTATCTCTTGGCCGCAACAAACTGTACTCGGGCATTGTGGCAAGAATACACAGCAACAAACCTGAATCGTACGAGATAAAACCTATTAAAAGCATCATAGACGAGCAGCCGATTGTTAATCGAACACAATTGCGTTTCTGGCAATGGATAGGACATTACTATGCAGCAGCACCGGGAGAAGTAATGCAATCTGCACTACCATCTCACCTGAAGCTGATTGGTGAAACCACCCTGAAATGGATGCCTGTACATAATGATGTAGTTTACGAATGGAGCAACGAGGCATATCCTGCTGCCGAAGCGCTGGAAACCAGAAAAGAACTGACCATCAGCGATTTGCGCACACTTGTTGGTAGCCGACACCTGACTTCTGTGCTGAACGAACTGATAGAAAATGAAGTTGTGGAGATATTTGATGAGTTGGAACCTGCCTACAAGCCGAAAACAGAGAAAGTAATTTCGCTGACACAAGCCTACGATAAAGAAGAAGCACTCCACAAGCTTTTTGATGAATTGACCCGCGCACCAAAACAGCTAGATGTGCTGATGGCATACACAGAGCTGAGCATGAGAAACAAAACCGTGCGTCAGCGAGATTTGGTAGAGCGAAGCGGAGCTACAGCCGCACAGATAAAATCGCTGGCAGACAAGGGTGTTTTCAGAATAGAGGAACGTGATATAGACAGATTGCAATATACCGGCGAGGAGGTGAATAAAGAAATAACTTTTACACCAGCACAGCAAAAAGCCTTTGAAGAGCTAAGCGCAGGACTTGATGAAAAGAACGTTGCACTGCTGCAAGGCGTAACAGGTAGCGGTAAAACGCTGATATACATCCACAAGATAAAAGAATGTATTGCATCGGGTAAGCAGGCCCTATTTCTGTTGCCCGAAATAGGACTAACTACACAACTGGTAAGCAGGCTATATGCTTACTTTGGCGAAGAGCTGGGCGTATACCATTCCAGATTCAGTAATAATGAGCGGGTAGAGATATGGGAGAAAGTACGCACAGAAAAATACAAGGTAGTGATAGGCCCGCGTTCTGCACTATGGCTACCATATCAGGAACTGGGGCTGATAATAGCCGATGAAGAGCATGATGGTTCTTACAAACAAAAAGACCCTGCTCCGCGTTTTCATGCACGCGATGCTGCCATATATCTGGCATCGCTGCATAAGGCCAAAACAATACTCGGCTCTGCAACGCCATCTGTAGAAAGCCTGTATAATGCCAAGCAAGGTAAGTATGCCTATATACTGCTCAAAGAGCGATACATGGGTGTGCGCATGCCATCTATACAAATGATAAACGCCGGCACGCTGGAACATTTGAAACAGCAGGGCATAAAACTCATAACACCCGAATTGTACACTGCCATTGCAGAAACATTGCAAAAAGGTAAGCAGGTAATTCTGTTTCAAAACCGCAGAGGTTATGCGCCATTCCAGCTATGTACTATGTGCGGGTGGGTACCACAGTGCAAAAACTGTGCGGTAGCGCTAACCTATCACAAAAGCACAGACAAGCTGCATTGCCACTATTGCGGACAGCGCTCTGCCATTGTACATACCTGCCCGTGGTGCGGCGGCAATCGTATACAAAGCAAAAGCTTTGGCACAGAAAAGATAGAAGAAGAAATACAGACACTATTCCCTAAAGTACGCACTGCGCGTATGGATATAGACAGCATGCGTGGCAAACAAAGCATGCAGCAATTGCTGGACGAAGTAGAGCAGCATAAAATAGATGTACTGATTGGTACACAAATGGTAGTGAAAGGGCTGGACTTTGCAGGGGTATCGCTGGTTGGTATTCTCAGCTCAGATAGCTTACTTAGTTACCCCGATTTCAGGGTGAATGAACGTGCCTTTCAACTGATGGAACAGGTGAGTGGCCGTGCAGGCAGGATGGATGGTGCTGGTAAAGTCATCATACAAGGCCATAACCTTGCGCATCCCGTATTGCAATGGGTAAAGCATCATGACGTAAATGCATTTTACGAACAGGAAATAAAATACCGTTACGATTTTGCATATCCACCATTTACAAGACTCATTAAAATAACTTTCAAGCACAAAGACGAGCCTAAGGCAATTGAAGCCGCCATGCGTATGGCAACACTGATGCAAAATGTGGCTGGTGTATCTGTACAAGGCCCTGTACCGGCATTAGTACCACGCATACGCAATCAGTTCATACAGGAAGTATGGATAAAATGCCAACGGGATAATAAGGTGTTGGATAAAGTAAAACAAATGATTATTACCGAGCGTAGAAACATTACCGGAGAGCGTGGTAATAACGGATTGCAAATACAAATAGACATTGACCCACAATAAAAAACGGAACCTTATCGGTTCCGTTTTTTATTCAGTATAGTATTGTTATATATTAATCGATGAAAGGAGTCATGAAAATTTTGGCATCTGTATCTGTCATTGGCTCGTCAAAAGCACCGGTAGCAGCATTAAAAGAAATAGCAAAACCATTGATACCAACCGTATTTATTTTCAGTTGTGTAGTATTATCCTCGTTTTGATATGCTTTTTTGATTTCGCCAACTATAGAGTTAGGCTCTGTACCAACAACCCAAGCCATCATATCAACACCAAGATTGCGACGTTGCATACGAACGTGCGCTGCATGGCGCGCATTTGTTGTAGCTATATTTACAGCATCTGTCCTGAAAGCTTTGTTGCTCAGTAACATATTTACTGCAGTAAGATATACTCTGACACCTACATCTTCTATCGCATGTGCCACTGTAAGGAATGTACCATAATCTGTCATCGCTTTAGGCAATGCGTTCTTCGCAGTAAAATCGTAAGTAGGTTGTGCAGGAACAATGTTATTTGTAGCCTGCAGTTGGTATTTCCAATATGCTACATGCGAATTTTTGTCTTTCAATATTTTAGTAAAGTCATTTACTGCTGAAGCAGGTATCAAACCTGAAGTTGCCAAAGCTTTTGTATACAGTGCAGACTGCATATAGCTTATGCTCAATGCAAACACAATAGCCTCTGCAAGTATATCTGTAGTTTTAGCAGACGCTTTATTACTAAGTAAAGAAGCTGCAGCAAATGGTGTAGCAAAAGCTGCTACTTTAATACCTAAATTTTTCAGTATATCCCTGCGGCCCGTAGCATTTTCAAATGTTTCAGGCTGTATACTTTCTATTTCTTTCAGTATATCTGTAAGTTTCATCTGAATGCTTATTAGTATTTAGGTAAATTAATGCCTGTTATATTTTTCTTGAAAAACTTCTTAGTGATGTCTATAGAACTTTGAGGATCCTGAGAAACTTCAAAACCGTTATCATCTGTTTTTTCAGCAAATGTACCTGGTGTTATCAAATCATTGATAACTGCTGAGTGCCTGGCATCTACTACAGACATTTTTGCAAGTGTAACCAGATGTTCTTCGGCAATCACCAGCCTGCAGATACCATTAAGGCCTGCAACTGATACTTCTTCGAAGAATTTAGCTTTAGCCATTACGCTGCTTTTCAATGAGAAGTCGATAGAACTCCAGTCATTTTCAATTGTTGGAGGTATGCCGTTTGTACCCAGATAGTTTTTCAACAATTCTCTGTGGACGATTTCATGATCCCTGATTTGAGTAAAAATACCTTCTTCGGTTTTTGTCATACCTGAATAAGGTGTTTTCAAAACCTGAATATAGAAAGCAGCTTCAAGCTGTTGCAGCAAATAGGCATAGTTGAGCAAACCTGTATCATTCGAGCCGAGGTTGATGGTATCATCATCAGCCGTTGGTTGCACATCATCTTTCTTGCACGATGCAATCAGCAGACCAGCACCTGCAATGACACCCGCGTAATTCAAAAATTTCCTGCGCGACAAAGATGCACTTTCATGCGTCGTTTGGTCTTGCGTTGTTACTTCTTTCATAAGTAGCTTGTTACAAAAGTTTTGCTCGGTATATTGTTAAAAATAAGCATTAACAGACCATTACCCGGTATTTCGGGCATAGTCCTATACAAAGTACCTAGTAAATCTAATATTTGTTATCTGTTTTTCACAGCCTTATGGCATAAAATTTCCCTTTCTTTGCAATAAATATTGGTTGCGGGTACTGAAAAAGCCTGAAAACTAATAGTATATTTATTTTGAATTATATGATAAACGATAAAGTAACAGGTATGTCTATGCTGCTTTCTGTACCGGGCGGATGGGAAATCATCATCATTTTAGTGATAGTTGTAGTACTATTCGGCTCTAAAAAAATACCCGGCCTTGCCAGAGGTCTTGGCCAAAGTGTAAAAGAATTTAAGGATGCCAAACAAGGCAAAGACGAAGAAAATAAAGACAGCGATAAGGCTTAGTTCTTACTGCAGAAAAACACAAACGGTATTGCAGCACGGGCTTTCAGTGCTGCATTTACTTTTTTAGGCTCTTTTATCAGCTTGTATCGCTGCAGGTCTGCAACCTCGTAATTGGCCGCATGCAGCTTATGTATAGATATGTGACGCAAATAACCTGATAAAAATATGGCAGTATTAATATCAGCCGATATAATATCTCTGCGATAATGAATCCATGTTTTTTGTTGGCCTCCCCACATAATCAGTGCCTGTTTGTTTTTAGTGAAAACGCTTCGGGCTTTTGCCATATGCTCTGTTGATATCTGTACCACAACCACAACCCTTTCCACTGGCACAACTACCAAGCAATATCAGCATCCCTCCAAGTAATAACAAGTAAACAAAGTTTTTGTTTCTTTTCATGTGCTACACATCTACTTTTGTAAAGTTAAGTATTCTGACCAATCAAAAAAGCTAAACATATTCTGATATCCCCGCTCGACTGGGGACTGGGGCACACCACCCGTTGTGTACCGCTCATACGCTACCTGCAAGGGCTTGGGCATACTGTAACGCTTGCCGGCAACGACTGGCAACGCAAGTATATAAGCCAAACCTTTCCGGGTATAAACACAATCCATCTGGAAGGGTATAATGTGCACTATAGCAAAAGTGGCAAGGGCTTTCTGTTTAATCTTTTTAAACAAATGCCCGATTTGTTGAAACGCATTGCGGCTGAAAATGAATGGCTGTTGCAGGAAGCTACCCACAATAGTTATGACGGCATCATATCAGACAACAGATATGGTATGTATCACCCACGTATCCCTGCAGTTATTATGACGCATCAGGTATTGGCACAGAGTGGCATGGGCGGGTTTGTAGATAATTTGCTGCGTGGCATACACTATAAAAGATTGCAACGCTTTGGCGAATGTTGGGTGGTAGATGTACCGGGCAGCCCCAATCTGGCAGGCAAGCTGGCACATCCTGATGTAATGCCTGATAACGCAAAATTCATAGGCTTGTTATCGCAGATAGAGCCAACTATTACTTCTGAGGAGCATTTACTGGTATTGCTTTCAGGGCCTGAACCGCAACGTACCTTGCTTGCAGACAAGCTCTGGGAGCAGGTAAAGCGCCACAATGGCAAAGTTGTATTTATAGAAGGCAGCGAACAGGTGACAAACAAGGGAGATGTCCCAGCGCATATAGATTACTATAAACGCATCACCAAAGAAGTACTGGAACCATTGATAGCAAAAGCGTCGCTTGTCATTTGCCGTAGCGGGTATTCTACCCTTATGGATCTGGTAGTCCTGGGCAAGAAGGCCGTACTGATACCTACCCCGGGGCAAACAGAACAAGTATTCCTTGGCAAACACTTGCATAAGGAAGGCATGTACTACTGCGTTTCGCAAGATAAGTTCAGGTTAGATGAAGTGTTGCAGACAGTTAAAAACTTTCCGTTCTTAATGCCTGCATTGCAAAACCCGCACCAGCAGTACAAAGCCATGGTAGATGCATGGCTTGAAGGCTTATAAGCCTATTTAATAACAGGGTATTATCTTTGCGCCCGATGAACGACCGCATCAAAGCGCATTTAGCATTACTGGGGGCAAATCTTTTTTACGGAGCAGGCTTTACTGTTGCCAAGCATATTATGCCAAGGCTCATTCAGCCGCTTGGCTTCATATTCATACGCGTCAGTGTGGTAATGCTGCTCTTCTGGCTCAGCTATTTTGGTGGCGAAAAATTCAAAGCTAAGATTGAACGTAAAGACTGGCTGACGCTCGTGTTGGGTGGCCTGTTTGGTGTGGCGCTCAACCAGATGCTATTTTTCATGGGGCTCAATCTCACATTCCCGATACATGCATCACTCATCATGATGAGCACCCCACTGCTTATTACCATCATTGCATTGTTTGTACTGAAAGAAAGACTGAAGGCACAGAAAGCACTGGGACTACTGATGGGTATCAGTGGTGCATTTTTGCTGATGAGTGCTGGTAAAGAAATAACCATGACCGGCAATTCTGCCATGGGCGATTTCTTTGTATTCCTCAATGCAGCTTCCTACGCGATCTATCTGGTAATGATAAAACCACTGATGCAACGCTATCGCCCTATTATAGTGATACGCTGGGTATTCTTCTTTGGTTTCCTGTTTGTGTTGCCATTTGGCTTTCCGCAGTTTGCAGCTATAGACTGGTCGCAGTTTCAGGCAACAGACTATGCGGCCGTTGCATTCATCGTTATATGCGTAACGTTCTTTACATACTTGTGGAACATCTACGCATTGCAACACCTTAGCCCATCTACTGCAGGTGCATATATATACCTGCAACCCATTTTTGCTGCCATCATATCGATGGTGGTAATAGGCGAACAACTGACATGGATAAAGTTGCTGGCTACAATACTTATTTTTACAGGCGTATATCTCGTTAATTTCGGATTCAAGAAAAAAGCAATCAATGAATAAAGATTCAATAATAGGTGTCATAGGTGCAGGCGCTATGGGTAGCGGTATAGCGCAGGTAGCTGCTATGGCAGGGCATAGTGTTGTACTGTTTGATACCAATACTGCCGCACTTGAAAAAGCAAAAGCATCGCTGACATCTACGCTCAATAAACTGGCTGAGAAAGGGAAAATAGCGGATGCCAATGCTGTGCTGTCTCGTTTTCAGTTTGCAACAGAACTGAGTGCATTTGCAAATTGCGGACTAATAATAGAAGCTATTATTGAAAACCTCGACATCAAGAAGAAAGTATTTGCAGATGTAGAAGCTGTGGTGAGTGAAAGCTGTGTATTGGCTACCAATACATCTTCACTATCTGTAACATCTATAGCTGCTGCATGCAAAAAAGCAGACAGGGTAATTGGTCTGCACTTCTTCAACCCTGCACCATTGATGGCATTGGTAGAAATAATACCTGCTGTACAAACAGATGCTGCATGGGTTGATACCTGCAAAGAACTGATGGCTGCATGGGGCAAAACACCTGTTATTACAAAAGATACGCCGGGCTTTATTGTAAACCGTGTTGCTCGTCCGTTTTATGGCGAAGCAATACGCATCTACGAAGAAGGCATTGCAGATATACCAACTATAGATTGGGCTATGACAGAAATAGCAGGTTTCCGTATGGGACCGTTTACATTGACAGATTATATAGGACATGATGTGAACTATGTAGTAACAGAAACGGTATTTCAGTCTTTCTTCTACGACCCCCGTTACAAACCTTCCTTCTCACAAAAGCGACTGCTGGAGGCAGGATGGCTCGGACGTAAAACAGGGCGCGGCTTTTATAACTATGCCGAAGGTGTTGCACAACCTGAACCTGTAAAGGATATGGAATTGGGACAGAAGATTACAGAGCGCATCATTGCTATGCTGATAAACGAAGCGGTAGAAGCACTGCATCTGAATATTGCATCTGCTAAAGACCTGGAACTTGCCATGACCAAAGGTGTAAACTATCCTAAAGGGCTGCTGCAGTGGTGCGATGAATGGACTGCCGAAAGATGCCTTTCAATTCTTGATGGCCTCTACAACGACTATCACGAAGACCGATACCGTGCTAGTGTATTGCTACGCAAAGCAGCGAGTGAGAATAAGAAATTCGTATCATAAAATAAGCCGCTCGTTGAGCGGCTTGTTCATTTATTTACACTCCTGTACTTCAGGGTCCTGAATCACTTTTTCAATATTCATAAGCGCATCATCTACGTCAGGATATTTCTTCATTATTTTTTCCAGCCTGCAATCGCAACGGGACTTTGCCACGGCCTCGTCCATGCCACTCGCTTTAGCATCGTTCATACAAGATTTGTGAAATAGCTCCTTGCTCTCACTATCCCATCCGCTGCATGCACTTAGCGTGCAAACTATCAACAACAGTATTATTGAACGTACCATATTTGTATTGATGTAGGTGTTAACTTTATGTATCATCAGTAATATACACCATTATGTTCAAAATAACCATTCTATACGGGGCAATACGCGAGGGCAGATTAAGTATACGTGCAGCTAAAGCATTGCAAAACGCATTACAACAATCCGGCAAAGCAACGGTTACTTTTATTGATATAAAAGACTACAACCTACCCGTAATGGAAGCAAGGCTGAAGGATATGGAAAATCCTCCTGTAGGGCTGCTGGAAATCAGCAATGCGCTTGAATCAGCTGATGGCATCGTGTTTGTAACACCTGAATATAATAATAGCTATAGTGGTGCTATGAAAAACTGCATAGACTACTTTACAAAAGAATGGGCAAAGAAACCAATAGGCATTTGCTGTGGCTCTAACGGCAAGATGGGAGGCGTCAATGCATCCAACCTACTACAACTACTTGTACTTGCTATTGGCGCATATCCAATGCCATACAAACTACTGGTTCCCGAGCTACATCTTTCACTGGATGAAAACGGTGTACCACAAAACGAAATCATGCAAAAAAATCTGGACCGTTTTGTAAGTGAGTACCTGTGGTTTGTGGAAGCTATTGTCAACCAACGCAAGAAAGGGTAAACATTATTTATTATCGCCAAGTCCGCACATTCCCCTAAATTTGCAGCCGCATGAATTTGCAGGTACTGCTGGGATTGTATCAAAATGATATCCGCTTAAAACAAATAGCGGCAGCTATCTCTTTGCCTGAACCTAAGCTGAGAGCCTACTTCGATAACCTGCGTGGCTCTGCCATCAATATGATTGCAGCATCCATCTGGCAACAAAGCGACGCGAATCATGTTTTCATCCTCAACGACAAAGAAGAAGCAGCCTATTTTCACAACGACCTTGAACACCTGACAGGCGCATTGGATATTTGCTTTTTCCCGGATTCATTCAAACGTACTGGACACTACAACGAGCTGAACAGCAGCCACGTAATGCTGCGTACGGAGGCACTGACAAAATTCAGTGGCGACAGGGTACACAAAAAAGTATTGGTTACCTACCCAGAAGCGTTGTTTGAAAAAGTGGTAAACCCGAAAACACTTTCGGGGAATATGATAAGCATCAAAGTGGGTGAAAACCTGCAAGTAGATGCTTTGATGGAAAAGTTTGTAGATCTGGGCTTCAAGCGCGAGGACTTTGTGTATGAACCGGGGCAATTTGCCATGCGTGGCGGCATCCTAGATATCTATTCTTTCGGCAACGAAAACCCATACCGAATAGAGTTATTTGGCAATGAGGTAGATAGCATCCGCATATTCAATCCTGAAACACAGTTATCAGAACGCAAGCTGTTGCAGGTTTCTATATTGCCCAATATCGAAACCAAGTTCGATACCAAGGAAAAGATATCATTACTCAACTACCTGCCTGATAATACCATCATCTGGGCAAAGGATTTAAACTTTACCATTGGCCGGATAGGCAAGATGGAAACAGATTTGCCCGATAGTTTCACATTGGGGCAGATAGCCATAGACCACGATGAGGACTGGCTGAAAGAACTGACAAGGGAAGATTTTGAAACAACGGAAGACTGGACAGCGCAGATAAAGAAACGCCACCTGATAGAATGGTATAACCATTCTCTGGAGAAAATTACGGGTGATGACCCTACGGTAACCATACAATTTGCCACAGAAGAACAACCTGTTTTCAACAGACAGTTTGATATGCTGATTGCCGACCTGCAGAGGCGCAGCACACAGCAATACACACCATATATATTTGCCGAAAACCCTAAGCAATTGGAACGTCTTCGCAGCATATTCGAAGACCTGAATGCACAAATCAATTTTGTGCCTTTACCAACTGCTATCAGCAAAGGCTTTATAGACCACGATAAGAAAGTACTTTGTTATACAGACCACCAGATTTTCCAACGCTACCACAAATACAAAGTAAAGCAGGCATATACTAAAGGCAAGGCCCTTACCATGCGTGCATTGCGCGAACTGCAGCCCGGCGACTATGTTACACACATAGACCACGGTGTGGGCGTTTACAGCGGATTGCAGAAGATAGATGTGAATGGCAATATGCAGGAAGCCATTCGCATTATATACCGTGATAATGATGTGCTGTATGTCAACATCAACTCGCTGCATAAGATAAGCAAGTACACCGGCAAGGAAGGCACACAGCCTAAGGTGAACAAGCTTGGCAGTGATGCATGGGAGAAGCTGAAGAACAAAACCAAGAAGCAGGTAAAAGACATAGCCAGCGATTTGATAAAGCTCTATGCCAAACGCAAAGCTTCTCAAGGTTTTCAGCACAGCCCCGACAGCTATCTGCAAACAGAGCTGGAAGCTTCATTCTTTTATGAAGACACACCTGACCAGAGCAAAGCCACAGTTGATGTGAAGCGCGATATGGAAGCATCATCGCCTATGGATAGGTTGGTGTGCGGAGACGTAGGCTTTGGTAAAACAGAGATTGCCATACGCGCTGCATTCAAAACAGTAGGCGACAGCAAACAGGCTGCTATATTGGTTCCTACCACTATCCTGGCGTTCCAGCACTATCAGACGTTTAAAGAACGTTTGCGCGATTTTCCTTGCACGGTTGATTATGTAAACCGTTTCAAGAGTACCAAAGATAAAAAAGAAACCCTCAAGCGTCTTGAGGAAGGAAAGATAGATATCATCATAGGCACGCATGCCATATTGGGTAAGGATGTAAAGTTCAAAGACCTGGGGCTGCTCATTATAGATGAAGAACAGAAGTTTGGTGTGGCTGCAAAAGAGAAGTTGCGTCAACTGAAATCTAACGTAGATACACTTACACTTACAGCCACACCTATACCACGTACGTTGCAGTTCTCGCTTATGAGTGCGCGAGACTTGAGCATTATCAATACACCACCGCCAAACAGGCAACCTGTACATACAGAGGTGATAGTATTTGATGAGCATACCATTCGCGATGCAATCTACTTTGAAGCTGAACGTGGCGGACAGGTTTACTTTATACACAACCGTGTACAGAGCCTGCCCGAAATGGCAACATTGTTGCGAAATCTTTGTCCAGACCTTGAAATAGGTATTGCTCATGGTCAGATGGAAGGCCATAAACTGGAAGAAGCACTCTTCGATTTCATAGACCATAAATACGATGTACTCTGCTGTACTAATATAGTAGAGAGTGGTGTGGATATTACCAATGCCAATACCATTATCATCAACAATGCACATCAATTCGGCCTCAGCGATTTGCACCAATTACGCGGGCGTGTGGGTCGAAACAACAAAAAGGCATTCTGCTATCTGATGGCACCACCAATGAGTACACTGCCAAATGATAGCCGCAAACGCCTGCAAACACTGGAACAGTTTAATGAACTGGGTAGTGGTTTCCAGATAGCTATGCGCGACCTTGATATACGTGGAGCTGGTAATTTGCTTGGTGGAGAGCAGAGCGGTTTTATTGCCGAGATTGGTTTTGAGATGTATCAGAAAATACTGGCAGAAGCCATGCGCGAATTGAAGACCAGCGATTTTAAAGATGTATTCAGCGAAGAGCTGGACCGTAAACGCGACTATGTAAGCGACTGCACCATAGATACCGACCTTGAAATACTGATACCTGACAGCTATGTAGAAAGCATTACTGAAAGGCTATCTCTCTATACGCAGTTGGATGATATTGAAGACGAAGAAAAGCTGAAAGCATTTGCTGCAGAAATGCAAGATCGCTTTGGCCCTATACCATCGCAGGTAGAAGAACTGTTTACCACCATCCGTTGCCGCAGCATTGCCAAAGAACTTGGCTTCGAGAAGCTGATTCTGAAAAACGAACAGATGCGTCTGTACTTTGTAAGCAACCCCGACTCTCCATATTTCGAGTCAGACACATTCAACCACATCATGTCTTACATACAAAAGCATACCAACAATGCCAGATTGAAGCAAGTGGGCAAAAACTTTATGCTACTGGTAGACAGGGTAAAGAGTATGGGCGATGTACTGTGGTTTCTGGAAGGCATCCATAAGAGCCTGCAGACAACTAATTAATATCCTTTTTTGTATTTAACAGTTTGTGTATCTTGTTCTTGTTATTTGGCAATAACAACATCATTGAATTGCTTACCCCCTTACCTCATAGGTATGAACAAAACGAAGATTGTAATTGCGGATGACCATCACATTCTGCTCGACGGACTGAAAGCTATGCTTCAGAAACAGGCAGATCTTGAGGTGGTAGGAATGTACGACAACGGTAGTACATTGTTTGACGACCTTAAGAATACAAAGCCCGATGTTGCTTTGGTCGACATTAACATGCCGGGCATGACAGGCGATGTGCTAACCAGAAAAATAAAAGAATTCTTCCCGGATATATTTGTCATCACTCTTTCTATGCACGATGATGCAGGTCATATCATGGATATGATAGAAGCTGGCGTATCTGGATATCTGTTGAAGAATGTAAATGATAAAGAACTGGTAGAAGCTATCAGGCAGGTGGCGCAGGGCAAGATGTATTTCTCTTCAGAGGTTTCTGAAAAAATAACCTCTATGGTTGTGCAGCAACAGAAAAGGCTGAACGAACCCGAAGAGGCAAAACTAACAGAACGTGAGCTGGAGATACTAAAGCTGATAGCGCAGGAATACAGCAATGCACAAATAGCAGATACACTATTCATTAGCGAGCGCACTGTAGAAACACACCGCAAAAACATGCTGCGCAAAACAAACAACAAGACCGTTGTAGGCCTTATACGCTATGCCATGGAAAGGCAGCTTATATAGCACATCCGTACCAGTACGTAGTATAAAATACCTTTATAATTGTATATAGCCGCCCGTAATGCGGCTATACTTTTGTGTCATCAACTAAGGATAAATCTATTTGATAACGCAAAACATCTTTACAATGAAAAAGCTTACACTTCTAGCTTCTGCAGCAATGATAGTTCTTACAACATCTTGCGACAAGAAAACAACAACGACTACCCCAACAACAACACCTACTCCAACAAGTACAACCCCAACACCGCCATCTCCTACACCTACTGCCAGCGATTTGTATGGTGGCTTGGTTAGCATCAAGATGGAATACAATTCTCAACCTGCAGGCTCACCAATTCCTGTTACGTTGGATATGGAATTGGCAAGTGCGTTCTTCAACGTAACACCAGGTGGCACTACATTTACCGATGCAGGTACTGTGTCTGTAAACACATATAATCTGGAGAAAGCGACAAACAATGCCTACACTAAAATGGCAATGGTTGGCCAAACACCTTCCAGCCTCGACTTTGGTAACGGCAGCTCTGCAAAATCTGCATGGACGGTTGGCGGCAGCAGTAGTGTTGCCGGGTTCTCATACAGCCACAACATTGCATACCCTGACTACAGTGGCACTTTACCTTCAAGCATTACTAAATCAAGCGGTATTTCTTTCACATTCAACAGTAGTAGCCTTACAGGTGCAGACTCTGTAATTGTGTTAATAGCTTCAGGTAATACTTCATTCACCAAAACCTATGCAGCAAACGCAGGTTCTGTAACTATCAGCGCTTCTGAGTTGTCTGCACTTACAGCAGTATCAGACAACTCAGCACTGCTTGAAGTATGTCCTTACAAATACAATTTTGTAACGCTCAACAGCAAGAAATATGTGTTCATCAAAGAACAAGCTGTTGTAAAAAATATCAACATCAACTAATTACACCCCGATTGCTTAAAACAAAAGCACCTAAGGATAAAATCCTCTTTTCTGATAGCTTTAGAGGGTGGATTTATCCTAATTAAAAAGAGCGAGGTTTAAACCTCGCTCTTTGCTTTTTTATAACTTAATTAAGTCTTCCGTTTTAGTATCGTAGAATTGGTATTGGGTAATACCTGCATTGTTATCTTCTACTATGTGCAGTTTTGTTTTATAAGTACTTGCCCATTTCTTCAGTATAGATTTCTTGAAGATGCTACCTTTTGTAAGATAACCTGCCAATATAGGATGCAGATGCAGCGACAAGTCTCTGTGTCCCTGATCTACCAGATAGCGAATATCTTTTTCTATTTCGTCTGCTATCAGTATAGACGGGCCTATTTTACCTGTACCCTTGCAAGACGGGCAAAGCTCTGTAGTAGATATATTCAGTTCAGGACGCAGGCGCTGGCGTGTTATCTGCATCAGGCCAAATTTAGAAATAGGCAATATCGTATGCCTTGCTCTGTCGTTAGCCATAAACTTCTCCATAGCATCCAGCAGCTGCTTTTTGTTTTCAGGCAGCTTCATGTCTATAAAGTCGATGATGATGATACCACCCAAGTCGCGCAGGCGCATCTGGCGTGCTATTTCTTCAGCAGCTTCCAGATTGGTAGCCAATGCATTTTGTTCCTGTCCGGAATCGTTGCTGCGGGTACCACTGTTCACATCTATTACGTGCAGCGCTTCTGTATGCTCTATGATAAGGTATGCACCACTCGATAAGTTTACCGTTTTCCCAAAAGATGCTTTTACCTGTTTGGTAATGCCATATTGATCAAATACAGCAATACCTGCACTATGGTAGGTAACAATCTCTTCCTTTTCAGGAGCTATGCGGGCTATGTATTCTTTGGTTTCGTTGTGCAACTTCTTGTCATTCACCACAATCTTCTGGAAACTCTCACTCAACAAATCGCGCAGTATAGATGTCGTCTTATCCTGTTCGCTCATGATGATTTGCGGAGCCTTGGCACCTTTCAGACTGTGTTGCATGTTCTTCCACATCTCTTCCAGCGCCAGCAGGTCTGCATGCAGTTCAGCAGTATTCTTGCCTTCGGCGGCAGTACGTACTATCACACCAAAGTTCTTTGGTTTGATGGCTTCTACTATCTTTTGCAGTCTTTTGCGCTCTTCAGCAGAATGTATTTTGCGGGAAATAGCAATAACGTCATTAAATGGTGTCATTACCACAAAACGACCGGGAAGTGATATTTCGCAACTAAGGCGCGGACCTTTCTGAGAAATAGGTTCTTTTAATATCTGAACCAGTATTTCCGGTTTAGGATTGGCTACGTCTGTAATCTTACCTGTTTTTACAATTTCAGATTCGTTTTTAAACTTTCCGAAATCTTCACCCCAAGAGGTGTTACCTTCTATAGACTCTTTAGTAAACTTTACCAGCGAACGGAAGTATGGGCTAAGGTCTGTATAGTGTAAGAATGCATCTTTTTCGTAACCAACGTCTACAAATGCCGCGTTGAGGCCGGGCATCAGTTTTTTAACCTTACCGAGGTACAAATCGCCTACGGCAAAGTTATCCTGGCCAACCTGATAATGCAGCTCAACCAGTTTTTTATCTTCAAGCAAAGCGATTTCTACACCCTCGCCCGAAGCGTTGATAATAAGTTCTTTGTTCATTCACCGTGTTTTTCCAATTACACTTGGCCGGTGCGTACAATCCTGTAAATAATATTGCAGAAAACAAATCGCAATAACAAAACCCTACATCTTCTTCCGTGCAACTTATATATACGAAGCACAGAAAAAGATGTAGGAATAATGAATTACTACAAAATGTATTAGGAAAAAGGGAAGCAGGAGGCGCCCGGCTTTACCTTATTTCTTCTTATGACGGTTTTTTCTCAAACGCTTTTTACGTTTGTGAGTTGCAATTTTATGTCTTTTTCTTTTCTTACCACAAGGCATAACACGAATAATTTATTAGTTACTTAAATGAATTTATATAATTGTCAATCTCTTTATCGAACTCAGGATTGTTCACAATCTTCTTGCATTTTTCAAACAATTCGATTGCTTTTTGCTTTTCCCCTTTGCCCTTATAAGCCTCTGCCAAAAAATACATTGCTTCTGTATTGTTAGCTTCCTGCTTTAAGACTGTTTCAAAACGGCCAACTGCTTTGTCAAACTGCCCAGACTGTATCGCTAGCCTTCCTAACATCAGGTTGGCAGGTATATCGTCCGGTCTTTCGCGGGTAATGCCGAGTAACAACTGTACACCCTGCATCGTTTCTCCCGCACCTTCTATCAAAGCAGCCGCCAGGGCCATCTTTACCGTATCATTTTTAGGATTCAAATCCAGAGAGCGTTGAAAACAAGCAATTGATTGCTGCGCTTCCCACACTGTAACGGCCGGAGAGCCGCCCCTCTGCATGAGGTCCAAAAATAATTGGCCTGCAAAGTTGAGGTTTTTTTCCGAATTCTCCAACTTTGCTGATTTGGCATAATAATATGCTGCAACAGGGAACTGTTTATGCTCCTGCCACACCTTGCCCAGCTTCCAGTACACGGGAGCCATAGCTACAGAATCTTTCAGGCTGCTGAGTTCTTTTTCCACTGCCGCTACCTCGCCGATAGCGTGTTCAGGCAGGGTTTTTCTGGCTGCAGTTTCTATGGAATCAAAAGAAGCAGGCTGCATAGATGTGTGTGTAGACGACATCCCTGCAGCCATGCCCTGCGGCGCTCCACCCTCTGCTTTCTTTGCAGGCGGGGTGGTGTTTGCACCAAAGTATAATAACGCAACGAGGCCAAGCGCCCCGATGATGGAGATATAATGTACCGGTTTCAAAGCATCAATTTCTGCGCAAAGGTACAGTAATTATGCCTTGCGCACTCATTCATCACTAATCCCTGTCTTCTACGTCTACAGCAGAGTGTTCTCTCAGCTCATGCTTAGACTCTTTCACTGCCTGTACAAACTCTTTAGCAGGTTTGAATGCCGGAATAAAGTGTTCAGGAATTTCAACCGCCACGTTCTTCTTGATGTTCCTGCCTATTTTAGCAGCACGCTTCTTCAGTATAAAGCTACCAAAGCCACGTACGTAAACAGGTTCACCTTCTACCATCGATGCTTTCACTTCTTTAAAAAATGCTTCAAGGGTTACGAGGATGTCAACTTTAGGAATGCCGGTTTTTTCAGCAATGTTGGTGACTACATCAGCCTTTCTCATACGGTTTACAATTTTAATTGTTAATTAATACGATATAGTGAAAGTTTCGAGCTTGCATAACTCATTTTAAATCAACGATATGCAAATTCCCCAATTTAAAGACAATTTTCAAGCCATTGTTTCCATTTTCGGGAATATTTACAATCCTTAAACACTTAGAAATCAGGCTGCTACATGGCTTTTGTGCTGAAAACCGCTACTATGGCGACATTCATCCACAAACAACAAATAATTTTTAAAGAAAAAACTTTTATTCGCTTAAAGCATTGATAATCCTAATGTTAGGAATTAAATAAATTATGTGGATGTATTGTAGATTATTTTCTACACTTCGGGGAATGAAGTACCACATAAACAAGCTGATTTTATACCGGGCGAAGCACCTAAATTTGCATGCAAATCTTTTCAAGGGTGTACGACAATAAAAAGAGACGGGCAGTAGCATATTGGTTGTTGACGGGTGTTTTTATGATTATCATACAGGTACTCCTCGGTGGTGTTACCCGCCTCACCGGTTCGGGGTTGTCCATTACAGAATGGAAACCCATTATGGGTGCAATGCCACCAATGGGAGATGCAGCATGGAATGAAGCTTTTGAAAAATACCAGCAGATAGCACAGTTCAAATACATCAATAACCACTTTACGGTCGATGATTTTAAATTCATCTTCTTTTGGGAATGGTTTCACCGCGTGTGGGCAAGGTTGCTGGGGGTAGTCTTTGCTATTGGTTTTATCTATTTCATCGTAAAGCAGTATTTCGATAAGCAGATGATTGTTCCTTTCATCATCCTCTTTATACTAGGTGGCGTACAGGGATTGATAGGATGGATAATGGTAGCAAGCGGGCTGAATGATACTAACCTCTATGTAAACCACATAAAGCTGGCCCTGCACTTCATGGCAGCGCTACTGTTGCTGTGCTACACACTTTGGTTTGCGCTAAAACTATTGGTACCGGACAGGAAACTAACGTTTAATAACAAGCTGCATACATTTACCATAGTTACTATTGCAGTACTATGTATACAATTAGTATATGGTGCATTTATGGCTGGTCTTAAAGCTGCAATGGCAGCACCAACATGGCCTACCATCAATGGCATGTGGGTGCCAGATAGCGTAATGTTACACAGCTTCGTGAACCATCCTATCAATATACACTTCATGCACAGACAGCTTGCATATCTGTTGTTCACACTCATTATGTTTTGGTTTGGCAGTGCGAGCAAGTTTGCAAAACAAAACAGCGGCAGTCTTATAAGCAGTGCCCGTTGGTGGCCTTTTGTTTTGGTATTTGTACAGGTGATATTAGGTATAGTTACGGTTATCAGTGCGCCTAAAATAATACCTGGTAAATTCGGCACGTTTGAGGTACTGGCAGAGCTGCACCAGCTATTTGCTATGTTCCTGCTGATGGCATTGGTTGTAAACCTCTATGCCGTACGCCGTAAAACATCATAACGCAAATTATACATAGCCGTTACAAAAAGGCAGTAAGTATGTCGTATCTTAATGTAAGAATACGACGCAATGCGTGATGTACTGAAAAACATATTCCGCTTCCTGCCTGTGCAGTTGTTGATACTGCACTTCCGCAAGTATCAGTTGCTCTTGGTATTCTGGGTAGTACTGATATCTACCATCACAGGACACTTCGCAGCGGTGTTTGGTGCATCCTCCTTGTTTCTGGCGCCAGAATATCAGGGTGAAATCAGCTTCTTTAGCATGTTTATACTGGGGGGAGCTATGGCTGTTTTTGTAATGGCATGGCACATTACCACGTTCATCATTCACAGCACAAGGCTGCCTTTTTTGGGTGCGGTAAGGCATGCATTTATTAAATACTGCATCAACAATTCAGTATTACCTACGGTATTTCTGATATTCTATTCTATTACCATCACCCGTTATCAGCTGCACGATGAACATACAAAAGCCATGCAGGCATTTTTGTTCCAGCTTGGTTTTTATATTGGCTTCAGCCTTATCATCATCGTTTCGTTTGCTTATTTCTTCAGGGTAGACAGAGATTTGCTGAAAGTAGTGGTAACACGCATAGCCAACCCGTCCCGTATCAAAAGCCTGATACCTTATGATGCGCTCGACTATGAGATGGATATAGTTCGCACCGATACTTTCATTGATGGCAGGCTTAAAATTCAGCGTTGTGATGAGCTGGAAAGCTATTCTCAAAAACTATTACAAACAGTTTTGCGCAAGCACCACCGCAATGCCGTAACCGCTACCATATTTGCATTGATGCTATTGTGGGCATCGGGCTTTTTTGTAGACCAGCCCGTGCTGCGTATACCTGCAGGTGCCAGCTTCCTGATTCTGTTTTCGGTTATCATGGGCATAGTCGGCGCTATGAAGTATTTTCTGCGTAGCTGGGAGATGCTGGGATGGGTATTGATATTTTCCACACTGTCCCTGATGGTAAAAAATGATGTGATAGATATGCGCAGTATAGCATACGGACTGAATTACCAGACAGACACAACCTCCAGACCTCGATATGAGCCTGAAAAACTAAACACCATATTCAACAATGCTGTTTGCCTGCGCGATAAACAACTGGAAGAAAAACGCCTCGACCTATGGCAGCAAAAACGCATGGCAGCAAAAGACACCAATGCCCCGCTAGTTGTAATATGCGTTAGCGGTGGTGGTAATCGTTCTGCATACTGGACATTCCGTACACTGCAATATATTGATAGTGTAAACAAAGGCAGATTGTTTGATGATGCAGTGCTGATAACAGGGGCTTCTGGTGGGATGCTGGGGGCTTCTTACTGGCGAGAGGTACATAGCAGTTATCGCGAACAAAAGATTGCTACACCATACAACAGCAAGTATCAGGAAAATATTGGTAAAGATTTATTGAACTCCATCATCTATTCGCTTGCCAGTGTTGATATAGCTTCGCCTTTCAACAAAATAGCTGTTGCGGGATATTCTTATAAAAAAGACCGTGGCTATTCTATGGAGCAAGAGTTGATACGCAATACAGAAGGCATGCTGGATCATAAACTGGGCGACTACACCGCAAAAGAAAAAAATTGCGATATGCCCGCACTGATTGTGAACAGCACAATAGTGAATGATGGTAAGCGCATGATGTTTGCGGCACTGCCTGTAAGCTACCTTAGCAAACCACAGTACGATAAATATAACAATGCCGCTGTAGATGCTATTGATTTTGCAGCGTTCTTTGAATCACAGAATCCTTACAACCTGCGCATCACTACTGCATTGCGTGCCAACGCGACATTCCCGTATATACTACCTGTAGTACGTATGCCATCTGTACCAGAGATAAACCTGATGGATGCAGGGCTGCGTGATAATTTTGGTATGGAAGTAGCAGTGCGTTATCTATACACCATGAAAGACTGGATAGCACGTAACAATAAGCAAGTAGTACTACTGCAGATACGTGATACACGAGAACATGAACTCTTTCCGCAATCCCCTATCAACAATCTGGCAAGTATGATAACAACACCATTGTTTGTGATTCAAAATAAATGGGAGAGCTTTCAGTCTTATGGCCAAAGCTATCTGAAGGACTATGCACTTGGCTTGTTTGATAAAAAGCTGGACATCATAACAATGGAGTATGTGCCCGAACATCCCGAAAAAAGTGCAGCACTCAACTTCCACCTTACAAGAAGGGAGAAGAAAGATTTGCTGAACTCTATCTACAATCCTGTCAACCAGTCTGCCGCGCTGCAAATGAAATCACATTTAAGTAATTAATCTGCGCTACCTTCGCACCACAGTTGTAGTACCAATGAAAGTAACGGGTTTCAGCATCATCCGCAATGCCGTAAAGTATGATTATCCTATTGTAGAGGCCATCAGGTCTGTACTGCCATTGTGTGACGAATTTGTGATTGGCATCGGGCAGTCTGAAGATGACACCATTGGTTTGATAGAAAGCATCAATAGCCCCAAGATAAAAATCATACATACCGTTTGGGATGATAACCTGCGCACCGGCGGGCTGGTACTTAGCGATGAAACTAACAAAGCTTTTAAAGCTATAGAAGCAGATACCGACTGGTGTTTTTATATACAGGGCGATGAGGTAATACACGAACAGTATCATGATGTGATACGCGCAGGCATGCAGCAACATCTTGATGATAAACGTGTAGATGGCTTGCTGTTTAAATACCTGCACTTCTACGGTTCTTACGATTATGTTGGCAGTTCTACACGCTGGTATCCGCACGAAATCCGCATAATCCGCAACGATAAAAATATCTACTCTTACAAAGATGCACAGGGCTTTCGCAAAGGTGATGACCAAAAGCTAAATGTGAAACTACTGGATGCATACGTGTATCACTACGGATGGGTGAAGGACCCGCGTGCCATGCAACGCAAGCAAGAAAACTTTCACAAAATGTGGCACGATGATGAATGGCTGGAAAGCAATGTCATCAAAGCAGATGCCTTCGATTATGTTGGCGATATTGATGAGTTAGCAAAATTCAAAGGCACACACCCTGCTGTTATGCAAGCGCGCATTAACCGCGTCAATTGGCAGTTCGACTACGACATATCTTACAACAAACGCAGCCTTAAAACAAAGTTCAAGCGCTTTGCAGAAGATGTCTTAGGCATTAGCATGAGCTACAAAAACTACAAGCTTATTTAGCCTATTATCGACTCTACATCCTGATTAAGGAATTGTTCTGCTTTTATCAAATCATCGTGCAGCAGTCTGTCCGCAGCCATAAAAGATATTTCTTTACGGAAGGCCGCATACAGTTTTTCCAATGCAGGCGATGATGTTGCAGGCCTTCTGAAATCCAAAGCCTGTACAGCAGTCAGCAATTCTATTGCCAGCACACGTTGCACGTTCAACACTACACGGCGCAGTTTGGTTGCAGCGTTTGCGCCCATACTTACATGGTCTTCCTGTCCGTTGCTGCTCACAATGCTATCTACAGATGCAGGGGTACACAATTGTTTGCTCTGGCTTACGATAGCAGCAGCTGTGTATTGTGCAATCATGAAGCCACTATTAACACCTGCCTCAGGTGCCAGGAATGGCGGCAGGTTGCGCTGTCCGCTTATTAACAGATAAGTTCTGCGTTCAGATATATTGGCAAGTTCTGCAACGGCAATGGCAAGAAAGTCAAGATTCAATGCCAATGGCTGTCCGTGGAAGTTACCACCACTCATGATGGCATCTTCGTCGTGGAATACAATCGGGTTATCTGTTACAGAGTTAATCTCCGTTTCTACAATACCGCTCACCATATCTATCACGTCTTTGCTGGCACCATGTACCTGCGGCATACAACGGAAAGAATAAGGATCTTGTACTTGTTGCTTAGGCATTGCCTGTATAGCGCTGCCTTGTAGCAGACTCAGTATGCGTTGTGCCGTAGCTATCTGTCCTTTGTGCGGACGTACACGGTGTATAGGATGTTTGAACGGTTCATCCTTAGCCATGAAACCCTCTGCAGACAAAGCACCTATCACATCTGCCCATGCAGATAGTTGTCTTGATTTTATCAGGCACCATACGGCGTGGCTGCTCATAAACTGCGTACCGTTCAGCAATGCAAGCCCTTCTTTTGCAGCCAATGGTATAGGCTCCAGACCTGTTTCTTTCAACACTTCAGCAGCTTCTCTTACTACACCTTTATAACGCACTTTACCTTTACCGAATATTGGCAGGCTCAGGTGTGCAAGCGGCGCAAGGTCGCCCGAAGCACCCAGCGAACCCAACTCATACACAACAGGGCTTATGCCAAGGTTGTAGAAATCTACGAGTCGCTGTACTATTTCTTTGCGCACACCGCTGTAGCCACGACCCAGTCCATGCGCTTTCAGCAGCAGCATCCACCTTACTATATCTTCGGGCACCTCATCGCCCATACCACATGCGTGAGAGCAAACAAGGTTTTCCTGCAATTGAGACAATTCATCATCTGCTATACGCACATTGCACAACGACCCGAAACCGGTATTGATACCATAGTAGGTATTGCCTTGTTTCAGTATATCGTCCAGATAATTTCTGTTGGTAGTAATGCGTGCAAAAGCATCTGCAGGCAGCGCAAAAGATGAAGCGTTCCAGTTGCTGAGAAAATCTATTGAAATATGTTCAGGTAGTTCCATTATGCTGTATTGTGGCAGCAAAAGTAACTATTCGGCGGGAAAGGCTGAAACCCCTATTTTTTGGCAAGGTCTTTTTCTATAATGGCTTTCAGGTCGGCCTCTATGCTTTTATTTACAGACTCTGTTATTCTGCCTACTTCCTGATTATCCTTTATCAGTATGAAGGTTGGCACACGGCTTATTTCATAAAACTTAGCCTCGGTATACTTCGCCATCTTTGTCCTGTCTACACCATACATGGTATGCTGATGCATGGGATAATCTACTGCAGCTAATACTTTCAGCAGTTTTGGTATAAGGTTTTGAGAATCCTCGCACCATGTACCCATAAAAGTTACAACCTCGTATTCTTTCAGATGTTTTCCCAGAAAAGCGAGATCCACCCCATCAGGCTTATAATCAATAATGCCTTTGTCCAGCCATTTGAAGCTTGGCTCTTTGCGCAGATCATTGTATGTTATTTGTCCTTTGAAAACAACACTTCCGTTTTCCTTGTCTGTAGATGTATTAAAGTCTGTCTGTGCTTTTACCACCATACTCATCAGCAATAATGCTATCAATATTACGCCCCTCATGAAAGCTGTTTTCTTATCTGTAATAATTTGCTGCGCAGCACCAACAAAGACTTTTTCAGGTCTACCTGCTGCACGGATATTTTGCGGTTCTCTTTCAGCTTGGCTTTTGCACCACTGATGGTAAACCCACGCTCTTTCACAAGATGGTAGATGGTATTGATTTCGCGTACCTGTTCAGGCGTGTACAGCCTGTCGCCCTTGCGGGTGGTACGTACTTTCATTTCAAATTCCTTGGTCCAGAAACGGATATTGGATGTGGCTACTTTGAAGATACCTGCCACCTCGCCAATCGTATAATACTGCTTATCTCCCTGCCACTGGCTCAGCGCTTCAGATTTGTGTTGCAGCTCTTTTACCTTGCGTTGCTTCTTTGGTTTTTCCTCAGTTGCAGCCTCGGTAGCAGGTTCTTCTGTTTCGGTATTTTCAGCCTCTTCTTTAGATTCCGCATCCTTTTTGGCAGCACGTGGTTTGCGTGCAGGCTTTACAGGCTCTGTTACCAGTTCTTCGCCAAAGAGTGTGAGGACTTTTGTTACCATTACTACAAAATAACAAAAAAATCAGGTTGGCATTGAAATATATTATTAAGGCGCATGTATATACCTGTATCAATAAACTGTATGACAGGCAACCCTTTTTATCTTAATTTTGTTAGCATTATTAAAGGATTTCATGCAATTATCAGCGTTATACGAACGTGCCCTGCGTTTTGAGTTTTTGAGTGCGGAAGAGGGTATGTTTCTGTTTGAAAATGCCCAGCTCGCCGAACTGATGTTTGTAGCCAACGAGCTGCGAAAGATACAGGTGTCGCACGGCAAGGTGACATGGATTATAGACCGCAATATGAACACTACTAATGTGTGTATTGCAAACTGCAAATTCTGCAACTTCTACCGCATACCGGGCCACGAGGAATCTTATATCACTAATATAGAAACCTACAAGCAAAAGATTGAAGAAACTTTCCGCTATGGCGGTGAGCAATTGTTGCTGCAAGGTGGCCACCACCCTGAACTGGGGCTTGACTACTATACAGCACTCTTCCGTCAGCTGAAGGATATGTACCCGAACCTCAAGCTGCATGCTTTAGGCCCGCCCGAAGTAGCGCACATCTGCAAAGTTTCGGGTGTTTCTCATCGCGAGGCTTTGCTGGCATTGAAAGAAGCAGGCATGGATAGTATGCCGGGACCAGGTGCAGAAATACTGAACGACCGTGTACGCCGCCTCATATCTAAGGGTAAATGCGGTGCACAGGAATGGCTGGATATTATGCACGAAGCACATAAAGTAGGTCTTACAACCAGTGCTACCATGATGTTCGGACACGTAGAAACTATCTATGAGCGTTTCGAACACTTAGTGAAAATCCGCGAGGTGCAAGCTAAAAAACCGGAAGGTGCAAAAGGCTTTATCGCATTTATCCCGTGGACATTCCAGGATGTTGATACTCTACTGAACAGGATACGCGGTACTAAAAACCACACTACTGCCGAAGAGTATATCCGTATGATAGCTATGAGCCGCATCATGTTGCCGAACGTGAAAAACATACAGGCATCATGGCTTACGGTTGGTAAACAGGTAGCGCAGATATGTCTGCATGCAGGTGCAAACGACTTTGGTTCTATTATGATAGAAGAAAACGTAGTAAGTGCAGCAGGTGCGCCGCATCGCTTCACCTACAAAGGCATACAGCAGGCTATCAACGAAGCAGGCTTCCCTGCACAGCTGCGCAATCAGCAATACGAATTCCGCAAGCTGCCTGAAAATATTGAAGAACAGGTAATAGCTTATTAATACAATCAACTGATATTTTGTTGCAGCCCGATTAACACAATCGGGCTGTTTTATTATTTTGTGCCAATGCTCACGCTGCTTGCATTATGTTGTTTCGCTTTTCTGGCAGGTTTTATAGATGCCATGGTAGGTGGTGGTGGTTTAATACAACTGCCGGCATTCTTCATATTGCAACCACACCTCAGCCTTGTGCAAACACTGGCCACCAACAAAACAGCTTCTTTCTTCGGTACCTCTGTTTCTGCATACCGCTACATCAAACGTGTAGATATTGACTGGCGGCATCTTACACCTGCCATCGTTGCAGCATTGATTGGTTCTTTCTTTGGCGCACTGCTGGTATCATTCATACACAAAGAGCAGTTTATGCCATTCATCATTTGTGTGTTGATACTTGTACTGGTATATACTGTGCTGAAAAAAGAACTTGGGCTGCATCATGTAGATAAATCACTATCTCACAGTCGCCACATGTTCTATTCAATATGCATTGGTGGCATCATTGGCCTGTACGATGGCTTGATTGGCCCTGGCACGGGCAGCTTCCTCATCTTCGCGTTTGTAGTATTGTTCGGCTACAACTTCCTGCATGCATCTGCTAATGCAAAAGTCATTAATGTGGTTACCAATATTGCTGCATTGGTATTCTTCTTTATAAAAGGAAATATCATCTGGAGCATTGCCCTCCCGGTAGGTGCTGCCAATATGCTGGGCAGTTATGCAGGTTCGCACTTAGCGCTGAAGAAAGGCAGTTCGTTCATCCGCTTGTTCTTTATACTTGTAGTACTTGCACTGATAGCCAAGCTGGGCTACGATTATATGCTATAGTTTTCTGAGCCTTTCTATTGCCTGCAAAAGTGTTTCTTCTTTTTTGGCAAAACAAAAGCGTATCAGCTTGTCGTCTTTTTTATTGCTGTAAAATGCACTGATGGGTATTGTTGCAACACCATGCTCTTTGGTGAGCCATTGTGCAAATTCCATATCGGGCATATCGTTGATGGCGCTGTAACTTGCCGTTTGGAAATAGCTACCTGCTGCAGGCTCGTGTATTGTAAATGGTGTGTCCTTCAGTAGCGATAAAAAATAATCACGTTTCTCCTGCATCATCGCACCTACATTAGGCAGTTGTGGCAATGACAGGTATTTGGCTAATGCATACTGTGCAGGTGTATTTACAGTAAAGCACAAAAACTGATGTATACGCCTGAATGCTGTTGTGAATTCGGGCGGTGCAATACAGTAGCCCATCTTCCAGCCTGTGTTATGAAACACTTTGCCGAAAGAATACAGCACAAAGCTGCGCTTCCTCAGCTCTTCATGTTCCAGTACGCTATAGTGTTTCTTCCCATCAAACACCAGTTGTTCGTACACTTCGTCTGATAGTATGATAATGTTGGTATCGCGTACAAGCTCTGCCAGTTTATCCCAATCCTCTTTGCTCCATATTGCACCTGTAGGATTGTGCGGCGTGTTGACGATGATAGCTTTTGTCTTTGGCGTAACCGCAGCTTTTAATCTATCCCAATCTACACCAAAGCCCGGCGCCATCAGCGGCACGGGTACGGCTTTAGCTCCATTTGTTTCTATGTTAGGTATATAGCTATCGTATGCAGGTTCTAAAATAATGGCTTCATCGCCCGCTTGCAGTATGGCTGTAAATGCCGTGTAAATAGCATACGTAGCACCCGGGGTAACGGTTATTTCTGTATCAGGATTAATTTCTAATCCGTAACGTTTCGCAAAATCATTGCTGATGGCTTGCCTCAGTTGCGGCAACCCTACCATTGGCGCATACTGGTTGAACCCCTCTCTGGTAGCTTCATACAAGTATTCACCCAGCCTTTCATCTATCGGATAATCGGGGAAACCCTGCGACAGATTAATAGCATTGCACTGCTGTGCAAGCGCACTCATAACGGTAAAGATGGTTGTGCCCGTTGCAGAATGTTTTTGCGGAAGTATCATCATTACAGGTATTTTTCCCCTTTGTTGCGTTTTACTTCTGCCACATACTCTTTAATCTGCTGCTCACGGTTGCGCTCACATATCAGCAACACATCGGGCGTATCTATCACTATAAATCGCTCCAAACCCTGCACCACCAGCAGTTTTTCGTTCGGCACTTTTATCATACACTCGCTGGCATCTATCACCATCACATTCTCTCCAAAAACTGCATTACCCAGATAGTCTTTATCAGAATTTTCGTAAGCACTTTCCCATGTACCAAGATCGCACCAGCCAAAGTAAGAAGGTATTACATACACATTCTTTGCCTTCTCCATGATGCCGTAATCGATAGATATGTTTGTACACTGCGAATAGAGATTGTTGATTACATCAAACTCTTTCGGTGTGTTGTATACATCTTTTGCCTGCATAAATACTTCGTGCATTTCAGGTAGATATTTCTCCAATGCTTCTGTGATGGTCTTTACATTCCATACAAAGATGCCCGAATTCCACAGGAAATCACCGCTCTTCAGGAAGGTGCGCGCCAGTTCCAGCGAAGGCTTTTCTGTAAATGTTTTTACACGATATACTTTATCCAGCTCTTCTTCCACATCGTACTGTATATAACCATAGCCTGTGTCGGGGCGTGTTGGTTTGATGCCCAGCGTCAGCAGCGCATCGTGATGCGCTACAAAATCAAGTGCCTCCTGTGCAGTACGTTCAAAAGAACGTTCATCCATTATCAGGTGATCTGCCGGCGACATAATGATGTTTGCATTCGGATTCAGCGCCATCATTTTGTGCGCAAAGTATGCAGCACATGGTGCCGTGTTTTTGCGCGATGGTTCACTGATGATGTTTTCGTCTCTCAGTTCAGGTATCTGCTCCTTCAGCGTATTGATGTATTGCTGATTGGTAATGAAGTAGATATTTTCCTGCGGACAAATATGCTTAAAGCGTTGGTACGTCCACTGTATCAGCGAACGGCCGGTGCCTAAAATATCAATGAATTGCTTAGGATAGCTCGTACGGCTTTCGGGCCAGAAACGGCTGCCTATACCACCTGCCATGATGGCCACATAATTGTTCTGAATGCTCATTTCAAAAAATCTCTAACAGCATTAAAAATAGCATATTTAGCCGTATATCGTAAATAAAAAAGCCCCTTATACAGGGGCTTTTCATATAAATTAACTTAGTATTATTCTGCTTCTGCAACTACTTCCTTCACTTCCGGTATCATGCGCTTCATCATACCTTCAATACCTGCTTTCAGCGTAATCATTGAAGAAGGGCAACCTGAACAAGAACCTTGCATCATCAGTTTTACCACGCCATCTTCATAGCCTTTGTAGCTGATGGCACCACCGTCCATTTCCACAGCCGGCTTCACATAGTTTTCGAGCAGTTCTTTGATGCGTTTTACCACATCGCTATCGTCAGCACTTACTGTATTGGCATCTGCTTTCTTTACTATCAGGTCTTCGTTTATTACTACTTTACCTTCTTCCAGATATTGTTTCAGAAACTCGCGTACTGTAGGTATTACATCTTCCCACAGTGTATCAGGTGTCTTTGTAAGCGTTACAAAGTTGCTGGCAATAAACACACTGCGTATAAAAGGAAACGCAAACAATTCTTTCGCCAACGGAGATGGCGTTGCAGAGGCTTCTTCAGGGAAGTCTATGCTTTTGCCCGGGTACAGCAGTTTGTTAGCCACAAACTTCATTGTTTCCGGGTTCGGTGTCATTTCCGTATAGATGCTCACGATTGTATTTCCTGTCTTCAACATGGTATTCTTAATTTCTTTCAGCAAAAATACTTAATAAATACGGTACAGTAAATTGATAGAGACAATATTGATATAAGGAGAATAGCAGCATGCGTATATCATAAGGGTTTGTTAAAGAAAATTGATTTTAATTAATTGATTTTCAATACATTAAACATATTAACAGTTCCTTGCATTTCTTTTAACTTAGTGTTGTATGCCTTCCGCTTTTTACCATCGTACGTTTGTGTTGTAATTCTTTATTCACTCTAAAACTTCAGGCTTTATGAAACATTCAATTCTTATGCTGGCAGTATTCGGGATGACTTACTTCAGCGCAAATGCACAGAATGGTGAGAACAAGAAAAGTGAATACGATATCAACTACAAGGTATGCCGCATCAATGGTAAGTATACTACCTGCAGTGATAACACACCTTCGGTAGTAAATACTCCTTCTTATACCAGAAAGGTAGAAATACAGAAAGCAAAGGCATACGCCAAAACACTGGACGGTTTGCGTAGGTACGACACTTATACACGTGTACTGCCATTGCAACCCGTAACGGTAACAGCGCCTAAGCCGATTGCGAAAATCGATGAGCGTTATGAAGGTACAAGTGCTGCTTATCACGGCAACCCGACACCCGAAAACGATGGCATTGCAAAAAATAAAGAACGTAATATCAACTACCTGAATACCAGTATAGACTTACCTGCCAATGATGGTGGACTGGCTAGCAGATGGTAGTTTTGTTTTTTTATACTGAAACAAAAACGGTTGGCAATTGCCAACCGTTTTCTTTAATATCTTATCGTGCGTCGAAGTCTATTACAACTCTTTCTGTCCGCGGGTGAGATTGGCAGGTGAGGACATAGCCTTTTTCTACTTCATCCTTTTCAAGCGCATAGTTTACTTCCATATCTACAGCACCCTCTACCACTTTGGCGCGGCAGGTACAGCATACACCGCCTTTGCAGGCAAATGGCAGGTCTGCACCTACTTTCAATGCAGCATCCAGTATGCTATCACCATTGTAAGCCAGGTCCATTTCAAATGTAGTACCATCCAGCGTGATGCTTACTTTACTCATCTTACCATCATTCGCCTTGTGTTCTTCTACCCATTTATCATGAGCTGCCTTCGGCTGATCGGGCGATGTAAACAGTTCAATATGTACATTCTCAGATGCTACTCCCAAGTTTATCAGGCGTTCTTTTACAGACAGTATCATGTCTTCAGGCCCGCAGATAAATGCCTCGTCAATGCTTTTTATATCAATAAGTGTATCACAGAATTCTGAACATTTGTCTGCAGAGATACGCCCATTAAATAAAGGCACATCCATCTGCTCGCGACTCAGTATATGGTACACACGCAGGCGCTGCATGTATATATTCTTCAGGCCTTCTATCTCTTCTCTGAAGATGATAGTACCCCTGCTACGATTGCCATATATCAGTGTAAACGTGCTTTCAGGTTCGTTTTTGAGTACCGTTTTCATGATACTCATAACAGGTGTGATACCGCTACCTGCAACAACAGCCAGATAGTTCTTTGCCTTTTTCTCAGATGCTTTCGGAGAGAATTTGCCCATTGGTGGCATTACTTCCAGCTCGTCACCTTTCTTCAGTGTATCGTTTGCATAGGTGCTGAACTTACCGCCATCTACTTTCTTCACCGCAACACGCAGCTCACCACCATCGGGGCTAACGCATATAGAATAAGAACGACGCACTTCCTCGCCATTCATTTGTGTACGAAATGTCAGGTATTGCCCTGCAGCAAAGTTGAATGTGTCTTTCAAATCGGCAGGCACTTCCAGCGCTACAGATACACAATCGCTTGTTTCCGGCTTTACTTCCGCTACTTTCAGATTATAAAACTTCAATGCAGACATCTAATCGTCTATTAAAATTGAGGCGTAAAAATATATAAAAAACGCTTGGGGCTCCATGATTTTACTCATATCAGCCAAGCATGCTTTCCAAATCTTCCTTCTTTACCAGTGTAAACACTTTTTTGCCATCAGGCACATATTCGGGTTGTGTGCAGGCAAACAGCTCGTCTATCAACGCCTGCTGCCCTTCCTGATGTTGCAACCCACCTGTATTGCGCGATAGCCTGCGCGCCATATTGGCAAGCAGTGTTTCAGAACGGCGCGCCAATGCATCTGGTGCTTCGTGCTTTAGTTGCTCTATCACTTCGTCCAGTACATTCTTTTCTTCTCCCGCAGGCAGTTCTGTGGGTACACCTTGTACCACAAACGTGTTTTGCCCGAAAGGAGAGATATCGAAACCTATGCGCGACAGGTCTGCCAGTGCTTCTGTAAGCAATATCGCATCCTGCGGAGATGTTTCGTAAGACAAAGGGAACAGCAATTGCTGCGATGGTGTGCTGCCATTATTCCATTCTGCCAGCAGTCTTTCATACCATATACGCTCTTGCGCCCTGCGTATGTGTATCAGCATCAGGCCAGACTTCACGGTCGTTACCAGCATACTACCCTGTATAGATATGATGCTTTTGGCATTGGCAGTTTCAGGCTCTTTGTGCAACGATGGTGCACTTACCATATTACCTGCATCTGCGTAAGCCTGTGTTTGCTGCTCTGCAATATCGTCGGCTATTTTGTATAGTTCTTTCCACTCGCGCAGGCTGTCTTTCTTCACTGCCATGTGCGCCTGATTCTTCTGCGTAAATGTATTGAACAGATAACCCTTCTCTGTTTCCTGTTTAGTATCCTGCGTAACAGGCAGTTGCACGCTTGACAGTTGTTGTATTTCAGGGCTCAACGTAAAATCAAGCGACGGCGCAATGTTATACTTTGCCAATGCATGCTTTACAGCAGCATTCAGGTAGGCATACATCAGCTTGTCATCTTCAAACTTCACTTCCTGCTTTGTAGGGTGTACGTTCACATCCACACGTGCAGGGTCTATTTCCAGAAACAGCACATAAAACGGGAATGCCTCTTTTTCAATCAACCCCTCGTATGCCTGTACCAGTGCGTGATGCAGATACGGACTGCGTATAAAACGGTTGTTGATAAAGAAGAACTGCATGCCACGTGTACGCGTAGCAGCTTCAGGCTTGCCTATAAAGCCCGATATGTTGAGAAATTCGGTGTTCTCTTCTACGGGTACCAGATTCTTCTCATAAGAATTACCCAATAAGCCTTTGATGCGTGTTTTCAGGTTGCCGGCTTCCAGATGGTATTGCTCTGCACCATTATGCCACAGCCTGAAGGCTATCTGCGGATGTGCCAGTGCCACACGGGTAAACTCATCTACGATATGCCTGTATTCTGTTGTATTACTCTTCAGGAAATGTCTGCGGGCAGGTACATTAAAGAACAGGTTCTTCACCATGATGCTGGTACCTACGGGCGCAGCACATGGTTCTTGTTTCTTTACCTCTGTAGCCTCTATTATCAGCTGACTACCCGTATCGCTATCCTGCTTGCGGGTTTTCATTTCTACCTGTGCTACCGCAGCAATAGAAGCCAACGCCTCTCCGCGAAAGCCCATAGTGCGTATAGAAAACAGGTCGTTTATATTACGGATTTTCGATGTCGCATGGCGTTCAAAACTCATACGTGCATCGGTGGGGGTCATCCCGCTGCCGTTATCTATCACCTGCACCAGTTCCTTGCCCGCATCTTTCAGCACCAGTTGCACCTCTGTTGCACCCGCGTCAATAGCGTTTTCCAGCAATTCCTTTACAGCCGATGCCGGCCTTTGAATCACCTCTCCCGCTGCTATCTGGTTGGCAATATGGTCTGATAATAACTGAATGATATCGGGCACTGAAAAAAATGAGTTTCCGCAAAGGTAAGATATAGGCAATGTAAAAAGGGAAAGCGTGCTGACATGATGAAAATCATTTTTTAATAAGACAGTCGTCATTTATTTGCATCCCTGTCTGCTACACCTTTGTAGTGACAAAAAGGATATTAGGGTATTCTTTTTATCAAACAACATCGGCCTCAGTTTTAGTTAGATATAGTGCATAATGGGTTTGCCGCCCCCTTTCCAGGGGGCGGGTGTATTTTATAGCATTCAGTTTTAGCTTCTCCTTGCCAAACAATAGGCTATATTTGTTATATGGCGTTTGGTAAAAGACTCTTCATATCTGCTTCTTTCCTAATAACACTTTTTTCTTCTGTGGCACTTGCACAGCGCAGCCGCGTTGTAACGAATAACAATGCTGCCCCTGCTGCTGTGAACCTGAAAGCCAGGTGGGTAGATAGTGTCTATAACAAACTAAGCGATACCGAACGCATAGGCCAGCTGTTTATGGTGGCCGCCTATAGTGGTGGCAAAGACTACAACGAAGAGAAAATCAAACAACTGCTTACAGACCGCCGCATTGGTGGCGTCATCTTCATGCAGGGTACTTGCGAGGCTCAGGCATCGCTCAACAACCTGTATCAGCAAATGGCCAATGTACCATTGTTGGTAGGTATGGACGCAGAATGGGGGCTTGGCATGCGCCTGACAGGTGTAAAGAACCTGCCCAAATCTATGATGATAGGCGCCACGCGCGATACTGCAATTGCCTATCAGGTGGGTGCTGCCATTGCCAAACAGTGCAAGCGCATGGGCGTACATATCAACTTCGGCCCTGTGGTAGATGTGAATAACAACCCCAACAATCCCATCATCAACGCACGCTCTTACGGAGAAGACAAAAGACTGGTAACACAAATGGCACTTGCCTATATGCGTGGCATGCAGGATAATGGTGTGATGGCATGCGCCAAGCACTTCCCGGGCCATGGTGATACAGATGCAGATTCTCACGAGGATATGCCTGTTATCAGCAAGAGCCTTGCGCAACTCGATACATTGGAACTATATCCTTACAAGGAAATGATTCGCAACGGTATCAAAAGTGTGATGGTTGCACACCTTTCGGTACCTGCATTGGAATCAGTTAAAAAAGTACCTACAACATTATCATACAACACCATTACCGGTTTGCTGCGAAACAAACTTGGCTTCAAAGGCATCGTATTTACCGATGCACTGAATATGAAAGGTGTTGCCAAATATTATGAACCCGGTGAAATAGATGCACGTGCACTGATAGCAGGCAACGATATGCTGCTCTTCTCTCAAGATGTACCATCCGGTATGAAGAAAATACTGGCTGCCGTAGATAGTGGCAAGCTGACATGGGCAGATATTGAAATGCACGTGAAGAAAGTGCTGGCTGCAAAATACGATGCCGGCCTCAGCAGATGGAAACCTGTTGAAAGCATCAACGCTACGGAAGAAGTAACAGGTGTAGTAATACCGCTGCGCTATGCTACAACCAAGAAAGCTGCCACACTGGTGCGCGACAGGAACAATATTATCCCTGATTTGCTCAATACCAGAAAACGTGTGGGCTATGTAGGCATCAATGCAAAAGACAGCAGTTTCCTTTCTACTGCACTGTTGCAGGTACTGCCGAATATGAAAATGCAATGGCTGCCGAAAGGCAGTACCGGTGCTAATGCAAACAAACTGATGGGAGCCATCAGCATGAATGACATCACAATTGTCGGTATTCACAATATGAGCTTCTATCCTACAAACGGTTATTATTCGCTAGATGATCAACAGGTAGCACTCATCAAACAACTGGCAAACCGCCGCGATGTAATGATAGCACTGATGGGTAATCCATACCTGCTGAAGAATACCTGTGAAGTAGGCTCTGCCATTGTTACTTACGAAGACGATAGCCTTGCAGAGCAAGCTGTAGCTCGTGTATTGCTGCGCAAAGAAGATGCGCGTGGCACATTGCCTGTAACCCCTTGTATAGATATGCAGACAGAGGGCAATGTATTGCTTGCATCAAGCAAAACAGGTGCACCGAAATTGGATGAACTGGTAAAAACAGACTATACCGAAGATGCAGGTGTTATCAATACTGCCGCACTCGATAAGCTGGATATGTTCCTGCAACGCAGCATAGTTGATGGTGCGTTCCCGGGTTGCAGGGTACTGGCTGCCAAAGACGGTAAAGTGTTTTACGATAAGTCTTTCGGCTATTACGACTATACTAAGAAGCAGGCTGTAACAGACAATACACTCTACGATATAGCATCTGTTACCAAAGTAGCAGCTACCACACTGGCAGTAATGCGACTGTATGAAACAGGTAAGCTAAGCCTTGATAAAACTATCGGCGATTACCTGCCGATGGTAAAAGGTACAGACAAGGCCGACCTGAAAATAAGAGACTTGTTGATGCATCAGGCAGGGCTGAAAAGTTGGATACCTTTCTACAAAGAAACACTGGACGAGAAAGGCAATCTGAACCCTGAACTGTACAGTACAAAAGCAGATAATCAGAAATGGGTAGAGGTGGCTAAAAGCCTGTACCTGCGCGGCGACTACATTGATACTATCTGGAGTAAAGTACTGGCAAGTCCTTTAGAAAATAAAGGCAAATGCGTGTACAGCGATTTAGATTTCTATTTCCTTGCTGCTATTGCAGAGAAGATAACAGGACAGCGCATTGATAAATATGTGGAAGAACAATTTTACAAACCACTTGGTTTGAAGAATACCACTTACAATCCGTTGAAGAAATTCAAAGAGACCGATATTGCACCTACGGAAAATGACATCTTCTTCCGCCATCAGCAAATAAGAGGTTATGTGCACGATCAGGGTGCTGCTATGCTGGGCGGTGTTGCAGGCCATGCAGGTGTGTTCTCTACCGCCAATGACCTTGCAGCAATCTTCCAGATGCTGCTGAACAAAGGCACCTACAAAGGACAACGCTATTTCAAGAAAGAAACCGTTGAGAAATTTACTGCGTACAATTCACTCATCAGCCGCAAAGGGCTTGGCTTCGATAAACCTAAAGAAGACAAAGACGACGGCGGACCTGCGGGCAACAGGTGCAGTGGTTATGCATTCGGTCATCAGGGCTTTACAGGTACTTGTGCATGGGCAGATCCTGCAACGGGTATAGTGTTCGTGTTCCTATCAAACAGGGTGAGTCCTTCTGCGGATAACAACGGTATTAATCGCCTGAGTGTACGCACCATTGCACAGGACTATATTTATGAGGCGCTGGGCTTTGGCATCAACCACGAACGCCCTGCAGTTTACAAAACACAGTCTACACAAAACAAATAACTATTATATATCTCATTGCTAAGCATTTAGGCATTAAAGCTATCTTTGTCCGCACAATTAGCTCGTATGCAATTCGACAAAAGCGGTCTTGATAATTATAAACTGATAGAACTTTATAGCGAACTGGTTCGTCCGCGTATGATAGAGGAGAAAATGCTTGTTCTCCTCCGTCAGGGACGCATCAGCAAATGGTTTAGTGGTATAGGGCAGGAAGCTATTTCTATAGGGGCTACTATGGCGCTGGATAACGATGAATATGTAATGCCGCTGCACCGCAACCTTGGTGTGTTCACAGCCCGCAAAATGCCGTTCGATAAACTCTTTATGCAATGGCAGGGCAAGAAAGAAGGTTTTAGTAAAGGCCGTGAGCGTTCATTCCACTTTGGTGCAAACGAGTATCATATCTGTGGTATGATATCGCATCTGGGCCCGCAACTGGCTATTGCAGATGGCATAGCACTGGCACACAAACTGCGCAAAGACAATAAAGTATCGGTTGCATTCAGTGGTGATGGTGGTACCAGCGAGGGCGATTTTCACGAAGCGCTGAACGTGGCTGCCGTATGGGGGTTGCCTGTTATCTTCATTATAGAGAATAATGGTTATGGCCTCAGTACACCTGTCAACGAGCAGTTTGTTTGTAATCAACTGGCAGACCGTGCTGTTGGTTATGGCATGAAGGGCATCACCATAGATGGTAATAACATTCTGGAAGTTTATAAAACCATCAAAGAAGCACGCGAATACTGCATTACAGAACAGAAGCCAATACTGGTAGAGTGTATGACCTTCCGAATGCGCGGCCACGAAGAGGCAAGCGGTGTGAAGTATGTACCTAAAGAACTGTTTGAAGAATGGGGCAAGAAAGACCCTGTTGCCAATTACGAAGCATACCTGTTGCAACAAGGCATTCTTACAGAAGCCATCATACAAGATATACGCGACAGAATACAACAAGATATAGAAGCAGGGCTTGCAACAGGCTTTGCAGCAGGCGCTGTAGTAGCAAATACTGCTGAAGAAGTAGCTGATGTATATGCACCCTGTAACATAACCACAACAGAACCTGCAACACCAGCCAGGTCTGAAAAGAAATTCATACAGGCCATTAGCGATGCTTTGAGGCAGAGCATGGAAAAGCACAATAACCTTGTGCTGATGGGACAGGACATTGCAGAGTATGGTGGTGCATTTAAAGTAACAGAAGGTTTCGTAGCACAGTTTGGTAAAGAACGTGTGCGCAATACACCACTTTGCGAAAGCGCTATCGTAGGTACGGCGCTCGGCCTTTCTATCAAGGGCTTTAAGTCTATGATGGAAATGCAGTTTGCCGATTTCGTAACGGTGGGCTTCAATCAGATTATAAACAATCTTGCCAAGATACACTACCGCTGGGGGCAGAATGCCGATGTAGTAGTACGTATGCCAACAGGCGGTGGCGTAGGTGCAGGTCCGTTCCACTCGCAGAGCAACGAGGCATGGTTTACACATACACCAGGCTTGAAAGTGGTTTACCCATCTACACCCGAAGATGCAAAAGGCTTGCTGATAGCGGCTATCGAAGACCCTAACCCTGTTATGTTCTTCGAGCACAAAGCACTATACCGCAGCATCAGCGGCATGGTACCTGATGATTACTATACTATAGAAATAGGCAAGGCACGCCATGTGCAAGCAGGTGAAGACATCAGCATCATTACCTATGGTAGCGGTGTACACTGGGCTACAGAATATGCAGCACAGCACCCTGATGTATCGATAGACATCCTCGACCTGCGCTCACTGTTGCCACTGGATTATGATGCGATACGTGCTGCTGTACAGCGTACAGGCAAAGTATTGTTGCTACACGAAGACACATTGTTTGGTGGTATAGGTGGTGAACTGGCTGCCTGGATATCCGAAAACTGCTTCGAGCTGCTGGATGCACCGATAGTACGTTGCGCAAGCCTCGATACACCTGTACCATTTGCCATAGAGCTGGAACAGAACTTCATGGCAAAAGGCAGGCTGCACGAAAGTGTACAAAAACTGATGGCTTACTAATACTTTATTACTTTAGTAGAAGAATTCATATACCATGCGTTCATTCAACCTCATAATAGTAGCAGGTGCTTTGCTGTTGCAGGCATGCGGCAACGACCAGCCAAACAAGGGCAACCCAATAGTACTTGGTGACCCTGCTACCATTGTTACTGAAGCAGACTCTCAGTACCTGCAAGACTTTGTAGCAGACATCAAACCAATTGAGAAACCTGTTGAAGTAACACCAACAGAAGATACTGCAACCAAAGCACCTGCCGAGGCTCCTAAACAGGAGCCTGCAAAAGCGGAGGGACCGAAGAAAGAAGAACCTAAACAAACTGCTGCTGCGCCTGCACCAAAAGGCAACGGGCTGAAAGTAGAGTTTAAAGAGATTACCATACTGATACCAAACATCAATACACGTACCTACAAACAGCAGGATACGAAGAAAGCCAATGGTGCTACTTACGAATTGACAGGTGGCAGCATAGCAGGCAATCAGATAAAAGCCGGTGGTAATGTGGCCAAAATAGCACAACGCTACCAGACGGTGATTGCTGTGAAGACAGATATGGGTACACTGGTACTAGAATCGCTGAGCCGCACTACAGACTGGCAAAACCTTAAGGGTGGCAACAATACATTCAGCATCGGCGGGCTGGAACAAGGCCAACTGCAATATATAAAAGCAGGCCCTGCAGCTATAAAGAATGCAGTAACACGTGCTGCACGCAACAAACGCATGAGCCGTGCTAATGAACAGAAATGGTTGAAGGCAATCAGCCGTGTACGTGATGCTAATGATAAACCACTGGTAGTAATACTGCGCAGCGTGATGTGGAAGATAGAAGGCAAAGACGCAGCCGGCAAGCCTTACCAGAAACAACTGCGATTAGATATTCCACTTAAATAACAAAAGCCCCGAGCAATTCGGGGCTTTTGTTTTAGTCTATTGTTGCTATACACTTCAGCTCTATAGCTATGGGTGTTGGCAGTGAGTTTATCTCTACCGTCGTGCGGCAAGGTTGATTGTCTTTGAAGTACTCTGCATATATCGCATTGTATGTTGCAAAGTCGCGCTTCATGTTTACAAGGAATACTGTAACGTCCACCAGTTTATCCCAACTGCTGCCGCTTTCTTCCAACACTATCTTCACGTTATCAAATACATTGCGGCATTGTGCTGCAAAATCAAACTCAAGGAAGTTGCCGTTCTTATCCAGCTTCAATCCCGGAATCTCGTTAGTAACGGTACGCGGGCCTATGCCTGAAAGAAACAGCAGGTTGCCTACACGGCGTGCATGTGGGTATAGTCCTACCGCTGCCGGTGCTTTATCTGTAGATATACGTTCGCTCATATATTAGTTTTTTAAAAAATTACTTTATTGATTTACGTAGTTCAGCCATATCCTTCTCTCTGAATTTATATGACAACATAGAATATCTTGCATATAGCAATTTACCAGTCCGCGCTTCAAAGACGTTTACATACTTATCTGTAGCACTATTGGTATAAACTAAAAAATACACTGGTTTTGAACTAGTGGATATTATATCATCCAACTGTTGATTACTAACTACTTTATACGGGTAAGGATATACCTTTTTCACTTCTTCATTAATCTCTTTGATATTAGTATTACCACGTATAAAATTCTCTCCTAGGCCTGTATACTGTGAAATATACAGCGTATCATTTTTTAATTCTTTAAGAACAGTTTCATCTTCTTCTTCTAAAAATGGACCTCTATCCGATTTTAATAATAACCTGTCGTTAATTGTTTTCAGATAGCACTTCAAGATGACAGGAGACCAGTTATAGATATTTGTATTACCATATAATACGTTGTCCATCTCAGACGAGTTTACATCATCTGCCTTATTGTTTGGGTCAAATGCAGATTCATTATCTACATACATTAATACCCTGCTATAGTAGTCGCTTCCTTTTGTTTTATTATTTTTTGTGGCATGAGGCATCCATAAATCATATGTTATGTGGACACTTATTGTACCTTTTCTATTTACTAAGAACCCACCAAATGAAAAAAACGAATACTTGCCATCATTGTATCGACTCATATCGCTTCGTTTGATAATTCTGTATGGTGTAATGTTCCAAACAGACTTTATTGCTCGGTCCCACGATTCTACAGACTCATAGTCGTTGTCCTGCAGTACAAAAAGTGTTGTTGTTTGTTTTAACTGTTGTATATAATCTTCATCAATTTTACCACCTCTGTTCATTGCGGCAATGACATTTGATCCTACTTGAATTTGACAATCCGCGTTAAATACTACAGATAATAATAGAACAAAGGTTAATACAAATTTAAACATCATAGGTGATTTACAGGTCAATGCACACATTCTTTACATCCGTGAAAAACTTCAGTGCATCCCAACCGCCCTCGCGGCCTACGCCTGAGTTTTTGAAACCACCAAATGGTGTACGCAAATCGCGCAGCAACCAACAGTTTACCCATATGATGCCGCTGTGTACTTTTGCAGCTACACGGTTGGCACGGCTCACATCCTGTGTCCATATTGTAGCTGCAAGGCCATAGTCACTGCAGTTGGCAAGTTCCAGGGCCTCGTCTTCTGTTTTAAAAGACTGTATCGTTACTACAGGGCCGAATATCTCTTCCATATTGGTACGGCAGTTTGGCCCAAGCCCTTCAATAATTGTAGGCTCTATGAAGTACCCGTTCTCGCAACGGCCTGTACCTTTTATGGCATTACCACCCAGCAGTATTTTACCACCTTCCTGCTTTGCCAGTTCTATACAGCTCATCACTTTATCAAAATGCATTTTGCTGACAACTGCACCTTGCCTGCTGTTATCATCCAGAGGATCACCAACAGTCAGTTTTTTCGCTTTCTCTATAAACTCCGCTTTGAATTTTTCGTAGATGCTTTCTTCAACCAGTATGCGGCTACCGCACAGGCATATCTGCCCCTGATTGGCAAATGAAGATTGCAATGTAGTGCGCATCATCTTTTCCCAATCGCAATCGGCAAAAATGATATTCGGGTTTTTACCACCCAGCTCCAGCGATATTTTTTTGAACTTCGGCGCAGCGACAGCAGCTATTTCTTTACCGGCGCGCGTGCTACCCGTAAATGATATCGCTTTTATTTCTGGATGCGATACGATGGCAGAGCCACAGTTAGGACCATTGCCATGCAGTATATTCAGCACACCTGCGGGAAGGCCTGCTTCTTTACATATCAGGCTCAACAGGTAGCCAGTCATAGGCGTTACTTCACTTGGCTTAGATACCACACAATTACCCGCTGCCAATGCAGGTGCTATCTTCCAGGTAAAGAGATACAAAGGCAGATTCCACGGAGAGATACAACCCACCACACCAATAGGTTGGCGCAGCGTATAGTTGATGGTACCATTCTCCATATTATGACTTTCGGTAGCAAAGTGCATCAGCCCTGTTGCAAAAAAGCGGAAGTTGCTGGATGCACGCGGTATATCTACGCGCTTGCTCAGCCACAGCGGCTTACCATTATCATTTGTTTCAGCCAGTGCCAGTGCATCCAGATTTTGGTCTATCAGTTCGGCAATGCGGTTCAGTATGCGAAACTTCTCTTCTGCAGGTGTAGCACTCCATGCGGGGAAAGCTGCTTTTGCCGCAGCAACTGCTTCTTCTACATCCTGCGTTGTGCTGTCTGGTATATAACTATATACCTCGCCCGTTGCAGGGTTTACATTATCTATGTATTTACCATTGGCAGGCGCTTTCAGATCGCCACCTATATAGTTTAGTATCTTTTCAGGAGCTTTCAAATCCATTGTACAAAGGTAATGGCTATGTTGATTATATGTTTGATTTATTGCCTATTGGTTAAAAATGTTGCAGTTTGTTGCAGATTATCAGGTGTTCTAAACGAGCAACATTTCCTGACCCATCTGCGTCACGTCATTTTCAATAGCAAATATACTCATTAATTTTTATTAATTAATATGCATAGAGCTACAATTCAACGAATGATTATATATTCATATTTTGGCATGCAAATTGTTACTAAAAAACTAAATTCTTTGTATGAAAGCTAAATACCTATTGCTCCTGCTATTGCTGACAGGCATCGGTTGCAATGACGATAAGCAGGTTTTTGTGTATAAACGACCCTCATTTTCAATAATCGATATATATAACAGTAGAGTATTAGCGGAAAACGATTCCGTTATATACAGCAATATGACCTTGCAGCTGAAAATGGCTGTGACAAAATTCAGTGTGGGTATTGGCATGCCGCGCAGCAATAAAGCATATGCAATGATGCGCAAAGATGAAAGTGAACTGGCCCCTGGTGAAAAAATAAAAACTTTCAAAATAATCAGCCTGAATGACTATAATACAAAGTTTAAAGCAGGAGCTGATATTACGGATAGCTGTGTAATAAAAGAAGGCAACAGCACGTATGACAGGAAATCATTGATTGCCAGAATGAATAAAACCTATAGCGACATATACATAGGCAGTGGCGCATTACAGGGTCTTAATATTACTATCAAGAATCCCCCTGCTGTACAAAGCCCGCAACGCTTTGCCATCGTGTTTGAAACAGAAAATCAATCAGTACTTACTGACACTACACGTCTATTCACTATAAAACTCTGATAACTATGTACAAAAAAGTACTTACCGCAGCATTATTACTTGCATCAGTTTTCAATAATAACAATACACATGCACAGCCTAAAGGGAACGGTAAAGCTTCTACAAAGTTTTATGTAACTGGCGCTGTAGACTTTCAATCGAATGGATATGATGTAGATACAAAGACTCCGCAAGAAGGTATTACAGTAGGCGAAAACCCTCCCCAAGACGGATTGTTAAGATGTAAAGACAATGTTGGCGGCAGGGCTGGTGTTGAAATGGTCAGGTATACTAAGTACAAGTTGTTTATTGCAGCAGGTTTTGATTTTCGTGTTGTTCCTCAAAAAGTGTCACTTGTATATAATGCAAATGAAAACGGATTTGCAAACAGCAGCTATACGATGAACGAGGAATATAGTTTCGTAAACTACTCTATGGACTGGAAATTCAGATTAGGTATGGCTATACCGATGCCTGGCAAAAGGAATGCACTTGATATAGCCATTGGGCCTGTATTCAATATTCCACTAAGTGGCAAAGACAACGGATGGGGTAGTGCCGTATATGCACAGACAGATGAAAACAGTCCGTACAAAAGCCTTATTATGTATCAACAGATAGGTTGGGGCAGCAGAAAGTACAAGGACAATGAAACAACACTCTTTCCGTTGAATCTGCTAGCAAATATTCAACTCGGCTATCGTTTCTTACCATCTACGTTTTTACCACGCAAAAGCTTCAGGGTAGGTATAGATTTCAATGCCCGTTTGGTAGGTAATTATAACAACCACATAGAGATAACCACTTTTGATGCCAATAGGAAATCTAACGGTACACAAAAGTTTGATGATACAATGATAACATTGGGATTATTTGCAGCTTTAGAACTGTAAGCTCATTCTTTGTTTAAACGCTGGTTTCAGGAGGTCTTTTAATTGACTGTATGGTAAGAACAGTGTGATAATACCATCGGCATAAGAAGCAATCTCGTATGGATTGTACACAAAATTGATGCCTGTAGGTGTGATGCAGATATTACCGTTAGGCAATACTTTATCTGTCAACAAACGGTCTTCAAAGCTTTCTGTAGATGCTATAGCAAAATACCTGCGTGCTTCCGCGTCAAGCAACAAGTTCAGTCTATTGCTGTCTACCGTAATTACGTCCTCCATCTTCCATACACGCTTTTGCTGCATGTCTATGTTCATGTAGCTAACGCCGTAGTTGCCATGCGCACCACCCGTATACTCGCTGCCAGACATTTCCATCACCAACCAGTCTTTATCATTAAAGATTACATCCATAGCTACGCCGCTATAATAGTTGTTCGATGCCATCATCAGCGAACTTTCTGTTGTATCCTGCCCTATAGTTTCTCTATACCATGTGGCATATGCAGTTATTTGCTTTTGCACACAATCTTCAACCGTTATTGCCTGCAGACTATCAGCACCTAATTCGTGCATTATCAGCTTTTCTATAAACTGAATATCTTCATTCTTCATAGCACTACTACCTCGTATTAGTTTGTAAGCAATGGTTGCAGCAGGTTCCGGTTTATCTGCCTTGTACCTGATAGAATCTTCTTTTTCCCAGATGCTTAGTTGGTAACTACCTACAGGGTATTCTTCTTTCAGGTTAATATCGTATGTTTTACTACCATCAGGGCTTGTCCATTTGCCCATGATGGTATTGTCTTTCAACAGTATTTTCCAAGTGGCTTCTCTTTCATCTATACGGGTGGCAGGCGGCTCAGACACCATGTAACCATCAGCTATGGTTGTATCTTTTGAGAAGTATATACCGATAGGTTTTCCTTGCTTTACGTAATAATAACTAGCAGATAGCGCGCCATTGTCTGATGACAAATGCAACACAACAGGTTGTCCTGCTATAGTGCCGCTGTAGCGCTTGTAATAGGTGTTTTTATCAATCGTAGCATCACTTTGATTTACAAATTTTTGATGTTGTACGCTACTATCGCAAGATGCCAATAAACAGCTAAACAACACTAAATACAGCCATTTCATACGCTATAATTTCCTTTCTTGTAAAGATAGCTTTTAAAAAACAGTGCGCTTTAACCTAAACTTAAAGTTCTTGCCTGTACATTCTCATAGGCGCAGTTTATATGCGTATAGTAATACTATCATTCTGTTTAATATTACTATCAATGTCAAAGCAACCTGATTAAACACCTGTCATTTCATTTCAAGTTTTGTGTGAATTGAGAAAAAACCTTCAACAAAAAATCTTCACCTCATGTTATCACTTTACAAAAACAATATGACATGACTTACAGAAAACTATTACTCACCACATCAGCCGTGCTATCAATGGGAATAGCAATGGCACAACCTGCTAAAATACAGGTTATTCATAATTGCGCAGACAAGGCAGCAGACACTGTAGACATTTGGGTGAACGGGCCTACAACTACCAAGTTGGAGAATGTGCCATTCAGAACAGCTACAGCATACCTGTCTTTAAATGCAGGTGTTTATAACATTGGTATTGCTCCAAAAACGAGTACAGTTGTTACAGACACTTTCTACAATCTGAACGCATCTCTGGCTGCTAATGGTAAATATGTAGCGGTAGCAGGTGGTATTGAAAGTACAACAGGATACGCTCCGGCACCACCATTACGCATCAGTGTATTTGCTACTGCAAGAGAAACAGCAGCTAATGGTGCTAATACAGACCTGCTGATAATGCACGGCAGCACAGACGCACCAACGGTGGATGTGCGCTCGGGAACAAGCACATTGGTAAATGATATTGCATTCGGTTCATTCTCCAGCTATGTAGAATTACCTACTTCCAACTATAAAGTACGTATTACAACTAGTACGGGCGCCACGACAGTACAGACATATAGCGCACCATTACAAACATTAGGACTAGGTGGTAAATCGATAGTTGTACTGGCATCGGGCTTCTTAAATCCGGCTAACAACAGTAACGGACCTGCGTTTGGTTTGTATGTAGCATTGCCTACTGGTGGTGCATTGGTACCACTGCCTATTACTACTGCAGAAGTTTTTGCACGCGTACAGGCTATACACAACTGTGCAGACAAAGCTGGTGACAGTGTAGACGTATATCTGAACGGAACTAAGATTGCAGACAATTTCGCTTTCAGGACAGCTACTGAGTTTTTGGATGTACCTGCCAAAACACCTATCAATGTAGGTATTGCGCTGAAAAACAGTACATCTGTTGCTGATACGTTCTATAATCTGAATGCAACACTTGACTCTGCAGGCAGATATATTCTGACAGCAAATGGTATTGAAAGTCCTACAGGTTATTCTCCGAATCCTGCGTTCAGGCTTAGCGTATTTGGCCCAGCAAGAGAAACAGGTAGCAATAGTGCTAATACAGACCTGTTGGTAATGCATGGTAGTACAGATGCACCTACGGTAGATGTTCGTTCGGGTAGTAGTGTATTGGTAAATGATATTGCTTTCGGCAATTACAACAGCAGCGGCTATGTATCATTGCCAACCAGCAATTATACTATAAGTATTACAGATGCTACGGGTGCAACAACAGTAAAAAGCTATTCAGCACCACTGCAAACACTTGCATTGCAAGGACAGGCTATTACAGTACTGGCATCTGGTTTCCTGACACCTGCTAACAACAGCAATGGGGCAGCATTCGGCCTGTACGTAGCGTTGCCTACAGGTGGCGCATTGGTAGCATTACCAGCTGCAACAACAGGCATCAATAATGTAGCAGCAAAAGGTCTGGCATTCAGCATAGTACCAAATCCTGCTAACAATACAATCAGCATCAACGGTATAGATGTGAACAGCAATGTAAACATTACCGTTACAGATATTTCAGGACGAGTGGTTAAATCTGTTAATAATGCAGGGGCACAAATCAACATCAGCGATTTAAACAGTGGGGTTTATTTCTTGAGAGCAGACAATGGCGTAGAGCAAGGCGTACAGCGATTTGTTAAACTGTAGTTGTTTTTGTGATTGGGTATGTGATGAGTAAGGGCACCTTTCAAGGTGCTCTTACCTTTTATAGTACATCCGATATTGTCCCTTTCTTTCCGTTGATGATAAATTCATCACCAGCCTTCTTGCCTTTCAGTTGCGCACCAAGCGGAGAGTCTATCGAGATGGCATAGTATGTTTGTCCGTCCACCAATAATTTGCCGGCACTGATGGCTATAAAGTAATTAGCCTGTGTTGTTGTAACGATGCTCCCGGGTATAATGATATCAGAAATCGTATCAATTGCTATCCTATCCAACACGTCTATTTGTCTGCGTAGCTGCAGCAGGCGTGCATTATTAAGGTCTATATCCTGCTGCATCATTTCGCGGGCAGTTTCGTATTTATCACCCGCACTGCTCTTGGTTTCATTGCGTGCAGCTTCTCGTGCATCTGTAATTACAGCCTCTGCATTTTGGATATTACTATCCAGATAAGCATGGCAGAGGTTATGTAGCTGTTGTTTGATGAGCATCCATCAAATATAGCCCTTAACATCTATTTTCTTCTTCCGTTAATATAAGCACGCCAATCAAAACTAACGCCACTCTCACTCTTATAATATGAGATACTATCCTTATTAATAATCCAGCCTTGTGAATAACTGCCATCCCCACACAAATGATCTGGAGCTAACATTCCGAATGTATCTGTTTTCCCGGTGCTATGCCACTTGAATGTTATGGCAGGAAGTACCGTATCTAAGTATGACATGCTGTTTATCCTGGTGGAGTCTGAAATTGAATAACTGATTGTTACATCATCCGTAAGACTGGTTTCAGTAGTATCCTTTGGCTTCATATCCGGGTGGCTGATATGTATTTCTTTAAGAGTTAGCCTATATTCTCCAACAATATCACTTCGGAAATCGCTGGTAGGTGTTGTGGATGCCTGCGGCGATTCTGTTGTTTTTTTGCAGGCTGCAAATGCTACAAGTAGCAATGCTAATAATGGTATATATCTCATAAATAAGGGTTTAATTGTTTATAAAAATACTATTTTATTCTCTTGCCTGCAAAGCCAATTGAATCTGTAAAACTGACACCACCGGTAGTAGCTGAATGAATAAAGCTATCGGCACTGATAAACCCTCCGGACTGGCTGTAATATGTTGTAAACCTTACAAAGGTTCCATTGCTCTGTATGCCTATCATTTCCGTATTGCCATTGCTATAGGAGAATTTCAACGCCGGGTAGGTAACCTTGCCATTGGGTGTGGTATTGGTAAGCGAATCTGTAATGTTATACGATATAGCAAGCGTACCGCTACTATCCGTTGTAGTACGGGTTGTAACACCACCTGATGGATGTTGCTCGTGCATCAAGGTCTTGTTGTAGTTATAGCTGCCCTTATAGGCCTCCCTGAAATCGGTTGTCGTAGCAGGGGTGTCTTTCTTTTTGCAGGCTACCGCAAATGATAAGAATGCAATGAACAGTATAGAGTATTGGAGAGATTTCATAAATAGGTATTAAGCTATATCTAACGCAAAAACTATACCATATGGTATACAAAAGTAAAGGCTACCAAATGGTAGCCTTACTTGTTTGCGATCTATATAATCGATGGGTTAGAAACTATTAGCTGCAACCTGTTGTTGTACCACAGTTAGGGCACATGTAGCAGGTACCGTTTCTCAGGGTGATGTTGCCACAGTTGCGGCATACTGGTGCATCGGCACTGGTTCCCATCATCTTCTTAATATCTGCTGTTTTATCTGCTGTTGCTGCAACTGGTTTTGGTGCAATGTTTACATTCTTTTGTGTTTGCGCCTGTGGTGCAGGTGCTGTTACGCGTACCTGAGACAATTCCTGTTGACCGGCGTTTGCATCATCTTCTTCCTGCTGTTGCATACGCTCAGGGTCTTGTACGTGTACCAGGTCGTTACGATCCAGATACTCATAAGCCAGCAAGCGGAATACAAAGTCGAGCACCGATGTTGCAGACTTGATGTTCGGGTGTTCTACAATACCTGCCGGTTCAAAGCGGGTAAATGTAAACTTGTCTACGAATTCATCCAGTGGCACACCATACTGCAGGCCTATTGATACTGCTATCGCGAAGCTGTTCATCAAGCTACGCATAGTAGCACCTTCTTTCGCCATATCCAAGAATATTTCACCCAGTGTACCATCACCGTATTCGCCCGTACGTACAAACAATGGTTGTCCGCCAACTTTTGCTTTGATGGTATAGCCACGGCGCTTAGCAGGCAATTGCTTGCGCTCTACGATACGGCTCAGCTCGCGTTTCAGTTTTGTATCAGGGCTTGCCTGTACGCGTTTGCTCACTTCTTCCAGCAGTTCGTCGATAGTGAGTTTACCCATATCCACAATTACGCTGTCTTCAGCAGTAGCTTCCGCTTCTTTTGTTTCTTCTTTTTTCTTTTTATCGCTCTTGTTGCTCAGTGGCTGGCTCAGTTTAGAACCATCGCGGTACAGCGCACAAGCTTTGATGCCCAACTGCCAGCTCAGCATGTAGCAGTCTTTGATTTCGTCTACAGTAGCTTCGTTTGGCAGGTTGATAGTTTTAGATATCGCACCGCTGATGAACGGCTGTGTAGCACCCATCATACGGATGTGACCGTGTGCGTGGATGTAACGTTCACCTTTCTTACCGCATTTGTTTGCGCAATCAAAAACCGGCAAGTGTTCGTCTTTCAGGAATGGTGCACCTTCTATCATCATAGTACCGCACACATAGTCGTTAGCAGCTTCTATCTGCTCGTCGCTGAAGCCCAGTTCTTCCAACAGGTTGAAGTCAGGTGCGAAGTATTGCTCAGGTGTGAAGCCCAGACGTTTCAGACACTCTTCGCCGAGATTGTATGCGTTGAATACAAAGCCTATTTCAAATGCGCTTTCTACAGCAGCATCCAGTTTTTTCAGTTCTTCTGCAATAAAGCCTTTTTCGCTAAGTGTCTCGTGGTTGATGTACGGAGCACCTGCAAATGTTGCATGGCCTTTTGCATACTTAACAATAGCATCTGTTTGTTCAGGTGTATAGCCCAGTTTTTTCAGTGCTGTTGGTATAGATTGGTTGATGATTTTGAAATAACCACCACCTGAAAGCTTTTTGAATTTAACCAATGCAAAGTCCGGTTCGATACCTGTAGTATCACAGTCCATTACCAGACCGATAGTACCTGTAGGTGCAATAACCGTAGCCTGCGCATTGCGGTAGCCATGCTTTTCGCCCATTTGCACTGCATCGTCCCATGCTTTTGTTGCTGCTTTCAGCAGGTAGTCAGGGCAATACTTAGCATTGATACCCATTGGTTTTGTTTCCAAACCTTCGTAAGCATCAGCAGCATCGTATGCAGCAGCACGGTGGTTGCGCATTACACGCAGCATGTGCTTTTTGTTTTCTTCGTAGCGAGGGAACGCACCCAGTGCAGCAGCCATCTCTGCAGATGTTTTGTACGCAACGCCATTCATGATAGCTGTGATAGCACCGGCAATAGCGCGTGCTTCTTCACTATCATAAGCAATACCGCTCACCATCAGCATAGAGCCAAGGTTTGCGTAACCCAGACCCAGTGTACGGTAGTCATAGCTCAGTTGTGCCACTTCAGGAGAAGGGAACTGCGCCATCAGTACTGATACTTCCAATACTACTGTCCACAGGCGTGTCATGTATTCAAAACCTGCTACGTCAAATGTGCTTGTTTCTTCATCGAAGAAGCGACGCAGGTTGAGTGACGCCAGATTACATGCTGTGTTATCCAGGAACATGTATTCTGAACATGGGTTTGATGCACGGATAGGACCACCTTCAGGGCATGTATGCCATTCGTTGATGGTAGTATCATATTGTGTACCAGGGTCAGCACAGCGCCATGCAGCGTAAGCTATCTTATCCCACAGTGCATTTGCAGATATTGTCTTCATTGTTTTGCCGGTGCTGCGGGCTTTCATTTCCCAATCTTCACCATTAGCAAGACGACGGAAGAATTCGTTTGGTACGCGAACAGAGTTATTTGAGTTCTGACCGGATACTGTACGGTATGCTTCGCCTTCGTAGTCTGATGCATAACCTGCAGCTATCAGCGCAGCTACTTTCTTCTCTTCTTCTACTTTCCAGTCAATGAATTCTGTTATTTCAGGGTGGTCAAGATCCAGACACACCATTTTAGCAGCACGACGTGTAGTACCACCGCTCTTTATAGCACCTGCAGCACGGTCGCCAATTTTCAGGAAGCTCATCAGGCCACTTGATGTACCACCACCACTTAGTTTTTCACCTTCTGCACGAATGCCAGAGAAGTTTGTACCAACACCGGAACCGTATTTGAAAATACGTGCTTCACGTACCCACAGATCCATGATACCGCCTTCATTTACCAGATCATCATCTACACTCAATATGAAACATGCATGCGGCTGAGGGCGCTCGTATGCGTTTTTGGAACGTTCCAGTTTGCCTGTTATCGGATCTACGTAGTAGTGGCCTTGTGCTTTACCATCTATACCGTAGCTGCTGTGCAGACCTGTATTGAACCACTGTGGTGAGTTTGGTGCGCAGCTTTGCAGCAGTATGCTGTATATCAGCTCATCATAAAACACTTTCGCATCAGCAGCAGATGCAAAGTATCCGTATTTATCGCCCCATACCATCCAGCAGTTAGCAAGACGATGTGCTACTTGCCTGATAGAAGTTTCGCGGCCTGTAGTACCATCAGCTTGTGGTACACCTGCTTTGCGGAAGTATTTCTGTGCAAGAATATCTGTAGCTATCTGAGACCAGTGCTTTGGCACTTCAACATCCGTCATCTCAAATACTTTCTCACCGTTCGGGTTGCGAATTACCGATGTGCGGTAATCGTACTCAAACATATCAAACGGGCTAACGCCATCTTTCGTGTAGTGGCGGTTGAACTGCAAGCCGGCTCCTTGCTTATTCGTTTTTGATGCTGCCATATGGGTAAAAATATTTTGTTAAAGAATTATAAAAAATCAAGGTTGAGAAAGCGAAAATATCTAAAACCACACCACTTGGGAAAATAAGTATTCAACCCTTTGTGGATAACCTGAATTGCATTAATTAAACCCTCACTGGTGGCTGATTTTCAAAGATATACACAGTGTGCGGGGACAACTTTATTTTGACTTTTCAAATTGTATTTTTTATATTCTTTCACAGCCGATTAATACAAATATAAAAGCCCCGCAATTGCGGGGCTTTTAGTATAAATCATTGCTTAAGATTATTAGTCTATAACAAGGCGCTGTACTTGTTTTGCACCTTCTGCAGTACGCAGTTCAACTACATATACGCCACGAGCCTGATTGCTCATATCGATGTCTTGTGTGAATGTACCACCGTTGTGTTTTACAACCTTCTGCATTACCGTTTGGCCTGTGATGTTAGTTATGTTAATTGTAACATCATTCATCGCAGCAGCACTGTTGAATTGCAGACGGAATTTGCCTGTAGTAGGATTCGGATACAAACCGAAATCTTCAATACTGCCCACAGTATTTACAGATGCAGGGAAGTTCCTGTGGAACATAACCATCAGGTCTTCAGTTTCGCCTGATACATAAGAACCACAAGCCAGATCTGAAGGATTGTTTGGTGCTATATCATTATTCAATATCACACGCATACCTGTTGGCACATCCGTGATAATTTTATTAGGAATAGTGATGTTATCTACTATTGTAAAGTTGCCCACACTTGTGTAGCCTGTGTATACTCTTTCATAAGGAGCATCATATTCCTTATTATTATTAAAGTCCATAAACACAGTAATCTTAGCATCTGAATGCACAGCTGTACGTTGTGTGTGGTACACTGTCAGTTGGTATGTGCTGTCTACAAACAGCAGGATAGGTGCATCGTCAGTATGGTCTGTACGTTTTTCCTGTGCTACAGGATTCAGCAAGTGTGCACCACCTGTATTTGTGTTGAATGTAGAGAATATGATACCGCCAATATCGCTACTATCTTTCGGATTGCTTGAATTCTTAGGGTTGCCGCCTATTGCCTGACTGTAGCAATAGCATTTATAGCCCGGACGCGCATCAATCTTCAGCGGTGTAGTATATGTTGTATCCTTAGAAGGTGTACATATCATACGCACTTTATAATATAATGGCTGACCATTGAATATTCGCATCAAAGTATCTTTTGATGTGCTGTTAGTAATAGAAGACCAGATAATGTTATCACCTGATACCATCCAGCTTTTTACCAATTCAGATTTTGTAGAATCATAACCAGTATTTTTAGTTATGTAATCATAACCAGAACACAGTGACACTTCTGAAGAAGTGAGTGTACCTGCATTTGCAGGACCTGAACATGGCTCGAATCTCATATCAACCAAATAATCTTCAACCTCGCCTTCTGTCATACCAAAACCACAAGAATCTACACCAGATTTACTAACTATAACACGCATACCTGTAAGGCCTATCTGTGCTGTTGGAGGAACAGTAAATGTATCTGATTCTGTACTAGGTATCAGCGATCCACCATTGATAGTACGTGTGAATACTCTTTCGCCCGGATCGAATGTACCATTACGGTCAAAGTCGATAAACACACCTACATTACCCGGAGTAAATGTTGCACTTGAGTTAATCTCAGTAACAAACATTTTGTATTTATTGATACCCGGATTACGATACATAACTATCGGTTGGTTAGGTGCATACTGGAAGTTAGTGTACGTTTTGTTCGCAGTATTATTATTCAGCAATGGTGTAGAGTTACCATTGTTTAGCGTGGTATCACCACGGCTTACATTTATTAACGTAACGTTTCCTATATCCAAACCGGTAGCAGTGCTAGGTGCTACATCACAATAACAATAATAGAATGGAGCTACATCAACTTTCCAAGCAGATGTTGTGTATGATAATCCTGAATTTGTACATGTTATAGTTGCGCGATACCAACGCGGAGCGTTTGTAATGACATCCGTAACTGTATTAGTACCTGCACCAGTACCGGTATAAGTAGACCATGTTACACCATCGTTAGATGATTCCCACAAAAAAGTAAGACCGGAAATAATACCTGTACCTGATAATGTAACTGTAAATGGTTTACCAACACATGCAACATTCGGCCCTGTTATATCATAGTTAGGCGTACCTGTACATGGTATCAGACCCCACAAATAGCTTTGACCAGTAGCAGGTTTTGAGCCTGTTGTAGCAGTTACTGTGGAAGTACTAGGTGTAGGTGAAGCACTTGTATTTGGAAGGCTTTGGAAGTCTGTAGAATTTTTACCTATACCAATAGCAGCACCCGCACTTGGCCAAGATGCACCCGTTTCTTGTTGATAGTGTACTTCTACGGCACCACCTTCGTATAGTTTATACTGGAAAGTAACTACTGCTCCGGCGTAGACAAAAGTACCCCAGTTCCTGAACTCCAACGTAAATACACGATTTGGTGCACTACCCGTTGTCTGGTACGTTACAGGAGTTGCAGTAGAACTTGAACCCATTGCATCGTGCCACATAGCAAAAACTACAGGCCCTATGCTGGCAATCCCCGCCGAAGAGGAAGGATACCACACAGTAGTATTAGCACCAAAACACATGTAGCCATTTGTATGTGCTGTAACATTAGTATATGTAACACCACAAAAAGTAAACGGGAAACCAATTGGAATACCAGTTACATAGGTATCATCCCAACTAGTAAATGGGACAGGTGTACCACCAGACAAGTAGGTAAAAGGCTTGTTTGAAGATACAAAAGGGTAAAGAGCAGCAGATGTTGGCAACTGTGCTTTTACAACTGTTGATAACAACAGAAGGGCGGATAACAAAAAGAGGGAAAACCTGCTCTTTGAATTGTTTACGTGTAAAAATTTCCGGATCATAAATTTTTCCTTATAACAATAAATATAAATGTATACTAACCCAGTCCTTTTCCTGCGAAAAGAGACAACCGAAAGTTAGCAAAATTTCTGTAATTGCTAAATGTTTTGTAAAAAAATGACATTAGATTTCATTTATATTATTAACTTTCAGCTAAAGACATATCTAAAATTCTAAGATTTCTGACAAATCAGACAAAAAAGTTACTTTAGCACAAATTTTTAAACAATGCAGTTCCCTGACAATCTGAAGTACACTAAAGACCACGAATGGATATTACTGGAAGGTAATGTAGCTACAGTAGGTATTACTGATTTCGCTCAACGCGAATTGGGTGATATCGTTTTTGTTGACATCAATGCAGTTGGCAAATCACTTGGTGCTAACGATACTTTCGGTACCGTTGAAGCAGTAAAAACAGTTTCTGATCTTTATTTGCCGGTTGCTGGTACTATCAATGAAGTTAATCCGGGTTTGGATGGCGCTCCTGAAAGTGTAAACTCTGATCCATATGGTGCTGGATGGATGGTGAAAATGACTGTAGATAATACTGCAGATGTTGATGCACTGATGGATGCTGCAGCTTACAAAGCTCTGATAGGCGAATAATGCAAGCTACTGCTGAAAAGCAAAACAATATTTTTACAACATATGCAAAGTCCATAGCCATACTATGGACTTTGCTCATTTTCTTCCTTTGCTTCATACCCGGCAAAGACCTTCCACATCTTAATATTCCGCTTGTAGATAAGTGGACACATATGGTTTTGTTTGGTGTCTTCACCATCCTCTGGCACAATACCGTGCGCAGCAATAGTATGGGGCTGAAGCTGATACTGCTTATTGCTGCCACATTCCTCGGTTGGCTGGTAGAATATGTACAAGGTCATTATGTGCAAGGACGTTCTCAAGACAATATGGATACGCTTGCTGATGCTGTAGGCGGGCTGATAGGCATCATACTATTTAGCCTGTATATGCGTTTTAACAAAAGCACAAAGAGCCAACGTGGCTAAGTTTATTTATTTTAGCGCATCCGCAAACAATTGTAATGATATACAGAAGTAAAGCACCTTTACGCATTGGCCTTGCCGGTGGCGGCACAGATGTGAGCCCATACTGCGATATATATGGTGGTGCAATACTGAATGCTACCATATCGCTCTACGCATATGCAAGCATAGAACCACTGCACATACCTGAGATAATAATTGAAGCTACAGACCGCAACGAGATTACTACCTGTGCATTGGCAAATGAAATAGCTATAGACGGAGAACTTACACTTGCAAAAGGTGCATACAACCATATTGTAAAAAAATACGGTGCTGTACCAAGTGGTTTTAAACTGACAACTTTTGTAGATGCTCCTGCAGGTAGCGGACTTGGCAGCTCTTCTACCCTGATGGTTGCTATTGTTGGCGCTTTTGCAGAATGGCTGAAACTGCCACTGGGCGAATATGATATTGCACACCTTGCCTACGAGATAGAGCGCGAAGACCTAGCAATGGCAGGTGGTAAGCAAGATCAGTATGCTGCAACATTCGGCGGTGTCAATTTCATGGAGTTTTATGAGGGCGACAGGGTTATTGTAAATCCACTGCGCATTAAACAAAAACTCTTGTTTGAACTGGAGAATAACCTGTTGCTATACTTCACATCTACCAGTCGCTTGTCTTCAGATATCATTGAAGCACAAAGCAAGAATGTGAAAGACAAAAATGAGAAATCGATAGAGGCTATGCACCAACTGAAGGAGCAGGCCAATATGATGAAGGAAGCACTGCTGAAAGGTAATATCCACGACTTTGGTTCTATTCTCGACTATGGTTTCCGTTTCAAAAAACAAATGGCGCAAGGCATATCGAACGATGCCATGGACAATATATACCAAACCGCACTGGATGCAGGCGCTACAGGCGGCAAGATAAGTGGTGCAGGTGGTGGTGGCTTTATGATGTTCTACTGCCCTGCCAATACACGCTATGCGGTGCAAAAAGCACTGCAACAGTTTGGTGGAGAGTTTCGTAACTACAGCTTCGTAGAGCACGGGCTGTCAACCTGGAGTATATAAGATGGAGTGTGTAGTACTGGCAGGTGGTTTGGGTACAAGGCTGCAGAGCGTTATAGGATTGTATCCTAAATGTATGGCACCCGTTAATGGCAAACCATTTTTGCATTACATATTCAGCTATTTGCAGTCGCAGGGCTGCGCACGCATCATACTGTCGCTGGGCTTCAAACACAAGGTAATAACTGATTGGCTACAAACTGAACAGTGGCCTTTTGCTATAGATTATGTGATAGAAGAAACACCCCTTGGCACAGGTGGTGGCATAAGCCTGGCACTCACTAAAGCAACAGCAGATAATGTGGCAGTGCTGAATGGCGATACTATGTTTCGCGTAGATATGCAGGCAATGCTTGCGTATCACAGATCAAAGAATGCAGCAACAACACTTGCATTAAAGCCCATGCAGGAGTTTGAAAGATATGGTGTTGTAAGAACAGATGATGCAGGTTGCATCACTGCATTTGAAGAGAAGAAATATTACAGCGAAGGATTGATAAACGGTGGTGTGTACATTGTGAATAAAGCTGCGCTCATTGCCAAACAATTGCCGGAAAAATATTCTTTCGAGAAAGATTATTTCGAGGTATTTGTACACAAAGGAAAAATGTATGGTTTTGTAAGCGATGCTTATTTTATAGATATTGGCATACCAACAGACTACAAAAAAGCACAGGAAGATTTTAAAACAGTATTGTAAATGAATATAACCATCATAGGCTCTGCACACCCGCTGCGTGGCGGCGGCATCGCTACTTTCAACGAGCGCATGGCAGAAGTATTGCAAGAGCAGGGGCACAAAGTGGTTATCTATTCTTTCTCGCTGCAATACCCTTCGTTTCTTTTCCCGGGCAAATCGCAGTTTACAGATGAGCCAGCACCAAAGGCTCTGGAGATACGCAGTGTTATCAACTCTGTAAATCCACTCAATTGGCTGAGTGTTGGCAACCGCATCAAGAACGAAAAGCCCGACTTAATCATAGTACGCTACTGGTTGCCTTTTATGGGGCCATGCTTCGGTACTATCCTTCGTAGGGTGCGTAAAAACAAACACACAAAGATTGTTGCCATTACAGACAATGTGATACCGCACGAGCATCGCCCGGGCGATATGGCTTTTACCAAATACTTTCTGAAGAGCGCTGATGCTTTTCTTGCGATGAGTAAGGATGTACTGAAAGACCTGAAACAATTTACAGACAAGCCTTCCGTATTCAGCCCGCACCCGGTGTACGACAACTATGGCAATGCTATTGGAAGAGAAGAAGCATGCAAGAAACTGGGGCTCAATCCAACTGATAAATACATCCTCTTCTTTGGCTTCATACGCAAATACAAAGGGCTTGATTTGCTCCTGGATGCCATGAAAGATGAACGCATCAAACAAGCAGGCATCAAGCTTATAGTAGCCGGAGAGTTTTATGGCGATGGTGATAGCTACTTGCAACAGATACAACAAAACAGCATTGGCAATAGTGTAAAACTTTTTACGGAGTTTATACCCAACGACGAGATTAAATATTATTTCTCTGCTACAGACCTTGTAGTGCAACCTTATCGCACTGCCACACAAAGCGGCATTACACAAGTGGCTTACCATTTTGAAAAACCAATGGTGGTAACTAATGTTGGTGGTCTTGCCGAAGTAGTTCCCGATGGAAAAGTAGGCTTTGTTACAGAGCCCGACCCTACTGAAATAGCGACCGCTATCATCCGTTTCTTTCAACCGGATTCACTGCCAAACTTGCAACAAAATATTGCTGCAGAAAAGCAGAAATACAGCTGGGATACACTGCTGACGAATCTTTTAGGAATAGCTAAGCAAGGTTAAAACAACACACCTGTATCGCCCGGCTTATTGCGGCCAAGGTGTTTGTAGGCTTTCTCTGTAGCTTCTCTACCACGTGGCGTACGCATGATATAACCTTCCTGTATCAGGAATGGTTCGTACACTTCTTCAATAGTTCCCGCTTCTTCGCCTACAGCTGTTGCAATGTTATTGATACCTGTCGGCCCGCCCTTGAATTTTTCAATCAACGTGCTCAGGATTTTATTATCCATATCATCCAGTCCACTTTCGTCTACATTCAGTGCGCGAAGGCCATGCTCTACGATGGCAAGGTCTATCACACCATTACCCAGTACTTGTGCAAAATCGCGCATACGGCGCAGCAAACCATTGGCAATACGCGGCGTACCACGGCTGCGGCTGGCTATCTGCATGGCAGCTTCCGATGTTGTTTTTACATTCAACAATCCCGCAGCACGCATTACAATACGTTGCAGCACTTCGGAATTATAATACTCCAGTCTTGATTTTATACCAAAGCGGCTCAACAAAGGAGATGTTAGCAAACCACTACGTGTAGTAGCGCCTACCAGTGTAAACGGACTCAGGTTTATCTGAACAGAACGGGCGGCGGGTCCGCTATCTATCATGATGTCAATTTTAAAATCCTCCATCGCAGCATAGAGGTATTCTTCTACCACTGTGCTCAATCGGTGAATTTCATCTATAAACAATACATCACGTGGTTCCAGGCTTGTAAGCAAACCGGCAAGGTCTGCGGGCTTTTCTATAACAGGTCCGCTTGTTTCTTTAATATTCACCCCCAGTTCGTTTGCCACTATGCGCGAAAGGGTGGTTTTACCCAAACCGGGAGGGCCGTGAAACAATACATGATCCAACGATTCGCCACGCAGATTAGCAGCTTTGATGAATATGCGCAGGTTTTCTACCAGTTTTGGCTGGCCCGAAAAATCATCTATAGACTGGGGGCGAATACTATTCTCATATTCACGCTCCTGCGGGCTTAAATTGTCTGTAGGCCTGATGTGCGACTGCTGCATAAGATGATAAAATTACTGAATTACCTGCTTGTATCCGGCCTGATTTCTGTAACCCCGAAATTATTCGCTTTATACTCTGATATTATTAAACCTTTAGCCTTTAGCTCTGGAATAAATACGTCTGCATTGTCGCCACCTGTTACAGAGTGCAGTATGATGTATGGTTCTTTCTGTTTTTGTACAACAGTGTCATTCAACAATGCATAAGCATCAAGGTGCCACGTGAGTCTTGTTATTTCTCCACAATGCACAAATCCTATTTTCTTGTAATACTCGCACATAGAATACGGAGTAGTTACAAACACATGGCTATTCGAAAAGTGTTTATCAATGTATGTCAATGCTGGTTTAATTTTTATATCCCACTTTGGCACAGACATTACAGAGTTTTTCAATAAAAGAAATAAGAACAGGATAGTAAATGCACCTGCAGCATAATTATAGAATTTGTTCCTGACTATCGTTACGATAGTGTTTAAGCCTATACTCAACAATATGACAATACCCGGAAAAGCGTAGAGTATAAACCTACCATAGAATGGGTATTGACTTAAGAGCGATAATACATAGCTAAGCGCAAGCGGCATCAACCCGAAAATCAGCACATTTTTGTTTTTCTGTACTATCGCGGTTACCAGGCCAACAGTACAAACAGCGAGAATTATATACCCTAAGAAGAAAGAACTGTCTGCAAAAAACAAATCGTTCATGAAAAGGGTTGGTACATAAGTTGTCATGTATTGATTAAACTCAGGGCCAAAGAATGGCGTAGGACAAAAAGTCCATGCCCATATCTCTTTCATACCGGAAGCATAAGGATGATCTTTTACGAACAGAAAATAATTTATCCCTATCATCAGCAACCAAGAGCCTAGTACTACTACATTCCTCAGTGGTAATGTCATCAACTTCACATCTTCCTTAATAACCTTTATGTTTTTCAAATAATACACACCTATGCAAGCAACCACCAGCTGTGTTGAATTGGAGAAGAACACCAGCAGGCTACCTGACACTACAAGCAGTAAATCTCTGTGTTTTGCAACAAACTTATTTGAACTCAATACCAGATAACTGAGTATAATATAAGCAGATACATCTATGGTATATGGCTTCAGCTCTGATGCATAGTATACAAAAGAGATATTTAGTGCATATATCAAAAATGCAATCAGCGAGGTAATACGTTGCTTTGTAAGCTCATATACAATGTGGTAAAACAATGGCATTACCGCTATAGAGAATATAAAAGGCAACAACCTTAATGACATCTCTCCCAGACCGAAAATATGACTGAAGAGCTCTACTCCCCAAAGGAAAAATATAGGCGCACTTTGAAAGTTTTCTAGCGGTTTTGTGAGGTCTTTAAAGCCCAGGTCTACAAAATTCAGCGCAAGGTGCGCCTCATCATGCCACAGAGATCTGTTGATAAGATACTGATAAAACCTGAGTACCAACCCGGCAACCAATATTACCAGAAATAGTACACTATATAATTTATTAAGCCTATCAGTGGGTTTCATTGGATAAAAATAGCAAAGGTGGAGAAATTATAAGCCGTTCAGTTTAACTACCTTTGCAAACATTACAAAATCCGCAATGAATGAATAATAAAAATCATAAACTGGCTACAAAACTGATACACGCAGGTGTAGAACCGGACCCAACAACGGGTGCTATCATGACACCTATATATCAAACATCTACTTATGTGCAGGCGGCACCGGGCGATCATAAAGGCTACGAGTATGCACGTACACAAAACCCAACGCGCACTGTATTGCAAAATGCACTGGCCGCTATAGAAAACGGCGAATATGCACTTTGCTTTGGCAGTGGTATGGCAGCTACAGATGCAGTTGCGAAATTGCTGATGCCAGGCGACGAAGTGATTGTTGCTAACGACCTGTATGGCGGCACTTACCGCATTTTCACCAAAGTATTTGCGCTGTATAGTATCAAGTTCCATTTCATAGATATGAGCAATGCGGAAAACATCCGTGGCTATATCAACAGCAATACGAAGATGATATGGACAGAAACGCCAACCAACCCGCTTCTGAATATCGTTGATATAGAAGCATGTGCTAAAATTGCTAAAGAACACAAACTGCTGCTGGTTGTAGATAATACATTCGCTTCTCCATACCTGCAAAATCCGCTGGATTGGGGTGCTGACATCGTATTGCACTCTGCTACAAAATACCTGGGCGGGCACAGCGACGTGGTACACGGTGCGCTGATAATGAAAGATGCTGCACTGGAAGAAAAGCTGCGCTTTATACAAAACAGTTGTGGCGCCGTACCCGGCCCGCACGATTGCTGGCTGGTGTTGCGTGGTATAAAAACGCTACACGTGCGTATGCAACGTCATTGCGAGAATGGTGAGAAGATTGCCAACTATCTGCGCAATCATCCTAAAGTAGGTAAAGTATATTGGTGTGGTTTTGAAGACCATCCTAACCACGATGTGGCTAAGAAGCAAATGCGTGGCTTTGGAGGTATGATGTCTTTTACACTGAAAGATGATAATATGGATGCAGCGATGAATGTACTGAAGAAAACACAATTGTTTTCACTGGCAGAATCGCTTGGTGGTGTAGAATCGCTGATTGGTCATCCTGCATCTATGACACATGGTTCCATCCCTCGCGAAGAACGCATCAAGAACGGCCTTGTAGATAGCCTGATACGCCTGAGTGTTGGTATTGAAGATGTTGACGACCTGATTGCAGATCTTGCACAAGCAATAGGATAAAAAATAAAAGCCCCGATAACTTGGGGCTTTTATTTTGATGTATCGTATACATTATCTGCATTCACATACACTATCAGTGTTTTGCCTTTTGCAAGTTTTGCATTTCGCTCCACTTCATTTATCAGGCTTTTGGTATTCTTAGTAAAGAAATGTACCCAATGCAACACAATCACATTATCGTAGCCGGCGATTGTATTAATAGCTGCAGAACCTTTCAACGGCTTAAGACATTGCAGATACTCCTGTAGTTTTATTTTATCGGTAATAAGCGTTTCATACTTCGGCGGAAAGACATCCATTTCACCATGTTTATTCCACGTTAGACGCAGCATCTTCATATAGCCATCACAATTCACTATAGCCATATCCGCTGTAGGCTTCTGTATATAATAAGTAGCTATTAATGGCTGGCTGAATGTCTTGTATATACCTCTTTCAGCACTATCTTTCTTGTTAATAGTTTTAGCCAGATATGTGTTGTAAATAGTATCTATGTAATAGCTATACCTGCTGTCTATACCATAACGGTGTTGTAGCTTTGCTATCTTCTCTTCAGAAAGATGCCTATTATTCTTTACACCAATAGCTCGCAGCAATACTGTTCTGCAACTGCTGAAACAGAGTAAGCATACCAGACCTAATACTATTTGACGCATATGCGCTATATCAATGTCCACCAAAGGTTTTTATCGGCGTACTTGCCCCAGTCTTTAAAGCTGGTTTTCAGTGTTTCGTATAGTTCCTTTTGTGTCGTCTTTTTGCCTTTATCGCTTGTGGTAAAATCTGTGTCTTTAGGTTTTACCATGTCTATTTTTTGCGCTACCCATGTGGTGTGCATACGCGGTATGGCCAGTTGCAGTATCATACCCGGCAGGCCGCCAAACATTTCCGGGCCACCACTCACCATGATGTCTTCTGTATAGAAAGCAACCACGTACACAGAGTCGAAAATCTTACCCACTGCTTTGCGGCATTTGTAATTGGCTATGGTACGTATTTCATCACTTATCTTCCACTCTATTTTACGCATGCTGTCTTCTACCAGAAACTTCTGCTCAAACACTGTTTTGTTTGCCTTTACCTTCTCTGTACCAAAATCGGTCAGTACTACATTATCATTGGCAGGAGATTGTGCAAACCACAGTTTAGTTCCGCCTTCTACTTCCTTGCCCGGTTTGTAGAGCGATTTTGATGTATTGAAATACAAATCGAAATACGATGTATTGAAATCAGGTATCTGTGCTTTAAATTTTTCTATCCATTGCTTTTGTTCATCATCAAGGTCATTCAGTTGGCGCTTGATGTTTACTTTACGTTCATACTCAATTTTACCAAACTGGGTAAACTGTGCATTTGCACCAAATACAGTCAGCAGAAATATGCAGATTAATTGAAGCTTTTTCATCGAGGGTTATTTTATCATTTTAATAATAGTACCTGCGTCTTGCTCAGGCGCTGCACCTGCTGCAGATTTTGTAAAATTCCATGTCAGCGACAGCAAACCGTAACGACGGATGGTATTGTAGTTTGTTTCTGTTACAATATTGTTCTGCGCATAGCGGCTGAAGCCGAGGTTTTGATTCAGCATATCGAATGCAGAGAAGCGCAGCTCCAACTGGTCGTTCTTCATGAATTTCTTAGCCACATACGCATTCCAGCGGAACACGTTATTGTTTCTGTCAAACACACTTGTCTGCTGACGGATGTACCAATTGATATCTGTGCCTACGCTGAATTTCAAAGGCAGGTCGTAAGAAGCATCAAACGATTGTTCGTAAGTCCAGTAGCTTGTTACCAGTGTATTGATGGTAGACTTGTTATCGTTGTATGTTATGTTAGGGTCGTAAGACACGCTGAACTTATCATTCTCTGTATGCCAGCCGAGGCGCACACCCACACTATACCTGTTGTTGTCACTTTTGTTAGTAACGCCATTGATGACGTTGTTGATGTGATTGATGCCAATGCTACTGTACAAGCCCGCATCAAAGTTTATTTTATTGAACTGTCTGCCATAGCTAATGTAGCCCCATCCGTTGTAGTTACCATCCACATTTATATACTGGTATGTACGGCGTCCTACAGCATCTACGTTTTCAGAACGGCTGATGGCATTATCAACCATGTTCATGCTGACATTCATCCAGATGTATCTGTTGGTAATCATTTTATAATCGTTAAAACTAAGGCTTACCCTGTGTGTAAACGACTGACGAATGTTGGCATTACCTATTGCCACGTTCAGCGGATCCAGGTTGTTGCGCAATGGCTGTATCTGGTCTATGGTTGGTTGTTGTGTAGAACCATTATAGTCCAGACTTATTCTGCGCTGTTTGTTGATGTTGTATTTAATGTATGCCTTAGGGAAGAAGTTGGTAAAGCTATAGCTACGTGTAGTATCTCTCATCAGGTCTTCCTGCACAAATGCTGCATTTGATACCGAACCACCAGCAGACATCGTCAGTTTTTTAAACACAAACCTCAGGTTACCACCGCCGGTATGTGTCGTCACGTTGAACATAAAGTTGTTGCTGAATGTATCATTTAATGACAGGTAGGCATCGTCTGTTGGTGTTTGTTTATTATATGTTTCTCGCAGAGCTGTATTGTTGTCTACTTTTAATGAGTAATTGGCATCAATAAATGCAACTTTAGAAAGTGGTTCTGTATAGGTAACCTTGGCAGACAAAGACAGTGCTTTGCTTTCATTTTTCTTCCGTTGGTCTGCAATGTCTTTTGTCCTGTACAACAGTGCATTTGTTGCAGTATCGCGCAGATAATAAACGTTATCAGACCTCAGAAAGCCATTGCTCGTAGTTTCGCGATAGTTCTCTGTCATGTTCAGTGATACAGTTCTACCTTTCTTTTTGAATTTCTTCCGATAGTCGAGCGTTGCATTCAGTGTTTTTGTTTCGGCATCTGTTGTTACAGTACGCTTATTACTATTCAGCATAGAGTCTTGCTGGTCTACAGTTTCTGCAGTATAGTCAGTAGTTGTTTTAGTATTAGAAATACCGCCGTTTGCCGTCAGTTTGATGCTGGACATAGAGTCTATCGTCCATGTATAGTTACCATCCAGCCTGTTACGCTGTCCTATAGAATACTTATTATTCGATTGACTGCTATAGTTCTTTTTGTTGTTAGGCAGCGAGTTTTCATTGAGTGTATTGGTAGTGGCTGCAATATCCTGTTTTGCATAACGATAGTTGCTACCCAGATGGTGTTTGTCCTGTTTCCATTTGTTGGAATAGTGTGCACCTGCCGTCCATGCCCTCGGGAAGCCTTCACCGTTATACCTGCCATCCCATCCTTCCATATCATCATCATCACCACCACTGTAGTAGGTAACAAAGCCTCCGTCCTCATCCATAAAACTATTTGTATTCTCACTACCAAACTTATCACGGTCTTCCCAGCCAAGACCCATCTTGCCCGTATTTGCCATAATACCGAATGCAGAAAACTTGCGTTTGCCCTTAAAGGCATTAAACATTGCCTGATTTTCAAAATAGCCCTGATCATCACCTGCACCACCTGCGCCTACTATCTTGCCAAAATATCCTTTCTTCTTATCTTCTTTCAGTTGCAGGTTGATGGTACGTGTTTTTTCACCGTCATCAATACCCGTAAACTCTGCCTGTTCACTTTTCTTATCAAACACCTGCACTTTATCTACAGCCTTTGCCTGCAGGCTTTTAGTTACCACCGCAGGGTCATCGGTAAAAAACTCCTCGCCATCTACCAATATCTTTTGCACTTTTTCGCCATGCGCTATTATCTGTCCGTTTTTATCTACCTGTATACCGGGTAGTTTTTTCAGCAGTGCCTCCACATTTGCACCTTCTTTTGTCAGGAAGCTATCCGCCATGTATTCTACGGTATCGCCCTTTACCTTAATGGCAGAATACTGTTGCGTCAGTATTACCTCCTTCAGCAGGTGCATTTTCGATACCATGGGTATCATACCCAAGTCCATCGGCTTATTATCCTTCACGTTGATTACATCTACATATTCCGCAAGGCTGGGGTAGCTGGTCATTACCAGATACTTACCTGTGGTTTTAACCTTCAGCGAGAAGGTACCATCCTGCTTGGTACGTGTAAAAGTTTCCAGTACAGAATCCGACGCCCGCAGCACGGTGATGCATGCGTTTGGCAGTGGCGCACTGTTCAATGTGTCTGATACAGAGCCCGTAATGGTTATGGGCTGTGCATAGCCTGTGCATGCCATTAGCAGCAAGGCAAAGAGGGTGGTCAAGAGGCGCATGTGGGAGTGTTGGCTAATGGTTTGTTGACATTAACGTGACAAAAATGAACGTATTGCCTTAGATCGTGAAATTTTAAATGTTAAATATAACTAAAGGTGAAAGCGAAAAAGGGGGGATTTTTTCAAACTATTAATCAAGAGTTTATACACATTGTTGACAACTGCACAGCAATTATATTTTTAAAATGCCGGCTTAGTTTATAACTTTGTGCGACCGCAACAGCTACTTCCTCAATTTTATTGTAATATCTGTATGCTGCGCTACCGGTCTATGACAAAACAGGAGCGTTATGACTAAGTATATATTTGTAACCGGTGGGGTTACTTCATCGTTAGGAAAGGGAATTATAGCCGCATCTCTGGCTAAATTGTTACAGGCACGTGGCTTCCGTACCACTATTCAGAAATTCGACCCGTACATCAACGTAGATCCGGGTACGCTGAATCCGTACGAGCACGGCGAATGTTATGTAACAGAAGATGGTGCGGAAACAGACTTGGATCTGGGGCACTACGAGCGTTTCCTGAACACACACACATCGCAAGCCAACAACGTAACTACAGGACGTATTTACCAATACGTTATCAATAAAGAGCGTGAGGGTGCTTATCTGGGCAAAACCGTACAGGTTATCCCCCACATTACAGACGAGATAAAGCGCCGTATGACGCTGCTAGGCAAAGACAATAAATACGATATTGTTATTACCGAGCTGGGTGGTACTGTAGGCGATATCGAATCACTTCCGTACATCGAGGCGGTTCGTCAGATGAAATGGGAGTTGGGTGACGACCGTGCACTGGTTGTACACCTGACACTGATACCATATCTGAAAGCGGCAAAAGAACTGAAAACAAAACCAACACAACACTCTGTAAAAATGATGAGTGAACACGGGCTGAACCCCGATGTATTGGTTTGCCGTACTGAAGAACCACTTTATAAAGACCTGAAACGTAAAATAGCACTGTTTTGTAACGTAACACAGGATGCGGTTATAGAAGCGCTGGATGCTGATACCATCTATGGTGTACCACTGGAAATGATGCGCGAAAGGCTGGATGAAATATGCCTGCAGAAGCTGAACCTGCCAATGGGTACAGACCCAGACCTGACTAAATGGAAAGAATTCCTGAACAAATTGCGCTATCCTAAATCTAAAGTTACCATCGGCCTGATAGGTAAATATGTAGAATTGCAGGATGCGTATAAATCTATCCTCGAAGCACTGATACATGCAGGTGCTATGAACGAGTGCAAGGTTGAAGTTCGCAACATACATTCTGAACACCTGACAACAGAAAACGCGGTTGAAAAACTGCAAAATCTGGATGCGATACTGGTTGCTCCCGGTTTTGGCAGCCGCGGTATAGAAGGTAAGATAGATGCCATTCGCTATGCACGCGAAAACAAAATACCTTTCTTCGGTATTTGTCTGGGTATGCAAATGGCATGTGTAGAGTTTGCCCGCAACGTACTGGGTATGAGCAAAGCACACTCTACAGAAATGAACCCTGATACTAACGAAGCTGTAATTGCCATGATGGCAGAGCAAAAGAATATCACACAGATGGGTGGTACCATGCGTCTGGGTGCATATGACTGCGAACTGCGCAGCGACTCTCGTGCAGCAAGCATCTACGGCTCTACAAAAATATCAGAGCGTCACCGCCACCGTTACGAGTTCAATAACGAATTCCTGGAAGCATACGAAAACGCAGGCATGATACCTGTAGGTAAAAACCCTGCTACCGGCCTTGTAGAGGTGGTAGAGGTAAAAGACCATCCTTTCTATGTAGGTGTACAGTTTCACCCTGAGTATAAGAGCACGGTAGAAAACCCGCATCCTTTGTTTATGGCATTTGTAAAAGCTGCCAAAGAAGCACAGGAAAAACGCAACGGGCAGAATTCTGTTATATACGAAGACAGTGTTGCAGAAGGTTAATCTGTAGCATAATCATACATGAAAAAAGCGCAATGAATAATCATTGCGCTTTTTCTTTTATCATCTATATGTGATTAGAATTCGTTTTTCCACATCATACTTTCTATTGGCTTATTTGGCTGGCCGCTGTATTTTGCATTTTTCTTCTGGTTGTATTTTACTTCGATCTCACCATCTACCGGGAAGTATATCAGTTGGCCTATCGGCATGCCTTTATAAATCTTCACCGGTTGTTTTACAGATATCTCCAGCGTCCAGTTGCCGCAAAAACCTACGTCACCTTTACCAGCCGTAGCGTGTATATCTATACCCAGACGACCTGTAGATGACTTACCTTCCAGAAACGGTACGTGTGCATGCGTTTCTGTATACTCCTGCGTTACGCCCAGATAAAATATGTGCGGATACAGCACAAAACCATCATCAGGTATTTCAAAACACTCTATCTGGTTGTGCTTCTTTGCATCAATGATATGTTCTTTGTATGTAGCCAGTGTAGAGCCAAGGTGCACATCGTAACTATTACTTCCCAAACAATCTCTTGTATAAGGTTCTATTTTGATAGTACCTTTTTCCATTTCTTCCAGTATGCGCTTATCTGATAGTATCATGGCAGCAAATATAATGTGATGATTTGATGATTTGGTGATGTACATCTTGGCCACTGCTCAGATGTCAACAATTTGTGGACAATCTCCCATTAAATAAAAAGGGTGGCAAATTGCCACCCTTCTCTTGCATTAAATATTATGTATTATGCTTATTTACAATTTGCATTGTAGTCGCCGAATACTTCTTCAGCCATTGTTAGTAGTGTACCGCCCATACCGGCACGGTCTACTTCATTTTTTATCAGTTTGCCCATGCCGCTTCTTTTCTTCTCTTGCTTAGCCGGGTCGTAGCTTGCATATTTGCCACCTTCCAGTTTTTCTTTTACCACACTGCAGTCGCTTACCATTTCTTTAATATCATCAGCCTGGAAAGCTTCTACTTTATCGTCGCCTTTCTGCACCAGTACTGTAGGGTTTTCCCTCAGCTCCTGTGTTTCTTTCTCCATTTCTGCTACGTCGTCTTTGCCTACAGCTACAGCCGCAGGATAGCCATACAAACGGAACACACTGATTTTACCATTCACCATCACTTCTGCCATATGCCTTGTAGTAGATAGGTTTTTTGCTTTTTTCAGTGCTCCGCCAATTCCACTTTTACTGCTTCCGCTCGTCAGGCCTTCTCTTGTATTAGCCCACTTCACCAAACGGAAATGACGTTCTTTATCACCGTCAAGCGCTACATATTCCTGTAGGTCGTCTGTATCCATTACTTTCAGTTTCTGCCTGTTTTTCGCAGGGTCTATGTCTGCTTTAGCAATGAATTTTACTTTCTTCTGGTTCACCCACGGAGATTCTGCACTGCCCAGCAGTTTCACAATACCTTCAATCTTCTCACCTTTTTCCGTAATGATGTAACCATATTTTTCATTACCCCTCAGTTCATATTCTTCATCTTGTTTATCGTCTTGTGCCCAGATAGGGTTGGTTGCGGCTATCATAGCCAAGCATAAGAATAGCTTTTTCATCTTCTTAATTTAAGTTGTTTTTAGTTTGACAAACGGTATACGCACCGTTTAATTGGCGCCAAATATCACGTAATACTTGCTATCAAAAAATTAATTTTACAACTCAATTGATTGTCATGCCTTTATATCAGGAGTGGAGCAGTGATGCCTATAGCCTTGCTGCTATATGGAAGATAGAAGAGCCCGAAAGCTTCTTTACAGAACGCACTGGGCTGCCTGCGCCCGATATAAAAGCAGAAAAACGCAGGTTGGAAAGAATGGCAGGCCGCTTTTTGCTAAAGCACCTGAAAGAAGATTTTCCACTACTCAACATCCGCCCCGATGAGCATGATAAACCCCGTATCGACGACAATCTGTATTATTTCTCCATATCTCATTCATGGCCATATGTGGCGGCAGTTATTAGTCCGTATGTAGAATGCGGTATTGATATACAATGCTGGCACCCGCGTATGGAGGCATTGCAACACAAATTCCTTTCTGCCCCCGAGCAGGCACTTATTAATAATGATACAAAGCTCATAACCCTGGCATGGAGCGCCAAAGAGGCTGCCTATAAATGGCAGGGCAGGCGCGGAGTAGAGTTTGCCGACCATATGCACATCGGCAAAATGGAGGAAACGGGGGGCAGATTTAATATTAATATATTTATGCATTTAACGTCTCCTCAAAGAGAAATATCGGCACAAGGCATTGTAAAACAAGACTTTGCATGTGCTTTTATAGTACACGAGGAGGTATTCCATCCGTTTCAATAACGAAACAATATTTTAATAATATTATATTTTTGACTTAATTTTGATAAAAATTTGGAATGAACCTCTCATTTTCTTTACATTTGCGTAAAATATAATTTAATGTCATCACTTCGTTATCTCGCACTGCAAGAAATGGCTTCCGAAGAAAAAAAGGTAGCCCACTATGGTGGTAAACGTATTACCAGCATGTTTGCCAGCAACGTATTTACCGGCCGCGCTATGCGCGAATACCTGAGCGACGAGGCTTACAAAAGCCTGATGAACTCAGCTAAATCGGGAACTAAGATAGACCGCAAGATGGCAGACCAGATTGCCGCAGGTATGAAAGCCTGGGCAGAGGAGCGCGGTGTTACGCACTTCACACACTGGTTCCAACCACTTACAGGTACTACGGCTGAAAAACACGACTCTTTCTTTACTATTAAGAGCGATGGTACTGCAATCGAAATCTTTGACGGTGATGCATTGATACAACAGGAACCTGATGCTAGCAGTTTCCCTAATGGTGGCATCCGTGCTACATTCGAAGCCCGTGGTTATACCGCATGGGATCCTTCATCTCCTGCTTTCATTATGGAAGCGGCAAATGGTAAAACACTTTGCATACCTACTATATTCATCGCTTACAATGGCGAATCGCTGGACTATAAAGCACCATTGCTGAAGTCTATCGCTGCGTTGGATAAAGCGGCAGTAGATGTTTGCCACTACTTCGATAAAAACGTAACTAAAGTAACTACTACACTGGGCTGGGAGCAAGAGTATTTCGTGATAGACGAAACACTGGCTAATGCACGCCCTGATCTGGTAATGTGCGGACGTACACTGGTAGGCCACTCTCCTGCAAAAGGACAACAGTTGGAAGACCACTACTTCGGTTCTATTCCTGACCGTGTGTACGAATTCATGCAAGACTTTGAACAAGAGTCTTACAAACTGGGTATTCCACTGCGTACGCGCCACAACGAGGTAGCACCGGGCCAGTTTGAATGTGCACCTATATTTGAAGAAGTGAACATAGCAGTAGACCATAACTCGCTGCTGATGGACGTGATGAATAAAGTGGCAAAACGCCACAAACTGAAAGTGTTGCTGCACGAAAAACCATTTGCAGGTGTAAACGGTAGCGGTAAGCACAACAACTGGAGCCTTGCTACAGACACTGGCGTAAACCTGCTGGCACCTGGTAAAACACCGCGTACCAACCTGATGTTCCTGACGTTCTTCGTAAATGCCATCAAAGCGGTACACGACCATGCAGACCTGATGCGTGCGGCTATTGCTTCTGCAAATAACGACCACCGTCTGGGTGCTAACGAAGCGCCACCGGCTATTATATCAGTATATGTAGGTAAATACCTGACAGAAGTACTAGACGAAATTGAAACCAGGGTAAAAGATAAATTCAGTGAGCAGGATGAAGTTATCCTGAAGCTGGACATCCATAAGCAAATCCCTGAATTGCTGATGGATAATACAGACCGCAACCGTACTAGTCCGTTTGCGTTCACTGGTAACAAATTCGAATTCCGTGCGGTAGGTTCTTCTGCCAACTGCGGTTCGCCTATGACGGTGCTGAACACTATCATGGCACAAAGTCTGAAGAATTTCAAACGCGATGTAGATGCGCTGATTGAAAAAGGTGAGAAGAAAGAAGTAGCACTGATGCACGTATTGCGCGACTATATCACGAATTCTAAGAAGATTCGTTTTGAAGGTGACAACTATAGCGATGCATGGGCTGAAGAAGCTAAAAAACGTGGCCTCAACAATTTCAAAACTACACCTGAAGCACTGGACGCTTTTGTAACAGATGCTGCTAAGAAAGTATTTTTTGAAAACAACATCTATAGCGAACGCGAACTGGATGCACGCCATGAAATACTGCTGGAAGAATATGTGAAGAAAGTACAGATTGAAGCGCGTATACTGGGCTACATGGCTACCAACCACATACTGCCTGCAGCTATCAACTATCAGAATGTATTGGCAGAAAACGTACGTGGCTTGAAAGACCTGGGTCTTGGTGAAGGCAGCTACAAAGCACAGCTGAACATACTGAAAGTAGTAAGCGGACACATACAAGAGATCAATGATAATGTAGAAGCAATGATTGAAGCACGTAAAAAAGCAAACAACGTAGAAGACATGCACAAGCGTGCTGCTATGTATTGCAACGATGTGAAAACATTCTTCGAAAAAATACGCTACCACGCAGACAAACTGGAACTGCTGGTGGAAGACAAGCTGTGGCCGCTGCCAAAATATCGCGAGCTGCTGTACTTGCGCTAACAATTTTCAAAGCCCCGCACCATTGCGGGGCTTTGTGTTTTAATAAGCTTTACTATGCACAACAATTATAACATACGATTAATAACACCCGCAGATGCGGAAGCGGCGCTTGCAGTATATGCGCCCTATGTATTGCACACTGCCAACACGTTCGAATACGAAATACCATCGGTAGATGATTTCAGAACGAAGATTGAAAAGATAACTGCACAATACCCATGGCTGGTATGCGAGTGCGATGGTGAGATAGTAGGCTATGCCTATGGCAGCACTCACCGCGAGCGCGCTGCCTACCAATGGTCGCCCGAATCTACCGTATACATCTCAGACAAGCACCACAGAAAAGGCATAGCACGCATACTCTACAATACACTCTTTGCATTGCTGCAACAACAGGGGTATATCAATGTATTTGCAAGCGTATTAGTTACCAACGTAAACAGTGTTGAGTTTCACAGAGCTTATGGTTTTGAGGAAATAGGTCTGTTCAAAAACATTGGCTATAAACTGGGCGAATGGCATACCAACCTATGGTTTCAGTATACCTTGCAGGAACATGTAATAGACCCGCCGGTGCCCATACCAATAACTAAGCTATTGAATGATGAAGAACTGAAAATAACAATCAACAAATCTGCTGAATTGCTAAATTCTTAACTTTAGACATATGGAGATGCGTCCCGTTTGCGAAAAATGCAACAAAGAACTGCCACAGGATGGTATTGCATTTGTATGCAGTTACGAATGTACTTTCTGCGAAGACTGTACAACAGCAATGGAGAACATATGCCCCAATTGTAAAGGAGAATTGGTGAGAAGACCGAGAAGAAAAAAACAAACCGAAGAATAACTATGAGCAAACAACACCACTACGCTGCTACCATAACATGGACAGGTAACAATGGCGAAGGCACTACCCGCTACGATGCTTACGAGCGTGCGCATACATGGGCAATACAGGGCAAGCAAACAATTTCTTGTTCGTCTGATACGCCTTTTCGTGGAGATGGTACAAAGCACAATCCCGAAGATGCATTGCTATATTCACTATCCAGCTGCCATATGTTGTGGTACCTGCACCTCTGTGCAGATGCCGGCGTCATAGTAACTGATTATACAGACAATGCAACGGGTGTATTGACTATGGATACGTCCGAAGGTGCACGTTTTACAGAAGTAACACTGTTTCCTATTGTAACGGTTGCAGATGCATCGATGATAGCAAAAGCAAATACCCTGCACGATGAGGCACATGCCAAATGCTTCATTGCAAAGTCGGTAAACTTCCCCGTAAAGCATGAGCCTAAGGCTATCGCAGGTTAAAACATATTATTATCAGCTAATTATCACATTAGCTAATCAGCTAATTGCAGTATTTTAGCGCAAATTTTACTGACAGATGAACAAAGTGGTTGCAAATGCTGATGAGGCTATAAAAGGCATAGAATCCGGCATGACCCTCATGTTGGGTGGCTTCGGCCTCTGTGGCATTCCTGAAAACTGTATTGCCGCACTGGTACGCAAAGGCGTTAATAATCTTACTTGTATATCAAACAATGCCGGTGTCGATGATTTCGGTATCGGGCTGATGCTGCAGCAAAAGCAGGTAAAGAAGATGATATCTTCTTACGTTGGCGAAAATGCAGAATTTGAACGCCAGTTGCTGAGTGGCGAGCTGGAAGTAGAATTGATACCACAAGGCACATTGGCTACACGCTGTATGGCAAGTGGCTATGGTATGCCCGCTGTATACCTTCTGGCAGGTGTTGGTACCGAAGTAGCAGAGGGCAAAGAAGTGCGCAACTTCAATGGTAAAGACTATCTGCTGGAATATGCTTTCGATTCAGACTTTGCCATTGTAAAAGCATGGAAGGGCGATGCACAAGGCAACCTGGTGTTTAAAGACACTGCCCGCAACTTCAACCCAATGATGGCGATGGCAGGTAAAACAACCATTGCAGAGGTAGAAGAACTGGTACCTGTTGGCGAACTGCACCCGAATGAAATTCACACCCCGGGCATCTATGTTCACCGCATCTTTCAGGGTACGGACTATGAAAAACGCATTGAACAACGTACAACTCGTAAAAGGAACTAATCATGGCTTTAGATAAAATACAAATTGCGCAACGCATAGCGAAAGAACTGCAGGATGGTTTCTATGTAAATCTTGGCATAGGTATTCCTACACTGGTTGCCAACTATATACCGGAAGGCGTAAACGTAGTACTGCAAAGCGAAAACGGCTTGTTGGGTATGGGCCCTTTCCCTTTCGAGGGTGATGAGGATGCAGATTTGATAAATGCAGGTAAACAAACTATTACAACACTGCCGGGTTCAGCTTTCTTTGATAGCGCTATGAGCTTTGGTATGATACGCGCCGGCAAGGTAGACCTTACGGTACTGGGTGCTATGGAAGTAGCAGACAATGGCGATATTGCCAACTGGAAGATTCCGGGCAAGATGGTGAAAGGTATGGGTGGCGCAATGGATCTGGTAGCTGCTGCAAAAAACATCATTGTGGCTATGCAGCATACCAACCCGAAAGGCGAAAGCAAGCTGCTGCCAAAATGCTCGCTACCGCTTACAGGCGTTAAATGTGTGAAAAAAGTAGTGACAGATTTGGGCGTATTTGATATTACAGAAGAAGGCTTCCGTTGTCTGGAACATGCACCTGGCGTTACTATTGACGAGATAAAAGCAAAAACTGCCGGACGTCTTGTTATTGCAGACGATGTGAAGGAAATGACTTTCTAATGCTCACAGTTTATCACAACGGTGAATGCAGTAAGTGTCAGGAGCTTTCAGAATTGTTACAAGGCAAAGAAGTACAATATAAATTCTATCTGCACGAACCATTGAGTATTGAAGAACTGCAAACATTACTTACCAAACTTGGCGTAACTGCAACGGACATTGTCCGCAAGGGCGAACAAGTATTTGCAGAACAATATCCAGGCAAACAGCTTAGTGATAACGAGTTGCTGCAGGCAATTATAGATAACCCTATACTGCTGCAAAGACCCATAGTGGTAAACGGAGATAAAGCAATCATTGCCCGTCCACCGAAATTGGTAAAGGATATATTATAAAAACCCTCTTCAAAGAGGGTTTCTTTTTTTATTTTCATAGTATGAAAAAAGCATTTCTGGCTGTATGGATGTTGCTGCTCACTTCTGTTGCTATTGCGCAGCAGAAGAATGAAGAAGCACTGGTGAATAAGATAATTCAATGCTTTGGTACCGAAGACGACTCTGCTTACGCAATGCTTTTCCCCCGGTTCGATACCCTATGGAACATGGCACAGCGATACTCAGATACAGGCATCGTCAACAACAGGCGCATCAATAACCTGCGTTCCAATCCTCTCAATCTTCAGCAGTTCGATCCCTACTACAACAAATCCATTATTCGCGATTTCAAATTCATACATAAGAAGGGGCTCGACTCGGGTATCCACTGGAGAGATTTGCTGATTGCCCGTTTCGAACTGGAAAAAGCAATGCTGCCACGCGAATTGGTAGGGCTTGAGAAAATTATACCATATCGCCTGCAAGGCTACATATTTGTGCAAGATTTACTGACGCGCAAAATCTATTGTATATCCATCAAAGATGTACATGGTTTCAACAACCAATGGTACGGTGGCCGCATTGTAAACATACTGGAAGCTGAAAGCATTGAAGAATATTACGAGAAGCTGGCTGCTGAAAGAAAAGTACTGAAAGATGTACTGATAGCCCAACTCTATGCATTATCCGATACCATTGGCAAAGCTGAAGACAGCATGGCACTGGCAGCAGCTGCGGCAAAAACGCCAAAGGCCGATAATCCGCTTAGTGTTGGTAATGACGACGATGAAGAGAAGAAAAAACCATCTACTAATGATGTTGTAGAGCGCAAGCTGTATACGGGCTTGTTTGATGGTGAGATAAAAATGGAGCTATACATCCGCAGCCTGAAAGGTCCCTGTCCTAAACCTGTTTGTGCATGGGACGCTGTTTATAAATTTCAGGATATGGAAGACTATGTAGTATTGGACGTTACCAAATCTGCAGATGGTAAACTGATACTGACAGAAGAAGATGTAGGTGTTATGGAAATAACTATAAAGGGCGATAAAGCCTCAGGAGAATGGTCTTCCTTCAAAGACAAAACCACGGTAGACGTAGAATTGACAGAGAAGAAAGAAGTAAAGAACCGCAAACTCTTTATGCTCGATGATATACTGGAGGGCGGTATGAACTTTGGTGAATACTAACCATTTCAATATTCTTTATACCGCTATTGCAAACACTTAGCCTGCTGCATTGTTACAAACCTGTAACTTCGAATCTCTTATGGCAAGTATGCAACCAACTATAAAGACATTCGGCGAACTGAAGGCATCCGGTTATCAACCAAAATCGGTAAAGGAAGAGGTACGTCATAATCTTATTAATTCTATACAAACAAATCAAAACCCTTTCACAGGCATTCTGGGTTACGAGGACACTGTAATACCTGATGTGGAAAGGGCTTTGCTTTCGCGTCACAATATATTATTCCTTGGTCTTCGAGGGCAGGCGAAAACACGCATGGCACGCGAGATGGTAAACCTGCTGGACGAATGGATACCTGTTGTAGATGGCAGCGACATCAACGACAGTCCGTTTGCACCGATATCGTTGTATGCACGCAATCTGCTCAATGAAATGGGCGATGCAACACCTATCAACTGGTTGCACCGCAGCGAGCGCTATGGCGAAAAGCTAGCTACGCCCGATGTATCTGTTGCCGACCTGATAGGTGATGTAGACCCTATCAAAGCTGCAAATATGCGCCTCAGTTTTGCTGACGAACGTGTGCTGCACTACGGCATCATACCACGTTCTCACAGAGGTATATTTGTTATCAACGAGCTGCCCGATTTGCAGGCACGCATTCAGGTATCACTCTTCAACATATTGCAGGAGGGCGATATTCAGATACGCGGTTTCAAACTGCGCATGCCTTTGGATATTCTTTTTGTATTCACTGCCAATCCCGAAGACTACACCAATCGTGGTAGTATTGTAACACCGCTGAAAGACCGTATTGAAAGCCAGATAGTAACACACTATCCTAAAACAGTACATGTATCGCAAGCTATTACTGAGCAGGAAGCAGATGTATTGCCAGCGCAAATGGAAAAGGTAGAAATGCCTGATCTTGCCAAGATGCTGGTTGAAGAGATTGCCATGGAAGCACGCAAGAGCGAGTATGTAGACCAGAAGAGTGGTGTATCTGCACGTCTTACTATTTCTGCATACGAGAACCTGATAAGCACTGCCGAGCTGCGTGCTTTGAAGCATGGCAGCAATAAGACGTTAGTACGCATTGCCGATTTCATTGGTGTTATACCATCCATCACGGGTAAGATAGAACTGGTGTATGAAGGCGAGCAGGAAGGGCCTACTAACGTAGCACATCGTTTGCTGGAGCAGGCTATCCGCACCATGTTCATCCAATATTTTCCCGACCCACAGTCTTTCAAAAAACAACCACGCGGCAACGACAAGGTGAAACCAAAACCAAATCCTTATCAATCAGTAATAGATTGGTTTGGCCGTGGCAACGACCTTGTTACCATGCAGGATGCAGCAGACGATGCATATCGCAATAACCTGTATCAGGTAGATGGCTTGTATGCAGCTGTAAAACAGTATTACCCAAATGCAGATGAAGCACAGATAGCACTGCTGATGGAGTTTATGCTGCACGGTTTGGCATCCTTCTCACTCATCAGCAAGAAAGGTGTTGAAAGCGGTGGCTACAGCTTTGGCGATATACTGGGTAGTATGATGAATATGAACTTCAATAGCGAGGAGGAAGACGAAGAAGAGGAAGATTTTTAAATTTGTTGATGCACAACTTTCAAAACGAAATATTTTACCGTACCGCACGCAGCGGTGGCAAAGGCGGGCAGAATGTAAACAAGGTAGAGACGATGGTTGAAGCCTGGTTGCACATTGGCCAGTCGCATGCTTTTACGCAAGAAGAAAAAGAACTCATCTCCAACAAACTTGCCAACCGTATTAATAAAGATGGCTACCTGATAGTGAAGTGCAGTGAAACACGCTCTCAGCTCGAAAACAAACAGATTGCTACTTCAAAAATGCAGGAGATTGTTGCCAAAAGCCTGATAGTACCTAAAAAGCGTAAGCCGACAAAAATCAGTATAGCCGCCAAAGAGGCACGCCTCAATAGCAAAAAGAAAGCATCAGAGAAAAAACAGCTGCGCAGGAAGGATTGGTAGTTTGTTGATTCGTTGACTTGTTAATTAGTTGATTAGCTATCAAGAGAGAGCATAAAACCCGGCTCATCCCTTAATCCCATCAATACCGGTTCAAACTATCCAGCAAAAACTCTATAGTACGCGGAAAGAAATAGTGTTCCAATTTATGAATCTTATGCGCTACATCATCAGGCGTATCGGTAGTTGTTACACTGCATCTTGCCTGTGTTATAATGTTACCCTCATCATAGTGTTCATTCACATAGTGTATCGTAATGCCCGATTCCCTTTCTTTATTGGCAACCACAGCCTGGTGCACATGATGCCCATACATACCTTTACCACCATACTTCGGCAATAATGCGGGGTGCACATTTATTATCCTGTTCGGGAATGCATTCAGTATCGTTTCAGGTACCTTCCACAGATAGCCTGCTAAAACAACCAGCGATGGTTTATATTCCATCATCTGTTCTACCAGCAGCACTTCTTTTGCAGTATGCTTATCTATTATCAGGAAGGGTATGTGTTCTTTCTTAGCAATCTCCAGCACACCTGCATCTGCCTTGTTCGATACGATGAGCGAAACCTTAGCCTTACCATTGGCCTTGAAGAAATCTATGATAGCCTGTGCATTGCTGCCGCGGCCAGATGCGAATATGATGAGTGAATGCATAAGAATAACACAAAACTACAAAACAGTTTTGGTGATGCTGCATTTATGTAATTTAGCAATATGGCAGATGAGAAATTAAGACTGGATAAATACCTGTGGTCTATACGCATCTTCAAAACGCGTACCCTTGCCACCAAAGCCTGCGAAGAAGGCAAAGTAAAACTGAACGGTGCCAATGTAAAACCTGCACGCAGTGTAAGCATTGGCGAAATCTACGACATACGTGCCGAGCGCAAATGGACCATACGTGTAACAGGGCTGCTGCAGAAACGTGTAGGTTTTGAAGAGGCTATCAAGAACTATACAGACCTCACATCTGAAGAAGACCTGCAATACAACAAACGTATGGGTACCAGCTTCTATACAGGTAAGCGCCTAAGCAAAACAGGCCGCCCGTCCAAAAAAGAACGTCGCGACCTGAATGATTTTCTCAGCGATGATGAAGCTGAAACAGAAGACTAATACATTACCGTAAAGCTACCTTTCTTATTAGGGTTTTCGTAAACCTTCACCCAGTTTTCACCTAGGTCCTGACTACGATACACACCCTGATCTGTAGCTGCGTATATGTATTGCTTTGAAGTATTGTTTTTGAAGTAATCGTATTTTTCTGAAAGGCTTTTAACAAAAGCATTCTTTGGCATGCCAATATTTGCAGTTACAAACTTTGTAGAGCCTACCGGCAGGCGATACACACCACCACCATCTGTACCTACCAATACTGTTTGGCCAAAACCACCACACATACTCAGTATTTTTGATGTAGTAGGTATACCTGTATATGGAGACCAACTGTTGCCATAATTAGTACTATAGTACACACCGTTAGCACCTGTTCTATCTGCAGCAAGCAATACGTTGCCTTTGTGCGAAAGGAAGAAATTGCCGGATGCAGGTAGTTTACCACCTGTAGTTTGAGACCATTTTTGCGTGATGCCTGTCAACTTGAAAGTGCGTTTGTTACCATCATCGTAAGCTATCAAAGTACCATCATCCAGTAATGTCAATGATGTAATTACGTTACCTGGCGATAAAATAAAGGCTGAGTCATTATCACTTTTCCAGTTTGCATAACTGATACCCGGACGGCCATTTGAATCGTTATACATCAAACCATGGTCACCAACGCTACCTATGTATACCCTGTTTTTAAACGCAGGTATGTTAGGAGCTATGATGATAGATTCACCATAATTCTCAAAAGCACCACCAATCAATGTCGGGTTGGTATTACTACCAGCTTGCCCCAGATTTTCGATAATGTGTACGTTATTTTTGATGTATATCAAATTTTGACCAGATACTACCATGGCTGTTGCAGGATAGTTATCCGGACCAAAAACAGACTGAAAATTCAGACCATCATTAGTTTTGTATATAGCACCAAACGTATCGCCTACATACAGTACGTATGGTTTTGATATAACGTTATTGTTATCAATTTCATCATAAGTAGGCTTACAAGCACCGGCAGAAAATGCTAATCCAAGTACAATACCCAGCTTATAGATAACTTTACGATTATCCATTGAGAAAATTTTCATCAAGTTTATAAAAAATAGTTAACAAATCAAAGGGTTTTGTTAAAACAAAACCCTTATACAGCCCTTATTTTCGGGCAATATCATATTATTTTAATTCTAAATTAATTATCTCGCAGTCACTACCTCCTCCTGCTTATTCAGTTCGGCCATTTTGCTGGCATAGTTAAGCAGTTGTATCAGGCTGTTTTCTTTCTTATCTATAAAGCTTACAGATATATTATATTCAAATGTATTTCCTTTATTTTTACCACCATAAGCAGTCACATCATCCAGCAGATTTTTACTCATTTCCAACATTGCTTTATACTTTGGCTTTTCAGATGCAATACTTACGTTGGCAAACATAGATTTTATGTCAAAGTACATACCCCACGGATGCTTAGCTATATCTTCGGTTTTTGCAGGGCGTTTGCCTCCCTTGTATGCCGATTGTATATAGCCATCTGCATACCCGCTATTGTTAGATACTACCAGAAAACCTCTGTCAATGACGATATTAATGTCTTGCCTGCCCGATTTTATCAGGTATTTCTTACCGCTTGCGTCCTGCACCATCATGCCTGTTTTCTGTGCCAGTTGCAGTAGTTTATCAAAGCTTTCCTTTTTGCCTGTTTTCATGGCAAAAGTGTATTGTATATCTGCGTCTTGCGATTCAAAAGCCTGCTGTCCGGGATACATACTGTCTGCAGGTATGGTTGTATTGTAAATCTTAAAGTTGTTAAGCGCCAGTGCAAAGTCTCCTGAAAATGCAGAGAATACATCATCAGCATTCAGTCCGCTTTCTGCCAATCCTGCATTCATAAGGCCTGTCATACCCATCTTATCAATCATCCCCTTCATTGCATCCGGAGATATATAGCAACCTGCCAGCATATTCAATCCTTCTGCAGGCATCCTTTCTATCATATCCTTATCTGCATTCTTTTCGCCAAAGCCCTTCATGATGGCTTTCAGTTCATCAGAAATATAGTATTTCATCTGTCCGTCAATCTTACCATCTTCAAAGTCGAAACCTACAGCCAGTGCAGCGTCTTTCCACAATGCAGCAGACAGTGCCAATCCACCTGTCATGGCAGGGTTCATATAGTCGCCTGTCAGTGCTTCATAGTTCATCCACATGGTAATATCATGCCCTTCTTTTTCAAGGCTTACAAAGTTTTGCTTACTTGTTATCACATTATCGCTTGTTATGTTAAATGCCTTATCCATCTCTACAGCCATCAAAGCTTCATCTGGCTTTCTTTGCTTTGTAAGTTCGGTATACAGGCTGTCATAGGTTTCGGCAGTAGCATTACTTAGCTGGTTGTAGATATTATCCATTGGCGGGTATATGGTGTTCATGATGATGAGCACATCTTTTGTCCATCCTGCATACATGCCATCGCTTATCAGCGCTTCTTTTCTGTCTTTTTGTGTTTTTACTGCTGCCTGTGGTGCTACTTTTTTCAGGTATGCTTCCCATTTGGTTTCGTCTTCCATAGGCAATACTGCAGTTACCCTGTTGCCTGTTTCAAAACGCTTATCTGTTTTAACATACAGGTAGTAGGTTGTCATGGCTTCTATACCACTGTTTCCCATGTCCTTCATGGCGTCTTTCTTGTCCATACGCTGCTGCATTTCTTCAAGCAGCTTGCTGCCCCACAATGCATCCCACGCTATTTTTTTGCCCAGTTCGGCAGTATTTACACCCACTACCACACCGGCATCTTTGGGTATATATTTTATGTGTTCGGGAGATTTACTGCAAGATGCGAATATGCATATTGTCATCAGCAAGATGAGGGCGATACGATTAGTCATAACAAATATTTCAGAATGTAAAACTATAACTATTATACAACAAAACAGCCTGTACGTTTATAAATCGTACAGGCTGCAAAAAAGTTACAATGCTTTGTTATTTTTTTAGAATGGCAGGTCATCTACATTCTCCGGAGAAGGATTGTAGAAGTTACCGCCATTACCTGCAGGTGCAGGATTGTTTACCGGTGCATATCCCGCAGGTGCGCCCGCGCTTTGCGTTGGTGCCGCAGCATTAGCAGGCTCTATACGCCATGCATCCAGATTGGTAATGTAGTTTACCTTACCATCTTTCTCCCAACGGTTGCCTTTAATGTTGAAGCTTACTTTTACAGCATCCCCTTCATTAAACTTGTCCAGTATATCGCATTTCTGCTGCACCAATTGCATTTTAGCAAAGTTGGTATATGTGTTACCATTTATTTCTTCGGCGAGCTCCAACACAAATTCACGTTTTCTGAACTTATCACTCACTACCTGTGTAGGATTTTTTACCAACAATTTGCCGATTACTTCTAAACTCATTACTACTTTATTTAAACTTTTATATAAAACTTGTAAGCATGCAAGATATGCAAAGGGCTTGAAAATAAAAAAGCGCCCGTAAACACAGGCACTCATGTTCGCTTTATTTGATATCTATAACATTAATAACCGGCCTCTGCTATTGCTTCGGCAAGTGTCGATTCCAGTTTCAATACTTCTTTTCCCAGTATGTGGTGGTACAAAACCTGCCACTCTCCTTTTATTCTGCTCATAAAAAAGGATCTCTCTCCGGGCATATTGCTTGTAATAAAAAACAATGGTTCGTTATTATTCAGCATTAGTTTTTCAAATGCAAAATCGTAGCCTTCAATGTGCTTTTTAAATATTTCTCCCCTCATAACGTAGTTTTTAATCTGGTTCATGCTTACAGGTTGCGATTGCAATTACTACTTACAAAGGGTATTTTTCTATATGTTTCTCTCTCAATATCCCTGTCTATACAACAGGCGTAAAGCTAAAAACATACGTAAATACAGCGTGTAGAATAAATTCTATTGCCTTAAGTACTTGGAATTACAGAAATTCGCACGCTTTTTGTTAGTATTCTAAAAAGCCGTTTCGGATTACCCTCAAACAAACAGAACGATACTGATGCAGCATAGAATATTAATAGCAGACGACCATAGCATGATACGAAAGGGTATCAAGCTATTACTGCAAACACATCTTGGAATAAAGGATGTGTTTGAGGTGTCGAATGGCAACGGGGTGATGAGTGAACTGCAGAAAAAAGATTATACCCACCTTATTCTCGATATTATATTGCCCGATTGTACATCTCTGGAGATAGTACCTAACATTCAGCGCCTGTACCCTGATCTTAAGATCATGGTATTCTCCATGCTCAATGGCTCTGTGTATGGAGAAGCGCTGAAGCAATATAACATCTACTATTATCTGGAAAAGACATCGAAGGAGGAAGACACCATTGCTTTTCTTGACAATTTCATCAATCACTACAACCCCGCCGAAACCACATCATCCAAAGGCACTACTATCAATCCCTTCACACAATTATCGGCCCGCGAACTGGAAGTCCTTCACTATATGCTGGGTGGCCACGGTACAAAAGATATATCAACTGTACTGAACCTGAGGATGAATACCGTATCTACCCTGAAAAACAGAATATTTGAAAAAACAGATACAAAAAATCTGAAAGAACTGATGCAGCTAGCGTCTATATACAACGTTAGCTAATAACATGCCCATACAATTATGCTTTTAAACATTCCCTGGTATCAGAATGGCTGGTTAATACTTGCTATCAGCATTACCGCACTTGGCTACATAAGCCTGGTATTGTTTCTGCGTGCCAAGCGTTTCATTATACGTCAAAACGTATTGCGTGCATTGGTAGAAAGAAAAACCAAAGAAATACGCCGCAAAAACGAAGAGCTTGAAAAAAATGACCTTATTAAAACAAGGCTTATTTCCATCATCAGCCACGATATCATTACACCTCTCAAGTTTCTGCACCTGGCAGGCCGAAACCTTGTAGAAAGCCACGAGCAGATGACGGATGAGCTGAAGATGGAAACACTGGAAGAGATTGTACACACTGCGCGCGAACTGGAAATGCTATCCACCAATATCCTCAACTGGATTAAATATCAGAACGAAAACCGCCAGCTAGGCAGAGAGGAAGTGCGCCTCAACGAAATGGTGCGCAACATATTCAGCATACTGAATGGTATGGCCAAGCAAAAGAATATCTTCCTGACCAATGAGGTGCCTGAAGATTTTACCATACGCCAATACGCCGAGCCATTGCGCATTATCATTTACAACCTGGTTGTAAATGCCCTCAACTTTATGGAGAAAGGGCATATCACTATCGTAGCAAAGCAACTGCGTAATGGTATGCTGATAGAAGTAAAAGACCAGGGCTTTGGTATGACCAAAGAACAAATCAACAACATCCTCGCAGACCAGTTTATCGTATCATCTGCCAATGTAGATGGTAAAAAAGGTAACGGGCTGGGTTACCTCATCATCAAAGACCTGCTGCGTGTTGTAGAGGGCAATTTCAGCATCAAGAGTGCAAAAAATATTGGTACTACTATCAAACTGTTCTTTCCAAAACAATAAATAAGAGAGGCACAAAAAAAGAAAAGCACCCGATCGGGTGCTTTTCTTTTTCACGGAGGGAGGCATATGGGGGTCGAACCCACGACCTTTGGAACCACAATCCAACGCTCTAACCAACTGAGCTAATGCCTCCGTGTTCCCTGTTTGGGAGGGCAAAAGTAATGATTTTTCAGAATTTCAGACAAATTTTTATGAAATCATCATATTACTAAACCACCTCTTGTATTGATATTTAACAAAATATGCGTTGGGCAACCATTATATTTGCGCACTAATTTTTACTTATGAAGAATTACCTGGCCGTACTGGCACTGATATTATTGCCTGCGCTTACATGGGCGCAAGACGTTGAAAAAGGTGGCGAAAAGAAAAGTACGGTACAAAAACCATCCCGCGATTTTCTGATGCTGCAAATCAGCTACGATAACTGGGTGAAACCCGACAGCATCAAAATGAAAGGCCTCAGCCGTGGTTTCAGCGGATATCTGTGTTATGATTTCCCTATCAAAAAATCAAACTTCAGCTTTGCGGCAGGTATAGGTATTGCTGTTTCAAACATCTATCTGGATAATCAGCAGGTGATGAATACTGAAAAAGATTCTACCCGCGTACGTTTTGTACCTGAAACTGTAAACTACAAACGCTACAAGCAAACAATCACTTATCTGGAAGCTCCATTCGAACTTCGCTTCTTTGGCAATAAAGAAAATCGCAACAGCGGTTTCAAAGCTGCTATTGGTATGAAGGTGGGTACACTACTGGGCGCACACATTAAAGGACGTGAAGATGGCACTAAAGTGAACTATAAGAGCAATAGCCGGAAGTATCTGGAAACATGGCGCTTTGCAGCTACTGCACGTTTAGGTTATGGCAACTTCTCGCTGGTAGGTACATACAATCTTACCAACCTGTACAAGAGCGGCGAAGGTCCTGAAGTTACACCATACTCTATTGGCCTTTGCATTACCGGCCTTTAATACTTATTCAACTACAATATAAAACAGCCGTATGATAGCATGCGGCTGTTTTGTTTTTCTAAAACCAACACCTGCGCGGCTTAGCCTTTCCGTCGTGTGTATATTTATGATTGTAATGATGTGCCAGTTTATAGGCATAGCTGCTGTATAGCTGTTCTTTGCAGCGCTTTAGTTCGTTTATAAAAGGCACTACAAAATCATTCAGTACAGAGTTTACAGATACCGTCATGTAAGAACCTGTATGTGCAGTGTCAGGATTGTTGTTGATAGGTGTTTTGCCATTTTCAGAAAACAGGTCTACATGGTAAATAACCGGGTTCAGTTTCTTCAGCCGTTTAGTACCCTTACGCTCATTGCGCCACGGGTGCTCTTTATACTTTATTTGCGATAAAAGAAATTCCTTGTTCCATATTGCCAGCTGATGCGACATCAGGTATCCGCTTGCATAATTATCCAGTACACCTACGCGCAGCCCGTCAATAACTACATCTGTAGCAATTGTTTTATATACTTCAGAGCTGTTCAGCTTCATCAGTTGCAGTTCGTTTTCCAATGCAAAATGTACCACACTATTGATGGTATCCGCACACAACATTTCAGAGAGCCACATATCTTCCTGCATGTATATAATGTACGGTTCTTCAATACATTGCAATGCCACACGCAGTCTTTCCGTCCACTCGCCTTTGCCCGTTTTTATATTGGTAAATACATCGCTGCTGTAGTCCAGCTCTTCTGTAAGAAAATAGTAATTGCAGACCACCGTATGCTGTGGCCAGTACTTTTTGAAGAAGTATTCAAATCCCTGAAACAATAGCCTGTATCTGTCGCAGGCATGTACTACTACGGCAATAGATTTTTGCATGGGTCTTAAGTGTTTGTTAAAACACCTATGCAATGCCTGTGCCAAAATGAATGAGCGCTTACACATCGTATGTCATGCCTTCCATACTGGCATATACATTCGGGAATATTTCTTTCGCTTCTTCTGCAAAAGGCTCTATATCTCTGTATTTGGATGAGTAGTGTCCCAGTAATAGTTTATTCGCCTCAGCCATCTTAGCTACCTGCGCTGCCTGCTTTGCAGTGCTATGATAGCGTGCTGCTGCTTTATCGGCATCTTTCTCCATATAGGTACATTCATGATACACCGTATCTGCACCCTTTATGTATTTTACAAAGCTGTCTGTAAACAACGTATCTGCACAGTAGGCATAAGACTTAGGAGGTGGCCCGTCTGTTGTCACCCATTCATTCTTCACGATGGTGCCATCAGTCTTTTCATAATCTTCGCCTTGCTTCAGCTTATCGTAGTAGTAGCGCGGTATCTCGTACTCTCTGCATTTTTCAGGCACTATCTTTCTGCCGCGTGTTTTACTGGTTATCAGAAATCCGTGGCATTGTATACGGTGTTCTACAGGAAAGCATTTTACCGTATAGTATTCATTATCTACCAGCACTGCATCACCTTCTGGCAATACATGGTAATGAAACTCGTAAGTCAGCACTGTTTCTGCCACACTTTGTATGGCCTCAATTATCGGCAATAGTTCTTTAGGACCATATACATGCAATGGTGCTGCACGCCCCAGCAAGCTCATGCTGTTTATCAAACCGGGCAAACCAAAATAGTGGTCGCCGTGCATATGGCTGATGAATATATGATTCAGATGCCTCCACTTTACACCAAAGCGTTGCATTTGTATTTGTGTACTTTCTCCGCAATCTATCAACAGTACTTCACCCCACACGTGCACAGCCTGCGCCGTCGGATGCCTGCCAAATGCCGGCAAGGCAGAATTATTCCCTAAAATTGTTACTCTCATTTCAAATATTTAAGCCGTAGGGGGTAATCTGTACTTGTAATATTATTACTATTCTTCGCTTTCGTCAAACAAATCGCGCTCCAGTATTTCCATGCTCACTATATCTACAGCCTCTATCATTTTGGGTGCTAAGTTCAATACCGTATCCAGTTCTGCATCCTGCAATTGTTTTAAAACACTGCCCTGCACACCTGTAAACACAAGCGACTGAGAATTGTTGTAACAATTTTCGTGCATTTGCACCAAATCGTCAAATGACGTATTGTCTGCTTCTGTGCAATGTTGCAGGTCTATGATGTAATTGGTACTGCCGCTTTTTGCCAATTCTTGACATTTATCAGACAATGCCGCTGTCATATTAGCATCTATAGCAGTATTGACGGGTGTTATAACACTATATGTTGGTTTGGTATCAATTTTGAATTCCATAAAACAAGACGTAGTTCTGGTTTATCAGCAATGCTGTAATTGAGCCAAAAATAGTAATCGTGCTATAATTTCTTTCGTATATTTAGTAAGACGAAGGCCCGAAGCAAGGTGAAAGGCAATACATATATAGCGAAACCCGATACTTCAACTACTGCCTTTATCGTTAATTTTACTAAAACAAAGGATGATTCATGGATTCTAATTTCTCACCAAAAGTCAAGGAAATCATTTCCTACAGCAGAGAGGAAGCTCTCCGTCTGGGTAATGATTTCATAGGCACCGAGCATCTGTTGCTGGGCCTTATCAGAGATGGTGAAGGGTTGGCTGTACGTGTGTTGCAAACCTTACAGATAGATCTGTTCGATTTGCGTAAAGAACTGGAAAGTGCTATTAAAGACAAAAGCAACAAACCCCTCTCTAACGTCAACAGTTTGCCGCTTACCAAGCAGGCCGAAAAAGTAATTCGCATTACGGTGCTCGAAGCCAAAGCCCTGAAAAGTGCTACGGTAGAAACAGAACACCTGATGCTGTCGATTCTGAAAAACAAAGAAAACGTAGCTACGCAGATACTGCATCAATACCAGGTAGATTATGACCGCTTTAAAGATGAGCTGAGCATACTACAAGGTGATGCACCTCGCGGCGATTATAGCGATCCCGGCGATGACTACGAAGAAGATGACGAACGCAAACAGTTTCAGCAAAGAAAACCTGCAGGCAATTCAAAATCTAAAACACCGGTACTCGACAACTTCGGCCGCGATATTACCAAGCTTGCAGAGCTGGGCAATCTGGACCCGATTGTAGGCCGCGAAGAAGAGATTGAGCGTGTTTCGCAAATCCTCTCTCGCCGCAAGAAAAACAATCCGATACTGATTGGTGAACCGGGTGTGGGTAAAACAGCCATCGTAGAAGGTCTTGCACTGCGCATTGTGCAGCGCAAAGTATCGCGTGTGTTATTCGACAAACGCGTTATCAGCCTCGACCTTGCTGCATTGGTAGCAGGTACAAAATACCGTGGCCAGTTCGAAGAAAGGATGAAAGCCATCATGAACGAGCTGGAAAAAAACCGCGACGTTATTCTGTTCATCGATGAGATACATACCATTGTAGGTGCGGGTGGTGCTTCCGGTTCGCTGGATGCTTCCAACATCTTCAAGCCGGCACTGGCGCGCGGCGATCTGCAATGCATAGGTGCATCTACGCTGGATGAATACCGTATGTATATTGAGAAAGACGGCGCACTCGACCGCCGCTTCCAGAAGGTATTGATAGAACCACCAAGTGTAGATGAAACAATTACCATCCTCAATAACATCCGCAACAAATACGAAGATTTCCACAACGTAACATACGATCAGGAAGCTATTGAAGCATGCGTGAAGCTGAGCGACCGCTATATGACAGACCGCCTGCTGCCCGATAAAGCTATCGACGTGATGGACGAAGTAGGTGCACGTGTGCACTTGAAGAACATCAACGTTCCGGAAAACATACTGGAGCTGGAGAAGAAGATTGAAGACATCAAACAGGAGAAAAATAAAGTAGTGAAGAGCCAGCGCTTTGAAGAAGCTGCGGCACTGCGCGACAAAGAAAAACGCCTGGGCGAAGAACTGGAGAAAGCTAAAGCAGAGTGGGAAGAAGAAGCTAAACACAAACGCATACCTATACACGAAGAGCATATTGCCGAGGTGATAAGTATGATGACAGGCATACCTGTGATGCGCATGGTAGAGGCAGAAAGTGCCAAACTGCGCCGCATGGGCGAAGACCTGAAAGGTGCAGTGGTAGGGCAAGACGAGGCGATTGCAAAAGTGGTAAAAGCCATTCAGCGAAATCGTGTAGGTTTGAAAGACCCACGCAAGCCAATAGGCTCGTTTATATTCCTGGGCCCTACGGGTGTTGGTAAAACAGAGCTGGCACGTGCACTGGCACGCTACATGTTTGATAGTGACGAAGCGCTGATACGTGTAGATATGAGTGAGTACATGGAAAAATTCTCGCTCAGCCGTCTGATAGGTGCGCCTCCGGGATACGTGGGTTATGAAGAAGGTGGCCAGCTTACAGAAAAAGTACGCCGCAAGCCATATAGCGTTGTGCTGCTCGATGAGATTGAGAAAGCACACCCGGATATCTTCAACATACTGTTGCAGGTACTGGATGATGGACAATTGACAGATGGTCTTGGTCGTAAGGTAGATTTCAAGAACACGCTGATTATCATGACGTCTAATATTGGTGTACGCCAGTTGAAAGACTTTGGTTCAGGTGTGGGCTTTGCTACTGCTACCAAAGTAGAGAACGCAGACGAATTGAGCAAAGGCGTGATAGAAAAAGCGCTGAAGCGTACCTTCTCTCCTGAGTTCCTCAACCGTATCGATGATGTTATCATCTTCAACTCGCTGGACGAAACGCATATCGCACAAATCATCGACATCATTATGAAAGGTGTGATGAAGCGTCTGAATGCACTGGGCTTCACGCTGGAACTGACAGATGCTGCCAAGAAGTACATCTCAGAAAAAGGCTACGACCAGCAGTTTGGCGCGCGTCCGCTGCACAGGGCTATACAGAAATATCTGGAAGACCCGCTGGCAGAAGAAATGCTGAACCACCGCATCAACGAAGGCGATGTAGTGAAAGCAGACTATAGTGAAGAAGAAAAGAAAATCGTCTTCACGATAGACAAGGCAAAACCAAAGAAAGAAGAAGAACCTAAGAAGGCAGAGTAGTGGTTGATTGTTTAGATAGAAAAAGCGGATGGTGTTACCATCCGCTTTTTTTGTGGCATTTTATTAGTATTTTTTACGTATATTTGTTATAGTAAATCAGTTCTTTGAAAACCCTCCAAACCCAGAACATTTATTTTTCTGCCTACCGCAGGCAGAAAATGACAACAAACTGTAACCTGCCTGTCCGGCAGGCAGGCAACCCGTAACCGTTTGTAACCATTTCTGAAACAATCTGTATTGATAATCAACAATCTAAATGGTTACGGAAACAAAAACATGCGAAACACTATCAACCCGCTTGCGGCTCGATAGTTACAATTGAAAAAACATCAACACAACTATCAAAAACTATCAACAGATAATTCAAAGCATTATATAAATGCATTCCTTATTTTTGGCGCGCTAAAAAGAAAGGATATAGTTTATGAAAATGACACGATTTGTATTATTAGTTAATCTGTTCCTTTTTACATTGCACGCTTCTGCACAAAACGAAAAGCGTTTTCTGAAGCGGGAAATCCAGCAACTGTCGTCTACTACCATGCATGGCAGGGGTTATGTGTTTAAAGGAGGAGAAAAGGCCGCTAAGCATATTGCTAAGCACTTCCAAAACATTGGCCTCAAAGCTTTTGACAAGGATAGCAACTACTTTCAGCCCTACTTCTTCCCCATTAACACCTTTCCGGGAGATGTACTGATGAAAGTAAACAAGACGGTATTGGTACCGGGGGTAGACTTCATCGTCAATGGTGCCAGCAGTAGTTATATAACAGATGGCAACATCCGCCTGAAACGTATAGACCTAGGTAAGGTAAAAGACTCTGCCAAGTGGGAATCTGTAAAGCAGCGCTTCGCAGACCGCGAATTTGGTTACTACCTGAAGAATGCAGATACCGTAACCAAATACCTGAAGTTCAGTATCCGCAGTTTTGCTAAGGAGTTTCCAAAAGGCCTGTTCATTGTACCGCAACACGGCAAGATGATATGGACTGCCAATACAGAAAATGTACCAGGTACTATTGTAACGGTTGAAGATACGGTACTGCCAAAGCGCCCGCACAAAGCAGATGTGCGTATAGAAGCAAAGATGAACCCCTCTTTCAAAACGCAGAATGTGATTGGCTATGTACCGGGTACAGAAAAGCCCGATAGCTTTATTGTCTTCTCTGCACACTACGATCATCTGGGGCAAATGGGCACACAAGCCATCTTCCCCGGTGCGCATGATAATGCAAGCGGCACAGCATTGGTGATGTATCTGGCACAGTACTTTGCTGCGCATCCGCAGAAGTACTCAATTGCTTTCATGCTGTTCAGTGGAGAAGAGGCAGGGCTGATGGGTTCTAAGCACTACACAAAGTATCCGTTGTTTCCGCTCAGGAATATCCGCTTTCTGGTGAATCTGGATATGACGGGTGATGCAACAAATGGTATTACGATGGTGAATGCTTACAACAATACACCCGAATACAGGCTGATGGATAAAATAAACGGACAGGAAGGTTACCTGCCAAAAATCAATCTGCGCGACCAGACACAAAACAGCGACCACTGGCCGTTCTGCGAAGCCGGCGTAAAGGGTATATTCATCTATGGCAATGGCACAAAACCATACTACCACGATGTGTTTGATGTAGCCAAAGAGATATCGCTGGAAAACATTGATGGCTTGTCGAAACTGCTGATAGAGTTCACAGGTGCGTTGCAATAAAATCCCCCGAATCATAACGTCGGGCTTTTAGAAACATTATAATACTTTTACATTCTTAATTCATAACAGATGAAGCAATACATTTCTGCACTTGGCCTATCGGCATTGCTGCTTGTTTCTTGTGGCAACGGTGGCAGCACTGCCAACAACGATGCCGTGCAAACAGAAGCACAGGCGTTTCTGGATAAGTACACTGCCGAGTACGTGAAGCTGTATACCAATAGCAGCGAGGCACAATGGAAGTCGAACACAGAAATAGTAGAGGGTGATTCTACCAATACCGTCAATGCTGCAAAAGCCGATGAGGCAATGGCTGCATTTACAGGTAGCAAAGAGAATATTGCACAGGCTAAAAAGTTCATGGAGCAGAAAGATAAGCTCACTGATATACAGGTAAAACAATTGGAGCTGATATTGTATGCTGCTGCCAACAATCCGCAGACGATTGCCGATGTAGTAAAGCAACGCATCAAAGCCGAAAACGAACAGACACGCCAGTTGTATAGCTTTCAATACATGTACAATGGCATAAAGGTAAGCACTAACGATCTGGATGCTGCACTGAAAAGCGAAAAAGACCTGAACAAACGCCTTGCTGCCTGGGAAGCCAGTAAAGAAGTAGGTAAAAGCCTGAAAGGTGGATTGGTGAACCTGCGCAACCTGCGCAACAAAACAGTGCAGGAGCTTGGTTATCACGACTACTTCAGCTACCAAGTTAGCGACTACCACATGGAAGCGAATGAGATGATGCAGACAATGGACAAGCTGATGAATGAGCTGTACCCGCTGTATCGCGAACTGCATACATGGATGCGCTATGAAATGGCTAAGAAGTATGGTGCAAAAGATGTACCCGACTACCTGCCTGCACACTGGCTGCCAAACCGCTGGGGGCAAGACTGGAGCTCTGTTGTAAATGTAGAAGGCATAGACCTTGATAAGATACTGGCTACAAAATCGAAAGAATGGATAGTGAAAGAAGGCGAGAAACTGTACACCAGTATTGGTTTCCCTGCACTGCCCGAAACCTTCTGGCAGAAATCGAGCCTATATCCATACCGCGCAGATAGCAATGTGAAAAAGAACAACCACGCATCTGCATGGCATATGAATCTGGATAAAGATGTACGCAGCCTGATGAGTGTAGAACCTAATGCCGAATGGTGGGAAACTGCCAACCACGAGCTGGGTCACATCTATTACTACATGACGTATACTAACAAGGACGTTCCGCCGCTGTTGCGTGGTGGTGCCAACCGTGCATATCACGAGGCAATAGGCACTATGATGGGCCTTGCTGCTATGCAAAAGCCTTATCTGGCAGGGCGCGGACTGATAGATGGCAGTGTGAAAACAGACAGCGTGCAGGCATTGCTGAAAGAAGCACTGAACTCTGTTGTGTTCATATTCTTCTCGTCTGGTACTATGAGCAACTTTGAAAAAGCCTTGTATGTAGATAACCTGCCTGAAAATCAGTTTAACGCCAAGTGGTGGGAACTGGCTAAGAAATACCAGGGCATTGTACCACCATCTGCACGTGGCGAGGAGTATTGCGATGCGGCTACCAAAACACACATCAACGACGACCCTGCACAGTACTACGACTATGCATTGTCTTATGTGATACTGTACCAACTGCATAACCATATTGCTAAAAACATATTGAAACAAGACCCTCGTTCTACCAACTATTACGGGCAAACAGGCATTGGCGACTTCCTGAAGAAGATTACCTATCCGGGTGCTTCTAAAGACTGGCGCACAGTATTGAAAGAAAGCACAGGCGACGAGCTGAATGCAAAAGCGATGCTCGAATACTTTCAGCCACTGGTTAGCTGGTTGAAGGAGCAGAACAAGGGTAAGAAATATACCCTGCCAGAGGCGTTATAGACTTCACATACATAATACTACAAATCCGGCAAGTCTTATGGCTTGCCAAATTTGTTTAAACACTATCTTTGCACCCCGATTAAAAAAATAATATATAACAATGCGCGTAGCTGTAGTAGGCGCAACAGGGCTGGTTGGCAGCACTATGTTGCAGATTCTTGAAGAAAGAAACTTTCCTTTGACTGAACTGATACCTGTGGCTTCTGAGAAGTCTGTAGGTACGAAGGTGAAGTACAAGGGTAAGGAATACAGCGTGGTTAATGCAGATACAGCTATCAGCATGAAGCCTCAACTGGCTATCTTTTCTGCAGGCGGCAGCATATCGCTTGAGCTGGCACCGAAGTTTGCCGAAATAGGCTGTTATGTGGTAGATAACTCGTCTGCATGGCGCATGGACCCTACCAAGAAACTGGTAGTACCTGAGGTAAACGGCCATGTACTGACCAAAGAAGACCTGATAATAGCTAACCCTAACTGCAGCACCATACAAATGGTGATGGTACTGAAACCCCTACACGATAAGTATGGCATCAAACGCGTAGTGGTAAGTACTTACCAGAGCGTGAGTGGTACCGGGCAGAAAGCCGTGAAGGAAATGGAAGACCAGCGCGCTGGTGGCGATGGCTTTGGCGTATATCCTCACCGTATAGACATGAACATACTGCCGCATATAGACGTGTTTCAGGACAATGGCTATACCAAAGAGGAGATGAAGATGGTGAAGGAAACCTGCAAGATACTGGGCGATGAAAGCGTGAAAGTAACCGCTACCACCGTACGTGTACCTGTAACAGGCGGCCATAGCGAAAGCGTGAACATTGAATTCAAGAACGACTTTGAAGAAAACGATGTGCGCGAGATACTGAGCAACATGCCGGGTGTGGTAGTAATAGACAACCCTGCTGCCAATGCCTACCCTATGCCGCTGGATGCAGCAGGCAAGGACGAGGTGTTTGTGGGCCGTATACGCCGCGACTATAGCCAGCCCAATACGCTGAACTGCTGGATAGTTGCCGACAACCTGCGCAAGGGTGCAGCTACCAATGCTGTGCAGATAGCGAAGTATCTACATAATCAAGGTTGGCTTTAATGCAATTTTAACGTGTCATAAGATTGTAATAACTTGATGTAAGTCAATCTCATGGAGAAGTGTACACGTACCTTTGTACAGTCAAAACACTTCTTAGATGAAATTGAAATCTTTACTATTTATTGGTGCATCGGTACTGGGTCTGAATGCAAGTGCGCAAACCTGGGTTGCAGACTCTGTAGAAATGGGTGCAGGTTATGCAAATGATGTTTTTTACAGTCTTAAAAACGATTCTATTACTGCAGGTTCAAATACTAACTGGCATCTGGCATTCCAGACACTGCCACCAATAGGTGCAAGTTCTAATGTTTCGATACTTGCAAACCACGTAGCAGGAAAAGTAAATGTATACTCTCTGCACCTGAAAGCGTCATCAAAATTCGGCAATCTTACTACCAGCGATAGCGCGGGCAAAGTATTACTTTATAATTCAGACACGAGCTGGAACTTCGGTGCGTTTAATAAAATGAACAACCCAAGCAATCCTTTTGACTTCAGTTGGGGACTATACGATGCTACTTCGCACTCTGTACTGGGCGACTCTTTGTATCTTATTACTATCAACAACGATGCATATCAGGTATGGGTACAAGAATATAAAAGTACTCCTGCAGATAGTATCTCTTATGTAGTGCGCATCGCAAAGTTTGATGGTACAAGCGACAGGCAAATTCGCATATACAGGAAAAATGGCTACACTGACAGAAACTTTGCTTACTACGATGTAGTAAACGATGTTGTACGCGATCGTGAACCTAGCCGCACTTCGTGGGATTTTGTACTGACACGTGCTATCGAATATGTACCTAACCCGGGTGGTGGTGGATACAGTCCTTACCCTGTAACTACTGTTCTCACAAACTTTGGTGTAACTGTTGCTGAAGTTAAAGACCTGAGTCCATCTACAACAGGTTATGCTACTATGCCATACCTGACAGATATTCATGTTATTGGTTCTGACTGGAAAGTAGCACCGGGTGCACCTCCTGCGCTTCCATACTGGACAGTAAGAGATTCTTCTCACTACTTCATCAAGACAAAACTTACTAACGAATATTATCAGTTACATTTCACTAACTTCTATGGTACTTCAAACGGACGCGCAGTATTCCAGAAACGCAAACTGGGTGATGTAACATCTGTAAACAACGTAAAATCGCCGGTTACTGCATACAGCATTTATCCAAACCCTGCTACTACAGAGGTAACAATAATGGTAGATGCTAAAGAAGCTGCAAGCACGATGATATATGTAACTGACATGATGGGTAAAGTAGTAGACAGATATAGTGTAAGCCAACAAGCAGGCCTGAATGGCTATCGCATTAATACAGGTGCATACGCCAACGGTAATTATCTGGTAACCATAGCAACTGCAGACTGGAAAGTAACAGAGAAACTTAGTGTTGCACACTAATAACCATATTTAAAAAAGCGTGGATTGATTGAAGAAAAGTTCGGTTGTTGCAATACACAACCGGACTTTTTTAAACAAACGGAGATTATGTTTTTAAGGTTAGTAAATACGATAGTAGTGTTAGTTCTTGTGCTGACAACAGCATCTGCACAGCAAATACGTGTTACCGTGCTTGATAAAGAAAATACTCAGCCCGTATCAATGGCGTATGTAAATGTGTATTCTGCAGGCAATGCATTGCTGCAAACAGAACAAACAGATGCACTTGGGGTAGCGAATGTGAAACCTGAAAGCTATCCTTGTGTAATAGAAGTTGTATTACAAGGCTTCGAGCATTATCGCAAAGAATATCTAAACGCTCCGGTCAATAATAATCAAACCATCACACTTGTAAAAAAATTCGGCTCTTTGAATGAGGTGGTAGTAACAGGCCTTGCTGAACCTGTAAAATTGAAAAATGCACTCTCTACCTATCAAGTAATAACAAAAGCACAGATAAAATCACTAGGGGCTGTAACGCTGAATGAAGCATTGCGCAACCAGCTGAATATGAATATCAGCAACGATCCTGTATTGGGCTCTAATTTGCGTATGCAGGGCATGGGCGGAGATAAAGTAAAAGTACTTGTAGATGGCATGCCACTAAATGGCCGCGAAGCAGGCAACATTAATATGTCTCAGATAAACATGAACAATGTAGAGCGTATTGAAGTAATACAAGGGCCTATGAGTGTTGCATATGGTGCAGATGCCATAGCAGGCGTTATAAATGTCATCACCAAAAAAGATGGTAAACGCATTGGCGGTACCATCAATACCTATTACGAAACCGTGGGCAAATACAATGCAGATGCATCATTTACCTACAAGCTGAAGGAGCGTCATCAGTTTAGCATTAGTGGCGGCCGCAATTTTTTTGATGGAGAAAAGAATATAGATGTTCCGCAAACCAGTAGCGGCATTACAATCAATACAAAACGAGCCTATTACTTCAAACCTGTAGAACAATACCTGGGAAATTTTGCTTATCGCTATACAGCACCTTCCTCTTTCAATCTTCGTTTATCGTCAGACTTCGTAAAAGATATTGTAACTAACAAAGGTAGCCTTCAAACATGGGATGCATGGAAGTCCAACGCTTTTGATGAGTATTATTACACTACCCGTTCACTTAATCGTTTATCTGCCGAAGGTAAGCTGGGTAAAACGGGCAGATGGCAAAGCCAGAACAGTTATAATATATACTATCGTATAAAAAACAGATATGATAAAAACATGGTAACGCTTGACCAAAATCTTACTACAAATGAAGGGGATCAAGATACCACATTGTCTGAATACTATACATCCAGAAGTAGTTATATTAATAAAATTGGCCTTCTGCAATACACTGTAGGTTATGATGTAAACCTGGAGTTTGTAAAGAGCCTGAAGATTGATAGTGGCAGTACTAAAAGCATACAAGACTATGCACTATATACAAACATTTCTTATGCACTGGTTAAAGACAAGCTGACTGCACAAGCAGGTTTGCGTGGTGCTTACAATACAATGTACACTGCTCCTGTTACTCCAAGCTTCAATTTATTATTTACACCGAAGAAGAATATGCAGGTACGTGCATCCTATTCAAAAGGTTACAGAGCGCCATCTCTCAAAGAATTGCACTTGCATTTCTTTGATGCCAATCATAAAATACAAGGCAATCCTGATATAAAACCGGAAAACAGCAATCATATACAATTGTCTGCATCTTATCAGGCTTATGAAAATAAGGCTGACTATTTGCAACTGAGTCTAAGCAGCAATTACAACGAAGTGAGAAATGGCATCGTATTAGTTCCGCTACACCCTGAAGACTCTACGAGCATTGAGTATAAGTATGGGAATATGACTCATCTTTCTAACCTTATCAACACCTTTCAGGTAGATGGACAATGGAGCAACCTGCATATACAAACAGGTGTTTCTTATGCATATACATTTGAAGAAAAAGGAAACTACAAAGCCTTCAGTACCGTAGAGGTAAACACGATGCTGCAGTATTCCTGGAGAAAAATTGGTACTAACTTCAACCTCTTCTACAAATTTAGTGGTAAACAGCCGGGGATGGTTGTTGGTGCAGATGGCGCCATCACCTATCAAGGTACAATAAAGAACCTGAGCATGCTGGATGCATCTGCGGAAAAACGCTTTTTCAATAATAAAGTACAGATAGTAGCAGGCATTAAAAATATATTGAATGTAGACCGAAGGCAAACATCAGGTTTAGTAAGTACAGGTACTCATACAAGCAACGGTACTAGTTACTTCATGCCGCGCAGCTTCTTTACATCGCTGCACTTTACGATAGATTAATATTATTGCACTATACATAATCAATGTCGGGAAAATGCGCAGGCAATTCCCGACATTTGTGTTTTATGAAAAGCCTTGCCGCGCTGAATAAGTATTTTGTCCGCTACAAATGGCGCTTGCTGTCGGGTATATTCTTTGTTGCCATCTCCAACCTGTTTGCTGTTGTTTCTCCAACCGTAGTACGCAATGTACTGGATAAGGTGCAGCAAAGCATCGACCAGTACCACAAGATTACAGATGTTGTTGCAATGGGCAAGGTAGAGGCTGATATCTTTAAACTGGTATTGCTGAACGGATTGCTGCTGCTGGGGCTGGCACTGGCACGCGGTGTGTTTATGTTCTTTATGCGGCAGACGATTATTGTAATGAGCCGCCATATAGAGTACGACCAAAAGAACGAAGTGTATCGGCATTATCAGCAACTGCATACACAGTTTTACAAAACACATTTTACAGGCGATTTGATGAACCGCATTGCCGAAGATGTATCACGCGTGCGAATGTATACAGGACCATCGCTGATGTATAGCATCAACCTGATAGTACTGAGCATTATGTGTATATGGGGTATGCTACGTGTGAACCCGACACTGACATTGTATGTTGTTGCACCACTGCCGCTACTTGCCATCTGCATATACGTTGTAAACAGTATCATCTTCCGCAAGAGCGAGAAGATACAGGCACAGCTTAGCGAGCTGACGACTACTGCACAGGAATCTTATTCGGGTATCAGGGTTATAAAATCCTTTGTACAGGAAAAGAATATGCTGGGCTTCTTCTTCAATACATCTGAAAACTATAGAAAAAGTGCTGTGAACCTGTCGCTGACAGAAGCTATCTATTTCCCATCTATGAACCTGTTCATAGGACTGAGCATGCTCAGTACGGTATTGATAGGTGGTTACTACGCCATCAATGGCGATATAACGGTTGGTAATATTGCAGAGTTTGTATTGTATATCAACCTGCTGATGTTCCCGATATCAAGCATTGGCTGGGTGGCATCTATGGTGCAGCGTGCAGGTGCATCACAAAAGCGCATCAACGAGTTTCTGCAAACAGATTCGGATATTAAAGATGCTCCGGATGCTATCAGCAAAACCATTGAAGGCAATATCCATTTCAAACATATCAGCTTTACCTATCCGCATACAGGCATACAGGCGTTGAAGGATTTTGATGTAGAGATAAAAGCGGGACAGAAGATTGCCATCATTGGTAAAACAGGTTCAGGCAAATCTACACTGGCACATATGCTGCTGCGTATGTATGACCCTACAAGTGGCGAAGTGTTGATAGACGGTGTTGCTACAAATAAATATCAGCTACAAAATCTGCGCTCTCAAATTGCATATGCACCACAAGAAGCATATCTGTTTTCTGATACGGTGTATAACAACATTAAGTTTGGTAGCGAGTGGGCAACAGAGGCAGATGTAAAGTACGCTGCGCGCATGGCCGATTTGCAAAAAGATATTGATACCCTGACCCATGGTTATGAAACCATGATTGGTGAGCGCGGTGTCATGTTATCGGGCGGGCAAAAGCAACGTATGGTACTGGCAAGGGCATTGCTGAAAAACAGTAAGATATTGCTAATGGATGAATCGCTTTCGGCAGTAGATACGCAAACAGAACAAACGATACTAAACAATCTGCAGGGCTATCTGCAAAACAAAACTACCATCGTTATAACCCACCGCATATTTACCAGCTGGAATTTTGATAAGATACTGGTACTGGAAGACGGTGGCATTACAGAACATGGCACCCATAGCCAACTGATGGCACTGAACGGCAAGTACGCAGCACTATACAGGCACCAGACAGAAACTGATAAATAGGTTAGAACAGCGACTGCTGAATACCCATGTCTTTGGGCTGATTGAGGAACGGATATTCATCAACTATATCGTAATGATTCAGTTCTTCATTAAACTTCCTTAGTACTACACTATTGATTTTAAACTTCAGGCTGATGCGAGTGATGAGTTCGCTTGCTATATACATTTCTTTATCGCTCAAACCCTTGCCGATAGTGATGTGTGGCAATCTGTTCTTAGCAGTGTTTTTAATCGGCAATTCGTGAAAGTCTGTGATAATTTTTACCACTTTCGTTTTAGAATCTTCATCGGGTAGTATGCAGAATGTACCATGATGGAATTTCATCAGCTCATTGAAACATACACTTATCTCCGGCAAGCGTCTGGCTATCTTTTCGATATGCTCTTTAACATCGGGCAAAGCATATTCGTTATTCAGTTCAAACTCACTGATAGTAATATGCGCTATAGAATTGACAGCATTGTACCAACCAATGGCTTCTTTCAATTGGTCTTTGCAAGCCTCTACTTTTCTGACAACATCGGCGTCAGGAATAATAGCTATTGAATACAGGGATACACTCATACAACAGGCATGCAATTTACAAATAAAAAAGCCCGGTGTACCCGGGCTTTTCAACTAAATACTATCAGTTTATTTATTGCTAGTAAATTCTATTGGCAGTGATAGCTCCTTACCGTCGCGCATCACTTTCACCTGAGTTTTATCGCCTTCTGCAAATTTGCCAAGTGCTTCCATATAGGTTTGCATACCGGTTATTTTATTATCGCCCAGCTGTATGATGATGTCGCCACCCTTCATGCCGGCTTTTTGTGCAGGTTTATTATCCGTAACGCCGTCTATGCGCACACCACCATCCTGGTAAGAATAGTCGGGCATTACACCCAGTGTTACTTTGAACCTTACTTTGCCAACAGTTGATTGTTTAGTTGGTGTAAATGCAGGCTTCGGTTCTTTTTCCATCTTGCCAACTACATCGTAAATATAGTTTTGCAACATAGCCTGTCCCTTGTAGTTTATCTTGTCTGCATCATCACTTGGTTTGTGGTAGTCTGTATGCAGACCTGTGAAAAAGAAAAGCACAGGAATATTCTGATAATAGAAAGAGCTATGATCTGACGGGCCAACACCAGCACTATCATACGTTATTTTGAATGCAGGATTGTTCTTGTCTATCATTTTGCCCCATATTGGTGATGTACCAATACCACCTACTGTCAGCGCATGTGTACTGTCGTTCAGTCTACCCACCATGTCCATATTTATCATGTAGGCAATCTTTGTGCTATCCAGTTTTTCTTCTTTTACAATGGCTTTAGAACCCAGCAGGCCCAGCTCTTCGCCAGAGAAGTGCAGCAACAGATAGTTGTAATGTTTCAGCTTGCTGTTTTTGATTTTCACGCCCAGTTGCATCAGTGCGGCAGTACCGCTTGCATTATCATCTGCACCATTATGTATCTGTCCATCTTTCTTTGCATGCAGGCTGTTGCCATCTTCACCATGACCTAAGTGGTCGTAGTGTGCACCCAATACTACTGTGTATTTTGCACCATTATCTATATATGCTGCAAGGTTAGTCCCTGTCATTTCTGCTTTCTTCAGCACTATCATCATATCTAGCGCCACACTACCTTCGTGCTTTTCTACATATTTCTGATAGCCTTTATGCAGCATCATAGCCACAGGAATATCTAATGCTTCGTAGTCTGATTTCTTATTGAATTCAGGGGCAAATTTTGCACCGTAGCTATCGTAAAACAATACAGCTGTTGCACCTTGCTTTGCGGCATCTTTTGCTTTTTCATGTGCTACTTTTTCCCAATCAAAGTGTGCATCTTTTGCTTCGTCTGCATCTGCAAAAAGCGGCATCATCCAAATATTGCCATGCTCCAATACACCCAGTAATGCATCGCCATTGGCACGCTTGCTGTTTACGCTGAATGGCAAAGGGAATATCTCTTCAAGGTCTGTAACCTTCTTACCATTGATGCTGATGCTTGTCAATGGCATTATTTCTTTACCACTGATAAAAGTGAAAGGATAACGATAGTTGCCTTTGTAAGCAGCAATACCGTTTTGTGTATAATAGTTGATGATGTATTCGGCTGCTTTCTTTTCACCGGCAGTACCTGTGCGTCGCCCTTCCAGCTCATCTGAAGCCAGATAACCGATTTGCTTTTTCAGTTCTTTGATTGTCTTCTTATCCTTAGCAAAAGAAGTATTGGTAACGAGCAGTGGTGCAAGTACTGCCATTGCCGAAGCAAGAAAAATTCTCATTCCCATGATTTGAAGCAGCAAAATTATACCATTTGTAATAGGTTTAGTTCTATTAACAGGAAAATAAGGCAATAAAAAGCCCCATACTTCAACAGTACGGGGCATGATATAGTTTGTAATGGACTGTATTATCCTTCAGAACCCTGCTCAAGGCCCGGCTCGTTGTTTTCTTCCTGTACGATGGTACCATCTGCAGCTACCAGCATTTGCGCTTCGTCTTCAGGCATTGCTTCCGATGCATCTGTAGGCAGTACAATCTCTATGTTTGTAATGTCTTTCAGGTTTGGCAATTCGCCTGAGTTGTTGATACCCAGATAGTCCATGAAATTTTTAGACGTAGCATAGGTAAGCGGCTTGCCCACCATGTTTTCATTACGTCCTGTAATAACTATCAGGTCTTTTTCCAGCAGTTTTTGGATAGAATAGTCTGCACTTACACCACGAATAAATTCGATTTCTGCTTTAGTAATCGGTTGTTTATAGGCGATGATAGCCAGTGTTTCCATAGCAGCAGTAGACAGCTTTTTGATGTGCTTATCGCCATTCAGCTGCAATACTGTCTTATGGTATGCTTTTTTAGTCAGGAATTGGTAGCCACCACCTGCTTCCCTCAGTTGGAACGGGTAGTATGGTGCTTCATATTTTTCACGGATAGCTTCTATACAAGTAGCTACGCGATCTCCTTCTATAATTTCTTCCAGTGCAGTGCTCAGCATATCTGTCATCTCCATCATCGTAATCGGACGGTCGCTTGCAAATATGATAGCTTCTACGTGCGGCATTAATTGTTCGATATCCATATAATCCTCCTTTACTGGTACACACCGAAAATAAAACAGATTGCAGTTTCAGCCCCGAAAAGAAATACACAAGTGTGGGTAAAAACTAACACTATAAAGGTACAGGTAATGCTGCAAAAGGGCTGTTAAATAAGAAAGCCCCGATAAACGGGGCTTTACTTGTATAATAAAGTATTTCTATACATGAAGAATGAGGCCAGGGGCAAAACCCAGCAGTACTACCAACAATACTGTGATTAACAGTAACAGTTTGTCTGTAGCCGTAACCTCTGAATTGAATTCAGGATTGCCTTGTTTGAAGTACATAGCAATGATAACACGGAAATAGTAGTAGGCACTGATAGCTGCCATAAACAGGGCGAATATTACCAGCCACATCATTTTACCTTGCTCTACTGCTGCCAGTAATACAAAGTATTTGGCCATAAAGCCCGCAGTACCCGGTATACCTGCCAACGACAGCAGCAGGATAGTAGTGATAGCTGCCAATACAGGGTCTTTCTTTGCCAAACCGTTGAAGCCATCATATGTATAATCTTTCAGCTTCATCATTACGGCAAACATACCGATAGTAGCCACACTATATGCTACCACATATATCATCATACCTTCCCATGCGGTAGCATTTACTGCCAATACCGCAAACAACATAAAACCTGCCTGCGCTATGGAAGAATATGCCAGCATACGCTTAACGCTTTGCTGGAAAACAGCCGTTATATTACCTACAAACAGCGTAGCTGCTGTTATGATTGAAAGAATGATTGTCCAATCGCCGCTGATAGCACCGAATGAAACAGAGAACAAACGCATGAATGCCACAAATGCACTTGCCTTCACAATAGTAGCCATGAAAGCTGTGAAAGGCGTTGGCGCACCATCATACACGTCAGGTGTCCACATGTGCATAGGTGCTGCGGATACTTTGAATGCAAATGCCACCATCAGGAACAGGATACCTGCCAATGCCATCGGGCTCAGCATATCTGACGACAGGAATGTGTATTGAATGATATTGAACGTACCTGTTGCCCCATACAACAGGGTAATACCCATCAGTAAAATACCTGTAGAGAAAGAACCCATCAGGAAGTACTTGAGCGATGCCTCGCTGCTCTTCAGGTTGCGCTTGTCGCTACCTGCCAGTATGTATTGCGGAATAGACAGTATCTCTATACCAATGAACATGATGAGCACATTGTTGTAGGTAGTGAGCAGGTACACACCGCAGAGAATGAAGAATATCAGGGCAAAGTACTCGCCTACGTGGCTGCCTACGCGTTGTATCTCTTTGTTTACCAACAGTGCATACAGTAATGTACAGCCTGTCATCAGGGTATTGAACCCTAATGCATAGCGATCTACGCGCAGCATGTTGTTGAAGAAAGACAGTGTTTCTGTGGGTGCAGTAGTTGCTAACTCCCAAACGTTAACGCCCAGCAAAGCAAGAAGCAGGAACACCGCTATGGATGCTACAGATTTCTTTTCCTTTACAAACAGGCCCGCAAACATCAGGATAACCCCAAATACCGTTGCAGCTATTATTGCCTTCATATTTTATTCAGAACCGGGATGGTCGGGTATTAATCGATTTGCCCGGATTATTTAATTTTTTACAGTTATATACCTCTTACTATATCGCTTACTATGGCATCATCATGTTTGCTACGCCGGCAGTCATATCCAGCAATGGCTTAGGATATACACCGAGGAACAGGATGATAGCTATAATAATGGCCAGTCCGGCAAATTCATTTGCCGTCAGGTCTTTTTGCATTTTCATTTCTACAGTGTTGCCATATGCAGTTTTCTGCACCATGTTCAGCGTATACACAGCACCCAGTATCACACCCAGACCTGCCACTACCATGAATGTAACACGGTATGCAGATGCACTTGAGAACAGACCATTGAACAACATGAACTCACCTATGAAACCATTTGTAAGCGGCAGTGCTATGTTTGCAAATGATATAATAACCAGTGCGATAGCCATTTGCGGAGCGCTTGTAGCCATACCACCCAGTTTGGTCATATCGCGTGTGCCCCAGCGTTGTTCTATCATGCTAACTATCAGCCACATACCTGTAATGTTGATACCGTGGTTGAACATCTGCACCATCAGGCCATGCATACCAACATTTGTTTGTGCAAATGCAGCAGCGCTCATCAGGCCCATGTGGGCAATAGATGAATAAGCTACCAGACGTTTCAGATCTGTCTGCACAATCGCTATCAGCGATGCGTACACAATACCTATAATAGAAAGTATGATTACCGTGTTGCTCCAGAAAGCCACACCCTGTGGTACAACAGGCATCAGCCAGTTTATAACCCCGAACAGGCCCATCTTAACCATCAGCGCGCTCAGTACAACCGTAACTGCTGTAGGAGATTGCTCGTAAGTATCGGGCTGCCATGTGTGGAACGGGAAGATTGGCATTTTGATTGCGAATGCTACAAATATCAGCACGAACAACCATTGCTGCGTAACAGGGTCGAGCGAAGCACCTGCACGTACAATGTTTTCCCAGCTATAAGCATTCGGGCCCGGCGTTTGCAAAGACAGGTATATCAACGCAGCCAGCATCATCAAGCTACCGAGGAATGTATAAACGAAGAATTTGAATGTAACTTGAATGCGCTTTTCACCACCCCAGCGAGAACAAAGGAAGTAAACAGGAATCAGTGCCAGCTCCCAGAAGAAGTAGAACAACAGCGCATCGTGTGCAAGAAACACACCTGTGATACCTGCTTGCGACAGAAGCATAAGACCATAGAAAGAACTGGGGTTCTCTACCTCTTTGTTCCAGTTACTGATGAACACCACCGGCATAACGATACCCGTCAGCAGGCAGAGCATGGCGCTCATACCATCGGCATGTAAACTAAGTTGCGCGCCAAGGCGTGGAATCCATTGCATGCTCCAATCCATTGGTTGGGCACCGCATGTGGTACTGATATAGGCTGCCAGTCCCAAAGTGGCCAATGAACCGATGAGGGCAACGGCTTTTGCACTTTCTTTTGCAAGAAAACTGACAATGCCTGCCACAAGAGGAACCAGTATAAGTAATTTCAACATCATAACGCTAATGCAATGTTTTGCAGTTGCTATCTATTAATAATTTAATCCGAAAAATCTTATCGCAAATAACAGGGCCATGCCTATCACCATCACAAAGATGTAGAAACCAACCTGGCCTGTTTGCAGCAAACGTACACGGTCACTGCTCCAGCGTACCAATCTGCCAATACCATTTACGATACCGTCGATACCCAGTTTCTCTACAAAACGATCCAGCGCATCAGACAGTGCTGCCAATGGGCGAACGATAACTGCATCGTACAACTCATCAACATACCATTTGTTTTCCAGCACTTTTGCCAGTCCTGTATTTTCAACAAAGTTTGGCGTTTTGGTTGCTACCCTTGCCACAATAATCATCACAATTACCAGACCGGTAGAAAGACCCATTAACATCCATTCTGTATTATGTTCCAGATGGTGCACATTGAAGTTACTAACCACAGAACCCAGATACGTGTTCAGCGTATGATGCTCGCTGATAACAGCAGGCAGGCCTAGATAACCACCTATCACAGACATGATAGCGAGTACTATCAGCGGCATAGTGATAGCCGCAGGGCTTTCGTGCAGGTGATGGTGCTGTTCTTCCGTACCACGGAAAGAACCCGTGAACGTAAGGAAGTAGAGGCGGAACATATAGAACGCCGTCATCAGTGCAGCACCCAATGCCAGATAATACATTACCGGGCTGTGTGCATATACAGATGCAAGAATTTCGTCTTTAGAGAAGAAACCCGCGAAGCCCGGGATACCTGCGATGGCAAGACAGCCTATAAGGAAAGTAGCACCCGTAATCTTCATGTGCTTATTGAGTCCGCCCATTTTGCGGATGTCCTGCTCGCCACCCATAGCGTGTATAACACTACCCGAACCAAGGAACAACAGGGCTTTGAAGAAAGCGTGTGTCATAACGTGGAATACTGCGGTAGTATATGCACCTACACCCAATGCCAGGAACATGAAACCAAGCTGGCTGACTGTAGAATATGCGAGTACTTTTTTGATATCATATTGACGGATGGCAATTGATGCTGCCAGTATAGCCGTAGCCAGACCAATGATGGCAACCAGGTTGAGTGCAGCAGGTGCAAGATTATACAACGCATGGCTTCTTGCTATCATATATATACCTGCAGTCACCATTGTTGCAGCGTGGATGAGGGCAGATACAGGTGTAGGACCCGCCATCGCATCAGGCAACCATGTATATAATGGTATCTGTGCACTTTTACCCATAGCACCAATGAACAGGCAGATAGCTATCCAGTTGTACATATTAGCAGACAGTTGCACTTGTCCACCATTCAGCTGACCAAAGAATTCGTTGTATGAAAGTGTACCGTAGTTGAAAAGTATCAGCAACATACCTACCAAGAAACCGAGGTCGCCTATGCGGTTCATCACAAATGCTTTCTTAGCGGCATTGGTATAATCTCTGTTTTTGAACCAGAAACCGATGAGGAGGTAAGAGCAAAGACCTACACCTTCCCAACCAATGAACATAATAAGATAGTTGGAACCTAACACCAGCAGCAACATCGAGAATACGAACAGATTGAGGTAGGCGAAGTACTTCACCATGCCTTCATCTTCATGCATATAAGATGTAGAGTATACGTGTATCAGGAAACCGATACCTGTAATGATAAGCAGGAACAAGGAAGACAATGCATCTACCTGAAATGCAAAAGGTATCAGCAACTTGCCCGATTCTATAAAATTGAACAGGTGAACTGTAGTGGATGCACCGCTGTTTTTCACTTCGAAGAAGATACCCAGCGACACCGCAAAAGATGCCAGTATAGCAAGGCTACCGATAACACCACCGGCAGTCTTTGGTATTTTTCTCCAACCTATACCGTTAATCAGGAAACCAACTAACGGAAATAAAGGAACCAGCCAAACAAGGTTAGTCATTATAAAAAATTAGTGTTTAAGTCTGTTTAATATGTTGATGTCTACCGAATGTACCTTACGATACATCATCACGATTATTGCTAACCCTACCGCTACCTCTGCAGCAGCCACCACCATTATAAAGAATACAAATATCTGTGCTGCCGAATCGTTGTACATTTTAGAGAATGCAACCATCAGCAGATTTACCGCATTCAGCATCAGTTCTATGCACATAAATACAATGATGGCATTTCTGCGCATCATGGCACCCATCATACCGATGCAAAACAAGGCAAGGCTCAGAAACAAATAATATTGTACAGGCATCTTTAGCTGTTTTCTTCTTTTTTAATAATTAAGCTTCTTTTTCTGTTTCTTTTCTACCTATCACTACCGCACCGATCATTGCACTAAGGAAAAGAACACTGCTTATTTCGAACGGCAGTACAAACTGTGTGAACAGTGTCTTACCGAGGTTTTTAATCAGACCGATATCTGTTGATGTCTGGTCGAGTGTTGTAATAGTTGATGTCCTCAGCGCAGCCAGTATAACCAGCAACAGCGTACCGCCCGATACTGCACCCGCTATCTGCACCAATCGGTTCTTCTGCGGTTCGGTATCGGCATTCAGATTCATCAGCATTATCACAAACAGGAACAACACCATGATGGCACCGGCGTATACTATAATATTAACGATGGCCAGAAACTGCGCATTCAATAATATATAGTGGCCGGATATGGCAAAGAATGTAGCAATCAGGAACAATACACTGTTGACAGGGTTGCGGCTAAGTATAACACCCAGCGCACAGCTCAATGCCATGACAGTTAAGAACCAGAATATTATTTCGTAAACACCCATGATATACTATTTGCTTTCTTGTTTATGAGGGTGAGCAATCAACAAATCTTCTTTTTTGTAGATGAAGCTGGAACGAGAGTAGTGCGTAGGCATGATTGTTTCGCTCAGGTATACTGCATCTTTAGGGCAAGCCTCTTCGCACAGGCCACAGAAAATGCAACGCAGCATGTTTATCTCATACTTAGCAGCATACTTCTCTTCACGATACAGATTTTCTTCGCCTGGTTTGCGTTCTGCAGCTTCCATTGTAATAGCCTCTGCAGGACATGCCAGTGCACAAAGGCCGCAGGCAGTGCAACGCTCGCGCCCCTGTTCATCGCGGTTCAGTATATGCAAACCACGAAACACGGGGCTGAACGGACGCTTCTCCTCAGGGTATTGTACAGTAGCCTTCTTTTTAAAGATATGGCCAACTGTTATGCTAAGTCCCTTAGCTATAGCAGGCAGATAAATCTTCTCCCCGAAAGTCATCGGGTCGCGATTTACTTGTGCAGACCTGTTAGTTAGTTTCATCTTCAATACAATTATTTAATTACCCACAATATCACAGCACCTGTTATCACCATGTTCACCAATGCCAGCGGAATCAATGACCTCCAACCAAGACGCATCAGCTGATCGTAACGGAAGCGCGGCAGTGTCCACCTGATAAACATGAAGAACAGTATAATGCATATTGCTTTGGTGAGCAATGTTAATACACAAATGATGGCAAATAATACAGGGCTAACGCTTGCAGCTACCTGATCCATGAACGGAAAGTTGTAACCACCGAAGAACAGGGTAGCTATAACGGTTGAGCTGATGAACAGGTTGATGTATTCGGCAAACAGATAGAAACCCAGTTTCATTGATGAGTACTCCTGGTGGTAACCCATGTTCAATTCGCTTTCACACTCCGGCAAATCGAATGGTGCACGGTTCAGCTCTGCGAATGCGCAAGTCAGGAATATGAAAAAGCCCAATGGTTGTTTAAAGAAGTTCCAGGTGAAATAGTTGCCATCCCAGAAGCCATGTTGCTGCTCTACGATTTCGCGCAGGCTCAGCGAACCTGTCATCATCAGCATAGCTACAAGGCTCAAGCCCATTGCCAGCTCGTAAGATATAGCCTGCGATGCCGCACGGATACTACTCAGCAACGAGAATTTGTTGTTTGAAGCCCAGCCACCCAGCATCACACCATATACACCAAGACTCACCACACCAAATATGAATAGGATACCAATATTAATATCTGCTACCTGCAGAGAGATAACGCCATTTTCTGTAACGATATCCGGACCCCAAGGCACCACAGCACTTGTCATCACCGCAGTCAGCATAGCCAATGCAGGGCCAAGGATGAAAAGGAAACGCGTAGAACGATCAGGAATGATTTCTTCTTTGAAGAAAAGTTTCAGACCATCTGCAAGCGGTTGAAACAAACCCATGAAACCCGCGCGGTTAGGGCCACGGCGGTCTTGCATTACGGCTGCTACCTTACGCTCTGCCCATGTAGCATACATGGCAATACCCAGCGAACCCAGCAGTATAACTGAGATGAGCAGTAATTTTTCTATTATAAAAGCTATATCCAATTGCATAGCGGCGCAAAACTAATTAGTTCGATTAATTATTTACCTGTGTTCTTAAAATCATCACTGTGAGCAGGGCCTGCTATCTTCGACAGCTCAACTTCCGGCCTGTTTACATCACTCACTGTATGAATATCAAGCAACATTTTCGGGTCTTTACCTATCACTTTGTCGATATATACAGGTTGTTTCTTAACACCTACATAGTGTCCTTGTGATATTACACTATGTCTGCTGATTTTTGAAGGGCCTTCTATCACCCAGTCTTTAGCAGATTTTTTGTGGAAGCGGCAATCGTTACAAATCCATTCTTCCACTTCGCCCCACTGGTCTTTGCGTGCAGTAACACGATATACTTCATCGCCACGCATCCACAGGCGCGCTTTACCGCCACATGTTTTACAATCGCAATGCGCATCTACAGGCTTGGTAAACCATACACGGTTTTTGAAACGGAATGTTTTGTCTGTAAGCGCACCTACAGGGCAAACATCTATTACATTACCTATGAATTCATTATCCAGCGACTTGCCAAGCAGTGTGCTGATAGCAGCGTGGTCGCCACGATCCAATACGCCGTGCTCACGTTTTTGCGTAAGCTGCTCTGCTGTATATACACAACGGTAGCAAAGTATGCAACGCGTCATGTGCAGTGATATATAATCACCAAGGTCTTCTTTTTCAAACGTACGACGATCGAATTCGTAGCGTGTTGTAGATGCACCATGCTCGTAGCTCAGATCCTGCAGATGACATTCACCTGCCTGATCGCATACCGGGCAATCCAGCGGGTGATTCACTAACAGCATTTCCACTACACCTTTACGTGCATCCAGTACTTTATCAGAGGTAATGTTTTTTACTTCCATACCATCCATTACGGTAGTACGGCAGCTTGCTACCAGCTTCGGCATAGGGCGCGGGTCTTTTTCAGAACCTTTGCTCACCTCTACCAGACAAGTGCGGCATTTACCACCGCTACCTTCCAGCTTGCTGTAGTAACACATAGCTGGCGGCGTAACATCACCACCTATCATACGTGCTGCGTTCAGGATAGTAGTTCCCGGTGCAACTTCTACAGTAATATTATCAATCGTTACTTTAAACTTCGGTGTTTGTTCCGACATATCAAGTCAACAGTTAAAAGTCAAAATTCAAAAACTAAGCGCCTGCAGGTATATGTATCGGGTCTGCATAATGTGCCAAACCGAAATTCCTGTTTTGTGCTTCGTCCGGATTATTTACGTGCCATTCAAACTCATCGCGGAAGTGGCGGATAGCAGCAGCTACCGGCCATGCAGCAGCATCGCCCAGCGGACAGATGGTATTACCTTCTATCTTGCGTTGAATGTCCCACAGCAGGTCTATATCGCTCAGCTTACCTTTTCCGTATTCTATGTTCTTCAATATTTTGTACATCCAGCCTGTACCCTCGCGGCATGGGCTGCACTGTCCGCAGCTTTCGTGATTGTAGAAACGTGCCAGCGTCATGGTATGACGCACCACGCACTGTTCTTCATCCATCACTATGAAACCACCCGAACCCATCATAGAACCGGTAGCAAAACCACCGTCTGAAAGACTTTCATAGTTCATATAGCGTGTTTCGCCTTTTGCTGTTTTCAGCAACAGGTTTGCAGGCAGGATAGGTACAGAAGAACCACCCGGTATACAAGCCTTCAGGCGTTTGCCATTAGCAATACCACCGCAATATTCATCAGAGAAGATAAACTCTTCTACAGACTGAGTCATGTCTATTTCGTAGATGCCCGGCTTCTTTACATTACCACAAACTGAAAGCAGTTTGGTACCTGTAGAACGGCCTACACCTATTTTAGCATACTCTTCGCCACCATTGTTGATGATAGGAACGATAGCTGCCAGTGTCTCTACGTTGTTCACCACCGTAGGGCGCATCCACACACCTTGTATGGCAGGGAACGGAGGTTTGATGCGCGGATTACCACGCTTACCTTCCAGCGATTCTATCAGGGCAGTTTCCTCGCCACAGATATAAGCACCACCACCACGCTGCACATATATTTCGCAATCAAAACCGCTGTTCAGGATGTTTTTACCCAGCCAGCCGTTGTTTTTTGCTTCAGCAATTGCCTGCTCCAGTATATCTACTATCCACGCGTATTCGCCACGGATATATATATAAGTAGCATGACTACCCAGTGCAAAGCTGCTTACTATCAGGCCTTCAATCAGCAGGTGCGGAAGGAACTCCATCAGGTAGCGGTCTTTGAAAGTACCCGGCTCTGATTCGTCGGCATTACACACCAGGTGACGAGGTACACCTTCCGGTTTTGCCAGGAAGCTCCACTTCATACCTGTAGGGAAGCCTGCACCACCGCGACCGCGAAGACCACTCTTCTTCACTTCTTCCACTATTTCGTCCGGCGTCATTTTGAACGCTTTTTCCACAGAACGATAACCACCGTGCTTGCGGTAAGTATCGTAGTAGCGGATGCCTTCTACATGTGCGTGTTCTAGTAATAATTTCATATTCCTCAACCCCAAGAGGGGGCTTTAAAATTTTTAAAGTTTTGTACTCTGTCTGCTAAGCAGTTGCCATTTTTTATTCTTCCATACCCACACTTCCAGTCCGTGCAATCTGAATGGCAGGGTTTTACCTTCCATTATCACATCTATCTCAAGCGTCGCACGTATACATCCCGTATTCCCGTCTATCAATACCTGTTCATCAGTCGATGCGATTTTTAAATAATCAATCGTGCCGTTGTACAGATTGTTCATCATTTCCTGTTTGGTTTCCTTCCACCCGTTAGAGTGTCCGTACACCAGTTTGTTGCTCAGCATACCTTTAAGTGCTGCGGTATCTTGTTCTACCAACGCATGGTGAAATGCAGCAGCCGCAACTTTCAGGCTTTTTTCATCCTGTGCAAAAACAGTACTATATATAAAGAGCAATGATATGGTAACAAGGCTACGCATATCAGTTATTGTTTGCAGCGTTTCTTCTGCACTCATCTATTATCGCGTCTACCTTTTCTTTCGTCAGGTGTTCACGGTAGTGTTTGCCAAGCTGCATCATCGGTGCATAACCACAAGCACCCAGACATTCAGCAGGCTTCAAAGTAAACATACCATCAGGTGTTGTTTCACCTTCTCTGATGCTCAGTTTTTCTTTGATGTACTCTATAATGTTATCACTGCCATTCAGCATACAAGGGCCTGTGCGGCATACTTCAAATACAAATTTGCCAACCGGTTTCAGGTTGAACATCGTATAAAAAGTAGCTACCTCGTATACTTCTATCGGAAGTATGCTCAGCAATTCAGCAACATGATCCATAGCCTCTGTACTAAGCCAGCCGCCATTTTCTTCCTGTGCCAGATGCAGAACAGGTATCAACGCACTTTTCTGCTTTCCTTCCGGATAGCGTGCAATGATTTCTTTTACTTTATTCAGTTTTTCTGCCGAAAATTTCATTTCTCTTTAATGTTTTACGCATCAAGTTCGCCCGCAATAACGTTCAGGCTACTCAATGTAATAATCGCATCACTCAATAAACCGCCACTTACTATTTCAGGATATGCCTGATAGTAAATGAAGCAAGGCCTGCGGAAGTGCAGACGATACGGAGTACGTCCGCCATCGCTTATCAGGTAATAACCTACCTCACCATTTGCACCTTCTACACCATGATAAACTTCGCCCGGTAATACATCTATCTCGCCCATCACCATTTTGAAGTGGAAAATCAATGCTTCCATCTTCGTGTACACATCCTGCTTTGGAGGCAGGTGATAATGGTCAGATTCCGGTGCATAGAAAACATCTTTCTGCGTCGGGTCTTCCTGTTCAAGCTTGGCAATTTTTGCCAGTGCTTGTTCTATAATCTTGTAGCTTTCCCAGATTTCGTCGTTGCGCACCATGTAACGGTCGTAAACGTCGCCGGTAGTACCTACTGGTATTTTAAAATCAAAATCTTCGTAAGATGAGTATGGTTGAGCAACACGAAGGTCGTAGTCTACACCCGCAGCACGCAGGTTAGGACCTGTGAAGCTGTAGTTGAGCGCACGCTCTGCACTGATAGGACCCGCGCCAATGCAACGCTCCATAAAGATGCGGTTACGATTCAGCAGGGCTTCAAATTCACGCATCACTTTTGGGAAGCCTTCCATGAATTTGTTGATCTTCTCCCATGCTACTTGTGTGAAGTTTCTTTCGAAACCGCCCACGCGGCCTATGTTTGTAGTAAGGCGGCTACCGCACACCTCTTCATATATTTCATATATCAGCTCGCGCCACTGGAACACGTATGTGAAACCTGTAAGCGCACCTGTATCTACCGCAACAACCGAGTTGCATATCAGGTGGTCGGCAATACGTGCCAGCTCCATGATGATGACACGCATATAGTCTACACGCTTAGGCGTTTTGATGCCCAGCAGTTTTTCTATCGTCATGTGCCAGCCCATATTGTTGATAGGCGCGCTGCAATAGTTCAGCCTGTCTGTAAGCGGCGTTACCTGATAGTAAGGACGACGCTCCGCAATTTTCTCGAACGCACGGTGGATGTAACCGATGGTAGGCACTGTACTCAATACCCTTTCACCATCAATCTCCATGATGTTCTGGAACACACCGTGTGTGGCAGGGTGAGTAGGCCCAAGGTTCAGCGTCGTACTCTGCTTCGCCAGCGACTCCTCTGCCAGTTGTATATGATGTTGTGTTTGCTCAGACATTAGTCTTAAGTCAATTAGTTAGTTCAAATATTATATGCTGCCACCTCGGCCAAACATTTCGTCGTCTTTATCTAGGCGAGTAGGGTCTTCCATCTGGTATTCTTTACGCAGCGGGAAGTAATCCATTTCGTCCACATTCAGTATTCTTGTCAGGTTCGGATGTCCTACGAAGTTGATACCAAGGTTATCGTAGGTTTCGCGCTCCATCCAGTTTGCACCCGAGAATATTTTTGTTGCCGTGTACACATCAGGCTTTTCAACCGGCACATATACCTTCAGGCGCAGGCGGATGTTTTCTACCAGATTGTGCAGGTGATACACTACACACAGTTCTTCGCCCGTTCTTTCAGGATAGTGTACCGCTGTCAGGTCTGTAAGAAACTGAAAGCCTTCTGCATCGTACAAATGCTGTATTACTTTCAGGTTAGCTTCGGCAGGCATCCTTACTGTCAGCAGGCCATATTGCTCGTCCCATTCGGTAAGCTGCTCACCGAATTTGTCTGAAAGTTTTTGTTTTAATATTTCGTTGGTCAATGCCATATTCAAAATCAAAAATTAAAGGTCAAAAAGCAGTTGCTTTTTGCATGACTACTGTATCGCGTAGCTTTCCATCAGCTCTTTGTACTGCGGGCTGTTGCGGCGGCGCAGGCTTTCGTTATGTACAAGATCCTGCAGTTTTAGGATACCATCCAGTATAGCCTCCGGGCGCGGAGGGCAACCTGCCACATACACGTCTACCGGTATTACCTGATCTATACCCTGCAATACAGGATAAGAATCAAATATACCACCGCTGGATGCACATGCACCAATAGCAATAACCCAACGTGGCTCTGCCATTTGCAGATATACCTGGCGAAGTACCGGTGCCATTTTCTTAGCAATAGTACCTGCTACCAGCAACACGTCGCACTGGCGGGGTGTAAAACCCATACGCTCTGACCCGAAACGAGCCAGATCATAGTTGGCACCCATGGTAGCCATGAACTCGATACCGCAGCAAGATGTTGCAAACGGTAAAGGCCACAGCGAGTTTTTACGTGCAAGGCCTACAACTTTATCAAAAGATGTAGCCATAAACCCTTCTCCCGAATAACCTTCCGGTATCGGGGACAGCTTCATATTAGTATTGTACTGTACGGGACGTCCCATATTCTGTTAATTCTGTTTAGCTATGATTTGTAATAACAATTACAAACCCATAATAGTTAAAGCATGTTTTAATCTTCCCAGTCAAGCGCACCTTTCTTCACTATATATATAAACCCGCAAAGGAAGAAAGCCACAAACATTATAACAGCCAGAAAGCCTTCCTGGCCCAGATCTCTGAAGTTTACAGCGTAGGGATAAAAGAATATTACTTCCACATCGAACAACACGAAAAGTATGGCTACGAGGAAGTATTTGATGGCCATTGGCTGGCGCGCGTTACCTACAGAGGGGATACCGCTCTCGAAGTTGATGAGCTTGTCTTTGGTTCTGCGTTTAGGGCCTAGCATTTGCGAAGCACCTATCGTTAATACCACAAAGCCTATACCCACCAATAACTGGATAGCTACCGGAAGGTAACTGAAGGGCGTTTGCTGGTTTGCTGCCAATAGTAGAAAATTCATATTACAACTAAACTTCGAGCGTTCTGAACAGAGGTAGCAAAGTTATAGTTATGGTGCGAATTTGCAAGGGAAAAACCATGCTATTATTATTATTATTTAAGCAATCGAAACGATGCTGTTTCATATCAGAAAAACTACGCTGTTCATATTTTATGAATATGAAAGGGATGCCGATCGACACCCCTTAAAAGCAATAATTAGTTAATATATAAACTACTATTTTTCATCTTGTAAACAATAGATACCATTTTTACAAGATTCATCGGCTATTTTCTGTGCATTTTCAGGCGGTCCTGGGTAATAGTAAGGCATGTAAAGCATGCGGTTGCTCTCTTTTTCGTAGTTAGCCTCGCCGTAAGCATAGTTATTCTTATATGCACTCAGTACTATGATTGCAAATATGCCTAATGCCGGCCAAAAGATGGTTTGCTTTTCTTTGAACCTGAGCGTTACTACAACCAATGCAATAGCTATAAAGAAATGAGAATATATGAGGTAGCGGCTTGAATAGTAGCGTTCTGTACCCAGATTGGCACGGAATAGTGCTGTTGTAGCCATGGATGCCAGCATAAATGCCAACACCGTCAATAACAGCATCAGCTTTTTATCCCTGAACATAGTTTTGCTATATGGCAATAGCGCGAATGTAAGTATCAGGAAAAATGCACCAACAACATTAGCATTTTCAGTATTTGTTGTTTCGCCAAAGGCAAAGTGAGAACCTACCATGCTGAGAAAATAATTGATAACTACACCCAAATCGAAAGCATGGTCGGCGGGACGTGCAGGTTGCGTATAGCCAACAAAGTAGAGCGGTGCAAAAACTAATAGCACCGCTGCGCTTGTTATCTTCTGCATTTTGTTACCACATAGCAAGCAATACACTACAATAAAAAATGCTGCAATGATGCCGTTACCGCTGGAATATATTGTCAGAAATTGAAATATACCCGCAAATACAAGATCGCGCTTGCTGTCTTTTGAGTAGAAGTATAGTGTGAGCATAAATAGTGCTATCACGCCAAAGTTTTGCATACCCGCCATGGCCATAATGCCATTTTCATAGCTGCTATGGTCCATAATGCAGAATCCTGCTATCAAGGCTACCACATTCCAGTATTTTATACCCAATTGCTTAATGATGTATGTAAATACAAGAAATGCTGCAGCCAGCTGCAGGTTGGCAATGATGGCAAAAGACTTGAAATTGGCAGTACCTGTGAGCATATAGTATATTATATATACCAGCCTCGATGCAAATATTCGGTGCTCGTTGTGCTGCGAAAACAGTAAATGTATTTTACCTGAAAAGTCTGCATCACGGAAGTGATTGAGGAAACCCAATATGGCATCATAGTCATCCTTCATAGGTATGTTTTGCGCATACGTGTTTATCAGGTTGAAGTAAACAAACACAGGGATAAGTATCCAGGCGTTTACCAGCAGGTTCATGTACTTCGATTGCTTTGTGTTGGAAGTATCTACAGACATCAGGTAATATTATATATCGGCAATATTATAGAAATGGCAGTAATAGTTATTAATATATCTTTACGAAAATTTTCTGCACAGTAATGCAAGGGCCAAAAATATCGATATGCATAACTACCTACAACCGTACTACCTACCTGCCAAGGTTGCTGGATAGCATAGCCGCCCAAACATATAAGAATTATAATATAATAGTTACTGATAATAGCGATACGGATGTTATAGAACGTTTTCTGCAACCATATGCAGCCAAAATGCCTATCAGCTATTATAAAAACAACCCGGTGCTGAATATGGCCGGCAACTGGAACAAAAGCTTTTCTATTGCAGACGGTGAATGGATAAAGCTGATACACGACGATGACTGGCTGGCGACGGAAACCGCGCTCCAGGAATTTGTAAACGCTACAGACAAAGGTGTCCGTTTCATTTTCAGCGGCAGAAACGACTTTTATGAAAACACCGGTGAGTATGTATCCAAAACCATATCGCAGGAAGATTTTAAACGCGTGAGCAAAAACCCGCATCTGTTGTTTGAGCATAATATATTGGGGCCTCCCAGCATTGTTATGTTTCACAGCAGTGTGAAGCAGTATTATGATGTAAACCTGAAATGGTTTGTAGACCTTGAGTACTACCTGACTATGATGGATAAAGAACCTGCGCTGTATATAAACAAGCCACTGCTGAATACAAGCTATAACGATACGCAGATGACCAATTCCTGCTTCAACAATCCTGCAGTAGTAATACCGGAGGCCTTGTATATATTGAAAAAGCATGGCTTGGGTTTTATTAACGATATCATGGTATATGACTCCTTCTGGCGAATGATAAGAAACCTGAAGATTAAAAACCCCACCGTATTGGAAGAACACAGTGCGGGCAACCCTGTTCCTGATTTTCTGTATAGTATTGTAAAACATCAAAAGCCTTTCAGCTACGATATGCTGCGCATCGGTTATATCTCAAAACCACTGATGGCTATATCATACATGCTGAATAAGCGTAAACTATCTTCACAGAACTAAACAATGACGGTCTCTGTAGTCATAGTAAACTATAATACATTCGATGTTACCTGCGATTGTATAGAGAGCGTTTTGAAACATACCAAAGGTGTAGATTATGAAATAGTGCTTGTAGATAATGCCTCGCCAAAAGACAATCCCGACATGTTTGTTGAGCGTTTTCCATCTGTGAAGCTTATCAAAAACCCCGAAAACAACGGATTTGCAAAAGGCAATAATCTAGGCATCAGCCATGCGAATGGCGATGTGATACTATTGCTTAATTCCGACACCATACTTACCGAAGACAGCATCAGCATTTGTGAAAAAGCATTTGAACAACGTGCTGCCACAGGCTTCCTCACATGCAGGCTGGTATATGCCGATGGCAAATATCAGCACAATGCCCGTGCCTTTCGCAGTATAAGAAACGAGTTGCTGGACCTGGCCCGCCCACTGCTGAAGCTGATACCTTATAAAAAGCGGGCACAACTGATGCTGAACCAATATTTTCAGGGAGATTTCAGCACTATCTGCGATTGGGTATCGGGTGCGTACATGATGTTTCACAAATCGTTGCTGCAACACTTGCCCGGCAATAAGCTGGATGAACGCTTCTTTATGTATGGTGAGGATATGCTGTGGTGCCAACAGGCTATAGAGGCAGGATATACCAACTATTTTCTGGCAGATACCACCGTTATACACATAGCCAATGCAAGTACAGAGCCTGCGAAGCAATTAAAACTACTGCACACCACATTGAAGCACGATTTGGAGGTCATCCGCCTGCAGCGCGGAAATTCTCTTTACTTTTATGTATTGCGGTTTATATACACTACCAAAGAAAAGCTGCGTTATTATATAAAAGCAGTGGCAATGAAACTGTTTAAATACCGCATCAGATAAATGGGAATTGTACTACGTCAGTCGGTAAAAACCACGACCATAACATTTGCGGGTGCCGTTTTGGGCGCACTCACCATTTACCTGTCTACCAAATACATACCGGGGCAGGGCTACGGATTTTCCAAAACCATTCTTACCCATGCACTATTGGCATCTCAGCTTACAATGGTTGGTATGCACAGTACGCTGCACATATTTCTGAACAGGTACGAGGCTAATGACAACCGCCGAAAAGTGCTTTTTACTATGAGCATGATAGTGCCCGTCATAGTCACTGTATTGGCATCACTCTTATATATAGCCTGCAAAAGCGGATACATCTCTTTATATACGGTACAAGACCAACCCTATCTTGAAAAATTCTTCTACTGGCTACCTGTATATACTTTGTTATGGACCGTTATGACATTGCTGGAGTATTACCTGCTGGCGCATATGAAGGTGGCGCTTTCCAATTTTGTAAAGGAAATCATCCTGCGTTTGGGCAATATACTACTGGTAGTACTCTATGCATTGAATATTATTGACTTTGATTGGTTCATAATACTAAGCGTGCTCATTCATCTGGTGCCTATTGCAGCATACCTGTATATTGGCAGCAAACTGGAAGATTTTGGTTTATCTACCGCATGGCAGATATTCAGCAAAGCAGAGCTGAAGGAGATTGCCAATTTCGCCATATTCCATCTGTTGATGAATGTAACTATCATGTCTATGTTCTATATAGACCAGCTGATGTTGGGCATTATGGATAAGACGGGTTTTGTTTCTGTGGCAGTGTATTCTGTTGCCATGTATATTATATCCATCTTCCAGATACCCATCAGGGCAGTAGCAGTAAGCATAGTACCGGCATTTACCCATGCAAACGAGGCCGGTGATGTTGAAAGACTGGATGCATTATTCAAAAAATCGGCATCTACAGTGCTAATTACCATCTGTGGTATGGCCATATTGATACTTTGCAACATGCACAATGCTGTCAAACTTTTTGATGCGTCTTATGCACCTATGTATCTGATTGTACCAATTGTATTATTGGGGAGGTTTATAGACAGTGCCACGGGTTTAAATACCGAATTGCTCTCTGTATCAAAATATTATAAGTTCAATTTTTTTGTAACGCTTCTGTTGTTGGGCTTAACGATAGCCTTCAACTACGTGTTGATTCCAAAATACGGGGTTTACGGTGCTGCTTGGGCAAATACGATAGGTTTTGCCTGTTTCAACATAGCTAAGTTTTTATTTATATGGATAAAAATGAAGCATCAACCATTCAGCGCTAAAAGCTTGTTGATAATAGCAGCCTCCATACCTGCAGCAATAGTAGGATATCTGATACCACATATCAACAACCCTTTTGCAGATACTTTTGTAAGGAGCAGCGCAGTACTGATATTGTTTGGTGTTGCTATCTATTCCCTCAAAGTGTCTGAAGAGTTTAACCAAATGATAAAAAACTTGAAAGAGAAAAAACGCTTATACTAACATCATAGTCAGTTCATCCGTTAATATTCCACTTCTGTCTGCAGATTTCGGCAGTCGCTTTTTAACCTGCAATATTTTTACATGGAGATTTAAAAAATTACATTACAAATAATAGCATGTCATAAAAATGCCATAATTTGTAAGCATATATAGCCCAACACTTTGTATAACAGATTGTGTCTATTTTTATTACCTGTTATCTAAGAGTTGCTTACCCCCTTGCATAAAAAATATTACCGGTTCGATATCGGTATAACAAAACATGCTTTTGAATATTTATGACATCAATTCTATCTAGCTGCCGCAAACTAATGTTTCTGTTGTTTGCATTAATATTCAGTATTAATGCAAAGGCAACGCACATATATGGTGCCGACTTTTACTATACCTATGTGAGCGGTACTACCTATACCGTTACACTGGTAGTATATGGCGATTGTAGTGGTAGCGCATTCAGCAACCTCAGCAGTAGTACACCTACTGTGCAGCTATACAACGGTTCATCACTCATCTCTACCCAAAATCTGGTGCTGCAGGCACCTACTGCAGGTGTAGAGGTAACACCTGTATGTTCGGCACAGCTTAGCAATACCAATTGTGTAAGCAGCACAGGTACTATACCTGGCGTTAAGAAGTTTGTATACCAAAAAGATTTCACCGTTTCGGGTACATCCAATGCATGGAAGTTTGTCTTTACAGGTGCTATGGGTACTACTTCGGCAGGCCGCAGTACGTCTATCACCAACATAAGCAGTGGTACTGGCGGCGGCTCTATTATGGGATTGGAAGCCACACTGGATAATACTGCAGGCAGTAACTCATCTCCTATATTTACAACTATCCCCACACCATTCTTCTGTATCAACGTGCCTGCAAATAATAACCCCGGTGCTGTAGATGCCAATGGCGATCTGCTTTCTTACAATCTGGTACCGGGTATTACAGGCACAAGTGGTACTGTTGTATATAACACAGGTTATTCTGCTACGGCACCATTGGCTGTATCTACAGGTTCTTTCAGTTTCAGCAGCACTACGGGCCAGCTGGCATTCACTCCAAATCTGGTACAACGTTCTTTGGTTGTATTCAGGGTAGATGAGTACAGAGGTAGTACATTGGTAGGTAGCAGTATGCGCGAAATGACTTTTGTGGTACTGAACAATTGTAACAATAATCCGCCAACAGGTAACATCTCCAACAACTCAGGCGGTAACATTACTGGTAGTGGTAAAATCATTACAATATGTAAATCTGCTGGCAATATCTCCTTTAACATTAATCCTACAGATGCAGAAGGTGATGGCATTACAATGGTAGCAAGTGGCGTACCTGCCGGTGCTGTATTCAACATCACTAACAACGGTAGTGCATCTCCTACAGGTTCTTTTGCATGGAATTTGTCTGCTGCAACACCGGGTACTTATAATATGTTCATCAACTACAAAGATGATGGCTGTCCGCTTTCCAGCACACAAACCATAGCATATACTATTATTGTTCTACCAGATCCGGGGGTGTCATTTTCACTCTTATCTCCCGCTACCTGCGCTAAAAAAGCACGGTTCAATGTTACTCCATCCGGCACACCATCCCCATGGACAATAACTATTAGTCAAGGTTCTACAACTGTACACACCTTCACCGGTGTTACAGGAACACAACTAGACAGTCTGGACCCTGGTACATATACTATCCGTGTCACAAACAGTAATTCCTGTTTCAAAGACACTACTATAACACTTAGTCCACCACCTACCATATACCCTGTTGTATCTATGGTAAAGCCTACGTGCTATGGCGGTAGCAATGGCAGCATCACACTTAATGCAAGCGGCGGTGTTTCTCCGTTTACCTATGCATTGGGCAGCGGTACATATAGTAGTACCAATGTATTTACCGGACTCAGCGCGGGCAGCTATACACTGCACATAAAAGACGCGTATGATTGTATTAAAGATACTACCGTACAATTGCAAGATCCGTTGCAAATAGCATTGAGCATTGTGCCTGCTAAACCTAAATGTAATTTTTACAGCAGTGGTGCTATTACAGTTACAGCATCCAATGGTACACCTGCATACCAATATGCATTGGGTAGTGGCTCTTTCAGCAGTACCAATACATTCTCCGGGCTGTTTTCGGGTACTTACATTATTCATGTAAAAGATGCTAACGGATGTCTTAGAGATTCTACCTACCAACTGAAAGATTCTATCATAATACACGCCACTGCTACTGTTACCAATGTATTATGCTACGGCGATACTACCGGTACCATAGCACTTATAGGTAATAGCGGTACATCACCATATGTGTTCCGTTTAGGTACAGGTAGTTTTGTTACATCAGGCATCTTCACCCCATTGCCTGCCGGTGTTTATAATTTCAGGGTAAAAGATGCAGATAGCTGTTATCTGGATACCGCTATTACTGTTACGCAACCTAACAGAATAACCAGTACATCAAGCATTGCCAATGTTACTTGTTTTGGTTTGAGTAATGGTGCAGTTACTATTACAGCTGCCGGTGGTGTTTCTCCGTACGATTATGCAATCGGCAGCGGCTCTTTCAGCACTACTAATACTTTCTCGGGCCTTGCAGCAGGCAATTATACATTGCATATCAAAGATGCAAACGGATGTCTAAAAGATACCATCATTACTGTTACACAACCTGCTGTGCTGGCAATCAGTAATATACAGATAACAGAACCTGTTTGTAATGGTGATATCAACGGATTTATTACCATTACAGGTACCGGTGGTACTACTGCCTATTCATACGCCATCAATACAAGTACATATGTAGGCTCCCCAACATTCAGCGGGCTGGCGGCAGGTACGTATACACTGCATCTGAAAGATGCAAACAACTGTCAGGTAGACAGTGTGGTTACAATGGGGCAACCAACAAGAATAATACCAACACTTCAGGTAAAACAATCAACCTGTTTCCCGCTTAATGATGGACGTGTTATTGTGACTGCTACAGGCGGTGTACCAAGCTATTTGTATGCAGTAGGTGCAGGTACTTATTCGTCTTCCAATACTTTCACACCACTTGCAGCAGGCACTTATACATTCCATATAAGAGATACAAGGCTTTGTATAAAAGATACTACTATTACTATTATAGATTCTACCGTTGTAAATGCTAACTACGTAATCGGCAATGTGAAATGCTTTGGTGATAGTACCGGCGTTATAACAGTAAATACTACAAGTGGTAAAAGTCCGTTTACATATGCCATTAATACCAATCCTTACGGTACATCGTCTACTTTCAATAAACTTACTGTTGGTAGCTATACTATCAGTATCAAAGACAATCTGGGTTGTAAAAAAGATACTACGCTGCCAATTACAGAGCCTACTGCCCTGCAGGTATTTGTTCTGTCTGTTACACAGCCAAGATGCTATGGTTTATCTAATGGTGGCGTCAGCCTGTTTGGTATAGGTGGTACTACTCCATATACTTATGCAGTAGATGCAGGTGCTTATGTAACAAGCGGCAACTTCAATACGCTGAAAGCAGGTACTTATACCTTCCATATAAAAGATGCTAACAACTGTATAAAGGATACTGTAATAACTGTGACACAACCCGACAGGCTTGCGTTCCAAAATGTAGTAATCAATAATGTGCTTTGTCATGGAGACTCATCCGGTAGTGTTGTTATGACTGGTATTGGCGGTGTAGCACCACTGGTTTATGCGGCAGATAATACCCCTTATGATAATAATCCTACACGTACAGGTTTGAACGCAGGATATCATATCATTCGTTTAAAAGATGCAAACAACTGTTATCTGGATTCTACAATAGAAATTAAAGAACCTACTAAACTGCTGTTGAGCATTACAAACATTACACCACCTACCTGCGAAGGCTACCCTGATGGCAGTGTATCTATGAGTGCAAGCGGAGGTATTACACCTTACAAGTTCAGCGCAAGCAATGGTTCACAATCATCTAGCGGTACTATTGGCAGCCTAAAGGCAGGCAACTATACATTTACGGTAAAAGATGGCAATAACTGTACGGTAGATACAAACATCACACTAAGTGGTTATCCAGCTATCAATATTGATACATTAGACATTCATAAAGTAACATGTAACGGGTTGAGTGACGGTAAAATTCTGATGAAAGTGAGTGGAGGTATTCCTCCGTTAATGTATCAGCTGGAAAACAGGACACCTGTTACGGTAAGTGCTTTTTACGACCTGATAGCAGGCAGTTACAAAATTCGCATTATTGATGATAAAAACTGCTTCAAAGACACTGCTGTAAGGATGGAACAACCTGATAAACTGGTTACAAAGCTTACAGTAATGCCTAACGACTGCGAAGGCTATGATAATGACGGGCTTGTAAAAGCAACTGTAACAGGCGGTACCAAACCATATAACTATTTATGGAGCATGGCAAATGCGGGTAATAAACCGGAATTGGCAGGCATTGCAAATGGACCATATAAAGTAAGGGTTGTAGACTCTAACAGCTGTACAGACTCTGCATCTGCAGTTGTAGCATACGACAATTGCTGTAAAGTATTCATCCCGGATGCATTTACGCCAAACGGAGACGGCAGGAATGACAAGGCAAAAATCCTTTTCAAAGGAGACTTTACTTTGGAGAAATTTACCATATTCAACCGCTTCGGGCAGAAGGTTTTCGAAACAAATATGCTGAATGAAGGCTGGGATGGTAAATTCAACGGACAGATGCAAGACATGGGCACATTCAACTATTATGTGAAAGGTATTTGTGGTAATGGTGGCACTAAAGAAGTAGAGTTTAAGGGCAATGTAACACTTCTTAAATAATCGACATCTGACATAATAGATAATATTTTTAAATAAAAGGGGGCAAATACTGGTGTAAAACCTTATTTTTGCCCCCCTTTCTATTAATAAATTATGGACTACAGAGAAATAGTTGCAGTAACCGGTATTGGCGGTTTGTTTCATTTGATTGCTACTAAAAGCGATGGTGCTATAGTACGCAACCTTGCAGATAAGAGCACGAAATTCATTTCTGCACGTCTGCACAATGTTACCCCACTGGAAAGCATTGAGGTATATACAACAGGCGATAACGTGCGCCTGCATGAGGTTTTTCAGAAAATGAAAGATCAGGAAAACAGCATTAAACCTATAGATGCAAAGTCTGCAGATAACAATAGCATCAAGGGTTATTTCAAAAGCATCTTCCCTGAGTTTGACGAAGAACGCGTGTATGTGAGCGACATGAAGAAAATGCTGAAATGGTTTGAAATTCTGAAAGCAAATGACCTGCTGAATTTTGAATACCTGAATGCACCTGCTGAAGAAGAAGCTGCACCTGCTGCTGAAACTGTTGCTGTAGCAGAAGAAGTTGCCGAAGAAAAACCAGCTAAAAAATCTCGCGCAAAGAAAGCTGCAGAACCTGCTGCTGAAGGCGAAGAAAAGCCAAAGAAAAAAGCGGCTAAAAAGAAAACAGAAGAATAATACCCTCGGGTACTATAATATAATGGCTGGCCATGTTGATGGTCAGCCATTTTTATAATCATCTTACGAGATACAAAATATATATTTGTATTTTACCAATCTGCGCATCCGTTACAATATATACAATGAGGATATACCATAGCTTGCTGATAGCAGCTTTGTTATTTACATATTCATCCATGGCACAGTCGCCCAAAAGAGAATTCAGGGCTGCGTGGATAGCTACCGTTTCTAATATAGACTGGCCTTCAAAACCCGGCCTGCCATCTACACAACAACAACAAGAGTTTATATACAGGCTGAACGAGCTGGAGAAACTAGGCTGCAATGCTGTGATAGTACAAGTACGTCCGGCATCCGATGCATTTTACCCAAGCGGCGAAGAGCCATGGAGCCGTTACCTGACCGGCAGACAGGGACAACCGCCTTTTCCATATTACGATCCGCTGAAATTCATGATAGAAGAGGCACACAAGCGCAATATGGAATTTCATGCCTGGTTCAATCCTTTCCGTGCTTTGACGGATAGCAAAAAGAATCCCAACCCGAATAGCCACATCACCTTCAGGCATCCGGACTGGATAATAAGCTATGGTGGCAAGTCTTATATAGACCCTGGTGTACCCGAAGCAAGAGAATATGTAACATCTGTTATTATGGATGTAGTAAAGCGTTACGATGTAGATGCTATACACCTCGACGACTATTTTTACCCATATCGCATAGCAGGGCAGGAATTTGGTGACAACCGCTCCTATAGCCGCTTTGGCAGCGGCATGAGCAAAGATGACTGGCGCAGGAATAATGTAAATCTCTTTGTATCGGTACTTAATACCAATATCAAACAGGCAAAGCCTTATGTAAAATTCGGCATCAGTCCGTTTGGTGTTTGGCGCAATGCATCTAAAGACCCGGAAGGCTCACCAACCCGCGGCGGACAAACATGCTATGATGACCTGTATGCCGATGTGCTGCAATGGATGCGCAAAGGCTGGGTAGACTATGTGTTGCCACAACTGTATTGGGAGCATTACCACCGTGCAGCTGCTTTTGATGTGTTGCTACCTTGGTGGGAAGCACATAGCTATGGCAGGCATATATATTACGGCCTTGGCGTATACCGCATGGTGGGTGCAGGCAAAGGACCCTGGGTAGGCACCCGCGAGCTGTTGTGGCAAATGCAGGACATCAGGCGTACGGCACAGAACCCGAGCCATGTGTTCTATAGTGCTTCTATCTTCGATAAACTGACAGTGCCTATAAAAGACAGCGTTATCAGCCACAACAGGTATTATGCCTTTCCACCGGTAATGAAGTGGCTGGATACCACTGCACCTGTGGCTCCAATGGTAAAGGCAGTACCATCAAACGAGGGTACTTTACTACAATGGAGCCACGTGGGTAAGGAAAAAGTACGGTATGCTGTATACAGATTTGTGAACGGAGAACCCGTAAATACAAATAATGCAGAAAAGATAATATCTGTGCAGAACGAGAAGGAATATCTGGATGCTAATGCAAACAAGTATAAAAAATGTACTTATGTTGTTACCGCGCTGGATAGGCTCTGGAATGAAAGCAGAGGCAATATACCGGTAGAGGTAAACATTAAATAATTTAATAAGCCCGACAGTAGCAATTTTAAAATCTGTTTTTGTATCTTCAACTTTCGTTAAAATCTCATTGTAATACATGAAATCAGCTTGGATAGGTAAAGCGCTACTTTCTTCAGCACTCGTGCTGTCTCTGTTCGCTTGCAAGGATAAGACACAATCTACTACACCTGCTCCTGTTTATGTTGCAGGCAAAGGTGGTATGGCTACTATGCGTGTAGTAATGCAAAACAGCGGCCTGAATGTGGACAGTGGTTGGGTTTATGTAAAATACAACGCATCTGTTACACCTGTCGGCAATAAATATGATGACTCTACACTGGTAATACATGTAGATGGTGTGCCAATGGCAATCTTCACAAACCTGAAAGTAGGCGACTATTTCTTCATGGGTAAGGGATGGGATATCATACGTTCGCAAACGGTATTTGGCACAAGGCCATTTACAATCGAAAAATCTGCCGAATTTGGTACCAGCTACCTGTATCTGCAAACTGCAAAACAATAATTATCAACTCTTTATAAAATTCAAAAGCCTCTCTTCGGAGAGGCTTTTTTAGTATGTTGATAACCTGTGCATTTTTTACACTGCCTTAACACGCCCTACTGTTGACTGGCACTATTATTTGTTAACTTTGGTATAAACACAGTTGCTATGTTTGAAGATGATGATTTTTTAGATGATGAAATGGACTCGCTGGACGAACTGCTGCAACGATACGAAGAGGTGAAGAAAGGCGAATCATCTACCATACTTGACGAAGATGATTTTGAGCGGGTGATTGAATTTTACTTCCAGAACAGTAATGAGGAGCAGGCATTGCTTGCATGTGATATTGCCGGTACATACTATCCTTTTTCTGCATCTATAATGCTGCTGCGTGCAGAGATACTGACACAGGCACAGAAATACGGACAGGCACTGAAAGTGCTTGACCAGGTGGAAGAGAACGACCCTAATAACCTTGACGCTACATTGCTGCGTTCAGATATATTGCTTGGCCAGTTTAAATACGATCAGGCCGCTATGTGGCTGGAACAAAAGTCTGCAGAGTTTAATGGCAGAGATAAAATAGAAATACTACTGGAGCTTTCTGACGTGTATGACGAATGCGAAGAGTTTGATGCCGTATTCGATACACTTAAACGTGTTATCAAAATAGATAAACGCAATGAAGAAGCGTTGCAGAAAATTTGCTTCTGGGCAGACTTTACCAAACGCCTTGAAGAGAGCGTAACACTGCACGCACAACTTACAGAAGAAGATCCTTTCAATGCACTTGCCTGGTTCAATTTGGGTGCTGCGTATCAGGGCTTGAAACTGTATGAAAAATCGATTGATGCATACGAGTATTGCGTAGCTATAGATGAGAAATTTGAATTTGCCTACCGAAATATGGCAGACGCATTCATGCGCCTGAAATGGTATGACAAAGCGATAGAAGTACTGGAAAAGCATCTGGAGATAGCTAAGCCCGAAGATGTAATCTTTGAAGCGATGGGCTATTGCTGGGAGAAACAAAAAAACTATCAGCGTGCACGCCACTTTTACCGTCAGGCTTCACAGTTGAGTCCTGAAGATGATACCATCTTCTACAAAATAGGTGAAACCTACGCACGTGAGAAACAATGGGAGAAAGCCGTAAAGTCTTATTCCGTTGCGTTGCATCTTGATAAAGACAATGCTTCTTACTGCATGGCCATAGGTAACTGCCTGATGGAAATGGATGCTAAGAGCGAAGCACTTGTTTGCTACCTGAATGCCGTACGCCTGAAACCTGGCAACAAGAGCACATGGGTTGCACTCATTAAAGGTTTATATGCATCAGGCTACTACGATGAGGGGCTGACACAACTGGAAGTAGCACGCGAACATTGTGGCGATAAGCCCGACTTTTACTACTACCACGCAGCACTGCTGCTGGAACTGGGTAAGAGTAAGGAAGCTATGCTGCAACTGGAGAAAGGGCTGAAAGGCTCGCTGGCAAAATTGAAAGTATTTACAGAGCTGAACCCCGAATACCTCCGCCGCACCTCTGTTACAGACCTGATAAGCAAATACAAAAAGAAATAAAAACAGCCCCGAAGTTTCGGGGCTGTTTCAATATGTTGAAACCTGTTATTATAAAAGCTCACCGATGGCACTCACCAGTTCTGCCCTTGTAATAGGTGTACCTTTTATCTTGTTGAAGCCAACAGCATCTACCAGATATTTATCGCGGATGATTTTGATAAGCTGTCCGTTATTGATTTCCGGTATCAGCACCTTCTTGTAGCGTTGCAGCATCTCTCCCAGATTTTTAGGGAAAGGACGCATGTGGCGCAGATGCGCATGTGCTACAGATTTGCCTGCTGCCTGCAGTTCTGTTACCGCACTCTTGATAGAGCCGTAAGTGGAACCCCAGCCCAGTACCAGTACATCGCCTGTTTCAGGACCACTGTCCAGTGTTTGCAATGGTATATAGTCTGCAATCATTTCTACTTTGGCCTCTCGGGTTTTCACCATATGCTGGTGGTTTTCGGGGTCGTAAGAAATATTGCCCGATATGTCTTCTTTTTCAAGGCCACCGATGCGATGCTCTAAACCTGCAGAACCGGGAACTGACCACGGGCGCACCAGTTTTTCATCGCGTTTGTATGGCATGAATTTTTCTTCCCCTTCTTCCAGTGTGGTTTTGAATTTCACCTCAATCGGTTGCAAATCTGCCGACTGCGGGAAACGCCAAGGCTCTGCACCATTAGCTATGTAGCCATCACTCAGCAATATCACAGGCGTCATGTGCTGCACTGCGATGCGTACTGCTTCGTATGCTGCATCAAAGCAATCGCTTGGGGTAGAGGCAGATATTACAGGCATCGGGCATTCGCCATTGCGGCCATAGTATGCCTGCAGCAAATCGCTCTGCTCTGTTTTGGTAGGCAATCCTGTAGAAGGGCCGCCACGTTGTATGTTTATAATCAACAAAGGTATCTCCAGCATTACCGCAAGGCCCATCGCTTCTGTTTTCAGCGCCATACCCGGGCCCGATGTTGTAGTAACACCCAGACTACCACCATACGAGGCACCTATTGCAGACGTAATACCAGCTATCTCATCCTCTGCCTGAAATGTGCGGATACCAAAATTTTTGTAACGGGAAAGCTCGTGCAATATATCTGATGCCGGCGTAATAGGATATGTACCGAGGAACATCGGCAAACCCGATCTGTCGCTTGCGGCTATCAGACCATAAGCCAATGCAGTATTACCGGTTATGCTGCGGTATTTACCTGCTGGTAGTTTTGCCTTCTCCACCTTATAGCGGGAAGTAAATGCTTCTACAGTATCGCCATAATTATAACCTGCCTGCAGTGCTTTGATATTGCTATCCAGTATTTCCTGCTTTTTGCCAAACTTCTCTTTCAGGAAGGAGATAGTTACTTCCATATCCCTGTTGTACAACCAATACAGGAAGCCAAGTACAAACATGTTTTTTGCACGGTCTTTTTCCTTTGTACCTAGTTGTATATCCTTTAGTGCCTCACGCGTAAGTTTGGTAACATCTATTTTATGCAGTTCGTAATTGGTCAGCGAACTATCCTCTATCGGATTCACACTATCAGGATAGTTGGCAAGGCGCAGGTTTTTAGAATCAAAGCCATCTGTATTGGCAATGATGATGCCACCCGGCTTCAAAGATTTCAGATTTACCTTCAGCGCGGCAGCATTCATAGCTACCAGCACATCACATGCATCGCCCGGTGTATATATACGGTTGCTCGAAAAGTGTAACTGATATCCACTAACGCCCGGTACTGTACCCTGCGGAGCACGTATCTCTGCCGGGAAATCGGGGAAAGTGGAAAGATCATTACCCAAAAGGGCTGTACTGTTGGTAAACTGGCTACCTGTAAGCTGCATACCGTCACCACTATCACCAGCAAATTTTATTACTACATCTTCAACAACCTGCGTAGAAACTGACATATAAAAAGAAATGGATGCAAAGTTACGCATTTTGTGAATGAACCGATAACAGAATAACACTTATAGATTTTTACACAACTGTGTTAAAATCTGATTATCATACCCCATTGGGGGTAGGGTTTGTTCGGGCATTTGGCGTAGGTTTGCCAATAGATTATTCTTTGCCTGATGCGATTTTTTAAGAGCCTGCTGGTTTTGGCGTTATTGTCTTATTGCGGTACACTGTTTGCACAAAAAGAAATTGTAAAACAACCCCGTATTCTTATTCTGCTCGATGGGTCTTCGAGCATGAACTACGAATGGGCTAACGGTGAAAATCGTTTTCATACCGCATCGCGCATCATACTGGCTTTGATGGACAGCATGTATAAGGTGAATAAAGATGTGGAATTTGCCCTGCGTGTATACGGCCACCAGTATCCCTCTCAGCAAAACAATTGCTACGATACCAAGATGGAGGTAATGTTCAGTAAAGATAATATTGAACAAATGGGACTACGCCTCGAAAACCTGCATGCCATAGGTGTATCTCCCATTGCATTCTCGCTGAAAGAAGCTGCTGAATGGGACTTTGCAAGCCCGCACCTGAATACCTACAGCCTGATACTGGTTACTGATGGCGCTGAAAGCTGTGGTGGTGATATATGTGCTGTTGTAAAGCAGTTACTGGAAAAGAAAATAGAATTCAAACCATATATACTGAGCCTTGTTGATAACCCGTCACTGAAATCGGGTTATGAGTGTTTAGGTACATTTCTCCCTGTAGTAACAGAGAAAGATTTTCGCCCTTCTGTTGGTAAAATAGTGGAGGCTTACCAGCAAATGTTTATCATGCAGAAGATAGATAAGAAGCTGCTGCAAGAGGCTATTGTTAATGCACCAAGCGCACTGAAGGTAGATATACCAAAGTTTAAAGTAACACAAGAAAAAGAACCTGAAATTGTTGCTAAACAAGAGCCTAAACCTGTTGAAAAACAAGAACCTGAAAAACCAAAGCCTGCTATTACCAAACCACCTGTGGTGACACCTCCGGTGGTAAAAGCAGAGCCTACTAAAGACCTGACAGACCGAACAAAGGACAATGAAGAGCCGCAACCTAAACTGGTACCTATAGCAGATATTACACAAATGCGTGTTGTAAATAGTAATCGCAGTTTTAAGATATTTTATATTGAAAAGGGGCTGCAACCTGTTAATATTCCTGCATTCAAACCAGCAATACTCAAAAGCGAAACGCCGCCGCCAGTGGTAGTACAAAATACTCCTGCACCGAAGCCAGTAGTACCTGCACCAACACCAATAAAACCTGCACCTGCACTAAAACCCACAAAACCCGCAACAACACCACCACCGGTAGTGAAGGCTATTGTAATGCCTAAAACAGAACCTGAAAAGAAAGGTGAAACTACCCTACAGGTATACTTCAGCGATGGTGAAAAGAACTATGATTCTGCACCTATCATAGCATTGCTGGACCCTAAAACAAAGAAGGAAGTAATGCGCTTTCAACGTACTGTAAATGCTACAGGCGTACCAACACCACAAAAAGTACCCGCAGGTTACTATTATATGAATATAGTTGGCAGCCAGCATATTTATGATTTTACTACCCCTGCCAACGAGAATACATCTATTACTATACCTATCAAAAACGGTATCATCATCTTCTCTTACGACGGCAACCCAAAACGCCTGATGACAGATTATGTGGCCGTAGTTGCAAAACGCTTTGACGCTACAAGTGCTGCTGTACAACAACCAACCAGTAAAGAGCTGGAATACGAACCTGGTACATACAACATCAAGGTAAATACGTTGCCACCATGGAATAAAACCATTTACCACGAGATAGGTTCTGACTATAATCTGGTAATACCTGAAGAAGGCGACCTGATTGTTGATAACAGCACTGCACTGGGCAAAGTGAATCTGTACTATCCATACGGTGATAAATTCAGGATTTTCCTGACATTGCAAATTGATGGTAGCGGCACACCAATCAAACTAAGAGTACTGCCTGGCTCTTATAAGGCAGGCTATAAAAAGAACCCGAATTTGCAGATGGAAGAAGAAACAGTGGTGAATTTTACGGTTAAAAGCAATAATGTTACTAACTTAGAACTAACTAAATAAGTTTTTCCCTTGGAAGACATAGTCGTCAGACGTATTGACATCAACGACGCTATATACCAACAGGTATATGACCTGCGCGAGGCTATACTGCGCCAACCTATAGGTTTATCGCTCAAAAACGAAGACCTGAGTGCAGATGCATTAAACACGATTTTCATTGCAGAACATCAGGGTAAAGTAATAGGCTGCGTTATGCTGTATCCTATTGCAGACGATGAGAAAATAAAACTTCGCCAGATGGCTGTGTATGAAGAATGGCAGGGTAAAGGTGTTGGCAAAAAACTGGTAGATGCTGCCGAACAATATGCCAAAGAAATCGGTTATTCATCCATCATACTACATGCACGTACACTTGCAGAAGGTTTTTATAAAAACCTGGGTTACTATACTACCAGTAGCGAGTTTACAGAAGTAGGCATTCCGCACATAGTGATGGAAAAAGATATATTTTGAGGCACTGCACAAAAAAAAGCGATTCATTTCAGTATCAGTACCACCAGTCTTGTGCTACACTGTCCGAGGACTGGGATAGACTGCTACCTGATGGCCACTTTCTGAAAAGAAGCAACCTGAAGGCAACACAGCAATCGCAGCTGGAACACCTCAGCTATATTTATGTATTGGTAAGCGATGGTAACAAGCAGATAGCTGCTATATACTTTCAGCTACTAAGGTTGCAACAGCATCATCTGAATGAAGAAAGCCTGAGTAGTATGTCGCGTATTGGCTGGCGTGCTTTTACCAATATTGTGAAGCCACGCCTGTTAGTAGCAGGGCATTTGTTCCGTCACGATGTAGAGACTTACTACTATCACGATAGCCTTTCTCATTTCGAGGCATTCAGGATTTATAACGATGTCATCAACGAACAGTTGGTTACCAATTGTGCATATGCCGTATTGGTAAAAGACCTGCCCGATAATCTTGTTACTTACTTTCAGCACTACGCCCCCAACTATATGTTGCTGCGCAACGATATCATGATGGAGCTGGAGCTATCGCCTGAATGGAACAGCCTTGCAGATTATGAAAAAGCATTGAAACATAAATATGCACAGCGTTTCCGCAAAGTGCGTAATGCGGTTGCAGATTTGCAGATACAGGAAATGAATGCTGATGAAGTAGAAGCAGAAAAACAAACCATCTACCAGCTATACAAACAGGTATGCGAAAAGCAGACTGCGCGTATAGGCATGATAAGTGAAGACTTTATACCTACCCTGAAAAAGCACAACCCCGAACAACTGAAAGTATGGGGCATGCGTGAAAACGGAAAGCTGATTGCATTCTTCAGTGCATGGGTAAAGGAAGATGCTTTTGATATGTTCTACATCGGTTTCGATTACGAACGCAACGCAGATCTGATGCTGTATTTCAACATCCTGTTCTGTGGTATAGAGCAAGGCATTGCGCACAAGAAAAGCAAAGTCATCTTCGGGCGGACGGCTTTGGATGCCAAAGCACGCCTGGGTTGCAGGCCTGTTTACAAATCTACTTTTGTACTTATCCGCAACAAATATATACGCATGGCTACACTGCGTTTGCAGAGCAACAGCCAATCGCAGGAAGGCGAGTGGGAACAACGCCACCCGCTGAAAAACAAATAGCCGGCATCACCTTAGTGTGCTGCCAGCCAGTTTTTACCGGTGCCTGCCTCTGCAACTATTGGCACGCCATGCGGCAGTGCCATAGCACGTTCCATATTTATCTTAATGAGTTCTGTTACATGTGCTACTTCATCTTCTGGCACATCAAATACCAATTCATCGTGCACTTGTAGTACCATCTTGGTTTTCAGTCCACTCTTCTTCAATTCGTGGTGTACTTTCACCATTGCCAGTTTTATCATCTCTGCTGCAGTACCTTGTATTGGTGAGTTGATGGCGTTGCGCTCTGCATAGCCCCGCACCGTTTGGTTTGCAGATGTAATATCGCGCAGATAGCGCTTACGGCCCATTAGCGTTTCTACATAGCCCGTCTCTCTTGCAAAGTTGATGGTATCATCCATATACTTTTTAATGGATGAGAACTCTGTGAAATAGTTATCAATTATCGTCTTGGCTTCTGTACGGCTGATGCCTAACGACTCTGCCAAACCGAATGCAGACTGGCCATAGATGATACCAAAGTTTACTGCTTTGGCAGCACGGCGCATATCGCCCGTTACTTCACTTTCTGCCACGCCATATACTTTGGCAGCAGTTGCAGTGTGGATGTCTTTATTTTCTACGAAGGCTTTTATCATATTCTCATCACCGCTGATGGCAGCAACAATGCGTAGCTCTATCTGCGAATAGTCTGCAGAGAGCAATGTCCAGCCATCACCACGAGAGGTAAATGCTTTGCGTATTTCTCTGCCCCTGTCTGTACGGATAGGAATGTTCTGCAGGTTCGGGTCTATACTACTCAGCCTGCCCGTTACTGCTACTGCCTGATTGAAGCTGGTATGCACACGGCCTGTCTTCGGATTTATCATTGTTGGCAATGCATCTACATACGTGCTCTTCAGTTTGCTAAGTTCGCGGAAGGCAAGTATATCATCTACTATCTGGTGCTTGTTGCGCAGCTTGGCAAGTACATCTTCGCCTGTTGCATATTGCCCCGTCTTGGTTTTCTTCGCTTTGTCGTCCAGCTTCATTTTATCAAACAGTACCTCGCCCAGTTGCTTTGGCGATGCAAGGTTGAACACAATACCTGCTTGCTTGTATACACTCTCTTCTGCAATCTTTATTTCGCGCTCCAGTTCTTTTGAATAGTCTTTCAGGAAGTTTACGTCTATGCCTACACCTTCGTATTCCATATCTACCAGCACAGGTACCAGCGGGTTTTCTACATGCTCAAATACTTTGCGTACTTCCTGTTTATCCAGCATCGGGTTGAAAGTCTGCTTCAGTTGGAATGTTACATCCGCATCTTCAGCAGCATACTCTTTTACCTGCTCTACAGGTACATCGCGCATACTGCCTTGGTTCTTCCCTTTCTTACCTATCAGTGTTTCTATAGATACTGGTTCGTAGCCCAGATACTTGGCACTCAACACATCCATGCCACGCTTGCCTTCAGGCTCTATTACATAGTGCGCCAGCATGGTATCAAACATCTGCCCTTTCAGTGCATGGCCATACCACTTTAGTATCGTCAGGTCGTACTTAATGTTCTGTCCTATCCATAGTATATCTTCTTTATCAAATACAGGTTTGAATTGCTCGAGTATTTTCTTTGCAGCATCATTATCAGGTATTGATACATAGTATGCAGTGCCTTTCTCCCAACAAAAACTCATACCAATAATGTCAGCAATATTTGCATCTACATTGGTAGTCTCTGTATCAAACGCTATTTCTTTCTGTTGCAGCAGTTTTGCCACCAAGTCTTGTATGGCAGCATCGTTATCTACCAGATGATAAGTATGCGGTGTGTTTTCTATATTTTTATCTGCAACTATGTTTGTTTCTTCAGGTACATCTACAATAGTAGGTTCTACCTTTACAGGCGCTGCTTTTTGTGGTACCAGATTACCGAACAAATCTGTTATCATAGACTCGGGTGCTACGGCAGCAGCTGTTACTACCTCCTCGCCCAGTATGCGTTTGCCGAGTGTTTTAAACTCCAACTCTGCAAATACATCTTTTAGTGTTTCCTTGTCTATATCCTTTACACGGAAATCTTCTTCATGAAATGAAACAGGCACATTGGTAATAATCGTTGCTAGCTTTTTAGAGATAATGGCAGACTCTTTACCATTACGCACTTTTTCGCCCAATGCACCTTTTATGCTGTCTGCATTGGCAAGTACGTTTTCAAGTGTATCGTATTCTGCAAGCAGTTTTGCAGCTGTCTTTTCGCCTACGCCTGCAATGCCTGGTATATTATCTACCGCATCGCCCATCAGGCCCAGTATGTCTATTACCTGGTCTACACGTTTGATGTTCCATTTCTCACACACTTCTTTCGGTCCAAGTATTTCTACACTACCACCCTGATACGCAGGCTTGTAGATGAATACATTGTCCTTTACAAGTTGCCCATAGTCTTTATCGGGTGTTACCATGTATACGGTATAGCCCATCTCTGCAGCTTCGTGTGCCAATGCACCTATTACGTCATCTGCCTCATAGCCGTCGCACTCCATGACAGGCAGGTTGAAGCTACGAATGATTTTTTTAATATCAGGTACTGCTGCAGATATATCTTCAGGTGTTTCCTGACGGTTGGCTTTGTATGCTTCAAAATCTGTATGTCTTTCTGTAGGTGCGCTGGTATCGAACACTACAGCAAGGTGAGTAGGCTTTTCTTTATTCAGCAAATCGAGCAGTGTGGTAGTGAAGCCAAACTGTGCGTTGGTATTGCGGCCCTTGCTGGTGATGCGCGGGCTGCGGATGAGTGCGTAATAAGCGCGGAATATCAACGCGAATGCGTCGAGCAAAAAGAGTTTCTTTTCAGACATAGGGCTAAGTTAAGGAATGTATGCTTGCAGCCCTATTACTTGATTTCTTTTGGTGCTTTTTTGTATTCGTTTCGGCAACGGTCGCTACAATACTTTACCTCTTCCCACACGCGTGCCCATTTTTTGCGCCATGCAAAGGGCAGCCCGCATTGCAGACAGGTTTTGTGCGGCAGTAATTCTTTACGGTGTGTTCCTTTTTGCGGCTTACCACTCATATTCTTTCTCTACACGTTTACGCAGGCGGTTGATGAGCGTAAAAGTAGCAGGGCAGTACTCTATGTTTGTCTTGAACATATCGTTGTACAGATCGAAAGGCTTTTTGTTGTGGTGCGGAAACTCTGCACAGTCTGCAGGACGAATTTCGTAAATACTGCACAGGTTGTTTTGCAAAAACTGACACGGGCGTTGTTTGTTCATCCAGTCGCCGTTTTCGGGGTCTTTCTCCAACCACTTGTCTTTGAACTGTTTAGGCGTCATGCCGAAGTGTGTAGATATACGTGCTATATCTTTTGTGCTGTAGGTAGGCACCATAGACTTGCAGCAGTTTGCACAGGTAGTACAGTCTACATCTTCCCAAACGGTTTTATCAACCTCAGCTACCAGCTTCGGCATATCGTCAGGCACTATATCATCCAGTTTGGTAAGAAAGGCGTTGAGTTTATCCTTTTTCTTAGCTACTTTCTTCTTAAACGCTTTTAAGTCCATATTGAAGTTTGTAAATATAAGGGGAATGCCACATAGGTGTGTTATTTTTGCATAGTTTTTTAAACCGCCTTAAACCCCAAGGCAGTTTAAGCATCTAACAATAACAACTAAAAGACGAGTAGATAGCCGACGGTTCGGGATTGCCCCTTCAGAGAATGTTTAACAAGGCGAACGTATATATATTTTTATGGCTACTTATGCTAAGCGGTCTTTCTTTGCGTGCGCAAATCACCGATAGTATAGATGTACCTGTTGCAACTACGGCACCTGCTCCCGTCAATCAATACCACTTCAACGGTGTTGTAAAAGACAAAAAGACCGGAGAGGCTGTGCCTTTTGCCAGTATAACTTTCCAAAACTCACAAATTGGTGCACCTGCAGATCTGGATGGTATTTTCGATTTTCAGGTAGAAAAACTGCCGAATGATACACTGGTTATTGTTGCACTCGGCTATAAGCCATTCTTCAAAAAGATAGATACCACCAAACACGAGATTGATCTTTATGTAGTACTGGAGAACAGCAAAACCAATCTGACAGAGGTAGTGGTATATGCAGGCGAAGACCCTGCAATAGAATTGATAAAAAAAGTAATACGCCGCAAAGAATATAATAACCCCGACAGAACAGATAATTACTATTACGAAGCTTATAATAAGATAGAGATCGATGTAATGAACCTGAGTAAAGATATGTTTGAACGTATGCCTGTTCCGTATCTCAGAAATTTCAGTTTCATCTACAACAATCAGGATACTACAGCTGATGGTGAGCGCTTTATTCCTTTCTTTCTTACAGAAGCATTGTCTGATTTTTACTTTCAGCGCAATCCTAAAAAAGTAAAAGAGGTTATCAAGGCTACACAAGTACGTGGCGTCAACAACCGCAGTTTTGAAAAATATCTCGGTACGCTGAACCTTGATGTAAACCCTTACGATAATTACATCACCTTCTTCAACAAAAAGTTTGTGAGCCCGCTGAATAATGCAGGCCCTACTTTTTACAAATACACGATTAAAGACACGCTCTACCAAAACGGGCATCGCATTATAGAAATGCACTTCAGGCCCGAAAGACCTGTTGAGAACTGTTTTGAAGGTACCATACGTATTGCCGATACTTCCTTTGCGCTGACATATATAGCTGCAGATATTCCTAAAGAAGCAAATGTAAACTGGGTAAAGGGTGCATCGTTCTACAAAGAATACGCACCGGTTGCCGATTCATTCTGGTTTTGCAGCAAAGAACATATAGATGCGAAAATATTACCCCCTGCAGATTTCATAAAGCCCCCGGGCTTCATTGCACGTAAAACAACCTACTATAGCAAGGTAGAGGTAAACACACCACGTGTTACAAAAGCTGTGATGAAGTATAAGCCTGATGTGACACTGAATGATACTGCAAAAGATGTAACGGAAGAAACATGGGTTGTGCTGCGCCCCGATACCCTGAGCAAAAATGAGCGTGCTATCTATAACATGTTCGATACGCTGGAGCAGACACCCGCATACCGAAACTTTAAAAACCTGATGCGCATACTGGCAACAGGTGTGGTGCGTTGGGGACCGTTGGAAATAGGCCCGTACTGGAATATATATAGCTACAACCGTATAGAGGGCAATCGTGTACGTTTTTCATTAGGGACTACTCCGAAGCTTTTTAAAGATGCATACATCAACGGATACATAGCGTATGGCTTTGGCGACAATCGCTATAAGGGCAGCATTGCCGCACTATGGATTACCAAGAGGATGCCACGTACTTATGTGTTTGCATCTTATACATCTGATATAGACCGTACTGTAAACTATTACGACAGGGTGAGTTTTGACAACCTGTTCACCTCACTCATCCGTAAGAAAGGTATACCGCCTAAATTCATGTTTGCTAAAGATCTCCGATTCGAGTTCTTTAAAGAATACTACAGTGGTTTCCGCTACATGTTTACATTCCTCAACAAGCAGTACGACCCTTACGACCCGCTGCCCGATCTGAACATATTTACAAACGCTAATGGCGATGCAACAAACGTATCTGTGAATACAGAGGTGAATATGCAGTTTCGCTATGCATACAAAGAAAGGTTTTTGGAAGGCAACTACTATCGCTACAGCCTGGGCAGCAAATACCCTATTGTAGAAATGCGTGTTGGTATGGGTATCAAAGGCATACTCAACAGCACTTACGAATACCAGAAACTAACATTCACCGTATCAGACAATATCAAGATAGCACCGCTTGGTTCGCTTTATGTAAATGTGTTTGGTGGTAAATATTTTGGCAACCTGCCATACAATTTGCTCGAGTCTCACCCGGGCAATGAGTTCTATACATACAACAAGTATGCCTTCAATATGATGAACCAATATGAGTTTCTGAGCGACCAGTATGTGGGGCTCAATCTTGAACACTCGCTTGGTAACGGTGTGTTTGGTTATATACCACTCATCAAGAAATTAAAGTTCCGCCAGTTCTGGACAGCCAAAGGTATTGTGGGTAGCCTCAGTGCAAACAATCAGGCCATCAACCTAAATAAAGGTTTTGGCTTCAAAACACTGGAAGGAAACCCGTACCTGGAACTTGGTACGGGTGTAGAAAATATCCTTAAACTATTCAGGATAGATTTTGTGTGGCGTGTAACACCTAAGGCACTACCTACCGAACCACGCCAGAAATACTTTGGCATCTTCGGCAGTATGAGGCTCAATTTCTAAATTATTCCCCAGCCTTTCAGTATCTGCTGTGTATGTGTTTTAGACAATGCACGCTTGATGATGTGATGTATTTTACCATCTTCATTTATCAGGTACGTACTGCGCACAATACCCATGTGCCTGTTGCCGTATAATACTTTCTCTGCCCATACGCCATACTTGTTGGCTATCTTCAAATCATCGTCTACCAGCAGGGTGAACGGCAGGTTGTACTTAGCTTCAAATTTCTTGTGGCTCTTCTCATCGTTGGGGCTCACACCCAGTATGGTGATGCCGTTCTTTTTCAGCTCCGCATAATTATCGCGCAGGTTGCATGCCTGTACGGTGCATACCTGTGTATCATCTTCCGGGTAGAAGTAGAGTGCTACTTTTTTGCCTTTAAAATCTTTCAGCGAAACCACATTACCATCCTGGTCTTTGGTTTTGAAATCGGGTGCTTTATCGCCTGCTTGCAGTTGCATATCTGTTATCTTGTATAGTTGTAATTCAGTTTTCTTGTATTACCGTTTTCATCAGTGGCTGTCAGTACCAATGTGTGTTTGCCTTTCGGGCAATGCTCATCAAAGGTATAGAAGTATTGGCTGCCGTGTTGCTCTACACATATCCATTTGCCATCCAGTTCGCCACGATATTGCTTCACGCCTGTTACCTCATCTTTTATGGTAAAGCTGATGCGCTTTGCCTTGCTGAGTACTGCGCCTTGTTTTTGAAATGCTTTTATGACGGGTGCAGCAGTGTCTGCCACCAGCCGGTACTCACCAAAGTTTCTTACAGATGCTTTATACCATCCGTTTTCCAGCATTGCCGCTTTACCAGTTTCATCTTTACCATCGTTATACACCAATGCTATCTTGTCTTTCAGTGTAAATGGTATGGCCTTGTTGGGTTTAATGCTGATATCGAAATAGCTGTGTGCGGGTATGTAAGCATTATCAAGCTGATACCTATCGCTATAGCTTGCAGCATCTTTCACCGCACTGAAATCGAAACACACATCATCGTACAATGCCTTATCATTCAGTTTTACAATAACATTCGGATGTTCAAATTGGTTCGCCTGATTTACTTTAAATAATCTGCCCCTGCACGGTGCTGCACTTGTATCTGTTGCTGCACGCAGGTAAAAGGCTATGTTGGCTACGTTGTGGTTGGCATCTGTCAATACAATGTTTACACGATGTGCCTGCTTATCTGTAATATCCAGTACACCTTTTTTGCCACTCCAGTTATATATCACATTCAGCGCATTGCCCGGCAACTGGTACATCAATTGTATCCACTCACCTGTCTGCTTTTTTGCTTTATAGTCTATATGTGCATGCAGGTAGCGGGTTACATCATAGCCAATATCATCCAGTGTTACGGTGCCTTGTTTCACACTATCCAGATATATATCTGCGGTGTAGAAGGTCAGTGTATTTTCACTGCCATTCATATAGTCATTTACATTCACACCTATGCCAGCCAACGGTGCATTGCAACGAATGGTATCTGCCATATACACACCATCTTTCTTCTTCAGCGATACCATTTGCGGCGACTGCTCATATATACTGCTGCGCATATCGTACACAGCTACTTGCGTTGGTACCGGCGCTATATCATCTTTTATGTCGAAGCCAAAGAGCATCGGGTTCAGCGGATGTTCTGTTTTAGTATCGCGGATTTCCAAATGCAGGTGCGGTGCTGTAGAGCCTCCTGTGTTACCACTCCATGCTATCTGCCGTCCTTTCTTTACAGGAAACTGGTCGGGTGGCAGTGGCAGGTCCATCGTCCAGTTTTGTGTTTTGTATTGGGTTGCTTTTACAAAACGTTGTATGGCAGGCGCAAAATCGTTGAGGTGAGCATAGAGCGATGTATAACCATTTGGATGGGTAATATACAATGCATGCCCAAAGCCACCTGGCTCCATCTTGATTCGCGATACATAACCATCTGCAATAGCATACACCGGCAGGTTTTCTACCCCGTTTGTTTTAATGTCTATACCACTGTGAAAATGGTTGGGGCGGCATTCGCCGAAATTGCCCGCCAGCATAATGGGTATATCCAACGGATTGCGAAAGTCTGCAATTGCGTAGTTTTTGCTTTGCGACAATGCAGTTGCAGCCTGCATCATACATATAGCAATAAAAATGTTTTTATATCTCATCGTCGAACGCTGGTCAAATTTGACGAAATACCACGAGATATACAATCAATAAGCCTTAGATTTGCATCGCTTTCGTATATACGATGTTCGACGGGCTTAAAAATAAATGGAAAGTAGGCACACTGCAACTGGTGCTCATCATCACAACATTTGCGTTGGGTGGTACATTGTGTGCACGTGGTGGCCGTTATATACTTTCGTTATTCCCGCTTGAAAAAGGTATACTCTGGTTTGTTCTTTATCTGCTGCTGATAACCATTTTATGGCCTATGTGTGTGTTGCTCATCAGCATACCACTGGGGCAGTTCTCTTTCTTTAAGAATTATCTGCAACGCATCTGGAAGCGTATGACGGGTAAGAAATCTTCTTAGTGCAAAATAGTGCGTAGTACAGCAAGGGAACGTATGTTGCCCATGTGTTGTGTATGGCTGTGCATGAATTCGATATACCAATCCAGTAATCGGTTTCTGGTTTCTGCATTTAGCGAAACGCTTTTTAAGTCCTCAACCTCTTCTACCAAGAGTAGTTTGCTTAGTGCAATCGCATCATCATCGTGCAGGTAGGTATCCATACGTGGTGGTGTGGTAGTAAATGCACCGTCCTGCATATTCAGGTAAGGTGTTTCTGCTGTGTAGGTACCAATTATTTCATAACCCAGAATGCGACTGCATTGTATCAGAAAGTAGAGTGGGAAGTTGGCGATATGCGCTACAGGCATGGCATCCAGCTGCTGAAAGTATTGAAAGGAAAAAGCAAACAGCTCGTGCATTATAGCCTCTTCGGGCAGCATACGTAGCAGTACTTCTGCAGAGAAAAGTGCTATGCTGTTTCTCACAATCTCTTCCTGCAGTTGTGTGTATATATAAGCGTACTGAAACTCTTTGATACGGTGCAGCTTGGTCTGCGGTTTGTGATACACCACCATATCCAGCAGTGTAGCGGGTTGCAATAGTGCGGCTTTGTTATTCTTTGCCTTGCTGCTGCGCACACCTTGTACCATATAGCTTTGCACACCGTATTGCTCGGTGAAGATAGTAGCTATCAGGCTTGTGTCTCCGTATTTCACAGCGCGCAGCGCTATGCCCTTTGTATTGTGCAGCATACCTTACTCCATAAACACCATCTTGGCTACATTGGTTTGCGAGCCATCTTTGTTGGTAGTGAAGACAAGATATACACCACTCTGCGGGCGGCGTCCTGTATAGTCCAGTCCGTTCCACACAGCTTGTCCGCCAAGTGCTTTGGTACGGTATACTAATTGACCTGAAATATCCGTAATGCGTACGTCTGCATTTTCTACCAGTCCTTTGATAGCTATTGTACCACTGTAGCCAGATTTTACAGGATTCGGGAATACCATCACATCCTTATTTTCTTTACCACCATTGGTAGCTGTGCCACGATAGCTTACAAGACCCTGCTCTGTACCAATGTATACATCACCCGTAGATGGGTCGATGGTTATTTTCTGTATAAGGTTGGAAGGCAGCGGGCTGTTCTCTGCAGTAAATCTGTTTACTATTTTATCGCCATCAGCAGATATCAGCCACACACCACTATTAGTACCTATCCATTTTCTGTTGGCACCATCCACGGCAATAGTTTTTACAATCTCTCCCTGAAAAAGATAGCCTGCAAAATCATCATACTGTACTATCCTGTTTTCTGCCTCGCATGTACCTGCTAATACCTGGCTGGGGCAGCTTACTATGCTGATGCCATTTTTAGTGCCTATCCATATACTGCCCGATTTGTCTTTCGCAAGGCTATATACTTCATTATCTGCCAACCCGCCTGCACCCTTGCCCGATAGCAATACGGTATAGGTATCATCAAATGTTGCAGCAGGTGTTTTATTATCGTTATACACAACTACGCCACTGGCAGCACCGGTGGTAGCGTACCATTTCTGACCATAGTCATCTACAATAATGTTCATTGCGGCATTTGGTGTACCGGTACGGGCTAGTGGTACCTGTATAGGTGTATACACGCCATCTTTGGTACGCACTACCAATTCTCGCTTGCCACCATATACCGTCATCCACAAGTTGTTATCATCATCTTCGGCAAAGCCACCTATCATGCGCCATGTTCCCGATACGGAAGAAGAATCTATAAACGAGTTCTTCTCATAGGCCTCGGTTGTTCCATCTGCGTTCAGTACAAACAAACCGTTCTGAAAAGAGCCTGCATACAGGTTGCCAGCTTTTGTTTTGATAATTCTTGAAAAATCTTTCTTCGTACCCCCCAACGGCTGATAACTATAGGTACCATACCTGGTCCATTTACCATTTATAAAGCTTGAAAAACCTGAAGGATTGCTCGCTGCTCTGAACTTATCGTCATAGCCACCATGCGCTACCCATACCTCGTTATTGTATACAAATATATCGTAGCTGGTAAAAGAAGATGGTCCATCTGGCGTTACCAAACCATAAGCATCTCCTCTGCCTTCGCGTATCTGCAAGCCATTCAGCTGCTCGGCTATCCATATTGTAGCTGTGTCTGTTTGCAGCAATTGTTTGCAATAGCCGCCTATCTTGAATGTGTCTAGTACTTTGTAATCTGTAAGGGCTATTTTCTTTGCCTTTGAATTGTACTGATCTGTATATACTTCACTAATCCACAAGCAGTTTTTTCCTGCATCTATATGCGAAGTATTTGTGTCTGATCTGTAAACAAATTTCAACGCATTATTCTTCAGTTCAAACAAACTATCTGTGCCTGTTACAAAGAGCTGATTACCTGCCGCAGCAACACTTATAAATTCTCGTGTACTATCGTGCTTTGTCCACGCACTGAATGCCTGCAGGTTGATAGCATTCATACTACCACTATACAGCCCTTTTTGCGTAGCTGCATATATCCTGTTGTCAGCAAAAGCTATGTCGCTAACAGCTATGTTCTGCCCGGCAACAGAAAACTCATAGTTCTCTTTTACTTCTCTGCGCTCCAGATCTATTACTATTATCCCAACATCTGTGCTTAGGTATGCAAGGCCTTCTATCGTGCGTATGCTATTGATGTTTTTACTACCTGTTACGCTTTTCAGCTTCAGGTACGGAATATTGAAAAAGCTGCCATCCTGATACAAATCAATATTACCATTTGTGTAGCCTAGTATGGTGGTAGATGTAGCCATGTCATAACCTATGCAAGCCATGCCAACATCAGACATACCATCTGTTTTGCTGAAGCCCTCCGTTGCTTTTGTAGCAATATCGTAAATGAAATACGTTTTGTCTGTAGCTACATGTAGCTTACTGCCACCATCCCATGCCAGGCTTACTGCCGTATTGTATGGCAGATGGCTGCGCCAATATCCTATAGGCCTTTCCTGTGCCTTTGTTGGGGTTGCAAGGGTGGTAAGTATGATGGATGCAATGTATAGTATTCGCTTCTTCATAGATATATCTCTACGCTTTCAAATGTACTGAAATTTTAACGCTGGCAGGGGTTATATTATTGCCCGCAATGCAGCATTATTGCGCCTCGGCAGCTTTATTTCTGCGCCCTATATTGTTTATCATACGCATCATCATCAGGAATATGAATGCATATACTACTATGTTGAAGATGGCATGGTGGTCTATATTGGCATGCCTCCACTCGGGCCGGGTACGTATCAGCGCCAGTGCGCCTACACGTATCATATTGAGGATGGTGATGACTACCAACCCGAAGATGCCATAGCCTATTTTACTCTTTACCGTATTGGGGAATGCTACTACAAATGCCACCCAGAAGCAAAGGATGTTTATGCCGATGCAGGAGTATACCATGCGCACACCGCCATAGCCTATCACCGTCAGTTTGTAGTTGGATAAAGCTGTTTCGTAGCCAAACATATTGACTATCAGCTGCCCGCCATGCAATACCAGATTGCGCAGCGCACTCACATAGTCCAGGTGTTCATCCATCCATTGGCTGTAGTAGCCGCCGGGTATCAGCATACCAGTCAGCACATGGTTGGCAGCATAGAGCACACCAAACAGCAGCAGGAACTTTACTGCAAACCAAAGCGGTACATTATTTCTAAGTTTATCGAGCAATGGGTAGTAGTGTTATAAAAAGAACCATACGAAGATAAAAAAATAAGGGTAGCCAAGAGGCCACCCTTACTTATATAGTATAGTGCAAATATTATTGATTAAGAACCAACAGCGATACGCTTGAAGCTAACAACTGTCAGGTCTGCTTCTACACTCTTCAGATAATCAGCAACTGATTTACCACCATCTTTTACGAAAGCCTGTGGCAACAGTGTGTTTTCTTTGAAGAATTTGTTCAGTTTACCCATAGCAATTTTTTCTGCCATGTCGCCTGTTTTACCTTCAGCAGCAACTTGTTCCAAAGCGATAGCTTTTTCACGTTCTACCATTTCAGCAGGGATGCTGTCAGCATCAACAGCCAGCGGGTTCATAGCAGCAATCTGCATTGCTACGTCTTTACCTGCAGCTATTACGCCTTCGTTAGCAGCTTTGTTCATACCTACCAGTACACCAATGCGGTAACCAGCGTGGATGTAAGGAACTACTGTAGCAGCTGTCATAGTTTCGTAACGAACTACATCGATTTTTTCACCGATTTTAGCTACCATTTCCAGCAGTTTGTCGCCTACTGTAGCGCCTTCCATTGCTGCAGCTTTCAGCGTTTCGATGCTGTCTGCTTTAGTGTTCAGGGCGATGTCAGTCAGGTTGTTTGCAAACGCGATGAACTCAGCATTTTTAGAAACGAAGTCTGTTTCAGAGCTCAGGTTTACGATAACACCATAAGTGTTGTCTGAAGATGCTTTAGCGATAACAACGCCTTCTTTAGCATCACGGTCGCTACGGTTTGCAGCTACTTTCTGGCCTTTTTTGCGCAGGTAGTCTATCGCTTTTTCAAAATCACCTTCACTTTCCATCAGCGCTTTACGGCAATCCATCATACCAGCGCCTGTTTGTTGGCGCAGTTTGTTCACATCTGCTGCAGATATTGTTACAGTACTCATTGTTTGAATATCTTTTTAGTTATTTAAAAATCGTGTTGTGCGAATTTCATGTTTTGCATTAAAGCCCCAACGGATGGGGCTTTAATAATTTGTTATATCTGATATGGATATAAGAATTATGCTTTTCTTGGAGCACCCGGGCGAGAAGCACCTGGACGGTTGCCGCTACCTGGACGGTTGCCACCACCTTGACCACGACCAGCACCGCCGCCTTGACGGTTACCACCGCCTTGACCACGACCGGCACCAGCACCACGACCGCGACGCTCACCTTTTTCACCACCTTCTTCATCTATATCCAGACCGCGCATACGCTCAGTTGATACTTCTTCTTCGTTATCTTCTTCTTTGTTCTGAGAACGCTCCTGCAGGCCTTCCATGATAGCAGCCGTCAGGTAGTTAACGATGATAGCGATAGACTTAGTAGCATCGTCGTTTGATGGGATAGCGAAATCTACTTTCGTAGGGTCGCTGTTTGTATCAACCATTGCAAATGTGTTGATGCCCAGACGCTTAGCTTCTGCCAGTGCAATGTGCTCGTGGCTGATGTCTACCATGAACAAAGCAGCAGGAGTACGGCCCATTTGGCTGATACCACCCAGTACTTTTTCCATTTTGTCTTTGCTACGTGTCAATGTCAGGCGTTCTTTTTTAGTAACGCTATCCATTGTACCATCCTGCAGCATTTTTTCGATGCTCTGCATCTTCTTAACGCTCTTACGGATAGTTTGGAAGTTGGTAAGCATACCACCCAACCAACGTTCTGTAACGAAAGGCATATTTACTTTAGCTGCTGCTTCAGCAACTATTTCTTTTGCTTGTTTTTTAGTAGCAACAAACATGATTTTCTTACCGCTCTTAGCGATAGATTTCAGTGCAGCTGCAGACTCTTCAAGACCTTCAATTGTTTTGTTCAGGTCTATGATATGAATACCATTTTTTTCGGCAAAGATGTAAGGCAACATCTTTGGGTTCCACTTTTTCTTCAGGTGGCCGAAGTGTACACCAGCTTCCAGAAGTTGCTGGTGAAGGCTTTTATTTTCTTCCATTTTAGTAATTTCTTGACGGTTAAATAAAAATTGTACCAGCGATTAACGTTTAGAGAACTGGAAGCTACGACGAGCTTTACGTTTACCAAATTTCTTACGTTCTACAGAGCGTGGGTCACGCGTCATCAGGCCTTGTGCTTTCAGTGCCGGACGATACTCTGCGTTAACCTCGCACAATGCGCGAGAGATAGCCATTTTAACAGCTTCTGCCTGGCCTTTAGGGCCACCGCCTGCTACCGTTACTACGATGTCGAAACCTGTCATTGTTTCAGTAGTTTTCAAAGGCAGCTCTACCTGATTTTGCAGGTATATTATCGGAAAATAAGCCTTGTAATCTTTGTCGTTTACCGTGATGTTGCCGGTACCTTTGCTCATGTATACGCGAGCAACTGCTTCTTTACGGCGACCAACGGCGTTTTTTTGCTTTTCCATTATATAATGAATGGTTTTCTTTTTTTAATGAATTAGAATGTCAATTCCTTTGGTTGCTGTGCAGTGTGCGGGTGTGTTGCACCTTCGTACACAAACAGTTTTTTGTACATAGCACGGCCCATACGGTTTTTTGGCAGCATACCTTTTACAGCGCGCTCTATCATTACGCTTGGACGGCGAGCCTGCAGATCCCTTGCCATTTCAATTTTCTGACCACCAGGGTGACCACTGAATGTCTGGTATTCTTTCTGATCCAGTTTGTTACCAGTCAGTATAGCTTTACCGCTGTTTACTACGATTACATAATCACCGCAATCGAAGTGAGGCGTATAATATGCTTTGTGCTTACCGCGCAGTACGCTTGCTACGCGCGTAGTCATACGGCCCAGTGTTTTGTTTGTAGCATCTACTACATACCAATCACGTTTTACGATTTTTTCGTTAGCCGATTGTGTTTTAAAACTAAGATGTCTCATTGTCTTCTTTAAATTGTAGCCACTGAGGGCTTTATTTTGGGATGGCAAAGGTAAAACCACTATTCTTCACCACCAAGAAATTCATGAAGTTTTTTTATCGTGCCGTTGTAAGTGATTGATTATCAATAATAATTTTGGATAAAAGTTATCGACATACTGTATAAAATGCCTTTTTGCCCACCTGCAGGATGGCTATTTGGCACCTAAGGCGTTGGCACCGTTCATCGTTCGGGAACATTATTCACCTCTTCCACGTCATTGCGAGGAACGAAGCAATCTCACGATAATAGGAACAGCTTAGGATATATCTGGAACTCCGCAAGATTTTAGATACATATAGATTGGGTCATAAAATTCAGGTAGCCTTGTAACATCAGTCTTATCTCCTTCAGGTATCCATATAATCATACCCTCCCGAGCACGTGTTAGCAAAACTCTGTATTTATTCAATGTATACTGTTTCTTTTCTTCTTGGTTCACTTTATCCCAAGTAGTACCTCTGAAATTTCTAAAATCCCATTCAGAATCAATTCTTCTTAAGTCTGCGTCCCAACACATGCCGGTCCAATCAAGTTCTAAGCCTTGTATGCCAAACTCAGTAGCAGGTAGCTCTAAGGAATAAGAAGACCTAATATCATTTTTATCGTTTAGAAACCAATTTTCTCCTTCTAATTCGGCCTTAACATCAAGCCCGTAAGCTCTTAATCTACGCCCACCAGAACTTGCAACTAATCCCATTCTTCTGGTTCCCTTACATTTCATTTTAAGCCATGCTCGGGCTGTATCTAAGTTTCTTGTTAAAGCCATTTCATATTCCCCTAATCTATCAACATAGAGCTGCTTTGCCTTTGCAGGCTCATTATCTAAAACTAGTTGAACCCACTTTGATAAATCTTCTGCTTTATAAGACCTGATTGCAACATTCAAATGAAGATCAAGTTCTTCATATATATCTACGTCTTGTGGAGTTTGCTCAAACAATGTAAGGTTGGCTGTACTATGGTTACCAACCTTAAGTTCTGGAGACACGTAAACTTTCCAATCTTTATACTTATTTAGAATATTATTTCCCCATTCACGTAATCCTGCCTCACCTGTATTAATTTCTTGACCACCACCAATTAAAGCAATTATTGCTGCCCAATCATTATGACGGTTCATTACCTCGAACATCATTTCAGGCTCAGAATAATCTCTATTAAACTTTCTTTTTGAATGTTCAGCATTCCATGCACGTTGTGCTTCATCAAATATTACCACCTTATTGTTGGGCACGGAAGACTTATCGTTGAAATAAGCATCTAAAAACCTATGCACATTTTCTACAAATGAGATTATCCTTTTCTGTTCTCTTTTTTTTACATCAGGCTTAAATTTTTTCAGACGTTTATGTGCATCTCTTCCCAACGCTTCCCTTAACACTTTAATTAATGGGCCATTACCAGATAAGAAAGTAGCAAGCGAGTTTTCCCCATCTTGAAACTCAGAATAATGTGCAATATCCAGTCCTGCTAGTGTCTTGCCAGCGCCTGGTACACCAGTAATAAAGCATATTATTTTTTCATTATTCGCACGTGCTTTATGAATAGCGCGTATCACTGCATCTTTGGTTTTTGTCAAGTTTTTTGTTCCAGCGTGAGACCTTGAGATTTCCTCTACCGTTTTACCGGAAAATAGTGTTTGGGCTGCTTCGATAATTGTTGGCGTAGGTGCATAAATACTATTATTCCAAACCTGTGGATCTATACTGTTTGCAGCATTAGAATGTTCTATGATTCTATCAACTACATTTAATAACGAGTCTTCATTAGCATAACTTATAGATGCGATTTGTTCATTAAACGTCACATTTGTTATTGTTTCGGCTGCACTTGGAGCCAATAGTATTGGTGCAATTTTTCTTTTTCGCGATTCAAAATGAAAATCTCTTAAATCTAAACAGTAATCTGTTAGTTGTTCAATATCACTTCTTTCGTACTTCGCTTTGCCAGCTTTAAATTCTATAATGGTTACAATATCATTTATAAGGAGTACTATATCTATCCTCTTTTCACGTCTTGCAATAGGGTATTCTAATAATATTGTACTTTCTAAAAGTTCTTGACGGTTTTTTGAAAGTTCGAGAAATACTCTTTTTAAAAGTATTATTTCTTCATTCCACGATGTTGTTTGTTTATGTAACTGCTGGTGAAAACCTGCTATACCGCTTTGATGAGTTAATATTCCTATGATCCGTTCAGTATCATCAGCTATAAAATTGGTAATAGTGTTACTATAATATGCTTTCATTATTTTCTGAATTCTTTCGCGGTGAAAAAGTCTTGGAAGGATACCTCTAGGGCTTTTATAAGTTTTTCGAGTACTTCAACAGATATATTTCGTCGCCCATTTTCTACATCTGTTACATAGGTTCTATCTACACCTGCTTTGTTGCCAAGTGCCTCTTGCGATAGCCCTAATTCGTGTCTTAGTTCTTTTATCCGTTGCCCTACTTTATCCTTGATATCCATAGGGCACAAAGTATCTTGGTGTGGCTTTTAAGTCAACGGACTATAAGTGTCATTTTGTTATCTTTGCAGAAACTTACCAACAACCATGAAGGAAACATTTATAGGCTTTCAATATGCTGCAAAGGAGCTATCAGCATTTATATATGGTGCAGGCATTTTCGTAATCTCTCTAAAGAATGGGGAAGTAATAAACCATGAGCCTGTGGATGTAGAGGCTTTTCAACAATGGCTAAATCATCACAATATCAGGGACGTAAAGAAAGAACTACCCCAACATATATATGATGTATTGGTAAAGAAGGATAAATAAGATTATATGAACATCCAATTCAACTATATGTATAGAGATGGTGCCAACTACAAACAATTTGGCAATGTTGTTTTCACAAATACGCAGAAGTTATCCATCGGCTTTATTAATGAAAGCATTTCTGAAAAGCTTATTGATTCTCTATGGTTTTATGCTGGTCAATGGGGATTAAAAGATTTACATCATTTTGAGTGGGATGATGAAATTGACCACATGCTGCACGAATATGAAGATGTTGAATTAACAACTGAAGAACCAACAAATGGGGATATTGCAGACTTTCTATTAAAAATAAAAAGTCATTAATATTATTATTTTACGTAAATTTGCTATAGTAGTTCTTTGTCATAATAACCATAAACCTAAGCAGCAGCATAAAGCAAATGTTTCGCAACCTGCCTGCGGCAGGCAGGAAACTGCAACAATTTGCAACAAAACACGTGCTAAAACATTGATTATCAATAGAGCCATATTTGTTGCACACCAAATTGCAACAAACTGCAACAATTTTAGGGCAGCGGTACGGTTCTAAAACTCTTCGTCGTAGTATATCTTGTAGTACTTCTTGCCGGTGGTTTGGTCGTAGCCTTTTTCTATCAGGTCTTTATCGCCGTGTATGTATATGTGGAAGTTTTTATCCAGCTTCAGCACACTCTTAAATACGCGTGCCTGCTTTTTTACGGCCTGCATAGATATATCAAACTGGTCGGGCAGGGCTATATCGTGGGTTTCGCTATAGGCTTCTTCAAATTTGTGAAACGAGCGGCGGATGCTATCGTCCTGTATCACTTCTTCCACAAAGCGTTTTTTATCAAATGCAGTATTGTTCTTAAAAAACTCTACCGATTTGTTGAGCATATCTATCTGCTCTGTTTTGTCTATCTCAAACTCTTCGGGTATCTGCTTGGCTATAAACTGCTTGGCTATGTTCAGAAACTCGTTGGTCTGGTAGTACTCGTTGGCCTGTGGTGCGATGCCCAAAAAGGTTTCTCGCCAGTACACGGCTTCCTCGCCTTTGTTGTTGGCATTGTCGTATATCAGCACATCAAAACCCGCCTCTGCGTTGCTTGCCAGCACCAGGCATGCTTTGTCCATCTTGTGGATGTCTATACCCTGCTTCAGTTGCAGTTCAAAGTCTTTGCCTGCAATATCCAGCTCCAGGTAGTCGTTCTTGCTCTCTGCTTTGAAAATGCCGATGGCATCTACATAGGCATTGTTTACCACACAGTTCTCGAAGTGGCACACATACAGGTCGCCCGCTTTTATCTTGGGGTGGGTGGCACTCTCGTACAGGTGCTTGGCTATGTTCATGGCGTGCTTGTGCAGATCTGCAGGCTCGGCCAGTGTTTCCAGGCAGTAGTTATACACGCCGTTATAGTCCAGCGATACGGCATGTTCAAACTTATATCGGCTCATATCCAGCGTAAAGCGGCCCAGCAAAGCATTGCCCAGTACAATACGTTCGCGCTCTTCAAAAGCTATGGGGCGTGCGCTGTGCAGTATATCATCGCCCACGCTCTTGTTGCCCACAAAGTGTACAGACAGGGCCGTAAGGCGCGCATTGCTTAAATCCATCATCATATATATGCCGAATACCTGTGTTGAAGCGCAAATATAGTAATAGCGCTGTGCCTGTGGCAATTAAAGTAGTTATCTTTGACGCCGATACAGCAGATATGAAGTTTCAGGATTATAACATTGCCGAAGATATAAAACGAAGCCTTGCAGAGGCGGGCTTTAAGCGTCCTACAGATATACAGTTCAAAGCCATACCCTCTATACTGAAGGGCGATGACGTAATGGCCATTGCACAAACAGGTACGGGCAAGACGGCGGCATTTGCTATACCTGTACTGCACAAGCTGCAGCAAAACCTGAATAAAAAGAACAAGGGCGAGATTCGCTGCCTGGTAATGGTACCCACGCGCGAACTGGCTATACAGATAGCCGATGTGTTTAAGCAGATAGGCAAATACACCAGGCTGAGTATACTGGGCCTGTATGGCGGTGTAGAGCAGGATGCACAGATAAACAAGCTGGAGCGTGGTGTGGATATACTGATAGCTACCCCCGGCCGCATGTTCGACCTCATCAATCAGGAGCATATAGACCTGAGCAGGGTAGAGATGCTGATACTGGACGAGGCCGACCATATGCTGGACCTCGGCTTTATCAAAGACATATACGGCATACTGAAGTTTATACCCAAGCACCACCAGACACTGTTCTTCTCTGCCACTATCGATAAAGAGATTAAAGACCTTGCCTACAGCATCGTTAATAATCCCATCCGCATACAGATATCTCCCAAAGACCCTGTGTCTAAAAACGTAAACCACGCGGTGGCTTATGTAGAGATGGATGATAAACGCTTCTTCCTCGAAAGGCTGGTGAAGGAGTTTCCTGAAAGTAAGATACTGGTGTTTGTGCGTACCAAAGTGCGTGCAGAGCGTGTGCAGGCTGCTATGGAGCGTGTAGGCATCAAAAGCATTACCATGCACGGTGGCAAGGAGCAGGCAGACCGCCTACAGGTGATGAAGGAATTTAAAACAGGTGAGGTGAAACTGCTGATAACTACAGATGTGAATGCACGCGGTATAGACATACCCGATGTAGACTATGTAGTAAACTATGACCTGCCCGATGTTGCCGAAAACTATGTGCACCGTGTAGGCCGTACAGGTCGTGGTGTTAAGAAAGGGCAGGCAGTATCTTTCTGCAGCAAGGAAGAAAAACCCATGCTGGATGAGATAGAGCAATACGTAGGCAAGCCTATACAGGAAATGAAGATTGATAAAAACGACTACCGCGAAACAATTGCATTTTCTGAAGAAGTACCTAACGACAACTGGCAGCTATTGCTGGAGCAGGAAGAGAAAGCACAACAGCAACAACAAAAGAAGAAGAAACGTAAATAGTAGAAAATACTGCGCTATATACTACCGCTGATAATGTAGCACTTATTCGCTGTTCAGTTTTTATTAACAGAATTCCTTAGGCTTTCGCTGTCCGGTTGCCTATTTTCATTGGTATGGGTTTAAGCACTTATACTATTATCATCATCCTTAGTTCTGTTATTATACTCAGTTACATTTTCAGTATGCTGAGTAAGAAGACCAATATCCCTTCTGTACTACTGCTGATAGGTACAGGTATTGTTGTAAAGCAGTTTGCAGGGCATCTGTGGTACAATGATGTTATCATCACAAAGCTGGTAAAAATACTCGGTGCAGTAGGGCTCATCATGATAGTACTGGAGGCTGCACTCGATTTGAAGCTGGGCAGGGAAAAGATAAAACTCATTCGCAATTCACTTGGCTCAGCACTGTTTATATTCCTGATATCTGCCATCGGCATCGGCTTTCTGATTGTGCAGCATCTGGGCGTATCGTTCGAGAATGCATTTATCTATGCCGTGTCGCTCAGCATCATCAGTAGTGCCATCGTAATACCCAGTTCTGAAAACCTGCCCGAAGAAAAGAAAGAGTTTATCGTGTACGAGTCTTCCTTGTCAGACATCATAGGCATTATGGTATTCAACTATATGCTGATGGATAATGTAATGAGTGCATCGTCTGCGGCTGTGTTTGGTGGTAAGATACTGCTGGCTGTTATCATATCTGCGGCGGCAACATTCCTGCTTATCTACATCCTTACCCGTGCAAAATCGCATATCAAGTTCTTTATGCTCTTTGCCGTGCTTGCACTCATCTATGCATTGGGCGAGCAAATCCATCTTCCGTCTTTGCTTATCGTGTTGGTATTCGGTTTGGTGTTCAACAATTATCCGTTCATTATGAAAGGGTCGTTGAAGAAGCTTTTCTATAATGAAGACATAGAGGGCATCCTCAACTTTATGAAATCCATCACCGCCGAAACATCTTTTCTGATACGTACTTTCTTCTTCATCATATTTGGCTATAGTATAGATCTGAATGTACTGCAGGAAAGAGAAGTATGGGAGTTGGGCAGTATGATTATTGCCATCCTCTTCTTTGTACGCTTCTTGTATCTACGCCTGATACTGAAAACCAACCTCTTTCCCGAACTATTTCTGATGCCCCGCGGGTTGGTAACCATCCTGCTTTTCTATAGCATACCTGCCAGCAAGAGCATTGGTAACTTCAACGCAGGTATATTGTTTTTCGTAGTAGCTGTTACCAGTTTACTGATGATGGTGGGACTGCTTTTCTATAGAGGCAAGGGCAACGTAGAGATAGAAGAATAACGTATATTACAATATGCGTCAACTACTGGTAGCTATACTGATATGCTTTTGCGGCCATGCCCTTGCACAAACACCAAGGGAAATGGCTACACTGGTGAATACACCACGCAATTTTGAAACGCTACCTGTAGACTACTACATGCTGATAGCACCGGAAAACGAACAGGAATCTTTTGACAGTACCTTCCGCAGGCTGACGCCTAATGATGTGATGGCTAAGCAGAAAGAAAAACTGGCAGAGCGCAAGAACATCAGCATACTACGTTGCGAACAATGCGCATTACCTTTTGTGCAGCTTGATACTGCGGCTAATATCAAATTCAAAAGAAATCTTTACGGCTACTGGCGTGCGGTTGCTATTCGTACCCTGCAGTTTACAGATTCTATTTCCTACAACACATCGCTCTTTTACCGCAATGCAGTTGTGCAGTTTGAAGACACTGCAGATATGCTCATCAGTATAACGGAAGACAACTTCAGGGTGTATTATAAAGATGCTGGCAAAGAAAAGTATCACATTGTTACCGATAGCAAGTACGAGTTTGCAGCCAAGCGTTTTTTACTGCTCTTTAAAAACCTGAAAAGCGAAGCAGACGTATGGCAGGTGGGTATAGATGATAGAGGCAGATTGATTATAAACAGCAATACTTCATATCAGCGCCGCGAAGAGGGACAAAGCAATGTGTACAGCACAACTATCACACAGGTAGTACTTGAAAAACTAAAAGTGCAGCAACTGCATTATAAAGAAGAGAAAAAGAACAACCCTGTTCCCGGCAGAAGGGTATCGCCGAATTGATTACTTAAGTAAAGGTTCTACACGTTCCCAATTCAGGTCCTGTTCAATTTTATGCGAAAACTCTCTGATATTATCTTTTTTATTTGCAAACGTTAGTAGATAGTTATGAGCCTTTTCAGGGTCTTTCAAATAAATAAATACATCGAGAAAACCATCATTGTATAAATGTCCCACATATTTAGCAGGTACTAATTTTTCAATTTGCTCTACCAGAACATCTTCAAACTTATTAGCAATATCTGACTCTTGTTGATTCGGAAGATGATTCTTATTTAGATTCCTTTCTTCCAATGCGATTGATATCGTTAAACACCAAGGGTACTTCTTTTTATCATTATAATTTTTTAGGCTGGCATCTACATTGCCTAACGCTGCCAATTCACCCTTGTTATCTTTTGCTTGAATTACTGAATACACAGTTTTTTTATCCTGTCCATATATTTTTAAAAAATTAAGTAACGCCATAATGATAAATATAAACCGTAACATAATTATCTCAGAATTGATTACTTCCCTACACACTTCATCACACAATCCCACAGGCGCTCGGCAGATTTATCCCAGCTGAATTTCTTTACCTGTTCTCTTGCGTTGGCTATCAGTTTGGTGCGCAGGTTTTCGTCTTTGTATAGCTGCTCCATTTTCAGGGCTATATCTTCCACATCGGTAGGGTCTACCAATATACCCGCATCACCTGCTACTTCAGGCATGCTCGATGTATTGCTGACAATACCCGGCACATCACATTCCAGTGCTTCCAGTATCGGTATGCCAAATCCTTCAAACAAAGAAGGATATACCAGTGCATACGCACCACCCATTACTTTGCTCAGCTCATCTACATTCATATAGCCTACCCACTTCACATCTTCTTTGAAAGGCATTTCTTCGCGCATGGCTATCAGCTCGTCATACTTCCAGCCATAGCGGCCTACTATTACCAGCTTCATATTGCTGCGCAGCTTTTTCTTGAAGCGTATAAAAGCCTTCAGCAGGTTCACAATATTCTTGCGTGGGTGCAGTGCGCCTGCAAATACAAAGTATTCGCAACCATCGGCATATTTTTCCTTTACGGCTTCACGCTCTTTCCAGTCCAGTGGTTTGTACTCATCGTGCGCACCATTATATACCACATCTATTTTATCGGCAGGTATATCATACTGCTCGCAGATATCCTGCTTGCTGTAGGTGGATACCGTTGCAATGCGCACTGCCTTCTCTGCAAAACGCGGAGAGTAGTGGCGCCAATATAGTTTGTGGCTGGTTACAAAATGCTCGGGGTAGTGCTCAAATGCCAAATCGTGTATTACCAGACAAGTAGGCACTTTGGTGCTGAGCGACATATAGCCGTCGGGCGATAGGAACACATCTGCCTTGTATTTCTTCAGCAGGAAGGGAATCCTCCACTCGAACCAGATATAGAACAGAATCGGGTGCCTTGCCTGTGGCGATACCACAACGGGCGTTACATTGGGTGCAAATACAAAGGAATCGTCGTACGGACGATCGAAGAAAAAGATGAATTCGTGTTCTGGGTGATTGCGCACCATACGCATCAGCGTTTGGTGAGTGAACCAGCCTATGCCTTCCAATTTACCTTTTAATAACAGCCTTGTATTTACCGCAATGCGCATAGCTGGCGACAAAAATATAATTTTACCCCTAATAGCCTCGTTTATTTTACTGTAATGCGTCGATTTTTCGTAAAAAACCTCTTGTTCATAATAGCCGTAAACCTGCTGGTGAAGCCTGTTTGGGTGTTTATGATAGACCGTACAGTACAAAATACTGTGGGCCACGAACAATACGGCACATATCAGGCATTATTAAATATCTGTATCGTTTTCCAGATATTACTCGATTTCGGGCTTACCAATTACAACACCAACCTTATTTCTCAAAACCGAGACCGTCTGCGGACGCTTTTCCCTGCCATGCTGACGACAAGGCTGCTGCTGATACTTGCCTACACTGCTATTGTCTTTATAGCAGGGCTATTGCTCGGTTACCACACATGGGAGCTTGGCCTGCTCTCGGGGGTATTAACGATACAAGCGCTCAGTTCGTTGGTATTATACCTGCGCAGCAATATATCTGCCATGCAGTATTTCAAAACAGATGGTGTGCTCTCCGTTACAGACCGCCTGCTGATGATACTGATATGCGGGTTTCTGTTATACAATCCTGCTACAAGTGCGGGCTTCAAAATAGAATGGTTTATATGGACACAGATTTTCTGCTACGGGCTTACGGCTGTGGCTGCCATGTTTATCATCTTCCGCAAAACGGGTATTGCACCATCACTGTCTTTTGAGGTGAAGGAAGTATATGCGATTATAAAAAAGAGCTTCCCCTACGCCATACTGATACTGCTGATGAGCCTGCACATGCGCAGCGATATGATATTGGTAGAGCGCCTTGCCAGCAAAGACCAGGCAGGTATCTATGCCACCGCCACCCGCCTGCTGGATGTCAGCAATATGTTCGGCATCATGTTCGCAGGGGTATTGCTGCCTATGTTTGGAAAGATGATAGCCGAGCGCCAGAGCGTGCAGCCTATCATCAAGCTGAGTGTAAACATGCTGGTGCCTTTTGCTTTTATCCTCTGCGTCACCGCTTTTGGTTGGGGCAAGGAAATAATGGAAATGCTCTACAAAAATGCAGGTACGTACGATGGTGATGTATTTGCATGGGTAATGGCTGCCTTCCCTGCCTATTGCATCATGTACACTTATTCTACCCTGCTTACTGCCAATGGCAATATTGCATTGCTGAATAAAATATCACTGGCGGGTGTTATCATCAGCCTGTCGCTCAACTTCTACCTGATACCCATGCAGGAAGCATTGGGTGCAGCTATTACTTCATGCATCACACAAACGGTATTGGCTATATGCTATATCGTATTCTGTAGTAAAGAAGCACAGCTACCTAAAAATATAAAGTGGATAAGTGCGCATGTTGCATTTGTAATATTGCTGGCTGCTGTGGCATACGTTGTAAAATCTACAGGGCTGCATTGGTTTGCACAGGTTGCAATAACAGGTGTAGCAGGCATTATAGGTATGTTGGCTTTCCGCTTTGTATCTGTAAAAAGTGTGCAACTGTTGATGCAGAAAAAATAGGCTATTCCTTTACCTCTTTTACATCAGGCATTTCTTTGGCTTCCCGCTTTACGATGAATACAGCAGTTTCATACGGCACTATACCGCCGCCTAATTTCAGCGCATATACTTTTGTAAACTCTGCACCAAAGTACAGAATAATGGAGGTATAATATACCCACGAAAGAATAATAACTACTGAAGCCGCAGCACCATAAGTAGTGCCTATGGCAGAGCTACCCAGATAATAACCAATCAAAAACTTACCTAACAAAAATAATGCACCCGTAAACCACGCGCCACGCATTGCATCGTGCCATTTTATTTTTGCATCGGGTAGTACTTTGTATATAACACCAAACAGTAAGGATACGATGACGTATAGTATCAGTGCATTTACTATCCTGAAAACATCTACCAGATCTTCAGAAAATAGTCTTTGCAATCTTTCTGTCAGTGCATCGGTAATTGTGTTTATCAATAACGATACCATCAGCAAAAAACCTAAACCAATGATTATAGAAAATGACAGCAGCCTGTTTTGTATATACTTCAGCCATCCCTTCTTGGGCTTGGCTCTTACAGACCATATATAGTTTATAGAATCCTGTATATCTGCAAACACCGTTGTGGCACTGAATATAAGTATGGCAATGCTTATGATGCTGAATAGTGTAGCATCGCTATGCTGGGTGCTGATATTATTTACGATAGAAAATATCTGCTCTGCTCCTGTTTTGCCCACCAGTAATTGTATCTGATTATAGAGCCTTGCAGTGATGTCTTCTTTATCAAAAAACAAACCCGTAAGCGATATGATAACCATGATTAATGGCCCTATTGCAAATACGGTATAATATGCAAGCGATGCACTTAGTTTCACAACATTATCATCGATAAACTCTTTGAATGTTGTTTTAAGCAGATTGTAATATGCTATTATGAATGCCTGCATAGCTTTAAGTTAACCATTAATACGCTAACAGTTTGCAAAAAAAGAGGCTGCGAATAATCGCAGCCCTGTATTATACATTAGCCGATAATAAACTTAGTACATTGGCATTTCGGGTTTAGTACCCATTATCTCGTCTATCTTCGTCATCACATCATCTGTCAGCAATGGCAATACATCCAGTGCATTCAGGTTTTCAAGCAGTTGCTCTTCTTTTGTTGCGCCGAGTATAGCCGTAGTTACATTGTTGTTTCTGATACACCATGCAATAGATAATGTAGCCAGTGATGTACCCAGTTCTTTTGCAAGATTGCCCAGGTTGCGCACACGGCCAATTTTTTCATCGCTCAGCGTGCGGTCTTTCAACCATTCAAAACCTTCCAGCGCCAGGCGGCTGCCTTCAGGTACACCGTCATTGTATTTACCCGTCAGCAAACCGGATGCCAGCGGACTCCAGATAGTAGTGCCCATACCCACGTTTTTGAAAATGGTGTAGTAGTCTACTTCCATCTTCTGGCGTTTGAAGAGGTTGTATTCAGGTTGTTCTACCTGCGGACCTATCAGGCGCAGTTCACGCGCTATCATGTGTGCTTCCATTATTTCTGCAGCACTCCATTCGCTGGTTCCCCAATACAATATCTTACCCTGCTCTATCAGCGTATTCATTGTACGCACCACTTCTTCTATCGGCGTCTTTTTATCAGGGCGATGGCAGTAGAACAAATCGAGATAATCAACCTGCAGCCTGCCCAGTGCTTCGTGGCATGCTTCTGTCAGGTGCTTGCGGCTGAGGCCTGTCTGGTTGGGTTTGTTTGCTTCGCCCCTCCAGCCAAAGAAAGCCTTGCTTGATACAGTATAAGAAGTACGGTCCCAGTTTTTTGCTTTCAGCACACGGCCCATCATTTTTTCAGACTCGCCACGAGAGTATACCTCTGCATTGTCGAAGAAATTGATACCATTTTCGTAAGCTATCCCCATCAACCTGTCACTGATGCCATCATCTATCTGCTTGGCAAACGTAACCCAAGAGCCGTAAGAAAGCACACTGAGTTGTAAGCCTGTTTTACCCATTATCCTGTATTCCATATCTGTGTATTTTAAGATGCAACAAATTTGCGCGATTTGGGTTTAAAACCCGCATAAACAATTCTTATAAATGAATAAGGCACTCCGTAGAGTGCCTTACAAGCTCTTATATCAGATGAACTACTAAACCATCGCGCAGTTTAGGTTCAAACCATGTACTTTTTGGTGGCATTACATTGCCACTGTCTGCAATATCAAATAGTTGTTTCAGGCTAACAGGGTAGCAAGAGAAAGCAGCAGCCATATCGCCACTGTTCACACGTTTTTCCAGTTCGCCCAGTCCGCGGATACCACCTACGAAATCTACACGCTTATCTGTACGCGGGTCGTTGATGTTCAGCAGTTTTGACAATACATTGTTTTGCAGGATGCTTACATCCAGAATACCTATCGGGTCGTTGCTGAATGTACCGGGCTTTACGGTGAGTGTATACCATTTGCCATCTATATACATACCAAACTCGTGCGGTTTAGCAGGGCGGTATGCTGTGGTCATTGGTGCAGAAACTTCAAAATCGTTTTTCAGCGAGTTGATGAAATCTGCACTGCTCATGCCATTCAGGTCTTTTACTACACGGTTGTAGTCTAGTATTTTCAGTTGGCTTTCAGGGAAAACGCAAGTGATGAAATAGTTGAAAGATTCATCGCCAGAGATAGACAATCCGTTTTCTGCCATTTCATGCGCCACTTTTGCTGCAGACGCTGCGCGGTGGTGGCCATCGGCAATATAAGTAGCAGGTACCTGCTCATCGAATATGCGTGTGATACTCGCCACTTTCGGATATTCATCTACTACCCACAGTGTATGCTTGATGCCATCTTCTGCAGTGAAGTCGTACGTAGGTTTGTGGTCTTTCTTCCAGTTTTCGATGATGGTGTTTACATCATTATTATCGTTGTAGGCAAGAAACACGATACCTGTTTGTGCACGTGTAGTTTTGATGTGGTTGATGCGGTCCAGTTCTTTTTCAGGACGTGTAAACTCGTGCTTCTTTACGATGCCGTTGTTATAATCTTCCAGCGAAGAACCACATATCAAACCTGTTTGCGAACGGCCATCCATTACCAGTTCGTATATGTAATAGCATGGCTCATTGTCCTGAAACATTACACCATCGGCCACCATCTGGTCAAGGTTTTCTTTTGCCTTGTCGTACACTTGCTGTGTGTGCACATCCACGCCTGCAGGCAAGTCAATCTCAGAACGGGTAACATGATAGAAGTGGTAAGGATTGTCCTTATAAGCACGTGCTTCTTCTACATTCACCACATCGTATGGTAATGTTGCTACTTTCGATGCCAGTTCAGGTTTTGGCCTTAACCCTTTGAATGGTGTAATCTTTGCCATTACTTTTTATTTATTATTTAGATTTTCAAATTCTTTCATCAACGCAACAAGATGCTGCACATCTGCTAAAGATATAGCATTATATAAAGATGTACGAAATGCACCTACAGAGCGGTGTCCTTCTATACCTGTCACATTGTTCTCTTCACAAAAGCTGATAAATGTTTTTTCATGCTCTGCGTGTTTTGCAGTGAAGCATACATTCATTTTGCTGCGGTCAGCTGCATTATTTACAATACAATCAAACAAACTATTACGTTCAATTTCACTATACAGCAATGCTGCTTTTTCGTTGTTTTCTTTTTCTATTGCTGCTATCCCTTTTTCTTTTGTCCAGCGTAGCATCAGCAATGCTGTGTATACAGCAAACACGGGCGATGTATTCAATACCGAATTTGCTTTTACATGCCCGTCGTAACTAAGCATCGGCGGCAACACACGTTTGGTGCGTTGCAGCATATCTTTTTTAATGGCAACCATCGTTACACCTGCTGCACCAATATTCTTCTGCGCTACAGCATAAAACATATCGCAGTTGGTATAGTTCATTTGGCTGCTCAGTATATCGCTGCTCATATCGGCTATCAGTGGTATTTGTACTTTCGGCACGTTGTTCCACTGTGTTCCGTATATGGTATTGTTGGTAGTAAAATGCAGATATGCCAGTTTGCTATCTATCGTTGCAGGCCACTGCGGCAAGTGTGTATAGTTATCTGCTTTTGATGAAGCAAGAATATCTACATTGCCATAATACTTTGCATAGCTGATAGCATCAGCAGCCCAGTAGCCGCTATCTATGTAGCCTGCGGTTTCACCATCGCCCAGAAAATTCATTGGGACCATGGTAAACTGCAACCTGCCACCACCTTGCAGCCACAGCACTTCATAATCATCACCCAGCCCGCACAGCTCTTTTACCAATGCTCTGGCTTCTTCAATGATATCTGTAAATAATTTACCGCGATGCGGTATGCCTAGTATAGATAATCCGGTATTGTTGTAGTTGAGCACAGCATCTGCTGCCTGTTGCAATACAGATTGTGGTAATGCTGCCGGACCGGGATTGAAATTGATTTTCAGGTTAATGTTTTTCATGACTCTTTTCATGTTCCTCCAATCCTGTAATACCACCGCTTACCGCAAACTTCATAGCCTCTGCAGCCGTCATTTTGGTAACGGGTTTGATATTCTTTATTTCTACTATGATAACATAGCCCGATACTGCGTAAGAGTGCGGCAGATATACCGCTACTTTATTGGCCATGCCCAGATAGGCAAGGTCTTTCTGTGTCATAAAGCCTATACGCCATACTTCGGGGTTCAGATTGGTACACACCCATACCGGTTTGTTGAAGCGTTTTTTATCGCCCACAAAAGAACCCATCACTTCCTTGATAGAAGAGTAGATGTATTTGATACCCGGTACGTGTTGCAACATATTATCGAACGCATCAAACAACATCTTGCCCAGAAAGAAGCGCGTACCCATGTAGCCGATGAACGTAACTATTGATACTATGACCAGAAAACCCAACCCGCGTGGCACCCATGGCACAAGGCTATCTACACTGTCGAATACAATGTAAATGACATAGGCCGTTATGGCTATGGGGCTGAGAATAAGCAGGCCCTGCAAAAACGAACGAACAAATATGGCGGCTAATCGACGCATCTTAATTATGACAGGGCAAAGGTACAAGATTGCAACAGGTAAAACTATATTTGCTAAATTGTAAATCTGTTAAACGTATAGCGATACAGCCCGTATATGAGAAAAGCCCTGTTGTATGCCATCTGCCTATTTGCACTACCATTTATTGCATCGGCACAAAACAAAGCGTGGGATGGCTTTGGCATAGAGAGCTACTACATAGCAGGCAAGGCTTTCAGGCATTCTAAAAAAATGAAGGCCGATTTCCCCGAAATGTCTCCCGCCTACGAGCTGAACTTTGTACAACAAACCTACGGAAAGGCTTCGTGGCATCAGCGCCGCAGGTATCCTATAGTAGGGCTTAGCATTGCTTATACGGTATACGATAAGGATGTTGTTTATGGCAGGACTTTCAGCATCAACCCCAATATCCGCATACCCATTATAACTGGAAAAAAACTGGAGTGGTCTGTAAGGGCAGGCTTTGGCGTGGGTTATATTACCAAAGTGTATAGCCGCTACCCCGATTGGGATACGCTGAACACTGCCATGAGCAGCCACATGAACAATTATTCTTATTTCACTACAGACCTTCGCTACCGCGTCAATCAGCATCTGGATATATTAGCAGGCGCCAATTTTGCTCATATCTCTAATGCTGCATTGCGCCAACCCAATCTTGGCATTAATAAATACGGCGCACATATCGGCGTCAGGTACTCGCCTGTCGGCAACAATCCCGATAGGATCATGCGAAAAGAAGCCCCGCTGAAAAACAGATGGCTGGGACAGGTGAGGCTAAGTATGGCAGGCAAAGAAGCCAGTGCGCCCGATGGGCCTATGTACCCGCTATATCTGGCATCGGCATTTGCCAGCAAGCGCTATTGGGGCAAAAACAAACTGATGCTGGGGCTGGACTATGAGTATCATACCGACATATACATGTTCCTGAAGAACAATGAAATAATGCCTGGTAAGGAGAAACAGAATTCGTGGAAAAGCAGCGTATTTGTAGGTAATGAGTTTTTGCTGGGCAGGATTGGGGTGATGTTTCAGGTAGGATATTATCTGAAGAAAGATGCCCTTACCCAAACTAAACTATACCAGAAGCTGGGGGGCAATGTGTACATACTGCAACAGGAAAAGGGCATTTTGAAAGAGCTGACCGTACATGCCTACCTGAAAACACATACCGCCGAAGCCGAACTGGCAGAGGTAGGTATTGGTGCAGCATTTTGACACTATAATGATATAATACTTATTTTAATGGGTATCTTTATATATGCGCCTGCTCATTATATACATTCTACTTTTTTGCTGCTGTAATAATATTACTGCGCAGATAATCAAAAAAGAAGCGGGAAGAATCAGTGCTAATGATGTATACCTATGCAACTATGTTGAAACCGGCAAAGCAATTTCCACACTGGATATTAATGTTAACTGCACCGGCAACCTGTCGTTACCAGAGCCAAATGATTTTAAAGATTATATATTCAGTAATGCAGACGGAGAACAATTGATATATGCCACCGCTATGGTTCTTTCTTCTCCAAACTATACATACCTCAGGTATTGTTACAAAATAGATTTTCTTTTTGCTGACACCAGCGTATACCTGTTATACAAATATTCTATTATCGACTACTTTCTTAAATCCGCTTCCCACTTCAAGGTTTTGCAAAACGGAGTTGCCAATAAAGATGCTGTTAATGATTTAATCAGCTATTGGCTGAAAACAGTAAACGGTATAGAGCCGGAATATGTATCTAATGGCAGTACTTGCCACTATAACGCATCGCCCTACAATGTTGAAGAAAACTATGATACCTCCTATACTGTAAGTGGGGAGAATATTTATAAAGACGGTATCTGGGTAGGTAAGTTCAAATCATCCTGGAAACTTGAAAAACTACACCAGTCGCCCAAATCTACGTACTACTATACACTACAGGACACTACCGGGAAACACATTGGCGAAGTTCAGATATATCATCAATTTGCAGATGTGTGGATTTGGCCATATGGCATCAAAAACTACCTTAGCATGTATAGCCCGGTAAGAGAAGAATCAAAAATCATAGCGCTTGCCATGAAATTTCTCATCATATACAATGCTGGTCAGGTAGCTTTATCAAACAATAAATAAGCCTTTGCGGTGTTTTTATTAAGTTTGTGTATACGTTATGAGTGCTACCATTACAGAGTTTTTAGCTAAGAGCAAGGTTAAAGCCGGCGATCTGGAACACAAGCGCAAGCTTAGTTTCAATATTCAGAAATATGCCGAAACAGTTGTGAAGGGTAAACAGCAGTTTGCCGATCTGGAACTTGCACGCAAAAAAGCAAAAAACATTAAATGGAAAACCATTGAGAACTTAGATAGTTATCTGGAGCAGTTCGAGAAAAATTTCACGGCACGTGGCGGTAAAGTAATATGGGCTGAAGATGCTAACGAAGCATTGCAAGCTGTATTGCAAATTTGCCAGGAGAAGAATACGAAGCAGGTAGTGAAATCAAAATCGATGGTGACAGAAGAAATTCATCTGAACGATTTTCTGGCAAAACATAATATCGAATCTGTAGAAACAGATCTTGGCGAATACATTCAGCAATTGGATGGTGAACCGCCTTATCACATTGTAACACCTGCCATGCACAAGAGCAAGGAAGATGTTGCAAAACTGTTTCATGAAAAGCTGGGCGTAGAACCAAATCTTACTCCAACAGAACTAACACAAATTGCCCGCCGCAACCTGAGAGAAAAATATATTACTTCTGAAGTAGGTGTAACGGGTGGCAATTTTCTCATAGCAGATACTGGCGCGGTATGCGTTACCGAAAACGAAGGTAACGGCAGGCTTTCTACTGCATTCCCTATAACACATATTGCTATTGTTGGTATCGAAAAAATAATACCATCTATGAGCGACCTTGCACTGTACTGGCCGCTGTTGGCTACTTATGGTACAGGACAAAACGTAACTGTATACAATACTATCTTCACCGGTGGCCGCCAACCCGGCGAAAACGACGGACCCGAAGAAATGTATGTGATATTGCTGGACAACGGACGTACCAATCTGCTGCGCAAAGAAGTGCGCGAGAGTATGTACTGCATACGTTGTGGTTCTTGCCTTAATGCTTGTCCGGTTTATAAAAATATTGGCGGTCACGCTTATGGCACAACCTACAGCGGGCCTATAGGTTCTGTGATATCTCCGCACCTGAAAGATGTAGCAGAGTTCAAACACCTTAGTTATGCATCGAGCCTGTGCGGCAACTGTACAGAGGTATGCCCACTGAAAATAAACATCCACGAAATGCTGCTGGAAAACCGCCACATTGCCGCAAGCGAAGGACTGAATGGTTTTACAGAAAATGCAGGATGGAAGATGTGGAAACTTGCTATGCTGAACCGCTCGCTGATGAACAGTGCAGGAGCAAGCATTAAAGGCAATGTTGTCAACAAACTCTTCAGCAAATCTTGGGCAGATGGCAGGGGCGATGTACACTTTGCACAGAAATCATTCAACCAGCTTTGGAAAGATCAGCATAAATAATTTTATGCTTTGCCTATGAGCAATCCCGTAGTTATATACAGCCCGCAATCCAGCACACGACTGCTGTATATACTCGACTGGGTTTTTAATATCCGTATGGGTATCGAATACAAGCTCACACATCAACGAGAAGAAATAGCACATCTTGCTTACGGTGAAAAAATAGCGGATGCTATATATATTCCTGATGCACAATTGCTCTGGCAAAAAGGCATCAACCAACATAATGTAAATACAGGCAATTGGAATAATACCCCAACGCTGTATGCAGTTGCAAATGGCGATATACAGTTCGATATTTTTTCGGCGATATTTTTTCTCATTACCCGATACGAAGAATACTATAATTACACACCCGATAAACACGAACGCTATCCGCATACAGATAGTATTCTTACAAAAAACAATTGGCTGGAACGTCCGCTGGTTGATGAATGGGTAGAAGCACTACGCAGATTGCTGAATGAAAAATGCGGTTTCGACATCAATTTAAAATCGTTCTCTTTTCTCCCCACATACGATATTGATATTGCATGGTCTTATAAACATAAGGGCATTATACGCAATACAGGTGGATTGTTGAAAGATGCAGCGAATCTGAAACTTGGTGCGGTTGCAAAGCGTTTGTCGGTTAATATCATCAATGCAGAAGATCCTTACTTCTCGTTTCCATTTATGTATTCGCTGCACAACCTGTACAAATACAAACCGTTGTTTTTTGTATTGGCTGCGTTGAAGACCGATACATACGATAAGAACATAAACCCCAACCATAAAGCCATGCAAAAACTCATTCGCAGTTTTGCAGAGCAGGGTACGGTGGGTATACACCCGTCATATAACAGTGGTAAGAACAATCAGCTTTTCAAAGATGAGAAAGCGGTGTTGGAAAAAACTATCGATAAAAGCATCAACATTTCGCGACAGCATTTTATCAGGCTGTTTCTACCACGTACTTACAGACAACTTATAGCAGATGGTATTACCGATGATTACAGCATGGGGTACGGCACACACATAGGTTTCCGTGCGGGTACAGGTAGTTCCTTCTATTGGTACGATATTGAAAATGAAAAACAGACGGACTTAAAAATTCATCCTTTCTGTTTTATGGATTCTACTGCGCACTATGATATGAAGCTTAGTGCTGCTGAAGCTTTCACCCGTTTGGAAAAAATGGAATTATTTCTGCATGGCACAAACAGCAGGTTGATAACCGTATTTCACAATTTTTCTTTAGGAACCGATAAGGAGTGGAATGGCTGGAACGAACTATACGCTCAATATCTGGAGCGACACAGCCCTGTCTGATTATTTCTTTATAAATACTCTGGTACCTACATTCACCCATTTAAACAGGTCATCTACATCTGCATTTTTCAGTGCTATGCAACCGTCTGTCCACCCGATGCCCATTTCTATCATGTCATCGCCACGTGGCCATATGCCGTGTATGCCTACATCGCCACCTATACGTGCATCTTTCGGAATTTTTCCTGCTTCTTTCAGTTTCTTAAATGCTTCCTGATTTTTTTCGTTCGGGTAGTTCAGCAGCATGAATTTGTTGTACTTACTACTGTTGCGTTTGTCTGCAATTTTGTACCAGCCTTCAGGCGTACACCTGTCGCCTTCCATACACTTATTCATTTGCGGCTGCGGGCCGAATACCGCTTTGTAGCCGCGTATCAATTTTTTCTTATAATAAACGTGAACGCTATAGCTGCTTTTATTAATCAGTAACCATATAGAATCTCTGATGATGGTGTCGGGATTGATTGCCACTTTTACACCAACTGCAGACATGGCTTTGGAAATGACAATCGTTTCGGTAACACGTATAGAACGTTGTGTGTATTGAACTTCACGAATAGTATTACCCTTTTCATCCACATATTCTTTTGTTACTTTCAGGTTGGTAGGCCTGTCATAGTCTTTTATCTGCTGTACTTGTGCAGTACTTATTATTGGCATCAAAGCAATAAAAAGCAATAACAGAAAACTTTGCAAAGGGTAAACGCAATGGGGTATCTTTTTCATCTCTCAATACACTGTTAATAACACGATAACGACTTACTAATCTAACAAAAAATACGGACATTAAGATATGTTTGCTAACTTTCGGCCATGCTTGCGCTTACGTACACAGAGGAAAATTATCTGAAAGCCATTTACAGTATCCAGCACAATAACACGAGTGGAGAAGTATCTGTAAATGAGATTGCAGATAAAATGCAAACACGCCCGGCTACCGTTACAGATATGCTGCGCAAGCTTTCTGAAAAAGAATTGATACACTACGAGAAGTACAAAAAAATTCAACTCTCGGATACCGGTAGTAAGGCTGCACTTTCTATATTAAGAAAGCACAGGTTGTGGGAGTCTTTCCTGCATGATAAACTCAATTTTTCGTGGGATGAAGTACATGAGGTTGCAGAGCAATTGGAGCATATACAATCTACAAAGCTGACAGAGCGCCTTGATGAGTTTCTGGGATTTCCGGAGTACGATCCACATGGCGACCCTATTCCTAAATCGAACGGTGATATTCCTGAATCGCGCGCTACATTGCTAAGCGAAAGAAAAGTAGGTGATGTTTGTAAAATAGTTGCCGTAAAAGATACTACCACTGCATTTCTGCAACAGCTGGAACGCTTTAAGCTAAAAATAGGCAGCCGCATTACCATTACAGAAATAATGCCTTTTGATAAAAGCATATTGGTAAGTGCAGACGGTAATAATTTTCAACTTTCTGAAAAGATAGCTGCTAACCTGCTGGTTTTATAGCAGGCTTTTTGTACACAGGTACTGTAGAGCATGGCTCGCCGTACATCAACGATTTTACAACCGGGCGCAATTTTTCTGTAACCGCTACATACGCTGCATCCGGTACGTGTATATCTCCGCAACCTTTTATTACCACACGTTTATCATCGTACTCTGCAATGTTGATATTGTTTATGGTATTTAGCAGAAAATGTTTTTTCATTTCGTCTGCTTTGCCAAAATATACTGTCTTTGCCAATGGCTGCAGAAAAGATGCAGCCAGCATATATGCCCATACAGGTACTATTGCATCTGCACTGCATATTACTGCCACGTATTTATTTTCATACTGGTTCCAGTCGTGTTCAGGTAATGCAGTACGATAGTCTTTTTCGCGCAATATCATTTCGCGAAACAAAAATGGCTTGATATCGAATATGGCTATCTCTTCGTCTTTCAACAAAAAACCTGCAAGGTCTAATGTTATTATACCGCTCTCCGCTACCTTATTTCTTATTGGTTCCATAATATGTTGTAAAATTACTCATAATGCTTGTGAAGAAAAAAAGCCTGCGGATGTAACCGCAGGCTTTTTACTGATATGCTGTTAGAATAATCTTATAGATTCTCTACATTGTATTTAATCTTAGCCGATTTTTTCAATGTTTCCTGTACAGAACTCATAACTGTATTGCGCAGTTGCATCATCATCATCATTTTTTCCTGGAAATCCTGATCAGGAGATGATGCTACCGGTACATTATATTTATTTATCAGACTGATGTAGAATACACCATCTTGTCCTTTAATTGCAGGTGATACTGCATTTGGTTGCAGTTTGCCAGAGAATACGTAACCCAGCAATCTTGGTTCATAACCCAAACGGTTGATGAATGGCTGAGAAGCATTGAAAGAGTCTGCACGTACAAGTGCTTGGTTTGTACTTGCCGAAAGCGCCTGCAAAGAGCTTACAGATTTGTATTGATCCATCAGCATTTTTGCTTTTTTCTCATTTCTTACTGCCATTTCAATAGCAGGCCTGTTGTTCATATCAAGTTTCATAAGGCCCGGTTCTTGTTCGCCACTCATTTTTGCAACTATGTAACGACCGTTGAGACTGAATACAGCAGACACATCACCTTTGTTTGCAGCATATAACCAACGAACCAGTTCTCGGCTATTACCCAAACCATTTACCATGAAGTCTGTTTCTTTAATACCATCAGCTATGCGCTTGTTGATATTTTCTTTTTTCGTTGCATCGTCAAATGCTTTTTCAGTATTGTTCTTACCTGCAAATTCTGAAGCTTTTGCATATGCAGCATTGTTTGTGTTTTGGCCAGGTTCCAGCGAACGACTGATAGTTGCCAATTTCAATGCAGGTTGTATACCTTTTTGTTCCAGTATTTCTATATAGTGGTAACCTGCATAACCGCTGTTGCTAACTTTTACAATTTTCTTTTCACCGGCTTTACCATCGAAAATAAAATCTGCAAATTCTTTAGAAAGTTGTTCTTTTTGTTGCAGTGTAAAAGTGTATTCACCATTAGTTTGTTTACTTCCTTCGTCTTGCGTGTATTTCGCAACCATCTCGTTGAAGTTTGCACCAGCTTTGATGGCAAGTTCTACACTGTCTATACGTTTTTTAACAAGGCTATCTGCAGCAACAGGCTGACCACCTTCTTCTGTTTTAATAAGAATGTGGCGACATTTTACAGAATCCGGCAATGTCTTTCTGTCAACAACTTTTGTCAGTTTATATGCATTGTTATCGTAGTATGGTCCATATACTGCACCTGCAGGCAGTTTCAGAATTGAATCTGCAAATGGAGAGAAGAAAGAACCTTTGTTTACATAAGATGGGTTGTACTGTTCATCAGAATTTCTGTTTACAATACTTTCAACATCTGTAGTGTTAGCAAATTCGTTTTTAATATTATTAAGAACACCCAAAGCGTTTGCAGTATCTTCTGAACTAGGCGTAAGATCAAATGATACGTATTCTATGCTTCTTGATTTATCTGCATTGTAGAATCTCTTTTCATTTTTCTTCATGTATTCTATCAGCTCATCATCTTTCACAGGAACTTTTTCATCCGGAATTGCTGCATAAGGAATCCTTACAAAATCGATACCTGCATATTCAGATTTTTCTTTTCTGGATTTTTCCAACAGGTATTTAGGAACATAGATTGCTTTAGCTGTCAGCATTGTGTATTTCTTCAATGCATTGTTTTGCAATACATAGTTTTTAATAGTCTGCCATTCTTCCAGCAATTTTCCTGTAGGGTCTACCTGATTAGCTTGTTGTTCAAAAGCTTTGATACGTTGCGGATCGAACATTTTTGTATCCGGATTCTGGAACCACTGATATTGCCTAACGATAGGATCAGCGTTCATACCATATATCAATTCTTTTTCTTCCTCAGGAGTTGTCTGTATACCCAGTTTTTCACATTCTGCTTTTACCAACTCAGCATTTACCAAATCAGAAAGTGCTTGTTGGTTTATTTGTGCTCTTGTTGCATCATCCAAAGGACGACCTTTTTGGCCATAAGAGTAAAGTGCCTCATAGTCTTTTACTTTCTGACTATATGCTTTAATATCAATAGCCTCGCCATTTACTTTAGCTACACTATTATCTCTGCCGAAAAGAGAACCTAATGGGCCATTAGACGCATCCATTAATATAAAACCTACGAGCGAAAGGGCTATTACAAAACCAGCAACTTTAGCGTACTTATTCCTAATTTTCTGAATTACAGACATATCACTATTATGTTTATTACAGGGACGGCAAATTTATACGAAAATTTGAGATAATAAAGCCGTTTTAGCTCAATAATACAGATTTATCAATTATATTAATAATATAGCTAATTCATTATAGAGATGTATTAACTATGTGTTATGTATTTCTTATTAAAACTTTAATGTTATTAGACTGCAATGTTAATTCCTGTGGATTGTGGCATTATAACCCTGTCGATAATTGGCATAAACTCTGTGATGTGGATAAGCTGATTTTTTTATTCTATGAATTGAGGAGGTTATAATCACCATTCTCATAAATTCACAATAAGTTATTTATCAACGCATTCTGTAATCCACATTTCCCATTTTTTTGTGAGTATCCTTATTTAACAGGGCTTTAGGGTGTTAATAACTAATTGGTATATAGTGGACGAACTAAATTCTTTTACTTTGCAAATAGGATAAGTGATTATTATCCCCAAATCCACAGTCCTAATTATAATAATCCTTTTTTTAAAAAAATCTTTTTATTAATACTACTATGAATGTGCAAATCGAAGAAGCTGAGAAAAATTTAATGAAAAAAGGCTTTCTGGATCTGGAAATTGATCCTTCGTTGGATTTGTTTGCAGAAATTGAAAAGCTGAAGAAGGAAAAGAATGCTGTAATACTTGCACACTACTATCAGGAGCCCGATATACAGGATATTGCAGATTATATAGGAGATAGTCTTGGTTTAGCACAAAATGCTGAAAAGACAAATGCAGATATTATAGTATTTGCCGGTGTACATTTTATGGCAGAAACTGCTAAGATTCTCAATCCTGATAAAAAGGTCTTGTTGCCTGATTTGAATGCCGGTTGTTCTCTGAGCGATAGCTGTCCACCCTCGCTGTTCAAGCAATTCAAGGATAAACATCCTGATCATATTGTTATATCTTACATTAACTGTTCTGCTGGTATCAAAGCACTAAGCGATATAATATGTACATCTTCAAATGCCAAGCAAATTGTTGATAGCCTGCCTAAAGACCAGAAAATAATATTTGCTCCAGATAAGAATCTGGGTGCATATATTAATAAAACCAGTGGCAGGGAAATGGTATTGTGGAATGGCGCATGTATGGTGCATGAAATATTTTCTTTGGAAAAGATTACACGCTTAAAAGAAAGGCATCCGAATGCGAAGATGATTGCGCATCCTGAGTGTGAAGAAGCTGTATTGAAGATTGCTGATTATATAGGTTCTACTACACAGTTATTGAAATATACACAAGACTCAGGTTTTAATGAATTTATAGTAGCAACAGAAGCAGGTATATTGCACCAAATGCAAATTGCCTCTCCGGATAAAACTTTCATACCTGCGCCTCCTGATAATGCGTGTGCTTGTAACGATTGTCCGCACATGAAATTAAATACCTTGGAAAAATTATACCTGTGCTTAAAATATGAGTTGCCGGAAATACTTATGGATGAGGAACTTAGACAAGCTGCAAAGAAACCTATCGAAAAAATGCTGCAGCTAAGCAGAAGCTTTGGGTTGATATAATTAAACGATTTTTTTTCATTTTGTTAAATTTTTGTAAATTGATACCCTATTTATAATAAATTAAGCATTATGAGAAGATTTTACTTAGTAAATCTGCTTGTAGCACTGTTTGCAATAACAGCTACCAGCAGCGTGTCAGCGCAATTGATTAATTTCTTAGGCCCGAGACTATATGTACATCAGCCAGCTGGTGTAATGGGTTACAAGACATTTACTTATTCTAGTGATCCTGGAATCAGTGGACCTTGGGGTAGAAAATTAGATTCAACGTGGAAAAACGTTCCACTTGTAAAAAGTGCAGACTCTTTGGGTTGTGCTCAACCTGGTAGCGCAAACTATACGGGTAAATGGGTTTTGATATGGCGCGGTACTTGCCAGTTTGGCGAGAAGGCTAAAAATGCACAAGATAAAGGTGCTGCAGGTGTTATCATCATCAACAACGTAGCAGGTGCAGATCCTGTTGGTATGGCTGCAGGTACAGCAGGCGGTGCCGTAACTATTCCGGTACTGATGGTATCTAACCCTGAAGGCGCTGCTATATGGAGTGCACTGGGTTCAAACCCTGTAACAATTTCTTTGTGTGTTTGGGGTCTTGGTAACGCAAATGACCTTGCTATTGTACCAAAATCAGAAGCGCTAACAGTAGGTGCAACACCATTCAATCAAATGAACGGTTCTACAGCTACAGCATACAAACAGTATACCGGTGCTTTGATTGCGAATGTTGGTACTAATCCGCAGGCAAATGTTAAGATCAAATCTGTAACAACCTTCACACCTACTGGCGGTAGTGCAACTGTTGTATATCAGGATTCTGCTGTTGCCGCTAATTTCAATACGATAGATTCAATTATTAGCATAACAAGCCCTAACGTTGGTACATTGAATCCAACATCTACAGGTGTATTCACTACTACATACACTGTAAGTGCAGATGCGCCGGATGATAATACAGCAGATAACTCTGTTTCATACAGTACTTATGTAACAAAGAACGTATTCTGTAAAAGTCGTACAGATGCTGACGGTAATCCTATTATTACAGGTAGCAGGCGATTCAATAGTACAGGTGGTTTTATTTGGGGTCCTCTGTTCTATGTTACTAAAGGTGGTTACAAAGCACAGTCTATTAAGTACGCTATCAATGATAATGATACAAGCAAACACTCATTAGATCAAATTACAGTTGCAGATAAGAATTCAATCTCTTATTTGTTTAAATGGGTAGATGGTTCAAACAGCAGCCCTGCTGATAAAATTATCCAAGCAGCTGAGGTAGAACTAAAAGGTGCCTCTATTCACCAATTCACATCTGCAGACTCTAACAATAGATTGTTTACTTCTTATATTGGCGATAAAGATGGTAATCCGGCTACAGTTGCTCTGGATGCTAATTCTTGGTATTGGGTAATAGTTGATATGCCTGGTCCTACCTTCTTGTGTAGCGATGATAAATACAGCTATTTTACAAGGTCATTGGCTGCAAAAGATGTTACACCGAGTGTATTGGATTGGTCTACACCAATGTTCCTTGGTTCTATGAGTACTTTTACTGATAATGGCTCTCAGAATGCAAATATGTTAATAGGTGCCACATCTGTAGCTGCTTCTGCTTCTATTGATTCAGTTTCATTCCCCAACTCAGATGGCATTCCTGCTATAGCACTTGAACAAAGTCTTTTCCCGATTACAGTTAACGAGATTGCTAACAGTTCTATGAAAGAGTTCAGTGTTTATCCAAACCCTGCTACTACTTCAATCAATGTAAAACTGAACCTTTCTCAAAAATCTGAGAATGTTCAGGTTCGTGTTATCGATGCTGTAGGTCGCCGCATGTTGACTGAAGATTATAATAATCTGCAAAAAGAGACTGTTACTATCTCCACAGAAAAACTTGCTGCTGGTAATTATTACGTAGTATTGATAGCAAACGGTAAAGTTGCTGTGCAACCTTTCGTAGTGTCTAAGCAATAATCATAGTTTATAATAAATAGAAGGGAGCGGATATCCGCTCCCTTTTTTTGTACCATCTATTTATACTGTGTTTTATTTGTATAATATCTATTTTACAATACTTAGATGTTTATTTAATATTTATTTGAAAAACGCTTATTTTCGATACTATTTTCGATTGTTTTTGACTCTAGCAATTTATTTTAGTATATCTGTATGGTATTCCTATCACTGTACAGGATACATTATTTTATTATCCTTGATTTTTGATAGTCGTATAGGTTTTACCCCTTACTTATTAGTCAACTATTTTCTACTAATTAAAAGAGTTCCACGTGGAACTCTTTTATGATTATTTTGAATTCAATCTTTTGAATTTGGGTTTCTACTGAATATTGTGATTCGTTACTCTACTATATTCTGACGGTACTTGTTTATGTAAGTCCATTATTGGTGAACATAAATATGGATGAAGTACTACTTAATGCATTTACTATTACAGCTTCATGTAAGAATTTATTGAGCTTGTATATAATGTTATTACACGCGGCGAATACATATAGAGTGTTATAGCTCCTTTACGTCTTTCCATTAGTTGCTAGTTATTATATTGCACTGCTTCCTTGGTACAGGTCCTTATTGTGCTTAAGGAATCTTCTATACTCTCATGCCTTTTATTTGAAGAGCGATTGTTTTCATTCAAGGGTAAATCACATAGTGCAAAGTACCCGCTAAAATTATTGTCGGTTTCTTATAGCCATATATGCTTTCAAGTGTTTCCACATACACTATTTCCCCACAACAGAGCATGATTTTTAATTAATACTCATCACTAAAGGTGAATTGTAACAAGGTTTTCAATATACAAAGCCAATTTTTATTTATACCTACACACAATTTCTTTATCATGACTACGGTATTGCTTATCCTGATTTTAGTAAGGTTAGTATTAATTGATTGCTGTACACTAACTAAAGTTGAAAATACCACGTCTTGGTTATGCTTTGAATATTTATTGAAGAGGTTATAGCCAGCCACCATTAGATACATCTGGTTTTACTACATCAAGGGATTTATATTGTTATAGACTATTAATTATGACTATTTGCAATACTGGTTGTACCTTTGCTGCCTATGTTTAAGGAGTATGATGTAATAGTAGTTGGAGCAGGACATGCCGGCTGTGAGGCCGCTGCTGCTGCTGCTAATATGGGTTCTAAGGTCCTTTTGATAACCATGAACATGCAGACTATAGCACAGATGAGCTGTAATCCTGCCATGGGTGGTATTGCAAAGGGACAGATTGTTCGAGAAATTGATGCTTTGGGTGGGTATAGTGGTATTGTGAGCGACAAGAGCATGATTCAGTTCCGTATGCTGAACAAGTCTAAAGGCCCCGGTATGTGGAGCCCGCGTACGCAGAATGATCGTATGTTGTTTGCACAAACCTGGAGGGATATATTAGAAGCTACTCCAAACGTAGATTTCTGGCAGGATATGGTGAAGGAGCTAATTGTTTCACGTGGAACAGTGTGTGGAGTTGTTACAGGAATGGGAATTGAAATCAGGTCTAAGGCAGTTGTCTTGACAAATGGCACCTTCCTGAATGGAGTTATCCATATAGGCGAAAAGCAGTTTGGAGGGGGTAGAATGGGCGAAAAAGGTGCTACAGGCATAACAGAACAGCTTGTTTCGTATGGTTTTGAGAGTGATAGGCTTAAAACAGGCACTCCGCCACGCATAGATGGGCGTAGTCTGGACTATAGCAAGATGGAAATACAGGATGGGGACGAAGAAATAGTGGGCTTCTCTTACATGCCAATAGAAAGAATTAAGCCCGAGCAACAAAGAGGATGCTGGGTTACCTATACAAGCCCTGAAGTTCACGATATACTGAAGACAGGTTTCGAGAAATCTCCGATGTTCCAGGGTAGAATTCAGGGAACAGGTCCTCGTTATTGCCCGAGTATCGAAGATAAAGTAACACGCTTTGCTGAAAGGGAACGCCATCAATTGTTTGTAGAACCCGAAGGTTGGAATACTGTAGAGATATACGTGAATGGTTTCAGTACTTCTTTACCGGAAGATGTACAGTATAAAGCCCTGCAAATGGTACCTGGATTTGAGAATTGTAAGTTCTTCCGTCCGGGATATGCCATAGAGTATGACTATTTCCCGCCTACACAGCTAAAATTTACACTGGAAACCAAGCTCATCAATAATCTTTTCTTTGCCGGACAGATAAACGGTACTACAGGATATGAAGAAGCGGCGTGTCAGGGTTTGATGGCAGGTATCAATGCACACAGGAAAGTAAAAGAACTGGAACCTGTTGTATTGCAGCGTAGTGATGCCTATATAGGTGTGCTGATAGATGACCTAATAAATAAAGGTACAGACGAACCTTATCGTATGTTTACCAGCAGGGCAGAATTCCGCACATTGCTCAGACAAGATAATGCAGACCTACGCCTTACCGAACTTGGGCATAATATCGGGTTGGCAACGGATGAGAGATTGGCATTGATGAATGCGAAGAAAGAAAAGGTAGATCGTATTAAAACTGTACTGGCTGAATATCCAGTAGAACCTTCTGATGCTAATCCTTATCTGGAATCTATAGATAATGCTACACTGAATGAACGTAGCCGCGCATTAAAAATATTGCTGCGCCCTGGCATTAATCTGAAAGATATGCAGGCAGCATTGCCGGGTTTGAAAGAGGCTTTGAACGAAGATGATGTACTGGCTTTGGAACAAGCCGAGATACAAATCAAGTACGATGTGTATATAGAGAAAGAAAAAGAATTGGTGAAGAAGATGGCGACATTGGAGGATCTTGTAATACCTGATACATTTAATTATGATAAGCTGTCTGCACTATCAACAGAGGCACGGCAGAAACTGAAGAAGATAAAACCACAAACACTTGGGCAGGCCAGCAGGATAAGCGGCGTTAACCCAAGCGATGTTCAGATACTAATGGTATACATGGGGCGTTAATTACAGGAAGTCAAAACCGAATATTGGTTTTGACTTCTTACTTTTAGGGTGTTATTAATTATGTCTGCTAGAGAATCCATATACCGTTTCTGTAACTACCAGCTGCGTAGCCATCAGGAAACCCGCAACAAACTATACGAGATAGGTTGTAAAACACCTGAGGTAGAAGAGTTGATTGCAGAACTGATAGAGAAGGGGCTATTGAACGAAGAACAATATGCCCGTTCCATAGCCCGGGGACGTTTTAGGTTGAAGCAATGGGGAAGAGTTAAGATTACACAATATTTAAAAATTCATAAAGTGTCTGACTATTGCATAAAGAAAGCAATGACAGAGATTGATCCGGATGAATACTATGAAACCTTGCAGAAGCTGGCAACTAAGAAATGGACAGAGCTGAAGAGCGAAAAACTTGTACCTATCCGAAAGAACAAAACATATCGCTATCTGTTACAAAAAGGATATGAAGGTGGATTGATAAATGATGTGATAACCGATCTTGCTAAGAAATAATAAAATATATTAATATAATATCTTCTTTTCATACATAGATAATCCTAACAGTTCTATAACGAAACAATAAACCATATCTATATATTATTCCATACTTTTACATAGATGCCCAATATGGTTCAACAAGTAACAAACGGAGTAAGTGTTTCTGTAGAAACATTTTACCAGTCTGCTCAGTCCAATCCGCTGAACGGTGAATACTTGTTTGCATATCGCATTACCATAGAAAACCTCAGCGCTGTACCCGTGCAGTTGCTCTCCAGACATTGGTATATTGTAGACAGTAATGGTAGCAACCGTGAAGTAGAAGGCGAAGGTGTTGTAGGAGAACAACCTATTATAGAGCCGGGAGATTCTTATCAATATGTATCTGCTGCCAACCTGCGCAGCGAAATCGGTAAGATGTATGGTACTTACAGTATGGTAAGCCTTTACGATAAAAAAGGTTTCACGGTAAACATACCGGAGTTTCAGTTAGTGGCTCCTTTCAAGATGAATTAATTTATTTGAACACTGCATTCTTGGCTGTCCACCAGGGATGTATTTCATAAGCCAATCTGCCTGCAGCTATTGCCGGGTCTGTATTTAGTAGCTGTTCCACTTCTTCTTTTGTTTCACAATCAAAAATGAAAACACCGCGCCAGTTTCCATCATCACCAAATGGACCTGCAACCAATATTTTACCATCTTTTGCCAGTTTACTTATATTGGCAATATGCCCTGCTTGTAGCTTATTTATGATTGCTGTGTCGGCAATCTCATTTCTGCGTTCTCCTTTGGTAAGCATTACAAAATAGTATTGCTTCATGGTATATTCTCCCGAATTGAAGGTTTGTTCCTTCTTGTTTTGAGCATTAACTGTATCTGTAAAGAATAGCCAGAAGAGAAAGAAAATAGTATATTTCATATTATGATATTAATAACTATAGAATTAACTTATTAATGACGTTAATATAAGATATATTTTCCTTACCTTTGCGCGGCAAAATGAGGCCCTTCCTTATTTCACAATATGGAAGGGTTGTTTGTTAAAAGAGGCACAGATTATGAATATTCGTAACATAGCGATCATCGCACACGTTGACCACGGTAAAACTACGTTGGTCGACAAAATCATCCACGCAACAAAGGTGTTCCGTGACAATCAGGAAACAGGTGAATTGATAATGGACAGTAACGACCTTGAGCGTGAACGTGGTATCACCATCCTGAGTAAAAACATTTCTGTAAACTATAAAGACGTTAAGATAAACGTTATCGACACGCCAGGTCACAGTGACTTTGGTGGTGAGGTAGAACGTGTATTGAAAATGGCTGACGGGGTATTGCTGTTGGTAGATGCTTTTGAAGGCCCGATGCCTCAAACGCGTTTCGTATTGCAAAAAGCATTACAACTGAATCTGCGTCCTATCGTTGTTATCAACAAAGTTGATAAACCAAACTGCCGTCCTGATGAAGTGCATGACGCAGTATTCGAACTGTTCTTCCAATTGGATGCTACAGAAGATCAGCTGAACTTTACAACTATATACGGTTCTTCAAAACAAGGTTGGTTCAATACTTCATTGACACCAACTGAAGATATCACTCCGTTGTTGGATACCATACTTGAAAAAGTACCTGAACCTAAAGTATCTGAAGGTACAGTACAGATGCAAATCACTTCTCTGGACTATTCTTCGTTCTTGGGTCGTATTGCTATCGGTAAAGTAACACGTGGTGTACTAAAAGAAAACCAACCAATTCAATTGTGTAAGCTAGATGGCAGTTTTACAAAAGGCCGCATCAAAGAATTGTACACGTTTGAAGGTATGGGTAAGAAAAGGGTAACTGAAGTATCTGCAGGCGACATTTGTGCTATCGTAGGTATTGAAGGTTTCCAGATTGGTGAAACAGTTGCAGATTTTGAAAATCCTGAAGCATTGCCGGTTATTCCTATAGATGAGCCGACAATGAACATGCAGTTCAGCATCAACAACTCGCCATTCTTCGGCCGCGAAGGTAAATTCGTAACCAGCCGTAACATTCGCGATCGCCTTTATAAAGAACTGGAGAAAAACCTGGCACTGCGCGTACAGGATACAGACGATGCGGATAAATTCTTGGTTTATGGCCGTGGTATCCTTCACTTGTCTGTATTGATAGAAACAATGCGTCGCGAAGGTTTTGAGTTGACAGTTGGTCAGCCACAGGTTATTACAAAAGAAATCGACGGTAAGAAATGCGAACCATATGAAACATTGGTAGTAGACGTGCCGGGCGAGTTCAGTGGTAAAGTGATAGACCTTGTTACACAACGTAAAGGCGAAATGCTGATTATGGAAAGCAAGGGTGAAATGCAACACCTTGAGTTCGATATCCCATCTCGTGGTTTGATCGGTCTGCGTTCTAACATGCTGACTGCAACTGCAGGTGAGGCTGTAATGGCGCACCGCTTCAGCGAATACAAACCATGGAAAGGACCAATACCTGGTCGCAGCAATGGTGTACTGTTGTCTAAGAATACTGCTACTACTACAGGTTATTCTATGGATAAATTGCAGGACAGGGGTTCATTCTTTATCGATGCAGGGGAAGAAGTTTACTCTGGTCAAATCATCGGTGAGCACATCAAACCGGGAGATCTGATTGTAAACGCAACAGAACCTAAGAAACTGACGAACATGCGTGCAAGTGGTACAGATGATGCCAACCGCATTGCTCCGAAAATACAGATGAGTCTTGAAGAATGTATGGAGTACATTCAACAGGATGAATGTATCGAGATAACGCCTCAAAGCATTCGTCTTCGTAAAATAATGCTGGACGAAAACGACCGCGCTCGTTTCCAGAAAATGCTGAAAGCAGAAGCTTAGTAATTATAGAGAACGCCCGCAAATAGCGGGCGTTTTTATTGGCATCATATGTATCTATATGGAATTGATATAGGGATTGCCTAATTTTGAATTTATGACTACAGAGCAAAAGCTGCGTAAGATACTTTCGGAGAGAATAATGATAATTGACGGTGCAATGGGTAGTATGATACAGACCTACAAATTGCAGGAAGAAGATTATCGTGGCGAACGTTTTAAAAACTGGCACAAAGATGTAAAGGGCAATAACGATATGCTCGTTATAACACAACCTCATATCATCAAAGATATTCACAGGCAATATCTGGATGCTGGTGCAGACATTATTGAAACCAATACCTTCAGTGCGCAGGCAGTTGCATTGGCAGATTACGATATGCAGGAATATGCATACGAGATTAGTTTTGAAGCTGCACGTGTGGCAAAACAAGCGGTAGAGGAATATAAAAAAGATAACCCCGGTGCAGAAAAGTTTGTGGCAGGTGCAGTAGGACCTATGAACAAAACATTGTCGCTATCTCCCGATGTAAATGACCCGGGTTATCGTGCGGTTACTTTCGATGAAGTTGCGGATGCGTACTACGAACACATAAAAGGTATGGTTGATGGCGGTGCAGATATACTACTGATAGAAACCATCTTCGATACACTGAATGCAAAAGCTGCTATCTATGCAGCAGAAAAATATTTCCGCGATACCAACGATCGCCTACCGGTAATGATATCAGGAACTATTACAGATGCTTCGGGCCGTACACTTAGTGGACAAACACTGGAGGCATTCTATATTTCTGTATCGCATGCCAATCCGTTGAGCATCGGTTTGAACTGCGCGCTTGGTGCAGCGCAGATGCGCCCGTATGTAGAGGAGCTTTCGCAAATAGCATCTTGCCATGTAAGCTGCTATCCGAATGCGGGCCTGCCGAATGCAATGGGAGAGTATGATGAGTCTCCCGCTATCACGGCATCTATTGTTTCAGAATTTGCATCAAATGGTTGGGTGAATCTGGTTGGCGGATGCTGTGGTACAACACCGGCACACATCAAAGCTATTGCAGATGCTATGAAGCATTTCAGCCCAAGACAATTGCCTGAATTAGTAACAGCATAATATTTAACGAAAATTAATAATGAGAAGTGGCGGTTTATACCCGCCACTTTTTTAATTTACACATACACTCATAAATCATTTTGCTATGCGACTGTTAGCTATAATCGCCATTTGCGTATTTTCTATCAATACTGTTTTTGCCGGAGATGCAAAAATATCGGGAAAGATAACGAACCAACTGGCCGATGAAGTGCAGGTTTCTTATTATGCAAATCTGCTAAACTATACACAGAAAACTCTCACTGCAAAAGTCTCCGAAGATGGTAGCTTTTCTATAACCGTTCCTGTAACAGAACAGTATTTGCAAATACAAATACAAAACGGGGATCAGGCAACGGAAACATTTATACAATCTGGAGATGATTTGAAACTGACTGTTAATGGTAAAAACTTTGACAGTACACTGAAGTATACAGGCAAAGGTGCAGCCGTTGGCAATCTGATGGCAAAGCATGTGATGGAATATAGCATGATGATGATGTTCGGCTCGCGTATGCAGCAACACTATACAAAAGAGCAGGAAGAATTTATTAGTGCAGCAAATGCTGAAATGAAAAAAGAACTGGACTTTCTGGAAGCGAATAAAAAAGGAGTGCCTGAGTCTTTTGTACAATACTGGAAGGCGTGGTATCAATACAGTGTGTATGATGAAATGATTCGTTACACTTTTATGCACAAGATGATGAAGGAACGCACATCAAGTGTTGTAATGAGAAAAAAGGACTACGCTATCTTGGATAAAGTGCCTGTTGCATTCAACGACAACTATATCAGCATACCGGGATACGTGAGTTATGTAGCAGAACTGTATACAAACAAGTACAGTGCGATGACTGATGATGATACCACAACACAGCAAGAGAAAAAAAATGAATTGAGAGAGGCATATGTAGATAAAGAAGTAAAGACAAATATGCCGCCTAAAACAAAAGAATACTACTACGCAAAAAACGTATATGACAATATAAGAAACAACGCAATTGCAGATGTAGAAAAAAGATATGCAGCTTTTCTGGCAATGTATAAAAACTCAAGCTACGACAACATATTGTCTAATGCTGTGGCAATAAAAAGGAAGAAAGCAAAAGGTGCACCTGCAATAGAATTTGACTTTACAACAATGGAAGGACAGCAAATGAAACTGTCGGACCTAAAGGGCAAAGTAGTGTATATAGACTTCTGGGCAAGCTGGTGCGGACCATGTATGCGCGAGCTGCCTGCTACTAAAAAAGTAAAAGAGCACTTCAAAGATAAAGACGTAGTATTCCTGAATGTGTCTATAGACGAAGACATGAATGCATGGAAAAAAGCTATTGAGAAAAATAACATCACAGGTATACATACATGCGAACCCGGTGGATGGAAAAATCGTGTTGCGCAATTGTATGGTGTTAATAGTGTGCCGTCTTATTTCCTGATAGACAGGAACGGTAAGTTTGCATCTGAAAACACACCACGCCCCAGCGAAACAGAACAACTGATAAAAGAGATAGAAGCGGTGCTGCAATAAGCATTAACACAATTGCAACAATATTCATATCTAAATAACTACGGCGTAACATTGCGGTAATCTTTAATTCGTCTTTTTGCATAACCAAACGCCCTGTGCGGGCATGTAGATGGCAAAAAGAGAAGTTGATATTGTAGTGCTTTCAGACATTCATCTTGGTACATACGGATGTCATGCAAAAGAGCTGCTGCAATATCTGAAAAGCATCAAACCCAAAGCCGTGGTACTGAACGGAGATATCATAGATATCTGGCAGTTTAGCAAACGCTACTGGCCCGCAACACATATGATGGTGATGAAACACCTGGTGGGCCTGATAGCAAAGGACATACCTGTGTATTATATCCCCGGCAATCATGATGAGATGCTGCGAAAGTTTAAAGACTTTCAACTGGGTTCTCTCAAAATTACCAACAAACTTTCGCTGAAGATAGATGGCTCCAACGTGTGGATATTCCACGGCGATGTGTTTGACGTTGTAATGCAGCATAGCAAATGGCTGGCGAAGCTGGGAGCAATTGGTTACGATACACTAATACTCATCAACCGATTTGTAAACTTCATTTCTGAAAAGCTTGGCAGTGGCAAAGTATCGCTCTCTAAAAAAATTAAGAACGGTGTAAAAGGTGCAGTTAAATTCATCAACAAGTTTGAATCGACTGTTTGCGAAATAGCTGCGGAGAATAAATACAAATACGTTATCTGCGGGCATATACATCAGCCCGAAATCCGCACGGTAGTTACAGAAAACGGTGCGGTGATATACATGAATTCGGGCGACTGGATTGAAAATCTGACATCGCTTGAATATGCAGATGGTAAGTGGAGCATCTATAAATATTTTGAAGACGAAGTAGCACAGGCAATAGACATCAATAAAAAGAAGCAATCGAAAGAAACGCCGAAACAATTGATGGCTACACTGATGCAGGAGCTGAATATGAAACCAGATATGCCAGGTACAACAGAAGCAGCATAAGCCATGAAGATATTATTTGCAATACAAGGAACTGGCAACGGACACCTGAGCCGTGCAAGAGATGTATATCCTGAACTGGTAAAATACGGAGAAGTAGATGTGCTGATAAGCGGTATACAGGCCGATGTACAAGTACCATTCCCTGTTAAATACAAGATGTATGGCATGAGCTTCATCTTTGGAAAAAAAGGTGGCGTAGATATTGCAGAGACTGCAAAAAAACTAAAGCTCTTCAAACTGATAAACGATATCAGGAAATTTCCGATAGAGGACTACGACCTTGTGATAAATGATTTTGAACCTATATCTGCATGGGCATGCAAACTGAAACGCAAACCATGTATAGGTCTTAGCCACCAAAGTGCTGTATTGCATAAACGTGCACCGATTCCTAATGAGAGAGATTGGAAAGGAGAAGTGGTGCTGAAACACTATGCACCTGTTACAGATTTTTACGGTTTCCATTTTCGTGCATACGACAAGAATATTTTTACCCCTGTTATACGCAAAGAAATTCGCGCATTGCAACCCATAAACCTCGGACACTATACCGTATACCTGCCCGCGTATAATGATGATGTAATGGTGCAACAATTATCGCAGTTTGAAAATGTGCAGTGGCAGGTATTTTCCAAACACAATAAAGAACCATTCAGTTTTAAGAACGTACACATACAACCTATAGAAAACCGTGCATTTATAGAAAGTATGGCAAGTAGTGCAGGTGTACTTTGTGGTGCAGGTTTTGAAGGCCCGGCAGAAGCTATGTTTCTTGGAAAGAAACTAATGGTAATACCCATGCAGGAGCAATACGAACAGCAATGCAATGCTGCGGCTGCAGAAACGCTGGGTATACCTGTAATAAAACAACTCAGCAAAAAATATCACGAACGCATCAACTGGTGGCTGGTAGCGGGTGAACCTGTAAAAGTTGACTTCCCCGACCAGACAGCAGACATAGTTGCGCAACTAATAAAAGAACACGCACCCAAAAGCTATGAAAACATACAAAGAACGCTACCTGCTGTTGGTTAACAGGCTATACGACTTGGGTATGCTCGCCAATAAAATAATAATTGCTATTTGCCTTTGAAAACAGGCTTACGTTTTTCAAGAAACGCATTTACCCCTTCTTTAAAATCTTCGGTACTTCCTGCTTCTACCTGTACATCTTTTTCACGGTCCAGTTGCTGCACCAGTGTGTTGTTGTAGGTTTCATTCATCAGTCGTTTGGTAAGGCCCAAACCTTTGGTAGGCATTTGTGCCAGGTTGATAGCTATTTGCTTAGTATCGTTTTCAAAAGTATCGTCGGGGAAAGATTTGTATATCATACCCATTGCAACAGCTTCGTCTGCACTTACTTTATCGCCCAGCATAGTCAATGCCAGTGCACGCTGCATACCTACAAGGCGTGGTAGTATGAAAGTACCCGCACTATCAGGTATCAATGCTATTTTGCTGAAAGCCTGAATGAAAGATGCACTCTTTGCTGCCAGTACTATATCTCCCGCCAGTGCTATGTTAGCACCGGCGCCTGCAGCCACACCATTCACGGCAACTACTATCGGCTTTTCTATTTTACGCATGCGGATGATGATGGGATTGTAATGCTCGCGTACAATCTTTTCCAACTCCGGCCCTTGCGGGTCTATCGCTTCGGCAAGATCTTGCCCTGCGCAGAAAGCTTTGCCAACGGCACTCACATAAATACTTCTTACAGTTTCATCATCTTCACAATTATCCAAGGCTTCCTGATACGCAAGCGCCATTTCGCGGTTGAAGCTGTTGAATTTATCAGGACGGTTGAAGGTGATATAACCTACACCATTTTCTTTGGTAAGAAGTATTGTGCTCATACAACAAAATTACAGACTAAAACTATACTAAGCTTGTGCGGACTTTGATTTAAACATTAGCCCCTTGAAATAATTGCCTATCCCAATCACGCTGGTTACATTCAGCGGAAATTCGAGCAATACATGGAGGAAGCTCAGGAATACAAGCCACTTAAGCCCGCTGGCATAATTGTTAATGTAAATGGCAACGCTTATCAGCCAAAGAATGATAACTGCCGCAAAACGAACCTTCGGCACATTGTGCCACTGAATGATTTTTGTTTTTGAGAACCAGTTGAGGTAGTGGTAAGTATAAGCAAATGCGATAAAGCGCATTAGCAAGATACCGTCTTTGGAATGGAATATGATTTTATCCCATGCTGTCATGTCATTTTGCAATGGAACATCATTCACATGCATCAGCCATTGCATATTTACTACTTTGAATAGCTGGTATGCACCAACACTGTAGTCTGTTGGTGGGTTGAATGCCCTGTCGGGGAAGATGTACATGAGTGCAAACGGACATAGAATCATTGCTATGACAGATGGTATACCGAAACGGCTTTGGCTTTTCAGCGCGCCGTATAACATGAATATAGCAGTGAAAAAATACACATGTATGAGTGTAGGTAAGAAGATAGTAAAGAATACTTTATAATTGTGTGATACTTGCGACGATAATATCAACACAGCAATACCGCCAATCTTATAATATGGATTTTTTACGGTTACAAAGATAATAGAGCTGAGTAGGCCTATATATGCAAGGTTAGCATCAAAGCCATCGGGCAGATCTATTTCAAGAAAACTATCAAAATACTTAACCGTAATCAATAAGCCTACAACCACCAGGATAATAGCATCGTACCTGCTTTTTGTATAATAGTTTTTATCGTGTAGCCAGGATATTTCTGTCAGGTAGTGTAGAGGCCCTAATATGGCGTAGGAGAAAAGAAACAACTCAAACGGCAATACCATTGCAACACAGCATGATACTATCATCAGCAATATGTTTGTAATGTCTATCTTTTCTGTGGCAGTCAGTTGCATGGGTATTCTTGTTCTGTATTGCTATGTTATTAAAAATATATAAAATTACATAGTACAGATGTTATAATTTTAAAACCAGTTATGCTCGTAAAAGTATTCGGCAGTGCCGTTTATGGTGTAGAAGCAATCACCATCACCATAGAAGTAGATATAGTTGGCGGCGGACAAACAGGTTATTTCATTGTTGGCCTTCCTGATAATGCAGTAAAGGAAAGTACAGAACGTGTACTCTCTGCTATTAAAAACACAGGCTTTGAGCGCCCGCGAAATAAAGTGGTTGTAAACATGGCGCCTGCCGATATCCGCAAAGCAGGTTCTGCATACGATTTGCCCATAGCAATAGGTATGCTTGCTGCATCGGGACAAGTACCTCCCGCAGAACTGGATAAGTACATCATCATGGGCGAGCTTTCGCTGGATGGTTCTGTACAACCCATAAAAGGGGCACTGCCTATAGCTATACAGGCGCGTGCTGAAAAATACAAAGGACTGATACTGCCAAAAGCAAATGAGCGTGAGGCAGGTATGGTGAATAATCTGGATGTATATGGCGTAACACACATCAGTGAGGTAATAGGCTTTTTTGCAGGTACTAAAGTTTTAGAACCCGTTACGATAAATACCCGCGATGAATTTTTCAATTCGCAGTATGAATTTGATCTGGACTTTAATGATGTAAAAGGACAAGAGAATGTGAAACGTGCATTGGAGATAGCCGCCGCAGGCGGGCACAATGCCATACTGATAGGCCCGCCGGGTGCGGGTAAAACCATGCTGGCAAAAAGGCTGCCTACCATACTGCCACCGCTTACACTGCACGAAGCACTGGAGACAACCAAAATACACTCTGTAGCAGGTAAGATGCCTGGCAATGCATCACTCATATCGCGTAGGCCATTCCGTTCGCCGCACCATACCATTAGCGATGTTGCATTGGTTGGCGGTGGTGGCAATCCGCAGCCGGGAGAAATATCGTTGGCGCATAATGGTGTTTTGTTTCTGGATGAATTGCCTGAGTTTAAAAGAACAGTGTTGGAAGTAATGCGCCAGCCGATGGAAGAGCGCAGGGTTTCTATATCTCGTGCAAAAGTAAGTATCGATTTCCCTGCCAGCTTTATGCTGATAGCATCTATGAACCCCTGTCCGTGTGGCTACTTCAACCATCCTGAAAAAGAATGTACCTGCAGCCCGATGATAGTACAGCGATACCTGAATAAGATATCAGGCCCGCTGCTGGATAGGATAGACCTGCATGTGGAAGTAACACCGGTATCGTTCAACGAACTGTCGTCACAACAATCTTCTGAAAACAGCGAAATCGTAAGAGAACGTGTATTAAAAGCACGCGATATACAGGCTAAACGTTTTGAAGGTGTACAGGGTGTATATGCCAATGCACAAATGAGCAGCAAGCAACTGAAAGAAATATGCCAGATAAACCAAGTAGGGCAAACACTGCTGAAGACCGCTATGGACAGGCTGAATCTTTCGGCTCGTGCGTATGACAGAATACTGAAAGTAGCGCGTACCATTGCCGACCTTGCCGGCAGCGATGACATAAGGCCTGAACATTTGGCTGAAGCTATCCAGTACCGCAGCCTCGACAGAGAAGGCTGGGCGGGCTAGTGCGCTTCTTTCATTTTATCAGCCAATGCATCTTTGTACACTTTCAGGCAGCGTTCGCGTGCATCTTCATGTACTACAATTGGTTTAGGATATGAAAACTCCTGAAACTCAGGTACCCACTTCTGAATATATTTCAAATCAGGGTCGAACTTCTGCGTTTGCAGGTATGGATTGAATATCCTGAAATAAGGTGCGGCATCGCAACCACTACCTGCTGCCCACTGCCAGCCACCGTTGTTGCTTGCCAGATCAAAGTCTAAAAGTTTCTTTGCAAAATATGCCTCGCCCCAACGCCAGTCTATCAGCAGGTGCTTGGTAAGGAAACTTGCAACAACCATGCGTACACGGTTGTGCATATATCCCGTAGTGTTTAGCTCTCGCATGCCGGCATCTACAATAGGATAGCCTGTTTGCCCGTTGCACCATTTCACAAACTCTTCTTCATTATTACGCCATTTGATATTGTCATAGTCTTTATGGAAAGCTTCATTGACTACGCGCGGAATGTTCCACAATATCATCTGGTAAAATTCGCGCCATATCAATTCGTTTAGCAGCTTTTCGCTGATGGCGCTTGCTTCTCTTGCCAGCTTGCGTATGCTGATGGTGCCAAAACGGAGATGCACACTAAGGCGTGTAGTGCCTTTTATGCTTGGTATATCTCTTGTTTCGTGGTAGTGTTTCGCTATCTCTGTATCAAGCAATGGCATTACAACATCCAGGTCTGTTTTTTGAAAACCAATAGCAGTAAGAGATGGTAAGGCTGTAGCAGGTTGTTTATAGAAATTACCAAAGTATTTTTCTGTAGGGTAAGACTTCAGATAAAAAGCATTGAGCTTTGCTTTGTACTTTTTGCTATAGGGTGTGTACACAGTATATGGCTCACCGTTATCCTTCATCACTTCATCTTTTTCAAAAATCACCTGATCTTTGAAAGTGTATAGCGGTATGCTTTTTTGTGCAAGAAAATCACCAATCAGTTTTTCACGCATTGCGGCGTATGGCTCATAGTCGTGATTAGTATATACTGCAGCAACATCATATTTTTCAGTCAGTTGTTTGTAGCAGTCTAAAGGAGTGCCCTGCATTACATGCAGGCTGCTACCCATTGCAGTAAGTTGTGTCTGCATTTTTTCTAAAGCACGATGAATGAAATCGACACGCTTATCTGCTTTGTCTTCCAGTTCTTCCAAAATGTTGGTATCGAAAATAAATACCGGCAATACAGGATTGCCACTGCGCAGTGCATGATACAGGCCTGCATTGTCATCTAATCGTAAATCTCTTCGAAACCAAAAAATTGAAATAGCCATAAAACAATACCTGTAACAATAGAACGTTATTTTTGTTTAAGACAGCCCGATAAAAACCGTTAAATCTTTAACTAACCCTATGAAATTAATACATTGGCTTTTGCTGATGCTTTTGGTAATTGTATTACCAGTATTCAGTCATATGGATGACCCACCAATACAACTTTGGGATGAGAGCAGATTGGCAATGAGCGCTTATGAGATGTCTCAAAGCGGCAATCTGCTGGTCCCAACCTTCCAGCATGAACCAGATATGTGGAGCCTGAAGCCACCGTTTATGATATGGTGTATGGCACTATCTGTTAAGGTATTTGGTGTTAATGAACTGGCTTTACGACTGCCAGGAGCAATTGCAGCCGTGTTAACATGTTTATCACTATTCTTTTTTGTAAACAGAGTAACGCGAAATGCCAGATGGGCAATGCTCACATGTCTTGTGCTTGTCACGTCCTACGGATATGTTAGACTCCACAGTTTCAAAAAAGGAGATTATGATGGTATGCTAACTCTTTTTACAACAGCATATTTTATTGCTTATTACCTATACCTAAAGGAGAACAAGGCGAAATACCTTTACTTCTTTTTCCTTGCCTTGCTGCTGGCAACCATGACAAAAGGTATCGCTGCATTTCTTTTTTTGCCGGGTTTGTTTGTATATACAGTTTTTGCAAAAAAGATAAGAGTAATACTATTTAACAGACATTTTTATATTGGGATGCTGATATTTATTATACCTGTACTTTCATATTATATAATTAGAGAGCAGTATAATCCGGGTTATCTTCAGGCTGTAAGCGTGAATGAATTGCTTGGCAGATACACTAATGTGCTGGAACAACACTCTGGCCCGTGGAATTTCTACATAGACTTTATGCACACAGTTACTTATAGGTATTGGCTATTGCCATTGGCGGTATCAGTAATACTTTTTTTTGTAAGGTATAAGAAGGAACAACTATTGGTAGGCTATACATTTACAGTATCATTGTTCTTTCTTATTATTATATCAGCATCAAAAACCAAATTGATGTGGTATGATGTACCTGTTTATCCGCTTTTTGCGATATTGGTTGCCATGCTTATTGATAAGATCTTTGAAGCGATGTTTACAAATACAAAAGTAAATAAGGTTATAAAGATAGGATTGGTAAGTTGTGTGATACTACTTATAGGTGTTCAATACATAAATACTTTTGACTACGTATCTCATCCTGTAAAAGATGTTGATATGGACGACAACCAGTATATGGCTTTGTATATGAAGGAAGCTAAGAGTGGCATGAGAAATATTACAGGCAGTGTGTTTACAGATGATACCAGGCAAGATCAGAACATACTTTTTTACTACGATGTTTTAAAAAAAGAAAAGAAACTACAATGTAAAGAGCTAAATGAAATACGTGAAAACGATTCTGTTATTGTTTTTAAAGAGTCAACAGAAAACTATCTGAAACAAAACTATGAACTTAAGCTGTTGGAAAGTTTTGAAAACGTGAAGAGGTATAAAATACTATCTGTACAATCGGATACTACTGCACAACACGCACTGTCTTCAAATCAATAATATTCATGGGGTTGGCTTTGAAGCCTGTAATGCGTTTGGATGTAAAGTGCATTAGCCTGTCATATATCAAAGGTATTACCGGTGCGTAGCTCATAACCAGGCTGTCCATTTGCATATAGCGAATATGGCGTTCACAATCGGGTAGGTTCATGCATTCATCATACCATTTATCGAAGGTGGCATTGCTGAATCTTGTATAGTTGGGTGGTGCAGGAAAGCGACCGTTGAAGAATGCAAGAAAGGTTTCAGCATCAGGATAGTCTGCTATCCATTGCGCGCGAAACATCGGTGCTTCTGAACGGCTCATTTGCTGGCGTAGTATATTGGGCTGTATGATTTCAACTTCCAGCGGTATGCCTACTTCCTTTACCTGCGTGGCAACAAAGTTTACAATATCTGCCCAGTTTTCCGGTGCTAATACATGCAGTGGTTTCAATCCTTTGCCATTCGGGTAGCCTGCCTGCGCAAGCAATTGCTGTGCTTTTGCAGGATTGTAATTGAACCCGAACCGCCCGCTGCTATCATGCCCCGGTATACCTTGCGGAATGAACCCTGATGTGGCAGGCAATACTGCACCATTGCGGAAGTAAGTGGTAATCTTTTTCCTGTCTATAGCATAAGCAACAGCACGACGTACAAGTGGGTTCAGTTGCGGATTATCTTTTACTACATCTTTTGTGCTATCTGTCAGAAAGCCAATGTATTCTGTATTCAGATAAGTCTGCTTGCGCAGATTGATGCGATTGGAAAAATCCTTTTTCAATTCCCCGTTCTTGCTCAGCACCAGGTCTTTGAAAGAACCATCCAGTCCATTTACAAAATCTATCCTGCCCTGCAGCAACATCATAAACTCTGTTGCCTTGCTGTCTATAAAACTTATCTGCACCGCATCGGCATACGGTAGTTTTTCCCCTGCGGCATCCTGCTGCCAGTAATTTGGGTTTTTGCGTAGCACCAATACATTGCCCTCATCCCAATAATGAAACATAAACGGGCCTGTACCGCAAGGATGTGCACGAAAATCTTTGCCCCATTTGGCAACAGCCTCGCGCGGCACTACACTGCAATAGGGCATGCTCATTATCTGTGGTAATGGTCGGAATGGTGCATTCAGCCTGATAATGAATGTACTGTCATCTATTGCTTTGAAAGCTTGCGTTTTATCTACACGGTCGTTGAATATCCATGCGCCTGTAGAGGCAGTAGTAGAATCAATCAGCCTGTTAAAACTGTATTCCACATCCGCAGCTGTCATCTTTCTGCCTCTTCCGTTTGTAAACACCTCATTGTCCTGAAAGAAGACATCTGTACGCAGGTGGAAAGTGTATTGCAATCCATCGGTACTAACCTCCCAGTTTTTTGCAAGCGATGGTGTCAGCTGCAGGTTTTCATCTGCCTCTACCAGTGTATTATATACCATGTGGTCGGTCCACATATTATACAGGTTCTTGGCAAATGCAGGGTCTATGCTTTCCAATGTGCCGCTGCTATAGTTCAGGTATATGGTATTAGTACTTTGTTTATTGTCGCTGGCGCAACCGCTTATACCCTGCAACAATATACCTGTTGCTACGTATAACATATACTTATATGAACTGCGGAAACACGAAAATGACATTAACTGCAATTTAACTGAAAAGCGCATTAATTTTGGCGAAAAGAAAACAGCAATGGCAACGAAGCTTTCGGTAAATATAAACAAGATAGCCACTTTGAGAAACAGCCGTGGAGGCAACAACCCGAGTGTGCTGAAAGCTGCTATTGATTGCCAGTTGTTTGGTGCTGAAGGTATTACAGTACACCCCCGCCCAGATGAGCGCCATATCCGCTATAGCGATGTAAGGGAGATAAAACCAATTATTACAACAGAGTTTAATATTGAAGGCAACCCTACAGAAGATAAATTTGTGCAACTGGTGCTGGATGTAAAACCTACACAAGTAACACTGGTGCCTGATGCGATGGGCCAACTGACATCTGACCATGGTTGGGATACAATAGGTCAATCAAAATACCTTAGGGAGATCATAGACGTATTTAAAAAAGAAGGTATTCGTGTTTCGATATTTGTAGACCCTATAGAAGATTTGGTAGCTGCTGCTGCCGATACAGGTACTGATAGGGTTGAGTTGTATACAGAAGCATATGCTAAAAACTATTTATCTGATAAACACTCAGCGATTGATTTATACGTAAAAGCTGCAAAAGTTGCTGCTGAGAAAAACCTTGGCCTTAATGCAGGTCACGATCTGGACTTACAAAACCTGCAATACTTCGCTTCTTCCATCCCTAATTTATTAGAGGTATCAATAGGTCATGCATTAGTATCTGATGCTATATATCTTGGATTGGAAAACACGATACAGCTTTATAGGAGACAATTGGCCCTATAATCAACAAGAAATCCCCAAATTTTAATTCTTCGTTTCATTTTCAATTAATTGATTTTAATTGAATTATGCATGTATTTATTTTATCTGTAAAATAATTACTAACTTTTCCACATTTATACACAAAAAATAACAGTTTATCCACAATTTATATAAATTTGTGACAAGATTATATGTAGCGTTTTCCATCAGTCTGGATTCATTTCAAAACAAAAAATAGGGGATACACTAAACCAGACAAACCAACGTATGAATAAATACTTGTACGCATTTTTGTGTGTATGCTTTTCTATCCTGTCTGTCAACGTAGCCTATTCGCAGGTTCCGGTGGCAAACTTTAGCGCAAGCACTACATCAGGATGTTCACCCATCGTATCAAACTTTACAGACCTTAGTACCAACACCCCAACAAGTTGGTATTGGGATCTTGGTAATGGTAGTACTTCTACCCTTCAAAATCCATCAACAACGTATATCAATCCCGGTACATATACCGTAACGTTGATAGCTACTAATAGCAATGGTGCTGATACACAGGCATTTACAAATTACATAACAGTAGCACCTTCGCCTACTGTTGCGTTTACAGCAGACTCTACCCCGTCTTGCCAAGTGCCTCGTACTATTAGCTTTACTAATAACTCTGTAGCGGGTGGCACGGGTACTACAACATATCTGTGGGACTTTGGCGATGGTAATACATCTACATCTGCGAATCCTACACACACATATACAGCTTTTGGTAACTATACGGTTACACTACTTGTTACAAATGGTAACAGCTGTTCTAAATCGCTGATAAAGAGTAACTACATAAAAATATTACCGAAGCCAACGGCTTCTTTTACAGCTACCGGCAATAATTCTTGTACATCTCCGGTAACTACAACTTTCACAAATACATCTACAAGCGCAGTTTCTTACGATTGGGATTTTGGTGATGGTGGTACATCTACTTCTACCAGTCCTACACACACATACACAGCAAATGGTTCTTACACCGTTAGGTTGATAGCAACAAATGCTGCAGGTTGTAAAGACACATTTACAAGCAACTCTTTTGTAAATATAGGTGCACCAAATGCATCTTTCAATGTAAGCTCGCTATCAGTATGTACGGGTAAAACAGTAAACTTTACCAATACATCTACGCCTGCAGGTTATACCAGTGCGTGGAGTTTCGGTACAGGTGGTACATCTACTTCTACCAGCCCCACATACACTTACAGCAGCACAGGTACATACACAGTAACACTTATCGTTTCAAGATCTGGCTGTAGTGATACGGATTCAAAAACTATCACTGTTAATCAGAACCCTACAATCAATTTCACAGGCTCCCCTACAGAGGCATGTGCTGCGCCGCTAACTACCAATTTTACTAACAGTACAATAAACGCAGCATCATACCTGTGGCGTTTTGGTGATGGTAATACATCTACCTCTGCCAATCCTTCAAATACTTACAACGCGCTAGGCAACTACAGTGTAAAACTGATTGCAACAAGTGCATCTGGTTGTACAGACTCATTTACACGAACAAACTATGTTAAAATACAGCAACCTACAGCAACAATTAGTGTTGCTTCATATTCGGGTTGTGCGCCTGTAACTATTTCCTTTACAGCAAATATTACTACACTGGTCCCTGTAACCAATTACACATGGGATTTTGGCGATGGTTCAGGAACAGTATCTTGTTCTACATGCAATACGCAATCGCATACATACACATCTTCAGGTACCTATACAGTAACACTTACGTATACTACAGGTAGTTGTACTTTAACAAAAACAACTACTGTTACAGTTGCCACAAAACCTTCTGCGGCTTTCAGTGCTACACCTACTGCGTTGTGTCCTGCCAGTCCTGTAACATTTACTAATGCTTCAACAGGTGCTACAACATACACATGGTTGTATGGTAATGGTGGTACATCTACAGCTACAAACCCTGTATACAACGGTTATACCAGAGGCGTGTATACTGTAATGCTGATAGCTAACAACAATGGCTGTCGCGATACCGCAACAAGAACTAATTATATAACAGTACATCCGCCCGAGGCAAATTTTGGACTGGCAACGTCTTGTACCAACAGGTATACCATTACACTGTCGGATAGCTCTATTGGTGCCAATACATATAGCTGGGATTTTGGTGACGGTGGTACATCTACCCAAGTGGGTGGTACTTTAACACATACATATACCACTACCGGTACAAAAACTGTAACACTGAATGTATACAATACTACATATGGGTGTTCAAGCACAATGTCAAGAACTGTAAACATTCAGCCACTATCGCCGGTATTTACAGTATCTGATACTACACTGTGTAAAGGAGAGAGCACCACCTTTAGTATTACAACACCAGGTACAGGTAATGCGTATACATGGGATTTCGGAAATAATCTAACCTTTACAACAGGCGCAGCAACGCTTTACTATTCATACCCTGCAGGTGGTACTTACAGCCCTAAGCTAGTAGTTACAGATAGCTATGGCTGTAAAGATTCGCTCACCAAAATAAACTATATACGCGTTGGTAGCCCGAATGTTGATTTTTCAGGTGCACCATTGGTAGGTTGCCTGCCATTTACCGCTACCTTTAACGACCTGAGTACACCAAATGGTGGGTTTGCTATAACAGGTAAGGTTTGGGATTTTGTATATGGTGGTCTGCAACCAACAACAAGCAATACTATTTCTTACACATATATATATGGCGGTACATGGCCGGTAAAATTGGTAGTGACAGATGCTAATGGCTGTAAAGACTCTTTGATAAAAAATAACTATGTAACTGCAAGTAAACCTGTTGCACAGTTCTACACACCGGATACAAATATATGTGTAGGACAACAAGTGCAAATGTACAACTATTCAGGGGGTGCTAGCTTTACATGTATGTGGTATTGGGGCGATGGTGGAACATCTACTCAGTTAACACCTACCCACGTATACACAACACCGGGTACTTATACTGTAAAACTAGTGGTTACAGATATGTATGGCTGTACAGACTCCATGACAAAAACAGCATACATAAAAATAAACAGCCCGGCTATAGGATTTACTATGAGTGATACGGTGGCAAACTGTCCGCCGTTGCTGGTAAACTTTACTAATACGTCATCAGGAGTTTCTTCTTACGTTTGGACTTTTGGTAACGGTGGCCAGTCTTCATTAGCAAATCCTACTGCCTTATATACCTATCCGGGTGTTTATAACATCAAACTGATAGGTACTACTAATGCAGGTTGTAAAGACTCATTAACCAAGCATGTAACCATATACGGTCCTACGGGTTCATTTACATACACACCAATAGCAGGTTGTAATCCTGTAACTGTAAACTTCTCTGCTACTACAACCAATGCCACGTCTCTGATATGGGATATGAGTAACGGCTTTACACAAACAACAACAGGTAATACTTATAGCTACACATATACACAAACGGGTAAGTATGTGCCTAAACTGATATTAAGCGACGGTGCTTCTTGTCTGGTTCCTATATTCGGAACTGATACGGTGAAGGTAGATAAGATGGATGCAGACTTCAGCTTCTCGCCGAATGTAATTTGTAATGCCGGTACTGTACAATTTACAGATACTGTTCTATTTAGCATCAGTAATGTGATAGGACGTAGCTGGGATTTTGGTGATGGTGGTACAAGCACAGCGCACAATCCATCTCATGCATATACTGCACCTGGCAACTACAGTGTAAGGTTGATAGTAACCAATGCACAAGGTTGTAAAGACACGACGATTAAAACAGTAATAATTCATACACCACCAAACGTAACAGTAACGGGTGCCGCAGCAATATGCCAGGGAGCAACTACGGGTACTATACTTACAGCCAGTGGTGCATCAACCTATTCATGGGCTCCTCCTGCGGGATTGTCTTGTACAAACTGTGCAGTTACTACTGCTTTACCTGCAAGTACAACAACATATATAGTAACCGGTACTGATGCTAATGGTTGTACAGACACTGCACAGGTAACAGTAAATGTAAACAACAAGCCTAATGTAAATGCAGTTTCCAACAAAACAGCAGTATGTATAGGTTCTACTGCAACTCTCACAGCAAATGGTGCGTCGTCTTATGTATGGACACCTGCAGGCACTTTGTCTTGTAGTACATGTACCAGCCCTGTAGCAACGCCAACAGCAACTACTACATATGTAGTAACTGGTACCGATGCTAATGGTTGTACAGACACAGGCACAGTAACGGTAACTGTAAATGCCCTGCCTGCAGTAGGTGCAGGCAGCAATACAGCTATCTGTCACGGGTCTTCCACTACACTTACAGGTACTGGCGCAACAAGCTATGTATGGACACCTGCAACTACACTTTCTTGCGCTGCATGTGCCAACCCTGTAGCAAACCCAACTACAACTACAACATATACAGTAACTGGTACTGATGCTAATGGTTGTGTAAACACAGCTAATGTAACTGTAACAGTAAACAACAAACCAACAGTAAGTGCAGGCAGCCCTGTATCAATTTGCTATGGTGCATCAACTACACTCGTTGCCAGTGGTGCATCGTCTTATGTATGGACGCCTGCAGGTAGTTTGTCTTGCAGCACATGTGTAAGCCCTGTTGCAACACCAACCACAACAACTATATATACAGTAACAGGTACCGATGCCAATGGCTGTTCTAACACAGCAACAGTTACTGTTACGGTTAATAACTTGCCAAATGTTACAGCCGCATCTAATAAGACAGCAGTATGTACAGGCTCTACTGCAACACTTACTGCAAACGGCGCTGTAAGCTATGTATGGACACCTGCAGGCACTTTGTCTTGCAGTACATGTACCAGCCCTGTGGCTACACCTACTGCTACTACTACTTATGTAGTAACAGGTACGGATGCCAATGGTTGTATAGATACAGGTGTTGTTAATATTACGCTTAATGCACTTCCGCTTGTTAGCGCAGGCTCTAACCAGACTATCTGTAATGGCTCTACGACAACGCTCAGCGCAACCGGTGCTACATCTTATGTATGGACACCAGCCACTACACTTTCTTGCGCTACATGTGCAAACACGGTAGCCAACCCTGCAACCAACACAACATATACAGTAACGGGTACAGATGCTAACGGTTGTGTAAATACATCTACAGTAACAGTAACTGTAAATGCACTACCTAATGTAAGTGCCGGCAGCAACAGAGCAATCTGTGTCGGTGCATCGACAACATTAGGAGCCAGTGGTGCTGTATCTTATGTATGGACACCATCTGGTAGTTTGTCTTGCAGCACATGTGCAAGCCCAATAGCAACTCCTGCTAGTACTACAACATATACAGTAACAGGTACGGATGCAAATGGCTGTTCTAAATCTGCCAGTGTAACTGTAACTGTAAATCCGCTACCTAATGTAACTGCAAGCGGTAGCAGTGTAGTTTGTGCGGGTTCTTCTGCTACACTTACAGCTATTGGTGCTGTATCTTATGTATGGACACCATCTGGCACGTTGTCTTGCAATACATGTATCAGCCCAGTAGCAACACCTTCTTCGGTAACTACATATATTGTAACCGGTACTGATGCAAACGGTTGTACAGATACAGGTATGATAACTATCAGCATCAATACAAAACCTGTAGTAGATGCCGGTACTAATAAAACAATATGCGCAGGTGCATCTGCAAATTTATCTGCAACAGGTGCGGCAAATTATCAGTGGTCGCCTTCTACAGGTTTGTCTTGTATTGCATGTGCAAATCCAATAGCAACACCAACCGGAACTACTACCTATAGAGTTATTGGTGTTGCAGCAAACGGTTGCAGTGATACTGATTTTGTAACTGTAACTGTAAATCCGCTGCCTAGTGTTACTGCAACAGGTGCATCTGCAATATGTGCCGGTACAAATACGATACTGGTAGCTTATGGTGCTACTTCTTATGTATGGACTCCTTCATCTTCTTTGTCTTGCAGTACTTGTAGCAATCCTGTAGCAACACCAACTACAACTACCAAATATGTAGTAACAGGTACGGATGCAAACGGTTGTACAGATACGGGTATAATAACGCTCGTTGTAAATCCTTTGCCTGTAATTAATGTAACAGGTGGTGGCACAATTTGTGAAGGTGCATCAAAACAGCTGAATGTAACAGGCGCTGCCAGTTATAATTGGTCTCCATCATCAAGCTTGTCTTGTGCTACATGTCCTAATCCTTTAGCAACACCAACAAGTACAACTACATACACAGTTACAGGCACTACAAATGGCTGTTCGTCTACAGGTACTATAACTGTAAATGTATTGCCAATGCCAGTATTGTATGTGTCTAATGATCAGGAAATATGTGAAGGTCAAAGTGTTTCCCTGAGCATAATAGGCGCAGCAACTTATTTATGGACACCTTCTGCTGGCTTATCATGTACTACTTGTACTATACCTGTTGCAAGCCCTTCTGTAACTACCAACTATGCAGTAACAGGTACCAGTATTGATGGTTGTAGCAATACTGCATATATAAAAGTTGTTGTTCACCCTAAACCTAATGTAAGTGCAGGTGAGGACATCGTAATTTGTGAAGGCTCTTCTGCTCAATTAACGGGTAGCGGTGCAGACTCTTACTCATGGACTCCCGGCGCTACACTATCTTGTACTAATTGTTATAACCCGATTGCAAAACCAACGGTTAATACTACGTATACAGTAATTGGTAAAGATAACATCGGTTGTAGTGACTCTGATAAAGTAACTGTTTCCATAATAGAACGTGGCCCGGTTACTTATGGTCCTGATGCAGAATTCTGTATCGGTGGCACGGCCGACCTGTACGCAACCGGAGGCTCTACTTATACCTGGATACCGGCAGATGGATTGAATAACCACCAATTGCCTAAAGTAAAAGCGTCTCCAAACAATACAACAAAGTATACCGTTATAGTTAAGCAAGGAGATTGTTTCACTGATACGGGTTATATAAATGTGACAGTGCATCCGTTGCCTGTAGTGGAACTTGGTCCTGATGTGACGATAGGAGGTGGTAACAGTACACAACTGAGGGCTGCCGGAGAGAATATATCTACGTATAGCTGGACACCATACTATCAATTGAGTTGCGATAATTGTGCAAACCCTGTTGCATCGCCAAGGCGTACTACAGCTTACAAGGTAACCGTAACTGATAATTATGGTTGTGAAGGTTCGGACAATATTACAGTAAGGGTATTGTGCGAAAACAGCCAGTTATTTATACCAAATACCTTCACACCGAATGGGGATGGTGTAAATGATATGTTCTACCCACAAGGTAAAGGCCTTGATTATGTGAAGAGTGTACGTGTATATAGCCGTTGGGGAGAACTTGTTTTTGCAAGAGATGATATGAAGATAAATGACCCTGCTTCTGGTTGGGATGGTACTTTCAAAAATGCACCGCTGAAACCGGATGTATTTGTGTATTTCATCAAAGCATACTGCGAGTCGGGAGAACTGATAGAGTTGAAAGGTGATATTTCGTTGGTTAGATAATGTGTAACTGCTAAAAAGATTTTATCATGAAGAAATTATCGATTGTATTATTTGCCATTATGCTGCAAACTGCAGCTTATGCGCAGGATATACACTTCTCACAGTTTTACGAAAATGCAATTCTTCGTAATCCTGCCCTCACGGGTATTTTCAGCGGCGACTATAAAGCCGGTGTAAACTACCGTACACAGTGGAGCAATATCTCTGTTCCATTTCAAACAATGCTGGCATCTGCAGAAACCCGTATTGCTGTAAATAGAGAAGTTGGCGACTATGTAAGCTTTGGTGTAAGTGCTACTTACGATCGCGCTGGTAGCATCAACTTTACCAGTATGCAGGTATACCCTGCCATCAACTATAACAAGGTAATGGCTGATGGCCGTCGTTCTTATTTATCAGTTGGTTTTACAGGTGGTTATATACAGCGAGCCTTCGATATGTCGAAAGCTACTTTCAGTACGCAGTATATAAACGGCGGTTATGACCAAACTGCTGCTACCGGAGAAAACATGCAGAATGTAAGTATGCAGGCATACGATCTTGGTGCAGGTATGAGTTTTAACAGTACCATTGGCCCGTCAAGAAATGTAAACTATTATATAGGTGTGGCAGGTTATCACGTTGCAAAACCTAAACAAAGCTTCAACGATAACGGACAAGTATTAAGATTGGATACCAAATGGACTGCTAACTTGGGTGTGAAAGCTTCTATTACAGATCAGATAGGTATTACTGTGCATGCCAACTATACTACACAAGGGCCTTACACAGAATTGATAGCAGGTGCGTTGGTTAGCTGGAGGGCAACCAATCCTGAAATGTCTAAAGCAGTCATTCTGTATGGTGGTGCTTTTATACGTGCAAAAGATGCCTGGATACCAACAGTGAAAATAGACTATAGCCAATATTCGGTTACTGCATCTTACGATTTTAATACATCGGGACTAAGGCCTGCTACCAATGGTACTGCAGGTTATGAAATATCATTATTCGTACGCGGAAGGGTAAAGCATCGTGAAGGATACAGGAGCAGTGTTGCCTGTCCTCGCTTTGAACAGATGCTTGATGCAAGCGGCGAAGAACAATTTTAGCGTTACATATAGAGGATAGAAAAAGCGATGGGTGTCTACCCATCGCTTTTGCATTTATATTAAGTTGTAAAAACCAGATTGATTACTGTGCGTTGTACACAAATTTGAAGCCTATACCGTGTATGGTTTGCAGCTCTACACCAGGTTCTTCCTTAATGAACTTACGCACTTTGGTAATGAATACGTCCATACTACGACCGAGGAAGTAATCTTCTTTACCCCATACATTCAGCAGTATTTCATCACGTTTCAGTACACGGTTGGCATTCTGTACCAGAAATTTGATAAGGTCTGCCTCGCGCTGTGTAAGCTGATGCTCTATTTTATCATTTTTCAGTACCAGATTGTTGTAGTCAAATTGTAGTGTACCCAACATTACATCTTTAGGCGAGTCATCTTCCTTCTTACGTGTGCGTTTCAGGAACACCTCAAGGCGTAGCAAAAGCTCCTGCATGTTGAATGGCTTGGTTATGTAGTCGTCTGCGCCACTACGGAAACCTGCAATCTTATCATCATCCATGTTTTTGGATGTGAGCAACAGTATGGGAATACTTTCGTTTTTCTGCCTTATCTGCGTAGCAAGATGCATGCCGTCTTTTTTAGGCAGCATTACATCCAACAGGCAAACATCAAAGTTGTGCTTCATAAACTGCGCCCATGCAGTTTCTGCATCTGCACAATGTATTACTTCATAGCCGTTATTAGAAAGGCTATCACGTACTACATAACTAAGCGTTGGGTCATCCTCTACTAAAAGTATTTTGGCTTTATCGGGCATATGAATTCGATAATGTTTTTCTGAATTGTCTTCAAGTTGTTTTTGAGCAAAACAAAATACACACCACGTGTATGATGTCTTGATAGGTTTTACGGTTTTTAACGATTTAAAAGTAAGCAAAACCCTTTGCCTATGCAAGTTCGTATCTAATTATTTTGACCAAAAGATGTCGAATTATTTACGATATATTACATTTAACTTTAGCTTAATTTGATATGTATAAACGCCTATTTGTAATATTCTTACTAGCAATATCTTGTAAAAAACAAGATGCTGCCAACGCTGGTAGTGCTTCAGGCAATGTAAATACGGATACCACTCCCAAACCATCAGGTACTATTATATCGTCAGATAACACCCAATATGACAACCACAGACCACAAATAGGTGCAGAGGATAGCTTCAAAACATACAATATCAGAAAAGGCAACAATTACTGCGACAATAATGATTACGCACTGACGCATTACACTTTCCTGCACTTTCGTGCTATACTGGATAGTAGTTGTATTTATGCCACGGTAGACCCTACCAATCAGTCAGATATCAATAAACTATTCGGTTTTGCAGACTGCACCAGCCATCACCAGACAAATAGTGCCCGTTTTGGTTGGAATTGGGAGAATGGTGCCATGCATATACACGCTTATTGCTATGCAGGTACTGTGCGTAGTTATAAAAAATTAGGTACCGTAGCACTAAACAAAGCCTTTGATTGCAAACTTTACATACTGCTCGATAAGTATATTTTTGAATTGGATGGCAAGAAAGATACCATGACACGCGGCTGTGCAGATAATACAGCCATAGGCTATAAGCTGCTGCCCTACTTTGGTGGCAATGAGCCTGCACCGCACGATGTGAGGGTAAAAATCCGCGAGATGTAGTTTATTTTTTCTTTACTACCCTGTCAGGGTTTTCGTTCAGGAAGGCTGCCCAGCTTGTTTTCTTGGCTTTGGCAGTGGTTTTCTTTACAGGTGTTTTGGGTACAGGCATCTTTGTTTGGTAATGATGGCATAGCGCTACACCTACAGCATCGGTAGCATCCATAAACTTTACATCTTCCTGAAAGCCTAGTGTGTGTTGCAACATTTCCCACAACTGTTCTTTACTGGCATTACCCCGCCCTGTTATAGACTGTTTTATTTTACGTGGTGCATATTCCTCTGCGCGAAGTCCAAACTTCATGGCAGCGGCTATCGCAACACCCTGCGCCCTGCCCAGTTTCAGCATACTTTGTACATTCTTGCCAAAGAAAGGAGCCTCGATAGCTACGGCAGATGGCTTGTGTAGCGTGATGAGCGTTTCCATCTTTCGGTATATCAATTCAAGGCGTTCTGCATGGTCATCGTGCTTAGATAATTGCAACACCCCCATTTCCACCAGCGAAACCTTATTTTTGTTCACGGCTATCAGGCCATAACCCATAACAAGTGTACCGGGGTCTATACCAAGAATGATTTGCGTATCCTGTTGCAACAGCAAAAATTGATTTGAACAAAACTACTAAAATATGGCTTAATTATGTAATCGGCGGATGCATATCCTTACTCCTTTTGTGGGGTATATGGCTGCAGGTTCAGAAGCAATTGAGCAAGGTAGATTGGGACGCAATCTGGGTAACAGGCCCGATGTATCTGTTGATAATAGCCATTGTACTGATGCCGCTGAATCTCTTGCTGGAAGCGAAGAAATGGCATTTGCTGGCTGGCTCTGCACAACCGCTTACATACAGGCAGGCGCTCAGCAGTTATTTTGCAGGTATAGCTGTTTCACTTGTTACACCCAATCGTATTGGCGAATATCCCGGCAGGCTTTTGTACCTGAAACGGAAGAATACAATCAGGCTGGTAGGTGTGTCGATACTCGGTGCATTAGCGCAGATGCTCACCTTGTTTATTTACGGCCTCGCGGGCTTGATATATTACAACTTATATTTTCCCGGTACGTTTTCTACTATCGTGTTAGTGGCATGCGCGGTAGTACTGGTAGTAGTATTTATCATCTATTGGCGTTTCGAAACCTGGATGCCGATAATAGAGCGCATCAAGTGGCTGAAGAAATACAATGTATATGCAAAGCTGCTGAAAAGCTTTACCCCCGGTCAACAGTTAACAATTCTTTCAATATCACTATTGCGTTATGGGATCTATACGGCACAGTATTTGTTTTTACTATGGTGGATGAACGTAGATGTACCTGCATTTGGCGGCTATATGATGTCGTCATTGTTTTTCTGGGTAATAGCTGTGATACCGTCTATAGCCCTTGTAGAACTGGGTGAGCGTGGACAGGTTGGTTTATACCTGTTTCATCATTTCAGCGACAATACAGTGGGCATACTGGCGGCAACTGTGGGTATATGGGCCATCAACCTGATACTGCCTGCTGTGGTGGGTAGTATATTATTATTCAGGATGCGTCTTTTGCGTTGATTCGTTTTGCTAAATTTATAATGCAAAGAATGGACTGCATGAAAGCTACCATGAAATTTTTACTCCCGATATGTATTGCACTACTGGCAGGTACTAAACCCGTTGCGGCGCAGCAGGTAGATTTCTGTGGTATTAAAAACACCAGTTTCAAAGAAGGTGAAAGGCTGAAGTTTAAAGTGTACTACAACATGGGTATGATATGGGTAGGCGCAGGCGAAGCTGTTTTCAATACCAATATGGAAAGCATGAATGGCAGGCAGGTTTACCACATAACAGGCGATGGTAAAACCTACAAATCGTACGACTGGTTTTTTAAAGTGCGCGATAAGTATGAGACTTATATAGATGTAGAAAGCATGTTGCCACAGAAATTCATCCGCAATGTAGATGAGGGTGGCTTTAAGATATATAACCACGTAGTCTTTAATCATTCTGTAGGACAGGCAGTTTCTACCAATGGTCCGTTCAAAATTCCTGCATGTGTGCAGGATGTACTTTCTACCATCTACTATGCGCGCAGTATAGACTACAACAAATACAAACCTGGCGATAAAATACCATTCTCCATGTTTCTGGATGATAAGGTATACAACCTGTACATCCGCTACATGGGCAAGGAACGTGTAACAACTAAATACGGTACATTCAATGCCATTAAGATAAGTCCGTTGCTGATTGAGGGTACTATCTTCAGCGGTGGCGAAAAAATGATGGTTTGGGTAAGCGATGATGCCAACCATATACCTGTACGGGTAGATAGCCCCATACTTGTAGGCAGCATCAAGGTAGACCTTGTGGGCTACGACAGGCTTCGCCACCCTTTTACATCGCTCATTAGCAAAGAATAATCGAATAAATACCGTTTACGGGGTATTTTATGCCAAACGTGGGGGTAAACACTACATTCACCCGTTTAGTTTTCATATTTTTGCACACTTTACCAATTATCCTTATTGAATATGGTATCCCTTGGGGGCAAAGCGATAGACATTGCAGCATTTGAGCAGATTGTACTTCAAAACAAAGGAGTGAATCTGGCTACGCCTGCTGTAAAAGAAGTGACGCGTAGTTATGACTTTCTCCGCACCTTTTCTAAAGACAAACTGATATACGGTATCAATACGGGCTTTGGCCCTATGGCACAGTACCGTATCAACGATACAGACCGCAAGCAGTTGCAATACAACCTCATCCGCAGCCACAGCTCGGGCATGGGTCAGTTGCTTTCTCCACTGCATAGCAGGGCAATGTTGCTGGCAAGGCTGCATACTATGTTGCTGGGCTTTTCGGGCATACACCCGGACACAGTGCAGCTGATGACAGACCTGCTGAATAACGAAGCATACCCTTGTGTATACGCACATGGTGGTGTGGGTGCCAGCGGAGACCTTGTACAGCTTGCACACTTGGCACTTGGTCTGATAGGCGAAGGCAATTTTTGGTACAAAGGCAAAGTAACACCTGCCAAAGAAGTATATAAGAAACTGGGCCTGAAGCCGATGGATATACACATCCGCGAAGGTTTGGGTATGTTGAATGGTACGTCTGCTATGACAGGCATTGGTGGTGTGAACGTGATAATGGCACACAGGTTGGTGTTGTGGAGTATGCTGATGTCGCTGATGGTGAATGAGATGATGGAAGCGTACGACGACCATTTTTCTGCCGAACTGAATAATGTAAAACAACACAACGGGCAACGCGCCGTAGCAGAGTGGATGCGCATACTTGGCAAAGACAGCAAGCTGATGCGCAAACGCCACGAACACCTCTACGATAAGAAGGTAACCGTTGATGTAATAGAAGATAAAGTACAGGAATACTACTCGCTGCGTTGCGTGCCGCAGATACTGGGCCCGATATTCGACACAGTGCTGAATACAGAGAAAGTAATTGTAGACGAACTGAACTCTGTAAACGACAACCCTGTAGTAGACCGCAAGAATAAAAACATCTTCCACGGTGGCAACTTCCACGGCGATTATATAGCGCTGGAGATGGATAAACTGAAGATTGCAGTAACGAAGCTGTCTATGCTTTCAGAGCGTCAGCTGAACTTCCTGCTCAATCCGCACCTGAACCAGAAATTGCCGCCATTTGCAAACGCGGGTAAGCTTGGTTTGAACTTTGGGATACAGGGTATGCAGTATCCTGCAACAAGTACTGTTGCAGAAAACCAGACACTGAGCAACCCGATGTATATACACAGCATACCAAACAACAACGACAACCAGGATATAGTAAGTATGGGTTGCAACGCTGCCATGATGTGCAGCCGCGTAATAGAAAATGCATACGAAGTACTGGCAGTAGAAGCTGTGGCACTGGTGCAGGCTATAGACCTGCGTGGTTTCAGCAACAAGCTGGCACCATCTACCAAGTGGATGTACAATGGTGTGCGCAAACTGTTCCCGTTCTTCAAAGACGATTTCTCGGCATCGCCAAACCTGCAACAGGTAAAGCAATGGATGATAGATACAGATGTGGTAGCACAGTTTAAAAAGAAAATTTGATGATGTGATTATTGGCTGATTAGCTAATGATTTTTATAGTGAACAATTTCACCCTTTGATTTGATATGAAATACGCATTGGTAACAGGTGGCTCTCGCGGTATAGGCCGCGCTACATGCCTGAAGCTTGCAGAGATGGGCTATAACATACTGGTAAACTATAAAGGCAATAAAGCCGCTGCTGAAGAAACAGCTGCGCTTGCAAAAGAAAAAGGCGTAGATGCGCAGGTGCTGAACTTTGATGTTGCCAGCAAAGAAGATGTGCAGCAAGTACTGGGTGGCTGGATGGAAGCAAACAAAGAACACATCATAGAAGTACTGGTAAATAATGCAGGTATCCGCCAGGATACATTGCTGATGAGCATGACCGATGAGCAGTGGGATAGTGTACTGGATACAAGCCTGCAAGGCATGTATAACGTTACCAAAACAGTACTGAACCCGATGCTGATGAACCGCTTTGGCCGTATCATCAATATGGTATCGCTGAGTGGTATAAAAGGTATGCCGGGACAGGTAAACTACAGTGCCGCGAAAGCAGGCATGATAGGTGCTACCAAAGCACTGGCACAGGAAATTGCAAAACGCAACATCACAGTAAACGCCATTGCACCGGGCTTTATCAAAACAGATATGACGGGCGACCTTGATGAAAAAGACCTGGTAGGCATGATACCGATGAAACGCTTTGGTACTGCTGAAGAAGTGGCAGAGCTGGCTGGTTTTCTTGCAGGTAAAAATGCAGGCTACATCAGCGGACAGGTAATATCTATCAACGGTGCATTGTATACATAATAATTAAGATTGCAGCCATGAGTCGTGTAGTTATCACAGGTTTAGGTATATACTCTTCACTGGGTAAAAACAGGGAAGAAGTTGCGAAGTCGTTGTTTGAAGGCAGGTCGGGTATTATACTGGATCCTCGCCGCAAGGAGATGGGCTACCGCAGTGGCCTGACGGGCTTTGTAGAGCGCCCGCAACTAAAGGGGCTGCTCGACCGCCGTTCGCGCATCATGATGCCCGAGCATGCAGAGTTTGCCTACATGGCAACAACAGAAGCCATGGCGCAGGCTGGCATGACCACTGAATTCTTTGAGCAAAACGAAACAGGCATTATATACGGCAACGATAGCTGCGCCCAACCCGTGATAGAAGGTATAGACCTTGTACGCGAAAAGAAAGACACCATGTTGGTGGGCAGTGGTTCGGTTTTTCAGGTGCTGAATAGTACGGTTACGATGAACCTTGCAACCATCTTCAAACTGCGTGGTATCAACTTTACCATCAGTGCGGCATGCGCCAGTGGTTCGCACAGCATAGGGCTGGGTTATATGTTCATCAAACAAGGCTTACAGGACCGTGTGATATGTGGCGGCGCACAAGAGGTAAACATATACTCTATGCCCAACTTCGATGCACTGGGTACTTTTAGCACACGCGAAGATGAACCTGCGCGCGCATCACGTCCGTTTGATAGGGACCGTGACGGCCTAGTACCCGGTGGTGGTGCAGCAACGGTGATACTGGAAAGCCTGGAGAGTGCGCAGGCACGTGGTGCTACCATATTGGCAGAGGTGCTGGGTTATGGCTTCAGCAGCAACGGCCAGCACATCAGCAACCCGAGTACAGAAGGACAGGTACGCTCTATAAGCCGTGCGTTGAAAGACAGTGGCTTCAGCGCGGCGGATATACAATACATAAACGCCCATGCTACCAGCACGCCTGCGGGCGATGGCAGCGAGGCAGAAGCGATATACGAAGTATTTGGCGGCAAAGTACCTGTAAGCAGCACCAAGAGCATGACAGGCCACGAATGCTGGATGGCAGGTGCAAGCGAAATAGTGTACAGTATGCTGATGATGCAGAATAGCTTTATAGCACCCAACATCAACTTTGAAAACCCGGACGAGCACAGCGCCAAAATAAACGTGATACCACAAACACTGAAGAAAGATTTCGACCTGTTTCTTTCCAATTCATTTGGCTTTGGTGGTACCAACTCTTCGCTCGTGGTGAAGCGGTGGGAGTAACCCTATTCGCGTCATTGCGCAGAACGAAGCAATCTCACGAAATACTAAAGAGCATTAAATAACAAAAGCCCCGAACATCGGGGCTTTTATATTATCGTGTATCTGTAAACTATTACAGGAATGTGCTGTAGAAATATGGGGTTTTCGCTTCGAATTCGGCGCTACAAGTATCTACCATTTTGTAAACACGTTTGATGCCCAGTTTCTTGCGGTATTCGTACACCTCTTCTGCTGTGCAGTCTTTTACAAACTCTGCTATCTGCTCGTCGCTGAAGCCCATTTGCTTGGCATCGCGCAGCATGTCTGCAGGTATGCTTTCCAGGTGTTTTATTTCTTTCAGTTTATTTTCCAGCGTTACAATGTCTTGTATCTGGTACAGGAACCAACGGTCTATATGCGTTATCTCGCGCAGGGTTTTGATAGATATACCTGCTGCGATGGCTTCTTTTATTTTGAAAATCCTATCCCACGTCGGGCGCTTGATAGACTCCAGCAGTTCTTCAGGCTTCATGCGTTGTGCGCTGATGAAAGAAAGACCCGTTGCGTTGTTCTCCAGACTCTGACAAGCTTTTTGCAGTGCCTCAGGGAATGTGCGGCCGATAGCCATCACCTCGCCTACAGACTTCATCTGGAAGCCCAGTGTATCGTCTGCACCTTTAAACTTATCAAAGTTCCAGCGTGGCATTTTTACAATCACATAGTCAAGCGCAGGCTCAAAGTATGCAGATGTTGTTTGTGTAATCTGGTTTTTCAGTTCATCGAGGTTGTAGCCAACTGCCAGTTTAGCGGCAATCTTAGCGATAGGATAACCCGTAGCTTTTGATGCAAGTGCCGAAGAGCGGCTCACACGCGGGTTAATCTCTACTACGATGATTTCTTCTGTTTCAGGATTCAGTGCAAACTGTACGTTGCAACCACCGGCAAAGTTGCCCAGCGCGCGCATCATACGGATGGCAGTGTTGCGCATCAGCTGGAAGGCAGTATCGCTCAGCGTCATGGCAGGTGCTACGGTAATACTATCGCCCGTGTGGATGCCCATCGGGTCGAAGTTTTCTACCGTACAGATGATGGCTACATTGTCTGCAGAATCGCGCAGCAGTTCCAGTTCAAACTCTTTCCAGCCCATTACTGCTTTTTCTACCAGTACCTCGTGTATTGGCGATGCAGTAAGGCCTTTTTCCAATGCGGCGTCCAGGTCTTCTTTATGAAAAACAAGGCCACCACCTGTACCACCCAATGTAAACGAAGGGCGGATAACCAGTGGAACACCTATTTCCTGTGCAAATTCCTTACCCTCCAGCAGCGAGTTGGCAATTTTTGCCGGTGCTACAGGTATGCCCATTTCAATCATCCACAGGCGGAACTTTTCACGGTCTTCTGCTTTATCAATTGCTTTGGTATCTACACCTATCATGCGGACACCATACTGTTCCCACAGACCAATCTCTTCTGCTTCCATTGCCAGGTTCAAGGCTGTTTGTCCGCCCATGGTTGGCAATACGGCATCTATTTTGTTTTCCTGGAGTATTTTTTCAATACTTTCAACGGTCAGTGGCTGCAGGTATACCTTGTCAGCAACGATGGAGTCGGTCATTACAGTAGCGGGGTTGCTATTGATAAGCACCACTTTTATACCCTCTTCGCGAAGGCTGCGTGCTGCCTGAGAGCCTGAATAGTCAAACTCGCAAGCCTGGCCTATAATAATTGGACCCGAACCGATAATGAGAACCGTCTTTATGGAAGTATCTAATGGCATCTTCTAAAAGCAAAAAGATTAAATAAAAAATCAAAAAATGCGGGAATGAGCACTCAAAAGGGGTTTTGCCTTTTGATTTCTGATTTTTGCTTTTGAAACGTACAAAAATCGGGCTCAACGCCCGAGGTGCAAAAGTAATGCAAAAAAGGGAAATATTTTGTTTGGCACGATAAATGTATTGGCAATACATAAAACCATAATACCCGATGAAATCTTACCTCTTTATGCCTGTAATGGCTCTCCTGGCCATTGGATGTACGCGCAAAACAACCTGTACTGATGAAATGATAAGACTGAAATATCAGCTGAGATCGAAAACTGATGTTTTGCATTTCAAATTTTCAACCTATAAAAAAGGCAGTAATTTTTCTGAATTGATAAGCACAGAGGCCGATAGTGCGAGGATGGACACATTAACACCACCTTATTCTACATATTCAAACCATAATAGCCTGAATGCTGCCAATGACTATATCATAGAGATTACTGAAACAGGAAAAACATATAAGGTGTCTGACATAAATTATGATGGCGATAAAAAGAAAGACGACAATGTAAAAAGTGAAAGCAGAATAAGATGCACACGTACTACCTACTATACACTAAATGGTGAGGTGAAAAAGCAAGAAGGTAGTACATATGACAAAGGGTTTGGTGGACCAACATATGCAACAATAACAATTAGCAGGTAATATGAAAAAGCCCAGCAATTGCTGGGCTTAAAACATCTGAATATATATCCTTTATTTGTAAATATTTAGAGCATGTATAATATAGAATACGCTAATTAATGCAAATAGTAATGAAATGAAGAATGGGTTGATGATAGTGTTATTACTTATAACACTTCTGTTATCGTGTATAGATAAACCTAATTATAAATTTTTAGCAGATAGCCAATATAAAAACAAGAATTACAAAATGGCTATTAGTATGTATACTAAACAGATAAGTACTAATGATAGTGATTTGGCTTATTCTTATAAAATGAGGGCAATGTGTTATTATTATATCGGAGAATTAGATTCGGCGATATCTGACATTGATTCATCAATACTTTATAAAAAAGATAACATTGAAAACTTATCAATTAAAGGGTTGATATTAAAAAAACAGCAAAGATTACATGATGCATTAGATGTTTACTCAACAATATTGTATGTAGACTCTGACAATATTGAAGCCCTAAATTCCTTTGCAATACTTTCAGGTAAAATAGGAGACCATGCGCTTGCATTTAAGTGCTACAATAAAATTCTAAATATCGACAGTACTAACTATATAGTATTATGCAATAGAGCTACACTTTATAAAGATTTGGGATATACAGATTTATCCATAATTGATTGTGAAAGGGCATTGATATATAATCCAAACTATAGTAATGCGTATTTTATTCTTGCTGTAAACAATGTTTTACAAAAAAGGTATTTACAAGCATTAAGCCATTTTGATAAAGCAAATGAACTTGCACCAAACGACACTCAAATATTAAAAGCAAGAGGGATGGCACATATCAAAATGAAAGAACTAAATAAAGCCTGTAATGATTTTGAGTTGTTATCAAAATTGGGAAGTAAAGAAGCGACGTTGTTTCTCAAAAAGTACTGTAATAAACAATAATTCCGCACCACATGGGCGGAATTATTGTTTATTATACCCCCTTATGTGATATTAGTTCGTAATCTTAGCAGCAAGGCTTATCTCGTCATTTGCTTTCAATTCGTAAAGCGCAGTACCACCTTCTATCATAGCTATCATCAGGTCGTCTATTATTATCACATCATAAAACGTACCACCTGCTAGTTGTTTTTTCAGCACAGGATTTATCGGGTCTGTGATGTCATACACATTGAGCCCGTTGCTACCGTTGCATACATACAGGCGATTGCTCTTCATGCCCAGTCCGTATGGGCTTTCCATATTTACTGTTTTACGCAGCAGTGGTTGTGTTATGTATTTCACATCGTACACCATCAGTGCATTTTGCGTGCCGCCGCAGCGTGTACCACCACGCACGGTAACGTATGCTATAGAGTCGTTAGCAATTACAGGATCGCATGCACGTACGTGTGTTGCTTGTCCCAGTTTGGTTGGCTGTGCGGGGTTGCTGATAGAATAGATATACATAGCACTGCTGCTGCCTACAAACAGTTTGTCTTTGTAGGAGTAAATAGTTTCGATGCTAAAACCCACGTCTATACTGCCTTTCAGCTGCGGATGCTTTTCATCGAGCAGGCTGTAGGTATATAGTTTCTGATTGTCTACGATATACATATGATCGCTGGCTGTGGTAAAACGCGCCAGCGAGCCACCTTGGCCTGTAGAGCTTGAAGATGTTGTTTTGGGTGCTGCGCTGTCTGCTGCTTTATCGCAGGAAGTAATAAACAACGCGCCCGATAATATGAAGAATAATATCTTTTTCATTAGTTGTAATTTTTGCGGGTTTAATTAATTTCTGCACTTAGGATATTTCAACAACTTCTGTTCCCACCCTACTACTTTTCCTTTCTTGTAGTCAACACATTCGTAGTAGCCTGTGCCGGGTGGTCGCAATGAATCTACCATGTTAAACACATTGCTGATACGGTCTACCAGTTTTACACTGTCTGTCTGCGATATGTCTATTACAACAAGGTCGTTCAGGTTGTTGGTATAGAGCATACTGTTTTTTACAGCCAGTTCCTGTGCACCCGTTACATTAATGAAAGCTACCTTTTGCGGATTGGCAGGTTGCTTGATGAGGATTACATGTATGCCCTTGCCAGCTTCTACCTGATACAGTGTATCGCCTTTCACATAAATCTTGCCACCGTTCACAATGTTTTGCGGAGCCATAGATTTTACGCTGGTATAATCGCCTGTAGTATTATATACTGGTGCCCAGCCATCTATTTCGGCAGGCCAAGTTTCTCTTGGCTCTACAGGCTCTTTGGGGTAGCATGCTGCCAGCGATAATGCAAGCACAGGCATCAGCCATGCTATGCGGGGTATACGTTTCATATGCATATTATATAAGGTGTTTAATGCGTGTTTCAGCCAACCCTTATGCCGGGTCAGATTCACTTAAACAAAATCTGTGCTAAACTTTTGTGAAATGGGAAAAATAATACCAATTCCTTATATATAAAAAATGACAAAACAACAGATTATAAACTTTCAGTTATAAATAATTAATATGTATTAAATCGGGCAAAATATTGCAGTTTTCGCATAAATCAGGGTAATTTTCCGCAACTTTGCCAATATTTTATATAAAAAGGGGCAGAAAAGATACTTTATGGGTTTGTTTAGCTTTTTGACGCAAGAGATTGCAATTGACTTGGGTACGGCCAATACCCTCATTATACATAACGACCAGGTTGTAATAGATGAACCATCTATTGTTGCCATAGATCGTATCAGCAGTAAAATTGTAGCCGTTGGTAAAAAGGCTATGATGATGCACGAAAAAACCCATGAGAATCTGAAGACAATCCGCCCGTTGAAAGATGGTGTGATTGCAGACTTTAATGCTGCTGAAGGTATGCTGCGTGAGATGATTAAAATGGTGCATCCTAAGAAGCCATTGTTTCCGCCAAGCTATCGTATGGTAATATGTATACCATCAAGTATTACAGAAGTAGAAAAACGTGCGGTGCGCGATAGTGCAGAGCGTGCAGGTGCAAAAGAAGTGTACATGATACACGAGCCTATGGCTGCCGCACTGGGTATAGGTATAGATGTAGAAGAGCCTACGGGTAATATGATAATAGATATAGGCGGTGGTACCACAGGTATATCTGTCATAGCACTGGCAGGTATTGTGTGCGATCAGTCTATCCGTATTGCGGGTGATGAATTCACAGGTGATATTATGGAAGCTATGCGTCGCTACCACAGCTTGATGATTGGTGAGCGTACTGCAGAGCAAATTAAAATACAAGTAGGTTCTGCATTGAAAGAACTGGATACACCACCTGATGATATTGCTGTTAATGGTCGTGACCTTGTAACAGGTATTCCGAAACAAATCATGGTATCTTATCAGGAAGTGGCAGAAGCGCTGGATAAATCAATCTTCAAAATAGAAGAGGCGATATTGAAAGCACTGGAAAGCACACCGCCTGAATTGGCTGCCGACATCTATCGTCGTGGCTTGTACCTGACGGGTGGTGGTGCGTTGCTGCGTGGTTTGGATAAGCGGATATCGCACAAAATAAAACTACCGGTTCATGTAGCAGACGATCCGCTGCGTGCAGTGGTTCGTGGTACAGGCATGGCACTGAAGAACATTGCCAAGATGCCGTTTTTGATGAAGTAATTTTTTTGTTGGAATTGGGGATCAGGAATTTGTAATTTGTAACAGACAAACGAATTCCCGATCCCCAATTACTAATTCCTGAAAGAGGCAAGTGCGCAATTTTATATTATTCATTCGTCGTTTTTTTAACCTCATACTGTTTCTGGTATTAGAGATAGTATGCGTGGTGCTTATTGCGCGTACCAACAGTATGCAGGGCAATGACATCATGAGCTCTGCCAACACGGTAGTGGGCCTCTCTTACAAAAAGCAGAATGATGTAGTATACTATTTCGGGCTAAAACGTATGAACGACAGCCTGCTGAATGAGAACGCAAAACTGCGTGCACAGGTAGCGCTGCAAAACAATACGTTCGACTATATAAGCGACAGCAACGTACACCGCGCATTACCCATTACAGATACCAACCAGAAGAAGATACAGTATGCAGACTATGTGTACCGTACTGCCAAAGTGGTAAACAATTCTGTAAGCGCAGCCAACAACTACATTACCATCAATCGTGGTACAGCCGATGGCATTGCTAAAAACATGGCTGTAATATCGGGTACAGGTGTGGTAGGTAAAGTGGTGCATGTTTCTAGCCACTTTGCAAGTGTGCTGAGTGTACTGAGCGTGAAACAGAAAGTAAGTGCCAAACTGAAAGACGGTACTACAGGCTATGTAGAGTGGGAAGGTTATCGCCCGGATGTATTAGTGATGAAGGATGTACCGCAACAGGTAACCGTTCGCAAAGGCGATAGTGTATTCACAACCAGTTATTCATTCTTTCCGCCCGATGTGCTGATAGGCCGAGTGCAGAAAGTGATGCGTTTAAAGAAAAACAACCTGCTGTTGCTGTATCTGCAGTCTGGTAGCAACTTCCGCAACCTGCAATATGTGTATGTGGTGGAAAATAAAATGATGGCCGAACGCCTGATGGTAGAAGATAGTGTAAACATAAAAACCAAGCCATGAGTGTGTACGTAAGAAACATATTACGCTTCTGCCTGATTATGGCTCTGCAGGTACTGGTGCTCAACAAGATTACCCTGCGTTGGTGGAGCCAGCCACAAGGTTTCCCTGTGTTTATACCTTATGTGTATCCGTTGTTTCTGCTTTTGTTGCCGTTTGAAACACCCGTGTGGCTGCTGCTTGTGCTGGGCTTTGTAACGGGCATTACGATGGACTCATTTGCCAACACGGCAGGTATACATGCTTTTGTATGCGTGCTGATAGCCTACCTGCGTACCAATGTGCTGAACGCACTGATGCCGAAGAACCTGAGCGAGTATCCTAACCAGAGCCCGAATGTGAAGAACATGGGCTGGATGCCTTTCCTTGTTTACAGCTCCTTCCTGGTACTGATACATCACAGTGTATACTTTGGTATAGAATTGTGGAGTGTTACCAATATAGGCTACCTGTTGCTGAAGATATTGGCATCTACAGCCACGTCTATCCTCTTTATACTGGCATACCTGCTGCTCTTTACAAGGCAGGTGAATGCGAGGAATTAATCGCTGTTATTGCTATTTAAGTTCAAGCCTTAGGCTACAAAATACTTAAGCCTCCCTTCAGGGGGGCTTTGCTTTTTGGAAGCAGAAAAGAAAACAAAAGAGTATAAAAGAAAAGAGTAGAAGTATTAAACCAATCCTCTGCGATATACGTCTTCGAATTTGTCTTTCAGCATAGCAATAAGTTCGGGCTGCATATAGTCGTACAAATCGGGGATGTAAAGACAAACAATCTTCTTTGTGTTATAAATTTCTGGGTAGTTTTTTCTGATAAAGTTGCGGTGGTCTTTTTCCATTACTACTATAGCATCTGCCCATTGTAATAAATCATTGTCCAATACTACAGCAGCATTTTTGTCTGTACCTGCAGACTTCACAGCAAACCGTTCATCCGCCTCGTACAAGCGATGTGCTGTTGCACTCCTCATTTTGTTGATGGTGCAAACAAATAATATTTTTCTCTGACTAGATGAATCCATTGGTAAATACTAATATACGTGTTTGTAGTAGTCTTTCTTTGGGTTAATAAAATTCGACTCAAGCGACATGTATTCTCGGCACAAGTGAAATTAAGCGACTACAAAAGTCGGCAGAGAAGAGAAGAAAAGAGAACAGAAGAAAACAGTAGAGAAGAAGTAGTATAATACTACTACTCCTTCAGAAATAATTTTTATTATGTGAAATTATTACGTATTTTTGTTACAGTAAACCGCCAACTTCACCCTACCTTATGCTTCCCGAAAACCTATCCCCCCAAAGCTGCCTGCCGCCCCCCTTTCTGCATATTTACCCACAGAATGTGCAAAAGCGCGTCTGTAAAGGATTTCAGGGCACATTAAAACACCTTTTTTTCTTTGTATATGCGGCCTTTTTTCAGTATTTTTGCAGGATAACCAAAAGCGGATTTTTGGTGGCGTTCTGCCTGATTATCACGGTTTTGAACATTGCACCAACCGCAATAGCTAAAACTGGTATTTTACCACACAAAATGAGCACAGAAAACGAAGTTTTACAAAAATCTACAGGATACGACGCGGGAAGCATTCAGGTACTGGAAGGTCTTGAAGCGGTGCGCAAACGCCCTGCCATGTATATCGGCGATATTGGTGTAAAAGGTTTGCACCACCTTGTGTACGAGGTTGTAGATAACTCGATAGATGAGGCACTGGCAGGTCATTGTAAAAACATCAGCGTAAACATACACGAAGACAATTCTATAAGTGTAGAAGATGATGGCCGTGGTATCCCTACGGGCATTCACCCTAAAGAAGGCCGCAGTGCGCTGGAGGTTGTAATGACGGTACTGCACGCGGGTGGTAAATTCGATAAAGATTCTTACAAGGTATCGGGCGGTTTGCACGGTGTGGGTGTGAGTTGCGTAAACGCACTGAGCTCGCTGATGCAGACAACCGTAAGCCGCGAGGGCAAAATATTTGAACAGGAATACAGAATGGGTATTCCGCAGTACCCTGTTCGCGAAATAGGCACTACAGACAAGCGTGGTACCAAACAACACTTCTGGCCCGACGGCTCTATTTTCAAAGACACGGTGTATAACAGGGAGATACTGGCCGGCCGTCTGCGCGAGCTTTCTTACCTGAACAAAGGCATCCGCATCGTACTGACAGACCTGCGCGAGCAAGATGAAGAAGGCAACCCGATAACAGAAATATTCTACAGTGAAGGCGGTATCGTAGAGTTTGTGGCAATGCTGGATACAAAAGCAAACAGGAACCCGCTGTTGCCTACGCCTATCTACATGGAAGGCCACGACACAGAAACAAACGTAGCGGTAGATGTGGCAATGAGCTACAACACATCGTACAACGAGCATATCTTTTCTTACGTAAACAACATCAACACCATAGAGGGTGGTACGCACGTTGCGGGTTTCCGCAGGTCTATTACCCGTGTGTTCAAGTCTTACGGCGATAAGAACAAATTGTTTGAAAGAGCGAAGGTGGAGATTACAGGTGATGACTTCCGCGAGGGTCTCAGCGCTGTAATTTCTGTGAAAGTACCAGAGCCGCAGTTTGAAGGACAGACAAAAACCAAGCTGGGTAATAACGAAGTAATGGGTGTGGTAGACGTATGCGTAAGCCGTGTACTGGAAGCATACCTTGAAGAGCATCCGAAAGAAGCGAAGCTGATTATTGATAAAGTAATCATTGCAGCGCAGGCACGTGCAGCAGCACGCAAAGCACGCGAACTGGTGCAACGTAAAAGCGTACTGACTGGTGGTGGTATGCCCGGTAAACTGGCTGACTGCAGCGACCGCGACCCGCATAAATGTGAACTGTACCTGGTGGAGGGTGACTCGGCAGGTGGTACGGCAAAACAAGGCCGCGACCGTAGCTTCCAGGCTATTCTTCCGTTGAGGGGTAAAATCCTGAACGTAGAAAAAGCACAGGAGCACAAAATATACGAGAACGAAGAGATTAAAAATATGTTCACCGCTTTGGGTGTAAGCATAGGCACGCCTGAAGACCCTAAAGCACTGAACCTTACAAAACTGCGCTACCACAAGGTAATCATCATGACCGATGCCGATGTGGATGGTTCTCACATTGCAACGCTGATACTTACCTTCTTCTTTCGCTATATGAAAGAACTGGTACAACAGGGCTGTGTGTATCTTGCACAACCACCGCTGTATTTGGTGAAGAAAGGTAAAGATGCTGAATACGCTTGGACTGAAACACAACGCAAAGCAGCTGTAGAACGTATGGCAAACGGTAAGGAAGACAGCGTAAACATTCAACGATACAAAGGTCTTGGTGAGATGAATGCAGACCAGCTGTGGGAAACTACCATGAATCCTGAAACACGTATACTGAAGCAGGTAACAATTGAAAGTGCAGCAGAAGCAGACAGCGTATTTTCTATGCTGATGGGCGACGAAGTAGCACCACGCCGCGAATTCATTGAAAGCCACGCTAAGTATGCAAGGATTGATGCGTAAAACCCTAAATCCCCTGAAGGGGACTTTGAATAAATTGAAGCGGCACTTGTTGCCGCTTTTCTTTTTAGATTTACAGGTACATCACATATACCAATGATACGATTAGCCATACACGGAGGAGCAGGTACTATTTTGCGCAGCAGCATGACAGCCGAATTGCAACAACAATATGAGCAGGGGCTGCAGGATGCGCTGCAGGCGGGCTATAGCGTATTGCAGAGTGGTGGCAGTGCGGTAGATGCCGTACAGGCAGCAGTGGTATCGCTGGAAGATTTCCCGTTGTTTAATGCAGGCAGGGGTTCGGTATTCAATAATGTTGGCGGGCACGAAATGGATGCCAGTATAATGGATGGCAGCAATCTGATGGCGGGTGCAGTGTCAGGTATAAGTCTTGTTAAAAACCCTGTATTATTGGCACGAACCATCATGGATAAAAGTGAGCATGTATTACTATGCGGGCAGGGTGCAGAGCAGTTTGCAAAACATCAGGGATTGCAGTTTGAGGACGATGCTTATTTCTACGTTCAACACCGCTACGAGCAGTGGCAACAGGCATTGAAAGAAGACAGCATCAGCCTGGACCATAATGATAAAAAATTCGGGACAGTGGGTGCAGTAGCATTGGATGCAAATGGCAACCTTGCAGCAGCTACCAGTACAGGTGGTATGACCAATAAGAAATTCGGACGGATGGGCGATAGCCCAATTATAGGCGCAGGTACCTACGCTAACAACAATACCTGTGCTATCAGTTGCACAGGTCATGGCGAACTCTTTATACGCGCGGTAGTAGCATACGATATCAGTTGCCTGATGGAATACAAAGGACTATCGCTGAAAGAAGCATGTGATGTAGTAGTACACGACAAGCTGGTTAAAATAAAAGGTGAAGGTGGCCTTGTTGCATTGGATAAACACGGCAATATAGAACTACCCTTCAACAGTGAAGGCATGTATCGCGGATATGCTACAGAAAACGAAAGAAAGGTGATGATATATAAAGACTAAGCTCCTGATTTTTTATTTGAATTGCTGTTTAATAATATCAAGCACACCTTCTGGGTTTTGAAATACTAGTTTGTTTTCAAAACGAAGAACTTTGTAACCTAAATAACGCAACTTCTCGTCACGTTCGTAGTCGTTTTGAATATTAATGGGATCATTGTGGACTTCGCCATCCAACTCTATTATCAACTTCTCGGGAGCACAATAAAAATCAACAATGTAATTTGATATACTATGCTGCCTCCTGAATCTTCTTCCCTCTAATTGTTCATTTTGCAAGAGTTTCCAAAGCGTAGTTTCTGCCGCTGTAGGATTATTTCTTAGTTCCCTACGCCTATCTTTCAGGTAGCTTACATTTTTTATCTGCCCTTTGCGCATAATATTAAATTACAAAAGAAAGTGTAAAGTATTGCGCGAGTCAACCTCCCCGATTTGTAATAGCATGCACGCATGCCATTACAAATATCCCCTCCTAAAAACAGGAGGGGAATTGTAGTATCTAATAATAGGTTGTAAAAAATCCGTGAACTACCCCTCCTGTTTTTAGGAGGGGATATTGGCGCAGATATGCTTCGCATATCGTAAGCCAATAGGGGAGGTTAACTCGCGAAGGAAAGTGGACTAACCCTCATCATCTATCACTATCTCCTTTCCTTCAAAGCTGCGTGTTTGCAGATTGTACACATCACCACTACTCATGATGTGCACAATGATGTTCTCCACACTTATAGGCTCGCCTGTGCGGATGTCTGCAATATTATTGTACTCAATATTCTTACCATCAATAATTACTACACTACCACTGCCTATTGCTTTCAGTGTATGTCCTTCTGTTACAACAACACCTGTGTCCTCACCAAGGCCTATGCCTATAGCACCGGGATTGGCTGCCACAGCCTGCGCCAGGCGATTGAACCTGCCACGCTTATCGAAGTGAGAATCGATGATTACATTTTGAAGAAAGCCTAAACCTGTAGTGATTTTTACTTCGCCCTTCAGGTGTGCTTTGTCAGCACTGCCTTCGTATATCATGGTGTTGCTCATGGCCATAGCGCCTGCGCTTGTACCACCAACAACAAAATGCTCGTCTTGCAGGCGTTGTTTCAGTATATCCAGAAACTGTGTACCACCAAATATAGAAGACAACCTCAGCTGGTTGCCACCGGAAAACATGATGCAATCACAAACTTTCAGGCGTTCTATATATTCTGATTTGGTAGCATCTTCCCTGTCGCGTATGCGCAGGTGACCTATTTTATTACATCCCAGTTTGCTAAAGGCATCGACATAATTTTCTGCAACTTCGTCGGGTATAGAAGATGCTGTTGTAACAACCTCTACAATCGGGTCTTTAACGCCGGTAAGGCTTACAACGTTTTTAAGAATACCTATTTCAAAGAAATTAAGCCTGTTACGTTCTACAATGCCTTTTTCTAAATCTGTTCCTTTATCTTCCGCGCCACCTACCGACACCAAGATTCCTTTGGGATATGACTGAGCCACTATGATAACAATAAATTAATTCTACAAATTTATTCTTTTTAATCATTTGACTTACGCATTAATATTTATTAACTTGATTAGCTCAAAATATTGTGAAGTATGAAGATATTAGATATTAAAGTGATGAACGGCCCTAACTACTGGTCTGTGAAGCGACATAAGTTAATTGTAATGCTGCTGGATCTGGAGGAGCTGGAAGATCGTCCTACTAATCTGATAGATGGGTTTTCTGAACGTTTACAGGCGCTGATGCCAAGCCTGTACGAGCATCGCTGTTCGGAAGGTGTGGCGGGTGGTTTCTTCAGCCGTGTGAAAGATGGTACATGGATGGGCCATGTGATAGAACATATTGCGCTGGAACTGCAAACCCTTGCAGGCATGGATACTGGCTTTGGCCGCACGCGCGAGAGTGATAAGCGTGGTGTGTATCATGTTGTATTTTCTTACTACGAAGCCAAGGCAGGTATATATACAGCCAAAGCAGCAGTACGTATTGCAGAAGCACTGATAGCGGGCGAGCCATACGACCTTGAAAAAGATATACAAGACCTGCGCGAGATACGTGAAGACGAGCGCCTGGGTCCAAGTACAGGTTCTATTGTAGATGAAGCCATCAAACGTAAGATACCATATATCAGGCTCAACAGGCACTCGCTGGTGCAGCTGGGTTATGGTAAAAACCAGAAGCGTGTGCAGGCTACAGTTGCCAGTACTACAAGCAGTATAGCAGTAGAAATAGCTTGCGATAAAGAAGAAACAAAAAACCTGCTGGAAGCAGCAGAGATACCTGTTCCGCGCGGGCGCATCATATACGATGAAGATGACATGCAGGCAGCTATCGATAAGATAGGTTATCCGATAGTGTTGAAGCCTGTAAATGGTAATCATGGTAAAGGAGCAACTACCAACATCCGCACGTGGGATGATGCTGTTGTGGCATTGGCAGCCGCCAAGAAATACGGTCGCTCTGTTATTTGCGAGAAGTTTATTACTGGTAGAGATTTCAGGTTACTGGTTATCAATTACAAATTTGTAGCAGCAGCACTACGCACACCTGCAGCGGTTATTGGTGATGGCAAACATACTATACAAGAACTGATAGATATTGTAAATCAGGACCCGCGACGTGGTTATGGCCACGAAAAAGTATTGACGTCTATCAAAGTAGATGACTTTACAATGGACATCCTGAACAAAAAAGAATACACGCTGGATACTGTACTGGCAAATAAAGAAGAACTGTGGCTGAAGCCTACGGCAAACCTGAGTACAGGTGGTACAGCTACAGATGTTACAGACTTTGTGCATCCTACCAATGTGTTTATGGCAGAGCGTATAGCACGCATCATAGGCCTTGATATTTGCGGTATAGACATCATGGCGCCCGACTTGAGTGTACCGATAACTGAAAACGGTGGTGCTATACTGGAGGTGAATGCTGCACCGGGTTTCCGTATGCATCTGGACCCGACAGAGGGCTTGCCACGCAACGTTGCAGAACCCGTTATTGACATGTTGTATCCACCGGGTACAAGTGCAAGGATTCCTATCATTGCCATATCGGGTACCAATGGTAAAACAACTACTACACGCCTGATAGCACACATTGTAAAACAGATGGGCCACAAAGTAGGCTACACTACCACCGATGGTGTGTATATACAAAACCAACTGATGGTGAAGGGTGACTGTACTGGCCCTGTATCTGCGGAGTTTGTATTGAAAGACCCTACCGTAGATTTTGCAGTACTGGAATGTGCGCGTGGCGGATTGCTGCGTGCGGGCCTCGGCTTCCACAATTGCGATGTGGCAGTAGTAACCAATGTGGCGGCAGACCACTTGGGATTGCAAGGCATAGATACGATTGAAAAACTGGCAAGGGTAAAAGGTGTTGTACCACAAACGGTTTTCCCTGAAGGCTATGCGATACTGAACGCAGATGATGATCTGGTATATGCAATGCGCGATGGACTGGATTGTAAAGTTGCACTCTTCTCGCTGCATGAAAACAACCCGCGTATAAAAGAGCATTGCTCAAAAGGCGGACTGGCAGCGGTATACGAGCATGGCTATGTTACTATACTGAAAGGCGGTTGGAAGATACGTGTAGAGAAAGTGACGAACATACCTATCACATTCTCAGGCAAGGCAGAGTTTAATATATCGAACGTATTAGGTGCTACACTTGCAGCTTATGTGCGCGATTTCAAAACTGAAGACATACGCCTTGCGCTGCAAACATTCGTACCGTCGCCGGCAATGACACCGGGACGTATGAATATGTTTAACTTCAAAAACTTTACCGTGATGCTGGACTATGCGCACAACACGCATGGTATACAGGCAATAGGTAAATACGTACAGTCTGTAGATGCACCGCTGAAAGTAGGTATAGTAGCAGGTGTGGGTGATAGAAGAGATGAAGACATCATATCGCTGGGCGAAGAGTCTGCTAAGATATTTGACGAAATCATCATCAGGCAGGATAAAAACCTGCGCGGACGCACAGAGGAAGAAATGATAGAACTGATGACCCGCGGTATTAGAAACATAGACCCGCTGAAAAAGATAACACTCTTCCGCAAAGAGAGCGAAGCAATAGATCACGCAATAGCCACAGCACAAAAAGATTCTTTCATTGTTGTGATAAGCGATGTGGTGCCTGATGCGCTCGACCAGGTGAAACGCTACAAAGACATAGAAGACGGTGTAGAAGTAACAGCGTAGAAATAAGTAACAGAGAATATAAAGCGGCACATGTTGCCGCTTTTGTTTTTTATATTGTGTAACAAACCTATAATATGTTGAAATTTACTAACACCCTTATTATTTGCTTGATGGCTGTTGTAGCAAATGCCCAGTTCAAACCTGAAGTGAAATCTTACTATGAGTATTTAAACAAAGCTAAAATCTGTTTTGTAAAAAAGGATTATTCCGGTGCGGTAAAAAACTATGAAGCTGCTAAACAATTTTGCAAGCCGCAAAAACAAGATGTTAGCACTGCGGCCTATTGGTACGAGCTTGTAAAAGATACCATCAAAGCAGAAGAAACCTTTCTCGCATCGTTATCGTTAGGCTCCGATAATAATGAACGTAACTATCCGGAGTTTCTCACAGCAAATAATAAAACGGATAGATATAAAGGATTTGTGAAAAAGGCTGCGATAGCTTCAGCAAAGTTCAATGCAGAAGCTGATATGCGTTTTTCTCTGTTCGTAAAGGAACTTTATACAAAAGACCAGTTTATAAGAGAAGATGCTTTTCTGAATAATAAGGATAGTAGCATCAAAAAATTCGCCTGGGAGTATTTGTACACTACAGATACAACAAGTATGCGACAGCTACTCTCCTATATACAAAGCAATGGTATGCCTGAAGCTAACAAGTTGAGTGAAGAAATACTTACAAACTTTAAGATGCTTGTGCATCATGATATTGCAACACCTAAAGAGAGCGAACTCAAGGAAAAACTGCGCAGCATAATAACACAAGCTATATATGATGGTAAGTTACCCAACACTTTCCTGTACAATGCATTGGACTACGAGCAGACTTTGCTTGGCAAAAAAGAATTGTATGGAACATACTATAGATATACAGCAGATAAAAAAATAACCTACCCCAATTTACTGGATTTAAAGAACGTAGATAAAAGGCGCGAGGAATGGTTATTATTGCCGCTATACTGGTCTATGCGGTACAATTTTGACGCTAGGTACCAACTGCCCGAAGGCTATGAATACAAAGAAGAATAATTATAAATGCAAATGTTCTGAACTAACAGCCCTGCCAAAGAATACAGATGCGTGTGCATCAAAATCCTTTACATCGTCTGTTGTATAAAATTTCATTTTGCTGCCTGTGCTTAGCTTGCTTTCCATTTCAGGATGGCGTTGCAGATAATCCGCAAGGCTGTTGGCTACAATATCGCCCTGTGCTATTACATTGATACCTGCAGGCAGGTGTTTTTTTATTTTATCCATCAGTAGCGGATAGTGCGTGCAAGCCAGCAGTACCGTATCTGTTTGCGGTGCATCCTGCATCAGCTGATCCAGATATTTTTTTACAAAGAAGTCTGCACCGTCACTGTTATATTCACCATACTCAACAATAGGCACCCACATAGGGCATGCCATCTGATGCACCTGCACATCGGGGAAGAATTTACCGATTTCTATTTCGTAAGAACCAGAATTGACGGTACCTCGCGTACCCAATACAGCTATGTGTTTTGTTTTGGTGTAGTTACCAATTACTTCTGCCGTAGGGCGTATCACGCCCAGTACACGTTTGCCGCTATCTATTTTCGGCAGGTCTTCTTGCTGAATGGTGCGTAGCGCTTTGGCACTGGCTGTATTGCAGGCAAGTATTACCAGCTCGCAGCCCTGCTCAAAAAACCATTGTACGCATTGAAGTGTGTATTCATGTACCGTTTCGTAGCTGCGGTTGCCGTAGGGCGCACGGCCATTATCGCCCAAGTATATATAGTCGTACTGCGGCAGGTGGGCAGCAATAGATTTGAAGACCGTCAGCCCGCCATAACCACTATCGAATATACCAATGGGAGATTTCATTGCAGTAAAGATAATGCAAGCACCAATCTGGGATGAATAAAATTTAGTGATACTTTTTGCTATCTTTTATGCCAGTTTCTGCCCAAGCAAACTCTTACATCCAACGATGTTGCAAAGCCATTAAACAGGTAAGAATAATAACGCTCCCACACTCGGCGAGAAGCATACATATAACCGATATAGGTTGCACTGAAACCGACACCTATTCTGTTTGTAAAGTATTTCACCGCATTGCCTTCTATGTAGTAATTGGGAGTATAACCAGGCTCACTAGCGCCATCTATACGCAAGCCACCACCTGCATATACCCCTACTCTGAATTTTTGAGGAGATGCCGGATTACTTACGTAATGCAAACCTGCAACTACCATACCGTGCTGTCCCATTCCGTCATATGCATATGCACTGTCTTTTACACTGAAATCTGATTGACCAAGCCTTGCACCGATAGATAGTTTTATTTTATGCGCTGTTTTTCGGTTCAACACATCAAAGCCCCATTGCATTGTATAGCCTGTACTTACATTGGTAATGTGCTTCTTATTATTTTCTTCGGCCGAGGCAAACGGAAATAAAACCCCACCTGATAGAGACAATTCTATATAAGCTGTATGTTTCCTATCGTTACCTTCAGGTTCTATATTCCTACCTCTTTCCCTCATTTTTCTGAAGCGCTCTCTTGTTGCGGGTGATACCTCGTTTACAGAAGGAATAATCATCCGTACATCTGCCTGAAGCGTGCTAAGTCCATAACTATTATAGTCGCCCAGCCCGCCAAAAATCTTTGATGCAGATATACCCAATGTATACCTCTTTAGAGATAGCCCAACAGAAGCAGATGTATATAACTTTAGAAACTGGCTTGTTTGGTCGTACAGATCTGTACCTACAAGTGGCCCTGCATGCAACGATAGGCGAACCGCAGTATTTGTTTGCGATGGTAGCTTATAATGTATACCAACAGGAATAGCTGCCATCAGCCAGGTATAATTGAAATGACGATATGGGGTGGCTTGCGTATTATATTCCTCTGTACTGAGGCGATAACACAATAGGTGTATGCCATAAGAAAACGTCATTGGTTTGCTAAATTTATTGCCAAGAATTTCTGCAGACAATCTGTAAGCCTGTTTATTATGGCTTTCGTAGCGTAGTGCAGTTGGGTTGCTGAGAGTGGTGAATAGCGGTCCGCCGCTGACGCCGAGTTCTACACCAGGCTGTGCATTTGCACAGATGGATATTAATAAAAGAAAAGGGAGTAATAAGTGCATTCGGTAGTAGTTTGATTATAGGAACATTATGGATATGCATAACCAAGTTTCATGCCAAAGACATCTATAAAAAGAGCCCGTAAATACGGGCCCTGCGGTTTTTATCTTTATCGAAATATCAGTACAAACCTATTAAGGTTTTCATAAATGCTTGTCATGGCAGCATAAGATTTGCAATAAGTGCTATTTATACAGTAAATTTGTATGATATTTTACTTATGAGTGACGTTGTAACAACACCGGCTCCTGCCCTTACGGCAAAAGATTTTGCGACAGATCAGGAAGTGCGCTGGTGCCCCGGCTGCGGAGATTATTCGATACTGAAACAAGTACAAACCATACTGCCTCAGACAGGCATTCCACGCGAGAATATCGTTATCATATCGGGCATTGGCTGCAGCAGCCGTTTCCCGTATTATATGAATACGTTTGGTATGCACAGCATACACGGGCGTGCCACAGCCATAGCGAGTGGCCTGAAGGCTACCCGCCCCGAGCTGAGCGTATGGATTGTAACCGGCGATGGCGATGGCCTGAGCATTGGTGGCAACCACACCATCCACCTGCTGCGCAGGAATTTTGACGTAAACATCCTCCTCTTCAACAACCAGATATACGGCCTTACAAAAGGGCAGTATTCGCCAACGTCTGAAGAAAATAAAGTAACCAAGTCTACCCCGTTCGGGTCTATAGACCATCCGTTCAACCCACTGGCACTGGCCATGGGTGCAGATGCCAGTTTTATAGCGCGTACTATGGACCGTGACCCGAAACACCTGCAGCAGATGCTGCTGCGCAGCAATGCGCACCACGGTGCTTCGTTCCTGGAGATATACCAAAATTGCAACATCTTTAACGATGGTGCTTTCGAGATATTTACCGAGAAAGGCAGCAAAATGGAAGAATGCCTGTTTCTGGAGCAAGGTCAGCCGCTGCTGTTTGGTGCCAACAAAGACAAGGGCATCAAGCTGGATGGTTACAAACCACAGATAGTGAACATGGCAGACGGCCACAGTGCAGACGACCTGTGGATACATGACGAAAAAGACTTCTTCAAAGCACAGATACTTACCCGTTTCTTCGACAATCCGGCAACAGCAGGGCACTATCCGCGTCCTTTTGGTGTGTTCTATCAGGCAGAACGCCCTACGTACGAGGATGCCATGAAACTGCAACTGGAAGATGCCATTGCAACAAAAGGCAAGGGCAATCTTGACAAGCTGCTGGAAGGAAGAGAAACATGGGTTATTGATTAGTGCTTTGTTGATTGGTTGACTTGTTTATTAGTTGATTAGTGAAAATGTATACATACAGGTTATCCGGTCACAAGTAAACTAATCAACCAATCAACCAATCAACAACCAAACAAATTGGCTTCACTAAAAAAACTTGCCGGGCAAACAATGTGGTATGGTGTCAGCACCATAGCAGGGCGTATGCTTACCTACCTGCTTACCCCATATCTTGCCTACACCCTCACTGGCGAAAGTGGCAGGTACATTATAGGCCAGTACGGTTATATCTACACACTCTTTCCTATTATGAACGTACTCTATACCTATGGTATGGAAACATCGTTCTTCCGCTTCAGCAAAACAGAAGACACCAAGCAGTTATATAACACACAGACAAGCAGCATGCTGGTAACCACGCTGTTTTTCTCTGTATGTCTTTTAATATTCAATACTCAGATAGCCGACTTTGCACAACTTGGCGAGCATACGGAATATGTAGCATGGTGTGCAGCCATCATAGGGCTGGATGCATTGTCTGCGCTGCCATTTGCAAAACTGAGAAATGATAATCGACCGCGTGTGTACGCATTTACCAAAGTAGCAGGCATTATAGTATTTGTTTGTACCATCATATTCCTGTTTAGCTTTGGGAAAAACATACATACAGATTGGTTTGCCGAATGGTACAATAAACACTACGGTATCGGTTTTATACTTTTTGCCAATCTATTACAAGCCGCTATAACGTTATTGCTTTTACACAGAGAGTGGAGGGTATATCAGCCTAAGGTAGATAAAGCATTGCTGAAGCGTGTACTCACCTACGGATTCCCGATACTGATAGCAGGTTTTGCAGGACAGATAAACGATACACTGAACCGTGTAATGTTTATGGAACTACACCCAGGCACAAATGCAGAAAATGTAAAAGCAATTGGTTCTTTTACTATGGCATTGCGTTTGGCGGTGCTCATTAATCTGGTGATACAGGCATTCAAAATGGCGGCAGAGCCTTTCTTCTTTTCTATTGCAAAAGATGGCGATGCACAGCATACCTACGCACGTGTTATGAAATGGTTTGTTGTCATCATGGCGCTGATGTTCCTGAATGTAGTACTGTTTATGGATGTGTGGAGATTTTTTATCGGCGAGCACACACAGGCTATATATCTGGTGCCTGTTATGTTATTGTCTTACATTTTCCTCGGTATATATTACAACCTCACTGTTTGGTACAAACTTACAGACCGCACTTATTTCGGTACCTACATCATGGGTATAGGCGCGGTAGTTACAGTCATCTTCAACTGGCTACTGATACCTGTATGGGGTTATGACGCTTGTGCATGGGGTACACTGTTGTGTTATGGTGTTATGATGTACCTCTCCTTTATGTGGGGGCAGAAATACTATCCTATACCATACGAAGTAGGCAAGATGGCAAAATACCTCGGTGTGATGTTATTGCTCTATGGTGTGCAAGCGCTCATTAGCAGGTATGTAGATGTGGCCGCTATACGCATAGCAAGTGGTACTGTACTGTTTGCAGGTTATCTGTTCTACATCTTCAAACAAGAGCAGAATGAATTGAAATCATTTCCTTTTATCGGTAAATACGTTCGTTAAGAAAGCAGTTCGCAAGGCTTCATACCCGTAGCTTTTTTGAAAGCCGTGCTGAAGTGCGATATACTGCTGAAGCCAAGTGTATTGGCAACGTCTGATACAGAGAGCCCCTGCTGTTGCAACATTTCTTTTGCTTTGCTGATGCGCAGGTCTTGCGTGTATTCGTGTATTGTTTTTCCTGTTAGTGCTTTAAAGCCTTTTTTCAGGTAGCATTCGTTCATCGCTACTTTGCGCGATAGTTCTTTTATCGTCAGCGGATTATCGAAATGCATCTCTACCACACGGCGTGCTTCCATCACTTTTTCGCGTTCGCTATCGTATGCAAGAAAGCGACAGGCAGGCACGGGGCACACGGTGAAAGGCATCGTGATGCACTCCAACGCACGGCGTAGTAGTGCAATGATGGTTTCTTTCTGTTGCAATGCCTGTGTGAATGCGGTAGGTGCAGTAGGTTCTTTCATCTGCTGCAGCATAGCCGTAGACTGGCTGCAAATAGAAAACTGTTGCTCTGTTACCTGGTCGAAACGGAAAGGTTGTTCCGTTTCCAGCAGTGATATAGGATATTGTTCAAAATAAGTAGGCTTGAATTCTATCCACATAACTTCGGCCTCTCCGGGCTTGGTAGTGTATTGAAGATAAAGGAGTTGCAGGCAAAACTGCCCGTCGGCTATCGGGAAGAGGTTGAGCCTTGCATGTTCTTCGGGCCAGTTGTGCTCATCAAATGTTACAATGATTTGCTCGGCATGAATATCTCTGTTCTCCAGCAGCAAACTGCGGCTGATAACATGCGCCTGCTGCCCCAGAATACGTTCTATGGGTGCCTCTGTTGCCTGTATACTAGTAGATATAGTGCTGCCTCTTTTCATTGCCTCAGAATGCAAATTTAGGGATAATGTACATCCACACATCAATATGGCTATAGACAAATAAAACCAAACAGGCCTGTGCTTCGTACATGCTCAAAACAACCATTATGAAGAATACGATACTCAACACTGTGGCATTGGCATCTTTGCTATATGCACAACAGGCAGCAGCGCAAAAAATAGTCGGCATAACGCAAGACGACAAAATCTTTACAATGGCAAGCGCATCAGCACCGGGTACTACTACAACACCAATTGCCATTACAGGTATGACCGCCGGACAAACAGTTGCCGGTGTAGATTACAGGCCTGCCACGGGCGAGCTATATGCATTGGGTTATAATTCATCAACTACTGAGGCTCAACTATATACGATCAATGCTACGACGGGTGCAGCTACTGTTATCAACAGTACACCTATCATGCTGATGTTGGGAAGCAACAGTGCCATCAGTTTCGACTTCAACCCTACGGTAGACAGAATACGTGTAGTTGGTGCTAATAAAAAGAACTATCGCCTGCACCCTGTTACAGGTGCTATTGCGGCAACAGATATGGACCTTGCCTATGCTGTGGGCGATGTGAACGCGGCAGCAAGTGCAGCAATAGGTGCATGTGCATATACGAATAGTTACATCGGTTCTACAGTTACAACATTGTATAACTATGATATGAGCCTGAATATACTTACAACACAAATACCGCCTAACAATGGTACTTTGAACACGGTAGGTGTTAGTGGTATAGTTGTGAATAATGTAACAAAGTCTATAGATATGGATATCTATATGGATCCTGCAACGGTTACAAACATGGCATATCTGGCAGCTAATACAGGTGCTAATATCAACGACAATCTTTATACCATCAACCTGACAACGGGTATGGTAACAAGCGTAGGTATGATAGGCAGCGGGCTGGATGTAAAAAACATTGCTGTAGTAATAGACAGAACCATGCCTGCGGTAACAGGCAAAATGGTGTATGCATTACAAGGCAGTTCGCTTATTTCTTTCGATAGTGATAATCCGAAATTCATCCGCAGCTCTATGGCCATAACAGGTATTAGTGCCGGGCAGAGTATCGTTGGAATAGATTTCCGTCCTAAGAATGGTGTGCTTTATGCATTGGGCTACAACATGACTACGATGGAATATCAGTTGTATACCATCAGCACGAGCACTGCTGCGGCAACTGCTGTTAACGCAACGGCAACAGCTATTAATCTGGGATCTACGGGCATGGTAGCGTTCGACTTCAACCCTGTAGCAGATAGGATACGTTTGACAAGCCGTGCAAACGGTATGAACTACAGACTGAATCCTGATAATGGTGCAATTGCGGCAACAGATACAACAGTAATGTACATAAGTGGTGATGTCAATGCAGGTAAAATGCCACGCATAGGTGCAGTAGCATATACCAATAGTTATGTGAACGCAAAAACTACAGAGCTGTTTGGATTGGATGATTCGCTGGGTGCATACATAAAAATTAACTCACCCAACGGTGGTACAATCAGCACTGTAATGAATGGTGCATATGCTGTGAACCTTAGTGATATGACAACAGACATCGATTTCTTTTACGATTCTACAAGTGTATCGAACAAAGGTTTTGTAGCAGCTAATATTATGGGTGCGGTCAATGATAAGTTTTACAGCATCAATACAACAGGTGCTATGACGTTGATAGCAGATATAGGACTGGGTTTGCCTATATCAGACATCGCTGTAGAACCGCAATACAAAAACAGCGGTACGGGTATTGCATCAATACGTGCAGCACAAGTTTTTGAAATGTATCCGAACCCTGCGCAAAACGAAATATTTATCAAAGCAACAGGCAAAGACAATACAGTACAGGTTTACGACGTAGCAGGCAGAGAAGTAAAACGTCAGACATTGACAGGAAACAATCTGTACATCGGCGATTTGAACAAAGGTGTGTATTTCATCAAGCTGACATCGGATGGAGAAGTATTTAAAGCACAACAACTAATAAAAGAATAATAGGTCATAGGTGGTTTGTATAGAAGGGCTTGCTTTAGGGCAAGCCCTTCGCTTTAATGTATATTCCTTAGTACCTTTAAGCATAAATACTCCAACATGGGCTTCATCATCTTAGGTGTTATCATCTTAATAGCAAGTTTTATAGCAGCAGGTATTACAGATAAAATAAAACCTGTAATAAAAGGCGTTAGACTATTATCGATGATATTGGTATTGCTGGGTTTTTTGACAGCAAGCGTGGTGCAGATAGATGCAGGCTATATAGGCGTTAAAAAGCTATTTGGTAAAATACAGCCGGATGTACTTAACAGTGGTTTGCACATGGTAAATCCTTTAGTGGATGTATTGGAAGTTGATGTGCGCACACAAAACTATACTATGAGCGGTGTGCATGATGAAGGAGAAAAATCGGGCGATGATGCAATACGTGTATTGAGTGCAGATGGACTGGAAGTGACGATAGACCTGACAGTACTATACAAAGTGATACCCGGCGATGCGCCGGACATATTGCGCAAAATAGGCATCGACTATGTAGAAAAAATAGTGCGCCCAATAGCCCGAACTAAAATACGCGACAATGCTGTGTATTACGATGCAGTAGCATTATACTCTACCAAGCGCGATGAATTTCAGGCAAGGATATTTAAGGGTATGGAAGATGAGTTTAAGAAACGTGGTCTGATGCTGGAGAATCTGCTGGTAAGAAATATAACACTGCCTACCTCTGTAAAAAATACAATTGAAACTAAAATAAACGCCGAGCAGGAAGCACAGAAAATGCAGTTTGTACTGCAAAAAGAAAAGCAGGAAGCAGAACGCAAGCGTATAGAAGCACAAGGTATTGCAGACTATCAGCACATCATCAGCGAAAGCCTGACAGAAAAGCAATTGCAGTATGAGCAGATAAAAGCCATGAAAGATCTTGCAGCATCAGACAATGCAAAAATCATCATGATGGGCAAAGGCAGCACACCCGTGATACTTGACGGGAAATAACTTCCGGCTATTAATCTGTAAGGATTGCTTAAGCAATTGTATTTTACAATACTACACGATGGTTTAATGTGCTGAAGAAATCAATAGTGAGTTTAAGAACGCTAATACTGTCAGTACGCTAATTATCATCAGACCTAGTATAAAGAGCAGTAAAAACTTGACGAACGTCTTAAATATTCCTTGCTCATAATAACCCTTCATAGACTTGTACAGATAGAATATAGCACCTAGTACAAGCGGTATTTTTACATAAGAACTATAGCTACCGAGATAAGATGCAGTTTTTACAAGCAGGAGGGCAATAAAAGCAAAACAGTAGTAGTGTGTCAGGAATATAATATGGCCCACATAGTAATATTCTTTCCGCTTTCTTATATATAACAGTTGTAGCAAGAACGCTATCAACGGCACTGAGAAGAATAATACAGCCGGTATTGAGTGAAAAAACTTATCAAGTATTTTTTCTTCAAAATTTGGGATGACATGCGACTTTTCTCTGAAAGCAGCCAATCTTCTGCCTATATATTTACTTAAAAAATTAGGGCGTTTATCCGCTGGTAGATTATTTGCAATAGAATCATAGATTGCAACAGTAGATGCATTTGATAACGTTCTGCCATAATAAACACTATCCTGAATTACAGAATCAGGCACTGTTGTATCAATAGCATGTATGTTTCTTAATGCTGTATCAGCTTTAGTATCTGTGTCTGCACTCCTTACTACAGGTTTTATGCCACCCGAATCAGAAATATCGGGAAGCATACCACTAATGATAAAGAACATAGCAGACACAAACAGGTACATTCTGATGGGGTTTACATAAGCAGCACGCTTGCCGTTTACATATTCACTTGTCAGAAATCCCGGTTTGGTAAACATGTACTTTACCGTGGTGAAAAACTTACCATCAAAGTGCGTAAGGTCTTCAAAAAAATGCACTGTCAGTTGCCAGAAAGATTGGCGAGGCTCTACGTTTTCCTGTCCGCATTTATGGCAAAAACGGTCGTACAAATCTGCACCACAGTTCAGACATTTTTTCTCCTTACGTTCGTGTTGATGAGACATACTTGATTTGTATTAATGGCCACCACTTGCCATTGCAAAGAATGAGTTTACTAAAAGTCCTAGTTGTATTAATAATAGTACAACAAACATTATTGCAATTAGTATCAACCATTTAATACTGGTCTTCCAAACACTTTGTTTATAAAATTGCAGCATTGCTATCAATATATACACTGACAATCCCAAGTAAATTATTATTTGCAATGATGAAGTTAGCACTATAGACTCCGGTACTATTGCTTCTATTATTGTTTTGATTGTAAGAAAGAACCAAGCTACAATGTAGCAGTGTAAAGTGAAGATAGCATGAGAAACATAAAAGAAATCTTTTCTGCGTCTTATGTATAATAATGTAAGCATCAGCGAGAAGATAGGTAGCGATATGAAGAATACTTTTGAAAATGAATGTTTGAATTTGTCAAGAAGATTCCCCATAAAGTCGTATGGGTTTTGATAGTATGTATTTGCAACACCTACAATGCTTTTTTCTATATACCGACCAAACTCATCGCTTCTCAGACTATCAGGCAATGCTTTTTGGAGAGAATCATAATGTTGTAATCCATGAGAATAGTTATCACCGAAATTGAACAGAATTACATTTTTACCATTAATCTTCACTCCGTTCATATTGAAACTCTTTGACCCTTTATCTTTTGCAATTAAAGAGTCAATACCGTGAACTAATGCCGGGTCGTCGCTGTATTTGAATTTATCTGCATCATTTTCGACTGCGAGATATAACAGGAAGAAAGCAAAAGACACAAACAGGTACATACGCACAGGGTCCAGATACTTCATCCTGCGGCCTTTTACATATTCTTCTGTCAGGAAGCCGGGTTTCAGCAACAGGCTTTTCAGCGTGATGAAAAACTTGCCGTCAAAGTGTGTCACATCATTAAAGAAATGCGTTACCAGATGCCAGAATGTTTGCTTCGGCTCCAGATTTTCCTGTCCGCAGTTTTTGCAATAGCGGCCGTCTACCTGCGCATCGCAGTTCAGGCAGTTGGTTTCTTTTCTCAGCTCTCCGTGTGACACTACAAATGGATTTGGTGCTAAAATAATAAACCCGCGCAATGGCAGTCAACATTCTGCGTCATTTTTGAATTAATACTACATTTGGTACAAATGCATCTGCAATGAGCGATAACATTGATATAGAACAGCTGAAGTACCCGATAGGACCGTACCAACGCCCGGAGGGCTACGATGATAAAAAGCTGAACGAGTGGATAAGCATACTGGAAGCATTGCCAGGTTGGCTGGATGTGTGCATTGAAAACTTGGACGAAGCGCATTTGCAAACAGCCTACCGCCCCGGCGGGTGGACGGTGCAACAGGTATTGCACCATATAGCAGACAGCCATATGAATATGTACATCCGCTTGAAGTTTGCACTGACTACTGATAACCCCACCATTATGCCCTATGACGAAAACAAATGGGCGCTGCTGCACGATGTAGAAGCCGTACCTGTCAATATATCTATCACTCTACTGCATGCACTGCACAGGCGTATTACTGCGCTGTTGCGCAGCCTGAGTGCTGAACAATGGCAGCGCGCCTACTACCACCCGGATAATAAAGGGAACTATCCGCTGTGGGAGATGGCAGCCCTTTATGCATGGCACAGCCGCCACCATATGGAGCATGTACGCCAATTGAGGGTGCGTATGGGGTGGTAATCAATTCTTTTTATTTGTGTGCTATTGCCTGAGGTTGTAGATTTGAACCTGAACCCCCTGATGGGTGTTTTTATCTAAGCAATCTAAAACTGATACATTATGCAACAAGGCATGCTGCACCTGCACAATTTTCTACGTTGGTTCGTTATCATCTTCGCTATATGGACAATCGTAAAAACCATGGGCGGTTTGGGTGGTAATAAGCCATTTACCAAAGCAGAGAAACGCCCTGCTATGTTGCTGATGATAGTTTGTGATATTCAGCTGTTGCTGGGTCTGTTCCTGTACTTCACCGGTGCATGGGGTATTAAGAATATTCAGAACCAAGGCATGGGCAATGTGATGAAAGACAGCCTCAGCCGCTTCTGGGCTGTAGAGCACATCACAGGTATGCTGATAGCTATAGTACTGATACACATCGGCTATGCATCTGTAAAGAAGGATATTGCAGATGGTGCTAAATACAAGAAAGTATTCTGGATGTCGCTGGTAGCATTTATCATCATACTGGCTACTATTCCTTGGCCATTCCGTGCTGCTATTGCCCGTCCTTTGTTTCCGGGAATGTAATATATGATGCTCCTCAGGCTGCTGCGCCCTATATATGTAGTGTATGTAATAGCAACATTTTTGTGTTGCCTGTTGCTGGCGTTTCCCATATTTCTGGCTTTCGGCTCTATAGATAAGGGCTGGGCAAGGCGTGTTATATGGACAGTGGTACACTACTGGTCTCGCGGATGGTTGTTTTGTATGGGTATGCCTGTGATGAAGAGCGGCCCGAGGCCCGAAAACGCAAGGTTTGTTTATGTAGCCAATCATATCTCTTACCTCGATACCGTACTGATATACGCTGCCGTTCCACAATACTTCCGTACACTGGCTAAGAAAGAAATGGCTTCCATACCCGTATTTGGCTTTGTATATAAGCAATTGGCCATACTGGTAGACCGCAGCAGTGCCCACAGCCGTGCCAAGAGCCTGCGACTGATGTGGCGAATGCTGAAGCGGGAATGTAACATTGCAGTATTCCCCGAAGGTACTTTCAATGAAACAGACAAACCGCTGAAGGAATTTTATGACGGGGCTTTCCGTCTGGCCATTAATACACAAACCCCTGTGCTGCCTATGATATTCCCCGATACCGTCAACCGCTGGCACTACAGCCACTGGTGGATGCTGAGCCCGGGGCGTAACAGAGTCATCTACCTGCCACCGGTACCCGTAGCCGGCATGACATTGACAGACCTGCCCACCCTGAAACAGCAGGTTTACGACCTGATGGAAAAAGCCATGATTGAAGCTAATTCCTAATTACTAATACCTAACGCCTAAAAAGCCGTACCTTTGCGCAAATTTTTTAAAGCGATATGGCATTGCAAGTAGGCATCGTGGGCCTTCCGAATGTAGGTAAGTCAACACTATTCAACGCGGTGAGCAACAGCGCAAAAGCGCAGGCTTCCAACTACCGTTTTTGTACTATAGAACCAAACGTGGGTCAGGTAGATGTACCCGACGAGCGCCTTGCAAAACTGGCAGAGCTGGTGCAGCCACAGCGCATACTACCTACCACTATAGAGTTTGTGGATATTGCAGGCCTTGTAAAAGGTGCCAGCAAGGGTGAGGGTTTGGGAAATAAATTCCTTGCCAACATCCGCGAGGTAGATGCGATAGCACACGTTATCCGTTGTTTCGAAGACGAAAACATCCTGCGCGAAGAGGGTGCGATTAACCCGATAAGCGATAAGGAAATCATAGATACAGAGCTGCAACTGAAAGATCTGGACAGCGTAGAGAAGAAAATGCAGCGCTATGAAAAAATAGCTAAGAACGACCCTAAGGCAAAACGTGTATTTGATGTACTGGTACAATGCCAGCAACACCTGATGCAGGGTAAAAACATACGCGGGCTGAAACTGGAAGGCGAAGACCTGGAAGCAATTGCAGACCTGTTCCTGCTGACGCAAAAGCCTGTACTGTATGTAGCAAATGTTGATGAGTCTGCTATACACACAGGCAACAAATACTCTGAAGCACTGATAAAAGCAGCTACTGAAGAAGGTGCGCAGGTGATTGTAATGAACAACTCTATCGAAGCACAGATATCTGAAATGGAAAGTGCAGAAGATAAAGAACTGTTTCTGGGAGAATATGGTTTGAAAGAACCGGGTCTTAACCGTCTGATACGTGCTGCATATGGTTTGCTGAACCTGATTACCTACTTCACGGCAGGTGTGCAGGAAGTACGCGCATGGACTATTCAACGTGGTTGGAAAGCGCCACAGGCAGCAAGCGTTATCCATACAGATTTCGAGAAGGGCTTCATCAAAGCTGAGACCATTGCTTACGAAGACTATGTAAAATACGGAAGCGAGGCTGCTTGCCGCGAAAACGGCAGATTGCGCATAGAGGGTAAGGAATATGAAGTAAAAGATGGAGATGTACTGCACTTCAGGTTCAATGTGTAAATTCACATAAACCGGGGTAAAGACCTTTGAAGAAGAAATTATTTGGCATACATCTTATTGCAGTAGCAATATTTGCAATCATCATATTAGTTGCAGCCACAGGTGTCCGCATCAAGCTGCAATGGGAATTAGGAATACTGGCAGTGCTCATGTTTTATGCATCGGCACTGCTTTTATTTTTTACCCGCCGCAAAGAGCTGAAACGCGGGCAGAAGATTTATACCGGCATCCTAAGTGTACATATTATTATTGCAGTACTGGCGTTTATAGGCGAAAAAATATTTTTCATAGTTGTGATGATACCACTGTGGTATTTTATACTACCTGCAGAAAAACTGGTTGCAAATCAAGATATTATCATCCGGCAGCAGCCTACTATTCTGGGGCGTGTGTCTTATATGCTTTACGAAAACCATGCCTTGTATGAGCAGCCAATAGGCCGCTTTGGCGGCGATGAAATGTTTACAAAAGTAACACAGGTACACATAGCAGGTAAAAGCCCTGATGCCCTGCAAGTAAGGCTGACAATGCAAAACGGCACCGATAGCCTGGTAGAATTCACTTACTTAAAATAAAGAAGCCTTACAGGAATGTAAGGCTTTGTTTTTCATTTCTGTTCCGCTGCGCGATAGCACACGAAACTTATTTACCCCTATTGAAACGAAAGCATTTTTATTGAAAACTACCTGCAGAACGCAGATAGCAATAGTATCCGTCTATAACCTGCAAGTTATAAAATTTTAATTTTTTCTAAGTATTAAATATGGATAATCAACATTAAAAAAAACCATACCTGTTCAGAGGTATGGTTTTTTTTGTTATTTCAGAAAGGCTTATTTGTTTTTGGGTTGTTTAGCCTTTTGCATTTGTGCTTTCTGCATTTCTTCCAGCCTTTGCTGCCATTTGCTTTGTGCAACAGGCTTGTTTTTATTTTCCTGCAACTGCGCATGGATGGCTTTTTCGTTGATGATGTACTTCTGAATAATAAACTGCTGTGCAATGCTTATCATATTTGAAGCAAAGTAGTAGAACGTAAGTGCCGCTGCCATCTTGTTAAACACACCAAACAGCATGAATGGGAATATATAAGGCATCCATTTCAGCATCGGGTTGTTAGGATCCTGTACTGTCATATTGCGGTTGTACAGCGCCAGGAACAAGCTCGAAGCCGTCATCAGGATAGTGAACAAACTGATGTGGTTACCGAATATAGAAGTAATAACAGGGATATCGCCTGTCCAGCTGATGATGCTATCGTAGGTAGAAAGGTCGTTTGCCCACAGGAATTTTTGCTGCCTCAGTTCTATAGATGTAGGGAAGAAATAGTACATCGCAAACAGGATAGGCAATTGGAATAGTGTAGGTAAGCAACCACCCAGCGGGTTTACACCAGCACTGCGGTATAGCTTCATTTGTTCCATACCAAACGTCTGCTGGTCGTCGCCGTACTGTGCACGCAGCTCGTCCAGTTCGGGCTTCAGCACGCGCATTTTAGCAGCAGACAGGTAGCTCTTGTAGGTAAAGAAAGATAGTATCAGACGTATAATAAGCGTCATCAGGATTATGATAACACCATAGTTGCTGATAAAGCCGCTCAGTACATTGAATATCGGGATGATGAGCCATTTGTTTACATACTTCACAAAAGACATTACACCATAACCCAGTGGCACCATGTCTTCAAGCTCTACCTTGTAAGAGCGGAGGATGCTGTATTGGTTAGGGCCTATGTACCATTGCAGGTTTACGCTCTGGTCGCTGCCCAGTGCAGCTTCAAGTGTGTTTTTGCTAATGGCAACTGTGCCCTTGTCTTCCAGTTTTGCATTACCACCTACCGTAGCTTTTTTGAAGCCGTCTTTAGTGGCGTTTACCAATGCTGTGCTGAAATACTGAGATCGGAAACCTACCCAGTGTACAGCTTTGTCAAGATTTTCGCTTTGTGTGTTGATGAAGCTGAAATAATCGTGCTCTTCATCTGCATAGCGATAATATACCTGTGCGTTGGTACGCTCTGTATTGATATCGTTTTCTGTATGCAGCGCAGCCGTTTGCCATGTCATTGGTACAGATGTAGCCTGCATGCCTTTCAATGTCATCTTATAACCCATCATATAACCTTCTGCAGGCAGTGTATAGGTTATCTGTACAGCTTTGCCATTGCCCAGGTCTGCAACAAAATCAACTGTTTTATCGCCATTGGCAGCATTGCCCGGTGTAGCGGTAAAGTACAGGTCGGCAGTAGATGTTTTACCACCTTCTATCGGCAGTAGAGCACTCATCTGGTTGTTCTCTCCGTTGAAGAAGTAGAGCGGCTCTTGTTTGTGAGTCTTAAACGCCTTCAGCAAAGCACCTGTAGGGTGTGCACCTTTGGTGCTCAGTGTCAGGGCAATGTTTTTGTTTTCCAGCGTTATGCTGGTAGCCTGTCCGTTGTAGGCAGGTGGCATAGCCTTGCGTAGCGAGTCGTTGAGCGCACTGTCTGCGGCAGACATGCCGGCAACATTGGCAGCTTTGTTGGCTGCTATCATGCTGTCTACATTTGCTTTGGGCTGCGGGTGTGCTTTGGCGTATGCAATAGAATCCGCCTTTTTCTTCTCTAAAAACTGGTTTTGGGAGTAGTTGTTGTAGCTTACATAACCTATAAGCAGCGCAACCAACAGGCCGAAACCAATGACTGAATTACGATCCATGAATGGGAAAAATGAGGGTGCAAAGGTAGTAAATACTTGCACATGGGGCTTGGCATAATCGGTTATTATTATATATATTTACGTCCCTGCCATATTTTTTGGCTATTTATAACAGGAATTTAAGACAGAGCCCACTGTCCATACCTGTTTACTGTATACCTTGCCACCGCATTACTCATTATTAAAAAACCGTAAATATGTTTACAAAAAACAAATCTAACGGACAAGACAACTATCCTGGCGGTACTGTAACCATGATAGCACAGGGCACAACTGTAAACGGAGATATTGAGTCTGAATCTGACATGCGTATAGATGGCAATATCATAGGCCATGTATATTGCAAAGCACGTGTAGTGCTTGGCGAATCGGGCATTGTACAGGGCGACCTCCATGCTGCCAATGCAGATGTATTTGGTACGGTAAATGGCAACGTGGCAGCAAAAGATATGCTGTGCCTGAAGTCAAAATCTACCATTAACGGTAATATACAAACGGGCCGCCTGCAGATAGAACCTAATGCTGTCTTTAACGGACAATGTAAAATGACAGGTGCGGGCAGCACCGCAACACAGGTTGAAAAGAAACCTGTGCTTGAAATGCAGGAAAACTAAAAACACTTAGCTTTTAAAATATGCGAGTTCCTCTTCCAGCTTCAGGAAGGGGAATTTTTTTTGCAACTCTTCTATCTTCTGCACATAAGATGCCTTGAATTTGCGATGCGCCTCTGTATCGGGAAAGCGGGTGCGGTGGGCACGTGCAGTGCTTATTTCCAGCACATCTTTCATCAACGTTTTGGTATCGGCATCTATACAGGCATTCACAAATTGCTCCCAAACAAAAGATGTAGCCAGATAGTTTGGGTGAACAAAATCAATATCATAGTATCGGTAGTCGCGCAGTATATCTATTATCAGCTCGTAGGCCGGGAAATAATATGCACAAGTATACCTTTCACACAATTCATGCACAGCTTCTATCAGCCTTGCTTTGCTGCGGTTATTGTCAACCACACCATCGCGTATATGGCGCACAGGGCTGATGGTAAATATGATTTGTATGTTGGGGTTCAGTTGTCTGAGCCTGTCTAGCGAGAAATCAAGCGCTGCTACAATCAGGTTAATGTCCAGCAAGTCTTTATGAAACCATTGTGCAGGTGCGCGGTGGTTGTTGGCCACAGCTTTATCGTTTTCTGTCAGGTAATACTGAAAGGCAGAACCGAGTGTAATAATAATATGGTCGGCCTCGCGGATGAAAGCGGATGCTTCTGTCAGCGATTGATTGATAAGCGCCAGCGCACTTTCTGCATCGGTATGCGAAAAGCGGGTATGGTGGTCCCAACTGTTCCACAATTCATTCAGCTGAAATAACTCGCCCTTTGTGTATTGCTTGTTTATGATGTAGCTATCAATACTATTAGCCACACTCAGCGGATTGAACAATATACCGTGCGGATTGCTGAGCACGGAAAACTTGTGCTGCAAAAGGCGTTCGCTCATGTTTTCTGTAAAGCATGAGCCTATCAGCATTATCTTATCTGTGTACCTGATGGGTTTTTGTATAGGTGGTACGTTCAGTTCAAGCGTTAATTGCATAACCTATACCCAACCTTGTTTTTTGTAGGCATCATAGCCCGATTTTAATGCCTGCTTTATCTGTTTCATCAAATCTTTATCAGTTGTTTTGATGTGAAAGCAGGCTTTTCCTTTCAATGTTTTCAAAAGTTCGGCAGGTATTGTTTCTTTCACTTTGTCACTTCCATATACGGGCATGAAGTAAAAACCAACATACCCACTCTGCAAAATTACGGAAGCAAATGCCATTGCAGGATATTTTCTTCCAAAAGCCTCAACAGGTTTTTCGCTCCACAGGTCGTACTTGCCTTGTATATCTATACGCGCTTTTACAGTACCCTTTTCATAGGGCTTCACCTCTTTTTTTACGGCTTCGAAGATGGCCAACAGCTCTTCCTGTGTAAGTTTTGCCATATAGATAGCTATTTTATCATGCAAAAATGACTTTTTGCCTTATACGAATATACGAATTGATAGTTTTGATGGCTGTTATGTGCCGTTATGTCTTATATTTAATCATGGATTGAAAATTGTTTTAGACAATCCAAAGATTAATTCTAGTTCAAAAATACGATTTTATGAATCCAAACGAGTTTAACAAATATGCCATTAAACATCATGGCATCAGCAGCGCAACACTGCACAACTATACTTCTGCTTTGTACAAAAATCCGATGGCACTTACTCCATATATCATCGAAGAACGTCCGCTGAACGTAGCATCTATGGACGTATTCTCTCGTCTGATGATGGACCGTATCATTTTTCTTGGCGAAGGTATCAACGACTATGTAGCCAATATCGTTACAGCGCAGTTGTTGTTCCTGGAAAGCACAGACCGCAACCGCGATGTGCAGATGTACATCAATAGCCCGGGCGGTAGCGTGTATGCAGGCCTTGGCATCTATGATACCATGCAAATCATCAACCCTGATGTATCTACTATCTGTACGGGTATCGGCGCTTCTATGGCTGCGGTACTGATGTGTGCCGGTACAAAAGGTAAGCGTACCGCGCTGAAGCACAGCCGTATTATGATACATCAACCATTGGGTGGCGCAGAAGGCCAGGCTAGCGATATCGAAATCACTGCACGCGAAATCGGCAAGTTGAAAAAAGAACTGTACGAAATCATAGCTACGCACAGCGGACAGAAATTCAACAAAGTAGAAAAAGACAGCGACCGCGATTACTGGATGACTGCACAGGAAGCTAAAGACTATGGTATGGTAGATGAAGTGCTGGAACGCAACCCACGCAAAGTAGGTGATACTGAAGCTAAATAACAACAGCTTATTATAAAAAAGAAAAAGACCGGATATATCCGGTCTTTTTTATTGTGCTTTAGTGATTTCTTTTATTCCCCCAACACCCATTTTTCCTGATTGAGGTGGGTAACCGTAACAGGGATGTTGTATTTGCTTTGCAGGTATTTTGCCAATGCTTCTGCTGCATATACAGAGCGGTGTTGGCCACCTGTGCAGCCAAATGCCACACTCAGGTTTTCAAAACCACGTGCCAGATAATCATCTACATTCAGCGATACAAGGCCATATACTTGTGCCAAAAATTCAGGCATACGTGTTTCGCGTTCCAGAAATTGTTTTACAGCTTCGTCTTTGCCGGTCTGGTGTTTGTAGGCTGCATACCTGCCTGGGTTCAGCAATCCGCGGCAGTCAAAAACATAACCGCCACCATGAGAGCCTTTATCTTTCGGTATACCGTTTTTGTAAGAGAAACTTACTATCTGCACTTGCAGTTTTGCAGTCTCTGTATGTTCAGGTTGCGAGTAGCGGCTTTGCATTTCTGCAGTAGACAGGCGTTCCAACAGCTTGCGTATTTCCGGATATGCAGGCAGGTGGGGATTTACCGCCAGGAAGTTCTCCAGATTTTTTAGCGCAGGGCCTATGCTGCTAACAAAGTGTGGTTTGTGTTGCAGCAACCCACGGAAGCCGTATGCGCCCAATACCTGTAGTATACGCAGCAATACAAATTGCAGGTAACCACGGCGGAAGTGTATTTCATCCACACGTGTTATATGCAGATTGCTAAGGCTGGTCATATAGCCATTCAGCAGGTCTTCTTTCCAGGCATCAGGCAATTGTGCTTTTGCCTGCCACAGCAGCGATGCTATATCGTATTGGGGCGGACCTTGCATAGCACCCTGAAAATCTATGAAGTAAACATCGCCCTCGTGTACCATGATGTTGCGGCTCTGAAAGTCACGGTACATCAACATTTGTGGCTGTATGCGCCCCAGCTCTTTGCTCATCTGCTCCATCTCATCCATCAGCAGGGCACGGTCATATTGTATGTTCTGCAGGTCTGCAAAATAGTATTTGAAATACAGTAAATCGGCCATGATAGCTTTCTCATCAAAAGCGCGTGTACCATAGCACTGATAATAGTCTGCCTCGCGGCCTGCTATCCATTGCATCTTGGCTAACTGCTCCAGTGCTTTATGAAAATACTGGCGCACATTGTCTGTATGTCCTTCCTTGTTCAGCATATCGAATAGGGAAGTAGTACCAAGGTCTTGTTGCAGGTAGTATTTTTTGTCTTTGCTGATGCAATAAACCTGCGGCACATTTATCTCGTGCTTGCGCAGCAGTTCTGTAAAGTAGTAGTAAGTATTGTTTTCGGGTAGGTTGGTATTGTAAGTGCCTATGGCAGAAATTTTGCCCGCTGATATGCGATAGTATCTCCTGTCTGAACCCGATACAGGTAATAGATTTATCTGTTCGGGTGCTACGCCAAAATGATCTTCAAATAATTTCTCCAGTGTGCTGATGGTCTGTGTTGATGGCTTGTTAGCGGTCATATTACATTCTTAGGATAGTCAAATAAAAATACTTGTTTGTTAGTTCTGCTGAATTCGTTCCATTGCTCGGCCTCGAACTTTGCACCTACCATGCCGCATGTTGGCATATTATCGGTACAAAACTTATCTGATAGTTCGTTGACAAATTCTGTAATGCCGGGATTGTGTGCTACAATAAACACAGTCTTTACATCATCTGCCACTTCATACAGTACTTCTTCAAAAACGCTCGGGATGCAGTGATACAGCTTTTCGTCCCATACGATGTTGCTTTCGTCATACCCGATTGCTTTCGCAATTTTTTTAGCTGTTTGTTTGGCACGTTTTGCTGTGCTGGCTATGATAAGGTCGGGTAACAGATTTTGCTTCTTCAGCCTTTCGCCCATCATCGGGGCATCATGTTCACCGCGGTCGTTCAGGGGTCTTTCAAAATCGCTTTGTAAAGGGTTCGCCCAGCTCGACTTCGCGTGTCTTATCATCACAAGGGTTCGTTCCATATTGTTGTTACTTGCCTTTATAGTATTCCAGTTTTAAATCATTGCCGTCAAATACTCCATAGCTGTTGTAGTGTATCCAGTCGCCCAGATTTACATACAGACTATTATTGGGCAGCGGGTATTCCAGAGCCAGATGCCTGTGCCCGAAGATGAAATAATCTATCGGTTCATGCTTCAGCCTTTCTAATGCATACTGTACCAACCATTCTTTTTCAGGCCCCAGAAAAGGATCGTCTTCTACACTGTGTTTAGGTCCCAGTCTGCTGAACCACTCTGCCATCCCAACACCCGTATCGGGATGTATACGCCTGTAGAGCCATTGTGAAAACCTGTTGCGCAGTACGCTTTTCAGTATTTTATAACCATGGTCTCCGGGGCCAAGGCCGTCGCCATGTGCTATTACAAAACGCTTGCCGTTGAAGGTTCTTTCAATCGGTTCATGATGCACAGGAATATTCAACTCTTCCTGAAAATAGCCACGCATCCATAAATCATGATTACCTGTAAATGCTTCGATAGGAAGCCCGCTGTCACTGAGCTCTGCAAGTTTTCCCAGAAAGCGTGTGTAGCCTTTTGGTACAACTTTTTTGTATTCAAACCATGCATCGAAAATATCACCTACCAGAAACAGGTGCGCAGCATCTTTTTTTATTTCGTCCAGCCAATGGCACAACCGTCTTTCACGAGCAAGACTCGTTTCTCTATCGGGTATACCGAGATGAAAATCGGATGCGAAATAAATTTTTTTGCCTTCGGGTAAATCCATGAATTATTGGCTCGGATGGGGCTGCAAATTACTGTAAAATAAGCAATTCGCCATAGTATAGGGGTTATTAAAACCTGCTTAAAAAATGGGGCTTCAAAAAAATATTTTGGAATTGTGAAAAATGCGCACATATCTTTGCATCAGTTCTTTACAACATCGCTTATCAAGAAAGGTGGAGGGTTATGGCCCGATGATACCTTAGCAACCTCCTCAACACACTGTGTTGAGAACTGGTGCTAATTCCATCCTGCAGCAATGCGGGGCAGATAAGTCAGAAGCAAAAGCTTGAAAGTATCGACCGAAAGGTTGTGCAAATATTCAAAAGCTCCTCTGATTTATCGGTGGAGCTTTTTTTGTGTCCGTACACAAAGGGTTCTCATCGATAGCAAACCATCTTGCTTGGTAACGATTGTAACGAGAAAAATTCGTAACAATTTAAAATCAAGAAGATAACATGAGCAACGCAACACAACTCATCCACAGCATTCCGGTAGATCCGCTGACAGGTTCAATCTCTGTGCCTATTTACCAGACATCCACTTTCGTGCAGGACGCACCGGGTGAGCACAAAGGCTACGACTATGCACGTAGCAACAATCCAACCCGCGAAACGCTGGAAAAAATAGTAGCCCTTCTGGAAGGTGGTGAGAGAGCATCAGCATTTGCAAGCGGCCTTGCAGCCATAGACGCAGTAGTAAAATTGCTGGAAAGCGGTGACGAAATACTGGCTGTAGACGACATCTACGGTGGTGCCTTCCGCCTCTTCACGCATATCTATGCAAAATTCGGTATCACCGTAAACTACACAGACACTACAGACATAGCCAATGTGATAGATGCCATTACCCCAAAAACAAAACTGATATGGTTGGAAACACCAACCAACCCAACGCTGAAAATCAGCGATATCGAAACCATTGCCACGATTGCAAAGCAGCACAACATACTGCTGTGTGTAGATAATACTTTCGCATCACCTATACTGCAACAACCCATCAAGCTGGGGGCAGACCTTGTAGTGCACAGCGCTACAAAATATCTGGGTGGCCACAGCGATTTGATTGCAGGCATCGTGGTAAGTGCTACACAAGAATTGGGCGATAAAATCAAATTTATACAAAATGCAAGCGGAGCCATCCTTGCCCCACACGATAGCTGGTTGGTGATACGTGGTGTAGAAACGCTGCATCTGCGTGTGAAGGAACACAGCCGCAATGCGCTGGCAGTAGCACAGTATCTGGAAAAACATCCCGCTATTGACAAAGTATACTACCCTGGCCTGAAGTCTCACCCTAACCACGATATAGCAGCTAAGCAGCAACTGGGTTTTGGTGGTATCGTTTCCTTCACACTGAAGAACAACACAGAAGAAGCTGCAAGAGCTGTAGTCTGTAGTACCAAACTATTTAAACTGGCAGAAAGCCTTGGCGGCGTGAAGAGCCTGCTATGCCATCCTGCACAGATGACGCACAAATCTATCCCTGCAGAAAAACGCCGCGCGGCAGGTGTGGTAGATAGCCTGATACGCCTGAGCGTAGGCCTTGAAGAAGTGGACGACCTGATACGCGATATAGAACAGGCACTGAACAAAGCACAAACTTTCGTTGCTGAAGTAAAAGTAGCAGCATTTCAATAATCAAAAATTACCCTTTGGGGTAAATGTCTAAACATAATAAAACAAGAGAAAAACAATGTCTATTCAACAGAAGAAATTAAACATCGGCCTGTTTGGCTTTGGTGTAGTAGGTACAGGTTTGTACAAGGTGTTGCAACAAACACCATCGCTGAATGCGGAAATAAAAAAAGTGTGTATCAAACACCCGGAGAAAAAACGTGAAGCCCCTGAAACACTTTTCACCATAGATGCAGAATTGCTGCTGAGCGATGATAGCATCAACGTAATAGTAGAGCTGATAGATGATGCGGATGCGGCATACTACATCGTATCGCGCGCATTGGCATCGGGCAAGGCAGTAGTAAGTGCCAACAAAAAGATGATTGCAGAACACTTGCCTGAACTGCTGGTGCTGCAGAAAAAATACAATGTGCCTTTTCTGTACGAGAGTGCGGCGTGTGCAAGTATCCCTGTCATCCGCAATCTGGAAGAGTATTATGATAACGATTTGCTGCAGGGTTTCAATGGTATTGTAAACGGCTCTACTAATTACATCCTTACACGTGTGTTTCAAGACAAGCTGAGCTTTGAAGACGCACTGCTGCAGGCACAGGTAGAAGGCTTTGCAGAAAGCAACCCTGCGCTGGATGTGGAAGGCATAGACGCAGTAAACAAACTGTCTATACTGCTGACGCACGCTTATGGCATCGTTTCTCACCCGTCAGAAATAATACACAGCGGCATCCAAAACCTGCAGGTACACGATGCGATATTTGCCAAAGAAAAAGGCTACGAAATAAAACTGGTAGCACAAGCCAAGAAGCTGGAAGATGGAGATGTAGCAGCATTTGTATTGCCACAGTTTGTAGATGCAACCAATCAGCTATTCAATGTTCGCAATGAATATAACGGTGTGGTGATAGAGAGTGGCCTGGCTGACAAGCAGTTTTTCTATGGCAAGGGTGCGGGCAGCTTCCCTACGGCATCTGCGGTGCTGAGCGACCTGAGCGCGCTACGCTACGATTACAAATACGAATACAAGAAACTGAACAATAAAACAGCGGGCGATCTGACCAATGATTTCTTCCTGCGTGTGTATGTAAGTTTTGAAGGATTATTCCAAGTACCGCATGAGCGTTTTGAACGCATTGAAGAATGGAGCAGCAGCGAAAAGCGTTGTCACGTAATAGGCATAATCCGTTTCTCAAAACTGAAAGAGAGCAACTGGTGGAAGAAAAAAGGCACATCGCTGATAGTGTGGCCTGATGCTTTTGTGAATAATGTAGAAGAGCGCATTCATGAAGAAGAAAGCGCATTGGCATTTGTTTAGAAACGTTCTTCGGCGCCCAGCCCAAACAGTGCATAGTCATAAACTGCAGGGTCTTCGGGATTCAGTTCGCGAAGGCTCTGCGTTAAAGATAAAGCGTTTTGCCAGTCTGATTTTTCGTTGCGGATAAGTCTCAGACGAAACGCCACCCTGCCAACATGAACATCGAGCGGACAAACCAGCTGGCGTGGACTTATTTTTTTCCAGATGCCAAAGTCTACGCCATGGTTGTCTGTTCTTACCATCCAGCGCAAATACATATTGATGCGTTTGCACGCAGATTTGCGCGCAGGTGTGGCTATATGTTTTCTTGTCCTTTCAGGATGCTCTATAGAGAAGAAATAATTGTGAAAATGTATGAGCGCCTGCTCTACTGTTTCATGCTCATAGCTTGCTTCGTGTACAAATGCATCTTCAAGGCTGTTATACTTACTGTAGTGGTATTGCAGAAAGTAAATGAAATACAGCAGGTCTGTAGCATTGAATGTACGATGCGCGAAGCTTAGCATTTTCTTCAGGTCGGTATCCTGATGATTTACCACAAAATCGTGCGGGGCATCATCCATCCACCGCATTATTTTATTGGTGCTGTTGATGATACTGGTACGGTTGCCCCATGCCAATACAGCGGCAAACAGCCCCGCTATTTCAATGTCCTGCTGCTTGCCAAAGCGGTGCGGAACAACGATGGGATCGCCCTTAATAAAAGAAGGCTGATTATACAGCCTTACTTTTTCGTCCAATAATTTTTTGAGTGCTTTTATATCCTGCATCAGCAGTTATTAAAATATGCCCAGGAATTTCTTTTTCTTGAAACGTACTTTCAGCATCCTGATGTCTTTAGTTGGCCTGTCTTGCGGGTCGCGTGGTTCAGCGGCTATTTTATCTACTACATCCATACCTTCCTCTACAATACCCAGTACAGTATAGTTGCCATCCAGATGTGGAGTACCGCCTTGTGTTTTATAGATAGTGCGTTGCTTTGGTGTAAACTTGCGACCAGTACGTTCAGAAATAGTATTCAGTTCTTCGTCTGTATACTTTTTGCCTACTACTATATAAAACTGACAACCGCTCGATGCTTTCTCAGGATTATTATCGCGCGCCATACCTATAGCACCGCGTTGGTGGAAGTTAATTGCATTGATTTCTGCAGGTACACGATAGCCAACATCGCCCTCGCCCAATGGCTGGCCTGCATTAGCTTTCTTAGATTCAGGGTCGCCACCTTGAATAACGAATGTTGGAATGACACGGTGAAACAATGTACTGTCAAAAAACTTCTCTTTTGTGAGCTTGAACATATTGTCCCTGTGTTTCGGGGTGTTATCGTACAGTGCAAGTACTATCTTGCCATACTCTGTAGTAATAACAATCTTCTCTTTGTTGATTTTCTGCGCGATTGCAGATGTAAGTGATACAAAAGCAACGGCGGTGAGTAATAGTTTCTTCATAATTACAGTATAATAAATATGCGGTTTCAACTGTTTTGTGGTGCGAACATAGGCACAAAAAACTAAATTAGCATATTATTCAACACGATGTCTGCAAGAAACAGAGTACGCGGTTTGGCAAAATTATTGCCTGAATGGGCTTGGAACAGCTCCAAACGCAAACCCATGACATCCTACAACCCATCGCGCGAAACGCAGGGGCGGGATGTAAACGTGCAGTCTGTATACACCGTTTACGATTATGATGTTAATACCTACCTGGAAAAAAAACTACCCGATCAGCAGGCATGCCATCCGTATCTGGATAGTGGTAAAATAACATGGATAAATGTAGACGGGCTGAATAAGAAAGAGATAGAAAAACTCTGCAGCCACTACGGCATCCACCCATTGGTACTGGAAGATATACTGAGCGTAGGACAGCGTGCCAAAATGGATGAGATAGATAATGTTATCTTCTGCCTGCTGCCCATGCTATATTATAATGATGATACCGGCGAGGTAGAAACAGAGCAGGTAAGTATCGTACTTGGTAGAAATTTTGTCATCTCCTTTCAGGAAGATGCAAAGCGCGATGTTTTTGATCCCGTGCGTGAGCGCATTAAAAACCAAACATCGAAAATAAGAAATCGCCAGGCCGACTACCTGTGCTACAGCCTTATAGATACGATAGTAGATAGCTATTTTCATGTTATAGATAAGATAAACGAGCGTATTGAAAGACTGGAAGATACACTGATACTACAAAAAGAAAGAGGTGCGCTTGAAAAAATAAGCATCCTGCGCAGAGAGATTATATTGATACGGCGCTCTATAAGTCCTGTACGAGATTTGGTAAATGGTTTCCTTTTCAGTGAAAACGCATTGCTGGATGAGCGCCACGATAAATATTACAAAGACGTACTGGACCACATTACACAGGCAAACGAATATGTAGAGAACCACCGCGAGATGGTGATGAACCTGCAAGACCTCTCTATGAGCCAGATAAACCTGCGTATGAATGAGGTGATGAAAGTCTTCACACTGCTTGCCACACTGATGGCGCCCGCCACGGTAATAGGTGGCATTTTCGGGATGAATTTTGATGTGATACCACTGGCACACCAAACGCAGGGCTTTTACATAACAGTAGCCATTATGCTGATAGTACCACTAATTATGGTAATATGGTTTAAAAGAAAGGGCTGGTTTTAAAAGATTTTTTTCAGGAAATACTTGGTGTAAATTTTTACTAGGTTCAGCCAACCAGGGTTTTTAGTATACCAGTATGGCTTCAAAGAGAAGCCTTGCAAACTTGTGTAATCTTCCAGGTAAGCGTATGTTGTATTAGCCTTTATTTTTTCAACGGCACTGCTGTTTAATGGTAGTAGCGTTTTTATTTGCCTTTGCTCCTTTACACCGTGCCTGAAAGTTGTAGGCCATGGCACCCATGCAAGATGCGCAACCCGTAGCCAATACATTCTGTAACCTTTATTATACCAGTATTTGCCATTGCCATGTTCGCTTTGTTCAGGAAAATGCAGGCCTATCAACGATGCTTTTTTTATATCAATTACTCCTGTATCAGCTACACCATTTCCTGCAAACGAAAATACATGTGCATCAATAGCGGGCAATCTCTGTTCAATACCATCTGTCAGGATTTTTTGCAGAAAGTTATAATTGCACATCACACATTCCTGTTTCTGAAACACAGTCTTTGTGTGTTTTTCTAAAGTGTCGTCCCGCCATAAAAACTGCATGTCGTCTTGCACAAAATATGCATAGTCATAACCTTGATCTATAGCATGGTTGATTGCCGTGTTCATTTGTACATACAGCCCGCCATGCTTACTGTCGTCTGTGCGCTTATTGCTGCCGATTATTTTTACTCCATTCTGTTGTAGTGAAAGTAATATTGCTTGTGTTACATTATCGTCACTACTATCATCAAAAACAACAATATCAAATTCAGGATAAAACGTACGGGCAGAATCTACAAGGGTCATTAGCAATTGTCCCCTGTTATAGCTAAATACACATATTACCCATTTTGCTGCAAACATTTTTTATGCTTTGTTGTACACAAACAGCGTGTATTCGCCATTGCTCCAGAAGGGGGTTTTGTTAGCTATATTATCTACTTTATACAACAGCTTATACAAGCCCGGAGACTTCTGCAGTTTACCTACCTGAAACCATGCTGGATAGAAAATAGAATAGCCTCTTCTTGTTTGCAGTTGCAGGCTTGTGGTGCCAAATGCTTTTTGCACTTGCGATGGTGTATATGTTTTGCTTTCTAAAGCATAGTCGTTTGAATAACCACGCCATGTTTGTCCCCAGCGGGCTGTTGCTTTTCCGGGCCTTAGTTTCAGTATGTTTACAAAAAACTCTGCCAGATAGTATTTGTTTACAAAAGTCAGCATTGCCTGCCCGCCGGGCTTTAGCAATCCGTCAATTATTTGTGCCGCTTTTTCAAGCGAACTTACCGTATTCAGTGCGCCAAAGAAAACAGATACTACATCAAACTTCACATCGCTAGGCAAATGCTCTTGCAGCTTTTCAATACCTGTATTAATGAACTCGACATTGTTTAGATTTTTCGATTTGCATAGCCCGCTTGCATAGTCCAGCATACCCTGCGATACATCTATACCATACACTTTTGCCTGTGGATACTTTTCTGCAAAAAATGCAACATCCAAACCCGGTCCGCAACCTATATCCAATATATGTTTGGGAGAAGGGTGTGTAACATAGGTACGAAACGATGCGCGCATATCTGAAAGGATAGGATTGGTATCGCTTTTTTCATGATGCTGCTTTGCAAAAATGTCAAAGTAATCACCCACTTCTTTATAGTACTCAGCAGTATTATTTGTTGTTGTCATATTGTGCCAATTGAGCAATGTATATTTCAGGGTTGTTGTGTATAGGTTTGTAGCTGTTCAGCAGTTCTTTGTATTGAGTATCCAACACTACCTCGCAGCAAATGGAATCGACAGTGGTTTGGTCTGCAAATTTCAACATTTTTTCTTCGTTGTACCCTACATAGTTTTCAGTATTGTAGGCTTTGGCAATGTAGTTTAAAAACTGCATGTAAGATAATTTGCCAACGGTGTAGATATTATAGATGCCAGAAGCTTGCGCGTTTGTGGCATAGTGCCATAACATACCCGCACAGTCATCAACACTTATCAGAGACATGTGCCTGTCCGGGTTTCCGTATATGGGTACTTTTTCTTGTTTCAAAACATGCTCTTCATAGAGCTTTGCAAACCACGAGCCTTTACCTACAATCCATGGTGCTCGCAGCATTACTATGTTTGCAGTATTATTGCTGATGGCTTTCAGCAAGGGTTTCTCTGCCAAATGATAATATTTGGCAAAACCTGCAGGATGTAAACCGTCCGCCTCTACAGATGTCTTGCCAGGGTGATGACCATACATGAGTGAACCTGAAAGGTAAACGAGTCTGGTTTTACATTCCTTGCCTGATATAACTTTGAGGATTTTTTTATTCGCCGCCGCACCTTGAAGACCTGCCAGTATTCTACCTATGTTTCCAAAACGTTTGCCTGGTATTCTCGCAAGATGGAATATATAGTCAAATTCAGGTTCACCCTTTAGGAAAGACGGTAAATCTTCTATTGAAGACCGTAAGTACCGTATATGCTGATGCGAAACCTGTACAGGTGTTTTGTGTACTATGGCTGTAATGTCGGCATTGTTAATACCAACAAGATATTTTATAAGTGCGGAGCCAGCAAAGCCCGATGCACCGGTTACCAATACGCGCATAGTTTTTAAATATCAACGGCAATCTTCTGAAAAATACGGCTATTCTTCTTTTCCAGTACTTTTTTCTGGTAGTTCAGCGGGTGGTTTTTAGAAACATACCAGCGGGTTTTCATGGCAAGGTCATAATCCTGCATAGGGTATTTTTTCAGCCTCCATTTCAACCTCCACCAAGAGTCTGTAATACTCATTAAAAAGAGGTTCAGCATTTTAGGGAAACACAGATTTACCACACCCTCTGCCAGCCTCCTAAAGAAGTGGGTATTATCGTCTGTAAAAACCATGTCGGTACTCCACGGTACGTTGGGCAGTAGTTTAATAGCCCATGCTTTGTTTGCCATTATCAGCTCTCTGTGCACTTCTGTATTGTACATAGGTATCAGTGTAGCCAATTCTGTAGCCGTAAATATATTTTGTTCTTCAAGGCATAATTTCGATTCGTCAATGAAATAGTTCATACAATACGAATGTTCTTTCCCTTTCAGAAATGTCATTTTTTTATACAAATGCAGTAGAGAGCGGCAAATCCACAGTCTGTTTTTCTGTGTTATGATAAAGAGGTCTATATCTGATTTTTCATTAGCATATCCTTTGGAAAGAGAACCCGATATACTAACGTTTTTTACAAACGGGAATCTGGAAATTACAGAAGCGGATTGCTGTGCGTGCTGCATCAGTAGTTGGGCGCGTGTAGCTCCTGTTTTTCTTTTATGCACAAGAGCGGCATTTTTTTCTAGCAGGTAACATCCATCTATCAAAAAAATGTCTCCATCTGCCACCATCTCATCAATTAATTCTTTCAGCTCTTTTTTGCAGATACTCAGCCCGCAAAAACGGTGTATTTCTTCAAAAAACAGGGGGTGTCTGAATATGTTGAAGTATTGTAACGTATTCAGTACTGCTGCTTTATAATTCATCAGTATATCATGGCCTGTCATAAAACAATATTATTAAGCATTATGCTATGGCATTTCTTTTTTCAGAACAATCGGGAAAAATTGAGGATAAACAGGTACTGTATTGCTTTTTGGCTAATATTCTCTAAAATATATACATTATTAATGAATGCAACTAATTACAAAAACTAAAAATAGTTAGTTTTGTAAATTCTTGTACAAAATCATACAAGCCTTACAGTACTATGGCATTGCCAAATAACACGACAGATTTCGCTTCAGGTGCTCATAATTTTTATCATACACTGATAAAAATGTTGCATGGACTTATTGTTAGCCTAAAGAAAAATATTGTGCTATTTATACTTTGTATGTCTGTAGGCATCGTACCGCTTTTTGTAAAGAATATGAAAGACGGCAATGCTTACAGAGCTTCATTTACGGTAATGTTTGAAGAGCTGACAAGAAAAATCTATGGCGATCGCCTTTCTAAACTGAATGCATTGGTACAGCGAGACGAGCAGGCAAAAGTTGCGCTGTTGCTGGATGTTGATAAGAAAATGGCTCAATCTATCAAGAGTATTGAAGCCAAAAATATACTGGGTGAAGACCTTGATAAAGACCTGAATACAGACCGTATTCCATTTATTGTAGAGTTTGTAACCAAAGACAGCTCTCAAGTATTACCACTTCAAAAAGCCATTGTAAAGTTTCTGGAAACAGGTAATGAATACATGGCAGACAGAACACGTGTTAAAAATCTTGAAAGAAGCGAAGAGCTTGAATTCATCAATAATCAACTGAAAGTGATGGATAGCCTGAACAGAAAAGGCAATTTCCAGACAGGTTCTATTACTCCATCATCTACTGCAGGTAAAAATTCAGACCAATCTTCTCAGACATACGACTTGTCTTACGAACTCTACAAACGCAAGCAGGAACTGCTGCGTAAAGAAAGAATGCCGGGTACACTGATGGTGCTGGATGACGCCATCGTATCAGAAGAGGCTAAACATTCATTATTGTTTGTATTGGTTGTAGGTACAGCAATAGGCCTTTTCATCTATACAGCACTCGTAGCATTCCTGATACCTGCATTCAGATACAAGGATTAATCCATTAACGTTTTTCCTGGCAAAGTTCTATCAACACACCGTTGGTAGTTTTTGGGTGTAGAAAGCACACCAGTTTGTTGTCTGCGCCGTTTTTCGGTGTTGCATTCAGCAATTCAAAACCCAGTGCTGAAAGGCGTTTCATTTCTGCTTCTATATTTTCTACCTCAAAAGCTATGTGGTGGATACCTTCGCCCTTCTTATCAATAAATTTTTGAATAGGACTATCCTCTTTTGTAGCCTCTAGCAGTTCTATTTTCGATTCGCCTGTTTTGAAAAATGCCGTATTCACCCCTTCGGTGTCTACTTTTTCCGTTTTATAGCATGGTGTGTTTAACAATTGTTCAAAAAGCGGGATAGATTTTTCAAGTTCTTTTACTGCTATGCCCAAATGCTCTATTCGCAACATTCTTAATAATTTTTACAAATATGGTTATAGAATCACTTATGTGCTCCTGTTGCCCTAAAGTAGCACAATTGGCTTAACTTTGTACTGAAACTTAACTAGAGGCAACTACTTAAAACTGATTATGGAATTGAAACTGCCAATTTATTTGGACAATAATGCTACGACCCCAATGGATCCGAGGGTACTGGAAGCGATGCTACCTTATTTTGTTGAAAAATTTGGTAACGCTGCCAGCCGCAACCACTCTTTTGGTTGGGTAGCAGAAGAAGCGGTAGACTATGCGCGCGAACAAGTGGCAAAACTCATTAACGCAGATCCTAAGGAAATCATATTTACATCGGGCGCTACAGAAAGCGACAACCTGGCACTGAAAGGTGTGTTTGAAATGTACGCTTCAAAAGGTAACCACATCATTACTGCTACTACAGAACACAAAGCAGTATTGGATACATGCAAGCACATTGAAAAAATGGGCGGACAGGTTACATACCTGGAAGTAAACCCTGAAGGCCTGATAGACCTGAAAGAACTGGAAAATGCTATTACAGATAAAACTATCCTGATAGCTATCATGTATGGTAATAACGAAATCGGTGTTATACAACCGGTTCGCGAAATCAGCACTATCGCACGCAAACATGGCGTACTGTTCTTTACAGATGCTACACAGGCAGTTGGTAAAATACCTGTAGACGTGCAGGCCGATGGTATAGACCTGATGGCTTTCAGTGGTCACAAAATGTATGGCCCTAAAGGTGTAGGCGCATTGTATGTACGCCGCAAAAACCCACGTGTAAAGGTAACGGCACAAATGGATGGCGGTGGCCACGAGCGTGGTATGCGCAGTGGTACTATGAATGTACCGGGCATAGTAGGCTTGGGTAAAGCATGCGAAATATGCATGAACGAAATGGAGGCAGAAGCTAAACGCCTGAGCGTAATGCGCGACAGGTTGGAAAATGGCTTGATAGAACTGGAAGAAGCATACGTAAATGGTAGCAAAGAACACCGCCTGCCACACGTTAGCAATATCTCTTTCAAATATGTAGAAGGTGAAGGCCTGATGATGGGCTTTAATAAGAATATAGCATTGTCAAGCGGTTCTGCTTGTACATCAGCATCACTGGAACCATCTTATGTGCTGAAGGCACTGGGTTTGGGCGATGATCTGGCACACAGCTCACTGCGCTTCGGTCTGGGCCGTTTCACTACAGACGAGCAGATAGACTATACTATCAACGCTATCAAAGACACTGTTCTGAAACTGCGCGAAATGAGCCCGCTGTGGGAAATGTTTAAAGAAGGTATAGATCTGGACACAATTGAATGGGCTCACCACTAATCATCATCTATTTACAAACGAATTAAAAAACTAAGACTATGGCATATTCAGATAAAGTTATCGATCATTATAGCAATCCTAAGAACGTAGGTACGCTTGATAAAGCAAAGAAAAATGTAGGTACAGGCCTGGTAGGTGCTCCTGAGTGCGGCGACGTTATGCGTTTGCAGATTGAGGTTGACGAAGCTACAGGTGTTATTGCTGATGCTAAATTCAAAACATTTGGTTGCGGTTCTGCTATCGCTTCTTCTTCTCTGGCTACAGAGTGGCTGAAAGGTAAAACAGTAGACCAGGCACTGGCTATAGACAATATGGATATTGTTGAAGAGCTGAACCTGCCTCCGGTAAAAATTCACTGTTCTGTACTGGCTGAAGATGCTATCAAAGCAGCTATCAACGACTACAGGGTGAAGAACGGCATGCCTGAACTGGAACTGGAAGAGAAAAAGCATTAATATTTAATCACGGCAGTAAGCTATTATCACTGGTTGATATGATAGTGTTATAGTGTCAATGTGCAGAGGATAGAAATTATATTAAACCATATTACAACCTTAATGTATGATATATATTAGTGACAAGGCAAAGGAGAAAATCACCAAGCTGAAGCAGGATGCCGGTTTGGATGATTCATATTTTCTTCGTGTAGGCGTAGTTGGCGGTGGTTGTTCGGGTTTGTCTTACAAGCTCGATTTTGACAACGAATCCCAACCAAACGATCAGATTTTTGAAGATCATGGTGTAAAGCTGGTTACAGACCTGAAAAGCTTTCTGTATCTCTGCGATACCACGCTCGATTTTTCTGATGGTCTCAATGGTAAAGGTTTTCACTTCAGCAACCCTAATGCAAGCCGCACTTGCGGTTGTGGCGAAAGCTTCTCTGTATAAGATTGTATTGAATGCATAAATAATGAAGCCGCTGAAATTTCAGCGGCTTTATTTATTCAGTTTCATTGTTTCGGTCTTGTCATTTATCTCTTTAATCACTTCATCCAGATTCACCGCGGCTTCCTGTATGCCTTCCAGTACTTGCTGATTTATCGGGTCTTCAGGTTCATCTTTATTAAAGAGTTGTATTAGCCCCATAATAGTAGCCACCGGGCTGCGCACCTTGTGCGATTGTATCCAAGCAATATCTTTCAGCTTCTGGTTTTGCAGTTGTATCTTTTGTATGTACAGGCGCTGCTCTGTTACATCTTGTAGTGTACCATTTATCATGGCTATGCTGCCATATTCATTAAGCGCTACCTCGCCACGTACCAATATGTGTTTTACCTCGTCTTTACCGGTTATGATGCGACAATAAAAATCGGGGAAGAATTTCTTGATGAAGATGGTATCTATCATTTTCTCCAGATGCTTCACATCTTCGGGATGAATGATTTGGGTAAAATTGCTGTGTGTAAGTTTTTTGTCGGGTGCCAGTTCCAATATATGTTTTACAGCGTCCGATAACACCACACGTTCATTCATTACATCCCACTGTATGTAGCATAGCTTCGCAATTTTTTCAGCTTCCTGCAGCAGTTCGTTTTTTTCCTGCAGTTCTGTTTCTGCACGCTTGCGGTTTCTGATTTCACTCTCCAACTCGTCTGACGAACGCAGGGAGAATGCCAACGGTAAAATCTTTACTACGTAGAAAACAGTAACCCAACTGATGACGCCAGTTACAAAACGCATCAGCGCACTAAACCTGTATACAGGCACCCAGAACATCAACGCATCTACAAAATAGGTAGCGCCGCACATCAATATGAAAGTAGCGAAGAGTATGTACAGGCCGCTGAAGCGTAGCTTCTGCCTTTTGGTTATGATGTAGAAAAGTATGAGTAGCGGAATGACGAAGTATGCCGACCATATCAGCAAATCGCTGATAATGTACAACCAGCCGTGAAACTCCGTCCAGCTACCGTTTCGCCAAAACGAACGGAAGTCGGAGTGTTCAAACAGGTTTTTAAAAAAATCGGTCAACTGTTTCATCTGCATTACAACAGGGCTACAGGCCCTGCTTTTTATAGAGTAATATGCGAAAGTAAATGAAAGCCTGTCAATAAACTACAATGTGAATTGCATTAACGAGCGTATGCGCTCATGCACAACATCTTATTAACAAAAGGAGGTTTTTAGCTGAAAATCTGAAAGGCAATAAACGCTGTAACATATGCCAGCACAAACATATAAGCAAACTGTATGGCAGGTAATACCCAGCTGCGCGTTTCGCGATATACAATGGCCAGTGTGCTCATACACTGCATGGCAAAAACATAAAATATCAGCAGCGATACGCCTGTGCCCAATGTATAAACAGGTGTGCCATCGGCACGGGTTGCACCGCGCATTTTGTCGCGCAGGGTATCTTCATTTTCGGTATCGCTGCCTACACTGTATAGGGTAGCCATAGTACCTACAAATACCTCGCGTGCAGCAAAAGATGTAATTAGTGCAATGCCAATCTTCCAGTCATAGCCCAACGGGCGGATAGCAGGTTCAATTGCATGGCCCATAATACCTGCAAAAGAATGCTCTAGTTTTGCTGTCTGTAGTTGGTTGTCCAGTTCTTTTGCTTGTTCAGGGTGTTGCAGTTTCAGTGCTTCGTATTTGGTTTCTACTGCCTTCATAGCACTTGGAGGACCGTAAGTAGCCAATGCCCACAGCAGTATAGATATCACCATGATGACCTTACCCGCATCTGTAATAAAGACTTTTGCTTTCTCTACCATTGTAATGCCCACATTCTTCCATCGTGGTGCGCGGTATACCGGCAGTTCCATCAGGAAGTAGGTCTTCTCTTTCACCTTTATCACCATGCTCATCACTTTGGCAACAATCAGTGCCATAAAGAAACCAAGCAGGTACAGCCCCATCAACACCAAGCCACGCAGGTTGAAGATGAAAAGGCTTTTATCAGGTATCACCAATCCTATAAGGATAGTATAAACAGGCAACCTTGCAGAGCAGCTCATCAATGGTGTTACCATGATGGTAATGAGGCGCTCCTTTCGGTTTTGTATAGTACGTGCAGCCATGATAGCAGGCACTGCACAAGCCATACCGCTTATCAGTGGCATCACACTACGACCATTCAGCCCCGCACTGCGCATCAGCCTATCTGTCAGGAAGCTGATACGTGCCATGTAGCCGCTGTCTTCCAGTATGGTGATGAAGCCAAACAGTATCATTATCTGCGGTATAAAAACAGCTATACCACTGATGCCTGCCACAACACCGTTTATTAATAAGTCTTTGATAGTACCGGCAGGCAATACACCATCCAGCCAAGCTGATACTACACTGAAGCCTTGCTCTACCCAACCCATCGGGTATTCTGCCAGCCAAAAGATGCTCTGGAACAGCAGAAACAAAACACTGAGCAATATCACATTGCCCCATACAGGGTGCAGCAGTGTTTTATCTATCCGCTCGCTGATGATGGCACGTTGCAGCGGACTGGTTTCTACCACACATTGCTGCATGATGCTGCCAATGCGCTGATAGCGCTGCATGATTTCCTCTGCCTGTATACGGGCTTTGTTAAAACCTGCCTGGTCTAGCAGGGCACCTGTTTGTATACGCTGCGCGGCATTAAGGTGAGGTAGCTCCAGATAGTTGCAGGCTATGTGCAATGCCGCATAATTGCTCTCTACATTGCACAGTTCTTTTATCTCTGTAATCCACGGGCCTGTAAGGGCTACCGTGTCTATAAATTCACTGGCGGGTTGCACGTTCGACTGTGCTACACCCGCAATCATTTTCTTCAGTTGTGCAATGCCCTTATTCTTTCTGGGGTTGATGGCAACCACGGGCACACCCATAGCACGCTCCAGCCCAGCTACATCTATATTGATACCCTTGTTGCGGGCAATGTCATTCATAGTGAGTGCCATTACCACAGGTATCTTTAAATCCATTATCTGCGAGCAGAAAAGCAGATTGCGTTTCAGGTTTGATGCATCTGCAATTACAATTATCAGGTCGGGGCGGTCTGCGTTATTGCGGTTCAGCAATACCTCATAGGTTACCCGTTCATCCTCACTTTTAGGGTAGAGGCTATATGTACCGGGAAGGTCTATGATGCTTGCAGTAAGGTTATCTGTAATGCGCGATGTACCTGTTTTCTTATCTACCGTTACGCCGGGGAAATTGCCCACTTTCTGGTTCAGCCCTGTCAGTGAATTGAACAAGGAACTTTTACCACTATTGGGATTGCCTACTAATGCTATGGTACAAGCGCTACGCATCGATATAAGTGCGCAAAGTTACCAATACATTATGTGAACTGGTGCATTATACCCCTATTGATTATAATATTTTCCCGATTGTGAAAGCCCTGCACATAAAAAAACCGAAGCGCATACACGCTCCGGTCAATCTATCCGCAATCTATGAAAAACCTATTTTGTCAGCTGTATTTTCTGATACTGCCTTGCACCCTCAGTGCCTATCAGTTCTACCGTATAAATACCAGCAGGTTGATTATATAACGCTATTTGGTTTTTGCTTATTGCCTCGTTTTCTACAAATTGTCCTAAAGAATTGTAAATTCTGTATGACAAATCAGCAATGTTAGTTGCTACGTTAAAAACTCCCGTAGAAGGATTTGGGTAAATACTTACTGCCAATGCTTGCGTGGTAGTGTTTTTCACACTTACAGGTGCATCTATCGTCCATATTTCATTGCCCGTTGTATCATTATCTGCAACAAAAAGGATTTTGTTGTTCAGCTTTACAAATTTGTATTCTGTGCTCTGTACACCATCTCCCAAACCTGTTTTGATATCATATATCATTTTTGTATTGGCAATGGTGCCATCTGTTTCCCATGCTTCGTAGCCGTTGGTGCCATTGTTGGCCGCAAAGTATAGCTTGTTGCCTATCACATTGTCTGCATACAGAGATGTGATACTATTAGCAGCACCTGGATTGATGTCTTTGAATAATACAGTATTAGCTGCAGTACCGTCAGATACCCAAAGTTCAGTACCGCTTGTTGTTGTTTTACCGGCAAAATAGAGTTTGTTGTTTAGTACACATATTGCACCATCTGTATTGCCATTACCCGCACCACCATCTATGTTTGCCACCATATTTGTGCCGGCAGGTGTGCCATCTGTTACCCATAGTTCGCGGCCGTTTGTACCATCATTCGCAAAAAAGTACAGCTTACCGTTTAGTTCTTTAAAACCATAAGGGTAAGAGTTAGCAGTGCCGGGGTTTATATCCTTCAGCAATGTAGTACCTGTAGTAGTGCCATCGCTTATATATAGCTCATAGCCTGTTGCAGTAGTAGATGCGCTGAAGACAAATTTGTTTGTACCAATCTTGGTCAGATATTCGGGGTTTGATGAGCCCGAACCTGAAAGTAGGTCTATAACAAGAGATGTACCTGCATCTGTACCATCACATTCCCATAGTTCCAGTCCGGTATTCAAGCTGCTGCTTTTTGCATTGATGTATAGTTTATTATTCATCTTGAAAAGTCCGGACCCGCCAATATTCCATGCCTTGTTGGTAAGTATGGATGTTCCTGCCGCAGTACCATCAGATTTGTAGAGTACATGGTGATACCCGCCACTGTCGGGGTTTTCGGCCATAAAATACAGGCTGCCGTTCATTTCTGTAAACTCTTTAGGGTAAGAACTGGTCGTCCCTGTCCATATATCTTTCAGCATTGCAGTGCCTGCCGCTGTCCCGTCAGATTTAAACAGTTCCGTACCATTGGCAGTTGTCATGACAGAGAAGTATACATTGCCATTGAATACATAGAAATTGCCGGGAGATGAGCTGCCGCCTGTCTGCAGGTCTTTCAGTAATGTGGTATTGGCAGTAGTGCCATCTGTTGTCCATACTTCAACATTCATGGCAGTATCCATAGCTGCAAAATAGAGTGTACCGGATTTTTCGACAGTATTCAAAAGGGTATACAGCCCTGCAGGCTTGCCCGCGTATATGTCTTTCAGTAGTTTGGGCTGTGCAATGGCAGTGCTGCACATACCTGTTAATAAGAGAGTAGAAATCGTTAATCGCATCGTTCAATAGTTTGAACGAAGGTAGATGTATGCAATAGCCTGCTATATACCGTTTATGGGGTATTTAAATACGTACTAATACGTAGTAGTTTTTAGAAAGTTTCTTCTATCAGATAGTGGTTTCTGTCAGCAGCACTGCGGCTTATCAGTTCGCCAAGAAAGCCTGCCAGGAAAAACTGTGTACCGATAATCATGGTAGTGAGCGCCAGATAGAATGTTACCCTGTTGGTAAGGCCAAAATCTGCACCTTCTATCAACCTGCTGATGATGAGATAGATGGTAGATGCAAAACCTATCATAAAGGCGATGGTACCCAGCAAACCGAAGAAGTGCATCGGTTTTTTACCAAAGCGGCTGATGAACTGAATAGAGAGCAAATCGAGAAAGCCATTAATAAAGCGCTCCCAGCCAAATTTTGATACACCGTATTTGCGTGCACGGTGTACCACTACTTTCTCGCCAATCTTGCGGAAGCCCGCGCTTTTGGCAAGTACAGGTATAAAGCGGTGCATTTCGCCATATACTTCTATACTCTTAACTACTTTCTTATTGTATGCCTTCAGGCCGCAGTTCATATCGTGCAGCTTAATGCCCGATACCCAGCGATTGACGCCGTTGTATAGTTTTGAAGGCAGATTTTTTGTGAATGTATTATCGTGGCGCACTTTCTTCCAGCCGCTTACCAGATCAAATCCGTCGGCTGTTATCATGCGATACAGTTCAGGTATTTCGTCGGGACTGTCCTGCAGGTCAGCATCCATCGTGATAACCACATTGCCTTTTGCTGCTTTAAAACCCTCATTCAGTGCGGCACTCTTACCGTAGTTACGTTGAAATTTGATGCCGTGTACCGCAGTGTAGTCTTTAGACAGGCGCTTTACTACCTCCCAACTGCTGTCGGTACTACCATCGTCTACCATGATGATTTCATGGCTGTAGCCCATTTCACCGCATACACGCTCTATCCAGTCCACCAGTTCAGGTAGCGATTCCTCTTCGTTGTATAATGGTATGACGATTGATATATCGGGCATATTATGCGGTAGCTCCGGTTTTTTTACGGTTCAAAATCAATGCAAAAATAAAGCCTAATATACTATACCTCACTATATCTACCAGCAAACCTGTTGTTAAATTACCAAATGTGGGCTTCGCATTCCTGTTTTGCAGGTATTCTTTGCGTAGCTCTTCTATTTTGGTAGCAGAGTTAGGGTATGTTTTTAGGTAATTCATTTTACCTGTAAATATCCTGTCAGAAATGGAAACATCGCTATACATCCATGCCTGTTCAAAACCGTATGACAGCGTTATGCCTACCAGTATAGTCAGAAACATAGCCTGAAATATCTCCTTCATGGTTGCACCTGCAAGCCTGTTTTTCTGCATAATGCCTGTAAACAATATGATGGCAATACCACTTGCCAGCGATACGAAGAAGATGATATAACTGGCTTTGAAATCTTCCAGATAATATTTGAACTGTATAGTACTGCAAACAATTTTTACCGCAGCCAGTGCAAAACCCATCAGCAGGGGTAGTATATACTTATTGCCTTTTCCTTGTGTTGTCTCCAATGCTCTGAATAAGTTGTAAATGTATTAAGCCTGCATGTGCTCCGGCATTGAGCCTTTCTTTTTAGGTATGGCAGCAGCAATCAGCGAAAGCAAAGCACCCCAAAACAGTGTAATAATCAGTGAGCCGAATATCAGCATCACGCCCCAGTATTTCTCTGTAAAGTTCATAGCAACTTCTGCCTGTTCTTCAGGGGTACCATCTCTTTCAAATTTGTCTGCCATCTTAGACAGCACTTCATCTTTCAGGTTAGGGAAAGCATATAATACAATTACACCCCACAGCAATGCCAGTACAGACATGATAAGTACTGCTTTGAAACAGCTGCCGTAAATATTGCCATATGTTACGTAGTTGTCATTTGCTTTGGAATAGGCCATTGCATTCATAATGAGCCCGCCCAGCATGATGGCATAAGACACATACTTCAGGCTGGAATCCATATCCATTTTCATTACCATCATAAGGGCGCTGAAAATAACAGTAGCAAGCCCGGTAATCAGTCCGTAAGTAGTATGTGTCTGTTTCATAATTATGATTGATTTAAGTGTATCTGCTTATTGTTGATGATGCCCACCACCTTACCTTGCAGCACTGTACCAATAAACGGATTGTTGGCAGATGCCGATTGCATCTTATCCAATTGCTGGCTTCCGCTTGCGGTATACAGTGTTATATCTGCCACAGCACCTTTTTCAATATTAGTATTCCCAAGGCCGAAGATATCACGTGCTGTGGTAAATAATGTTGCAACGCGTTCTGCACCTACTGACTGTAACACAAGGTTGTAAGCTATCTCCTGTATGTTCATGCCGTCTGCGGCATATTCGTATTCTTTTGTTTTGGCGTCCCATTCCTGCGGGCGATGGTGCGATGCGATGCAATCTATCGTACCATCTGCAACGCCTGCAAGCAATGCCTGCCTGTCGGCCTCGCTACGGATAGGTGGCATTACTTTGTACATGCTGCTGTAGCCGCCCAGTGCGGTATCGTTCAGCACAAGGTGGTATGGCGTTACAGAGCAGGTAATGTTAAGCCCTTCTTTTTTTGCATTGCGTATCATCTCCACCCCCTCGGCAGTAGAGATACCCGTTACATGCAGGCGAGAGCCTGTGTAGCGCAGCAGTTCTATATCGCGATACAGCAATATGGTTTCTGACAGCGATGGTATGCCTGCCATACCCAATCTTACAGATTCAGGACCTTCGTGCATCAAGCCGCCTGCAGCCAGTGCGCTGTCTACAGGTATCTGCACCAGTGTGCCGTTGAAAGATTTTATGTATTCTAATGCCTTCAGCATCAGCTGTGCATTTTGCACGGGCTTCCAGCCATCTGTAAAGGCAACAGCGCCATGCGCATGCATATCCAGCATCTCTGCCAGATTTTTACCTTCTATGTCTTGTGTGATGGCACCAAGCGGATGCAGGCTTACAACATTGCCCGCCGCTTTTTGCACCAGCGATTGTACGATTGATTTGGTGCTGACAGCAGGATTGGTACTTGGTGCCGTAAGCACATGTGTATAGCCACCTGCGGCAGCTGCACGCAGCCCGCTTGCTATGGTTTCTTTATGTTCAAAACCCGGTTCGCGATAGTCTGCCAGTATATCCGTCCATCCGGTGCTAACGCAAAGGCCGTCTGCTTTTACAACAGTATCTGCATTTGCATTAATGGATGGTGCAATGTCTTTAATGATGCCGTCTTCAATTAAAATATCTACTATCTGATTGTGGAAACCCGACCGTGTGTCTGTAATCTTCGCTTGTTGAATGAGCACTTGCATAAGTGGCTATTGTGTAGCTGCTTGTTTGCGAAAACCGCCTGCCAGTAAATACGTCTCGGCAGCCAGCATTAACACGGCTAAAATAGCACAAACTTTCCAAAGCGGGAAACTACCGAGGGTAGAAGCATGGTTGGCACTGCTTATTTCGGTAGTGCTGAGCCAGTATATATTATCTCCGTCCCACTGCTTTTTCAGGTCGCCAATGGCCCATGTGTTCAGTACAGACTCATCTCTGCTATTGTTGATGGCTACCAATGCGGTATCGCTGCCTGCGGCGCTCAGCTGGTAAAAACCTGCCTGCTGTACTGCCATGTCAGGAAATACATCCAACCCTTTGCCTCCCGGGCGCTGCGGTGGTATGGCATCTATCCCGTTTCCGTATATGTGTACCATATTACGTTCGCCCGTGCCTTCAAAAGGTATGAAAGCCGCCTGCTGCCTGCCCAGTGTCAGCGCATACATATCGCCGCCGCGGCTTTGCATGGCCATCTGGTACAGGAAAGGCACAAAGAAATAGCTGCCTGCAAAATTGCCCGACTGCATATCTACCGCCACGGCACTGATGTACAGGCTGCCTTTTGATGGTGTGTATTTAGCCAACATCGGGTCACCACTGCGGAAGCTGAGCACTGCCTGCTGATTGGCAGACAGGCCTGCATCTATTTTATAGTGCCAGTTGGCAACCGGCAATTGTATGTTTTCGGGTATGCGTTCAAACATATCGCGCACCAGATCGCTGCCTTGTTGCAGGTTGGTAGCAGGCTGAGAAGCCGTATCTATGCCCGTTATCTTAATATCCGCTATCTGCTGCAGCCCCTCGTTCAGTGCAGTTGGGTCAGTACCACGTGCAGGGAAGATGCAGATGCTCTGCCCCTGCTGCAATGCATTGGCAATGGCCTTTCCCATAGCTGCATCCATACGGGTGATGCCGTTGAGGATAACGAGGTTGTACTGCTGCCAGTCGTTTACATTTTGGGTGATGCCCGATTGTGTAAGCTGAAAACCATTATATGCACGAAAAGCTGCTTGTATATAAGGATTAGGTTGGCCTTCGTTCATCACCAGTACATTCAGGCTGGGGGCACTGCGAGCACTAATGCGGAATGTATCATCAAAACGAACAGAAGCATCGTTGATGCTGAGCACCATGCGCTGCCAATTGGCGTCGTTTACAGAAAAGCTGAGGGTATCAGTGCTTTCATTCTTGTCGTTGAAATGCAGTGCAGAAGCACTTTTTACCTGCCCGTTAATGGTAAGCTGCAATACAGGATTCTCTTTCGGCGCATCACCCGCTATGCGGCTGCGTACAATCAGCCTGTTCTGCACGCCACTTTGCAATACAGGGGCATCCAGATAGGCGGTATCTATAAACACATTGCCCGCAGCACTTGTCTGTACAGGCACGCCATAAATATGTATGTTGCGCAGCAGGTTCTTATCTGCCTTGGCAGGGAAACCACTTTGCTGAAAATCTGAGTAATAATATACATCTGCCGCTGCAAAAGATTCGCTCTGCATGATGCTGTTAACAGTTGCCAGCGTCTTGTCCGCTGGCTTGCTGTTGGCACTGATATCTATCGTGTTTAGCAACGCCAGTACTTTATCTGCAGGCAGTGGCTGATAGCTTGCTGGCTTGTCGTTCGTCAGCAGCAGGAAGCGTGTGCCTGTGGGGGCATGGCGTATCTGCTCACGGGCCGCATCCCTTGCAGTTTCAAACAAGGTGCGTGCACCTTTCTTTACACTCATACTACCCGAATTATCCAGATAGATAACCTGCAGCCTGTTAGTAGTATCTTTTTTATTGCCTACAAAAAAAGGCTGTGCAAATGCCAGTACCATAGCTGCAAGGAACAGCAGGCGCATTGCCAGCAGCCATTTATATTTCAGTTGTGATTGTTTCTGCGATTTCAGCTGTATGCTTTTCAGAAAACGGGTATGCGGAAACATAACCGTCTTGTACCTGCGCAGGTTGAACAGGTGTATCAGTACGGGTATGGCAAGCGTTAGCCCCGCCAGCAGAAATAAGGGATAGAGAAAACTCACGTATCAAATATAAGGTTAATGAGCTGATTAGCTGATGTGATTATTAGCTAATGAAATGATAAAAAACATAGTTATGTACAATGGTGGCACCTTTTATGTTTTTTTATAATTCATCATACAATCAGATAATATTTTCCTCAATAATACCCTGACTAACAAGACAATCATCAAATCAGCTAATTATCTTTGCAGCCTTATGTTGACAGCTAACGAAATACGCCAGCAGTTTTTAGATTTCTTCAGCAGCAAGGGACACGCTATTGTGCCATCTGCACCTATTGTTGTTAAAAACGATCCTACCCTCTTGTTTACCAATTCGGGTATGAACCAGTTCAAGGATTACTTCCTCGGCAACAAGCAGGCGCCCGATGCCCGTGTGGCAGATACACAAAAATGTCTGCGCGTAAGTGGTAAGCACAACGATTTGGAAGAAGTAGGTGTAGATACCTACCACCATACCATGTTCGAAATGCTGGGCAACTGGAGCTTTGGCGACTACTTCAAAAAAGAGGCAATCGAGTGGAGCTGGGAGCTGCTGACAGATGTATATAAAATACCTAAGGACAAATTATACGTTACAGTATTTGGCGGTGATGAAAAAGAAGGTCTCGCAATGGATCAGGAAGCGTACGACTTCTGGAAGCAATACATTGCAGAAGACCGCATACTGATGGGCAACAAGAAGGACAACTTCTGGGAGATGGGTGATACAGGTCCATGTGGACCGTGCAGCGAAATACATGTTGATTGCCGCACAGAAGAAGAACGCAAAGCAGTTGATGGTAAAACACTGGTAAATAATGACCACCCACAGGTTATTGAGATTTGGAACAATGTGTTCATGCAATTTAGTAGGGTATGGGATGATAAATCAGCATTTGATAATTGGGAAAAAAACTATGCGGGAGATAAGGGCGATGCTTTCAAAAAGGAACGCGCTACGAAAGTTATAGAATATACAAGACTAGATAAGCTGCCTGCAACACACGTAGATACAGGTATGGGCCTTGAGCGCTTGGTACGTGTACTGCAAGGTAAGCAGAGCAACTATGATACAGATTTGTTTACCGGCACTATTGCAGAGATTGAAAAGATAACGGGTAAAAAATACGGCTACACAGATAGCAAACAGGATATTGCTTTCCGCGTACTGAGCGACCATATACGTGCTATCGGCTTCACCATAGCAGATGGCCAGTTACCTAGTAATACAGGTGCGGGTTATGTTATCCGCCGCATATTGCGCAGGGCTTCAAGGTATTATTACTCTTACCTCGACTACAAGCAACCGCTGCTGGCACAACTGATGCCTGTATTGGCAAAGCAGTTTGAAAATGTATTCCCAGAGCTACACAAGCAGATAGACCTTGTTTGCAAAGTAGTAAAGGAAGAAGAAGAAGCTTTCCTGCGCACGCTTGATAAAGGTCTTAAGAAAATTGACGATATCGTAAAAGAAACAAACGCACAAAACAGCAAAACCATTAATGGTAAAGCTGCGTTTGAATTGTACGATACTTATGGTTTTCCGATAGATTTGACTCGCCTGATAGGACAGGAAAATAATCTGAATGTGGATGAAGCTGCATTTGAAGCTGAAATGCAACAACAAAAAGGCCGCAGCCGTGCAGCAACTGCACTGGATACGGAAGACTGGGTAGTGCTGAAAGATGCAGCTACAAAATTTGTAGGCTACGACAGCCTCGAAACACAAGCGTCTATACTAAGGTATCGTAAAGTAAAAGCAAAGGGTAAAGAAAGCTATCAACTGGTGTTGGATACAACACCTTTCTATGCCGAAAGTGGTGGTCAGGTAGGTGATACTGGTACACTAGTTTTCCCTAACGAGGTAATACACATCGTAGATACAAAGAAAGAGAACGACCTCATCATTCACTTTGCAGAAGAGCTGCCATCAAACCCAGCTGCAAATGCAATAGCTAAGGTTGATGCTGATAAACGTGGTGCTACAACAATCCACCACAGTGCTACGCACTTGCTGCACGCTGCACTGCGCAGTGTATTGGGTACACACGTAGCACAAAAAGGTTCTTTGGTAAATGAAGAACATCTGCGTTTCGACTTCTCACATTTCTCTAAAGTAACCGAAGAAGAAATTGAACAAATAGAAACCATCGTTAACCAGAAGATACGCGAAAACGTACCTGTCGTTATAAAAGAAATGGCTAAGGACGAAGCAGTAGCAATGGGCGCTATGGCATTGTTTGGCGAAAAATATGGCGACAAAGTACGTGTGGTAGTGATGGACCCTAGCTACTCTATAGAGCTGTGTGGTGGTACGCACGTAGGCAGCACAGGCCAGCTTGGCTTCTTTAAGATAAAGCACGAAAGTGCTGTAGCTGCAGGTGTTCGCCGTATAGAAGCAGTAAGCGGTAGTGCTGCGGAGGCGTATGTAAACAACCACTTGCATACACTGCACAATATCAATGCTGCACTAAAGCATCCGAAAGATGTATTGAAAGCAATTGAAAAACTGCAGGAAGAAAAAGCACAACTGGAAAAACATGTAGAGTCTTTAGAAGCTCGCCAACTGGTAGCTATCCGCAACGAGGTATTGACCAAAGATGAAATCATCAATCAGGTAACTTTCGTTGGTACGATAGTAGAAGTAGGCACTGCCGATATGCTGAAAAAACTTTGCTTTGATGTGAAGCACCACCTGAATGATCACGTTGTTGTACTATGTGCAAACATAGATGGCAAGCCATTTGTAGCAGTAGGTGTGGCAGATAGTGTTGTGGCTGCGAAAGGACTGGATGCTGGCAAAATCATCAAAGAACACGTTGCACCACTCATCAAAGGTGGCGGCGGCGGACAAAAAACGCTGGCGACAGCAGGCGGACAAGATGCAGGCAGCTTGCAAGCCGTTATAGAAAAAGTAAAATCACTATTATAAAACAAAAGCCCCGAGTTATCGGGGCTTTTTTATTTGAATAATACTTTAGGCAAATCCTCTTTTCTGATGGGGCTGATGCGATAACCCGACGCAGGTTTCCATTCGCCTTTTTCTTTCTGCCATGTTACCACATTCCATAGTATCTTTTTGTCTTTAGAGACAATGAAGTTTCGGCCAGGTAGGCCTGTACAAACAAGATAGTCGCCTTTGTCAAGTTCGCGTACGCTACCACCGCCCGATGACATAGGTTTTGTAAACGTATCTATATCTGTTTTAAACTCCCATATTCTTTGCAGTGTTTTGTTTTTAGCAGTAGGTTCTTTAAATACAACAACTGCCGGTACACAATCTTTCTCGCGCTCTGCAGTAGGCAAGTGCATTTTAAAATTGTTGTTGAATAGTATCAGGTTGCCATCGCTATTCAGGTTGCAGTTGTGTTGAGAGAAGATGTTACCCATCAGCACACTGCCGTCATTATTAATATCATAGCCATACTGTGCCAACATTCGCCCGCTTGGGTATTCGGCCTTAATTATCCTGCCTATATTGCGATAGCTGGTATAGAATACTTTGTTTTTCTCATCAAGATAAAATGCGTTGAAGTGCGTTATCAGGTCACCGGCTTTAATATAGTCGCAAGAGTTCCATGTCCATACAATCTCATTTTTCGCGTTATATTCTATCAGTGTACCGCATGGTGTTTGTGGCCCTTTATTGGTGGGTAGTATAGAAGCAGTATCAGGCTTGCCGACACGTTCACTGGGTACAAATTTATCGCCAATGGTCAGGTAGTGCCCGTTAGATAATTTAGTAACCTCGTGGTGATACTGTTCTGCGGTTTTACCACTCACTTTACCATCGTTTGGCCCGGACCATAACACATGACCGTAGTAGCTTATCTCATGAACGTTCTTATTGGTCAGGAAGGTGATGGTATTGTCTTTGGTCAGTTTTAGGTCTCGCACCACATGTATGCCTGTATCATTAACGCCCGGTATCTGTGGCAAAAACCAAACTGGTTCGCCCTGCATATTGTATAGCGAGCGGGTATTGTCAAAGAACACGAGCATGTCTTTATACTTCGTTGCCGCATTTATCACATCTACCCTCGATACCTCGCTGTTCGAGTATGGATTATCCCGCACTACAAAACTGTATACTTCACTTTTAATAGGAGGTTTTGTTCCTCTCAAATAGCTCACACGCCACACATATCTCTTGCCAAAAGCAGGTACAGTTGCAATTATCCTATTTGTTTTTTCTTGTTGTGTAAGGATGGGTTTGCCAGTCAGGCTCTTTGTTATATTGGTATTGAAAGCATATATCTCCAGCTTGTAGGTAGTGGTACCTGATTGTTCCGGCACGCTAAAGCCTATCAGCCGGTAGTGCAGCGAATCTCCGTTGGCAGGCAATACCTGTGCTGCGGCATTTATACCCCAAAAAATTAGTGCCTGAATTAGTGGAAATAAACCCTTCCTCATGCATGTAAACGTAAATAAAAAATTTGAATAAGGGCTTTAACCTCAGGTTGCTGTGCATAGCCCGTTTCACAGGTTATCACCCCCAATTTTGCCGCCCGAAACCTTTGTTTATAGTTATTCCCTCGTTATCCACAGCCCTATATAAGATAGGTGTAAACGATTATCTTTGTTTTCAAACATTTATCGAAAATGCGTTTTATCGTTACATCTACGGCACTGCTGAAAAACCTGCAACAAATTGGCGGGGTTATCAGTGCCAATACAGTATTATCAGTATTAGAAGATTTCCTTTTTGAACTGAAAGGCAATACGCTTACGCTGACGGCTACCGATCTGGAAACCATGATGCGTGTGCAGATGGATGTAAACGATGCGCAAGGTGACGGACGCATTTGTATCCCATCAAAAATCCTGACAGACTATCTGAAAAACCTGCCAGAGCAGCCAATTACTTTCAACGTAAATCTGCAAGACCTTTCTATCGAAATGTCGAGCGATGTAGGTAAGTACAAAATTGGTGGCGAAAAAGCGGACGACTTCCCTAAAGAACCGGCACCTGGCGAAACTACAAGCTTCAATATGTCTTCTATCGCACTGATAGAAAGCATCAACAATACACTGTTTGCCGTTAGCAACGATACACTGCGCCCTGCTATGACGGGTGTGTATTTTGAACTGAGCAAAACAGGTATCACATTCGTATCTACAGACGCGCACCGTTTGGTGCAGTATGGCAAAACAGACATCGCTTGCCCTGTGCAGGATGGTTTCGTGGTGCCTAAAAAACCACTGCAACAACTGAAAGCAACACTGTCTGCAGACGATACACAATTGCAGATATCTTACAACAGCAGCCACTTGTTTGTAACAAGCAACAAGATGAGCATGAGCTGTCGCCTGATAGATGCGAAATTCCCTGACTACAAAGCAGTAATACCTAAAGACAATCCGTACAGGCTTACTATCAGCCGTACCGATTTCGTTAGCGCGCTGCGCCGTGTCAGCATATTTGCTAACAAGACTACCAACCAGGTGGTATTGGAAATCAAAGGCAATTCGCTGGAATTGAGTGCGCAGGATATCGATTTCTCTTACGAGGGTAAAGAAACGCTGAACTGTCAGTATAGCGGCGAGGATATGAAGATAGCCTTCAACGCAAAACTGATGGTAGAGATGCTGAACAATATGACAGGTGCAGATGTGCAACTGGAGCTGAGCACACCTACACGTGCAGGTATCTTCCGCCCTACAGAAAAAGCAGATACAGAAGAAGTACTGATGCTGTTGATGCCATTGATGGTTGGTGTATAAAACTACAAATCCTTATGAAGGGGATTTGTATAGTCATAAAACAAAGAAGCGATTAGTTTATACTAATCGCTTCTTTGTTTTAAATATTATAGAAACTGATTTTAAAGATTCACTGAAAACCTTTTAAAGTCTTCAGGCTTGTACGATACACCCGTAAAGTCTTTTTCTGATTTGGGCTTAACGCCAGTAATCCGTTGTACCAATACAGTATATTTTTTACTTTCTGCGTCGTTTAGTACAGTATCATTTATCCAGCAGGTACTATTGTTACAACGCACTTTTACCTTACAAGGCTTGTTTATATATTTATCTGCAGAGATGGTATGCAGTAATACGGAATCGTTAGGAAATTTACCATCAAACATGCCACTGTATTTTATAGGGTCAAAGTAGCGAATGGTTGTTGTTCCGCCTGCTTTGTATTCACATCGATGTTCAGTGGTTTTGCCCGATATAGCAACTATGTTATTCCTGATTACAATGTCATTATAAATGTCTGCATGGTCCGAGTGTATTTTAAAAGACCGCTCACCTTGCGGAATATGCATTTTATCCATCAATGCCTCTATGGTAGCTACATATTGACTGTTATAATTTGGAGGAAAGTAACGTTCATTCAATGTAAGATCCCAGTTGATATACTTTAACTCGAACTGTTGAACACCTGCATGTTGATTTTCAGTAAGAAAACTATCCAGAAATATCTGATCCAGTATAAAATCTACATCATTATTCTCTTTAGCTTTTTCTATATGCCATGTAACTGTGCTCTCATCTTTAATGCATCGGTTTACTTTTTTACAGTAAGAGTATTGCTGACTATATACAGTATTGCAAACCAGCAGAGGGTAAAGCAGAAGGGTAGGTATTTTCATAAGGTTGATTATTTCAACAGTATATAAGTATCAATATCCTTCTTGGTTATTTTCTTGTCAGACAGGATAATGAGCCTTTCTACAACATTGCGCAGTTCGCGAATATTGCCAGTCCAGTTATATTTCTGCAGCGCCTCTACGGCAGCATCTTCTATATCCTTTTCGGATTGCTTATACTCTTCGCTTATGTCTTGCAGAAAATGTTTTATCAGTGCCGGTATATCATCCTTGCGGTCGTTGAGCGATGGTACGTGTATCAGTATCACACCCAGGCGGTGATACAAATCGAGCCTGAATTTTTTGTCCTCTACTTCTTGCATCAGGTCTTTGTTGGTAGCAGCTATCACACGCACATCTACTTTTATCTCTTTGTCGCCACCTACGCGTGTTATCTTACCTTCTTGCAATGCACGCAATACTTTCGCCTGTGCGTCAAGGCTCATGTCACCAATCTCATCCAGAAAAAGCGTACCGCCGCTTGCCTGTTCAAACTTTCCTATACGCTGTTTGATGGCAGATGTAAACGATCCTTTTTCGTGGCCAAAGAGTTCGCTCTCTATCAGCTCTGATGGTATGGCAGCACAGTTTACTTCTACCAGCGGTCCGTTGGCACGGGCGCTCAGTTCATGTATGCGGCGCGCTACCATTTCCTTGCCAACACCGTTTTCGCCTGTTACCAGTACACGTGCATCTGTAGGTGCTACTTTCGCTATGGTATCTTTTATCTTCTGCATGCCCTCGCTGTCGCCAATCATCTCTGCGCCACGGCTTATGCGTTTGCGCAGTTGTTTGGTTTCTGCCACAAGGCTCTTTTTATCCATCGCATTGCGAATGGTTATCAGTAAGCGGTTCAGATCCGGTGGTTTAGATATAAAATCAAACGCCCCCTTCTTTACTGCCTCTACAGCAGTTTCAATATTGCCATGGCCTGATATCATGATGAAAGGAATATCAGGCTTTTCTTCACGCGCTGCTGTTAATACCTCCATGCCGTCCATTTTCGGCATTTTGATGTCGCAGAGTATACAGTCGTAGTTATTTTCTTTTATTTTTTTGATGCCTTCGGCACCGTCAGCGGCTTCGTCAATGGTGAAGCCTTCAAAGCTCAGAATATCCGTTAGGGTTCTGCGGATGGCTTTTTCGTCGTCTATTATCAGTATTGTTTGAGACATATTATTTTACTTCTTCCCCGTTTTTATATTTCACGGTTGTTACTTTTCCGTTTTCATCATACAATTTCCATGCCCCATCTTTTTCGTTGTCCACATATTTGCCCTCTGCCTTCACTTCGTCACCATCATAAAACTCCCTCCACATACCTGTTCTCTTTCCTTTTTTGAATTTGCCCATCTCACTCACTTTACCACTTCTGTAGTATGCAATAGATTCGCCATCTATTTCACCGTCCGAATATTCGTATTCTACAGCTTTGCGGCCCTCTTGGTAGTACCATATAGCTTTGCCTTCTCTTTTCCCATCTACATATGTACCTTCTTCTTCTTTCATACCTGTTTTGTACCACTTGGTATATTTGCCATGTTTCTTACCTTCTGAATAATATGTTTCTTCACATATTGGCCCGCGTATATGGTAGGTGCGGCGTGGCCCTTCCAGCTTGCCTTCTTTATAATGTTCTATAAAGTCCATCTGGCCATCGCCCGTCATACCGGTGGTAATGCCGTCTTTCTCCCCGTTTACATAGCTGGATATTGTGCGCGGAAAACCACTGTCCCAAAACAGTACCCAAACACCTTCAATCTTGCCATTACGCAAATGCCCTTCCTGCATCACGGTCTTTCCATCTCTTATTTGTAGAAATTCCCATCCGTTTTTGTCTTTGCGGCGCAGTGTGTCATAACCTTGTGCAGATGCGTCATCTGTTCCTGAAATAAACAGGCCTGTTAACAATAGCCCGAAAATTGTCTTCTTATTCATAATCAATAGCCAAATTAATATATTAATTGTATTCCTTTCCGGCTATTAAGACAGTATTAACGTTATCAATAGTTGTATAAAGGGGCTAATTTGTTTCAGATACAAAAATGAGTGTACATTTGTAAAATAAATGTACGTACATACATTTTTCGTAAACACAGTAAAAAGGAGATAATATGACAAATACAGTTTTTCATCCGGCAAACGAAAGAGGCCACGCAGACCATGGCTGGCTAAATGCACATCATTCATTCAGTTTTGCAGGCTACCACGACCCTAGTAAAATACATTTTGGCGCACTGCGCGTACTAAACGATGATATCGTATCTGAAGGTATGGGCTTTGGCAAGCATCCGCACGATAATATGGAAATCATAACCGTGGTACTGGATGGTGCGCTGGAGCATAAAGACAGTATGGGGCATACACAAGCCATCCACCCCAACGAGGTACAGGTAATGAGTGCGGGCACGGGGGTATTCCATAGCGAATACAACCAAAACCGCGATAAAAAAGTAAACCTGCTGCAACTCTGGATATTCCCCAACAAAAGGAATGTAGAACCTCGCTACGACCAAAAGCTGTTTGCTGCAGAAGAACGTGTAAATACATTGCAGCACTTGGTATCGCCGATAGATAATAACGACGAAGGTTTGAAAATACACCAGGATGCATGGATATACCGCACCAACCTGCAGGCAGGCAAAAGCCTTGAGCATAAACTGCATAGCGATAAGCATGGTGTATATGTTTTCAACATCAGTGGTAGTGTGAATGCCAACGGACAATTGCTGAATCGCCGCGATGCTGTAGGCTTGAGTGGCACCGATACACTGACACTGGCAGCAGAAGCAGAGAGTGATGTACTGGTGATAGAAGTGCCGATGTACAATTAATTCATACAGGCAAACGGGCCTTTGTCGTATATTTAATATATGGAAAAAGTTTGCAGCATTACGGGCAGGGTGTTTGAAGATACACAAGGGGTGATGTGGATGGAGCTTCGCCCATCGCTCAAAAATTTTGTGAAGGAACTGAAGACAGAGGTTGCGGATGATTCATTCATTTCGTACAACGCGCTGAATGAGATAACGAGAGACTATGTTGCAAAAATAACCCGTGAAGAGGTAGAGGCTTACCATGTAGTGGTAGAGAAAATAAAGGCGCAGTATGAATATGACGAAACGCTGAAGCCCATTGAGATAAAACAGGACAATGAAGAGCTGTCTTTTGCAGACAAGATGTCTGATAAGATAGCGGAGTTTGGCGGTAGCTGGAGTTTTATCATGCTGTTCCTGCTCTTTATGCTGTTGTGGATGATACTGAACTCTGTGTACCTTGCAAAAGGTTTCGACCCATATCCGTATATCCTGCTCAACCTGATGCTATCTTGCGTAGCTGCACTGCAGGCGCCCATCATTATGATGAGCCAGAACAGACAGGAAGATAAAGACAGGGAGCGTAGCGAATACGATTATAAAGTAAACCTGAAAGCAGAAACAGAGATACGCCTGCTGCATAAGAAACTGGACCATCTGTTATTGCATCAGCAAAAAAATACGGTAGAAATGCTGCAACTGCAATTAGACCTTACTAAGCAGGTGCAGCAAAGTATTGAAGCATTAAAGCATACCAAATGAGCGAGCACAAAGACATCACAAAGCATTATACCAACGGAGAAATTACCATTACATGGAAGCCTAACCAGTGCATACACAGCAAGCTCTGCTGGACGGGTTTGGCAGAAGTCTTCAACCCGCGCGAACGCCCGTGGATAAAGATGGATGCTGCAACAACAGCAAGCATCATAGCACAGGTAGAAAAATGCCCTTCGGGAGCGCTCAGCTATTTTCGGAATGAAGATGAGATTGGCAACAAAGCACCACAGGTAGATGTAGATACGATAGTGGAAGTAGCTGCCAATGGCCCGCTGCTGGTATATGGCAACATTACCATCAAAAATAAAAATGGTGAAGAAGTAAAGAAAAATAAAGTGACTGCACTGTGCCGCTGCGGAGCATCGGGCAATAAACCCTACTGCGACGGTACACACGTGAAAATAGGATTTAAAGACGAGTAAGGTTTTGAATATTACAGATACGATTGAAAGATTAAAACTGCGATTGCAGCAACCGCTACCTGGCATTGCTGCGCAAAACAATATGGCATCGCGTGTGCGCGAGCTGCCAAGTGTAATACCGGACACTGCGAAGGAAAGTGCAGTACTCGCGTTGTTGTTTCCTAAAAACGATGCGCTGAATCTGCTGTTGATAAAACGCATCACGGATGGTAAGCCCCACAGCGGGCAAATAAGTTTCCCAGGTGGCAGAAAAGACCCTACTGATGCAGACCTGTCGTACACTGCCCTGCGGGAGACAGAGGAAGAAGTGGGCATTGCACCACATAAGATTGAACTGCTCGGCGGGCTTACATCGCTCTACATACCTGTTAGCTATTCAAACGTGTTTCCGTTTATTGGTTATACTGCCGAACCGCAGCAATACATCATCAGCCAAAGCGAAGTGCAGTACACATTGGAAGTACCGCTGCACGATTTCTTTGCACCCGAAAGAAAAATTGTAACACACATCACTCCCGAGGCATTCCCTGATATTACCCTGAAAGCCCCTGCCTATCTCTGGGAAGATAATCACATAGTGTGGGGTGCAACAGCCATGATGATAGCTGAGCTCGAAGCTGTGATGGGAGAGTTATAGAGGAGTATTAACAACACTAAAATCCCCATATTACTTGCAGTTAATTAATAAGACTGATTAAGTAGTTTATTAGAACCTTGCATTATGTTGATAATATCAGTTCGGAGATTATTCATTTTTTGCATATTCTTAGTTTCAAAATAGTCAAGAACAAACCTTAAATTATAAAAATCACGATTATTGACGAAGTTGATGTAGTCATCATGAAGACCAGATAAATACCTGTAGTTATAAGTTGATTTTTTGTATAAAATAATATTATTAAAGTGGGTATTTAGTATTAAAAGTAAGTTCGAAATCTGTGTATAGAAGTAGTCAGGTTGATTAATATTCGATACTACTAAATCATTAATAATTTGTTCACGTTCTGTAGTCCAAATATCGTAATTCTTGGCAATCGTCGCACACAAAGCATCGTATCGGTTTGTCAAATCTCTTACTATTACTGAATCATCAGTATTATTTTGTGTTATACTACTTAAAATCTTAGTTACATTATAGAATTGGAAAACACTGTCAGTAATTCCTTTTAAATATAGATATCGACAATAAAGCTTTTTAAAGCTGTCAACTTTTATGGTTAATGAATCATTTTTGAGAATTTGGATTGTGGGAACGATATCATAAATAAACTCATCCCTTTCATTAGCTGCATTAGTACCATCTGCTATCTGACTAATACTTTTTACAGTTTTTTTATAAATGTCTAATTCAAGCAGTGCACGTTGTTGTTCAATTTGAAATCTTTGTTGACGACGTTGATTTTCTAAACTAATCCAAAGTCCGATAATAGAAAAAATTATTACTAAAATACCTGCACCACGAAAAGCAAATTCCCATTTCTCCTTCTCTTTTCCAAGGAAAGAAAAAGTTGATTCTTTTGTTACTTTTTTAAGAATCTCTTTACCATCGCTATCAATGTCAAATTCTTTTTTTACATCTTTCCACATAATGTTTTCTTGGTTTTTAATTAGTTTCGAGGATACCTAATATACAAAAAACATATCATTTAATTGTTGATATTCTTTAATAAATAAATGATTCATGCACCATACAAAGTATCGGCAATACGCTTTGATAAAAAATAAAAATGCCCCTTATATAGGGGCGTTTTTATTCTATTTAGAATTCGGGGTTTCTTCATCCTCATCTTTCTTTTCCATCAGGAAATCGGCACTCTTGTTTTTGCGTAGTGCTTTATCCATCCACAGTAGCAGTGCAGGTTGCAATGTCAGGTTGGTAACCATTGCCAGCAACAGCGTCAGCGATGTCAGGTAACCCAGCGATTTTGTACCGTCGAACTGAGACAACGCAAACACAGCAAAACCTGCTACCAGTATCAGCGATGTGTAGATAATGCTAAGGCCTGTATCGTGTATCGTTCGCCTTACTGTAGCAGCAATATCATCGTCATGATTCACCAGCTCTTGTTTGAAGTTTACAAGGAAGCGTATGGTAACGTCTATCGTAATACCCAATGCCACACTGAATACAAGCACAGTTGATGGCTTGATAGGAATACCCATCCAGCCCATGATGCCCGCAGTTATCAGCAATGGCACTATATTAATAACCATTGAAATCAACAATATCCTCCACGAGCGGAACAGTGCAATCATACAACCGAATATCATGATGAATGCTAGTATCAGGCTATCTCGCAAGCTGTTGATGATAAACTTGCTACCTTCTAAGAATACGATACTTGTACCTGTGAATGTGACATCGTATTTAGCAGTGTCAAACAGTTCCAGTGTTTTAGGGCGAATGCTGTCCAGCAATATAGGCAGGCGTTTAGAACCCACATCGGCCATATTGATGCTGATGCGTGTTTTCTGTTTGGTGCTGTCCATAAACGCACTCAGGAGTTTATTGAACATACCTTTCTTATCGCCACCAGCACCACCGCGCAGGTATGGTTGTATAAAGGCAGCGTCAAACATATTCGGCACAGCATAGCTGCTGCTATCGCCATTGTAGTATGCCTGGCGTGCAAATTTCACACCTTCTGTCAGTGCAAGTGAGTGGCCTATTTCAGGAAACTGTTTCAGGTAGGTTGTCAGCTCATCCATCTTCTGCAATACAGGCAGGCCTACTGCACCGTTTTTCTTTTTCGTGTCTATCACAATTTCCAACGGCATCACACCGCGGAAGTTCTTTTCAAAAAACATCAAATCCTGATACACTTTTGCTTCTTTCGGTAAGTCATCTACTATATGGCCCACAGAATTCAGGCGCATCATACCCATCACACTCACCGCACATATTACTATCGTTGCTGCGTATATCCACATTCTGTGTCCGAAAACCCAATTCGTAATAGTATCCAGCAGACGAGACATCCAACCGTTTTCCAGATAGCTGGTGTGGCGGCTCTTTGGCGGTGGCAGGAAGCTGAACAATGCAGGGATGAATATCAGTGATATCACGAATATCGCCATGATGTTGATACCCGCTACCAAACCAAATTCTTTCAGGATAGCACTCTTGGTAAAGAAGAACACACCAAAACCAATAGCAGCAGTGATGTTGGTAAACAGGGTAACAATACCCATCCTGTCTACCATGCGCAGTAGTCCCTTTGCTTTGTTCTGGTGCTTGTTGTATTCTGAGTGGTATTTGTTCAGCAGGTACACACAGTTAGGAATACCTATTACCACTATCAGTGGTGGTATCAGTGCTATCAGCAATGTTATTTTATAACCAAGCAGCACTACCGTACCCAGCGACCAAACCACACCTGCAGCCACTACCAGCATACTTGCCAGTACTGCCATAAAAGAGCGGAAGAACAATGCAAGGATAATTGCGGTGAGTACAAAAGACAGAATCAGAAACAGATTCATTTCGCTCTGTACCTGTCCTGCCATCATAGTACGTATCAGCGGCAGGCCACTATAGTGCATTTCAATACTATGCTTCTTGCCGAATGCATCACTCAGTTTCAGTATTTCGTTTACAACACCTGCACGATTTTTACTGTTCAGCACTTTCTTATCTATACGCAGCGCCATCAGGTATGCACCCGTTTCAGGATTGTAAAGAAAGCCTTTATAAAATGGAAGATTATAGAATGCATCTTTGATGCCCGCTACATTATTAATAGTGCTGTCGTTTACCAGCTTCACTACTTTCAGTTGGCCTGTAGTCGTATCTTTTTCAAGATTGATGGCGCCGGGAATGCTCAGTATATTTTCTACAGCTTTTACTTTCTCCAGGTCTTTTACAAGTTGGGTATAGTCTGTAAAAAAGTCCTGATTGAAGAATTTATCTGTCTGCACACCAATCACCATCATGTTTCCGTCCTCACCAAATTGCTTTCGGAAATTCTGGTAATCCTTATACTTCGGATTGTCTGTCGGGATGGCGTTCGTGAATTCGTAGCTCAGCTCTACCTTGCTGGCATAATAGCCCATAACGCAGGTAGCTGCAAGCAGCGTTACCAAAAGCGTGATGCGAAACTTAATAATAAATGCTGCGATGCGGTGCCACATGATTCGTTCTTATAATGTGGGCGCAAAATTACGAAATATGCAGGGGATTGAGGGTATTAATCTACAATCACAAACTTGTCTGCATCATTGAGAAATGGCAGTTGTTCGCGTGTTTTTGTAACTACATCTTTTTCCAATGTAACTGTTTGCACAACAGCTTTATTAGTTTCCTGACATATCATTTCGCCCAGCGGGCCAAAAACACTGCTGTCGCCGCTATAGTTCAGCCCTTTAAAATCTGTACCTACACGGTTCACCCCCACCACATAGCATTGATTCTCAATAGCTCTTGCCTGCAATAGTGTCTTCCATGCCAGGCTGCGCTTGTCGGGCCAGTTGGCTACGTATAGCAATACATCGTAAGCATCGCCCAGATTGCGTGCCCATACCGGGAAGCGCAAATCGTAACACACCATCGGGCAAATGCGGAAGCCCTTAACGCTTGTTATCAGCCTTTTGTCACCTGCGGTAAAATGATTGTGTTCATCGCCATAGGCAAAAAGATGGCGCTTGTCATAATGCCCCACCACACCATCGGGCTGCACCCACAGCAGGCGGTTGTAATAATGTTCTCCTTCCTGTATTATAAGGCTTCCAGTCAGTATACAGCGGTATTTGGCAGCCATATCTTTCATCCACTGCATAGTGGCCCCATCCATGGTTTCGCCCAATGCTTGCGTATTCATGGTAAAACCCGTGCTGAACATTTCGGGCAGTACCACCACTTCTTTCTTCTCCTGTATGCCTGCAATGTATTGCTCGTACTGTGCAAGGTTTGCAGCTTTATCTTCCCAAATGATGTCTGCCTGTATCAGCGAAATATTAAGTGTATTGCCCGCCATGGTATGATATTCTAATGATTACAATTTTTTGAATATTTTTGAACTATCCAAACGCTAAATCAAAGGTCATGAGAAAATTTCTATTCCTCGCAAGTCTTTTTATGCCTGCACTCTCTTTTGCAGGAGATAAAAACAAACTATCGGGCAACTGGCGCGAAGTGTCGCGCAAAACCATGAAAAACGAAGCAATAGCTTACAAAGACACTATCAAAATAGAATTCCTGCCGGGTGGCAATGAGTATGTATGGCAAAAAGCAGGTGGCTTTATCTACAAAGGCACTTACAAGCTGGAGGCCAACGGGCTCGACCTGGGTATGCGTTATTTCACCGTTGCAGAACGCAAGGGCAATAAGATGATACTGAAAGATGAAGGCGGTATCTACGAAATGGAAAGCTATACGCCTGTAGCCAATACCCCGGAAGCAAAACGTCAGGAAGTGTTTGCACCTGTTAAGACCGTGCAGCAAATGGCAGGCCACTGGTCTGTATACAAACGCACGAGTGCCAACAAGGTAAATGCGATAGACTATAGCCGCCAGTTAAAGATGGTAGATTTCTACCCGTCTCAGAAGGATGGCAAATGGGGTGCATTCTTCGCTACGAAAGATGCAGACAATGCGCCCTCTTGGATGGTAGAAACCTATGTAAACCAGATAGTATATCTGGATGGCAAAGACAAACGCCAGTTTACCGTTATTAAATGCGCAGACAACGAACTAATAATGGAAGAAGACGGTGTTACCTACTACTTCCGCCAGTTTAAATAGGCTGATATTATTGCTAATAAAAGAGGCGGGTGAATAACCCGCCTCTTTTATTTGTATGGATTAGAAACATCATCGCCGTACTCTGTGATGGTTCCTAAAATTTCCATCATCACGTCTTCAGCTTGTTCTGTAGTTATCAGGTTGCGGAATACTTCGTAAGACTGTGTAAGCCCCAGCATACCTATTACGCCAGATAAATCCTGTATTATGTTCAACGATGTTTCGTGTTGCAGTAGTTTACTTACAAACGCATCTACATCACCCAACAAGGGCGCATGCAGCTTCTGGTAATTATGCCATTGCTTATTGGCCAGTTCAAACAGGATATAAGAAACCATTTCCCTGTCAGCAACAGAAGGTGTGCTTGCTGTTACTTTTCGAAAATAGTCTGCCAATGTTTCTTCACTAACTGTTTCAGGCAGTGTGGCTATTTCGGCTAAGAATGCTTTCATGATAATAAAATAATGTCTCTCTATTAAGGCAGTTTTATAATTGCAATTGCTGGGTTACTTACAAGATATTGTACTTCATAGGTATCGCCCACTTTCAATTTCTTATTTATAATACCTTGAATTCTCTTAAAACGTGTTCCGCTTACGCTATATTGATAAGTTACCCGCTTTTCTAAAACTTCTGTTACTTCACCTATACTTACATCCGTAATATCAGTATTGTAAAAAAATGGACTCTCAAATAATATCACACTTTCATTGGGATCAGTTGTATCTACCATAATCTTAAACTTTTCTCCAACCTCAATAAATGCAGGAGAAGCTTCTCTTATCTCGTATTTCTTGTCATTATAGTAATATTTCGTAACAACGTAATTGCCCTTCATATTCCCGGTCTTTATTACTTCACAGTCCGTTACAATACCATTCTTCTCTATTTTTTCGTACTTGTTATTATAATAATATTTACTGAAGCTGGTCCCACCATAGAATACCCCAACCCCCAATGCACAAGCAAAAGCTACTTTTATGATATCTGAAATTACTTTTCCCTTAAGACTCTTCTTATCAATGTCAATGTTCTTCATCAATACAGAAATTTTTATTTCATCCTTATAAAATAATACTTCTCTGTAGCCTTTTGCCTTGTTGCAGGGTTCAGGAATTCAGGTGTCAGTTCACTTACTTTAAAGTACTCTCCTTCCAGCAGCAGGTCGTACGGTAGTTGTTGTGCTTTTATATGTTCTATACCGTTGTAAGAAGCCAATACATATTTACCCGGTTCTGTGCCTGCACTGTCCAGCGTTATCAGCCTGTCTGCATAAAAATGCAGTGCATTCAGCGGGTGGTCTATTTGGTGTAGCGTCAGCTTATCTACTTGCATCTTGTTTGCCTTCATATACCTGCCAAGGCTGCTACCCAGTTGATACTTCAACAGGTTGTAGTAAAAGTGATGTGTGATGAAAACATTTGCCAGCATAATAGCCGCCGCACTCACCCAAAACATCTTAGCCTGTATTCTTTTGTGCATGGCAATAAACAACCACACGCTGAATGCCAGCATCCACACCAGTATGCCTGTAATGCCCACAGGGAACACAATCACCAAGGTCAGCAGCGATGCTATCATTATCAACACAGATGCCACCCACTGAAAAGGCTTCATGACTTTATACAATCCTGCATATTTACCATCTGCAAAATCGGCAATCAGTTTTGCTACCATAATCGCCGCTAGTGGAAACACCACAAATATGTAGTGCGGCAATTGGTATTTGGAAGAACCCAGCGCCAGATACGCCAGTACAAAACCGCCCGTTGTTATAAACTCCTGCTCAGGACGCAGTTTGAATTTTTGTTTCACAACCTCCACCAGTCGCATCACCAATGCAGGCACAAACAAAAACATCCATGGCAGGAAAGCCCAGAACATACCTACAAACAAAAACTCAAAAGGTGCATTATTATTCCACGGGCTTTCGCCTGTTATCCTGCCAAAGCTCTGCGACCAGTAGAAGAATCGCAAACCGCTTACGTTCTGTAATCCGTTCACTGTTTTCTCCGGGTGCATATCAAACTGCTGATACAGTCCTATGCTCATCGGTATCAGGAAGATGGCAATCAGCACAGCATCTACCAGATGGTACGGACTGAAGATTTGTTTCCATTTGCGTTTCAGTACCCATTCGCTGCCAAAGCAGAAAATCGGCACCATCAGCGCAATAGGCCCTTTGGTCATCATACCCGCAGCTATAGCCGCAGTGCCACCCAGTACCCAATACCACCTGCGTTGTATCTCAGCTTCTTTTATCATCCACAGTGCGGTTATCACACAGCTCATCAGTATGGTATCGGTACGTACGTCGTTCGTCATCAAGTACATACCCTGGCATGCACCCAGTATCAGCGCAGCCATGCGTGCGGTGTTATCGTTATACAGCAGTCGTGTCAGTCGGTACACTGCATAGATAGCCAGCAGCGCGAACAATACAGATGGCAGCTTATAGCCAAAATTGTTGTAGCCAAATACTTTCATACTCAGCGAGCTCACCCAGAAGAGCATCGGCGGTTTATCCAGATAATCGATGCCCCTGTCGTAGAGCTGCAGGTAACTGCCGCTCTCTGCCATCTCGCGGCTCATCTCGGCATATTGTGTGGCATCAATATCCATCATATCTACACGAAAGGCACTCAGGTGCAATATGGCAAGCAGTACAAATACCCAGTTAGGAATCTTTGGCATAACAATGTTCTCTGTCTGCAAAAATAGTCGCAATTTTATCGAATGTTGCAATTGCGTTCATATCCGTTCGAGCTGGCTTTTCAATACCCGTTTACAACCAATAAGGGCACCAAGACGCACCAACCCACATTGGTGGTACAGTTGGGGCTGGGGCAGCTACGCGGACATGGAGAGGCACCCGCTATACATTATTATAATGTATCGGTAGATAGCATGGCGGCTACCTTGGAGGCAAACCGCCGGGAAATCGAGCGCTACGCGCTGACAGACCCGCAGCGCTTCTGGCATTTTCTGCACCACCTGATGCCGGGGCAGAACTTCCTGATTGCCGCATTGGATATTGCAGGCTGGGACTTGTTTGCGCAACTGCGCCGACAACCACTATATCAATTACTGAGGTTGCCATGGAAGGCACCACTGACAGATTATACACTGGGCGTAGATACTGCCGAAAATATGATTGCCAAAATGCAGGCACACCCATGGCCTATCTATAAAATAAAAATGCGCTCTCCCGATGATGTAGACCTTGTACGTGCGCTGCGAGCCACAAGCGATGCACGCTTCAGGGTAGATGCCAACGAGGCTTTCAACTTTGAAGATGCTAAGCGCATATTGCCCGATTTACAGGCGCTTGGTGTAGATATGGTAGAGCAGCCCCTAGCCAAAACAGCGTGGGATGCGATGAAAGAACTAAAAGCCATCAGCTCGCTGCCGCTGTTTGCAGATGAAAGCTGTGTAGAGGAGAGCGATGTGGCTAAATGCGCCGATGCTTTTGACGGCATCAACATAAAGCTTACAAAATGTGGTGGTATTACACCTGCGCTGCGTATGATAACCGAAGGCCGTAAACTGGGCATGAAGGTAATGCTGGGTTCTATGAACGAGAGCACCATTGGCAGTGCCGCCATGGCACATCTGCTGCCCTTGCTTGATGAGATAGACGCTGATGGCCCGCTGTTGCTGAAAGAGGATGTGGCAGAAGGTTTACAATACGACAATGGGGTGATGCGTATCAGCAATGCACCGGGATTGGGTGTCCGCTTCCTGGGGCAGAAATTTGAAAAGAAGTCCGTTTAGCATTCTATTTTTGTGCCGATGCAAATACTGCAAGACATTTCGCTCAAGCCTTTCAATACATTCGGTATGGATGTACATGCCGATTATTATACAGAGATAACGAATTTAGCACAGCTCCGCGAAATAGCGGAGAACACAGCGCTACCTGCCAAACGCTTTGTATTGGGCGGCGGCAGCAATGTATTGCTTACACATACACTGCATGGCATATTGCTGCACAACAAAATAAAAGGCATAGAGAAAGAAAAAGAAGATGAAGACCATGTGTGGGTGAAGGTAGGAGCAGGTGAGGTGTGGCACGATTTTGTGATGTATGCCATTGCCAACCATTGGGCGGGAGTAGAAAACCTTGCACTGATACCCGGTACTGTTGGCGCGGCACCTATACAGAATATTGGCGCCTATGGCGTAGAGGCAAAAGAGGTGATAGACCATGTAACGGCATGGCATTGGGAAATGCAAAAGGAAGTACCGTATCAGAATGCAGAGTGTGCATTTGGATATCGTGACAGTATTTTCAAACACCAGTTGAAAGACAAAGTGTTTATTACATCCGTTACATTTAGGCTCCATAAAAAACCAAACTTCAATACATCTTACGGTGCTATAGAGCAGGAATTGCAGAAGATGGATATTCAGGAGGTATCGATTGCGGCGATTGCAGATGCAGTGATAGCCATCCGCAGTAGTAAACTGCCTAATCCTCGAGAGATTGGTAATGCGGGTAGCTTCTTCAAAAATCCTACTATACCTATAGAGCAATACGATGCACTAAAAGAATCGTTCCCTGCTATACCATCATACCCTGTTAGCGAAACTACCGTAAAAGTACCTGCAGGCTGGTTGATAGAACAATGCGGGTGGAAGGGCTTCCGCGCAGGTGATGTGGGTGTACACGAAAAGCAGGCACTTGTATTGGTAAACTATGGCGGTGCCACGGGCGGTGCCGTGTGGGACTTGTCAGATAATATCGTAAAAACCGTTCACGACAAATACGGCATAGAATTGGAGCGCGAGGTGCAGGTATGGTAACCTATGCTTCCTCTGTTATTGGCATGCGGATATAGAAGGTAGTGCCTTTTCCCTCAGTAGTATCAAACCAGATTTTACCTTTCCAGAATTCAATAATCTTCCTTGTCATAGCAAGGCCAAGGCCTGTGCCCGATGTCTTGGTAGTAAAGTATGGCTGGAATATTTTGTCTACTATCTCACTGTCTATACCCGTACCATTATCGGCTATGGCGATGAGCACATCTGCTCCTTGTGTTTCCACACTTACTTTTACAAGTCCTTCTCTGCCTTCAGGTATAGATTGCACGGCGTTTTGCATCAGGTTGGTAAGTACGCGCAGCAGTTGGCTGCGGTCTGCAAATACATTTACTGCCTCGGCAGATTTCAGTGTTTCTACTTTTACTTCACTTTCATTCAGGTATAGTTCTGCAACACGTTCTATCAGTTCATTCACCTCTATGTTTTCAGGAACAGCCTCCGGCATTTTAGCAAAGTTCGAAAACTCACTGGCTATGTAAGAGAGGTTATCTATCTGTTCTATCAAAGATTCTGAAACTTTTATCGTCAGCTCGCGTACATTCTCATAATTATTTTTCAGTGCCTGCTGCAGGTACTGAATATTCAGCTTCATTGGTGTAAGCGGGTTCTTAATTTCGTGCGCTACCTGTTTCGCCATTTCACGCCACGCGGTTTCGCGTTCGTTGCGTGCCATCAGCATGGCGTTGGCTTCCACTTTCTTCACCATCTTGTTATACTCCTGCACCAGTAGTCCTATCTCATCTTCATAAGGCCATTCTATCAGTTCGTTTTCGCTCAGGTTCAGTTTTTCAAATCGTTCTATCACCACATTAAAACTGCGAGTTATCCATCTGGTAATGAATACCGTTATCATACCCGATAGCAGGAAGATAAATGCATACAGGTTGATGAGTGCAACAAGGATATTGGATATCTGATAACTCAATTCTTTTTGCGAAGAGAAATAAGGTATGTTGATATAACCCATTGTAGCACCTGCCTCATCGCGGATAGGCACATAGCAGCTAAGGTGCGATAGCTTACCGATGTTTTCATCCTGCATCAGCAGCGATTTCTTATTGCTCCATAATTCATGGTAAGCATCCTGACGCATGATGCGTGCCAGCAGTGCGCGGTCATAAATATTGTCCTGAGATGTTACATTCAGTATACCACTCGCATTGTAGATATTGATGTCGACCTTCTGTGCATTGGCAAGCCCTGTTATAAAGTATTTGAAAGCTGCGGTGTTTGTACTCTGGTTGAAGCTGCGCGGGTTTGACAATGCACCATCAGCATCCAGATTTTGTGCTACAGAGCGCTCCACTGCCTGCATTACACCCAGCAGTTTGTTGCGAGTATTTTGTTTATACTGCAGTGTGAAGTATATGATAGTTACTACACCTATTATCAGGAAAGATACAAGCACTATACCGAGCATAGAGAAGTGTATCCTTCTGCGCAGTGTAAAGTTGATAAGCCTTGAACCACGTTTTGGTTTCGCAAGAAAAGAGATGGTTGATTTATAAAGCACTATCAGTATAGCTACCAATACCTGTATGCCAAACAGGTAAGAAAACAATGTGATGCTTTCCAGCCATATTTTCTGGTTATGCACTACAATTACTACTTTGTTATCGTCTGTTTTGTACCACAGTTCGCTATTATCATCTTTGGTAACAAACTTGTAGTCCTTCGCTATTTTTTCGTTGAAGAATATCGGGAAAGTATAATCGTTGGTTTGTGTAAGCAGCCTGTGGTTGGCATAGATGGCATATGAATAATTTGCACCGTCAAGCGTTGTTTTTAGTGTCTGTGGTTGCAGCAGTTCAGGATATACAGACTCACCTGTAGATTCCTTAATAGCAAGATCAAGATACAAATACGATACACTATTGCTATCGCTATTGTATATAGGTACAATGCCTATGTAGTAGTGTCCGTCCTGCGCATATTCTTTATAGTAAAGGTTGCTGTCTGTTGTAGGTTGTGCCCTGCGCAGTTGCCTGTGTATAGCAGTGTAGCTCAGTGTATCGCTGTTATACAGATCGTTTCCGTTTGCATCGTATATGTATACTTTGGTTTGGTATTTATTCAGCTGTGTACCAAAATACAATGTTTCAAAACGTTCATTCAGTTGCCTGCGTGCATCGTTATCGGGGTTTTCTATAAATGCTTTTAGTGTATGGTCGTTTTGCAGTGTTTGTGCTATGCTGTTGAAAACAAAATCTTCCAGCGGGTGGTCGCGTTGCTGTGCCACAACCTCTGCATAGTTGATGCGATTGGTTTTTTCTTTTATATCGCTGAAGTATTGCAGCACGGCAGTACAAAATGCACAAACAAAGAATGCCCAGAATATCATGTGTGGAGCAAGCACATCGTTGGTATAGGCAAGCTTCTTTACATCAAGCAGTATTATGAAAAGCAACAACCATCCCAGCAGGAAATAAGAGAGGTTGCCTGTACGGCTTACGTCGCTCAGCAATATCACAATAATCCCTGTCGCTGCAATCAGCAGATATTTTATTCGCTGGTTAGATATCAGCTTGGTAAAAATCAGGTTCAGAAAGTATATAAGCAAACAGCAACTGATGGTGATAATACCAATTGTTATCAGTGCATAGATGGTAAACTTATTGATGCTGTAAAAATGGCTTACGTCGAATGATACTGCCGAGTCTACTACAAGGCTGTTTATCATATTGATAAACGTGAACGCGAATGTGATGATAACAAGGCTCAGCACTACCGCCAACGGATAGCGTATATTTTTATGCAGCTTCGAAAAGTCTATGTCTTCAACAGATATATTGCCGATGATATAGGCTATTATCCAAAGGAAGCACAGCGCATTCAGCAACAACGCACCCATAGATGGATGCAATGTACTGGTAGCATACACAAGCGGCGAGAAGATAGGCATACTCGACAGATTGAATGGCATACCATATATATAGGTAAGCAGGCGCACACCTGCTATCAGTACAACTGTTATTACAATGCCCAATATATTAGACCGTCTGCGCGATATATTGATGCTGATAAGTTGCAGCCATGCAATGGTAGTAAGCAGTGCGGCAATCAGCAGTGCAAGCATTGGTAAATCGGGTACCCAGTCGGGTAGTGAATTCGGATTGAATTTCAGGTAAAATAATGTTTCACCCTCTGTGTTTTTTACGCTGTAGCCACCCTTTACCGCTGTGCTGTGTATACGTGTATTAGCAGGGATATAATTACCCGCAGCAAATTCATTTGCCAGATATTTATTTTCAAAAGGGTATTGAAACATAACAGGGAACAAAGCCGTAAGGTGTCTTGCTTTGTTCTTTATCCAATAGCATCTGGTTATGAATACGCCTTTTTCATTAAAAAGTAACTGTTCTTTAAAAGTCGGTTTGTTCTCGATACAGTCGGCCAGTATCTTATTAGTATTCCAATAGCTGAGTGTGCCGTTTTTGTAGGCGTATAGATAATAAGGTTGTTTACTAAGCTTCTCTACATCATTATCTGTAAGGGAGTCCTTAAAGATTCTTTCTACAAGGTCGGCATCTGTCAGCAATTGGTTGAAGAGTTTTTCTTTTGTTTGTACATCCTCTTCAATGGTCTTGGCCATACCCGCAGGTGCTATCTGCCTGCTATGATTGTGATAGCGTAGTATCGCTATGCTCCACAGCACCGCGCCTGCTATCAGCCAACCCCAGTATGGATATTTCCTGAACACCTATTGCCTTTCCTGTGCTTTTACTTTGTTCCACAATGCATCCATCTCTGCCAGCGTCATATCGTGCAGTAGTTTACCTTTTTCGGCAGCCATTGCTTCTATCTGCTGAAAACGGCGGATGAATTTTTTGTTTGTCTTTTCTAGCGCCATCTCCGGGTCTACTTTTGCAAAGCGTGCATAGTTTACCAGTGCAAATAATACATCGCCAAATTCCTCTTCTATTTTGTCCTGCTCACCTATGGCAACCGCTTCATACAGTTCGCCAATCTCTTCATCTACTTTTTCTTTTACCTGATCTATATGATCCCACTCAAAGCCTACCTGTTTGGTTTTGTTTTGCAGTTGCAGCGCTTTCATAATAGCAGGTATAGACTGTGGTAGCCCGCTGAGGATAGATTTCTTCCCTTCCTTCAGTTTCAGCTTTTCCCAGTTTTGTTTCACCTCTTCATCATCATTCACCACCATACTGCTATATATATGCGGGTGGCGGCTCACCAGTTTATTGCATACACCTTCAATCACATCATCCAGTGTAAACTCGCCACGCTCTGCACCTATTTTGCTGTAGAAAACGATATGCAGCAACAAATCGCCCAGTTCTTCCTTTAGCCCCTGCCAGTCTTCTTCTGCAATGGCGTCTGCCAGTTCGTAGGTTTCCTCAATAGTTTGCGGGCGCAGGCTTTGTATCGTCTGCTTCTTATCCCAGGGACAGTTTTCCCTGAGTTCGTCCATAATAGTCCTGAGCCGTACTAATGATTTAGCGTATTCCATCAAAACATCGTTACTTAAAATAACATATAACTAATCAACTATTCAACAAATCAACGAACTAACTAACTACCCCAGCGATACCCGTCTGCATCAATACCTGCCAGTTGCAGCACACGGTGTACTACGGTATAGGCCATCTCTTCCAGCGTTTGTGGCTTACTGTAGAAGGATGGTGTTGCAGGGCAGATGATACCGCCCGCTTCTGTTATGGTTGTCATATTGCGCAGGTGTACCAGGTTGTAGGGTGTTTCTCTCACCACACATATCAGCTTTCTGCGTTCTTTCAGCATCACATCTGCAGCGCGCGTTATCAGGTCGTTGCTGATGCCGCCTGCTATGCGCCCTGCGGTACCCATACTGCACGGGCAAATGATAAGTACATCATATCCGGCACTCCCCGAAGCGATGGGTGCCATAAAGTCGTTCTTATCCCATATTTTGAAAGGATAGTTCTTATAGTCCTCATTGCCCAGTTCGTGTTGCCATACGGTGCGCGCATTATCGCTCCATACCACGCCTATTTCTTTAACTTGCTGTTGCAGTTTCACAAGGCTATCCAGTAATACTTTCGTATATATCGAACCGCTTGCACCCGTTATCGCCACCGCTATTTTCATATAATGTCTTTATATATAATTATCACAAGATGTTAACAAAGCTACCTAGAATATGTCGTAAATTAGCTTTCTTAAAATACCATGTAATGAAACGTGTATTGTTATTATTTATCGCGCTGATGACGGTTGGAAATGTGGTATCGGCAGCCGATAAAAACAAAAAAGAAGAGAAGAAAACTGTTAATGATAAAGAGATAGAGTGGATATCTTTTGAAGAGGCAGAAAAGCGCATGCAGAAAGAACCACGCAAAGTATGGATTGATGTTTATACAGACTGGTGCGGATGGTGCAAAGTGTTAGACAAAAAAACCTTTTCACACCCCGAGGTTATCAAGTACATGAATACAAAGTACTATGCCATCAAATTCAATGCAGAGCGTACAGACAGCTTTTCTTTTGCTGGTAAAAAGTGGGGTTTTATGCCCGAATATAAGGCAAACGGATTGGCTGTGCAGCTGATGAACGGGCAAATGTCTTACCCTACCAGCATCGTAATGACGGAAAACTTCCAAAATCCATCTGCTATTCCGGGTTATTTAGCTGTACCACAGATAGAGCCAATTTTGAAGTACATAGCTGAGGATACTTATAAAACAACCAAATACGAAGAATATGGCAAAACCTTTGTGCCTGTTTGGAAAGAGATATTAACTCCGATGGCACCTGGCGCTCACTAATCTTTTTGTTCTACGATATACTGCATATCGCTTTTATAATACTTACAAATACTCGTCAGCCCGCAGCGTTCACATTTTGGCCTGCGGGCTACGCATGTGTAGCGGCCATGCAATATCAGCCAGTGGTGTGCTTTGTGTATCAGCTCCTGCGGTATGTTGGCTACCAGTTGTTTTTCGCTCTGTAGTACATTCTTTGCATTGGTAGTAAGCCCTATCCTTGCCGATACGCGGAACACATGCGTATCTACCGCCATATTGGGCTGCTCGTATATTACGGATGTAATGACATTTGCCGTCTTTCTGCCTACACCTGGTAGCTTCACCAATTCATCTACCGTATCGGGTACTTCGCCACCAAAATTTTCTACCAGCATCTTTGCCATACCCATCAGGTGCTTTGTTTTGTTGTTGGCAAAGGTGACACTGCGGATGAAAGGTTCTATTTCTTCAAAACTTGCCTGCGCAAGTGCTTCGGGTGTGGGGAATGCATTGAACAAAGGAGGCGTTACAATATTCACCCGCTTATCGGTACACTGTGCAGAAAGGATAACAGCCACCAACAGCTGATACGGATTTTCATAATGAAGCTCCGTTTCTGCTTCGGGCATATTCTGCTTAAACCAGTCTATGATAAAAGCGTACCGTTCTTTTTTAGTCATTGCGATGCTATCTGCGGTAAAAATAAGAAACCGTCTGTCAATAAGACAAACGGTTTTTACTTGCACTTTTTTGCTTTTTTACTTCGTATCCGGTTCAAAATCCAGCACGGCAGAGTTCATACAGAAACGCTTGTACGTTGGTGCCGGACCGTCATCAAAGATATGCCCCAGGTGAGAGTCGCAACGCCAGCAGTTTACCTCTGTGCGTACCATGCCGTGAGAATTATCTTCTTTGTAAGTCACACTCTTATCTCCCAACGATTCGTAGAAACTTGGCCATCCGCAGCTGCTCGCAAATTTATTGTCTGAACGGAACAGCGGATTGCCACATACTGCACAGTAATAAGTGCCTTTAGAATCAGTATTCCAGTACTTGCCTGTAAAAGCCCATTCAGTTTCCGCTTCGCGGCCTATGGCATATACTTCTTTCGGCAATATTTTTTTCCATTCGGCATTACTCACATTCAGCTTGTTGGTAGCTGTGCGGGAGTAGTAAGGATTGTTTTTATGTTCTTCGCTCATAGCATTGTTTTTTTGTGCGTTGGTGCAACTACTGCCCAGCAACAGTGTGCAAAATGTCAGTATCAGATGTAAATATCGCATAGTAATTGATGTGTTAATTCCTGTATATTAACGATACATGCACACTCGTGGTTTTCTGGTAAACAGTTAATGTTTTGTAAAGTTCGCACTATTGCAGAATATGTAACCAAATACGTCATAGACAAAGCTGATAATAATCAGTCTGCACTATATGGGCTTGTCCTACTTTTGTGTTCTTATGCACTTACACTACACCACTGCAGACTATGCAGTAAAACACATACAAAGTAACAGCAGGGTTTTTATACATGGCAGCGCCGCTACACCACTCACACTCGTCAATGCCATGCTGGCAAGGGCAGGAGAGCTGAAGGGAGTTGAGCTGGTAGCCATCAGCACCTTTGGCGATATCCATTGGCAGCGCCCCGGCGTCAGTGATAGCTTCTACCTCAACTCACTATTCGTATCGGCCAACGTGCGCGATTGGGTAAACAGTCCCTTTGGCGATTATGTGCCTGTTTTCCTGAGCGAGATACCCCGTCTTTTTAAATCGGGTGTATTGCCCATAGATGTGGCACTGATACACGTATCGCCGCCCGATAGCCACGGCTATTGCACACTGGGCACATCTGTTGATGCCGCACTAACCGCAACCAAAACAGCCAAAAAAATCATTGCGCAGGTAAACCCCAATATGCCTCGCACACATGGCGAGGGGCATATACACATCTCAAAATTCACCGCAGCTATTTGGGATGAATCGCCGCTGCCCGAGGTTGACTATGGCAGCAAGGTAGATGAGGTATCATTGCAGATAGGCAGAAACGTAGCAGCGCTCATAGAAGATGGTGCTACGTTGCAAATGGGTATCGGTACTATTCCCGATGCGGTGCTGCAATCGCTCACCAACCACAAAGAGTTGGGCGTGCATACAGAAATGTTTTCAGACGGGTTGATACCATTGATAGAAAAAGGCATCATCACCAACGAGCATAAAAAAGTAAGGCGCGGCAATATCGTAACCACATTCACTATGGGTACACGCAAAGTCTACGACTTTGTGAATGATAACCCCAATGTGGTGTTTATGGATGTTGCATTTGTAAACGATACTGCCGTCATCCGCAAGAACCCTAAAGTAGCAGCCATCAACAGTGCATTGGAAATAGACCTGACGGGGCAGGTATGTGCCGACTCCATAGGTACGTATCAATATTCAGGCATCGGTGGGCAAATGGATTTCATGCGTGGTGCTTCCCTCTCCGATGGTGGTAAGCCTATCATTGCGTTGCCATCAGTTACAAGTAAGGGTATATCGCGCATCACCCCTTTCCTGAAGGCAGGTGCAGGTGTGGTAACAACACGTGGGCATGTACACTATGTTGTTACAGAATATGGTACTGTAAATCTCTATGGCAAAAATATGGAGCAACGCGCCAAGCTGCTCATCAGCATAGCACACCCCAACCACAGAGAGAAATTGGAAAAAGCGTTCTACGAAAGGTTCAAAAAATAAAAATCAGGTATAAACAAAAGGGCTGCAAGTGCAGCCCTTTATCTTTTTTATATCACCACTATTTCGTGGTAGTCTTTTGCGTCAAAATATTTTTGTGCCAACGTCTGCAATTCCTGTGCAGTAATGCTTTTGTAGATGCGGATATTGCGGTTGAAGTTTTCTATCGTCATACCATTCAGTATCAGCGTGCGCCAGCGTTGCAGTATACTGAACGGGCCATCAAGGTCGCCCAGCAGATTGCCCAACAGATAGTTTTTCACAAGTAGCAGTTCTTCATCATCTGCCAACTCATTGCATATCACATTCATCTCATGATATATCTCTTTGATGGCAGGCTCTATCACATCGCGGCCTACTTCTGTCTGTATGGTTATTTCGCCCCTGTGTGTGTAAGAAGAGAGCCCGCTGTATATACCATAGGTATAGCCTTTCTCTTCGCGTATATTACTCATCAGCCTCGAGCCAAAGTAACCACCAAATAGTGTGTTTAGCACTACCATCGGTGCAAAGTCTTCGTGGTGACGATTGGGGAACAAACGTCCTATGCGTATAGCACCCTGCACACCATCTGCATCGTTGGTTATGTGTTGTTTCTTTTCTGCAGACTGTATGATGTCGTATGTCTTAACATCGTGGTTAGTAACCGTAACGGCTATTTTGCCAAATACATCATCTACATTCTTTAGCACATCATTACCAAACTTACCTGCCATAAAAATGCGCACACCACCCAGGTCGAAGTGCTTTTTGTAAAACGCCAAAAGGTCTTCACGTGTCAGCCCTTCAATGGTTTCCTTCTTGGTAAATCGTCCGTATGGATGTGTGTCTCCAAACAGTGCTGCATCTATGCGTTGGTTGGCCACAAAGTCGCAATGACGCAGGCTTACCATCAGGCGTTGCAGGCTGTTTTGTTTGTATATATCCAGTTCCGTTTGCGGAAAGATGGCATCAGTCAGTATCTCGTACACAATAGGCAGCAGGTTGGGTACATGCTTGGTAAGTGTGTGCAGTGTAACCGTGCTGTGGTCATTGCCGGGGCCTATCTTCAAGCTGGCACCGTAAAACTCCAGTGCTTCATTTATCTGTTGCGATGTGCGTTTGCTTGTGCCGTTTTTCAACAGCCCCGCTACCGCTTGCGATGTAGCCTGTTTCTCTTCGTACCATATACCCGCGGGGAATACCCAGCTTATCTCTACCACATCCTGCACACCTGCATTCAGCCAATAGAAAGGTATGCCATTGCTCAGCTTCTCTTCGTTGATGGCAGGCAATACATAATCAAATTCTACAGCATCGTGTATGGCAGGTGGTGTTGTTCTGTCTAAAGTCATCTTCAGTAATTAGTCTTTAATAAATAAAGCACGCAGCTCATCAGCATCCTGTGCTTTCATCCTGCCACCCAGTACAAGGCGTAGTTGGCGGCGGCGCAGCGCACCGTCATACATTTTTTGTTCATCTTCTGTTTGCGGCAGTATCTCAGGTACTTTGCGCGGGCGCCCGTTCGGGTCCAGTGCTACGAAGGTAAGGTAGGCCTCGTTGGTCAGATACTTGTACTGCGCCGCAAGGTCTTCGCCCCATACTTTCAGGTATACTTCCATCGATGTGTTGAAGGCGCGGGTCAGTTTGGCTTCAATCGTCAGCAGGTTGCCCAGCTTTATCGGGTTGTTGAAAGATACATTATCTACCGATGCTGTAACCACCGGACAGTTGCAATGCTTTTGTGCTGCAATGGCAGCGGCAATATCCATCCAGTGCATCAGGCGGCCACCCATCAGGTTGCCCAGTGTATTGGTATCATTTGGCAGTACCAGTTCCGACATGATAACGTGTGTATCCTGCGGATGTCTTTCCTTTAACATAAATAGGAATGATTTTAAAAACGGGGTAAAGTTAGCGTAAATGCCGCTGGCATACCCTATATACATATAAGTAAAGAGAGGCATTGGCCTCTCTTTACTTATTACTGTGCTTTTGCAACATATTTCTCAGGGTTCTTGTCAAACACACCTTTACAAACATCGCTGCAGAACCATGTAGTATCGCCGTTGTGTACAGAATACTCTGTCCATGTGCTGTCTTTAGGCATTTCGCATACAGGGTCCATAGGGCCTGTGGGCGCAGCCGCTTCGGCACCTGCTGCCGGTTGTTCTTTCGGCATCTCTATTGTAGTGATACCTTCCGGTGCATTGCCGCAAGATGCCAGCATCATACCTGCTATTATAACAGAAGCAAAACGTTTCATCTTAAAGAATTTTTGCAAAGGTACTATTTGTTTTTCAGAGCCCTTGCAGGTTTCAGTCTTTGTGTGTTCAGCAATATACTTACGGTAAGTGTCAGCACGCCTGCTGCATACAATACCAAAATTGCGCCTCTTGATAGTTCTGTGCTTACCGCTTCGCTAAACATTGCAGGAACAAACAATGAAAAGATGGCTAGCAATACGCCCAATCCTAAAAACTTAAATGGCTTATCCATATATCTGTATTGAAGAATTAATTTTTGTTGAAGTTGAGATATTTCGGCTTACGAAACTATCAGTTTTAATTATAGCGATTATAGTATCTGTAATAAAAACGTCGGCACATAGCCGACGTTTTGAAGTATTAATAAGTAGTGTTGAATTGTACACCCACTGTATACCATCTGCCCGGTAGTTGTATAACACTAGCCTCGCGATATTTGGTATCCAGTATATTGTTTACATCTGCATAGATGTTGAACTGTTTGATGCGGTATGCCACGCGTGCATCTACCAGTGTATAGTCGTTTGCATTGATGCGGTACAGGTAGCGGACGTTTGCATTCAGTTGCAATTTGTTCCACAACATACTACGCACAGATGCTATTGCCTGATGGCGCAATGCTTCTGTCGCATATTTAGAAATAGCATTGTTAGGTGTTTCAATTACAGGGCTTAAGTAGGTATAGTTGCCCTGCAGGTTGATGACATACTTATCGCTCAATGCAAGATGCTTGCTCAGTTGGTATGTCACCTGTCCGCTGATGCCGTTTGTATTTACAGACTGAAAGTTTTGCGGCTGCCACGGGTCAAGCGTTGTAGCACGTACCCAGTCTATAAAGTCTGTATTGTTTTTGTAGAAGTAAGCAGCCCTTGCAAACAAGATACTGCCGTTGTATTGTAAACCGCCTTCTGCATATTTAGCATGTTCGGGTTGCAGGCTTGCGTTGCCTATGTTAGTTGGCCCTTTGTAATAAAGGTCTGTATAAGTAGGCAGGCGTTGACCCATGCTTGCATTTGCAAATACTTTCCATTTTGGCAGGAAGCGGTAGCCCGCGTCCAAGCCGGGGAATGCCTGCCAGCCATAGACGCTGTTGTAGTTGGCATACACACCCAGCCCTGCATTCAGCTTGTCGTTGAAGTAGTGCTTGTACTCTGCATAGATGCCTGTGTTATTACGATTGCGCTTGCCGAGGTTGGTACTGTTGATGTCTTCGTTACGATATTCCACACCCATACCCACAGTGCCTTTGCGCATAGTATAGCTGCTCTGCACTTCGCCCGTTGCCACATTTGTTTCGTGTATGTTGTGATATAAAGAAGGATTCTGACGAACGAAAATATAGTCGTCATTATTGTAACGATAGCTAACACGCGGGCGTATCATCAGCTTGTTGTTCGGCTTTAGTGTGTAGGCAATGCTACCAATTGCAGTCTGCACAGTTTCTGTAGAATTAGCATCAACAGGTGCGGCATAATATCCGTTTGCACCAAAGTCGTTGTGGATGTAAGCACCCATCGCATCGATGCTGTTCTTACTGTTCAGCACTATCCTGTTCTGGTAAAATAGTCGCGTTGCTTTGTATGCAGTATTGTATCTGTAACCATTGCCTTCATCGTGCGCTACAGAAAGTATATGACTTTGTTGCTTACCGGCGAAAGAAGCAGATGCCTGTGCGCCCCAACCGTAGTAGGTATCACCACTTGCAGTGTCTGTTTGCAGATTGCTGCCTGCATATACCTGTGCGCTTACTTCGTTTTGCTGTGGTATACGGGTAACAATGTTGATGGCACCAGCCAGCGCGTTAACCCCATAAACCATGGCTGCCGGGCCGCGCAATACTTCAATCTGTTCTATAGCCGAGATAGGAATGGGCAGGTTCATCATGTGGTGGCCTGTTTGCGGGTCGCTCATCTTTACGCCGTTTACCAGTACCAGTACCTGATCGAATGTACTTCCGTCGATACTGATATCTGCCTGTGTGCCGTTAGGACCACGCTGGCGAAAGTCTGCACCTGCAACATAGGAAAGTAGCTCTGCGGTAGATTTTACAGGCAGTGTCGCAATCTGCTTGCGGTCCATCACCTGCATGTTTCTGTTTTGCTTACCGAAGCTTGCCTGTATTCTGTTTTCGTGAATGATGACGGTGTCGAGTGCTTGCTGTGCAAAGGAAGAAAGGCTGCTGCCCACCAGTCCTAAGCCGATAATCAAGTGTTTTTGCATATGGTTTGTTTTAGCGCCGCAAAGGTATAGGCGTTAAAACCGTTGATTATCAAACTTTAAAGCATATTTATAAACGCAACATCTCAATGTGTGGTATTCCGTCTTCTATATATTCCGTACTATTTATATTAAAACCAAAACGCTCGTAAAAAGCCTTCAAATATAATTGTGCCCCTATACGTATAGGCCCCGTACCGTAAGATTCTATTGCCTTTTCTACAGACAGCTCCATTAGTTCCATCCCCATTCCCTTTGCACGATAGTCGGGGTCTGTTACTACACGCCCTATAGACATCTCTTTGTAAGATACACCGGCAGGTACCAGACGGCTGTATGCAACCAATGCACTGTCTGCAAAGCCCATCAGGTGCAGGCATTTGGTGTCTTTATCGTCCATATCCAGAAACACACAGTTCTGCTCTACCACAAATACCTTGCTGCGTAGTTTCAGCACATCATACAGTTCGTAATTGCTCAGTTCACCGAAAGTCTTCAGTCGCCAGTTCAGTTGCATAATATATTCGTTAAGGGGTTGTTTCTCTGTTGCGAGATAGCATGATAGCTCCGCAAAGCATAGCGCTCACACTCAATGTTACCAGATGGTAGTATTTGTATAGCAACGGAGAGAACATATAGAAGAACAGCAGAAACACAAATAGCATCAGCAGTGTAAAGAAGCTGTAATCTATTCGTTGTTTGTTGCGCTGATAATACCAGATGCCGATAATATTGAGCAGCAGCATGAGCCCCGCTTGTATAACACGCATCAAAAAGACTTCCTGCTCTGAGTTGCCCGGCAGGAGGTTTTTGAAATAGGAAGCGAAATAAATACCAGGTACAAAAGTATAAGAAACAGGAGGCTCGCCATATCCGTTCCACTCGGCTACTGCACAGTTATTGTGATACAGAATACCTTCTTTCAGTATGGTAGGGTCTTTCAGGTAGAAAGGAATAAGATATAATACCACCACAGACAAACCTACCGCGCCCCACATCATGATGTTAGTTTTGCGGGGAACGTTTTGCCAATATACAATAGCAAACAAAGGCAGCCAGAATACAAATGTGTAGCGCGATAAGAGGCATAGTATCAGCCCGAGGGTAATGAGATAGATGTTCTTTTGCAGCAGGCCTATGGCCAGTATCATATAGTAGGCTGCTATCAGGGTTTCCAGCGATACGGATATATCCATACCTGCCCATTTGATGTAGAATAGCAGTATGGACATAGGCAGCAATATGGCAAGTAGCTTTACTACTACCTTCACATCATTGCGCCATACATATATGCCCCATATACCATTGGCAATCATCATTGCAAGTATGCCTATCCACCTGTTATCAAAATGGAATAGATGAGAAAGTGCCAGTGGCAACCAGTTGAGTGGCATATATACAGGGTACGGATGCCAGCTGTATTCTTCTATCGGGTAGTAAGGGAATTTGCCTGAGGCATAGCGTTCATACAGTGCATTCAACTGCGTGAGTACATCAGAAAGTTGCCCCGGATTGTTGTATTCAGCAAACAGCTTATCGAACCAGGGAATGGTTACAGCAATAGCCGCCACACCAATACTGCCGCCAATCAGCAGCTTATTTACTGCCAATGGCTTTACAACGGGTGCTTCGCCTTTCTTTAATACAGAAAGGTAATAAAGCGGTACCAGCAGAAACAGTATGAATAATACAGCAGGATTGCCATCAAGCCCCAACCATTCGCGGCCATATACTACTACGTAGCATTGAAGCAGCAAAAGGATGACAGGTATGACTACTTTCTTCATGAATGCATTTTAGCAATAAATAACTATATAACCGAGGCTATAGTATGTTATTTACTCAGGTGCATGCTTCTTTCTTTATAAAGCTGGCGGAACCATGGGTCGCGCAGGTCTTTGATAAAGCGGATAGCCTCGCCGGTGCTCTTCATTTCAGGGCCCAGCTCTTTGTTTACATTCGGGAATTTGTTAAAGCTGAATATCGGCTCTTTCACTGCAAAACCTTCAAGTTTCTTTTCCATCTTGAAGTCTTTCAGTTTCTTTTCGCCCAGCATCACTTTGGTAGCTATATTCAGGTACGGGATACCGTATGCTTTTGCGATGAACGGCGTAGTACGGCTGGCACGCGGGTTAGCTTCTATCACATATACTTTACCATCTTTAATGGCAAACTGTATGTTGATGAGGCCGCGCACATTCAGCTTCAGCGCTATGCGCTTTGCAATGTCAGCCATTTCGTCCACAATCAGTTGGCCCAGGTTGAAGCATGGAAGCAGGGCGTGGCTATCGCCACTGTGAATACCTGCAGGTTCTATATGCTCCATTATGCCCATAATGTGTACTTCTTCGCCATCGCAGATAGCGTCTACCTCTGCTTCCTGACAACGGTCCAGGAAGTGGTCGATGAGTATTTTATTGCCCGGAAGGTGTTTCAGCAGGCTCAGTACGCTTTTTTCAAGTTCGTCATCATTGATAACGATACGCATCCTTTGTCCACCCAGTACGTAAGACGGGCGCACCAGTACCGGATAGCCTACTTGGTTGGCTACTTCCATAGCCTCGTCTGTAGTAAATGCCGTACCGTAGCGTGGGTAAGGGATGTTCAGTTCTTTCAGCAGATCGCTGAAGCGGCCGCGGTCTTCGGCAATATCCATATCATCGAAAGATGTACCAATGATGCGAACGCCTTTTTCGTGCAGTCGCTTTGCCAGTTTCAACGCTGTTTGTCCGCCCAGTTGCACTATTACACCGTATGGTTGCTCATGCTCGATGATTTCCCAAAGGTGCTCCCAGTATACGGGTTCAAAGTACAGCTTGTCTGCAATATCAAAGTCTGTAGATACTGTTTCAGGATTGCAGTTTACCATAATGGCTTCAAAACCACTTTCCTTAACAGCCAACAGGCCGTGCGTGCAGCAATAATCAAATTCTATACCCTGGCCGATACGATTCGGGCCAGACCCCAATACAATGACTTTTTTCTTTTCTCCGGGGATTGATTCGTTGAAAACGATAGAAGAACTCATGAGCGGCAAAGTTAGCACATTCAATCAAATCCAGAAAATACAAGTTATATAACAGATTTTATCCATTCAATGCATTCAGCCTCGTCTACTATAGACCAAGAATGCGGGTGTCGCATACCGTTGGCACGCATTCCCTTGCGGGCAGACTGGATAAACTGCGCTTTTTTACTGCCCATCATCATCAGCCTTTTTATCAGCTCTGCAGAAAACTCGTAGTTGGCATTGTGAACCGATTGCATCCGGTTTATCAGGCGCCAGTTAACATCTATTTCGTGATATGTTCTTACGGCCGTTTCTTTCAGGTATATTTCATTATTGCAATACGAGGCATTCATGCAAAAAGGTGTTACCTCGGCATACTTTGCAATATTGTCTTTGGGGATGCCCCTGTCTTTTTGCATCATCTGCATGGCACTGTTTGCTTCCGCCACTGCCATGTCCGAGTAGTTTTCTTTGACTATCTGCTCCAACAGCTCCCATGTGCCGAAAACGTCTATTGGAGAGTCGACCGTAAAAACAGCCTTCGGGTGCACAGGGTATTTATCGGGAAACTGGTTGCAGAGTTCTACATAACGCAAGGCGATAGTACCACCTGCCGAAAAGCCTCCTAATACAAATTTTGAAGGGTCTGCATGATAACGCTTGATAACATCTTGCAGCACAGCATTGAGATTATTAACTACGTTTTGCCTTGCATATACTTCATACCCCGCAGCGAATGACACCGTGAGTATATTATTGTGGTATGCAAAGCTATCGAGCTTTGTTTCAGGCAATGTGTTTTCGGGTTGCTGGCTATAGCCTGCCAATAGAACCAGTACTGCATCTATTTTACCTGCAGGCTCTGTAACCATGTAATAACCACTGATGGGCTCATTCTTATTAATGTCGATGCGTTTTGTCTGTGGTTCGGTTTGTGCGGTGCAGTATATGCCAATGCATAAAAAGGATGCAACGATGAGGTATGATAATTTCTTCAACATAAACTACCAGGGGTTTTTGAGATCGTTTTTTGTAAAGAGGTGTTGCCTGTTTTTGAAATTGCTGTCAGTTGGCTTTTTCAATACCACACCCGTATTGCCAAATAGCCTCCTGATAGTGGCAATGGGCGTAAGCACCAGCCAGTATATAATGCTTAGTAGTATTGCGTTGTTGATACGGCCGATAAAACCCGTCAGCCTGCCAAACCATTTGTGTACAAAAGCTGTAAACCCGACCGATGCCAACCCAAGTATGCCGATTGCAAAAGCCGTATATAATATCTCTATACGATGAAACAGGAAATAGAGCAACACCCCCATCAGCACAATGGCAAGTAGCGACTCTTTTATTTTTACTGCTTCCTTCATTTAGAACAATGTATATATAAACGGTGCCAACCCTGTGTTGGCTGCAATTATCAGTACGGCTATCAACAGCAGTGCGATGATGATGGGGGTGAGCCACCATTTTTTGCGCTCCTTCAAAAACAACCACAGGTCTTTTAAAAATTCCATTGCTACCAAATTACTGCTTCTGTTTCTAATCTTTAGCAAAGCGGTGTTTATTAACTACCACGTCTGTTTGTTCTTCTTTGTACAATATAAAATTGCCCATCACCAGTACATCCATATCTGTAGTCATAAAACAAGTGAATGCATCATCGGGTGTGCACACAATCGGTTCGCCACGCACATTGAAAGATGTATTGATAAGCACACCATAATCAGCGATGTGTTTAAAGTCTGTGAGTAGTTGATGCATCAACGGATTATCATTTGCAGTTACTGTTTGTATGCGTGCACTGTAATCTATATGCGTAATGGCAGGCAATACGCTCCGCTGCACATATAGTTTATCCATCAGCGGCAGGTTGTGATAACCATCGGGTAATGCCTTGCGGTATGCTTCACCAATAGGGTGTACAAACAGCATGTATGGCGATGGCTGCTTTACATTAAACAATCGCGTTGCTTCTTCCTGCAACATGACAGGTGCAAACGGACGGAAACCCTCGCGCTGTTTTATCTTGATGTTGAGGCGCTTTTGCATATCGGGATTACGGGCATCTGCGAGTATGCTGCGATTGCCTAATGCACGCGGGCCAAATTCCATCCTGCCCTGCAACCAGCCTACTACTTTACCATCTGCTATGTCTTTTGCAACGGTGGTGGTTAGCAATGCACTGTCTTCTATATGTGCAGCAGCAGTACCATATTTATTGATAGTACGGATGATGTCTTTATCGCTATACGACGGGCCGAGGTATGCACCGTGCATCGTGTCAGTACCCGCATTGCTGCGTGGTTGGTCTTGATGAATATGGTATGCAGCCAATGCCGCACCTACAGCACCACCTGCATCGCCTGCGGCGGGCTGTATATATATATTGTCGAAAATGCCTGCTGCCTGTAGCTTGCCATTGGCTACACAGTTAAGGGCTACGCCGCCTGCCATGCAGAGTGTGTTGCTGCCTGTCAGTTGCTTAGCTGTACGTGCCAGCTTTAATACAATATCTTCTGTAACCTGTTGTATAGCCAGTGCAAGATTGCAATGGTGTTGCTCAAGCGGTTCGTCTTCGCCCCTGCGTTTGAAGCCGAATAGTTTTTCCCATCCTGCATCGGTGACCATGCGCATACCTGTTGCATAGGTAAAGTATTGCTGGTGCAGAAATATAGAGCCGTCATCGTACACCGTGCAGAGCTTGTCGAGTATCAACTGTTTATACGCTGCAACTTGTGCATCTTGCGGATTGCCATAGGGCGCAAGCCCCATCAACTTGTATTCTCCCGAGTTGACTTTGAAACCGAGGAAGTAAGTAAATGCCGAATAGAGCAAACCTACTGAGTGCGGAAAGTGCAGCTCCTTCAGTACTTCTATGTTATTACCACTTCCTTTGCCGATAGATGTGGTACACCATTCGCCGACGCCATCTATTGTTAGTATGGCAGCACCGGTATACGCAGACGGATAGAACGCACTGGCAGCATGGCTGAGGTGATGCTCGGGGAAGAGCAGTTGTTGCCTGCCGTTGCAGTTTTCATCTGCTTCCTTTAGCCCCTTGCGCACATTGTCTTTCAGGAATAGTTTTTCTTTTATCCATACAGGCATAGAACGCATGAAGGATAGCCAGCCCTTTGGCGAATATGCATAATAGGTTTCCAACAGTCTTTCGAACTTGAGGAAGGGCTTATCGTAGAAGGCAACATAATCTACATTGTTGATGCTGATGCCGCCCTCTTGCAGACAATAACGAATGGCATGTACGGGAAAGGCTGCATCGTGTTTGATGCGTGTAAACCTTTCTTCCTGCGCAGCGGCAACTATGCGACCGTCAACTATAAGTGCAGCGGCTGCATCGTGATAATAACAGGAAATGCCAAGTATCGTCATCGCGTGACCATAAAAGTAGAAATACAAGCGCAAATGGCAGCATGAATTTGTTGCAGATTGTTGCAATTATTCACGCAATATTTCTTTTTGCCTGCCGATGGGTTTTGATAATAGTTTGCGCAGACCTGCGTGCGTTATGTGTTGGCTTGGTGTATTGCTGACAATGCTTGTTTCCGCTTCCTGTTTTTCGGGTTTGTGGGCAGATGGTTGTACGGTGTGTACTACGGTCATTTGTTTGGGGGTGGGGTAGTCGCCAGCAAGACGGCTGTCGAGGTCGATGGCTTTGAGCATCTGGTTGATGGATGGCTTTACCATCTGTGTACAGGTTTTGCAGTCCTTGCCTTTGTATTGCTGTTCTATATACACATTGCCCTCGGCTATGCGTGCCAGTATTTCGCGCTTGCGCTGCACGGTGAGCAGCTCTGCGGTGATGCGTTGTTTCACTTCCTGTTCGACCTCGCTGCGCAGGCGTGCTTCAGCTTCCTCTATAGCGGTGGCTATTTCGGGATTGTTCAGCAGGCGATTAGCGGCGCTTTCCATAGAGCGGTAATTATTGCTCTTGCAATTGTATGCCAGTTTGTAGGCATGGGCGGGGTCGCCCCATTTCAGATACTCGGTTACGAACCGGTATTGTTTCAGGTTCATTTGGGATAGGGTTTATTATTGCAAAAATACAATAATTATTTCATTTTTGTATAATCCGTCATTGCGAGGAACGAAGCAATCTTGTCATAACACAATTTCTCTGCGCGAGCACTTACTTTCTTTTGCTTGCCCAAAAGAAAGTAACAAAGAAAAGGGCCCCCTAAAACCAATGCTCCGCATGTTTTAGGGCTAGCTCTACGCTGTTATTGTGGGGAATACGCATTGAGCGTGGTCAGTGCTGCGCACATGACGGTGCTATTTGGCTGCTCTATGTTTTTCTTGTGTTATTGAGATACTGCTTATCTGTTTAACCTGCAAGATTGCTGAAGAAGTTAAAGCTATTGCCTTCTTCGTACTCAGGTTTGTAGGAAACTTTATCTTTTGTTATTGTGTAAGGAACGTAAACATTGGTACTGCCGCCATCTATCATGTCGAGGCGTATTTCTATGCAGTCGGTGTTCTCATTCGTATCATCGTCTGTTACTATTACATCCTGACAAATACACACAGCTATAAAATCATATTCGGGATGCAGCTCGTCAAAAGTTTCTTCCAACTCCTTCACTATCTCTGCGTTGGTCAGGTCGTCTTCTCCTTCATCATCGGGCATTACATCTACAAAGGTTTCATCTTCTCTGATAACACCCAGTGCAAACGGAAAGAACTCGCCATATTCTTCCATTAGTTTGGCTGCAATTGTTTTACAGTCTTTTATCAGTTTGTTTTTGATGTACTCGCTCATGCAACTATTTGATGGTTAAAGGTACGATACTGTATTTGAAGATAAACCTACAAATCACTTGCGTCATTGCGAGCGTTAGCGAAGCAACCTCGCGAAATGAGTCTTGGTTTTCTCTTCGGGCTTTAGTACTACCTTCATCTTTCTCTTTCTTTTTGCTTGTCCAAAAAGAAAGAGAGAAACCTGCCTGACGGCAGGCAGGGAAAAAAGACCCCCTAAAACCAATGCTCCGCATGTTTTAGGGCTAGCTCTACGCTGTTGTTGTGGGGAATATGCATTAGACTTGGTCAGTGCTGCGCACATGACAGTGCTATGGGGCTGTTCTTTCTATTTTCGTCATTGCGAGCGTTTGGAAACAACCTCGTGAAATGAGTGCGGGGTTTGTTTCAATTGAAGAACTATATACTTGAATTAGTATCTTGTAAGAAAGAGTGAAATGAAAAAACTATTCCTTCTCGCCGTACTTCAAATCCAATATGTCTATGCACAAGATTGGAAAAAGTTTGCTGTTCTAAAAAATGGAGATACAGTTTTTGCAACTAACAAAATCAAAGTTAATACAGATGTCATACTACAATATATTCAACCTAGTTTGTATGATGTAAATGGTACGCCATTTAACTCTCAAAGAATTGAAAGAAATAAACGATATACAACAATACATATGCCTGGGAATACTTACAAAATTGCTAGATTATCTAGAGTAAAAGTATCAGGTCAGTATGTGCCAATCGCAGTGTTAATAATTGGTGATTATTCTATGTCCCCAGCTGATAATACACCGTTTACCATATATTTAGATAAGGCAATAGAATTCAAAGAGATAAACATAGTTAAGTAGTATTTATACTGCGCTTGGTTCTAAATGACGGATATAGTATATGTAAAACAAAAGGGGCGATGAGCCCCTTTTTTAATTTAGTCTATCAGCACATTGCCGGTCATTTCGTTTGGTATGGGTATGCCCATATAGTGTAGTATGGTTGGGGCTATGTCGCCCAGCTTGCCGGGGCGCACTATGCCTTTGTAATCGTTGCTGATAACAAACAGCGGTACGGGGTTCAGCGTGTGTGCTGTGTTCACAGTGCCGTCTTCATTTATCATATAGTCGCTGTTGCCATGGTCTGCCGTCAGGAATACGCAATAACCATTTGCCAGTGCAGCAGGCACTATTTTCGATACACAGTTATTTACCGTCTCCACCGCTTTTATGGCGGCTTCCCACACACCTGTATGGCCCACCATGTCGGCATTAGCAAAGTTGAGGCAAATAAAATCTGCCGATTGTTTTTCTATCTCTGGCAGTATAGCATCTGTCAGGTCTATGGCGCTCATCTGCGGTTTCAGATCGTAGGTAGCCACATCCTTCGGCGATGGTTTCAGTATTCTGCTTTCACCTTCAAAAGGATGCTCGCGCCCGCCGCTGAAGAAGAATGTAACGTGCGGGTATTTTTCTGTTTCGGCAATGCGTATCTGTTTTTTACCATTGTAGGCCAGTACCTCGCCCAGCGTATTGTTCAGGTTGTCGTTATAGAATATTACATCTACGTTTTGGTAGGTCTTGTCATACTCCGTCATGGTAACATAGTGCAATTGCAGCGGGTGCATATCCAGTTCGGGGAAATCCTGCTGTGTAAGCACCTGTGTTATTTCGCGGCAGCGGTCTGTACGGAAGTTGAAGCATATCACCACATCGCCATCCTGTATGGTAGCCAGCGGATTGCCATCGTTGTCTGTAGCAATGATGGGTTTGATAAACTCATCGGTAGTGCCTGCATTGTAAGATGCCTCTATGCTGCCCAGCACATCCTGCGTTTTTTCGCCAACGCCGTGTACCAGTGCATCGTATGCCAGTTTTACACGCTCCCAACGGTGGTCGCGATCCATAGCATAATACCTGCCTGTAACGGATGCGATGAAACCGCCTGATATAACGAGGTGTTGCTGCAGGTCCTTCAGGTAGTCGTAGCCGCCTTTAGGGTCGGTATCGCGGCCATCGGTAAATGCATGGATGGCAACGCGCTGCACATTGTGCTTGCTTGCCAGTGTGCAGATAGCCTTCAGATGGTTGATGTGCGAGTGTACACCGCCATCGCTCACCAGGCCTATCAGGTGCAGGGTCTTATTATTATACTTGGCACTATCCAGTGCTTTCTGGAAAATCAGGTTGTTGGCAAGCTCGCCATCGCGAATGGCAACATTGATACGTTGCAGTTCCTGATACACAATACGGCCCGCTCCCAAGTTCAGGTGGCCTACTTCGCTATTGCCCATTTGTCCATCGGGCAGGCCAACGGCTTCGCCGCAGGTTATCAGCTCTGTATTTGGGTATTGGCTGTATAAAGACTTAACGAACGGAACATTGGCATTGGCTATGGCATCGGCAGCGGGTACCTGACCATGGCCCCAGCCGTCCATAATAATAAGCATTGCTTTCTTTGACATGGGCGCAAAATTACTGAAAATCCGCAGGTGGTTATTTTCCGTATTATGATATGTATCAGCTTTATTAGCTAAGCGTTATGATATATGTGGCAATATTGTATTTGTGGAACGATATGGCAAATAATATGTATGGATATAAAATTATTGTTGATATTTAGAAGCATTTTTCCTAACTTTAAATGCTTTTTAACCTAAAAGTTAAAATTTTAACAAGTTTGGCAGGTTTTTTGATGTGGATAACTTGTTATACAGGACTTGAAGCAGTTTGCCGATGAAGAAATTTTACAAACGAACTATACTTACCATACTGTCCTCTTTCATAATGCTTGCTGCAGCCAATGCGCAGGCGCTTGAGGACGTGACCAATGGTATCCGCAGTGGAAACATCACTACGGTGGCTAAGTATTTAGATAATACGGTTTCCATTACAATCAGCAATAATCAATCTATCTATAGTAAAGCACAGGCAGAGATTGTACTGAAAGACTTCTTTACTAAAAATCAGGTGAAAGATTTTATTGTGAAACAAGGTGGCCCGTCGGGGCAAAATGCAAAATATGCCGTAGGCACTTTGCAAACTACCAACGGCACCTACCAGATATACCTGGTGCTGAAACAAAAAGACGATACCTACGTACTGCGCGAAATGCGGTTTGAAAAATAAAGAAAATGAAAACGCCCCTGTATAGGGGCGTTCTTGTTTTGAGTACTACTTAAAAAACACCCGCCACGATAGCGGGCGTTTTTGTACCTATGATTACCCCTATTGCTTCATAAATCTGCTGCTGAAAACTTTATCGTTATTAATAGCTTTTATGATGTAGTGCCCCGGTTGCAGGTCGGCAACATCTATACTGCGTGTATTGCTATTCAGTTCAAAACTTTTAACGTCCCTGCCCGTCAGATCTGTAACAAGTACTCTGTAACTGCCGGATGCATTAGCTATGTTCAGGTATAGTATGTCTTTTACAGGATTCGGATGCAGGGTGATTGCTTCCTGCGTGTTTTTCAGGCTATTGACGCTAAGTGTTGTAGTGCTGAATGCAATATCTGACCACGGAGAGCTGGTAATAATATTATCATCCATACAATAGCTCCTGCAATGCAGGAAATATTGTGTGGCGGGTTGCAGGGTAGTTATCTGTACAAAGCTTGATTTTACTGGCGTGCCGAAATTGGGCACGTCTGAACTGAGCGAATAGGCATATTCGTACTTCTGTCCTGTCATTACAGTATCCCAATGTATGATGGCAGTGTTTTTGTTGATGATTTGCGCACTTAATGCAGGCGTCTTGCAAGCATATATCGTTCTGAAAGAATCCAACGACCATAGAGAACTATCATTGCCCGGGCATATAGACCTTACGTGTACATAATACTTTGAGTTCTCTCTCAGCCCTGTGATGTTTGCGAAACTATCTAAGGTGCTTGTAGCGAGTGATATCTCTGAGGAAAGCGGTGTAGCACGTGTCTGGTCTACAAGGTATTGATACCTTGTAGCATTGGCAAGCCTGTTCCAACGGATGTCTGCACTGTTAGAGTCGATACGGGTTACTTTAATATTTTTAGGAATGATACATGCAGGCAATGTGCGGAAAGACAACGTATCCCAGAAAGAGAATGTGGTAGCAGAACACCTGGTACGTACCAAGAGGAAATACCTGGTATCAGGCGTGAGGCCTGTAACTGTGGCACTTGTATTGTTTGTATTCAGCCAGCCGCTTGTAGGCCAGTTGGGTGAGGTAGATACTGCATAGTCGTAACTGGCAGCACCTGTTACTGCACCCCAACGTACGGTAGCGATGGTTGAATTGATAAACGATGGTGTTTGCGGAACTGTTCTTGCACATGCGTGTATCGGATAAGCATCCATACCAAAGTCTGCAATACCTGTGCTTGCAGTACCTGATGTTGCAGTAGCAGTACCAAACAGCCTGCGATTACCACCTGCAGTATTTTGCCTTACGGTAAAGCCTCCTGTGTACCCTGTTTGCGAAACCTCTACAATAATGTTTTGAGTACCGTTGTAAGTAAACGGATTTTGTAGTGTAAACTCAACCCATCCACCTGAAACGATAGATGTGATGGTGTGTGATGTAGCAGAGAATACGGTTGTAAGCCCTGTTACAAATGCGCCATTTGTAAATGTACTGAGTGTACTATGCCCCATGCGGATGGTAAGGTTTGTGTAGGTAGCACTACCAATATTTGTACCGCTGCGCAGATATATTTTTGATATCAGCTGGCTGCCTGTTGGAAGGCCTGCAAAATCTGTACGGTAGTATACCCATTGTACCCTGTTTGTAGTACTCATGAGTGGGATGGTATTGGATGATGTACCACCTGATAGCGAGAATTGCGGAGTTTGCGCGTTGGTTGTATTGGCAAACAATACTAAAAGCAATAAGAGGACAAATCTGTTCATAATAATTAGTTTTACAACTTCATATAATAGTAATACTATCTTCTATAGACGCAATATTACTATGAGTGTTATTGAAAACGAATTAAATAAGCATTAAAAAATAGCAACAGGTGTTGTATGGAGATTTTTTCACTTAGAAAAAGGTGCGAATAAGTAAGTATGTCCTAAACAGAAAAGCCCCTGTATGCAGGAGCATTTTTTTGTAGCTATACAGCGTAGTTATTGTCTGTAATGCCTGAAATGAAATAAGAGATAGAGTATAACCCCGAACTGAAACAGAATGAACCCTGTAAGGAGTAACAGATGCCGATAGCATAATGCGGTTATTCTGTTATTGACAACATTGGCTATATCGTATTTCACATCTGCGAACATAGCAGGTATCAGGAAAATGAACATCAGCAGCAGCGTGCCGTTTGCAATCAGTAGTTTTTTCATGGCTGATGGAGCTACAAGACAGTTACGTTCGAAAGGTCTGCACCCAAGCCCTTGAGCGAGGCATACGTCAGCTTGTCCATCATTGCCCCATCGAAGTTGATGGTTTTGAGAGCGCGGTAGTATCTGTTGGTAATGGCATAGGTAGAACGGAAGGATACATTTTTGAGTGTTGCACCCCTGAACGTGGCATCGTTGAGTGCGCCGTTGTGAAACTTGACACCGATGAACGTTTGCCCGTCGAAGCAGACACCTCGCAAATCGGAGTAATTGAAATCTACACCTTCAAATATGCAGTTTTCAAAAAGCGTTTTGGTAAGGTCGCTCTTGGTGAGTTTTACATCTACCAGCTTTGCATTGGCAAACCGAGCATTGTATAAACCCAGCTTGCTGAACTCTGTACGGACAAGGATGGTTTTATTGAAGCTGGCACCTGTCAGGTCCATAGCCGATAGCACACAGTCTGCAAGGTTGGCGCCATCAAAATTAGCATCGCGTACATCGCTGCCTTTGAAGGAGCTGCCAGTAAGGTCGGCACCGGAAAAGTCGGAGCCACGTAAGGCGCTACCGTTGAATTTTCTTTTCTGTGCAACAACACCCGCAAAATCACTACCTACCAGATTGCTTCCGTTGAAGTTATTAATCAATGGTTGCTCTGCAGTTGACGAACCTGCAGTTTCTTCTTTTTGTATCTGTACATTTTCTTCTGTATTGACAGACGGGAAGTTTTCGGAAAAGTAATTAAGATCTACCCCCAGTATCTCTGCCAGACGGTTGATGGTAATGATATCCGGAATAGACTCTCCGCGTTCCCATTTGCCAACTGCCTGCGGGCTGATGAACATAAGCTGTGCCAGTTGCGCCTGCGACATGTTGATCTCTTTTCTAGCTTTGGCAATTTTGCTGCCTATCATATTCGTATCCATATAAAACGCCTTTATTTTTTCGACAAGGCAAAGGTATTGTTGCCTGCAGGCGGATACCGCAAAATAACGACTCCCCTTAGTTGTATACGTACTACTTACAGTTGTTTTTTGACAACTGTGGGTTGTAATGGTTGGATTTGTGATTTTGGAGTGTGTTCTCCTGGCGTTATTGCGAGTAACGAAGCAATCTAGTCATAACGCAATTTCTCTCTTCGTGAGTATTACTTTCTTTTGCTTGTCCAAAAGAAAGTAACAAACCTACCGGCAGGCAGGGAAAAGGACCCCCTAAAACCAATGCTCCGCATGTTTTAGGGTTAGCTATACGCTGTTATTGTGAGGAATACGCATGGAGCGTGGTCAGTGCTGCGCACATGACGGTGCTAATGGGGCAGCGGTTTTTTAGTTGTCTATTTACAGTTTTCCATTCTTTGCGTCAATACTTCCTTATCATACCATATTGCGTATTGGGGTGGTACAATGCTATTTATCAACTTGATAATGTTATCTATGTCAGGCTGGTAATAATTGCTTACATGCGTTGTTTTAGAACTACCACAAATATTAATGACAACTGTAATTTGCAAACCATCTTGAACGCAAGGATTATCATAACGTTCTTTCAGACTACCTATATTGATTTGTGATAATTGCTTTGAAATAATAGATTGATTCAGTGTTGTTCTAAAAAATACAGAATCTTTTTCGCCTTCAAGCTCCGCTTTTTGAGTAATCTGAATGTCTTGCTTCGTCAATACATACTGTAGCGTAGTTGCCAATGAATAATCAGAGTTATAGACTACAATTTTATTTGGCATTTTACTGTTGCGATGATTCCCGTTTTGTGCGTTGGAAATAATCGCAGTGACAGATAAAATTATACTTATGAATATTGTCTTCATTGAAACTTATGCTACCTACACCAATTTACTCAACCTTCCCCACACAACATAAAAAAGCCCCTGCATTGCAAGGGCTTTTTGTTTTTAGAGATTGATTGATTTTCCTTTCGGGTATTTTACGGTGAAGGCTATTTTCTTCTTCACTGTTTCATTTGGTTTTACGCTGAGTATCCATTTCACTTCGCCGGTTGTTTCTTCCAGCGTGCCGCCATCTACGTCGGTGTCTTCTATCACGATGTCTTTATCGTTGCTGATAGGTAGTTGCTCCAGTACCGTAATATTGAGCGCCTCTTTGCGTGTGTTGCGGATGCTTACTGTGTAAACAAATGTTTCTTTGATGTTGGTGCCTATTGTTTTCACGCTGCGCAATTCTTTATCGCGCTCGCGGCGAACGATGATTTTCTTATCGCGGCCCAATGATATATTCATCGTGTCTTTCGTATTGCGCATATCTATGAAGCCTTGACCTACATAGCTACCCTCGTAGAAGATATTGGTAGTGGCAGGTATCAGGTTCAGGTCTTCCCAGTTGGTAATCTGTGCCTGCAGGAATGCGTCACGGTCCATCTTAGGTACTACAAAGTAGCGGTAAGTAGCAGGCAGTTCGTAGCTCTTAACAGATACCAGGTGTTGCTGGCCATCGCTTGGTATGGTATATGGCAGGTCGATATCGAATGTAGTGCTGATACCGCTGTTATTTACCTGTACGTAGTTATTGAGTGAGCCTGATGCAGGTGCTTTTGCATCTTCAGCTGCAGATTCCATCATGATTGCCTTGGCACGTGGTGCAGCCTGATTCTGATAGCTGTTCATATAACCTTCGCCATATGCCGTTGGCTGGTAGAATGCCAGATACCAAGGTTGCAATGCAGGTGCCTGTGCACCCTCGCTTGGGTTGCCGGTAGAAAGCGTGATTTTTATTTTATCCCATTTTACACCACTGTTCTGAAACACATTGGCTTTGTAGAAAAGCTTAACAGGATTTTTCAAATCTTCTACACGCAGGTCGTAAGTAGGTGACCAGCCCGCATTGGGTACGACATAAGATATATTAACGTCTGAAGATGTAGCACGTGGTGCGTAGAACTTAACCAGCAGCTGACCACCCGGCTGGAAGTCTTTACTTTTTTCAGCTTCCAGCTGCATGCGCAGCAGTGTGAGGCGTTCGTCTGTTTTCTTTAGTGTTGCATTCAGTTTGTCTTTTTCTGCCAACAGGCCTGAGAGGCGTGTTTTTATCAGGTCGAGCATTTTGGTAAGCTCAGCAACAGACAAACCACTCTGTGAACCAGATACCTGTTTGTTTTGAGAAAGTACGGCTATCTGCTCGTTTGTAACGGCAAGCATATTGTTGGTGCCGGCGCGTCCGTTTTCTATTATATCTATACTATCCTGTATGGCGCGCGCACGCGGAGATAATATTTCCGCCACCAGAAAATTGTTCTGGAAGGTAGCAGATTGTATCACCACGCCATTGTCGGCGCCTATGTTCAGGCTTTGTTGGTTTACATTGCCCGCTATATTGGTAAAGAGTATTTCAGATTCGCCCTGTGGCAGGTTGATTTTTGTGCTGCTGCTGAGCTCGGCGCCATTGAGGAATATGGTTGCATGGCTGATGTCGACACTCTGGCGTGTCTGTGCCCAGATGTTGTGGCTTGTTGCCAAAAGGAAACCGGCCATCAATACGTACTTTCGGTATAGCATAAGTCTTCGTTTTTATGGTACTATGGTGCAAGTAACACCGATATTCCATAAAAACGAAGACTCAATGTCATCGTACTATCCTGATTTTAGCAAAGTTTAACATTATCTTCTTCTGCCCGTGGCCGCCGCCAAACTCTATGGTAGCAATACGGTTGTTGATACCACCTTCCACTGCTTTTATTTTACCAAAGCCGAATTTCAGGTGTTCTACTTCCATATCTACCTGCATTTCCATCGGGTCGTCTGCCTTGAAATCGGTAGACGGAGTATGCGAAGCAGCAGCAGGTTTTTGTGCTTTCTCTGCCAGTTTTTTGAGCGATGTTGCGCGGTCGAAGCCTTCGTTCATTGATTTGCCGAAAGCATTTACCGAACCCTGCGCACGATTGCTCATGCCTGTAAACGTACGGTCGAGGTATTGCTCCGGTATTTCTTCAATAAAGCGGCTAGGTTCGTTTTGCACCAGACTGCCAAAGCGGTAACGGCTGTTGGCATAGGTAACCCACAGGCGCTCTTTGGCACGTGTGATGGCTACATAAAACAAACGGCGTTCTTCTTCCAGGTCGTTGCGGTCGTACATGCTCATCGCACTCGGGAAGAGGTTTTCTTCCAGTCCTACGTTGAATACGCAAGGGAATTCCAAGCCCTTTGCCGCGTGTATGGTCATCAGTTTTACAACATCCGAGTCTTCATCGTTGCTGTTGTCTGCATCTGTAAGTAGCGTAATTTGTTGTAGGTAACTACCCAACGTTTTTTCACGCAGTTCGCCTTCTTCATCAGGTGTTTCGGTAAACTCTTTGATAGAGTTGAGGAGTTCCTGTACGTTTTCGTAACGGGCAAGTCCTTCTACCGATTTATCGTTATACAGCTCCTGCACAAGGCCTGTGTGTTTGCCCACTGCAAAAGCTACATCGTATGCATTTTGTTTTTCCAGCATTATCTGGAAGCTCCTTATCATGGTAGTGAACTGCTCCAGTGCTGATGCAGCCGCGCCTTTCAGCCCGCAAGCTTCGGGGTGATGCAGCATTTCCCAGAAAGTACGCTGATTATCGTTGGCAGCTATCATTACACGCTCTATGCTTGTTTTACCAATGCCGCGTGCGGGATAGTTGATGATACGCTTGATATTCTCCTCGTCCTGCTGATTGACGATAACCCGCAGATAGGCAAGGAAATCCTTCACCTCTTTGCGTTGATAGAAAGATATACCACCATACAGTTTGTATGGAATGTTCATACGGCGCAGGCTTTCCTCAAAAGAACGGCTCTGTGCGTTGGTACGGTACAGTATGGCAAAGTCTTTGTTAGGGTGGTGATTGCGCAGCTTCATTTCTGTAATGGCATCGGCAACAAAACGACCTTCGTCATTATCGGTAAGTGTGCGTACCAGTGTTATTTTTTCGCCAGTGGTGTTATCTGTCCACAGGTTTTTAGGTATCTGGTTTTTATTGTTAGATATTATCTGGTTGGCAACATTGAGGATAGATTGTGTACTGCGGTAGTTCTGTTCCAGCTTCACCACTTTCACATCATCGTAATCGTCCTGAAACTGCAGGATGTTTTGTACTGTAGCCCCACGGAAGGAGTAGATACTCTGTGCATCATCGCCCACCACACAAATATTTTCGTGCACGGCGCCCAGCATTTTTATTATCTGGTACTGCGCTACGTTGGTATCCTGATACTCATCTATCAGTATATACTGAAAGCGGTGCTGGTATTTTGCCAGTACTTCGGGGAAGCGAACCAGTAGTTCGTACATTTTGAAGAGCAGGTCGTCAAAATCCATGGCACCATTGCGGAAGCATTTCATTGCATACTGTTCATATATCTGTCCCAGCAACGGACGGTTGCTACGTGCATCTTCCTGCTGTATATGATGATCCTGCTTGTAGCCATGCGGATCTATCAGGCTGTTTTTGGCAGCAGATATGCGGTTGTATACATATGCAGGTTTGTAGTGTTTGTCATCCAGATTCATACCCTTGATGATATCCTTCAGCACATTCTTAGCATCGTCGGTATCGTATATGGTAAAGTTGTTGGGATAGCCCAGCTTGTTCGCCTCTGCACGCAGTATACGTGCAAACACAGAGTGGAATGTACCTATGTATAGATTGCGTGCTTCGGTGTTACCCAGTATTTTTTCAATACGTTCTTTCATTTCGGCAGCCGCCTTGTTGGTAAAGGTGAGCGCCAGTATATTGAATGCATCCACACCGTGATGCATCAGGTGTGCTATACGTGTAGTAAGTACTTTGGTTTTGCCACTGCCCGCACCCGCTACAATCATCAGCGGACCGTTAATATGTTCTACCGCTTCGCGTTGTTTATCATTCAGCCCTTTCAGGTAATCTTGCATGGTTGCAAAGCTAAATGATTATTCTATGTTTCGGATGTGGATATCAATTCTGATATTTCCTTTTTATAGATACTATTTTGAATTTAATGCTGTCGTACATCAGTCCGCCTACAAGCACTATAGCAGCCAGTAATAATATGCGGATATCAAACTGTAAATAACCCCAACCGCCTGCAAAACAGCCAAGCAGGAAGAAAATAATAATAGCGCTGCGCAGTTTTATAGACGTGTACAGTTTCTTTACTTGTTCCGGTTTATTGTAAAAGAAAAGCTGAGATAATTCAATTCCTAAATCTGTAAACAAACCCGTAAGGTGTGTGGTGCGAACAGCAGAGCCCGATATACCTGTTACCAGTGCATTTTGCATGCCCATGGCAAAGAGCAGTGCATATGCTATAATGTGAGGATTATTAGTAACTGCCTGTTTATCTGTCAGCGAAACGGCTGTAAGTATTGTAAGCTCTATAAGAATAGGGATTACGTATTTATAACGTTCTTTTATTTTATATGTGTATTCTACCAGAAAGCCTGAGATAAATGCACCTGTAAAAAAGAACAGGACATAGAGCAGGTACAATACCGCAGTAGATGTATTTCTGTTAATAAGCTCGTCTGCAAAAAATGCAAAATGGCCTGTGAGGTTGGTAGTAAGGGTGTGGACGGCAAAGAAACCTGCAATATTTACAATACCTGCTACAAACGATAGTAGTGAAGCAAGTTTAAGATTGTGTATAAAAGTGCGGCTTTTGCCTTCGTGCCAGAACATAAACGGCTAATGACACTTAAAGTTACAATTTAAGAAATGGCATTTCCGATGATATATGTTCTGCAAGGGTGTTAAAGAAAAATAAAAATCGTTTTGGGGTATTAGGTTAATATTACAGCAAGATTAAATTTGCGTTCGTCTATTATGATGCGTTTCCAACATATATCTCACCTTTTTGCACTGGGGCTGGTACCCGTGCTGGTGGTGTTATTTATTTGGCTGCTGTACTGGCGCAAAGAGAAAATTAAAAAGCTGGGCGATGAAAGGCTGATTCAAAACCAGCTGATGGGTCGCATACCCGGGCGCGCTACATTGAAGTTTGTACTGTATAGCCTTGCACTTACTTGTATAATTATAGGATGGGCCAACCTGCAGAAAGCAGGCAAGACTGCCAAAGTGCAACGCCGCGGTATAGATGTAATAGTAGCACTGGACGTAAGTAAAAGCATGCTGGCACAGGATATACAACCAGACAGGCTGACGCGTGCCAAGCAATTGGTAGCCCGTATGATGGATAAACTGCAGAACGACCGTGTGGCACTAATAGTATTTGCAGGCCGTGCATACCTGCAGGTACCACTTACGGTAGACTATAGCGCCATGAAGATGATGCTGCAAAACGTAACGCCCGATATGGTGCCCACACAAGGTACGGTGATAGGCGAGGCGGTAGAGATGGCCATGAATTCTTTTTCGCAGAAGGAACGCAAATACAAATCGCTGATAATAATAAGCGATGGTGAAGACCACGACGAAAACGCGGTAGCCAAAATAAAAGAAGCAGCCGAAACAGGTGTGGTGGTATATACGGTAGGTGTAGGTTCGCCGCAAGGTAGCAGCATATACGACCCTGCAACCAAAGGTGTGAAGATGGATGAGAACGGCAACCCCGTTATCAGTAAGCTGAATGAAGAATCGTTGCAAATGATGGCGGCAGCAGGGCATGGTACCTACTCGCAACTACGGAATACGGAAGACGTAGCAGACAGGATAGCATCTTCTATAGATGATATGGAGCAGAAGAATCTGGGCGCAGATGTGTATACAGACTACAGCAGTTATTTCCAATATTTTTTGCTGGCAGGTTTTGTATTGCTGCTGATAGAGTGGCTGATACCGAACACAAATATGAAAATGAAAACAAAGAAAGCATGAGGCTCGGGTTTTTCATATTGACCATATTGGCTGTTGTATGCACGCATACAACACAGGCACAGTACAAGCAACTGGTGAAGGATGGTAATAAGCTGTATCAGCAGAAGAAGTATAAAGAAGCAGCTACGGAGTATCAGAAAGCACTGCAAAAGAATCCTAACTATACACCCGGGGCATTCAACCTGGGTAATGCGCTGTATCAGCAGAAACAATATGACGGTACCCGCAAGGTAATGGAGCAGGTAACCAAGATAGATACCAGCCGTACGGGCAAGGCTGCAGCCAACTATAATATTGGTAATTCTTACATGGCAGAGCAGAAATGGGAAGAAGCCATAGATGCGTATAAAAAAACACTGCGTGCCAACCCGCAGGATGCCGATGCTAAGTATAACCTGAGCTATGCACAACAGATGCTGAAGAAAAACGGTGGTGGCGGAAAAAACAACAAGGACAATAAGGATAACAAAGACGATAAGAACAAGGATAATAAAGACAACAAAGACGATAAGAATAAAGACCAGCAGAACAAAGACAATAAGGATAACAAAGACGATAACAATAAAGACAATAAAGATCAGCAAGACCAGAACAAAGACAACAAGGACGATAAGAAAAACGAACAGGATAAACGCCCGCAACCACAACAAAGTAAGATGAGTGAGAAGCAGGCAGAACAATTGCTGAATGCACTGCAACAAGAAGAAAAGAAACTACAGGATAAGCATAAGAAAGCAGCAGGCACACCTGTGAAGGTGGAGAAAGATTGGTAATTTAAAATCCGAAGTTCTAATTACTAAATACTAATTGATGTTGTTGTTGATTGGTTTATCATGAATAGAAAATGTATTAGCCGCAAACACGCATCACATCATTTTCATCGTTGTAACAACTTAATTTATTCTTACGATTATCTGCATAATGCACAGTAAGGTTGTACACAACTTATCAACACACGAAATATTTTTTAAAAAATAATTGCAAGAAATTTTTTTAGTAGAGAAATTTCTTTTTAATATTGTGTTAAGGATTGTACTTACTAACCCATCCTTATAAAAGCCCGGAGGTCCACAACACCTGCCGGGTTTTTTCTTTTCTAGTGAAAGCCTTTGCAGCAGCAGGTTTCAGCCGATGATAAAAATGAGTAAACAACAGTACTATATTTTTTACAAGCCCTATATGGTAATGTCGCAGTTTTCGCCCGAAGGAGAAAAACAGACATTGGCTCATTATTTATCTCATCTCGCAAAAGATATTTACCCTGTTGGCAGATTAGACTACGACAGTGAGGGTTTACTCTTACTTACAAACGATACGGTACTGACACATAGATTGCTTGAACCTAAGTTTGCACACAAGCGCACTTATTGGGTACAGGTAGATGGTGATATAAGTGATGAAGCGATAGCACAACTATGCAATGGTGTTATCATCAACAACAACGGAAAAGATTATAAAACAAAACCCGCTGTTGCGAAAAAAATAATTGCACCTGAAGTGCCCGAGAGAAATCCGCCGATACGATACAGAAAAAATATTCCTACCACCTGGATATCACTTACACTGACAGAAGGTAAAAACCGACAAGTAAGAAAAATGACAGCGAAAGTTGGGTACCCGACTTTGCGACTGATAAGATACAGCATCGGAAAAGTGACGATAGAAAATCTGCAACCCGGAGCGTGTATAGAAGTTGATAAAAGCATCGTCCAAAAACTGCTGACCGGTTAGTGGATTAATTGATAGTTTTTTGTGGAAAAACGGAGGGGCAAAATATTAGCACCTGATTTTGCGTTGTACTAATTTACAGATACAATATAGAGGGTATGATAAAAATGTTTTTCCTTTCGTTATGGATGCTCATAGCAGGCATCAAAGTATATGATATACACGCAACTTCTGCAAAAACAGACAAAGACAAAGCCAAGGCAAACTGATATTTACGGGCTTATGTATTAAAAATGCCTTAAATCATGCCATTTTTAGCTATTATTTCTGCTATAATGGTATAGATAATATGGCTATTACAAAGCGTTGGTTATTTTTGCAGGGTTAATCTCATTTACATTTTATGTTCAATCTGATACTGTTTGGCCCTCCGGGTAGTGGCAAGGGTACACAATCTGCTAATATTCTGGATACTTACAAACTGCAACACATTTCTACCGGCGACCTGTTGCGCGACGAAGTAAGCCGCCAGACACCACTTGGTGTGGAAGCCAAAAACTTTATGGACCAGGGTATGCTGGTGCCTGATGAAGTGGTAATAGGCATGATAAGCAGCAAAATAGACGAAAACCCGCAGGCGCGTGGTTTCATCTTCGATGGTTTTCCGCGTACAAAGGCGCAGGCAGAAGCATTGGACAAGCTGCTGGAGTTTAAAAACACGGAAATACACCTGCTGTTGGCACTGGAAGTACCTGAAGAAGATCTGGTGAAACGCCTTGTGAATCGTGGTATTACATCGGGTCGTAGCGACGATAACGAAGAGGTAATTGCTAAGCGCATCAAAGAATACTACGAAAAAACAGAAGCTGTAGCGGGACATTATCATAACTTTGGCAAACTGGAACGCCTGAAAGGTGACGGAACCATTGAGGAAACGTTCGCATTAATCTCGAAGGAGATAGATAAATATCTGCAACCCGCATAGTGGAGAAAGCCAATTTTGTTGATTATATAAGAGTATTCTGCCGCTCCGGTAAAGGAGGAGCGGGCAGCCGCCATTTCGCACGTACCAAATTCAACCCTAAAGCAGGGCCTGACGGTGGTGACGGCGGACGTGGCGGACACATCATACTGCGTGGTAACGAACAGCTATGGACGTTGCTGCACCTGCGCTATCATAAAAACATACTGGCACAGGATGGTGAAAAAGGAAGTAAAAACAACTGCACCGGCAAAGACGGTGAAGACATTATTATAGAAGTACCACTGGGTACTGTAGCCATGGACGAGGAAACCGGCGAAACAGAAGTAGAAATTCTGCATCACGGAGAAGAAAAGTTATGGGTACGTGGCGGACGTGGTGGTTTGGGCAACAGCAATTTTGCTACGCCTACCAACCAGGCACCCGACTATGCACAACCCGGCGAGGATGGCATTGAAGGGTGGAAGTACCTGGAACTGAAAATACTGGCAGACGTTGGTTTGGTAGGTTTCCCGAATGCGGGCAAATCTACCTTACTGTCTACCGTAAGCGCTGCAAAGCCCAAGATTGCAGACTATGCATTTACCACACTGACACCACAGCTGGGTATAGTACCGTACAGGGACAACAAGTCTTTCTGTATGGCCGACCTGCCGGGTATTATTGAAGGTGCGGCAGAAGGTAAGGGCCTTGGCCATCGCTTTTTGCGACATATAGAGCGCAACTCTGTATTGCTCTTCCTGATACCTGCCGACAGTGCAGACCATGCAAAAGAATTTGGCATATTGTATAATGAACTGGAGCAGTACAATCCTGAACTGCTACATAAGAAAATGATAATAGCCATCAGCAAAAGCGATATGCTGGATGATGAGCTGAAAGAAGCAATTGCCGCAACACTGCCTAAAGACATCCCACACCTTTTTATAGCTTCTGTATCTAATCAGGGTATTGTAGAACTGAAAGACACATTGTGGAAAGCGTTAACAGAAGAGTAGTAATGAAGAGTTTATCGCCTGCAGAGTTGAAAGCATGGATGGATGATAAGATGCCATTCGTGCTGATAGATGTGCGCGAAGACTGGGAGCGTGAGGTTTATAATATTGGTGGCGAACACATACCGTTGGGTGATGTGATAGCTCGCCGCGATGAAATACCAGTTGACAAACCTGTGGTGGTGTATTGCGAAAAGGGTATACGTAGTTCCATCATCATACAAAGGCTGGAAGGTATAGGTTTTAATAACCTGTACAACCTGAGCGGGGGGATGAGCAATTGGAAGAAAGCGAATCTGAGTTAAAATCCTCTTTTATCGAATCAGTGTAAGTGTACTGCCATCTTTGGTAACAGACAGTTTGTGCTGCATACCAAGTGTGAGCGTGAAGTTTACATCCTGATGCCCGCAAGGAAAATTGAAACAAACAGGATAGTCATACTCTTTTACTTTATCCCATATTATCTCATCAATCGTTTGTCCGAATGGGCGCTCTGTGTCTTGCATATCTGTAAAGCTACCAACAACAAGTCCTGCCAGTTTATCAAATTTACCTGCACGTTTCAGGTTCAGCATGAGGCGGTCTATATTGTACAGATGCTCGCCGATGTCTTCTATAAATAAGATTTTGCCATCGGTATCAACTTCAGAAACAGAGCCGGTAAGGTGAGCAAGTATTGCCAGATTGCCACCCGTTAATATTCCTTCTGCTGCGCCTTTTCTGTTGAATGAAGACGGAGGTGCAGTATAGTTGAGTTCTCTGCCCGCAATGGCATCGAAGAAGTTTTTGATATAGTCAGTATTGATAGTTGTTGGCTTGAAAGCGCCACACATAGGGCTGTGCATGGTAGCAATGCCCAGTGTATTGTGTATGTGATTGTGCAGTACGGTGATATCGCTAAAGCCGCAAATCCATTTTGGGTTTTGTTTGAAACGGGTAAAATCGAGACTATCGATGATGCGGCTCATTCCATAACCACCGCGCCCCATTAGTATGGCATCTATACCGTCATCATCCAGCATGCACTGCAGGTCTTGCAGGCGCGCATCGTCATTGCCGGAGAAGTAATGAAACTCCGAACCAACAGTACTGCCTACCACTACTTTGTAGCCGATGCTTTGCAGGGACTCAACTGCATACTTTATACGATCTGCAGAAACATAACCCGCAGGGCATGTAATACCAATAGTAGAACCTTGTGTGAGGTAAGGAGGGTGTATCATTGATGTATTTATAATGCTATGTAAATATAATCCTCTCTGATTTCTACAGGATAGGTTTTTAGTTTGTAGCCTTCGCCGCTAGTGTTGCGCCCGTTCGCAGGGTCGAAGCGGTATTTGTGCAGCGGGCATACAACGCGTCCCTGAGCATCCAGCCAGCCATCGCAAAAGCGTGCACCTGCATGCGGGCAGGTAGCTGCAAATGCAAACACATTATTTTCTTTTTTGAGCAAAGCCACCTGCTTATCGCCTACCAGAAAATCCTGCATCTTGCCTTCTTCAAGCGCAGAAAATAAAATGCCTTCAACCAAATGCCATGTATACAACATACTATCTTCTCGCTGCAAAAAAGTCTTTCATCAGCTGCGCACATTCATCTGCAAGGATGCCATGCACTAGTTCTGTTTTAGGATGGAAGGGGGAATTATCGCCCGTGATGCGTGCGTAGCCATTCTTCACATCGCCGGCACCGAAAACCACACGGCCTATTTTGCTCCAGTACAATGCACCGCTGCACATCAGGCATGGCTCCAGCGTTACATACAGTGTAGCATCGGGCAGGTATTTGCTACCCAACTGATTGAATGCTGCTGTAATTGCTATCATCTCGGCATGTGCCGTGCTGTCGTTCAGTTGCTCTACTTGGTTGTGCCCACGCGATATGATTTTTGTACCCCATGTTACAACCGCACCTACAGGTATTTCGCCCGCATCAAAAGCCAGCTTTGCCTGTCGCAGTGCTTCGCGCATAAAATATTCGTCGTCAAACATCATTCTTTATTCTTTGTATCCATTATAATGGTAACAGGTCCGTCGTTTACCAATGCCACTTTCATATCTGCACCAAAAGTACCAGTAGCTATTGGTTTTTCTATTGCATGCGATAGGGTTTTGATAAAATACTCGTACAGCGGTATGGCCTGTTCGGGGCGGGCAGCTTTTATAAAAGACGGACGGTTGCCTTTTTTGTAAGAAGCATGCAGGGTAAACTGGCTTACCACCAGCACCTCTCCATCTGCTTCTTTCAGACTCTTGTTCATCAGCCCTGCATCGTCGGCAAAGACACGTAGCTGTGCTATTTTACCACAAAGCCATTTCGCATCTTCCTCAGTATCTGCAGCCTCTATACCCAGCAATACCATAAAACCTGTGCCTATGGCAGATTTCATATCTCCATTGATGGTGACACCCGCTGTAGAAACACGTTGTATAACTGCGCGCATATTGCGAAACTAAGGAGTTTGTGGCAATAGAGCTAACTTTGCAAAGCTTCTGCAACGGAGCATTGTATACATGTATAATATAAACGAAACGATAGTAGCGCTTGCCACACCACCGGGTGTGGGTGCCATAGGTGTGATAAGGCTGAGTGGTGATAAAGCTATTGAGATAACAGATAAGATTTTCAAAGGGAAGAAACTGGTGAACCAGCCATCGCATACGCTGCATTTTGGTAAAATAATGCAAGGCGAAAAAGCGCTGGACGAAGTAGTGGTGAGCCTGTACAAAGCACCTAAAAGTTATACGGGTGAAGATGTGGTAGAGATAAGCGGGCACGGCAGCCAGTATATACTGGAGCAAATCATCAACCTGTGCATTGCCAATGGTGCGCATATGGCAAAGGCAGGCGAGTTTACACAACGTGCATTTCTGAATGGTAAGCTGGACCTTGCACAGGCAGAAGCGGTGGCGGATTTGATAGCATCACAATCAGGTGCTGCACAGCAGGCGGCTATGCATAATCTGCGTGGCGGATTCAGTGAAGAGCTAAAGCTGATGCGCGAACAACTGATACAGTTCAGCGCGTTGATAGAACTGGAGCTGGACTTCAGCCAGGAGGATGTAGAGTTTGCAGACCGTACACAGTTTTACCAACTGATAAATAATATAGACGCAACAGCGGGCAGGCTTGCAGATTCTTTCCGACTGGGGAATGTGATACGCAATGGTGTGAGTGTGGCGATAATAGGCAAGCCCAATGCAGGTAAGAGTACCTTGCTGAATGCACTGCTGAATGAAGAGCGTGCGATAGTAAGTGATATTGCAGGCACCACGCGCGATACTATAGAAGAAACGCTGAACATAAACGGCATCCTCTTCCGCCTGATAGATACCGCAGGTATACGCGAGCATACTGCAGATGTGATAGAAAGCATAGGCGTGCAGCGTAGTTTGGATACCATGAAGCGTGCAGATGTTGTTGTGTACCTGTATGATGTAAACAACACAACTGCTGAAGAGATAGCAGAACAGGTAGCCGCTTTTAAACAAGAGAACATCAACTACTTGCTGGTAGCTAATAAAACAGATACTTATACAGGTAGCAGAGAAGATGGAACCATTTACATATCTGCCAAAAACAAAGAAAATGTAAATGCACTGAAACAGGCTTTGTACAAACTGGTGATAGAAGGCGAGATAAATACAGAAGGCACCATCATTACCAATGCAAGGCACCATGCATCGCTACAGGAAGTACTGAAATCTGTTGCAGATATACGTGCAGGGCTCGACAACCACATAGCCAGCGACTTGATAGCGCTCGACATTCGTCGTTGCCTTTTTTACCTCGGCGAGATAACAGGTGAAGTAACCACAGAAGATAAACTAGATTATATTTTTAGTAAGTTCTGTATCGGAAAGTGAAGTAATAAAATATCTACAAAATATAGTCCTACCAAAGTCAATAAATACAGTGTATATAAAGCATTTTGTTGTTTTTATTATAGTTAATGATTTGTTCTTTATTTCATCTTTTTTGCTGTATTTTCACACTATTATTGCCATAAGTAGCAACTAAATAGTGAAAATACAGGATTATGAATGTTTTTTTAAGAAGAAGAAAGCTCAAAAATTCCCCCCAAGCGTCGCTATATCTCGAAATCTATAAAGGTTATACAAAAGATGAAAAGGGTAATAAACGCAATATCAAAGAGTATGAAACTCTTGAGTATTTCGTGTATTTGAATCCCAAAACGCCCAAAGAAAAACAACATAATAAAGATAGCCTTGCAACTGGTGAAATAATTCGTGCGGAAAAACATAAAGAACTAGTTAATGGGAAATACGGCATCAGTTCTGCATTTAAAAGAAAGGCTAACCTAATAGATTATTTTAAGAAACTTACAGAAAGCAGATATGAGAGCCAAGGTAACTATGGTAATTGGGACAGTACGTTAAAACATTTAGTCAATTATTGCAATGCTTCAACAACTTTTGAACAAGTCGACATACAATTCGTTGAAGGGTTCAAGAAATATTTACTTGGTACAGCAAAAACCAAAAATGGTAAATTGCTCTCTAATAATTCAGCATTATCTTATTTTAACAAGTTTAGAGCAGCATTAAATCAGGCTTTTAACGATGGAGTAATAAATGACAATCCTATTAAGCGTGTAAAAAGCATAAAACAGATTGATACACACCGTGAATATCTTACGCTTGATGAGTTAAAAGCTATAGCGAAGGCTGATTGTAGATATGAAGTATTGAAACGGGCATTTATTTTTTCATGTTTGACAGGACTTAGGTGGTCAGACATACAGAAAATGACTTGGTCAGAAGTCGATGAGTTTAATGAGGGCTGGAGAATTCATTTTACTCAAAAGAAAACAAAAGGAGCCGAATACCTGGACATATCGCAGCAAGCCAGGAGTTATATGGGAGAAAAGGGTGGCCCAGAAGAAAAAGTGTTTTTTGGATTGAAATATAGCTCTTACATGAATGTTGCATTAACCCAATGGATGCTAAAAGCTGGAATAACTAAACCCATTACCTTCCATTGTGGTAGACATTCATTTGCTACTATTCAATTGACACTGGGAACGGAGATTTATACTGTTTCTAAATTATTGGGCCACTCAGAGTTAAAAACAACACAGATATATAGTAAGATAATAGACCAGAAGAAAACAGAGGCTGTAAATAAAATACCTAGTTTAATATGAAAAAGCCAATACAAGGATGTTTTATTGAAAGCAAATTAGGCTATGGAATGGCATTTTGGGGACAAACTGAAAGTTTCGAAGCTGAATTAGAATCGTTAAGAGAGTACGAACGTAAGAAGAAAATTTTATTGACTCCGGAAGTTAAGTATCAAATATTTAGGCTAGACACATTTCTCAAGGAGGAGCTAAAAGTTATACCAAGTATTGATTACACAGTTGATTGGCTATACCGTAAATTAAAATGGGGAAAGGCTGGTATCGAGATTCGCTCTATCACGGATGATGAGTTAATTGTATGTGCAAAAGAATATTTAGGAGAATTAAAACATAGACTTCAAATTACTAATGAAAAACAGAGACGGTTTAGATGGCTTGAATCTACTCACCGTATAGACATACTATTTAACGAGCTAGTAGAACATGAATATATTGCCAAAGATTCTTGCATTGACTCTTTTAGAAGCATTTTCTTTGAAGAAGCAGTGTTTGAAAAAAAGTTAGTTTGGTTAAAAAAGTGTAAAGGCCAACCTAGTAAAAAATCTTTGTTAGAAATGTTTGAATTGCTAGACCAAAATTCGTTCATAAACATTGGAAAAGTAATTGGCCAAGAAGAGTTTAATATAGTATCTTATTATTTTGTAGATGTCAATAGGAGAATTCTAAAATTCTCATATTCTAATAAATCAACAATTTCCTCACGTTCTCAAAACTACTACGAGCTAGAGGCAATTGTGCAGAACTTATCTAAGGCTTAGCTAAGCCATATATTCTTTTCAGCATTCTTTTATTATGACTTTTGTTTCAAACATAAAGTCATGGATAATAATAATTTGAACATTGAGCAAAGATTAGACCGTATTGAGGAGCTTTTGCTTTCTCAAAAAACAGTATTTAATATTAATGAGGTAGCCCAATATACTGGTCTATCCATCGACTATATTTATAAGCTTACTCATAAGCAGAAGATACCATTTTCAAAGCCTGGAGGGAAGTTGCTATATTTTGACAGGACAGAAATAGACAGATGGTTGATAAGTAATCCTTCAAAGACAGTCGATCAGATGCAATCTATCTCTGCAAATCATTTAGTACATAATGGGAAACATCTATAATAAGACTTACTTATTGACCGTATCTGTCAAAATGGTAGATAAAACAAAGATGTGCTTGGCAATTAGCACGATGAATAGTGTAAATCTTGAAGGTGTGGGCACTTCTATCATCAGGACTGTAAATGAATATGGTGAATTAATCTTTGAAAGCTGCAAATTTGGTAATTTGACGATAAGAAAATACCATAATTATCTTAGTATATATGGTAGCTTATCGAAACTTCGGTATGGGAATAATTTTAAACCTTTAAACAGATTAGAATTAAAGGAGGAGATAAATAAGTTAGAAGATAAACTTAAAATAAGTCTACAATCAGCGACAATTACACAGCTCGAAATATCTTCTTCATTAAAGGTAAGCAAGTTACCTAAAAGTTACTTTTCATCTTTGGGTACTGCTAATAAACTTACAAGATTTATAGAAAGCGATACACTGTACTATAAAAACCAAAGTAAGAAGTACACTTTCTATGATAAGAAGAAGGAAATGCGAAAAACTAACGTATTTATTAATCAGGATGAAATTGAAGGAAATTGGATGAGGTTTGAAGTCTGTTTTATTTCATCATATTTATCACGATTAATGCAAAAACAGTTCGATTGTAAATCTCTAACAGTCTCTTTATTGTTACAGCCAGAAGTATTTAGCTTTTTTATTGAACGTTGGGCTTATGAATACAATCAGATTCAAAAGCAATCTTTGCCATACTTAGATTTATCACTTATTGATAATACTTCTGAAGTGTTTGAGCAATTGGCAATGTTAGGTATTGAAAATATTGGTGGACTTGATGTTTTTAACGATTGTATAGATAAATATAGGACTCAGAATAATGACAATAACAAACGCCCTGAATTTTACTCAAGAACAAAAAGAAAGGCAAATAATATATATACGAAAGGAATTATTCGTTTGGGAGATGAAATAAAAGAGTTAGACTATTTAATTAACACTGAAATGGTTAATGCATTAGCTTTAAATACTCGATGTAAATGAAACATACATTGTCAGAAAGACTCCAAATAGCTGAAAAAGTATGCAATTTATACGCAGAGGGTAGATTTACGTTAGAAAGCTGCTGTAATGCAGTAGGCATTAATGTAAATACTTTCTATCAGTGGGCTTGTCCAATGGTAGAAAACTTCACTTCTTTGCCAGAAAAGAAACAAAAAGAACTATTAAGGCGTGGTTTCGTACAAGAAATACAAGACTCTTTAAAAGAGGCCAAGAAAAAGGGTACTATTAATTATTACTTACTATTGCGTGATAGTGCAAGATATGGTTTATTAAAGGCAGTAGAGGGATATTGTTATGAGGAAGTACAAAGTGTTCAAATGAAAAATGGGAATGAGGAACCAATATTCGTACCGATTAGAAAAATACAAAAGCATGTATCTCCAAGTGTTACTGCGATAATATTTGCGTTAAAGAATACTGATCCGGGAATCTTTTCAGATAAATTACATATATCCCATAGTAATGTCTCCGATAAAGAAGATTTATCCAAATTGACATTAGATGAGTTGAAAAAAATGGCATTCGGATTAGAGCAAGAATTGAATGATGCTGAGGAAAACCTAAAGGACCGTTATCTCACGTAACAACGCTTTATGCCACGTGTCAATATATTTATTCTTTTGCAATTCAGGATAAACCTTGATCAAGTCAAGAAATATATTTATTAGTCCATCCCAATCATTTAAATTACCAGGACTTCTTAATTCCCAACCTATTTCATCAAGTAACCAATTTGCTTTAGCTGAGTTACGTTTCATTGAAGTTGTAACCCAATTATCTTCTGAATCTTTTCCACCTCTTGCTATTGGAATTACATGGTCAATAGTTGGAAACAGTTCCCAATAGACAATATGAGTTTCAGTCATTTTCCAATTAGAATGTGCTGGAAAGACATTAGGAAGCTCTAATTGAAGAACACGGAATATACCTGGGAACAATAATTTATCATTGGAGTATCTGTCAATAAACCCGTCTCTTAAAAAGACTTTTGTCATTTGAGATGGAGTATAATTTCGTTTATCAGCTATTGCTACACTGAAAGGATATTTTTCTTTAGCAATTTGAGAGCAGGTGGCTTTATCACCGCTTAATAAGTGTTGTAGTACTTCTTTGATGATTTCACCTTTATGAGTGACTGTGGGAGAGTTAGAGTTATTCATAAAATTAGGGAGCTGAACTGTACACTACCTAACTCTGGGTCTCCCAACCCATACAGGATAATGCAAGACAGCTCCCATTTGGGAGCCTACCTCACATTCTTTTCCTGTATTATTCAAGTGGGAGATTTGAGTTAGGAAAGAAATTGATTAAGCCAATTCTTTATATGTAAAAGTTACTTTTTTACTTCATTCATAGATTTTAATAGATGCAAATTAGCAATTTGAAATTATCCTGGAGCTGATTTGGGACACTAAAGTCATACGTACGACTGGAATCATTGTTAACCTAACATATATACTATATAATATGCTAAAAAAAATTGCAATATTTATGTCAACCTTGCAATTTTGCAACCTGTTCACTTAGTCGAATCCAGATGGCTTTCAATGAAGATTCTAGAGTAAAAATACCTGCCTTACTGCATTTGGTTAGGCTTGGGTATCGGTATATATCTCGTAAAGAGCAAAATTGCCTTTCAGATAGCAATATTTTTAGTGAAATATTCAAAGAAAGTATTCAAAGAATTAATCCTAATGTTCACGTAGGAGAGATAGACCAATTATTGACTGAAATCAACCTAAAATTAGATTACGATGATCTAGGAAAAGATTTCTTTAGGATGTTAACTGCGACATCTGGTATAAAATTAATCGACTATAAGAATTTCAGTAATAATAGCTTTCATGTTACAACTGAGTTAACATGTAGAAATGGGGATGAAGAGTTTAGGCCAGATATTACAGTTTTGATTAATGGTATGCCATTAATCTTTATAGAGGTAAAAAAGCCAAATAATAGAGAAGGTGTACTTGCTGAACGTGATCGGATAAACAAAAGGTATAACAATAGGAAGTTTAAGCGATTTGCAAATATTACACAGCTAATGGTCTTCTCCAATAATATGGAATATGAGGATGGGGTAATTGAGCCAATACAGGGATCCTATTATGCTACGTCTGCATACGGAGATTTACAATTTAATTACTTTAGGGAAGAAGAGTTACTTGACCTAAATAATATTTTGTTAGCTGATAGTGAAGAAGCAGAGTCTTTTATCTTGAAGGATAATAATATTGAGTCTATTAAGTATGCTCCTGAATTCCAAACAAATAAGCACTACCACACACCTACACATAGAATCCTCACTTCTTTATTAAGTAAGGAAAGGCTATCTTTTTTATTACGATATGCTTTCGCATATGTAACCGAAAACATTGATGGGCGCATAGTTATCCAAAAGCACATAATGCGCTATCCTCAGATATTTGCAACCAAGGCAATAGCAAAAAAGCTTTATGAGGGATGGAACAAAGGTATTATTTGGCATACCCAGGGATCAGGAAAGACTGCTTTGGCATACTATAATGTGAAACATCTTACAGACTATTATCAGAGTCAGAATAAGATTCCTAAATTCTATTTTGTAGTTGATAGAATTGATTTAGCTATCCAGGCAATTACAGAATTTTCGAACCGGGGTCTAAGAGTTAATAGTGTTGATTCAAGATCGGCATTTGCTGATGATATTAAGAAAATTGGAGCTATACATAATGACAGCGGAGAACCCGAAATAACTGTAATTAATATTCAAAAATTTACTGAGGACGCTAAGGCACCGATTGAGTTAGATTACGATGTACACATTCAACGTGTATATTTTCTTGATGAAGCACATCGTTCTTACAATCCTAAGGGAAACTACTTAGCTAATCTAATAAATTCTGATAGAAAGGCTGTTAAAATAGCACTTACAGGCACGCCTCTATTGAAGCAAGTTGTAAAGGACTATGATTCAAAAGAATTATTCGGTAATTATATACACAAATATTACTACAACCAATCTATTGCAGATGGATATACTTTGAGGCTCATCAGAGAAGGCATTGATACCACGTACAAAATGCAAATGCAGGAGATACTGGAAAAGATAAATGTTTTAGAAGGTGATTTAAAGAAAAAACTTGCGTATGCTCATCCTAAATATGTAAAACCATTACTAGATTATATAATAGAAGATTTAGAGAGATTCAGAATTCAAGATAGCTCATTAGGTGGAATGGTGGTATGTGATTCTGCAGAACAAGCTAAAGCTTTGTTTGAAATCTTTGAACAACGTTTTGGTACACAAGAAACCGACGTTGCAAACCTATCTATTGCAGCAGAAGATGATGTTAACTACTTCATAAATAAAACTTCAAGCTCATTAAGGGCAGCACTGATCTTGCATGACGTAAATGATAAGCATATACGTAAAGATCTTATTGGGGCATTTAAAATGAGTAAGATTGACATACTATTTGTATACAACATGCTGCTAACTGGTTTTGATGCTAAACGATTAAAAAAGCTTTATTTAGCCCGTGTTGTTAAAGACCATAACTTATTACAAACCTTAACACGCGTAAATAGACCTTATAAGAAATTTCGTTATGGTTATGTCGTGGATTTTGCAGATATCAGTTATGCTTTTGATAAGACAAATCGTCTCTACTTCGACGAACTACAGGCTGAATTAGGGGACGAGATAGAAAGTTATAGCAAGCTATTTAAGACCCAAGAAGAAATAGAAGCAGATATTGTTGAGATTAAAGAAATACTGTTTCATTATGATACTTTAAACGCAGAGAATTTTAGACTGCAGATAGAAGAGATAAAAGATAAGAAAACAATTAATGATATAATTAAGGCTCTTCGTAGTGCTAACGAATTGAAAAATATCATTAGGCTTGAAGGTTACAACGATCTTATTAGTAGGTTAGATTTCTACAAATTTAATCAGTTGCTTAGGGAGGCCGAGAGACAACTCGAAAAATTAAATCTAATAGATACCATACAGAATGAAGCTGATACTGCTAGTCTATTAAATGCAGCCCTTGAGGATGTAATATTCATGTTTACTAAAGTATCTGAAAGTGAACTGATACTTGCAGATGAGCTTAAAAATCACCTTTCTAGAACACGAGAGGCACTACTACATAATTTCGATCAAAGAGACCCAAATTTTGTGAGTTTAAGGGAAGAGTTAGAACGCATCTTTAAAAAGAAGCATTTGTCTGAGATATCTCAAGATGAAATGAGAGAAAATATACTCTTACTAAAAGCTATATACGATAAAGTAAAAGAACTAAATAGAAAAAATGATCTATTGAAGGCTAAATACGAACAAGATGAGAAGTATGTACGAGTACATAAGCGACTTATAGAAAAAGGGACTCTTTCGATTAAGGAATCGCAATTGTTTGAGGCTTTGCAAACGATAAAACAATACACTGATAACCAAATAATAAAAAATAAACAACTAATAGAGAATGAATCTTACTTCACACAATTTTTGATGAACCTAGTAATTAAAGAGTTGAAGCAGGGAAAAAATATGAAGATAGATTTTCCTACTACTGAATCTATAAACACTTTGATTGTAAATGAATACTTGCAACAATATAATGATTATTTAAGATGACGGATACGATATTTGAAAATAAGGTTAAACAACTGATAGATAGCTTAAAGAGCGTATGTGCTAATTACGGTCTCGGTAATGATGGGAATGAGTTTAAGATTATAACTCAGATGTTCTTGTATAAGTTTATCAATGATAAATATAGCTTCGAGATACGAAAGGCAGATAAGAAACTTGCTAAAGTGACTCCGGATAATTTTCAAAAGGCATTAGAATTAATAGCAGATGATGATTACAAATTTCTTTATCATGGTATTAGTCCGGACGTGCCTAAATTAAAACGAGATCAAACATTAACATTCTTGTTTAATTCCCAAACACAAGATGATTTTGCTACTTTATTTGATGCTACTTTATTATCTATTAGCAATGATAATTCAGGTATTTTTTCGGTAAAGTCTTCGAGTGGGGCTAAGGATAAGATGTTTGATCAACTCAGCCAGTTTATTACAGATGCCTCTCAAAGAGATGCTTTCTGCAGAGCTCTGGTCAATAAGTTGGTAGAGTTTAGTTTCGAAAAAATGTTTGGAGAAAAATATGATTTCTTCGCAACTATTTTTGAATACCTAATTAAAGATTACAATAGTGATAGTGGTGGAAAGTATGCAGAATACTATACCCCCCACGCAGTGGCCCGTATCATGGCTGCTATTATGGTACCAAAGCCAGTGGAGAATGTTAAGTGTTACGATCCAAGTGCTGGGTCGGGTACACTATTAATGAATATTGCCCATGCCATTGGTGAAAAAAACTGTTCAATTTATTCTGAAGATATATCACAGAAATCTTCTAACATGTTGCGACTTAACCTGGTATTGAATAATTTATCACATTCTATCTCCAACATAGTTAAGACAAATACAATTGCAGAGCCTTATTACTTAGATGAAAAATTTGACTACATAGTTTCTAATCCTCCATTTAAGCTTGATTTCTCAGATTTTCATAAAGATTTGATGAAAGATGCTTTCAAAGATCGATTTTTTGCAGGTATACCTAATATACCCAATAAGGATCGGGATAAAATGGCTATATATCTTCTATTTATACAACATATCATGTATAGTCTAAGTAAGAAAGGCAAAGCTGCTATTGTAGTACCAACAGGGTTTATTACAGCACAAGGCGGCATAGAAAAAAAGATTAGGGAAAGAATGATTGAGAAAGGCATGCTAAAAGGTGTGGTGAGTATGCCTAGTAACATATTTGCCAGTACAGGTACTAATGTGAGTGTAGTATTTATAGATAATAAGGCTGATAATGAACACATAGTGCTAGTAGATGCAAGTAAACTGGGCAGGAATGTAAAAGAAGGAAAAAAAGAAAGGACAGTATTAACCGTTCAAGAAGAGCAGCATATCATTGATGCTTTAAACATGTGTGTACCCGAAGAGGATTTCTCAGTAGTTGTAACCCAAAAGGATATTAGGCAGAAAAATTATTCTTTTTCTGCTGGACAATACTTTGAGGTGAAAAGTACCCACACTCATATCACTGAAGCAGAATTTAAAAACAAGCTAGATGGCCATATTAAATCTCTAAATCAATTATTCATGGAGGCTTCTAAATCAGAAAAACTCATTAAACAGCAGATGGAGGGGTTATATTATGAATAAGATGCTTTTCGGTGATTTACTAATTAAAAATGATGGTTTAATAAAGGGTCCATTTGGAGGTGATATAAAAAAGTCTCTTTTTGTACCAAAATCAGATGACACATACAAAGTATATGAACAAGGAGTAGTATTGAATAATAATGTCAATTATGGGAATTACTATATAAGCAAAGAATACTTCAAAAATAAATTACGACGGTTTGAAGTAATACCTGGCGATATTTTAATGACAGGTGCAGGTACTCTAGGAGAATTATTCACTGTTCCAAAAAATGCAAAAAAAGGTTTAATCAATCAGGCATTGCTGAGAATTAGATTAAATTATGATGTAGTAGACCACGATTTTTTTTGTTACTATTTTAAACACTACATTAAATCAATAATCAGTAATATCAATGGGGATTCTGTAATACCCAATTTACCTCCACTGCCAATAATCCGATCTACTGAGATCAAAATCCCTAACTTATCTTATCAACGATTAGTAGCTTCAGCACTATCATGTATAGATCATAAAATAGTAATTGGAAATAATATTAATATAGAGTTGGAGGCATTAGCTAAGACATTATATGATTATTGGTTTATTCAGTTTGATTTTCCAGACAAAAATGGTAAGCCATATAAGTCTTCAGGCGGTAAAATGATATACAATGATCATTTGAAAAGAAAAATACCATATGGATGGGAGGTAAAAAGTTTAGGAAGTATAAATTCTTTACTGGTAAGAGGGGTTTCCCCTAAATACAAAGATAGAAGTGGCATTGAGGTAATCAATCAAAGATGTATACGAAACAATACAATAGATTTTACCAAATGTCGCTATCATGACAATGATCTTAAACCTGTTTCGAAGCGTTTGGAATTGTGGGATATATTAGTCAACTCGACTGGGGTGGGTACATTAGGTAGAGTTGCAATTGTTAAGCGGTTAGAAAATGAGATAACAACTGCTGATTCGCATGTTACGATTCTTAGAGTTGATCCAACAAAAGCAAAACCGCTATTTATAGGATTTTCCATGTTAGGCAGACAAAGTGAGATTGAACAATTAGGAGAAGGGTCTACAGGCCAAACCGAATTAAGTAGGGAGAATCTTTCAAAACTTAAACTCGTATTGCCAACTAGCGATTTACAACAAAAGTTCGAAGATTTTGCTAAACCCTTGTTTGAAAAAATTGCGAATAATGAAAAACAAAATTCTGAGTTAGTCAAATTACGAGATTGGCTTTTACCAATGCTCATGAATGGCCAAGTAAAAGTAAAAGAATTGTATAAAGCTCAAGAAATACCTTTAAGCAAGGCTGTTGAAGAAAGCGTTGTTTATAGCAAAGAGAAGATAAGCAGTAAAACAAAACAACAAGATAGTTTTGAAAAAATCCAGGTTCTGTACACTACCATATGGGCCAACAAACAGCTCAAAGTAAAACAGGGAGAAATGGCGACAGCTAAAGACGTGTATCTTCTAGACCGAGTATATGGTGTACAAACCAATTTTGTTTTTGGTCAGCATAACTGGGGATCATTTGATCCGGAAGAGAAAAAGTTATTTAACACTAAGCAGTATTTTCATAAACCTAAGTTCCCTAACAGCCAGGCCTATTATTTAGACTTAAAGGATGATGGTAAATTACTAAGCAAAGTACCGTCTGATTTGCAGCAACAAATAAGTAACGGTCTTAAAGAAATGCATGATAAGGTATTTAATAAATATACTGGGACTAAGAAGGCAGAAAAAAAGGAGCTTTTTGCCACGATATTGAAATGTATTGAAGATACCCAGACCACAGACATCAAATCCATTAGGAAAGAGATGAAAAGCTGGAAAATCAAGCAAAATAATACAGAGATGACCAAAGCTGACAAGTTCACTGAGCAGGAAACAAAAGATGCGTTAAAAATCATTATAAAAGAGGGTTGGAGTAAGAAGGTATTGAACTAATTTTAATGACTAATAAGATTTTATGAGACTTCATGAAGCGATATTACAAGTGTTAAAAGAGTGTATGTCGTCAAGCTAAAGTTCAC
>DDFF01000005.1 GCA_002337045.1 Bacteroidetes bacterium UBA1935 | reverse complement strand
TGATAAGATATCTTATCAGGTTTTTGTTTTTAGGACTGTTCTTAAAACAAAATCACTGTCATAATCCCTGCTGACGGTAATCATATATTATTTCTGCTACTTACATGAATTTCGATGCAAATATTTTCAATCATGTTAGTAGAGCAAATCTATACGGGATGCCTTGCGCAGGCGGCGTATTATATTGAAAGTAAGGGAGAAGCTGCCATAATAGACCCGTTGAGGGATATTGATGCTTATCTGCAGAAAGCTAAGGCTAATAATGCTACTATCAAATACATTTTCGAAACACACTTCCACGCAGACTTTGTATCGGGTCACGTAGACCTTGCAAAAGCAACAGGAGCATCTATAGTATATGGGCCTACAGCCAAACCGGGATTTGACGCCATAATTGCAACAGACGATCAGGAATTTAAACTTGGAGATATTACAGTAAGGTTGCTACACACTCCCGGCCATACAATGGAAAGCTGCTGCTACCTGCTGATAGACGAAACCGGTACACAGCGCATGCTGTTTTCGGGGGATACCCTGTTTTTAGGTGATGTTGGTCGTCCTGATCTGGCACAGAAGGCCGCGAATATGACGCAGGAAGAGCTGGCGGGTTTGCTGTACGATTCGTTGCAAACTAAAATAATGCCATTGTCTGATGATATCATCGTTTATCCTGCACNNGTCATCAGAAAGCAACCAACTATGCATTGCGAAAAGGCATAATGAGAGCAGCGTTTATACAAGAGGTATTAACAGGGCTTACTAAACCACCGCAATACTTCCCGCTGAATGTGATGCTGAATAAACAAGGCTATGAAAATGTGGGTGAAGTAATTAAGAAAGGCACAACACAACTATCGGTTGCAGAGGTAGCACAATTAGCAACGGATAGCAGTATCATGTTGCTGGATGCACGCAAACCACAGGATTTTGCTGCAGGTCATATTCCTGGTGCTATCAATATTGGTATAAACGGAGATTTTGCACCATGGGTTGGTTCTATCATAAAAGACATTAACCAGAAAATTGTCCTTATAACAGATGCAACGGTTAGCGAAGTAGTAGCAAGGATGGCAAGGGTTGGTTATGATCATTGCATCGGTTATCTGGATGGCGGTATGAATGCCTGGGTAGCTGCAGGCAAACCTGTGCAGAAAGTAGAGTCTATTACAGCAGAAGAACTGGCAACAAGACTGGAAACGCACCCGGTAGCATTTTTACTGGATGTAAGAAGGCAAAGTGAATACGATTCAGAACATGTGATAGGTGCAGAAAATGTACCGCTGAACTATATCAACGATAATCAGACAGAGTGGGATAGAGATGCTACGTACTATGTACACTGTGCTGCAGGCTATCGCTCAATGATATTTATATCGCTGATGCAGGCAAAAGGATACAACAATTTTATAGATGTACAGGGTGGTTTTAAAGCTATAAAAGAAAGTAGCAGACTGAATACCAGCCATTACGTAGAGCCAATAACAATGCTATAATATTTAAGGGGGCAGTATGAAAATGGGGAAGCTACTAAGCTCCCCCATTTCTTTTTATGAGCGCGTGGATTAGTATTTTTCCTTTTTATGCAGCAACACACCTAACGTGAGCGAAGTAATGCCAATTGCTGCTATTACATATTGCAGATTGAACTGCAGGCGTATCATAATCATCTGTGTAATAATCCAGATAATAATGCCACTGCCAATTATCATCAATATCCATGGGTAGTATCTTACTTTCAGTAATGTGCAAATCCCCGTCAAGAAACTCCCTATGCCAAGTATGGTGTAAAGTATAAGCCCGGGATAGAAGTAATTGACAAAAGGGCTGTGTTCTAGAAGCGATAATTGCAGGCCAATTTCACTACCGCTAACATCGCGCATCAGCACTATGCCACATATAGCAGCTATAATACCATGTAGCAATATCAGTATGCCTGCAAAGATGCGCATTGTCTTATTTTTTATGACAACAGCTTGCTTTTATTTCATTGTGTTCTACTGCCACTTTAGGGCTCAGATAAGGAATGCCCAGATTCATGCCGCGCATTACAAACAATGCGCCGAATGCAAACATCATACCGGGTACCAGTTTGCGTACATGGTTGAAGCGTAAAAAGCTTGCTTTGTTTTTCAGTATGGTAATGCCTACCATCATTGGTACGGTGCCAAGGCCGAATGCATACATCAGTGTTGCAGCTTCTACAGGCGTAGGTGCTGTAACGGTGGATGACAGCGCCATGTATTCAAGGCCGCAAGGCAGCAAGCCATTCAGCAAGCCTGCCATTGTAAGGCTGAACAGAGAAGGATTACCAATGAATCGACCTAATTGGTTTTTCACAAACCCTGCCCATGGCAATGATACCTTCAATGTATGATTAGGAATGAAAGACACAAAACCTACTATCAGCAATACAATCCCTAATACAATAGATATGTATTGCTGCCACTGTGGCTGAAACAGATTTTTGAAAGAGTGCAGTACAATAGCCATTGCAGCATATACACTGATGCGTGCTATGTGGTAAAGGGCAATGCCAAGCCATTTTTTAAACCCATTCATCATGCCGAATGGCATAACCCACACAATAGGACCGCACATACCTGCGCAGTGCAGGCTGCCTGTAAGCCCCATCACCAATGCCATAGAAAGTGTGAACGTGCTCATCTTAGTGCAGGTTTAAAGATGTTTCCTGGTAGTATTTTTTACCATCAGCTTCCCAATTCATTTTTATTGTATAGGCAGTGCTGTGCAGCTCGCTACGTGGTACAGATATACTGTTGCCTGTGCTATTCATTTTTACAGTCTTATCCCATGCCGCATTTACAGGAGAGTAAAACTGAATAGTGCCATTCATTGTCTTGTTGGTAAACTCTGCAGGAAAGTCTATGCTTACCATTGTTTCATTTGCATGTACAGATACTGGTGCAGAGAGAGCCGCCTGATTTTTACCTGCGTCTATTACTTGCTGGTATTTTATTTCCTGACTGTAGTAGTCTGGTGCTACAAGGTCAAAGTCTTGCCGCATACTACCAGCAACCAATACTACTATCAATGCTACAAAGCCACCATATAGCAGGGCAATTTTTGCGCCCCAGTTTATTTTCATTACGCTCATGAGGATTATGTTTTAGTTAGTTAGCAGAAAATGGTCCTAAGAAAGATGTAGTGATGGTACTTATTTTCTTTCCATCTTCATATACACCTATTGTTAGTTTTGTCTTGCGTTGTTTGATATCTTTTTTATCCATGTAGATGAACATAGAACCGGCAGTCGCATTCTCTTTCGGAATATTCAACCTTTCTTCGCCCACCAGTTTGATGGTTCCGTTGAAGTCTTCGGGTTTCAGTTCAAGTACTTTATTGTGGTAAGTCTTGTTCAGGAATTTGTAGTTGTACAGATTGCTCAACTGATTATTTGGTTGTTCCTGATACAATTGTCCCGGTGTACGCAGAATTGTAATGCCTACATCCGTGCGGCTAACCAGCAGGAATACTTCTACAGCCAACAGTAATATCATTACTGCGGTATAGGCCTTCATGCGGTTCGTAAACTTATAAGGCTGTTTGGTGCTGATGTTGTTTTCAGATGCATAACGAATCAAACCGGTTGGCATATTCACTGCTTCCATCATTCTGTCGCAGGCATCTATACAAGCAGTACAGTTGGTACATTCCAACTGGGTACCGTGCCTGATGTCTATACCTGTAGGGCATACTTTCACACATTGATTACAATCAATGCAATCGCCGATAGCGCGCTCTTCATTTTTCTTGAACTTACCACGAGGTTCGCCGCGTACATGGTCGTATGTTACGATGATGGAATTCTTGTCGAGCAATACACCTTGCATACGTCCATAAGGGCATACAACTGTACAAACCTGTTCGCGCATCCATGAGAATACGAAGAAGAATACTGTTGTGAATATGACGATGGCTACAAAGCCACCAAAGTGTTTGCCAATTGGTTCAGATACAATCGTGCGTAGTTCATCGATGCCTATAATGTATGCAAGGAATGTGTTCGCAATCAGGAAGCTGATAGCCCAGAACACAGTCCATTTCATCACACGTTTGAAAATCTTATCAGAATTCCAGGCTTGTTTTTTCAGCATGCGCTGCTCTGCAGCATCACCTTCTATCCAGTATTCTATTTTGCGAAATACCAGCTCCATAAATATTGTTTGCGGGCATACCCAGCCACAGAAGATGCGGCCGAATACTACCGTAAACAATGCAATGAAGATGATGAACAAGACCATCCCCAGCCCGAAAATGAAAAAATCCTGTGGCCAGAAGATCTGGCCAAACAGGATAAATTTTCTTTTAATGATATTAATGAGGAATAAAGGGTGTCCGTCGTATTTAATGAACGGAAGGATGAACAGTACCAACAGATAGAATACACTCAACAGTGTACGGGCATTATAATATTTGCCTTTAGGTTTTTGCGGGAATACCCATATTCTTTTACCTTCTTTATCTACCGTTGCTACCTTGTCTCTGAACGAGCCACCTTCCACATTACTGCCACTCATTTTATTTGTGTTTTAGTTAGTTTCCTCTTTATTTCATTGCTACTGCTTTTGCTGTAGTGTCTGCTGCGGGTTTTGCAGTAGAGTCAGCAGGTGTTGTAGCGCCGCCTTCTATATACAGTTCGCCTTGTTTGTCTTTTGGTGCTGCCGGTTTAGTGCCTTGCAGTGATTTTACATAGCTCGAAATCTGTGCTATCTGATTAGGAGAGAAATCATCTTTCCAACTCTTCATACCCTTGTCAGGCCAACCATATTTAACGGTCTTGAACACATCTTTCAGACTTCCTCCATGCAACCAGTATTCATCGCACAGGTTAGGGCCTACACCGCCACCACCATCTTTTGCATGGCATGCAGCACATGTTTGTTCAAAGATTGTTTTACCTGCAGCTATGCCACTTGCATCCAGCATCTTCACTGTATTCTCATCCACATTGTTAGCGCTTTTTGCCAGATATGCAGCTTTAGCTTCTTCACCTGCCTGTACTTCTGCCACAAACTCATCGTGAGAGCTAGGGCCGTTGCCACCTGCATGGTAGTACCACAGGTATATTACACCTGTTACTATTGTCAGGTAGAAACCATACTTCCACCATGGTGGCAGGCTGTTGTCCAGTTCTTTGATACCGTCGTAGTCGTGGTCCAGCATGATGTCGGCTTCCTTCTCAATAGGTACTACTTTGTTGAACCTATCCCAGAAGTTTACTTTCACCACTTTTTCTGCCAATGCAGCTTTTGCAGGGTCTGCACTTATCAGGCGTACCATAGTACGGATGAGGAATACCATCGAAATGATAACTAACAATTCCAGCCCGATGATACCCATAAGGGTATAAAAATGAGCAGATGGTATGCCGCTGATGTATGCAGGTGCGGATGATGTAGCTTCTGCGGCCGCTTCTTCAGCATTTGCAGCCAGTGATGTAAGGCCAAGGCCCATCAGCAATGCTACGGTTTTCATAAGACCTGCTTTGCGTTCGCTACGCATTTTGTCGCGGTATACAAAGCCCAGTTGCCTGAGTGTATTGCCAAGTACCAGAATAGCAAACAACAGTATCAGCGTAAGGCTTACCAGGCCTATGAGGATGGCGTTGAATTTGTTCCCTTCGGGTGTAGCTGCCGCTTCTGCAGCCTGTACAAGCACAGGAGCAAGAATGGCCAGCATAGCGAGGGATACATATTTATTAAAACGGATGCGCATGATTGTGCGTTTTAAAATTTTATTGATTATCGTTATCGTTGCCCAGTGGGATGTTTTTAACAGCGTCTATATAGCTTTTCTTTGCTTTGATAGCCCATACAGCCAGCAACGTGAAAAACACAAAGAATAGGAAGAGCGAAACCATAGGGTAGATGCCTACACCTGTTATGCTTTCTAAATAATGCCTGAATTTCATTGTCTGTCAGTTTTTGAACGTTACTATAATTAGTTGGCTGAACCGGTTGTTTTCTGTTCCAGTTTGATGTCTGTACCTATGCGTTGCAGGTAAGCTATCAGGGCAACTATTTCTTTGTTGCTCTTCACCTGTATATTGTCTTTGGCAAGATTGCCTTTTACTTTTTCGGCTTGTGCCATCAGGTCTGCATTTGCTTTAGTGTCATAACCTTCTTCGTATGGTACGCCCAGTGTTTGCATTGCCCTGATTTTTGCAGGTGTAATAGCAGTATCAATTTCATTTTCGAACAACCATGTGTAAGATGGCATGATAGAACCCGGAGACATACTTGATGGCTCGTACATGTGGTTGAAGTGCCAGCTGTCAGGGTATTTACCGCCTACTCGTGCCAGATCCGGCCCTGTGCGTTTACTGCCCCATTGGAATGGGTGGTCGTAGATAAACTCACCTGCTTTAGAGTATTCGCCATAACGTGCTACCTCGCTACGGAACGGACGAACCATTTGGCTGTGACAAGTGTAGCAACCTTCACGTACATATATGTCGCGTCCTTGCAACTCAAGCGGCGTATAAGGTTTCACACTTGTGATGGTTGGGATGTTTGATTTGATCATGAATGTTGGTACGATTTCTATCAGACCACCGATTGCAACCAGTATAAGGCTGAATACCATCATTTGTACAGGACGGCGTTCTATCCAACGGTGCCAGTGGTGGCTGCCATGGTCTACGTAAACTTTAGAAAGTGGTGCTGCTTCTGCTGCTTCGTCATTTTCTGCTTTACCCAGGCGTACTGTTTTAATCAGGTTATATGTCATCATGATAGCACCAACCAGATACAGTGTACCACCAATACCACGCATCATGTAGAATGGACGCATTTGCGTTACTGTTTCCATGAACTGATATTTCAGTTGGCCTTCAGCAGTAAACTCTTTCCATGCAAGGCTTTGCATGAAACCAGCCCAGTACATAGGTACAGCATAGAATACGATACCTAGTGTGCCAATCCAGAAGTGCCAGTTAGCCATTTTCTGAGAGTACAGGTTTGTTTTGAATATTCTTGGTATCAACCAGTACAGCACACCAAATGTCAGGAAGCCATTCCAGCCCAGTGCACCAACGTGTACGTGTGCAATTGTCCAGTCTGTAAAGTGGCTGATCGCATTTACGTTTTTCAAGCTCAGCATCGGTCCTTCAAAAGTTGCCATACCATATGCTGTTACCGCAACTACAAGGAATTTCAATACTACATCTTCCCTTACTTTATCCCATGCACCACGCAGTGTCAGCAAACCATTCAGCATACCACCCCAAGACGGAGCTATCAGCATAACAGAGAATACTGTACCAAGTGATTGTGCCCAGTCTGGCAGTGCAGTATACAACAGGTGGTGAGGACCAGCCCAGATGTAGATGAATATCAATGCCCAGAAGTGGATGATAGAAAGCCTGTATGAATAAACAGGACGATTAGCAATCTTTGGCAGGAAGTAGTACATGATACCCAGGTAAGGAGTAGTAAGGAAGAACGCAACCGCGTTGTGGCCATACCACCATT
>DDFF01000001.1 GCA_002337045.1 Bacteroidetes bacterium UBA1935 | reverse complement strand
ACATCAAGTTTGATAAAAACTAATCTTGTCAAACTTTAAATAGAAAAAGCGTCTGCAATTGCAGACGCTTTTCTTTTTCGTGTAGTCCCGCCAAGAATCGAACTTGGATCTAAAGTTTAGGAAACTTCTATTCTATCCATTGAACTACGGGACCAACGGGCTGCGAAAATAAGAAATCATTCGAAAATACAGCCGCTTTTTTCACAAAAAACAATAAGCAGGTATTAATAATGTTTATGTAAAATTCCATGAATGATTTTTATATTCATGTTGTAATGCTTTATAAAAGTCCTATATCACTAATTCTCTTTTTTGTGCTGAGTTTATTGTCCTGCAATGATGGTACTGTTCAAGCTCCGCTACAGGTCGATAATATGTTAGAGCCACAGCTCAAATATTCTTACAATTCTTACAGAAATGGTAATCGCAGATTTGCTATTGCTTATATGGATTCTGTATTTAATGTTTTCCGTACCAAGACATCTGGTAATGAAAGGTTCAAGGTATATCAGTTTATGTACGACTCTTACTATGGTCTGTCTGAGCCTGAAATGGTCGGGCTTTATGCAGATAGTATGTTGACGCTTTTTGATAATAATGTTATAGATAAAGACCAATACAAAACAGAGTACATAAAGGCTAATTTTTCAAAAGCAGATTGGTTGTATGATATTGGTAAGTACCAGGACGCATACAAATACTATTATACTGCCAAACAACAGGCACAGAAAGACGGTGACAGTTGTTTGTTAGGGTATTACAATCATAAACTTGGCTTGGTGTTTTATTCTTCATCAAAGTACAGGTCTGCTATTCGGAATTTTGAAGAAGCGCTCAGGCTATTAAATAAGTGCAATGATTTTGGCTCATTTTATAGACAGCAGGAGATAAATGATAACATAGGTCTTTGTTATTCAAAACTTAATCGATTAGATAGCGCATTGCTTTATTACAATATGTCGCTAAGCCTTCTGAGGAAAGGCTATGACAAGTTTGGTAAAGACGAAAAACTATTGTTGGATAAAGCAATTGGGGTAGTTTATGGAAACATGGGCTCGGCACATGTTGCATTGAATAACCTTGACACTGCACTTAATTATTACAATAATAGCATTGCTATAAACAAACAGCCCGAGCACGATAAAACAGATGCACTATACACACAGATAAAGCTTGCCGATTTGTATTTGCAAAAAGGAATGTTGCAGTTATCGCAAAACGTCTTGGATAGTGCTTGGACTATCATAGATAGTGTAGGTAATATAGAAGCATTGTTAAGATGGTATAATGTAATGTGGAAGTATCAAAAAACCAATGGTCAATACGCTTCTGCATTAGATTACCTTTCCAAGTCTGTTTCGCTTAAAGATTCAATAGATAAGAAGTACCTCAGCCTGCATCGTATAGAGCTTGATAGCCGCATTAAAGGCATGGAGCATGATGCGCAGATGGCGCAAATGAAAAAGACAGATGAGTCCAGAACAAAGCAGTTGTTGCTTGCATCTGTTATAGCCCTGCTTACTGCAATAGTTTCATTTCTATTATACAGAAACTGGAGCGTCAGCAGAAAAAATTATGAATCGCTAAAAAATCTGAATACCTATATCAATACGCAAAAAGAGCAACTGAAGCATCTTTTGAAAGATTTAGGCAAAGCAACCAATGAAAAGGACAGGATTTTGAAGGCTGTATCGCACGATATGCGAAGCCCTATTAATGCTTCTCTGGCATTGATAGAACTTATTGAAACAGATAAAGACAGGCTTAATAATGAACAGCAAGGTTATCTGCAACTATTAAGAGAATCCAGCAACAGCGCATTATCTCTCACGAAAGACCTGCTAGAAGTTGCCACCCTTAGTAGCGAAACTATTAATAAACAACCAACAGATATCAGCGGGTTGGTAACGACCGTAACAGGCTTGCTAAGGTTTAAAGCTGCTGAAAAGCAACAAAAGATAGACTTGCAGCTATCTTCGGAAACAATAATCTGCAATATTGATAAGGAGAAAATAACCCGTGTTATCAATAATCTGGTGAACAATGCAATCAAGTTCAGTCCAAAGGGTGCTACTATCCATGTTTGCCTGGACCAAAAAAATAATGAAACAGAGCTATATGTAAAAGATAATGGTATTGGTATACCTAATAATATCAAGGATAAAGTGTTTGATATTTTTACTGAAGCCAAACGCTTTGGTACATCAGGTGAACAGCCTTATGGCTTAGGATTATCTATTTCTAAACAAATAGTGGAGGCACATGGTGGCAGAATATGGTTCTGTAGTGAAGATGGGGTAGGCACAACATTTCATGTTGCTATACCATAATAGTTATTTCCACTTCAGCGATTTCAGCATATGTTCAATGTCCTTACGCAAAAACTCGTTTACAGGTTTTAAAGAGTCCGCATTAGGCGTTACATCAAAATACAATGCACCGCGTAAGAAGTGCTTTTCATAGTCTGTTGCGTAAAATTGGTAGGCAGATGCCGCATTACCACCAACATTGTAAAACAGACCGTAAACCTTGTTTTCTTCATTTTTGAAGTTGATAGGTTCTATATAGTCTGCACGCTTGTTATGTACGGTTTCGGTCATTCTGTAGGCGTCGTCCATCAGCTTCTCTATTGGTTGGCTGGGCGATACAATTTTGTAGCTTAGGTATATTCTGCCCCCCAGATTAGGGAAATCCATATTAATCCAATACGGATTTTCAGGTTTTTCGCCGAAGAAGGCAGTATCTTTTACAATTTTCCCATAAGTGGGATATTCGAAAGAGTAAGGGAAGTCAGGGTTGTTAAATGAATGATATGCATGTTGTGGTAGCTCTATCAGGTAATACCCGCGTGGCTTTGGGGTATATGTTTCCGGTTTGCAGCCTGCAAAAACTAAAAGCATCAGAAATGGAACCACGTATTTCATAGCTGCCAAAACTATAATAAAATCACTAATTATAAAGATGGTTTTAACCTCTGCCTTTCTTTTGCTAATTTTGCATCTCAATTCTTAAATAATCCTAATAAGATGCAAGACCAGCAACAAGCAGAGCAGCAACTGAATATAGAACTGAGTGAAGAAATGGCAGATGGCGAATATTCGAACCTCGTAGTAATCACTCATTCATTTGCAGAATTCGTTTTCGACTTCGTAAACGTAATGCCAAATGTACCTAAGGCTAAAGTAAAATCGAGGGTTATCATGACTCCGCAACATGCAAAACGCATGATGCGTGCTTTGGTTGAAAACATCAAACGTTTTGAAGCACAAAATGGTGTTATCAAAGAACAGGAAACTGTAAATATGCCATTCAACTTTGGTGGTACAACAGGACAGGCATAGTCAATCTTTACAAAAAACAAGCATGAATAATAAAATACTGATACTGGATTTTGGTTCGCAATACACGCAGCTTATAGCTCGTAGCATTCGCGAATTGAATGTTTATTGTGAAATACAGCCTTGTACCAAGCCGGTACAGTACGATCCTTCATTGAAAGGTGTTATCCTTTCAGGTAGCCCGTTTTCTGTAAATGACCCGAATGCCCCAAAGCCTGATGTAAAAGCTATAGCAGATAATCTGCCTGTACTTGCGGTATGTTATGGCGCACAGCTGATAGCGCAACAAGCAGGTGGTGAAGTAGGTAAATCTACACATCGCGAATACGGTAGGGCACACTTGCAGAATATTGTTCACAATCCGCTGTTGGCTACCATCAACGAAGGTTCTCAGGTTTGGATGAGCCACAGTGATACCATCAAGCAACTGCCTGCCGGTTTTGAAGTGATAGCGCAGACAGAAGCTATTCCTGTTGCAGCTTTCCGTGCAGCTGACTCGTATGCTAAAAATCCTGTGTATGCTATACAGTTCCACCCAGAGGTGACGCACAGCACAGACGGCCGTCAGTTGTTGAAGAACTATGTGATGGATATCTGCGGTTGTGAGGCGGATTGGACGCCTGCATCTTTCGTACACGAAACAGTGGCACGCATAAAGCAGGAAGTAGGAGATAAGAAGGTGGTAATGGCATTAAGCGGTGGTGTAGACTCTACAGTAGCTGCTACATTGATACATAAAGCAATTGGTGAAAATCTGTATTGCATATTTGTAGACAATGGTTTGCTGCGCAAAAATGAATTTGAACAAGTATTGGATGGATACAAACATCTTGGCCTGAATACTAAAGGTGTAGATGCTAAGAACCTTTTCTATGGCGAACTGGATGGTGTTACAGACCCTGAAACGAAACGTAAAATCATAGGCCGCCTGTTTATAGAAGTATTTCAGGAAGAGGCTAAACATCTTACGGATGTATCTTTCCTTGGGCAGGGCACTATCTATCCCGATGTTATTGAATCTGTATCCGTACACGGTCCGTCTGTTACCATCAAGTCGCACCACAACGTGGGTGGCTTGCCTGAGAAGATGAACATGAAGCTGGTAGAGCCATTGCGTTACCTCTTCAAAGACGAAGTGCGTAAGATAGGTAAGGAAATGGGTATCGACGATATCTTCCTGCAGCGTCACCCTTTCCCGGGTCCGGGACTTGGTATACGTGTACTGGGAGCTGTATCTCCTGAAAAAGTACAGATGTTGCAAGATGCAGATGCTATCTATATACAACACCTGCGCGACTCTGGTCTTTACAGTCAGGTATGGCAAGCAGGTGCAATACTGCTGCCTGTACAGAGTGTAGGTGTAATGGGCGATGAGCGTACATATGAATATACCGTAGCACTACGTGCTGTTACATCTGTAGATGGTATGACAGCTGATTGGGCACACCTGCCTTACAATTTCCTTGCAAAAGTTTCCAACGATATTATTAACCATGTAAAAGGTATCAACCGTGTGGTGTACGACATCAGTTCTAAGCCACCTGCTACCATCGAGTGGGAATAAGAGTATATATGCGTTATTCATTTAACAGGTTATTTTTAGTTGCGCTTCTGCTGATTGGGACAATCAATCATGCAGATGCGCAATTTTTCAGACGTTTATTTGGTGGCGAAAAAAAGCCTGCCAAAAAGGTTGAAACACCTGCGCCTGTAGTAAAGAAAAAGCCTGCAACAAAACCCAAGCCCGCATCTGTAGCTAAAAAGAAAGATCCGGACTATCCCGAAACTAAAATGAAATCTGTATACAGGGTAGATGTATTTGCACACCTGTATCTGGATGAATTGGTAAGAGATGGCAAGCCTGCATACAAAGGTAAATTACCGGAAAAAGCAACTGCAGGACTCGACTTTTATGAAGGTGTGAAGCTGGCTGCAGATACATTAGATCATCGTGGCTATACTATGGATGTTTATGTCCATGACGTAGCTTCCCCCAATGAAGCGCCTGCAGCTTTGATTGCTGCCAATAAACTGGACTCTACTGATCTGATAATTGGTGCGGTCAACACAACACTTGTTCCTGCACTGGCAGACTTTGCGGCAAAGAAGAAAATCAATTTCATATCGGCTCTTTCACCTTCTGATGCGGGTGTAAAGAACAATCCTTACTTCATCCTGCTACAGCCAGCATTGCAAACACACTGCGAGTGGATTGCACAAACTGTAGCAAGCAAGTACAAAAACACTACACCTGTATTGTTTACCCGCACTTCAGTATCTGTTGATAGCAGCGCAGTTGCTTACCTTAATTTCAGTGATGGTGCTGTGAAGAAAGTTTTGTGTAATGCTTTACCATCTAAAGAAAAACTGCAACTACTGTTTGACAGTACACGCAAAAATGTGATAGTAGCTGCAATATTAGATGCCTCTTATGCCGAAAATCTGCTTTCACAACTTCATACCATGTTCCCGGAGTACGATTTTGAAGTATATGGCATGCCATCGTGGAAGGGTATGAGTGCTTTAAAAAAAGCAGATGCATTCCCGAATGTGGCGGTATATATTACTGCTCCATATTATTTCGATATGTCTACAGCCATAGGTCAGGCAGTTGCTGCCAATTACAAGAAAGATGCGGGCGGCTCTAAGCCGGGTGATATGGTTTTTCGAGGGTATGAAACCATGTATTGGTATGCATATATGCTCTATAGATACGGTACTATATTCAATGAGAAATTCAGCGATAATGCCGCTGCCCCTTTCACGCGTTTCGATATAAAACTGAAGAAAGACAAAAACGATAAAGTGTCATATCAGGAAAATAAGCACATCGTTCTCTACCGCTATCAAAGCAGTTCATTCATTGTAGAGCAATAAAATCAGTATTAATTGTGGTAAATGCCGGTAGCAGATACTTTGCTGTTGCCAATGGCAGGTTTTGATTTTTCCTTCAGCAGGTTGATGCTTTCCATACGTTTTTTGCGCATGAAGTAAAGCACTGCGTATAGACCCATAGATAGCGCAACTATGCCCAGCATACCAAGGTTAGGGTTGAAATCCTGCAGTATCAATGCTACGGTTATTATCAAAACATTTGACAGTATCAGGATGGTGACTGTCATGGAATGTGTAAAACCAAGATCAAGCAGATAGTGGTGCAGGTGTGTGCGGTCTGCTTTGAAAGGAGATACGCCACGCATCAACCTTGTTGTGAACACGCGGAATGAATCGAATACGGGAACAAACAGGATTGATAAACCCACTGTTAGTGCACCGCCGGGATTGTGTATCATATCGCCAACCGCAGCATTGCTGTTGAATGAGTTTACGAACAGAATACATAATACAGATATGATGTAGCCTATCTGCAATGCACCCGTATCGCCCATGAAGATACGCGCAGGAGAGGTGTTGAAACGCAGAAAACCTGCTATGGCGCCCATCAGGCTGAAGGCCATACTAGCACCGCCTGCATTACCCGATACGGCAAGCAACACGCCCAGACAGAAGGTGCTCAGTACACCAATAGAACCCGCAAGGCCGTCTATACCATCTATCAGGTTGAAGGCATTGATAACAAATATGATTCCTACTACGCTGAATATGATACTATACCAATAGGTAAGATCGTACACGCCAAAAATGCCATGTAGAGATGACAAGCGTATATCTGCAATGCAAACCGTTATTGATGCCGCAATAAACTGTGCCAAGAATTTTTTGGAAGGGCTCAGTGCAACCAGATCGTCCATAATACCTGTAAGGAATAGTATCAGGGAAGATGCTATGATATAGTTCCAGTTGCTGAAACTGTCAGGGTTCAGGAACAGCGAACAGGTAGTGATAAATGCAAAGAATATAGCTACGCCACCAAGGTTTGGTACTATCCTCAGGTGTATTTTGCGGTCATTGTCCGGAACGTCGAACAAGCGCTTTTTTGCTGATATCAGCATTATTTGAGGTATAGACACCAAGCTTATTACAAGCGCACCCATAAAGGTGAGCAGATAAATAAGATGTGGCGGCAGTTGAGGCATTGATGTTTCTTCTTACAATTGTTAAAGCTAAGTTGAGAACTTAATATTTAATATTAACCTTTTATTACGCTATTAACAATTCGTTTATTATTAATATATGTATGGGTTACATCCTTTTCAGGACTGATATGATACGTTCTGCAGCCTTCCCATCCCACAGATACGGTATGTTCCCTTTGGGTTTGCTTTTCAGCAAATCTATAATAGCATTCTCTATGTCAAATAATTCTGTCCCTGCCATGTTGTTTGTCCCTGATTCAATAGTTTCCGGGCATTCGCAATAGGGATATAACGTAAGGGTAGGTGTGGTTAGTACAGCACATTGTTCCTGTATTGTGGTACTATCGGTCATTACCATACGCGCATGTTGCAGCAGATATCCCAATTGCCTGAAGCCCAGACGCTTGACTACATGCAAATTATGTGCCTGAATAGATAGTTTTTGTAGAACTTTCTCTGTTTCGGCATTTACCACCATTATGATTGGGGTGTTTTTCAGCTGTTTAAGGCTTGTTAGTAACAGGTTTTTCAGATTGGCAGGGTAGCCTGTATTATATGGCTTGTTCAGTATCAACACAGTGTAGCCTTGGTTTTGCAGGTTCAGTGTCTGCCAAAGCTCAGGTGCAGTATATTGTTTCTTTACCTTGTGAACACTGTCTATAAATGTATTGCCAATAAAGAAGATATTTTCGTTCGGCACACCTACATACAGCAAGTTATTATTAGCTATCTGCGATGATGTGAAGTAGAAATCGGCAATGGCATCCGCCAGTATCCTGTTCGTTTCAGCAGCAAATTCGCGGCTATCGGTACGTACCCCAGCATTAACAATAGCAAGCTTTATATCAGGCAGTTTGCGTGCGGCAATAGCACAACCAGTAGTTGTAGCAGTTTTGCCTGTCAGTAACACTAAATCGGGTTTGTTATTGCCAAGTACTTTGGTATATCTGTTGATGGCTGTAGCCATTTGCAGACTTTCGCTACCCTCAGGTATATCCAGATAAAGATTGGGGCGGCTGATGTGTAGTTGCTCAAAAAGGTCTCTGTCAAGGTTGATGTCGATATCGTTACCGGTGTATATAAAACGGTATCCGATTCGGGTTCCTTTTTTCTGTTCACTTTGAATAGCTTCCAGTACAGACGCTAATCTCAGTATGTCGGGTCTGTTCCCTGCTATTATATCAACCAGCATGGCGTATTCGTTATCCTCTCAATTGTAATAAACACAATGATTGCTTAGTGTAAATATATGAAAGCAAATCGGGGATATTAAGCGTTGTTTTCCACAAGCTTACTTGTGTATTGGTACAGGTTGAAATCGGGACTTTGTATCGCTTCTTTCAATCCCGGCAATAGTTTCGCCTTGCTATAGCCTTTCATTTTCTGATGCTGAATAAGCTGCCAGCACTTCTCTGTTAATAACTGTAGTTTCTTTTCAGGAAGGCTGTTATGTGTTTTCAGGTAGTTTTCAATGGCATCTGCCAACTCGGCAACCCCGTCTTTTTGTGTGGCAATTGTTTTTATAACGGGGGTTTCTTCTTCGCCATCAGCTCTTTCGTGTGCTAGTATGCGCAAGTTGCGGTACAGGGTGTCTGCATTATCTCTGTCTGCTTTGTTTACCACAAATATGTTGGCTATCTCCATGATGCCTGCTTTCAGTGTCTGCACCTCATCGCCCGCTTCGGGTACCAGTGCTACGATGGTACAATCTGCCAGCCCTGCAATCTCTACTTCGCTTTGTCCTACGCCTACGGTTTCTACCAGTATATAGTCAAAAGGGCCTTGTTTTACTACATCGGTTATCTCTATGATTTTAGCATGCAGGCCACCCAAAGCCCCGCGCGTAGCCAATGAACGGATGTACACAGACGGGTGGTTGTAAAAATCTGCCATACGTATACGGTCGCCCAATAAGGCACCATAGTTGAAGGGAGATGACGGGTCTACTGCTATTACGGCTATTTTCTTTCCTGTGTTTATCCAATGGTGCAGCAGTGCGTTTACCAATGTGCTTTTACCGGCACCGGGAGGGCCGGTAATTCCTACAACTCTTGCAGTATCTGTATTCTTCAACTGAAACAAGAGAGATTCATAACCCGGCAAATCATTTTCTGCCATCGTAATGCCCCTTGCCAGTGCTCTGAAACTGCCTGCTTGTATCTCTGCCAGAAGTTGTGTTATCTTGTCCTGCACTAAAAATGATTTACAATCGTTATAGAGTAAGTATATTACCCTTTGATGGACAAAAATAATCCTCTTAAGCAAAATCTTTTATCAAAAACCAATATTGCAGTTGTGCTGGCGCTCGGCATGCTCGCAGGTTTCTTGCTGGAAAGGGCATGGTTGTCCTTTTTTGTGTTTGCTTTCGGGCTAAATAGCTTGTGGAATGTGCACCCAAAGCGATGGTTTAAGGAGAAATTCTGGATGGTAGGTTTTGCATGGGTTACTATGTATGCCATTTCCTACCTCTGGTCAGACGATAAGTTTGCTTGGGAACATCATTATACTGTGAAGGCTCCGGTTCTTTTATTGCCACTGGCTTTTGCCTTACTCCCTGCATTTTCAGTTAAGCAATTAAGAGTTTTTACGCTTTGGGCGTCTGCTATTATGCTAGCAGGGGTGGCTTATAGCCTGCAATTCTTTATAAAAGACCCTGCATATTATACGGAGCAGTATGTATACTCACACGTATTGCCTACACCTGCAGAGTGCGACCATATACGCTTCAGCCTGTCCGTAGTCTTATTCATTATTTGGGCAGTATATGCATGGCCTATGCTCAATGCCAAATGGCAGCGATGGTTCATGGGCTTCATTCTTATTATATTTAGTGTATACCTACATATTCTGGCAGCACGCACAGGGCTTGCATTGTGGTACCTGTTTATTTTGTGCTGGATAATCAGGTATGCCATCCGCAAGAAAGCGATTGTCGGCATTGGAATGTTAGTAGGTTTGTTGGTTGCAACTTTGTTGGCAGTAAACTATATCCCAACATTAGAAAAACGTGTTTGGTATATTAAAGAAACAATACAGCGCTATAACAGGGGAGAGGTAAAGTCGGATTATAGCGATATGGGAAGGCTGATATCTTACCGTATTGCAGGTGCTAAAATTGCCCAACACCCTATACTGGGAGCAGGTAGTGGCGATATGTATGCCGAAATGATAGATGGTTACAAAGCTATGTACCCTGACGTGCCGGAAGAATATAGGCTATTGCCGCACAATCAGTTTTTTATAGTAATGCTGGCAGCTGGTGTAGTGGCACTAGCATTATTTGTGCTTTGGGTGCTGATGCCATTGGCTTGGTTGAAGGATACAGGCCGTACTTTCTATATGTTTATGACATGGCTATCACTTGCGCTTACACTATTAATTGAGCCTGTGTTTGAGGTGCAATTCGGTGTATTTGTATATTTGTTCTTCCTGCTGTGGCAAAAACATGCCCTTCGCACACAGGAAAACAGATAGAAGCATGACTAATTTTATACCCGTATTTCCTTTAGAAATAGTTGTTTTTCCCGAAGAAAAACTGAACCTGCACATCTTCGAGCCTCGCTACAAGCAAATGATACAAGAATGTGTAGCTAATAAAAAGTCATTTGGTTTACCACCTGTTTTTGACAAAAAGCCTGCCGAATATGGTACATTAATGGAGATAACCGAGGTGGTGAAAGTGTATGATAATGGCGAAATGGACATTCGTACCAGAGGGGTGAGTGTATTCAAAACGCTGGAGTTTGTAAAGGAAATTCCCGAAAAGCTATATAGTGGCGCCATTGTTACCTATCCTGATAACGTGATAGAGAAAGGCGAAACTCAGATATCAACTATTATTCTTAACGAGGTGAAACGCCTGTATGCACTCTTGAATCTTGAAAGCAAATTCCCGGCGGATAAGACGTCCATGATTTCGTATGAAATAGGGCATCTTGTAGGATTTTCCCGAGAGCAGGAATATGAAATGCTGCAGCTATTTACTGAAGTGCAAAGGCTGGAGTACATCCGCAGGCATCTGAAGGAGATTATCCCTACTATACAAGAGCTGGAGCAAATGAAGGCCAGAATTCAACGAAACGGCCATTTCCGCGACTTGACTACAGGCGACCTCAATTTGTAAAAAGATAATATATTTTTATTTCCTGAAGAGGGTGGTTTTTTTGATTGTTTTTACTATTTTGGTTATCCTTTAATAAAACTACAAGCTTATGTCTGCAAATCTCTGTATCGATTGGGGTAACACAAGGATCAAAGTCGCTATTTTCAATAACGAAGATCAACTTATCGATATGAAGGTCTTTAGCGAAGATGGTATTCGCGAGGGCTTAATAGAGGTATTTGCAGAATACAAACCTGCAAAAGGTATTCTTTGCTCAGTTACAGAAAACTCCGTAGCAATTGAGCCATTTCTGAAGGAGAATATGCGTGCTGTTGTTGTCATGAACAACAATACGCCTGTGCCTATCATGAATGCTTACAGTTCTCCTGGTACATTGGGAGCGGACAGGGTGGCAATGGCTGTAGCAGCGTATTTTGCTAATCCTGATAAGAATAACCTTGTTATTTGTCTGGGTACATGTATTACTTACAATTTTGTACAAAAGAATAAAGCATTCCGTGGCGGTGCAATTTCTCCTGGTTTGCGTATGCGCCTGCAGGCAATGCATCATTTTACCAGCAAATTGCCGGATGTAAAAGCTGAAGGCGATTTATTGCTTTTAGGTTATGATACCGAAACTTGTATGCGCAGTGGCGCTGTGTATGGAATGGCTGCAGAAATTGACGGAATATTAAGCGAATATGCTTCTCAATACCCTGATTTTAACGCTGTATTAACTGGTGGTGACGTGCCTTTCTTTGATGGCAAGCTGAAAAGTAAGATATTTGCTGACCCTAATCTGTTAATGAAGGGGCTAAATATAATACTGAAGCATAATGCGCCACATATTCGCTAAGCGTTCCTCGATAGTACTTTTATTATTATCTTCTTTATCGGCAATTGCACAAAACTCTAATAAGGAGAATTCACCTTATTCTCGTTTTGGCATTGGGGAAATGCGTAATAGCACAAATGTGATGTTGCGTGGCATGGGGTCTGCATCCATAGCTTATGCTGGTCAGTTCAATGTTAATACTGCCAATCCCGCATCATACAGTTCTCTTAAATTGACAACTTATGAGGCTGCCGGTGAAGCTAATACGCGCAATATTCAAGCTAATACAGATAAATACAGAACTGGTATGGCTACATTGTCATACATGCAAATCGGTATACCCATGGGTAAATATATGGGTATGGCTTTGGGTCTTCGCCCGGTATCGAGGGTATATTACAGATTGAATGATACTACTAATATTGATAGCTTCGGTTCAGGTATTAAAGGCTATCAGGGAGATGGCTCTTTAAATCAGGGCTTTATAGGCTTTGGTGGTAAATATAAAGGTGTGAGTCTGGGTTTCAACTTTGGCTATATCTTTGGCAATATCGAAAATATTAGTTCTCTTGATCCTTTAAGCCCTTCAACTAATAAAGTACTTGGCTCGGGCTTTCTCACACACACCAGAGTAGGGGGTGTATATTGGGATGCAGGTGCATCTTACGAATATAATATTAAACCCAAACTGGGAATGCGTATAGGTGCTACGTTTGCCAATTCTCAAAAACTAATAGCTACCAAAGATCAATATTGGATGGCATACAGGTATCAGACTGATACGGTAAATAAAGTAGAAGGTTTGCGAGATAAAATTGTGATGCCAACTAAAATAGGTGTAGGTGTACAGTTGTTTAATACAGGTAAATGGGCTGTAGGTGCAGATTTTACTACAACCAACTGGGGGCAGTACAGAAGTTTTGGTCTTACAGATTCTCTTGCAAATGGTGCGTATAAAGTAACTGTTGGCGGTGAATACACGCCTGATATAAACGAAACACGTAAATATCTGCAACGTGTTACCTACAGACTGGGGGCATACTACGGTACAGACCCTGTAATGTTACGTGGTGTTCAGCTCGACTATTATGCAATTACGGCCGGTATGACATTGCCATTCAAAAAGAATACGGCACGCATACAAACAGCTATAGAAATCGGTAGCCGCGGCACTACATCAAATGGTCTTCTTCGCGAAAATTTTGTAAAATTTGGTTTGGGCATATCTCTGAATGATAAGTGGTTTATCAAACGTAAATACGAATAAATCTGATGCAGACAGCTAAACATATAACAAAACTCACCCGGACTTTATTGCCGGGTATTTTGTTGTTTGCAGTGGTTGTTGGCTGTAAAAATGATCCTAAAGAAATAAATGCACTCGTTACAAAAGGTGCTCAACAAGAAGACAAAGCGGAAGATGTTACCATTTTATATAGTGACAATGGGCACGTGAAGATGAAACTGTATGCTAAGGAGTTTGTGAAAAATGACGTAGCAAAACCCCCGTATACAGAGATGCGCAAAGGCCTGAAGGTGGAATTCTTTGATGATAGCATGAAGGTGGAAAGTACACTGAACGCTCGTTATGCGCGCTATTATGAGAAACAGAATAACATCTTGATTCGTGATAGTATAGTAGTTGTCAATAAAAAAGGTGAGAAGCTGAATACTGAAGAGCTGGTATGGAACCAAAGTGCAAAAAAGCTGTTTACGGAGAAGTTTGTAAAGATTACCACCCCAACACAGGTTATGTATGGCGATGGTTTGGAGGCCAATGAAGACTTTACCTGGTACCGTATACTTAATCCGAAGGGTATAGTAGCCGTAGATAAGAAGGAAATCCCGGAATAGGGCATAATAAATCCCCCTCATAATTACCCCTGCTTTCTAACGCAGGTTTTACTATTTTTGCGGCTCTCATATTTTATTAAATTCTGATAACACACAACAGATGAAGAAACTACTGTTATCTCTTCTCGCTGCATTCTCGCTCATACAGGTGCGTGCAGACGAGGGTATGTGGATACCTATGCTGATTGGCAAGAACTATGATGAAATGGTTCGTAAAGGGTTGAAACTTTCTAAAGAAGACCTTTACAGCATCAACCATGCAAGCCTGAAAGACGCTATTGTACAGTTTGGCGGTGGTTGCACAGGCGAAATGATATCATCAAGCGGATTGCTGATTACCAATCACCACTGCGGTTATGGCAACATTGCTGCGCTGAGTACCGTTGAGAAAAACTATCTGGATAACGGTTTCTGGGCATACAGTAAAGACCAGGAATTGCCAGCAAAAGACTTATCTGTTATCTTCCTGGAAAGGGTAGAAGATGTTACTGCACAAATAGAAAAAGCTACTCGCAAACTGAAAGGCGACAAGCTGACTAAGAAGATGGATGAAATCCGCAAGGCTATAGAAAAGAAAGCGGAAGAAGATGGCAAGTATGTAGCTAATGTAAGGGAATACTTCAACGGCAATCAATACCTGTTGCTGGTTTATAAAAAATATACAGACGTTCGTCTGGTAGGCACACCTCCTAAGTCATTGGGTAAATTTGGTGGTGATACAGACAACTGGATGTGGCCCCGCCATACTGCAGACTTCTCTATGTTCCGCGTATATGCAAACAAGAGTAATGAGCCTGCAGAGTATTCTAAAGACAATGTTCCTTACAAGCCTAAGAAACACCTGCCTATCAATATTGGTGGTGTTAAAGAAGGTGACTATACAATGATATTTGGTTATCCTGGTCGTACAAACCGCTACGAGGTTTCTGAAGGTGTGAAACTGGCTATTGAAGATGTGAACCCTGCTATCGTAAAAATCCGTACTAAGCGTCTTTCTATCATGAAAGATCACATGGATAAAGACAAGTCTGTTTACCTGAAACTGACATCATCTTATGCAAGCATAGCTAACTACTGGAAATACTTCATAGGCCAAACAGAACAACTGAAGCGTCTGAAAGTAGTAGAAGAGAAAGCTGCGAAAGAAGCTGCATTCAGCAAATGGGCTTACAAAGAAGCACCTGAATACAAAGGCCTGATGCGTGATTTCGCAAAGGTTTACAATGGCTATGCTCCATACGCAAAACATGCTACTTACTTTGGCGAGTGTTTCCGTGCTCCTGTTATAAGCAAACTTGGTACTTCTGTTGAACTGCTGTATAAAGAACTGAAGAAAGACGAGCCTAATCAGGATACAATCAAGAAGCATGTAGATGATATGAAGAAAGGCCGTAAAGCTATTCTGAAACTGTATGATAAATCTACAGAGCTTGACCTGACTGCAGAAATGCTGAAAATGTTCTACAACGATATTCCTAAAGCACAACACCCTGATGTATATCAGAATGTAGTGTTCAAGAAATTTGGTGGTGAGAGCGTTGATAAAACATTCAGCGACTATGCTGCTTATGTGCTGAACAATAACTTCTTTATTGACTCTAACGCTTTCAATGCTTTCTGCAAAGAACCAACTATTGAGAAGATAGAGAAAGATGCTGCATGCCAACTGGGTATGAGCTTCCTGCGCAACTACAAAGACAACTATGAGCCTACTGTTGAGAAATTCAACAAGACTAAGAAAGAACTGGCTAAGAAATATGTACGTGGCCTGATGGAGATGAACGAAGACAAACTGTTCTACCCGGATGCTAACTCTACTATGCGTATTACATACGGTCAGGTGTTGGGTTATGAACCACAAGATGCTGTACACTTCGACTACTTCACTACATTAGATGGCTTTGTTGCAAAATACAAACCAAACGATGATGAGTTTGATGCGCCGAAAGAACTGATAGACCTGTACAACAAGAAGGACTATGGTATGTATGTAGATAAAGACGGTACACTGCATACTTGTTTCATTACCAACAACGACATCACTGGTGGTAACTCTGGTAGCCCTATCATCAATGCAAATGGCGAATGGATAGGTATAGCATTTGACGGTAACTGGGAAGCAATGAGCGGTGATATAGCTTTCGATAAGAACTATAAGCGCACCATTTGTACAGATGCACGCTTCATCCTATTCCTGATTGAGAAAATGGGTAAAGCAAACAACCTGATTGAAGAAATGGATATCCGCAAATAATGAATAAGAAAGTATCTGTTCTGGAATCGAAAATCGTGTTCGACGATTTTTACAAACTGGAAGAAGCTACTTATACATACGAAATGCTGAATGGAGAAATGACAGAGCCTGTAACAAGGCTCTGTTTTCATAGAGGGAATAGCGTAGCCGGCATTGTGTATAATACAAGCACTTCCAAAGCTATATTGGTAAGGCAATTTAGGTATCCGGCATTGCAGGCAGATGGCGGCTGGGTAACAGAAGTAGTTGCTGGTATGTTGGGCGATGGTGAAGATGCTACAGAAGCTATGAAGCGGGAAGTGGAAGAGGAGATAGGTTATGAGGTTTCTGTGATTCAATACATATCATCGTTCTATGCATCACCGGGAGGTTCGTCTGAAAAAGTGTTCCTGTATTATATAGAAGTAAGTGACGATACTAAAGTATCTGAAGGTGGTGGACTGGCACATGAGTCTGAACACATAGAAGTGCTAGAGTATAGTATAGATGAGCTGAAGCAGGCTACTGCCACAGATGCAATACCCGATGCTAAATCTATAATAGCCTGTAATTACCTGTTAGCTAAGCGAGGTTAAGACAACATCTTCTCCAACTTGCTGAACATATCAGCGGGTGGGGTATTACCCCATAGCACATTGTATATACTGCTGGCAATAGGATGCTCTATCTGTAGTGTCTTAGATATTTCATTCATACCACGTGCTGCAAAATAACCTTCAGCAACCATGTTCATTTCCAACTGAGCGTTCTTAACACTATAGCCCTTGCCCAGCATGTTACCAAACATACGGTTGCGGCTGTGTAGCGAATAGCATGTTACCAGTAGGTCGCCCAGATAAGCACTGGTGTGGAAGTCGGGCCTTTCGTTTGATGGATGTACTTTATCAAAATGTGCTTCAAGGAAGCGATACATTTCGCGGTAGCAGTTGGTGATGTACACACTCAGGAAGTTGTCGCCATAGTCAAGTCCATGTGCCATACCTGCACCAATAGCATATATATTTTTAAGCACAGCAGCAAACTGTGCACCCCAAATATCATGGTTGTACGTAGTGAAGATATACGGGCTTTTAAATGCTTCTGCAACTGCACTTGTCAGTTCGTCATTCAGGCCTGAGAAAGTTAGGTAGGATAGTCTTTCCTGTGCCACTTCTTCTGCATGGCACGGCCCTGTAATGGCTACATAGTTCTGCAAATCGAACCATTCATATTTAGCCAAGTAGTCGTTCAGCAACAAATTGCTTTCAGGCAAAATGCCCTTGATGGCAGATACTATTTTTTTGCCTTTCAGCAGATTGATGTCAATGCTCTCCAATACAGACTGTGCATAGGCTGATGGTACTGCTATGATGAGTGTATCGCAATTATTGACAACATCCAGCAGATTGTCTGTAGGTATAATAGTTTCAGGAAGGAAGCGAACAGAGGTAAGGTATTGCGGATTGTGATGCCTTGTTTTCAGATGATTCAAGGCGTTGGTATTACGTACCCACCAATGTATCTTTGTGCCTTTATCTGTTAGTATTTTAGCAAGGGCAGTACCCCAACTTCCATTACCAACAATACCTATGTTGCCCAATGTTTGATTCCTCAATGCAGTGTAGTTTATTTAATAAATGTAGTGACAGGCAGGTACAAAGGCGATGATGTTACTCATCTTCCTTCTTCGCTTCAAACAGCTTTTCCTTATCCGTTACCGTTACAGAAGACTTATCTTTCAGTGTACGAGCTATAGCACCATACGGAGCAATAACTACTTCTTCTCCTTCCTTCAATCCTTCTGTTATCTGTATGTATTCATTGTCCTGAATACCTGTTTTTACATCTCTTATTTTTACTTTCTTGTCTTTGCTATCATACACAAATACTACCTGACGAATATCGTTGTCAGTACCGTCAACTTTCTTTTTGTTCTTTACACTATCGTCCCAATCTCTCGTGGTTACCGCATTTACAGGTACAGAAAGGATATTTCTTTCTCTGCGTGTCTGTATTTCTACAGATGCGCTCATACCCGGTTTGAAGATGAAGCGTCCTTTCTGCAAATTAGCAGCAAGGTCTGCATAGCTTGATGGCAGTATAAGGATGTGAACAGTATAGTTTGTTACCTGGTCTGTACTTGTAAGTGATGCACCGGACTTACTAGATACACCCACTTTTGATACCACACCTGTGAACTTGCGATTGCGATATGCATCTGCTTCTATGATAGTTGTATCACCGATTTTTACCTTGGCAATATCTGTTTCACTTACATCTACACGTACTTCTATACGGCTCATGTCCGCTATAGTCAGCATTTCGGTACCTGCCATCTGTGCAGTACCTACTACACGTTCACCCAGTTTTACATTCAGTGCAGATACTACACCCGAACGTGGAGCAATAATAGTAGTCTTACGCAGGTTTTCGCGAGATTGTGAAAGCCCTGCACTTGCAGCTGTGATGCTATATTTACCACCTGATACACTGGCGCGTGAAGCTTCAAAGCTTGCTTTTGCACTCAGGTAGCTTGCTTTTACCTGCTCGTATTCCATAGCAGATATTACTTTCTCATCATACAGCTTTTTATTACGGTCATAGTTGCTTTTTGCTTGTTCGAAGTTTGCCTTTGCCTGTTCCATCATTTCAGATGAATTGGCTGCACGTGCACGTGTTTCTTCTACATTAGCTTCAGATTGTGTAACGATAGAGCTGTAGATAGCAGGGTTGATGCGTACCATCAATTCACCTCTGCTTACACTATCGCCTTCTTCTACATTCAGCTCTATGATTTCGCCACTTACCTCGGGGCTGATTTTCACCTCTGTTTCAGGGTATATCTTACCACTTGCTGTAACGGTTTCTGTAATGGTATGCGGAGATGCTTTTTCAATAGCTACTTTAGTACCGTTATCGCTGTTGGCTTTACCAATCATAATAATCAGTATAAGCAGTACAATACCGCCACCTATTATCCACCAGAGTGTTTTCTTTTTCATTTGTGATGTATGTGATACGTTTGTTCGTAATCTTTATTTCACTTCGCTGCCGTTCATTGCAGCATCTGTAGGTGCTACGAAAATAAGCTTTCCTTCTTCGTTTTGCGCCATCAGTATCATGCCCTTGCTCTCAATACCCCTCATTTTGCGTGGTGCCAGGTTGGCTACAACCGTTACACGTTTGCCAATTATTTCTTCAGGGCTGAAGTGTATAGCGATGCCGGAAAGCACAGTGCGCTTTTCGTAGCCCAAATCAATTTCCAGTTTCAACAACTTATCTGCTTTTTCCACTTTCTCAGCATGCAGGATAGTGCCTGCGCGCAGGTCTATCTTGGCAAAGTCGTCTATTGTTATTTCCGGCTTTTGAGCAGGGATAGCAGACTCTTCAGTTTCAGTTGTTGCATTTTGTTGCACTTGTGGCACGTTTGTTTTTACAAGGTTGGCATGCAGTTTTTCAACCTGTGCCATTATTTCACCATCTTCTATCTTGCGGAACAGCAGCTCAGGTGCTTTCAGTGGATAGCCAACATTCAACAGGTTCATCTTACCTGCATTTTCCCAATCCAGCATACGGTCTACTACTTTCATCATACCACACAGCTTCTTAGCTGTGAAAGGCAGGAAAGGATTAGCCAGTATAGCCAGATTAGCTGTCAGTTGCAGGCATATATGCAGGCAATTGTCTATCAGCTTCTGATTGTCAGGATTTTCAGCCACTGTTTTTGCAACTATCCAAGGTTCTTTATCCTGCATGTACTTGTTGCCTTTGCGTGCAAGGTCTATCACCTCGTACAGTGCATCGCGGAATTTATAACCTTCAATAGCGCTTTCAACAGCAGCTTTAGATTTCTGTATTTCTGCAATCAGTACCCTGTCTGCATCGTCCATCACATCTTCGTGCAGCTTTGGTACTTTACCGCCGCATAGTTTGTGCATCAGCACGAATGCACGGTTGATGAAATTGCCGAATACAGATACCAGTTCGTTATTCGTTCTGTCCTGAAAATCTTTCCAGGTAAAATCGTTGTCCTTAGTTTCAGGAGCGTTTGCGCATAGTACATAGCGCAACACATCCTGTTGCTCAGGGAAGTCTTTTATGTATTCGTGTACCCATACCGCCCAGTTGCGAGATGTTGATACTTTATCACCTTCAATATTCAGGAATTCGTTGGCAGGCACATTATCAGGCAGTACAAAACCACCGTGTGCCTTCAGCATAGCAGGGAAGATGATACAGTGGAATACGATATTATCCTTGCCGATGAAGTGTACCAGTTTGGTATCTTCTTTCTGCCAGTAGTCGCTCCACATGGGTGTCAGCTCTTTTGTAGCACTGATGTAACCGATAGGAGCATCGAACCATACATACATAACCTTGCCTTCTGCACCTTCTATAGGAACAGGCACGCCCCAGTTGCTATCGCGCGTCATGGCACGCGGATACAGGCCGCTGTCCAGCCAGCTTTTACACTGTCCGTATACATTGGCTTTCCACTCGTCTTTTTTGCCTTCAACAATCCATTCTTTCAGCCATTGCTCATACTGATTCAGCGGGAAATACCAGTGCTTCGTAGTACGCTTAACAGGTGTTGCATTGCTCAGTGCGCTGCGTGGATTTATCAATTGCTCCGGAGAGAGAGATGTACCACATTTTTCACATTGATCGCCATAGGCATTGTCGTTGCTGCATACAGGGCATGTACCAACTATATAGCGGTCTGCAAGGAATACTTTAGCTTCCTCGTCGTAGTATTGTTCGCTTTCTTTTTCCTCAAACACACCATCGTCGTATAGCTTTTTGAAGAAAGCCTGTGCTGTTTCGTGGTGTACTTTATTGCTTGTGCGCGAATAGATATCGAAAGAAATGCCCATCTGCTCAAAGCTGTCTTTGATGATGGCATGGTATTTATCTACGACCTGTTGCGGCGTAATGCCTTCTTTCATGGCACGGATAGTGATAGGTACACCGTGTTCATCGCTACCACATACAAACCTTACATCCCTTTTCTGAGCCCTCTGGTAGCGTACATATATATCTGATGGTAAGAAGCACCCCGCCAGGTGGCCTATGTGAACAGGGCCATTGGCATATGGTAATGCTGCTGTAACTAATATCCTTTTATAATCCATTCTTTTGTTCCTGTAAATCAGCCTGCAAGATAAGCCGAATAAGGGATTGATTATACCCTTAACTGAATGAAACAAAGATTATTTAGCTTCTTTTTGACAACTTATGATATTGTCAACAACATTTCAGTATCTACGACGATGTTCTTCTTCTTATGCAAATTATTTTTATCCCATTTTTTTTATTAAGACCGTTAATTGTATGTATATATTTAAATCGACAATTATTGCCTGTTGGTTAATAAAGATATACATGTAAAATTATATTTGTAATTCTTTGGTTGAATTAATGTTTTCTTACATTTAGTTCAGTATTTTTAATGTATCGATTAACCTAAAATAACCACTTATGAAGAAGATTTTCACGTCTTTATTATTATCGTTAGCAGCAAGTTCTATTTCATTCTCCCAGACAACAGTATCTACCGGTGGAAATAAGTATGTACTAGTTGAAACCACAGGCGCAGCACATGTTCAGTTTGAAACAGATAATACCTACTATTTGGAAACTATCAAATCAACTTATCCAAGGGCAATTGTTGTACAGCATCATATGAAGCCAGGTATGGGCTACCCTGATAGTATGGGTACTACTGAAAGTAATATATGGGGTACTTCATTTAACGTTACTGGTTTCCCTATGGGTAGTATCGATAGAACTGTAAATACCGTTGCTGGTTCAACAATTATTGTGGGTAGAGCTAATTACAGCAATGCAGTAAATCAAAGATTGGGTGCTACTCCGAAATTTGATGTTTCAATGACCTATTATGTAAACAAAGCAACACGTGTAATTACGGCAAACGTTACAGGTACATGTTTAGATACGCTCACGGGAGATTATAATTTCAATGTATATGTTGTTGAGGATAGTGTATCCGGGACTGGTACTGGTTACGACCAGTTTAACTACTATAATACAGTAACTGGCCATATGTTTTTTGGCGCAGGTAATCCCATTGTCGGATTTAAACACAGACAAGTACAGCGCTCTATGTTAGGTGGTGCATGGGGTCAATTTGCAGTTACAAATCCATTGCCTGCTACCACTGTTACTAAGTCGTTTACATATACTGTTCCTGCCGGGTATGATATTGACAAAATATCACTTATTGCTTTGGTGCAGAAAAATGGAATAGCTATATCGGACAGAGAAGTAGTTAACGCTATACAATCGCCAAAATTGAAGTATAGTTGCCCACCTCCAATCATAGCGCCTATTTGTGTAGTAACGCGCGACTCTGCAACAAACAAAAACAAAATAGTTTGGGAGAAAACAGGTCTGGGTTATGCTAAGACTTACAAAATATACAGAGAAACATCTACGCCGGGTGTATATACATTGCTGGGTTCTCAAGCTGCAAATATATTCAGCACTTATATAGACGCTACATCCTCACCAAATACTAATAGCTATAGGTATAAACTGACTGTAGAAGATTCTTGCGGAACTGAGGTGCCTGTAACTGATACAATTGTAAAAGCACATCGTACCGTATTGATTACTTCAACTTTAGGTACAGGCGGTAGTGTTACACTCAACTGGAATTTGTATGAAGGCAGACCATTTACAAATGCGATTCTCATGGAAAGTGTGTTAGGCGGACCGTTCACTCCGGTAGCCACACTTGGTTCTACAGTTACTACATATACACTTACGCCTTCAGGTACAGGTGTTGCTTATCGCTTAGATATTGTTGTACCGGGTGGTGGTTGTGCTCCAAGCAAATCAACAGCTTACGATGTAATTTCATCTAACGTAATTTTCCCTTATGCAACCGGTATTAAGAATACAGTAGCTGCAAATAGTTATAAAGTTTATCCGAATCCTGTTAGTGAATATCTGAACATAGAAGGTGTTACAAAAGGCAGTACAGCTGTGTTGTACAACTTGTTGGGAGAAAAAGCAGGTCAATGTAACCTATCTACGGATAATAAGATGACTATTGATATCCGCAACATTGCAAACGGTATGTATATCCTGAAAATAAGTGATATAGATGGCAAAACTGAAAACATCAGTATCCAGAAACAATAATGAGTTTTGATTTAAAAAAAACCAGCAGATTAATCTGCTGGTTTTTTTTATTAATATTAATTGAGGTTAATTAATAGTTAGCCTATATGGTGTTTCGTTGAGCATTACAGTGTAAATGCCTGCAGGTAGATAGCTGAGGTCTATTTGTTTCCCGTTACCATTACCAAGCAAGATTGTCTGTGTTTTATAAACTGTTTGCCCGATTGAATTGGTTATTGCTATTTTATATGATTCTGTTTTGGTGTTTTTGCTATTTATTGTAATTAATCCATTACTTGGATTGGGGTAGATTTCTATATAGTCTTTGCTATTTACTGTTTCAATACTATTTACTATTGTTAGGTGAATGGTATTGCTGTATTGAATTTTGTCAAGTGCACACTTGTCTGCACACGTCATTCTGCAATATACGTGCGCATCTGCAGTAGTGAATATTGTATTCCAAGTATCTGTATTTGCGCCCGGTACATCCATACCGTTAAGTACCCATTGATAAATCGGGCTATCGCATGATTTTGTAACAGCAAAAAAACTAATAGGGTAGTTTTTAATAGCATAATTCTGGAATGTCGTGGATATGCTTACACTAGGGCGCGTTGGTAATTTCTGAATAACAGAGACATTAATGGTATCGGTGTTGCCCGCACAATTATTGGTAGATGATTTGACAATGTATCTGGTATTTGTATATGGTGTAACCCATGGATTGGGACATTGATCGCAGCTTAGGCTACCTGAAGTACCGCTGATTACAGTCCACTTATAATTACCAGCACCTGATACGGCAAGCTGTGCTTTTTCTCCCAGACACAATGTTGTATCACCTGTAGCAATTGTAGGAGGCTGATATGGATTGACAATAACCTGCACAGTGTCTTTATTGATATTGGGGCAGAATGAGTTTGACTGGCTAACCACAGCATACCTTGTAGTTGTGGTAGGTGAAGCTGTAGGGTTACTGCAGTTGCTGCAACTAAGGCTACCGCTCGAACCTCCAGAAAGTACTGTCCATACATAATTGCCAGCACCTGATACACTAAGCATAGCAGTTTCGCCTGCACATATTGCCATGTCTGCGGGTGCTTGTGTACGTGGGTATATGTATAGTGATACAGAATAATTTTTATATAAAAGAATGCCGGGAGGCCTGCATGTTGAATCTTTTACTGTTAATGTCAAAAGTCTGCTTCCAAAATCATTTATACCGGGAAACCACGAAAATTTACCCCTTACGGAATCTGATAATTGATTGACATACGTAATTGTTGCACCTGGCATGTTAAGAGCCAGGTTGTCTGTTACTCTCAGTATAGCATTTGTATCAGCAGACTTTATATAGAAACAGAAATCGAGACGTTGACCAACGCAACCCTGAATAGTAGAACTGCCTAATGGTCCTCCTGTGGAGCCAGACGCAGTACAATTAGTATCAATTGCATTAAATAAATCGGCAGAGATATTGCTACTAGGCCCTGAAGAAAAAACATAAAAACAAACATCCCTTGTTGTACTACCAAGCAATACTCCGTTTCTGTACTCTTTTGTTCTATAGGTTACAATGTTATATCCCGATTGTACAGGTGTAAAAGAGGTTTGTCCGTTTTGGGGATTCAGTGTAAAGGTATTGTTTGTTTGAAATGGATTTGCGGGGATTGATATTGCAGGCGATGCGGATGTGAATACCACACTCACTGCAGTATCAGCGCATGATGAAACACCTGTTTTGGGAATAATCACCTCTGTAACAACAGAGTCTCCGTTAGGGTCTAATGCACCATTGTTGAATGTAAACGGATTGTTTTGCATTAGTAAGGCATAGGGCTTAAGTGTAAAGTAGGATGAAGAATTCCCTTGGTAGCTCCCGGTATTGTTGAACGTACACTCTGCATATAACCTGCCAGATGATGCATTTTGTATGTTAGTTGCAGCCATCCTATTGCCCGCATAGGTAAATGCTTTCCATGCATTGCAACGCGAAGGGAGAGTATATATAACTGCATACCACTGTTCTTTAAAGCCCGGCAATATTGCGCCGATACTATCACAGGTTGTTTTAGCACTTGAGCATCCTATTGCTGTTCCTGAGTTTTGTGATCCTCCGTTAGATACGGGAATCCTTGTCATGGTAAGTGTAACACCACTGTTGTTGCAGGGATTCTTAATACACAATGGCATCGTGAGCGGAGCGGTATCTCCGGGGCAGCCATAGGTATGTTTGTAAATGAATCTGTATGTGGAATCTGAAATCCATTCATACAATAGTTCGCCACTGAGCACTCCGTTGCCATAAGAACGAGTATTAAATGCCGCAAGTATGACCAGCAGCAAAAGTAGGTTTAGGTTTTTTTTCATAGAAGCTGTATTCGTCTGAAAGTTATAGACAGACTAATAAATATTATGGTTTGGCTAATGGGTGTAAATTATCTCGTGTCCCATTCTTTTTCAAGTGTTTCCTTCATTGCATAATCTGTGAAGTCTATTTTTACCGGTACTACAGATGCAAAACCTTCTTCCAATCCCTGTACATCTGTGTCTGTACCATCGTCCATATTAAGGAATTTGCCCGTCATCCAGTAATAGTCTTTGCCACGTGGGTCTGTACGGTGGTCGAACTCTTCATTCCATTTGGCATATGCCTGCCTGCATATTTTTATGCCCCTGAACAGCTCTTTTGGTAACTTAGGTATGTTCACATTCAGCAGGGTGTGTATTGGCATTGGCTTAGCCAGCATACGCTGCGCAACAGTACGTGCTACTTCTTTGGCCAAAGAGAAGTCTGCCTCGTGGCGGAAATCGAGTAGCGACAAACCTGCCGAAGGGATGCCTTCTATTGCCGCTTCCATAGCAGCACTCATAGTGCCACTGTAAATGATATTGATGGAGTGGTTGGCACCGTGGTTGATGCCACTGAGGCAGAGATCGGCTTTGCGGTGCAGTATCTTATCTCGTGCCAGCTTTACACAGTCGGCAGGTGTGCCGCTGCACTCCCATGCTTCAATATCGCCAAACAGGTCTGAACGGTGTAGCCTCAGTGGTTCACCAATTGTTATGGCATGCCCCATGCCCGATTGGGGCTTGTCTGGTGCTACAATAACAACCTGCCCCAGGTCTTTCACAGCTTCTACAAGGCTGCGAATACCGGGGGCAGTTATTCCGTCGTCGTTTGTTATCAGTATCAGTGGTCTGTTGTCATTCGTCATGCAACAAATTTACCAATCGCTTTTCATCAAAATCCTACGACCAATAATATAATATAGTGCGATCCATACAAATGAAACGATAACATATCCTGTCATAGATGGAGTGTCTTTGATATTGAGCATTGTTTTAGCCATATCCATCAATGGGAAGGGTAGTAGCTCATCGCTGCACTGTAGTGGCAGGTAGTTGCCAGCTTTAAAGTCGAGCTTCCAATTTATGAGGCTTTTCAGCAGTGTTTCAATTATCAGATTGTACATAAAAAATATACCAATACTGATGCCGCTGCGTTTGAAAAGAATAGATGTGAGCAAGCCGAGGCTATAATAATTGAGTGTGAGCACAAAAGTGTAAAACAGTTTTTCTATATCGCCCGGGAAGTCGCCAAAACCGCCGTTGCTGCTGCCCAATATCAGTCCCAAAAGGAATACAAATAATGTTGTGGCTACTGTCAGTGCCAATACTACAAACCATTTTGCATGATAAAACTGTAAACGGCTCCATCCGTCTATTACGTTTTGCCTGTTGGTGCGGTATTGGTATTCGTTGGTAGTCAGGATAATAATAAGTACGGATATGAAGACAACAAAAATGCTTGTCCAGAAGCCAAGATTGCTCCATACTTTGCTGAATGAATATGCCTGACTCAGGATGTTTACGTCACCGGCGCCCATTTTCAGGAAACCGTCACTGATGCCGTAGTTCCATATTGCCAACAGGAATGCGAAACAACCTGTAAGTATCCAGAAAGTACGGTAGCGTTTTACTTTAAGCCATTCTATAGAGAGTAATGATTGCATAGTTTTAGTTGTTTGTAAGTTCCATGAATTTGGTTTCGAGGCTTTTCTTTTTCAGCAACAGGTGAGAGAGTGTGATACCTTTCTCTGTGCAATACCTGTTTATGTCTGCAGTTGAGATGTTTTTATCGCATGACAATGTAATCGTGTTCATGCTGATTTTAGCATCTTTGATGCCCGGCATTGCATTGATGGTTGTGAGCAATTGCTGTGCATTATAACTGCTTATCTCTATCTGGTCTTCGCTACGCAATACTTCATCTACAGGGCCGCTCAACAATAAGTCTCCTTTTTTCAGGATGGCTACGTGGGTGCATACTTTCTCTACCTCGTCGAGCAGGTGGCTCGCCATGATGATAGTGTGTCCTTGTCCATTCAACTGGCGTATCAGTTCCCTGATTTCGGCAATACCTACAGGGTCTAAGCCATTTGTAGGCTCATCAAATACCAAAACCTGTGGCTTGCCCATTAATGCAGATGCTATTGCAAGGCGTTGTTTCATACCCAAAGAATAGGTCTGGAACTTGCTGTCTTTGCGTTGCGTGAGGTTTACTTTTTCAAGTACATCCAACCTGTCGTCTGCAGGTAGTTGTTTGATGGCTGCTGCAATTTTCAGGTTGTCCATTGCAGACAGGTAATGGTAGAAGTTTGGGGTTTCCAGCAGAGCGCCAATTTTTCTACGTGCATCTTCCGCATTGTCGTAGTTCATCCATTTGTAATTGCCTGCATCTGCTTTCAGTACATCGAGCAGTATGCCCAGCATAGTGGTTTTACCACTACCGTTTGGCCCAAGTATGCCAAATACACAGCCGGGAGGAACATCGAACGATACATTTTTGAGTGCCTGTATCGGCCCGTAGGACTTTGAGATGTTATTGATTGAGAGAATGGGTTCCAATTTGTATAGTTTTAAGTTGATTAGTCGAGAAATAAATCTTTTTGCAGCCTGCCTCCGGGTGTCATTGCGTACTGGTCAAAGTCTGTAATGCCTGCTTGTTTCAATACATCTTCATCTATCAATGTCTGTCCAGTATAGCTTTCGCTTGGCTGATTGATGATATGATAAACGGCATCTGCAACTATATCTGGCTTGCGGCTCATAGCCATCAGCATATCGCCACCCAACAGGTTTTGTACTGCAGCAGTAGCAATTGTTGTAGCAGGCCATAGTGCGTTTGAGGCTATCTTGTACTTTGCCAATTCTGCTGCCCACCCAATAGCCATCATGCTCATATTGTACTTGGCAATGGTATAGGCTACATTGTCTTTAAACCACATCGGGTTTAGGTTGAGTGGGGGAGAAAGCGTAATGATATGCGGGTTGTTGCCTTTCTTAAGTTGTGGTATGCAGTGCTTGGTAACAAGGAACGTACCACGCACATTGATATCGTGCATCAGGTCGAAGCGTTTGGCTTCTGTGTTTTCTGTATTAGTAAGCGATATGGCAGATGCATTGTTGATGAGGATGTCGATTCCTCCAAATGCTTCCACTGTTTTATTTACCGCATTAATAATCTGTTCTTCGTCGCGGATATCGCAAGGTATGGCAATTGCTTTACCGCTTGCAGCGTCTATTTCTGCCGCTGCACTATATATGGTGCCGCCCAGTTTCGGGTTTTCCTCTACAGACTTGCCCAATACTGCAATATTTGCTCCTTCTTTTGCAAGGAGTAGGGCAATTGCTTTGCCAATTCCTCGGCTTGCGCCCGTAATAAATACCGTCTTCCCCTGCAGTTTCATAATAGTATATCGTAGTTGTTTAAGAAAAGTTACAATTATTATCAGCCATAACGCAACAAAGGGTGTCACAATTGTGACACCCTTTGCATTTATCGCCCCCTAATCTTATTAAGATGCTTTTACAAATTCTACCGCAGCGTGCAGTTTTACATCATCACTCACTACCAGTCCGCCTGCTTCTGTAACTGCGCTCCAGTGCAAGCCGTATTCCTTACGGTTTATTTTACCCTCTACCACGAAACCTGCACGGATATTGCCCCAAGGGTCTTTAATAGTACCACCATATTCTACATCCAGCACGATTGGCAGGGTAGTAGCACGGATGGTAAGATTGCCATGCAGTTTGTAGTTTTCGTCATCTACTTTCTTCAGTTCTGTGCTTTCAAATTTGATTTGCGGGTGGTTTGCAGCATCAAAGAAATCTTCAGACTTCAGGTGTCCATCGCGTTGTTCATTCTTTGTGGTTATTGAATCTACATCTGCGGTGAAGCTGATTTTAGCTGTTGCGAAATCATCGCCTTCTGTAGTTACGCTTGCATCAAATTTCTGAAACTCGCCTGTAACGTTTGAAATCATCATGTGGCGCACTTTGAATTGTATTTCTGAGTGCGAAGCATCTAATGCCCAGTTTGTTGCCATAATTGTATTGTTTTATAGTTTTTAATCAGTTTTTCTAAGTTTTTCAAGCAATTGGTTCAGCACTGTGGCTTCCTCATTATTAATGCCTATCGTCTTTTTGTTGATGGCTGCCAGTTCTTCATTTGCCCTTTGCAGCGTTTTCATGCCTGTATCGGTTAGCGAAATAATGGTTTCGCGCTTGTCTTCTTTAGAAGTGGTTCGCATTACCAACTCTTTGGCTACCAATCTGTCCAGTATACGTGGCACGTTGGAGCTTTTTTCAATCATCCTACTTGCTATATCCTTTACACACATAGCTTCGGGGTGTTTGCCCTTCAGTATTCTCAGGATATTGAATTGTTCAGAGGTGATGCCAATCTCCTTCATAGTACTGCTTACATTATCGCGCATCCAGTAGGATGTGTATAATATATTCAGCGTCGCTTTGTGTACCTCGTCGTTGAACTTGTTAGTTTTTAATACATCTTCAAGTTTCATAATGCAAATATATGTACGTACATCTAACTAAACAAAATAGTTTCTGACTATAACATTATATAAAAGCAAAAGGCGCCCCGAGGAGCGCCTTAATAAAAGAGAATTAATGATTATTACAGGCCGCAGCTGCCACCTGATACTTTCAATGCATTGTTCCATGTGTCGCATGCAGACTGTGCATCGCTTTTCTTAACCTTTGGATAAGTGTAAGTTGCTACTTGCTTACCTGCACTGTCTTTACAAGTACAAGTGTAGTCTTTTTTGCAAGATGTCATACCTGCTACTACAAGAACAGCGATTGCAATTGGGGCGATTTTTTTCATAATTGTTGCTTTTAGAGTGTTATGAATTTTATCCAAATGATTTGTTTCATTTGTTGAGACAAAAGTAATTTTCGGGTATCGCCTGTGTAATACCATATTACGGGTAATTTTACTACGTGCTGGCACGGATATTCCTTAGTAAATAGAGAAATTAGTGCGGTATTATTACAATTTTATATATGAATATGGTGTTCAGAAATTCATTTTTCTCCACATTTTCAGAAAAAAAACGCCATTTTCACATTTTTGGAATATTTTTTGCTCATTAAAATTATTCTTTCCTATATTTGCAATCCCAATTTTTGGTTGGGATAAGCACGTGCACTTATTTATTGATCAATTTTATTGTTACAGTTTGAACCTGTACTGTTAGCTAACGCTATACGGTATGGGGATTTTTGTTTTGTAAAAAAGGAGTTTTTAACATACTATGGCTATACCACAAAAACGAACTGCATCCGGCCGCGTTAACTTCGCGAAGATTCATGATGTTGCTGAAACACCTGATCTGCTGGGCATTCAGCTGCAATCGTTCCAGGATTTCTTCCAGCTCGAAACCACGCCTGATAAGCGTGATAATGAGGGCTTGTTCCGTGTGTTTCAGGAAAATTTTCCTATCACGGATACACGCAACATTTTCGTTCTCGAGTTTTTGGATTACTTCATCGACCCGCCACGCTACACTATAGAAGAGTGTATGGAGCGCGGCCTCACGTATTCAGTACCGCTGAAAGCGAAATTGAAACTGAGCTGTAATGATGAAGAACACGTTGACTTTGAAACTATCGTTCAGGACGTGTTTTTGGGTAATATCCCATACATGACTCCGCGCGGTACCTTCGTTATCAACGGTGCTGAGCGTGTAGTTGTATCTCAGCTGCACCGTTCTCCGGGCGTATTCTTCGGCCAGAGTGTTCACCCTAATGGTACTAAAATCTACAGTGCACGCGTAATACCTTTCAAAGGTGCGTGGATGGAGTTTGCTACAGACATTAACAATGTAATGTATGCTTACATCGACCGTAAGAAAAAATTCCCTGTAACTACATTGCTTCGTGCTATTGGCTACGAAACAGATAAGGACATCCTTGAACTGTTTGGTATGGCAGACGAAGTGAAAACAGATAAGAAAACACTGGAAGCACACATAGGCCGCCGTCTGGCTGCACGTGTGTTGCGTACATGGACAGAAGACTTCGTAGATGAAGATACAGGTGAGGTAGTTACTATTGAGCGTAACGAAGTAGTACTGGATCGTGATAACGTACTGGACGAAGACAACGCTGCTATGATTCAGGAAATGGGTATCCCTACCGTATTCCTGCAGAAAGAAGAAGTGAGCGGTGACTTCTCTATTATCTACAATACATTAAATAAAGATACTTCAAACTCTGAACTGGAAGCCGTTCAGCACATCTACCGCCAATTGCGTGGTTCTGATGCGCCGGATGACGAAACAGCACGTGGTATCATTGAGAAATTGTTCTTCAGTGACAAGCGTTATGATCTGGGTGAAGTAGGTCGTTATAAAATCAACCGTAAACTGGGTCTGGATATCAACCTTGATACAAAAGTATTGAGCAAGGAAGATATTATCTCTATCATTAAATATCTGGTTCGTCTGACGAACGGTAAAGCAGAGATAGATGATATTGACCACTTGAGCAACCGTCGTGTACGTACAGTAGGCGAGCAGTTGTTTGCACAGTTTGGTGTTGGTCTGGCTCGTATGGCTCGTACTATCCGCGAACGTATGAACGTTCGTGATAACGAGGTGTTTACGCCAATCGACCTGATTAACGCACGTACACTGTCTTCAGTTATCAACTCATTCTTCGGTACATCGCAGCTGTCTCAGTTCCTTGACCAAACGAATCCGCTGTCAGAGATCACGCACAAGCGTCGTATATCTGCCCTCGGTCCCGGCGGTCTTAGCCGTGAGCGTGCAGGCTTCGAGGTTCGTGACGTTCACTATAGCCACTATGGCCGTCTGTGTACTATCGAGACGCCGGAAGGTCCGAACATCGGTCTTATCTCTACGCTTTGCGTACACGCTAAGATCAATGACATGGGCTTTATCGAAACTCCATACCGCAAGGTAAAAGAAGGTAAGGTTGATCTGAAACATCATCACTACCTGAGCGCGGAAGAAGAAGATGAAGCGAAAATTGCCCAGGCAAACATCCCGTTGGATGATAAAGGCAACTTTATAGAAGATAAAATCAAATCTCGTCAGACAGGTGACTTCCCGATCCTGGATCGCGAAGAAGTAGAATACATGGACGTGGCACCTAACCAGATTGTTGGTTTGAGTGCGTCACTGATTCCGTTCCTTGAGCATGATGATGCCAACCGTGCGCTGATGGGATCGAACATGCAACGTCAGGCTGTTCCGCTGATTCGTCCGCAGGTGCCTATCGTAGGTACAGGTCTGGAAGCTAAAGCTGCACGCGATGCACGTATACAAATACATGCAGAAGGTACCGGTGTTGTAGAATACGTAGATGCTAACCAAATCCATGTACGTTACGACCGCAGCGAAAACGCTCGTTTGGTATCGTTCGAGGATGATTTGAAAGTATATACACTTACTAAGTATAAGAAAACCAACCAAAGCACCAGCATCACACTGAGGCCAAGCGTAAAAGTAGGGCAGAAGGTGAAAGAAGGCGACTTCCTGACAGAAGGCTACGCTACTAAAGATGGTGAACTGGCACTGGGCCGCAACCTGAAAGTTGCGTTCATGCCTTGGAAAGGTTACAACTTCGAGGATGCCATCGTAATCAACGAAAAAGTAGTACGCGAAGATCTGTTCACATCCATCCACATTGATGAGTATGAACTGGAAGTACGTGATACTAAACTGGGTGAAGAAGAGCTGACACCGGATATACCAAACGTATCTGAAGAAGCTACTAAAGACCTGGATGAAAACGGTATCATCCGCATAGGTGCTCACGTAGGTGAGGGCGACATCCTGATAGGTAAAATCACACCTAAAGGTGAAACTGACCCTACGCCTGAAGAAAAACTGTTGCGCGCTATCTTCGGTGATAAAGCAGGTGATGCTAAAGATGCATCATTGAAAGCACCAAGTGGTACAGAAGGTATCGTTATCGACAAGCAACTGTTCCAACGTGCTAAGAAGGACAAGAATTCTAAAGTTCGTGAAAAAGCACAACTGGAAAAAATAGAAAAAGTTCACGAGAAGAACCTCGAAGACCTGAAGAACCTGTTGATGGACAAGCTGATGACATTGTTGAAAGACAAGTCTTCTGCAGGTATCACGAACAACTTCGGCGAACTGATTCTGAGCAAAGGTGGTAAGTTCAATTCTAAAACATTGGGCTCTATCGATTTCCAGAATGTGAACCCACTGAACTGGACAGGTGATAAAGCAACGGATGATCTGATCAACCTGTTGTTGCACAACTACAATATCAAATTCAACGAAGAACTGGGTCGTTACAAACGCGAGAAGTTCAACCTGAGCATAGGTGACGAACTGCCTGCGGGCGTATTGAAACTGGCTAAAGTATACCTTGCTAGCAAGCGTAAGCTGAAAGTGGGTGATAAGATGGCCGGTCGCCACGGTAACAAAGGTATCGTTGCCAAAATAGTTCGTGATGAAGACATGCCGTTCCTGGAAGATGGTACGCCTGTAGACATCGTACTGAACCCGCTTGGTGTACCTTCTCGTATGAACCTTGGACAGATTTACGAAACTATCCTTGGCTGGGCAGGTGAAAAACTGGGTGTGAAATTTGCAACGCCAATATTTGACGGTGCCGCTGTAAGCGAAATCGATGAACTGATTCACGAAGCAGGTTTGCCAAACTTTGGCCACACATATCTGTATGATGGTGAAACAGGTGAGCGCTTCCATCAGAAGGCTACTGTTGGTATCATCTACATGATTAAACTGCACCACATGGTTGATGATAAGATGCACGCTCGTTCTATCGGGCCGTACAGTCTCATCACACAACAGCCATTGGGTGGTAAGGCACAGTTCGGTGGTCAGCGTTTCGGTGAGATGGAGGTATGGGCACTTGAAGCATATGGTGCTGCCAACATTCTGCAAGAGCTGTTGACACTGAAATCGGATGACATCATGGGTCGTGCTAAGACTTACGAAGCCATCGTGAAAGGTGACAACGTACCGAAACCGGGCATACCAGAATCATTCAACGTATTGGTGAATGAACTGCGTGGTCTGGGTCTGGAACTGAAATTTGAATAGTTTTCTTTGAATTAAGACGTCAAAGGATTAACAACAAAATTTTAAAAAAAATACTTCTTTCTTAATATGGCTATTAAAAAGGATAACCGTCCAAAAGCGGGATTTGACAAAATCACCATCAGTCTCGCTTCTCCTGATACGATACTTGACCGTTCGTATGGCGAGGTGTTGAAGCCTGAAACTATTAACTATCGTACGTACAAGCCTGAACGTGATGGCTTGTTCTGCGAAAAAATATTCGGTCCGGTAAAGGATTACGAATGCTATTGCGGTAAGTATAAGCGTATCCGTTATAAGGGTATCGTGTGCGACCGTTGTGGTGTTGAAGTAACTGAAAAGAAAGTACGTCGTGAACGTCTGGGCCACATCAAACTGGTAGTGCCTATCGTACACATATGGTACTTCAAGAGCCTTCCTAACAAGATAGGTTATCTGTTGGGTTCAAGCTCTAAAAAACTGGAAAGCATCGTTTACTACGAACGCTATGTAGTAGTACAAGCGGGTGAAGCAGAAGAGCTGATACGTCAGAAACTGAACCTGAAAGATTCAGAGAACACGTACCTGCAACTGCTGACAGAAGACGAGTATCTGGAAATATTGGACAGCGTATCTAAAGACAATCAATACCTGCCGGATGAAGATCCGAACAAGTTTATTGCTAAGATGGGCGCAGAGGCAGTACACACACTGCTGAGCCGTATAGACCTTGACCAATTGTCTTACGACCTGCGTAACGCTGCCGCAAACGAAACTTCTCAGCAACGTAAGCAAGAGGCACTGAAACGCCTGAGCGTTGTTGAAGCATTCCGTGATGCAAATACACGTGTAGAAAACAGGCTGGAATGGACTGTAATGCAGTATATCCCTGTTATTCCACCAGAACTGCGTCCGTTGGTACCACTGGATGGTGGCCGTTTCGCATCATCAGATCTGAACGATCTGTACCGCCGTGTTATCATCCGTAACAACCGTCTGAAACGCCTGATAGAAATTAAGGCACCGGAAGTGATCCTGCGTAACGAAAAACGTATGTTGCAGGAAGCGGTAGACTCTCTGTTCGATAACAGCCGTAAATCAAACGCTGTAAAAGCAGAAGGTGGCCGTGCACTGAAATCACTCTCAGACGTACTGAAAGGTAAACAAGGTCGTTTCCGTCAGAACTTGCTTGGTAAACGTGTTGACTATTCAGGTCGTTCGGTTATCGTGGTAGGTCCTGAAATGAAGCTGCACGAGTGTGGTCTTCCTAAAGACATGGCGGCTGAATTGTTCAAGCCGTTCATCATACGCAAACTGATTGAAAGAGGTATCGTAAAAACAGTGAAGAGCGCCAAGAAATTGGTTGAGCGCAAAGAATCTGTTGTTTGGGATATCCTTGAAAACGTACTGAAAGGTCACCCGATCTTATTAAACCGTGCCCCAACGCTTCACCGTCTGTCTATCCAGGCATTCCAGCCAAAACTGATTGAAGGTAAAGCGATCCAACTGCACCCGCTCGTGTGTTCTGCGTTCAACGCCGATTTCGATGGTGACCAGATGGCGGTACACGTACCATTGAGCAGCGCGGCTATCCTCGAGGCTCAATTGCTGATGCTGGCTTCTCACAACATTCTGAACCCGCAAAACGGTACGCCGATTACCCTGCCTTCTCAGGACATGGTGCTTGGTCTGTACTATATCAGCAAGGGTAAAAAGAACCTGCCAAACGATCCTGTAAAAGGTGAAGGCATGGCATTCTACAGCCCTGAAGAAGTAATCATTGCGTATAACGAAGGCCGTGTAGACCTGCACGCATGGATTAAAGTAAAAGTTGATGTGCTTGCTAAAGAAGGCGGTGTGAAAAAACAACTGCTGGAAACTACGGTAGGCCGTGTAATGTTCAACCAATTTGTACCTAAGGAAAGTGGTTTCGTAAACGCACTGCTTACTAAAAAGTCTTTGCGTGAAATCATTGGTGATATCCTGAAAAACGCAGGTATCCCTAAAACAGTTCAGTTCCTTGACGATATCAAAACGCTTGGTTTCCGTACTGCCTTCCGTGGTGGTTTGTCGTTCAACATCAATGACCTTACAGTACCTGATGTTAAAGAAGAACTTATCAACAACGCACAGTTGGAAGTTGATGAAGTTTGGGAAAACTACAACATGGGTCTGATTACAAACAACGAACGTTACAACCAGATTATCGATATCTGGTCTCGCGTAGATACCCACGTTACAGAAACACTTATCCGCGAAATGGCGAGTGATAAACAAGGTTTCAACTCTGTTTACATGATGCTTGATTCGGGTGCGCGTGGTTCTAAACAACAGGTTAAACAGCTGGCAGGTTTGAGGGGTCTGATGGCTAAACCACGTCGTAGTGGTTCTTCAGGTTCAGAGATCATCGAAAACCCGATTCTGTCAAACTTCAAAACAGGTCTGTCGGTATTAGAATACTTCATCTCTACCCACGGTGCGCGTAAAGGTCTTGCCGATACGGCCCTGAAGACAGCTGATGCGGGTTATCTGACACGCCGTCTGGTAGACGTTGCACAAGACGTTGTTATCAATGAAGAAGACTGTGGTACACTGCGTGGTATTGCAACATCTGCACTGAAAGACAATGAAGAAATAGTAGAGCCATTGTATGACCGTATCCTCGGCCGTACATCCCTCCACGATGTTTACGATCCGCTGACAGATGAACTGCTGGTAGCTGCCGGTAGCGAAATCACACAGGACGTAGCACAACGCATCGAAGAAAGCGCTATCGATACAGTTGAAATCCGTTCGGTGCTGACATGTGAGGCGCGTCGTGGTGTGTGCTCTAAGTGCTATGGTAAAAACCTTGCAACTGGCTACATGACACAGAAAGGTGATGCGGTAGGTATCATCGCTGCACAGTCTATCGGTGAGCCGGGTACACAGCTTACACTTCGTACCTTCCACGTGGGTGGTGTTGCGGGCTCTTCTGCAATCGAATCTCAATTGCTGGCTAAGTTCGACGGTACTATCCAGTTCGATGGTCTGCGTACTACAACATTTGTAGATGGCGAAGGCGAAACTATTAATGTGGTTATCGGCCGTACGGGCGAGGTGCGTATAGTAGACGTAGCTAACGACCGCCTGATGATAACTAACAACATTCCTTACGGTTCTCACCTGAAAGTGAAGAACGGACAGAAAATAGCGAAAGGTGATGTGATCTGTACATGGGATCCGTTCAACGCCGTTATCGTATCTGAAGTTCCGGGTAAAATCGTACTGGAAAACGTTATCGAGGGTATCACATTCCGCGAAGAGGCCGACGAACAAACAGGTCACCGCGAGAAAGTGGTTATCGAAACTAAAGACAAGACAAAAATCCCTGCCATCATTGTAGAAGGTGGTAAGGAAGTAAAATCATACAACCTTCCGGTTGGTTCTCACATCATCGTAGCAGATGGCGACAGCGTAAACAGCGGTCAGGTTATCGTTAAGATACCACGTGTGATGGGCCGTAGCCGAGATATCACTGGTGGTCTGCCGCGTGTAACGGAACTGTTTGAAGCACGTAACCCGAGCAATCCTGCTATCGTAGCAGAGATAGACGGTGTGGTAGCATTCGGTAATGTGAAGCGTGGTAACCGTGAGATCATCGTAGAATCTCGCGAAGGACTGGTGAAGAAATACCTGGTACCGCTGACGCGCCACATCATGGTGCAGGACGGTGACTTCGTAAAAGCAGGTACATCACTGTCTGACGGTGCAACAACACCTGGCGATATCCTGTCTATCAAAGGACCGTTTGCAGTACAGGAATATCTGGTAAACGAAATCCAAGAGGTATATCGTTTGCAAGGTGTGAAAATCAACGATAAGCACATTGAGGTGATAGTACGCCAGATGATGCGTAAAGTATCTATCGTAGATCCGGGTGATACTAAATTCCTGGAAGATGATACAGTTGATAAATTCGACTTCATGGAAGAGAACGATTGGATCTTTGACAAGAAAGTTATTACCGAAGCAGGCGATTCTGATAAACTGCATCCGGGACAGATTGTGACCCTGCGCGAAATACGCGAAGAGAACAGTATGCTGCGCCGCAATGATAAGAAAGTAGTAGAATACCGCGATGCGGCACCTGCTACATCTGCACCGCTGCTGCAAGGTATCACCAAAGCGTCTCTGGGTACACAAAGCTGGATATCTGCAGCTTCATTCCAGGAAACTACCAAGGTACTTTCTCAAGCCGCTATCAACGGTAAGAGCGATAACCTGATGGGTCTGAAAGAAAACGTTATTACAGGTAACCTGATACCAGCAGGTACCGGTATGCGCGACTTCGACGACATCGTAGTAGGTTCTAAAGAAGAGTTTGAACTGCTGATGGCAAACCGCGACGTACTGCAGTTTGACGAAGAAGAATAGTTTTAAGCTAATCTTACATAATAAGCAGAGCCCCTCGTAAATGAGGGGCTTTGTTGTTTTATTGTATACACCCTTTATGATGTTACTGACTGCAATTCATACATTGCTCAGCTGGGGTATGGATGTAATGGGCTTTAGTCAGTTAATGCTTAGTCAATTATGGTAATCGGCTGCTTGTCTGCACCTATAGCTACAAAGGTGAATGTACCTGTGATAGCTGTCTGTCTTTGGAAAGAATACATCTCTTCTATTACTATCTCTACGGATACTTTCAGGCTGGTGTTGCCTATTTTGGTTACCCTGCCTATCAGCTCTATAATAGTGCCTGCGGGTATGGGTTTGGTAAAGTCTATCTTGTCTGACGAAACTGTAACCATGCGCTTGCGGCTGAAGCGGGTAGCGGTGATGAATGCCACTTCGTCCATCAGCTGCATTGCGGTGCCGCCAAACAGGGTGTCATAGTGGTTCACGGTATTAGGAAATACGGCTTTGAATATCCGTGTTTCCGATGCTGCTATACGTTCTTCTGTTGTCATATTGGTATGATTGTTTTTATGAACTACACGTTACGCATCCGTCCTGCATGGTGCAAGTAGGTGCTGTAAAGTCTGTTGTAATATCGTCCAGATTGTTTTGTTGTTCAGGTATCACAGATGGTATTACAGGCTCTATGTCATTATTGCCCTGTTTCTCTATGGTAAACTGTACTGCCTGTGCAGCTGCCTGTGTGCGCAGGTAATACATGCCTGTCTTCAGTCCTTTCTTCCATGCGTAGAAGTGCATAGAGGTTAGCTTGGCTGTTGTAGGGTTATCTACAAACAGGTTCAGCGATTGCGACTGGCATATATATGCACCCCTGTCTGCCGCCATGTCTATGATGTTGCGCTGCTTTATTTCCCATACAGTTTTATACAGTTCTTTAATTTCCTGCGGTATCTCGTCTATGTTTTGTATAGAGCCGTTGTTGGCGATGATTTTGTTTTTCATCGTATTGTTCCACAAGCCCAGTTGCACCAGGTCTTTCAGCAGGTGTTTGTTGACGATTATGAACTCGCCACTCAGTACTCGCCTTGTATAGATGTTGGACGTATAGGGTTCGAAGCATTCATTATTGCCCAGTATCTGCGATGTAGATGCGGTAGGCATGGGTGCCATCAGCAGCGAGTTGCGTACACCGTATTGCATCACTTCCTGCTTCAGCGCATCCCAGTTGTGCCTGTCTGTCGGCTGTACGCCCCACATGTCAAACTGGAAGATACCTTTCGATACCGGAGAGTCTTTGAAAGTTTCGTATGCGCCCTGTTCTTTTGCAAGGTCTTTACTGGCCGTCATGGCAGCGAAGTACAGCGTCTCGAAGATGTTCTTGTTCAGCATCTTTGCCATATCGCTTTCAAACGGCAGGCGCAGCAGTATAAACACATCTGCCAGCCCCTGTACCCCCAAGCCTATAGGCCTGTGACGCAGGTTTGAGGTTTGTGCTTCTATAACAGGGTAGTAATTGTTGTCAATAATTTTGTTCAGGTTTTTAGCCGCCTGATAGGTTACGTCGTACAGTTTTTCAAAATCGAACTTGCCATTGTTTACAAAGCGTGGCAGTGCTATAGATGCAAGGTTGCATACGGCTACCTCGTCGGCACTGGTGTATTCCATTATCTCTGTACACAGGTTGCTGCTTTTGATAGTACCGAGGTTTTGCTGATTGCTCTTGGCATTAGCAGCATCTTTATATAGCAGGTAGGGTGTGCCTGTTTCTATCTGCGATTCCAGTATGGCAAACCACAGGTCTTGTGCTTTTACCACTTTTCTTGCACGGCCTTCCTGTTCGTATTGTGTGTATAGTTTTTCAAATTCCTCACCATAACATTCATGCAGGTTAGGTGCTTCGTTGGGGCAGAAGAGGCTCCAGTCTTCATTGGCTTCAACACGTTTCATAAACAGGTCGCATATCCACAGTGCGTAGAACAAATCGCGCGCCCGCAGCTCTTCCTTACCATGATTCTTGCGCAGGTCGAGAAATTCAAACACATCAGCATGCCATGGCTCCAGATAGATAGCGAATGCACCTTTGCGCTTGCCGCCGCCCTGGTCTACGTAACGTGCCGTATCGTTGAATACACGCAGCATAGGTACAAGCCCGTTGCTGGTGCCATTGGTGCCGCCTATATAGCTGCCCGTGGCCCTTACATTGTGTATAGCAAGCCCTATACCGCCTGCACTCTGCGATATCTTGGCTGTTTGTTTCAGCGTATCATATATGCCATCAATGCTGTCGTCTTTCATCGTCAACAGGAAGCAGGAAGACATCTGTGGTTTTGGTGTACCTGCATTGAAGAGCGTTGGTGTGGCATGTGTAAACCAACGTTCGCTCATCAGCTCATAAGTTTTGATGGCGCTTTCAATATCTTCTTTATGAATGCCTATGGCAACACGCATATACATGTGCTGTGGTCTTTCAGCAATCTTGCCATCTACACGCAGCAGGTACGATTTTTCCAGTGTTTTAAACCCGAAGTAATCGAAGCCGAAATCTCTGTCGTAGATGATGGTGCTATCCAGCAGCTCGGCGTGTTGTTCTATTATCTCCATCACATCGTCTGCCAGTAGCGGCATATGCCTGCCTGTTGCAGCATCTTTGTACTGATGCAGGCTGCGCATGGTATCGGAGAATGATTTCTGTGTGTTTTTATGCAGATTGCTTACCGCTATGCGGCTTGCAAGCAGTGCATAGTCGGGGTGCTTGGTAGTGAGCGATGCAGCAGTTTCAGCGGCAAGATTATCCAGTTCGCTGGTGGTAACACCATCATATATACCTTCAATCACTTTCTTGGCCACGTCTATCACATTCACCATCGGGCTGAGGCTGTAAGACAGCTTTTCGATGCGTGCCGTTATCTTATCAAACTTTACACTTTCTTTTTTGCCGTTGCGTTTTATTACGTACATAAATGAAATGTTTTTATGAGTTAGGAATTATTGTTGTGTTTAGAAATCTTCGTCGAGCGAGAAATTTTGTGCGTCTTTGTTGGCCAGTACGCCTGCTTTCTGATAATCGCCCACACGTTTTTCGAAGAAGTTTGTTTTGCCCTGCAGCGAAATCATCTCCATAAAATCGAACGGGTTGGTGGTGTTGAACATCTTATCATAACCCAGTTCTGCCAGCCATCTGTCTGCTACAAACTCTATGTATTGCTGCATCAGTTTTGCATTCATACCTATCAGGTCTACGGGCAGCGCTTCGGTAATAAATTCTTTCTCAATAGCTACCGCATCGGCTATGATGTCATAGACTGCTTCTTTCGATAATTTGTTGCTGAGCATGCTATACAACAGGCAGGCAAATTCGCAGTGCAGCCCTTCGTCGCGGCTTATCAGCTCGTTGCTGAATGTAAGCCCGGGCATCAGCCCGCGTTTCTTCAGCCAGAAAATGGAACAGAAACTACCACTGAAGAAGATGCCCTCTACTGCTGCAAATGCTACCAGCCTTTCTGCAAACGAACCGTTCTCTATCCATCGCAATGCCCATTCAGCTTTTTTCTTTACAGCAGGTACAGTATCTATAGCGTGGAAGAGCCTGTCTTTTTCCTGTGCATCTTTTATATAAGTGTCTATCAGCAGTGCATAGGTTTCAGAGTGTATGTTCTCCATCATTATCTGGAAGCCATAGAAGCAACGAGCCTCGGGCAACTGCACCTCACTCATAAAATTCACGGCCAGGTTTTCGTTTACAATACCATCGCTTGCTGCAAAGAATGCCAGTACATGCGATATGAAATGCCTTTCGCCATCGTTGAGGTTTGCCCAGTCTTTCTGGTCGCTGCCCAGGTCTATCTCTTCTGCCGTCCAGAAGCTGGCTTCGTGTTTCTTGTACATATCCCACACGCGCGGGTAGTTGATGGGTAGTATAACAAAGCGGTCTTTGTTTTCCTTCAATAGTATTTCTTCCTGCATAGCATAAAATTTTGAAACAGTGTGAAGACTGCTACACAAACGACGGTAGTACGGCGGGAAAAGAATGAGGTATAAACACACTTTACCGGCCTGTGCTTTTCCTCCGAAAGCGGCAGCTTAATCATATCATCCGGCAGGTCTTCTGGCTTTCCTGATTTTCAACTGCCTTCCCATCTATATTTAAGACAGTGGCCTGTGGAGTTGAAAACTGTATGTATTGCTACACGTCAGGATTACAGCTACGGGGATAGCGCCGGATTCACACCGGCTTCCCTATTAATCATTACACAGCAGGTGCTGTATACTGAACCCGATAACGATTCAAAAGTAGGCGTCCTGAAATTGATAAAAAGATTTTACTATCAACAGGTGTGGATAACAATGGAAATGACCGGATGATTCCTGTAAAGTATTGTCTGTCTGAATGATAAATATATCCGTCTCCTTGTTTTTGCAGACGTAGATGGAATAGGCTCCTATATTTTAGTAATGCACTTAATGACTTATGGCTGTAATAAAACATTTTATTGTTCTGCTAATGATGGCATGTGTATTCCAAAACAATGCCTGTGCGCAATATGCGATAGACGATGAGTGGTATAACAACCCATTAGGTTTTGAGCCTGTTAATATGCACACATCTATGGGTTTCATCATACCCGCAGTGGCTGTTGGTACTTGTTTGCTACTTACCAAAAGAGATACTGCACTGGCACACAGGCTGAGCATCTATAACGAAACAGGCTTAGGTTGGGGTTATAAATATCCATACAGTTTTATGCCGCAGAATAATACAGGCATCAATTTTCTGCTGCGCAGGTTTATGTCTATAGGTGTTGAGTTTGATGTTTATGCGCCGAGGGATGAGTATAACAAAACTATAGGCTTTGCCATCAGGCCCTTTGCAAGGTTCTATGCTTTCAACAGAGAGACGTGGCGTTTGTATTTTGAATCGGGTGGTGGCTTTGTGTATTTCCCTACAGAGTATCCTAAGCCAACACCGCAAGACGACAGGCTGGGTACACAGTGGAATGGTACTACCAAATACGGTATTGGTTCGGAGATAAACATAGCACCTTCTACAGCATTGATGTTTGGTGTGCGCCACTTGCATGTATCCAATGGCAATACAAAAGGTGTGGAACGCAATCCATCGCACGATAGCAACGGATTCTTTGTTGGGCTTTCAGCGAAATTATAGCAGCACACATTTCAGGCACATATTTTGCTGTTACAAACTTCTCCCGAAATCAATCAACAGTAATATGGAATTCAACCCGAATAATGCGATTGTAAAGCTGTGCATACAAGGCATGGATATGGAAATGAAAGCTACGCAGGCTGAAGCCCTTACCTTCTTTATGCAGGCATGGAATGAAGCTGGTAATGATTTCGAACAATTCCTTGCTGCGTATTATGTGGCTCGCAATCAGCCAACCGTGGCAGACAGGCTGCACTGGTACCATATAGCATTGCAACATGCTACTGCCGTGCAAGACGATACCATCCAAACTGCATACCCTGCGCTGCACGAAAACAATGCTAAGTGTTATGATGAAATGAACGATGCGGAGAATGCAAAGAAGCATCAGGAGTTGGCTGCATTGTATAAGCATACACCTGCAGACAAAGGCCCCTTCTACCACGGTACGCGTGCCGATTTGAAAGTAGGTGATGAATTGGTTGCAGGCTTTACGTCCAACTATCAGGATGCGTTGCAGATGAACCATATCTACTTTACCGCACTGCCCAACGCCGCGGGGCTTGCCGCTGCACTTGCCAAAGGTGAGGGTGCAGAGCGTGTATATATTGTAGAACCTACCGATGGTTTTGAAAGCGACCCTAATGTGACGGACAAGAAATTCCCAGGCAACCCTACACGCTCTTACAGAACCACAGCACCGCTAAAGATTGTAGGCGAACTACAAGAATGGGTAAGGCAAACACCCGAACAGATACAAATGTGGCGCGACAGGCTGGCACAAAGCACGGGCGAGATTATTAATTAGCGTTCCGCAGCACCATCGCGGATGGCTGTCTGCAATACGTCGATGTTTATATCCTTCAGCGATTTGAATTTGATGCAATAGCCCGTAACGCTGGCTTTGCCTATTGTTTTGCCATAGGTATTGATGAGGTACTTCTTGTCCTCGATACCCAGTATGTATATAGAGAAGCCCACGGTATTGGCACTGAGCCCTATCCTGAAGAAGTCTTTGGTCTTGCCGTTGGCATATTTCAGTACCTGAAAACCATATCCGATGGTGGGGTTGGCAACGGTTTTGCCCTTATCATCTACACCACTGTCGTACCACAGCCGGGTGCCGGGTAGTGTGTCCAGTATCAGCTTGTGCAGTTGCTCCATATCGCTACGCTTAGCTTCTGGCTGGCCGGCTATCAGTGCTTTTATTTGTGCAGGTATGCTCATGAAATTGTGTATGGTCTTGTATCAAATATCGTGATTTTGGGTGGTAATAGTTTCGCTCTTTTCTGGCTTTAGTACTAGACTCATCTCTTCCTTTCTTTTGCTTGTCCAAAAGAAAGGAAACAAAGAAAAAGACACCCTAAAACCAATGCTCCGCATGTTTTAGGGATAGCTATACGCTGTTGTTGTGGGGAATACGCATTAAGCGTGGTCAGTGCTACGCACATGACGGTGCTATTGAGCGGTTGTAGTTACATCAGCAAGCACTAGGAAGCGCAGGCATGCTTGCTGCAAAAGACGCGCGAAGAGCCAAGCTAATACGAACAAAATAAAAATACCAATTCCACATCAATACCCACATCATGTTGATAACATCTTTACATCATAATGTTAAAATTATTTGTACATTTGTGCAAATTAATTCTTAACCATTAAAACCTTATCACATGGAAAAATCCTATGAAGAGCTGGAAGAGAACCAGCGACGATTTGAAGAAGCCCGCAAACGCAGCGACGAAGCCCGGGAACGCCAACAAGCAGGCGAACAGTATGTTTCAGACTTTCGCTATCTGCTGCCCGAAGTATTCACCTCGCTACCCGCCATCCTGTCTGTATCGCTGGATACACTGCAAGAGCAACAAGAGAAAGAAGCCTTTCTGGTAGGTGCGCTGGGTGTGCTCAGTGGTTGTATGCCCAATGTATTTGGCTACTACATGGGCGATGCACTGCGCCCCAATCTGTATTGCTATGTACTGGGCCGCTACGGGCTGGGCAAGGGCGTACTTGGTTTGTGCCGACATCTGGGCGAACCCATACACCAGTATCGCAGGCAGCAGGCACAGGACATGCAACGCAGCTACCTGCAGCAGCGCGATGTGTACGAACAGCAACGCAAACTATACGAGCAGGGCAAGCGTGCCGAACCACCCGCACCACCTGCCGAACCCAAAATGCTGCGCCTGTTTATACCCGCCAACAGTACCAAAGCAGCACTCATTATGCAGATGGAACAAAACGAGGGCAGGGGTATTATCTTTGAGACAGAGAGCGACTCGCTGGCAGAGATGCTGCGCAGTGGCGACAACAACTTCAGCGACATACTACGCAAAGCCTTCCACCACGAGACGGTGAGCCTGGTGCGCAAAACCAACCGCGAGGAGTGCGAAATCAGCAGCCCCGAATTCAGCATTGTACTCAGCGGCACGCACGACCAGCTGACAGACCTCATACCATCGGCAGAGAACGGCCTCTTCAGCCGCTTTTGCTACTACATACTACAGGGCACAGACGAGTTTCTCTATCCCTTCCTTGCCATGCGCAACAACCGCAAACCCATCGTTACCAATATGGGCATACTATGGCTGGCAGTGTACAAGCAGCTGGAACTATTGCAACAACCCATCGAGTTTCGCCTCAGCGATGCACAGCAGCAACGCTTTGCCGCCGCCATGGCCGAACGTAAGCGCGATATACGCACCAACATCAGCGACAAGCTGGATGGCACCATACACCGTATGGGCAACATCTTCTTTCGCATAGCCATGATACTGAGTATGCTGCGCCGTATGGACGATGAACAACCCTACGAAGGCGTCATCACCTGTCAGGACAGGGACTTTGAACTGGCGTTCGACATCAGCGTATGGCTGCTGCAATACAGCCTGAAAGTATTTGAAGAGGTAGAGCCTGTGCGTATGAACAGTGTAGACAGCAAAGAGAAAGGCAGATACAGCAGCACTGTAAATGAGAAGGAAGAGTGTTGTAATCTCTGCGAGAGGGGATGGGGTGTAAGAGATATTGCACGACACCTCTTTGGCGGCAACAAAGTATCTACCGTACACGGGTGGATTAAAAACTATTGTCCGCATAGAAAACGTGCATAGTGTTCGGGGTGTTCACCTGTTCAGGTGTTCGGATTGTGAACACCTGAACACCCGAACAAATTGTATCACTCCCGTCATTGCGAGGAACGAAGCAATCTAGTCACAACACTCACCTGTTCACCTGTTCGAGTTTCGAACACCTGAACACCCGAACAAATTGTACCAATAAATCATCACTTAAAAATCAATAATCATGAGAATTGAAAACTACACACTCTTAGAATGGAATCAGCAACAACAAATATTTCACCTCAACAGGGTAACAAACGGCGTAGCATTTCATAAGCCCGGTACATGCGGCTACAAGACAGTATTAAAATGCCTGAATGATGAAGAAGCCTACCCGTTGATAGAATATATAATAACACATATTAAACAGGAAACTACAACCAGTACCGGCATACACCTGACAACCGCACAGGTAAAGCGCCACCTGAAAGCAGCCATGAAGCTGATAACAGACTTTAAACAAATGGAACTGGAAACACTACATAAAAACTGATACTGTTCGGACTGTTCACTGTTCAGGTGTTCGAGTTGTGAACACCTGAACAGTGAACATTTTCAATTACTCGCGCGTCATTGTGTTACATCCCGATACTTCGGGGCGAGGAACGAAGCAATCTGGTAATAACATGATCTGCCAAACATTTTAGCACTCACGTCATTATGTGACATGAGGTAAGCAGCCATAATCTGTAAGTAGTCAAGTTTTTAATATTCATAATTATATTACATCGATTATGTTAGGATACATGGTTTTAATAGCATTAATATAATTATTAATGTTTAAAATCTGTTTTTCGGATAAGTTGTGATTATCATGTTTAATCCATTGTTGTAATTCCCTAAATGACCATCCAACCTTATCGTTTTTTAATAGATCAATACTCTTCCTAATCCTTTCTGTTAGTACAAAATCTTCATTTTTTACAATATCTAATATTGTTGAAGTAATGATATATGAAGGGTCTGTATTTTTAGTTGTATCAGAATGTTTGCTAAGGTATAATTCGGCTGACTTAATATCATGTTTAAAAATGTATGCTTCAACAATAGAGTTTAATAATTTACTGTCGTTCGGACTAATAGAGAGCGCTTTTAAATAATCGGCTATTGCTAAATCGTATTCTCCTATTTCATTGTATGTATTTCCACGATTTGCGTAAAGATTATGATTGTCAGGAGCAAGTTTAATTCCCATATTGTAATCTTCAATTGCTAATTTGAAATCACCATTTATAACGTGTACGTTACCCCTGTTGTTATATGATAAATGGCTGTAAGGATTAAATTCGATCGCAATTGTATAGTTTTTAATAGCATTTTCACACATTGTTATATCATGTATACTAAGTTTGTGATAGCAGCGTCCTCGTATGAAATAAATATCATGTTTGTCGTCGTTACTTAATGTATCACTAAACAAATCAAGAATTGTATCTGACAAGTCAATTGCTTGTTCATATTTGTTTGATAAGTAATATTGCTGTAAACGAGCATCATATTTTTCAAGTATTGTTGCATCCTTTTTTGTTGCAATAGTTTGGGCATCCATTATCACTTTATTAAGTGTTATAGGGTCATCATTTTGACTATCTTTCTGGCTATATGTTTTAATCATATTTAAAGACTCTTCATAATGTCCCTTTGTGCCGTCGCGATATGTTTGACTTTCTTTTTCATATTCTTTTAGTTTAACCATACATAATTCTGCTTCACTTATTTTTTGATCCATTTTGGCATTCATTTCTTTTTTCACTCTTTCAAATTCATGTTCTAATTCCTTCTTTTGCTTGTGAATATCACCAACTAGTCTTGTCTTTAAAAAATATCCTGCTAATGGAATAGCAATACCAAATACTGATATGATTATACCTAATATTTCTAACCACCTATCAATAAGATTCTCTCTCATGTCCAAGTACTTGTCGTAAACATCTAGTATCTCTTTTTTATCATTTACGTTCTCTTCAAACTCTTTAGCTTTTGCATCCATCTCTGCTTTAATCTCCAGCCCATATTGTTTTATCCATTCAAAGGTTAGGTTAATCTCATAGCTATTACTCGCTTTCCCATTGCTTGGTAAGTTTACAGGCCTTTTTATGCCACAGCATTTATCATTTGACTGTTGCTGTACCATAATTGGAGCAATAAATATTCCATTGCTATTGCTGTCAGACTTATTAGATTTAGCAATTACTTTATTTACACTGTCCTTCCAGTTGACATTTATAGTATTCTGTGCGTCACATGTAAAGCACAAGAACGTACATAGCGAGAGTAAGGGGATACGTTTCATGTTCGAAAAATACAGATACGATTTTTCTCAAACAATTGTGGAAAACACTGGTTTTTTAGCCAAATTGTTCGGGTGTTCAGGTGTTCACAATCCGAACAGTGAACAGGCACGTGTTGTCGCGAGGTTGCTTCGTGCCTCGCAATGACGTGAGTGAGAGTAGCAAATTGTTCGGGTGTTCAGGTGTTCACAATCCGAACAGTGAACAGGGTGTTGTGACTGGATTGCTTCATGCCTCGCAATGACGTGAGTGAGAGTAGCAAATTGTTCGGGTGTTCAGGTGTTCGAAATCCGAACAGGTGAACAGGCATTATAACACTTCCCCTCTCAGAGAGGGGTTAGGGGTGTGTCAACTCGTAGTGAGCAAGACCTGTGCGTGTAGAACATACCCCTGTCACCACTACGCTGCGCTCCGTAGCGACATCCCCTTTCAAAAGGGGAATTGTGTATAGTGGGTTTTAGTAGATTGTGTAAGAGTAAAAATATCTTACTATTGTTTGTATAGCTGATATATATTATGTTTGGCTTACACATAACTATTAATACCAATCAACATGAAGCAAATAACAAAAATCCATTTTGAACTGAAGTTTGATGAAACATTAAAGTACGAGTCTTACGATTCCTTGAAAAAAAATGTAAAGCGAAGAGTCAGAGAAAGACTGAAATACGATGAAAGTGAGACTATAGATGATGGACAGGTTATATACTATTTTATTCAAAAAAAGATTAGTGAAAATTTCTCAAATAAAAGTGGGTATGATGTAGTTCTAACAGACTATTCTGAAAGAGAAGGTTCCTTTATAGTAGGGTTTTCATTAGCTATTATTGGTGCAATTTCTAATTACGAATCGTTTAAAAGAAGTTTTGAATCATTCGTGGATGATCTTAGAGATAGTTTACTATTTTATGATCAACTGTTTAATTGTCGTGTAATGTTCAATGAAGAGTTTGGACATATCAATAATAATAAGTCACTAGTGTCAAATAATACTCTCAGTAAAGTAAAATCTTTTTGGCCGATTTTATTCCTGTTGTTTTCTGTAATTGGAATTTTCGACGATGAAATTTTTAACCATTTTAATAATAAAGCAAGCTTTGAATCTCAGAAATATTCTTTTAATGGTATTAATGACTATGAACACTACATCGAAAAGCAAGTAAAAGAAGAAATAGCCCAAATCAATATTTCTAACAGTAAGGCATTATTAGATCGTGAATTGAGACAAGCTGAGTTGGAAAGGGATACTGTGAAACAAGAACTTATTGAAGAGTTGCAATCACAACTTGGGATATCTAATGATTGAAAAATACACCTCAACATATCAAATTGACCATAAGTCATTTTTTTATAGAAATTTCAACAATCAGAAGGCTTATTTCGGATTGTATTCAAACCATTACGCCCTAATGAAACTCAACCCTATATGCTAAGTTTGGTATAAAGCCTGTTTGGTACACGGTCTTTACGATGCCGCTGCGTTTGTCGAAGAAGGAGTAGAAATAGTTCTTTCGGTCGAAGATGTTTTGTGCGTCAAACTGGATGCTGTGGGTAGCACGCCTGCGGTTGAACTTCAGATAAATGCTGCCATCTATCCGCTGATAGGGTTTGCTTTGCGATGTATATATCTGCCCCGCGTAATACACCGTTTTGCGTTGTGCTACAGAGCTTGCCACGTCTATCACACTCTCGCGCAGTCCGCCGCTGTAGAGGAATTTACCGTTTACACCCAGTGTCGTCTTGCCGCTTTTATTCAGCCTGAATTCTTTGCCACCCAATACATTTGCCTGATACCCGCGATTGAAGAGCGTATTGTATTCCTGCCCCGCATAGGTGGTGTATAGCGAGCGGAAGAGCGAACCCGTAGCCAGCAGGTAGTAGCCATTGTTCAGCGGGCGTTCTATGCTCATATCTATACCATAGTTGCGCCCTGTGCCTGTGCTTACCAGCGGCTTGGTATCGAGGAGCGAATAGGTGTTCTCTGCATTGATAATGGAGAAGCTGCTCGCACTGTCTGTTTCCACCGGTATGTTGTACAGGTATTGGTAATACACCTCTGTTTTAAAGCGCATCTTGAAAGGTAACGGTCTGTCGTAGCCCAGTACCATGTGTGTGGCACGCAGCAGGTCGAGGCTCTTGTTGGGGTAGGTGATGGTGCTGCCTTGTGTGGCATTGCTATACAGGTAGGTAGATATATGGTCGGGCTTGCTGTGCATACCTGCCGCCAGTGTTATGGTGTTCTTGCCCGCGTTATAACTGAGCGATGCACGGGGCTCTATGCTATATCTGTTATTGAGCGCGTAGTAAGATGCATGTACGCCACCCGTGGTTGTCAGGTGTTGGCTCACCCTTGTTTTCCATTGTGCATACGCCTGATAGTATTGTGTGCTGCCACTGCTTTTTATCAGTGTCTTCCATACTTTCGCGCCCTGGTCAAAGAGGTTGTCGTCTATATCAAAAGACAGCATCTGTGCTATAATACCCGTGCGGAAGGTGTTGCGGCTGTTCAGCTTGTTGTTATACATCACCGTTGCACGCAGGGCTGTATTGCTTGCGATGGATTTTTGTGTAGGTATCTCTATATAGTTGGCAGATGGGTTCAGCGTGTCCACATCGGTCTTGGCATCGTCGTAAGAAGCAGATACAATGGTTTTGAAATACGCATGTTTGTTGATGAAGTATTGATGCGCAACACCACCCACAGCCAGCATACCATAGCCCCTTAGTTTGAAGTTGGGATTATCATCCGTCCACTCGGTACTGTCTTGTGCTGGGTCTTTGGTAGCCACGTTGTAGCCCCACAACCCGAATGCCGAAAACGTACCTGCTTTCTTTGTAGGGAAATTGAGTTTGAAAGAACCATCCTGATAAGCAGGCAACACACCACCGAGGTCGAAATAATCTTTGAGCAGTGTAAGGGTAGAGTAGCGATAGTTGATAAGGTAAGATGCCTTGCCGCCTTTCTTAAACGGACCTTCCGTTGCAGCCTCTACACCCAGTGTACCTAGTTGAAAACTATGTTCTGCACGCTCTGTATTACCATTGCGAAACTGTAAATCGAAAGCACCCGAAAGGGCATTGCCTATCTCTGCGGGGAAAGCACCTGTATAGAAGTCGGACGTACCAAGTGTACTGGCACTGAGCATGCTCACCGCACCGCCCGATGTACTGAGGCTGGCAAAGTGGTTGGGGTTGGGTACTTCAATACCTTCCAGTCGCCACAATACACCTTTGGGAGAATTGCCACGCACCACAATCCCATTCTCCATATCGTCGTTGTTAGACACACCCATAAAGTTCTGCGCCATACGTGCAGGGTCTGATACCGATGCGGCAAAGCGTTTGGTTTCCTCTACCGAAAAAGAACGTGCGCTTACGGTAGCAAATTCGTTCTGTGCCTTGCTGCGGTCTTTGTTGGCGCTTACGCTTACTTCCTTCAGGTTGGTATAGTTTTCTGTCAGGGAGATGTTCAGTTCCAGTTCCTTGCCCGATGTTACCAGCACTTCGCTTGCCGTGCGTGTTTCATACCCCGTCATCACAAACTTGAAAGACTGCCTGCCAACGGGTACGGCCTGCAATACATAGTAGCCATTGCTATCGGTCATGGCGTTTTTCTGCTTATCTGCCAGCAGCAATATCACCACCCCCTCTATCGGTTTCTTCGACTCTGCATCCAGCACCTGACCGCGTACGTTTTGCATCAGCACATTTGTTTGTGCTGCGGATAGTACAGGTGCCAGTATTATGAATAGTATGAGTATGTATAAACTTCTGTGCATGCAAACGATGTGTAAGCCTTATTAACCAAAAACTTTGCCAAAAATAAGACAAGTGATGTGGGTGAAGGTTTAATTTCTAACTGCTTGTTCTGAAAGAAGCAACGGGTATAAAGCTCTCCTCCTGTTTTTAGGAGGAGTACCCGAGTGAAACGAGGGGGGAGGAGGTTAACACTCGCGCAGAGCCTACCACCCCGATTGGCAACGAAATGCTGCGCACTTCTCTGCCAATATCCCCTCCTAAAAACAGGAGGGAAATTTTATGAAAATAATATTTCCAAATTATTTGCGCAAATGAACGGTTGCACATATATTTGCAAACAAACGGTTGCGGAATGATATTGTAACCACAATTATCAAGCAAAATGAGAAGAGATATTTTTCAGGCAATAGCAGACCCCACACGCAGAGCCATCATAGCACTGATAGCCCTGCAAGCAATGACACCCAATGCATTGGCAGCACACTTCAGCATGACGCGGCAGGCGGTGTCTAAACACCTGCAGATACTGGTAGAGTGCGAGGTGGTAGAGCAGACACAAAAGGGCAGAGAAATATATTATCAACTGGAAATAAAGAAAATGAAAGAAATAGATAAATGGCTGGAGCAGTTCCGCAAGTTGTGGGAAGACCGCTACAACCAGCTCGACGAAGTATTATCAACCTTAAAACATAAAAAGAAATGAGCATGAATTTAATGATGGATTTTGTTGTTGATAAAAGCAATAACACCATCACCGTAAAAAGAGAATTTGCAGCTGAGCTGCCGCTTGTGTGGGATGCCTATACCAAGAGCGAGATACTGGACCAATGGTGGGCACCCAAACCGTGGAAGGCACGTACCAAGACGATGGACTTTCGCGAAGGTGGGCACTGGCTCTATGCTATGGTAGGCCCTAATGGCGAGGAGCATTGGGCAATAGCACAATACAAACAGATAACACCGCAGCAAAGCTTTGTGGCTGTAGATGCGTTTACAAATGCAGAAGGTGTGGTGGAAACAAACATGCCACAATCTACCTGGAATGCAAGCTTCAAAGCTGCAGGTGAACACAGTGTGGTAGAATTCGTGATACAATATGGCGATCTTTCTCAACTGGAGGCTACCATCAAAATGGGCTTCAAAGAAGGCTTGTCTATGGCTATGGAAAACCTCGACCAGATATTTGCTTCAAAAAAATAAAAACAACAATCATTATATGGAAAATCAATTCACTAAAGTTGCCATCAGCGCAATGGTAAACGCACCTGTAGCAAAAGTATGGGACAAATGGACTACACCCGCAGACATCATGCAATGGAATACTGCATCGGCAGACTGGCACACTACACGTGCAGAAAACGACCTGCGTGTTGGTGGTTCGTTCCTTTCGCGTATGGAGGCTAAAGACGGTAGCTTCGGTTTCGACTTTGCAGGTGTGTATGATGCTGTAGAGCCACACAAACACATAGCCTATACCATGGGCGATGGCCGTAAGGTAACAATAGACTTTACTGCAGATGGCGATACTACAAAAATAGACAGTGTATTTGATGCCGAAACCCAGAACCCGATAGAAATGCAACGCGGTGGCTGGCAGGCTATACTGGACAATTTCAAACGATACACAGAGCAGTAATACAGTATCAATAAACAAAGCGCATCTATATAAGGTAGTCCCTATATGGATGCGCTTCTTATTTATAGTAAACTGATTATTTCTTTTCAAGCATATAACGCCATACAGCGGCACTCAATACACCACCCAGTATCGGTGCCAGTATAAACAACCATAGCTGGCTGATGGCTGCACCACCAACTATCAGCGCAGGGCCTATACTTCTGGCAGGGTTTACAGATACCCCTGTTACGGGTATGCCCACAATATGAATCAGTACCAGGCTGAGGCCGATAGACAAACCTGCAAAGCCTCCGTGTATGTTTTTGGTAGATGTAGAACCCAGTATCACCATCAGGAAGATAAATGTAAAGACCACCTCTGCAATAAAGCCCGACATCATGCTATACTTGCCGGGAGAATATTCCGCAAAACCGTTTTGTCCCAATCCGTTTACTGCAACATCATAACCTGCCTTGCCCGATGCAATCATGTATAACAAGCCCGCACCCAACAGTGCACCAACAACCTGTGCGCCGATATACATCAGTGCTTCAGATGTTTTCATTCTGCCTGCTACTACCATAGCAATAGAAATAGCAGGGTTGATGTGACAGCCCGATATATGCCCGATGGCATATGCCATAGCCACAACAGACAAGCCGAATGCAAATGATATACCCAACAGGCCTACACCCATCACACCATCTGCACCTGCAATAACAGCACTGCCACAGCCCATCAGCACCAGTACCATCGTACCGATACATTCTGTCACAATCTTAGAAAAATTGGTTGTCTCCATATAGTTTGGTTTTAATTACAAACAAATTAGGGATAGTTTTTATGCAATCATAGTGTTTGGTGGAATAGATAACATAACCAACTTATTTAGTTTCCGTGCTATTGCAGTACAGTAAATACTTTCGCGGGAATACCCGTGTAGGGTGGTGTAGTAGTTATTCTACAGTGGGGGGATGTTGAATAATGTTTAATCGAATTCTTCTGTAGTTGTATCAGAGGTGTTTTTTGTATCTCGCGTACGTAAGGTAGTTATTCCGCAAATCTCAAAGTATCGTCAAAAGAATGTGTAATAGTAGAGCTATTGATTTAATATTGTATTACTAAAATATTAATCATGAATAACGAGTATACAGAACTTATTAACTTAATCTCTAAATCACTTATCAGTCAACTACTTACCAAAACTATAATTCCTCATCTAAATTCGGAATTAACAAAGAAATTTAAACATGAAGAACTTACTACTCTGATAGAATCAATCAACTATTATAGTGCACAAAAAGAAGCAAAGTATTCAATTATTGACACAATAGTCTTTCCTAATCAGCAGACGCTGTTTGAGTCAATATATCAACCTTTAACATTAGTAGTTCAGGATATCAACAAGACTAAGATATCATCTATACTAGTTGATAAGTATCCATTAGATTTTATTGATACGTATCAAAGAATAATCATAGTTGATACAGCTGGTATGGGTAAGTCAACAGTGACTAAAAAGATATTTTTATCCGCAATCAAAGAACAAACAAAAGTTCCAATATATATAGAAGTAAGGAATTTGAGTAAAGAAAATAATATACAAAATGAAATATTAAAGCAACTTGAGGCGGATAATAAATTTAAAGTATCACCAAAGTTACTTGATTGGTTTTTACTTGAATCTAACTGCATATACATATTTGATGGCTTAGATGAAATTTCTGCAAACAATAGAGAAGACGTTGTTAATCAACTACACGATTTTATAGAAAAACATGGTAATACTGAGATATTAATGACATCAAGGCCAGAGGATATAACTCTGTCTTTCGGCTCTTTTATTAAGGCTCATATAAAACCACTTACAATAGAAGAGAGTAAAGAATTAATTGAGAGGTATGACAAGTGTAGTTATAACAAAATTGCAAAGGACTTAATTCTAACAATCGATGCAAAGGGTAATGATGATATCCACACCTTCATGAAAGTACCCTTTTTGCTATCTCTAATTTATAAGTGTTTTGAGTTTAAAAAAGATATTCCACTTAAGAAGTCGCTATTTTATAAGCAAGTATATGATGCATTATTTGAAGCTCATGATTTATCAAAGCAAGGTTACTTTGTAAGAGAGAAACTTTCAAAACTTTCTCTAGATGAATTTGATAGGACATTAAGACACGTTGCATATTTCAGCGCACAACAAAATGAAGTAGAATATTCAAACGATAGAATTCTAAAATACATCGATGAAGCTAAAGAGTATATGGGTGATTTGAGATTTGAATCAACGAAATTTTTACAAGATTTATTAAACACTGTTCCATTATTTCGTCAAGATGGGTTAAATGTTAAATGGGCTCACAAATCTATTCAAGATTATTTTGCCGCTAAATTTATTTGGATTGATACTAAAGAAGAGCAGTCAGAAATTTTAAAAACAATATATGATAGCGAAAATGCTATACAGAATAGAATCAATATGATTGATTTGTATGAAGAATTAGACCCTAAAGGGTTTAATATGACAATTTTATATTGGTTTTTGCAAGAGTTCAAGGATTTTTATGATAACAAGAGTGAAGAAATTAATACAAATTCAAAGTTGTTAAATGATATTTATAAATCTTTTAGTTTTTACAGCACATTAGTTTTTGCGAAGTCAGAATTGTTACATAATAGTAAAAATCAACAAGATTTTCATGATTATGTAGGAGAAGAGGGTATTGATAAAAACTTATATTACATAAGACCATTGGATTTGCAACAAGGTCATTACGAAGCACATTGTTTCGCTAATAGACGATTAATATCTCTTCAATATTTAGTATCGAAAAAGAAGTTAGGTCTAACTTATAGCTATAAAGTCAAAACAGCAGAAGAACACAAAACAATCGTTGCTGTTAATAAAGATTATTTTACTTTGAAAGAGTTAATTGAATTAAATTCTAACATTTCTGATATAGAAACTTTAATAAGCATTGTGTCTGTTGAAAGAACACTGATCTATGAAAATTGTATTAAAAAGTTATATGAAATTGAAGCTTTACTAGATAATAAACTAAAGAAGAAACTTTTAAAGTGGTAGTTTTTATGAAAATACTATAATCACTTTTAACACTCTCCCTGTACGCAATCCCCTGTTTTATCGTTATATTTATAACAACACTCATTACGTATGCGCTTCCATCTGAAACCTATATTATACTTTTCCATCGGCCTGTCTGTAGGCGTTGGGGCTTTTCTCATGCAGTCGTTTCGGGAAACGGGCAAGGACGAGGGTACAGTACAGGTAAAGGAAGACGGCAAGCTGCAATACAAATGGTATCAACCCGAGATACCCAAGAACCTGACATTTGCAGGCGAGCGTGTACCACTGGAGCGTTGGGAAGTACGCGAAAGGCTGGAGCGTGAAATGATTATTAACTATTACATGCACGGCACTACGCTCTACATCCTGAAGCTCACCACACGTTTCTTCCCCATGATAGAGCAGAAGCTGAAAGCCAACGGTGTGCCCGACGATTTTAAATACCTGTGTGTGGCAGAGAGTGCTTTGCAGAATCAGGTATCGGCAGTAGGTGCTTCGGGTTTCTGGCAGTTTATGAAAGATACAGGTCCGCGTTATGGGCTGGAAGTGAACGCCGATGTAGATGAGCGTTATCATCCTGCAAAAGCTACAGACGCAGCCAGTGCATACCTGAAAGAAGCATACGGCAAGTTCTATAGCTGGACGGCTGCTGCAGCATCGTACAACTGCGGTATGGGTGGCTATACCAAGCAGATAGAGTATCAGCAAAAAAGCAATTACTACGACCTTGCATTTCCCGAAGAAACCAATCGTTATGTATTCCGCATACTGGCACTGAAAATACTGCTGAGCGATGCTAAATGGTATGGCTACAACATCAACGGTCAGGAAGCTTTCAAACCTATCAAGACACGCACACTTACAGTAGATACTACGGTAAAAGACCTTGCACAGTTTGCCCTCAGCAACGGCAGCAGCTACAAAATGCTCAAGCTGCTGAACCCGTGGTTGCGTTCGCACGTATTGCCTGCTAAGGCTGGTAAGACTTACGAAATAGAACTTCCCATAGAAAATTGATAGATACGAAATACTAATTTCTAAATCCTAAAGGGTATTACTCTTTAGGGTTTTTTCATTTTAAGTATTCGGATTTAGCTATTAGAAATTAAGCAACGGTTTTGTAGCTTTAAGTAAAACCAAAGGCTATGCGTAAGGTTATTGCCATATTGCCACTCGTATTCACCTCTCTGCTGGTGTATTTTCTCACCAAGCCAATGGGTAGCATACCTGCACTCGGCAAGCTCTTAGACCCTGTAGTGGGTTGCTGGGCAAGTGCCGAATCTGTCAACAAGAACTATAACAACAAGCTGAAACTGGATGGGTTGAAAAAGGGTGTAACTGTATCGTTCGATGAGAGGTTGGTACCACACATCAAAGCAGGTAACGATTACGACCTGTATTACACACAGGGTTATCTGCATGCATACTTCCGCCTGTGGCAGATGGATTTGCAAACACGTGCAGCAGGTGGCAGGGTTAGCGAGATACTGGGAGATAAGGCACTGAAATTTGACCGTACACAACGCCGCAAGGGTATGGTATATGGTGCAGAGCAATCGCTGAAGGCCATGGAAGCAGACCCGCGCAGCAAGCAAATGCTCGATGCATATACAGCAGGCATCAATGCCTATATCAATACTTTAAGTTTTAAGACATATCCCTTAGAATACAAGCTTGCAGGTTTTGAACCCGAACCGTGGACCAACCTGAAAAGTGCCTTGCTGCTGAAATACATGGCGGACGACCTGACGGGCTATACAGAAGATATTGCCCTGACTGTATTAAGAGATATGCTGAGCCCTGAAGAGTTTGCAGCATTATATCCTGAAAGATTGCATGGTGTAAACCCTGTAATACCGCACGATAGCGTTAAGCAAACAGCCAGCCTATCGGCACCTGCTATACCTGCAGACAGCATAGCATGGGCACATCTTACAGCCACAGATTTTGAGGTAGAGGAAGAAGGTAAGGGTAGTAATAACTGGGTACTTGGTGGTAGCCGTACTAAGAGTGGTAAACCTATTCTTTGTAACGATCCGCACCTGGGGCTCAACCTGCCATCACTTTGGTACGAGGTACAGATGACAGCACCGGGCATCAATGTATATGGTGTATCGCTACCTGGTTCTCCGGGTGTTATCATTGGCTTCAACGATAATATATCATGGGGCTTTACCAACAACTACCGCGATGTAAAAGACTTCTATGCCATACAGCCTGCATCTGCAACAACCTACAAGTTTGCAGGTAAGGAACAACCATACATCAACAGGGCAGAGAAGATAAGCATCAAAGGCAAGCCCGATTATTATGATACAGTGAAATACACCGTTCAAGGTCCTGTGATGTACGAAGAAACATTTCATGGCCCTGGTGGGTTGAAGAAACCAATTGCCGTAACATGGATGGCACACCGACCGAGCAACGAAGTACTGGCGCTCTATATGCTGAACCGCAGTGGTAATTATAATGAGTATGTAGCAGCCATACACAACTTCCTGTGCCCTGCACAGAATATGATATATGCAGACAGGCACGGAGATATAGCACTCTGGGGGCAAGGGCAGTTCATCAACAAATGGCGCGGACAGGGCAGGTATGTAATGAACGGTGCAGACAGTGCTACGCTCTGGGGGCAAAATATTCCTGTGGCAGAAAACCCGCATGCACACAATCCTGCACAGGGTTATATAGCATCTGCCAACCAAACAGTAACGGATACTACCTATCCGTATTGGTACAATGGTTATTTCTACGAGTTCCGCTCTTGGAGGATAAATGATGTACTGCGCAATACAAGGAATGCAACGGTAGAAGATATGTTTGCCCTGCAAAACGATGTATTCAGTGTACTGGCATCAAATGTATTGCCTGTTATGCTTACACATATTACCCCCAACGAGATAACAGACAAGGAACGTAATTACCTGAATATGCTTGGCAGTTGGGATTATAGATTGATGGCAGAAAGCAAGGCAGCTACTGTGTTCCAAGTTTGGTGGGCTAACTTATATGCTACGCTATGGGCTAAACGATTTGGTAAAATACCTGACCAACTCAAACCATCACCCGAACGTACCATGCAATTGCTGAAAGAAGAGAGTCCGTACTTGGGTAATATAAAAGGTGCAGTGGTAGCAAGCCTGCGCAATAGCATAGACAGTCTGGAGAAACTGAAGAAAGCAGACAGGCTGGAATGGTACAAGGCAAAGAACACTTCTGTAAAACACCTTACCAAACTGGCACCGTTCAGCTACAGCGATTTGAAGATAGGCGGGTGGGGCAATACGGTAAATGCTGCCAAGACAGATCATGGCCCATCGTGGAGGATGGTGGTGCAAATGGGCGATGCTATAGAAGCCTATGGTGTATACCCCGGTGGGCAATCGGGCAATGTGGGTAGTAAATACTATGCTACTTTTCTGGATAAATGGGTGAAGGGTGAATACTATAAACTGAGCTTCTACACTGCTGATGCCAAACCTGCGGCAACCTACACTTGGAGCATTAACCCTAAAAATAAATAAGGTATGAAACAGACATTCATCGTATCGATTATTATTGTAGTACTCGGGTTAATCTTCTCATTGTTTATGAGTGGCATGTGGATGGCAGTAGTATTACCACTCGTGATAATGATAAGTATGCAAATAACAGGCAGGCGTGCATTTGGTACAGGGTTTCTGGGTGTGGCATTGCTATGGCTTGTGTTGATACTGATAAAAGATGTTCCTAATCATCACATACTATCATCCCGCATGGCAGGATTGTTAGGCTTGCCTAACAGTGCAATGTTCATTCTGGTAAATGTTTTGTTAGGCGGATTGTTAGGCGGACTTTCAGGTTGGAGTGGTGCAGTGTTGAATAAGGCGTTTAGAAAATAAGCCAAAACATACTATTTTTGCAGTCATCATGCCCGTACGTATTCAGCGATATATAGCTATTCTCTCTGTTGTTCTGTTTTTAGGAAAGCTATGGGCTTGGTACCTTACACACTCTGTTACCGTGCTTACAGATGCGTTGGAAAGCACAGTGAATGTTATAGCAGGTTTCATAGGTTTATACAGCATCATCCTGTCTGCCAAGCCACGTGATATAGACCACCCATACGGGCATGGCAAGGCAGAGTTTATATCCAGCGCGGTAGAAGGCTCATTGATATTTATTGCTGGTTTGATGATTATATACGAAGCCATCGACCAGTTAATACACCCTAAGCCGCTGCACAAACTGGATGTGGGTATATATATAGTAGCCGCAACAGGTATTCTCAATTTCTTTATAGGGACGTATGCGGTAGCACAGGGCAAGAAACAACGCTCGCTGATACTGGAGAGTGCAGGCAAACACCTGCGGGTAGATGCTTATTCTACGTTTGCAATAGTTGTGGGTCTTGCGCTCATCATGTTTACCAAAGTGCAATGGCTGGATAGTGCGGTTGCCATGCTTATTGCCATCATCATACTGGTAACGGGTTATAAACTGGTACGCCGTAGCCTGTCGGGTATAATGGACGAAACAGATATGCAATTGCTGAATGATGTGATAGCCTACCTGCAAGCAAACCGCCACCCGCAGTGGATAGACCTGCACAACCTGCGTGTAATGCAGTATGGTGATGTTATGCACCTGGATGCGCACATGACACTGCCGTGGTACTACACTGTAAAAGATGCCGATGCAGAGATACACACACTGGAAGAAATGATTAAGCAGCACTTTGATAACAAGGTAGAAGTGTTTGTACACATAGATGCCTGTCAACCCTACCAATGCAAGCTATGTGCTATGGCAGATTGTCCGCACAGGCAAGCACCATTCATTGCCCAGCACGAATGGAACAGGGAAAACGTCTGGTACGATTCTAAGCACGGGAAAGAGTAGAACGATTAATTCTGGTTCACCAATGTGTATATAACCAACTGCTGCATCTCCTCTTTCATTTCCTCTATCACTGCTTGTGTAGCTTCTAATGCTATGTTACGGGTAAAGCCATTTTTCTCCAGCATGCGTCTTGAGCTTGCATTGTCTTTGTGGGTGTAGGCATGTATCATAGGCAGGTTCATTACTTCAAAACCATATTTCACTGTAGCTTGCAGTGCTTCGCTCATCAGCCCTTTGTTTTGGTATTGGGTTAGCATGGCATAGCCTACCTCCCAACCGTCATCATTGCCCTGCATAGTCCACAAGCACATACTGCCTACCATCTGGTTGGTTGCTTTGTCAGCTATCGTCCATGCTACGCTTTTATTGTCGCGTGCATAGCTCCTCATACGTTCTATGATAGCCTGTGTTTCTTCCAGGTTCTTTGGTCGAGCATTTGGGATGTATTTATTCATCTCCTCATCTGCACGGATAACGAAGTAAGGCTCTGTATCGTCCATACTCATTTCACGCAGTACTAGTCTTTCGGTAGTCAGTACAGGAAACGGATTGAAGTTGAGGTGTATCATAGTAATGGTGTTGGGATACTGAATTTAGAGCATTGAAATTAATGATATAATTTTATTGTATATTTTTGTAAAATGACCGCAGTTGTTTCATGGTTTAATCAAGAACCCAATACTCACCCTTATATAATATGTGTAGCAGATTCAAAAATTTCTGGAGATAGAGGAGGTACTTTGGACGGTGCAAAAATTTTTGAATTACCAATTAAATGCCGTGATTTAACTACACCATATCAGGAAGTATATTATCAAGGTTCAATTGGTTGTGCCTTTGCTGGAAGTACATTGGTAGGGTTTAATGTATATTCATTTTTACAAGTAGCGTTTGCCAATCTTGGTGGACGTAAAAAAGATAATAATCGTCCTACACATAATGAACTATGTTTAAAGGCTGAGGAAGCACTTAAATTATATGTTACGAGTATATCTAGCCCAGCTGAAATTTTACTCTTTGGATATTGTCCTCTTACAGCTGTTCCATTTCTTGGAGTAATAAAAACTATAAATGGTGGTAATGGCATTGAGTTTGTCACAGAAATTACTACTGAATTTCCCAATAACACATCATGTGTTTTACTTGGTGATTATAAAGAAAATATAAAGGCTATGTTAGACGCTGAAGTTGAAGCAGAGCTTAAAGATGTTTGGTATTGGAGAAAGCCAGCGGTCGTGTTGAAAAATATTATACGCTCAGGAGATTATGATACAATAGGAGGAAACTTGCAAATTGGAGTATGTCATCAGAATAATTTTCATTCTTATTCAGTAGTAATAAACCGTTCTGATAATACTGCTGAAATGAAATATAGAAATATTGATTTCACAGAAGATATACCAGGAAATATTGGCTCCTGTATGATTGCATTAAATGGTTATATGATAGAGCCAGCATAAAATTTGATATTAACGTATTATCAACTCCCGCTCTCATACCCCGTATCTACCAACCAGTTGCCACTATCAGCAGCAGCGGTAGCCAGTTCATCGCAGCGGTTGTTCATAGGGTTGTTGGCATGGCCTTTTACCCATACAAATTTTACACGGTGCTTATTGTGGTACTTCAGGTATTCCTGCCACAGGTCTACATTCTTCACATCTTTCCATCCCTTTTTTATCCATCCCCATATCCAACCTTTGTCAATGGCATTCACCACATAGCTGCTGTCGCTGTATATCACCACGTCCAGTCCGTCGCGCGTCAACGACTTCAGTGCTACTACCACTGCCATCAGCTCCATGCGGTTGTTGGTTGTCTTTCTGAATCCCTGCGAGAACTCTTTACGGGTCTGTCCCCATTGCATTACTATTCCGTATCCTCCCGGTCCGGGGTTGCCCCTCGAGGAACCATCTGTATAAATTATAAGTTGTTGCGACATCAATTGGGTAGCGAGTGCTATCTTTGCGCCCAAATTTAGTCTGTTGAGCGCCAAAATAAAAGTTGCACCGGTAAGTTATTTGAATACCAAGCCATTGCTATACGGTATAGAACGTAGCGAAGTGATGAACAGCATTGAGCTGGTAGCAGATTATCCTGCCAATGTAGCTGGTGCTTTGCAACGTGGCGATATAGATCTGGCACTGCTGCCGGTAGCAGCCATACCTACAATACCCAATGCACAGATAATAACAGACTATGGCATAGCCAGCGATGGCAATGTAGCATCTGTGTGCATATTCAGCATGGTACCGATGGAGGAGATAGAAACTGTGTATCTGGACTACCAAAGCCGTACATCTGTAAGGCTGGCGCAATTGCTGCTGGAAAAACTGTGGAAGAAGAAAGTAGTGTTTAAACCCGCAACAGAAAACTATATAGATTACATTAACGGTACTACTGCAGGTGTCATCATAGGCGACAGGGCGTTGAAACAACTCACCAATTTCGATTATATCTATGATCTGGCTAAGGGCTGGAAGGAACTGACAGGCTTACCGTTTGTATTTGCTGCTTGGGTAGCCAATAAGCAATTACCACAGGAATTCATTACAGCCTTCAATGCCGCCAACGCAGAAGGGCTAAAGCATATAGATGAGGTAGTAGCGCAGAATCCTTTCCCATATTACGACCTGCATACCTACTATACCGAAAACATCCACTACCTGCTGGATGAAGAGAAGAAGAAAGGGATGCAGAAGTTTCTGGAACTTATACACCCCTGATGATTACTATTCGATAATTACGGCAGTGCCTGAAACACTTACCATCAGCATGCTGCCGGACTGCCCGACAACTTCATAGTCAACATCAATACCAATTACACCATTTGCGCCCAACGCCATAGCACTTTGCGACATCTCATTCAATGCAGTCTCACGTGCTTCAGCAAGCACACGCTCATATGTACCTGATCTGCCACCAACTATATCGCGTATTGAAGCAAACAAGTCTTTGAACAGGTTTGCGCCGATAATTGTTTCGCCAAATACCACACCTTTGTATTCTTTAATGTTTTTCCCTTCCAGATTGTTGGTTGTTGATAGTAACATATTTATGTTTTTTAGTAAAGTTAATGTGCCACAACATTATAAAATCAATATATACACTTATTGGTAGTTAATACGAGCTTAAATCTATCTTTACACTCTATTTCTGATACAATGCAAAAAAGCATAACACTTATAGAATGTCCCCGCGATGCCATGCAGGGTTGGAAGCACCATATTACTACAGAGGTAAAGGTGAAGTACCTGAATACACTGCTGCAGGTAGGTTTTGATGTGCTGGATTTTGGTTCTTTTGTTTCTGCCAAAGCCATACCGCAGCTGGCAGATACGAAGGATGTAATACCACAACTGCAATTGGACGGTGTTAATACAAAGCTGCTTGCCATCATAGCCAATACACGTGGTGCTGAGGAGGCAGTGGGGTACGAGCAGATACATTATCTGGGTTTCCCGTTTTCTATATCAGAGACTTTCCAGCTAAGGAATACCAACAAGACCATTGCCGAATCGCTGAAGCAGGTAGAGGAGATACAAAACCTCTGTGTGCAACATGGTAAAGAACTGGTAGTATATATATCTATGGGTTTTGGCAATCCGTATGGCGATGAGTATAGTGCAGAGGTAGCCATCAAATGGGTAGGCAAACTGGTAGAGATGGGTATTAAAACCATAGCCATGTCTGATACTGTAGGTGTAGCAAAGCCTGATAATATTGAGTATATCTTCAATACACTGGTACCCGAGTTTAAGGATGTACACATAGGTGCTCACTTCCACAGCAATGCTGCTACTTGGGAAGAAAAACTGCTATCGGCTTACAACAGTGGTTGTGTCCGTTTCGACAGTGCCATGAAAGGTATAGGCGGCTGCCCGATGGCGGAAGACGAGTTGGTAGGTAATATTGCTACAGAAAACATCATTCAATGGGCAGATAAGAACAATATAGTGCTGCCTATCAACCGCGAAGCCTTCAACAAAGCATGGTTGATGGCTGCGGAGGTGTTTATATAATACCCCTAACCCCTGAAGGGGGAATGTTGAGTAATGTAGTACATTTGTTTTTATTATTAATTTCCCAAACAACCAATGAGGAAGCCCCTTTAGGGGTTTGGGGTAGATTTGGTTTTATGTCTGTACATAAAGAAATAACGAAGGTTACCACCAATACGCTTCAGGTAATGAAGCAACAGGGTGAGAAAATATCAATGCTAACTGCCTACGATTTTTCGATGGCACGCATTCTGGATGATGCAGGCATAGATGTATTGCTGGTTGGCGATAGCGCATCAAACGTGATGGCAGGCCACGAAACCACACTCCCTATTACGCTCGACCAGATGATATACCATGCACAAAGCGTAGTACGTGCCATCAGCCGTTGTCTGGTAGTGGTAGACCTGCCTTTTGGTACTTATCAGGGCAATAGTAAAGAAGCACTGAACTCTGCCATCCGCATTATGAAAGAAACTGGTGCGCATGCCATCAAGCTGGAAGGCGGTGAAGAAGTGGTAGATTCCATCAAGCGTATTATAAGTGCAGGTGTTCCTGTTATGGGTCACTTGGGTCTTACACCACAGTCTATCTATAAGTTTGGTACCTATGCAGTACGTGCTAAGGAAGAAGCAGAGGCCGAAGCATTGGTAAAGAATGCAAGGCTACTGGAAGAAGCCGGCTGTTTTTCTATTGTATTAGAGAAGATACCTGCTGCACTTGGTCAGCGCGTAGCAGAGGAAGTGAAGATACCCATCATAGGTATTGGTGCAGGTGGTGGTGTAGATGGCCAGGTACTGGTAATGCACGATATGCTGGGCATCAACAAAGATTTCTCGCCGCGTTTCCTGCGTCGTTACCTCAATCTGTACGACCAGATAAAGACTGCAACGGAGCAGTATATACAAGACGTAAAGAGCAAAGATTTCCCTAACGAAAAGGAACAATACTAAATAAGTATGGTGAATGCGGAAGTATGGCAATCGCTTACGGAAGAATTAACAGCAAAGGGTGTAACACTGGTTGCGGTTTCTAAAACCAAACCTGCAAGCGATATTCAGGATTTATACAATCTTGGTCAACGGGATTTTGGAGAGAACTATGTGCAGGAACTGGTAGAGAAACAACCAATACTTCCTAGCGATATCCGTTGGCATTATATAGGGCATCTTCAAAGCAATAAGATAAAATACATAGCGCCTTATGTGTATCTGATACATGCTGTTGATAGCTTCAAACTACTTGAAGAAATAAATAAGCAAGCTGCTAAACACAACCGTACAATTAAAGTGTTGCTTCAATTGCATATAGCAGATGAAGAAACCAAACATGGCCTAGATGAACGTGGTATTACCGAACTAATGGAATACTACGAAGCACAAAAGGATACCCTGCAAAATGTAGAAATATGCGGACTGATGGGTATGGCAACATTTACGGATGACGTAGTGCAAGTACGAGTAGAGTTTGCCAGATTGAACAATTGCTTCAAACATCTGAAGGCTACTTATTTCATTGGTAAATCTCATTTTGATACCTGCAGCATGGGTATGAGTGGTGATTATCACGCCGCCATAGAAGAGGGTAGTACCATGGTACGGATAGGTAGTATGCTATTTGGTGCAAGAAATTATCCCGCATAATTCATTCATTTTCAATTGATAATATTCAAGTGGTTCATACGAGCCACTTTTTTTATTGAAAAATATTTTGTGAAACCAAAAGGTTACATTTATATTTGTGAAACCAAAAGGTTACATGAAATGAGAAGAGATGTATTTCAGGCAATAGCAGACCCCACGCGCAGGCAAATCATCAACATGGTAGCACACCAGTCGCTGAATGTAAATGCGGTGGCTGAGAAGTTTGATGTGAGCCGTACTGCTATATATAAACACATAAAGCTCTTGACAGAATGCGGCTTAATTGAAGTAAAACAGAAAGGCAGAGAGCGTTTTTGTGAGGCTAGATTAGAGAAGTTAAATCAGGTGTCGGATTGGGTAGCACAATACAAGCAGTTCTGGGAACAGAAGCTCGATTCTCTGGAAAACTACCTCGATGAACTACAATCTAAAAAAGACAAATAACTAAAACTATATAAATATGTCAACTGTAACAGACACATCAAACAGAGAGATAACCAGTGTCAGGCTATTAAATGCACCAAGAGAATTGGTGTATGAAGTATGGACAAAAGCCGAACACATACTGAAATGGTGGGGACCTGAGGGGTTTACAAACAGCAATAAAGAAATGAACGTATCGGTTGGTGGTGTGTGGCGTTTCACAATGCATGGTCCCGATGGCAGGGATTACCCCAACAAAATACTGTTTACCGAGGTAGTGCCAAATGAGCGCCTTGTGTATGAACATAGTGATGATACAGACGGCAGTTCTCTTCAGTTTCATGTTACCGTAACATTTGAAGTGGAGGGGAATAAGACACGTCTTACCATGCGTATGGTGTTCTCGACACAGGAAGAACGCGATGCTGTGGTACGCGAGTACGGTGCTATGGAAGGACAAACCCAAACGCTCAACAAGCTGGAAGAATTCATAGCTGTGATGCTAAGCGAGAATCCACCGGCAAGTGTTTTCGTTATCCGTAAAGAATTGAATGCTAAAAGAGAAGATGTATTTAACGTATTTAATAATGCAGATGCATTAACCAAATGGTGGGGGCCTGCAGGCTTTGATATTGTAGTGAAGAAACTGGATTTTAAACCCGGTGGTATCTTTCACTATAGCATGACGGCAAATGGCATGACATCATGGGGCAGGTTTATATACAGAGATATTAAAGCGCCAGAACGTATCGTATTCATCAACTCATTTTCAGATGAAGATGGCGGATTGGCACCTGTACCTTTCAGCCCGACATGGCCTAAGGAGATGTTGAATGTACTGACGCTGAAAGAAGATGGTGATAAAACTATCCTGACAATAATGGGCGGACCATTAAATGCAACAGCCGAAGAACACAAGACCTATGAAGAGAACTATGGTAACATGGAGCAAGGTTTTGGTGGTACCTTCAAACAATTGGAAGACTACCTTGCAGGGAAACGCTAATAAGTTATATACAATATATATAGACGGGAGGCACAAATGCTTCCCGTTTCTATTTATCCATAATTCTTATCTCTACACGTCGGTTTTTATCCTGATTCATTGTTTTACCATCCGGTTCGTACAATGGTACTGTAGTACCGAACCCTTTGCAACTGAGCCTTTGAGGGTCAATGCCATGTTTCATAAGGTATTTTTTAACTTCATAGGCTCGGTCATCAGATAGGGTTTGTTCTATTCTGTCCTGCTCGGCAAGGCTATTCATGCTATATTTACTGTAGGGGTATTTTGGTGGTGGTATATTCCCTCTGTAACAGCACACATGCCCCTCTATTCTTATTTTTATATTCGGGTTCTCTTTGAGAGTCTTAGTTAATGCCTGCAAGACAGGATATGACTTTTCAAGTATAACAGGTGTGCCGGCAAGGAAAATGATATTATTCAGGCTAACCTTCTGCCCTTTTTCTATGGTAGCCAGTTGCTGTATAGCTGTAATATCAGAAGATGTTACTAAAGCTTTCTTTTTAAATCCTCCGGGTATTATATCCACCCGTCTGTCTGATTGTTGACTTGTTTGTGTATTTCGCTTAATGGCTCCTTTGCCTGTTACCAACTCAATATCAGTGGTGTCAATGCCCATGTATTGCAGGTAGTTGGCTACCGCTTTTGCTCTTTCCAGCGATAGGGGATTATTAATAGAATCCGTACCTGTATTGTCTGCATAGCCTATCAATCCTACTTTCCTTCCCTTTGTAATGATATCATTATATAACAAGCTGTCGAGTGTTTGTTTGCTATTTGCAGATAGGGCAGAAGTTGCTACCGGGAAAAACACGTGAATTGTATCTGCCTTTTGAGCATAGGTATTGTGCATCACACTGCAAATCAATAAGATAAATAAGTACCTCATAAGGGTAGGTTTTGGTACTGGTAAAATACGTCAAAAATCCAGTGTTTACAAGGGTTGTATGTGATGAAAGTGTTGTAACTGCTTGATTTACAATTGTTAACCGCTCGTTAATTGGTTGTGAACCCCGTGTTAACAACGGGGCAAAATTTGACATGGGCCTGTCCGTACCCCCATATTTGCATCACAATCAACAACAAAAACATTTTTAAAAACAAACTAAAACAGTAACAAACAAAAACAAACAATTATGAAAAAAATCATCGCAATCGCAGCACTGTCATTCGTAGGTATCGCAGCAAAAGCACAAGTTGCATCTACAGCTACTCAAACAGTTAATCTGAACCTGAGCAACGCAATCGAGTTGACATTCACAGGGTCTGGTACTGCAACAGGTGCAGCGGTTAACCTGGCTTTCAACACAGTTAACGACTACGCAAACGGTGTTCAGTCAACTGCACAGGAACTGAAAGTACGTTCTAACAAAAAATTCGACGTAACAGTAAAAACTAACAACGCAAGTTTCTCTTACACTGGTTCTACAACTCCTGCTCCTGTAATGCCTGTTTCCGGTGTTCTGGGTCTTAAAGTAAGCGCTAACGGTACAGGTGGTACTATCGCAGGTACTTTCGCTGGCTACACTAGCCTGTCTGCAACAGCTGCTAACCTGATAGCTAATGGTTTGAACGGTGGTAACCAAACATTCAGCGTAATGTACAATGCAACACCTGGTTTCACTTACCCTGCAGGTACTTACACTGTAGACGTAGTTTACACTGCTACTCAGCAATAATCTGATACTACATACTATATATAAAGAGCGTCCCCGTAAGGACGCTCTTTTGCTATGTATATATATTTAAGCTGTTGCAGATTATGTTTTGCAAACCGTTTGTTAACCCGGTGCTTAGTGATAAGAACTACTAATGTTAGTGATGTGGCAGAGGCATTTACGGTAGTATGTTTGCATTATCAAAACAAACAAACAACAAAACACAGCAGCCCCGTAAGGCAGCAAACAATAATTTCTAAACACAAACAATTCATCAATTAACAAAAACAAAAAACAAAACAACACAATGAAAAAAGTAATCGCAATCGCAGCACTGGCAATCTCTGGTTTCGCAGCAAACGCACAGGTTTCATCTACAGCTACTCAGACAGTAAACCTGAACCTGAGCAACGCAATCGAACTGACATTTACTGGATCAGGTACTGCAACAGGTGCAGCAGTTAATCTGGCTTTCAACACAGTTAACGACTACGCAAATGGTGTTAGCTCTGCAGCACAGGAACTGAAAGTACGTTCTAACAAAAAATTCGGTGTGGCTGTAAAATCAAACGCTGCAAACTTCACTTACACAGGTACTACTACACCTGCTCCTGTAATGCCGGTACAAGGTACACTGGACCTGAAAGTAAGTGCTAACGCTACAGGCGGTACAGTTGTATCTCCATTCAGCACTACAGCATTCTCAGACATTACAAGCTCTTCTCAAAACCTGCTGACAAACTGTAACAACGGTGGTGCACAAACATTCAGCGTTATCTACAATGCAGCTCCGGGCTTTGCTTACCCTGCAGGTACATACACTGTAGACGTAGTATACACAGCAACACAGCTTTAATCATAACCCTTGCTTTGGGTACAAACATGGTTAACAAACTAGCATGCAGCATCCTTAATAGGGTGCTGTATTTGCTTTAAATAATTGAAAATCAACTGTTTACCGTGTTGTCTGAGTGTTGGGTTTTGTTAATCGGCTGTTAACTGGTT
>DDFF01000013.1 GCA_002337045.1 Bacteroidetes bacterium UBA1935 | reverse complement strand
CAACCGGTGGTGCTATCGCTTCTCCATTCAGCGCATCTAGCTATGCTGACCTGAGTGCAACTGCACAAAACCTGTTGACAAACTGTAACAACGGTGGTAACCAAACATTCAGCATCCAATACAATGCTACACCTGGTTTCGCTTACCCTGCAGGTACTTATACTGTAGATGTAGTTTACACTGCTACTCAACTGTAATACAATTAGTTATGTAATATTTGAGAAGTGCCTCTTATGGGGGCACTTCTCTTTTTGTATTAACCGTATGCTTTAAGCTGAAGTGATTATTGAGTCCAGATTTTGCCGGTAGAAATACCATGGCAGCTATTGCACTGGCCGCTTGTTACCATATCGGGCATATAGTTTACCTGTCCGCTGCTGCCTTCTACAACAGGGTATAGCCCGCTGCCAAAGTCTATAGATTCTGTAGTATAGAAATTGCCTTTGGCATCGCCGTTTACAGTATACTTAAGTGTGCCTGTACCGTTAGGGCCTGTGTAAAGTTTTACCGTGGCATTTGCAAAAGTGGAGGTTTTGCCGCTGTTATATACCGTACCAGCAACATTGAACCATCCCTCACCCTGACCACCTTGCTTATGACAGTTCATACAGTTTTGCCCCATATTATGGCTTTCGTTGCCATTATGTGCACTGATGTTGGTGGTGTTGCTCTTGCTTTTTGAACAAGAATTGCTGAATATGATAGCTGTCATACCCAGTGTTGCAAATGCTATAATCCTACGTTTCATATTGTTTTGATTGATAATGTAAATAACAATGACTATGTTCACTGTTTACAAACGCATGACACTTAGCATTGTTAGTATGAATGTATATATCCATACGATGATATTTAGTGACAAAAGTCACAATACAATACAGATCGATTATGTTATATGTATAAATTTTAGTACTCGAATATTTTATTTATTTTCTATTTTATTGATAAATAGTTGTTTATAAAATACATTCGTTATAAATGCTTTAAATAAAAATGCCCCATTAGTAAAGATCATTTACCAATGAGGCACGCCGTAAAGTATTGTTAAAGCTTATTTTTCTATTGCACTGATTACTTCTTTATCCATCGGATTGGTACGAGAACCGAATATGGCAATCAGGTTACCTTTTTCGTCAATCAGGTATTTCTGGAAGTTCCATTTAACACTTGAATTATCGTAGCCGTTGTATTCTTTCTCCGTCAGCCAGTGGTAGATGGGCGCCATGTTCTTGCCTTTAACACTTATTTTGGCAGCCATCGGGAAGGTAACACCATAGTTCTTTTTACAGAAGCCGGCAATCTCTGCATTATCACCCGGCTCTTGCGACATGAAGTTGTTGGCAGGGAAGCCCACAATCACCAGTTTTGAATTGTATTTCTCGTACAGCTTCTGCAAATCTTCGTATTGCGGAGTGAAGCCACATTTAGATGCGGTATTGACAATCAATATCTTCTTGCCCTTATATTTAGCAAAATCAATCGTTCCACCTGTCAGTGCTTCTACCTTGAAATCGTAGATGCTTTTAGGTACATCACCCTTTGGTGCAGGGGGTGTAAAAAAGAAGAATTTGAACATCAGCAAAAAACTTGTCAGCATATTAAAAATGATTGTTTCAGTTAAGAGAACAGCTATGAAAGCTAATTGTTTGGTAAACCTACGTAGTTTTCAACTAAACAGATGTAAAACACATCTTAAATCTTATTTTTGAGGGCAAATGAAATTACCCGTATTACGGTCCGTTATATTTTTCCTGACAGCAGTGCTTGCAGTAGGTTGTGCCAATATCGTACCACCATCGGGTGGAAATAAAGATACCAAGCCACCCAAACTGCTGGCCATCAGTCCCGCAGATTCTCAGCTCAGTAACAGGGTCAGTAAGATAGAGATGTCGTTTAATGAGTATGTAGAATTAAACAATCCTGCTACAGAGGTACAGATATCACCATTGCTTACACTGCCCATGACGGTAACAGCAGTAGGTAGGAAAGTGACTATACGCATTACAGATTCGCTGTTGCAACCCAATACCACTTACCGTATCAGCACCAACAATGCCATTAAGGATATGCACGAGGGCAATCCTTTTCCACGATATACTTATACATTCAGTACAGGCTCGTATTTCGATTCGCTGAACCTGGATGGTATTGTGTATGATGCAGCATCGGGTATGCCCGATACGGGTACATTTATATTACTGTACGATGCCAAACTATCGGACAGTGTGGTGGTAAAGCAAAAGCCTTCCTACGTTACCAAAGTGACGGATGGTGGTAAGTTCAGCTTCAAGGGGTTGCCATACAAACGCTTTCATATATATGCCCTGCACGATGCCAATGGCAATCTGGTGTATGATGGTAAAGGTGAAATGATTGGTTTTATAGACAGTACCGTAGCACCTGTAAGTGAGGTAGTTAGCAGCATTGTATTGAAGTCTTTTAAAGAAGAGATAATAGATACCAATGTGCTGAAGAAGGACAAGCCTAAAATGGCTGAAGCTGCTGATAGAAAAGGTGTTAAGGATAGTAAACGTGAAGTAGTACAGTACAGTGTAGAGGCAGATACTACTAACATCAACAAACGTACGGTAGATGTAAATAAACCACTGAAACTGGTATTTGTAAAACATCCTGATACCATTAATAAGAACAAAATATTTGTAACACGCGATAGTGCGGGTATAGATATAGAAGTGCCATTTGTAATAAAAACTGATACGACTAAGAAACAGGAAGTACTTATAGATATACAGTGGAAGGAAGATGCAGTATACACCGTACGCTTCCTGAAGGCATTTGCCAAAGATAGTATGGGTAATGATGCCCTGCCATCTAAATACACTTTCCGTACCAAGTACGATGAAGACTATGGTGTGCTGGATATACGCCTGCCTGAGAAGTATAAAGACCGCAAATATCTGCTGCTGATAAACAATGGTGAGGATACCATCTACTTCAAACCCGTAACTGATACGATGGTGAAAATGAGGAAGATAAGCCCTGCCAACTACAGCATGCGCATCATAGTAGACGAGAATAAGAATGGTAAATGGGACACCGGCGATCTGTTTGAGAAACGCCAACCCGAGAATGTAATACCATATAAAGAAGGTATACCCATGAAGGCAGGCTGGGATATGACTATAGACTTTGAACCACGCCTGAAGCCTAAACCTAGAATGGAAGCATCCCCCGAAAAACGGGATAAACCTCCTGTGAAATGATATTAAATTTACAAAGCTAACAACCGACTATATGAAAAAACTGTTATTACCGCTTTTGCTGCTGGCTGCACATGCACATGCACAAAACCGTATGACGCCAGAAATGCTTTGGAGCCTGAAGCGTGTGAGTGGTGAAGAAGTAAGCAAGAGTGGCAAAACGCTTTACTACAGTGTTAAGCAAACAGACTGGACTACCGAAAAGAGTACCACTAAAAGGTATAAGATGAACCTGTTGAGTGGGAAGGTGACAGAAATGACTGCTGATGAGGATAAAAAACTCAAGGATAAACAATCAGCATTTGTTGTGTCTGGTGAAAAAGAGATATCAGTTGTATATCCTAAAGGTGGTGAAGCAAAGAAATGGAATATTGAAGGCGCTGAAAACGTAAGGCTGTCTGCTGATGGTAAATATGTTATCTACAGCAAAGATGTACTGATAACACCTATGAATGGTACAGACATCTACAAAGACCTGCCTAAGACTACACTGCAGGCTTATACAGACCTGAACTACCGTCACTGGGATACATGGGAAGATGGTAAATACTCGCACGTATTTCTGGTAGAGGTTGCTACAGGCAATCAGACAGATCTGATGGCGGGTGAACCGTACGACTGTCCGCAGAAGCCTTTTGGTGGTGCTGAGGATTTCATGTTTACTCCTGATAGTAAAGGCATAGTATATGTTACCAAAAAGAAAGTAGGTAAGGAATATGCACAAAGTACGAATACAGACATCTACCACTACGATATAGCTACTGGCAAAACTACCAACCTGACTGCAGGTATGGAGGGTTATGACATGGCTCCGTCTTTCAGTCCTGATGGTCACTTTATGGCATTTACCAGTATGAAGCGTGATGGCTTTGAGGCTGATAAAGTAGACATCGTGGTAATAGACATTGCGAAACCAGAATGGAAACGCAACCTGACAAGCGCATGGGATGGTACTGCCGAAGGTTTTACATGGGATAGCACATCTCACCGTATCTTCTTTACTGCACCGTACAGGGGTACACAGCAATTGTATCAGGTAGGTATACCAAGCCATCTGGGTGCTAAGATATTAATGCCAGTTAGCCAGATAACACAGGGCAAGTTTGACATCAACGGTATTGTAGGCCTTGCTAAAAACGGCCTTGTAGTATCGCGTACAGATATGAACCACGCTGCTGAACTGTATCTGGTAAATACTACCAATGGCGTAATGGAACCATTGACGCACGAGAACGCTGCTGCATATAATAAGATAAAACTGAGCCGTACAGAACTGCGTATGGTACCTACCAGCGATGGTAAACAAATGGGTGTATGGGTTATCTACCCGCCAGACTTCAACCCGAAGAAAAAATACCCTACGTTGTTGTATTGTCAGGGTGGGCCACAATCTGCACTGTCACAATTCTACAGCTTTCGTTGGAACTTCCAGTTGATGGCTGCTAACGGATATATAGTAGTAGCACCAAACCGCCGTGGTATGCCGGGTTGGGGTGTACAGTGGAACGAAGACATTAGTAAAGACTGGGGCGGACAACCAATGCGCGATTATCTGGCTGCTATAGATGATGTAGCTAAAGAAAGCTATGTAGACCGTGACAGGCTGGGTTGTGTGGGTGCTAGCTATGGTGGCTACAGTGTGTTTATGCTGGCAGGTATGCACAACAACAGGTTCAAATCTTTCATTGCACACGATGGCCTTTTTGACCTGAAGAGCTGGTATGGTACTACAGAAGAACTGTGGTTTGCCAACTGGGATATTGAAGGTGCGTACTGGAAGAAACCAACACCGGTTAGCTATGCAAAATTCAACCCGAGCAATTTTGTAGATAAGTGGAATACACCTATCATGATTATACAAGGTGGTACAGACTATCGCGTACCTATAGAGCAAGGCCTTGAAGCTTTCCAGGCTGCGCAACTGAAAGGTATTAAGAGCAAGCTGCTGTATTTCCCGAACGAGAACCACTGGATACTGCATCCGCAGAATGGTGTGGCTTGGCATCGTGAGTTCTACAAATGGCTGGGCGAAACACTGAAATAATATCCAACAATAACACAATACTAAAATAAACTAGGCTACAAATCGTAGCCTTTTTTATTTCAAATAATTTTAGTATATTATATTATAACCAATTAAAGAAATATGACCTATTTAGACAAAGCCCTTGAATTATATGAACTATATTTTGATGCAGATCAGGTAGAGTATAAGGCAATAGAACAAAACGCATTCACGGCTCAAATCGGTGTTCAAAGAGAAAATGCGAGAAAAGATTACAAGGACTTCATGCAATACATGTTCCAAAATAAAATTAATATGACTCTTGAGATGCCGTAATTTTTAAAATGAAACACAATACTAAACTGCCGTGCATTCATTTGTCGCGGCATTTTTTTTACTTTGTAGCAAAGACAAACAAGTATGGTAAAGAAGATATTGATAGGACTGCTCATCGCATTGGTTGTATTGCAGTTTGTACGCCCCGATAAGAATGTGGCTACTGCCATGTCTGCCAACGACATCAGTACCAAATATACCGTGCCCGATGATGTAAACGCCATCCTGAAAAAAGCCTGCAACGATTGCCATAGCAATAACACCACCTACCCGTGGTATACCAATATACAACCCATAGGCCTGTGGATGCAGCACCATGTGGATGAGGGCAAGGCAGAGTTGGACTTCAGCGAGTTTGCCGCCTACAAAAACAAGAAAGCTGCCCACAAGATGGAAGAAGTAGTAGAAATGGTAGAAGAGGGCGAAATGCCACTGAGCTCTTACACCATCGTACACACAGATGCAAAGCTGACAAGTACCGAGAAAGCTACACTGGTAGCATGGGCAAAGGCACTGCATCAGCAAATCAAATCTCTACCAACAGAATAATAACACATGCGCATTATAACCTACAATGTAAACGGCATACGTGCCGCAATGAAGAAAGGCTTTATCGATTGGTTGCAGACAGACCCTGCCGATATCATTTGCCTGCAAGAGACAAAAGCCAATGAAGAAGATGTAGACACAGCAGCCATACACACACTGGGCTACGAGTCTCACTGGTTTTCTGCCGAAAAGAAAGGCTATAGCGGTGTGGCTATATTATCGAAGAAGAAAGCGGATGCCGTGTACAAAGGCAATGGCATTATGCAGAGCGATGCAGAGGGTAGGGTGATACGTGCCGACTTTGGCGATGTATCTGTTATCAATGCCTACTTTCCCAGTGGCACAAGCGGCGATGAAAGGCAGACGTATAAATACAAGTGGTTGGATGAATTTCAGGAATACCTGATAGACCTGCGTAAAACACGCAAGAACCTTGTGATATGTGGCGACTACAACATTGCCAATAAAGACATAGACATCCACAGCCCGAAGACCAACCAGAAGAGCAGCGGCTTCCTGCCCGAAGAGCGTGCATGGCTGGATGCTTTTTGGGAGAAGGGTTTTGTAGATTCCTTTCGCGAGCTGAATAAAGAACCGCACAACTATACATGGTGGAGTGCCCGCTTTCCCAGTGTGAGGCTGCAAAACAAAGGCTGGCGTATAGATTATATATCTGTAACAGAACCACTGCGCAGCAAGATAAAGAGTGTAGCCATCTACCCCGATGTAAAACACAGCGATCACTGCCCGTCTTATCTGGAACTGAAGCTGAAATAAGCACAGCCTAAATACTGTATAACAACAATAAAGCCCCGTAGATACGGGGCCTTGTTACATATAGAGGATAAGAGAGAATCGTGCTGACACCTTACGGGGTGCCTGTGTATGTTACTGATTAAATGTTTACTGCTGTTACTATGCAAACCAGTATAGATGCGAAGAGTGCAATCTTTTTAGCAGCGTCTGTTTTGTATGATGCGTTTTTCATTTTGTGTGTGTTTTGAAAGTGTGTTTTTTATTTTCCGTTTTGATGATACAAAGATGCACCCGCAAACACCCCTTTGCCAAATAATCAGCCTCGCTTAACGCCCCGTTTAGAACCGCTTAACCGCTGCCTGTGTTAACGATTAACCAGCCGTTTACAAACTGTATAGCTTGTGTTTGATAATCAATGAGATAAGATTTTCAACGTATTGCGGGCATACTAATCACATCTTAGTTTCCGTATATTTATACAAACACCTTACCTATGCGTAGATACATAGCCCTGTTGTTGCTGACGATAGCCAATACCTGTATGGCACAGTTATTAGATATCATGGAGCCAATAAAGATTAATACAGGGCTCATCAGGCTACGGCAGTTTGATATTTATGCTACTTACTTTTTAGAGAAGCAAGAATTTGAAGACTATCGGAATCGCCCTTCCATTTGTGGGAATAGTTATAGTGCTATGAAGCAGTATATGGAATATAAGGAAGAAGAATTTCGAATTGCAACCGGCAGCATTGACGATGGCGTATTTATATATCTAAAAAGAGTGATGGAATATGGCTCGCATAAGAAAAAATACAGGCCTGATTATGTTGTACGACTAAAGTCTAAATTGCTGCAGAAATATACTAAAGAGCAAATAAGAGCAGAGGTAAATAGAGCCATCAACCATATATGGCCATGCCCCTGGGATGCTGATATGGTTACCATCAATATTTTTGGTGCCGTGTGTGATGTAGGTCTTAATGAGGACAGGACAAAACCTACAAAAGCATCTATAAAACAAAGCTACTTCTACAAAACCATGATGGCAGATTGAGTGTGATTACGCACACAGCCTTTACACGTATATTTACACCAACACTATCTTGCACCGCATGCGCAAACTATCGTTGCTGGCAACGGCTGTATTATTGCCCCTTGCTGCCATGGCCGACCCATGGGGTAGCCAGGCACTGGGCGATGCTGTGATGGCACTCCTCGTATCGGGCTTTACTGCATTGTGGATGCTTGTGTACCTGGTAGTAATGCTGACCACCAAACGCAGCATGCCCATCTACTTTGCATTTTCGGTAGCCTTTACACTCATCAACTGGTACACCATCTACGCCGCCTACCAAAGCAACTACCACGATAAGGCAGATATATTTTCAGCCTACTTCGTCCTCAGTATATTCTACATATTTGTGCTATACATCGGCATCCTCAACATCCGCAAACCTACAGAGGGGTAGTAGAGGGAGTGCTACTTTAACATGAGTGTCATTGTAAAAATGAGTGTCATTGCGAGGCACGAAGCAATCTCACGAAATGCTTGGTTGTATTATATTTACAGTATGCATAAAGGCGGGGCAGTTTACGTACTATCTTCACCCAACAGAAATACGCTGTACATCGGGGTTACAGCAAACCTGCCCAATCGTATAACAGAACATCAGCAAAAGTTAAACCCAACTGGTTTTGCAGCACGTTATAATTGTGTGGTGCTTGTTTATTATCAACTGTTCGAATACATAGAAGATGCCATCAAGGAAGAAAAACGACTAAAGGGTTGCAGCAGGGAATACAAGGAGCAACTGATTGCATCTGAAAACCCTGATTGGAGGGATTTGTCTGTTGAGCTGTATTAATCCCCACATTCCGTGAGATTGCTTCGTGCCTCGCAATGACTCGTGTTTTTTTTGGTAGATGTTTATTAGTATTGCTATATGGTGAGTTTTGTCCAACTTGTCCAAATGTCCATGTATTATATATCGTGGACAAAATGGACAAACAATCTTGTCCAATCTTGTCCAAGTGTCCATGTATTATATATGTTGGACAAAATGGACAAATGGACACAGACTATACAAGTCATAAACCACTCGTGTCATTGCGAGGAACGAAGCAATCTCACGGAATGAAGAGAGTTAATTAAGATTGTATTTCTTTTCTACAGCATTTACAAAGTTGGCAATTTGTGTATAATCATTTTGATTTTTCATCATAGTCCATTTCGACTTTATTATTTTGATTTCATTATCTGTTATGTATGGACTTATTTTAGTCACTTCATTATTGAAAGAATTTACTTGCTCACATACCGTTTGTTTTATTGAAGAAGATAGCATTATATATAATCCAATTATTATTTGTAGGATAGCGATTCCAGAGTTTATTCGTTGTGTCTTTATTAGAAATTTTTTATCCGTGGTAATTTCTTCTAACACTTTTTCCTTAGTTACTGGTACTTTCGGTTCGGGTTCTTTACCAGCAATTACTTCTTCAAGCTCCTGAATTTGATTTCTAAGTTTGGTGCTATATTTTCCTGTTTTATAATATGAATCCATAAACATTATCGTCAAAATAATTAACAATAATGCAGTATTTAAATAGTCATTGCTATGTGTAGGACTTTGAGATAGCGAATGATAATAGTAGTTTGAAAATTGGGTACTAATCGTTGTCAGTATGTTTACAACAAATTGTCCTATGTATTTAAGTACTGGCTCAATGTAAAAACAAACAATACTTACCAAAAATGAAATGATAATTTCTCTTTTGTGTTTATTTATTAGCGCTTTCATAATAAAGGAATGTAGTCACTAAAATAAAAAACTTTTCATTTTCTCCCCTCATTCCGTGAGATTGCTTCGTTCCTCGCAATGACGCGTGTGGGTTTATTATGCGTGCTGTGTAGTGATGTGAGTGTCTTGCAATTCTTGTCCAAGTTGTCCAACTTGTCCACGTTTTTTAGTTACTGATTATTTGGACAAAATGGACAAAGTGGACAAATATCATCTTGTCCAAGTTGTCCACCCGTCCATATATACAGACAGGTGGACAAATGGACAAAACTCCACACTAAGTATTCAGGTAGTTGCTAACAGTACTCTTGCTGATGCCTAATTCATCTGCAATATCTCTTAACGTCATACCATCTTCGTGCATCCTTTTACACAGCTCTATCATCGCATCCTTTCCTTTCTCCTCGCTCGTTTTCAAATGCTCGTACTCATTCCCATTTCCTACAAGGGAAAAGCGGAGGAAGTTGTAAGGCTTTTCGATGCGGCAGAGGGCTACGTTGCGCTCGTGGTAGCGAAACTCTTTGGTGCGTGTCTTTATCTGCTTCAGGTAGCGCAGGTTGTTGTCCTGTGTGCAGGCACCTATACAAAAACAACTGTCACAAAAGTTAGATAACATCTTGCTGCCTTGCAGGTCGTTCATCGTCAGTGGTTTGCTGGCATCTCGCTTGGGGGTGTGTGCCAGTGCCAGTATGCTCAGGTTGTAGCGCTGCTTCAGCGCTTTCAGGTGTTTCATCAGTGGCAGTGCGTCTTTGGCTTTCTCTGTTTCTTGCCGCAGATATGTAATATTGTCAATAATAAGTACACGCGCACCCGTAGCCATGATGGTGGTGATGATGCTATCGTGCAGGTAATCTTCCATACACATATAGTGCTCGGGGATGCTCATGTCGGGGTCTATCTCGGCACGCTTCAGATTATCCGCAAAGCGATAGTGCTGCTGATAGTCTACACTGTAGCGCAGTTCAAATTGTTTGTCAAACAACTCAAAATCGAAGTACACAACGGGCTGTGCCTGTGCCGATATTTTAAACCCGTCGATAGGTACACCACGGCTGATGCTGTCTGCAATCTGCACGGCAAGGATGCTCTTGCCTGTATTGGTATCTGCAAAGAAGATGCAGAGTTCACCTTCGTACCACATCTCGTCAAAGAGCATTTGGGGTATGGGGCGTTTGCTGGCCTCGTCTATCCACTGGTTGGCTGTTTTTACGGTAAACATGCCCGTGTCTATGGGTTGTCGCAAAAAGCCTTCTACCTCGTCTGTAATGGCTTTTACCATAGCATCGCCCACAGGTGGTGGTGGCGGAAAGTAGTACGGGTTTGTCGGGTCTTTGGACGGGTCGTAAGGTGCAGGCTTGGGTGATTGCTCATCTTTGTTCTCACCTGTGTTCTCCTGTGTGTTTTCATGTTGGTTTTCAGGATGTTGCGGGTTTTCGGGCTGTTCGTTGCCCTGTGTGTTTTCGGACATGGTAGTCTGGGTTTTAAAACGGTTATTAATAAAAGTTTATAGTGTACCTGCGCAGGAAACTTGTACAAATGTACAAACATAAAAATATACAAACGATGTAAAATTGGTTTTTTATTTTCGGAGATTTTGTTGTATAGTTGGTGTGGTTATCTTCAGCTATCGTGCTATTCTCATCTTTCTCTTTCTTTTTGCTTGTTCTAGCGAGCCTTTTGCAGCCCTCATGCCTGCGCTTCCTTTCTTTCTTTTAGCGGCAAAAGAAAGAAAGAGATGAGTGTGGCACAGAAGCCTGAATAAAGGAAGTATGTATTGCCCCATAGCAGCATAGGCGATGAACGGTGCCAACGCCTTTGGAGTATAATAGTAGTACAGATGGTAAAATCCTAATGACTAATATCTAAATCCGAATTCACGCAATTATCGCATTGCCACATTGCAGTATTGTCGCATTGAAATATCTAATCAACTAATAAACCAATCAACAAGTCAACTGATTAACTAATCACCCAATCCACAATCTGGTTTGCCCATTCGGGGCGGTGGTGGGTTTGTACTTTTATGTAGTTGTCGGTATAGCCTTCCATCATGCCGTTTTTGTCTGCACCTTCAAACAGTACAGGGCGTGTTTGCCCTACATGTTGTGCGGTAAAGTATTGCAGCTTCTGGTAGCTGAGGTTGCGCAGGGTTTTATTGCGCTCGTGGCGGGTATGCATCGGCACTACGGGCTTCATGTCTATAGCCAGTGTGTTGGCACGCTCGCTGTAGGTAAATACGTGCAGGTAAGATATATCTATATCGTGCAGAAAGTTGAACGTGTCTTTAAAATCCTCATCACTCTCTGTAGGGAAGCCCACTATCACATCTACACCAATGCAGCAATGCGGCATCAGTTGTTTTATATAGGCTACACGGTCGGCATACAGCTCGCGCTTATAGCGACGGCGCATGGCACCCAGTATCTTGTTGCTACCGCTTTGCAGGGGTATATGAAAATGCGGCATGAACTTTTTGCTCTTAGCCACAAACTCTATAATCTCGTTGGTCAGCAGGTTGGGTTCTATAGATGATATACGGTAGCGTTCTATACCCTCAAACGCTTCCAGTTCCTGTATCAGCTCGTAGAAATTGCTTTCGGTACGTTTGCCACCATCGTTGCCCTTGCCAAAATCGCCCAGGTTAATACCCGTAAGTACTATCTCTTTGGTGCCACTCTTAGCCAGTTCGGCAACATTATTCAGCACACCTGTTATGCTATCGCTACGGCTATGGCCACGTGCCAGTGGTATGGTGCAGAAGCTGCAATTATAGTCGCAACCATCCTGTACTTTCAGGAAGGTACGGGTGCGGTCGTTGATGGAGTAGGAGCTGTTAAAGCCATTTACCTCTTCTATATCGCAGCTGCATATCTTTGCACTATCGCCTTTGGTCAGGTCTTGCAGGTGTTTCGTCAGGTTGAATTTCTCTGACGCACCCAGTACCAGATCTACACCCTCTATCTCTGCAATTTCTTTAGGCTTCAGCTGTGCATAGCAACCGGTTATTACCACCATAGCCTGTGGTGCACGCTTTTGTATACGGCGAACCAGCTGGCGGCATTCTTTATCGGCATTTTCGGTTACAGAGCAGGTATTGATGACGTAGACATCAGCCTCCTCATCAAATTCACGCTTCACAAAACCGTCGTTTTCTAACAAACGGCTCAGTGTACTCGTTTCAGAGTAATTAAGCTTACAACCAAGTGTATGAAATGCTACCGATTTTGCCTGCATAAAATGAGTGCGCAAAGTTACAAAGACTATGGCATATACTTTGCTGTTGTATAGTTTTTTAGTAAATTCGATTCAAATACACACTAACTATAATATTGTATGAAGAAATCCATAATGCTACTTGCCCTCGGTGTCATAACCCTAGCCTCTTGCAAAAAGCTGGAAGAGATAGCACAAAACGCTACCACTATCGATAAGAATGTGGACTATACGGAGGAAATAGATATACCGAATGTACCGCAACTGGGGTCTTTTCCTCCGGGTGGTTTGCAGATACCATTCCCTAAGTTTGGTGCGCCTACGTATATACAAGACTTTGTAACAAAGAACAATACTACCGCCGATTTGATATTGAGTGTAAACGTTAATAACATAGGTATCAAGTTATTACAGCCTGCTAATGCAAAATTTGATTACGTTGACAGCCTGTGGATATATATATCTACCAAAACAAAACCAGAGATACTGGCAGCATATAAATACGGTATTCCTAAAGGGTTAAAAGATATCCCTGCCGATGTGGTGAGTCAGGATATCAAAGACTATTTCAAAGAAGATTCTATCTACTATACGGTAAAAGGCCATTACAACAACTGGCCCGATTCTAATACTAAATTGCAGCTTTACGGTAGTTTCAAAGTGAAAGCAAGCCCTGTAAAGACAAGCAATTAATATTTTACAGATAACTAAAGAGATGGGAAGCGGGCCTTTATCGGCTCGTTTTTCATTTCACGAAACCTTGTATTTTTGAAGCTATGAAAACACTGCTGCTGCTGCATGGTGCCATAGGTGCCCAAGACCAATTACTACCACTAAAAGAGCTGCTCTCTGCACAATATAACGTTCACACATTGTCTTTCTCGGGGCATGGTGGCAACGCATTTACGGAGGGTGATTTTTCTATAGCAAGATTTTCGGTAGATGTACTTAACTATTTGAATGATAATGGTATAGCGCAGTGTGATGTGTTTGGCTATAGCATGGGCGGATATGTAGCCATGTACCTTGCCAAGCAGCAACCGGAAAGGGTAGGCAGGATAATAACATTGGCCACTAAGTTTCATTGGGATGAGCCTACAGCACAAAAGGAATGTGGTATGTTGGATGCCGATAAGATAGAAGCTAAAGTACCTGCATTTGCAGCCGCACTGGCAAAACGCCATGCGCCAAACAACTGGAAAGAAGTACTGAACCATACCAAAGACATGCTGATGGCAATGGGCAAAGACAATCCGCTGAAGGTGGAAGATTATCAGACCATCACTAACCCGAGCCTCATCATGCTGGGCGATAGGGATAAGATGATAACACTGGAAGAAACGCTTGCTGTGTACAAGGCACTGCCCAATGCACAGATGGCTATGCTGCCCGATACGCAACACCCTATAGAGCAGGTAGATGCACAGCACCTAGCCTATATGATTCAACGATTTGCGGGCTAATTCGGCAATGTAATATTTCACTCATTTTTCACAGTTTATTGATAGCATCCGCGGTATTTATTTTACCTTTGGAAGCAATCATTTTTGCAGCACGCACAACTACATGAAGAAAAATATAGCACTGTTGGCCGGTGGTTACTCCGGCGAATATGTAATCTCTATACAAACCGCCAAAACAATCGAGCAAAACCTCGATAGCAGCAAATACAATACGTACAAGATCATCGTTACCCGCGATGGTTGGTGGTACGAGGGTGCGGATGGGCAAAAACAAGAAGTAGACAAAAACGACTTTTCGCTGACGGTAGATGGTGAGAAAGTAATTTTCGACTGTGTGTTTATAGCCATACATGGTACACCGGGTGAAGATGGCCGCATACAGGGCTATCTGGATATGCTGGAAATACCATACACTACCTGCAACGCCATTGTATCGGCACTTACCTTCAACAAGAGCTATTGCAACAAAGTGGTAAAAGCATTCAATGTAGTAAACATTGCCAATGCCGTACACCTGATAAAAGGCGAATCTTATTCTGTAGGTAATATACTGGAAGAGTTGAGGTTGCCAATGTTTGTAAAGCCCAACGAAAGTGGCTCAAGCCTCGGTGTCAGCAAGGTGAAATCTGTAGAAGAGTTGCTGCCGGCTATCGAAAAAGCATTTAAAGAAGATAATCAGGTACTGATTGAGGAGTTTATAGAGGGTAGGGAACTGACCATTGGTGTATACAAAGTAGATGGCTACCTGAAGACATTGCCTGCTACAGAGATAGTGAGCAAAAATGAATTCTTCGACTACGAGGCTAAATACACACCGGGTGTAACCAGCGAGATAACACCTGCCCCCATAGACGACAGCATACGCGAACAACTGGAGCATAAAGCAGCACATATCTACAGGCATCTTAATTGCCGTGGTATTGTACGTATGGATTTCATACTGCAAAAAGGTACCAACAAGCTCTTCTTCCTGGAGGTAAATACCATGCCGGGGCAGAGTGAAAACAGCATTGTACCACAACAGGTAAGGGCTGCTGAACTGAGCCTTTCAGACTTTTATTCGTCTATTATAGAAGATTGCCTGAAGACGGCAAAAGCATAAAAAATCGTACATTCAGATTATGGGATTCATTAAGGAAGAAACAAAAAGGTCGTTCAGGTTCAACCTGTTGGTTGTATTTCTGCTCTGTGCCTTGTTGTATGTTCTATTCTTTGCCAGTCTTAGTTTCATAACCCGTCATGGTGCAGAGGCAAAAGTACCATTGGTGGTAAACAGGGATGTACGCATGGCTGTAGCAGAGCTGGAAAGGCTGGGCTTTGAGGTAGATGTAGATTCTGCCTACGACCCTGCACACAAAGCATATACCGTGCTCTCTCAGATACCCGATGTGAATTCTGTTGTAAAAACAGGCCGTACCATATTCATTACGGTCAATAAAGCAGAACCCCCGCTTACCCCAATGCCAAATCTGCAAAACCTGTCTTTCCGCAGTGCAGAGATGATATTGAAGAGCAACAACCTGATACTGGGCGATACCACCTACCGCCCCGATATAGCTAAAGGCGCCATACTGGAGCAACTCTACAAAGGGCAACCCATACGCCCCGGCACCATGCTGCCACAGGGTAGCCGTATAGACCTTGTAATAGGTGATGGCCTCAGCAGTGTACAGATGAATGTGCCTGACGTAGTAGGGCTTACCTACAACGAGGCAAATGCCATGCTGAGCGGTAGCGGGCTTACTATTACTGCCATGTGGGAGGGTGAAATAACAGACTCTGCCAATGCCGTTATATTCAGCCAGACACCAACAGCACTCAACGAGCTGGGTTCGCCAAACCGCATCAAGCAAGGAGACCTTGTAGATATACGTATTAAGCAAAACCCTACGCCTGAAGAGCTGGAGCGCAATAAAACCCCTCAAAGCGGAGTTACTACTGAAGAAGCAGAGCAAACAAAAGGCACTAACGAAAATCAGGACTACCAATAATGGGCTGCAGGAGTATTGTACTATTTATTCTATCGCTGTTGCTGTGGCAAACTACATTTGCACAGGATGTTATTATTGCACCGCTCAACTTTAACGGCGCATTAAAACAACAACCTGCCAACACAGGAGCAGCACACAAGACTACTGCTATCACACTACCGTTTTTCGAAGACTTTACAGATGATATTACATGGACCAACAAAGACCGTTGGGTAGATGATAAGGTGTATATAAACAACACAATGGGTGTAAATACCATCAGCCGTGGTGTAGCAACATTCGATGCGCTGAATGACAAAGGTATACCTTATAATACTACAAATCCCTTTGCACTGGACTATGCAGATAGCCTCACATCCAGAGATATCAATCTAAGCACATTTACACCTGCCGATAGTATTTACCTCAGTTTCTTCTATCAGCCTCAAGGCAATGGTTTCTATCCTGAAACAGGAGACTCACTGATGCTGTTCTTCAAGAAAAAGAACCAGGCATGGGTTAAGATGTGGTCTAAACAAGGTACTACGCTCGATTCTTTCAGGCAGGTAATGATACCTATTACAGATACAATATATCTGCACGATACATTCCAGTTCAGGTTTGTAAACAAAGCATCTATCAATACCAATGATGATGTATGGAATGTAGATTATATACGTATAGCTGCTAACAGAACCATAACAGATACTGCTATTAATGATGTTGCTTTTACTGCGCAGCCTACAGGTATGCTCAACGATTATAGTGCCATGACCTACAGACAGTTTATGGCAAACCCTAATAAAGAACGTAGCAGTAATATGAATGCATACATCAGGAATAACAGTGCTGCCACATTCAATAGCAATTATAATATGGTAGCTACATTGCGATACGCAGGTACTACACTTTACAATGCCGGCACTAAAGGCCTGATAGTGAATGCAAAATCTAATGCAACGGTAACATTGCCTACCTATACCAATACCGTACCACTGGTAAACCTGAGAGATAATAACTTCTTTGAGAACAAGTATTACATAGAGTCTGTATCGGCATCTGATAATAAGACCAATGATACCATTGTGCAGCATCAGGATTTTTATAACTACCTGGCTTACGATGATGGTACAGCTGAAAAAGCCTATTTCCTTAAATTGTCTGCCACACTACCGGGTAAAACCGCTATTGAATTTCATTTGAATGAGCCTGATACGGTAACAGGTGTTATGATATACTTTGGCAGGCAAGTACCCGATGCATCTACCAAATTGTTTTCTGTTGCGGTATATGGCGATATAGCTTACAATGGCGGTAGCGATAAAGTAATATATCAGGAAGATTATTGGTTGCCCAAATATCTTCGTAACGATTTTTACTACACCTACAAGTTTGAAAAACCTGTACCAATGCCGGCAGGTACTTTCTACATGACGGTGATACAACCTGCACTCAGCAATAGCGACAGTCTGTATCTGGGTCTTGATGTAAACCGCACGGGTGCAAACCACTTGTATTATAATGTAGATGGCTACTGGAAAACTGTAGTGCTTTCGGGTGCTGTAATGGTGCGTCCTGTATTAGGGCCCATCATACCAAGTGGTATAGGCAATGAGGGTGGTGTGATAAAGAAACAACCCGTATTTGCCATAACACCCAATCCTGCAAAGGACATAGTAACGGTAACCTTCAACTACGATAAACCATTGAATTACGAATTGATAGACATGCAGGGTAAGGTGCTGATGCGAAACACCATCAGTTCGGGCAGTAAGATAGATATAGGCAGCCTTGCATCGGGGATGTATATGCTACGCCTTACGGGAGAAGGGTATAGTACCAATCCGCAAAAAATATTGAAATACTAAGCTTAAGAATAACATGCAGGAAATTACTGTAGAACAATTAAAGAACAGGGTAGCAGCAGGCGAAAAACTGAATGTAATTGACGTACGCGAACCCCATGAGTATCAGGAATATAATATTGGTGCAAAGCTCATCCCACTTGGCAACATCATGAGTATGCAGATAGACGAACTGGAAGACCTGAAGAACGAGGAGTTGATTATCCATTGCCGTTCTGGCAAGCGCAGTATGCAGGCATGTATGGTGCTGCAGCAAATTGGCTTTACTAACACGGTAAACGTAATAGGAGGCGTTATGGCATGGCACGAAAAGTATGGTAACGATAAGTTGTAGTAATGCACGAGATTGAACCATACTATAATTGGAGGCACCTGTACACTGCCGAAGAGGACGAAGATTCTCCTTTCTATGGCAGAGAATACAGCGAGTTCGAGTTTTCCAATACTGTTTACAATTACTATATACATCCACAGTGGGACGAGTTTGGCTCCCGTACCCTGTATATGAAATTGCTCTTCGTAGATTATGAACTCAACTATGCCATCATAGAACTGATAGGCGAGTGGAACGATGCTGTGGAGAACGACATCATGCAGATGAAACGCGAGGTGATAGACCTGATGATACCAAAGGGTATATATAAGTTTATCTTAATAACAGAAAACGTACTTAACTTTCATAGCAGCGACCAGGATTATTACGAAGAATGGTATGATGATATAAAAGATGATGGTGGCTGGATAGTGTCTATCAATATGCCCGAACAAACGCAATACGATTTCCAGCGCTCGCATATAGACAGATACATCAAACTCTTTGAAAACCCCAACTGGCGTACGTATCAACCACAGCATTTCTTTCAGATGGTCGATAACCAGATGTTGAGGTTAGATGCTATTTAGCAAACAAAATATTAGACATGTCAACCAAGCGGTTGGCATGTTGTTTTTTAATCAGTATTTACAGGTATTTCACAAATATCAATGTGTAGAAAAAGGGATTGCGTTTTAGCAGTGTGAAACGTATATTTGCGAAGATTTTTACAAAAACATTACAATTTAACACAGACGATTATTATGTCTTGGAAAAACGCTTTCAACAGTTCGGTTGGCAAGAAAATTCAAATGTCACTTACCGGGCTCTTCCTCATCCTCTTCTTATTAGTCCATTGTTACGTAAACGCAATGATTTTCTATAATGATGGTGGTGAGAAGTTTACAGAGGCCGCACATTTCATGGGTACAAATATTGTTATTCGTATTACTGAAATCGGCCTTTTTGCATTTTTAATACTGCACATCGTGCAAGGTCTTCGTTTGTGGATGCAAAACCGCAAGCGTCGCAACACACGTTATGCAGTATCTGCAGGCAATGCTACCAGCAAATGGTATAGCCGTTCTATGGGTATACTGGGTACGCTTATCCTGTTGTTCCTTATCCTGCACATCCAAGCATTCTGGGCACCAAACCGTTTTTCACAAACTACTGGCAATGGCGAACTGGACCTGTATGGTATGATGCGTGATGCTTTCCAGAACATTGTGGTTGTTGTTATTTACATATTCGGTTGCATATCACTGGCATGGCACCTTGTACACGGTTTCTTCAGCGCATTCCAGACACTGGGCCTTGCAATGAACAAATACAAGGGTATCATCAAATCAGTAGGTGTTGCATTCTCTATCATTATCCCGCTGATATTTGCACTGATGCCACTGGCTTTCTATCTGCACTGGATACAATAATTCAATAATCTCATCTAATTCTAAAATATTTCCATAGTTATATATATGGCACTTAATTCAAAAATACCTGCTGGTTCTCTGGAAGATAAGTGGGAAAAATATAAATCGACTTGTAAGCTGGTAAACCCTGCAAACAAGCGTCAACTGGAAGTGATAGTAATAGGTACCGGTCTTGCCGGTGCGTCTGCTGCTGCATCACTGGGCGAGTTGGGTTATAAAGTAAAAACATTCTGCTTTCAGGATAGTCCGCGTCGTGCGCACTCTATCGCTGCACAGGGTGGTATCAATGCCGCTAAAAACTATCAGAACGATGGTGACAGTACTTACCGTCTGTTTTACGATACTGTAAAAGGTGGTGACTATCGTGCTCGCGAAGCTAACGTTTATCGTCTGGCAAGTGTGAGTGCAAACATCATAGACCAGTGTGTGGCACAAGGTGTTCCTTTCGCACGCGAATATGGTGGTTTGCTCAGCAACCGTTCTTTTGGTGGTACACAGGTACAACGTACATTCTATGCTGCAGGCCAAACGGGCCAGCAGTTGCTGATAGGTGCTTATCAGGCACTGGAACGTCAGGTAGCACTGGGTAATGTAACACAATACAGCCGTCACGAAATGCTGGATATCGTAATGATAGAGGGTAAAGCACGTGGTGTGATAGTTCGTAATCTGGTGACAGGCGAACTGGAACGTCACTTTGGCCATGCAGTATTGTTGTGTAGCGGTGGTTACGGTAACGTATTCTACCTGTCTACAAATGCTATGGGTAGTAACGTAACGGCTGCTTGGAAAGCACACAAAAAAGGTGCATTCTTCGGCAACCCTTGTTATACACAAATTCACCCTACATGTATCCCTGTTAGTGGCGATCACCAGTCGAAACTGACGCTGATGTCAGAATCGCTGCGTAACGATGGTCGTATATGGGTACCTAAAAAACAAGGTGATAATCGCAAACCAAACGAAATACCTGAAGAAGAAAGGGACTACTATCTGGAGCGCAGATACCCTGCCTTCGGTAACCTTGTACCACGCGACGTTGCCAGCCGTGCTGCAAAAGAGCGTTGTGATGCGGGTTATGGTGTAGGTGCTTCTAAACAAGCGGTATATCTCGACTATGCTTCAGCTATACAGCGCTATGGTAAAATAGAAGTAAGCAAACAAGGTATTGAGAATGCCGATGCTGCAACTATTACTAAACTGGGTAAAGAAGTAGTAAAAGAGAAATACGGTAACCTGTTTGATATGTATGCTAAGATAACAGGCGAAAACCCATATGAAGTACCAATGCGTATATACCCTGCGGTACACTACACAATGGGTGGTGTATGGGTAGACTACGAACTGCAAACAACCATCCCTGGTTTGTATGCATTGGGCGAAGCAAACTTCAGCGACCACGGTGCAAACCGTCTGGGTGCATCTGCACTGATGCAGGGCCTTGCTGATGGTTACTTCGTTATTCCTTACACACTGGGTAACAATCTGGCAGACGATATCCGTACCAAATCAATACCAACAGACCATCCTGCTTTCGTAGCTGCTGAAAATGAAGTACGCGAGCGCATCAACAAACTGATGAGCATCAAGGGTACTGAAAGTGTTGAAAGCTTCCACAAGCGTTTGGGTAAGATAATGTGGGATAAGTGTGGTATGGCTCGTAACGAAAAAGGCCTGAAAGAAGCTATCGAAGAAATCAAAGCATTGCGCAAAGAATTCTGGAGCAACGTACGTATACCTGGTGAGGTGAACGAATACAATCCTGAACTGGATAAAGCAAACCGCGTTGCAGACTTCCTGGAACTGGGCGAGCTGATGTGTATCGACGCATTGAACCGTAACGAAAGTTGTGGTGGTCACTTCCGCGAGGAGTATCAAACTGAAGATGGCGAAGCAGAACGTCGTGACGATGAATACATGTACGTAGCTGCATGGGAATACAAAGGCGACAGCAACTTCGTTCTTCATAAAGAAGACCTGAACTACGAAGTAGTACACCCGACACAACGTTCTTACAAATAATAGTTATTAACAGATAGAAAATATTCCGTTTCATGGAACATTATAATATGAATCTCACACTGAAAGTGTGGAAACAAAAAAACACAAACGAGAAAGGCCGTTTTGAAACATATCACGTTAAGGATATCTCTTCTGAAATGTCTTTCCTCGAAATGTTTGACGTGCTGAACGAGCAACTGATAGCTGAAGGTAAAGAACCTGTAGCTTTCGACCACGATTGCCGTGAAGGTATCTGTGGTATGTGCAGTATGGTTATCAATGGCCGTGCGCATGGTAAATGGGAACAGACTACTACATGTCAGTTGCACATGCGTGCTTTCAAAGATGGTGAAACGATTGTTGTAGAACCTTGGAGGGCAAGTGCATTCCCTGTTATTAAGGATCTGGTTGTTGACCGTCAGTCTTTCGACCGTATCATACAGGCAGGTGGTTATGTATCTGTAAACACAGGTAACGCTGTCGATGCCAATGCTATCCCGATAGAAAAACACATGGCTGATGAAGCGTTTGCTTCTGCTGCATGTATTGGTTGCGGTGCTTGTGTGGCTGCATGTCCTAATGCATCTGCAATGCTGTTCTTGTCTGCTAAGGTATCTCACCTGGCTATGTTACCACAAGGTTCGCCAGAGCGTAAAGAACGTGTTATGAACATGGTAAACCAGATGGATAAAGAAGGCTTTGGTAGCTGTACCAACATTGGTGCTTGCGAGGCTGAATGTCCTAAAGGTATCTCTATCGAAAACATTGCTCGTCTGAACCGTGAGTATCTGGGTGCTATGTTTGATGGTGGTTCTAAAAACGCTATATAATATATCAATTCTATTAACGAAGGCTACCTTTTCGGGTAGCCTTTTTTGTTATTTTTACAGCATGTTGAAAAGACTCTTCTCATTATTCGTCACAATACTATTACTGGCCAATACACTGAAAGCACAAGACAGTGTGCGGGCAGATGACAGCCACTTGCAGGTAAGCCTTATAACCTGTGGTACGGGCGATGAGATTTATGAAACATTCGGCCACACAGCCATACGCATTGTAGATAGCGTTGCAGGTACAGATGTGGTATATAACTACGGTACATTCGACGGTTATACCGAAAACTTCGAAATGAAGTTTATGCAAGGCAAACTGCTGTATTATGTCAGCTGCTATCCGTATGTCATCTTTCAGCAGGAGTATGCCGCTTATCATCGCAGTGTAGAGGAGCAGGTATTACACATCAGTGGTGCATCCAAAATGTCTATTGATTCGTATCTGAAGAATAATGCACTGGAGCAAAACAAGTATTACAAATACGATTTCTTCTTTGATAACTGCGCTACCCGTATTCGTGATGTATTTCGTTATGCATTGGGTGTGAAGTTTAAGTATGGTAAAGTATTGCCCGAAGGGAAGAAGATTACCTACAGGCAAATTATCAATCAATATTTCTACCGCACACATGGAGAAAGGGTAGGCGTAAACTTGTTGCTTGGCAGCCGTATAGATAAAGTAATGACAGACCTTGATATCATGTTTCTGCCCGATTATTTAAGAGACGGGCTTGCAGGTGCTACCCTGAAAGGCAAGCCTGTAGCTGGCAAAGCACAGCTTGTGTTAGCTGGTTCTCCATACAAACCAGCTGGTTTTAATTGGGTATTGGCGCTTACAATAGGTTTGCTTCTACTTACAGCAATAGGCCTGTTTGTTCCTAATATGCAGGTGCTTGGCCGGGTAATGTCAGGCTTTATGCTGTTTATAACAGGCTTGCTTGGTTTATTGATGCTGGTTATGTGGTTTGCTACAGACCATCAGGGTTGCCAAAATAACTACAACGTACTCTGGGCATTGCCAACTAACATTTTCATAGCTTTTGCCGTTAAAAGAAATAAGAACAGGTATGCAATAGTAGGTATCGCATTGATATTTGTATCGCTATTGGTGCATATACTTGGTATACAAGAACAGGCTTTGCTGGAGATGTCTCCCGTACTGCTGTCATTAATATTGATATATCTCCACATCATCAGGATAAACAGGGCTAAAGCATAATGGAAGTAAAGGTCATCAGCACGAACGTTTTTGCAAGCCTGCAGTATCGTAAAACAGGTAGCGGATCGGCAATAATATTATTGCACGGCTTCCCTGTCAGTGGCTTGCTGTGGAGCAGGGTTTGGGATAAGATAGGCGAGCATAATACCGTAATAGCTCCCGATTTGCCCGGTAGCGGAGGCAGCTCAGGAGTTCCTAATCTATCTATGGAGCTGATGGCAGATGCAATAAAAGCAATATTGGATGCCGAAGGGATTACCAAAGCAATTATTGCAGGCCATTCTATGGGCGGTTATGTAGCAATGACTTTTGCAGATAAGTATCAGGAAATGGTGCTTGGAATAGCCATGGTACATTCTATAGCCTCAGACGATACAGAGGATAAGAAAGAAACCCGCAGAAAATCAATAGCATTGATAGAAAAGGGTGGTAAAGATCCTTTTGTTAAGCAAATGATTCCCAACCTATTCTCTCCTAAGAGCAGTCAATTACATCCGGAGTGGGTAAAAGAGCAGATTGAAGAGGGGTTGAAAGTACCTGCTGACAGCCTTGCAGCTTTTTACAATGCTATGATAAACCGCAAAAATCACATAGAAACCTTATCCAAAGCTACATTCCCGCTACTATGGGCGGCAGGAAAGGACGACGGGGTTATACCGCTTGACAAAGTAATACAACATTCAATGCTTGCAAGCGTTAACTTTGTAAAGGTTTATGACGATTGTGGGCATATGGGTATGATAGAACAAAGCGCAAGACTGGAAGGTGATATTATCGAATTTTCAAAATACTGTGGCAATGCAAATGCTTAAAAGAGCATTATTTACAATATTGTTGCTGCTGGGTTTACTACCTATCGCAAATGCAACCCACTTAGTGGGTGGTGAAATGACGTATCGTTTTCTTGGGCAGGATGGCGCTGGTAATAATAGGTATGAAATTACGCTATATATATATCAAGACTGTTTGACTGGTTTGCCTGATGTTATAGCACAAGATAATCCTGCCTACATTGGTGTGTTTTTACAAAATGGAGCCAATGTAATTAGATGGGATAGTATATCTTCTTCGGAAGCGATACCTGTACCATTGAATTTTAGTAATGAATGTGTAAATAATCCACCACCAACTTGCTTACGGAGAACTAAATTCGTTAAAACATATACATTACCGCCAAGTTCCATCGGTTACAGGGTTATATATTCACGCTGTTGCAGAAACGAGACAATCAACAATATTCAACGTCCCGGAGAGGTAGGTGCTACGTATTTTTGTCAAATACCACCTACAACTCTGGCGTCTAATAACAATAGTGCCCGATTTAAATATTATCCGCCACAAATCATTTGCATAAATAACCCCCTAGTTTATGACCACTCCGCGGTGGACCCCGATGCTGACTCGCTTAGTTACGAAATATGTGATTCGTATCCAGGTGGTTCAAGAGATGATTCAAAGCCCGAACCATATAATGTACTTCCTTCTCCGCTGAGTATTTATTCTAATAGCAAGCCAAGTCCTAGTTACGGTTACAGACAAGGATACAGTGCTTCAAAACCTATGGGTGGCAATCCATTAATTCAGATAGACCCTAAAACAGGTTTGATGTCAGGTACTCCCAATTTAATGGGACGCTATGTTGTATCAGTATGTTGTCATGAATGGCGAAATGGTGTTATTATTAATACTATCAGACGGGAGTTTCAGTTTGTGGTAACAAATTGTTCCAAAGCAGTTGTTGCAGATATACCACAATTCAGCAATGAGATAAATACATATATTGTTGATTGTAAAGATAAAACCGTAGGTTTTGTAAATCGCAGTACAGGAGGTTTCTCTTATTTCTGGGACTTGGGCGTGCCGGGTGCTACATCTACAGATTTTCAACCGGTATACACTTATCCGGATACAGGAACATACACTGTGAAGCTAATAGTAAATAAAGGTAGTACCTGTCCTGATAGCATAGACCGTTTGGTGAAAATCTACCCAACTCATACAGCCGATTTTAAATTTGATGGCCTGCTTTGTCCAAACACGCCAATGCAGTTTACCGATTTATCAGAAGCCACTTACAAACCTATTGTTGCATGGAATTGGAATTTTGGTGATTGGGGGGAATCGACAGAACAAAATCCTAAACACAGTTTCAATGTTGGTGGCGATTACAACGTAAGGCTCATTTCTTCTACAATCAAGGGGTGCGTAGATACTGCTTACAAAACAGTAAAAGTTGAAAAATTTGTGCCATTTGCAGGCAATGATACTATTATAGTAAAAGGGGAGTCTATCAATTTTAAAGCTTCAGGTGGTATTGAGTATACTTGGAAACCGGCTGACAGGCTTAACCTGACGAATGTCTTTAATCCAACAGGTTATTATCCCGATACAGGTAGGTATAACTATGTAGTACACATAAAAAGTGCCAACGACTGCGAGGGTGATGCCAAGATAAATGTATGGGTAGTTAATCAGGCATCATTATTTGTGCCGTCAGCATTTACTCCGAATGGTGATGGTAGGAATGATTTTCTCAAAGTATTGAGTGTTGGTTATGCCAAGGTGAACTATTTCAGAGTATTTAACAGATTCGGAGAGGCTGTATTTCAAACAGATAAAATATTGAATGGTTGGGATGGCAGGTACAAAGGCCAACTTGCAGATGTGGGTACCTACTTCTGGGTATTGTCTGTAACGGATAGAAATGGTAAAGAAGAAAGTATTAAAGGTGATGTAACACTTATACGTTAGATACTATTAAGAATATGATAAAAAGGCGCACAACGGTGTGCCTTTTTTCGTGTAATACAAGCAGGATACTATCTTTATAGGGTAATTAGAACACAAGATGGCTAAAACAGTATTAGTAACGGGTGCAACGTCGGGATTTGGCAAGGCGATAGCAACCGTATTTGCAAAAAATGGTTATAATGTATGCATAACTGGTAGACGCGAAGAAAGGCTACAGGAACTTAAAAATGAACTTGAAAAAACATACAACATAAACATCGCTACGCTTTCTTTCGATATCAGGAAAAGAGAAGAAGTAATTAAAGCTGTTGATGAACTGAAAACCCATTACGATACTATCGATATTCTTGTAAACAATGCAGGCCTGGCAGCAGGTTTGAGTACGATTGATGAAGGTGATATGGACGATTGGGATACGATGATAGATACCAATGTGAAAGGCTTGCTATATATCACCCGTCAGGTAGTGCCGATGATGAAGGCAAAGGGTGGGCATATATTTAATATTGGGTCTACTGCTGCCAAGATGGTATATAAAAACGGTAACGTATACTGCGCTACCAAGTTTGCGGTAGATGCACTAAATCAGGCAATGCGCATTGACTTGTTGCCTTACGGTATCAAAGTAACAGGGATACATCCCGGTATGGCAGAAACAGAGTTTTCTATTGTAAGATTCAAAGGCGATGAAGACCGTGCAGGTAATGTATATAAAGGGTTTGAGCCACTGCATCCTGAAGATATTGCAGATACTGTTTACTACTGTGCAACGTTGCCACCACATGTATGCATCAACGATCTTACTATTACCTGTACCAATCAGGCAAATAGTGTAGTTACCATAAAAGACGCTGAAAGGCTAAATAAATAGAACCATGTACGAATCTACTACAGAGGTAAGGGTGCGCTACGGAGAAACAGACCAGATGGGCTATCTCTACTATGGTTACTATGCATTGTATTACGAAGTAGGTAGGGCAGAGGCTATACGTCAGTTAGGCTTTACTTATCGAGAGCTGGAAGAAATGGGTATCATGATGCCCGTGGTAGACCTGCACGCACAATACTATCGTCCTGCATTGTATGATGACCTGATAACGGTAAAGACAATTCTGAAAGAATTGCCCGAATCTCATAAAATACAATTCCATTCAGAACTGTATAACGAACAAAAACAATTGTTGAATAAAGGTGTTACTACACTGGTGTTTTACGATCCTACAACAAAGCAAAAAGTGAATATGCCTGATGAACTGAAAAACAGGCTGCAACCTTTCTTTACAAAATAACTATATGGCAAATATCAGGGCTTCGATAATAACGATTGGTGATGAACTACTGATTGGGCAAACAATAGATACCAATTCTGCATGGATAGCAAAACAGCTAAATACACTTGGTATAGATGTAACAAAACGTATAGCTGTAGGCGATAATGAAAAAGATATTACCGAAGCACTTAACAGAGAATTGACTGATGCGGATCTGATATTTCTGACAGGAGGCTTAGGTCCTACTGCAGATGATATAACAAAGCCACTGCTTTGCAGGTATTTTGGTGGTAAGCTGGTTATTAATGAACAAGTGCTGACGCATGTTAAGGATATTTTTACCAAAAGAAACAGACCGTTTCTGGAACGTAACATGAAGCAGGCAGAAGTGCCTGATAATTGTACAGTATTGTTCAACCCCATGGGTACCGCTCCCGGAATGTTGTTCGAGAAAAATGGGAAGAAAGTAATTTCTATGCCTGGTGTACCTTTTGAGATGATGGCAATAATGGAAACAGCCGTATTGCCGATGCTGAAAGAGAATTATCAAAGCGATGCTATAGAGCATACAACCATCATTACTGCAGGCGAGGGCGAAAGCTTTGTAGCTGAGAAGATACAGGATATTGAATCTGCTATGCCACCACACATTAAACTAGCATATCTACCCAATCTGGGAATGGTAAAACTACGCCTGACCGGTAAGGCAAAGGATGCTGGTTCTTTAAAAGCAGAGGTAGATCTATGGATGCAGCAAATAAAAGAAAGGCTTGCCAATATTGTAGTAGCAGATGGTGATATAGCTTTTGAACAGATAATTGGTAATTTGCTGCAGCAAAAAGATAAGACGCTGTCACTGGCAGAAAGCTGCACTGGTGGCTATATATCCCATCTTATTACACAGGTATCAGGCGCCAGCAACTATTACAAAGGAGGCGTAGTTTCTTACCTGATAGAAGTAAAAGAAAACTTGCTGGGTGTTAGTGCAGAAGACATAGCAAACAACGGAGCAGTTAGTGAAACAGTAGCCATTCAAATGGCAGAGGGTGTAAGGAAACAACTGCAATCAGATTATGCACTCAGCATTACCGGGATATTGGATAAACAACCTGTACCCGGAGAAAACGAAGAACCCGGTACCATATGGATGGCAGTAGCCGGAACGGATAAAACAGTAGCAAGGAAGTTTAAAGTATATTATGATAGGGTGAGGAATAAAGAAAGTGCCTCTATAATGGGCATGCTTTTCCTTTGGAAGTTTATAAACGATAAACTGTAAATGATACTCTTTCTGATAGGTATGCCGGGTGCAGGCAAAACATACTGGGGCAAAAGGCTTGCCCTGCAATATGGTTTGGGGCATACAGACCTTGATGAAAGTATCGAAGAACAGGCTGGCAAGACTATCGCACAGATATTCAGGGAAGATGGGGAAGAAGCTTTCAGGGAAATAGAAGCTACTACATTAAGAAACGTAACACAGTCTGTAAAGGGCGATACAATCATTTCTTGTGGTGGTGGTACACCTGTTTTTTATGATAATTTGGCGTACATGAAAGGGCAAGGTTGTATAGTATATCTGCAAGCTTCTGTTGGCTATCTGGCAGATAGACTCAGGAATGCTGATGCTAAAAGGCCATTGATAGATGATGTAGTAGAGGAAAGGCTTTATCAACTGTACGAAAATAGAAAAAATATATATGAACAAGCACATCAGATAGTTGATGCAGAAACATTAACTGTTGGTAATTTTGCAGAAATTATTGCACAATGCAAACATCAGCATTAAGGCTTGGTTCATTATTCGCAGCATTGGCTGTTATTCTTGGTGCTTTTGGCGCACATGCACTCAAACAGGTTCTTACACCCGAATTACTACAAACTTTTGAGACGGGGGTTAAATATCAGTTTTACCACAGTTTCGCATTGCTGATAACTGGTGTTTTATACAGTAGCTTTGCAAACAAGTATACCAAACTTGCATCAACATTCTTTACAATTGGCATTATACTGTTTTCAGGTTCCATATACGCATTGGTAATGCTGAAATCGAGCGGACAGGTAGGGCTTGGCGGACTGGGAATACTGACACCCATTGGTGGTGTTTTCTTTATACTCGGATGGTTAATGTTAATATTGGGAATAGGTAATAAAAACAAGTAGAAATACTATTAAGCATTAGCCTTAATCATTAATTTCATTTTTATTAAACACAGCAAACTATGAAAGTTGCAGCCTTAATATCAGCACCTGCAGGCAACACAGATTTCTCAGGAAAACTGTTGCTTGAAGTAAATGGTAAATCTGTTATAGCCAATACAGTAGATTCTGTAAAGCAAAGCGGATTGTTTGTGGATGTTGTGGTAGTAACGAACGATGCGGCTGTTGAAACAAACCTTTCTGATGCAGGTGTGCAGGTGGTAAAGGTGAATAAAGCGTTTGATAATTATATAGAACGCCTTGCTGAAGCATCTCTGCTGGCAGATGCAGATATGTTTGTTTGCATACCCGGAGATCATTTGCTGTTGAATAAACTAGCCGTAGAACGATTACTACAACTTTTTGAAGGAGCGACAGGCAAGGATGTGCTGGTAGCATCTATCGTGCAGAAAATACAAAACGACACACTAAAGGAAGACAGGAATATAGTAAAAGTAGTACTAGGCCTGCGTATGCATGCATTGTATATGTCAAGATATCCGATACCATATATGCAGCACGATGAGGCAGGCTTTGCCTGTTATGAGCATATCAACATTGTAGCATGTCGCAAAGATGCAATGATGCGTTTCCTGCAATGGCCACCGTCTCCATTAGAAAGGGCTGAGCAGATACATGCATTACGTTTTGTAGAAAATGGTGTACAGATAAAAATGCATATTGCACAGTACCAATATTTCAAGATTCGTAGCGAAGCTGATGTAGCAGGTGCTACGGCATTTATCAATAACGCAGGATAATCCACTATATCATTGCGCCCCTTTACACTTGCAAATATTATTTTTGTTCTGTGCCTGTTAGGTATAGATGTTTTATACTTATCCGGAGCAGTAGATTGGTGGTGGTTGCTGATACCTGTTGTTATTTACATTCATTTGTTGGTATTTGGTGCTATCTATATACAGTGGAATTTCTACGTAAAGTCTTACAATAAAGGTGTACAATCTAAACAAGTTGCACTGACATTTGATGACGGTCCTGCACAGTACACAAGTGTTATATTGGATGTATTGAAGAAAGAAGGTGTGCAGGCTGCATTCTTTTCTATTGGTAAAAATGCGGTGGCTAATCCTGAAATGGTGAAACGTTGGCATGCCGATGGACACTTAATCGGCAATCATAGCTACGACCATGGTTTCAATTTCGATTGGAAAACGAGTAAAGCCATGCAGGAAGAAATTAACAAAACCAACAATGCTATTATGCAAATAGCAGGTGTTACTCCAAAGTTATTTCGTCCGCCATACGGTGTTACCAATCCCAATCTGGCAAAAGCAATCACCCGTTCAGGCATGTATTCTATTGGCTGGAACGTACGTTCGTTCGATACTACGGCTAAAAACAAGGCAGATTTGGAATCCCGTATACTTAAAAGGCTGAAAGGTGGCGATATCGTTCTGCTGCATGATTCCCAACAGATTACAGCGGAAATTTTAACGGATTTAATTAGAAAGGCTCGTGAAAAGGGTTTTACCTTTGTGCGCGTAGATAAACTACTGGATTTAAAACCGTATGCGTAATCTTTTTACAGCTATTTTATGCACTATATCGGTTGGTGCTATTGCCCAGCCTAAAGGCTATACTGCATTGAAAAACGCCTCAGCCTTTCAGCAGGCAATGAGCCAGAACAGTACGAAAGTGTTGACTATTTACAGCGATTTTACGCAGGTCAAAAACATGGCTTTACTGGAAGAGAAAATTAAATCGAAAGGTAAGTTTTACTATAAAAAAGAAGACAAAGTCAGGATTGAGTATACCATTCCGTATAGCTATCTGTTGGTGATGAACGCTGGTCAGGTAATGGTGAAAGATGAGCAGAAAACCACTAAAATCAATACTAAAAACAGTAAAACAATGCAATCTGTCAATAGGATAATGATAGATTGTATGAGGGGTACAGTATTTCAAAACCCGGATTTTAAGGTTGCAGCATATGAAAGTGGTACTGGCTATTTGCTGAACATGGTGCCGGTAACAGATGCTATGAAAAAGATGTTCAAGCAGATAGATGTGTATATGGATAAGAAGACGATGGATGTTGATAGGCTGACAATGACAGAACTTGGCGGAGACTATACCGATATGGACTTTACAAATACAAAACATAATACAGCGCTTGATGAAGCAATTTTTAAGGTTAAGTAGCCTTTTGCTGCTATTCTTTGCTTCGTGTGCAAGCCCCTATAAAGGCTTAAAACCATCATCTTCAGGTAATAAGACTGCATATCAATACAAGCCACAATTTTTAAAAGAGGTTTACCGTTGTACGGTAAATGGCAGGGTACTATTTAAGAAATTTCACCTGAGTGGTATCCTGTTGCTGAAGGAAATGAAAAATGGCACGGTACGTGCTATATTCCAGAATGAAATGGGCTTCACTTTTTTCGACTTTGAGTGGGACCGTCAGGACTCATTTAAGGTAAACAGTATTATCCCCCAATTGGATAAACCTGCTGTTGTGAAAATATTGAAGAAAGACTTCAACCTGTTCTTAATGAAGGGGTTAGAAAAAGAATCCGAAAAAATCCTGGTTCAGGATAGGGGTAAAGAGGTCTTTTACTGTTTTACTATAGGGGAAGGGTATGTTTACTATGTAGAGGAGGGCAATATGCTACAGCGTATTGAAAATGCGGGTAAGAAGAAAAAAGTAACAACCATAAACCTGATGGGTAAGCATAGAGCAAATGATCTGGCAGATAGTGTAATGTTCAACCATCATAAAGCAAACTTTACTATTAGCTTACATAAAATCAATAGCCATGTTGATGAATGATTTTTACAGTATTGAATACATGCTCAGGGAGCCAAACAGTGCTTCTTGCAAAGTTGCCTTCAATACTCAGCACGACATATTTAAAGGGCACTTTCCAAGTCAGCCGGTAGTACCTGGTGTTTGTATGATGCAAATGGTAAAAGAGCTGTTGGAACAATTGATAGATAAAAACCTTTGGATGCGTGATGCAGGACAGGTTAAGTTCCTCCAATTGATAACGCCTGATGTGCAGCCTGTTGTCAATATCAGTTGGAAACAAGACGGTCGAGCACTGAATGTGAATGCATCATTCAAAAGTGATAGTTCAGATTTGTTTAAACTGACAGGCAACTTCGAAACGAAATAGACGGAATATTGTCAGAATGAATGAATAAATAATAGAAATACACCAAAGCGGAGATAAATATCTCCGCTTTTTATTTGCGTATATTTATACAAATAATGATACAATGGTTATACTATATGCAATTGTTGCGTTGGTTGTATTTGCAGGCTTGCTGTGGGTAAGCCTTAAATTGTATAAGGCTCTTATAGAAGGTAAATTTGAGAATAAGCGGGAAGATTAACCTGCTATTTACTGTACATCTTAAGTATAGAAGCTGATATGCTTTTATACATTTCTTCCCATTCGGGGTATTGATTCAACAACTGCAGATGTTCCTGCATGGTAGCGGTATCATTTCTTTTAGCAGGTCCTGTTTGTAATGTTGATGGTGATTGATTGTTTATTCTTTCAGCAGTTTGGGCTATTATAGGTATCATAGTGCTGAAAGGTATGCCGTTTTCTGCGCACATTTTTTCTGCAACAGCAAACAGATGGTTTGAAAAGTTATTACTGAACACAGCAGCAAGGTGCATTTGCTTTCTTTTGTCACTACTAGCTTCATACACACTATCCGTAAAGCTGGCAGCGATTGTACGAATGAGTGCTGAACTATCTGTGTTATTTACTTCTATTGCAGATGGAATGTTTCTTGTTTCGGGAAGCTGCTGTTTCGTTATTGAATATATAGGCCAGATAACACCATAGTTTTTAGCAGCGTCTTTCAATACATTTGATGATACAGCACCTGCTGTATGCAATAGTAAGGTTTTCCTGAAGCTTAGTTTACTTGATATTTCTTCTATTGCACTGTCTGAAACTGCCAATATGCATGCATGTGCATCATCAGGTATTCCATTGATCAATTCATATGCATTGGCATCAATTGCATTGGCAAGTTCTGTTGCCTTAGCAATATCTCTGCCATATATGCCTTTACACAGATGTCCTGCAGCATGTAGTTTCGTAGCCAGAAACCAAGCCGTATTGCCTGTGCCTACTATATAATAAGTCATGATAAAGACTGTTTATGCGTTACATAATAGTCTTCCATAATCTTATGAGCCTTTTCTTTAAGTGCAGCAATGTCTTCGAGCGTGAGGCCTTTGGTAGATATTGGTTCTAAAAAGTGGAAATGTATAGTCTTAGGTCTTGCCCAGCCTTTCTTATTATGTGGTAGTATAGTTCCTGTATTGAAGATGATACCGGGTATAATGTCTTTTTGCGCTTTTACAGCAGTAATAAATGCACCATCGTAAAAGCGTTGAATTGGTTGATCTGTTTTGTTTCTTGTTCCTTCAGGGTAAAGGCAAAGGTGTATGCCAAGGTCTAAGATCTCCTGCATTTTAGTAAAGCTTTCTCTTCTTGAGTTTTCGTTCTTTCTGTTTACCAGTATAGAGCCGGCTTTGTATATAACGCCAAAAAGCGGAATCTTCGACATCTCAATCTTTGCTAATGTTTTGTTAGGTCCCGGTATCCAAGGAGAAGAAACAGGAATATCTACAAGCGAATTATGATTCGTAATTACGACATAGTTTTCTCCGTGTTTGAAATGTTCTGTTCCTTTTCTCACAATCCTGCAACCCACTATAGGCATAAAGAAACCCATCCATGCCCTGAAAACGGGATGCAGCGCTTTGCTTTTTGCTGGTTCAGACAGGTTTGATATTATCCATATAGGAATGAAAACAATGAGCATAGTTGCAACAAAAAACAACATGCCTGCAATGAAATATATACGTCCTAAAATGTTACTGATCAGCTTCATTTAAATTCCAGTCAATTGGTGTTAAGCCTTTTTGCAACAGCCATTCGTTGGCCTTGCTAAAATGCCTGCAGCCCATAAACCCGTTATGTGCCGAAAGTGGTGATGGGTGAGCAGCTGTTAGTATCAGGTGTTTTGTCTTATCTATCAGCTCTTGCTTGCTTTTTGCAAAGCTACCCCAAAGCATGAAAACTACACCATCTTTTTGGTCTGAAATAGTTTTGATAACAGCATCTGTAAACAAATGCCAGCCAATCTTGCTATGAGACATAGGTTTGTTTATCTCTACAGTAAGCGATGCATTGAGCATCAGTACGCCTTGGCTGGCCCATTTTTCAAGATTGCCATGTTTCGGTATCGGGATACTTAAATCAGTAAGTTGTTCTTTGAAAATATTAACCAAAGATGGTGGAGCGGGCACGCCATAAGGTACTGAAAAGCTGAGTCCGTGAGCCTGGCCTGGATTATGATATGGATCTTGCCCCAGTATCACCACTTTTACATTGCTTATAGGGGTAGTATTAAAAGCGTTGAAAATAAGCTTGCCCGGGGGATATATCGTCTTACCTGCCAACTTTTCATGCTTAAGAAATCCGACTATTTCTGCAAAATATGGCTTTTGGAATTCTGCTATTAATGCAGTTTTCCAACTCTCTTCTATTTGTACCTCCATGCAGGTAAATTATCTGTTTTGCGGAATGTAACGGGGATTGTTATTCGCTTTTGCAGGTTGCTGTTTGGGTGTTGTAGCCGGTGCATTAGCTTTTGCCTTACCAGGTTGCATGATCGTAAAGCTACCACATAGGCTTTGTGCTCCTTTAACTTGTGATAGTATAACAAGGTATAAGTCTGTCTTTTCTGGTACAAAGGAATACACAACAAAATTTGTTACTTCAGGCATTTTGAGAACCTTCTCGTCTATTTTCCTGTCCTCACCATCGTATAGCTCAAAATTTATCTTATTGGCATCACGGCTACCTATAAATATCATTTGGTAAAGAACACCTTTAGTAAGCTGTACAGCAACCGGTGTAGGCTGACGCGATTCCATGCTTATCATCGCATCACGGTAAACCTCTTGTCCTTGTGCCTTAAAGTCTTGCTTATATTGCTCTGCCTGAAGCCTGATGCTTTTGTCATTGCAACCTAAAGTAGGCAGTATCTGCGCAGATACGCTGTTGCATATTGTTGATGAACAACCAATAACAGACAGGATGATGAATAGTTTGCGCATAATAGTATCTCAATAAGTTAGGCTAAGATAATAGAAAACTTCAAGGTTTCAGCCTTTTGGTTCGTTATCGGGTTGTTATTCTATTCCTTTTGTTTTAGAAAAAATATTAATAACTAAAACTCCTAATCCGATCAGTATCATACCGATTATGGCGGCAGTATCCGGCACTTGCTTGTATAAAATGATACCTGCTATTGTTACCAATACAATACCCACACCAGACCATATAGCATAGGTAATACCCACCGGCAGTACCTTTACAGTTATGCTTAGAAAATAAAATGCTACTGCGTAGCCAACTACTACCAAAATGCTTGGTAATGGTTTTTTGAATTGTTCAGATGCTTTGAGGCTACTGGTAGCTACTACTTCTCCTACAATTGCTATCAGCAGGTATAAATATTTCATCATCGTATAAAATTAACGAATAATAGCTTCAAGGCTACTATATGATTTCTGCAATATGCTTCTCTATGTTGCCTGCAATTTTTTCCATCGGTAGGTCGTTACTGTCTTTGCCAAAGGGATCTTCAATTTCTTCAGCAATCAACTCAAGGCTACCTAGCACATAAAATACTATGGCAACAACCAGTATTACCAGATACCCCAACGAAAATGAATAGGCTACAGGCAATGTCATGATATAAGTGAAAATGAATTTTTTGATAAATGCACTGTAAGAGTAGGGGATTGGTGTGTTTTTAATACGCTCGCAAGCTCCGCAGATATCTGTAAAAGACGACACCTCATTATTTATAAACAGGAGTTGTTCTGCGCTAATTACACCTTCTTTTTGCAATTGTACGGCACGTGCTATTATGGCTTTCGCTACCTGGTTGGGTGCGTGTTTATCGCTATCCAGATTTTGTAATTCAGGGTGGTCGGCGTCATCCAGCATGTATCTGGTAGATTCTGCCTGCAAGTGTTCTTTCAACACAAATGCATACATAGGGATAGCCTTACGGAAGAAGTCTCTATTATATTCATCATCTTTATCCAACAGGCAAGAGATTTTGAGCGCAAGGTTACGACTGTTATTTACTAATGCGCCCCATAGTTTTCGGCCTTCCCACCACCTGTCGTAGGCTGTATTTGTTCTGAATACTAATAATAGTGATAATGCCATACCCAATATGGTGTGCATTACCGAGAAGTTCTTTAGCGGGCTGGTTTCGTGTGTTTTGAAGTAGTTAATTTCCAAATACGCAATGATGCCCGAATAGATCGCAATAATAGCAATAAGCCCTAACAGTTTGCGAAGCGTGTCGGACTTATGAAACTGAAACAAGATGCCAAACCATTCTTTGGGGTTGTATATGCGCATGCTATCGGATGTCTACGTGTAGTAATTTTTGCCCTTCAATAAATCCTTCCAGCTTGTCATATACATTTACAGGGCCAACGCCTGCAGGCGTACCTGTAAATATCACATCACCAATGTTGAGGGTGAAATATTGAGAAACGTATTCGAGTATCTTGTTGATGTTAAATATCATATCGCTACTATTGCCAACCTGTACAGTTTTGTCGTTCAGCTTCAACTCAAAATTGACGTTGTTGATGTTTGAGCCTTCAGGAAAAGGAATAAAATTGCCTATAGCGGCAGACCCATCAAATGCCTTGGCAATTTCCCAAGGCAAGCTTTTTTCCTTTTGTTTTTGTTGCAGATCTCTGGCAGTAAAATCAAGTCCAACAGTTATTGCATTGTAGTATTTGTGTGCAAATTTTTCCTGTATGTATTTTCCGTTTTTGCTGATTTTTACAACAAGTTCGCATTCATAATGCAAATCATCTGTAAATTCAGGATAATACAACGGTTTATCGGGGAAAAGCAAGGCGCTTTTCGGCTTCATAAATATAACCGGCTCTGTAGGTATATCATTCTTTAATTCTTTGGCATGTTCGCTGTAATTTCGCCCGATACAGATTATTTTCATTGTTATTATTATGAGTCGTGTAAAAATAAAATTTCCTACCGAAAATCCATTGTTTACCACAACAATAGGGGTTAGAATAGGTGACATAAATTATGGTAACCATCTGGGTAACGATTCCGTACTTTCAATAATACATGAAAGCCGCATGCAGATGCTGAAACAATGGGGTGGCAACGAACTGAATATTGCAGGTAACAGCCTGATAATGGCCGATGTAATGATAGCTTATAAAGGAGAGGCCTTTTACGGAGAGCAATTAATCGTGAGCCTGTTTGCAGAAGAAGTAACCGACAGGTCTTTTGATTTGTTATATCACATAAGTACAATGCGCGAAGGGGCATCAAAAGATATTGCGCACGCCAAAACAGGTATGATATGTTTTGATTATAATACACGTAGAATAGCTACTATCACAGAAGAATTAAAAACACTTCTTGAAAAGTAGTTTTTTTCAAAAATATCATTACCTTTGCATTCCATTTTTGGCGAGGTAGCTCAGATGGTTAGAGCGCAGGATTCATAACCCTGAGGTCACGGGTTCAACTCCCGTCTTCGCTACAAGAAGATAAAAGCCGCTTTTATAGCGGCTTTTTTATTTTATCGGTGTTACAGTATATCCTTCCTTCTTTAGTAAAGCAATCAAACCATTGTCTCCATAAAGATGGCCTGCACCAACCGCAAAGAATACCGATGTTCTATCCATCTTCTCTACCATTCGCGGTATCCATTTCTCATTGCGTACATCCAGAAAACCATCAATGTCTTTATCTGATGCACCAGATTCTTTTATCAGCTTGCCGAGTGCAGGAAGGTCTTGATTTTTGTAGGCGGTAGTCAGTTTTTTGAAATCGCCCCTATCTGTATTTTTACCATTCAACAGGTCTACAATATCTTTTATAACAGAATCAACCGGCAGGTTGTCAAACAAATCAAGTTGCTCGCTAACGGTTTCAAGGCCTGTTATTTCTTTGTTGTCAGTTTTGGCAGCTTCCATAATGTTGTTCTCATATGATATTGGATTGCTGCAGTCTGAAGATTGTGTAGAAAAGAGTGTTTGTAATGCAACAGGTTTCATTTGCTGAAACAATTCAATATTCATCCCCAGACTATCTTTCACATATTTTTCAAGCTTTTCATAATCAGTGGGAGAGAAGTAGTCTTTCAATTTCTTGCCGCTCTGGTCTATCATGCCTGCTGCTATCTGCATCATAATGTTAGGGTCATCCATATCCATTTCAAAGCATACTTCTTTACTTTTCAGCAGGCTTTGTTTCATTGCATCCGTCCATATATAGTCTTGTGGGCAGATGAGATGTATGGTGCCGAACAGGTAGGATTTCTCTTTCATACCCTTGCCAGAAACAGCCCATAACAGTGACTTTGTATTTTGTGCACCTGCTGTAAAGGATACAATGAATGTGATTATGAGGGTTAATATGTTGCGAAAAAATGTTTTCATGTTATTCAAATAATAAAGTGATCAAACCGATACTCATACCGCCAATAATGGCGAGTATTTTTTGCTTGGTAAGCATATGGTGCTTAGTGCCGCTCTCGAAGAAAATAGTGGTAGATATATGTATGAAAGCACCAGCCACTACAGGTATCAGCATTATTACCAGTTGTGACATAGCATAGTAACTCTGTCCAAGTTTTGTAGCAATGATGGCACCAAGCGGTGTTATTAAAGAAAACAGCACGAGCATCAACCAAGACTTTGATTTGTTGCTGTTATTGGCAAATAAAGAAGTAATCAGCAAGGCCTCCGGCAGTTTATGTGCTGCTACTGCCATATACAAGGATGGTTCTGTGCCAGACATCCTGTAGTTGAAACCCAAAGGAAGCCCCTCCATAAATGCATGCAGCGACAAACCTATCATTATAGACATCAGTGGTACATGATGGTGATGATGATCGCTTTCGTGTATATGTACATGCCCGTGTTCCAAACCGTGTGTGAAACGCTGCAGAATAAGCTGTAGAAAGAAGCCTATCAACAAATAAAAACCTGCTTTGCTACCCAGTTCGGTAAACGTTTCTGGCAGTAGATGCAGAAAAGTAATGCTTAATAAAAATGATCCCGAAAAAGCAAGCAGCAGATGCATTTGCTTATCATTCAGGTTTTTGAACCACAAAGGCAGGCTACCACCTATAAATGTAATGGCAAACAAAAGGAATATGTAAGTAGCATGCATCGGGCGAGAAAACTAAATTAACTGTAAAAATAACGCCATTTATTCAACCATTTACTACTAAATAGTTAAACCGATGGCGTTAGTACTTATGATAGTATCGGCAAAAAGTATGTTGCCGAGCTTATTATTTCCTTTTCAGCTTCCAGTTAGATACGCCGTTTGAAGTGGCTGTAGTAGCTGCAGCTGTCTGTTTTTTCTCCTTCGCCCATACATAACTTCCCAACAACGCAGCTACTTTTTCAGCCTCCAGATTGTCTTCCATCAGGTATTCAGGCTTGAAGTGTTTTTCGATGAATTTGGTATCAAAGTTACCCGACCTGAAAGGTTCAGACCTTACAGCCCATTTGCCAAAGCTGAGCGTAGTCTGTATGCCTTTGATGTAATATTCATCAATAGCCCTACAAAGGCGTTCTATAGCTTCATCGCGCGTAGCAGCGTGTACTACCAGTTTGGCAATCATAGGATCGTAGAATATCGGAATATCCTGACCTTGTTCATAACCGTCATCTACGCGTACACCAGGGCCTTTGGGTGGTTGGTACATTTCCAGCTTACCTGTATCTGGGAGGAAGTTATTCATCGGGTCTTCTGCACACACACGCAGCTCAAGGCTGTGACCGTTAATCTTCAGGTCTTGCTGCGAGAATGACAGCTTTTCGCCACGAGCTATATTGATTTGTTCGCGAACTAAGTCTATACCAGTAATCATTTCAGATACACAGTGTTCTACCTGCAGGCGGGTATTCATTTCCAGGAAGTAATAGTTCAGGTTTTCATCAACCAGAAACTCTACAGTACCTGCGCCATGGTAGTTGCAAGAACGTGCAACGGCTACGGCACTTTCGCCCATTGCTTTACGAATGTCAACTGTCAGGCAGCTTGATGGTGCTTCTTCAATCAGTTTTTGGTGTCGGCGCTGAACAGAACATTCCCTTTCAAAGAGATATACATAATTGCCATGCTGATCGCCTAATAGCTGTATTTCTATGTGCCTTGGAGCACCTACATATTTTTCTATAAACACCGCATCATCGCCAAAAGCACTCAGCGCTTCGCTTTTTGCCATGCGCATTTGCTCTTCCAGTTCTTCTGCGTTATTTACAACACGCATACCTTTACCACCACCACCGGCAGATGCTTTTATGAGTATCGGGAAACCAATACGTTTAGCTATTTCAATAGCTTCCGCAGCATCTGTTACAGGGTCTTCTGTTCCAGGTACCATTGGTACGTTGAATTTCTTTGCGGCTTGTTTTGCGGCAATCTTGCTACCCATCATTTCGATAGAGTATGCAGAAGGGCCTATAAATATCAACCCTGCGTCTGCAACGGCCTTAGAAAAGCCTGCATTCTCGCTAAGGAAACCATAACCGGGGTGAATGGCATCTGCACCGATTTCTTTGGCAACCTGTATTATTTTATCTGCACGTAGGTATGATTGAGAAGAAGGAGCAGGACCAATGCATACAGCCTCATCGGCGTATCTTACAAATGGCATATTACGGTCTGCTTCAGAATAAACGGCAACGGTCTTGATTCCCATTTCTTTAGCCGTACGCATAACACGCAGGGCTATCTCGCCACGATTGGCAACCAGTATTTTTTGCATGAATGCGAAGATAAACCTTTCGGCAATTATATAAATGCGTCAGGAGCTAATTTGGTATAGTAAGAAATACTATCCTTCAGCTTTCAGGCGTTCGCCTTTGCCATATTTGACAAACATGTACAGGTATAAAACCCTAGATATACGCATCAGCCAGGGCTGCAGTAGTAGAACTATGGCTGTACTGGTGCCGAGTGCATAAAATATGCTATAATCTTCATATGATAGCCCGATTAATACCCAATACCACGCAAAGTTGAAAACATATAATGCTACAGACAATGCGTAGCTAACATAACCGGTACCATAATAAAACCCTACTTCCAACTCAAACTTTTGACCACATACTTCACATTTTTCAGGCATTTGCAGCATTGACGACAGCGGGAATACACTTTTATTACTAAACATGTGTCCCTTTCGGCAGTTTGGGCATTTCATGGTAAGAATGCTTGGTACTAATGCCGGCTTATTATTGTCTGCCATTGCTAATGGATTTTATGCAAAGATAAACTATTGCATGGTGCATGGGGTGTAACAATGGTTACACTATTCTGAAATTTCTTTCAGCTCACCATCTTCGTTATGAAAATAGCTCCATACAATACGTGCTTTTGAAGCGCCGATTACTTTGGTTAGTTCCCTTTCAGTAAGTGCTTTGATGTTCTTTACAGAACGGAATGTTTTGAGCAATTCGGTAGCTGTTTTTTCACCGATGCCTGCAATGCCTTCCAATTCGTTCTTAAAAGTACCCTTGCTACGTATCTGCCTGTGGAATGTAATACCAAAGCGGTGTACTTCATCGCGTATGCGCCTTATCAGTAAGTGGGCAGGGCTGTCAAATGGTAATTGTATAGGCTCACTGTCTCCCGGGAAGAAGATAGATTCTTCTCTCTTAGCAAGGCCTACTATCGTCATACTACCCGTGAGCCCTAGTTTTTCTATGCTTTCCATAGCTGCACCAAGCTGACCTTTACCACCATCTATTATTACTAACTGTGGCAGGGCAGCTTTGTCTTCCATCAGGCGTTTGTATCTGCGATAAACAACCTCGCTCATTGAGGCAAAGTCGTTGATGCCTTCTACTGTTTTAATATGGAAATGCCTGTAGTCTTTTTTTGATGGTAACCCATTTTTAAAACAAACCATGGCAGAAACAGGGTAGGCTCCCTGAAAGTTGGAGTTATCGAAACACTCAATATGCATCGGCAATTCAGTCAGTTGTAATGAGTCTTGCAACTCTTCCAATACAGTGGCTGCATTTTCTTCAGTTGCTTTACCAAGCATCAGTGCATCATTTTTGCGAAGTTCCTGTTTAGTTATCTCCGCATTTTTATAACTAAGGTCTAGCAGCTTTTTCTTGTCTCCCGATTTTGGTACTGTTACTTTAATGCTTTCATCGGCTACTTCTACCTCAAAAGGGGATATCACTTCTTTTGCATTGCTTTGAAATGTGGTGCGCATTTCTTCCAATGCCAGCGATAGTATATCTGCATCCTCTTCTTCTATCTTCTTTTCTATACGCAGTGTTTTAGCGTATACTATGGCACCATTTGCAATCATCATATAGTTGACAAAAGCATATTGTTCATCGCTGATAATGGATGCTACATCCAGATTACCAAGGTGTGCATTGACTACTGTAGAACGTACCTGATAATTATTCAGGTCTTCAATTTTCTGTCTTACAATCTCTGCTTTTTCAAAATGCATGTCAGCAGCATGCTGTTGCATTTCTTCTTTCAGATATTTTATTACTTCACCAGTGTTGCCCTTTAGTATGTGCCTAACGTTGGATATGTTGGCTGCGTAGTCTGTTTCTGATTGGAGGCCTTCACACGGTCCGCTGCAGTTGCCCAGATGGTATTCCAGGCATACTTTGTATTTGCCTTTGGCAATATTAGCAGCAGAAAGATTCAGGCTGCATGTACGTAGTGGTATATTTTGTTTTATCAGGTTCAATAGTTCTTTTACTTTACCAACACCTGTAAATGGTCCGAGATATTCAGAACCATCACGTATTACTCTTCTGGTAAAAAATACACGCGGGAATGGTTCTTTCTTGATGACAATAAAGGGATATGTTTTATCGTCCTTCAGGTCTATATTAAAGCGTGGTTGATAATGTTTTATCAACGTATTCTCTAACAAGAAAGCATCATGCTCTGTATTTGTAACAGTATAGTCTATACTGTTTATTAGTGATACTAGCTTGCGGGTTTTGTAATTATCAACCGTTTTGTTGAAATAGGAACTGACACGCTTACGCAGATCTTTAGCCTTACCTACATACAGCAGATTATTATCCTCATCAAAGTATTTATAACACCCGGGCTGATGTGGTATAGATGATGCAATATTTGAAAATTCCTCTCTTGTCATTACAACTACATAAACTTGTATTCAACTCTTACCTCTTTTTCATCTCCTGTCTTACCTGCTTCAAACTCTTGTATGGTGATGCTGGTGGTAGGTATATAATACAATCTTTGGGTGCGCTTGTTCATAGATTTGTTGCTGAATGTTTCTATGTATACTGATGTAATTCTGTTATTGCGCGGATTGGTAGTGATGTGTAGTTTTTGGGTAAACAAGTCTTTTTCTGTGGCTTCGTAATAATAGTTGTTGGTATTGCTGAGCGTATCTGCAAACTCTGAAAAATTGTATTTGTCCAGATATTTCTTGTCACTGATGTCTGTTGCAAAAAATATGCGCAGTACTGCTGCCCAGTCTATCTTTTCAATATTTGTGTGCAGTGTATCGGTCTTTCCATCCTGATAGGTGATTTTCTCAATACCATATGGCTGACCATAGTATACATCTACCTGATCTATCGCATAGTCTGCAACAGAAAAGTATCTGCCATCTTCTTCGGTCTGATTATTATCGGCTTGCTTTGTTTTACAAGCAGTTGCGAATAGAAGGCCAATAATTATATATGCTAAACTACGATTCATTGTAAGTGTATTGCAGCCTGCAAATATAACCTAAAAACAAAGGATATTTTTTTACGTATACAGACATAATCCTTTCGCATTTTTTTAACAGAAAACTGCCTGATAGTTGTAATACTACTATTAAACTAATAAGTGTTTTTATTGTCTTACTAATAAATGAGGTTTTATGAAAACAAAAATGATAATCGCCGGTTTGTTAACTGTATTTGCGGTGCTTTCTTTTTCTAATGATGCAAATGCACACTGGGGCAGACGCAGAGGATATTGCAGGCCTGCAAGGGTAGTAATTGCACCGCCGATATTAGTGCCAAGAGTAGTCGTAGCAGCACCTGTGTACAGACGTGGAGGTGGTTACTACAACAATGGTTATAGTTGCAGGCCACGTCACAATCATTGGAGAGGTGGTTATGGCAGAGGTTGGAGATAAATAGTTGTATAGTTGGTTTGTTGGTTAATTTAAGAAGCCTTTCCATATGGAAAGGCTTCTTAAATATTGAAATGAATTGATTTAGAACCTGTAACCAAGTTTGAATGCAAACTGTCCCAGGAAATCTTCACTGCCGTTATTGCGACCATTTGTCTGGTTGATGTAGCTCATACCCAAACCTAATTCAAGACCCAGATATAGATGAGCTGTTGGCTGAATGTTCAATGAGTTATTAATAACTACACCCAATGCAAAATTATCTTGCTTGCCTGTTGCGTATATAGGATAGCCGTATACATCATAACCCATAAATACATTGTAAGAGTCTGATTGAGAATAGCGTGCTGCAATTGCAGGACCAACAGCATATTTCACCTTGCCTTTACTACCTGTAGGATATATTTTGATGCCAACCATACCTGTGTAAGAAGTATAGTTATCATTATAGTAATAACTACTTGTAAGAGGCATTACGTCATTATTATTGTTGAAGCCAACCATCAAAGGCATGTAAAAACTAACAATGCCTTTTTTATCCAGCATCCTTTCGTAGCTAAGGCCTACACCTATACCATCGCTTATTTGCAATGGTGCAATTGCTAGTATGTTTTTGCCGTATTTTACTTTCGGTGCGTCAGGCTTGCCTTCACGAACACGACCGTGCATACCGAACACATCTTCAGAACCATTTTCATATTCAATCCTAGTTATTTCTCCTTTACCCAAGCGATAGCTAGGGCCATCCGGATTGTCTGCTTTTTTGTAAGATATGTCCCTTGTACCTACTTCCGATACTTTACCATCAATTACATCACCGTTGCGCAGGTGAATTCTATCTTGTGCGTTAGCTGCAAATGATAACAAAGCAGCAGAGCCTAACAGGAGTGATTTAATTTTCATATATGTTATTGGTTGTCTGATGTTTTATAGCACAGATTGTGCCAAATATTAATAATATTAACTATTAGTTATTGGTAGCTGAAAGTTCCGTATGAACTTTCTACTATCACTTCTTTTTTATCAGCAGCCTCAACATAACCGGAAACCTGTGCATCTATGTTGAAAGATTTTGATATTTCAACGATAGCAGCGGCAGTTTCCTTATCTGTATATATTTCCAGCCTTTGTCCCATATTAAATACCTGATACATTTCCTTCCAGTCTGTACCTGCAGATTGCTGAATCATGGTAAATAACGGAGGAACAGGCAATAAATTGTTCTTCACAACCCTTAATGCAGATGGCAGGTAGTGAGATACTTTGCTCTGTCCACCACCACTGCAGTGTATGATGCCGTGTATCTTATCAAAATACTGTTCTAATACCTTCAAAACCACCGGTGCATATGTACGGGTAGGTGAGAGTATCATTTTCCCCACGTTCAGTGGTGTTTCAGTCGGGTCAGTCAGGCCATATTTACCATTATATACTACTTCTGATGGCAGGTTCGGGTCTACACTTTCAGGGTATTTGGTAGCATATTCTTTCTTCAGCATTTCGTGGCGTGCACTGGTAAGCCCGTTACTGCCCATACCGCTGTTATATTCCGTTTCGTAAGTAGCCTGTCCATAGCTTGCCAATGATACTATCACATCTCCGGGAACCATTTTTTCGGTAGTTACCAGTTTATCCCTACGCATACGGCAGCTCATTGTACCATCTACAATCACAGTACGTACCAAGTCGCCCACATCGGCAGTTTCGCCACCCATCAGTTTTACGTCAATGCCATAATCTGCAAGTGTATCGAAATAAGCCTGTGTACCATTAATGATTTCAGAAATAACCTCTCCCGGTATCAGGTTCTTATTACGGCCTATTGTAGAAGAATATGTAAACGGCCCTGTAGCACCAACGCATAGCAGGTCGTCAATATTCATTACTATACTATCTATAGCTATACCTTTCCACACGCTCAGGTCGCCTGTTTCTTTCCAATACAAATATGCCAGCGATGATTTTGTACCAGCACCGTCTGCGTGCATCAGGTTGCAATAAGCATCATCTGCCCCCCAATAATCGGGGTATATTTTGCAAAATGCGTTAGGGTATAAGCCTTTGTCCAGCTTGGCAATGGCTTTGTGTACATCTTCTTTCTGCGCAGAAACACCACGCAGGTTATATCTGTTATTATCTGACATGTGTTGGAAACAATGCGCAAAGATAACTGTAAAGCCCGAGCTTAAAAACCCCGGAATAGTTACAGAGGGTAAAATCTGTTAAAGAATATAAAATATGGTATGCTTTTTGCGATATATTTCCCCGTAAACAACGAACTATATAACATGTGTATTTATACACAACCGACAAGAACAACCCTCACTTATTTCTTACCAATGGCTAAAGTTAGCCGTATTTGCAAGTTTGTTTTCTTCCTTAAAGAAACAATGGTGAACCATAAGAAAATGGTACACCCACCTTGTATAGCTGCATAAATAGCAAGTATTCGCTCATACGACTCTAAATCGTAATTGGCATTCTTGTGTCATGGTATCAATTATTGTCATTTTTTAACCAATCAATCATAAACAATTATGAGTTTCACAGATGTACTCACCAACTATTGGTGGGCAGTAGTATTAGTTTTGGCGCTGGTATTTTACAAAGTCATCCTGCGCGTAATATTTGGTATGGTAATAGTGCCCGAAGATAGAATAGGGCTTGTTACAAAGAAGTTCGTCCTCTTCGGTTCGAACAGAGAATTGCCGGACGGTCGCATCATTGCAACCAATGGCGAGGCTGGTTTTCAGGCAAAAACACTAGCCCCGGGTTTATTCTGGTTTATGTGGCCATGGCAGTATAGTGTAGATATGGTACCGTTTACAGTAATCCCCGAAGGCAAGCTGGGGCTTGTACTTTCAAAAGACGGTGCGGAGATACCTACAGGCCGTATCCTTGCCCGTAAGGTAGACTGCGACAACTTTCAGGACGCTGAAAAATTCTTGCAGAATGGCGGGCAGCGTGGTAGGCAGACAGCTTTTATTACTGCAGGTTCGTATCGTATCAATACTTTTTTGTTTGATGTTGCCATTACCGAACAGGTAAGCATTAATGAAAACAGGGTAGGTATTGTAACTACGCTTGACGGTGAACCACTGCCACAAGGACAGATAGCTGGTAAAGACGTAGCAGGGCATAATAACTTTCAGGATATTGACTTTTTCCTGAACAATGGTGGTAATCGTGGCCTGCAACCACAGGTGATACTTGCTGGTTCTTACTACATAAACCCATGGGCTGTGCAGATAGAAGAACGCCCGATGACAGACGTACCTATTGGTCATGTAGGTGTTGTTATCAGCTATATGGGCGAAGATGGCAAAGACCTGACTGGTGAAAGCTTTAAACATGGCAATATCGTGTCTAAAGGATACCGTGGTGTATGGATGGAACCATTGGGACCTGGTAAATATCCTATCAACGTGTATACGATGAAAGTAGAAGTGGTACCAACAACAAATCTGGTACTGAACTGGGCAAATGCAAGAAGTGAGGCACATGCACTGGATAAAAACCTGAGCACAATAACAGTACGTTCGAAAGACGGTTTCCCGTTCAATCTCGACGTTGCCCAGATTATACACATACCGGCAAACGAAGCACCTAAAGTGATAGCACGTTTCGGTAGCATGAATAACCTTGTATCGCAGGTATTGGAGCCAACCATCGGTAACTACTTCCGCAACTCTGCGCAGGACAGCGATGTGATTTCGTTCCTTTCTACACGTAAAGAAAGACAGGATGCCGCAAAGCAGCACATACAACTTGTTTTAGAACAGTATAATGTGAATGCTGTAGATACACTAATAGGCGATATCGTTCCACCAGAGGCGTTGATGAAAACACTTACGGACCGTAAGATTGCACAAGAGGAAGAAAAGACATACGAAACACAACGTATGGCGCAGGAGAAGCGGCAGGGTGTAGAAAAAGAAACAGCTATTGCCGATATGCAGAAAGATATAGTAAAAGCACAACAAAGTGTAGAGATTGCACAACGTACTGCTGATGCTACCGTTAAGAAAGCAGAAGGTGACGCAACCAGTATGAAACTGCAGGTAAATGCCGAAGCTGAGGCCACTAAAATGCGTGCAAACGCCGAGAGTGAAGCGACAAAACTGCGCGCTGCAGCACAGGCCGAATCTACTAAACTGAACGCTGTGGCTGAGGCTGAAAGAATTGCCAAAACAGGTTCGGCTGAGGCTGAGAAAATTCTGGCTATCGGTAAATCAACAGCCGAAGCTTATGAACTACAGGTAAGCGCAATGGGAGGTGATAACTTTACCCGATATAAAATTACCGAAGAGATAGGTAAAAACAGTATCAAGGTAATACCGGATATCATCATCAATGGTGGTAACGGCACGGAAGGCTCAATGAGTGGCTTACTAGGTCTGAAACTCATGGAGATGATGGATGCAGACAAACGCATCAAAAAAGAAGACAACAAAGCTGAATAACAGTTTTGTATGTAAACGAAAAAGCCGGCATAATGCCGGCTTTTGTTTTATCTAATCAGATAGAAGATGCCTTTATTCTCTATAACTTCTTTATCGTAGCATATATATTTTATGTAGTAAATATAAGATCCCGGTTCTTGCGGTTTACCTTTGAAAGTACCATCCCATCCTTCTTGGCCATTAGTCGTTTCAAATACTGTTTGCCCCCAACGATTCTTAATGATGAATGTGTGTATCTTATGATTTTGCAAATTGATGCATTTGTACAAATCATTTCTTCCATCACCATTTGGTGTAAATGCATCCGGCAAAATCACTTTACAACATAAGTCCGTTCCCACATATATTGAATCTGAACCAACACAGCCGTATAAATCAATGATATTTAATTTGACATAACTTGGAACCTCCATCTTATATGCTACTTTATAGTAGTTATTATTTTCAAAGTATATAGCTGGCTGCCAATCATAGGTGTAGTTACTACCTTTGTTTTCTGTTTGAAGATTTACCACGTCTCCGGCACATATTTTTTCATTCTCCTTCCTTTCAATTTTTGCTATAGGGTTGTCATGAATATTCACATTTGTTTGAAATGTATTTGAAACACAACCATTAATACCAACCAGTGTATAGGATACTTTTTTAAGCCCCTTTGTATTCCATGTCAGGTAGTATTTATTTTTATATATAGTATCAGTTATTGTTTGTTCATCAATTGACCAATGATAAGTTCCGATATCTTTTTTAGGTGTCAGCTCAAGAGGGAAACCTACACAACCATGTTGTTTAATATCAAAAGACGCCATTGGCCTCGGCTTCACATATACTGATACTGTATCAATAATTTCACATTCAGAATTTACAACGCGCAAGATTACATTTTTTAATCCAATACCCGCCCAACGGACTTTTACATAACCACGCACTGTATCAACATCTGTTATTTTTGCCGTATCTGTATTCCAAAAAAACTGTGTACCAATAGGGTTTGATTTCATGTTCTTTATCCATACTTCTTCGTTTTCACAAACAGTATCTTTTTCAGTAGTTAAGTCAGTGAACACTGAAGGCGCTGCAATCACGGTAACCGTATCTGTTCTGGTACATTTTGAACTATCAGTGACAGTAACCACATAGTTAGTCGTTGTGCTAACGGTAGCCATCGGGTTGGAACATGTAATACAGCTTAGTCCTGTTGTTGGCGACCATGTATAAGATGGTGAGCTTATGCTGCTTTTACCAATAGCATTCAGTTGTACTGTTTTTGCACCATTTGTTGTACAAATTGTAGTGTCTTTACCTGCATTTACAGTTACGTCAGCACCTTTTCTCGTTGTGTAGAGTGTATCAGGGCAGCCAAATCCAGGATAAGGAGTTACCACAACTGCAAATGTTGTAGTAGTGCTAGGTGTAGCTATTTGTATAGATTGACCATTGCCATAAAACATAGAAAAGCCTGCATTCCACCATTGATAACTCTGATAGCCTGGTGGGCCGCTTAATGATGTCAGATTACCATTCAAACAGTCTACACCATATGTTTGGAATAATGCGCAATTAACATCTACATAAGAATAACCAAAATGGCCTTTTAATGCACAATCACCATTGGCAAATTCTATAGCCACAGTCTTACCGTTCATAGTGCTTAAGTCTACACTTGCAGAACTCCATTCTTTATAAATAGGTCCAGGTGAAATATTTGATTGTTTAAATCCCGGTAATACTGAAGATGCTACGTATGTGTATTGAGCACAAGTAATAGCATTGCCTGTAGCAGAGTCGAATGCGCGAACTTCAAATCTCGGTTGGTCTTCGGGGTCATGTCCGGGATCCTCAAATACAACAGCATATCTGAATATCAATGAATAATTACTACTACCGGTAGGAACATGTAAATAATACCTTGCTGCTTCAGCTTCGCCTCCAACTAAATTGTTTCCGAGCTTTAATGAATATACACCATTTAAGGGGTCTATTACAGGAAAACCTCCATAGGGGTCTACTCCGGTACCCGATGTAATACTGTGCCTTCCGGCAACCGGTGGGGTAGCGGTGACACTTATCGGGCAGCAGTTTCCTGTAAATAATACCCAATTATTAAAATTGCCTTGTTCAAAATCAATATTAGGTTCACATCCTGTTTGGCAATATGATTGAAAGGAGATAAACAATAGTAATATTAGGCTCAAGGTGTATTTCATATATCAGGAGGTATTAATGAAATACAATATAAATAACTTAATCTATGTTTTAGGTTTTTTACGATGGATTACAGTTGAAAATTAATCAAATTTTCATTTCAATTTTCAGTTAATAATTCAAGCCGGGCTTTTAGTTCAGGCCATTCGTCATCTATAATACTGAACATTACAGAATTGCGTTTTGTACCATTATATAGTATCCTTTCATTGCGAAGGGTACCTTCAAGTTTTCCACCTATTTTCTTAATGGCTGTTTGACTTCGGATATTTTTGTCAGAGGTTTTTAGTTGTACACGTATACACTTTAAAGTTTCAAATGCGTAGGTGAGTAACAGTAGTTTACATTCACTGTTATGGCCTTTACCCCAGTAATCAGGGTCATTCCATGTCCAGCCAATTTCAAGCTTTCTGTATTGTGGGTGCAGGTCTATATATCTTGTACTGCCTATTATTTTGCCGGTTTCTTTGTCTATGATGGTGAATGGATATTCTGTTCCGTCCATACGCTTCAGCAATGCGCTTTTCAGTTCTGTAGTAATGGTATTTTCATCAGAGCCATCTACAGTCAGGAATTCCCATATCTTTTTATTCCTGCTGATGGCAATGAGCTCATTAAAATGAGCATTTTCAAGTGGTACTAATTTTACCATCTTGCCTTCCAGTATTACAGGGTGGTTAATCCAATTCATATAGTATAAATCTCTGTAAAGTTTTTGATAATACATATATAGTTGAGGTACTTTCGGCAAGTGTCATTGTTTTGGTACTTTTACTCCAATGAAACCATTTTTCTCGTTTGTAAAGGTTTTTCTATATCCTTTTGCTTTGATATACGGTGCGGTAGTGTGGCTTAGGAATAAGTTATATGAGACAGGCTTTTTCTCATCCGTACAGTTTAGTGTGCCTGTTATTACAGTTGGTAATCTATCTGTAGGTGGCACAGGTAAAACACCACATGTTGAATACCTGATAAGGCTGTTACAATACAGGTACCGTGTAGCCACTATGAGCAGAGGTTATAAGCGTCGTACACAGGGCTTCTTATTAGCAAATTCCGATACTAATGCGTTGCGCATTGGCGATGAGCCGATGCAGTATCATATGAAGTTTCCTGAGCTTGTAGTAAGCGTTGCAGAAGAACGTATTACTGGTATCCCAACACTTATACAACGCAGGCCAGATATAGAGGTAGTACTGCTGGATGATGCTTACCAGCACCGTAGTGTAAAGGCGGGTAGAAATATCCTGATTACCGATTATTCAAAGCCTTTTTATAAAGATTTTATATTGCCGCTGGGTACACTGCGCGAGAGCAGAGAAGCCTACAAACGTGCGGATATTATTATCGTTTCAAAATGCCCTAAAGACCTGACACGCCAACAGGCAGATGAAATAATAAAAGAGATAAAACCATTGCCTGATCAACGGGTATTTTTTACAACCATACAATACGGACAGGCTTATAATCTGTTTACGGGCGAGGAGGTTAGTATAAAAGATAAGAACGCACTGATTGTTTGCTGTATAGCAAAGCCCGAACCGTTTGTAAACCATATTGCCAGCCTTGCAATAGACACGCATACTTTGTCTTACGCCGATCATCATTATTTCCTGAACAGAGATGTGGAGGAAATGAAAGAGACTTTTGCAAATTGGGATGTAAAAAACAAAGTAATTGTTACCACAGAAAAAGACGCTACACGCCTGCATCTACATGCAGATAAGCTACAGGAATGGGGGGTAGATATACTTGTAATGCCTATACAGGTTACATTCCTGTTTAATGGGAATGAATTGTTTGATAACCTGATAACAGGCTATGTAGAGAATGAAATATCTGACAATAATGAAATTACATACGAAGAAATACTGTAGGGATTACTACAGTATTAATCTTCGTCAACACGTTTTAGGTTAAAGTCCGTAACACTTGATACTATAATTGGGTATTTCTCAACTGTTACGTCAGAAGAATCAAGACCAAAGCCTCTTTCTTCAGACAGGCTGAATTTCTTGAGGATGAAATAACCGCTCATCACCAGACGTTCCCATAAAGGCAAGTCGTTATCGCGCGAAAGGAATTTCTCCATTACTATAAAGCGGAAATCTCCTTTTACATTATTCTTGCTCAGCGATTCGTAACGGCTCACCACATTCACTTCCTTATTCTGCACCATTTCCTCTACCACTTTGCGGAACATGAGTTGTATTTTATGTTCAACACGGAAGCCCAGACGGAATTCAACACGTATAATTTCGTTTGGTACAATAGTCTGTACGGCATATTCCATTGTGTACGGGTCATCCAATACATCTACGTGAACGAACCAATAAATATCTGCACGCTTTGGTTTGCGATAGAGTATAGAGAAGATGATTTTATGTTCTATTTCTTTAGGATTATTGGCACTTGTCAGGTACACAAGGTGCGTAGCATATTTCGTAATGCTCTTATCATTACTCAGTTCCTGCAGGATAGGTACGTAGTCTTCCAGACGTACAAATTCCACATAACGATTCTTGATTTTGCGAGCTTTAAACCATACCAACATCACAAGGAACAAGCCACCGCCAACTATAACAGCTACATAACCACCATGCGGGAATTTTTCCAGATTTGCTACCAGGAAAGAGAACTCAATACTCAGGAATATCATCAGGTAGGCTGCAATCCATACAATTGGTACCCTTTTGATGAACATGTAATATGCAAACAGTGTAGACGTCATTATCATACATAGCGTGATAGCAAGGCCATAAGCAGCGCCCATATTTGATGATTTCTGGAATATCAGTACCACCACTGTACAACCCAAAAACAGCAGGAAGTTGATGCCAGGTATGAACAACTGGCCACGTTCTACTGTAGGGTAGTTGATCTTCATTTTAGGCCACAGGTTCAGTTTGATAGCCTCACTTATCAGCGTAAATGAGCCCGATATCAATGCCTGGCTAGCAATAATGGCTGCCATTGTTGCTATAATAATACCCGGTAAAAGGAACCATTGTGGCATCAACTCATAGAACGGGTTCATATCTTCTGCATGCCAAACATGGCCTCTTTGTGTAAGCAGCCATGCACCTTGTCCCAAATAGTTGAGTATTAGTGCAGTTTTTACAAATATCCACGATATGCGTATGTTGCCACGGCCACAGTGTCCAAGGTCTGAATACAAAGCTTCGGCACCAGTAGTACAAAGGAATACTGCACCTAATATCCAGAAACCTTTAGGATATGTGGTAAGTAATTTAATAGCAAAGTATGGGTTAAATGCCTTCATGATACCCCAATCGTCATTCAGGTGATAAACACCTAACAATGCCAGCATCAGGAACCAAACTGTCATAATAGGTCCGAAAGCCTTACCAATAGCACCTGTACCAAACTGTTGAGCGAAGAACAGTGCTGTAATAATGGCTAGGATAATATTAACGATTGTCCAGTCTGTAATATCGTGTAGTACAGGTATATTTCGTAGCCCCTCTACGGCAGATGCTACCGAGATGGGTGGGGTTATCATACCATCGGCAAGCAGGGCAGCACCACCAACCATAGCAGGGAAAACTGTCCATTTGCCATGCCTCCTTACCAAAGCAAATAGTGAGAAAATACCACCTTCACCCTTGTTATCTGCTTTTAGTGTCAGCAGCACGTACTTTACAGTTGTCTGCAGGGTAAGTGTCCATATGATACAGGACAAGCCCCCGAGGATGAGGTCCTCGGATATTACTTTACCATTACAGATTTCGTTGAAAACGTAGAGCGGAGAGGTTCCGATGTCGCCATATATAATGCCTAGTGCTATGATAAGCCCGGCAAAAGTGGCTTTATTAAGATTCTTGTGGCCCACAGATATGCGGTTAAATACAGCGCGCAAAGTTAGTGCATATTTGTGATATGTACATATTATACAATGATATTCAGAAAAAATACCGACAGGAGTTCTACAAGCTCCTTTCCTTATCTTGCGTGTAGATAACATTGAATATGCCAAAGTATATAGCACTGCTTAGAGGTATTAACGTTAGCGGGGTGAAAATCATCAAGATGGAAGACCTGAGAGGTTATTTCTCAGGTATGGGTTTCAGGGAGGTAAAAACATATATACAGAGTGGTAATGTAGTATTCGAAGCCAATAAGCAAACTATAGCTGCATTAACTAAGAAGATTACAAAAGGGCTGGAAGAAGCATTAGGGTATCATGTACCTGTTGTTACCATCTCTACAGAAACAATGCAGGAGATACAATCAGCAGATGTTTTTACTAATGTATTGAAATCTATACCTACCACTAAAAAGTATGTAGCCTTTCTTGAAAGGCCATTGGCAAAAGACGAGATAACATATTTACATTCATTGACAAATGAGGTAGATGTATATTATTCAACAGGCAATGAAATATACATAACGATAGACGAGACGAAAGGCAAAAGCCTGTTCACGAATATGCTGCTTGAGAAAAAATTGAAAATATATGCCACAACCCGCAACTGGAATACCGTTTGTAAACTGGCATCAATGTAAATTTATAGTATGAGAAAACTTTTGCTGTTAGTTATTATGTTCCTGTCGCTGCAAGCAAATGCGCAGCGTTACCTGTTCTTTTTGCACAATGCCTTTCTGGAGCTGCAAGGAGAGAGTGGAGTGCATCCCGAATATGGTAAAGCAGAATACAGTGCTATTAAAGATAAATTCAGCAAGGCAGGATTTGTTGTAATTAGCGAACTGCGCAAACGCAATACAGATGCGCATGAATATGCTGAAAAAGTGAGCATTCAAATAGACAGCCTGCTAAAAAAAGGTGTTAATGCAAAAGATATAACCGTAGTGGGAACATCAAAGGGTTCCTACATAGCTATGTGTGTATCAGGTTTGCAAAAGAATAAAGATTTGAATTTTGTGTTTATTGCGTGTTGCAGTGATGAATTATTGGTGAATGACCGCTTAACTTTTTACGGTAATGTGCTATCTATATTTGAAGAAAGCGATATGCTAGGTCATAGTTGCGATGCTCAAAGGAAACATGCGGGAGACAAAGTAGTACGCTATAAAGAAGTAGAACTACACACCGGGTTGAAGCATGGGTTCTTGTACAAACCAATGGACGAGTGGATGCAACCAACCATTAAATGGGCGAAACAGGACTACAAATAAGAAAAGGCAAGATGGTTTCATCTTGCCTTAATTATATAAAATATCTGTTTACTGATTATCCCCAACGCAGGTGTCTGCTGTTAACGCTGCGATTATGGTTCAATTTAGTTTTATGCCTTGTACCATAGCAACTACTTAATGTTACAGCACATATTGTTAATAAAAGAAATGCGGCAATAATACGTTTCATCTATTCTCGGATTTAGTGGTATAATAATACAAACATTTTTCTTATCTGCAAACCTGTAAAAGAAAAAGCCGCTCTTTCGAATGGCTTTCAAATCTTTTTTCTAAAACGGAGCGTCTTCGTCAGGTCCCGGATTCGGGCGCTTGATGAATGGGGATGATGGCGGCAAATCATCATCAAAATTGAAGTCATTAGCCTTTGATGGCATTGTCTGGAAGCCACCAGGGATAAACATCTTACTGCCACCGAAATCGCTCATGTCGTTTCTGTCTCTGCGTATACCCGCACTTGGATTATCGCCCGGAGAAGGAGGAGCAGGTGTAAATCCACCTCCGCCACCACCAAAGTTACCTCCACCGAAGTTGCCGTTGAATCCACCACCGAAATCATCATCCGGCAGGTCTACAAACTTCTGGAACTCCTTCAGGAAACGCACTTTTACAGTGTCAGTACTACCATTACGGTGCTTGGCTATATGTATGTGGGTTTCACCTTCTATAGGTTGGCCCATTTCGTCGTTATTGATACCATAGTATTCAGGACGATACAGGAACATTACCATGTCAGCATCCTGCTCAATGGCTCCCGATTCCCTAAGGTCACTCAGCTGCGGTACTTTACTTTCTTTACGGCTTTCAACAGAACGGTTCAGCTGTGATAGTGCTATTATCGGAATTTCAAGCTCTTTTGCCAATTGCTTCAGGTCACGGCTGATTTTAGAAATCTCCTGTTCACGGTTACCACCATTGTTCACACTACCTTGCATCAGCTGCAGATAGTCAATGATAATCAGCTGGATATCATGTTTTTGCTTCAGCCTGCGTGCTTTTGCCCTTAGTTCAAATATGTTCAGGGCTGCCTGATCATCTAGGAATATCGGTGCTTGTGCCAACTTATTCATGCGTTGTGTCATTTGCACAAACTCATGTTCCTGCATACGGCCTTTGGTAATGGCATCCATCCTTACCTCTGTAACGGCAGCCAAGAGCCTTTTTACCAGCTGTCCTGCACCCATCTCCAGCGAGAAGAACGCTACAGGGAAGGGTTTAGATGAGTTCATGGCAGCATTCAACGCCAAATTCAGCGTGAAGGCTGTTTTACCTACGGCAGGACGGGCTGCCAGGATTATAAGATCCGTTTTTTGCCAGCCACTTGTCAGTTTATCCAACGGTACATAGCCAGATGGTACGCCTGTCAGGTCGTCTTTTTTATTCTTAGCCTCTTCAATTTCGTGTACGGTGCGTACCAAAACGTCTTTCAGGCTGGTAAAGTTCTTACGCAGGTGCTTATCTGTAATCTCGTACAGGTTACTTTCTGCTTTGTCCAGCAGGTCGAAAACGTCTGCACTGTCTTCATACGCATCACTTATCACAAGACCTGATATACGAATCAACTCTCTTTGGATGAATTTCTCCATCACAATACGGGCGTGTGCCTCTACGTGTGCAGATGATACCACGCTCATTGTAAGGCGGGTAAGGTAGTACGCACCACCTATTATTTCCAGTTCATTGCTTTTACGCAGTTCTTCCGTTACCGTCAGCAAATCGACAGGCATACCCTTATCAAACAAGCGGCGAATACCTGCATATATCTTTTGGTGAGCGTCTACATAAAAACAGTCTTCACTTTGTATAATTTCAAGTACTTCTGCCAGCTTGTCTTTTTCAAGCATTATGGCGCCAAGTACTGCTTCCTCCAGTTCTGGGGCTTGCGGAGGCACTTTTCCGTATACAAGATTCGTAATGTCCGGTTTACGATTCCTGGTACTTCCAAAGTCTTTTTTAATGTTTACTGCCATCTCGGGGTTAGTCTTTTTAGTCTTATTGTAATTCTGTTATCTTAAATCCGCACCTGTATTTGTTTACACTGTTTTAACCTTCAGGTAATCATTCATTAACAATTTCATCATTTGTCATCCAACGTTAACAAGCGTTTTATTAGAGGCGGATGACTAATGTAATCTTGAAAAATGACTCGTCAATAGCTGTATAAATAAATAATTTTCAGCCCTTAATTAACCCGAACCTAACAGCTTATCCACTCGTGGAACATTTTATTAGTGTGTTACCAACAAAGTTACTGCAGCTTTCACATCAATCCACAGATTACCCACAAATAAATGTGAATAAATGTTTTTTTTAGAGATATTTTATTAATGATGCGAATTACTTAAAACATGCCCGCTATGGGCTATCTTTACAACAAATTTTATACAAAACAGATGACCATATCGTACCAATGGCTATTGCAATACCTGCCGGAACCCATACCGGTGGCTGAATTGAGTAAAATATTGACATCCATAGGATTAGAAGTAGAAGCAGTTGAAAAAGCAGAGTTTGTACCGGGAAGCCTTGAGGGGCTTGTGATTGGCGAAGTAGTGTCTTGTCATAAACACCCGAATGCTGATAAGCTGAGTGTAACGAAAGTGAATATAGGCGCTGATGCTGAGCTGAATATAGTGTGTGGCGCACCTAATGTGGCTGCAGGACAAAGGGTAGTTGTAGCACCAGTAGGTACTACGGTACACCCTACAACAGGCGAGCCTTTCCTGATAAAAAGAGCAAAAATACGTGGTGAAGAAAGTGAGGGTATGATATGTGCTGAGGATGAAATAGGCCTTGGAGCCAGCCATGCAGGCATCATGGTATTACCGCACCATGCGCCTATAGGTATGGCCGCTAAGAAATACTTCAACATTCCCGATGCGGATGAGGTGATACATATTGGGCTTACACCCAATCGCAGCGATGCTATGAGCCATATAGGTGTAGCAAGGGATGTTTGTGCTTATCTGACGCACCACAAAGGCGGTAGCTATAAAGTACTGATGCCACCAACTTTAATGCCAGTTAAAGGTAAAGATGCTATCAACATCAAAGTAAATATTAAAGCACCTGAGGCTTGTTTGCGCTATACCGGTGTTTCTATAAAAGGGGTAAAAGTAGGACCCAGCCCCGATTGGTTGCAGCAGCGCCTGAAGGCTATAGGCTCACGCAGTATCAATAATGTGGTAGATATTACCAACTATGTGTTGCACGAATTCGGGCAACCATTGCATGCATTTGATGCTGATAAAATAAAAGGCGCAGAGGTTAATGTACAGTTCCTGCCAAACGATAGCAAATTCACAACACTGGATGATAAAGAACGTAAACTGACGGATAATGACCTGATGATTTGCAATAGTGAAAATGGTATGTGTATTGCGGGTGTATTCGGTGGTTCGCAAAGTGGTGTTAGCGATAGTACAACAAACATCTTCCTGGAGAGTGCATATTTCCACCCGATGTATGTACGCCGTACATCTATGCATCATGGTTTGCGTACAGATGCTGCTACACATTTTGAGAAAGGTGTGGATATGAACAATGTATTACCTGCACTGCAACGTGCTGCTGCGTTGATAGTAGAGATAGCTGGCGGAGAAATAGCATCGGATATTGTAGATGTATATGCAAAAGAACTGATACCGGTTGAAGTGCATGCTACTTATGATTACATTACTAAACTGAGTGGTAAGGACTACGGAAAAGATAATATCAAGAAAATACTTACCGCACTTGGTTTTGTTATAGACAGAGAAGATGCAGATGGCCTGATACTGAAAGTGCCAAGCAACAAAACAGATGTTTCTCAACCGGCAGATATAGTAGAAGAGATATTGCGCATTGATGGGCTTGATAATATCGAGATACCTTCAAAACTGAATATATCACTTACTAAACCAATAGCTAGTGATCGCAAACAACGCGATAAGATTGCCAACATGCTGACAGGTATGGGCTTCAGCGAGATTGTGACCAATTCTATTGTAAACAGCAAGTACTATCCGGAACGTACGGACATGGTAAAGATGCTGAACAGCCTTACCAGTGAGTTGGATGTACTGCGTCCGTCGATGCTGGAAAGTGGATTGGAGGTTTTGCAATACAACGTAAACCGTAAGAATAGCAATCTTGCCATGTACGAATTTGGCAAGGTTTACCATCAGATAGGTGATAAGTATGTAGAGACAGAACAACTGGCTTTATATATGACAGGTAACATGGCAACACAAAACTGGAATGCAAAACCTATAGCAGGCAACCTGTACTACATGAAAGGCATTATTCAGAACCTGATGTTGCAAAGCGGTATTAATAAGACATCGTTGGTGTATGATGAAAATGGCACATCGTGGAAATGGAAGAATGAAGTGCTTTGTACTATTTCTGCTGTTGATAATGCCAAGCTAAGCACATTCGATATAAAACAGGATGTATACTATGGTTGCATCAGCTGGGCATTGTGGATGAAGGCCGTAGCAGCCGGTAAGATAAAGTATAGCGAGGTGGCAAAATACCCTGCTGTAGAACGCGACCTTGCTATAGTGCTGGATAAGTCTGTAACGTATAACGATGTGCAACAAATCACAGAACAACAGAAAATAGATTCGCTGAAGGGCTTTGGTCTGTTTGACGTGTTTGAAAGTGAGAAGCTGGGTGCGGGTAAAAAATCTTATGCACTAAGCTATACTTTTCAGTTGCAGGATCGTACCTTAACAGATGGTGAAATTGAGGCTGTAATGCAGCAATTAATGAACGCATATAAAACCAAGCTACAGGCACAAATTCGCGAGTAATGCAATCATTGTCGCTACTGAACGAAAAACTGGATGTGTTGCTGAAAAAGTACACACAACTACAGGCTGAAAACAACAGACTGCAGGGTACTATTGCCGAGCAGAAACAACAGATTGAAACACTGTCGGGCAAGCTTACACTGGCAGAGCAAAACCTGATGGCAGCACAAATGTCTACGTCTGTATTGGAAGGTAATGACAAAGAAGTATTCAAGAAGCAATTGGACACGGTATTGAGCGAAATTGATAAACTGCTGGCTACACTCAATGATTAAGAGGCGTTTATATCACATCATCATACTGCTTTCTGTAACTGCAACGATGCAGACTGCATGCCAACGTGTAGCAGACCCATGCTTGTTGTCTAAAAATGTATTTGTACGCATCAGTATGTTAAAGCCTGCAGATACCGGTAGATTGGGTGTAGATAGCTCACTCCCTAATCCTATTGTAGGCTATGCAGAAACAAATCAGGTGATATACATAGGCACAAAGAATGTTAAGGACTTTTACATGCAACTGTCGCCTATGAAGGATAGTGTAAAATGGTTTATTACCCCTGATTCTACCAAAGTAGCATTAGATACCATTACTATGTATTATCAGCGTAGTCAGGTATTTCTTTCCAAGTCTTGCGGATACGCACATAACTATGTAATTAATAATGTAAAATATACGACCAACCGTATAGATTCTGTTATTATAAATAACGGAAACATTGACGGCAAATCGGATGTACAAAATGTCAAAGTATTTTACTAGTATATTATTCTTGTTGTTCAGCTTCAGCCTGCATGCGCAGGATGATGAAGATGAGTCTGAAAAACCACCTGTTACAGATTCGTTTTATCAGCTACGTCTTGGCTTTGATATCAGCAAACCTGTAATAACGAACTTTGTCCCGGAAAGACAGGCATATGAGTTTGAACTGGATTTCTTCAAAAAGAAAGACATGTACTATATTGCAGAAGGCGGATGGGGCAGAGGGTATCAGGATTCTGCATACCTGAACTATAGTAGTAAGAATACATTCTTCAAACTGGGTATTAATAAGGGTTTATTCCCTCGCCTGTTTCCTCAAGACTGGGATCAGGCATACGTCGGGCTACGCTATGCAATAGCATTCATCGACCGTTCTCCTGCCACATACACCATTTTTGATAGCTTCTGGGGCAATACTACAGGCTATGTTCCTGGTAAGAACCTTACAGCGCATTGGTTTGAACTAACTGGCGGTATGAAGGTTGAATTGTTTAAAGGCCTTTTCACCGGTTGGACAATACGTGGTAAGTTTTTGCTGAATGGCAAACAATTTAAAGACCTGCCGCCGCCATACGTGGCAGGCTATGGCAGGGGGGATAAGAACAGTATTTTCGATTTTAACTTCTATATCAGTTACGCCATCAGGTGGAAAAAGAAAGGGTTGTAAAACACAACCCTTATTTTATTTCTGTAATATTCTTATTTCTACCCGTCGGTTCTTATTCTCGTCTTCCTCAGTTTGTTCAGGCCATGCCAACGGGCGTGTTTTACCAAAGCCTTTGTATTCCATACGGGTATCGTCAATGCCTTTTTCTTCCAGTATATCGTATATCTCTTTAGCCCTGTTTACAGACAGGTTGAAGTCTTGAGAGTCATAATCATAACCATCTGCATTCTTAGCCACTACACAGCATATATGGCCCTCTATTCTTATCCTTAGTGTAGGGTAGTCGCGCATCAGCATGTACAGGGAATCGACATACGGTTGGCTCTCTTCACGTATCTTGTGGCTACCCGGGTAGAAGAATATCTTGCTCAGGTTGATAGTCTGATTAGCTTTTACTTTCGCAAGATTGATGATTTGCTTTTTAACGGTATCCTTTTTTACAATCGGTTCCGGTTTCTTTACAACAGGAGGCACTTTAAAGCCACCGGGGATGATATCTACACGCCTGTCTGTAGGGTAGCCCGATAAGGCTGTCATACCATCTCGCACTATTTCTCCTTTGCCTATTACTATCTGTATGTCATCTTCTTTCAACCCCATGTGCAACAGATAGTCCTTCATTTTATTTGCCCTGGCTTCAGACAGTGCTATGTTGGTTTCCTCACTTCCCAGATAATCTGCATAACCAAGTATACCTACTTTTTTACCTGCCCGCAGTACATCCAAATAAATCAGAGAGTCAATTGTCTTTACAGATTGGTTGGTAAGCTCAGCAACATTGATAGGATAGTATACCCTTATGGTATCTTGTTTTGCAAATGCATTGACAACAAGCAAACAGAGAATTAAACTATATACATAACGCATAATGCAAAGATATAAATGCGTGTATTATATACTATTACCCTTTTGGGGGGATAGGGCAGATAACATCAATACTTGTAAGTACAATTGTTGTGCATACCCGGTATAAACACGGATATTGCAATGGTTTTGTAGTATTAATTCATTTGCATTAAGTGCAGTAGTTTTATCACAGCGTTTTTTCGTAACTTGGTCTGCTCGATAATATATTGAGCCTCAACCAATAATTGCCATTTACTAATAACTACCGACATGGGAGATAAGTTTGAGAAAGTAAAAACCTTCTATTTCTCTTTATGGCCCAGCCTGAATGAAGATAACTGGAGCGAATTTGAAAAACGTCTCATAGTTAAGAAATACGAGAAAGGGAATTATATACTCAGGCCAGGAGAGGTTTGCAACTGTATCTCTTTTATTAATTATGGTTTGGTTCGCAGTTACTATCTTGTAGATGGCAGAGAGATAACCACTAATTTTTTTGTAGAGGATTCTGTATTCTCAAATTATCAAAGCTTCCTTTCTCGCACACCATCATTGCTATATACCGATGTGCTGGAAGATACTGAAATGATAGATGTTGATTATGATAGTCTGCAATATGCCTATGAAAATATACCGGATAGCGAACGTGTAGGCCGGTTGGTTGCAGAGCAGCTGTATATATTACTCTCTGCAAGAAATGCATCGCTATTGATGGAAAGCCCTGAACAACGATACATAAAAGTATTGCAGGAAAAGCCAGATCTCATTCGTCGTGTACCACAATACATGGTAGCCTCTTACCTCGGCGTTACCCCGGAAGCATTGAGCCGTATACGCTCGCGCATCAGCAAGCGCAATGCAGAATTGCTGACGGATACCTCTTCCAGGTGACCTGTTATTTTACCCGGTTTTATATGTGTTATTTATTGATTCAAATCAATGGATTGTACACCTTATATTTTGACCTTTGCGCAGTATAAGGGATAAGTAGTGGACGATTTTGTGATGCCATGACAATCAATTCCTTAAGAGAGAAGAATCATTTTTAAGCTAATCAAACAGCAATACTGCCAATAAGACTTGCGGGGGGTGGACTGTGTATACTGGCGTATAGACGAGGATAACGATTTATGGGGCAAAATACATTTCCGGGTTTTGAGTATACCGTAGAAGAACTATCGGCATACAAGTACCACGTAGATATGTTTGTCATTCTGCTGAAGATTGGCAAAATTGTAACCCATAAGACCAATGACGTAAAGGAATTTGCCAATTGGTTGGATGCGAACAATATCCGTAGAATAGATTAAATAAATAACCCGCATACCTTAGTATGCGGGTTGTTATTATGTAAGATAACAGAGTTTTTAGTTCAACTCACAATTACCGAGATTTCCTTTTTCATCACAATTTTTGTTGGCTTGCTGTACTGTCTGAGCCTGAACTGTGAAGTAAGTGATAGATCCTTTATAATCAACACACTTACAGTTGTAATATTTTGTGCAAGATGTAAATAGCATAGAGCCTGCAGCCATTGCTATGATAACCATCAATTTTGCTTTCATCTTTATTATGCTTCTTTCTACAAGTTTATATAATTCTGCTCTTATATCAAAGTATTGCCCCAAAAAACGCTGTCAAATTAGTTTTTAACCCATGCAAGGCTTGTTATAGTGCCTCCTGAAGTAATATTGGTATAATATATACCAGGAACCAGCCTTTCTATGCTAATCTGTACATTATTGACACCACTATTCAGCTGCACATCTTTTGTGTAAAGCGATTGTCCGTTGATGTTAGTGATTGTTACTCTGCCAATTACTGCTTTTTGAGCTGTAACAGCAATATTCAATACATCGGAAGCCGGGTTAGGATACAAGTTTGCTGAAACAATATTGCCAATGGTATTAACAGACTGGCTTTCTGAATATGGATAATCTATTGTTGCCGGCAAGGAAGCAACACCTATACTCAGGTTGCTATAACTACCGGATGGGGTATTCTGCACCTTAACAGCACGTACCATGTAGTACTTAGTACCGTCTGTACCAAAAGAATCGTTGTAGGTAGTGACATTAACTAATGGCGACCGTCTTTTATATGCACCATACCTGTCATCTGCACTATATACATAGTAACCAACAACAGCAGGGTCTGGTGAAGCCGTCCAAGTAATATTTGCACCGCCACCTGCTACAGCAGTTATGTTTACATTCTTAACAGGTTTCAGGTAGTCTTGCCTCAAACTAGGATCTCCCATCAAAGCAATATGTACACCTTTTGTCATGTAGTTGCTGGTAGTCAGGTAAGTGCCATCGTTATTCTGAGAAATCATTGTGCTATAACCAATGGGTTCGCCCAACGCCATGTGGTGGAAAAACCAATGTGGCCTGCCTGCCCAGCAATTGGTCAGCATAGGTGTATTGGCACAAAGCGGTGCACGCAGAAAATTGTTCTGGTTATCCCAATCGCCGAAATAACTACCAAACAGCATGCTGAATATACCATTCATGTTATTGGCAGCAATATTTGCTGTAGTGCCTATGCCACCCGCACTGGTATAAGAACCACCGCCACAACCGAAAGACCATTGATAAGTAGTAGTGTTGAGTGTGGTTATATAATCCAATGATTGTGTGCCGCTATACCCAAGCAGTGGTGAAAAGTTTCTCCAGCCATTAGCTGCAAAAGGTTCGCCTGTTCCCATGCCAAAGTTATCATCAATCAGTGCCTGATGTATCATTGTTATGGAGTCCATTTTGTAACTATGTGCTTTGTTCAGGTAAGCACGCATCATCTGCACTTCTGTTTGGGTGAATGCAGGCATATTGCTTACATCTACACGGCCCATTTGCAAATCTGCATTGCTTGGCAATGTGGTTTGGTCATACTTGCCATCACCGGGTATATTATCGTTGCGTGTACCTGTAGATGTGGTATTGTTTACACTGTTATCTGTCCATATACCATCAATATCCGCATAGTATACATCTGCAGGCCACGCACCTTTATGGTCTGCATGTGCGTCAGGGTTCAAATCTCCGCTATATGGTACGGCAAGATGCCCGAGTATGTACACTGCATTTACAGTATTGTCTGCATTGTATGTGTTTACGATATAGCTTTTAATGTTATTGACACTTGCGCTTCTTGCAAAGTCTTTGCGTACAACTTTCCATCCGTCGCCGCTAATGTCATTCATCAGTGTTGAAATTTCTGTACTACAGGAGTCTGTAAAAGTACTGTCTACCAACAGCAACATGGTGCCCCTGTTGTGTATTGGTAATGCCTTGATGGCTGCATATATATACCCTGTAGCACTGTTACTGCCCCCTGTTTTTATTACCTGATACTCGTACGTGCTGTCTGCAGACACGTTGTTGTCTGTATAAATACTGTCTGTAGCAGCAACAGTGGTTAGCACTGTCCCGAAGCCGGGGGCTGTTTTTGTTTTTCTGTACACCTGATAACCGGTAGCACTACTAAGTTTTTTCCAACTAATTTTTATTTGTGCAGGGGAAGCTTGCGTAATAGCTGTAAGTTGCACTGTATGGTCTAGCGGTGTTTGTGATTTTGCAATAAAAACACAACAACACATTAGCATTAGCGTATAGACTTTTTTCATTACCAGACAGATTGTTTTATCTAATATATTTAATAATGGATTAAAAATCAAATATGTATAATCGAAGAGATAAATCAGTGTTATCACTTAGTACTTTATACACCAAAAATGGCATTGCGTTTTTATTATCGTTCTACTATATTAGCATAAACAATACACCCCAATTAAATACACCCCGATGACTGACAAACTATACATTACAAACCGTACCAACCAACCCATGCAGGCTACAATTACTGATAATTATACAGGGAATAATGTCATCACCTGCGAATTGCACCCAGGTGCTAATGAATTGTACGTTAAAGACCTGCACGAGGGCGTTTATATGATTCATCTTGAAGATGCGAATCATGAAGTGTTTTATGAACAGAAACTGATTAAGGAATAGTAGCTATACTATCCTGTAAAAAATAAAAGGGCTCCTTTACAGGAACCCTTTTGTTATATATGCAATGTCTGATTATTGCTTAGAGATGCGTTTAGTACCTACAGATAATCCATCTGCAAATACTTGTACAAAGTAGATGCCGTTTGCTGTATTTGCCAGATTGAAATCGAGCTTATGCATACCTGATTCCATTTTACCGAAATCTGTAACACTTATTTTCTTGCCCATGATATCTGTAACAATAGCCGTTACCTGCATTTCTTTATCGAAAGATGCCGGGATAGTGAAGCTACCATTGCTTGGGTTGGGTAATGGATTCAGCAGGAAGTTTCTGTCAGGATTCAGCGTAGTTGCAGAAGACGGCCAGTTGATCATGAATGTATAGAAACCATCAGGTGCTGTAATTGGCTTTACGGCAGTTTTACCATTGTTGGTAGTCGCTGTCAGGTAATACTCTACAGCATCACCGTAATTGAAGCTGCCTGAGATATCGCAAATTTTATAACCACTGCTGTCTGTCATGTTTACACTGGTCCATGTAGTAGTACCTCTTTTGCGCCATTTGCATATTGCAGATGCTATACCACTCCTGTTATCAATTTTAGCAACCAGATGGTAAGAGCTTTGTTTTACCTGCCAGTCTATAACAGGCGGATGCCAGAAGTGTACAGGATTTTCTGCAGGTATCTGCATGGTAACACAGTGTATAGCGCCACCAAGTACGGTAAGTATGCGAGAGTCAAGCGGTACTACGTATAGCCCGGAGCTATTTGCTTAAACAGATTTGTAGCTGCTGTAGTCTGTGCCTGATTACCACTTGTACCATCAGAGTATGTAGGCATCAGGTAGGTTTTATTTACCGTGAGGCCATTTACAAACGTACGTGCATCACCATCTATATCATTACATATTTTGAAAGTATCGCCGTTATCTTGTGTAGGCATTGGTACTTTGTAGATACGGTATGGCTTTCCATATACATTCTTCATACCTGCTACGGTAGTAATCACGTTCTGGATGATTGTTCTGTCCTGTGCAGTTACAACACTCGGATATTCCATGATAGCCATTGTATTTTCGTCCATCAGCTTCATGTACATATCGTTGTGGCCTGTACCACCATCACACCTTAGCGTAGGGGTAGATGTTACATTGGTAGAAGCCCAAACATACTTGATGGTATCCTGCGTTTGTGCAGTAGTCCACGGTCCGTGTTGAGGGTTCGAACCGGTATTTACACTCTCAATTACATTGCTGTGAAAAGAGTTGTGGAAACCATCTGTAAAGAAGTTGCCACCTTCAGCATACAGGTTGGTCTTAACATCCAGATAGCCGGTAACACCTGCCAGCAAGCCCGGATACAGGTTGTCATTATCCCTGCCAGGATAGTAGTTCATATCCAGCAAGCCTATATCATCATTAGCACCGTAGTAGAACCCGATAGGACCATAGTCGCGTATCCAGAAATCATCACCCACCATTACATGAAACTTATAGTTGGTAAGTGGTGTGCCTTTTGAAGCCATAAAGGTTTTGATGGCATTACTGTCTGCACCTGCTTTAATGCGTATCCATACAGTACATTCTTTCTGAATAATATCTGTCATTTTTGCCCACAGGTCGCCATATTCAGTTGTTACATCCGGACCGGGACCGGGAAAATTATCTACCCAAGCTATAGATACAGCCTGCGATTCTTCGAATTCGCCCGGTACACGAGCATCTGTAGGCATTGTATAGGTTGCGGTAGTTTTATTTGCATAGGGGGATGCTTGTTGAGGAAGTGTTTTCCTGTACTCAAGTTCTTCAGCAGTAGGTTTGATACGCCATGGGTATCGGTACTGTGTCTGAGCCTGAGCACTGAGCGATGCAAATGCAACGCATGCAAATAAGAACTGTTTTCGCATAAATTGTATTATATGTAAGTCTGTAAATTACTGTAATTAAACTGTAGGTAAAAAAATCTTTAAATAACTTTTACATATCTTTTACACTTACTGTCAGTATGTTTGATACGTTTATAAGTATAAATTTATAATCATGACAAGGCTTAACAGGATTGTTTGTACAGGTGTTTTATCAGCTATGTCTGCATACAGCACGATGGCACAAGAGGCAAACAAACTCATAAAAATAGAAGTACCCGCTACCTATACCACAACTAAAGGTGGCGATATACGTTGTTTCCTCAACAAAGCTGCTTTAGGTAAAAACAAACCCATAGTACAGGTATTTGCACAAAACAACCTGCGCAATATTCCTATGAAGCTACAATACAACAAAACGGAATTACCTGTAAGAATGTTAGCTTTGGCACGAAATTCTCAACATCATCTTGCCTTCAGGGTGGGGGTGAATGAGGTTTTGTATCAGGCACAGGGTAGTTCTCCATATAGTTGGTCCTGGAGGGGTAGGGCAAAAGCACCTGCATCGCCATTGGCAGGCAACGAAAAACCAAAGACTATTAAATGGTGGGCTACCGTTACCATAGGTACTAAAACATATACATCAGATACATTAACAACAACGATAGAATAACCAATGCAACCAAGCGTATTTAAAAACAATATTTCTTTCAGCATAAACGATATAAAAGACCGTACAGACCCAACAAGGGTACTGATGTGCAGCCCCGACTATTTTGACATAGTAGATGTGAAGAACGTACACATGCAGGGGCATATAGGCAATACAGACAAAGCACAGGTAAATGCACAATGGCAAAGCCTGAAGGATGCATACGATGCATTGCTGGCTGATAAAGTACTGGACGAGGTGAGCGTAATACCCGGTGCACCCGGATGTGAGGATATGGTATTCTGTGCCAACCAGACACTGCCGTGGAAGATGGAAGACGGTAGCGAGGTAGTAGTGATGAGCCGTATGAGGCACGAGAGCCGCCAACGTGAGGTGCCATACTTCGAGGAGTTCTTTAAGAACAAGGGTTTTAAGCCACTGCACTTCAACAACGTGAAGATGTTTGAAGGTATGGGAGATGTGATACCACACCCGGGCAAGCGCCTGCTGTATGGTGGCTACGGACACCGTACTACTGCCGAGGCATATGACGAGCTGGCTACGATGCTGCAAACACCTGTTGTGGCACTGGAGTTAATCAATCCTAAGTTTTACCATCTGGATACTTGCTTTGTACCACTGAGCCGCGATAGTGTGATGCTGTGCAGAGAAGCTTTTACAGAAGATGGGCTGGCCATGATAAGCCAACTCTTTACCAAAGTGTATCATATACCTGAGTACGAGGCAGAAAAATACTTCTCGCTGAATGCACATGCTTTTGATGCACATGGTACCAAGACGGCTATACTGCAAAAGGGTAGTGCCATCACGCTGGATGTATTGAAACAGGAAGGCTATAATGTTGTGGAAATAGAAACCGGAGAATTTATGAAGTCCGGCGGTAGTGTATTTTGCATGAAGATGATGTATTGATTACATCATCTTCATACTTTATAAGAAAGACCTGATTAGTTGAGTGTGCAGGTAACAGACGGATTTTGCTTTGCACTGTCTGCGTTGCGGTAGTTATCCATCTCTGTATTGCAATTGTCCTGCGCGTTTTTCTTATTGATGTCGTTGTATGTGAAAGACTTCACCAAAGTGTTGTTTTGGCTGCAGGTACAGGTATAGTTGCCCTTATTTACACAAGAAAACAGCGTCACAGTCAATGCTAATAATACAATACGGTACATATTCAATTCGTAATTTGCCATTGTAAGATAGTAAAATGTTTTAAAAACCAATATACCCGCCTGCCTAAAGCTTTCTTTTGTACGGATAGTGCCTGTTTCTGGGTATGTTATTCACTATCATAGCTATTGCAAACATTATCAGCACACCGGTCATTACGGGGCTTAGTATATACATCCAGCCCAGGGCTTTTATCTTTTCGCTGCCTATATTGGCTATCAGGGCGGTAGCACCACCGGGGGGATGCAGGGTTTTGGTCATTTGCATAGCTACTATACTGGTAGCAACTGCCAGTCCGCCGGCTAGCCATAGCTGGTCGGGGAGTAGTTTGTGTACCGTAACACCTATAATAGCTGAGATAAGATGCCCGCCTATCAGGTTGCGAGGCTGTGCAAGGGGACTGTTGGTAGCACCGAATATCAGTACTGCCGATGCACCGAAAGAACCAATAAGGAATACGTTATCCATATAGGTAAGCCCTGCGGTTTGTATACTGCCTATCAGGGCTATGGCTATAAAAGCACCGATGAAGGTCCAGACATGGTCTTCGGGTTCTATCAGTGTTTGCCGATAAACCACATATTTGGTAACCCTGTAAGTGCGCTTCAGTTTTTGTTTCAATGCTATGGGGGTAGATGATTGCGCATCAAGATACGCAGTTTTGCTTACTACTTTCCGGAAGCACCCGTAACCAAATGCAAAGCTCTGTTTACCAAAAAATAGAAACCCGATAATACACCCCATATCAGCAGTGCGTAGAAGGAACCAAATACAGCACATTCAAATGCTATGGTAGATGCAGATGGCAACGGTCCGTCATTATCCCAATAATTGTACTCCATATATAGCATACAGGCTGTAAGTAGTACAGCAATTAACAGCAGTATTTTGTAAGGCTTTGCCATATATGATTGGTTTTTACCTATAACGCATTGTGCATATACTTATTGCCCCTGCTGTGCAAGTTTACTCCGTTTGCGCCCGTAGAGGTAGTAGATAACCAAGCCTATTGCCAGCCATGCAAGGAAGCGCTCCCAATTGCTGACACCACTTTCGCACAACAGATAACTGCAACACAGAAAACCCAGTACAGGTATCAGGCTATAGTTGTTGAGGAACGATAGTATAGCCATCGTAAGGAATACACCACCAAATAGTATATAAGGCACTTTCAGGCGCACTGCTTCCCAACTGTGGTCTCCACCTGTATCGAACATACCAGCTAAGCCACCGGGGTAGTATTTGCCTATCAGCACTACCGTAATGATGAGCAATGCCGGCACTATCCATTTACCATTTATATACGGTGTCTGGAATCTGCTGACAGGTACATGCTGATGGCTGTGGTCGTCTTCGGTTATAATGTCTTCGCCCTTCAGGTGTAGTGCTTTTTTGCGTTGTTGCTGCAGGCGGATGATGCCACCACATACCAGTACAAAGGCAAAGAGCGTACCCACACTTGTCAGCTCTACCACTACATTCAGGTTGAGGAACAGGGCAGGGATGCCCACTACAAAACCCGTGAGGATGGTACTGAAAGAAGGTGTCTTATACTTAGGGTGTATCTTGCTGAATACAGGCGGCAGCAATCCATCACGGCTCATGCTCATCCATATACGTGGCTGACCGAGTTGGAATACTAATAGCACACTTGCCGTAGCTATTACCGCACTCACGGCTATAACACCAGCCAGCCAACCCATACCATTTGCTTCAAACACATAAGCCAACGGGTCGCCCACGTTCAGGTCTTTGTAGCTAACCATACCTGTAAGCACCAGTGCTATAAGTACATATATAACCGTGCAGATAATGAGCGAATAGAACATACCACGTGGCAGGTCTCGCTGCGGATTCTTACATTCCTCTGCCGTAGTACTGATGGCATCAAAACCTATATAGGCAAAGAACACAGCCGCCGTACCACTCAGCACACCACCTATGCCATTGGGCATAAACGGATGCCAGTTTTCGGGCTTGATGAAGAATGCACCACCTACTATTACCAGCAGTATCACCGCCAGTTTCAGTATCACCATGGCATTGGTAGTACGCTTGCTTTCTTTGATGCCCACATATATAATAGCCGTAATAATACCCGTAACCACAAAAGCAGGAATATCACAAATCAGCTTAAAATTGCCCAACGCAGGTGCATTTGCCCAAGCCTCTTTGGCAGCATCGGTAAGTCCGTCTTTAGCAGTCCAGTAGTCCATGGTTATCCATGCGGGCAGGTGTACGCCCATGCCATCCAGCAGGGTAGTGAAGTAGTCGCTCCACGATATGGCAACGGCTATATTGCCAATGGCATATTCCATCAGCAAATCCCAACCTATTATCCATGCAATGATTTCGCCAAAAGCTACATAACTATACGTGTATGCACTACCCGATACAGGTACCATACTGGCAAACTCGGCATAGCACACCGCAGCAAAACCACAGGCTACAGATACAAACAAAAAGAGGAACACAATACCCGGGCCACCATCATAACTTGCCTTGCCGATGGTGCTGAAGATACCCGCACCTACAACGGCGGCAATACCCATCAGCGTCAGATCTCGCACACCCAATACCTTGTGCAGGCCCGATGCATGTGCATCCGTCATACCACTGGCAGCTTCCTTTTCTATCTGGTGTAGTGTCTTGCGTCTGAAAACAGATTGACTCATAGACCTGAAAGATATAAAAGAACGTTGATTTGTTGATTAGTTGATTTAGATATTAGTCATTAGGATTTCACCATCTGTACTACTATTATACTTTAAAGGCGTTGGCACCGTTCATCGTTCAGGAATACTACTCAGCGCCTCACAATGACGCTCATTATTTAATAACACAATCCCATCACCCTTCCTTCCGCAGCTTCGATACATACTCTGATAACTGGCGGGTGTGAAGGTCGAGCAACAGGGCAGATTCCTTCATAGATACAGATACCGTTTTCAGTTCATCTTCCGATATCATTTCATTTTCCAACAGATCAGACACACCAACAATACTGCTGACAGGTTGCCTGATATCGTGCGATATCTTGTTCAGTATCTCTTTGGCTTCGTCTATACGGCGTTGCCTTTCCAGCTCGCGTGCTTTGCGTTCGCTGATGTCCATAGACAATATCAGTATACCATCATCAATGGGTTCAATACTCAGGTCGAAGTAGTTGGTACTGCCATCGGGAAAGGTGAAAGCCGTATCGAGTCTGGAGGGTTGTCCTGTTTCCATACACTGCTTCAGTACATGGTACAATTCGGCATTATCTTTTTCAGAGTACAGCTCGTATATCGATTTGCCAATCATGCGCTCCCTCGTCAGTTTCGATTGCCCTACGGCGGCATCATTCAGGTATATATACTTCCAGTCTTTGCCTACTATCTGCATACCCTCTATCATATTATCCATCAGGTGGCGGAAGCGTTGGTTCTGCTGGCGTATGGTTTCTGCCTTAGCCTTCACACGTTTTTCAAGCGACTCGTTCATTTGTTTCACCTCGGCTTCGGCACGCTTGCGCAGGCGCATCTGTTTGTGGGTGATGATGAACATCAACGTTACCGAAACACCCGTACACAGTATAAGCAATGATACCAGTCTGGCAAATCTTTCCTCACCGGCACTATACGTGGCTTTGCGCTGATACAGCAAGTTGCGTTCCTGGCGCTCTATCTCTGCCACCTTATCGCGGATGGTGTAGTTTATCTTACCGCTTTCGCCCAGGGCATAAAGCTGCATGGCTGCCTGCTGACCACCTGTGTTGTATGCGGCTATTATCTTGTCTGAATAGTTGATACCCTGTATAACAGATGCCTGAAAACTACGTATGCGTTGCTGCTGTGCGGGGTTGTCTGCCGTTAGTGCTACCAGCTCGTTGAGGGTGCGCAGCATAGTGTCCTTCTCGTCGTGTATGTATTGCAGTAATTGCTTGTTGGCAGTAATGACATAATAGCCACAGTGCAGCGAATTGTCTTTGCTGAGGCCGCGTACACGTGTCAGCTTGCGCAATACGATATAGCTGTGGTTTACAGATTCGTTGTTGGCATTATTCTGCTTAATATTTTGGTACGCAAGCACGGCTATTACAACTAAACCAGTCATAATGATGGAATAGAACAGCACAAGTTTACGTGTAAAAGACAGCCTCATAGTCGTTACGGTTAGCGTAATTTATTGGGTATCAGTCTGTCTTGTTTGTTGCTGTAGCAAATATGTAAAGGGTAATTGCTCTGCTTGTATCAAATATACAACAGCAGCTTTCGCATTCCAATACCCTTTAAATATTATTTTATTTGTCAGCCGAAAGCATTACCATATCAACAATACATCATTATCTATATAATACAAAAAACAATTTTACAACTTTATCAAAATTATATTTGTACATTTGTGCAAGTTTCTGCGCAGGAACACCGTGAAATTTTATTAATAACTATTTTAAACCCAGACTATCATGTCAGAAAACACACAGGGCAACGAACAGCCCGAAAACCCGCAACATCCTGAAAACCAACATGAAAACATACAGGAGAACACAGGTGAGAACAAAGAAGAGCAAACACCCAAGCCCGCACCTTACGACCCGTCTAAAGACCCGACAAACCCGTACTACTTTCCGCCACCACCACCCGTAGGCGATGCTATGGTAAAAGCCATCGTAGACGAGGTAGAAGGCTTTCTAAGACAACCGATAGACACGGGTATGTTTACCGTTAAGACAGCCAACCAGTGGATAGACGAGGCCAGCAAACGCCCCATACCGCAAATGCTCTTTGACGAGATGTGGTACGAGGGTGAACTCTGCATCTTCTTTGCAGATACCAACACAGGCAAGAGTATCCTTGCCGTACAGATTGCAGACAGCATCAGCCGTGGTGTACCTATCGATGGGTTTAAAATATCGGCACAGGCACAGCCAGTTGTGTACTTCGATTTCGAGTTGTTCGATAAACAGTTTGAGCTGCGCTACAGTGTAGACTACCAGCAGCACTACCGCTTTGCGGATAACCTGAAGCGTGCCGAGATAGACCCCGATATGAGCATCCCCGAGCACTATATGTGTATGGAAGATTACCTGCACGATAGCATCATCACCACCATTATGGCTACCGGTGCGCGTGTACTTATCATTGACAATATTACATACCTGCGGCAAGAAACAGAGAAAGCCAAAGACGCACTGCCGCTGATGAAGCACCTGAAAGCACTGAAGCAACGCTACAACCTGAGCATACTGGCACTGGCACACACACCCAAGCGAGATGCCAGCAAACCACTGAACCGCAACGACCTGCAAGGCAGCAAGATGCTGATGTCTTTTTGTGATAGCAGCTTTTGTATAGGTGAAAGTGCCACAGACCGCAATCTGCGCTACCTGAAGCAGATAAAGACACGCACCAAAGAGTTTCGCTACCACGACCGCAACGTAGCCCTCTGCCGCATCGAAAAGCCCTACAATTTCCTCCGCTTTGCCCTTGTAGGAAATGGGAATGAGTATGAGCATTTGAAAACGAATGAGGAGAGGGATAAGGAGTGGTTGATTGGTGAGGTGAAGCGATTATGGGCAGAAGGTAATATGACACAACAGGAAATAGCTGCTGAACTTGGCATAGCAGCAGGAACAGTAAACAAGTATATACACCTGTAGTTTCATTCACGCTTATTCACGGTATTCACGTTTCCAAATCGTGAATATCGTGAACGGTGTGAATATCATGAATAAAATATTATTTTAGACATACTAAATCACTACGAATGGAATCACCAGACTTGTTATCGAGGTTTTACAAAGCAGATTATTTATTAAAAAGTATATTAAATAATATCTACTTAAAGAATAAACAATACAAGGCATTTTACGACAATTATGAAGATGTTTTTATTGAACTTTTTGCGAAGTTAGATGCCATCAGCTCAAACTTACGTAAAGCAGATAATGACATTATTGAAAACCTTATTAATCAATACGAAGAAACTTATACAACAATTAAAGAATATACTGGTGAGTTTCAGGAACAATTACCAAGACAAATATTTTCTGAAATTTTCCCAAAGATTAGGTCTTCTTATGATTTTATAAATCTTAATTGGGCGTTTTTCTTTCAGCCTAGTAATGAAGAAGTTTTGTACAAAGAAATTGAAAAACTCAAGGAAAAAGGTGAGACAGATGCCAAGTCTATAACAGACTTGAGGAATAAAATGGAGTTAGAGCTAAAGGAATTCGACGAGCGTTACAAAAAGAACTTAGGAGATTATGAATTGCTATCACAAGAAAAGATATTTAGAGAGGCTGGAATTGATAATCATTATGAAAGCCAAAGATGGATATGGTATATAGTAGGATTAACAGCTTTATTATTAATAGTATCAACATGGTTTATGTATAGTTGTTGGCTTGATTTTACCTGTCTGTTTACTAAAAAATCAATAGGTAATTTTTATAATACTGATAAGTGGCAGGTACTATTTTATTATGAACTATTTAAACCTATAGTAATAAGAGTATTTATACTATCAGTAATAATTTTACTTCTGAAGTTTGCCCTAAAGAACTACAACGCTTTGATGCATAATAAGACTGTCAACATGCACAAAGCAAATAGTCTTGCTGCAATGATAAGAATTATTAATAGTTTACCAGATGAAAACACTCGTAACACACTTATTAATCTTGCAGGTAAAGAAATATTCCTGCATCAGAAAACTGGTTATCTGCGTAAGGATGATAATAAGATAGATTTAGGTATCATAGAAAAACTTGCATCCATCCTTCAAAAGAAAGAATAATTCATTCCATTCACGATATTCATTTATTCACGATTTCTAAACTTGAATACCGTGAACGGCGTGAATAAGCGTGAATGAAAAAAACACAAACACACCGAGTCATTGCGAGGCACGAAGCAACTTCTCTCATGGAGCGTAGCGGAATAATCTCACGTAATACCAATTCACCAACCATAAAAAAGCATCATGACATTTTCAGATATAGCAAGTATTGTTTCAACCATCATTGCCACCGGTGCATTTTATCTTTCTTACAAAGCTTTTCAGCAACAAAGAACTTTTGAAAATGAGAACCACTACTATGAGTATAAATTCAACAATTATGCAGAAATGCTGAGGTTGTTGGGAAACTACTTGTACGATGTACAGAGCTTGTTTTTTACCGGTATTGATAATGCCAAAAAGAAAACGATAACCAAGGAAGGCGCAAACATGCTTTTTGAGGAAATGAATACTAGAGCAGTTGTACTACAAAACAATTTAGAGGCATTAAAAAATTTCTTACCTATTGCTGTTATTGATAAGATTGACAAAGTTTTAGATATAATATTTAACGGTGGTATTGGCGAGGGGAGTAATAAAGATGAGATTCAGCAAGCCCAAGAACATTTTAAGATACTTGCAGAAGCGATTGGAGATGTAGAGGTAGCAATGATAAATGACTTAGGACTTGATAATATCCATGAGCGTTTATCTAACAGGACAAGAGTGTTCAGAAAGAAAGAAAATATATAACGCACTAAATAGCAACAATTCACCAACCATAAAAAACAATCAATCATGGCAACACCAAACAACGAATTCCAAGGCATCATCGTTTATACCATCCACAAAGACGGCTGCCTCAACGGCCTCTATTATGCAACAGGTGATAAAAACGGACCAACCTACAACGAGATAGCAAGAAAACTACCAACCAAAACGACAGATGAAAATGAAGAGAATGGAGCCAATAAACAAAATAAGCAAATACAAGACCTCATAGTCGGTGATTATGTATGCTGTTGGATAGATGGCAATAACGATGTTCAAAAAGGGAAATTAAAAATCCAACTAAGAAATAATACCAATCCATCTGCAGGTACATTTGATGTGACATGGTATGAGGGTGGCAGAGTGAGTTTCAAAGGCACAGGTTTTTTGTTAGATAATAACATATTTACAGTGCATTATACCACATAATACAACCCTCATTTCGTGAGATTATTCCGCTACGCTCCATGAGAGAAGTTGCTTCGTGCCTCGCAATGACGCGAGTAAATAAAATGACACAGATATGAAAACCGCACGGATAGTTTGTTATATATACTGGGGGTTGGCTATGGCCACAGCGTTGAGCATGTTTTTAGAAATGGATGCATTGGCAAAGATGCTATTGTCGCTCACATTCTTTATACCCTTGCTGGCAGCGGTGAATGTAGTGCAGTTTGCAGTATTGCTGCGGAGGCAACGTAATGTAGAAGTCTTTATGGGTTTCTTCTTGGGTCTGTTTATGTTGGCAGTTATGGCAGTCTTCTATTATATCGACTATAGGCTTACCAACAGTCATTACGGGCAATAACGGGCGTAAATAAAACAACTCCTAACTTTAAACCTGAATAAACAAAAATGACACATACCTGTCCACAATGCGATAAGGAGCATGAAGAACTGCCTGCAATGACGTTTCTTACACCTGCGTCCTACTATTGGCTCAGCGAGGAGGAGAAACAAACCATCGCCACTATTACCCAAGAAACCTGCATCATACGTAACGAAGACCAGACAGATTATTTCATCCGTGCCGTTATGCCGATGCACCTCACAGATGCCTGCCACTCTTTCAACTACGGGGTATGGGTATCGCTCAGCGAAAAGAGTTTTAACGACTATCAGACCAGAAATTTCGATGCCGAACCCGAAGACATCATTTACTTTGGCTGGCTCTGCAACATACCATCAGAGTACGAGGATACAGAGAGCATTGGTACCAATGTAGTTGTCAGCAATAACAAGCACCGCCCGATAGTGTATCCGCACAAAGAGCAGATGCACCTGCCACTTGTCCGCGATGTGTACGAAGGCATCACACTTGCCGAGGCTAAAAGCCGTGTACCGGTAAGCACTAAATAGGGGTAGACTTTTTTCATGAAGCTGTTAAAACAATAAACCTTCAAACCACTATCTTAATATTATGAAAACAGTACGCATCACATTCTGGCTGCAGTTTGTACTTGCAATCTTAATAGCTGCATTTGTATTCACTGCTGCAAACGACTGGTTTGCTATTACACTCTGCTTACTGATGATGCTATGCACGCTGCTGAACGTAGCATTAGTGCTTTATCGTGTATTCAGGAAACCATCTTTTGAGGTCTTTTCATATATCCTTACAGACCTTATCCTGATTATCTTATACTATGAATATGTAGGCGGTACATTAATGCTTGCAAAGTATCATGAAGAGTTCTTAAAATAATAATCATACCATAATCACCACCCAATGAAAACCTATCGTTACACACTACAGCCCTACAAGGGGCGCAACACACGTTATACCTGTCCGCAGTGCGGGCACAAAAATGTATTTGTCCGCTATATAGATACCACTACCGGAGAACACCTGGCAGAAGACACAGGCCGTTGCAATCGTGAACAACAATGCGGGTACCACATGCCGCCAAAAAGCGGAAATACGAAAAATCAAATTCTAAATACTAAGAAGCAAATACTAAATCCTAACCCATTATCAAATCCGAAGAAACAAATACAACAACCTAACATTTACCACAAAACTAATCAACCAATAAACCAATCAACAAGTCAACTAAAAGCCATCTTCAAAAACTCCCTCTGTTGTTATCCGCAAAACGGACTGGCACAATACCTATACCACACGTACGGCTGGCAGGCTATGGAGCGTGTGTTGGATGCCTATCGCATAGGTAGTCATACAGACGGCAGCACCATCTTCTGGCAGATAGATGCACAGCAACGCATCCGCAGTGGCAAGCTGATACAGTACGATGCACAAACAGGCCACCGCATCAAGGGTACAGACACACCACCCGTACGCTGGGTACACAGCGTGCACAAGCTACAGGGGTTTACACTGCATCAATGTTTTTTTGGTGAGCACCTGCTACGCAACAACAACCTGCCCGTAGCCATTGCCGAGAGCGAGAAGACAGCCGTGATAGCCAGCATCCGCATGCCGCAATACATATGGATGGCAACAGGCGGCATCCGCAACCTGAGCGTACAGAAATGCAGCATACTGAAAGGCAGGCAAATCATCCTCTTCCCCGATGCAGGCGCGTGGCAGTATTGGAACAGCATTGCCACACAAATAACCCTATGCAGCATCAGCCATGTACTACAACACCACACAGACGGCAGCGATATAGCGGACTATCTGTAGGTCTGTTACTGTGCCTGAACGTTAACGATACGCATCTGTCCATTAGGGCCTACATGCAGGTACACCGTTATATCATCGTTATTAGGGTCGGGCCTGTTATCAGGGTAGCGATACTCGAAACGCACTACAAAGCGCAATATATTATGGTTGGCAGGTTCCATACCCTCAAATTGGCAGGTGATGTTTGTACAATGCATCCTCGCATTGCGTTGCATCAGCATTTGTGAAATATGTGGTTCCAGGCTTGCAAAATTGATAATGCGGATTACTAAATCAGAGGTGATCATGCTATAGTATTTTGCAGTAAAACTACAGGATACAGCCATGCAGCACAATGTGGAAAACACCTGATTTTCTTACCGTGTATATACGCTCTATGCAGTCAGCATGGTAGCTACTATATAGCATCGTTGCGTCGCACACTTGTACGCAGGCATCACTACTCACCACACCTGCTGACACACAGTTGTCACTACACTATTGTAGTTTTACCACTCAGATGAAGGACACACCGATAGAAACTTTCCATCCTGCCAGTCAAAAGGATTGGCGCAAGTGGTTGCAAAAGCATCATGCAAGCAAGCAGTCTGTATGGCTCATATACTACAAGCAAAGCACGGGCAAGCCCAGCCTCAGTTGGAGCGATGCGGTTGACGAAGCCCTGTGTTTCGGGTGGATAGACAGCACCGCCCGTCCTGTAGATGAGGAACGGTATATGCAATACTTCTGCAGGCGCAAGCCAGGCAGCGTATGGTCCAGGATCAACAAAGAAAAAGTAGAACGCCTGATAGCCAACGGGCAAATGACACAAGCGGGTTTGGATAGTATCGCCATCGCCAAACAAAACGGTTCATGGACGTCGATAGACGCGGTAGAAGCCCTCGAAGTACCCAAAGAGCTTGCCAAAGCACTCAGCGCACACAAGGGTGCCAAAGCCTGTTTCGAAAGCCTCAGCAAATCTGTAAAGAAGCAAATGCTGCACCGCATAGCCATGGCCAAACGCCCCGAAACACGCACCAAACGCATTGATGATATAGTAACCGAGGTGTTGCAGAAAATGAAGAAGTCTTGATAGGCGTAAGGGGCACATAGTCAAAAACACGAGTCATTGCGAGGCACGAAGCAATCTCACGAAATGCAGGGTTGTATTATATTTACCGTATGCACAAAGGCGGGGCTGTTTACATATTATCATCACCCAATAGAAGTACACTATACATTGGTGTGACATCAAACCTGCCTAACCGTATTACAGAACATCAGCAAAAGAAAAATCCTACAGGTTTTGCTGCACGGTACAATTGTGTTGTACTTGTTTATTATAATCTGTTCGAATATATAGAAGATGCCATCAGGGAAGAAAAACGACTGAAGGGTTGTAACAGGGAATACAAGGAGCAACTGATTGAACAAATGAATCCTGATTGGAAGGATTTGGCTGTCGAGTTGTATTAGGCTCATGTTATCGTGAGATTGCTTCGTTCCTCGCAATGACACTCAGATAGTTTTGATTTCTCTCGAATTGTACTAGGCTCATGTTATCGTGAGATTACTTCGTTCCTCGCAATGACACTCATTTTTTACGATGCCTCAAGTTATACAATACCACTATAACCACCCTCAATACTTGGCAACACCCGTTACATAACAAATAGGCTTTATTGATTACCTTTGCGCTTCTTGTAAGGTAAAAATCATATTATATATATGCATAACGCTTATTTTCATTACGAACTGCCAAAGAACGAAACAGTACTGAACTATGGCCCTAAAAGCCCAGAACGTGCTGCATTGCAAAAAGCTATTGCCGACCTGAAAAGCCAGACTCGCGATATACCTATGTACATCAACGGTGTGGAAGTACGCACAGGCGATAAGAAAGAAATCCGTCCGCCACACGAAACAGGCCATTTGTTAGGTCATTTTCATGCAGGTGGTGCAGAGCACGTAAAGCAGGCTATCGATGCTGCGCTGGAGGCTCGTAAATCTTGGGCAGAAATGCCGTGGGAACACCGTGCTGCCATCTTCCTGAAGGCGGCAGAGCTGCTGGCTACCAAGTATCGCTTCAAAATGAATGCGGCCACTATGCTGGGGCAGAGCAAGAATGCGTATCAGGCAGAGATAGACAGTGCTTGTGAGCTGATAGACTTCCTGCGTTTCAACGTGCATTTCCTTGCAAAAATCTATAACGAACAACCGATATCTACACCTGCATTCCACAACCGTATGGAGTACCGTCCGCTGGAAGGTTTTGTACTGGCTGTAACACCGTTCAACTTTACGGCTATTGGTGGCAACCTGCCTACGGCGCCTGCCATGTGTGGCAACGTAGTAGTTTGGAAACCTGCCAATACACAGATATACAGTGCGTCTGTATTTATGGAGATACTCATGGAAGCTGGCCTGCCTGCAGGTGTTATCAACCTCGTTTATCCTCCGGGCCCTGTAGTTGGTGAAATATGCTATGCACATCCTGATTTTGCAGGTGTACACTTTACAGGTTCTACAGGCGTATTCCAAAGCATGTGGAAGAGCATTGGCGAGAACATAGCGAAGTACAAATCTTACCCGCGCATAGTTGGCGAAACAGGTGGTAAAGACTTCGTGATGGTTCACCCGAGTGCAAACGTAGATGCTGTAGTGGCTGGCCTGGCTCGTGGTGCTTTCGAGTATCAGGGACAGAAGTGTAGTGCTGCAAGCCGTGCATACCTGCCTAGCAATCTGGCAGAAGAAATCAAGACAAAACTGGTAGCTGAAATAAAAACCATGAAGATGGGTGTGGTAGATGATTTTACCAACTTCATCAACGCGGTGATAGACGAGAAGTCTTTCAACAGCCTGGCAAAATATATAGATGGTGTAAAGAACAGCAACGGGCAGGCAAGTATTCTGTGTGGTGGTACGTATGATAACAGCAAAGGCTGGTACATAGAACCTACTGTGATAGAAGCTAAAACACCTGACTACGTTACGATGTGCGAAGAGTTGTTTGGCCCTGTACTGACTATCTACACCTACGAAGCAGACAAATGGGAAGACATCCTTGATACGGTAGACCATACAAGCGGTTATGCACTGACGGGTGCTATCTTCTCTCAGGACCGCTATGCAGCAGAATACATGACACGCAAACTGGTAAACGCTGCGGGCAATTTCTACATCAACGATAAGCCAACGGGTGCGGTAGTAGGCCAGCAACCATTTGGTGGTGCACGTGCATCGGGTACTAATGATAAAGCAGGCTCTGCATTGAACCTGTATCGCTGGCTGAGTGCAAGAACCATCAAGGAAACATACGTACCTGTTACAGACTACAGGTATCCTTTCCATCAGGCAGATTAATAAGACTGTAAGTACTATATAAGCATAGAGCCCGCTGTAATGGCGGGCTTTTATTTTGCTGATACTGTTATATCTTTACAACATGCGCAGGTATTTGCCTTTACTTATTGTAGTATTCTTAGCGTCTTGTCAGGAATGCAGCCGCTATGCCAAAAACTATGTAGCAGACAGAGAAACACGCAAACCCATTATAGGTGCGCAGGTATTTTGCGTAGCAGCTACCAATGGCAAGCAAGAGCTGGAGAAGAATTACTATACAGACAGCATCGGTTCTTTCGAGGCTATGTTTACAAAAGGTGGTGTAACACAATGCCCTGTTATGAAGATGACCATCAGTAAGTCTGGTTATTATCCATCCCGTTTCTGGGACCCTGCCGTAGGCGATACACTGTTTCTGGATAGGATTACTAATTAAAGCATCAGCTGTTTGCGTGCTGTAATGTTTTCCAGTTTGTTGTGCAGCTCTGTCATGTTCACAGGCTTGTACAGAAAATCATTAAACCCGCTGCCAAATATCTCCTGCTGTTCTGTAACAGATGCAGTAAATGCTATGATGTAGGTATTGGCTTTATTATTGTCCTCCAGTGTTCTTATTTTATGCACGGCTTCGTAGCCATTCAGCACAGGCATGTGCAGATCCATTAGTATGGCATCGTAGTCGTTATTCACACAGGCTTCAAATGCAAGCTGTCCGTTCTCTACCAGTGTAGCCTGTATGTTCAGTTTCTCCAGTTGTTTCCTCATCAGCAGTCGGTTCACATCATTATCCTCGGCTACCAGTATGCGCAGGTGGCTGTAGTCTGTTTGTGGTGTGTCTGTATCTGCTGCTTTTTGTGTTTGTGCTACTATGGTAAAAGGTATGGTAAATGAAAACTTAGAACCATTACCCGGGCTGCTCTCCAAGTGTAGTTCGCTGCCAAAGAGCGATAGTATTTGCTTCACAATAGCAAGCCCTAAGCCAGTACCACCATACTTGCGTGTAGTATGGCTTTCTGCCTGTGTAAAGGATTCAAATATAGCCTCGTGTTTATCGGGGTGTATGCCTATACCTGTATCTGTTATAGAGAATTGTACGGTGGCTTTATCATCACTAATAGATAAGCATTGCAACCTTACCGTAATACTGCCATGTTCTGTAAACTTTATGGCATTACCACCCAGGTTATACATCAGTTGCGATAGTCGGGTAGGGTCGCTAGATACCCAGAGCTTTTCCAGTTGCGGGTCTGTTTCCAGTACAAAGTCAAGCTTCTTGCTCTTGGCTTTTACACGCAGGCTTGTACATATATTCTGCATAAACTCAGACAGGCGGAAGCTTACTTTCTCCAGCACCATCTTGTCCGAATCTATCTTGCTATAGTCCAGCACATTGTTGATGAGTGATAACAAATCGTTGGCAGAATGTTGCAGTATGTGCAGGTTTTCCTTTTGTCTTTCTTCGGGTTTGTCTTCAATCAGCAGTTCGGTAATGCCTATTACAGAATTGAGTGGTGTACGCAGCTCGTGAGACATGGTAGAGAGGAAGCTCGACTTTGTAGCAGCCAGTTTCTGTGCTTCCAGCATCGATACCTTCAGCCTGTTGTTCAATGCTTCTTTATCTCTTATGTTTTGCATAAATGCCTCGTAAAACATGTACTGGCATATAATGATGGTAATGAAATTGAGTGCAGCCAACAGCTCGTATGCAGGTGTTGCCAGTTGCTGAAAGTCTGAATGATTGAGGTAAACAGTAGCATCGCCACCCATAGCCAGAAACCCTATAATAGGCGTGGTACATACTACCGCATAGATAATACCCAACCTGCTACCCAGTATGTAGAAGCTACCCATGATGACCATGAACAGAAACTGCAGTGCTATCAGGTTTATCTGTTTTGCATAGAGAAATATACTGGTCCATACCAGTGCAATACCCATACCCAGCATCATGTGTGCAATGGGTTTCAGGGCAGATGGCTTTGTGAGCAATCTCCACAACAATACACCATATACCAGTGTAGATATGGCAGCCCTTACTACCTGTGTGGTTTGTTGTTTGGGCAATACGATACCTATCACTATCAGCCCCTTGATGATGCTGAACAATAGTATGGTATAACAGATGATGAAACGTGACCGCAGATAGTTATCATCCTCATGCTTCAATGCGTTGGTTGCAGGTAATGTAAGTTGCGTCAGAAGTTTGTGCATGCGCTGATATCAGTGCAGTAAATATACTATTCAAAACCACTGTTCAAAATAGCATGCAGAAGTTTTACTGCAAGATTAACCCGTAAAAAAAACAGTGCGATAATCACCGCACTGTCTTGTAGATTTTCTTGTATTTATTACACCTTGATTGTCTTCCATTTACCTCTTTTAAAGAGGATGATGGCTACGATAGCTATTGCACTCTCGGCAACAGGTATGGCAAGGAAAACACCTGTTTCACCCATGTTCAGTACTTTGGCAAGTACATATGCCAGTGGTATCTGGAATGCCCAGAAGCCAAACAGGTTGATGATAGTAGGTGTCTTGGTATCGCCAGCACCGTTGAATGATTGAGACACTACCATACCATAACCATAGAATGCATAACCGAGGCTTACAAAACGCAGGCATTTTACACCACTTGCTATTACATCTTTGTTGGTAGTAAAGAACGTCATTATCCATTCTGCACCTGTAAAGAACAGGATGGCAACCGTTACCAGAAAGAACATATTGTACTTCGCTGCTTTCCATACAGATTGCTCTGCACGGTCAGGCATTTTTGCACCCAGATTTTGGCCTACAAGTGTAGCAGCAGCATTGGCCATACCCCATGCGGGCAGTATGGTAAACACAATAACACGTATGGCGATTGTATAACCAGCCAGTGCATCGCTGCCATAGTCTGCCAATATCTTTACCAGAAATATCCAGCTTGCAGATGCTATCAGGAATTGTGCAGTACCACCTGATGCCAGTTTTATAACACTACCCATCACCGGGAAATCGAAACTGATATGCTTACGCAGGATGCGTATCACACCCTTGCCATTGAACAAGTGATATAACTGGTATAACACACCCACACCACGGCCTATAGTAGTAGCCAAAGCAGCACCCGTTAGCCCCATAGCAGGTATAGGGCCAAAGCCATTGATAAGCGTAGGGCAGAGGATAATGTTGAGAATATTGGCTATCCACAGCGAACGCATGGCAATAGAAGCATCGCCCGCACCACGAAATATACCATTGATAAGGAAGAGCAACATGATAACGATATTGCTACCCATCAGCAGTTGTGTATAGTGATAATTGGCATCTGCCATTGCCTGTTCTGCTCCCATCAGCATCAGCAGGTCTTTTGCAAAGAAGATACCCGCAATGCTTACAGCTATGCTTATAAGAACACCAACATAAATAGCCTGCATACCACCATGTGCAGCACCATCCGGGTTCTTTTCTCCTATACGCCTTGCTACCAGTGCGGTAGCCCCCATAGATATACCCCAGGCTACAGAGTAGAGTATAGTAAGCATGCTTTCTGTAAGCCCTACTGTAGCTATAGCGTCTGTACCCAGTTTACTAACAAAGAATACATCGACCACTGCAAAGAGCGATTCCATGACCATCTCCAGTATCATGGGTACAGATAGCATAAAGATGGCTTTGTTTATACTGCCTGTTGTATAGTCTTGCTCTACGCCTTTCACAGCCTGAGCAAATAAACGTAATATGTTTGTAGTACGTGACTGTTCACGTTCTTGCATAATGAATTGTTTTAATGGTTAATGAAAATGTAGCTTAACCCCTGAGATGTGAGAATTACCAACAGAACGCCATACGGAATACATACCCCTACACAGAGGTAAATGGTATTATCTGCTCCGCACAAATGGGGAAGTCAGGATTTGAAATCATCACCCGAACGCATCGGGTGGAATACTTAAAGCACCATGGACGTAGAAATGTGATTGCAAAACTATAGAAAAATGTTTTACAAAAACGCACTGTTTGCCGCTGTACATAAAACAAAGATTGGGTTGTTGGCAAAGTAAAATCAACCACATTGTTTACAAACTGTGCAAATACGACAGTTTAGGGGCTATTTGCGGCAAAACAGCTATTTATTGAAGATATTCATGGTTTTTTCAATGCCTACTGCTGCAAAACTCTCTATGATATCTACAGCTTTCAAGATTTTCTCCTTTACTATCGGTAGTTCAGAAGGTTTCCAGCGGCTCAGTACAAAATCGGCCTGTCTGCCTTTTGGGTAGTCGTTGCCAATACCAAACCTCAGGCGGGCATATTGTTGGGTTTGCAGTATCAGTTCTATATTCTTCAGCCCGTTTTGGCCTGCAGCACTACCACCCGGGCGTAGCCTCAGGGTATCTATCGGCAGTGCAAGGTCATCTACCAGTACCAGTATGTTTTCCAATGCAATATTTTCCTTATCCATCCAGTACTTTACCGCCTTGCCACTCAGGTTCATATATGTAGTGGGTTTAATAACTATAAAAGTCTTTCCCTTCCATTTGCAATTGGCTACAAAAGCATGCCTGTCTAATGAGAATTTTCCATCATGTTTAATAACAAAGGCATCAGCTACATCAAATCCTATATTATGGCGAGTCATATCATATTCTGCACCAATATTACCCAGTCCTACGATCAAAAATTTCATGTTTGCGAAGATATAACCTATTAGTTAATAGGATAAAAACCTGAAAAATTATTTATTCTACCCAACTAAAAAAATTAACTTTTTGTCTGTATATTAGTAGCTTAATAGAAATGTTGAGAAATCGGGCAGTTACCCACTAAACATTCATTAGAAAATAAATACCTGTTAAATGCGTAAACTTGTATTATTCACGGCAATTCTGGCATCATTTGCATTAAATGCAATTGCCCAAACATTTTATCCTGTCACACACACTACCGGTACACAAACTGTTAGTGGTGTTGGTGTCACTGTTAATAATAGTGCTGGCAGGACAAATGCGACACCTCAATATTTTTGTACAGCAGGTCCGTATTACATTGGCGTTAGTCAGCCAGGTGGTTATTTATATAACTTTTCTCCCGGTGTGACCCATGTACGCTTAAAAGTAGCTGACTTTCAGGCTGAAGATACATTGCGTGTAAATGTAAACGGCAGTAGCTTCCCTATTACTTTCCCAATGTTGGGTGACTTTTCAGCATGTTCTGACTCAACCAGTCTTACTGCCATTCCACCTCATATGAATGTTTTTAACGGTTTAGTTGTTAATACAATTGGTGGTGCAGCTCGTAGAGATGTTACAGTTACATTCTCTACAAGTCCTGGTTTTATGAACAGCGTGGAAGTATTACATGACCGCATAAATGATGGTACTGGTGGTCGCCCTACTGCTAATGGCCTTATTTATTCCGTTGAATTTGCACTGGATACTTGTTTGCAGAAATTTGATGCTTGGACATCAGATACGGTACAATGTAGCCGCAGGGATTTACACCTGTTCAGTACTGTTTTCCCAAATACAACATATACATGGACAGCTCCGGGTTCGCCAATATGGGCTCCATCAAATACTGTTAGTGATCCGGTAGTAAAAACACTTCCATCACTTGGTGCGGATGGTAATTATATAGTAACGGCTACACGTGGTATTTGTACCTACAAAGACACTGTAGTAGTAACTGTAAATCAAACACCTGGTACTTCTGGTAGCCCTATATCTTACAGAGGTCCTAAATGCTCAGGTGATAAAGATACCGTGAGGTTTATATCAAACCTTTCACAAGGTGGTAATACTTATATTATCAAGCCTAATGGCCAAAAAATACAATGCTCTATACCTTCAACATTCGACTTTATTGAGTTGCCTAATATCCAATTATCAGACGCAGGTACATACCAAGGTTTCTCTAGAAGTACCGCAGGCTGTTATAGTGATACTTTCTCTCTGATAGTATCTTTGAGCCCGCAGGCGTTGGCAGATTTTAGCTCAACATCAATATTAGGTTGCGATGTGGATACCGTCAAATTCTTGGATCAGTCCAATGGTATCAATATGTGGAGATGGAGTTTTGGTGATGGTGGTACAAGCACAATAGATAATCCAACACATCTTTATACTACGCAAGGTACTTTCAGTGTTAAACTGTGGGTTGGTAATGGTACTTGTGCAGATAGTGTAACTAAACAAATAACACTTAACCACCCGTTGATTGCAGATTTTGATATGAGTGCAGATAGTATTTGTCAGGGCAAGTTGGTTACATTTACCAACAACTCTTCGGCAACACCTGCTACACTGCCATACTATAAATGGGATTTCAAAGATGGTGATACATCAGATCAATACAACATCACGCACACATTCTTAAACTATGGTGTATACGATGTTACAATGACTATTACAGACTATCTGGGATGTAAAAAAACTGCTACCAAAAGACTTGTAGTTGACTCATTAGGTAGTGCAAACTTCCTGTCAGATTCCGTTATATGTGCAGGTGAAAGCATCAAATTCCTTGGTGACTATTCAACAATCGGTGGTACGTATGCTGAATGGAACTTTGGCGATGGTCACATCATAAAAGATAAGTTTACAATCGAGCATGCTTATGATAATCCAGGTGCATATGTAGTACAGCTTACAGCAAACTATCGTATATGTCCTGATACTACTTACAAGCAGAATGTATATGTTAAACCATATCCGGTAATTGACCTTGGTAAAGACACCAGCCTGTGTCCTGATGGTAATGCATTTATCATTAAAGACATGCTGAATGGTGGTGCACCTACAGGTACATACAGGTGGAAGTGGAATACTGAAACTAATGACACTACGTCATTCATCAATGTTCACCATCCGGGCAAATATGCTGTAACTGTAGATCTTGATGGTTGCTCTGCAACAGATACAATAGAAGTTAAGAAAAACTGCTACATAGACATCCCGAATGTATTTACTCCAAACGGTGATGGTTATAACGACTATTTCTTACCTCGTCAATTATTGTCTCGTAGTGTTACTAAGTTTACTATGTCAATCTATAACCGTTGGGGTCAAGTAATATTCGAAACCAACAGCATCAATGGTCGTGGTTGGGATGGTAAAGTAAATGACAAAGAACAACCAACAGGTGTATACGTTTACATGATCAAAGCTACATTCGCAAACGGATATAGCGAGAACTATCAAGGTAACGTCACACTGTTGCGATAAAATAAATAAACAGGTATTTTGAAAAAGGCAATCTTCGGGTTGCCTTTTTTTATACTTCTATCATAAACCATCTCAGGCATAAAAAAACGCCGGAGGTTGTCCGACGTTCTTATATTATATGAGGTAATTAATTAGTGTTCCAATGCACCAAGGAAGCGTTCTGCATCAAGTGCCGCCATACAACCACTACCCGCAGCTGTTACTGCCTGACGGTATATTTTATCCTGTACATCACCACAAGCAAATACACCTTCTATATTGGTCTTAGATGAACCTGGTTGTGTTATCAGGTAGCCGGCTTCATCCATATCCAACATTCCTTTAAACAAAGAAGAGTTTGGTTCGTGACCAATAGCTACGAAGAATGCTTTTACAGGAATAATGCTTTCTTCATTGGTTTTATTATTCAGCACTTTAATACTGTCTACTTTGTTTTCGCCCAGTACTTCAAGCGTATCTGTATTCCAATGTACTTTGATGTTTGATGTCTTCAGTACGCGGTCTTGCATTACTTTACTTGCACGCATTTCATCTCTGCGTATCAGCATATGTACATTCGCACATATTTTAGATAAGTACAGCGCTTCTTCACAAGCAGTATCACCGGCACCAACTATAGCCACATCCTGCCCTTTAAAGAAGAAACCATCACATACCGCACAAGCAGATACACCATGACCATTCAGGCGTTGTTCTGAAGGCAGGCCCAGCCATTTTGCAGATGCGCCGGTAGCTATAATCAAAGCATCAGCTTCTATCCATTTTTCTTCGTCTATTTCTACTTTAAAGGGGCGTTGAGAAAGATCAACCTTAGTAGCCAATCCCCAGCGGATATCAGCACCCATACGCTGAGCTTGTTTTTCAAAGTCAACCATCATCTGAGGCCCCATAATACCTTCAGGATAACCCGGGTAGTTTTCAACTTCTGTCGTAATCGTAAGTTGTCCGCCCGGTTGCAAACCCTGATATAATACCGGATTCAAACCTGCGCGGGACGCATAAATAGCTGCGGTATATCCCGCAGGGCCTGAACCAACAATCAGGCAATGTACTTTTTCTGTTTCAGCCATTTTAATAAATATTCACTTTTGAGAGTGCTTGCAAAGATGTAAAAAAAATGCAAGCTGCAATGTAATAAATGTTACTCAATGACAAGGGTTTTGTACACAGAACCGTAACCTGCCCATATACCCAAAGCACCATTGCTAACATTGCTTTTTACCTGTATAGGGGTAGAAAAAGGATTGCCTAGTGTACCTAAAGAATACTCGTATGTACTCCAGAAAGTGTAGGTAGCTTTATCTATCGCACTCCATTTAAGTGTAACTGTATCTCCGGGATATGCTACACCTGTAGAATCTCGTTTGAACTCTGCAGAGCGAGGAGCACCTAAAGACAGTGTGGTTTCAAAATATATGCCATTGATGATTTCGTCAGGATATACTGAATTCAGCCCGGGATAGTAGGGTTCGCTATTGCGCTTGGTAAAATAGCGTACATAGTTGCCTGCCGTATCAGGTTCTTTAAAATATATCCTTATTTGTCGTGCAATCGGGTTTTTCTCTTTGTCGAAAGGAGGGTCGGGTTGCACAGTTTTTATTGAGTCTATATTCGTAGGTTCAGGAATTTTAGTATATGATTCATATACTTTACCACCTGTTTCAATAGTAAGCTTGTAGATTTTACCAACCTGACCAATAAAGAACCCTTTGCTTGTATCTATTGAATAGAAGTAAAGTTTATTGCCCGAGCTACCTGTATCTAGTGCATATTCCTTAAGTTCTGCCACATTCACCCCGTCAGACACGGTTACTTTCGCGTCGTGTACAAAACTATTTTGTAATGTGTTTAAGTTTATGGTAGCAAAATACCCTATAGACTTAGTAAGGAAAACATAGGGTGGGAGATTATTTTCTATTGCTCCTTCTACTACCAAACTAGGATCGCCTGTTTTCAGGTTTATCTTCACTTCCTTCTCGCACGATACAAGAAACATTACGAGTAAAAAAACAACAGCAATACCGGCCGATAACCTGATATTGCTGCGCTTGAATATTGTAGGCATAAAATGCTTATTATTTAAATGGTATAACGTTTTGGGTATGCGTTTGTTTAGTTGTTGGTAATGTATCTGCCATCTGCACTATACATTACAGGTTGTATTTTCCTGAACCTTTCAAAGTAGTCATAGCCGGATTTCAGATTTATCCAGAACTCCTGTTTGCTGGTATCTGTAGCATATGTTCTGCCAAGAAAGTTCAGACCAACCTGATTGAAGCGTGTTGGGTAGATGTGAACAGGGATGTATGTTTGTCCATTCAGCTTTGCGTTGAGGCAAAGGGTATAAATTTCCTGAATACCGGCATCTGTCATAGGCATACAACCTACTGTAACGCAGCCACCATGTATGTAAATATCTCCTCCGGGCTTTTTCTTATCTCCCAGCAACATATCCGAATAGTTAGGATAGTTTATCAGCAATGACAAATGGAAATCGCTTTTGGGGTTGAAGTCTTCAATGAAGTAATAACCCTCGGGTACTTGCCTGTCACCCTCATAGCGTTTAGGGCCCAATATGCCAGATAATGCACAAATACGGTATAGTTTTACCAGCTTGTATTTATCGTCAGGATTATCTCTGGCCCACAATTCCATTTCGTTTTGCGATTTGAATGTGCGGATATAGATATCGGAAGGTGGGTATTTCAAACCCTTATCCTGAAACATTTTCTGCAATGTATCATTGTACTTTATCCAAGCCTGAGATACCCTGTTAAATGATAACTGGAAATTTCGAAACGCCATCACATCGTCCTGTGCTTTGGCAGCTACAGACAACCCCGCTAACAATAAACTGAACGCCAGTTTTTTAACCATTACCTTAATCTGCTTTCTGGGTTAGTAAAAAGCCATGTAAAGATAAGGCTTCTATACCAAAAGGATTTCATAAAAAAGCACTAAAAAAGGGGCAAAAGCCCCTTAGTATCAATGAAATCTATAGTCTGATTATTACAGATTGCCTCTTTTCTCCTGTTCTCTTTCAATAGATTCAAACAGTGCTTTGAAGTTGCCCGCACCGAAGCTCTTGGCACCTTTACGCTGAATGATTTCGAAGAACATAGTAGGGCGGTCTTCTACAGGTTTGGTAAATATCTGCAGCAGATAACCTTCTTCGTCACGATCTACCAGTATTTTCAGCTCTTGCAGTGGAGCAATATCCTCGTCAATTTTACCTACACGGGCAAACAGCTCTTCGTAATAAGCATCAGGTGTATCCAGGAATTCTACACCACGTGCACGCAGCTCACGTACAGTTTTGATAATATCGTTGGTCGCTACAGCTATGTGTTGCACACCTTCACCTTCATAGAAGTCAAGGTATTCTTCAATCTGTGATTTCTTTTTACCCTCAGCCGGTTCGTTGATAGGAAATTTCACATACCCATTACCATTACTCATTACCTTGCTCATCAGGGCAGAGTATTCTGTATTGATTTGCTTATCGTCAAACGTCAGGATATTGGCAAAGCCCATTACATCTTCATACCATTGCACGGTCTCGTTCATACGATTCCAACCCACATTACCTACGCAGTGGTCTACATACAGTAAGCCTGTTTCCGTAGGATTGTAAGTAGATGATTGTGGCTGATACCCCGGCATAAATACACCATTGTAGTTCTTACGTTCTACAAACATGTGAACTGTTTCGCCATAAGTATAGATGCCCGATGTTACCACTTCGCCATGTTCATCTTTCATGGTTATCGGCTCCTGGTAAGACTTTGCACCGCGCTTGGTTGTTTCTTCATATGCACTCTTTGCATCATCTACCCACAAAGCCAGTATCTTAACACCATCACCATGTTTCTTAACGTGCTCAGAAATTGGGTGGTTTGAATTTAATGCCGTTGTCAGTACAAGGCGGATTTTACCTTGTTGCAATACATAAGATGCCCTGTCACGAACACCTGTTTCAGGACCTGCATACGCTACTGTCTGAAAACCGAAAGCTGTTTTGTAGTAGTGTGCAGATTGCTTTGCATTACCTACATACAGTTCCAGATAGTCTGTACCATTAATTGGCAGAAAGTCTTGTGCTGCAGCCATTTTCTGGCTCACTGTCATTGGTTCCATATAATGACTTTTGTTGTTTTATTGTTAGATATAAATATTACTCAGCCCAGCTCATAATATAGCCTTCGTCCTCTATATTTTGTGCATCCACAGTCATTTTCAGCGGATGAAAGGTGTCTACCATCACTGCCAATTCCTGTGTTTCTTTTTTGCCTATGCTTTTTTCTACAGCACCAGGGTGCGGTCCGTGTGGTATACCTGCAGGGTGCAGTGTTATCATACCACGTGTTACATGTTTACGGCTCATAAAGTCCCCATCTACATAGTACAACACTTCATCACTATCTATATTGCTGTGATTGTATGGAGCAGGAATAGCTTCCGGATGGTAATCGTACAGACGCGGACAGAACGAGCATATTACGAAGTTGTGCGCATCAAATGTCTGGTGTACCGGTGGTGGTTGGTGAACACGACCTGTTATCGGTTCGAAATCGTGTATGCTCAATGCATATGGATACTCACAACCATCCCAACCTACAACGTCAAACGGATGGTTGGCGTATGTAATAGGGTAGAGCAGTCCTTTCTTCTTAGTCTGAATCAGGAACTCACCTTTCTGGTCTATTGTTTCCAGATTTTCTGGTTTGCGTACATCTCTCTCACAGAATGGTGCATGCTCCAGCAATTGTCCGTATTTGCTCAGGTAACGCTTAGGGAATGTTACAGGACTGAATGACTCAACTATAAACAGACGGTTGTTCTCGTCATTGAACTCTATCTGATAGATAGTACCACGAGGTACAACAAGATAGTCGCCATAGCTGAATGGAAGCTGGCCATACTGCGTTTTCAGTGTGCCCGTACCTTCGTGTATAAAGATTACTTCATCAGCATCTGCATTCTTAAAAAAATATTCTGTCAGGCTTTTTGTGGGTGAAGCCAGTGATATTTGTACATCGCTATTGAATAATACAATCTTGCGGCTCTTCAGGTAATCCGGATTAGGACTAACCTTAAAACCCTGAAAACTACGATGCTTAAGTATATTATCAGTAGATGCTTTTGGAGAAACATCTATCGGTTCTTCTGCCTTAATGATTTGTGTTGGTGGGTGTACATGGTAGAGCAACGAATAATTAGAAGAGAATCCTTCTGTGCTGAATAGCTGCTCTGAATATAGCTTGCCGTCGGGCTGCCTGTACTGCGTATGACGCTTGTGCGGGATTTTGCCCAGTGAATAATAGTGTGCCATTAAGTGAATAATGTGTTTGGAAGGGCAAAGTTACGATATTGCCCGGCTTTGGCAATGGGATAGGGCTGTGGCAGCCATAAATCCTGATGTTGGTAGGTATATACTATATCTATACAGACAATTTTATGACCCTAAGGCTGTATTATTCCGATTCGCCACATAAAATAGCCTGTTCCCGTCAATCATTTTTTTCTTAAATGGTTCCAAATCAACTTTATACAAGTATCTGATCACAAACTAAAACTACCTGTTATGAAAAGAAGCGATTTTTTAAAAGGAATAGGCCTTGCAAGTGTTGGCAGTGTATTGCCATTGTCTAAAATGGAAGCTGCTACCACGGCAGCAAATAAGGCTACTGCCTGTACATTGATACCAAGCGAAACAGAAGGACCATTTCCGCTAGATATTACAGCAAACAGCACATATTCCAGGCAGGATTTGAGGGAAGACCGCACAGGTGTTACACTGCATTTGAAGATGAAAATTATAGGCTCTCAAAACTGCCTTCCTATACAAAATGCACGTGTTAATATATGGAGCTGCGATAAAGACGGTGTCTATTCGGGTTATAACACCAGCAATAATCCCGGTTCTACTACAGCCACTTATCTGCGTGGCTACCAGATGACTGATGCTAATGGTGAAGTGGAGTTTATAACTATATTCCCTGGTTGGTATACTGGGCGTATCTGTCATATACATTTTCAGATATATCTCAGCTCTATATACAAAGCCGTATCGCAGATGACTTTCCCTATTGCAGATAAGAACGCTATCTATGCTGCAAACAGTAGCCTGTATACAAAAGGTGCAGACCCTATGGCATTGTCAAGCGACAATATTTTCTCTGATGGATATTCATTACAAATGGCAACGCTTACACAGAATACTGACGGTAGCTATACCAGCTATCTTGAAGTAACTGTTGAAGGCACAGGAACAACAGGCTTGATGAACTATGAGGGAGAGACCGGTGGTCAATTCAAAATGGGACAAAACTTTCCTAATCCACACAATGGTGTAACCACAATTCCATTCACACTGAATGAAACATCGAATGTAAAATTCGACATCTTCGATTTATCGGCAAGGAAGGTAGCTGTGATAGATAAAGGAAGTATGGGAGTAGGAGAGCATAATGTAACAGTAGACTTGAGTGCACTAGGTGTAGCTTATGGCAACTATATCTATCAGATAGAAGTTGTAAATGCAAATGGTACTTTCCGTCAATGCAAAATGATGACAGCACAGAAATAGGCTTTCAGCGTATAGTTTTAATATGGGGTGTAGTGTGGAGCCACTTGGGAATATATAAACTGGGTGGCTTCATCTTTCTTTAAAGGATATGGTAATAACGAATTGGCATGTTAATAGATGATAGAAAAAATAATGTAGTTTCAGTACATAAAAGCGGAGTGTTGAACAACAGGGTTAATCTTATACTGGTACATATTATCGGGTCTCTTGCATTCCTGATGATACCTGTATTATCTCCACCACCGGGAACAAACAATCTTTTTGAATCGTTGGGCGATTATCATCACCTGAAAGATATATTCGGTTTTGTATTGACATTGCTATTCTTCTACGCCAACTACTACTATTTTATACCCAATACCTATTTCAAAAAGCGGTATACACTTTACATATTATGGTGTATGATAGGTTTTGCCTTTATCACTATTCTTCCGAATCTTGTATTTCCTGATACAAACTTTATGCATGGCAGGGGACATCATAGACCACCGCCTCCGGATATGGGTAAACCAGGTGGCTTTATATTTATGTACGGGCATATGATACACAACGTGCTGCGCTTTCTTGTTGTGTTAAGCATATCCATGATGCTGAAAACAAACAGCAGGCTGAAGCAAATACAGAAAGAAAAGATGGATGCCGAAATATCTTTTCTGAAAGCACAAATCAATCCTCACTTTTTATTTAATACACTAAACAGTATCTATTCTCTGGCACTCACAAAATCAGACTATGCTGCACCTGCAGTGGTTAAACTGTCATCGCTGATGCGCTATTCAATAAGCGAAAGTGATAAAGACAAAGTGCCGCTTAGTAAAGAGCTCGCCTACATCAGTAACTATATAGAATTGCAGCGAATGCGCTTATCATCTAAAGTGCGCATATTTCATACAGTAAACGGAGATGGAACAGGAAAAGACATCGTGCCTTTTCTGCTGATACCATTTATTGAAAACGCTTTTAAGCATGGTGTAAATGCCGAAGAAGATTCTTTAATAGATGTAAAGATTGATATTACAACAGAACGACTGGTATTGAACGTACGCAACAACAAAGTGTATGTGCAACCTGACAGAGAAGATAGTACTGGCCTAGGTATTGGCAATACAAGAGAAAGACTAAAACATTTGTACCCGGGCAAACACAATCTTGTGATTCTCGATGGTGATGATTATTTTAATGTACTGCTGGAACTATACTGGTAATGATAAATGCTATTGCTATAGATGATGAACCATTGGCGCTGAATGTGATAAAAGCATTCTGCTACAATCTTGATTTCATAGACCTGAAAGCTACGTTTACAGAAACATCTGAAGCGCTGAAATACCTGCGCAATTATCCTGTTGACTTATTGTTTCTCGACATAAAAATGCCAGCTATGAGTGGTATAGATTTTTATAAATCTGTACCGCATAAAACAATGGTGATATTTACTACTGCATACTCTGAATATGCAGTAGATGGTTTCAACCTAAGTGCCATAGACTACCTACTTAAGCCATTTGAAAATGAACGTTTCCTGCAGGCTGTAAATAAAGCAAATGAGTACTACAAGTATCTGAACAAACAAGAAATTAGCACCAACCAATACCTGTTTGTGCGCGCAGACTATAGCCTTGTAAAGATTGCACTATCTGACATCATATACATTGAAGGTTTAGATAATTACCTCAAGATTCACTTACAAAACAGTAAACCAATCATTGCCCGTATGAGTATGAAGGCTGTGATGGATAAACTACCTGAAAAGGATTTTTTACGGGTACACCGTTCTTACATAGTATCATTCGGCAAGGTCAATTATGTACGCAACAAGATTATTCATATTGCAGACGCCGAAATACCAGTTGGTACTAACTATAATGATGCTGTAGCTGAACGCTTCGGGTTATAATTGCTTTTCGTGTACAGATTTTGCCAATTCGCCACAATGATTTTTTACACTTCGCTATACGATGGATATTTGTGTAGTTACATTAAGCATAGGGGTATGCATCCTGTCATAAACAGGTGTTAATGTGTAAAGCCACTTTTCAGTGGCTTTTATTTTTATAATTGTGTAAGGAAAATCTGAATAACGCCTATTATAAAGCCAAGTACACCACCTATTATTTCTACAAAGCGAAACTCTTTGCTCATAATAGCTGTGAGTATTTCTTCAAGCTTGTCTGATGAAAAATTGGCTACTTTATCGGTGACCATTTTTTCAATGTCCATCTTCTGGCTCAGATTATCGGCATATTTTCCAATCACCTCAGGAAGCAAACCATTGATTTCTTCCATCATGCCTTCTTTCAGCTTTCCGATGGTGCTATCACCAATAAACATCGAAACAACAGGCAGCTTTTCCTGCAGCTTAACACGCAGAAATGTGTCTATGTGTTCTTCTATATAAGGTGTGACAGACTCCAGTTGTTTAGGGTCTTTCAGCTTAGATGCAATATCATTGAAGTGGAGTAGCTCTGTTGCTACCAGTACACCCAATTTTTGTGCAAACTGCTGTTGCCTTTTAGGGAAAATACCTTGTATAGTAATACCCAGAACCTTTACAGGGTTCTTAGGATGGAATAACATCTTAATGGCTATCCAGTTGGTAAACCAACCAATGAAAGCAGATATAAAGGGGATTAAATATAACATCTAGGACGGCTAGTATTTCTCGTTTGCTATCATCTCCAGATACTTACCGTATCCGCTCTTCATGTATTTATTAGCCAATACCATCAATTGGTCTTTACCTATAAAGCCCATACGATATGCTACTTCTTCAATACAACCTATTTTCAGTCCCTGCCTTTTTTCTATCACCTCAATAAACTGACCGGCTTCCTGCAAAGAGTCGAATGTACCTGTATCTAACCATGCAGTGCCACGGTCCAGCACACCTACTTCCAGTTTGCCTTTTTCAAGGTATATTTTATTTACGTCAGTTATTTCCAACTCTCCGCGTGGAGATGGTTTCATTGCTTTAGCAATAGCTACTACTTCATTATCGTAGAAATACAAACCTGGTACAGCGTAGTTAGACTTTGGTTGTGTTGGTTTTTCTTCTATGCTTATTACTTTGTTTTGCTTATCAAACTCCACAACACCATACCTTTCAGGATCGTGTACCTGATATGCAAATACTACTGCACCATCGGGGTTTACTTTGTTTTTCAGCAGAGTACCCATACCGGAACCGTAGAAGATATTATCGCCCAATACTAACGCAACGCTATCAGTCCCAATAAACTCTTCGCCCAGTATAAATGCCTGTGCAAGGCCATCAGGACTAGGCTGTACTACGTACTCAAACCTGCAACCTATCTGGCTACCGTCACCCAACAGCTTTTTAAACCCTGCCTGGTCTTCTGGCGTAGTTATTATCAGTATCTCTCTGATGCCTGCGAGCATCAGCGTAGAAAGCGGATAATAAATCATCGGCTTATCATATACAGGCATCAACTGCTTGCTGACAGCAATAGTTAACGGATAAAGACGTGTACCGGAACCGCCGGCTAATACAATACCTTTCATTAGTTGGCGTATTGAGTGTTATAGTATTTTTGATAGTCACCACTTGTTACGCGGTCAAGCCATTCCTGATTATTAAGATACCAGTCTATGGTTATTTCAAGTCCTTGTTCAAATGTTACAGATGGTTCCCAACCAAGTTCGTTCTTGATTTTTGTAGCATCTATAGCATAACGTCTGTCGTGGCCCGGACGGTCTTTTATATACGTGATGAGCTTGGCAGATGTACCTTTTTCACGGCCCAATTTCTCGTCCATTTTGTCGCACATCAGTTTCACTAATTCAATGTTCTGCCATTCGTTAAAACCACCAATGTTATACGTTTCACCATCCTTACCCGTATGAAAAACTATATCGATAGCACGTGCATGGTCTACAACATACAACCAGTCGCGTGTGTATTTGCCATCACCATAAACAGGCAGCGGTTTGTTGTTGCAGATATTGTTGATGAAAAGCGGAATCAGTTTTTCCGGGAAGTGGTTAGGGCCGTAGTTGTTGCTGCAATTTGTAAGCACAAAAGGCATATGATATGTATTGCCATAAGCACGTACCAGATGATCTGACGCAGCCTTTGATGCAGAGTATGGAGATTGAGGATCGTAAGGGGTAGTTTCAAGGAAGAAACCTGTTTCGCCTAAAGAACCATAGACCTCGTCTGTAGATACATGATAAAACCTCTTGCCTTCGTAATTGCCATCCCATGCTCTGCGTGCTGCATTCAGCAGGTTAGCAGTACCCATTACGTTAGTTTGAATAAACGCATTCGGGTTAGTGATAGAACGGTCAACATGGCTTTCTGCTGCAAGATGTATTACACCGTCAAACTGATACTTATCAAACAGCTCATACATTGCAGTAGCGTCTGTAATGTCTGCTTTTACGAAAGTATAGTTGGGTGAGTTTTCTATGTCTTTCAGGTTTTCAAGATTGCCTGCATATGTAAGTGCATCCAGATTGATGATTTTATAATCCGGATACTTGTTTACAAACAACCTAACTACGTGAGAGCCGATAAACCCTGCACCACCTGTTATCAGTAATGTTTTAGCCATGTTGGTATTTCCTAATATGGGTGCGAAATTAATTAATTAAAAGCAAAGAGCTTCACAAATGATTGCCGTTAGCAAATCCTTTGCAAAGCTCTTTAAATATTACAAAAACGTTTATTTCAGTTCGAAAGTCTCGATGAACTTGGTAGTAAAATTACCGTTCCTGAAATTTTCATTTTTCATCAATTGCTGATGGAATGGGATAGTAGTTTTTACACCTTCTATCACATATTCGCTCAGTGCGCGTTCCATAGTATCAATTGCTTCTTCGCGTGTTTGTGCAACAGCAATCAGCTTAGCTACCATAGAATCGTAGTATGGAGGAATGGTATAACCTGCATAGATGTGAGAGTCAACCCTTACACCATGGCCACCCGGCGTGTGCAGTACCGTGATCTTACCCGGGCTCGGACGGAAGTCGTTATACGGGTCTTCAGCATTGATACGACACTCAATAGCGTGCATTTCAGGTTCGTAGTCCTTGCCGCTGATAGCGATACCTGCAGCTATTTTGATTTGTTCCTTAATAAGATCGTAGTTGATAACCTCTTCCGTTACGCAGTGTTCTACCTGGATACGTGTATTCATCTCCATGAAGTAGAAATTGCGGTGTTTATCAACCAGAAACTCAATTGTACCAACACTTTCGTAGTTAATGGCTTTTGCCGCTTTCTTGGCAGCATCACCCATTTTCTTACGCAGTTCAGGCGTCATGAACGGTGAAGGAGATTCCTCCACCAGTTTCTGGTGACGGCGTTGTATTGAACAGTCGCGCTCACTAAGATGGCACACTGTACCAAACTGATCGCCTGCTATCTGTATTTCTATGTGGCGAGGTTCTTCTACAAACTTCTCCATATAGATACCATCATTCTTGAAAGATGCAGCAGCTTCAGCTTTTGCAGTGTTGTAAGCACGTTCCATTTCACTTTCTTCCCATACCACACGCATACCTTTACCACCACCACCTGCTGTTGCCTTCAGGATAACAGGGTAGCCTACCACATCTTTTGCCAATTGAATAGCCTCTTCAAGGCTTTCCAACAAACCATCAGAACCCGGAATAACAGGTACACCTGCTTTTATCATGGTTTCTTTCGCTGTCATCTTATCGCCCATAGAGCGTATCATCTCAGGTGTTGGCCCGATGAATTTGATATTGTGTTTGGCACATATCTCAGAGAAGTTTGCATTTTCTGCAAGGAAACCATAACCCGGGTGGATAGCGTCTGCATTTGTGATTTCTGCAGCAGCCATTATGTTTGGTATGTTCAGGTAAGAATCTGCACTCTGCGGTTTACCGATACATACAGCCTCGTCCGCAAAGCGCACGTGCAGGCTTTCCTTATCGGCAGTAGAGTATACCGCTACAGTCTTAATACCCATTTCGCGACAAGTGCGGATAACGCGCAGTGCAATTTCGCCCCTGTTTGCAATTAGTATTTTCTTAAACATGAAGTCTTTTTTGTAATTAACAAATTAGCCGACAGATACACACGCAAGCCATGCCTGCATGTATTGCTGTCAGCTATTTATCAAATATGATTAAGCCGGTTCAACAAGGAACAGCGGTTGGTCGTATTCTACCGGAGATGCGTCATCTATCAGTACCTTAACGATTTTACCACTTACTTCGCTTTCTATTTCATTGAAAAGCTTCATAGCTTCTACTATGCACAGTACATCACCTTGTTTGATGTCGTCACCAACATTTACAAACGAAGGCTTATCAGGAGACGGGCTGCGATAGAATGTACCAATCATCGGAGATTTGATGGTAATCAGTTTATCGTTAGCTGCTGGCGCCGAAGCAGGTGCTGCCTGAGCCGCAAGAGCAGGAGCAGCAGGCAATGCCGCAGCTTGCGGAGCAGCCTGTGGCAACATTTGAGGCATAGGAGCCTGTACTGCTACAAATTGTGTTTCGCTGATTGTCTGAGCTTGTTTGATAGTGATTTTGAAATCGCCTTCTTCTACGCTCAGTTCGCTGATGTTTGACTTGTTGATAGCCTTAATCAACTCTTGTATTTGTTTGAATTCCATGACGGATATCTTTAAAAGTTAAAAATTGAATGGTAAAACGGAATAAAAATTATTCTTTAACACGCTCAACATAAGCGCCTGTTTTTGTATCAATCTTAATCAGGTCGTTTTCGTTTACGAAAAGCGGAACCATTACTGTTGCACCTGTTTCAACCGTTGCAGGCTTCAGTGTACGTGTAGCAGTATCACCTTTTACGCCAGGTTCAGAGTAGGTAACACGCAGGTTAACACTTGAAGGCAGCTCAACACTCATTGGTTGTTCTGTTTCTGTGTTAACGAGGATAAAGCACTCCTGGCCGTCTTTGTACAGCTCGGGGCGTTCTATCTGGTTTTCAGGAATTGCCATTTGCTCAAATGTTTCAACATCCATCAGGTTGAAACCACTGTCATCTTTATAAAGGAACTGATAGTTGCGGCGTTCTACGCGAACAGGGAAGATGTTGTCGCCTGAGTTCCAAGTGTGTTCTATTGTGCGGGTGTTGTCTACACCTTTCAGCTTTGCCCATACTTTAGCCGCTGCGCGTGCTGTCTTATTTTGTCCGAATTCTACTACTGAATAAAGGCTGCCATCCAGTTTGATGATTAGCCCGGTTCTGATGTCTGCTGTTGTAGCCATAATTGATTTTTATGCGGAAGGCAAAAGTAGTCGAAAAAACAAAAAACCCAACAAAAGCGGGGTTAAATCCCTCTTTTTGTGCATAAAAAAGGCTGTTTTTGTCGATTTTTCTTCAAAAACAGCCTTTTCCTTAAAATATGTCAGGTATTATATAATACTGCCGTTGATTATCAGTTTTTCGACAGGATTATTACCAAAATCGTAAGGGATATAGCCCAAACTCGGAATTTCCTTAGTAATTATCAGGTTTGCGCGTTTTCCGCCGGCAATTGTGCCGATTTCCTGTTCCAGTTCCATTGCGGCGGCACCATTTATGGTAACGGCATTGATGGCTTCCTCAGGAGTCATTTTCAGTTGTGTACACGCCAGAGTTAGCAACAAAGGCATATTGCCAGACGGACAAGACCCCGGATTATAGTCGCTGGCTAGACATACGGGTAGCCCTGCATCTATTATTTTACGCGCTGGCTGATACTGGATACCTAAGAAGAAAGCTGCTGCAGGCAATAATGTAGGCATAGTATTACTGTTTTTCAATGCCTCAATCTCTGCTTCGCCTACACATTCCAAATGGTCTACACTCACGGCATTGTGTTTTACCCCTATCTGCACACCACCTGAATAGTGAAGTTGATTGGCATGTATCTTAGGTTTCAACCCATATTTTGCAGCCGCATCCAGCAGACGGCTTGTTTCATCTACACTGAAAAAGCCCTCCTCACAGAAAGCATCCACGTAATCTGCCAACCCTTCATCTGCCACTTGTGGAAGCATTGTATTTATAATTAAATCAATATATCCCTCATGGTTCTGTTTGTATTCGATAGGATAGGCATGTGCAGCAAGGAAAGATGCTTTGATTGGGATATGCACACTTTCCTTCAATCTGCGTATTACCCTTAGCATCTTCAGTTCTCCCTCTACAGAGAGGCCATAGCCGCTTTTTATCTCTATAGCGCCCGTTCCTTGTGCCATAACACGATGCAGGCGCTCGTATGCAGCATGAAATAATTCATCCTCGCTGGTTACATTCAATTTTGCAGCACTATTTAATATGCCTCCGCCTCGGCGAGCTATCTCTTCATAGCTTAAGCCATTTATGCGGTCTACAAACTCACCCTCTCTGCTACCTGCAAATACCAAATGTGTATGCGAGTCTGCAAAAGCAGGCATTATTATCTTTTTGCCTTTCAGGTCTATTATATCATTACATTGAATGAAATGCTCCTCTTCCATTGTGCCGAAGCTATGGATGCGGCCATTTTCTATGTACAACCAGGCATTATCAATAGTGGGCAGGTACTTCATATCGCTGCCGGCAACGCGGCTGATGCGGTTTTCGCCCTTTTCTACGCCTACAAGTTGTTTAATATTTATAAGAAGTAAATGTTGCATGATTCAAAAATACAAAGTGAAATACTAAAACTATTTCAAAATTAGGCTGTTTGAATTAGTAATAGGATGATGAAGATCAGATATTGCTACAGATAAGTTAAAGCAGCCTATTAAGACAATACAACTAATTATCTTTGCAAACTATGCGTTTTCTTCGTTGGCTGCTCAAATGCCTCGGTATATTTATAGGTATTTCGTTACTGATTGTTATCATATTCAGCATATGGGTTTACAGTGTATCTGACGATATTGTTCCGCCAAAAGTTGCCGATACCTCTGCATTTGCCTTGCAGGTTTCAAACCCTGACGGTAGCCTGCACACTATAGGCGACAACTGGATTCGTAAAAACGAATACGGACTGTACGAGATGTATGTATCGGGCAAGCCATTTGAACTGGGTGTAAAAAATGGTAAGCTATCACAAGAGCTTATCGTAAATCAAGAAATAGCTTTTACCGACCAGATAAAACAGATGATACCAAGCACAGGCTATCTGAAATTCCTGAAATACATGGTTGGTTTTATCAACCGCGATTTGCCTGAAAACGTAAAAGACGAGTATCAACAGGAAATATATGGCATATCTCATGCTGCTGCCGATAGTTTTAACTGGATAGGTACTAACTATGCACGTATCTTAAATTACCACTCAGCACACGATGTTGGCCATGCCTTGCAAAATATGATGCTGGTTGGCTGCACCTCTTTTGGCGCATGGGACAGTAAGACAGCTGATGGCAGCATGCTGATAGGTCGCAACTTTGACTTTTGGGTAGGCGATAAATTTGCAGAAGAAAAGATGGTAGCATTTTACGCTCCCGATAAAGGCAACAAATTCATGTTCGTAACATGGGGTGGGTTTACAGGAGTAGTAAGTGGCATGAATGAGAAAGGACTGACTGTTACCATCAACGCGGCTGCTTCAGATATTCCTTTTAATACTGCAACACCTGTTTCACTGGTAGCAAGAGAAGTACTGCAATATGCGTCCAATATCAAAGAAGCGATAGCTATTGCAAAGACAAGGAAAATGTTTGTAAGTGAAAGCTTTTTGGTAGGTAGTGCCGCCGACCATAAAACAATCATAATAGAAAAGACGCCCAAAGAATTATCTGTTTACGACCCGGCAACAGATAATATACAGTGCACCAATCACTACCAGAGCAAGCTTTTTCAAACACAGCAATTGAATAAAGACCAGATGGCTAATAGTGCATCTGTTTATAGATACAAACGCCTGCAGGAACTGATGAATGCAAACTACCCCCTGACACCACAGAAAATGGCGAATATGCTCAGGGATAGAAAAGGTATTGGCAACACAGACATAGGCGAGGGTAACGAGAAAGCGGTTAACCAACTGATAGCACATCACTCTGTCATCTTTCAACCAGATAGCCTGCGTATGTGGGTTAGCACAGCACCGTGGCAATTAGGCACCTATGTATGCTATGATATGCGCAAAGTATTTGCCGCAAAGATGGATAAAGATATACCTGTTGCTAACAATGCACTGAATATAGCAGCTGATAGCTTTATCTACACCAGACAGTTTAAAGACTTTATGGTATTCAGGCAGAATAAAATGGCATTGCTGCAACACAAGGCTGTAGACACTGCGGCTGTTGTAAATAGTAATCCAGAATTTTATGATGCCTATAGAATAGCCGGAGATTACTGTATGCAAAAACAATGGTATTCGCCTGCCATCAACTACTATGGTCAGGCATTAAAGTATGAAATTGCTACACTTGGCGAAAAGAAAAGCATCATGAACAAGATGGAGAAGTGTGCAAAACTGAAAGCAGAAGCTGAGAAGCAATAATTAGCAACCTATATATTACATTTGCGCACCCAATATGCAAGACACCCAACAAAGGTTCAAACAACTGAAAGCCTGTGTGCTGATACCTACATATAATAATGCAGGTACACTGGCTGATGTGCTAACCAATGTCTTGCAATATACCAACGACCTGATTGTTGTAAATGATGGCAGTACAGATAATACGGTAGAGATACTAAAGCAGTTCCAAACCATACATGCTGTTAACTATACACCTAATCAGGGTAAGGGCATGGCATTGCGCACTGGTATTGTGCAGGCTGCAAAGCTTGGTTACGAGTATGCTATTACGCTGGATAGTGACGGCCAACACTATGCCAGCGATCTTGAATTGTTTCTGAACAAGATAGAAGAAACACCAGGCGTTTTGATTATTGGGGCGAGGAACCTGAATCAGGAGAATGTGCAACTGAAAAGCAGCTTTGGTAACCGGTTTAGTAATTTCTGGTTTTGGGTGAATACAGGTATTACATTGCCCGATACACAAAGTGGCTACCGTTTATATCCTGTACAAAAACTGGCAAGGAAAACATATTTCACTACCAAGTACGAATTTGAGATAGAAGTAATAGTACGAGCATCTTGGAGTGGGGTAGATGTTACATACATTCCTATTTCTGTATACTATCCAAAGCCTGAAGAAAGGGTTTCACACTTCCGACCATTTAAAGACTTCAGCCGCATCAGTGTATTGAACACTGTATTGGTATTAATTGCCTTGCTATGGATAAAGCCACGCGATTTCGTCAGGCTATTATTCAGCAGAGAGGGATGGAAGAAAATATGGAAAGCGATATTTGTTCATCCTGAAGAGAGCAACCATACTAAAGCAGCATCTGTAGGATTTGGTGTGTTTATGGGTATAGTACCAGTATGGGGCTTCCAATTAGCAATAGGTATACCGGCAGCTATACTAATGCGTTTGAACAAAGCACTGTTTATACTGGCAGCCAACATCAGCATATTTCCGTTTACTCCGTTTATATGGATGGCAAGCCTGTTGACAGGTAAATGGCTACTTGGCAACAAAGAATGGATTGTAGCCTGGAAAGATTTTACGTTGCAACGTTTTATGCAGGAAGGGCTTGCATTCTTTTTGGGTGGTACGGTATTGAGCATAGCAGCAGGTACTGTTGCGTACCTACTTACTTATATCTTATTGCTTCTTTTCAGAGGTAAAAAATAGCTATTTCTTTTTCTTCCCCGCAGACTTTGCTATAGGTGCTACTTTCACTTGTTTCTCTTCTACCGAAGGGAACTCGAATGCTTTGATAGCTTCTGATAACTTTAGTAATACCGGGCTATTGCACATATACAGTATTATCAATGGGAACATTTTGAATATACCACGCTTTGCAGTTGTGATATTGAACCATTTGGTAAAGTAACCCATTAATGGCATACCAAAGTAAATTATGGCAATACCTACCAGCATAAAGATCGCTTCTTTGCTGATCTTCTTCCTGAAAAGAACTATATCAACAGCTAATATCAACATGAAAATGTAGAAGATGTAGCTATACAATTGAAGATTAATACCTCCAAAAATAAGCTCATCGTTTATTCTTTTTAACCACTCAAAATACATTGAAACCGGCCCCGGATTGAGTTCGCTTTCCAAATTGGTACCTACAGGCAGATAGTTATTGATAAAAATATTTACCCAAACTATATAAAATATCAATGGTATCAATAGCATAATCCCAATAGAAACTGCAATACGAGGTATTGCTATCTTATCGCGATACAAGTATATGAATAATAGTGGGGTACTTAGCCCAATAAATATTAAAGTATCTAACCTCACAAAAGTTGCAAAACCTAACAATAAAACTGCAAACAAAAACTGGTTGTAATTTTTAGTAGCAACATATTCATACAAGTAATAGAAGCCTATGCAAAAGAAAACCATGTTACTATAGTCCCACAACAGAACGTAAGTATAGCCGTATAACTCAGGGATAGTAATCAACAACAAGATAGCCATACCCGCTACTATAGGGTGTAGTTTTTCTCTTACAACGCTGTAAAACCATATCAAAAAAGAAACCACAAGTATACTCAACCACATCTGTCCGAATGGGTGAACGAACATTTTATAAATAATCTGTAAATCTGTGATATACGGTGGTTTTAGCAGATTGGGAGTACTTTCTAACAAGTTAACCGAGAATACAGAATTGCTGATTTTGTGTTCTATTAAAGCATAATGAGACAATGCTTCCGGCCCCGATAACACATCCCTTGCATGTGGCGGATAATAATAACATCTCCATAAACTTGGAATTAATAATGCTACAAATACTATCCCAAATAATATCTCATATAAATCAGGAACTTTAAATTTTACAGACTTGATTGAGGAGAAATTATAAGACCTTATAACGAATACATTGGTGAGAATAATTGTAATAATAATAGAGAACATCACGTTCGACTTTGTAATAGGCAACCCTATTAGTTCTATTATCATTGGCAATAAAGAAACGGTAGCAACACCAACTAAACTCGCTAGCGCAAACAATGCTAATAGCTTTCCTTTGATATTGAAAGCCTGCATAATACCTCTACCTATCAGAAACTGAGCTAGTATTAAAAGAACCAATCCTGTAGTATTCATTAGTGTCCTATTTAACAGATTTATATTCTTTAATCATATTGGCTACTTCAGTACTATCCTTCAGTTTATTAAACTCCATATTACCTCTTGACGATACAACGCAATAGTTAGCTTTGTACACATCTTTAGAGTTGATTGTTGTTGTTCGGATTCCGGCAAACAAATAACATACAACCGGCTCAGGCAATACTACTTTTTGAGTAAACTTTTCTGAATACGAAGCAGGAGGCATAAGAATTAATGCATTCTTAATTTTTTCTTTTTTCATGTAATCATTGATAGATGAACATGCTACATAGGGGTTTCCCCAACGCATCATTCTTCTGTCAGCAATACTCATATGATCAATGTGTTCATATACCTCATCATTAAAAACAAGTATTCTCTCATCGAGCCAGGCTTTATTACTACCGATACTTAGGAAAATTACAATAGCTAACAGACTTGCTACCAATAAGACTAGTTTTCTTGAATTCATGAATTATTTATTACAGAAAGTAATTACTATGACATAGAGTTTTTGGAAAATGTTAGGATTTGACATTCAATCTTTCTAATAGACGCCTGCCTACATTTTTCATAACATAATGATACAAAAAAATAGAAGACCACAATACATTGTGGTCTTCTAAGTATAATAATTCAATAAAAAATTAACCGAGATATACTTTCAACGCATTGCTATAACGTGCTTTTTGCAAACGCTTGATAGCACGTTCTTTTATCTGACGGATACGTTCTTTGGTAAGGTCATATTTTTCACCAATCTCTTCGATTGTCGGGCCATCATCACCTTCAAGGCCAAAGTATGCGCCAAGAATTTCAGCCTCACGAACACTCAGTGATTTCAAGATGCGTTTGATTTCAGCCCTCAAAGAGTCTTTCATTACATCATCATCCGTATCGCTGCTACCTTCCAGCAAATCGCCCATCGCTACATCTTCAGCTTCATGTACAGGAGCATCCAGAGAAGTGTGGCGGGTATTGCTCGTGAATATGTTTGTAATTTCTGTTTCACTCATATCCAGAATCTCAGCCAATTCTTCAGTAGAAGGCTCGCGCTCATTTTCCTGTTCGAAAGCTATGAATGCTTTATTAGCCTTATTGTAGGTACCTATCTTGTTCTGTGGCAAACGTACCAGACGACCTTGCTCTGCCAATGCCTGCAAAATAGACTGGCGAATCCACCATACAGCGTATGATATGAATTTGAAACCTTTGGTTTCATCAAAACGCTGAGCTGCTTTTATCAAGCCCAGATTACCTTCATTGATAAGGTCACTCAGAGACAAGCCCTGATGTTGGTATTGTTTTGCCACCGATACTACGAAACGAAGGTTAGCTTTTACCAGCTTCTCCAATGCGCGCTGATCGCCCATATGGATTTTCTGAGCAAGAGTAGTTTCCTCTTCCGGGGTAATCATCGATATTTTACTGATTTCCTGAAGGTATTTTTCTACTGCCTGAGAATCGCGATTGGTGATCTGGGTGGCAATTTTTAACTGCCTCATAATATATTAAGATTTAAATTTAACTGTTAAATATATTGCTTACTTATTATATAGACGAATGAACTCACAAAAAAGTTTGTTAGAATGTTCAGTTTTCTATAATTTTATAAAGCCTCAAAATCTGTTCCGTTTTATCGACATTTTCTCATCACATTGTCATAAAACACAGACATAAACGCAAAATCCTCTGCCAGATTGTGTTTGTAGCTATATGGATTTATCCTATAGTGCAATAGTTTAACTTATACAGAGATATTTTAGTCAGATTTTATGCAAAGCTATATCGCAACTGCCAAAAATGCTACCTTTGCGCCACTATTTAACATTTGATATGCAAAAAGACTTGTATCAACATCCCGATTATTACCTGGTAGATGAACTTTTGACAGACGAACACAAGCTTATCCGTGACGCGGTTCGTGCTTATGTAAAGAAAGAAATCAGCCCGATTATAGAAGAATATGCCCAAAAGGCAGCGTTTCCTAAGCAAATTATCAAAGGTCTTGGCGAGCTTGGTTGCTTCGGCCCGTTCATTCCTCAAAAATATGGTGGTCCCGGCCTTGATTATATCTCTTACGGTATCATGATGCAGGAACTGGAACGTGGCGACAGCGGCGTACGCTCTACAGCATCTGTGCAAGGTTCTTTGGTTATGTTCCCTATCTACAAATTTGGTAGCGAGGAGCAAAAAATGAAATACCTGCCAAAATTAGCTACGGGTGAGTACATGGGCTGTTTTGGCCTTACAGAGCCTGACCATGGCTCTAACCCTGCAGGTATGCTTACTAACTTTAAAGACGCGGGAGATCATGTAATACTGAATGGTTCTAAAATGTGGATTTCTAATGCACCTTTTGCAGATATCGCTGTTGTATGGGCTAAAGATGAGGCAGGTGAAATACATGGCTTGATAGTAGAGCGCGGAATGGAGGGCTTTAGCACACCTGAAACACATGGCAAATGGTCGCTACGCGCTTCTGCAACCGGTGAACTGGTTTTTGATAACGTTAAAGTACCTAAGGAAAATATATTGCCTGGCGTAAAAGGCCTGAAAGGACCACTGACTTGCCTGTCAAGCGCACGTTATGGTATTGCTTGGGGTGCACTGGGCTGTGCTATGGATTGTTACGATACTGCACTACGCTATACACAACAACGTGTTCAGTTCGATCGTCCGATTGCGGGCTTCCAGCTCACACAAAAGAAACTGGCAGAAATGATTACAGAAATCACTAAGAGCCAATTACTTAACTGGCGTCTTGGTGTGCTGCGCGATCAGGACCGTGCAACACCTGCACAAATCTCTATGGCTAAACGCAACAGCTGTGATATAGCACTGAAAGTAGCACGTGAAGCTAGACAAATGCTGGGTGGTATGGGTATTACTGGCGAATTCAGCATCATGCGCCACATGATGAATCTGGAATCTGTAGTTACATATGAAGGCACGCATGACATTCACCTGCTTATAACAGGTATGGATGTAACAGGCCTGAATGCCTTCAAATAGTCAATACGATAATGATAAATAAGAAAGCCAACTAAGTTAGTTGGCTTTCTTATTGTTATTTAACCATATTTCCATTTGTTGTTTTTCGTTGATGGAGATGGCCATTTCGATTTCCCATTTCTTGTTCTTTACCGCTTTCAATATGTATTCATAGTCGCAATTGTAAAGCAAGTCTTTATTACTGTTAAAATAGTTCCACCTCACTTTCACAAGGGCTATATTTTCAGTTATCATTCGTTTGTTTCTTATCTCTGCTTCTGCCAGTGTAATACCAAATTGCTTATAAAAACCAATCCCTTGATTGAACATACCCTCCAGCTTACTGCTTTCATTAAAAGCAGTCGCTTTTTCTGTAGAAAGGAAAGTGCATGGGATAGCAAAATGATGAGCCATACCCTTGGTATCGTAATTTGTAAGTGCTGCTGCGTATGTATCGAAATGTATATTCAGTAATTGCTGTAGTTCCATTGCTCCGCTATGTGTAAGGGATGCGAAGTTACGTTTGAGATTTGATGCAACCGAATATCTTAATTTATTTTAACGGAACTCTTTTACCAAACCTATGTGGCTACTATCATTTATCTTAATCTCTGGATATAGGTCATCTTTGGTGTTTATTTTACGGTCTAAACCTTTAGACTTAAGTATATACTGGGCTCCGTTTTTTTGATAAAAATAAGTTGTGGATGTAGTATCAGTATTCCTTAATGTTATGACTATATCTTGAATCATAATATTACTATCCAATACTAATAAATCACTTAAACTATCAGGGTAGTGACCATAAATAAGACGATAAAACTCTATATCTCTTGTCAGTTCATATAGTTCCTTTTGGGTTAAATACTGGCTTGACTTATCCAGTATACCAGAACTCTTGGTATAATAAAACAGGCTGCTATAGACTAGAAGAGTAAATGCGATACAGCCAATACCAATAGCTATCAGCCACTTACTTTTGTATTTTATTATTCCATATAGTATTAATGCTATACCAACAAATACACCAAGTAAAGGTATCAACCCTAATAACCCTAATAAATAGGGGGGATTGGATTTATGAGGTTGTTGGTTACTCATTTATTTCTTTTTATAACCGATTTTGTGCCCTACCAGTGCAAAGAACAAGATATACAAATAGCAAGGAATCATAACCCAATAAGCAGCTCTGTTGCCCGAAATATCAACCATTCTACCATAAAGCAACGGGAGTATGGCTCCGCCTGCTATACCCATTATCAGCAGGGCAGAACCTGTTTTTGTGAACTTGCCCAAACCTTTCAGCGACATAGGCCATATGGCAGGCCACATAATGGCATGTGCAAAACCAAGTGATGCCAGGAAATAAACAGATGTTTTACCTGTAGTTGTAAGAACACCAACAACAAGCACAAGCCCTAAAACTGTACATATCCTCAAAAACAGTTCTTGCGATATGATGCGTGGCGTAAGGATAATCCCTGCAAAATAACCTGCAACCATACAACCAAGTGTGAACGAAGTAAACCACTTAGCTTCCTCTATCGGAATACCCATAGATGTGCCGTAGCTAATAATTGAGTCACCCGCAATTACCTCAACACCTACATAAAAGAATATCGCTAATGCGCCTAATATAAGATAAGTATGATGCCAGATTGTAGAATGGGTTGAGTCGTCAGTATCAGGATTTTCTTCCGTATCATTAACATCCGGCAACGGCGATACACGTATCAACAGTGCTAACACAACCAACACAATAGCTAATATTATGTACGGATTGATGATGCGTTGTGCCAATTCACTAAGCAATTGTTCTTTTTGTGCAAGGTCTGTAGTAGCTTTTACCTGCTCGTTAATGCCATCAACACCCGACAACAAAATACCAGCCATGATAGCAGGCAATATCATACCAGCAGCTTTATTAGCAATCCCCATCATACTGATACGACTGGCAGCACTTTCGGCAGGGCCTAGAATTGTTACATACGGATTAACAGCTGTTTGCAATATGGCAAGGCCTAGACCTTCTGTAAACAAGCCTGTAAGAAACAACATATAGTTACGTTGCATAGCAGCAGGTATAAACAACAACGCACCACCTGCCATTACCAACAACCCCAAACTCATGCCTTTCTTAAAACCTGTTTTATTTAAAATGGCAGAAGATGGTAATGCCATCACGAAATAGGAAATAAAGAAGGCAAACGTTACAAAGTATGACTGAAAGTTATTCAACTGGCATACCGCTTTCAGAAACGGTATCAGCGTACCATTAAGCCATGTGATAAACCCGAAAATAAAATATAATAACCCTACCAGTATCAGCGAGGTAGTGTACGATTGCTTTTTATCTGTTTGCATAATGCCTTGTTGTAATGCTAAATATAGAACCCTTAGAGCTTATTTTCTACATCTGCTACTGTTTTTTGGCAATAAGCTGTTGAAACAAAAAACTTTAGATCTATCGCTTTAGCAAATGTTGTTTAATTTTATTCCGTAATTAACCACATGGAGCAACAACCACTTGCATTAGGTATTGATATCGGGGGTACAAATACCGCTTTCGGTATAGTAGACAGGCGTGGACAAATATTAGAACAGGGCAGTATGCCTACCAAAGGCTATGCTACTGCTGCACAATATGTAAAAGCATTAGCCAAAGAAATTAATCCGCTCATAAAGAAGGTTAAACGCCAACATATAAAGGGTATAGGAGTAGGGGCACCCAATGGCAATTTCTATACAGGTGAAATTGTAAATGCGGCCAATCTTGAATGGTATGGCATTATACCCATTGCTGAAATGTTCAGCGATGCTTTCGGATTGCCTGTAACACTTACCAATGATGCCAACGCCGCTGCTATCGGCGAGATGCAATATGGTGTAGCGCGCAACATGAAGGACTTTATCATGATAACACTGGGTACAGGCGTTGGTAGTGGTATTGTTGCAAACGGACAACTGATATACGGACACGATGGGTTTGCAGGTGAAGTGGGGCATATGATAGCTGTGCGCGACGGACGTGAATGTGGTTGTGGCAGAATGGGGTGCCTTGAAAAATATTGTTCATCTCCTGGTGTGGCAAGTACTGCCGAAAAATGGCTGGATGTGAGAACAGACAAAAGCCTGTTGAGAGATTTCAAAGGAAAGATTACATCTAAAACCGTTTACGATGTTGCCCTGACAGGTGATAAACTGGCACTGGATGTATTTGACTATACAGGCATGTTGCTAGGGCAAACTTTGGCAGATGTAGTAGCCATCACATCGCCGCAAGCTATCATTTTCTTTGGTGGATTGGCAAAAGCGGGAGACTTGCTGTTGAAGCCAGTGAAAAAACATCTTGAAAACAATCTGCTGCATATATACAAAGGCAAGGTAGAATTACTGTTATCTGCACTTCCTGATACAGACGCGGCCATACTTGGTGCCAGCGCATTGGTATGGTAAAATATGAAAGGGCTCCCCGAAGGAGCCCCATTCACCATTAACCAACAAACCAACTATTTTTATCGGCCTCTGCCACCGCCACGGTCAAAACGTTCTGCCGGGGCGCTACGCTCATCGCGTGCAGGTGCCTGTCTTTCAAAATTTCTCTGTTGTGGTTGTTCAGCACGTTGCGGCTGTTGTTCCCAACGTTGTTGCCTTTCCATTCTTTGTGGTTCACTACGTTCCACTCTTGCAGGCCTATCCATTTGCTGTTGCTCCATTCTGGGGCGTTCGGCTCTTGGCTGCTCCCATTGTTGCGGGCGCTCTGCACGTGGTTGTTCTGTCCTTTCCCAACGTTGGGGACGTTCTGCCCTTATAGGCTCCTGTTGTGCAGGAACATTATCTCTTTGAGGGCGATTTTCCCATTGTTGTTGCCTGCGTCTTTCTATATCCTGCTGTTGGCCACGTTGTGCTTCAAAGCCACGAGGATTTTCGTTTGTTGTCCACCTTTCTCTTTCCGCAGGACGGTTATTCTCCATACCACCTCTCATAGAGCGATTGTTTTGCTCTACATTTTCACGACCACGCATTTCACCATTCCTGAAACCATTTTCCCTGCTACCACGTACTTCATTAGCATTTCCCATATTATTACCTCGTGGGTTTGCTGCTACAAATCGTTCAGGCCTTGCATTAGCTCCGCGTGGGCTGTTTGTAACCTGCGGACGATATACATTTACCGTGTTGTTATTGATACTCATGCGTTGCGGACGATTCACATTATTGATATTATACGTTTGCACACGCTGACCTGTACGGCGTTGAAACTCACTACCACGAGGACCACATACATACGTGTTTCTGTTATTGATATACGTATTGTTGATGATAGTAGTATTGTTTATAATAGTAGTGTTATACTGTGGTCCACGATAATAACTCTGGAATCGCGGGCTGTATATCTGTCCGCATGGTATAAATACCCACCAGTCGTTTGGTACATAATACCTTGGTCCGAATGATACGCTTACACTGATACCCGGAGCCATAGGAGCCCAACCGTAATAGCTACTGTTATCTCTCCATGTTACCCAAGCCGGTCCCCATTCTGTATCAGGTATCCATATCCAGCCATAATAGTCATCATACGTCCAGCGACCATAGTGAAATGGTGCCCAACCCCAATCATAATCAGAAACCCAAGTATTACCATATTCCGTCATAGCCCAGCGGCCACCTGTATAGTATGGGCGGAAATCGCCTCTTACATTAGGTCGCCATGCATAACCATAACTACCGTAGTCCATCCATTGGCCGTAAGGAGACAATTCATCATAGAATGTCTGAATTGAAACCGATACGCCGGGTTGCGCTTTTGCCACTGTTGGCATTACTGCAGGTATCGCCATACCCAGCAGCGCAACACTTATTATTGTAATCAACCCTTTTTTCATCTTATTCGTTTTTAGAGCGTTTGCCTATACCTATTCAAACGAGATTCCTAATTCTCACAAGGAAATGTTAAGGTGTGCAAATAACTGTTAAAAGCCTATCAGCAGGGGTTTATAGGCACTTTTAGACGAGGTAGAGTTGTTAATAGCCAGTTAACCGGTTGCAAAGGCAGGGTTAACAAGGCTCGTTTTTTTGGCAATAGGGTGTTTCCCGTTGCATCTTTGTATCACAATAGCAAACAAACACAAACATTAATCAAATAACTCAAACAAAACACATTTAAAATGAAAAAAGTAATCGCAATCATCGCACTGGCAGTAACAGGTTTCGCAGCAAAAGCACAAGTTGCTTCTACAGCTACTCAAACAGTTAACCTGAACCTGAGCAACGCAATCGAACTGACTTTCACAGGATCTACTACTGCTACTGGTGCTGCTGTTAACCTGGCTTTCAACACTGTTAACGACTATGCAAACGGTGTTAGCTCTTCTAACCAGGAACTGAAAGTTCGCTCAAACAAAAAATTTGGCGTAACAGTAAAAACTAACAATGCTAACTTCTCATACACAGGTACTACAACTCCTGCTCCTGTAATGCCTGTAGCTGGTGTTCTTGACCTGCGTGTTCCTGCAAACGCAACCGGTGGTGCTATCGCTTCTCCGTTCAGCGCATCTAGCTATGCTGACCTGGGTGCAACTGCACAAAACCTGTTGACAAACTGTAACAACGGTGGCAACCAAACATTCAGCATCCAATACAATGCTACACCTGGTTTCGCATACCCTGCAGGTACTTATACTGTAGATGTAGTTTACACTGCTACTCAACTGTAATCAATCAGCAAGATTTTCATAAGCATACAAAAGATAAAGCGTCCCCGTAAGGACGCTTTATCTTTTTGCAATTGAACCAAATATTCTCTTTCTCTGTTACTGAAAAGAGATATTTTTACTTTGAAAATCATTTAGCATAATGAACTACTGGCTTGTAAAATCTGAACCATTCAAATACAGTTGGGAACAGTTTGTAAAAGATAAAAAAACGCATTGGGATGGTGTGCGCAACTATGCGGCACGCAACAATCTGAAAGCTATGGCAAAGGGCGACCATGTTCTGTTTTATCACAGCAATGAAGGCCTGGCAATAGTTGGTATTGCAGAAGTAGTAAAGACTGCTTATCAAGACCCTACAACAGAAGACCCGAACTGGGTGGTGGTAGATCTGAAACCTGTAAAAGCTATACCTAATCCTGTAACACTTACAGATATCAAAGCAACACCAGCTCTTAAAGATATGGATTTGGTTAGGCTTTCCAGACTGAGCGTTGGGACGGTAAAACCGGATGAGTATAAACTAATAATGAAAATGGGAGGCTTATAATGCCTCCTGTTTTTCTTTCCATTCTTTTCTTAATTGCCTTGATGTTTTTCTACTGCCATCGTGGCTCCAACCCGGTGGTTGAAATATGTAATTAAGCTTTGTTTTAAATGATACTTTCTTCTTTAAATCCTGCGAAATGTTTTGCCATTCGTGCATCACAATTTTAACAGGGTGATGGGGTTTATCAATAGGTGTAGTCAATCCGTAATGCGGAGGTTCTTCTTCCATTTCTTCTACAAATGTGCCGAAAATCCTATCCCATATTATCAGCACCATGCCCATGTTCTTATCCAGATAAGGGGCATTGCTTGCATGGTGTACACGGTGGTGAGATGGTGTAACGAAAATGTACTCTACCCAACTTGGCAATTTCTTGATGGCTTGTGTATGCACCAAGATGCCATAAGTCTGTGTCAGCGCATACATGAATATGATATCAATAGGGTCGAAGCCAATAATAGCCAGCGGTATAAAATACATAAACCGATAGAATGGCATAAACACCGATGAACGGAAACCTGTACTTAAGTTATATTCCTCGCTACTATGGTGTGTTACATGCACAGCCCAGAAAAAGCGGCTGCTATGGTCTACATAGTGTTCAACCCAGAAAAGAAAATCCTCCAGCAAGAATAACAGTCCCCAATATGTAATAGGGTTCCAGTTCTTTATTTGTGCAAACTGTGAAAAATAGATGAGTATTGCCAGTGCACCTGCACGCAACAACAAATCTATACCTGCATTCAGCAAATTCAGGTATACATTCATCATTGTTTCCTTCCACGAATAGTATTTACGATGCTGATAGTTGCTAAGAAGTATCTCTAGCGGTATCAAAATCGCATAGATAGGTATGGAAAAAAGCAGTAAGATTTTTTGTTGCCAATCGTGCATACAACCAATATTTAAAAACCCTGACAAGCGCCAGGGTTTCGTATTATACAGTCATTATTTCTTTTTCTTTGTCTTTGCAGTGCTGGTCTACCAAGGCAATGTTTTTATCTGTGAACCCTTGAATGTAAGCCTCAGCATCTTTGGCCGCATCTTCACTAAGTCCGTCTTTTTGCAGTTTTTTGACAGCCTCAATAGCATCTCTGCGTATGCTACGGACTGATACTTTTGCCTGCTCACCTTCACCGTTTACACGTTTTACCAGTTCTTTACGACGTTCTTCTGTTAGTGGCGGCAGGAAAAGACGAATAATATTACCATCGTTCTGAGGATTCAACCCAATATTGCTGGCAATAATTGCTTTTTCTATAGGACCAAGCATGTTTTTCTCCCATGGTTGAATAGAAATGGTGCGCGCATCGGGCGTAGTAACATTTGCAACACCCGATAATGCAGTAGAAGCACCATAGTATTCTACAAATACACCATCCAGAATAGCAACGTTTGCCTTACCGGCACGAATCCTGCTCAGTTCAGTTTCAAGGTGCTGAATAGCCTTTTTCATCAGGCTACTTGCGTCATCAAATATTATATCTAAAGCCTCGCTCATGCTAAAAATTTAATTATTGGATGGCAAATGTAAAAAATGTTCTTCAAGATACATTATACCATTTCTTTTCTATATATTTAGTTAATGTATCCGTTGTTAGCTAATCCTTATTTGGATAGGGAAGAGGATGGTGGTAATTTTGTACAAAATACATATTAATGGAAACTACATTGCAAAGCCCCGTAAGCCTGACTGAAGGGGCAATTGCTGAGATAAAAAGGCTGATGGATGAACCAGGTTTTGATGCAAGTCAAAGCCTGCGCATAGGTATAAAGGGTGGTGGCTGCTCGGGTATGAGCTATGTACTTGGCTTTGATGCCAAAGAAGCTGATGACGAAACATACGATATAGAAGGAATAGCCGTTTTGATGAAGAAGGCACATGGTATTTATCTGTTTGGTATGACGGTTGATTTTGAGGACGGATTGAATGCCCGTGGTTTTGTATTTAAAAACCCAAATGCAAGTAGCACTTGCGGTTGTGGCAGCTCATTTGCCGTGTAAAAAAACTGAATGACTTTATTAAAACCCATATTAAGCATATTGCTCTTGGTTACAACACTTAGTGTTGATGCACAGATAGTTAAGCAAGCTCCGTCTTTACCTGCCGGAGATGTCAATAAGAAGGACAATAAGGGAAAACCAGATGGTATGTGGGTTCATTCTGCACCACCAAGAATGGGAGAACCAGGCTTCACGGAATTCGGTCTTTATGATCATGGACACAAAGCTGGTGTCTGGTACAAAATGGATGGAGCCGGTCAATTGACGTCTTCCGAAACATTCAGGAATAATGTGCTTGACGGTGAGGTTAAGTATTATGAAAATGGCAGGTTAACCTGTATAGGATATTACAGAGGGCTTAATCCCCAATATCCGTTTGATACATTTTATGTGACAGACCCTGAAACACATAAAGAAATACGACGCATCATTCCTACAGAACGTAGCAGCCTGAAACATGGTACATGGCGTTTTTATGACGCAGACAATGGTAGGTTGATGCGCGAAGAAGATTATCAGGTAGATGAAATGGTATTCCATAAAGATTATCCATACACCAGAGAGGATAGCCTGAAGTATGCCAAACGTGCCACACAGCTACCGCACAACAAAAAGAAAACCTACGCACCACCTGTAGTAAAGCAGGTGAGCTATAACTAAATAAAAAGAGCAAGGTCTAACGCCTTGCTCTTTCTGCATTATCTTGCATTCAGAATGGAATACGATTTCTCTAAAAAACTGGAAATGTTTGAAAACCGCTTGCGGAAGGTGTATAAACACATCAGTAAGCTGGCTCGCAGGCAGGAAGTTGCGTGTTACCGTTTCTACGACCACGACCTCCCTGAATTTCCTTTTGCTATAGAGCTTTATAACGATGTGGTACATGCCGCGGAATACAAGCGAAAGCATGGCATGGAGGATGAGGAGCACGAAGCTTGGTTGCAGGCATGCAAGGAAACAATTGCCAAAGTATTAGAAATGCCCGTCGATAGCATCTTTGTGAAAGTGCGTCAACGCAAGGCCGGCAGACAAGGGCAGTATGAAAAGTTTGGTGAGGAAAAAGTAGAAAGAATAGTACCAGAGGGTGGACTCAACTTTATCATCAACCTGACTGACTACCTCGATACAGGTTTGTTTCTTGACCACAGGATAACACGCAATATGGTACGAGAGGAATGTAAGGGGAAACGTGTACTGAATCTGTTTTGCTATACAGGATCATTCAGTGTGTATGCTGCACATGGTGGTGCTGCAAGTATTACATCGGTCGATTTGTCAAAAACATACATCAACTGGGCAAAGCGCAACATGCAGTTCAACAAGCTATACAACGATGAAAAACATGAGTTTGTAAATGCAGACGTAATGGAAATAATCCGAGAGCTCCCTGCAAACACTTTTGATATTATCGTCTGCGACCCTCCTACATTCTCTAATAGCAAGCGAATGGATGATACATTTGATGTGCAGCGCGACCATGTTTCGCTGATAAAGCAATTGCTAAAAAGCTGCAGAGATGGTGGTAAAATATACTTCAGCAATAACTACAGAAACTTTGTACTGGATAAGGATAGCATACCTACACCATACATAAAAGACATTACTGCCGCAACAACACCTTTCGATTTTCAGGGTAAACTGCATCGTTGTTGTTTCCTGATTGAAAAGTAACTATTCGTCTTTAACTTGCATATATGAGCATTATCAAGGTCAATAATCTGGTTAAGAAATACGGAGATTTCACCGCAGTGAAAGGCATCAGTTTTGAGGTGAAGGAAGGTGAGATATTTGGTTTACTCGGCCCAAATGGTGCAGGCAAAACTACTACGTTGGAGATTATTGAAACTCTCAGAGAAAAGACATCGGGTGAAGTATGGGTGAAGGGAATGAACCTTGATAAAGAAGCAAATGAAATAAAGAAGATAATTGGCGTTCAACTGCAAGCAGCGGGGTATTATCCAAACCTGAATCTGATACAGATAATAGACTTGTTCGGCGGACTTTACAACAGGGAAGTAGATACGATGGCATTGCTTGATACAGTTAACTTACGTGAGAAAGCTAAAAACAAATTCAAAGAACTGTCTGGCGGACAAAAACAACGATTCTCTATTGCTACGACACTAATCAACGAACCTGATATCATATTCCTTGACGAACCCACAACAGGCCTTGACCCGCAGGCTCGTAGAAACCTTTGGGAGCTAATAAAACAGGTTAGAGATAGAGGAACAACTGTAGTTATTACAACACACTATATGGATGAGGCTGAAGTACTATGTGATAGGGTAGCCATAGTGGATAGCGGCACAATCATTGCACTTAACACGCCTGATGAGCTGATTGATAATCTTATAGCCGCAGGCTTTAAACGTACTAAACAGGTAAAAGAAGCTAATCTTGAAGATGTATTTCTGAACCTTACAGGCAAGGAGTGGCGTGAAGAATAATCTTATAATATTTTCAATACTGTTATCGCTACCAGCAAAAGCACAAGTCAATATTGCAAGTCTGGAAGACAGTGCTTATGCAGTCATTGAAAAAATACCCGAAATAGCTGAACTAATAAAAAATGATACAGACAAAGTGTGGCATTTCAGTATGCGAACCATCAAACGACCAACCTCTGACTTCAAATACTATTGGATACAGGCTGGCAAGGTCAATGAAGTGCGGTTCTTTACACAGTTCAACTTTTATGTAGATCCAAAAAATTTTGAAGTCTTATATCTTGACACAAGAACTAACAAAACAACAACGCTTGACGAATTAAGAAAATTAGAAAAGGCTTCTCATTAGAAGAAGCCTTTTTTCTTTTTGCGAGATGTGGTACCACTCAACCCTAAAGAACCAAGTAATCCACGCACCAGCATATTTCCTGCGGTGCGCATCATACTCCTTGCTATCGGGTTTTCAGTAATTGTCTCTACAATACTTTTATCTTCTTCCTGCTTTGCCTTTGCAGATGTCTTTGTTTCTTTTTCTTCAACTACTTCTTTAGCTTCAGTTATTTTTTTAGTGAGTATATCATAGGCGCTCTCTTTGTCTTCAACCTTGCTGTATTTAGGTACAAGAGAAGATTTATTAATCAGGTTGGTTATTTCCTGTTCAGATAATATATCCATACGGCTGCGTGGTGGGCACAACATAGTAGCCACCAATGGAGTAGGGATGCCCTTTTCATTCAACAGCGTTATCAATGCTTCACCAATACCCAATTGTGTTATCAGGTCTTCTGTTTGATAATATTTACTTTCAGGATAGTTAGCTGCGGTTAGTTTGATGTCTTTTCTGTCGTTAGCGGTAAACGCACGCAAAGCGTGTTGAATTTTCAAACCTAATTGCCCCAGCACAGCAGGCGCTACATCTTGCGGATTTTGCGTGCAGAAGAATATGCCTACGCCTTTGGAACGTATCAGTTTAATGATAGTTTCCAGTTGATTTATCAGCACCTCATTAGCGTCAGAAAATATCAAGTGTGCTTCATCTATAAACATTACCAGCTTAGGTTGGTCAAGATCGCCAGCCTCGGGTAGTGTAGCATATAGTTCGGACAATAGCTGCAACATAAAAGTTGAAAACAGCTTCGGCCTGTCCTGCAAATCTGTAACACGTACTATGCTTATCATACCACGTCCATCATCACTGATACGCATCAGGTCATCTACATCAAAAGATTTTTCACCAAAGAATATGTCTGCGCCTTGCTGTTGTAGCTCAATTACTTTACGCATGATGGTACCAACCGATGCCGCAGAGATATTGCCATAGGCATCGCTTAGCTCGTCTTTACCTTCATTGGCAGCCCATTGCAATGTCTTTTGCAAGTCCTTCAAATCAAGCAATGGCATCTGATGGTCGTCACAATATTTAAATAGCATCGACATAATGCTTTCCTGTGTACTATTCAGCCCTAGTATTTTAGATAATAATACAGGGCCAAACTCTGTAACCGTAGCACGCAGGCGCACTCCAGGCTCATTACTCAGCGACAACAACTCAACAGGGAAGCCTGTAGGGGTATATGTAATACCCATGTGCTGCACGCGTTCATTAATTTTATCATTAGGTACACCTTGTGCAGCAATACCACTTAGGTCGCCTTTTATATCCATCAATAAAACAGGCACACTGGCATCACTCAGGCTTTCTGCTAGCAGTTGCAGTGTTTTGGTTTTACCAGTACCTGTAGCACCACTTATCAGCCCATGACGGTTCATCGTTTTGAGCGGTGCTGCTATAGTTGCATCAGTTACAAGCTCACCGTCAAGTATTGCTTTACCAAGCAGTATAGATGCACCTTTGAAACTATAACCACCATTGATATCTGTAATAAATTGTTGTTTGTCTGCCATAAGTCTTTTATAAATTATTAGTCCTGCTGTAACGCAGGACTAATTTAAAACGATTTTTGATAGTATTAATTAGAAGAAATATCGTTGCTTTTCCAGCATTTTTGCGGCTATTCTGCGCCTTGCATCTTTTGTATTAAAGCTGTTTGTTTTGGTAAAGCGTTTCAGGCCCAGCAACATCATACGCATTTCATCTCCGCTGGCAAATGCGTTAATAGCATTTTTGCCGGAGTGGTTCACTTTGTCTGCAGTATCTGCAATCAATACACGAGCAGCATCCAATGCTAACGCAGCATTCTCATGACCGCTTGCATCCTGCTTCATTGCACGCAGCAAAGCACTCTCGGCAAGGAAAGTATCCATTACCATATCTGCCAGATACATCAGTATTTCCTGCTCATGTTCTATTTTCATCATCAGGTTTTGTACGGCAGCACCTGCGCACATCAATCCCGCTTTTTTGAAATTCGCAATTGCTTTCAGCTCTGCTGCAAATGGCGCATCATCTTCACCAAATTCAGGTATACCCATTAATTCTTTCTGAATGGCCATTGCAGGTGCCATCAGGTTGATGCGTCCTTTCATGGCACGCTTCAGATACATATCAAGGGTCAGCAGCCTGTTTATCTCGTTTGTACCTTCAAATATCCTGTTGATGCGACTATCTCTGTATGCACGGGAAATATTGTATTCATCAGAGAAACCATTACCTCCATGTATCTGCACACCTTCATCTACGATATAGTCGAGCGTCTCAGAGCCTATCACCTTCAGCATAGCACACTCAATGGCATACTCTTCAGCAGCGCCAAGTAGTGTTTCACTATCAGGTTTGCCACTTTCTGTCAATTCATGCTCTTTATCAGCTATCCATTTGGCAGTACGGTACAATGCAGCATCTGTTGCAAAAGTCTTAATTGCCATCTCTGCCAGCTTGTATTGTATAGCACCAAACTGCGCAATAGGCGTCTTAAACTGTTCGCGCGTAGCAGCATAGGTCAGCGATGTGTTCATGGCACGCTTAGCCCCACCTAAAGCAGCAGCACAAAGCTTCAGCCTACCAATATTAAGAATATTAAACGCAATGATATGCCCACGGCCTATCTCGCCAAGCAGGTTTTCTGCAGGTACTTTGCAGTTCTCAAAAAACAATTGCCTTGTACTGGAACCTTTGATACCCATTTTATGTTCTTCCTCACCAAAGCTCAAACCTTCTGTACCTCGATCTACGATAAAGGCAGAGAATTTATCGCCATCTATCTTCGCAAACACGGTAAATACATCTGCAAAACCGGCATTGGTAATCCATATCTTCTGGCCATTTATCAGGTAGTGCTTGCCGTCAGGCGTAAGGGTAGCAGTAGTTCTTGCCCCCAAAGCATCAGAACCTGAGTTGGGTTCAGTAAGCGCATAGGCCCCTTTCATTTCACCGGTAGCCAGTTTGGGTATATATTTCTGCTTTTGTTCTTCTGTACCAAAATATAAAATGGGTAGTGATCCTATACCATTGTGCGCTGCCATAGCAACGGCAAATGAGTGTCCGCCACCTAACGCTTCATTTATCAGCGTAGCAGTAACGAAGTCTTCACCTAGTCCGCCATATTTTTCAGGAAAAGCAGCACCAAGCAATCCCAGTTCACCTGCCTTATCCAGCAACGAAGGCATAATACCATCCTTTTGCTGATCTATTTCCACCAAATGAGGTATCACTTCCTTCTCCAGAAAATCACTACAAGTCTGTTCTATCAACTTTTGTTCTTCGGTAAAATCTTCGGGAGTGTATGTATTGGCAGCATCAGAAGGTTGAATCAAAAATCCGCCGCCTATTAATGTACTTTTGGCTTGTGCTTCCATAACATCATCGTTTCTATAAATTTACTAAATAATATCAGCAGAAGCCATCAAAATACTATGTTAAATAAGTGTTTCCATTGGTTAATTTTGGTGATTATAAGCAAATGAGCACGGGCAATTCCGAACATATCAATCTTGGCAAAGAAAAGCTGCATTGTCTGTACACAGGCAATGGCAAGAAGCTTTTGGTAGCATTTCATGGATATGGGAACAATGCAGCTATGTTTCTGCCATTTGCCGAACATCTCACTGACTATAAGATTGTAAGTATAGACCTACCGCATCATGGTAATAGTTCGTGGCCCGATAACCTGCACCTGACAGAACAACACCTGACAGATTTAGTACAACAACTACTTGCTCAATACAATTGCCAAAGCATATCGCTAATGGGCTATAGCATGGGGGGTAGGGTATGCCTGAAGATTGCCGAGCTGATGCCTGAAAAAGTAGAAAAGATTATTCTCTTAGCATCAGACGGATTGACATTTAATACTTTCTATTATTTCGTAACACGAACTACTCCTGGCAGATACCTTTTCCGCAGTTTCTTGTCATCGCCCGACCGATATATGCCTGTAATCAACTGGGCAAGAAAACGGAATATGATAGATGCTTCCAGGTATAAGTTTGCTATGCAATACCTAAATGAAGCACAAGAACGCCATTTGTTATTGAAAGTATGGCCTTGTATGTCTTTACTGATACCTGATTATAAAAAACTCGGTACAAAGCTTACACAACACAACATTCATATTTGTGTATATATGGGCAAATACGATAAAGTAATACCTGTTAATCTTGCTGAACGATTCAAGGGTGCATTAAGCAATGCGAATATTGAACTGTACATACTAAACAAAGGCCACCGATTGATTGATGAAGATACTTTGCCTATCATTGCCAAATCTTTACACACATAGATGATTGTATTTACCGTTATATCAACACTTTTCACACTGCTATATGCTGTGTTGATGATGGTATACAGAGAAGGCTGGAAGACACAACCAATATTTATATCAACACAAAACAAACCTTCTACAAAAATCAGCATCATCATCCCTGCAAGAAATGAAGAACATAACATTGGTGTATGTCTTGATGCTATCATAAAGCAAGATTATCCGAAAGAATTGTATGAAGTGATTGTGATAGACGATCATTCTACCGATAATACAGCCGAGATAGTAAACAGATATAAAAGTGCTAACGTGCGTTGTATCAGACTATCAAACCATCCATCTGATAATACTATTGCATATAAGAAGAAAGCACTGTCTATCGGCATTGCTGCCAGTACAGGTGAGTTAATAGTTACTACAGATGCGGATTGTTTTGCTGGTCTACATTGGTTACAAAACATAGCAGCTATATACGAACAGGAAAAACCTGTAATGATAGTTGCACCTGTAGACTTCACAAGCAATGGCAGTATAGTTCAGCTATTCCAGTCGCTCGATTTTATGAGTATGCAGGGTATTACTGCTGCATCTCACAAATTGAAACTGGGCAATATGAGCAATGGTGCTAACCTTGCATTTTCAAGAGAAGCTTACAATGCTGTTGATGGATATAAAGGCATAGACCATTTAGCATCTGGTGATGATTATCTCCTGATGATGAAAATGCAACACGCTTATCCTGACAAAATAAGCTATTTGAAAAATACGGATGCTATTGTAAAAACTGCCCCACAGCCCGATTGGAATAGTTTTATACAACAACGTATTCGTTGGGCATCAAAGTCCGGTAAGTATGACGATAAAAAGCTGACATCGATACTGGCTTTTGTTTATCTGTACAATGTCTTGATATTTATCAGTGCCTTTGTATCCTTTGTGCACTTGAACACAATATATTGTTATTCATTCTTCGCGCTATTGCTCATAAAGACCGTTGTAGAATTAATCTATCTGGCACCTGTTGCCAGATTCTATAACAAGCGTCAGAAATTACTGTACTTTCCATTACTACAACCCTTGCACGTACTATATATTGTATGTGCTGGCCTCTTAGGCTTCATTGGTGTGTACAAATGGAAGGGGAGAAAGGTAAAGTAAATATCATTTTACTTAACAGGTGTTTTTACTAACTTTATTGTAAATCAGGGCTATGCGTAAGGTTACCTTCATTTCTATATTAGTCATTCTGTTATTAGTAACAGGTTATACCTATTGGTTTTACTACAATCCATATAGTGAAGGTAGCCGCGAAGGGGTACTACAAAAATTCTCCAGAAAGGGTAATGTTTTCAAAACCTATGAGGGTGAAATGATACAACTTGGCTTTGGACAACGTGGCGCTGCTATCAATTCTCAATACTATTATTTCAGTGTAGCAGATGAAAAGCTGGCAGATAGCCTTGAAGAGTGCCTTGGCAAAATAGTGCGTCTGCATTATGTACAGTATCGCAAAAACCTGCCTTGGCGTGGCGAAAACTACAACAAGCAAAATGCCGAAGGCGGACAGTATGTAGTAGATCGTATTGAAAAAGTAGAGAACGCTACTTACTAAGCCAATAACAAAAATACTGCAGGTGCTTTGGGCAATTCAGGCTTTTGTTGTTTCCACTCATTTATTGTTTTTGTTTTGATGTAGCTATCTTCTGCAGATACATTTACTGCTATACACAGCCTGGTATTACCTTGACATTGCTTTAGCAACTCGTCAACAAACTGATTGTTTCTATAAGGTGTTTCTATGAAAATCTGTGTCTGGTTTTCTTTTTTAGAATGTCCCTCCAATGCTTTCAGTTTTTGCGTGCGTGCAGGGTCTTTTATTGGCAAATAGCCGTTGAAAGCAAAAGACTGCCCATTGAGCCCTGAGCCCATTAGCGATAATATTATGGATGATGGTCCAGTCAATGGCACTACCGTAGCACCAATACTATGTGCAATACCTGCCAGTTCTGCACCCGGATCTGCAATACCGGGGCAACCGGCTTCACTCATCACACCTACCTGTTTGCCCTCATTCAGCCACTTTTTGAGCAATGCTATATCTGCACCATTATGTTTATCTATCTCCGAAAAATGCATTTCATCAATAACTAATTCTTTGTGCAGCGATTTCAGGAAACGCCTTGCAGTACGCACGTTCTCTACAAAATAGTATTGCAGCATGGCAGTATGCGTATACACTTCTGCCGGAAGCGTATGCAATGCATTTTCAGCAATTGTTATTGGTACCAGATATAATGTTCCCTTGCTCATCTGTTGTCAAAAATACAGTATTGTTTCGCATTGTATTAATTTTACCGCATGATACTGTCACCGTCATTTTACCTGAATGAAGATGTAGTAAAGGTTGCTAAAGACCTGTTGGGCAAACTGATTGTTACCAAGATAGATGGTATTACCACATCGGGGATCATTACAGAAACGGAGGCTTATGCAGGTATTACAGACAAAGCCTCTCATGCTTATGGTGGCAGGCGTACTAACAGAACGGAAATAATGTACGCAAGGGGTGGAGTAGCATATGTATACCTGTGTTATGGCATTCATCATTTATTCAATGTCGTTACCAATGTGCAGGATATACCTCATGCAGTTTTGATACGTGCTATAGAACCTGTTAAAGGCATTGACGCAATGCTGCAAAGGCGAAAGAAAACAAAACTGCAACCACAACTAACGTCAGGACCGGGTGCCATGAGCATGGCTTTGGGAATACATACTTCACATACAGGCCTCTCATTGGCAAGAGGCATCATTACCATACACGATGAGGGCATCAATGTCGAAGATATTGTTGCCACTACACGCATTGGTGTAGACTATGCGAAAGAAGATGCGTTATTGCCTTATCGTTTCTACATTGCTGGCAATAAGTTCATCAGCAAGCCATAAAAAAAGCACCTCAATGAGGTGCAATTTCTTATTTATTGAAATTATAGGTTGCTCTATTCATTCATCATTTCTTCTATCACTGCAGCAATGTCTTCTGCATTTGGCTTAGAGAAATAATCACCATCTGTGGCATAAGCCGGACGGTGTGCCTGCGCTGTTATAGTGCGCGGAGCAACATCCAACCACCTGTAGCCACCTTGTTTTTCCATCACTTGTTGGAACATGTATGCACTAGCACCACCCGGCACATCTTCATCAACAAACACAATACGGTTTGTTTTCTTCAGCGATTCCAGAATCATGTTATTGATATCGAAAGGCAGGAGCGTACGTACGTCAACCACCTCGCAACTAATACCAGAAGGTTCCAGATAGTTTACAATAGCTTCTTCAATTACACGCAGTGTAGAACCGTAAGAAACGATTGTGATATCCGTACCCTGACGTATTACTTCAGGTACACCAAATGGTACAGTGTATGTAGAAAGGTTGGCAGGTACGTTTTCTTTCAAACGATAGCCATTCAGACATTCTATTACTATACCAGGCTCATCACTTTGTAGCAACGTATTGTACATACCTGCTGCTTGAGTCATATTGCGTGGCACACACAGATACATACCGCGTATGCTGTTAATAATCATACCTATCGGCGAACCACTATGCCAGATACCTTCCAGACGGTGTCCACGTGTACGCACTATCAACGGACATTTCTGTCCACCTTTTGTACGATACAGCATAGTAGCCACATCATCGCTCAATGGTTGCAGACCGTATAACAGATAGTCCAGGTACTGTATTTCAGCTATCGGGCGCAGGCCACGCATAGCCATACCAAGACCCTGACCGATAATTGTCGCTTCACGAATACCTACGTCAAAAATCCTGCCTTCACCATATTTTTCCTGCAATCCCGCAAAGCCCTGATTCACGTCACCAATCTTACCCAAATCTTCACCAAATGCTACAACAGCAGGGTTGTTGGCAAATGTATGGTCGAAAAATTTATTCAGTATTTCGTAGCCATTCAGTTGTTGTGCGTCCGGCATAAATACTGCAGGCACCTCTGTTACTTTCATGGCACTATGACGACTTGCACTATGCAGGTGAGAAGAGAATTTATCTCTGTTATCCTGCAACAGATAGTCGTAGAAATTGCGCAAACCACGTACAGCCTCGCTATTACCGCTACAAAGTGTCAATACACGACGCACAGTCTGCATTACATCTTTACGAATAGGTTCGCGTATGCTGTTCAGCTTAGTTATCATTTCAGCAATGGTAGCCGCATTAGGACCACCTTCATACACTACCTGATTGCACAAGTGTGTTGCTTGCTGTATTTGTTCTTTTATCGGGTTGATGAAATTATCCCAAGCACGTTGTTTTGCATCGCGTGCTTGTTGTTTTGCATCATCTTCAATACGCAGTAGTTCTTCTTCCGCAGCTATTTCATTTGACAGGATAAACTCACGCAGTTTAGTAATACAATCCCATTCTTTTTCCCATTCCAACCTTTCTTTGCTCTTATAACGCTCATGGCTGCCCGAGGTAGAGTGGCCTTGCGGCTGTGTTACTTCCTGTACGTGGAAGATAGCAGGGATATGCGTTTCGCGTACACGTGCTATACCTTTCTGTATAGTTTCCAGCATACCAGCATAGTCCCAACCTTTTACTTTGTATATGTTCAAACCGCCTGTAGCATCGTCCCATTGCATACCTGCAAGAGCTTCAGATATGGAGTTTTTAGTTGTCTGATATTTACGTGGTACAGAGATACCGTAGCCGTCATCCCACACAAACACAGCCATAGGTACACGCAGTACACCTGCTGCATTCACCGTTTCCCAGAAAAGCCCTTCAGATGTAGACGCATCGCCTATAGTACAGAATATAACTTCATTACCATTGCGGGTGAATTTCTCAAAACCTTGCTGCAACTCCTGAATATTGCGATAGCATTTAGAAGCCAACGCCAAACCTAAAGCACGCACCATTTGACCCGCTGTAGGAGATATATCGCTTGAAGAATGTACGTCTTGCGTCAGGTCTACCCAGTCACCATTGGCATCCAGCCAACGTGTACCGTAGTGACCGTTCATCATACGACCTGCAGTAGATGGTTCATTAGTCAAATCAGGATTAGCATATAGCTGAGAGAAGAATTTCTCAATATCACTCATGCCAGTAGCAAACATCAAAGTCTGATCACGATAGTAACCACTGCGAATATCACCTGGCTGCATACACTTAGATACAGCTATCTGAGCCAGTTCCTTACCATCGCCGAAAATGCCGAATTTAGCCTTACCAGTCAGCACCTCGCGACGCCCGATAAGACTAGCCTCGCGGCTGGCAACGGCCAGATGATAATCTTCCAATACTCCAAGCTTGAACTCGTCAAATGACAATCTTTCTGTTTGTGTAGATGTAGCTTCCTGCAGCATATACTGAATTACAATGTTTCTGTGAACACAAAGGTAATCTCTAAACTACTAAAGTTCTAGGAATTATATCTTATTAAAATATAATAATATCTATAACGTATCAGACAAAAGAAAGATAAATATTTACAGATGCATTTTAATTCATAATGCTTTAAATAGATTTGAGAATATTCATTGAAATATCCCGTCGATAATTACTTAACACTGCCATGACAGCACCAGACAGGCAAACACTACACGGCCTTAATACTTTGAGGGCATTTGCCATACTATACGTATTTATATTTCACTACACCATACTCAGTAAACAACAACCGGAGTGGCTCACAAATATTTCGTCAATGGGCTGGACAAGTGTTGACTTATTCTTTGTGCTAAGTGGATTTCTGATATCTTCTCAGTTGTTTGATGAAATAAAAGAGACTCAAAATATCAATCTCAAACGTTTCATTACCAAAAGGTTTTTCAGAATTATACCAGCATTTCTGGTTACAGTAGGCCTGTATTTTCTTTTCCCTTTTTTCAGAGAAAAAGAAGCCCTGCCACCATTATGGAAATTCCTGACGTTCACGCAGAATATAGGGCTGAATATCAAAGACAATGGTACATTTTCGCATGCATGGTCCTTATGTGTGGAAGAGCATTTTTACCTGCTATTACCCATAATATTTCTGGTATCGTTACAAATTGGTGCTTTAAAAAGGCTATCATGGTTATTAGTAATACTATTTCTGGCAGGATTTGTTATACGAGTATATTCGTACAATAGCCTGTATATGCCACATTCAAATGCAGATGATTCCTGGATGTATTGGTATCGTTATGTTTATTATCCTACATATACAAGGCTCGATGGTTTGCTGGTAGGTGTAGCAATAGCGACACTATACAAGTTCCGTCCGGTTACTTGGCAAAAGCTATCGCGTTGGGGCAATCTCTGGATATTAATCGGAGCATGTATACTTGCAATAGCATTTAATGCTTGGGAAGATATAATGGAGTACCAGGCTTCGGTATACGGCTTCCCGTTGGTAGATATAGGCTTTGGCCTTATTGTAGCTGGAGCTGTTTCTGAAAATAGTTTTCTATATCGGCTCAAGTCAAAAATCATTAACCATATAGCCGCAATATCATACGGAATGTACCTTACACATAAAGGCATCATTCATATTACACATCGTCTACTACCTGCAGATATCAATCAAAGTCTGTTATTTCTTGTGAGTGCAATTGCTTGCATACTGGCAGCTACAATATTGTATTGGGCAGTAGAAAAGCCTTTTATGCAAGTACGCAGAAAGCTAGTTAAAGAATAAACTAATTCAATGAAACAGGTGGTATAGAAGTAGTGATGTGTGGAGTCATACGTTGTTCTTCAATAGCGGCCTCCCAGCTTTCACAGTTTATTACAGTAAACCTTGCTACTTCGTATTGCAGATAGTTTATGGTCAAAATATTGTGGTCTACAAACTGGCTTTCGTGCCCCAGTATGTTGATGGTATCTAAGTCTATATCTATTTCAGGATTTTCATTTCCGTTGCAGATAAACAACAGGCGTTTACTACTCAATATCAACCTACCGTTGCAGCGTTTATTGGCTGCTGTTAACATAGATGCAGGTTCACTTTTGGCTATCACTTCAATTTCCAGCAATTGCTCCAGGTACTTATTCATAAATACAGATTTTTGTTATGATAAAAATCCGCTAGTCAATACCTCCTTTTTCCTCAACATATCCACTTGCGGTAGTCCCTTGCTTCAACAATCTTAACGTCTGTAAAATTACGGAAAGTAATATTAAACCCATCCCAATATAAAAACCATAATCAAGGTCTTTATTCTCGTGATAAAAGAAAAAAGCCAGCAAAATACCATAAACAGGTTCCAGATTTACACTAAGCGTAGCCGTAAAGCTGCTGATATGCTTCAGCGCATTCAATGCCAATGACTGTGCCCACACCGTACAGCAAAGGCTAAGGACTACCAACCACAATAAGTCTGTAGATGTTGGTACAACTTTGGTATCGGGGAAATAGATTAGCTGTAATGGCATCAGCAGGGTTATGAAAATCCAGCCTGTGCCCATTTCATAGAAAACCATCGTCCTGGAAGGATATTTTCCAGCCATTCGCTTGTTGAGAACCGTAAATACCGAGCTGAGAATAGCCGCAATAACCCCAAAAACAATCCCTAATCCGTACAATTGCTGAAAACGATATATAAAATACACACCCGCAAGCGCCAAAGCACCTATAAAAAGCTCTACAGGATCGTGCTTGGTTTTGTTGACCAACGGGTCCAGCAGAGAAGTAAAAATACTGGCTGTTGACAGGCACACAAGTGCTATTGATGCGTTAGCAAACTTAATAGAGCCATAAAAACCCACCCAGTGCAGACCCATTAATATACCTATAAGGGCAAGGCTGCGTATATCTTTGGCTGGTATTTTAACCCATTGCTTGCGGTAAAACAGTATGCCCGCCATAAACAATGCAGTGAGCAGCATACGATACCATACCAGTACAGGCGCTGTCATATCTATAGCCCTGCCCAATACGCCGGTAAAGCCCCAAAGCAGCACTGCCAGGTGCATTTGTATTAATGCTTTCTTCATTTGTTGGAAAAGATGTGCAAACATACGTATTTGGCAGTGGGGGAGCCTTAAAAAATATGTTTAGAATCATTAAAAAAAATGGCTCTACATTTTAGCAATTAGTTACTTTTGTTATCCAAAATAAACAGTAGTATTTTAAACAGGCAATCCGCATTATCAGTAAGATAAATGAACAATACTTACACGGACCTCGTCCATCAGACTTTTGACTTCCCACAGGAAGGTTTTGAAGTAAAAGATAATCACCTGCATTTTAATGGTCTTGACATCAAAAAGCTTATCGATAAATACGGTACGCCTTTCAAGCTCACATATCTGCCCAAAATTGGCATGCAGATAAACAAGGCCAAAAAGATGTTCAACGATGCTATTAAAAAGCATAAGTATGATGGTAGCTATTTCTACTGTTATTGCACCAAAAGCTCTCACTTCTCTTTTATAGTAGAGGAAACATTGAAGCATGGTGTGCACCTTGAAACATCTTTTGCTTATGATATCGAAATCATCAAGCAACTGTATAAGCGCCGTAAGATTAATAAGGAAACTTATATTATCTGCAACGGCTTCAAAACAAAAGCCTATACACGCAATATTGCACGCCTTATTAACGACGGCTTCAAAAATGTTGTTCCGATTCTGGATAACAAAAATGAGTTTGAAGACTATAAACGTCTGATACGCTCTAAAGACCCGGTAAATATAGGTTTACGTATTGCCAGCGAAGAAGAGCCAACTTTCGATTTCTATACATCGCGCCTCGGTATCCGCAGCAGAGATGTACTGGAGTTTTATGTAGATAAAATTAAAGGCAACGAGAAGTTTCAGCTGAAAATGCTGCACTTCTTTATGAATAAAGGTATCAAGGACGACATATATTACTGGAGCGAACTGAACAAAGTTGTAAACCTGTATTGTCAGCTTAAGAAAATATGTCCTGAACTGGATGGCCTGAATATTGGCGGTGGTTTCCCTATCAAGCACTCACTTGGTTTCGATTACGATTACAACTACATGGTAAATGAGATTGTATCGAACATCAAAAAAGTTTGTAAAAAGAACAAAGTAGATGTACCGAACATATATACAGAGTTTGGCTCATTTACAGTAGGTGAGAGCGGGGCTGTTGTATATAGCGTACTGGATGACAAGCAACAAAACGACCGTGAGATATGGTACATGATAGATAGCTCTTTCATTACCACACTGCCTGACACATGGGGTATTGGTGAAAAATTCCTGATGCTGCCTATCAATAAATGGGATAAAGAGTACCAGGAAGTACATCTGGGTGGCCTTACCTGCGATAGTCATGACTTCTATACTTCAGAGGAGCATATCAACGCAGTATTCCTGCCTAAAACAGATAAGGATAAGGGTTCAGACCCTCTGTATATAGGTTTCTTCCATACAGGTGCTTATCAAGACCAGTTGGCGGGTTATGGTGGTATTAAACACTGCATGATCCCATCGCCAAAGCACGTAGTTGTAGAATACAATAAAAATGGTGAACTGGAAGACTGGTTGTATGCTAAAGAACAGTCTGCACAAAGCATGCTGAAAATCTTGGGATATATCAGATAATCTTAACAATATATATTATTGTAAAAGGGCTTCTTATGGAGCCCTTTTACTTTTTTTGATACTACAGTGACGTAGTAATTTAATATATTTATCTGCCGTTTACACTTTATAACTCCTGTCTTATAATACCGGATAGGAATAATGCTTAGAAAACTATTACTACCGATACTGCTATGTATCGCTACGCTTTTGTGCCATAACATATATGCACAAAAACAAGTTCTTCCAGAAGATCTTGTACTGGATGAGCGTTTCAATTACGATAAGTATACCTCATATGTAGTACCTGCCGTAAATTGGCTGCAAACTACACCCATTGATAGCGACAGAATACAACGCCGCAGGCTGAACAATTTCATCATGCTATGGCTGCAAAAGAATAATCAGGTGACAGTAAATATGCCTGAGTATCTGATACGCTTCCAAAATGCCAATAACGATTTGTACTTTCTCTATTCAGGCGGATGGATGAAGTATGTACTAGAAACGAAAGACACTGTACAACGCAACTGTTTTATGGCTGCTGTGAAAAGTGTATTGGACTTCTATGCAGCAAATCCATCCATAAAGCGTACTGACTTTGTAGATAATGTGTATGATGTATATAAGCAGGGGAAGCTAGAAACACTCTACAATAATGGCTCCAACCCGGCAACCACCTATCTGAGGCTGGTAACACCCGACAAACAGAATTTTGCCCCTGACGAGAACTATTTTCATTTCAGGTATAATGCCGCCAATCTTTCAGACTTCAAATCAATCAGATACAGGTATAAACTAACAGGCTACTACGACAAATGGATTGAAACTAACGAGGAGTCTGCTACATTCCCAAGCCTTCCTGCAGGCAATTATACATTTATTGTACAAGCAAGTCTGAAGCCTGATTTTAGTAACCCAGTAGAAAAAACATATCACTTCACAGTTGCTACACCATTTTACAAAGAGCTATGGTTTATGACACTAATAGCATCGTTTTTAGTAGCAGGAGCATATTTAATAGTACGATACAGAGAAGCTAACCTAAAGAAAATGGCTTTGTTGGAACAGGAGCGCATTGTATTTGAATACGAGCATCTTCGCAGCCAGGTAAATCCACACTTCCTGTTTAACAGCCTCAATACGCTTACCAACTTAATAGAAGAAGACCCGAAAACCGCAGTGCAATACTCTGAGCGTCTATCAGACTTGTATCGGAACATGCAAGTACACAGTAGTCGAAATTTGGTTTCATTGCAGGAAGAGCTGGATGTTTTGGATAATTACATACACATACAGAAAAGCCGTTTTGGCGATGCCCTACATGTACACATAGATGTTTCAGAAACATTAAAGCAAACCCGCAAAGTAATTCCGCTTGCACTGCAAATGCTCGTTGAAAACGCTATTAAGCATAGCGTAGTATCAAAAACACAACCTTTGCACGTCTATATATCAGCAGATGGTGCAGAGCTGACTGTACGCAATAAAATACAGGAAAAACACAGCAAAGATAAAAGCAGCGGTTTAGGACTTGCAAACATCAGCAAACGTTATGCATTAGCTACTAGTAAGGCTGTACAGTATGGCATTGAAAATGGTGAGTATGTTGTACACCTACCGCTATTGCAATATTAATCCTTGTGCTTACCGCTAAATAGCTTTTCACCTGCTTTTACTGCAACACTCATTCTGTTCTCTATTGGTGGAATAGGGCAGTTGTAGCCTGTTGCGTATGCACAGTAAGGATTGTATGCTTTATTAAAGTCAATAACCAGCTTCTCGCTTTTTATGTCCTTAATCTCAAGGTCTATATACCTGCCACCTGCATAAGTTTCTGTATACGATGTACCGTCCGTAAAAGGAATAAAGAGGTGGTCTTTATGCTTTTTATCTTCCAGCAGTTTTATATTCTGATAAATGCATAGCGTAACAACCGTATCATTCAACACAAACATGGCAGTACCATACTGTTTGAAAGTCTTTGTCTTTCCGCTATAGGTAGGCATTTCAAATGGTTTGCTATCTGGTGTAGCGTAGAACTTTGCTGTTATTTTATACTTCTCATCCGTTTCAAAAAAACGTAATGATGCTGTATCATTTGCCTTCAACGGGCTACGCTCTTCTTTTACAAAAGCTTCTTTATATTCCTTCCTCCACTTAGCAATTTCAGCTTTATAGTTTTGTGCTCTAAGACCCGTAAAGGGAGTCAATGCCAATAATACCAGTACTGTATACTTCATAATAAAACAGCCTTGCAGATTGCAAGGCTGTAAATATATAAAAGATGTCCTTTTCTTAGTTACCAAGATAAGATTTCAATAACTGGCAGCGTGTAGCAGTGCGCAGTTTTGTTATAGCTTTATCTTTAATCTGACGAACACGCTCGCGAGTCAGCGAGAATTTTTCACCTATATCTTCCAGGCTCATCGGATGCTCTACGCCGATACCGAAGTATAGCTTAATAACATCGCGCTGACGGTCTGTAAGTGTGCTCAGAGAGCGTTCTATTTCACAACGGAGTGAATCGTAGTGTTCCAGTTCAGAATCGGCAGAATCCGAATTCGGATTTTCCAATACATCAAGCAGGGTATTATCTTCACTATCTACAAACGGCGCGTCAACAGAAACGTGGCGAGCAGCTACACCCAGTGTTGTTTCTATTTCTTCTGTGCCTATATCCAGAAGTTCTGCTAATTCTTCTGTAGATGGTTCACGTTCATATTCCTGTTCCAGTTGAGAATATGCTTTGCTGATTTTGTTAGAAAGGCCCACTTTGTTAAGTGGCAGACGAACGATACGTGATTGTTCTGCCAAAGCCTGCAGGATAGATTGACGAATCCACCACACTGCATAAGAGATGAATTTGAAACCACGTGTTTCATCAAAACGTTGTGCTGCTTTGATGAGGCCCAGGTTACCTTCATTAATTAGATCACTAAGCGATAACCCTTGATTTTGGTATTGTTTTGCTACCGATACTACGAAACGGAGGTTGGCTTTTGTAAGTTTCTCCAGTGCGCGCTGATCACCCTGTTTGATTTTGATGGCAAGCTGCACTTCTTCTTCAGGGGTGATCAAATCTACTTTACCGATTTCCTGGAGATATTTTTCCAGAGATTGGCTCTCACGATTAGTAATGGATTTCGTGATTTTGAGCTGACGCATTGACATAGGCAAATCAATTTTTTAATCGTTAGAGAATAGAAGAATAAACGTAAGTAATGGTCTTGATTTTTACATTGTTATGGCAAATCTAACGTTCTGAGCAATTCAACCCAAATAAAAATTAAGAAATTCTTAACAGCAAAAATCAAACCAATTTTTCAAGTCAGGCGGGTATTTATAAATATTTCTTTCAGAAAGATTTTGATTGTTCATTCCTTTTTTTATTATTGCAGCAGTGTTTACCTCAAGAGCTTAAAATCATTAGATGAGTAAGAAAAAGACAATGTACACGCTCGAGTTTCCCATTAGGTGCTCTCCATCGATACTTTTCGAGTTTTTATCGACACCGGTTGGGCTGCAAGAGTGGTTCGCAGACAAAGTTGACCAAAGAGATCATACTTTCTATTTCAGCTGGAACGGTAGCACAGACGTGGCCGACATGGTAGAAGGATTGGAAAATGAATACGTAAGATACAGATGGGATTATTACAACCCTGAAGAGTTCTTTGAATTCAGAATTGAACAAAGTCCTATTACAAACGAAACCATTCTGAAAATAACTGACTTTGCCGACAAAATAGACCTGAAAGATCAGGAACGTTTGTGGCATACGCAGGTTGCAGACCTGAAGCATCGTATAGGTAGTTAACATCATTCCTACAAAAGCCTGCAGTACCATATTGCAGGCTTTTTTGTAGCTGCTTTTCAAAACGTTAAATAGTGGCTTATTCTTCACAATACAATAGCCATTGCAGCCGTTTTTGTGTAGGTTTGCACAAATTCTGAAATACTATTGCTTAAGAAGCTCGACATACTTATTCTGCGGAGTTTTATAGGGCCGTTTATAGTTACTTTTTTCATTACGCTGTTCGTACTGGTAATGCAGTTTTTCTGGCTGTATATGGACGAGCTGATAGGTAAAGGATTGGGCATCTGGATGATTGTGCAGTTGCTGTTCTTCATGTCTACTACCATGGTTCCGCTGGCATTGCCGTTAGGTATATTGTTAGCGTCTATCATGACATTTGGCAGCATGGGCGAAAACTTTGAGCTGGTAGCCATCAAATCTGCTGGTATATCGCTTTTGCGCTTCATGCGTCCGCTGCTGTTCTTCATCATGTTTATTGGCGGGTTGGCATTTCTGTTCAACAATAACGTGATCCCATATGCAAATCTTAAGGCGCTTTCATTACTGTATGACTTAAGGAATTCTAAACCTACATTCAACATCCGCGCAGGACAGTTCAATAAAGACATTGATGGTTTCTCCATACGCGTAGGCGAAAAAGATAAGGATGGTAAAACAATACGAAACATAATTATTTACGATCACACTTCTGGTGCTGGTAACGATAGGGTAGTCATTGCAAAACAAGGTGAAATGATACCAAGCGCCGATAAACACTACCTTATCTTCAGACTACGTGATGGATGGCGATACGAAGAAGCTGTCAGCAACAAGGACGGCGTAAATAGCTATCAGCAATACAGGATGTACTTCAGGAAGTGGGACAAAGTTTTCGATCTTTCTTCTTTTAAGCTTACACGTACAAGCGAAGACCTGTTTAAAGATGCCTATCAGATGATGGATGTGGTGCAGCTGAACGAGCGTATTGATAGTTTTCGCAGGTATGAAAAAAGTCTTGCAAAAAATCTAGGTATTTACCTTAGCCCCAATATAGAAGCAATGGGGAACGACAGTCAACTGGCCGTCTTAAACAAACGTATTTCATCAGTAAAAAAAATAATTACATACAAATCATCATTTCTGGATCTGGTTCCGGACTCTCTAAAGGGTAGGATAGTAGCATCATCTATCAATACTGTACGTAATAGTAAAGGAATGATAGATATCTCATCTAACGACAAAACACTGCATCATGAGAACTTTTTGCAGTTCAATGTCGAGTGGCACAGAAAATTCACACTGTCTTTTGCATGCGTACTGCTATTCCTCATTGGTGCTCCTCTTGGCGCTATTATACGCAAGGGTGGCTTAGGTATGCCAATGGTTATTGCTGTGGCATTCTTTGTTGTTTTTCACATCATGTCTATAACAGGCGAAAAGCTATCAAAAACAGGGTCTATACCTACATGGATAGGTATGTGGATGGCAACAGGTATGTTGCTACCTATCGCATTCATATTAATCAATCAGGCACGCAACGACTCGCAGATATTTACTAAGGAATGGTATATGCGTGTTTGGACAAAAGCAATTTCGGTTTTCAAAAAATCAAAATAGATGGCACAGAAACCATACACATCATACAATGTATATTTTCTGCTGCCTTTTGCCATTTGGGTTGTTGGTGGCGGTATAGCATTGACAGTGAGCGATAAAGAAACCCTATTCAAAACGTTTAATACCAACCATACCTCTTTTCTGGATAGTATTATGCTGGGGATTACAACCTTGGGAGAGGGCTGGTTTATTACAGTGGCGTTGCTTGTATTATTTGGCTACTCATCCTTCAGAAACGGATGGTATTTCATCACAGCTGCCGCTGCAACAACATTGCCATCCATTTTCACCCAAATACTTAAGAGTCATTTTGGTGCAGCAAGGCCGCTTAAGTACTTTAACGAGGCTGCATGGATACATACATTACCTGAATGGCCCAGACTAATGGAACGAAGTTTCCCTTCAGGGCACTCATGCGGTGCATTCAGCCTTTACACTTTGTTATCTATGTTGCTATTACCACGCTACAAGTGGCTGGGTAGTATATTGTTTATATTTGCAATAAGCACTGCCTATTCCAGAATGTATTTGGCAGCACATTTTTTCGAGGATGTGTATGCAGGCAGCATTATAGGCACATGCATAGCAACTATGGTTGTTATCATCATGAATGGATTGGCACCTTATTTCTTTAAACGACCAAAGACTTTACGATAATGACAATGCCTAACGTATTGCGATACGTCGCAATCTTCCTGATAGGAACATTGCTGTTTGTACCGTTTCTGGGGCAGGTTCACCTGTTCGACTGGGACGAAATAAACTTTGCGGAGTGCGCAAGGGAAATGATTGTATCTAAAGACTATCTGCGGATGCAAATCAACTATCGGCCATTCTGGGAAAAGCCACCATTGTTTATATGGTTGCAGGTCCTCAGCATGAAAACGTTCGGAATTAATGAGTTTGCAGCCAGGTTCCCTAATGCATTAGCAGGAGTTATTACACTGATAGCTCTATATTACACAGGTAAACGCATAGTAAATGAGCGCTTGGCTATATGGTGGGTAATACTGTATGCTGCTACATGGTTACCACATTTCTACTTTAAATCGGGCATCATAGATCCCATATTTAACCTGTTTATATTTCTTGCGTTTGTGCAGGTGTACTTTATCAAGTATGGGCAAAACAAATACCTGCATGCACTGCTAACAGGTGTGTTTCTGGGGCTTGCAGTAATGACCAAAGGGCCTGTAGCTATACTTGTAGCAGGTTTATCATTTACAACATACCTTATTGTCAACAAGGGCTTTACAGGCTACAAACTGCTGCATTTACTCACAATTGCAGTTGCTACACTGCTGACTACTGCATTATGGTTTGGCGTAGAGATACTGCAGCATGGTTTCTGGTTTGTAAATGAGTTTATTACTTATCAGGTAAGGCTTTTTAAAACAGAAGATGCCGGCCACGGCGGACCTTTCTTTTACCACTTCATTATCCTGTTAATCGGCTGCTTTCCCGCTGCACCTTTCCTGTTTCAATACTTTAAAAAGCAGCGCGCAGAAAATACACAGCAGGCAGACTTCATAAAGTGGATGTGGATTATGTTCTGGGTAGTATTGTTGTTGTTTTCTATTGTAAAAACAAAGATTGTACACTATTCATCACTTTGTTATTTCCCGCTTACTTTTTTGGCTGCAATGCAATTGTACAGAATAGCGGAAGGGAAAGTATTATTACTAAAGTCTGTCAAAGTACTACTCACTGTTATTGGTGTAGTTTTAGCTATTACCATTACAAGCCTTCCGTTAGTAGGCCTTAACAAAGACATACTGATACCTTTGATAGACGATCCTTTTGCAGTGGGAAACCTACAGGCAAACGTACACTGGAGTATAGGAGAAATAAGTTGGGGGCTTATATATCTGGCTGGTATTATTACTGCTGTCGTGTTGATGAGAAAGGAATTCAGAAAAGGCATGCTGGTTTTGTGTGCAGTACAGGCAATAACCATACAAGTTACGGTATTACACTTCACGCCAAAAATAGAAGCTATTTCTCAAAGGGCAGCTATTGAATATTTTCAAAGCTTTATTGGTAAAGATGTTTATGTTCATGTACTAGGATATAAAAGCTATGCACATCTTTTTTACACCCAAAAGCAGCCACAAACCAACAACAACTACGACAACGAAGAATGGTTGTTAACAGGCGATATAGACAAACCAGCTTACTTTATTTGCAAAGTAATGGAAGCAGACAAGTACAGAGCTATGCCACAACTTGAAGAAACAGGTAGTAAAAATGGCTTTGTATTCTTTAAGCGAAAATAATAATATTCATTCGTGTTCTTTTAGCCCATCCTTGTGATGGGCTTTTTTTGTCTGTAAGAATCAAGACATGTGATATTGGTATTATGCAGTAGGCATTGAGATTTTTAGTAGCCACCAATGTTTGTAGTCTTAATAAATAGCGATAGGTATACAAAATAGTGTTTGGGCAACACCTAAAGATTCTTTATACACAATACATTTCAAACAAAATAAAAACACCCCGAAATCGGGGTGTTTTTATTTAATTATCAGAAGTGTGTGATTGACTATCGCACCAGTACAACCTCACCTTTATTTTCCATCATCTTACCATCGCATTTGTATGCTACGTAGTAGAAGTAAGTACCCATATCAGCTGGTTTACCATTGAAAGTACCATCCCAGCCTCTCAGTTCATTTACTGTTTCAAATACTACCTGACCATAACGGTTTACTACTTTAATAGTGCGAACATCTATCTGACGTTGTACACCCGGAGCGTTAGGCACTATGCGGAACACATCGTTCCTACCATCACCGTTAGGTGAAAACGCACTTGGCAGGTTTACATTACAACATGCTTTAGTAGTTACTTTAATGCTATCGCTATTGAAACAACCGTACTGATCTTTTACATCAAGGCGCAGGTAAGAAGTAAAATCAACCCTTGCATATGTGCTAGACCTGTCGCTGTACTCATCAAAGAAGCGAGTAGGAGACCATGAGTATTTGCTATCTGCATTCAGTGTGTTAGCAGTAACCCTCATGCTGTCACTATTACAATAAACTTTAGATGCATCAAAGTCTGCAATTTTAAAGCTTGCATCTGGTTTAGCGTGTACATACGTAGAGTCTACAATTGTGTTAGCACACAGTTTATTTACCAAACGCAATGAGATATACTTTTTACCAGGTGTATGCCATGTAACACCGTTAGGACCTTGATCTGTTGCGCCATAAGAAACAACACCATTATCCCATGCCCAATTGAAAGTATCAGTAGTCAATGTGTATGAGTTGAGTGATACCATTTCTGTTTGACCAAGACATATATCAGGACGAACAGAGATGTCAGCAGTAGGTAGTGTATCTACACGTATAGTATTACCGTAAAGATCACTGTAACAACCATCATGACCTACCTGCAAATTGATTGTGCGTAAACCTGCACTATCCATTGCTACTTTAATAGAGCGAGAGAAGTTAGGATCTGCGGTCAGTACCCTTACACCAGTAGGGAATGTCCAGTTAAAACCAGAGCTATCGTAAGCACTACCATAGTATGAAAGTGTAAGAGTATCTCTTTCACAAAGTTTTTGCTTAGTAGACAGTATCAAACCATTAGGCTTGAAAGTAACGATAACCTTCATCAGAGAGCGATTACTTTCACAGCCTCTGTTTGATTGAGTAACGTAGTAGTCAAAAGTATTTTTAGCAGTAGTATTAGGCGTTGGAGGAACTATAGAAGGAATACCACCAATCGGGTCATAATACCATTTCAGTTGGTTACCTATTGCAGTTAACGGTTGCGCTTCATCGTTTTCACAGAAATACAAAGGAGAAGTAACCAATGGTGGTGCAGGTTTTGCAGAAGAGCGGTATACAACCATTGTCCTATTTTCACTAACACAGCCATTCAAAAGTTGTGCAACGTAGAAAGTATCTTGAGTAACAGAAGTAGTATTGAATGGAGGTGTAAAAGGAATAGGTGATCCTCCGGTAGCAGAATAGTACCAACGTGGTGTTCCGGAACCTTCAATGCCTACCGGCATGAATGGTTCATTAAGACAGAAATCTGTTTTGCCGGTAATTTTTGGAGCAGGTGGATTATCTACAGTAATATTTAAAGTTGTTGGCAAAGATGCGCCTGCATTACAATTTGCATCAGTTACAGTTACACTGTACAAACCGGCATCAGCAGGTTGCATTGATGTTCTTGTAGCAATACCCGTAGTATTTTGCACAAACCAACCATTAGGACCAGTAAATGTAAATACCGGATTTGCAATATAAGAAGGTGCTGTAGCAGTTAATATCAAATCTGAGTTTTTACAGATTTTCAGGCTGTTAGCTACCACTTTTGGTGGTGCCGGTACTGCCGAACCTGCATCTATGAACTTGATTGCTCCACAAAAAGCGGGAATACCAATTACCAAAAAGGGTGGTAATGGTTGGTTAACATTGTAAGAATTTGCACCCGGGCCAGGCATTGCACCAAAATAGGTAATGCCGGCTCCTGTATTAAGGGTTACACCATTGGTAACAAAGCTTGTTGGTGTAACATTATAGAATACCGGAATTGTATCTGTTGATGATACAGCAAAACGTATAGTTGTAGTTGGAGGTATAGTGATAGTGAGGCCTTTAAATATGTTAATGATAGACCCTGGAGAAGTACCGTTATTTATCGGACCACTCTTAGCATCAGGCACCCAACCTGTATTGGCAGCAATATTCGGAGCACCTGCTACAGCTGGTTGTTGACGCCAAAGGGTATATTCTGCTCCATTACTACTTATACCGTTATTTAGACCAACATGAAATATATCCAGCTCTGTCAATGTTATCGGACAACTGTTATTGTTTGTCACGTTAAATGTGATGAATTGCGGCAATATAATACCAGTACCTATAAATGCATTTGGGTTATTAGTAAATGCAGTAGTAATGGTAGATGTAGTTTGCGCTTGTGTAGCAAACATACAACCTGCAATCACAGAAGCTGTCGATAAAAACCTTTTGAATAACTGTTTTACCATGGGTTATTATTTCTGATAATTAATTTTTATTCTGCAAGTATTTTTAAAAATACTGTACCTAACTATAATATATAGACATGTATACCAACATATTGGTTGGTTTACAATCGTCATACCATTGTAAGCACGGCATAATCAGACGTAAAATAAGTATAATTCTTTGCTTTGCAAACCCTTTGTTAAAAAATAATGGCTTGAGAAACCGCATATTTCCATACATAATATGAAGATATGTTTTAATGAAATTTTAATGCCTTATTTTTACCTGTATAGGACGCAAAAAATATGTACATAAAAAATCAACAATTTAAGGATGCCGATACGCTGATGGAAGTATTATTCGACTTTGAAATCGGGGACCCATCTGCTAAGATGCACGCAGTCATTACAGAAGTAGAGAACGCACAAGCTGAAAATGAAGAATTGAAGGCGCAGGCTGCTACTATGGAAGAAGAAGATGCCTTAGAGCTATTGGACGATTGGAAGAGGGAAAGAATAATACACATTTTATTAAATAGCTATTCGTCTTTTAAGGTGCATGATGCCAAACTATATGGCAAAATTGATTCATTTGAAGATTTACTGTATAGTATCGACCTGATTTAATATCACCTTATTTTTCACTTCAAGGTTTTTATACCTTTTGACATCCGAATAGTATATTGCAATTCGCATTAATATTATATAATGAAAAAATCGACTATCATTCTTTCAATGCTTTTACCTTTTATGGTAAATGCACAAGACGATCTTGTAAAAAAACTGGAAACGAACAAAAGTGACAGTTCCAAAAAGAAGTTTGTCTTTACTAACAAAATAAACCTCGAAAATAGTTCTGTAAAGAACCAAGGAAGCTCCGGTACATGTTGGAGCTATAGTACCAACTCATTTCTGGAAAGTGAGATGGCAAGAATGGGCAAAAAACCAATAGATATTGCCGAAATATATACTGCACGTTGTGTATACATAGACAAAGCAGACAATTATGTGCGCATGCATGGTGCTGTTAGCTGGGGCGATGGTGGTTCTTGCCACGATGTTATAAATATGTATGCTAAATATGGTGTGGTACCACAAAGCGTATATACCGGCCTCAACTATGGTACTACCAAAAACAAGTTTGGCGAAATGCAGGCTATACTGAAAGGTATGCTGGATGCTATCGTTCGCAACCCGAATGGCAAACTGACACCAAACTGGAAAACCGCATTCCAGAGGGTATTAGATACTTATCTTGGCGAATATCCTGAAACATTCCAATGGGAAGGCAAAGAGTACACTCCAAAAACATTTGCACAGAAATATGTTGGCATAGATCCTAAAGACTATGTAGAGTTGTCTTCTTTCTCAGACAAACCATACTACGAGCAAACAATCCTGATGGTACCTGACAACTGGAGCTGGGATAAAGTGTACAATGTAAAAATGAATGACATCACCGATGCGATAGACTATGCGCTGGACAATGGCTATACTGTTGCATGGGCTACAGATGTAAGCGAAAAATACTTTAGCTGGAAAAACGGTGTAGCATTCGTTCCTGAAAAAGAATGGGAAGACATGGAAGAAGACGAACAGAAAGTGCTCTTCAACGGTCCTAAACCTGAAAGAAAGATAACTGCAAAAATGAGGCAGGAAGCTTTTGACAACTATAGCACTACAGACGACCACGGCATGCACATTGTAGGTTCAGCAACAGACCAGTCGGGCCGCGAATACTACATGGTTAAAAACTCTTGGGGCGAAAAGAACGATTACAAAGGCTATATCTACGTAACAAAGGCATATGTAAAGTATAAGACTACAGCCTTCCTGGTACACAAAAATGGCCTACCGAAAGAATTGAAAAATAAGCTGGGCTTGCGCTAATCTGCAACCTGCACAAAATAATAAAGCCCGATAATCATCGGGCTTTATTTATATACATAGTTTAAGATTATTGCTGAATCAGGATACCTGTAGCATCTATCCTTATTTCGTCTTTAGGCTCTTTTATTTTAGCTATTTCCTCTGCGCTTTTACCTGCATCTTCTGCAAAGTGGCGCTGATCTGCAACAGATACAGATTTTTTACTTGCAGTACCACACACTACAGCAGAAGCACCTGCCAGATCCATAGGGATTGTAAAGTGGTCTTTGAACTTTACAAACACATCTTCACCGTTAGGGTTTTGCAACCTAACCCAGCAACCTGCCGATTGGCAAACCTGCGACAATGTTCCCCTTACACGAATATTAGCCAGTTTGTCTGTGCTCTTCATTGCATCGCTAAACTGTGCAACATCCATCGTACGGCCGTTTTCAAACTTCTTGCCATAGTAGGTTTGTTTGCCTTCCTGTGCTTGTGCAGTAGTAGCCACCAATGCGATAGCCAGTATAGATAATAGCTTCTTCATACGCTGAATTGTTTATTTAAAAATAAGATGAATTTATGAGATAGTCTTTTACATATTCACTAACACCTTCTTCCAATGTATAAGATGGGGTAGAGTAGCCCGCACTGATAATCTTGTGCATATCGGCCTCTGTAAAATACTGGTACTTGTCTCTGATATCTGCAGGTGTGTCAACAAACTCAATATTTACCGGCAGGTTCAGTGTAGTGAATATTGCCGTAACAAGGTCTTTAAATGTCCTTGCCTTGCCTGTACCAATATTGTACAAACCATTAGCAGGTTTGTTTTGCATCAACCACGCACACATACTCACTACATCTTTCACATACACAAAGTCTCGTATCTGCTCACCGTCTTTATAGTTAGGGTTATGAGAGCGGAATAGTTTCACCTTTCCTGTTGCCTGTATCTGGTTGTAGGCATGCATAATAACAGATGCCATCCTGCCTTTATGGTATTCATTAGGCCCATATACATTGAAGAACTTAACACCTGCCCAAAATAGTGGTTGTGTTGTTTCTTTCAGTGCCCAGATGTCAAATTCATTTTTAGAAACTCCGTACGGGTTCAACGGTTGCAACTGCTCTACAATATCATGTCTGTCAACATATCCATGCTCACCATTGCCATATGTAGCTGCAGAAGAAGCATAGAGTAGTGGTATTTGCTGTGCTGTGCATACACGCCATACTTCCTTGCTATAATCAAGGTTCAGCACTTTGTGTACTTGATAGTCCATTTCTGTGGTGTCTGTTCTGGCACCTAAATGGAATATTGCATTAAGTTTACCTTTATTGTCATCGCACCATTGTATAAAATCATTGCGATGTATTTGTTGCAGGTATTGCTTACCCTTAAGGTTGGGCAGCTTTTGTTCTTTGGAGAAATCATCAACCAGTATCAGGTTATAAAAACCAAGATGATTGAGATAGCCTGTAAGGTAGCTGCCGATGAAACCGGCAGCACCTGTAATGGCTATAATATCGTTTGTATTCATTCAGAAATTTGCCTTGGAGAAATAATAAGGCAAAGGTAATGATTAGTGTGCAGCTTCTGCGGCATGTGCAGCAGTATCGCCGGCATGGCTTTCTGCAGGTGCAGCAGCTTCATGCGTTGCTTCTTCGTGTGTAGCTTCATGACCGGTAGCCTCGTGTCCTGCAGCGGTAGCTTCTATATGATGTTCGCCATGGCCAGCTTCTTCATCATGGCTCATAACGCTTACAAAGTTTACTGCTGCTACAAATAATAATACGAGAACTATAGCAAACCAGTATGCAGAACGGAATGATGTTGTCGGGTTACTAGCATCGGTATTTGCGTGATTGTCGTGATGTGCTTCGTGTGCCATGTATTTGTTTTAGTTTTATGACAGGGGCAAAAGTAACAGTTTGAATCCATTTATTAAATAGTACAAACGGGTATTTTCATAAAAAAACGCCCCATTAAGAGGCGTCATATATTCAAAATTACTTTTTAGGTGCAGGTGGTTCCATAACAGTACCACATTTTTTGCAAGTACGCTTTTCTACATCACCATAAAAACGCTGCATCAATGGTGGCAGTTGGCTCACAATATCTGTCAGTTCAAAATATTCTTCATACAACTTCTCGTGGCAGTTTTCGCAAAACCACAGGAAACCATCTATTTCAGGCGTAACACGTTTTTTCTCTATCACCAGGCCAATTGTATTTTCACCTCTTTGCGGAGAGTGAGGTGTCTTGCCCGGCAGCAAGAACATTTCGCCTTCCTTTATTTCTATATCTACAATCTTGCCATCTTCAGGTATACGTACTACGACATCGCCCTGCAACTGATAAAACAATTCTTCGCTTTCGTTATAGTGAAAATCTTTACGGCTGTTAGGTCCGCCTACTATCATTACAATATAGTCGCCCGACTCTTTATACAATTGCTGATTGCCAACAGGTGGTTTCAGCAAATGACGGTTTTCTTCTATCCACTGGTTCAAATTAAAAGGACGTGCAACAGCCATATCTATATCGTTTTGTGTAGTACTAATTTACTTCAATATTTTCATTTTCACAGTCTGGATACGTGTATCATTTGCCAGCAATATATCAAACTCATTACGGTCTATGATAATCCTGTCTTTCAGCTTAGGTATCGTTTCGTGATTGGCAATAATATAGCCCGAAAGTGTTTCAGACTCATCCGTAGGGAAGTCGAAGCCATATTTCTCATTCAGATAGTCCAACTCAAGACGGCCTGAGAATATGTACTCATTTTCAGCTATCTGTTTCTCAACGTGTTCCTGCTCATCATACTCATCATTAATATCACCGAATATTTCTTCCAGTACGTCTTCCATAGTTACAATACCTGCTGTACCGCCAAACTCATCTATTACCCATGCAATACTTTTGCGTTCTTTGGTAAATCGGTTCATCAGGTCTACTGCACTCATTGTTTCAGGCACGGCAGATATACTATGCAGTATGTCTTTAATCTTGGCAGGCTTGCGGTTCAGGTCCAGATGGTGAACATAGCCAACTATATTATCGATAGCGTTTTCGTAAATGATGATTTTTGAAAGCTTGGTATCAATAAACTTCTTCCTCACATCTGTAATAGGTGTATTTACCTCAATAGCTTCCACCTCATTACGTGGCACCATACACTTGCGGATTTTTACATTCACCAAGTACAGGGCATTTTCAAACAGCTCTGTATTTACTTCATTGTTATCCGTTTCGTGTCCGTGCAGGCTTTGTTTTACAAACACCTCCAGATCTACACGATTGAAAACCTGTTGGTCTTCTTTGATGCGTACATTAAACAGATGCTTTAATATAAACTCAGATATCGCAACGAAAACTTTGGCAATCGGGAACAGCAAATAGTACATCAACAACATCGGGATACTGAAAATAGCCAATACCTGATCTGCCTTTGCACGAAATATAGCTTTAGGTAAAAACTCTGCAAAGAACAGAATGATTACAGTTGCAATAAGCGTGTCTAATAACAGTTGAAAGTATTCTGAATTGAACGGAGAGGGTAGCTGGCTCAGAATAGGCTCGGTAAGCTGTGTCATCAGCAAACCGTATATAACCAGCAATACATTTACCCCTACAAGACTGGTACCTATGAACTCTGAAGGGTTCTCCATAAACCTAGCCAATATCTTGCCGGAGATGGTGCCTTGTTTCTTGCGGAGCTCTATATTCAGTTTATTGGCAGATATGAATGCTATCTCTGTACCTGCAAAAAAGCCTATCAGTACAATGCAGCCTAAGATGTATAGTATTAAATGGGTGACGTCCATATTTTTCAAAGATAGTAAAGATGCTATAAATAGTTGTTAACTAACAGATACACTACACAACCTATACAATATTTGCCATAAACCATTATCTTGTAATTTGTTAGATAGGATAGAGGCTAAGGGGTAAAATACGCTAATTAAATGCTGAGAACGCTGATACTATACTGGCTGATGATGTTGTTGTCCTATACATCATTTGCCCGATATGAATACCTGCTGCATAAACACTATGCAGAAAGGCATAAAGTGTTAGATTCTGTCTTTTATTACAATTACCCACTGAGAGATAACCCCCAAGCCTTTCTGAATGCCATCAACACACTTGCCAAAGAAGCTAAGGACGAGGAAGATATTGAACTGGAGTGTGAAGCAACCTTATTAAATATAGCTTACAATGGTGCCATTAACTACAACGAAAAGGCCGATGTAGAAACAATTGCCAAGCAGTTGATAGACCGTGCAGCCAAAAATGACCTGACACAGATAGAAGTGCGTGCCCGCCAATTCCTCGGCAGGTATTATATGGAGAAAAAAGGGAAGTACCTGGAAGCGATAGACCAGTTTCTGTCTTCCTACTACCTGATGCAGCAGTTGACTGTAGAAGATTTCCCTACCAAAAAAGAACACTTGTACCACGTAGCACATGCCTACTACAACTTTGGCGACTTTGCCAATGCACAGAAATACATGATGGAAGCAGACAAAACCGACGTACCCGACGGTGAGTCTATGTTGCACAATAAAAACAAAGTATCTACCTACATCAATCTGCAAAACACGCTGGGACTTATATACAGGAATGATGGCAAATACGACTCTGCCCTCTATTACTTCAATAAAGTACACAAGCTTGCAACCTCGCTCAACGACTCTGTATGGATGGGTATCATAACAGGTAATATTGGCATTACCCACTACCTGCAAAAGCAATATGATATTGCCATACCTATGCTGAAGGAAGACATCAGACTGAGCCTGAAATCGGGGGAAACAGATAACGGGGTGAATTCGCTGATAAAACTAACCGATATATACCTGCAACGTAAGGACTGGACGACTGTAAAAACACTCATGGATAGTGCCCGCCGAATGGTGAACTACACACACGAGCCACAGCAGCATATGCAGCATCTGTCTTACATCATAGCGCAATACTACAATGCTACAGGTAACACCGCACTTGCATACAGGTATATGGACTCTGCCAGAATTGCTAAAGATGTAATGGATATGCGTAAAAACACAAAAGCGCTCGCCATTCAGGAACAGAAACTGCAATTACAGCAATACAGGGCAGAGCTGCAAAAAGCAGATGATGAAAAACGCCTGCAACTGCTGAAACGAAATGCATTGCTGGTTATCATTGTACTTGCTTCATCATTGATAATTGTATTCATAAACGGGCAAAAAAGGGTATACCGTCAAAAAACACAACTTGCCGAAACTGAAAAACTACATGCGCAGCAGGAATTAGAAAATGCAGCAAAACAGCTGGCAGACTTTACCCGAAGTATACACGAGAAAAATGAACTGATTGAGAAAATAAGTGCTGATATAGAACAATACCAAAACCAAACCACAAGCACGGTAGTGGCGCCTAACACAGAGGTGTTATCTCAGTTGCAAAACTCAATACTACTGACAGAAGACCAGTGGGAGCAGTTCAAGTTCAACTTCGATAAAGTACACATAGGCTACCTGAACAGGCTGAAAGACAAACTGCCCGACCTGACACCTGCTGAAACACGATTTATGGTATTGGCAAAGCTGAAGCTATCTAACAAAGAGATGGCAGGTATGCTGGGGGTAAGTATGCAGGGTGTACGCAATTACAAATACAGGCTCAGGAAAAAACTAAACCTGCCTGAAGATGGCGATATAGACAGCCTTGTAGATATTATTTAAACCTTAAGCCAGAAAGCTATTAACCGTAGCTACCAGTTCGTCTGTAGCAGCTTCAAGGTCATCGTTTACAATTATCTTATTGAATTGTGGTGCAAACGTCAGCTCGTATTCAGCCTTAGCAATACGTTCTTCCAATGTTTCAGGAGTTTCCGTACCGCGTTTTATAAGCCTTGTCCGCAGCTCTTCTATAGATGGCGCTTTGATGAATATGCTGATGGAATTGTCAGGATATTTCTCTTGTATGGCTATAGCACCCATCACATCAATATCTACCAATGGTGCGTTGCCTTCATTCCAGATGCGTTGTACTTCGGTTTTCAGTGTACCGTAATATTTGCCCGTATACACCATTTCCCATTCCACAAAAGCATCCTGTTCTATCAATTGTTTAAATTCCTGTTCTGTATAGAAGTGATAATCTTTACCATTTACCTCGCCCGGGCGTGGGTTGCGTGTACATGCAGATATTGAAAATGCCAGTTGAGGGCATCTTTGCAGCAAACGCTTTACCAATGTAGTTTTTCCCGAACCTGACGGGGCAGTGATGATGACTATTTTACCCTGTTTCAAAACAAAAAATTAGGCTGCAAATATATAAAAGAAAAACGGGCACAGTAGCCTGCACCCGTTTGTACTTTATATGTTCTGTCTGAATTAGCAGTATTGTTCAAAAGCCTGCAGCAAGTTCTGCGCTATCATTTGCGCAGGGCGGCCTTCTATCATGTGGCGCTCTATCATATGCACTACCTGTCCGTCTTTCAGCAATGCGATGCAAGGAGAAGACGGTGGGTAAGGCAGCAGATAGTTGCGTGCCTGTTTTACAGCGTCAACATCATAACCTGCAAAGGTTGTCAGTATCTGGTCTGGTTTTTTTGTAGCGTTGTTTACAGCCATTATAACACCCGGACGCGCAGTACCGGCAGAGCAACCACAAACAGAGTTGATGAATAACAAGGCCGTACCGCTTTGTTTCAGCGCAGTATCAGCATCTGCAGGAGTCAGCAATTCTTTAAAACCCTGGTTTGTCACTTCGGCCTTCATCGGGGCCACTATTTCTGTAGGATACATTATTAATCTATAATTTGACTGCAAATTTACTACTTAGTTCGTTCACAGTACGGTATCTGCTATAATTAATACCAATACACACATTATGCTGAACAGAAAAACTGCTCGGGTGCTCGGTGCTCGGAAATCCGAGCGGCCTCTTTTTACAAACTTTCACAAGTCATTGATAATCAATAAAAGTAAAAATGGTAATCTCACAACTAATGACACCTGTTGTGTTTGGAAATAACCACTTGCCTCTTCGTTAAACCCAAATTGTATCCACTACTTGTAAACCCATCTAATAACCACCATTATAATCTTACTATCAAAAATTACTCAATAATATATATACTAACAGTAGTGCAAGGTGGTATATCATTTACAATAATGGCAATCTTATAAATATACTTTAACCGTGATATGAAAATGCAAAAATAAAGTGCTCGGTGCTCGGAAATCCGAGCACCGAGCACTTTGTATAAAATCTATAATATATTACTTCATCTTACTCATCACCACATCCCATACTTCTTTCTCTTTGGCATCTGCAACGGTATTCATTTCTGCTGCTTTTGCTACCAGTGGCTTCACTTCAGGGTGTTCTTTCAGGTCTTGCGCGTTGATGATAACATTAAGGTAAGCACCCTTTACAGCCGCACGTGCACATAGCGCACCTACACCCGCATCACTCACGCTGTTAGGGTTGCCAATCTCTGCCATACTCTTGGCAAGGTTGAAGGACTCAAACGCAAGTTCCATAGTACGGTATGGCACTTTTATGGCATTGATGGTTGCGGCATCTATCGCGGCTTTGCGTGCAGCTTTTTCGCCGTCAGTTCCTTTTGGCAAGCTAAATGCAGCCATTATCTGGTTGAAGGCATTGGTATCTTCATCTACAAGGTTCAGCATATCTGTCATCAGTTGCTGGCCCTTTTCTGCATAGTTGCTGAATTCTTCCCAACGTGCGTCCCAGCCTTTTTTATGAGAAGACAGGTTGGCAACCATTGTACCCAGTGCCGCACCCAATGCACCACAATAAGCAGCTATACTACCGCCACCCGGTGCAGGGCTCTCGCTCGCTGTTTCTTCTGCAAACTTCGTCAGCGTCATGCCTATCAGCTTTTTGCTGCTCAGGTCGCGCAGGCGGTATTCTATTATTTTCTTTTCAGGGTCAAACGGTGCCAGTTCGTCCAGCCCCAGTGATTTTACAGCGATCTTTATCAATTCGCTTTCGCTAACACCTACACTACGTTGTTGTTTGCGCAAGAAGAATTTACCTGCTTCCAGTATAGCCTGCAGTGGTACAAGGCCTACCAGTTCGCTACCCGTTACACGCAGGCCACGTGCCTGTGCACGCTCACACGCAGTATCAAATACCACATGCAGCGGGGTAGTGTTCATATTCGTCAGGTTGATAGATATCTGCGCAACACCATACTCTTCAATAAACCAACCAATCGCTTTTACATTCTTCAGCAAACCAGGTACCCAAACGGCCTCACCATTAGCGTCTTTTACTACTTTACCTTTCTCATCTGTTTTCTGGCGGCCTTTTTCACGAATATCGAACGCTACCGCATTTGCCCTGCGGGTAGATGTCGTATTGAGGTTTACGTTGTATGCAATCAGGAAGTCGCGCGCACCTATCACCGTAGCACCGCTCTTCTCATTAAATACTGCCTGTCCGTAATCGGGGTTCCATTCAGGCTTCGTGATTTTTGCTGCAAAGCCTTCGTATTCGCCACTGCGTATATCTGCCAGGTTGCGGCGATAGTCTGCACTTGCAGCATATTCATATAGGTAGGTTGGTATATTCAGTTCTTCGCCTACACGTTTTGCCAGCATTTTGGCAAACTCTACTGTTTCTTCCATCGTTATACCACTGATAGGTATCAACGGACAAACGTCTGTTGCGCCCATACGCGGGTGTTCGCCCGTGTGGTTGCGCATATCTATTACTTCTCCTGCTTTCTTTATAGCCTGAAATGCCGCTTCTATCACTGCATGCGGATTGCCCACCAGCGTTACTACCGTACGGTTAGTAGCCTTGCCCGGGTCTACATCCAGCAGGCTTACGCCTTCTACTTTCTCTATCTCGTCCGTTATTTGTTTGATGATACTCATATCGCGGCCCTCGCTGAAGTTGGGCACGCACTCTATAATTGCATTTTTGAAGTCTTTCATTATTGGTAGTTGAGAGCGCAAAAATAGCTAAATGAACCAAGTAAAGAAGAAAGAAATCTCGTATGCCTTTCTTCGTGATTATTCAAAAACTGCCCTTTCTTTAACCACCGAATAACAAATGATATAGAAGTATTATAATACTTTTACAGTCCTCTATATGTATACATTGAAGCGCATATTATCGGTAATAGCCATTGGCTTGTGTGCCACACATGCCGATGCTCAATACACACCAGCCATACGTTCTGTAAGGCCGGGTGTTACCATAGGCCCCAACACGGTGGGCAAGGGTGTGTTGCAGTTTCATCTGGCAGGCTACAAAGCTTGGGATGGCCGCAGAGATGATACTTCTGTTTATTATAACAATGCTACCTATGCCAATGCGCTGATATGCTATGGCATTACCAACAAGCTGGAACTGAACCTGCTTGCCGAAACACGCAACGATAAAATAGATATCAATAACATAAAAATGCCTGCATCAGGCGTTAGCCTTACTGCAATAGGGGTGAGGTATACGATTAATGAAGGTGATGCACGCACACCGTCAGTAGGTTTGCAAGGGTTGTTGAAGCTGAAAGGACAGGCTGCTGATTATCAGCCACGTAATATGGCTACGCGTGCTTTGCTGTTGCTGGGCTACGAACCTACATATATTGTATCGATGTCTGCCAATCTGGGTGTAGACTATAGTGGTAATAATACAGGCGCTACAGGTTTATACTCGTTCAAAACCAATGTGAGGCTTTCTCCGCAACTGGGCAGCTATATAGAAACATACGGCAACTACCGCAACAGGTATTTGTATAATAATATAGGTGTTGGCTTATATTACTTCATTACCAACGATTGGCAGGTAGACCTTAGCACAGGCTTCGGCATCCGCAAAGACCAGTACAATGGTTTTGTAAGTTTAGGGCTTGCTTTCCGTATACCTACATTAGGTATACCACAGCAAATGCAGAATGCAGACTATTACGAATAGTGTTTACAGTTCTGCTGCATTAAAAGTATCTCCCTGCTCTACATCGCCGGTTTCATATCCTTTTTTGAACCAATGCATACGCTGCGCAGATGTACCATGCGTAAATGCATCGGGCACCACACGGCCGGTAGCTTGTTTTTGCAGTCGGTCATCGCCAATGGCATTGGCGGCATTAAGTGCTTCTTCAATATCACCCGGTTCAATGATGCCTTTTGTTTGTGTATAGTGCGCCCAAACACCCGCCAGAAAATCAGCTTGCAGTTCCAGCTTTACAGATAACTTATTAAACTCAGCTTCGCTAAGCCTGCTGCGCATTGCATGTACTTTATCGCTGATACCCAATAGATGTTGTATATGATGGCCGACCTCGTGTGCTACTACATATGCCATCGTAAAATCGCCGGGGGCGTGAAGTTTATTCTGCAAATCGTCATAGAAGGAAAGATCTATGTAAACCATATTGTCTCCGGGACAATAAAAAGGCCCCATACTACTGCTTGCACCACCGCAGCCTGATTGTGTTTCTCCTGAAAATATCCGCAGCTTAGGTTCTTCGTAGTTTTTACCAAATTGTTGCGGGAACTGTTTATTCCATACATCCTCGGTTTCGGCAAGTATAGTAGCAACAAACTCCCGCTGCTCTTTTTCCTGTGCAGATTCCTGATATGGTTCATTAGATGTTTGCTCTTGAGGCACATTACCTGCCTGTTGCAATACCTGCGATGGGTCTCCGCCCATAAAGTAGATGATAGCAGCAATAACCAGTGTACCTATACCACCACCTATTACCTTGCCGCCCATACCACCGCCACCACGTACATCTTCAACATTATCGCTTTGTCTGCGTCCTTTCCAGAGCATAGTATATATAGTTTGGGTTAAAAATACCCGTTTATTACGGAATGTAAAAACCTGATATTCTGCAGCCTATTTTCTTCTACAATAGTGTAGCTGCACCAGTCCGCTAGGGTAAGATGTGCTTTTCAGCAGTTCCAGGTCTGTCTGTTGTTTACCCCCTGCAACAAACAATGGTATACCATCGCCCAGCAGCGTAGGGATAATGGAAATGATATATTCATCTATCAGATTTTCCTTCATAAAGGAATGGATAACCTGCCCGCCACCATCCAGATGAATGTCCTTACCTTCTTTACTGCGCAAATCTTTCAGTAAATCGGCAACATTACCATTATAGAAATGCAGGTTATTTTCGGATGCTTTTGGTGTACTTGTTATCACATAGGTCTGCCTGTCATCGTGCGGAAAGGGCATACCGAAGGTGAGTACTTTTTCGTACGTCTTACGTCCCAGAATGAAAGTATCTGTTTGTTTTACGATATCACTATATCCGTAGTCCTGTCCTTCGGCAGCTACCATATCCAGCCAGCCGAGGCCGCCATCTTTATCGGCAATAAAACCATCCAGGCTACAGGCAATGAAAAGAATCAATTTTCTATGGTGCATAAAAAAGCTCCCCTTATTTTTAGAGGGGAGCAAATATATTGAGATATACCTTACGCAACAGACGGAGTTTGTTTCTTTCTTGTAAAAAGTATCAATGATGCGATGATACTGATGATTACGCCAACAAATAATGGTTCCATAAACGTCATCCCGAAACGATAGAATGCATTGTTTTTGTACAAAGTCATATTAGAAGTAATCTCTTCTACTTGTTTTGCTTTTTCAGCATCAGATAGTTTTGTTGATGCATTAATACTTTTCACCATAACATCTGCATACTTATCTCCAAAGTCGGGGGCAAAGTTGCTGTATATAACCATCCATGCACATGCGTACATAAAACAACCAATTAATGTAATAAGCGAACCTATTATAAGCCCTTGCTTGATGCTAACTGTTCCGTTGTTTTTCTTAAAACTGGCTATGGCAAAATATATCATACTGAAGCCTAATATCATGGATGAGAATCCATATACCATGCCTTTTTCCATATAATCATTACCATCTTTCAATAACGGGATGAACATGGCCAACACGCCACCCAGAATAACACCCGAAATGATACCGTAGGTAAGAACAACTTTTTTCATAATACTTGTTTTTAGATTTTGATGCGAATTAAGGCCTGTAGCCTCATTTCATCGTCATACTTTAGGGTGATTTTGGTATTTACAGCCCGTTTTCATGCTTTTGCAGGGTAGTATCATGGTATCAGGTTCAGCTCTCTTGCTTTCTGGATAGCCTGTGCTCTTCGTTTGGCATCCAGCTTCAATAACAAATTAGACACATGTGTTTTTACAGTATTAATAGACACAAATGTCTTATCGGCAATTTCCTGATTACTGAGCCCCTGTGCTATTAATAATAATATCTCATGCTCGCGTTTACTGATATTCAATTTTTCCAGCACTTGTTCGTTTACAGCAAATGGGGCTGATTGATTAACGGCAACCGGTACCAGTTTTTCTACAACTACTTCTTTGGGGGTGGTTAGCTTCCTGCCCATCACTATACCCAATACCACAAATACCACAGCCACAATTCCAGCATACAATTCTGCAGAGTGTTCTAATATAATGAAGCGATACTGGGCCAACTGCAACACCAACATCAGTACTGCAAGCATTACCCCGAACAATATCAGCCGCTTATTAATCATACCGCCAAAATACTACTTTTCTCATTTAGCTAATTGTTAATGACATTGCTATATTCTTTAATATTCGATACTATTGTACTACACAACTTTACAATATGAAGCAAGCTTACTTATCTATACTATCAATCCTATTAGCATCTGCTGCCAGTGCACAGATACAAATCACAGCAACAGATATGCCTGTTGTAGGCGATACACTGCGAAGTAGTGCTACAACTGCTGCCTCTTCGGGTATTACACTCAGTAATACAGGCACCAACTATGCATGGGACTATAGCAGCCTTGTACCTGTATCACAAACAGTAGCTAATTATCAGTTGGCAGCTACCGTCAATATCGCTTTTGCGGTTGTGATATCGCCAACAGCCTATGGCTATAAAGTTGCAGACAGCTTTCCTACACCTGCGGGGTTGCCAATCAGCCTGCCGGTGTCTATCAAAAACATGTACACATTCTACAACAAGAAAACATCTCCATCCCGTTTCGTAGCAGAAGGCTTTGGTGCTACCATCAGTGGCATTCCAACTCCTGCCGCTTATCAGGACGAAGATGAGATTTATAAATTCCCGTTAGACTATGGTGTAACGAACGACAGCACTACGTTCGATTTGAAATTCAGCCTGGCATCATTGGGTAGTGTAAGACAAAAAGGTTATCGTAAAACTACGGTAGATGGTTGGGGTACCATTAAAACTCCGTTCTTTACCACTGCGGTAAACTGTATTCGCGTACGTTCAGAAATCCGTGAAATTGACAGCTTCACCATCAGCCCGCTACCTGCTATGGGAATACCAAGGAACACTGTAGAGTATAAATGGCTGGCAGCAGGCGAACATTATCCTGTATTATGGGTAACGGCAAACATCACTGGCACTACTGAAACTATTACAAGTGTACGCTACCGCGACCAGTATCGTCCGGGTTTGCTGAATGTAGAGCAAGCACCTGCATTGCAAGTACTGAAAGCATATCCAAATCCTGCTAACGGTACTGTTAATATAGATGTACCTGCTAGCTGGCAAAACTACACTGTTGCGATTTGCGACATGCAGGGCAGGATTGTTGCCAATTACAACAATACATCAAAACTTGATGTTTCGAACCTTGCAAAAGGGAACTATATGGCAGTATTGCAACACGACAATGAACGTGCAGCTGCTGCCATCATGAAAGATTAAAGCTTGCGGATAAAGCCATTGGCTTCTATCAATATTATCTTCTCATCAGCCATACTTCGTATGGCTGATATTATTTTATCCCTGCTGTAGTCGGGTAGGGAAGTGATGATTGCAGTGCTGTGTTTAGGTTCACTTAACAAACCCAATACACTATCTGCTATCGACTGATTATCAATTACTTTTGATTGATTATTTAAACACACGTCACAATGCCCGCAAGCATGTTGCAGCTCTTCATCAAAATATGCCAACATGATTTTTGAGCGGCAGATTGTATCATTTTCCAGATAGTTTATCATAGCAAGCGTACGTTCCTCGTGCCGTTTCTTGAGCTTGTTAATTCTGTTTGTATCTATGATAAGTTGCTTACTATCTACCCTGTAATGATGGAAGAACATCTGCGGGCCGTCTTTCTGTTTGGCATATTCTATAATGCCCATTGCATCCAGACGATTAAGTAGTTTTTCTGCGTCATCCATCTTGCATTTCATTTGCCTTGCTATGGCAAACAACCTGATTGCAGTCGGGTACTGAAACAAACTACCATACAACCGCAGCAGTGTAGTAATGGTATAACCGAGTTCTGGATATGCATTTATTACCTCATCCAATTCAGCCCTGTTTACATTTATAAATATAGTCGGCGGGCTGAATACAGCATCTGTCAATGTCCACAAGCCTTCCTGTTCCAGCAACTTCAAAGCACTGGAAGCAACAGACGCATCCAGCTTAAACTTTTCGCAGAAGTCTTTCAGTTCAAAATCATAATACCTGTATGGCTCTGTACCTATCGCAATGTGCAGGTACTCTGCTACACATTGATATACATGCCGCAGGTATTCTGCAGGGGGAAACAATATATCCGTACTGCGCTGCAGCCTGTTGATGTCTGTATTATTATACAGGATAACAGATTTTGACGCTTGCCCGTTTCTGCCTGCACGTCCAGCCTCCTGATAGTAAGCCTCCAGATGTTCGGGAGCGTCATAATTCACTACCAGCTCCACATCAGGTTTATCTATCCCCATACCGAATGCAGTAGTAGCCACAATGATCGGCACAGCATTTCGCATCCAAGCCTCCTGTGCGGCATTGCGTTTATCTTTTGCCATACCTGCATGATAGGCTACTGCAGGCAACTGTTCCTGTGCCAGATACTTTACCAACACTTCAGTCTGCCTACGACTGCGACAGTATATTATATTCGACGACCTGCTGTTTTGCAACAAGTGTAGTAATGCAGGATTCTTATTTTCACTATAGCTGACTACGTATTCTATATTCTTCCGTTCAAAGCTTTGGGTATAGAGTAGTGGTTGCTTTAGTTGCAACTGTATTGCAATATCATTTTGTACAGACGTAGTGGCTGTTGCCGTCAACGCCAATATGGGCACATCTCTAAATACTTGTCTTAAAGACGCTATTTTCAGATAATCGGGACGGAAGTCGTGCCCCCATTGCGATACACAGTGCGCTTCATCAACCGCGATAAAGCTGATATCGAGCTCGGGTAGGAACTCATTAAACTGGTCAGACTGTAATCTTTCAGGAGAAACATACAAGAGTTTATATGCACCATGCATGGCATTCTGCAGCAAATGCTTCACCGCATTGTAAGACATGCCCGCGTGTATACATGCAGCCCCAATACCAATTCCTTTCAGCCTTGCTACCTGGTCTTGCATTAGTGCTACAAGCGGAGAAACCACCAGACACATACCATCCATCGCAATAGCAGGTACCTGATAGCAGATAGACTTGCCACCACCTGTGGGCATCAGTGCAAGGATATCCTTTCCGTCCAGTACATCATTAATTATAGATTCCTGATTTCCCCGAAAAGCATCGTACCCCCAATACTGCTTTAATATGTCTTTTGTAGTTGCCAAACTTATATATCACCGTAGGTTTTATCTACAAACACAGGTTTCAGGCCATCTACCCACAGTTGCTTTTTGGTATCAGGGTGTTTTTCCATTTCTGCAATAGAGATGGATGGCACCCAGATAGCCCCGTCAAACTTGTTAGGGTAGTATAGGCTGAACATAGCCGATACACCCAATTGCTGCGGAAACACACCAAAAAGCAATACAGCCTTAGGGTTCAATTTATCCCTGAATTGGTGCCACGCTATCGGTTGCTGCAGCTGATGTATATAATGGTCTGCCTGATCAAGCTTACATGCCTGCAGTATCTTTTGCAATTGTGTTTCTTCGGCACTGCCTGCTGCATAGGGTTGTGTTACCACCAATACCCTCACAGCAGATGCAGGAAGCCCGTCGGGCAGGGTAGCCCAATACGCATCTATATTTGTGTTAACTATATCAGACTGAATTATATCGGGTATCGCTGGCATAACAAGTGATTAACAGGCCTCAGGCTTCTATGCGCTTCGGCTTTACAGTTATTTTTCGTTTCTTTGCACGAAATTAAACGTTTATATGGTTTCCGCTATGGATATAAAGGTGAGAAAAGTAGAAAAAAGCCGGATTCAGGAGTTGGATTTAAATAACATCCAGTTTGGTAAGCTTTACGCAGACCACATGCTGGTTGCCCACTATGAAAACGGCGAGTGGAAACAACCGGAAATCGTTCCTTTCGATAGTCTTCAATTGAGCCCTGCGACTACATTTATGCACTACGGCCAGGCTATCTTTGAAGGTGTAAAAGCTTACAAAAATCAAGAGGGCGAACCTGTAATCTTCCGTCCGTACGACAACTGGAAACGTATGAACCGCTCTGCGGAACGTATGGGCATGCCTGCTGTACCGGAAGAAATCTTCGTAGATGGTATGCGCTCACTGGTAAGCCTCGATAAAGATTGGATACCAACTGAAGAAGGTACTTCGCTGTACCTGCGTCCGTTCATGATAGCTACAGACGAGTTCATTGGTGTAAAACCTGCTGAGAAATTCACTTTCCTTATAATAACAAGCCCTGCGGGTCCTTACTACGCAAAGCCTGTATCTATATATGTACAGGATGAGTATGTACGTGCGTTCCCGGGTGGTATCGGCTTCACAAAAGCGGCGGGCAACTACGGTGCAAGTATGTACCCAACAGCACAAATCCGCAAAATGGGCTACGACCAGATACTGTGGACAGATGGTTTTGAACATAAATATGTACAGGAAATCGGTACAATGAATGTGTTCTTCGTTATCGGCGATAAGGTTATCACCCCAGAACTGAGCGAAACTATTCTGGCAGGTGTTACCCGCGACAGCGTTATCACACTGCTGCGTGAAAAAGGCGTAACAGTAGAGGAGCGCCCGCTGAGCATTGACGAAATAGCTGAAGCATACAAAAACCACCAGCTGAAAGAAGCTTTCGGTACAGGTACTGCCGCATCTATTTCTCACATTGCAGAGCTTACTTATCATGATATGCACATGGTGCTGCCACAGGAAGACTGGGGTATATCTGAATGGGTAAAACAGGAAATGAACAACATCCGCTATGGCAAAATAGCAGATACACACGAATGGATTGTGAAGGCATAATCTCCCTCACTCACAAATATTCAAAAAAGCCTTGTACACTACGTATAAGGCTTTTTTAGTCTTCATTTCGTCCGCATAATTTGTTAATATTACGTTTCAAATTTTCAATATGAAATTATTGACGAGAGGTCTTCCCGTGCTTCTCTTATCTTGTATGGCAGTTAGCGCAAATGCGCAAAACATATCTGAAGACGAGGGGATACTTTCCAAGAAAGAATATGCGCGTTACCTGGGGTTTGGTGTAGGTACTACTTATCAGAGTTTTTATGATGAAGTATTGTCTTCAAAACGCTACGATAAAATAGGGGTAGCTGCCTGTATATCAAATACAAAAATCAATGATGTAAAATATACAGAACTTATGTTTCAGGGCTCAATGCTCAATATGGAACGTAAGAGCGATGAACTGGTAAACCAGAAGATAAAATACTACAAGGCCTTTATGGACTATAGGCATATGTACAAACTCGCCGTGCTGGATGAGAATATATATGATGTAAGGGCAGGGGCTTTGTTCTCTACATTGTTCGGGCATCGTTATGCACCTGCATTGGCTAATACCGGTAATGTATATGAATATGCTATAAGTGTGGGGCTTACAGGAAAGGTAGCACGTGAACAGACATTCTCGGGCAGGCGAGGGCACATCATCTGGGATCTGAGCATTCCGTTTTTTACCAATACATCCCGCCCATCTTATATGAATGTAAGTGAAGGTGTGGGACCGACAAACAAGGCGCTGACACAGATGTTTGCCAACAACGGTATCACGGCTTTTGGCAAATACATGCGTATCAACAGCAGGTTGCACATCCTGTACCCGCTGAAAAATGGTAATAAGCTGAAGTTTACCTACCAATGGGATTACTACACCATGAAAGGTGGTAGCGGCGAAAAAGTTTATACTGCCGAACATACGTTCATGCTTAATTACCAGTTCAACTACTAGCGAATCGTTTTATGAAAAAATACATATATCTATTCCTTTTTATGGCATTAGCTTTTGCGTCTTGCGAAAGGCTGATGATGCCGAAGCCTAAAAAGTATAGCCCCACACAATTGTTTGAAGAAGTGTGGTCTAAAATGAATACCGGCTATGCCTACTTTGAAAGTAAAGGTATTGACTGGGATTCTATACATAATGAATACATGTTCAAAATTGCAGATACGTTCAATACCCAACAGGTATACGATACGCTTTCGCAAATGCTGAACATTTTGCAGGACGATGGTATTTCATTGAATGCAGGATTTGCACAGTCTTATTACAAAAAGCAAACATTCTACAAAGAGAACTTCAACAAACAGCTTTTGGAGAAAACATATTGGCTTGGAGCTGAAAAAACAGGTCCGCTGTTGTACAAAGTGATAGACTCTTGTGGGTATATATATTATGGAGATTTCAATCAGGATGTAACTGATGCTCAAATAAATGTAGTGATTGACAGACTTAAAGGTTTAGGTGGAAAGAAAGGTTTGATATTGGATGTAAGGAACAATCCCGGGGGTAAATACGATAACATGTTTACACTCTTCAAGCACATGGGCTACGATACTGCAGGGTATGATTACAGTGTTTACCTCTACCAATCGGCCTACAAAAAAGGGCCTGCAAGAGATGATTTTACTGACTACGTAGGCACATTTATGGATAAGAACAATGAGAAGAAGTTTGCCAAAAAGATAAGGGTACTTACTAACAGAGGCATGCTAGGTGTGGGCAATCTGTTTGCTACAGGTAGCCAGGGCTTCTTCAATGTTCGTACAATGGGCGATACTACTGGAGGTGGTAATTGCGGATTGACTACATCTTACGAACTATCAAACAGTTGGATTCTTACCTTCCCGTCTACTAAGGTACGCACCGCAGGTGGGTTCTTTATGAATGATGGCGTGGCACCCGATAGTACAATACACACAACCGCTACAGACGAGGCTGCCGGTAAAGACACCATTATAGAAGCTGCTATCGACAATATCTGGGGCAGATAGCATTGCCTTGACCGACAAATAGACTTCGTTTACCGATATCTTATAAGCAGGCTGAAAAGGCCTGCTTATTTTTGTACATATATAATAAGGAAGCGTTTTATGGCGAGACACGACAGAAACATGGCAGATGTTCCTAAAGCAAAGCTGAATAAAGAATCACTTAAAGAGGGATTATTAATATTTTCATATATAAAGCCCTATATGGGCAAGTTTATTGGCGGGCTGATAGTAATAGCACTATCCAGTGTTACCACAATGGCTTTCCCATACTTTCTGAAAAAACTCATTGATAGTGCCAATACCAAAAGGCCGGTTGAGTTTCTGGCTTCGCCCACAGGTATAGCCATTAGTATGATAGGCCTACTGACAGTACAAATGGTTATCTCATTCCTCAGAGTATACTTTTTTACATCTGTTGGTGAAAACGCCCTGGCAGATCTCCGCAAGGATATTTACAAGCGCCTCATTACCATGCCTATGAACTTCTTTGCACAACGCCGGGTGGGCGAACTATCCAGCCGTATCAGTGCCGATGTATCGCAAATACAGGAAGCAGTAACCATGATGCTAGCCGAATTACTAAGGGGAATATTGACACTTTTAGTAGGTCTTGGGTTGATATTTTACATATCTACTAAACTGGCTTTCATTATGTTATCAGTGATACCTGTAATAATAGTTATAGCTCTGGTATTCAGCAAGCGCATCCGCAAGATGGCACGTACCACACAAGACCAGCTGGCAGATTCGGGCACCATCGTACAGGAAACGCTACAGGGTATCAGCAACGTAAAGGCATTTGCCAACGAGGAATATGAGATAAACCGCTATACAGGCAGTATCAATAATGTGGTAAAATCGGCCATTAAAAACGGGCAGTTCAGAGGATATTTCATCTCATTTATGCTGTTCAGTGTATTTGGTGCTATTGTATTGGTGGTTTGGTTTGGTGCCAACATGATGCAGGCAGGTACTTTATCCTTTGGTGACCTGACGGCTTTTGTAGTATATACAGCTTTTGTGGGTGGTACAATGGCAGGCTTTGCCGATCTGTACAGCCAACTACAGAAAACTTTGGGTGCCACACAACGCGTAAGAGAAATACTGAAAGAAGTACCGGAAGACGTAGCTACTGAAAACGAGCCAATTAATGAAAAATACAGGCTTTCGGGCAAGGTTTCTTTGCAAAATGTGGCATTTACCTACCCAAGTCGCCCCGAAATACAGGTTTTGAAGGGTGTAACAATAGATGCGCAGACAGGTGAGCAGATAGCTATTGTAGGTCCAAGTGGTGCAGGTAAGAGTACCTTATCGGCACTATTGCTTCGTTTCTACGAACCAGAATCCGGCCAACTACTGTTTGATGGTATTGATGCAACCAGCATCCCAATAACTCAACTGCGCAAACAAATGGCTCTGGTACCACAGGATGTATTGCTTTTCGGGGGTACAATATTTGAGAACATAGCTTATGGTAAACCTGGTGCAACACTTGACGAAGTAAAAGAAGCCGCAAGAAAAGCCAATGCGCATGATTTCATCAGTAGCTTCCCTGAGCAATATGAAACCGTTGTAGGCGAGCGCGGCATCAAACTATCTGGTGGACAAAGGCAACGTATTGCCATAGCAAGGGCTATTTTGAAAGACCCGGCAATTCTGATACTGGACGAGGCTACCAGCTCATTGGATTCAGAATCTGAAGCTTGGGTACAGGATGCTTTGAATAACCTGATGAAAGGAAGGACATCGTTTGTGATTGCTCACAGGCTCAGTACCATCCGCAATGCAGATAAGATTATCGTCTTGGAAAATGGCAAGGTTAAAGAATCGGGGACTCATCGTGAACTATTGACTTTACCTGACGGTCTGTATAAGAGCCTTAGCCTCTTACAATATGACAGTGCTCCTGTACGGTCGTAACTTCATACACTAAGGGGATAGCAATATCCCTTTTCTCGCGATTCATTTACTTAACATAATATAAATTATGGAACAAATTAGTAGATTAGGTATATACATATTACTTGGGGCTGCATGTACATGTTTGCATCTCCTTATCGCCACGTTTTGAGGTTTGACGCCAACCATAGGAAAATGAAGCTGCTACTTCTTTAGCTTGAACCTCTTGGATATCGCAGGTATCAAACTTTCCATAATAGTAGTGCGGAGTTGTGTCGGTACCGTAAGTAATAGCTTTAGTAGTATTACATGTCCAACAAATAGATTTCGTGGATTCTTTAGAGCAAGCTATTAAGCTGAAAAGGGCTAGGATGGTTATAAGTTTTCTCATGGATAGTAAAATAGCAATTAAGAAGCAAATTACTCCTTAAACTTGCTTTAGCATACAAATGTTATATACTTCTATTAAAACGCTGCCTGGTCGTTTCGTCTGATAAATAGCTCTGTGTATTTACTGCACAGGTTTCGGATATCGGTCTTCATATTATCAGCATTCGTTCGGGCACCGGACACGAACTGCTGTGCATGTTCTTCAAGCTGATTCATTAAAGCATCTAAATGTGCTTTGTAGGCCTCATCATTATGCAAGGCTGCACAATGGTCGTCTACCAATCTTTTGGCAATGTTGCGGAAACGCTCCAACTGATTTTGATAGTTTTTCATAATGGATAAACTTGACAGTTAACCTATAGCATAACATGTTAATGTAATACTTCACAAACACTTAGTACACCAATCTGTCTTTTAGAATCTGAATTTCCGGAGTCCTCTTTATAGTGCAATTACAGCTATACCAATCGCCTACATTGTGATGTATGTAAATATAGTATATTCTTTAAAATAAAACAATATTTTGACAATATTATTTATAAAATCGTTTATATTATTTCATAATTAATTGATTTTTAGAACTATAACAATAAACAACTAAACAAAAATAACATACACTGCCACCCTGTCAGACGATATGTTTAAAACAGTGGCAACTGGCCGTTCTTAATCCTTCTGAAATCATTAATATTCAATTGATTAGGCGTTTCATTTAAACCGTATTTCCTGCAATATAGCTTGAATTGGTCGCTAACCAGCTCTGCAATACGTCCATCACCCGTCATACGGTTGCCAAAGCGGCTATCGTTTACCTGCCCTTCATGGCAATCGCTTATCAGGTTCCATACTTTTTCGGCCCTGTCAGGGAAAGACTTATATAACCAATCTTTGAATATAGGCCCGATAGCTCCGTTCAATCTCACCATGGTATACCCTGCCCATTTTGCCCCCGCCTCGGCTGCAGCCTTTAATACTGCAGGCATATGGGTATCATTCAGCCCGGGTATAATGGGTGCATTCATGATACCAACCGGTATTTTAGCAGCTGCCAGTGTTTCTACAATCTTCAGCCTGCTGCGGTAAGATGCGGTTCTTGGTTCCAAAACACGGCGCAGGTCTTCATCCAGCGATGTGATGGACGTGTACACTTTAACCAGATTGTGTTTGTGCAATTCCTCTAAAAGGTCCAAATCTCTCAAAACAAGGGCATTTTTGGTGATAATACCCACCGGATTGCGATATTCAAGGCATATTTCCAGCAATTTGCGGGTAATTCGCATTTTCCTTTCTATGGGCTGGTAGCAGTCTGTATTGCCCGAAAGGGATATAACCGCAGGCTCCCAGTTCTTGTTATCAAACAGCTTTTTGAGCAATGCCGGTGCATTTCTCTTTACCACAATACGGCTTTCAAAATCTACCCCAGCACTATAGCCCCAGTACTCGTGGCTGTTGCGGGCATAGCAATAGATACACCCTTGCTCGCACCCCTGGTAAGGATTGGCACTGAACAGCATACCCACATCCGGACTGGTTACTTTATTTACCAGCGTCTTGCTGTCGTCATATATATATTCAGTTTTTCGTTCTTCGTGCTCCCATTCGTCTATAGCCTCCGGATGTTCCAACACATATTCCCCTTTCAGAAATTTGTTTTTGGGGTTGTACTGTGCACCCCTGCCTTTGGTAAACTGATCTGTTGCATGTTGTGTTATCATAACCTATCCCCTGTTTTATATATACGTTTTTGTGTTTTGTTGCAGTTTGTTGCCGAATTCAGGATGTTTTTTCATTTGTTTCGGCGCTTTCGCTACGCTCAGGTGCCATTTTTCTCACCTGCTTATTTTGTTGCAGCCACGTAAGTAAATGCATCGTCATTTACCATATCTATACCCTCCCATTCGTTGCCGCTCATCTCGTAGTAGTTGACATCTTCTTTAACCTCCGGTATATTTTGTTTCGTTTTGTTTCCGTTTTCACTCCCCGCTTCCATTTGTTCCGGCATTTTTGCTGCCATCACTTGTTCTTTTTTCTTTACCAGTTCTTTGGCCTCTTTGGGGGTTAGTTTATTTTTTGCAGCTTCCGGGCTGTCGTCTTCCAGCAGGTATTGGTTGGTACTGCGGTCTGTTACCCCATCTGCTATGTACAGATCCTTTACCGAACCGAAACCTATGGCGTCCCTCATTTCGTGTGGCTGCACAGTTTCCGATGCTTTACGAACTATATTTTTATTGTATTTATCTTTTATATCATACAGAACAGCACGCGCTTTATCCTGATTTATCTTATTATCAAAAAGACCGTACTGTATGCGCTCCCCTTTTACAAAATTGGATATAGAAATACCCATACCTTGTACACTGGTATTGAATAGTTTATATTTTCTTTCTTCTTCAAATGCTTCAATTCTTTGCCTGATGTATTGACGCATTTCCAATGCATCTTGTGTGGGCTGATTCAGGTGGATTTTGGTGTCCCAACCAGGCATGCCGTGGTAGCGTATGTAGAAGTAGATATCCTTACAAAAGGCTTTTTGCTTTACCATGCGCTGCTCCAGACGAGTGCACAGGGAGATAAAAAGCGACTCCAGTGCCTGCGGGTTTTCGCGTTGCTGACGGGAAACGGTACGGGTGGCACTCATCCCCTTGTAGTCGTTCTGGTAGATATCGGTTTCCATAAAGTTGAGCCTGCGATGCCAGTAATTGCCCACGATGCCGCCAAATGCTTTGCGAAGTAGTGCATCAGAACTGTGGCGCATTTGCAACGGGTTCTTAATACCAATCATCTGCAGGCGCTTTTCGTTGGCTTTGGCAATACCCGGCAGGTCGGTCAGTTGCATCTTGGCCAGGTAGCCATCTATGTTTTCGGGGGTGATGCGGACAAGACCATCGGGCTTTTCTATCTCTGTGGCCAGCTTGGCAAGGAAGGCATTGGGAGCTATGCCGATGCTGCATTTTACAAAATGCCCGCAGGACTTGGCAAGGTCTGCTTTTATCCTGCGGGCCAGCTCCATGGGGTCAGGGTATATATAATGATAGCTGGTAAGGTTCATTACCGCCTCGTCTATACTACGTGCTATGACATCGCTGCAATAACTATTGAGCACTGCCATAATCTTCATATGATACTGTCTATATATATAAGGGCGTGCCAGTACGGGTGTCATTTCGGGGCACAGGGCGCGGCAGTCTGGCAGTCGCATACCTGTCTTAACCCCCGAACGCTTGGCCTCTACGGACGGGGCTATGACACAGGCATACTCGCTGGGGTGCGTGATAACGCCAATGGGCTTGCCCCTGAGTGATTCGTTTTCCTGCTGCTCGCAACTGGCAAAAAAGCTGTTCATATCCACATACATAGCCAATGAATGCGGGTTGTAAGCCATCGAATTCTGTGAAATACGCATTGTGTACAGTATTGCTTGTTTGTACAGGCAATTTATACACTTTTATACAATTGTACAAATTAAAATATTCAAATGTGCATAAAATAAAACGAGGCTGCTTTGTGTTGTTGGTGAGGAACACCAACAACGGTGGAAATACCCATGCTACTCCAGTATACTTTATGAGATGCAACTATTTGTAGGAAAACCTGAAACCAGTAAATTTATATCTTACTTGTAATTTTAATTATCCCACCTAACAACTACATGAAACGACCATGGAAAATATAAACGAGGTAGAACCAAGGCCAAATGTAAAAATAGAGAAAAACAGTATTCTATTCTTTGACATGGACGGCACATTGGTAGATACTGATTTCGCAAACTTTCTGTCGTATAAAAAAGCGATACAAACTGTAATTCAACTTGATTTAGGTACACTATTTAATCCAAAAGAAAGATTTAACCGTACCTCCATAAAAAAAGTCATCCCAAATTTGACAGATGTTGAATATGATAATATTATCCAGCAAAAGGAAAAAAACTATAAAGACTACTTACCTCAAACAAAAATAAATAAATTAATAGCTGACATTTTAATACAATATTCCAAAACAAATAAGACTGTTTTAGTTACAAACTGTAGAAAAGATAGAGCGTTAATGACTTTAAACTATCACAACCTTACAGACAAGTTTAGCACATTATTTTTCCGACAATCTTCAGCCAATGAAAATCGCATAAACAAATTTACAAATGCAATATCAGTTATGAACTTGTCGGCAAAAGAAGTCCTAGTTTTTGAAAATGAGAAACAAGAAATTGAAGATGCATTAGCAGCTGGAATTTTGATTAATAACATTTTAAGCGTTTAGTTATGACCGCATTTATAATAGAACGAAATCGTTACTTAACACAAAACATTCAAGGCTTTTATCATACGGATTTCGGGGGAGTAGATTTGCCTAATAATCCAAATTATCTATACAAACTGAAAAATGATCCACACCATACTTGGTCGGACTATAGAATCCAAGAAGCTCAGCAACAATTACTGGAAGCATTACTTATTGATCTACCAGAAATATTAATTCAAAGTAATAGAAACACATTGACAGTATGCGTTGTCCCAAGAGCCAAAGCTGACAATACTTACCGTGCAAATCAATTACTTTTTAAGACTACTGTACGAAATGCAGTACATCAATTGGGCAATAATTTCATAGACGGAACCAATTTCATCCAGCGACATACAAACACAAAAACTACCCATCTTAGAAGACCTATGGAAGGTTTTGTTAATGATGGTTCAGAACCTTATCCAGGTATCAGTACAGATACATGTAATTTTTCAAATCGCATCAATAGTAGTAATATTTTATTGATTGATGATATTTATACAAGAACTGTAAATATTGACGAAGATATGATACAAGCATTATTAAATTGCGGAGCAAATTCAGTTACATTCTATGCGATAGGAAATACTCGTCATAATCACTAAACGATATTATAATGAAGTATACTGACAATGCGCTAAATATAATTACAGCAAAGTCCTACAAAGGTATTGGTAGAGGCTGGATAATAAAAAATTTAAAAGGTAATGAAAGTATTGAGAAAATTGTTTCATTATTAAATAGTAACTCAAAACAAGACACTTTAATCACAATTGACGATTTCGAGGTTACTAAAAGTAATATAATAAATCAAATAGAACAGCTTGAAGGTAGTTGTGACGGCATTGTCGCAATTGGGGACAAGGACTTTCCAAAATACAGAGGAAATGTTAAGGAGAGTGAACAACCAATATTCCTTTTTTACAAAGGAGACTTACGCCTCTTAAATATTGAAAATAGTAACATTACTGTTATTGGGCTTCTTAATCCAGATAATACAATTGAAATTAGAGAACAAAAAATAGTTTCGGAAATTGTTAAAAGGGGCATAACGATTATTAGCGGTTTAGCTTTAGGATGTGATAGTATTGCACATAGACAAGCATTAATTGGAGGGAAAACTATTGCAATTTTGCCTAGCTCGTTAAATAATATAATGCCAGCAAAAAATAGAGGTTTAGCATTTGAAATAATTGAAGAAGGCGGGCTTTTAGTAACTGAATATTTTAATGATCATAAATCTGCAATGGATTTAAACAGTCGCTATAAAGACCGCGATAGATTACAAGCATTATTTTGTGATACTATAATTTTAGCAGCTAGCTATGCTCAAGATTCATCCGAAAGATGGAAAATATTCGACCAAAAGTTGGATAGTGGTGCAAGATTAGCAATGGAATATGCAAGAGTCTACAATATCCCTAGAGCTATAATGTATGACCAAAACACAGACACAAAAAACCCAATGTTTGACTTAAACAGACAATTGATTGCTGAGCAAAAAGACATTACTATATTAACTCTAAAAAATTTAGAGGTTATTATTAATAAGATAAAATCCAATAAATCAAATGGTAATAACTACAATACTTATCAGGCAGATTTATTTAATTAATACAAAAAGCCCCGCAAAATGCGGGGCTTAATAAATATTAAAACATAGACTATGCCATTTGCATACCGTACATTTCTGCACGCAGTGTTTTTACACGGTCGTCGTTGCGGTATTCGTCAAATGTCATTTCACGGTCTATAGCACCGTTTGGTGTTATTTCTATGATGCGGTCTGCCACGGTTTGTGCCAGTTCATGATCTCGTGTGGTGAACAGGATGGTACCTTTAAAGTCTTTCATACCATTGTTCAGCGCAGTGATGCTTTCCAGATCCAAGTGGTTGGTAGGTTCGTCAAACATCAGGATGTTGCCTTTCAACATCATCATGCGGCTTATCATACAACGCATTTTCTCACCACCACTCAGCACGGTACATTTCTTCAACGTTTCCTCGCCACTAAACAGCATACGGCCCAGGAAGCCACGGATGAAAGTTTCATCTTTCTCTTCGCTGAACTGGCGCAGCCAGTCTATCAGGTTCAGGTCTTTGCCTGCAAAGTATTCTGTATTATCGTTTGGCAGGTAGGTAGTAGTTGTAGTAACGCCCCACTTGAATGTACCTTGAAAATCTGTATCCTCGCCAGCCAGTATTTTGTAGAATGCAGTAGTAGCAAGGCCGTTTTCAGCAAGTATGGCTACTTTCTGTCCGCGCTTCAGGTCGAAGCTGATGTCTTTAAACATCACTTCACCATTCAGCGTTTTGCTTAGGCCTTTTACTTCCAGTATCTGGTCGCCTGCTTCGCGCACCTGATTGTTGAACAGGATAGCAGGGTATTTACGTGTAGAGGCCGTCATGTCTTCCAGCTTTATCTTATCCAAAGCTTTCTTACGGCTGGTTGCCTGTTTAGATTTTGATGCGTTGGCAGAGAAGCGCGCAATGAACTCTTTCAGTTCGGCAATCTTATCTTCTGCTTTCTTATTGGCATCGGTACGTTGTTTCAGCAACAACTGGCTCGATTCGTACCAGAAAGAGTAGTTACCTGTGAAGATGGTAATCTTACCAAAGTCGATATCAGCAACGTGCGTACACACGGTATCCAAAAAGTGACGATCGTGCGATACAACCAATACTACTTTATCATAGTCTGCCAGGAAATCTTCTAACCAAGCAATTGTTTCAAGGTCAAGGTCGTTGGTAGGTTCATCGAGCAACAGGATATCGGGGTTACCGAAGATAGCCTGTGCCAAGAGCACACGTACTTTCTGGTTACCATCCAGTTCTTTTACTTTCCTGTTGTGGAATTCTTCTTTAATACCCAGATTGCTCAGCAAAGTAGCTGCATCGCTCTCGGCATTCCAGCCATCCATTTCTGCAAAAAGGCCTTCCAGTTCACCAGCCCTGATACCATCTTCCTCGGTAAAAGGATCTTTGGCATATATCTCGTCCTTCGCCTTCATAATTTCGAACAGCTTGCCGTTGCCCAGCATTACCGTTTCCAGTACGGTGTTTTCATCGTACTCGTAGTGGTTTTGTTTCAGCACGCTCATGCGCTGGTCTTTGCCTATCTCCACCTTGCCCGTAGTCGGGTCTATCTCGCCGCTCAGTATTTTCAGGAAGGTAGACTTACCTGCACCGTTCGCACCGATGATACCATAACAGTTACCCTCGGTAAAACGGATATTCACATCTTCAAACAACACGCGCTTGCCGTAGCGAAGCGATAAATTAGAAACTGAAAGCATTTATTAAAATCGATAAATTAAAAATCAAAAAGAAAAACAGCTAATATGTTCTGTTTTGGGAGGTGCAAAGGTACATAAAACTAAGCGTATATAAATGGTACCTGCCAAAACAAAAGCTGCGGCAAAAATTGCCGCAGCCTACCCACATTTTCCCCACTTGAAATATATTTTATAATGCCTCCAGCTTGCCGTCAGGGTACTTGCTCCAGTCTATATCACGACCCAGCGTACCGCGGAAGCGCCTGAAGAATGATTCCTGTTCTGTAATAGACACAAAATTGTTCACCTTAGCTTTTCTAGGATTAATCTTAGGATTGAGGTGTGTATATGCCGCCAGTGTATCTGTAACAAACGGCAGGCGGTCTATTTTGGTTCTGAAACGTTTGTCTAAAAAGCTCTTGAGCATGAAAGACTGGAAAGGGTCTGTAGCCAATGCCAACGATTTAAAGCCTGCCTCTTTGGCTACCAAATACGAGTAATACACGTTTTCGGTACTGTGCCTTGCATTGGTATCGTAGAAGATATGCTCTTTAGGAATACCCAATTGCTCTGCATACAGCCCCATGATTACAGACTCTTTGTATGGAGAATATACGGCCGCACCGGAATAGATAACATTTTTAGCAATGCCGTTTTTGTACAATATCCATGACCACAGCACGCGGGCTTTCATCACGCTATCCCAATTGCCATTATTGAAAGGGATGCCGGGCACTATGATAGCATCATATACCTTGCCTTCCTGTACTGCTTTTGTGTACAGCTTCTGCGGACCCTTGCGTGGGGTTAAGCAACTAGCCATTTGTACTATCAGGGCAGAAGCAATCATAAATAAAAATAGTGACGAGAATCGTCTCATAAAAAAGCGTTTACCCTCTAATAACAAAGTCATAAAAACTTTGTTCATCCAATCACTATAAAATTAAGCTATATCTTAATCAGTCTTATTTGTCAATTGGCGACAAATGATGTATTAAAGAAAATTTAACAGTCTGCTATAGGGTGATGATATTCCCCTCTATGTCCTTGGCTGTAGTGGCATCGGCAGTAAAATAAGCCAACGGAATAGGTAGCTTTCCGTACCCATTGTGTATATCTATCACAAAGGCTGGGCAGGCAATGCCGCTAAGCCTGCGGTGCAATTCGGTGGCTATCTCAATTTCCGCTTCAAGAGGTACAATGAAGTTTTCAAGGCCTGCTACTTTATCGCAATGATAAAGGTAGTATGGTACTACCCCATTGTGATACAGGGTTCTGAATAGTTGAAAGAGAGTTTCGACATCATCATTTATACCCTTTAGGAAAACAGTTTGTGATAGCAACGTAACATGTTGTTGCCTGAGCGTTTTGAATAGTGAAAGTACTTCAGACGTCAGCTCGTCGGGATGCTCTATATGAATGAGAATATAAAAAGGCTTCTCCAGTGCAATTTGCTTTACAAGCTCCAGCAATCTTACAATTGGCTTTGATTCAAATGAGATTGGCGATTGTACAGGCAGCCTTGTGCCTATGCGCAATACTTTTACGCTCTCAATGTCTTTCAGTTTTGTAAGCAGTGCTTCGGTAATGTGTGGAGTATAAAACGGGTCGCCACCAGATAGAATGACATCGTCTATTTCGGGATGAGCTACCAGATATGCAATGATGTTATCAATATCAGCATCGGTAAGTGTGCCTGCATCCGTACCTATCTGCCTGATGCGCGTGCAGAAACGGCAATGCGCCGCACAGTGATAACTCACTTTTATCAGTGCCCTGTTTTTGTATTTGTGTATCAGCCCCTTTACTACTTCGTGGCTATCTTCCATCAACGGGTCTGTGTATACATGCCCATCTTGTATATCATATTCTTCAACAAGGTATTGCCTGCCTATGTTTTGATTGGCAGATAATTCTTTAAGGTATTTTGTTAGTTTTTCCCTCATTGAAGTTGCAATGTATTTGCCTCAAAAAACGGACGCAGTGAATGTTGTAATACGCCACTGCGAAAACCTGTGGGCTCTATCAGGTAGATGTCTGAATTGATATGACCGACAACAGGATATACTTCATTGATATTACCTGCTTTGATACCATAGGCCGCTGCAATAAATGGCAGCGGTGCAAGATTTAGAACAGGTGCATGTACCGTAGTAGTAAACAAAGCATCTGCACCTGCATCAAACACATGCTTTATAATATTGTATGCCAGCACAACCGCAGCTCTGCGATAGCCGGGAAGAAATGCGAACTGTTCGAAGTAGGCAAGCTGTTTTGTTTCCCAAGCTGCTATATCTATATACCAACCAGCTTCTCCCCTTCTTTCCCATACATCTGATGTGCGCACCATAGCATCGGGGAATATGATTGCAAAACCTACTACCCTGCCATCATCTTCTACAACAAAGCAGATAGCGTCTTCTATATATTGTCTGTAGGTTGCCTCATCCGTCCCCAACAGAAAACCACCACGAACCGTTTTACCATCTGCTGTTTTAAGCGGCAGTGCATTTTTGATGTGCAGCATAGCTGCTTCATCTCCTGTTATGGCTCTACGAATGGTGATGCTCATGCTCGCTGATTACATTGGGCCCTTTTAACTGTGCAAGTATAGCACGTACAAAGCTCCATGTATTCTGGTTGTAGTTGCTATACTCCTGTGGTAATGGCGTACTCTTTTCAGGCAATTCATACCACGGTATGTTAGGGTACTGATGGTGTGTAGCATGTTCGTTGAAGTTCATCAGTATCCATGAAATAACAGGTACATACTTTACAGAGCGGACATTATACCTTACCTCATTGCCTATAGTAGTATCGTAATGGAAGATGTATACCAACAAAGACAATACCCATGCAAATGACAGCATGGGATAACCAAGTGTATATAGATAAATGTCCTTACCCATTAACCAATAAACGGATAAATGAAACAATACCCCTATTGCAAATAGAAGAATTGATTGTAGTTGGTCTTTCATAGTCCAGCCTTTGAAGGCAGAAGATATTTTTACCGATATGGATGGTGGTATAAACAGGAACAGCACTACCGATATTAAGGAGTGCAGAAAGAACCCTCCGCAAAATATACTCAGGTACCAGATGATGTAATAGTATGCCTTCTTAATACCGGCGACTTTGTTATTGATTACAAAGACATCGAGCGCGGAAGTGTGATTGTCTTTGCGATTGAACCCATGATGGAACATGTGTATTTTTCTGTAGATGGTAATAGGCGTCATCAGTGGCAGCAAGATGACAGAACCCCAAAAATTGTTGAGGAATGTGTTTTTGGCAAACAGCTTTTTGTGCGAAGCCTCGTGCCCTACTATATAGAACCTGTAGAACCATAAGCCCTGAAACAATAATACCGGAGCATAGAGCAACCAGTGTACGGTTGTACTTACATCAAGGCTCCAAAGCCAAACTGCCAAGAGGCTAACTAATACAAAAACGATGATCGTCTCTGCAACGAGGTATGTATTGCGGCGTGTATTCTTGTCTTGTAACATGGTGATAATGAAAACAAAATTAATGCCATATTTATCAATACCTACTTTCCGTAGTTCTTCACTATGGTCTTTAGCTCATTTAGTTTCAGTAAAGCTTCAACCGGTGTGAGCGTATTAATATCCATCGCCTCCAGTATATCCTGTACACGGCGCAGGTCGTCTGTTACACCATCAAATATATTCAACTGGAATTTGGGTAGCGGATTAATGTTCTTCACTTTGCTGGATGTACTGCTGCTATCCGCATGTTTCTCTTCAAGCGATGCAAGTATCTCATCTGCTCTAGACAGCAATGCAGGTGGCATACCCGCCATACGTGCTACCTGTATACCAAAGCTATGTCTGCTGCCACCCTGTGCCAGCTTGCGCAGGAAGATGACTTTATTGCCGGTCTCTTTGTGGGTGATGTGATAGTTCTTTACACGCTCCAACTGGTTTTCCAGTTCATTAATTTCGTGGTAGTGTGTGGCAAAGAGTGTCTTTGGCCTGTTGGTACTGTTATGCAGGTATTCTACAATAGACCACGCAATAGATATACCATCGTAGGTACTGGTACCGCGTCCTATCTCATCGAGCAATACAAGGCTACGCTCGCTGATGTTGTTAATAATACTCGCCGTTTCATTCATCTCAACCATGAAGGTACTCTCGCCACCGCTCAGGTTATCTGACGCACCTACACGGGTAAATATCTTATCCGTCAACCCTATAGTAGCAGCATCTGCAGGTACAAAGCTCCCCATGTGCGCCATCAGGGTAATGATAGCTGTTTGGCGCAATAGTGCAGACTTACCACTCATGTTCGGACCGGTGAGTATAATTACCTGCTGAACGTCTTTATCCAGTATTATATCATTAGCCACATACTGTTCACCCGGTGGCAGTTGTTGTTCTATAACAGGGTGACGACCTTGTTTTATATTTATTACTGCATCCTTTACTATTTCGGGACGATGATAGTTGTACTGTTTGGCATTGTTGGCAAAGCAAAGCAGGCAATCCAGTTGCGCTACGATGTTCGCATTTGTTTGGATAGGTGCAATATGCGGTTCTATATCTGCCAGCAATTTCTGATATACTTCCATCTCTATGGCGAGTATCTTCTCCTCTGCACCCAGTATCTTTTCTTCGTACTCTTTCAGTTCAGGTGTAATATATCGTTCGGCATTTGCCAGTGTCTGTTTACGAATCCAGTCTGCAGGCACTTTGTCTTTGTGCGAATTCGTTACTTCAAGATAATAACCGAAGACATTATTATATGCGACTTTCAGCGACCCTATGCCTGTACGCTCTGCTTCTTTCTGCTGTATCTGCAGCAGGTAGTTTTTACCACTGCGGGAAATGGTACGCAGTTCGTCGAGCTCTGCATGTATACCCTCACGTATCATACCGCCTTTTATGGCGACAGCAGGCGCATCTTCAGTTATGATGCTCTTTATTTGCCTGTGTAAATCTGTAAGTGGTTGCAAAGCCTGTGTCAATTGCACCAATGCATCATAACCGGAAGCAGCACTAATGTGCTTTACCTGCTCCATAAACTCAAGGCTGCGTGCCAGTTGCAATACCTCTCGCGGATTGGCTTTCTTTAAAGGTATCTTACCAATCATACGCTCTACATCGCCCACCTGCTTGATGAGTTGCAGGATATCGTGATTCGTATCTTGCTCTTTAATGAAATAAGTAACAAGGTCAAGGCGATGATTGATTCGTGTGATATCTGACAACGGGAATATCAGCCAACGCTTCAGCAACCTTGCCCCCATTGGTGTATGCGTATGGTCTATAGCCGTAAGCAGGCTATTACCTTTTTCATCTGTGCTATGTACCAGCTCCAGATTTCGAATGGTAAACCTATCCATCCACATAAACTCATCAGCAACTATGCGTTGAATGGTGTTGATGTGTTGCAGGTTGGGATGCTCGGTATCCTTCAGGTAGTGGATAGCCACACCTGCTGCTATGACAGCAGGCTTCATATCTTCTATACCATACCCCTTCAGCGATTGTGTCTGGAAATGTTGCAACAACAAATCGTAAGTATACTGCTCCGCAAAAATCCATTCCTCTAACGGGAATGTATAAACACGTGAATCTATGTTTTCTTTAAAACGCCTTACCTGTGTTTTAGACAGCAATACCTCTGACGGCTGAAAGCTTTGCAAAAGCTTATCCATGTATTCCTCGCTACCCTGCGCTGTGTAAAACTCACCCGTACTGATATCCAGAAATGCAACACCGCACATACCATCAGATAGATGTAACGAAGCAAGGAAATTGTTGGTTTTGTTTTCGAGCAGCTTATCGTTGGTAGCAACCCCTGGCGTTACCAATTCTGTAACACCACGCTTCACGATACCCTTTGCAGTTTTAGGGTCTTCCAACTGATCGCAAATAGCTACACGATAGCCTGCCTTTACAAGTTTATGAAGATATGTATCTACAGAATGATGCGGGAAACCTGCCAACTCGATATGAGAAGCAGAGCCATTGGCACGTTTGGTAAGCGTAATGCCCAATACACGCGAAGCGACCAGTGCATCTTCGCCGAATGTTTCGTAAAAATCGCCTACTCTGAATAATAGAATAGCATCAGGATATCTTGCTTTGATTTCCTTATGCTGCTTCATCAACGGTGTTTCTGCTGCTTCCTTCTTTGCCATGCGGAAGGCAAACCTAAATAAAAAGCCTTTAACACCCTAACGGGCATTAAAGGCTCGGGATATAATGTGGATTACTATTTATTCCTTTATCAGAAAATCGGGAGAAACATTGATATTATAACCACCTTTCCGCCATGAAATACTTTGCCACTCGGATGTGACCCGTAATGTTTCGCTCTTTTTGTTGGTATACACAGGTAATAACAACGAAAAGCCGGGGACAGTATTAGTAAACCTGTAGAACAGTTCTTTCTTTTTAACATACCATTCCAGTTTAGGTATTTGAGTGGAACGGAAATATTGGTCGAAAAGAGGTTTCAAATCAAGCCCCGTGAACTTAATAATGTAGTCTTCTACCTGCTTGCTGGTAACAATCTTGTGATAAAAATCTTTATTAAGCCCGCGCAGTAATTGGCGGAATTTCTCATCGTCATTCATCATCACCCGTATCATATGTACTACAGCTGACCCTTTATCATATTTGTCACTGCTACCATCGTCCTGCACACCATAAGCACCAATTACTGGTACATCGTTACGTATGTTCTTCCACTCTCCTCTTGCATAGGCAAATGCCTTTTCTTTCCCTGCCAGACATTCAGCAAACAATGCCTCGGTATAAGTGGTGAAACCTTCGTGCAGCCAGTTATCAGCAATATCTGCAGCAGTGATGTTGTTACCAAACCATTCATGCCCGCTTTCGTGGATGATGATGAAATCAAATAAATCACCAACTCCGGTACCACTTCTATCCTGCCCCAAATAGCCCATTTTGTACTGATTGCCATATGCAACTGCACTTTGGTGTTCCATACCAAGGAATGGAGCTTCTACTAGTTTATAACCATCTTCATAAAACGGATAAGGCCCCATCCAGTATTCAAAACAGTGCAGCATTTGCTTGGTTACTTCAAATTGCTTTTTTGCTCTTGCTTCATTTTGGCGAAGCACATAGAAACTTAAATCCAGCTTGCCTTTCTCACCCATCAATGTATCTGTCCACCCTACATAGGCACCACCATAGAAAGTAGCATTGTAGGTATTGATTGGATTTTTTACCTCCCACACATTGATACGCGATTTGAATACATCTAATTGAGGCTTACCATTTGATATAACGGTCATCTTACCTGCTTTAGGAGATACTGATATCAGCATACCTTCATCCGGTTCATCGCCTTGAAAATCTTTACATGGCCACCAACTGCTGGCACCCAAGCCCTGACAGGCAACCGAATACCACGGAGAGCCCATGCTATCTACGCCCCAGATGATACCGCCATCCCAAGGAGGTGTTCTGGCAACACGTGGAATACCATGGTAATATATTTTCAGTTCCTTCATTGAACCAACAGACCATTTTGCAAAATCATAATGTATCCACCAAACCTTACCATCTTTTGTAAAACTTGTTTTTACAGATTTTACTACTAATTCATCTTTTACACCGGCCCGTTTTATAGTATCAAAATCACATACAAAAACACTGTCAATAGCTAATGTATCCTGCAGGTCAATCTGCATTACATCAATAGGTTTTTCTACTACATTAAACTTAATAATGTTTTCTCCACCAATAGACTTTGTTGTACCATCAATGTATACTGTAAGACTATAGTGTTTTACATCCCACCATCTACGACCCTCGCCATTACTTCCACGTAAGGTATCCTGACGGGTATAAGCAAAAGTGGTATTTGCCAGGAGCAAATACCACAGTGTTATTCCAAGATGAAAGTTAAACTTCATGCTTATTTACCTTTTGTTGGTGTAGCTTGTTTGTGCAGATCTGACTGAATAACGTCCAGCAATTCTACATCAAATATCAGTATACCATTTACAGGAATACGGCTTGGGTCAGGGCTATTTTGGCCATATGCCAAAGGAGAAGGTATATAAAGTGTTCCTTTAGAACCCTTTTTGAAGATTGTAAAACCTTCATCCCATCCTTTGATAACCATGCCTTGGCCAACTGTAAACTCAAACGGTTGTACGTGTTGGAACTGAGGATCAACATTAGAATCAAAAGCTTTACCTTCCAATGTTTTACCTGTGTAGTTTACACTTACTTTATCGCCGGGTTGTGCAACTATGCCAGTCCCCATTTTGCTCACTGTATAGTAAAGACCTGATGCTGTTTTCGTTGCTTTGATGTTATTGGCTTTGAAATAGTCCTGCAACAATTTATCATCGATATCTTTTTGTTTAGCAGCAGCTTCTGAAGCCTCTTTTTGCTTTTGCTCAGAAGACTTAACACCTGCCAACACAACACGATAATATATCATCTGTCCCTCGCCTTTCTTCATCCAAGGCGCAGGTGTTATACCTGGTATAGTAAGCAAAGAGTCTACTGAATAACGGAAGATAGCACTATCGCCCGGTGTCATGTAAGTAAAACCTTCCATGATATCTCCTTTACTAGGTGTAGAGGCCATCTGCACTTCTGCAGGTGCATTGTTCATTACTTGCCTTGTACTGAAATGAACACTATCATCTACTATAAGCTGCAGGTGGGCAGATATATAATCGCCTACTTTAGGGTTTTGTGTACCCGGTGCATCTACTATTATTTTATACTCAAGACCATTAGGTGTTTTAAGGAAACCATCGTCTTTGCGGGTAGTTTCAGACTTACTAACGGCTTTGGTTTCTTTTGTTTCCTTAGTAGTAGTTTTTTTGCCTGATTGAGCAGATGCGCTGAATGCAGATACCGCAGCAATTGTCAGGACAGTTAAATTCTTTTTCATCTTTTATACTTAGGTATTTAAATTATTTAGCATCAATCAATTCAACATCAAATATCAAAACAGAGTTTGGAGGAATTGCAGCTGTAGGACTGTTTTTCCCATATGCAAGTGGCGATGGTATGTACAATGTAGCTTTACCTCCTTTATTCAACAACGCTATACCTTCATCCCAACCTTGTATTACATTACCACGACCCAATAAGAATGATAATGGCTCTACGTGATTGAACTTAGGATCTACACTCGAATCGAATGCATTACCATCCAATGTACGGCCTGTATAGTTTACATATACAGTTTGTCCTGCTTTTGCATTTTCACCTTTACCCGGCTGGCGCATGATGTAATAAAGACCTGAAGCTGTTTTCTTGGCACCAACAATTTTGTTGTCGGCCAGATACTTCAGAATCAGTTTTTCGTCAATAGCCATTTGCTCGCTGCTGGCCATGTTTTTCTCTTTATTTATCTGTTCTTGTGTTTTAACAGATATCATCGAGATAACATAGGTGATTTTACTACCAGGTTTCATCCAAGGTTGTGTTTTTTGTTTTGCAGCAATCAGTGAATCTACAGACACCATGGCAACCATACTATCTCCTGCACTCATCATAGACAATACTTCGGCCAGATCGCCATTGAAGCGTGCTTTGTTTAGCGGCAAGGAAACAGGTTTGTTATTGTTATTCGTCCTTGAATCAAAAATCAGGCTATCGTTATACTTAGTATGTATATGAATGTCAACAAGATCGCCTTCTTTGGCTAGCGGTGTCGCTTTATTATCGCGGTACATTTTATATTCAATACCACTTTGCGTTTTTTTGAAAGCATTGGCATTGCCTTTGGATGCTTTCTTTGAGCCTGTACATCCTGATAAAAGATACAGGCCGGCTACCATAAGAATACTTAGCGTTTGTTTCACTCTGTGTTGTTATTAAGATTGAGAATAGATTGATTGTTTATTTGATATCTGTAACATCTATATCAAATACCAGTACAGAGTTTGCAGGCAGTTTTTCACCACGTTCCTGAGGGCCATATGCCAAAGGAGAAGGAATGAAAAGTTTTGCTTTGCTACCTTTTTTCAACAGCGTCATACCTTCTTCCCAGCCTGGTATTACTTGTCCTGCACCTACTTGTACAGTCAATGGCTCTACGTGTTGGAAGGCCGGGTCTGTGTTTGAATCGAAAGCTGTACCGTTCAACAATTTACCGGTATAGTTTACTGTAACTGTCTGGCCTTTCTGAGCAGTATTACCTGTACCTTCTTTTTCTATTATATAATACAGGCCGCTGGCTGTTTTAGTTGGTTTCAGATTGTTAGCAGTAAAATAGTCTTGTAGCAATTTGTCGTCCGTAGCCATTTGAGAGGCAGAAGACTGCATCTGCTGTTGTTGCATTTGCTCTTGTTGCTTAGTAACTTCTGCAGCAGATTTTACAGAAACTACCACTACAGAATAAAGTATGTAGCCACCTTTCTTCATGAACGGAGGTAATTGTCCCTGAGGAGCCATTTTCATGATAGTATCTACCGGTGTGCGGAAGATAGCGCTATCCCCTTTGCTCAACAGTTTAAGACCTGAAGGCCAATCGCTCTTGAATTGCAGTGGAACATTAACAGGTATTTCGATAGGCTGACCACCATTCATCTGAACATAGTCTGCAATCAGCGTATCTTTTTTGTCTTTTTCGTTGTAATAGATACGGATTTTAACGCTTGCCATGTCGCCATCCGCAAGGTTTTTACCATCGCTCTTGTCTGTAATGATACGGTATTCCAGACCGTCTTTTGTTTTCTTGAAATCGTTGTTATTGCAAGATGTAACACTAATTGCTGCCAGACCTAATACTGCTGGTACTAAACGCTTTATCATTGATTTTAAAAATTAACGTGGGTGAATATCGGATAAAATTTCCTTAAAGTATGTAATTGTTTCTTCAAAACTTGATTTTGAGGTGCCTCCTGAGGCATTAAAGTGGCCCCCGCCATTGAAATAAGTGCGTGCCAATGTACTAACATCAAAGTTTCCCTTGCTGCGGAAAGATAGCTTTACCTCATCTCCCCTCTCTGTTATCATTGTGGCAAATTTTACTGAGCCTATACTAAGCGGATAGTTTACCAAGCCCTCGGTATCGCCTGTATTTACATCAAACAGTTTCAGGTCTTTCTTGGAAAGACAGATAAGCCCTGCATTGTATTTTGGAAAAATCTCCATGCGTTCCAATAATACATAGCCCAAAAACTGCATGCGTTTTACCCCCCAAGAGTCGTAAACCGCCTCATGAATAGGACTATGATTGAGGCCCTTACGCATAAAATCGGCCACCATCTCGTGTACGCTGGCAGTAGTAACGGGGAAACGGAAAGAACCTGTATCTGTCATAACACCTGTGTACAGACAAGAAGCTATATTCAGGTCTATTAAATCATTATCACCACAGAGGTTGATATAGTCATACACCATCTCGCAGGTACTGCTTTTGGCAGGCATGCTCACACCATAATTCCACACAGGCTTGGGCATCAGGTGATGGTCTATTAACACCTTAGGCGCTTTGGCTTTGGCCAAAGACTCGGTCATATATTTTGTACGGCTGTAATCGTTAAAGTCCAGACAATACACAATTTCAGCTTCAGCCAGTGCAGTTTCAGCACGTTTGCTTTCAGCCTCATAATTCAACGCATGCTCAATGCCCGGAATCCACATCAGAAAATCGGGAATTTCGCTGGGTGCTACCGGCGTTACAGCATGGCCTTTTTTCACCAGATAGTGATACAAGCCCATCATACTACCAATAGCGTCGCCATCCGGTTTATGGTGAGTAGTAATAAATATCTTTTTAGGTGTTTGCAGTAAAGGCTGTAAATCTTGAATTGGTAGCATTGCGTAGTGCAGGTATATCCCCCTTGCGTATCCTTAGTTTTTAATAAAGGATGCAATTTACACCATAGCTTGTTAAAATACACTTAAACAGAAAAAATCATTTACAGTTTTGAGATTTTGAAGCCGTAAAACTCCTACCTTTGCGCCGTCAAATACAATATATATCTTATTCATATGTCTAACCGTACATTTACAATGATTAAGCCTGACGCAGTAAAAGCAGGCAACATCGGCAACATCCTTCAAATGATTAACGCTGCGGGTTTCCGTATCGTAGCCATGAAATACACACACCTGACAATGGACACTGCAGGCAAATTCTACGAAGTGCACAAAGAGCGTCCTTTTTATGGTGAATTGTGCGAATTTATGAGCAGCGGCCCTATCGTAGCAGCTATTCTGGAAAAAGACAACGCAGTTGCTGACTTCCGTACGCTGATTGGTGCTACCAACCCTGCAAATGCTGAAGAAGGTACTATCCGTAAAAAATATGCTACTTCAATAGGCGAAAACGCTGTTCACGGTTCTGACAGCGATGAGAATGCTACAATCGAAGGCAACTTCTTTTTCAACGGTTTGGAACGTTTCTAATTTCCATATTAAACTTTATACGTAAAAGGCAGTCTGTGTTAAACAGACTGCCTTTTGTATTTCATTTAAACGTTGTTCGTGATTTGATATATTAGCATTATTTTCTATTTTGCAAAGTATAAGGGATTTATTTCAAACACTAAAACAGCCGGTTATGATTACCATCCGTCCAATAAGCATGGAGGATAGAGAACACTTTCATCAGTTAGTACAAAACAACAAAGAGAGATTAGTAGACTATTTTCCGATTACCATTGAAAAAGCAGCAACACCTGAAATAGCCGCAGATTCTATTAAAATGTATAGTATTCTGGCGGGTAAGAAAGAGTTGTTTGTAATGACAATCAACAATGAGCAAAACAACCTGATAGGGCTCATCTTCCTGAAAAACATAGATGCCAAGACATCTAAGTGCGAGATTGCATACTTCATAGACAAAAATGAAGAAGGCAAAGGGCACACGAGTATAGCAGTAAAGCAAGCACTTCAGACAGCATTCAATGACTTGGGGCTGAATAAAGTGTACTGCCGCGTTGATCCTGAAAATACCGCCAGCAATAAGGTTGCCATCAAGAATGGTTTTGAGCTGGAAGGTGTCCTGAAAAAGGAATTCAGGATTGACAATGGCAATCTGATAGACTTGAATTATTACGGACGATTTCGTGACAACTAATCTGAAATTTTAGAGCCCTCAAATTGAGGGCTCTTTTTTATTTAGATACTCATCAACGTAATAAGCTATTTAGTATTATTACAGCATGACAAGGATAGGTCTGATATCTGACACACATGGCTGGCTGGACGATGCGGTGTTTAAACATTTTGAACAATGCGATGAGATATGGCATGCGGGCGACTTTGGCAATACCGATGTAGTAGAAAAACTGAAAGCCTTTAAGCCGCTGAAAGGTGTATATGGCAATATTGACGGGCATGAAATAAGGCCGGAATACCCTGAAGTATTGAAATGGCAATGCGAAGAAGTGAAAGCGCTGATGATACATATAGGTGGATACCCCGGCAGATACAGCCCGCTTGCCAAACAACATTTGCAGGAATACCAGCCACAGCTATTCATTAGTGGCCACTCCCATATCCTCAAAGTAATCTACGATGATAAAATAAACTGCCTGCACATGAACCCGGGTGCTGCAGGTAAGCATGGTTGGCATAAGGTACGTACACTGATACGCTTTGTAATAGATGGTAAAGACATGAAACAGTGCGAGGTGATAGAGCTTGGTAAACGTTGAAATGACCTATCTTCGCTGACTTAATTATTCAGATTATGGGTATAGCAGATATGTTATTTAAGAAAAAAGCAGAACAGGCAGCTGCCAACCTGAAAGCAGGTGAAGATTTCCTGAATGCAAACAAACAACGCGAAGGTGTAACTGCCTTGCCAAGCGGACTACAATATGAAATACTGAAAGATGCCGAAGGTCCAAAACCTACAGCTTTCAATACCGTTACATGCCACTACCACGGCACACTGATTGATGGTACGGTATTCGATAGCTCTGTACAACGTGGCAAGCCTGCAAGCTTTCCGCTAAACATGGTTATAAAAGGATGGACTGAAGGGTTGCAGTTGATGAGTGTAGGCAGTAAATACCGCTTCTTCATACCGGCAAATCTTGCATATGGCGAAAGACAAGTAAGTGCACAGATAGGTGCAAACAGTACACTTATTTTTGATGTAGAACTATTGGGTATTAATTAATATCCAATAGTTCTACAATATTATCCTTCAGCAACCGTTTTATCCATACAATTATGCCTGTTAATCCTGAAAAAGATACATTGAAAATTATTGATATTGTTTATAAACGTAAACGCCTTGTTGTTGTATTCGCGTTAGTATCATTCGCATTGGGTCTAACAGCCAGATTGTTAAAGCCAAGAGAATACAAAGCCGAAACTTTTTTCATTCTGAAGAACCACTTGTATGCAGATAAAACCTACCTGTACAGTAAGGATATGCGTTATATCAATTACTACGGTTCGGAAGATGATATTGAAAGATTGGTAGCCCTTATAGAGTCTGATACTATTCAGAACACACTGATTAGCGAGCTGAACCTGATGAAGCATTATAAAGCTGACAGTACCTCGGATAAGGAAGTAAGGCTGTTGAAAAAAACGATTGCCAAGAAAGTAAAAATAATGCGCACACCACAAAAAAGTGCATCATTATCTTATACCGACAAAAGCCCGGAAATGGCTGCAAAAATAGTCAACAGGTATTTGCAATTGCTGGAGTATACTTTGCGTACCAATTATAACAGTGTCCGTAAAGATGTTCAACATTCGCTCCAAGATAAAATAGCTCAGGAAGATAGATCGATTGCGCTTCTAACAGATTCACTTGCACGAATGCGTAAATACTACGGGATATACCAGATTATAAATCCTGCAAGAGAAAACATGATGCTTAATGGCAACATCGAAAACAACGGGCATCCTGAATTTGCAGAAGGTCTGGAATTGATACAAAACCTGGAATCAATTAAAGATCAGGCAGTAACGGACAGAGCCGAACATATTTCATTGCTGAATCAGTATGTAACCGGTGAAAAAGCAGACGATTTATCACTAATACAATTGATAAAAGTTGCTGAGCCTCCGCTAAAGCCAAGTGACATGGGCATAGTAGCAACCTCTATAATAAGCCTGATATTGGGTGCTGCCTTTGGTATAATATATGCCATACTGCAATACCGTATAAAGCAAGCATAAATCTGATATCGTATGCCTGTTGCGGCCCAAAAGACATTACAGCATATGCTGCCCATTGCGGCAGTTTTATTCTTTTGTGGCATATCCATATTCGGCTACTCGGGTGATGTTGCTTATGTAATACCATCTGTGGTATTGTGCTATCTCCTTCTGGTGGCATACAATTTTAAAGCAGCATATATAATTATGCTGGTGTTGATTCCTTTATCAAGACACGTAGAACTAAGCAATAATACACTATCTCTTTCCTTGCCTGAAGAACCCATCATGTGGGTATTCTATATTATCACATTGCTATTGCTGTTGTATAAAAAGAATCCTTTACCGGAGTGGTTCTTCAAGAACAGCATCAGTGTTTGCATAGTTGCACAATTACTTTGGTTGATAGTAACTGTTATCTATTCGCAGGAGCCATTGTTGTCGGTGAAATTTTTACTTTCAAAAACATGGTACCTGCTTTGTTTTTACCTACTACCTGTTTGGATAATTCGTAATAAAAAAGATGTTACACATATCTTTCAAGCTCTTTTATTACCAATACTTCTTACTATCATTATCATTCTCTTTAACCATTCAGCCTACGATTTCAAATTCTATTATATAGATGCTGCTGTTGGCGATTGGTACTACAAACACGTTGATTACGCATCGGTTATTTCAATGTTTTTCCCTTTTACGTTTATTGCTATCTTTTTAATAAACAAGGATAAAAAATGGTTGAAAATCAGTGCCATATTAATATCACTGATTTTTGTATTAGCAATCGCACTCTCATATACACGCGCGGCTATGGGAGCAATCGCATTTGCGGGCATTGTAGCTCTTGCCATTAAATACCGACTGGCCAACTATATCATTCCAACATTTTATGTTGCAGTATTAGCATTGTTTATCTTCCTCACCAAAGACAATTATTTCCTTAGGCATACACCTGACTTTAATCAGACATACATGCACCATGAGTTTGATGAGCATCTTGAGGCAACATTGAAAGGTAAGGATATGTCTTCTATGGAAAGGCTATACAGATGGATTGCAGCAATAAGAATGGCACAGGAGAAACCCGTAACTGGTTACGGCCCGCATGCATTTTACTACCACTACAAGCCATACACAATACCTGCTTACAGAACATATGTAAGTGATAACTATGAAAAATCTACAACGCACAATTACTACCTGCACCTGCTGGCAGAACAAGGAATACCAGGTATGCTCTTATACGCAATCTTGGTATTATTGGTAATTGCTAAAGCACAACAAATATATCACAGGCACAGCGACCGATTTTATAAGCTCATCACGTTGGCTATTGCTATGTCTTTTTCGATTTTCTTTGTCAATAATCTTTTTTCAGAGTTATTAGAAACAGACAAAATAGCTCCGCTGGTATACTTGTCATTATCTGTGTTGGTAATTGCTGATAGCAAAACGAAAGAACAACCTGAATCTATCAACTGATTGTTCACTACATTTGAACTAAAATATAATCATCCCAATGGGCAAGCAAATAGATGAATTCAATGAATATCGTGCAAAAATGAACGATGTGATACTTGGCAAACAAAACAAGGTTATCAATCGTTTGTTCAATCTGGATACGAATACCTATGCAGAAGGTGCATTGTCTACCAAAACAAAGGAAATGCTGGGTCTTGTTGCCAGTATGGTATTGCGTTGCGATGACTGTATAAAATACCATCTCGGTAAATGTCATGAACAAGGCATTACCACGGATGAGATGTATGAAATATTTGCAGTAGCTAATATTGTTGGCGGTACTATAGTGATACCACATACAAGAAGAGCAGCAGAATATTGGGAAGAACTAGTGAACGGTTAATAACCGTTCACTAATATTTTATACTGTTGCTTTATAGTTGGCAACTACGCTTTCGTATAGATGCTCGTATAATGGTATGATACGCTGCTTGCTGAAAGTTTTTGCATGTGCTATGGCATTTTGCTTAAACTGCTTTAGTTTCTCTTCATCTTTAAGCATCTCTACAGCATGCTTTGCCATATCATCGGTATCCCCTACCTCACTCATATACCCCGTCACACCTTGCACATTAATTTCGGGAAGGCCACCGGCATTTGTTGATATCACTGGTACTCCGCAAGCCATCGCTTCCAATGCGCTGAGTCCAAAGCTTTCGTACTGAGAAGGCAATACAAACAAGTCTGTAATACTCAGGATTTCATCTACCTGATCTTGTTTACCCAAGAAACGGATATCGCTACAGATATTCAGTGTGCGGCAATATTCTTCAATATTCTGACGTTCAGGGCCATCACCAATCATCAATAGTTTTGAGGGCAGCTGCTTATGCACTTTTTCAAACATTGCAACAACATCTTCCACACGCTTCACTTTCCTGAAGTTGGATACGTGTGCAAGTATACGTTCGCCATTGGGCGCCAGCATTTTCTTAAAGTGTTCTTTATTGCTATGCTGAAATCTGTCTGTATCTACGAAGTTGGGTATAACAATGATTTCCTTTTCTATATCAAAATGCCTGTACGTTTCGTCTTTCAGATTGTCTGACACTGCAGTTATCGCATCGCTCTCGTTGATAGAAAAAGTCACTACTGGTGCGTAAGTCTGGTCTTTACCTACAAGGGTAATATCTGTACCGTGGAGTGTTGTTATGTATGGTATATCCTTTCCCGTTTTCTTCAGTATCTGCCTTGCAAAATATGCTGCAGATGCATGCGGAATAGCATAGTGTACGTGCAGCAAATCGAGATTATTGTTATTAATCACGTTTACCATCGTGCTGGTAAGTGCAGTTTCGTAAGGAGGAAAATCGAAGAGCGGATAGGTAGGCACAGACACCTCGTGATAATAGATATTCGGGTGAAAATGTAACCTAACTGGTTGTTTGTAGGTAATAAAATGTATTTCATGACCTTTTGCAGAAAGTGCCATACCAAGCTCTGTAGCCAGTACACCACTACCACCAAAAGTCGGGTAACAAACAATACCAATTTTCATGGTGCAAATATCCTTAAAATAAAACGGACTTCATGAGTCCGTTTTATAAGCATTTATAATAGTACAATAAGAAATAGTCACTAAGACTTAGCATGCGTAATAACGTAAGCCCTCACTTTACCTGCGTCCACGTCGTTCAACTTAGCTTTTTTGCTCATGCGTTGCAGGATATTTTCCCACTTTGCCACTGTATGAGATTCCGGTTCGTACAACTTGTGGCATTTCTGGCAATTTGCCTGCCATATAATTTTACCCTCTTCTTTCTGTTCAGCAGTGTATTTGCTGTCAATTTCTGCAACAATATCTGATGCTGCAGGTGCTGCGGCCTTAGACGATGTAGTTGCTTTCTTGGCAGTACAGGCAAAAAGCGTAGCACTAAGGCCAATGATGATATAAGATGTAAGCTTCATAATACGATATCTTAAATGGTTGTACACTGATAAAGTGTATATACAAATATAAACATCTGCCTGCTAAAAGCAATCTGCAGCTTTTTTATATTTTTAAAGCATGAAACTAAAATTGCTGGCAGCTGCCTTCATACTATCAGCTACGGGTGCAAATGCACAAAACGATTCCTTAACAATGAGGAAACTATCTGATAACATTTTGCTGGAAGGAACCTGTTATGAAAACCTGCGAGTACTATGTAAGCAGGTTGGACACAGGCTGAGTGGTAGCCCACAAGCTGCAAAAGCTGTAGTATGGGGACAGAAAGCAATGGAAGCTGCTGGAGCAGACAAAGTATGGTTGCAACCCGTAGATGTGCCACATTGGGTAAGGGGTAAAGAACGGTTATCGCTGCGCTTTCAGGGAGAGAAAAGTTTTAAAGATGTGAAAGTATTATCTATTGGCAACACTGTAGGCACAGATGGCAAAGTATTGGAAGCACCTGTTGTAATTGTGAAGAGCATTGAAGACTTTAAGAAGTTGCAGAAAGAAGAAGTGAAAGGAAAAATCATTTTCTTCAACTACCGTTTTCGTCAAGACCTCGTAAATACATTTGAAGGATATGGTGATGCCGGTAAATACAGGTGGCTGGCACCTAACATGGCTGCGGCGCAAGGTGCAGTAGGAGTTATTATCCGGTCTGTATCTACAGGCGCAGATGACGAACCACATACGGGTAGCATGCGCTATGCAGATACGGTGAAACCAATACCTGCTGTAGCCATAGGTAACCATACTGCAGATATGCTTGAAAAAGAATGCGTGAAAGGTAGTGTGACAGCACAAATAGAATCTGATTGCAAAATGCTGGGTACAGTTCCATCTTACAATGTAATAGGCGAAATACGCGGTAGTGAATACCCTGATAAAATAGTATTGGTTGGTGGGCACTTGGATTCATGGGATATTGGCGAAGGCGCACATGATGACGGTGCAGGCTGTGTTCAGAGTATTGAAGTAATACGTGCATTGAAAGCTGCAGGCATCAGGCCAAAGTATACAGTACGTGCTGTGTTGTTTATGAATGAAGAAAATGGATTGAAAGGCGGCCTTGCTTATGCTGATAGTGCAAAAGCAAATAACGAAACACATATACTTGCTATAGAAACCGATGCAGGAGGTTTTTCTCCAAGAGGCTTCAGCCTGGAAATGAAACCAAAAGAAAGAGAACATATACTACAATACAAAAAACTGTTTGCACCTTATGGTATTCATGATTTTGACCAAGTGCATGGTGGTGCAGACATCAGCCCGTTGCAAAAACAAGGTGTACCGGTTGGTGGATTGATTCCTGACGCACAACGTTATTTCGACCTGCACCATACCAATGCAGATGTGTTTGAACAGGTAAACCATCGCGAATTGAAAATGGGCGCAGTTGCACTTACACAACTTGTGTACCTTGTAAGTAAATACGGCATGCGTTAGTGGCAGACGACAGCATCATAAAAAAACTTATTCGCAAACCATCTGTGGTGGTTGCAGTATCCGTTATTGCTATTACCTGCCTGTTGGCTGTATTTGCATATCTGGTAGTGCCTGACAATACCCCCAATGCCAACACCATGATAATAGAACTTGGCGCAAAGCAACCAGGCTTTAGTAAGCAGCTATTACTGATTCCTAAAACAGTAAAAGAAGAACAAAGCAACAAACTGAAAGAATGGTTTAGCGGCAAGCCTTCAGACTACAAAGTATCACCCATTAATGGCTATTCATTTGATGGCAGTACGCTTGTAACGCTTCACTATATAGATGATGGAATGCAGGATACAATTCGATACAATATTACAGACCTGTTGCCTGCAAAGGTAAAAACACAAAACCTGCAAACACAACAATCCTACGTTCAAGAGAACCTGATTACCAAACGAAAATTCTATCTAGGTTCCGACAGATATGGACGCGATATACTTTCAAGACTAATAATAGGCGCAAGAGTTAGTATTGCGGTAGGTATTGTGGCTGTGTTGCTATCGCTTACCATCGGCATTGTGTTGGGTTCACTGTCAGGATATTATGGCGGCATTATAGATAATGCAGTGATGTGGCTGATAAATATTTTATGGGCTATCCCTACCCTGCTACTGGTTTTCGCCATAACACTTACTATTGGCAAAGGCTTCTGGGAAATATTTGTAGCTATCGGGCTTACCATGTGGGTCAGTGCAGCAAGGCTAATTCGCGGACAGGTACTTGTGCTTAGAGAGATGGAATATATTACAGCGGCAAAGGCATTAGGACTTGGTGATATGCGTATCATATTCCGTCACATACTTCCAAACATTGCAGGACCTATCATGGTTATTGCAGCCAGTAATTTTGCAACTGCTATATTAATAGAAGCAGGTCTGAGTTTCCTTGGTATAGGTGTACAACCACCGCAACCATCGTGGGGATTGATGATAAAAGAGCACTACAACTTTCTGTTGACTAACAGACCAATTCTGGCAATTATACCGGGTTTGGCGATTATGCTATTGGTATATGCATTTAATATACTTGGCAATGCACTGAGAGATGTGCTGGATGTGAAAGGTTAAGCCATCATACTCTGTGAAGCAATGAAACCGCTACTCCATGCATGTTGAAAGTTGAAGCCGCCTGTAATGCCATCAACATCTAAAATCTCACCAGCGAAGTAAAGGCCTTTCATTACGCGGCTTTCCATTGTTTGCGGATCTATCTCAGATAGTTTAACGCCGCCACAGGTTACAAACTCTTCTTTGAAGGTAGTCTTGCCTTTTACACCGTAAGCATCGCGTATCAGGAAGTTTATCATTTTGTTTTGTGCAGCTGCAGGTAGCTCGCCCCATTTCGTTTCTTCATTGATACCTGCGTTCTTCAACTGGTATTCCCAAAGGCGCTTGGGTAGATTGAATGGATTTTTGTTGCCAACAGATTGTTTTCCCTGCTCTCTGCGAATATCCAAAAGCTGTTCTTTCAGTTCTTCTTCAGTTACATTCAACAACCAGTTTATCTGGATATTGAATTCATAATTACGCTCACTCAATTCTCTGGCCGCCCAGGCAGATGTACGTAGTACAGCAGGCCCACTCATTCCCCAGTGCGTTATCAACAATGGTCCGTGTTCAGATATTTTAGTACCTGTTATCCGCACAGTAGCATCAGGCACAGCCACACCCATCAGTTCTGTAATGGGATGTTTCGGCATATTGAATGTAAAGAGAGATGGAACAGGTGTTTGAATAGCATGTCCTGTTTCAACTACCCATTTATATTGGTCTTGCTTAGGGAAACCACCGCACGCTATTAAAACCTTATCTGCTAGGAAGGTAGTATCATCGTTGAAGTGCAGCTGTATCTGTTCTCCTGCCTTGGTAATCCTATCAATGGACTTATGATATTTCACCTGCACTTTATTCTGCATCATCTGCTGCCATACACAATCTATGATGGTTTGCGAATCGTCCGTAATTGGAAACATCCGCCCGTCGGCTTCTGCTTTCAATTTTACACCACGTCTTGCAAACCAGTCAATAGTCTTCTCCGGACTAAAGCGATACAATGATTTTTTGAGCAATTGTTTACCACGGGGGTAACGGGTAACTAATTCAGGCACATCAAACAAAGCATGGGTAGTATTGCACCTGCCACCACCCGATACTTTTACTTTCTGCATCACTTTGCCTGTCTTCTCAAACACAGTTACCTGTACCCCATCCTGAAATGGAATATTCGCTGCGGCAAAACAACCTGCAGCACCCGCACCTATAATGGCTATTTGTTTCAAAACTATGCTTCTGCCTGAGATTTTATTTGTGCTTCTACAACTGCTATTGCTACCATATTTACTATCTGGCGCACACTACTCCCCAACTGCAATACATGCACCGGTTTTTTAAGACCAAGCAATATAGGACCAACAGCTTCTGCACCGCCCACTTCCTGTAGCAGATGATACGCAATATTACCTGCTGCCAGATTAGGGAATATCAAGGTATTCGGTGATTCGTTTACCAGATCAGAAAACGGATAGTTTTCGCGAAGCAAATCTTTATTGAATGCAATACCTGCCTGCATCTCACCATCAATTATCATTTCCGGATGCTTGTGTTTTATTTTCGCAACAGCATTACGAACCAGAACCGCTTCTGGAGAAGTACTGCTGCCAAAGTTTGAATAGGACAACATTGCAATACGTGGCTTGACGTTCAGATTTTCAACCGCACGAGCAGTGAGTGTTGTTATATCTACGAGCTCATCTTCTGTCGGATTGAAATTGACAGTAGTATCTGCGAAGAACAATGGTCCCTTCTTACTAAGCATGATATACATACCTGCAGCACGTCCGGCACCTTCTTCCATTCCTATTATCTCCAACGCAGGTCGTAATGTATTAGGGTACTGACGTGTAAGACCTGAGATGAATGCATCTGCTTCCCCCGTTTCCACCATCATGCAACCAAAATAGGTACGCTCGCGCATTATCTTGCGTGCTTCGTACATGTTATACCCTCGGCGATTGCGCTTCCAGAAAAACAACGCGCCAAACTTATCACGCTTCAGCGCTTGCTCATCGCTGCGCGGATCTATTATTTCTACATCACCCAACTGAAGATTGTGCTCTTCAATCAATGCTTTAATCTTTCTTTCTTCACCTAACAGTATTGGTATAGCTATACCGTCGTCTTTAGCTATCTGCGCAGCTTTCAATACTTTCAGATTTTCTGCATCTGCAAATACTACACGCTTAGGGTTTTGTTTTGCTTTATTGATGATGAAACGTAACAGGTTGTCATCAGAACCCAAACGTTTATACAATTCAGCCTCATATGCTTCCCAATTCTCTATTGGTTTGCGCGCTACACCACTATCCATAGCCGCCTTAGCTACTGCAGGAGAAACCGTAACCAACAAACGTGGGTCTATTGGTTTAGGTATAATGTATGTAGGGCCATAACGAAGGCTCTTTTCATTGTATGCCACATTCACTATATCAGGAACGGGTTCTTTAGCCAGTTGTGCCAATGCTTTTACAGCTGCCAGCTTCATCTCTTCATTGATAGCAGTAGCACGAACGTCTAATGCACCGCGGAATATATAAGGGAACCCAAGCACATTGTTTACCTGATTAGGATAATCGCTACGACCAGTAGCCATAATGATATCGGGACGAGCTGCGATAGCATCTTCATATGGTATTTCAGGATCAGGATTTGCCAATGCAAAAACAATAGGATCGCCCGCCATACTCTTCACCATATCCTGCGATAGGATATTCCCTTTAGACAAGCCAATGAATACATCTGCTCCAACCATCGCGTCAGCCAATGTTATATCATCAGCATGATTCGCAAACAGTTTTTTGTTTTCGTCCAGATCTGTACGGATAGAAGTAATCAAACCCTTACTATCAAACATGTACATGTTCTTTACATCGGCACCTAATGCTATGTATATTTTACAGCAAGAGATGGCAGATGCACCTGCACCACTAATAACAAACTTAACTTTTGAAATATCTTTATTTACAACGTCTAACGCATTGAGCAATGCAGCACCAGAAATGATAGCGGTACCATGCTGATCGTCGTGCATGATAGGAATGCTCAGTTCCTTCTTCAATCTTGTTTCTATTTCAAAACATTCGGGCGCTTTGATATCTTCCAGATTAATGCCACCAAATGTTGGCTCCAATGCCTTCACTACAGACACAAAATGATCGATATCGGTAGAGTTGAGCTCAATATCAAACACATCAATATCCGCAAAGATTTTGAACAGCAGCCCCTTACCTTCCATAACCGGCTTGCTAGCTTCCGGGCCAATATCGCCAAGTCCTAAAACTGCCGTACCATTACTGATAACGGCTACAAGATTTCCTTTTGCTGTGTATTTATAAACATCTTCGGGGTTGGCATGTATTTCTTTACAAGGCTCTGCCACGCCCGGAGAATATGCTAATGCTAAATCGCGTTGTGTTTTGGTTTCTTTGGTAGGAATCACCTCTATCTTCCCCGGCCTGCCCTTCTCATGATACTCAAGTGCGTCTTCCTTTCTTATTAATTGTGCCATTATTAGTTATCCGTTATTAAAAGGACAACTAAGTTATACAAAATAGCCTCGTTTTTATAGCCCCAATACTTAAAGAAATGACAATCAACAGCTTATGATAATTGCGAGAGTGTATTTTCTAATTGTATGAAATGACGTTTTTGATGAGCAATTAAAAAACGGAAAGTATCACCCAATTTCAGTTTTATAAATCTGCTGATACTGATGGGTACTTTTAAACGCCAGATATCTGTATTTGTTGCTTTTTGCAACAATGTAAGCAGGTGTTGTTGCCCTTTGATAAACTCTGTGATTACAGCTGCTGCATTCAATTCTGCTATCGGACGATGGTCTTTGGGTGAGTTCATCTTATTGGCAACTTTACCATCTTTACCAGGCATCATCATCTTGGTGAAATATTCGCCAAACCAGCCCGACTTGAATTGCGGATTGAATGGTTGCCCGCTTTGCAGTGACTTTTCAATTTCAGGAAGGTAGTACCTGTTGTAGCTGTTCAGGTGTTCCAATACCTGTATTACACTCCATTTGCCCGCAGCAGGCTGTGATAACAACAATGTGCTATCAAGTTGTTTCACTTCATCTAAACGGTTCAATAAAGCATCTACATCTTCTGCAAGGCTTGATAATAAGTCTTTGGCGTTAAATACAGGCATGGATAATGTAATTGTGCTGCAAAGCTACATTGGTAAGTTTTCAAAAATCTTGGTGCAGACAAAGATTTCAGAGCTTGACGGTACCCAACAACTTGCTGAATGTTGCAGGGTCAACACCTATATAAGATGCCAGATATTTGTGGGGTATCAGGTTTAGTACGTGCGGGCTACGCCTTAGCAATGTTGTAAACTTCTCTTCAGCAGTATAGCTCATTATCTCTACCTGACGCTCTAAAGTGCCTGATAATGTATGCGTTAGAGCCAGCCTGACCCATGTTTCTATGCTTCGGTGCTCCTGCATCAGGCGTTGCATATCGTTGTAATGGATACGCAACAGGGTGCTTTTAGTAATGGTTTCGAGATGGAAACGGGACGGCGTCTGGGTAAAAAAGCTGTCTATAATACCCGAAAACGAGGGTGCATAGGAGAAGACAAGCGTGGCTTCTTTATCGTTATGCTCGAAAAAAGCCCTTTGCACACCGTCAACGACCAGATAAACATAACGTTCTACTTCCCCAATCTTAGTTATTATCTGTTTGCGTTTATACTCAACAGGCTCCCAACATGCAGCAAGAGACTGCCAGGCAGCTTCATCCAACGGATGAACTGCAAAAACCTGTCTCTTAAGTGTAGATAGTGCCTCCAACACAGTAAATATATCCACAGATATGAATTCGACACAGTTTGGCACGAAATTTATTGTAAATATTATAGAACTAAACTTGACTGGCTATGGAATACAGCATCAACACTCACTCTATAGAAGACGCAGAAGACCTCTTCGTTCTTGCCAAAGACAGGTTACTGGATATCAGCGACTGGAATGACGGACAGACATATGTATTGACAGACGGGCATAAACAGAAAGCACACAGAAACGCACATTCGGGCGATTTTATAAAGATTGAAGGGCAAAAAGAGGAATGGATAGTTATAAATAAAATACAATATGACGACTACCCTGATATAAATGGTGAGACCATTACCCTCTTTATGTCGACCGATAGCGATACGGAAAGCATGCACACAATTGCCATCAACAGAGTGGGTAAAGTTTTGTCTATACAAGGCTTTAATTTATCATTCAGCAAAGATCCTTCTACCTTTCTGAAAGGTTTGATAGCTACGGAAGAATATGCAATAGCTTCTTAGATATGTGCTAAATCTATTGTACAATCAGCTATAACCATAGCTGTATATTTTATTAATCAGCCAAATAGACGGACATTTGCCGCTTGTTTGGCTGATTTTTATGAGTACTAAGGAACGGATTATACTACTACTGCTTGCGTCTCTCAACTTTACGCACATTCTTGATTTTATGATAATGATGCCATTGGGTAACTACCTGATGCCTCACTTCAATATATCTGCACAGGAGTTTTCGCTGGTGGTAGCTGCGTATACTTTCAGCGCGGGTACTTCTGGTTTTACAGCCGCATTTTTCGTAGACAGGTTCGATAGAAAGAAAGTATTGCTATTTGGATACACAGGCTTCCTGATAGGTACGCTAGCATGTGCTATTGCGCCTACGTATCATTTACTGCTCGCTGCCAGAATACTGGCAGGTATGTTTGGTGGGCTGATAGGCGCGCAGGTATTATCTATTGTAGCCGACCTGATACCATATGACCGCAGAGCCTCTGCCATGGGAATGATAATGGCTGCATTCTCTGTTGCATCCGTTTTTGGTGTCCCATTCGCACTGTACCTATCTAAAACACTTAGCTGGCATGCGCCATTTTACTTTGTGGCAGGATTGGGCATTATATTGATGCCATTGCTTATAAGGTATATCCCAAAAATGGACGGACACCTGAAGGCTGCAAGAGAAAATAAGACAACACCAATTGAACTAATAAAAGGTATTGGATCTGATAAAAATCAATTGCTTGCATTATCGTTATCTGCAACTATGATGCTCGGACACTTTCTGATTATTCCATTCCTGAACCCATTCATGGAATTCAACATGGGATTCAGCAAAACACAAACGCCAATGGTGTATCTGGTTGGTGGATTCCTTACGCTGTTTTCTTCTCCTATCATCGGTAAATTATCAGACAAGTCGGGCAAGTTCAAAATGTTCAGTTATATGATATTGCTGGGTGTATTCCCTATCGCATTCATCACCAATATGCCACATATACCATTTGCACTTGTACTATGTGTTACGGGTTTTTGGTTCGTAGTGTCTAGCGGACGTGCAATACCTGCACAAGCAATGATAAGCAATGTAGTGCCTCCGCAAAAGCGTGGCAGCTTTATGAGTTTCAACTCATCTATACAACAAATGTTTGTTGGCTTGGCATCTGTTATTGTTGGTTTTATTGTGGTACGCAAACCAGACAATACCATCATGCATTACAATATTACAGGCTATATGAGTATTGCAGTTATATTATCCTGCCTTGTTATTGCATATTTTTTGAACAGGGCAATGACTAAAGTAGCCGCTACTGCACAAAAAAATAGTGCAACCGAAACGGCTGCACTACCTGTAGAAGAAACTGTTTAAGCATCTTCTTATTTCTTTATACCAAGTACGGTCCTGTCAAGCGTCATTTGCGCAAGCGGGTGATAGTTCATTCTGTACTTGTTGTAAATGTCTTTTGCCATTTGTTGTTTTCCTGTAGCCATCATTTCTTCATACAATGGCTCGAGGAATTTACGACGGCCTACGCGGCTCAGGAAGTTATCCATTGAAGGATAAGCAGTCTTATAGTCTGATGCGATAGACATGGTGTACCATAGGTCTGCTATCTCACTATTACCGCTTGTTGTGAAGTGATATACATCGTCCAGATTCTTCATTTGCTCTAGATTCAACTTTGGCATTTTACGCAGGAAGTGCAGCCATTCATTGGTGCTCCATCCCGTAGTTTGCAATTCTTTTACAGGCTTACCTGCAAGAAATGCAGACCTTGCTTCATCTACTTTTATAAACCTCTCAGGGCTTACTCGCGGACAGTTGGCAGGGATGCCAGGACCATATACCCAAGCTTTGATATTGATTTTATTTGCCAATGCTGTATCACCTTTTATCAGGTTTGCATCCAGATAATCGAGGAATTGTTCTGTTGTGATTGTCTTGAAAGCATGCTCATCAAAATATGTTTTCAGGAAAGCATCCATTTTTTCACGGCCCACATTTATCTCAATCAGCTTCAACAATGCAGCACCTTTTTCGTAAGCGATATCTGTAAGTCCATCGTCAGGATCGCGACCTGTAAGGTCGAGCTTCAGGTGTGTGTCTTTGCTGTCTTTACCTAAATCATTTACTTCTTTTTCTAAATCCTGATAACCGAGCTCCCAAAGCATGTCACCATAACTCTTGTCTGTCATTGCTTCTGTCAGGCGACGCTCAAAGTAAACAGTAAAACCTTCGTTCAACCAGAAGTCATTCCAAGTAGCGTTGGTAACAAGATTACCACTCCAATTGTGCGCCAACTCATGTGCGATCAGGTTCATCAGAGAACGATCGCCTGCAATGATTGTTGGTGTACAGAAGGTAAGCTTAGGGTTTTCCATACCACCTATCGGGAAACCTGGAGGCAGTACCAAAGCATCGTACCTACCCCAACGATATGGACCATACAGTTTTTCAGCAGTTTGTACCATTTTGCCTACCTCTTCAAACTCGTAACGTGCTTTTTCTATCATCGTAGGTTCAGCATACACACCTGTACGTTCGTCAATATTACGGAATTCTATATCGCCCACAGCCAATGCCATCAGGTATGCAGGGACAGGCATGTCCATTTTGAAGTTGTATACACCACTATCGTTTACCTGTTGCGGGTTCTCAGCACTCATCAACGCCATGAGCCCCTTAGGCACAGTAACCCTTGCAGAATATGTAAACCTGATACCGGGACCATCAGGACATGGTATCCATGAACGTGCATAGATAGACTCTGACTGCGTATATAGAAACGGATGTTTTTTACCATTCGTTTGTTGCGGTTCTAACCACTGCAATGCACGGGGGTTATCGCCTGTGCGATAGTAAATAACTACTTTTTTAGACTCAGGATTGATAGGAATTTTCAATGCACTGCCAACATGCGGTAACGATGGGCCCCATACATAAGATGTAGTTTTGCCATCAACCTGAATACTGTCTACTGACAATTGATAGGCATCTAATACAAGCTGTTGTTGCTTTTCAGGATTTTCGATATCCCAAGTTGCAGAACCTGCAATTTTCTTAGTATCGAAATTTACTGCTATATCAAGATGCAGGTGTTTCAGTTTTACAACATCTGCATTGCTTTGCGTATGCAGATCTTTTACGGAACTGTCTTGTACTGTTTTTGTTTCTTTTGTTGCAGTATTGTTGCAAGATGCAAATACACCTGCAACAATTGCCATCGTTAACAACCTCTTCATTCAGTCTTTGTTAGATTTTTATCTGTTAATATGCGTCTTCCGCAATTTTTAATTGTTTCCAGCTTGTGTTGATGTACCCATCCCAAATAGTCCATAACAATGCTATAGAAATAAATGTCAACAGCACTTTTAGCCACACAAAATATATGGCATAGTGAGCCAAGCCCATACACCCCATGAAAATAATTGCAAACAACATTTTCAACACCGCCTTACCTGCTTTTGTCTTCATTTGCTCCGGCATAGAAAAAGGCAAATGTCTATTGCCAAGATACATCAGTATCAAAACATAGGTTGTAACATTGGCAGTTGCTAATATTACATCTATAAGTGCACCAATACCCCATACATACAATACAAAACCGGTTACCACAATTACAAAAGGCAGGTAATACTTAATCCACATGGCTTTGAATGCACCACCCATTATACGTCCCGGAGATTCCAAAGGAGATGTATAATATATCCATGCTGCTTTGTATTGTTCTGTCATGTTCATATTACTCACCGCGTTCAATAATATGAATGATGTCATGTATAATAAGAACAAGTGAGACCTTGTCTGCGACATCTTTTCAAACAAATCTGCAAATGCAACATTGGTATTTAAGAACAGGTAGAAAAAATAAACAAATACATAAGCAAAACCCGGATAGACCCTCATCTTAAAAGCCCTGCTACGCGATGTCTGCAACCATGCAATAGAAAACCCAGCTTTTGATGCACTGGTACGATTGAACATGTTAGCAAGTCTGATGTATAATTTGCTTTTCCCTTCATGCTTTACTGTTTTTTTAGGCGTTGCAACCTCTACCCCATCTATTGCAGATAGCTTACGAATGAAACTTGGAGCAAAGAATTTCACAGTTACCCATAGCATGATGAATGGAGTCAACACAGCCAAGATGCTGAGCCATCCTGTACCAGCCAGTACTGCAGCTTTGGGCTGCACCCAATACCAACAAGATGCCAGCCAATATGTAGGGGTATATCTTATCCACGAAATCGTTTTGATATCAAATTGCTGAAATACCTCCTGATTGCGCATCTGCGGCATTACCATGTAGTAAGTGGTAAATACGAGTATGGAGAAGAAAATCTGGAAGTATCCTATTACATCTTTAAACTTTTCAGGTTTTGTAATCTTTAATAATAATGAGTAGCACCCCATTACAAAGAACAGACTCATCAATGTGAGGAAGAACAGTGGTACCGGGAACCACAGCGCTCCTTCCCATCCGTAGAGAATCCCCCATACTATCCATGCCATTAAAGACATAGGAAATACACTCCTGAAAAAGTAGATGAATATGTGCAAGACTCTTGAAAGAAATATAGTCCTATCGCTTACAGGCTTCGGAAATATTATCAACTTGTCGCGCGTATCTACCAATACATTTGAAAAATCGGTAACCAAACCAAATGTTAGCAAAACAGTAAGCATAGTATACAGTCCAAATAGTTTCAGATAAGGGTCTTCAAAAACTATCAATGGAAATATATACATGAAGCCTACAAAGAAGCTAAGTATGAATGCTACTGTAGATGCATACTTTATTTTCTTCTTTTTATTGGGTTGTTGCCTCCCCATTGTCAGCGGCTTTCTGTCGTCCATCTTCAGCTTTACCGTAAGTATAGCTTTCAGTTGTGTTACATCTGCCCCCATACGCCTCCACAAACCGGACGGCAACATGATGAGATACAAGAGTATTTTATTCATATTGCTGTTACAGTTGTTGCGTATTTGTATTATCTGTCATGGCAGATGCAAGGCTACCTGCTTTTTCCAAGAGGTTATCAGCCATTGTAAGTTTAGAGAATATTTGTTCGAGCGACTCTCCGCTACCTGCTCTCAATTCGGCAAACGAGCCATTGGCAATGATGGTGCCTTTGTCTATCAATACTATTGTATCAGATACCTTTTCAACCACATCCATCATGTGCGAACAGTAGAAGATGGTCTTGCCTTCCTGCTTCAGTCTTTGCAGTAGCTCTTTTACCAATATCACTGCGTTTGCATCCAGACCTGATAATGGTTCATCTAATATTACGATTGACGGATTGTGCAACAACCCACTTGCCAACAAAACTTTCTGCCTCATACCCTTAGAAAAGCTGTCCATGCGCTGATCTATGTTTTCAGACAGGCCAAATGAGTCGAGCATCTTAACCATCCTTTCTTCTATCACAGATGCTTCCATGCCATAAAGCGTACCGGTAAAATTCAGATACTCTCTCGGAGTCAGCAAATCGTACAGTTCAGCCAGTTCGGGGATGTAACCAATCATGCGTTTCACGTCCATCAAACTATCACGCAGGTTCTTACCAGCTACAATCACCTCTCCTGTATAATCCTGTATCACACCGGTCAGTACCTTCACTGTAGTAGATTTACCGGCACCATTCGGCCCAATATACCCGATTATCTGCCCTGGGTATACATCCAGATTAATATTATTAAGTACGGTTTTATCGCCGTATTGCTTTGTAAGATTCGATATTGAAATAATTGGCTCCATTATCCGTAAAATTATAATTCCTCTACACAACAACTGCTGTGCGGAGGAATAAAATAAAGTAAAATAACCCGTTTAAGGTGATATTATGCTTTTAATAGTTTGAAAGCATGCGACCATTGATTGTTGAGGAAACCCGGAATGCACCATAACATACACAGTGGTTCTATTGCTCTGCCAGCTATAGCTTTCCCCATATCTTCTACTTCCCATCCGAATTTGTCAAGTATTTCATTAACCTGTGCTTTGGCAGCTGTGTTATTGCCGCAAATAAACATACTAGGCTTACCCTCTTTGAAAGAAGGCATATACATCTGCCCACTACCAACACTATTGAATGCTTTTACAAAGTGAACCTCCGGAAAGCGAGCCTGCAAGATTTCAATAAGTGATTCATCTTTTGTAAAAAACTTTAATACCCCATCTTGTGGCGATTCCTTTGCAATCGGGTTTGTAGGGTCTATTACTGTTTTGTGGTTAAAATGCTGAGGCCCTGCAGCTTCTATTACCTCTGCGGCAATGTTGCCCTGAACTGCAAGTATCAACAAGTCACCAAATTTGGCAGCATCTTCAAAACTGCCAACACTTGCACTATTTCCATTATTTGTTTTCCAATCTGCTAGTTTTGATACATCTCTAGTACCTAACATTACTTCATGTCCAGATTTTATTAACCCACTACCTAGTGCTTTTGCAACTGCTCCAGAACCTAAAACCCCTACCTTAACCATATATTAAATATTTAATACGAATTAATTACTTTATAAAAAAATAGATTATATAGCAATAATCGGTATTTTCTTTATTAAAAACCAACTGTTGAGAGGAAAAATCTGTCTTTGCATATAGGAGTAATGCCATACATTTAATAATTTAGTGCGGACTGTACTTATTTTAATATTTTAAATGACTTTGTAAGGTTATACAAATATGAGAACAATGAAAAATTATACAAAAGCCCTACTATTATCAGTAGTATCCTGTCTGCTACTTTTCAGCCCTCAAAAAGTTGAAGCCTGCCACTTTGGTGGTGCAGATATTTATGTAACCTATTCAGGACCAGGAATAGATGGTTGTACAGGAACGACTGTTTACCAGTACGATGTAACACTTACCATATATTATGCATGTCAGACATGTTTAGTTTCAGGTGGTGGTACGATGAATGTGGCCTATTCATCTGCACTCGGTGGTGGTGGAAATGTACCATGTAATCCTTCTAAAGCAACAGCTGATACTATACATGGTTTGTGTCCTGCATTTGCTGACTCCAACAGTTGTAAAAACAGAACATCAACTGCTATTGATAACTTTCCCGCTTTTCAGGCAAGAGAATATGTTGGTACAGTAATACTGCCAAGTGCACAACCTGATTGGACATTTTCATATCAAAGTTGCTGTAGAAATAATTCAAACCTTGTTGGTGGTACTGGTAATGCTTTCTATATAGAAACGATGGTTAATAATCAAGTTAGATATAATAACAGCTCTCCTCGTTTCACAAGAAATCCGCTTCAATATATTTGTGTTAATCAACCAAACGTATATCTGACTGGTCCATTCGATGTAAATGGTGATTCATTAAGAGTAAAGAACCAACTGCCAATGAGCAACACGAATGCGTTCCTTACATACAACCCGGGATTTTCTGTAGCTGACCCTATTGGTTCTACTGCAAGCAATCCGTATTTCATGAATCCTGTTACAGGTGCTGCTACTTTTACACCAGCAAATACTAATAATCCTACACTAGATTTCCGTATTGAAGAATACGATAGGGCAACAGGGATTATGACAGGTTTTTCAATGAGAGATGTTCAGTTATCAATATTACCATGTACTGCACCACCTCCGGGTATTGATTCATTAAAACCTACACTTACTATTAATGATGGCGCATTGATAAATATGGATAACGGACAAAAAGCCATTGTTACATGTCCCGGTAATAAATTGAACTTTAGTCTGAACTCTGCCACAAAAAATCCTGCAAATATGCTTGACATGTATGCAGAGCTATCAAAAGCTCCGGGTTCTACATTTTCAGTAGTTGGTAAAGGTACTAACAACGTTACAGGTACTTTCGATTGGACTCCTACTACTGCTGATATAGGCTATCATGAAATTATTGTTACATCTGCGGATTCTAGTTGTAATCTGAATCAACCAATTGTCTTGAGATCAGTTACAGTAATTGCTATACAAGTTGTAGGAGGTTTAGATGCCGGTAAAGACCTTGCAACTTGTAAATTAAATCCTCCAGGTCGCCAGCTATATGTTAGAGGGTTTGCGAATGCACTTTTACGCGTTAAATGGACTGATATAAATGGAGGTCCTGCACAATTCATTAATTCAGATACTATATACAACCCCGTTTCTAATGCTACCCGTACTACCAATTACGTAGTGACATCTCCTGATTTGAAAGGAAATT
>DDFF01000014.1 GCA_002337045.1 Bacteroidetes bacterium UBA1935 | reverse complement strand
CGACTATGCAAACGGTGTTAGCTCTGCTAACCAGGAACTGAAAGTACGCTCAAACAAAAAATTTGGCGTAACAGTAAAAACTAACAATGCTAACTTCTCATACACAGGTACAACAACTCCTGCTCCTGTAATGCCTGTAGCTGGTGTTCTTGACCTGCGTGTTCCTGCAAATGCAACCGGTGGTGCTATCGCTTCTCCATTCAGCGCATCTAGTTATGCTGACCTGAGTGCAACTGCACAAAACCTGTTGACAAACTGTAACAACGGTGGCAACCAAACATTCAGCATCCAATACAATGCTACACCTGGTTTCGCTTACCCTGCAGGTACTTATACTGTAGATGTAGTTTACACTGCTACTCAACTGTAATCAATCAGCAAGATTTTCATAAGCATAATAAAAGAGAAAGCGTCCCCGTAAGGACGCTTTCTCTTTTATTATTAATAAGTATTTAGGATAAATATTTACCTACAATAGGTACCCTGCGCCCAATACCAAATGCTTTTGGAGATACGCGTATAATAGGACAGAACTGATTGCGCTTATACTCGTTCATATTCACCAGTCGTAGTATACGGTTTACCAATGCAGCATCAAACCCCATGGCTATTATCTCCTTTGGCCCTTTGCGGTTTTCTATGTATTGATACAGAATCGGGTCAAGCACATCATACTCAGGCAGGCTATCACTATCTTTTTGGTCAGGACGCAGCTCTGCAGATGGTGCTTTGTCTATTATGTTTTGCGGAATGATTTCGCCGTTTCTATTGATGTAGCGTGCCAGTGCATATACCTGCATCTTATACAAGTCGCCCAGTACGCCAAGCCCACCGGCCATATCTCCATACAATGTACCATAGCCAGTAGATAGTTCGCTCTTGTTAGATGTATTCAGCAGTATAGAACCAAACTTATTTGACAGTGCCATCACCAAAGCACCTCGTATACGAGATTGCAGGTTTTCTTCTGCTACATTGAAAGGCAAATCTTTAAAGACAGGTTCCAACGTATGCTCGTAGGTATTGAAGATGTCTTTGATGGGCAGTATGTCGTAATGATTGTTCAGGTTTTTTGAAAGCTGTTCTGCATCAGTTACAGAGTGACTGGTTGAGTAGTGCGAAGGCATCAGCAGTGCACGTACATTTTCTGCTCCAAGCGCCTCGCATACCAGTGCCAATACTACAGCACTATCAATACCCCCTGATGATGCAACGATGGCTTTTGTAAAGCCCATTTTACCAAAATAATCTCTGATGCCAAGTATCAGCGCCTGATGTATTTCGTCTATGTCGTAGTCGTCATCAAATCCGTCTGGTAATAGTTCTGCTGTAGGTATTTCAGCCGCGTGTTTTACGGGTGCTTCAGCAAATGTTTTATCGTCTTTCAGAGTTACACTTTGCAATGCCTCTGCAAAGTATGGTAGTTCTGCTATTAGGTTCTGATGTGTATCCATTACTACAGAACCACCGTCAAATACAATCTCGGTTTGAGAGCCAACAGTATTGCAATACACCATTGGCAGTTTGTATTTGGCAACATTCTGTTTTATCATGCTCATCCTACCTTCTGCATGCAGATAATCGAAGGGGGATGCACTAATGTTTATCATGATGTCAGGACGCTGTTCCATCAGCTTATCCATCGGGCATATTTTGTACAAAGGATTGTTGCCCAGATTCCAGATGTCTTCGCACACGGTAAGCGCTATGCGTCTGCCCTTAAATTCTATCACATTCCAACTGTCAGCAGGTTCAAAATAGCGGTACTCGTCAAATATATCGTAGGTTGGCAACAGTGTTTTATGTGCTATGCCAACTATCTCTTCGTTGTATAGCAGGTATGCACTGTTGTGCAGGTCTTTACCCAATATTTCTTTATTGCGTGTGGGTGCGCCAATTATCACACCAATTATATCCGCCTCTTTACGGATGGCATCAACAGCTTTTTCGCACTGCTCTATGAAATCATTAAACTCCAGAAAGTCGCGGGGAGGGTAGCCGCATACTGATAATTCAGAAAATACAATCAAATCCCCCCCTTGCAGCTTCGCCTGTCTGATGGCATCAATGATTTTTGCTGTGTTCGCCTCGAAGTTGCCTATATGATAATTCTGCTGTGCAAGAAATATTTTCATCCTATGTCAAAAGTAATAATCGTAATGTTAATGCAGCGAGAAAAAACAAAGCCTGCACAGGTGCGCAGGCTTATAAATCTTATGGTTAAACGATTAAGATATTAGAAAAATAACCCCAGCCTCAATGCAATATTATTCATCCTTACATTACCATCGCTGAATTTGCCTTTGTAGTCAAGGTCCAGTTCCTTAGGATTGGTAACATCTGGTGCAAAACCATTATTGAAAAGCAATGCCGCATAGATGTTCATCTTGTTGCTGATAGCATACTCTACACCACCACCTACATTCATCTGAAACAGGATAGGCGTAACACCCAGACCTGTCAGTTTTTCATTATCGCCGGTGGCTGTTTTTTCAACTACTACGCCACTCGCAGTATCAGTAAATGTTACATCATAGCTCGCTTTTTTGCTGAGGGTAACACCCAGTGAAACACCCAACTGACCGAATATGCGAACGCCGCCCCCCAAGTCATCACTGCGCAGTTTCAGCCCGAATGGAATTTCCAGATATTGAACTTTGTAAGTAAAGTCGGCAGACCGCACGACTCCCGAGCCTGTAGGTTGTGTCATGGTAGGATTCCATGTGGCGTTTATCTTACCGCTCATCCTGTTTATCTGGAAGCCCGTAGCAATGCCATAATTATCAGCAAAGAAATAGTCTACCATCAAGCCCCAGGCAAAACCAACCTGCGAGCTCCCCTTGTCTATCAGGTACAGTTTGTCATCGCTTTTGTTGGCAGTAGGCTTCATCCATGTAGATGTTGGGGCCAGAAATGCACCGAAACGTACTTGCTTCATCTCTACTTTGCCACCTTTGCTCTTACGGTGTTTCTTGCCCTCATTTATGGGTACAGGCTCGCCATATTCATAGCGTTGGGCAAAAGAAGATGCAGCCATCAGGAGCATTGCAGCTAAAACGGATATTTTTTTCATATATACTATGGGTTAGTATGTTAATACTGATTATGATATGGCAAAAAATAAGCCGTATTTTTGCCGCCGTAAAAATAAAGCTGATTTACCTATGTTATACTGGTTATCCACAGCAAAGCCTGCTTTTGTTAATAAAAGGACTGTTAAATCTTTAGTTTTAGCGCTTCCTGTAGCCCTTTTGGCTTCTTGTGGTGGCAATAGCGAGAAAGCGCCTGACGTATCGGACGTAAAAGTAGAACTGAATACCCGCAGGTTAGATCAGGACATTACCGCGATTGATACCAATAACATAGCAGCGGGTTTGCAAAAATTGCAAACAAAATACCCGGATTTCTTGCCATTCTTCCTCGATACATTGATGGGCTTGGGTATCCAGGGCAATTATAGTGACACCGTTCAGGGTATTCGTTTGGGTATGCGCAGCTTCCTGACACATAAGGATTATCGTGGCCTGCTGGATACTGTGACAAAGCACTATCCTGATACCAAAGAAGTGGATGGCTGGCTGCAACAAGGCTTTCAGTATCACAAACACTATTTCCCAAATGCTAAGGAACGCAAAGTTGTTTACATGATATCATGGCTGAACAACTGGGCTGCGTTTACATACGATAGTACCATACTCGGTATTGGTCTGGATATGTTCCTAGGTTCGTCATACCCATACTATAAGGCTGTAGGTATTCCTGAATACAAAAGCACCCAGCTTGTAAAAGAATATATACCTGTAGTAGCATTCAGGGCAATGTATCAAGATATTACGCCTTTTATAATGGACGACCGCACTTTACTGAACATGATGATACAGCGCGGTATAGAAGCTTATTATATTGAAAAAGTATTGCCATTTGTACCTAAACACATTCGCCTTGCATATACGGAAAAGCAACTGAAGTGGTGCGAGGACAACGAAGCAGGCATATATAATTTCTTTATTACGCAGAATTTCCTCTACGAAAAGAGTTTGCAAAAAGTAGTACGTTACGTGCTGGAAGGTCCTAGTGCAGCAGGTATGAGCAATGAGAGCCCGGGCGAAGTGGGTACATGGATGGGCTTACAGATAGTAAAAGGCTACATGGCACAGCATCCTGAAATGACACTGGATAAACTGATAGCTATGCAGATAGATGAACAGAAAATACTGCAGGAATCTAAGTACAAACCAAAATAAATATCAAACCAAACATATAGTTTATGAAGCGTTTATTACTCGCATGTACACTTACAACATCAATGTTTACAGCCAATGCACAACTGGCAAAAACAGATGAAGTTAAAAAACTCCTCACTACTGAAAATAAAGACACTGTTGCATGGTTGAAGGGCGGACAGCTGAATGTAGGCCTCAATCAGGGCTTTCTGCACAACTGGGCTGCCGGTGGTGAATTGGCATCGTTGACAGTTAACGGCTTGTTCAATGGCTACCTGACACGCTTATACCACAGGCAGGTATGGACAAACAACCTGGACCTGAACTACGCACTGTTCTACGCGTATTCAAACAGTTTCGTACCACGAAAGGCTGATGACCGTATCGACTTTACATCTAAATATGGTGTGCGTCTGGATACTGCAAAAGATTTCTACCTGACAGCATTGTTCAACTTCAAATCACAATTCACAAAGGGTTACGACTACAAAGCAAACAACTGGGATACATTCTCTGTTTCCAACTTCCTTTCTCCTGCATATCTGACACTGGCATTAGGTCTTGAATACAGAAAGGGTAGCAACCTGAGCTTATTCTTCTCTCCTGTGGCTGCGCGTATGACGCTGGTAGACAAATACTATACCATGCGCGACCCTGCAGGTGCGTTCGGCGTAGAAAACGGCAAAACATCACGTTTTGAATTGGGCGCATACTTTACTGGCCGTTATAATACAGACCTGAGCAAACCATTGGCATGGCGTACAAGGTTGGACTTCTATACCAACTACCTGGCTAAAGACGTAAAAGACGCAAGCGGCAAAGTAGTGAAGAAAGACAACCCGGGTAACGTAGACTGGTTGTGGGACAACTTGCTGATGTATAAAGCCAATAGATTCCTGACAGTTTCACTGGGCTTGACGCTGATGTATGATAACGATATCCCTTATGTAGGTACTACGGTAGACCCTACAACTGGTAAAGATGTTAGCAAAGACGAACCGGGCGAATTTATGGGCTGGTTCCAGACAAAACAGATATTCACTTTAGGCTTTGCATATAAGTTTTAGTGTCCTATTTCTGAACGGAAAAGAGTACTTTTGAAGCGCACCCTTGCAGGTGCGCTTCTTTAATAATAGATTTGATTAATGTCCACGTCGTATCAGATAAAATTACCCCAGTTCGAAGGGCCGTTTGACCTGTTGCTGTTCTTTATAGAACGCGACGAGCTGGATATATACAATATTCCCATACATAACATTACCAAAGACTTTCTGAAGTATATACACGAGCTGGAAAACCTGAATATAGAGCTTGCCAGCGAGTTTATACTCTTCGTATCTACCCTGATGCGTATTAAGGCAAAGATGCTGCTGCCTCGTCGAGAGGTGGATGCGCACGGTAATGAGATAGATCCGCGTCAGGAACTGGTAGATAAGATATTGGAATACAAGCGTTTCAAAGAGGCATCTGAACAAATGGTTATCATGGAAGCAGAGCGCCTGTTGCAGCAGAAACGTGGTAACATCAAGCAGGAACTGGAAGCGCTAAGCGAAACCTACAGCGAGGGCACAGAGATACAAACCGTATCTATGTTCAAACTGATGCAGGCTTTCGAGAAGGTGATGAAGCGTTTTCAGGACAGGGAAAATAAACCGCAACACGTTGTAGTAAAGTATAACTACAGTCTGGAAGGTCAGCGTGCCCATCTGCAGGATTATATGAAAGCTAATGGCCGTGCTGCTTTTGAAGCTGTGTTTTCGCAATGCGAAAACAGAATACATGCCATCTTTACCTTCCTGGCAATGCTGGAACTGACACAGCAACGCTTTTTGACACTATTGATTGGTACAGGCCGTAATAATTTCATCATAGAATGGAATAATAACTACGAGCAGGATATAGCCCATAATATAGATAATGAAAATCAGCAACCTGTTGAAGGTGAAGGAGAAAGCGCAAATAGCGAAAGTGACGATTTACCTGCAGATGACACTGCAACAGATGATATGGCATAGTAATTGTACTATAGATAATTGAAGGCAACACAAATTGCCTGGAGAAATTTCCCCAAATCGCTGTCGGACAGAGGATAGGGGAATTTTTGATTTATAGCTTATTACCAATCAGGTTTATCTCAGAAGTAGCACTTACTTCCGATGTTTTTCCGCCACTGCTTATTTTGCCACTCAGGTGTTGGGTTATCAGCCCGATGGTTATAAGGCCCGTTTTAATGTCTACATCCAGCCCTCCTGATTGTATACCGCTGAATATCATGGCTTGTGTGGTGTCTTCGGGGGTTATTTTTCCTTGCAGTTCCAGATGGGCTATATTACCGTCAATGCTTTTCAGCGTATAAGTATTCTCCAGCTTCATATGGATGAAGCCATTAGAAGTATGAAATTCTTTCTTCCATGTATCTCCCGGCTTGATGGCTTCGGCAGGGTACATAGTCAGGAATTGCAGCATGGCTTTGCGTAGCGAGCTGTCGCCGTAGTTGGCAGCACTGCTGTCGTTCAGTTGCTCTTCGTCAAACAGGTTTTGTACGCCTGTTATGCCGCTTTTAGATACCGAAATGTTGAAGGTGCGTTTCATCATGGCACCTACAGAGGCAAACATCGGGTTCTGGTCTACAGTGTCTTCAGAGTCATATTCATTGGTCGTTATCCCGTTGCTGGAGCTCATCGTGATGCGGTTATACGTAACAGCCACATTCTTATTATCTCCGCTCGATGTTGTAACGATGTAGTTAGACAACAGCTTCATCTGCTGGGTGATGGTGAGCGTTTTACCATTCACCACTGGTTCCAGCGTCATTTTGCTATCCAGTATGTATTGGTAGCTGCTGTCTTTGGTAAAGTTGAATTGCAGGCTGATGGGGCCGTTGTTCTGTTCGGGTAGCCCGTTGTCATCGCATCCCCATAGTGCAATGGAGAACATGAGTATTATAGCTGCGATATAGTATCTGGCAATTGACAAACCCGCTGTGTTGTTCAACAAAAATATAAATCATTCTAAGCTCTGAAAGCATTTGGGCAACCTGTTTTCTGCAATAAGGCAGAATTTTTGATATTCAGCCTCCGATTAACGAATTTTGCCACCTGTTTATGGCACAGCAAAAACTGAATATACTGGCAATAGAATCGTCTTGCGATGACACAAGCGCGGCGGTGATACAGGATGGGGTAGTACTGAGCAACCTGATTGCTACACAAAAGGTACACGAGCAGTACGGCGGTGTGGTGCCCGAAATGGCATCGCGTGCGCACATGCAGAAGATAGTACCAGTGGTAGATGTAGCACTGAAAAATGCAGGTGTCGATAAAAAGGATATTCATGCGGTGGCTTTTACACAAGCACCGGGTTTGATAGGTTCTTTGCTGGTAGGTGCATGTTTTGCCAAATCTTTTGCGCAGGCTTTGAATGTGCCGTTGATAGATGTGCATCATATGCATGCGCACGTACTGGCACATTTTATAGAAGACCCTAAACCCGAATTTCCTTTCCTATGCCTGACTGTATCTGGTGGCCATACGCAGATAGTACTGTGTCGCAGCCATCTGGATATGGAAGTACTGGGCGAAACAATAGACGATGCGGCAGGCGAAGCTTTTGATAAAGTAGCCAAGATGTTAGGGCTGCCATATCCCGGTGGGCCAATGGTAGATAAACTTGCTAAAGAAGGCGACCCTACAAAATTCAGCTTCCCGCTGAGTGATATGAAGGATTACGATTTCAGCTTCAGCGGTTTGAAGACAGCGGTGCTCTACTTCCTGCAAAATGAAAAGAAAAAAGACCCTGATTTTGTAGCCAACAATCTGAATGATATCTGCGCTTCTGTGCAGCACACCATCATTACCATGTTGCTGAAGAAATTGAAAAAGGCTGCCAAAGAATTGAAGATAAACCATGTAGGTATTGCAGGTGGCGTATCTGCCAACAGCGGTTTGCGAACTGCGCTTACAGAAACAGGTGCGCAACTTGGCTGGCAGGTATATATTCCAAAGTTTGAATACTGTACCGATAATGCTGCCATGATTGGCATTACAGGCTACTACAAATACCTGCAAGGTAAGTTTGCCGATTTAAGCGTAAGCCCTACCGCAAGGGCAGTATGGTCATGAGCAACCATTACTTTCAGTTCAAACAATTTACCATTCATCAGGACAAGTGCGCAATGAAGGTATCTACCGATGCCTGTATACAAGGCGCATGGACACCCATTGCCAATGACGTTGTTGATGTCTTGGATATTGGTGCAGGTACAGGTTTGCTGTCACTTATGCTGGCGCAGCGCAATAGCAATATTCATATAGATGCTATAGAGCTGGACGCAGATGCGGCAATACAGGCAAAGGAAAATACATCTGCATCTCCGTGGGCAGATAGGGTACAAGTGATGCAGGGCGATGTTACAACACATCAGTTTACGAAGCAGTATGATATGGTCATCTGCAATCCTCCGTTTTTTAATAACAGCCTTTTGGGCGATGATGAACAACGAAATAGTGTACGCCATACCATCAGTTTGTCTTACGATGCTTTGCTTTCGGTATTACAAAAAGTATTGAAGCCGACAGGATATGCAGCCATTCTACTGCCTGCAGCCGAGCATGATGTATGGCAAAACTTATTGTTGAAAAACGGATGGGGTATAACAAGGCTCTTACAGGTGCATCCAAAAGAAACAGGAGGGTATAACCGTGTAGTCAGTCTGTGCAGCAAACAGCCAATGGCTGAAGCTGAAATTGAAAAGCTACAGATATACAAACAAGGTGGCGGATATACGGAGGCCTTTACACAGTTGTTGCAGCCTTTTTATCTGAAGCTTTGATGGCTGGCTTGTACATGATAAAGTGCAGATTAATAACTATCCATCCTGCCCAGAAAAGATAAAAACCAAGATGGAAACGCTCGCCTGCAATTCGGTGCGAGAAATCTGTTCTGAAATCGTTGTATGTATAATAAAGTCCCGCAAGGGCTATCAGCATACTTACTATATTGATAACTGTTACCCTTGTTTTTCCTTTGTCTTTAGAAATGAAATAGTGTATCATGAACAGTACCAGATACATGCCAAATACTGCCAGCGAGCTTTGCCACCAGCTTTTGAATATTGTATATTCTTTGTAGGCAAGATTGATGCCCAGCCTGCCTACCCACGATATTTTATGAAACAGGTAGCCACATACTACTGATATAACTGCTAATAAAAGGAAAACAGGAATACGCCTTTTCATGCAACAAATCTAAAGGATTAAAGATTATTCAGCTATTATCTTCTTGCCATCCTTATTCCATTTGATGTGTACTTTGCCATCTTCTCCATCTTCAGCTTTCAGGTACAAGATAATGCCTCTGCGGCTGCGTTTGTCTTTCAGTTCTTTGTCTTCTATCAGCTCATCTTTCTGCGGATTGCGGACTGGTATTTCCATCTCTATGTTAGTGCCTTTTGTAAGGCTGTACACACCTTGCAAAAAGATATTCAGCACACTCGATTCTATAGCCATCGGCTTGATGTAAACTTTGCTGCCCTGCACCTGCAGATTGTTGGCTATTTTTTTGAATGTGATATTTGAAAGGTTTCTTCTGCGGAAAACAATCTTACCTACTTTTTCCAATGGTTCAAAATTTACCAATGCCCCGTTTACAAGGTGGAAGTCACAGTTGCCATTAAGCGAGTAGGGGGCCAGCCCGCCACCGCTTTGCAAACTACCTGCCATATTGATGGTAGCGCTTAGTGTACCGCGAATGTTCTTCTCTTCTATAGCCTCTTGCCCGAAGTTTTCAAACGCTGCAAATAGTTGCTGTACATTCACATGGGCAACATCTACATTCATGTTGAATGGTGTTGCATTGGCAGATGGCAAAAGCTCTGCTTTCATTTGCAATGTGCCCTCTGCATGGTTCAGTTTTATGCTGTTGATGCTGATATCGTTTTTGCGAAGCAATATGTCAGCTTTTACATTCGTTGCGTTGAATTTTCTGAAGTATAGCCTCGATAGGTTTACATCCAGATGCGCAGTACTTAGCTCCAGAAAGCGATTCAGGCGGGCTATGTAGCGGCTGGTTGTTTTGTGTTTCTTACCGCTGGTAGCAGGGCTGTATTTTGCTTTGCTTACAAATGCCAGATAGTCGCTTACATTTATCTGATTGCTTGTTATGTGCCAGTCTATAATCGCTTTGTCGGGCGATGTGTAGAACAGGTTCAGGAAGTCCTTCACTCCACCACGCATTTGCACAGTTGTTTTGTTGCGGGTCAGTTGCATAGTAGGTACAGTCAGGTCGCTGCCATTAAAGTTTATTATCCCATTGCAATTGGTAAACGAGATATTGCGCGGCGTATAGTTTATCTCAGCATTGTTCAGTCTTACGTATCCATATATGTATGGTATGGCTGTATCGTTTTCGCTCAGTCCGCCTTTGTATATCAGGTTCACATTTGCCGTGCCGGACTTAAAGTCGAATGTATTGCCCTCTGTTATCTGGTTTATCTTTTGCAGGTCTATATTGCTGCGTATGCGTCCGCTCAGTACAGGGCGTTTCAGGTTGGTTACTGCGGCGGTATCGAAAGTGAAAGGTATATCAAAGAGTTTGCCTTTCAGTTTGTATAGGTATATGGCAGAGTTCGGGTCGCCATAAGTTTCCCCGCGAACTACCTGGTTGGTATACATACCCGTGAAGTTGGCTTCGTTTACAGTGCCAATAGGCGTATGCAATGTGTTCTTGGTAACTGTCCAGTATGCGCGTACCCACGGTGTATCTCTGTATTTCATTTTGCCTATTAGCGTAGTTTTTACACTCAAAGGTTTGTCCAGATCTACCATGGCAATTTTTGAAGAGATAGGTTTTGTCAGCAATGCTGTTGCGTCTTTCAACTTTATTCTATCTGTAGAGAAGGTAAGATTGAAAGCGGCAGGCTGCTCTGCAAAGTTGAATTTGCCATTCAGCTTTACAGGATTATCACCAATATGTATGCCTTGTACGGGCAGTGTCAGTATTTTGGTTGTTTTATTGTATTCCGCAATCAGCGTACCCTCAATAGTTTTGTTTTGCAGAAAGCTGCCACGCGTGGTGTTGAAGCAAAATTGTTTTACCAATGCTTCTGTTTGTATGGTCGCTTTCAGCTCTGCATCATTATTCTTGATGTGTGCAGATGCATGTTTTATTTCTATGTTGAAGTATTTAAACTTCGTTTTGTTTTCGATAATGAATTTTACATCAGACAACAATATGTTTTCTGCATCTGCATTGCCTTTCTTTTTCTTTTTCACTTCTTTGGGTTGCAGTGCCCAGGTATTGCTGTAGCCATTGCTGTCTGTATAAAGATAAAGCTCACCATGTTGTATACGTAGTTGGTGTAGGTGAGGCTTGCCACTTATCAGGGATGTCAGGCTGATGTCTGCATAAATGCTTTCAGCTTTCAGCAGGTCGTGTTTGTGCTCTTGCCACAGGCTATCCTGCAACGATACATTTTGCAACGATACAGACAGGCTTGGGAAATTGCTGAACAATACGATATCCATCTTGCCTATTCTTAGTTCGCCTTTTACTTTATTGTTCAGTTTTTCGGCTACTGTTTTCAGAATGGTGTCTTTATTGCGGCTCACATATACTGCTATTACTATCCATGCTATTGCAAATAGTCCTAGCAGTATTGCCGATATTTTTAATGATATGCGTAACCAACGGGGCATGAGGGAGTATGTAATTGTTTATAAATATAGCAAAACATAAACGCTGCAATGTATTATTCATTACACACTATGTTAATTTCTGTTGTAGGAAAAACTTTTCTGGCATGCATAGGGGTCAGAAAGATGTTCTGTGTTTTGATACTGTAAAACATAAAGACATACATTATGAAACAGTTTATAACAGTATTAACAATGGCTGCCATGCTTGCAGCAACGGGTGCAAAGGCTCGGATGCCATACAAGGTTACTGTGCAAAATCAGGCGTATACACCGCTTATAGGTGCTACACTAGTAAATGGTACTACAGCTTGGACTGATAGTACTTCTTATGTAGTACCACTTGGGTTCAATTTTAAAATCGGTACAAAAACTATCAATAAACTGAATCTGTTAGAGATGTCGGGTATTGCTACAGATACTACAGGTACAGTTGCTGCTTTCAATATTATTGGTACAGCAATAGTAGACAGAGGTATTGTTGGCGGTACGTCAAAATCACCGATACGCTATGCAGTTTCAGGTGCAGCAGGTAGCCGCATCTTCAAGCTGGAGTTGTTTAATGCCGGTTTTGGAGATGAACTTGATGCACACAGCACGTTAAATGATTCGGTGAATATGCAGGTGTGGCTTTATGAAGGTACAGATGTAGTGGAAATGAGGTACGGTAGTTCAAAAATTTCATATCTGTCAGAATACTTTGGTCTTGGTGGCCCGCTTGTTGGCTATACCAACAACCTGAAGGTGGAAGACCAGAGCTTTGATAAAATATATCTTTTGAAAGGCAGCCCTGCTTCTCCAACGCTTGATAGCGCAACACTTAGTTCAGGTAGTTTCCCTTCATTAAACGCTTTCCCTGTAAGTGGTACAGTATATCGCTTTGCTTTGAAGTCTACCGGGATAGCAACTTTTGCAGAGGCGGAAAATATAAAAGTATTCCCTACGGTTTGCACAGACAAAGTGAATGTAACCAACAAAGGCACAAAAGAAATGGCTTATCAGCTGTTATCGATTTCCGGCAATGTATTGGCAAAAGGCACAGTAGCAGCAGGTACAAATACGATAGATGTGAGCATGGCGCCTGCAGGTATGTATGTGCTGACACTGATAGACGGTGACGCCGCAGCATCTTACAAGCTGATAAAACAATAGTTAGTAAATAGAAGGAAAGGGTGGTTTTGACGCAAGGTAGCAGAGCCGTTCCCGGCTTTGCTACTCACCCTTTAGCAATCGGTTTGTATCTTTATAACATCCCTTTGTTTATATGGAAGAAAAACTGATAGCCTATTTTTCAAGAATAATGCCGCTTACACCACAAGAAGCGGCTACTATCAGAGTGAGTATTGTAACCCGCACATGCCTGAAAGGTGAACATTTGCTGAAAGAAGGGGAGATAGCAACCGAGTGTTATTTTGTATTGAAGGGATGTGTACGTGAATATTATATAGTAGACGGAGAAGAACGTACGAGCAATTTTTTTACGGAAGATGATTGGATTATCCCACCCGGTGGTTTAATGGTACAAGTGCAGTCCGACAGGTTTTTTCAATGCCTTGAAGATACTGTATTGGTTATCGGCAATGCTGCTCGCGAACAGGATATGTACGAAAAAAGCCGCAAGTTTGAAACCATGGCACGTATGATACTTGAGCAGATAGTGCATGACCGGCAAAAGCTACAGGCCACCTACATTACCGATAGCCCCTCACAACGATATGAAAGGCTGATGGCTACCAACCCCGACCTGATGCAAAGAGTGCCTTTATACCAGATTGCCAGTTATATAGGTGTAAAGCCCGAATCGCTCAGCCGCATCAGAAAACGAATAACAGATAAAAGCAGAAATAATAACGCATAATATCCCCCTTGATTGCCATAGGGGTTTATGATATAGTTTTAGTTTCTTTGTAATAGCATTGCCACCCCAAAATGACTGCCGCAGAAAGAGCATTTAAAGATTTGTTTGACAGAGAGTATGACAACCTCTGCAGGTATGCTATGTCTTTTCTTGAAGACAGCCATCTTGCCGAAGATGTGGTACAGGACACCTTAGTAAAATTTTGGGAGCAGCGAAAAGACTTGATAGAAAGCAAAGAAGCCAAATTTTACCTGATAACAGCTACCAGAAATAACTGCATCACCGCATTGAGGAAACAGGCAAGTTCAGGTGTCAGGTTTACAGATACTAAACCCGAAACAGACCCCGAACCATTTATTACAGGCAGGCAAATGCGCGAGGATGCGGATGAACAGTCTAAAAAGATAGCAGAAGCACTGAACCAGTTGCCACCCAAATGCAAAGAAGTATTCCTGATGGTGAAAATGCACGGGATGAGCTATAAGCAAACCGCTGAATCGCTGGATATTTCAGTAAAAACCGTTGAAAATCAGATGGGTAAGGCAATTAAAACCCTGCGGGATTTTGTGCAGAGCGGTGCCATGGCAGGATTAATTTTGATATTGTTATTAAAAAATATATTTCAGGCGTAGGGGTTATTTATTAATCATGCGTTATAATAGTTGAGTAACCATGCAGATGAACGAGCAGATAGACATAATCATAGCCAAAAAGCTGGCAGGAGAAGCCTCTGATGAGGATGTGCGCCTGCTGGACGAGTGGCTGGCTGCCGATGCGGGTAATAAAACCGTATATGAGCAGGTGGCTAAGGCTTGGCAGCGTTCTGAAGAATTGCTGAATGGCAGTTCTTTCAATAAAACAGCTGCATGGGACAAAGTGGCATCTCGAATAGCTGTTGCCCCGGCAGAGGTGAAAAAAGGCAGGGTAATGCCTTTGTGGCTGAAGTATGCATCCGGTATCGCGGCTATTTTGCTGGTAGGGCTCATTATTATGCGCCCCGGTGCAGACAGTGGTATGGTTACTATGATAGCCGAAACAGGTAATGTTGATGTGGTACTGCCCGATAATTCGCATATAACACTGCGCAAGGGTAGTAAGCTTACCTATCCTAAAACTTTTGCAGGTAATACACGTAATGTGAGCCTGGAAGGTGAAGCATTTTTTGAAGTACACAGAGATGTAACGAAGCCATTTATTATTGATGCACAGTCTGTAGATGTAAGGGTACTGGGAACGTCTTTTGATGTTACCTGCAATGAAAATGATGCCACCGTTACTGTAGCAACAGGCAAGGTACAGATGACTGCCAAGCAAAAAGCCGGTAACTATGTGATACTGACACCTGGCGAGCATGGTATTTACAAACAGCAGCAGCTTACAGAAACTACCATAGAAGGCACCAACTACCTGTTCTGGAAAACGGGTAAATTGATATACGAGAACAAAAGTCTTGAATACATAACCAACGAGTTATCGCAGTTATACGCTGCGCAGATAACACTTGATGCCACTATGACACCGGATATACGCCAACAATTAATAAACATAAGCTTCAATAATCAATCTATTGAAGAAATTCTTAACGAACTTTGCCTTGTTGCCCAATGCAAATGGCAACAAACTGATAACAACTACGTTATATTGGCAAAGTAATCTATGCGCTACATCTATACGCTGCTATTGACATTATCAGTAGTACTGGCATCTTTTGATGCGGGTGCACAGGGTAGTGCTTTGCAGACAAGGTATAAGCCATCTTTTACAAAAGGTTCTGTAAAAAAATATATCAGGGATATTGAGCATCAAACTCATATCCCTGTTTCATATAGTAATGGTTATGTAGATGTGAGGCGCGTGGTACAATTGCCCGAAACGGAAATTACCATTGCAGAGGCATTAAATATTATTCTTGCGGGCCAGCAGGTAACATGGCAGCAAAGCGGAGATAAAATACTGCTTATTTCGGGGGCAGAAGGTAGGCCTGCTGCTTCAGGGAAAATTACTGTCAACGGTTATGTGAAGGAATTGCAGAATAGAGAAGTGCTGATTGGCGCCGTAGTGTATGTGCCGGAGTTGGGTTTAGGTACTACTACTAACAGCTATGGTTTCTACAGCCTTACAATTCCTGCGGGCAAATACAAAATAATGTGCTCGTATATTGGTTACGGCACGGATTCTTTCAGTAGCGATGGTTTAGCAGGCGGCAGAAAAGATATTATGCTGTCTTTACTTTCTCAGTTGAAAGAAGTAAAAGTAGTTTCGGAAAAAGAAACATCCGCAGAGCATCTGCACCTTACCTATGCCGATATCAAAAGTCGTCCTACTGTATTGGGCGAAAATGATGTGATGCGTGCATTACAACATATATCGGGTGTGCAATCTGGTACAGACGGAACAAATGCTGTAATGGTAAGGGGCGGCGATCCGGGGCAAAACCTCAATCTCTTAGACGGTGTGCCATTATACTATACCGACCACTTTTTCGGATTCACATCTATCTACAATGCAGAGGCCATAAAGTCGGTAGACTTTCACAAAGGAGCGTTTCCGTCTCGCTACGGTGGCAGGTTGTCTTCTGTAATAGATGTGAATACCAAAGACGGAGACATGCAACGTTGGGGCGGACAGTTTACGATGGGTTTAGTAAAAGGAAGCATCAATCTGGAAGGGCCGCTTGTAAAAGATAAAGCATCCATCATGGTATCTGGCAGGCGTACCTGGTTCGATTTGTTGTGGAAGCCATTTACAAAAGATGCAGGTTTCAATTTTTACGATATCAATGGCAAGGCCAATTATATACTGAATAAGAACAACAGGCTGTACGTGAGTGTGTACAATGGTAGGGACGGCATCATGCTCGATTTTGAAGGCTCCGGTTCTAAAGCCCGTTGGGGAAATACTGTTGCCAGTGCTAAGTGGAATACCATTGTTAATCCCAAATTGTTTGTAAACACAATAGTTACGTTCAGTCAGTTTAAGTATTCACTGATTGATAAGAAAGAGCAAATAGATAAAGATGGTAAGACTACCACAGGCACTTATCAGGGCAATTCGTCTATTACAGATTGGGCATTAAGGCTGCATGCCAATTGGTATGCAACTGCCACGCAGCGTATAGAGTTTGGTGTACACTTCAGCACGGCATCTTTTATACCTGCTGAAATGCTTACCATCAATTCTCAACAATTGCTGCCTACATCTTTTGTGCCTGCAGATAAGTTTCAGTCAAACGAATACTCTGTTTTCATAGAAGATGAAGTACGCATTAATAAGCGCTGGATGATACGCCCTGGTATTCACTTTGCCAACTGGTTCAGCGAACGGTTCAATTATTCCAGTGTGCAGCCGCGTTTTTATACTTCCTACAAACTGGCAAAATCGCATACTGTATATGCATCTTACACAGAAATGGCGCAGTTTCTGCATCTCATCAGCAATACTACATTCGGCTTGCCTACAGACTTCTGGATACCCAGCTCATCGCGCATAGAACCTGAAGAGGCAACACTGTATACGGTAGGCTACATGGGCAGGCCTTCAAAAATCGGGCTCACTTACAATATCGAAGGTTATTATAAAGACATCACCAACACTACCACCTACAGTATGGGTAAAAACATCTTCGATAATTCATTGAAGTGGGATGAGAAAATTATTCAGGGTACGGGTTGGAGCTATGGTGCGGAGGCGTCTTTCAAAAAGAAACTGGGTAGTTTTACCTGGGCTGCTGCATATACACTTTCATGGACATGGAGGAAGTTTGCACAGCTGAATGAAGGCAAGGCCTTCCCTTACCGTTTCGACAGAAGGCACAATCTGAAAACAACACTTGACTACCATCCGTCTGATAGGTTTGATGTAGCAGCTTCATGGTCTTATATGACAGGCGAAGCCATTACACTGCCAGACCAGATATATCCTGATTTGGATAATAACCTGCACATTACATCTACCAATGCTGTTAACAGTGCCAACTATACCTACAACTATGTGCAGTGGAACAACTACAGGCTACCTGCCATACACAGGCTGGATGTGGGTATGAATTTCACTAAAAGAAAAGGTAAGCACTATGAACGCACATGGTCGCTTGGGGTATTCAATGCATATGCAAGGCGAAATATCATGTATGTAGAACTGGTGAACGCAACAGGCGATGCATCAAACGGAGACTTTAAGCTAAGAGGCATGAGCTTCCTGCAATTTATCCCTTACCTCAGTTATAAACTTGCATTTTAGTACATGAAGAAGGCAATATTACATATCACATTTGTAGTTGGCATCATCCTTACGTTGGTGTGGTCTTCTTCCTGCAACAAAGATCTGGAACTACCGCCTGTAGGCGGCAGCAAAAAGATTACAATGCTTGGTGAGTTGGTGGTGGGTGACAGCTTCTTCCTGAGGGCAGGACAGAGCATAGCACTTGCATCCAATAGTACATTGCGTTTTCAGTTGTTGCAAGATCTTACTATTTCAATAAAAGACAGCAACGGTAAAACTTTTCCGTTGAATGGCTACGTAGACAGCTTTGCACAGCGCATGTATACTTTGCCATTCAGTAATAGTATTGCTACTGCTGCAGGGCTGCGATATACTATTACTGCTACACACAATACACTAGGCACTGCTACGACAATAGTAGATATGCCACAACAGATAAAAGCTGCTGTTACAGATACCGCTTCTGTTAAGTATGGTCAGGATAGTACATTGAGGGTGAAAGTGAAAATAAAAGACCCGTTTTCTACTACTGATTATTACATGATAGAAGCACTCAAACAGAAAGCAACAGCAACGCCATACTTTTTGTACAATGGCAGTTGGGTGAAGATTAGTGATGCGAGAGATGCTTATGAGTCGCTACGCTCGTCGGGTAATGTAGTTACAAAAGTAGATACTGTTTATTACAGAGATTATGTAAGGCAAGCGCTGTATACAGCAGACCCTTATTCTGAAAATATATACGATGTAGGTTCTTTTACACGCAGCAAAAGAGTCTTGCTGAAAGACCTTCGCTTCAATGGTAATGATTATGAAACTACCGTGTTTATTGTAAAAACTCCTGAAAATCTCTTTGCGCCGGACTCTTCATTAGGCAAGATAATCGTGTATGTAAAATCAGTTTCTAAAGACTATTTCGATTTTCTGAAAGCCTACGAAACCTACGACCCGTCTTCCGGCTACAATTCTTTCCAGCAGCCTGTTAAGATACAGGGCAATGTAAATAATGGTATGGGTGTAGTGGGTGGTGTATCACAAATTACATATTCATATCTCACAGGCCCTTGGTGGTTGTTGCTGGAATAGGGGTAAATCAGTTTTTATGCGTTTTACTATCAAACACAAGACGATAGTTCATGAAACAACGCATTTTATTGCTACTCACTTTCCTGATGCCACTGGCTGTATGGGCACAACAAGTTACCATCAGTGGGTATGTAACGGAAAAGAAAAGTGGCGAACGCCTGATAGGAGCAACTGTTTTTATTCCTGAAAAAAATATTGGTACGGCTACCAATGCTTTTGGCTTCTATTCTATTACCATGCAGGCCGATGATATAAAGCTGAAAGCTTCTTATATCGGTTATGCTACTTTCTCAAAAGAAATCAGCCTGAAGCAAAACACAACACTGAACATCGAATTGGAATCTGCCAAAGAGATGAAAGAAGTAGTGATAACAGGCAAGAAAGATGCAATACAGGAACGCACGCAAATGAGCAATATCGATTTGCCTATACAAACTATCAAATCGCTGCCCGCATTTCTCGGAGAGGTAGATGTGTTGAAGGCGATACAATTACTGCCGGGTGTACAGGCCGGTAATGAAGGCTCTTCAGGTTTTTATGTACGTGGCGGTGGCCCTGATCAGAACCTGATATTGCTGGATGGTGTGCCTGTATATAATGCCAGCCACCTGTTTGGTTTCTTCAGTGTGTTCAATGCAGATGCCATCCGTAGTGTAGAATTGGTAAAGGGTGGTTTCCCTGCGCGTTATGGCGGTCGCCTTTCTTCTGTGCTGGATATTAATATGAAAGAGGGTAATAAGAATAAACTACACGGCGAAGGTGGTATTGGGCTGATAGCTTCCAGGCTTACATTAGAAGGGCCTATACAAAAAGGTAAATCATCTTTCATGATTTCGGGCAGGCGTACCTACTACGATATCATCGCCAAACCTTTTATCAAAGGCAACTTTAAAGGCGGATATTATTTCTACGACCTGAATGGTAAAGTAAACTTCAAACTGACTAAGAAAGACCACTTGTACATAAGCGGTTATCTGGGCGATGATAAATTTTACGCGAAACAAAAACAAGAGGACGGCAGCTCGCTCAGTTCATCTTTCAATACAGATCTGAAGTGGGGTAATATCACTACCGTTGCGCGTTGGAATCACCAATACAACAATAAACTATTTGGTAATCTTACGGCATATTACAGTCAGTACAGGTTTATAGTGTCAACACAAACTAAGAGTACGTTCTCCGGTTCTAACGATGAGTTTTATCTAAAGTACTCTTCAGGCATCAATGACAAAGCGGTTAAATACGATTTCGACTATATTCCGCATCCCAATCACTATGTGAAAGCAGGTGTGGGTTATGTGAATCATACCTACAAGCCGGGTGCACAACAAACAAGGGTGGCAGCTGCAGGCTTCAAACAAGATACTACCATTGCTACAAAGGATATAAACGCAGGAGAGATAGATGCATATATTGAAGATGATATCAAAATATCATCAAAGCTGAAGGCAAACCTTGGTGTACACTGGACAGGTTTTATGGTGCAGAATAAGTTCTACCATTCTATACAACCACGTGTTGCTGCAAGATACCTTATCAACGATAAGCTGAGTGCTAAAGCATCATTTGTGCAAATGAATCAGTTTATTCACTTGCTTACAAACTCATCAATAGGTTTGCCAACAGATTTGTGGGTGCCTGTTACAGCAAGGGTGCCGATGCAGAAATCTTATCAGGGTGCTGCAGGCCTGGCATACACACACTTTACAGGTATCGAAGTTTCATTAGAAGGGTATTATAAAACAATGGATAATGTACTGGAGTATAAAGAAGGTGCAAGCTTCTTCAATCCGGGCAGCAATTGGGAAGATAAGGTAGAAATAGGAAAGGGTAAAAGCTATGGTGGCGAACTGTTCTTTCAGAAAAAGAAGGGTAGGGTAACGGGATTGATGGGCTACACACTATCATGGACAAAACGCCAGTTTGATAACCTGAATGGTGGTAGAGAATTCCCTTATCGCTATGACAGAAGACATGATTTTAAAATAGCTGCTATATACGAGTTGGCTAAGAATGTAGAAGTAAGTGCTGAATGGATTTATGGTACAGGTAATGCCATCACACTGCCTGTTGGTTACTATACAGGCCCTGATGGTAGCAATGTACAGGTATATGGCGACAGGAACGGTTATCGCATGCCGGCGTATCACCGTGCAGATGTAAGCATCAAGTTTTCTAAACAACGCAAAAACTGGGAACGTGCATGGGTAATAAGTGCATACAACGTTTACAACCGTCGCAATCCGTTCTATATATACAGTTCTACTAACAATCAGGGTAATGCAGTGTTCAAACAAATGAGTCTGTTCCCGATTGTTCCTTCTATCAGTTATCAATTCAAATTTTAATCACCACATATATAGTATAATATGAAACGTCATTATATAGCAGCATTGTTAGCTATGGTAGCATTAGCATCCTGCGAGAAAGAAATAACTGTAAAAGTACCAGAATACACTCCGCTGCTGGTAGTAAATAGCGATACCGAAGTAGGTGATACCATGCGTGTAAGCATCGGTAAGTCTATCAGTATCCTGAAATTTAAAAAAGGGCAAGACCTTTCGATAAGAGATGCGCAAGTTCTCTTGTTGAAAAGCGGGAAAGTTGTAGATACGATGAAGTATGATGCCACTCTCAATAACTACAACTCTAAAACCATTGCCGAAGATGGCGGCAGGTACGAGGTGAAAGTAAATGCTCCCGGCTATCAGGAAGCCAGTGCTGCTACAGTAGTTCCATCTTTTGTGAAGATTGAGAATATACAACGCATACCCAAAGCAAGGTTGGATGTGGACGGCTTGCCTCAGGATGAGCTACGCATTACATTCAAAGACCCTGCAACGTTGGGAGATTATTATATCCTCAGTTTTACAAAAGACAATACATCGGGCGATACAACCATGTATTACAGCTCTTGTATCAATACAGTGGATGCGAGTATTGAAAGTGTATCGAACGAACAGATAGACCAGAATACATGTTTGAATGGTAATGCCATTTTTATCAGAGATGCATTGTTTAATGGTACTACAAAAGAGCTGAGAGTATTTATTAATAGTACTTATCTGGAACCGTACAATAATGGTGGTGTAGTATATAGAGTTATAGCAGCATTGCAACATGTTACTGAGGATTACTTCAAATACAGAAAGACGTACCAGTTTGCTACAGAGAACGGAGATAATCCGTTTGCAGAACCGACTAACATACATACCAATGTTAAAAACGGATATGGTGTTTTCAGTGTACTTAGCTACGATGCTGCAGAAGTGAAGTAAATAAGCAATCATATATTTTGCATGCAAGGATGGCAATCGCCATCCTTTTTTTATTGCATCAAATGTGTAACTCTTAGTTAAAGTTTTTGTAGTCTTCCAATCAATTGTTTATCAATGTATTAGTATTACTAGCTATTTTAAATAAATATGTTGAAAAAACGGGTATCACATTGTATTTTTATACGGATTATCCGTTTACTTAATTAGCATTAAAAATACTCTTTGTGTACGTTTTGTTAAATCAATTACAATTGATTTAACAAAATACTATTGTAAAGTAAAAAGTTAAAACCCCATATATGGTCAGATTTAGACTTAAAAACAAACCAATGGCTTTCAGAAATGCAATGATGGCATTTTTGATGTTGTTGTCACTATCATCGCAAGCACAAACCTCCCTGTATAGTGAGGGTGCAGACTTGCCAGATCTTCTCGGCTCTCCACCAACATTGAATATTACTACCGCGGGAACATACACGGTAAGTGGTGTTACCAGTTCACCGGGCGATCAGCAAGATGCCTGGTATATCAATGTTGGCTCCAGTGTCCAAATTACTGCTATTTCGTACGTAACATCTGGTACTAATACAGGATTTAGTTTTCAAACTTTGGGTGGGTGGTGTGCCAATACAACCCCCGGAAGCGGCAACTTTGGTACACTTAGTTGTTATACTTCTACGTTTGGCGCAGTCACTAGTACATCTTTTTATAATTTAATGGCTGTTGGAGCGTCTACAGGTCTTACCTATACAGCTACCTATACAGCTGTTGCTGTTGGTACAGCGCCAACTATAACAGGCAATCCTTCTTCTGTTATAGCTTGTTCGGGTGGCAATGCAAGCTTTACCGTTGCAGCAAACAATACACCAACATCATATCAGTGGCAGGTAAATACAGGTAGTGGTTATTCAAACATCAGCAATGGTGGTGTGTATAGCGGTGCTACAACTGCTACACTATCTATTACTGGTGCTACTGCAGGTATGAATGGTTATTTGTATCGCGCTACCGCTACTAATGGTACAGGTACATCTTCACCATCTACAGGTGCTACGCTTACTGTCAACAGTGCGCCAAGCATTACAACAAATCCAAGTAACGCCTCTGCTTGTGCGGGTGGTAACACCAACTTTACTGTAGTTGCTAACAATGTGCCTACATCATATCAGTGGCAGGTAGATAACGGAGGTGGATTTACCAATATTTCAAATGGTGGTGTTTACAGTGGTGCTACTACTGCTACGCTGTCTATTACAGGTGTTACCGCAGGTATGGCAGGCTATCTATACAGAGCTACAGCTACTAATTCTTGTGGCACATCTGCTGCATCAACGGCAGCAACACTTAGTATAGGTGCAGTACCTGCTATATCTACTGACCCTACTAACAAAACTGTTTGTGTCGGTAGTAATACAACTTTCACTGTAGCGGCAAGTAATACACCTACAAGTTACCAATGGCAGGTGAATACAGGCAGTGGTTTCACAAATATTTCTAATGGTGGTGTATACAGCAATGCTACTACAGCAACGCTAAACATTACTGGTGCTACGGCAGGTATGAATGGTTATTTGTATCGTGCTACAGCAACAAATGCATGTGGAACATCGTCTGCATCTGCAAGTGCAACACTCACAACAGTTGCATTGCCAACAATTACAGGTACTACACCGGGTGTTGCCTGTCTCGGGGGCTCGGGTGCTGTTGGTGCCACAGTTTCTTCGGGTGGTATTGTTAAATGGTATGATGCAGCTTCTGCGGGCAATTATTTGGGTTCTGGCACTACACTAACAATTAATCCTGTTTCATCTGCAGGCACTTACTATGCAGAGCCTGTAGTGTTTATTGGTGGTAATTCAGTTTCAACTCCTTATAATGCTAATAATGGAAATGCAGGAGCGATGTTTGATGTGCTCGTATCTAATAATATAGTATTGAATGATTTTAAGTGCAACTTAACAGGAACAGGTACTTATGAGGTATATTATAAATTAGGTACTTATGTGGGTAGTGAAACTAACAGTGCTGCATGGACATTGCTGGCAACCAGTAGTTCTGTTGTATCATTAGGCACAGGTGTCGCAACGCCTCTTGGGTTGAGTCTATCTTTCCCTTTATCTGCAGGTCAGGTGTATGCATTTTATATAACTGATAAAATGTCTACCGGGAGTGTTAGATATACTAACGTCGGAGCTTCAGGTGTATCAATTGGTAGTAATAGCGATCTTACTGTATATTCAGGTGTTGGTAAAGGATATCCTTTTGCAGCTACTAATAGTTTCAGGTCTATCAACTGTACTATCGACTATAGCACAACATCTTGTACGGGATTATCGAGAAGCGCTGTAGCACTCAGCTTATATACTTCACCATCTGTTTCTTCTCATCCTTCTAACAGTTCTGTAAGTGTAGGTGCTAATACATCGTTTTCAGTTACAGGTGCTGCTACAGGTATTGCATACCAATGGCAGGAAAATACAGGTAGCGGATGGGCAAATATTACAAATGGTGGTATTTATAGCAATGCTAGTACTGCTACATTAAATCTTACTGCGGTTACACTGGCTATGAACGGCTATCAGTATCGCTGTGTAGTATCAGGCACTTGTACGCCTGTTGCTAATAGCAATCCAGCAACACTTACTGTTTTATCAACTCCTCCTGTAATTAGCACAGATCCTGTGAATGCTGCTATTTGTAATGGTGCAAACACAAGTTTTACAACTGCTGCAACTAATACACCTACAAGCTATACATGGCAGGTAAATACAGGTAGTGGTTATACAGATATATCAAACGGCGGTGTTTACAGCAATGCTACAACCGCTACATTGAATATTACAGGTGCAACTACAGGTATGAATGGTTATTTATATCGTGTCATTGCTACAAACCCAAGTGGTTCTTCTGCTCCTTCTGCAGCAGCTACGCTTACTGTAAATACACCTCCTGCAATAGGTACCAGTCCGTCTAATAGCACCATATGTTCTTCAACAAATACTAGTTTTTCTGTTGTAGCAACTGGTGCAGGTCTTGGTTATCAATGGCAGGTGGATAATGGTGGCGGGTACTCTAATATTTCAAATGGTGGTGTGTATAGTAATGCTACTGCAGCTACATTAAATATTACCAGTGCTACTAACGCTATGAACGGTTATCAATATCGTTGCGTTGTAACAGGTACTTGTACTCCTGCCGCAACATCTGCCGGTGCAACACTTACTGTTGTTCCTGCTCCGGTAGTTACTACGCAACCGCTTAATCAGGTGGTATGTAATAATGCTCCAAACGTATCGTTCACTACAACAGTTTCCAATGCTACAGGTTATCAGTGGTTTGTAAATACAGGTAGTGGTTTTACTGCTATTACAAACAATGCGGTGTATAGTGGTGCTACTACCAACACACTTACAATTACGTCCCCTTCATCTTCAATGAATGGTTATCTGTATAAGTGTGCAGCAGGGGCTAATACACCTTGCTCTACGATAGAAACTAATCAGGTTACACTTACGGTAGTGCCATTGGCAGTTATTAATACACAGCCTTCAAGCACGGCTACTTGCGTAGGTAGCAATACTACATTCTCTGTTACTGCATCGAATGCTAATGGCTATCAATGGCAGGAAAATACAGGTAGTGGTTATGCAAATATTTCAAACGGTGGTGTTTATAGTGGTGCTACAACAAGTACGCTTACCATTACAGGTGCTACTGTCGGTATGGGCGGATATCAATATCGTTGTGTTGTATTGTCAAATACGCCATGTGGTTCTGTCACAAGTTCTGCTGCTACACTCACGGTTAATACATTACCTGCTATAATTGCACAGCCAAACAATAGCGGTATGGCAGTATGTGCGCTGGCTGGTACAGCAAGTTGTACTACAACTGCAACAGGCACAGGTGTTACTTACCAATGGCAGGAAAATACTGGTAGCGGCTGGAATAATCTGGGTGTTAATCCGGTTATTACAAACAATGGTTTCGGTGGCCTTACATTCACTAACCCTCCTGCCAGTATGAATGGTTATCAATACCGTTGTTTAGTAAGCGGTACATGTACACCTTCGGTTACTTCAAATATTGTTACACTTACAGTTAATACATCACCGGTTATCAATACACAAGCATCTGGTACTACTGTTTGCGCAGGCGATAATCCAAGCTTTACAATTGCAGCATCAGGTACTGCGCTTACATATCAATGGCAGGAAAATACCGGTAGTGCATGGGCTAATATCACTAATGGTGGTGTATACAGCAATGCAGCAACAGCAACACTTAATCTGACAGCAGCACCTTACAGCATGAACGGTTACCAATATCGTTGTGTGGTGAGCGGTACATGTAGCCCATCGGTTACTGGTACGCCTGTTACTTTGGTTGTTAACTCTCCTGCAATAGTTACTGCACAACCTGTTGCACAAACGGTGTGTAGTGGTACTACTGCTACATTCAGCACTGCAGCTATAGGTACCAACCTTACATATCAATGGTATGCAGACTATGGTAGTGGTTATATTATAGTTACAAATAGTTCTCAATATAGTGGTGCTACAACTAATGTGCTTTCAGTAGCAGGTGTCAATCCTGGTATGAATGGTTTCTTATACCAATGCCGTATTACTACGGGTACATCATGTACACCTACAGTGGTTAGCACTTCAGGTGCATCCTTGACTGTTTATACATCTCCTGTATTATACAGCCAACCTCTTGCAGCTACAATATGCGATGGCGGTAATACCTCATTTAATATTACAGCTACTGGTACAGGACTTACATATCAATGGCAGGTAAATACAGGTAGCGGTTATGCAAATATTACAAACGGTGGTGTTTATGCAAACGCTACTACTGCAACACTTTCGCTTACTGGCGCTACAGCTGCAATGAACGGATATCTGTATCGTTGTGTAGTTGGTGGCACATGCCCTCCATCTGTTACAAGCAATGGTGCACTGCTTACGGTACGTACTTTACCTGCAATTAGTACGCATCCTTCTAACGTAACACTATGTGCCGGTGCTACTGCAACATTTACTGTAGTTGGTACAGGTAGTGGACTTACATATCAATGGCAGGAAAATCAGGGTAGTGGTTGGGCAAATGTTGCCAACGGAGGTGTTTACTTCAATGCACAAACAGCTACTTTGTCAATTGTTCCTACTAATGCGGGTC